>NZ_OZ310198.1:0-3721309 GCF_970647075.1 Vreelandella mediterranea | reverse complement strand
TCATCTCACCATCAGTTGAAAACGGCCGCCTATTGTAGCGCCCAAAGAGCTGGTTATCCACACGTGCAAGGGGCTCATTTCGGCCTGTGGACAACTTGCGATGAGCTTTTGGGACAAGTCGCGTAGACGCTGCGGATAAACCATCCACAGGGGCTTTTTTACCCGGTCGTCCACACCTGCCACACACCTTACAAGCCGCTTTTCTACGGTTTATGCACACATTTTTTATGCCTATAACAGTTTGTTTATAAAAAAATAAAAACACTTATCCACAAATAGTATCCCCACTATTAATAACAACAAGTTTTAAATAACTTCATTAGTAATAGTAGTTGCGTCAAAGGCGTCCATTAAAGGCATGTTACGAGCCGTTAGCGCATATTTAGCGTTTTTTGTGCGCAGAAAAATTGCACCGCGGCGCCGAAGTCTCTACAATTTCCGGTCTTGAATTGGATCTCCCCGGCTAGTTCCTCACTGGACCGGGTCGTTTGGAATTCACTTTCGTCCTAAACCACGTGGGAATAACGAGTTATGAAACGCACTTTTCAACCCAGCGTTCTTAAGCGCAAGCGCGCGCATGGCTTCCGTGCTCGTATGGCAACCAAAAATGGCCGTGCTGTCATTACACGCCGTCGCGCCAAAGGCCGTAAGCGTCTGAGCGCCTGATTTCGGATTGCGTGTGTCGCATCAAGGCTATCCCCGGGGTTTACGTTTACTGAACGCCGGGGATTTCAGCTACGTATTTGAGCAGGCAGACCTGAAAGTCCATGGCAAAGGTATGATGGCGCTCGCACGCTTCAATACCCGAGGTCATCCTCGCGTTGGACTGGTGGTCAGCAAGAAAAACGTCAAGCGTGCCGTTGACCGTAACCGCTTCAAGCGTCTCGTTAGAGAATCCGTTCGGCTTCGCCAACACCGCTTACCCTCTGTGGATATAGTGATATTGGCCAAGCGCGGTGTTCAGGATATCGATAATGAAACACTTTATCGCCAGCTACACGGCATGTGGAAACGACTTCAGCGCGACGCCTTGGCAGCACCACCGCCTCCCCCGCTTGCTAACGCTACGCATGGCGCTTGATCACACACTCCGCCGCTCGGCCTCGGCCTGCCTTAGGGCAGGCTTTCGTGTGTCTTGGGCCGAGTAAATGACGCCGCGCCATTAGCATGTTCACCACCCATCGGGCAGAACCCTCATGGACGTAAAACGACTTTTATTGCTGATTCCACTGGCTGTACTGGCCTATCTTCTAGTGATTCAGTGGAATCAGGACTACGGGCAAACCAGCTACGACTCGACGCCGGACATCACCCAGCGTGAAAGTACCGGGGCCAATACCGAGTCGGCCAACAATGACTTGACCGTACCCAGTACCGGCGCCCCCCAGGGTAGCGCCAACGAAGAGATGCCGGCAGAAGCAGCCGGTGAATCCGAAGGTCGCGACTTCATCGCCGTCACCACCGATGTACTCGATGTACGTATCGACCCCTACGGCGGGGATATCGTGTTCGCCGCCCTGCCCCAGCACAAGATGACCCTGGACTCCGAGCGCAACTACGTGCTGCTCTCGGACAACACCACGCGCAGCTACGTCGCGCGTTCGGGCATTCAGCTGGACGGTCAGGCAAGCCGTATCGCCTTCACGCCGGCGCGCAACGAATACCGCCTGGGTAACGAGGAGCAGACCCTCGAGGTCGACATGACCGCCGAGGTCAACGGCGTCGACGTCACCAAGCGGTTGACGTTTGAGCGCGATAGTTACGCAGTGGACGTCAGCTACTTCGTGGCCAACAACACCGAGAACCCGGTCAGCGCCCGCTTTATCGGCCAGCTTGCCCGGGACAACAGCCCGGACCCCTCCAGCGGCGTCACCTTGGGCATGAACTCCTACATGGGTGCGGCGTACTCCACGCCGGACACGCGTTACGACAAGATCGATTTCGACGACATTCAAAGCTCGAGCTTTGAAAACCGCGAAGCCGAAGGCGGCTGGATCGCGATGATCCAGCACTACTTCGTTTCGGCCTGGGCACCGTCGCAGAACCAGCAAAACCTCTACTACGTCACCACCGACGCACGCGATCGCAACGTGGTGGCCTTTGCCGGCCCGACCAGTAACGTTGCCGCCGAAGGCGAAGCGACGCTGGGCGCTACGCTCTACATGGGCCCCAAGGTGCAGGACTACCTGGAACAGGTCGCGCCCAACCTCCAGCTCACCGTGGACTACGGCTGGCTCTGGTTCATCGCCAACCCGCTTTTCTGGCTGCTGGACAAGATCCAGGACATCGTCGGTAACTGGGGTTGGTCGATCGTACTGCTGACCGTACTGGTCAAAACCGTGCTCTTCCCGCTCTCCGCCAAGGCGTACAAGTCGATGGCTCGGATGCGCAAGCTCGGCCCGGAGATGCAGCGTCTCAAGGAGATGTACGGCGACGACCGTCAGAAGATGTCTCAGGAGATGATGAAGTTCTACCAGAAAGAGAAGATCAACCCGCTGGGCGGCTGTCTTCCGATTCTGGTTCAGATGCCGGTGTTCATCGCGCTTTACTGGATGCTGCTGGAGTCCGTTGAGTTGCGTCACGCACCGTTCATGTTCTGGATTCAGGATCTCTCGGTGAAGGATCCCTACTTCATCCTGCCGATTTTGATGGGCATTTCGATGTTCGTTCAGCAGATGCTCAACCCGACTCCGCCGGATCCCATGCAGGCGAAGATCATGAAGATGCTTCCCATCATCTTTACCTTCTTCTTTTTGTGGTTCCCGGCAGGCCTGGTCATCTACTGGGTGGTCAACAACATCATCTCGGTGGCGCAGCAGTACTTCATTACCCGGCGCATCGAGAACGACCCCAGTGTCGGTAAAGGGATGCGAACCAAGTAATCGCCCCCCTCGCTTGACTCACCAGACCCCCGCCCTCGTGCGGGGGTCTGGCGTTCAAGGCCGGACAAATTCACAATACCGCCATTCATCCAGGAGGCGTGCCATGGCACAACGACTTTATACCCAGGACACGATCACCGCTCTTGCCACCCCGCCCGGACGCGGCGGTGTCGGCATCATTCGCGTCTCCGGGCCCGCCTGCGGCGATATCGCCCGTGCCATCCTGGGACGCTACCCTACCCCGCGTTACGCTCACTACGGCGCCTTTCACGGCGAAAACGCCATCATCGACGAAGGCGTGGCGCTCGTATTCGAGGGCCCGAACTCGTTTACCGGCGAAGACGTACTGGAGCTGCAGGGCCACGGCGGTCCGGTCATCATGGATATGCTGCTCGAGCGCTGCGTAGCCCTTGGCGCGCGTCTGGCAAGGCCTGGCGAGTTCTCCGAGCGCGCCTTTTTGAACGACAAGCTCGATTTGGCCCAGGCCGAGGCGATCGCCGACTTGATCGATGCGACCTCGCGCTCGGCGGCCCAAAACGCCGTGCGTTCGCTGCAGGGCGAGTTCTCCAACCGGGTAGCCCAGCTCGTCGAGCACTTGATCGCGCTGCGGGTCTACGTGGAAGCCGCCATCGATTTTCCCGAAGAGGAGATCGACTTTCTCGCCGACGGCCACGTGGCCAACCGCCTCAATGAGGTCCAGCAGTCGCTTTCTGAAGTGCGCCGCGCCGCGGGCCAGGGCGCGCTTTTGCGCGAGGGCATGAGCGTGGTGATCGCCGGGCGGCCCAACGCGGGTAAATCGAGCCTTTTAAATACCCTGACCGAGCAGGAGACGGCGATCGTCACCGAGATCGCCGGCACCACCCGGGACGTGCTGCGCGAGCATATTCACATCGACGGCATGCCGCTACACATCATCGACACCGCCGGGCTTAGAGACACCCCGGATGCGGTGGAGAAGATTGGCGTAGCCCGCGCTTGGGAGGAGATCGAGCGTGCCGACCGGGTGCTTTTGATGGTGGACGCCTCGACCACCGAGGCCACGGACCCAATGGACATCTGGCCCGAGTTCGTCGCCCGCCTACCCGATCAGAGTCGCCTGACGCTGGTGCGCAACAAGATCGATGAAAGCCAGGAAGACGCCGGGCTCGACGAGGCGGCCGCCACCCCGACGCTACGCCTGTCGGCGAAAACCGGGGCGGGTGTGGATAACTTAAAAACCCACCTGAAAGACGTGATGGGCTTTGCCGCCACCACCGAAGGGCGCTTCTCGGCCAGGCGGCGCCACCTGGACGCGCTGGACCGGGCCATGGCGGCACTGGACAACGGCCGTGCCCAGCTCGAAGGCATGGGCGCTGGCGAGCTGCTTGCCGAGGATCTGCGCGACGCTCAAGCCTCGCTTGGCGAGATCACCGGCGAGTTCAGCGCCGACGACCTGCTGGGCGAGATTTTCGGCAGTTTCTGTATTGGCAAGTAAGGCGACTCGGCGCTATGTTAGTAAGCGCTCACTTTGCTTGCAAGGTTCTAAATAAAACACTAAGAGGAGCCTCGTAAGCGAGCCAAGTAAGAGCGGCGCCATATGCTACCTACCGGAAGATAGGTACGGTTTACCAACACGACACCTCTTTATCTCCCCGCCACGTCTGCACACAAAAAACCCCGCCAGGCGCTGGCGGGGTTCGGTCAAAACACAAAACGGCGAATAAGGTGACTACCCGGGTAACGGCTTCATGCCCCAGGGCAGTGAAACGGAGCTAGTCACCCCAGACCTCGCGGGCGACGCGAACCACCAGCTCGAGCTTGGCCTGCTGCTCGGCCTCGGTGATCGCGTTGCCCTCTTCGGTAGAGGCAAAGCCGCACTGGGTGCTCAGGCAGAGCTGCTCGAGCGGGACGTACTGGGCCGCCTCATAAATACGCGCCTTGATCGCCTGCGGGTCTTCGAGCTCACCGGTTTTGGTCGTCACCAGGCCAAGCACCGCCTTCTGATGACCGGGCTTGATAAAGCGCAGCGGCTCGAAGCCGCCGGCGCGGTCGGAGTCGTACTCCAAAAAGAAGGCATCGATGGCCACCGTTCCGAACAGCAGCTCGGCGACCGGCTCGTAGCCGCCCTCGGAGATCCAGGTCGAGCGGAAATTGCCCCGGCAGACGTGCATGCCCACTACCAGGTCAGAAGGCTTGTCCGCCAGCGCCTCGTTGATCACCCGCGCGTAGGTTTGAGCGAGTTCGTCCGGGTCTTCGCCGCGCTCGATGACCTGGGCGCGCTGCTCGTCGGAGCAGAGATACGCCCAGACGGTATCGTCGAGCTGCAGGTAGCGACAGCCCGCAGCGTAAAACGCCTGAATCGCCTCCTTGTAGACCTGGGCCAGATCGTCAAAGAAGTCGTCGATATCGGGATACACGTCGCGACTTACAACATTACGCCCGCCGCGAAAGTGCAGCACGCTAGGGCTTGGGATGGTCATCTTGGGCGTGGCGCCGTCGCTGATACTCGCCAGATATTTGAAATCTTCGAGCATCGGGTGCGCGCCAAAGCCAAGCTTTCCGGTCACGCGCACGTTGCGCGATTTGGTCTGCACGCCGGAAAACTGGATGCCTTGCTCCGCGTCGTAGCCTTCCACGCCTTCCAGGCCCTCGAAGAAGTCGAAGTGCCACCAGGCACGACGGAACTCGCCGTCGGTGACCACCTTCAAGCCGCACTGGCACTGCTCGGCGACGGCGTGCTTGATCGCCGCGTCTTCTATTTGACGCAGGTCGCTTTGGCTTTTTTCACGGGCGTTCTTGATCGCCGCCGGGCGCAGCAGGCTGCCGACGACATCGGCGCGAAAAGGGGCTTTATGTTCGCTCATCGTACTCTCCTGCTCTGTTTGGGTGTTTCTCGATGCCCCATGCTCGCGCAAACCTGGCAGGGACAAAAGTGATCTTTTCTTGATACTGCGTGAATCATTTTAATAGTGCGGTCAGAAGGCCCTACGCGGGCGCTGCCTTGCCCTTTTCACCCCAAGCCCACCTTCCACACAGAGCACCGCCACAGCCAGCCAAATGGCGGCATAGGTTGGCCACTCGTTCGCGCTGACCGACTCCCCCATCCCTAGCGCCACCACGAACAACAGTAAAGGCTCGACATAGACCAGCAGGCCGAAAAGACTCAGGTTGAGAAGCGGCGCCGAGAGCGCCTGAAACACCAGCGCCAGGGCGCTTAACAGCCCAAGGCCGAGCACCAGGCCAAGCGGCGCGATGCTGGCGGCGCCCAGCACCTCCCCGCCTTGAACGATGAAATAGACGCTGACCGGCAGGGCCAGCAGCATATCGAACCAGAGACCGCCAATGTGGTTGGTATCGGTCACCCGGCGCAGCCAGAAATAGAGCGGATAGCCAAGGCTCACCAGAAGCGTTGGCCAGGCAAGCGCCTGGGAAAACAGCAGTTGATTGAGCGCCCCCGCCAGAGCGAGCAGTCTAGCGAGCGTCTGAAAGCGCGACAGGCGATCCTTGAAGGCTAGACGGCCAACGATGACCATGGTGATCGGCATCAGAAAGTACCCAAGCGACACCGCAAGCCCCTGGCCATTGCCCGGCGCCCACATGAAAAGCCACAGCTGGAGCGCAAGGAGCGCCGCGCCGAGTAATCGGGTTGCCCAGAAGTAGCGCTCGGCCTTGAGCCGCCGATAAACGAGCGCCACCTGTCCGCCATGGCCACGCAGCAGAATAAAAAACGTTAGGCAGGGAAAGGTGAGCAGCATCCGCCAACCGTATATTTCCCCACCATCGAGCGTATCCAGCAGCGACGTATAGGCGAACAGAAGCGCGAAAAAAAGCGAAGCCGTCACGTTCAAGACGACGCCGAGCGCCGTGTTAGGGGTGGTTTGCATAAAGCGTATCCGGGCCAAGCAGTGTCGCGATACTTTATTGCATCGAATACGATAAAGGCGCTCGAATTAACGCCTTACATTGATAAATTTTCTCACAGAGTGATCAGCATGGCCCTGGACGACTACGACCGTTCGCTACTCAAACATTTACAGAAGGAGTGCCAGACGCCGCTTCGCGAACTGGCCGAGACGGTGCATCTCTCCACCGCCTCCGTACAGCGGCGCATTCAGCGGCTCAAAAAGGAAGGCTACATAAAAGCAAACGTGGCGGTACTCGACCCGGACAAGCTGGGTCAGGTGATCACTATCTTCGTAGAAGTACGCGCAGACAAGACCCACGCCGCGGACCTGGACGCGCTGAAAGCTCGCTTCTCCGGCCCTGAAATCCAGCAGTGCTACTACGTCACCGGCGAAGCGGACTTCATGCTGGTGTTACTGGTCCCCAGCATGCGCCGCTTCCAGCAAATCTGCGATGCGCTTCTCCACGAAAACCCCAACGTTAAGTGGTTTCGCACCCTGGTGGCGCTGGACCGGGTCAAATCGACCCTCGAGGTCCTTTAAACGCCCCGCGAACGGCTTGTTTACTCCGCTACCAGCCACTGCGCCTGGTAGCGGCTCTCCTTGCCCAGAAGCGGGGTAACCCTGTCCATGGCCCCCTTTAGATGCTCATCGAGTCCCCAGGGCGGGTTGATCACCAGCATGCCGCTTGCGTACATACCGTGACTTTGCCCAGCGGGGGCGCGGTGTAGCTCGCTACGCCATATCTTGCGCACGCCGCTGGTCTTTAACGTCTCCATTAGCGTGTGGTGATGCCCCGCCGGAAGCAGTGGATACCAGATCATGATGACCGCGTGGCGGACCTTTTCGAGGGCGTGAATCACGGCGTCGGCCACCTCGCGGTACTCCGCTTTTTGCTCATAGCTTGGGTCGATCAATACGCAAAGTCGCGGTGTTTTGACCGGCACACGCTTTTTGAGCTCTTCCAGACCGTCGCCATAAAGGCGCTTTGCCGCTGGCGGTAGCGCTTGGGCGTCGAGTTCGGCGTGCTCCCGCGGGTGCAGCTCGCAAAGGCGCAGCGCGTCTTGCTCGCGAAGCCGCTGGGAAAGCCACCAGGGCGAGCCCGGGTAGTGGCTCAACGGGCCACTTTTTGGCTGGATCGTCTGAATACGCGCCAGCCATTCGTTCAAAAGTGGCTCGTCGAGCTGCTCCCGCGCCTGCCAGAGAGGCATGACCCCCTCGCGGTGCTCTTCGAGCTTCAAGGCCTCCCTGGTATCCAGAGGATAGAGCCCTCGACCCGCATGAGTATCCATATATGTAATAGCGCTTTCTTTACGTAATAGATAACCAGTGACGGCGTAAAGCGTAAGGTGCTTGTGGACATCGGCAAAGTTGCCGGCGTGGTAGGCGTGTTGATAAGAGAGCATAGCGGTTCACAACGCGGTGTAAAAAAAGCCCGCTATCAAATAATAGCGGGCTCGGATTAAAGGCCTTGGCCGGGGCGTTTGAGCCTACCGGCCTACCGGAGCATCAGCCGTTTAGTAGCCGCTGCCCTGGCCCTGCTGGCCTTGCTGACCCTGGCCGTTACCGGTGGGCGTCAGGGTAATTTCAACGCGGCGGTTCTGCGCGCGACCCTGGTCGGTGTCGTTGGTGGCCACCGGTTGATTGGCGCCGTAGCCGCGGGTGTTAAGACGCGATGAAGAGACACCGTTTTGGCCCAGGTAGCTGCCGACCGCCTGCGCGCGGCGCTCGGAGAGGCGCTGGTTGTAGTCCGCATTACCGACGCTGTCGGTATGGCCGGCGATGTTCACGCGAGTATCGGCGTACTGAGTGAGCACGTTGGCCACTTCGTTGAGCGCACTGCGTGCTTCACCGGTAAGCTCGGAAGAGTCGAAGCCAAAGGTTACGCTGCTGGGCATGTTGAGGACGATATCGTCGCCGCGGCGGTCGATTTCGATCCGCGAGCCCTGCAGGCTTTCGCGCAGCTGATTCTCCTGGCGGTCCATATAAGCGCCGACACCGGCACCGGCAGCGGCACCCACGGCGGCGCCGATCAAGGCACGGTCGCGGCGGCTGGTGGAACCATCACCGGAAAGCGCGCCGGCCGCCGCCCCTACCGCGGCACCAATACCTGTTCCCATACCGGTGCTGGAGCGCTGCGATTGGCCACCGTAAGGGTCAGAGGAAGCACAGCCGGCAATTAAAAGGGCGGCGGCTACCGGGGTCAGCAGTTGAGAAATACGCATCACTCACTCCTTAAAAAACTTATTTGATTAACCAGGCTGCCGGGCTAGTCGTCACTGATTTGCCCAAGCAGCTCGTTCAAGAATAATAGACCTTGCGGCGATGCACGTAGTTTTTCGGGCATTTCCATCAAAAGTCCTTTTTTGTCGGCACCGTGCAAGCGCGCCAACAAAGTCTCTAGCGGCTGACCGGTGTAGGCAGGCCACAGCGCCATGTCGACACCGTCGGTCAGGCGTAGCGCGTTCATGGCAAACTCAAGCGGAAGCTCGGAAGGCTCGATCACCGATTTGCCGGCGATAAAGCCGCGCGGGTCGGAGTGGCGGCGAAGATAGGCGTCGGGCTGGCGGGTTTTCCAGCGCCGCTCGATCGTCCAGCGGCCATCCGCCCCTATGTGCGAAAGTTTGCCGTGGGCACCGGCGCCTATCCCCAGGTAGTCGCCGAACTGCCAGTAGTTGAGGTTATGACGGCTTGCCTTACCAGGCCTTGCATAGGCGGATATTTCGTAACGTGAAAGACCCGCCTTGACGAGACGCTCGTGGCCTCGCTCCTGAATATCCCAAAGCGCCTCCTCTTCGGGGAGTACCGGGGGGCTTGAATGAAATGCGGTGTTGGGTTCGAGCGTTAGCTGATACCAGGAGAGATGCTCCGGCGAAAGCGCCAGCGCCTGGTCGATATCCTCCAGGGCAAGCGTAGGTGTCTGGCCCGGCAGACCGTGCATCAGGTCGATATTCAGGTTATCAAAGCCCGCCACGCGGGCATGGCCCACTGCCTTGATGGCTTCATCGGCGCTGTGAATGCGTCCAAGGGCCTCGAGCTGAGCGCTTTGAAAGCTTTGGGTGCCGATCGAAAGACGGTTGATCCCCGCCTCCCGGTAGCCAACGAAGCGCGCCTGTTCGGTGGTGCCCGGGTTGGCTTCCAGCGTGATTTCGATATTCGGGGCGAAGGGCAGTCGCGCCTGTACTTCGCCTAAAAGGCGTCGGTAAAACGCCGGCGAGAGCAAACTCGGCGTGCCGCCGCCGATAAAGATCGTGGCGAGTTCGCGCCCGTCGGCCAGGGCCAGGTCATCGTCCAGGTCACTTAAAAGCGCCGCGAGATAGGCCTTTTCCGGCAGCGCCTGGGAAGTCGGCTCGTGGGAGTTGAAGTCGCAATAAGGGCACTTGCGAACGCACCAGGGGGTGTGGATATAAAGCGAAAGCGGCGGGGTACTACCCATGCGCCACCTTCAAAAAATCGACCAGGCCCTGCAGGGCGCGGCCGCGATGGCTCAGTCGATTTTTGGTATCCGCGGGCAGCTCGGCCACGCTCATGCTCTGCTCGGGTAGCCAGAAAAGCGGGTCGTAACCGAAACCGTTTTCGCCTCGCGGATGGGCGAGAATCTCACCGTCCCAACTGCGCTGAACGATAATCGGTACCGGATCCTCGGCGTGGCGCAGGTACACCAGCACGCACCAGTAGCGCCCGCTACGCTGGCCCTCGGCGCAATCGGCAAGCGCACTCAAGAGTTTTTCGTTGTTGCGTTCATCGCTTTTGGGCTCGCCGGCAAAGCGCGCCGAGTAGATCCCCGGGGCACCGTGGAGCGCGTCGACTTCCAAACCCGAGTCATCGGCCAGCGCCGGCAACCCGCTAACCCGGCTGGCCTCGCGCGCCTTGAGCAGCGCATTTTCGACGAAGGTCAATCCGGTCTCTTCTACGTCATGAACGCCAAACTCCGACTGCAGGCGCACATCGAGCATCAAGGGGGCCAAAAGCTGTTTGAACTCTTTTAACTTGCCAGCATTGCCACTGGCTAACACAAGCGTATTGACGGCGGACATGGCGTAACCTCCCAGTAAGAGCCGCTCAGTTTACGCCTAACCGCACGCCAGCTAAAGATGCCTCGTCATCAGTACGGCCTCCCACCGGCCGTCTGCTGCCGCGCATCCAGTTTTTACCCCTATATTTCCTAATCGCATACTTCCATGAGCATTACTATTCGAACATTTTTAGTAACATAACTTTACTAAAAAATTATTATAGGTAACAATCTGCCCATGATCGTCTCACACTTTATTAGCAGCCGGAGGGTTATCAATGGCGCAGCACAAAACCCCGGGCGTGGTGTATATCGTCACCGAAAAAAGCCCTCAGTCTCACTTGTTTGCCGAGTATTTGAATAAGCAGACGGGTTACACCATTCATCTGTATGCCCCCGGGGTTTCACTGCCGGAGGCCACTATCGGCAAACAGCTTCTGCTGGTGGATGCCGACCACGTCAGCGTCGACGCCATCCCGGATTGGCAGGAGAAGCTTCCCGAGTCGCTCTCCCAGGCGCCGCTGGCGGCGTTTAACATCCGCGACATGGATCACGCCCTGGAAGCCCTCTCCTGCTCCCAGCTCAAGGGGGTGTTCTACCGTAACGAGAGTCTCGAGGTGATCTGCAAGGGCATTCACGCCCTGCTCAACGAAGAGCTTTGGATGTCCCGCGATTTAATGGCGCGGCTGATCATTTTTTACCGCAAATACCAAAGCAATGCGTTCCGCCCGGCCTGCGGGCTGACCAACCGGGAGATGGAGATCATCTCGCTTCTCAGCGGCGGGTCCTCCAACCAGCAGATCGCAGAAAAGCTTTTTGTCAGCGAGCACACGGTCAAATCGCACCTTTACAACATCTTTAGAAAGATCAATGTGCATAACCGTATTCAAGCGCTGAACTGGATCCACCAGAATCTCGGCCCCATCCTGCCCAATATCGAGACGGCGCGTAGCCTGCAGCGCGGGCGCTAAACCCTAACGAGAAAACGACCATGGTCTTGTATCGCACGCTTCTGCTGTTGGGTGCGCTGTCACTGGCGCTTGCGGGACCGGTATCGGCAAGCGACTCGCTGCCGGGAAACGAGCAGGCAGCGGTCGATGCGATCAACCGTCTCTCCGGCCCTGACGGGGCCGAGGTTGAGCCGCGCGGCTACGGTAGCAGCGAGCTGACCGGTGTGATGGTCGACCGCACCATCACCATGGCAGGCAAGACCTTCTACCGCGCTTTTAGCCAGCGGGCCATGGGTAATCCGCTGATCAATAACGCGACCCTCATTGTTCAGGAGCGTCCGGATGCCCGCTGGGGAAGCCAGCTTTGGATCCTGCAGGGCAACCAGATGTATTTCCGTACACAGCTTTCGCCACGCATCAATCAGGCGGATCAAGCGGCAGAAGAGGCCGTGCAAATCGTTCAGGACGCGCTGCTGCGCGAGCAGTTGGCTACCACCCTGACCTTCGATAAAGACCTGGGAAGTGAGGAATTACGATAATGAACGTCAAACGACACCCCCTGTGGCTAGGCACTATCGCGGTGGTAGCGCTTGCCGGGGGGAGCGCTGCGTTGGCAGGGGATCTGGTGTACCGGCCGCTGAACCCATCCTTTGGTGGCGACCCCTTCATGGGCACGTATCTGCTGGGTAAGGCGCAGGCGCAAGACACCAACACCGACCCCAATGCACGCAGCATACAGCAGCTCTCCTCCACGGACCGTTTGGTTCAGAACCTGGAAAGCCGGCTGATTTCACAGCTGATTTCCGATGTAGGCGCGGGTAACGTCAATCAGGGCTCTTTCGATAGCGGCGAGTTCAACGTAGTGGTCAGCGACAACGGCGGCCAGCTCGTGGTGCGCGTGGTGGACAAGCTTACCGGCGATGTCACCAATATCAGCGTGGGCGGGCTCTTCAACCCATAGTGAAGCGGTATTCGACACTGTTCAAAAATCAACCGGCTCAACACCAACATAACGCTTACGTGTGTCGTCAGGGGAACCTCTAAATGAAAATCATCGCTTCACTCATGCTGGCGGCGCTGTTGAGCGGCTGCGCCGGCATGGTCGCTAATTCCAACAATCTGGAAGGCGCCCAGGCCACACTGACCCCCCGCGGCTCGACCTATCAAGACCTGGTTTCTTTACCGCCACCGGCGGGTAAAATTTTCGTTTCCGTCTACGACTTTCGCGATCAAACCGGCCAATACCGCCCGGCACCGGCCAGCACGTTCTCGACCGCGGTGACCCAGGGCGCGGCGGCCATGCTGACCGGGGCGCTGGCGGACTCCGGCTGGTTCATTCCGCTAGAGCGGGTCGGCCTGCAGAATCTTCTAACCGAGCGGCGTATCATCCGCGCCGAGTTCGAACGCTTCAATCAGCCGGATACACTCCCTTCGCTGCGCGCGGCCTCGGTCATGCTCGAAGGTGGCATCATCGCCTACGAATCCAACGTGCGTACCGGCGGTGCCGGAGCGGAATACTTCGGTATCGGCGCGTCGGGCCAATATCAGGTGGATCAGGTGACGGTCAACCTGCGTGCGGTCGAAATATCCACCGGCGAGATACTCGCCAACGTCACCACGACCAAAACCATCTATTCGAAAGAGCTTCGCGCAGGCGTTTACCGGTTTATCGATTTCCGGCGCTTACTGGAAGCCGAAGTCGGCATTACCTCCAATGAGCCTGTTCAGATGGCCGTCATGTCGGCGGTCGAGTCGGCGGTCATTCATCTCATTGCCCGGGGCGTCGAGAATAATCTCTGGAACCTGGCCAACAACGCTAACATGCAGAACACCCTATTAGCCGAGTATCTTAATGCGCCAACGCCTGCTTTATAGGCCACTATCATGATTGGCCTACTAAAAAAATAGTCATACGTTTAATTAACAAAAGCGGCGCTACTTAACGGTAGCGCCGCTTTTGTTAATTTTATTACGGGATATTAGAAAAACCGTACTTCAGGGGCCCGCTGTTTTTAGATATTTGATCACGCGTTTAAGAAAAGCCCTGATAGCGCAATTTATTAAATAGTCCAAACTCGACGCATCAATACACTTAGATACAAAACTTTTCAAAAGGTAATGAGATGAAGACTCGACAGGCGTTTTTACCACGTAAAACGCTGGCGCTCTCGAAGCCCCTGGTTCGGTCTTTTCTAGCGTTTTTCATCACCTATTCAGCCGCGGTGAATGCCCAAGCGCAAAGCCGTGTAGAGCAGTACGCTAAAACCTCTCAAGCACCTGTTTATAAAGAAAATTACAGCATTATAAGACAAAACGGCCATCACAACCGTACCGCCGTAACACAGTCGTATTCCGCCCAATATCAACACGGCAACTTTTCCAATATTCGCCAAACCGGCAACTTCAATACCGCCTCCATTACGCAAGCCGGAGGTAATAATGCCGGGGTCATTTTACAAAATGGCGACCGTCACCTCGCCACGATCAATCAATCCTATGGCGTTCAGGGGTTACAAGCCTTTGTTTCCCAAACGGGTCATCAAAGCGATATCGAGATTTCACAATCGGGGAGTGGCTACCGCAGCGTTAGCGTGGAACAGCAGGCGTTCTCGGGTAACGCACGACCAGTCATCGTCGAAACTTACTGAGCCAATCGCTTTGTCTCAGTAACAACTAAAGCAAACGTCTTGAAGGGGAAATCCACATGAAAACTCAAATCGCCACTATTACCGCCGCCATTGCCATCACCATGAGCGCTGCTGCTTCCGCCCAGTTCGCTGGAAGTAACTCCACTATCTATCAAAGTGGCGACCACAACGCCAACAACGTAACCCAGTGGGGTTCACAGGCATCTCGTGTTCATCAAAACGGCGCGTACAACAAAACGACCGTCAACCAGGATGACGTTGACGGCGTTGCCACCACGCTTCCGGGCTGGAACGATTCAGGTATCGAGCAGGTCGGCGAAGGCAACGTGGCAAGCGTTGATCAGATGGGCGCCAAGAACCAGTCAACCATCTACCAGGGCGGCCTGAACAACCAAGCCTCTGCTGACCAGAACGGGGTTGCCAACGTCTCTGTTACCAACCAAAACGGCGAAAACAACACGACGGATGTTACCCAGGACGGCTGGCTGAACGACAGCTATGCCTATCAGGAAGGTACTGGTAACAACGCCACCGTCACCCAGGAAGGCAAGCTCAATCAGTCCGTCATCGAGTCTATCGGCAGCAGCAACGACGCCACTATCGCTCAGGATGGCACCGCCAATGACAGCTACGCCTACCTGGAAGGCAACAACAACGTGGCCAACGTCAGCCAGCAAGGTTATTACAACGAGAGCAATATTTTGACCACTGGCGGCTACAACACGGCCGACATCTCGCAGTCTGGCTACAACCACGACTCCTACGCTTACACCGAAGGTTACGGCAACCAGCAAACCGTCTCCCAAAGCGGCAGCTTCTTCGGCGGCGGCCACACCTCCAGCATCACTACCGTGGGCAACAACAACATGAACGTTGTCGCTCAAGGCCACTAAGCCAAGGCTTTGATGCCAGATCCCCGATATCAGGTCCTCCACGCGCTGCTCGCTTGAAGGGCCTGGATTCAAAAAACCGCCCTTCGGGGCGGTTTTTTTATGACGTCTTTTACTAGCGAATCGTCAAGGTGAGCGTGCCGCCCTTACCCTGGGTCGACGAACGCGAACGGTTGGTGCCCTTCAAAATATCCACTTCCAGCCGTTCGTTATCGGTTAAAAGCGTCACCTCCCCCTCGAGCGCGGTGCCTTCATAGCTGAATTCAAAGGGTACGCTTTTGCGTTCCTCAAAGTACTCGGTGACTTCATCGCCGTTGCTCACCCGCCAATGGGCGGAAAACTCGGCACCTGGCGTGCCGCTCACGTTGATTTGAATTTGGGTCATATGCTGCTCCTGATAGGCAAGCGCGCCTGTGGATAAAGCAGAGGCCAGGCTTGCAACGCCAAGGGTGTAAGACCAAAACGACTGCCATTTCACGATGATTGGCCTCGTTAACCAACAGCGCCGCTTCGATGAGCGGCGCTTTGAGTATAGCAGTGCGTTGGCCAAAGCCGCGGTTTATAGAAGGGCAAACGCCTTCTCGGCGGCGTCCAGGGTTTGCTGAATGTCTTCCGGCGCGTGGGCACTGGACATAAAGCCCGCCTCATAAGCCGAAGGCGCTAGGTAAACGCCCTGGTCCAGCATGGCGCTGAAAAAGCGCCGGAACATGTCCGCATCGCAAGCGGTTGCCTGGGCAAAGTTATCCACACGCGTTTGCGAGGTGAAAAAGAGCCCGAACATGCCCCCGGCGGACTGGGTCATCATGGCCACGTTCGCCGCATTCGCGCGCTCTTGCAGGCCTTCGCAAAGCGTTTGCACTCGCTGGGTCAGCGCATCGTGAAAGCCCGGTGTCTTGAGCTTTTGCAACAGCGTAACGCCAGCGGCCATGGCCAGCGGGTTGCCCGAGAGCGTACCGGCTTGATAAACCGGGCCCATGGGCGAGACGTTTTGCATGATGTCGCGCCGGCCGCCAAAGGCACCCACCGGCATACCGCCGCCGACGATCTTGCCAAGGCAGGTCAAATCCGGGGTGATACCGTAGTGGGCCTGGGCGCCGCCGAGCGCGACGCGAAAGCCGGTCATCACCTCGTCGAAAATCAACAAGCTACCGTACTCGTTGCACACCCGGCGTAGCGTTTCCAAAAAGCCGGGCTGAGGCGGAATGCAGTTCATGTTGCCCGCCACGGGTTCGACGATAATGCAGGCGATCTGCTCGCCGATTTCGGCAAAGCAGGCCTCTACGCCTTCCGGGTCGTTATAGGAGAGCGTGATGGTGTGCTCGGCAAGCGAGGCCGGCACGCCCGGCGAGCTCGGCTCGCCGTGGGTCAGCGCCCCGGAGCCGGCTTTCACCAGCAGCGAGTCGGAGTGACCGTGGTAGTTACCCTCGAACTTGACGATCTTGTCCCGGCCGGTGCTGCCCCGGGCCAGGCGAATCGCGGACATCGTTGCCTCGGTGCCGGAGCTTGTCATGCGCACCATATCCATGGACGGGATCATTTCGCAGATCAGATCCGCCATGGTGGTTTCCACCGCAGTGGGCGTGCCGAAGGAAAGTCCGTTATCGAGGCGTGCACGTACCGCATCGAGCACGTCCGGGTCGGCATGGCCGGTGATCATCGGCCCCCAGGAACCGACGTAGTCGATATAGCGCTTGCCCTCGACGTCGAACAGGTAAGCCCCCTGGGCGCGCTCCATGAAGACCGGCGGGCGGTGAAGGCCCTTGAACGCGCGAACCGGCGAGTTGACCCCGCCGGGAATATGGCGGCTTGCAAGTTCAAAGAGTTCGGCAGAAGTGGTCATGGCATCCTCAACGTGAATGACTCGAAAGTGAATAGCTTAGTCCTTTAAACGCGGACTTAAATAGACGCGTTACCGACCCGGCGGCCAATGAGATCAAAAGCGGGTTGGGCGTGACAAGCGGTTGGGCAGATACTGCCCGTCCGGCGGCTCGAACGCCTCGGACAGAGCCTGCCAGGTAAAGCGCTGGGCCTGCTCGCAGGCAGTGGGTAAGCGCTCACCTACCGCCATGCGCGCGGCAATGGCGGAGGCTAGCGTACAGCCCGAGCCGTGAAAGCGCTGCGCCAGGCGCGGCCACTGCCACTGGCGCGTGGTATCCGGCGAGTGCAGCGTATGCACGACCTGGGCGTCGTTTCCCGGCAGTGGATCGTCGGTGGCCGTTACCAGCACCGCCTGGCACCCCTGGGAAATAAGCGCCACCGCGCGGGTGGTATCGTCCGCGCCCTCTTCTACGTCCGGCGTCAAGGCGGCGAGCTCGAACCGGTTGGGCGTCAGAATATCCACAAGGGGTAGCAGGCGCTCCACATAGCGCTTTTGAAGCGCGGCTGTGGATAACTCAGCGCCGCCCCCCGCCTTGAGCACCGGATCGGCAATCACCGGCACACCGGGAAAGCGGCGAATGATGCGCTCGGCGGCCAACAGCGTCGCTTCATTGGCCAAAAGGCCCAGCTTGATCGCGCTGACGGGAAGCCCCTCGAGCGCTTGGGCCATCTGCAACATCATTTGCGGGTCGGCGGGCAGCACGCGCTGAACATCGTGGCAGTTTTGCACGGTGGTGGCGGTGGGAATGGTCAATGCCCAGCCGCCACAGCCGGCCACGGCTTCGCTATCGGCGATCAGCCCCGCGCCCCCGGTCGGGTCGTGACCCGCCAGTACCAATACGACGGGAGGAAGCGGCTTTATCATCAAAAAGGCTTAATGACGGCAAGCAGAACGACGGCGATCAACACGATGACCGGGGCTTCATTGAAGAAGCGGAAAAAGCGATGGCTTTTGGTGCAGCGGTTTTGCGCAAACTGCTTCAAATAGATCAGACAGACGTGATGGTAGGCCACCAGTAGCGCCACCAACGTCAGTTTGACGTGCATCCACCCCTGGCTCATCCAGCCGGGTATCAGATAGAGCATGATCCCGCCAAACAACAGCACCAAAATCATCGAGGGGGTCATGATGCCGCGATAGAGCTTGCGCTCCATGGTCTTGAAGTAAGTGATCGCTTGCTCATCCCCGTTATCGCGGGCAGTAGCGTGGTAGACATACAGCCGCGGCAGATAAAAAAGCGCGGCGAACCAGGTCACAACGGCCATCAAATGCAGGGCCTTCATCCATAAATACATGGTTTCTCCTTACGCGGTCGGCTCATTGTCACGGGGGTCGGTTTTGTCACGAGGGTCAGCATAGTGGTAGTAACGCTCGATTGCCCCCCGGGTAATGATACCTGAAATTCGCTGCTGCTTTGGCCGATAACCGTGCACTACGTAAAGCGCACCCAGGGCGTTGTCCTGAAGCTTCAAAAAAGCTTCGGAAAGCGTGGCCTGTAGCGCGATCGGCGCCATCTCCACGCGCTGGCCAGGAATTTCCAGAAGGTCCACTTGCTCGTCTTTTGGCGGTGGCTCACCGGCCAGCGCCTCGTCGTGTTCCAAAAGCCAGCGCGCCAGCGCCGAGGCTTTCAAACCCAGCACCGGCTTTTTATCACTGGAGCGCTCGATCAGAAGCCACATCGGATTGGTTTCCAAGAGCTTACGCGCCTGATCCGGCGTGACGATTCGCTCGGTACGCACTAGCTGGCGCTCCATCACCGCGGGTACCGACACCCGGGAAAGCGCCTGCATCAGCGGCTGTTGAAGGGGGTGTAGGCCGTAACGTACCGAACTGATAAAAAAGCCTTCGCAGCCCGTTAGCTGGCGCGAGGTCAGACAGGCGACCACGACCACCAGCATGCCCGGCAGCATGATGTTCGGGCTGTGGGTCAGCTCCAAAAGCGCCATGAGCGCGGCCAGCGGCGCCTGAAGCACCGCGCCCATCATGGCCGCCATCCCCAGCATGGCAAAAACGCCTGGGTCGGCGGCGGGCGCCGGCCAAAGCCAAAGGCCAAGCGAGCCGCTGAGCGCACCGGCGGCCGCCCCGACCACCAGTACCGGGCCGATAATACCAATCGGTACGCCTCCGGCCACGGTCAGCGCGGTGATCAATAGCTTGGCAATGACCAGCCCCAGCAGCACGCTAACGCTTAGCTGCCCGTTGAGCGCCGCCGCCAGGCTATCGTAGCCAATGCCCTGTACCTGGGGGAACCACCAGGCCACTGCGCCGGTGGTCACACCGACCACCGCCAGGCGCAGCCAAATCGGCAGACGGCTCAAGCGCTGAGTGCGCGCAATGTGAATGAAAAGCCCGGCGAGCAGGCCAATCCCCAGCCCCGTCACCACTACCCAGGGCAGGTTCATCAGCGAGCCCAGCGCTACATCGGGAATGCGAAAGGCGGGTTCGCTGCCGTAAACCGCCTGAGCGACCACCGCGCCCATGGTCGAGGCCAAAATGACCGGCATGAAGCTCATCAGGGTGTACTCCATCATCACCACTTCCATGGCGAAGATGACCCCGGCGATCGGCGTATTGAACGAGGCGGAAATACCCGCCGCGGTACCACAGGCGACCAGCACGCGAAGACTGTTGTTGGGCAAGCGAAGCTTGAGGCCAAGTCCGCTGGAGGCGGCCGCGCCCAGGTGGATCGCTGGGCCTTCGCGCCCGGCGGAAAGCCCGCCGAGTACCGACACCACGCCGACCCACCACTGGTTGAGCCAGTTGCGCATGGGAAAGCGCCCCTGGTGGTAGGAGAGCCGCTCGATCACGTGGCTAACGCCGAGTTTGTGTGCCGCGGCTTTCTGGCGGTAAAGAAAAACGCCAATCAGCGTCACCGCCAAAAGCGGCAGCAGCGCCCTAAGCCAGGGAGCAAGGCCTTCGAACGCCTCCGGGTCGCCCTCGGGCATATAGACAATCGCGCCGACTTCCAAAAGCAGACGAAAGCCCACCATCACAGCGCCGGTAATGACGCCGGAGACCAGGCCCAGTACGCAGAGCTGGGGCAACGCATCGACGTTGGCCAGCTGGCGGCGGAAGGCGTCGAGGGTGAAATCTGCTCGGGAATAGCGTGCCACAGCCGCGTTCCTTGCCTGTTGGTGGGTTCTTATTGGTCGAGGTTAAAGCGTAGTGCGTTTATTCGGGGCGGCCAAAAGTGAGGACTTACTCATTGAATCCGTCACTCCTGGGCTGTCACTCTTGTGTATCATAGCTTGAAGCGCTTAGACAGCCCGGTGCGGGTTTATTAGGCTTGAACGTACGCGGTTCACATTAACGAACGGACAAGAGGTGGCTTGTGATCAAGGTCGGTATCGTAGGCGGTACAGGGTATACCGGAGTAGAGCTTTTAAGGCTTTTAGCCGGGCATCCAGAGGTCAGCGTCGAGGCGATCACCTCGCGCTCGGAGGCCGGTGTCAAGGTGAGCGATATGTACCCCAACCTGCGCGGCCATTTTGATGCACTCGCCTTCAGCGAGCCCGATGCCAACGCGCTGGGCGCTCTGGACGCAGTGTTTTTCGCCACACCCCACGGGGTGGCCCACGCGCTGGCCGGTGAGCTATTGGCGAACGGCACGCGGGTCATCGACCTTTCCGCGGATTTTCGTCTGCGCGACGCCGAACTCTGGAGCCAGTGGTACGGCCAGCCTCACGGCGCGCCGGCGCTGCTCGAAGAGGCGGTCTATGGCTTGGCGGAAATGAACCGCGAAGCGATCAAGGGCGCGCGTTTGATCGCCGTACCTGGCTGCTACCCCACCGCCGTACAGCTTGGTTACCTGCCGCTACTCGAGGCCGGGCTGGTGGACGAAACACGGCTGATCGCCGACTGTAAATCCGGCGTGACCGGCGCCGGACGCGGTGCCAAGGTAGGCTCGCTTCTCGCCGAGGCGAGCGAATCGATGAAAGCCTACGGCGCCTCGGGCCATCGCCACCTGCCGGAAATCCGCCAGGGCCTGAACGACATGCAGGAACACCCGATCGAGCTAACCTTCGTGCCTCATCTAACGCCAATGATCCGGGGCATTCACGCCACGCTCTATAGCACCCTGAAGGTCGGCGCAACGGATCTGCAGGCGCTTTTCGAATCGCGCTATAAAAACGAGCCCTTCGTGGATGTGATGCCCGCCGGCAGCCACCCGGAAACGCGCAGTGTCAAAGGCAACAACACTTGCCGGCTCGCGGTTCATCAACAGGGCGGTACCGTCATCGTGCTGTCGGTCATCGACAACCTGGTTAAGGGTGCCTCGGGCCAGGCGATTCAGAATTTGAATTTGATGTTTGGCCTCGACGAGACCCTGGGCCTCAACGCTCCAGCGCTGATGCCCTAGACGGAAAGCGCTGTTGCAGAGGTGCTACTTAGAAAAAGGCGACGTAATAGTTGACCCTTTTGCTCGGGATTACCCATAATTGCGCTTTCACCCAGCCATTTTAGCTCGCGGGAGGTACCCATGAGCGGTGCAGAAGCTTTCGTACCAACCCCACTTTTGCTGTCCGACAGCGCGCGACGTCGTATTCAGGCGCTCATGACCGAGGAGCACAACGACGCGCTGAAGCTTCGCGTGTACGTGACCGGCGGCGGCTGCTCGGGCTTTCAGTATGGGTTCGACTTTGCCGACAACGTCGCCGACGACGACACGCTGATCGAGTTCGGCGCCGCCGCCCTGGTCGTCGACCCGCTTTCCTATCAGTACCTGGTCGGCTCGACGATCGATTTCGAAGAGGGTCTGGCCGGCGCCCGTTTTCGCGTGCAAAACCCCAACGCCACCACCACCTGCGGGTGCGGTGCGTCGTTCATGGTTTAGGTCGTGTTTTAGAGCAAGAACCACTTCTTGCGTTAATACCACCCCCGGTTCGTGACTTGACGCCTTGGCGGTTTCTCGCCAAGGTTGATAGGTCTACAACATCGCGCGCGGTCGACGGGCATGACGCCCCACGACCGCTAGCGTCATATAAAACACGGGGAAACACATGAACACTCCGCTTACCTATAGCGCCATTGCCGCCGCGTTGACTCTAAGCCTTGGCAGCGCCTCGGCGCTTGCGCAGACGCCTTCGGTCAACGTCGCCACCGACCCAAGCTTCGTGCCCTTTGAAATGATGGATTCCGAAACCGGAGAAATGATCGGCTTCGACATAGACATCATCAACGAAGTGGCCAACCGCGCCGGGTTCGAGGTCAATCTCACCACCATGGAGTTTTCCGGCATCATTCCGGCGGTACAGACCGGCAGCCAGGAAATCGCCATTGCCGGTACCACGATTACCGAAGAGCGCGCCCAGGTCGTCGATTTTTCCGACCCCTACTACGACTCCGGTCTTCAGATCATCGTACGCGCCGATAACGATGACGTTGAAGACCTCCAGGACCTGGAAGGCCTGAGCATCGCGACCAAGATCGGCTCGACCAGCTATAACTACCTGCAAGAAGAGCTGGGTGACGACGCCGAGATCACGCCCTATCCCGGTACCGCAGATATGTACATGGCGCTTTTGGGTCGCAACGTCGACGCCGTGCTATACGACGCCCCCAACGTCGCCTACTTCTCGCAAACCCGTGGCGAAGGCCGTACCAAGGTCGTTGGCCCGCTCTACGAAGGTCAGCAGTACGGGATCGTTTTCCACAAGGGTAGCGAGTGGCTGGAGCCGACCAACGAAGCGCTGGCGGCCATGCGTGAAGACGGTACCTACGACGAAATCTACTCGAAGTGGTTCGGTGAAGCGCCCTCGGCGGACTAATACCATTTCGTAGACACGCAAGTACTCCTGCAGGGCCGGGCAACGCATTGCCCGGCCTTTCGTTTAATAGCCTCGTTTTATGATTTTTATCTGGAGATAACGCGTGGACGTTAACTTTCAGTTCGACTGGTCGGCGGCGCTGGCCTCGATCCCTCATCTGTTACCCGGTATTCCCTGGACGCTCGCGATCTCTTTCGGGGGGCTGGCGATCGGCTTTTTCATCGGCATCTTTTTCGGTCTTTTACGCATCAGCCCCTCCGCCTGGCTTCGCTGGATCGCCAGTATCTATATCGAGGTATTTCGCGGCACGCCGATTCTGGTGCAGGTACTTTTCATCTTTTATGGCCTGCCGCAGCTTTTGGGTGGGCCAATCAACGCGTTGGTCGCGGGTATCGCCGCCATCGCGGTGAACTCCGGTGCCTATATCTCGGAAATCGTGCGCGGCGGCGTGCAGTCCATCGAGCGCGGCCAGCGCGAGGCCTCCTTGTCGCTCGGGCTTTCGCGTACCCAGGCCTTTACCTACGTCATCTGGCCCCAAGCGCTTAGGCGCATGGTGCCGCCACTGGGCAACCAGGCGATCATTAGCATCAAGGACACCTCCCTGTTCTCGGTGATCGGCGTGGGCGAGCTGGTCCGTCAGGGCCAAATTTATATCGCCACGACCTTCACCGCCCTCGAGGTCTACTTCGTGGTGGCGCTGATGTATTTGGCGATTACCTGGACACTTTCCATGGTGCTGCGCTTACTCGAGCGTTCAAACTTCGTCGGTCAATAAGGAGCGCGCAATGAAAGCGACCCAACCCCCCATTGTGCGTATGGAAAAGCTCAATAAGCATTTTGGCAGCTTGCACGTACTCAACAATATCGATCTGGCGATCACCCCCGGCGAAGTCGTCGTGGTGATTGGCGCAAGCGGCTCGGGCAAATCGACGCTGATTCGCTGTATCAACGGTTTGGAAGAGTTTCAGTCCGGCACCCTCGAGGTGGATAACAACCCCCTTACGCCTCACGGCAAAAGCACCAAGTCGCTGCAGACCATTCGCACCGAAGTCGGCATGGTGTTCCAGCAGTTCAATCTATTCCCGCATCTAAGCGTTGTGGACAACGTGACGCTGGCACCCATCAAGGTACGCCGCCAAAGCCGCGAGCAGGCCACACAGAACGCTAAACGCCTGCTCGATCGGGTCGGCATCGCCGACCAGGCCGACAAGTACCCAGGCCAGCTATCCGGCGGTCAGCAGCAACGCGTCGCCCTCGCTCGGGCACTCGCCATGGAGCCGCGCCTCATGCTCTTCGACGAGCCGACCTCAGCGCTGGACCCGGAGATGATCGGTGAGGTGCTCGATGCCATGCGCGAGCTCGCCAAGGAAGGCATGACTATGGTGATCGTCACCCACGAAATGGGCTTTGCCCGGGAAGTGGCGGATCGCGTCATCTTCATTCATAAAGGCGAAATCACCGAAGAGGGGCCACCTGAACAATTGTTCGATGCACCTCAACACGAACGTACCCAGTCGTTTTTGGCGCGGGTGCTCAAACACTGAAACACACCTACCGAAGGCGTTTTTAAACCATCTTTTGGCTTAAAAATGCGAATAAAAAAGGGCCTGTCACCATGACAGGCCCTTTTTTTGCCTGTGGATATCATTTTTTCAATTTTCTTCACGTTTGTCTGCAACCCGCGTCACTTGGGCCATCGGCACTTTAGCCCGGTTACCCACAGTGTGTTTATAGCCACGCGCACAGCACGGGTATGCAGCGGTGGATAACCCGTGTTTTTTTAGCGCTGTGCATAAGTGCCCCTTTCGTCCACAGCCTCAACACTGCTTCTACGCAGGCACTCCGCCGGTTAATCACCATTCCTTCAACAATATAATTGTTTAATAAATATAAGAAATATTCAGTTATACACAGATTTTATCCACACCAATAATTACAACATCAATAGAACTTCTCTCTATATTTTTTATTTTGTTATTTATAAGTGCAAGGACGTGAAATCCGGGTGTGGAAAAACCTGACTGTTATTCACAGGAGGTTTATACTGGCCGGCTTATCGAGTCCTGCTCGTTTTCAAATGATCAATAGGCGCTTTTTGAAGGGCCAAGTTGAGGTGTTAATTGAATTACCCCAACCGCTTTGACGTGATTGTCATCGGCGGTGGCCATGCGGGAACCGAAGCCGCACTGGCCTCTGCTCGTATGGGTTGTCAAACCCTGCTGCTCACCCACAACATCGAAACCCTGGGGCAAATGTCGTGTAATCCCGCCATTGGCGGCATCGGCAAAAGTCACCTGGTCAAGGAAATCGATGCGCTGGGCGGCGCCATGGGGCTTGCCACTGACCTTGGCGGTATTCAGTTTCGCGTTCTAAACGCCAGCAAAGGCCCGGCGGTCCGTGCCACCCGTGCCCAGGCTGACCGTGTCCGCTACAAAGCCGCCATTCGCGGCATGCTGGAAAACCAGCCAAACCTGACGATTTTTCAGCAGGCGGCGGGCGATCTGATTGTGGATAACGACACCGTCCGCGGCGTGGTGACCGAGACCGGTATTCGGTTTATGTCCGAAACCGTCGTCCTGTCGACGGGTACGTTTTTGGGTGGCGTGATTCACATTGGCTTGGATAAAAGCCGCGGCGGCCGAGCCGGCGATCCGCCCTCCAACGCCCTGGCCGAGCGGCTACGCGCACTGCCGTTTCACGTTGATCGGCTAAAAACCGGCACACCGCCGCGTATCGACGCCAAAAGCGTGGATTTCAGCCAGCTCGAAGAGCAGCCCGGCGACACCCCCACCCCGATCATGTCCTACATGGGCTCGCGGGAGATGCACCCGCGCCAGGTCAGCTGCCACATCGCGCAGACCAACGAGCGTGCCCACGACATCATCAAGGCGAATCTGGACCGCTCGCCGATGTACTCCGGGGTGATCGACAGCACCGGCCCGCGCTACTGCCCGTCGATCGAGGACAAGGTTCACCGCTTTGCGGATAAAACCAGCCACCAGGTTTTCATCGAGCCCGAAGGGTTGGAAACCAACGAGCTCTATCCCAACGGCATCTCGACCTCGCTGCCTTTCGACGTTCAGCTTCAGGTCGTGCGCTCGATGAAAGGCCTTGAAAACGCGCATATCACCCGGCCCGGCTACGCCATCGAGTACGATTTCTTCGACCCACGAGACCTCAAGCACTCGCTGGAGACGAAATTTATCCACAACCTGTTTTTCGCCGGCCAAATCAACGGCACTACCGGCTACGAAGAAGCCGGCGCCCAGGGGCTGCTGGCCGGCTTGAACGCCGCCCGCCGCGCCCGGGAGCTGGAGGCCTGGCATCCGCGCCGCGACGAGGCGTATCTGGGCGTGCTGGTGGACGACTTGATCACCATGGGCACCAAAGAGCCCTACCGGATGTTCACCTCGAGGGCGGAATACCGGCTGATGCTGCGTGAAGACAACGCGGATCTGCGCCTGACCGAAAAGGGCCGTGAGCTTGGTTTGGTCGACGATGCGCGCTTTGCCGCGTTTAGCCAAAAGCGCGACGCCATCGAGCGCGAAAGTGCGCGTCTTGCCACCGTCTGGGTACAGCCGAAAACCCCGGCAGCGGAGAAAGTCGCCGAAAAAACCGGCCAACCGCTGCCGCGAGAGTACTCGCTGGCGGATCTTTTGAAGCGCCCGGAGCTTAGCTACGCCGATATCACCGCGCTCCCCGGCCTTGAAAGCGATCTGGTCGACGACGAGTCCGTGGCCGAGCAGGTCCAGATTCAGGCCAAGTATCAGGGCTATATCGCCCGTCAGCAGGACGAGATCGACAAGCTCAAGCGCCACGAGGCGACGCCGCTTCCCGCCGAGCTCGACTACCAAAAGGTCGAGGGGCTTTCCAACGAGATTCGCCAAAAGCTTGCCGAAGCGCGTCCGGAAACCCTGGCCCACGCGGGGCGTATCTCGGGCGTGACGCCGGCCGCGGTCTCGATTTTGCTGATTCACCTGAAAAAGCGCCGCATGATCAAAAATGCCGAGGTGGCGAACGGATGAGTTCGTTAGCGCCTTTGATCAAGGAGTTGCCCGGCGAGGTCGCGTCGCGCCTGGACAGCGGCCTCGAGCAACTCGACATCGCCATCAGTGCCGAGCAGCGCGACCAGCTTTTAGCGCTGGTCGCGTTATTGCACAAGTGGAATCGGGCTTATAACCTCACTGCGGTGCGCGATATAAACGACATGGTCGCCCGGCACGTGCTCGACAGCGCAGCGATCGCCCCCTATGTGACCGGGGCAACGCTTCTGGACGTGGGCGCAGGCCCAGGACTTCCGGGGCTGGTCATCGCCATTTTGAAACCGGATATGCACGTCACGCTGGTCGACAGTAACGGCAAAAAGGTGCGCTTTCAGCGCCAGGCCGTGATGGAGCTTGCCATTAAAAACGCCACGCCGACCCAAACCCGGGTCGAGGCGTTCAATGGCCAAACCTTCGATCAGGTGGTATCGCGCGCCTTTGCAAGCCTTGACGACTTCGTAACCCTGACCCGGACGCTAGTGGCCCCCGGTGGGCAGTGGCTGGCCATGAAAGGCCCCGGGGCCGATGAAGAGCTTGCGGCACTTCCCGCCGATATCGCGCTCATCGCGCGACATTGGCTGCAAATCCCTTATGATACGGCGAAACGGCAGCTGTTGATTCTGACCCCTGAAGGAGCCTTGTAGTGAGCCAGATCATTGCCCTGACCAACCAAAAAGGCGGCGTGGGCAAATCCACCTCGGCCGTTAATCTCGCGGCGAGCCTTGCAAGCCTTGACCGGCGCGTACTGCTGGTGGACCTGGACCCCCAGGGCCACGCCAGCATGGGCAGCGGCATCGACAAGTACGAGCTTGATAAAAGCGTACTGGACGTGCTGCTGGGCGAGGCCCGCGCCGCGGATGCGATCGTGACCAATCTGCCGGTCAATTACGACGTACTGCCGGGCAATGGCGACCTGACCGCCGCCGAGGTGGAGCTTCTGGATAGCGAAGAGCGCCAAAGCCGACTCTCCACGGCGCTCAATACCGTGGCCGGTAATTACGATGTCGTCCTCATCGATTGTCCGCCGTCGCTCAACATGCTCACGGTCAATGCCTTGACCGCCGCCGACGGCGTGCTGATTCCCTTGCAGTGCGAGTTCTACGCCCTCGAAGGCCTGTCGGCGCTGTTGGACACGGTCGAGCAGATCAAGGAGAGCATTAATCCAGCGCTTGCGATTTCCGGTATATTGCGCACGATGTACGATAAACGCACCAGTCTTACCCGGGAAGTGGACAAGCAGCTTCGCGATTTTTTCGGCGACGCGCTTTTGAAGACCACCATTCCGCGCAACGTAAAAGTGGCCGAGGCACCCAGCCACGGCTTGCCGGTGACCCACTACGCACGCTTTTCGCGGGGAAGCCAAGCGTACCGCGTGCTTGCCAAAGAGTTGATTCGCAAGCTTTCGCTTTAATGGCGGTAAGTGCCTGAGGACAGGTTCTTGATACAACGTTTAAGGGGAAACGCATGACGCGTAAACGCGCGCTGGGACGTGGCCTGGATGCCCTCATTGGAGCGGGCGCACGCCGCCGTGACAGTCTGGATCTCACCAGTGAGGAAACGTTTGAAAGCGTCGATCCTGCTGCGCCGCCTGCAAGCGCAGCCTTCGACGCCGCCAGCGAACGCCTGGAGCGTTTGCCGCTTGGCCAGCTAAGCCGCGGCAAGTACCAGCCCCGCCGCGACATCCAGCCCGAAGCCTTGGAAGAGCTCGCTGACTCCATCCGCGCCCAGGGCGTCATGCAGCCTATCGTGGTGCGCCCGGTCGGCGAGGCACGTTACGAAATCATCGCCGGCGAGCGGCGCTGGCGGGCCGCGCAGCTTGCCGAACTCGACGTAATCCCCGCGGTGATCCGCGAAGTCAGCGACGAAGCCGCGCTGGCGCTGGCGCTGATCGAAAACATTCAGCGTGAAAACCTCAACGCGGTAGAAGAGGCGCTGGCGCTCAAACGGCTGGGGGATGAATTCGAGCTGACCCAACAGCAGGTCGCCGATGCGGTGGGCAAGTCGCGCACTCAGGTGGCGAACCTTTTAAGGCTTTTGACCCTGGATCCGGAAGTACAGACGCTTTTAGAGCGCGGTGATCTGGATATGGGCCACGCGCGGGCGCTTTTATCGCTTGCCAGCGCCCAACAGCGCCGCATCGCCCACGAGGTGGTCAATAACGACCTGACCGTGCGCGCCACCGAAGCATTGGTGAAAAAGCTCGCCAGCGACGAAAGCGCGAAAGCGGCCCCCAAACGCTCGATCAAGACGACGGATGTGACCCGGCTCGAGACCCAGCTGGGCGAGCTTCTCGGCGCGCCGGTCTCCATCGACCACGGCCAACGGGGCAAGGGAAAGGTCACGATCCGCTATACGAGCCTTGAAGAACTCGACGGAATTTTGGGCCATATAAAATAAATAGCAGGCTTATTAAAAAGTCGCACGATAGCGTCTTTTTTTAACTCTTTGGTCGCAACTGCGCGCTTGGACGGGCAAATTAGGCGCAACTTCGGTTGAAGGTACGATAGCGCTTCCCTATAATCGCGCAAGATTTGTGCAGGTTGTTTCGATAATCAAAACGCCCGCATCAGGATTTTACAACGACTAGCCCGAGAAGCTGGGGCAACAGGTGCTGAGAAATCATGCAGCGATTCGAAGCCCAGCGCCGCCGAGCCTACAGCGTTTCGCTTTTACGGGCTCAATCGGGCGTAATGCTGATCGGGATGGCGCTGGCCTACGTGCTGGCGCAGCCTGGCGGGGCGATCTCGGTGGCGTTGGGTTCGCTGGTCGCGATCGTACCCTATGCTTTTTTCATAAAGCGTATGGGCGTTTTTTCGAAACGCCAAAAACGTAACGCAACGCAGTTGATGCGTGCAGAAGCGGGCAAGTTTGGTTTGACGGTGGCTCTTTTTACGCTGGTCTTCGTGGCAGTGCCCCCCTCAAACCCTACTTTATTTTTTAGTGCTTACGTTGCGGTAATTTCGACGCATTGGCTCGCGCCCTGGCTAATGCTCAAAAAACCGCACAACTGATTGAGGTGACAACTCTATGGCCGCAGGAAACGAAGTCTCGACGACTTACTATATCCAGCACCACCTGCAGAATCTGACCTTCGGGCATCACCCGGTCAACGGTTGGTCGCTGGCGCAGTCGGCCGAAGAGGCAAGCGACATGGGGTTCTGGGCGATCCACCTGGATACCATGGGCTGGTCCATTGCCATGGGGCTTTTGTTCATCTGGCTGTTTCGCAAGGCGGGTAAAATCGCCACCTCCGGCGTGCCCGGTGGTCTGCAAAATGCCGTCGAAATGGTCGTCGAATTCATCGAGAACTTGACGCGTTCGACCTTTCACGGGCGTAACCCCCATATCGCGCCGCTGGCGCTGACGCTGTTCGTGTGGATTCTGCTCATGAACACGCTCAAGATTCTACCCGTCGACTACGGCCCGGTGCTGTTTGCCAAGCTCGGCGTGGATTACATGAAGATCGTGCCGACCACCGATGTCAACGCCACACTGGGCATGGCGCTGGGCGTGTTTGGCCTGATTCTTTACTACAACATCAAGGTCAAGGGTGCGGGCGGCTTCGCCAGAGAGCTCTCGCTGACGCCGTTCAACCACTGGCTGCTGATTCCGTTCAACCTGGTGCTCGAGATCGTCTCCTTGCTGGTCAAGCCGTTCAGCCTGGCGATGCGTCTGTTCGGTAACATGTTTGCCGGCGAAGTGATCTTCATTTTGATCGCCATGCTACCCTTCTGGGCCATCTGGGTGCTGGACGTGCCGTGGGCGATTTTCCACATCCTTATCGTGACGCTTCAGGCCTTCATCTTTACCACGCTAACCATCGTGTATTTGAGCGCCGCGCACGAACATCACTGATTAAGGCGTACCCGGCGCGCGGCGCCGGGTACGCTTGAGTTTTGCATCAACACCCGTTTCATTAACCCTCAACCCTTAACCAAAACTTGAACTCAGGAGCAACATCATGGAAATGGTTTATCTCTCAGCTGCCATCATCATCGGTTTGGGCGCACTGGCAACCGGTATCGGCTTCGCCATTCTGGGCGGCAAGCTGCTCGAATCGACCGCGCGTCAGCCGGAGCTTGGCGACCAGCTGCAAACCAAAACCTTCATCATGGCGGGTCTGCTCGACGCGGTTCCGATGATCGGTGTTGGTATCGCGATGTACCTGATCTTCGTTGTTGCCGGTTAATTTAACTTGACCGAGCGGTAGATCGCTCGGTTTTGTTTCACTCCGGTCGCCACGAACTTGTCAGAGGTACAGTCCTGTGAATATCAACATGACGCTTATCGGGCAGACGATCGCCTTCGCGATCTTTGTCTGGTTTTGCATAAAGTACGTGTGGCCTCCGATCAGCAATGCGCTTCACGAGCGCCAGAAGAAAATTGCTGATGGCTTGGACGCAGCCAGCCGTGCGACGCGCGATCTCGAGCTTGCTCAGGAACGCTCCGAGCAGACGCTCAAGGAGAGCAAGGAGCAGGCGTCCCAGATCATCGAGCAGGCCAACAAACGCTCTGCCCAGATGATCGAAGAGGCTCGCGAAGAGGCTCGCGCCGAAGGCGAACGCATCGTTGCAAGCGCCCGCTCCGAAATAGAGCAGGAAGTGAACCGTGCTAAAAATGAGCTTCGCGCTCAGGTTTCTCATCTCGCGGTCATCGGCGCTGAGCGTATTTTGCAAGAGTCGGTCGACGAGTCAGCACATCGCAAGTTGCTTGATGAGCTTGCCGCCGAACTGTAAGGAGGTGACCCATGGCGGAACTACTTACCGTCGCTCGTCCTTACGCTAAGGCAGCGTTTGAATACGCGCGTGATTACGAAGCGTTTGATAGCTGGTCTCAGGCGCTGAATTTTTTGAGCGTTGCGGTTGCCGACGACGGCCTACGCCGGGTGTTGGGTAGCCCAAAAGTCGTCAATGAAACCAAGATCGAGCTGCTTTCCAGCATTTTGCCGGAACAGCCCGAGGGCATTAAGCGGTTTTTGACGGCCCTGGCGACCCAGGGCCGTCTGTTGGCACTGCCTTTCATCGCTGATCAGTTCGAGCGCTTGCGCGCCGAGTTCGAGCAGCGTGTCGAGGTGATGGTCACGTCGGCCTACAAGCTGACGGCGCCGCAGAAGACCAAATTGGCAAACGCGCTTAAGAAACGTCTGAATCGCGAAATCTCAATTTCTACTCAGGTAGACAAGTCGCTCATCGGCGGTGTCATCCTGCGTGCCGGCGATACCGTCATTGACGGCTCGGTGCGTGGTCGATTGAACCGCCTTACTGATGCGCTAACCGCTTGAGTCCGAGGGACATGGCATGCAGCAACTGAATCCTTCCGAGATCAGCGACATCATCAAGCAGCGAATCGAGAAGCTTGACGTCGCATCCGAAGCCCGTAATCAGGGTACCATCGTCACCGTTTCCGACGGCATCGTGAAAGTTCACGGCCTCGAAGACGCGATGTTTGGTGAAATGATCGAATTCCCGAACGCCATCTTCGGCATGGTGCTCAACCTCGAGCGCGACTCCGTAGGCGCCGTGGTACTGGGCGACTACCTCCAGCTCGAAGAGGGGATGACCGCCAAGTGTACCGGTCGCATTCTCGAAGTGCCGGTGGGCCCGGAACTCGCGGGCCGCGTAGTCGACGCACTCGGTAACCCCATCGACGGTAAGGGCGACATCAACGCCAAGCTCACCGACGCGGTCGAAAAAGTCGCGCCTGGCGTCATCACGCGTCAGTCCGTCGACGAGCCGATCCAAACCGGTTTGAAGTCGATCGATTCCATGGTGCCGATCGGCCGCGGTCAGCGTGAGCTGATCATCGGCGACCGTCAGATCGGTAAGTCGGCGATCGCCATCGACGCGATCATCAACCAGAAAGGCAAGGGCGTCACCTGTGTCTACGTGGCGATCGGTCAGAAGCAGTCGACCATTGCCAACGTCGTGCGCAAGCTCGAAGAGCACGGTGCGATGGAGCACACCATCGTGGTCGCGGCCGGCGCGTCCGACCCGGCGCCGATGCAGTTCCTCGCCGCCTACTCCGGCTGCACCATGGGCGAGTACTTCCGCGACCGTGGCGAAGACGCCATGATCGTCTACGATGACCTCTCCAAGCAGGCCGTGGCGTATCGTCAGGTATCGCTGCTGCTGCGCCGTCCGCCGGGCCGTGAAGCCTACCCGGGTGACGTGTTCTATCTCCACTCGCGTCTTTTGGAGCGCGCCGCGCGCGTCAACGCCGACTACGTCGAGAAGTTCACTAACGGCGAAGTCACCGGCAAGACCGGCTCCTTGACCGCACTGCCAATCATCGAGACCCAGGGCGGCGACGTTTCCGCGTTCGTTCCGACCAACGTGATCTCGATCACCGACGGCCAGATCTTTCTGGAAACCAACCTGTTCAACTCCGGTATTCGTCCGGCGATCAACGCAGGTTTGTCGGTTTCTCGTGTCGGTGGTTCGGCCCAGACCAAGATCATCAAAAAGCTTGGCGGTAGCGTGCGTCTGGCGCTTGCGCAGTACCGGGAGCTTGCGGCGTTCTCGCAGTTCGCTTCTGATCTCGACGAAGCGACGCGTAAGCAGCTCGAACATGGTCAGCGCGTTACCGAGCTGATGAAGCAGCACCAGTACTCGCCGATGTCCGTGGCGGAAATGGCGCTGACGCTTTACGCCGCTAACGAAGGCCATCTGGATGATGTCAGCGTCGACAAGGTGTTGGACTTCGAGCGTGCCCTGCACGACTACATGAAGTCCGAACACGCTGAGCTGCTCGACAAGATCAACCAGACCGGTGACTACAACGACGAGATCAAGGACGGCATGAAGTCCGGTCTCGAACAGTTCAAGGCGACTCAGAGCTGGTAATGTCCGGCCCGCCTATAGGCGGGCTTGCCTACTTTCTGAGAGCCACGAACGAAGGGTAGATCGCTATGGCAGCTGCAAAAGAGATACGCAACCAGATCGGAAGCGTCAAAAATACGCAGAAAATCACCAGCGCTATGGAAATGGTCGCTGCGTCGAAAATGCGTAAAGCGCAAGATTTGATGAAGGCAGGCCAGCCGTACGCCAGGCAGATTCGTAACGTGGTCGGCCACATCGCGGACGCAAACCCCGAGTACAAGCACGACTACATGGTCGAGCGTAACGAGGTCAATCGCGTCGGTTATATCGTGGTCTCCACGGATCGTGGACTGTGCGGCGGCTTGAACGCCAATCTGTTCAAGGCCGTGGTGAAAGACGCCAAGGCCTGGCACGAGCAGGGCGCAGAGCTCGACTTCTGTGCCCTCGGCTCCAAAGCCAGCGCGTTTTTCCGTAACTACGGCGGTAACCTGGTGGCCGCGAAAAGCGGGCTGGGTGAAAAGCCAACGGTTGAAGGTTTGATCGGCAGCGTCAAGGTGATGCTGCAAGCTTATGATGAAGGACGTCTCGACCGGCTTTACGTGGTGTATAACGAGTTTATCAACACCATGACGCAAAAGCCGGTGGTCCGTCAGCTTCTGCCGCTTTCGCCGGATATGGGCGACGACGCCTCCAACGATGAAGAAAACGCCCGTCCCGGAAGCTGGGACTACCTGTATGAACCGGATGCCAAGGCGTTACTCGATGGCCTGTTGGTTCGCTTCATCGAATCCCAGGTCTATCAGGCGGTGGTCGAAAATGGCGCCTGCGAGCAGGCCGCCCGGATGATCGCCATGAAGAGTGCCACCGATAACGCGGGCAATCTGATCGACGATCTGGAGATGGTGTACAACAAGGCCCGCCAGGCCGCCATCACCCAGGAAATTTCCGAGATCGTCGGCGGCGCTTCAGCCGTATAACGCCCTTGATGCCGCGAGTCGGCATCGGGCAGACAGGTTTCATTTGCAGGTTTTAAAGAGGAACCAAGATGAGCGGACGTATCGTACAAATCATCGGCGCGGTGATTGACGTAGAGTTTCCGCGGGACTCTGTGCCCAAGGTCTACGACGCGCTAAAGGTCTCTGAAAAAGAGACCGTCCTCGAAGTCCAGCAGCAGCTGGGCGACGGCGTGGTGCGGACCATCGCGATGGGCTCTACCGAGGGCTTGAAGCGTGGTCTGGACGTGACCAACACAGGGGCCGCAATTTCTGTACCCGTAGGTACCGAAACGCTAGGCCGGATCATGAACGTGCTGGGCGAGCCGATCGACGAAGCTGGCCCGATCGGCGAAGCCGAGCGCATGCCGATCCACCGCAAGGCACCGAGCTACGCCGACCAGGCGGCTTCCAACGAGCTTTTGGAAACCGGTATCAAGGTCATCGACCTTGTGTGCCCGTTTGCCAAGGGCGGTAAGGTAGGCCTGTTCGGCGGCGCCGGTGTCGGTAAAACCGTCAACATGATGGAGCTTATCCGCAACATCGCCACCGAGCACAGCGGCTACTCCGTATTCGCCGGTGTGGGTGAGCGTACGCGTGAGGGTAACGACTTCTATCACGAAATGACCGAATCCAACGTTATCGACAAGGTATCGCTGGTCTACGGTCAGATGAACGAGCCGCCGGGTAACCGCTTGCGCGTGGCGCTGACGGGTCTGACCATCGCGGAGAAATTCCGTGACGAAGGCCGCGACGTGCTACTGTTCGTCGATAACATCTACCGCTACACCCTGGCGGGTACCGAAGTATCGGCCCTGCTTGGCCGTATGCCGTCTGCGGTTGGTTATCAGCCAACGCTGGCCGAAGAGATGGGTGTGTTGCAGGAGCGTATCACCTCCACCAAAGCAGGCTCTATCACGTCTGTGCAGGCGGTTTACGTTCCCGCGGATGACTTGACCGACCCGTCACCGGCCACCACCTTCTCGCACCTGGACGCCACCGTGGTACTGGCGCGCTCCATCGCCGAGCTGGGTATTTATCCTGCGATCGACCCGCTGGATTCCACCTCGCGTCAGTTGGATCCGCTGGTCATCGGCGACGAGCACTACAACGTCGCCCGCGGCGTACAGGGTGTGCTGCAGCGCTACAAGGAACTCAAGGATATTATCGCCATTCTGGGTATGGACGAGCTGTCGGACGAAGACAAGCTGGCCGTGGCCCGGGCGCGTAAGATCCAGCGCTTCTTGTCGCAGCCGTTCTTCGTCGCCGAGGTGTTCACGGGTTCGCCGGGTAAATACGTGTCGCTGAAAGACACGATTAGCGGCTTCCAGGGCATTCTGGACGGCGAGTACGACGATATGCCCGAACAGGCCTTCTACATGGTCGGCTCTATCGACGAAGCGGTCGAAAAAGCCAACCAGATGAAGAAGTAATCCCGTTCACTAGGGGGATTCGCTATGGCGAATAGCTTCACTTGCACTATCGTCAGCGCCGAAGCGTCCATCTTCTCGGACAGCGTCGAGCAGGTCATCGCCTCCGGTTTGATGGGCGATCTGGGTATTTTACCCGGCCACACGCCGCTTTTGACCGAGCTTCAGCCGGGTCCGATCCGGGTGATCATGAACGGCGGCAAGGAAGAGAACTTCTTCGTGTCCGGCGGCTTCATGGAAGTTCAGCCCGAGGTGGTGACGATTCTGGCCGACGCCGCGGCGCGGGCGAGCGACCTTGACGAGGCTGCCGCCGAGCAGGCGCGTCAGGACGCGCTCAAGGCCTTCAACGAGAAGTCCGCCGAGCTCGACTACACGCGCGCCTCGGCGGAACTGGCCGAAGCCGTTGCTCAGCTGCGAACGATCCAGCAGTTGCGCAAGAAGGCGGGTAAAGGCTAGAGCTCACGCGTGACGTGAATAAAACGCTCCTTGAACCCCTGGCGGTTTAAGGGGCGTTTTTTTTATCTGCTACTATAAATTCCGGCAAAGTAGCGAGCTATCTATCTGCAAAACTCATCTAACATAACGCCTCTTTCAGGGAGATTGCGATGTCGCTATCCGATGAAACCTTGCAGGAATTGAAATCAACGCTGCTGGGCGAGCTTTCCCAGCAAGCGCCGAGCCAGGCGGTGTCCGAGCGTCTGGCGGAAGTACGTTCGGCGGATATCGCCCAGGTGCTCGAAGAGTTCATCGAGGATGACGAAGAGCTCACCGCGGCGATAGCGATTCTCGATATCCTCTCCACCGAGCGCGCGGCCAACGTGCTGGGCTACCTGCCCGGCGAAAGCCAGCTCGAGGTAGTCGCCGAGCTCTCCGATACCCAGGTCCTGAAACTATTGGAAGAGATGGGCTCGGACGAGCGGGCGGATCTTTTCAACCTGCTGGGGGAAGATCGCCGCGAAGCGCTTTTGCGGCGGATGGCCCACCAGGAGCGCGAAGACCTAAAGCGTCTGGCAAGCTATGTAGAGGGCACTGCCGGCGCCATCATGACCTCTGACTATGTCGCAATAGCCAGTGGCATGACGGTGTCGCAAGCGCTGATGCGGGTACGCCAGACCGCGCCGGACGCCGAAACCGTGTACCAGCTCTACGTGCTGGACAGCGACGGCGAGCTGATCGGCACGATGTCGCTTCGCCAGCTCATGGTCGCGCGCCCCGGGGCGATGGTCGACGACATCATGATCAAGGACGTGATCAGCACCGCCGTCGATAACGGCCAGGAAGAGGTCGCCCGGGTGGTGGCGCGCTACGACCTGCTGGCGCTACCGGTGATCGATATCGATGGGCGCATGGTGGGGATCGTCACCCACGATGACGCCATGGACGTGGCGGAGTCCGAGGCGACCGAAGATATCCACAAGGGGATGTCGATCGGCCAGCTCGAGGACGGCGTCAGCCGGGTCAAGCTCTGGAGCCTTTACCGCAAGCGCGTAACCTGGCTCGTACTATTGGTATTTGCCAATCTGTTTTCCGGGGCGGGCATTGCCTACTTCGAGGACGTCATCGCCTCTCAGGTGGCGCTGGTGTTCTTTTTGCCGCTTCTGATCGGTAGTGGCGGTAACGCCGGCGCCCAAGCGGCGACCTTGATGGTGCGCGGGATGGCCACCGGGGATGTTGGCGTCAAGGACTGGGGCAAGATGCTCGGACGCGAGCTCATGGTCGCCGGGGCGCTTGGGCTGACCATGGCGATTGCGGTCACGCCGATCGGCATCATGCGCGGCGGCGAAGCGGTGGCGATGATCGTGGCGCTGAGTATGGTGACCATCGTGTTGTTTGGCAGCTTGATCGGTATGTGCCTACCCTTCGTGCTGGAGCGTTTCAAGGTCGACCCGGCCACGGCGTCGGCGCCGCTGGTGACCACCCTGATCGACGCCACGGGCGTACTGATCTACTTTACCATCGCCACCATCATCCTCTCGGCGGTTTGAACCACCGCCCACGCCGGCGCTGCCCCTGTACTGCAAAAGGCAGCGCCCGCACCACCCTGCGTTGATTCACGATTCACGATTCACGATTCACGATTCACGATTCACCGAAGCGCGCTGCTCGCCGCCCGGGTGATAAAGAGAATCTCCACGTGGCCCAGCCACTCGATATCATTGGCCATGGCCTTGAGTTGGCTGGCCAGGCACTGGGGCGGCTGATGCACGGCGTCGCTGATGATCAGCGACACCGAGACCTTGTTGTCCAGGTAGTGAAGCTGTAATTCGTTCAACGTGCGCCATACCGGGTGGGCGTACCAGCGCTCGTCGAGCGCTGCCTCGACCTCCGGACGAAGCGGCAGCCCCGGCAGCTTGCTCGGGTCGCCTTCACCAGCGTCGTCCTCGGGGTCGATATGAAAGATGACGTCGGTGAGGAGGGGAAACGCGTGGCGCAGCCGGCGGCTCACCTCGTTGCCGATCTCGTGAGCCTCGGACACCGTAATGGTGGGGCCGACCACGATGTGTAGATCGACCATGACCCAGCCCGCGGATTGGCGAGTGCGCAGGTCGTGCACGCTATCAACGCCAGCCACGCTACAGGCCACGTCGTGCATCTGCTGCTGGACGTTTTCGGGGAGTGCGGTATCGACCAGCTCCCGGGCGGATTGCCACAGTAGATCCCAGCCGACCTTACCCACCAAAAGCCCCACCACTACGGCGGCTACCGCGTCCACCCAGCCAAGCCCGAACTGGGCGCCAAGAAGCGCCACCAGCACCACGGCGGTCGAAAGCGCATCGCTTCGCGAGTGCCAGGCATTGGCTTCCAACAATTTAGACTGCACGCGCTTGGCCACGCGCATGGTGTAGCGAAATATCCACTCTTTACTGGCAAGTGCGGCGACGGTGATGGCGATCGCCACGTACCCCGGAGCGCTTACCCCCTCGCCGCTTAACAACCGGTCCAGGCTTGACCAGGCGATGCCGCCGGCGACGAATATCAGGATACTGCCCAGCAATAGCGTGGTCAGCGTTTCGATACGCCCGTGGCCGTAGTGATGATCGTTATCCGGTTCCTGGCGGCCGTAGTGGATCGCGGTCAGCACGAAACCGTCGGTGACCAGGTCCGAGAGCGAGTGGATACCGTCGGCGACCAGCGCCGCCGAGCCGACCAAAAAGCCCACCGCTACCTTGACGATGCTCAAAAGCCCGTCCAGCCAGGCGCCAATGTAGGTCACCCGTTTGGCTTGTTCGTGGTCAAGTGTATGATTTTGAACCACTGACGATTCTACGGTCTGAGACATGGGTACCTTGCAGGGCGTGCACGTTCATTAGAGCCCCATTGTAGCGTATAGCGGCGTAATCTATAGCCCCTTGGCGCTTGTTCGTTGAGAGAAACGGACAATGCGCCAAGAGGCAGGTATTGTTTGCTCGCCTGACAGGTAAACATTCTTTAAATAACGACAGACGAATAGGACAATCCATGGATTGGCTTCAGGTGGTAGTGTTAGCGGTCGTGCAGGGGCTGACCGAATTTTTACCCATTTCAAGTTCCGCTCACCTTATTTTAGTGCCCGTATTGACCGACTGGGACGACCAGGGCCTGGCCTTCGATGTCGCGCTTCACCTGGGCAGTTTGAGCGCGGTCATCCTCTACTTTCGCCGTGAGCTTTGGCAGATGGTGGCTAGCAGCCTGGCAGCGGTGGGTGGCCGGGGCGTCAACCGTGAGGCAACGCTGGCGCTTTGGGTCGTAGTGGCCACGATACCGGTGTGTCTGGCCGGGTTTTTGCTGCAAGACATCGTGGAAGGTCACATGCGCTCCACGCTGGTGATCGCCATCAGTCTGATCGTCTTTGGCCTGGTGCTGGGCTACGCCGATTGGAAAAAGCGCGGCACCCGCTCCGAGTACGATATGCGCTTGAGGGATGCGCTGTTTATCGGCGCCGCCCAGATACTCGCGCTGATCCCCGGTACCTCGCGCTCGGGGATCACCATTACCGCCGCGCTGATGGCGGGCATGAGCCGTGAAAGCGCCTCGCGGTTCTCGTTTCTGCTTTCCATTCCTGTCATTATATTAGCCGGTGGGCTCGAGACGTTTAAGCTTGCAAGCAAAGGCGCCTCGGTCGACGTGCCGGTCATGCTGGGCGCGACGGTGCTGTCGGGCATCAGTGCTTACCTGTGTATCCACTACTTTTTAGCGGTGATTAAAAAGCTGAGCATGCAGCCGTTCGTCATCTATCGTGTGCTGTTCGGCGCTTGGCTTTTGTGGTTTTTTTATTTCTAATGCCTGGGCGTTTTAAAGGGACCCTACATGAAAAACTATTCGCCGAGGTTGTGCCACGCCGCGTTTTTGCTGATGGCGCTGCTGCTTTTGGGCTGCTCCGAACAAGACCGCCCGCTTGATTCCCCCGTACGCTTCGAAGGCGGCATTTTTGGCACGTTTTATCAGGTGACCATTGCCGATTCGCTCACCCAAGGCGAAGCTCAAACGCTGGAAGAAAGTATTCTTGTCGAGCTCGAAGACGTCGACCAGGCAATGTCTACCTACCGCGACGACTCGGAGCTGATTGCGTTCAACAACGCCCCGCTGGGCGAGTGGCAACCGCTTTCCAACGAATTGATCGAAGTAATGGCGATTAGCCAGTCGGTGGCCGAGACGAGTAACGGCGCTTTCGATATCACCATCGGCGAGCTGGTCAATTTGTGGAGTTTTGGGCCCGAGGCCCGCCCCGAAGAGGTTCCTTCCGAGCAGGAACTCGAGGATCGCCTGGCGCGCATCGGCTTCGACGCCGTCGAGGTCGACACCCAGCGCATGCAGGCCAGGCGCAATCGTGATGTTTTCATCGACCTTTCCGGCGTTGCCAAGGGCCACGCAACGGATCGCGTGGCGGCGTATCTGGACCAGCAGGGCATCGAGGATTACCTGGTGAACCTGGGCGGCGACTTGATCTCCCGCGGCCATCGCAGTGAGGCCGACCGGGAGCCCTGGCGCATCGGTATCGAAGTGCCTCAAAACGGCCAGCCCCGGGCCCAGCACGTCATTCCACTGGAGGCGCTGTCGGTGGCGACCTCCGGCGACTACCGCCACTACTTCGAAGCCGACGGCCAGCGTTACGCGCACACCCTCGACCCGCGCACCGGCCGCCCGATTACCCATCGTTTGGCCTCGGTGTCGGTGTTTCACCCCTCCAACGCCTGGGCGGATGCCTGGGCAACCGCGCTTTCGGTGGCGGGGGAAGAGCGTGGCATGCAAATGGCCGTCGACAATGACTTGAGCGTGCTGATGCTCGTCAATATCGGCGAAGAACAGTGGCAGAGCCTGGCAAGCCCCGCTTTCGTCGACTATTTCGGTGAAGCGTTGATGGCCGAGCTGGGTATCGATGCCTGGAACGCCGAGACCTCACCCGCTTCAATCAGGGACTAACATGCAAGAACTCGACATCGTCATCCTCGCCGCCGGTAAAGGGTCGCGGATGCGCTCGCAAACCCCCAAGGTGCTGCATACGCTTGCCGGCAAGACATTGGTACAACACGTGCTCGATACTGCCGCCACGCTCGCGCCTACCCGCACCCACGTAGTGATCGGCCACGGCGGCGAACAGCTTCGCCAAGCCCTGGACGGTCAGGCGGTCACGTTTGCCGAGCAAACCGAGCAAAAAGGCACCGGCCACGCGGTGATGCAGGCTACGCCCGCCTGTGGCAGCGGCAAGGTACTGGTACTTTACGGCGACGTGCCGCTGATTCAGGCCGAGACGCTCACCGCGCTGCTCGAGCAGGTGGACGAGACGCACATGGGGCTTTTGACCGTGACGCTTCCTGATCCCAGCGGCTACGGGCGCATCGTGCGCAACGCCGAGGGCGAGGCGGTGGCCATCGTCGAGCAGAAGGATGCCACTGACGCCGAGCTCGCCATCACCGAGTGCAACACCGGTATCATGGCGATGACCACCGAGCAGCTCGAACGCTGGCTGCCGAAGCTTTCCGACCAGAACGCCCAGGGCGAGTACTACCTGACCGACGTGATTGGCCTGGCAAGCGCGGAGGGCACGACGGTGTGCACCGCCCAGCCGCAAAGCGCCGCCGAGGTCGAAGGGGTCAACAACCGCGCGCAGATGGCGCGGCTCGAACGCACCTATCAGCTCGATTTGGCCGAGGCGCTGATGGCCCAGGGCGTTGCCCTGGCCGACCCGGCAAGGCTCGATGTGCGCGGCACGCTCACCTGCGGCGAAGACGTCTTTATCGACGTGGGCTGTGTGTTCGAAGGCGACGTGCGCCTGGAAAACGACGTACGGGTTGGGCCCTACAGTGTGATTAAAAACAGCGTCATCGGCGCGGAAAGCGTGATCGAAAGCCACAGCGTCATCGAAGATACCTGGAGTGCGGGGCGCAACCGGGTGGGCCCCTTTGCCAGGCTTCGCCCGGGTACCCGGCTGGCGCTCGACGCCAGGGTCGGCAATTTCGTCGAAACCAAGAACGCCGAGGTGGGCGAGGGCAGCAAGATCAACCACCTAAGCTATGTGGGCGACGCCACCCTGGGGCGGGGGGTGAACGTCGGCGCCGGCACGATTACCTGCAACTACGATGGCGCCAACAAGCACCGCACCGTGATCGGCGACGAGGCGTTTATCGGCTCCAACAGCGCCCTGGTTGCCCCGGTCACCGTGGGCGCCGGGGCCACGGTCGGCGCGGGCTCGACGATTACCCAGGATGTCAGCGACCAGGCGCTTGCGCTCACCCGTAGCCCGCAGACGCAAAAAGCGCCCTGGTCGCGCCCGACCAAAAAAACCTCTTGAACCCATCGCCCAAAAGCCAAGGAGAGACCCATGTGTGGCATCGTCGCAGCGGTTGCACAGCGTAACGTACAGGAGATCCTGCTGGAGGGACTCAAACGCCTGGAGTACCGCGGCTACGACTCCTCTGGCATGACGGTGCTTAGCGAGGGGGCCCTAAGGCGCCACCGGGCGGTGGGCAAGGTCGGCGCCCTTGCCGAAAAGCTCGGACGTGAAGCGCTTCCCGGCACCTCGGGCATTGCTCACACGCGCTGGGCCACCCACGGCAAGCCCACCGAGGCGAATGCACACCCGCACCACAGCCAGGACCAGGTGGCCGTGGTGCATAACGGCATCATCGAAAATTTCGAGCCCATCAAGGCGCGCCTCGAAAATGACGGTTACGCGTTCAGCTCACAAACCGACACCGAAGTGATCGCTCACTTGCTCAGCGAGAAGCTGGCCAACGGATCGGATTTGTTCGAAGCGACCCGTTATATCGTCAAAAACCTGGGCGGCGCCTACGCGCTGGGTGTGATGTGCAAAAACGAGCCCGGTGTGGTGGTCGGCGCCCGCCAGGGCAGCCCGCTAGTGGTGGGGGTAGGTATCGACGAGGCGTTTCTCGCCTCGGACCCGATGGCGCTTTTGCCCGTTACCGATCGGTTTATCTATCTGGAAGAGGGCGATCTGGTCGTGCTGCGCGACAAGGGCGCGATCACCGTGGTCGACCGCGACGGCCAGACCGTCGAGCGCCCTATCCACACCTTCGAGCACGGCGACGGTTCGGCGAGCAAGGGCGAGTATCGCCACTATATGCTCAAGGAGATTTTCGAGCAGCCCGCGTTGATGGGCGCGGCCCTTGAAGGCCGGTTAAGTGCTGACGGTGTCCTGGTTGAAAGCTTCGGCCCCGATGCCCACGCACTTTTCGAAAAGGCGCGCCAGATCCACATCATCGCCTGTGGCACCAGTTTTCACGCGGGGCTTGTGGCGCGCTACTGGCTCGAGCGCTACGCCGGTGTACCCGTGCAGGTGGAAGTGGCCTCGGAGTATCGCTACCGCTACCCGGTGGTGCCGGAAGGGACGCTGTTCGTGACGCTCTCCCAGTCCGGGGAAACCGCGGATACCCTGGCGGCGCTGCGCTTTGCCAAAACCCTGGGGTATCTGGGTACGCTTGCGATATGCAACGTACCGGGAAGCTCGCTGGTGCGCGAATCTGACATGGCGCTGATGACCCGGGCCGGCCCGGAGATCGGCGTGGCCTCGACCAAGGCGTTCACCACCCAACTGGTTGCGCTGATGCTTTTGACCCTGAGCGTGGCGAAAGCCAACGGGCGCGGGGATTACGGTGAGATCGTTGAGGTGTTGCGCGAACTGCCCGCGCTTTGCCAAAAGGTGCTGGCGATGGACAGCCAGATCGAGGCGCTTTCCCAGGCGTTTGCCGAAAAGCACCACGCGCTCTTTCTGGGGCGTGGCGCCCACTATCCGGTCGCGCTGGAAGGCGCGCTCAAGCTCAAGGAAATCTCCTACATTCACGCCGAAGCCTACCCCGCCGGCGAGCTCAAACACGGGCCGCTGGCGCTGGTGGACAGCGAAATGCCGGTGATATCAATCGCGCCCAACGATGACCTGCTGGAAAAGCTCAAGTCCAACCTGCAGGAAGTACGCGCCCGGGGCGGGCAGCTTTTCGTTTTTGCCGACGAGAACGTGGGCATCGTCGCCCAGGAAGGCATCGAGGTACTGACGCTACCCCACGTGCACGAAGCGCTGGCGCCGCTGCTCTACACGCTTCCGCTGCAGCTTTTGAGCTACCACGTGGCGGTTCTCAAGGGGACCGACGTCGACCAGCCCCGCAACCTGGCCAAGAGTGTAACCGTCGAGTAGGGCTCATAAACCTTCGTTAATCGACTTTGCAAGGCGCAGTGAATTGGCGCATCTTATGCGCAACCGCTGCGTTGCAACACTTAGTTAGTGTGCTTATCATTTGGCGGTGTCTCTCCATCCCTACTTAAAACGCTCAGGATCCCGCCGCCATGACTTCATCGAACGTCCTTGCAACCCGGTGCTCCAACCGCCGGGGTGCTTGGTTGTTGATTACGCTTCTCCTCCTCGCTTTTCCTTCGCTCTCCTTTGCCGCTGCTGGCCCGCTCGATCTGACCACCACCGTCGCTGGTATTAGCTGTGTGATCATCTTCATTCTCGCCTATGCGCTGGTGATGAGTGAAGAGATCATCCATATGCGCAAGTCCAAACCCGTGCTGGTGGCCGCCGGTCTCATCTGGGCCATCGTTGCCTGGATTTACGTGCAGGCGGGGATGCCCGAGGAGGCCGAAACGGCGTTTCGCGAAACGCTTTTGGAGTACACCGAGCTTTTGCTCTTCTTGCTGGTGGCGATGACCTACATCAACGCCATGGAGGAGCGGCGCATTTTCGATGCGCTGCGCGCCTGGCTCGTGCGCAAGGGGTTTAGCTACCGCAGCCTTTTCTGGATTACCGGCTTTTTGGCCTTCGGCATTTCAGCGATTGCCAACAACATGACCACCGCCATGCTCATGTGTGCGGTGGTGCTCAAGGTCGCCGAAGGCGATAACAAGTTCATCGGCCTTTGCTGTGTGAACGTGGTGGTGGCCTCCAACGCCGGCGGCGCCTTCAGCCCCTTTGGCGATATCACCACGCTGATGGTCTGGCAGGGCGGACAAATTCCCTTCGAGGGTTTCTTCGTACTGCTGATACCGGCGATCATCAACTTCGTCGTGCCCGCCACTATCATGAATTTCTTCATTATCAACCGCCAGCCCGCGGCCTTGACCGAGAACGTCTGGCTCAAGCGCGGCTCGCGGCGCATCATCGCGCTGTTTTTGGTCACCGTTGCGATCTCGGTGCTTTGTCACTCGGTGCTCAACCTGCCGCCGGCCATGGGCATGATGTTCGGCCTGGGGCTTTTGCAGTTTTTTGGCTACTACCTGCGCCAGAGCCTGCCCCGCTCGCTGGAGCGCAAGCGCGAGCGCTACTCCCGCCGGGGGGATTGGAAAAAGCTCGAGCAGTTGGGTAGCGTCGTACCGTTCGATATTTTCAGCCGGATCGCCCGCTCGGAGTGGGACACATTGCTGTTCTTCTACGGGGTCGTGCTGTGTGTCGGCGGTTTGGGCTTCATGGGGTATTTGAGCCTGCTCTCCGAGACCCTCTACGGTAGCTGGAACCCGATCTGGGCCAACGTGGTGCTGGGGCTCATTTCGGCGGTCGTCGATAACATTCCGGTGATGTTCGCGGTGCTTTCCATGGCGCCGGATATGACAGAGGGCAACTGGCTGTTGATCACCCTGACCGCCGGCGTGGGCGGAAGCCTGCTCTCCATGGGCTCGGCGGCGGGCGTGGCCTTGATGGGCCAGGCGCGCGGCATCTACACCTTCGCGGTGCACCTGCGCTGGGTGCCGGCCATTTTGCTGGGCTACGCGGCCAGCATCGGCGCACATCTTTGGATCAACGCGTCGCTGTTTTAAGCCAGGGGCACCGCAGGGTGCCCTTGCCCTGACCAGTTGGTATGAAAGTGTTGGCCAGCCAAACAAAAACCGCCCTCTAAAAGAGGGCGGTTTTTTCGTGATGGGGTGCGGCGCGTTTTATAAATCGTGGCCGGTGATGACCTGGCAAATGTCGGCGAAGCTGCTGGCCATGGGCACCACGGTATTGTCGATCTTGCCATTGCCCTGACCGATGGCGTTTTGAATATCGGTCACTGAAATCAGGCCGCGAACGCTCAAGGCGTGCTCGGCGTTGTGTTCGGTGATCAAAAGATGCTGCTCGGTGAAGCTCTCCATCGAGAGGATCAAATCCTGGATGCTCATGGACGTGAGGTGCTCCATGGGCATGGCGCTGAGTTTTTCCCAGGGCGTCATGATCATTTCGGCGGTGATCTCTTCGCGGTCGAGCTGGCGCTGCTGCATGGCCAGGTTCACCCGGCGGGTGCCGATGACTTCCTTGGCGGTCAAAACACCAACGCAGTGCTCGTTGCGATCGATCACGAACAGAAGCCTTACGCCGCTGTGGCGCATTTTCAGGTGCGCTTCGTTGATCGGGGTATCCGCGGCGATGGACTGCGGCGCTACCTGGGTGAAATCGGTCAGCAGCGAAAGCGCCGGGCTTTGCTGGGTAAGCTCCTTGGCCGCGGGGGTGGTCAAAAGCGGTGTCTGGCCAAACTGAACGAGCGGCTTGGGCTTGCGAACCATTAAATTCATGGCGGTATCTCCGTGATCTGTCAGGGTGCGCAGGCGGTTACGCCTGCTTTATGCTTTCAGATTTACACGGAATCCTTACCACAACCTTAAGGGTGTCCAATTATTGTTTAATCAACATGATAACCAACGGCTATGGTGGTTCGGCGTTGCCGCCTTTGGCCAGCACGGCGCGCACGCGAAGCCCACCCTGGGGGGCGTCTTCCAGGCTTAATTGCCCGGCGTGGCGTTTGACCAAACGCTCGACGATCGAAAGCCCCAGGCCCGCACCGGCCCCCGGGCCCGCGCGCTGAAAGCGCTCCATCGCGCGCAGCCGCTCGCTTTCCACAATCCCCGGGCCCTGATCGTCGACGGTGATCGTGACCGTATCGACGGTGGCGCTGAGCGTTACGGTAATGGTGCTCTGCTGTGGGGCGTGTTGAAGCGCGTTGCCCACCAGGTTCTGGATCAGCGTCTCGATCGCGCCGGGCTCCTCGTTCATTTGCCACGGGGCCTGGTCGTCGGCGTTGAGCAGCAGCTGCTGGCCGCCTTTCGCCGCCAGAGGGGAGAGCTTTGCCAGGGTTTCGCGTGCCTCGATGGCTACGTCGACCTGCCTCGAGGCCGGGTGTGCGTCGGTGTCCGGGTCCAGCCGCGCCAATGTGAGCAGTTGGCTGACCAGGCGGGTAGAGCGGGCCACGCCGTCGCGCAGCCGCGTCAGCGACGCTTCGCGGTCGTGGGCGTTATCGGCAGCCAGGGCGTTCTGAGCGTGAAGGTCGAGCACGGCAAGCGGGGTGCGAAGCTCGTGGGCGGCGTCGGCGATAAAGCGCTTCTCGCGCACGCGCAGGCGGCTGACCCGTTCGAGCAATCGGTTGAGGGCGCCGGCGATGGTATCGAGTTCAAACGGCAGCGGCTCGCGCGGCAGCGGCTTCAAATTATTGGGGTCGCGGCTTCTGATCTGCTCGGCCATGCGCGAAAGCGGCGCCAACCCCCAGCCGATCGACCACCATAAAAGCACCGTTAATAGCGGCAGGCCCAAAAGGTCCGGCAACAAGGTGCGCAGCGCCACCGTGGTAATCAGCTCGTCGCGCATGTCTTCGCGCTCGCCGACCACCACCTGGCGGGCGGTGTTGGGCACGTCCAGCACGTAAATTCGCCACTCGGCATCGCCAAGCTCTAGCGACGAATAGCCGGAGGGCTGCTGATTCAGCGAAGCCTGTGGGGCGTTGGCAGAGCGCAGTAGCAGTGTATCCGCTTCCCACAGTTGAAAGACGAGCTGACTTTCGTAGCGGTGGCCCGCCGCGTGCTCGGGGGCCTCGTTGGCCGTGCGCAGCGCGTCTTCCAGGCTGCCCAACAGCACCGCCCGGTCGGCCTCGGGCAGCGGCGCGCGCAGCAGGCCCTCCAACAGGCGCGCGTTTTGCGACAGGCTGGCGTCGTAAAGCTCTTCGATCTCCTGGGCGGCGTAGCGGTAGCTGATGAACCCGATGACCAGCATGCTGAGCCCGAACACCAGCAGCGTAAGCCCCAGCGTGCGCTGGCGAAGCGACTTCATGAGGCCGACCCCGAGGCCGCTTTATCCATTACGTAGCCAATACCGCGCACCGTGCGTACCGCATCGCTGAACAGTTTGCGGCGCAGGTGATGCACGTGCACTTCGATGGCGTTGCTCTCGACGTCCTCCTCCCAGCCGTAAAGCAGTTGAGCGAGCGTATCCCGGGTAAATACGCGGCCGGGGTGGCTCATGAACTCCTGCAACAGGGTCAGCTCGCGACGCGAGAGCGCAATCTCCTGGCCCTGGTAGGTCACGCAAAGTGTGTCCGGGTCGAGTACGATGCCCCGGCAGGTCAACTGCGAGCTCACCTGGCCTTGACTTCGCCGCAGCAGCGCGCGCAGACGCGCTTTGAGCTCTTCGACTTCGAAGGGCTTGGTGAGGTAGTCGTCGGCGCCGGCGTCGAGCCCGGCAATGCGGCTGTCCACGTCGTCGCGGGCGGTCAGCACCAGCACCGGTACCTGGACGCCCTGGCGGCGGGCACCTTCCAGCACCGCCATGCCGTCCAGCCGGGGAAGCCCCAAATCCAGAATGACGGCGTCGAAAACTTCGTTTTTCAAGGCGTTCAACGCCGCGGTACCTTCGCTAAGATGGTCCACGGTATAGTGCTCGGGCTTCAGGGCCAGGCGAATGCCGGAGGCCAGGCTGGGATCGTCTTCGACCAGCAGTATACGCATAGGGGCGGATGACTCCTTTCATTCACAGCGGGCTCGTTCAGGGGCTATCGCAACGCGCCGGAAAACCTAACATGCCATGTCACGAGGCTTTCGACCACTCCTACCTTGGCCCTTGTCCTACCCATCGACGGTTGGAGGCGCTAAGCCACCTGGCCGCGTTTTATGACCCGGCACAGCAGTCGGCTCTGAAAGCCTCTTTGGAGCGCGCCCAGGCCGGCCCGCCGCTCAATTGGGAAGGCTTTTGGATCATCACGCGCGCAGAGCGCATCGAGGCCACCCTTTGGGTAGAGCCGCTGGCCGACGCCACCGCCCAGGTTTGGCTACCCGCCCGGCAAAATAGCGCCGCCGAGGCGTTACTCGCCGGTGTCCATCGGTGGGTAAGCCGCCAAGGCTTCGATCTTTGCCACGTCATGCTAAGCAGTGGGCAAAGCGACTGGGCGGCGATGCTGGCGGCGAGCGGGATGGAGCGCATCGCCCGGGTGGCGCATTTGCGGGCGCCCTGCGCGGCGACGGACACCGCCTCGTCGCCTCTTCTCATGGCGCCCTTTGGCGGGCTGAGCCGGGCGCGTCAGCTCGCGCTTTTGCGCGCCATTAGCGAAGCGTCGCTGGACTGCCCGGCGCTGCTCGAGGCACTGTCTATGGAGACCCTATTAGCCGGATTTTACGCCCAGGCGCCGGCAGCGCCGCGCCATTGGTACCAGGCCATCTACAAGGGCGAGACCGTCGGCGTTTTGCTGCTGGCCCCGCAAACGTCGTCGAGCTGGGAGCTGCAACTGATGGGGATCGTTCCGGCCTGGCGCGGCAAGGGGCTGGGCCAGGCGCTTGTCGAGCAGGCGAAGGCGCTGACCCACCAGGGCGGCGCCCACACGCTCACGCTAACGGTCGATGCGCACAATACGCCCGCCTGGCAGGCCTACACCCGGGCCGGTTTCAGCGGCGATAGCACCCAGCAGCTCTACGCATGGCGCCGGGAAGAGCCCAGGGGTCGAACCGGCTGACGCAAGGGGGCAGAAGAGCGGGTTTGACAAGGTCGTCATGGCGCGAGTTTTTACTCTATACTGAGCGCGTTCCATTAAGGAATACCTGTCTACTCATGGAGGAATCGCAATGAAAATTATCCTGGGCATCATCGTATTCATTTTTCTTGTCGGGCTTTTGACGCTGACCGGTGTCTTTAACCTCATTTTCTGATCCCGCGGCCCCAGGCAGGCGCCGCTCTGCCGATGCTTTACGATTGGATCGCTACACGCGCTGGTATCACGCCTTCTACGCACCAAGGGGCGCGATGCCAGCGTTTGACGTTAACGGTCGCGTTTTATAGGGGGTCCGGAGTGAATTTCAAGCGCGTGGCAGGGGCTTTATTAAGCGTTGTCTCAAGTTTTGTGTGGGCTGATAACGACGCGTTGAGAGCGCAAGGCGAGGCGGTCTACGACCGGCTTTGTATGGCGTGCCACCAAACCGGGGTGGCCAGTGCGCCGATTCGCGGTGATAGCGAGGCCTGGGAGGCCCGCCTGCCCCAAGGCTTCGAGGTACTTTTACGCCACGCCATCGACGGGGCCGGCGCGATGCCGCCGCGCGGAGGCAACCCCAATCTTTCCGACGACGAAATGCGCGCAGCGACGTTCTATCTGGTCGAGCCCGTGATGGAGGAGCCGGCGCCGGAGCAACGAGACGAAGCGCCAACCGAGCCCTCAGCCCCCGACCCCACTGACGACGAAGAGGGCGCTTCCCACCACCAACTCGATGGTGAAGCGCTTTACGCCCGCGCCCGGTGCGCCTCCTGCCACGCCACCGGCATTGCCGGTGCCCCGGCGCTTGGCGATTCCAACGCCTGGGGCGAGCGCCTGGATAAAGACCCCGACGTGCTCTATCAAAGCGTGATTGCCGGTAAAGGGGTGATGCCGCCCCGCGGTGCGAGCACCGCTTCCGACGACGAGCTCAAGGCGATGGTCGACTTCATGGTCGAGCGTTCTCGCTAGCTCACTTCGTTTATTCACAGCCGCATCAAACGAAGGCGCTGTGGATAACCCAAGCCGCTAGTCGAGCAGCGAGCGCAGCCCGGCGATGGCATCCTTGCCACGCGCCTGCTTTTTAACCGGGTCCTCTTTATCGGCGCGGCCTTCCCAGTCGAGATCCTCCGCGGGCAGCTCGTCCAAAAAGCGGCTGGGCTGGCAGTCCATCAGCTCGCCGTAGGTCTTACGCTGGCGAGCGAGCGTCATCGTCAGCGTACGCCGCGCGCGGGTGATGCCCACGTAAGCCAAACGGCGCTCCTCTTCCACCGTGCCGACCTCGATGGCGTTGCGGTGAGGCAGCAAGTCCTCTTCCAACCCCATCAGGTAGACATGAGGAAACTCGAGGCCTTTGGAGGCGTGCATGGTCAAAAGCTGTACACGGTCCGAGTCGTCCTCCTCGGCCTGCTGCTCGAGAATATCGCGCAGCACCAGCCGCGAAATGGCGGCTTCGACGCCGTCGGTTTCTGTGGCGGTGGAGTCGTCGTCCTCTTCTGGGTCGCGGTTGAGCGACTTTTCGAGCTGGTCGATTAGAATCCACACGTTGGCCATGCGCCGCTCGGCGATGGTCGGCGCGCTGGCGTTTTGATAAAGCCAAGCTTCGTAGTCCATATCGCGCAGCATATCGCGAATGGCAGCGATGGCATCGCCCTGGTCCATGCGTTTGCGCACGCCTTCTATAAAGTGGGTAAAGCGCGCGAGCCGCTCCACCGCTTTGGTAGGCAGCACCTGCTCGAGGCCCAGCTCCCGGCAGGCGTTAAAAAGCGAGGTATTGCGCCCGGTGGTCTGGTCGTTGGCGTAGTTGGCGAGCTTTTCAAGCGTGCCCGGGCCGATCTCCCGGCGCGGCACGTTGACGATGCGCAAAAAAGCGTTGTCATCAGCCGGGTTGATCAAAAGGCGCAGGTAGGCCATGGCGTCCTTGATCTCGTTGCGCGAGAAAAACGACGTGCCGCCGGAGAGCTTGTAGGGAATCTGGTAGTGCTGAAGCTTCAACTCCAAAAGCCTGGCCTGGAAGTTGCCCCGGTAGAGCACCGCGAAGTCGCGCCACTCGGCACGCTCCTTGATGCGCCGGGTGAGCATTTCGCTGGCCACGCGCTCGGCCTCGGCCTCTTCGTGGCGGTTGACCACCACGCGGATCGGCGCGCCGTCGCCCATGTCCGACCAAAGGGTCTTATCGTAAACGTGGGGGTTGTTGGCAATCAGCGTGTTCGCCGCACGCAGAATGGTCCCGGTGGAGCGGTAGTTTTGCTCGAGCTTGATGACGTTGAGCCGGGGAAAGTCCTCGCCCAGGGTCACCAGGTTTTCCGGCCGCGCCCCGCGCCAGGCGTAAATCGACTGGTCATCGTCGCCGACCACCGTGAAGGTGGCACACTCGGCCATCAACAGCTTCACCAGCAGGTACTGAGACACGTTGGTGTCCTGGTACTCGTCCACCAGCATGTAGTGGATCTTGCGCCGCCAGCGGGCCAGCGCCTCGGCATCGTTTTGTAAAAGCACCACCGGCAGCAGAATCAGATCGTCGAAATCCACCGCGTTGTAGGCTTTCAGGTGGCGGTTGTAGGCTTCATAGACGCGCGCGGCGAACTGCTCGTCTTCGTCTTCGGCATGGGAGAGCGCCTGACCCGGCAGTACCAGGTCGTTCTTCCAGGTGGAAATCTTGCCCTGCACCGAATTGATCTGCTCGGCGTCGACCTGGGCGTCCTTGTTCATCAGATCGCGCAAAAGCGCCTTGGCGTCTTCCGGGTCGAAAAGCGAAAAGCCGGGCTTGTAGCCCAGAGTCTTGAGCTCGCCGCGAATGATGTTGAGGCCCAGGGTGTGAAAGGTCGACACGGTCAGGCCGTGGCCCTCCTTGCCCTTGAGCATCTGGCCCACGCGCTCTTTCATCTCCCGGGCGGCCTTGTTGGTGAAGGTGACCGCCGCGATCCGCCGGGCGCTCATCCCGCACTCCTGCACCAGATACGCGATCTTGGTGGTGATCACGCTGGTTTTGCCCGACCCCGCCCCGGCAAGGACCAGGCAGGGGCCATCGATATACCGAACAGCCTCTTGCTGGCGCGGATTAAGGCCTTTGATGCGGCTTAAAATAGAGGACATGGACACTACCTGGCAGGAAAGCGGGACGCTTTGGCCGTATCATACAGGGCGGCGGGTCGAAGGCGAAACCGGTGAATAAATACGTCGAATGGAGTCAAAAAAATCTTTTCTAACATTAGACCAAAGTTCTATAAGAGTTTGTATAATACCGCGCCACCGCTGGGCGAAATCGTCACCCGGCGGGGGCGTGCCACCGGAGCGACGTTGTGCAGGCCAAAGGGTACTCGTCATGTTTGAAGTAGCGTTGTTCGAGCCGCGCATGGCGCCCAATACGGGCAACATCATGCGCCTGGTCGCCAATAACGGCTGCCGGCTTCACCTGATCGAGCCGTTGGGCTTTGATCTTGAAGAGAAAAAGCTGCGCCGCGCCGGGCTCGACTATCGGGATCTGGCCAACGTGACGCGCCACGCCGACTTTGCGGCGTTTGCAAAGGCCATGGCCGGGCGCACCATGTGGGCCATTACGACCAAAGGGGGAAGAGCGCACAGCGAGGCGGCGTTTGCCCCAGGGGACGTGCTGCTGTTCGGCTCGGAAACCGGTGGTTTATCGGCCGAGGTGCACGCAGCACTGGCAGAGGAGCAGAAGCTTCGTATCCCCATGCAGCCCAATAACCGCAGCCTGAATTTGTCCAACGCTGTGGCGGTGGTGAGTTTCGAGGCCTGGCGGCAGCAGGGCTACAAAGGCGCGCTATAGCGCCTGGGAAGCCACCACGCCGTAGCGGTCGCGGTAGGCGCGTACCGCCTCGGCGTAGGCGAGCATCTCGCCGCCTTCGTGCTCTTCGAGATATTCAAGTACTTGCTCGAGAGTGACGATACTTACCACGGGCATGGCGTACTGGTCGCTCACTTCCTGTAGGGCACTCTTCGCGCCCTGGCCGCGCTCCTGGCGGTCCAGCGCTATGATCACCCCGGCGGCGTGGGCGTTTTCGGCCTCGATCAGCGCCATGACCTCGCGAATGGCGGTGCCCGCCGTGATCACGTCGTCGATGATCAGAATATTGCCGGCAAGCGGCGCGCCGACGATATTGCCGCCTTCACCGTGGGCCTTGGCCTCCTTGCGATTGAACGCGTAAGGCATGTCCTGGTCATGGTGGTCGGCCAAAGCGGCGGCGGTGACGGCGGCCAGTGGAATGCCCTTGTAGGCCGGGCCAAAGAGCACGTCGGCCTCGAGGTCGCTGTCCATGATGGCCTGGGCGTAAAAGCGGCCCAGCTTGGCCAAGGCGCGGCCGGTTTGGAACAAACCTGCGTTGAAGAAATAGGGGCTGACGCGCCCGGACTTAAGCGTGAACTCGCCGAATTTAAGCACGCCCTGCTCAATAGCGAAGGCAATGAAGTCGCGCTGATAGGGTTTTAAAGTCGCAGTCACGGCGATGGTCTCTTAAGCAAAAATGTGAGTGAACGTAACCGTTAATGATCAGGTAAATAGTCTGATTAAGCTTGCCTATTTACCCAAACGTCTAAACGTCGGGTATCATACAGCAGCGACGCAAAAGGGACGATTTATGAAAATTGCCAGCATTAATGTCAATGGTATACGTGATGCCGTCGACCGTGGCTTCCTGGACTGGCTGGCTCAGCAGGATGTCGACGTGGTCTGCGTGCAGAACCTCAAAGCCAAGAGCTTTGAGCTGGGCGACCATATCCTCTATCCGGAAGGTTTCGAAGGCTACTTTTTGGACGCCGAAGAGGATGGCTTCGCCGGTGTCGGTTTATATTGCCGCAAGATTCCCAAAGCCATCATGTACGGGCTGGGCTTTCCCCAGTGCGACCACGAAGGGCGCTTTTTGCAGGCGGACTACGACCGTTTCAGTATCGCTACCTTCCTGATGCCCGACGGCTCCGATCAAAAAGCCAAACAGGCCTTCATGGAGCAGTACCAGGAGTACCTGACGAAGATGTCGCGCAAACGCCGCGAATACATCATCTGCGGCACTTGGCACGTCGCCCATAAAACCGTGGATCTGGCCAACTGGTCCGACAACCAGCTCACCTCGGGCTTTCGCCCGGAAGAGCGCGCCTGGATGGACCAGGTGCTCGGCCCGACCGGCTTCATCGACACCTTCCGCGAGATCAATCGCGACGCCGGTGAGTATACCTGGTGGCCGAAACTCGACCAGCAGGTTCCTCGCGACCGCCAGGAAGGTTGGCGCATCGACTACCAGCTGGTCGGCCCGAACTTTCGCCGCCACGTGGTCGACGCCTGGATCGACTATGACGCGACCTTCTCCGAGTACGCCCCGCTGATCGTCGAGTACGACCTGGCCCTTTAAGGCCGAGCGACTTCCCGCGTCGCGCCGGTAGTCACTTTCAAGTAGCCGTCAAAAAGGCCAGCTTAGCGCTGGCCTTTTGCGTCTCGATAGCGGCGTAATGGCTTATCCGCGAATGCCCAGCGCATCGCGCTGATGTTCGCGTAGCTCCTCTCCGGCCTTCTCGGCCAAATCCAGCATGGCGTTGAGTTCGGCGCGGCTGAAGGATTCGGCCTCGGCGGTGCCCTGCACCTCGATCAGCTCGTTGGTGTCGGTCATCACCACGTTCAGGTCGGTGTCCGCCTTGCTGTCTTCCGGGTAGTCGAGATCGAGCACCGGCACGCCCTTGTAGATACCTACCGAGATGGCGCTGACCAACTGCTTGAAGGGGTCGCCCTTGATCTTTTTCTCACGCTGTAGGTAGCGAATCGCGTCCAGCAGCGCCACGCAGCCGCCGGTGATCGCCGCGGTGCGCGTGCCGCCATCGGCCTGGATCACGTCGCAATCCACGGTGATCGTGAACTCGCCAAGCTTCTTCAGATTCACCGCCGCGCGCAGGCTGCGCCCGATCAAACGCTGGATTTCCAGCGTCCGGCCGCCCTGTTTGCCTCGGCTGGCTTCGCGGCCACTGCGCGAGTGGGTCGCCCTGGGCAGCATGCCGTACTCGGCGGTGACCCAGCCCTGGTGCTTGCCGCGCAGCCAGCGCGGCACGCCCGCTTCGACGCTTGCGTTACACAGCACTTTGGTGTCGCCAAACTCGACCAGCACCGAGCCTTCGGCGTGGCGGGTGTAGTCGCGGGTCAGGCGGATATCGCGCAGCTGGTCGGCCTCGCGGCCACTGGGGCGAACAACATCGGGACGCATAGCACCTCTCAATCGCGCTCAAAAGCGCATCACTCGGAAAAGCCGTCTATTGTACACGTCCTGACGGTTAAACCCGCCCCTATCGGGTAGACTGAAGAAAATGCGCTTTCAAAGGAGCTGATCAATGGGTAACACTCGCTGCGTACACAGTATGACCGCTTTTGCCCGGACCGAGCAGGCAAGCGCTTTCGGCACGCTGCAGATCGAAATTCGCTCCGTGAACCAGCGCTACCTGGACCCGCATTTTCGCCTGCCGGAGGCGCTACGCGAGCTCGAGCCCACGCTTCGCGAAACGCTCAGGCAGCGCTTGGCCCGGGGCAAGATAGAGTGCAACCTGCGCTTTGAAAGCGCCGATGACGTTCAGGCGCCCACGGTCAACCAGGCGCGGCTAAAAGAGATCGCCGACGTGCTCGCGACCATTCAGGCCCAGGTACCCGGCGCCGCGGCGCCGACGACGCTGGCGCTTTTGAATCACCCCGGCGTGATGGAGACCCCGTATCTCGACCAGGAGGCCATCAAAACCGCCGCCCACGCCCTTTTTGAGCAGGCCCTGGACGAGCTGATCGACGCCCGCGCCCGCGAAGGCGAAAAGCTCAGCGCGATGATCGAAAGCCGCCTCGATGCGGTCAGCGAGCAGGTGAGCCTGGTGCGCGGTTTTCTCCCGCAGATTCTAGAGCGCCAGCGCGCATTGCTGCTCGAGCGCCTGGAAATCGCCCGTACCGAGCTCGACCCCCAGCGCCTGGAAGCGGAGCTTGTCATGGTCGCCCAAAAGGCCGACGTGGACGAAGAGCTCGACCGCCTGGAGGCCCACGTGGATGAGGTACGCCGCCAGCTTGTTGAGCCCGGCCCCCAGGGCCGCCGGCTGGATTTCCTGATGCAGGAGCTCAACCGCGAAGCCAACACGCTCTCGTCGAAATCCGTGGTCGCCGACACCACCCGCTGCGCGGTGGAGCTGAAGGTATTGATCGAGCAGATGCGGGAGCAGATTCAGAATATTGAGTGATCGACGCTTTTGACCCAAAGCGTCGGGTTTTCGCAATGGCCGCCCCGTGCACTACGCTGTCTCTATACCGTTTAGCAGACACGAGCTTTGCCCATGCCCATAACCCTCTACGCCCATCGTCTCTCCCAGCCTTCGCGGGCTGTCGAAATTCTAGCCCGCGAGCTGGGCCTCGAGTACGACTTCCACGAGATCGACTTCGCGGGTGGTGAAACCCATGCGCCGTGGTTTGCCGAGATCAACCCCTTCGAAACCGTCCCCGCCCTGCAGGCGACCTCATCGGCAGGTGACACGTTCTCCCTCGGCGAAAGCCAGGCGATCATGAAGTACCTTTGTCGCACGGCAAGCGATCGACAGTGCGCCAAGCGCTGGTATCCGGGGGATGAAGATGCGCTTGCCTCCGCTCGGATCGACCAGTGGCTTGCCTGGATGCACACCGGCGTGCGTCGCTTCGACATGTTCCACTCCATCATGAACCTGCACCTGACGCTGCCCATGCTCAAACGCGAGATTCAGGCCACCCAGCTGAAACCGCTGCAGGATGGCCTGGCGCCGGGCCTTGGCGTGCTGGAGGCGCAGCTTGCGCGACACGCGCAGGCCGGCCACCCGCCCACGCTGCTGGGCGGCGAGCACCCCACCCTGGCCGACCTGGCCATTAGCTGCGAGCTCTACCAGATCAAGGCGACGGGCTACTCGTTCGGCGGCTACCCCCACGTGCAGGCGTGGCTGAACGCCCTGGCCGAGCGTGCGCACTTCAAGGCCGTTTGTGAAACGGTCGACGCCCAAGGGCGCGAGATCCGTGAGCAAAACGGCGAGTATCTGGCGCTGGAGGCGTTTGGGTAGCGCTTTGCGAGCCCCCGCCTGCTTTAACAGCGCTCCAGGCTGCTATAGGGGCTTTATCATGTGTCCGTCGTTTCAGAAACGGCGGGCCTTATCAGCATCAGCACCGATTAAACCGGTTTGCTGGTTAGAGGCCACGCTGAACGTTGCTTAAAGCACCCTGCCCGTACTTGCCACCAGCGCTGTGTGAAAAGGAGATTTTAATCATGTACTTTCTGTATGCTGATCTCTGACGCGCTCATCCAGAGCTTCACGCTGAAGTTTCAACTCTTCCTTCAGATCACCGCTATAAAGTACCGAGGTTTCCATGTTTCTGTACGGACCCCACCGCGCCGCGCATGCCCAATTGTAAGAACCTGCACACATGACATGATCGTCGACCATGACGAGTTTACTATGGACTCGGTTGACCGCCTTCACCGTCAAGCCGTCCTCCGCAAGTGCTTCGCAACAGCTTTCAAAGCGCGCCTTTTTTTGAGAATCCGGCTGATCACCATTGGCGGTATTAAAGCGGTAGTCGGTATAGATCGTAATGGCGATGCCCCGTATAGCCGCTTTTTTAAGCGCCGCCAGCAAGCCGGTTTCTTTCAGGCGCTTGTAGGATATCCAGGGCGAAACCATATCGAGGCGTTCACCAACGGCTTCAAGCAACTCTTTTATGCAGTTATCGTGCTCCTCTGCATCGTTGATGATGCGTGGCGTTCGGCAAAGCTCGAGCAAGTCAGGGCGTGCGATACTTGCCGTAAAGAGCAGCTCGTTTTCTTCACGGCCGAACAGATACCGTCCCAATAGATGCCGCGGCGTTCCCCTAGGGGCCGCGTCAATAACGTCCATATCGCCAAACACGAGGAAACTGTCCTTGGCGCGCGATACCGCGACGCTCAACAGTGAAGGGTCGTTGTCGATGAAACTGCCGTCGTCATGTCGCGAATACACGCCGGAAAACAGCACGATCGGGCGCTCGGCACCTTGCAAGGCGTGCACCGTGCCCACCGTCATTTCAGACTCACCCGTGCCAACGGTGATACCCCGGGTTTTACACTCTTGCTCGATCAGATTGGCCTGAGCCTTGAAGGGCGTCACGACCCCAACAATCTGCTCCAGCGGCTTGCCATGCACCACTTCCAGCCGCTCGCGCTGCTCTACCAGCCATTCGGCTATCGTGATGGCTTCCAGCCGGTTAATGCGGCTCCCGGAGGGCGGGGTTTCGGCCCGACCGTCGACATGCACGTAGCCAAAGGGTGGCAGCTCCGTATCGGTGGCGGGTTTATCACGTAACGGCTGTAGCAAGCCCTGATAGCAGAGGTCGTTGCAGTAGGCGATGATGTCATCCAAGCAGCGTCGATGTTCGCGCAGGAACATGCCCGGCTCGGCCTGTTCAAGGTAGTGGTAGCGACTGGCCGTTTGCGCGATACGCATCACACTGCCATCCACTACCGAGCGCCCGCCTTCGCGTAGCCCTTCGTACTCCTCAACGGCGTTGAGCAGACCCTGATGCGCAAGATTGCCCACATCGACCGTCTGCGACTGCGTGGCCACCGGCTTGATCTGGTGTACATCGCCAATCGCCAGTATGCGCTTGGCAAGCGCCATGGAAGCACCCGCCACATCCGGCGCCACCTGCCCGGCCTCGTCGACGATCAACAGATCGATCTCGTTGATTAGGTAATCATTGCGGTACTGGCCTTCACCTTCGAATACGCTGTGGGTCATGTGAGACGGTAGCGAGTGCAGCGTCGACACGATGCAGGGTGTGAGCATCATGCGGCGGCGCCAACGAGGGCGTACCTTTGAAAGCCCCGGTTTCTCCTTGCCCTTGGCCGTCTGCTCTGCAAGCTCCTCCGAGCGCTCGGCGCAATCCTCTAGCCAGCGCGCCTCCCAGTAGTGTACCGCCAGTTGAAAGAGCTGAAAGCGTAGCGTGGTATCCAGCCCCTGATCAAAGGTGTCGAACGAGGCGGGTAGCGCACTAAAGCCCAGCGCCTGATACGCCGTTTCAAGCCTTCTCGTGGCTTGCTCGATCTCTTGCAAGTTCCGCTGGCACTCGGCGACAAACGCTTTTTTTTGCGCGATGACGTCGCGCTTTTTACCCAACCAGGCATTCAGTGTGGCATCAATGGCACCGGCCGAGCCCGCCTGCTCGATTAACCGTTGGGCGTCATCGCTAAAATGCTCATCGATGAACAGCTCGCGCCGCAGGCGGCGCTTTTTGGCAACCGGTGGCAGCACGGCAAAGAGCGACAGCCACATGGGTTCGTCAGCGCAAAAGCGCTGCCATGCTTTCAGGTCCGCTTTGATGGCATCGTATTCTGTTTGCAGGCCGGTAAGTACGTTTTGCTTATGGGCCAGCGCCTCCTCGGGGGGATCACCGAGCTTTTCAGCAAGCTGAGCGATAAGTGTGGCCCGAGCCGCCCAGTGCTGCTGAAGCTTTGAAAGCCTTGCCTGACGCTCTGTCAGCCGCTGGTGAAGTTGCTGGCGAACGGCGTCTATGCGCGTGAGCGAGTCATCATCCAGCGCTTGCCTGGCATGCTGAAGAAAAACCGTCTCGGCACTATCAAGGTACTCCGGCGATTCAACGTGGCGATAGAAAGACGGAGTCTGGTAAGACTTTGATGCCTCGCCTTCCTTGCTGAAAGCGCAGTAGTAGCCGCCGTAGCTGGTAATCTTGGGTAGCCAGCGCTTACCAAAGGCGCCCCCGGTTTCCTCGAAATCCTTGGCAAAGGCTTCGAGCACGTTGGTGACGGCCTGATTGTTGGTCGAAGCGGCGACGATCAATGGCGGCTCGGTTTTATTGAGCGCCGCTTTTACCCACAGCGAGGCAACGGCCGAGAGCACGAAGGTGGTCTTGCCCGTGCCCGGCGGGCCGTTGACCGCCAGTATTTCGCCTTCCTCCATGGCCATGACCTGCGCCAGCGCGTCGCGCTGGGCAATGGCCAGCGGGTACTGCGAGTTGGCGTGGCCCAGCCGATGCGCCATTCCGGATAACGGCGCGACGCAGGGCCGGTACGTCTCGACGCGTGAAAGCGCGTAGTTTTCCAGCAGCGGCAGCGTCGGCTCGTTTTTCGAGAGCCAGTCGTAAAGGGCAATGATCTTGTCAGCCGCGCCCAACTGCTCATCGACCTTGGCAATGCGCGCCTCGTCGGCGCTGACGAACACGTCTCGCAAAAGGGTTTTGGGATAAAGCTGATCGAACAAGCGGCGCGACAGGTCATAGTAGGCCTGCCAGCGCTCGTCATGTGTCTGACGTGTTTTATCTTCAAGCAGCGTCTGGGCTTCGCTCTTTGACCACGTTTGCGGCTCGGCCTTGCTCAGGAAGCGGTCCTGTTCGGCAACGCTTGCCAGCGTGAACCGGTCATCGGCCTGGGGCGCCAGCAGGTCGCGGGGTATCACCGGCGGCTCGGCGGGAATCAGGCGGCCGTCGCGGGCGACCCACAAACCACAGATCAATGGCGTAATGATCTCGGGATAGAGCGCGCTTTTTTTCGCGCCGTGTTCCTGCAACACCTTGTATACAGCCGGTCGCAGTACCACCTGCACAAGCTGAGTAGACGTCTCCTCATTCTCGAAAAGGCGCTTGAGTACCGGATGGTCCATCGGTATACGCCCTTCCCGGTATACCGTGCTGTCGAGCCGCTCTGTTTTATCCAGATCTTTGTGGCGCAGAGCGCCTTGCCCGCTCTCTGCATCCGCCAGCGAGTTGCGCCAGTAGCGAAGCCACTGCCGGGCCGTGGGCGGGGTGGTCTCTGCTTGGCTCATGCGGTCGCCTTCTTCCTTGTACGTTTAATTGGCGCCTGCGCGGCGCGCTCCGCCTTGATGCGCGCCAGAAGCGCCTCGGCACTGTTGTCGCCGCTGATCAGCTCCGGGTTGTCGTCCCGCCACTGCGCGGTCAGCTCGCCACGGAAGGCTTTGGCGAGGATCGACTGGGTGAGCTGGTTGACGCGATCGAGGGCGCTATTGACCTGACGTTCGATGGTGTCGGCGTAGGCGAAGAGCTGATCGACCCGGCGGACGATTTCGGTTTGTTCTTCAATGGATGGCAGATGAATAGGCATCTTTTTCATAGATCCAACATTGAAGTGCTGTTGAGCTACTCCAACTCGATTTTCTAACACATTTTTCTTTGCAATCTCAGAGTTCATGAAAATACATCCAAACTCTGAAACCAGTTTATCTGCCGGTCTTGCAATCACTAAATCTGAACAATTAGCGACACCTAACGATTCTGGAATTACACAGGTCGTACCTGGTGCGCCAGAACGCACAATTGCAAGGTCGCCTTGTTCAAGCCTAGATTTATAAATCTTCTGGTGGAATTCTTCGGATATATAAAGCAGGTTTGTTGGCGAAAAATGAAATGCTCTTACATTTTGAGAACGTAAAAATGGAACACCATCTTTTTCATAGCGATCACCCATCTTTCCCACATAGCCAACAGTGATCTCGCAACAGATATCAGCAAAGGTAGTGTTTTTCCAAGAATTAAAATCAAGACTACGATCAACTCGCCACTCCTCCGTCAACCGCCCACTCACCGCCGCCGCAAGTACGGATTGGCGGAAGCGTTTGAGTATCTCGGGAATGCGTTCGAGGCGGGCCTTGGTGTTGTCCACCTGCGCCAGCAGGGTGTCGAGCTTATCGGCGATGACCTTTTGTTCGGCGAGGGGGGGAACTGCAAAGTCCAGTTCTTTTAAGAATTTAAAATGTCGTGAGTAACCTTTATCGGGTATTTCTAACGCTCGCATTTGAAAATATGCGAAACGTGGCAAGAGATACATATCTGGCTGAAGGACTTTAGTGCCATCCGCCCCAGGGACAAAATCAAAGTCGACCCACTTTATTGCTCGAGTATGATCGCCGAAGACAATTATCGGTTTAGATATGGCGATCAATTTATCAGGATCATCAACGTAACCTGCGACTTTACCTTGCCCTTGATCAATAACAGGAAATTTGCCGACTTCTAAACAGTCTTTTGTTTTAACCTTCTTGCCTGTTGTAGAAATTTGACTAAAACCAGTTGCCGCTTTTACCCGCACCCATTCTGCTGGAGTAGTAGGCATCATTCCCCTCCACCCATCATTTCTTTCAACAACACCCGCTGCCCGTCAGCCTCGTCCTCGGCCCCCAGCTCACGCATCAACCCATCCAGTTCGCCCAGCGCCTGCACCAGCTCGCTCATCGCTTCCCCGGCCAACACCTCGGGCGCGGGCAGCTCACTAGCATCGACGCTGTCCTTGTCCTTGAGCCAGCTGATGTCCAGCGAGTCGCCCTTGGTGTCGCGAATCCACTCGCGCGAGAAGCAGCGCCAGCGGGATTTGGCGAGGCGGTCATCGCTCACGCCCTGGTTTTCCTCAGCCGCCTCGGCATCCACGGCGATCTCGTCGGCGTTGAACGACCATTCGCCTTCACGGCGGGGGCTTTGGCCGTTGGGGTCGTCGCCGTACACCGCCTCGAACGGGGTCAGGTGCTGTTTACCGAACGGTGTGCGCTTGCCGAAGCTCGGCATGTTGGTGCGCAGGTCATACACCCAGACGTAGTCGGTGCAGCCGGTGTCCTGGTGCTTGTCCTCGGCCGCGCCTTTGGTGAAGAACAGCACGTTGGTCTTCACGCCCTGGGCGTAGAAGATGCCGGTGGGCAGGCGCAGGATCGTGTGCAAGTGGCACTTGTCCATCAGGTCGCGGCGCACATCCGCGCCTACACCGGCTTCAAACAGCACGTTATCCGGCAACACCACCGCGGCGCGGCCGCCGGGTTTCAGGTTGCGGTAGATGTGCTGCAAGAAAGCGAGCTGCTTGTTGCTGGTCTTGAACGTCAGGTCGTCGCGGGTAATGCTCGCGTCACCGCCCTTGCTGGTGCCAAAGGGCGGGTTGGCGAGGATCACGTCGGCTTTGGCAAGGCTCGCCCCGGCTTGGCCCAGGGCATTGCCCAGGTGCACCACGCCCTCGTCGTCGCCCTCCATACCGTGGAGCAGGCAGTTCATCAGCGCTAGGCGCCTTGTGCCGGGAACCAGCTCGATGCCGGTAAAGGCCTTGTTCTTCTGAAACGTTTGCTGTGCTGCGGTGAGGTCCCACAGATCGTCGGTCTGGGACTTGATATAGCGGTCGGCGGCGATCAAAAAGCCTGCGGTGCCGGCGGAGGGGTCCTGCACGGTTTCCCCGGCCTGGGGTTTTACGCAGCGCACCATCGAGTCGATCAACTGGCGCGGCGTGAAGTACTGCCCGGCGCCGGATTTGGTCTCGTTGGCGTTTTTCTCCAGCAGGCCTTCATAGAGATCGCCCAGGCCATCTGCCTGGGCGCTGAACCAGTCGATGCCGTCGAGCGCCTTGATCATCTGCTCCAGGTGGCGCGGCTCGCGCAGCCGGGTCTGGGCGTCGGCGTAAATCGCACTGATCAGCGGGTCGGCATGTACCACGTCACCGTTGCCATCGCGACCGCTGGAAAGGCTTAGCAGAATGCGCTTGTAGTCATCCAGCAGATTAAGGCCGGATTTGTTGTTCAGGTCCGTCCAGCGGCAGCCTTCCGGCAGCGGGTGGCGCTCTAATGTGCCCGCCTCGGTGTTCTCGTGAACCATCTTGATGAACAGCAAAAGCACCAGCTCGGTGACGTAGTCCGAGTAGTTGATGCCGTCGTCGCGCAGCACGTCGCAGAGGTTCCAGAGCTTTTGGACGATGTCGTTATTGGACACAATAAATTCCTGTTGGGTTATCCACGCTCGAGGAAGAGCGCCATTAAAGACGTATTGATGTAAAAGTTGCTGCGGCCGACCCTGGTTTTATCGAGCAAGCCGATGCTAACCAGCTCATCCAGATATTTGGTGGCAGTGATGCGGCTAACACCCAGATCCTCCATTATGAAATCGATTTTGGTATAGGGGTGGTTGAACAGATTATTCAGCAGCTCTTGTCGGTAGATCTTGGGGCATTCTTCACGCATGCGGTGTTTGGTGTGCTGCATCAGGTCGCGTATCTGAGCGATGAGATCAACGGTTTGACGGGCGGTCTGGATGACGCCTTCCAGTATGTAGAGCAGCTAGGGCTCCCAGTTGCCAGTGTCGCGTACGGCCTGCAGCTCTCGGTAGTAGCTCGCCTTGGTCTGGATCAGATAGCGGCTCAGGTAAAGTACCGGCAGGTCGAGCAGGTCGTTTGCGACCAGATAGAGCATGTTGATGATGCGCCCGGTTCGGCCGTTGCCATCGTAAAACGGGTGAATGCTCTCGAACTGGTGGTGAATGATGGCCATTTTGACCAGCGGGTCACCGTCGCACAGCTCGTCATCGTTGATATAGGCCACCAGGTTAGCCATCAGCTCTTCTATTTCCAGAGCCGACTGAGGCGGCTCATAGACCACTTTACCGGTGGCCTGGTTTTTGAGGGCTGTCCCGGGGAGCTTGCGCAGGCCTGCACGATTTTTTTCGATCATTTGCTGGATGAGTAGAATGTCGTTCAAGCGCATCAACCGGGACTGTCGAACGCTGTGGAATCCTGCCCGCAGCGCACTGGCATAATCCTGAACTTCCTTGGTTTCCGGAGAGATGCTGGCCTCATCGGCGACGACCGCCCGGTATAGATCATCCTGGGTGGTGATGATGTTTTCGATTTCAGAGCTGTGCCGGGCTTCCTGCAGGGTGAGGGTATTGATCAGAATTTCTTCATTGGGAATGGTCGCCGCCACGCCCTTGAGCTCTGCCAGATACCGATGGGCTTGCGCTGCTTTTTTTAGCACGGCGCGGGTTTCCCACTGCTCGAGGGATTCAAGGGGCAGGGTGGGCAGCACAGCGCCTCCTTTTCAGCTTGTGTATAGAAAGTTTAGAAAACTATACATGCTCTGATCGATATGCAAAGAAAAACGGATTTTCTTTGCATGTTGAATCTTACCTGTATCAATAGCAGGAAAAATTATATGTTTTACGTGCTTCCCAACCCCGAGCCATGTCGAAAAAACCACGAAAAATCGACACAGGTTAAGCCCATGTCGACGCTATCTACATGCTTGCTTAGGCGCTGCGGGAAGGCCACATCGCCTCAATAAGTTCTTCCAGCACGCCATCCAACTGGTCATCAAGTACCTTGTCCAGCTGTTTGGCGCCGCCGGGCAGGGCGGGAAGCTGGTTGACCGCCTCGCGGTCGAGAATCACTTCGTGGACCAGTTGCTTGGCCAAGCGCTGTAGCCACTTGCGTTGGTTGGCGTTCCAGGCGTGCTGGGTGAGGATCGTGTCCATCGCCTCGGCCACGCGCTGTTGGAACGGCTTGAGCGGCTCGCCAAGGGCCGCGCGGCGGATGTGACCGATAATGCTGGCGGCGATGTCCTGGTTGGTCTGGTTGCGCACCGCGCTTTGCAGGTTGGCCTCGGAGTAGCCCTGGCCATCCAGCAGCAGCTTGACCTCTTTGAGCTGTTCGCGGGTCAGGTCGCGGGGCGCGTTGACAGCGACCGCCAAGGCGGCGGAGTGGTTGAGCTGCTCGTTGATGAAGGTGTTGAAGCTGTCGAGGTAATCCTCCGGGCGCTTGTGCACGCCGTAGCTCTGGCTGCGCTCGCGGATCTCGTCGTCGTGCTCGGCAATCACCGGCATTCGCTCGCTGCCCACCAGGTGTTTCACCTCGGCGAGCTGGTTGATGAGGTTGTGGTGCGTGGCCAAAAACGCCGCGGCCTCTCTGGGGCCCAGCGCTTGCAAGTGCTCGTGGAGCTTGCCGGGCTCGACGCCCCATTGGCTGTGCAGCTCGGCGAGTTTCGTCTTGAGCGCGGGCTTTTGCTCCCCCTTGGCTTTGGCCTCGGCCTTACGCAGCACGCGCATGACCTTCTGACCGAGCTGGTCGAGCACCGCATCGGCCTGGCTCTGGTTGGGCGTGTCACCAGGGCTTTGCAGCGCGTTTTCGAGCCGCTGGGGGTCAGAGAGTTCACCCACCAGCTGGGCAAGGCTGATGTTTGGGTCGCGCACCAGCGGTTGCATGGTGTTGACCTCGGCAAGGGCGGCGTAGATATCCACTGGGTCGTAAAGGGTGAAGACGGTCTTGCCGATGTCGTCGCAGCGCCGTGTAGCACGGCCGATCATCTGTTCGAACAGAATGCGCGAACGCACCCGGCGCAGGAACACCAAATGGCAGATGCGGGGCACGTCGATGCCGGTGGTTAAAAGGTCGACGGTTACGGCGATGTTGGGGTAGCGCTCGTTTTTATAGCGGCGGATGAGCTGGCTGACCTTGTCGCTCTTGCCGGTGATCTTGGCCACGGCGGCCTGATGGTAGCTCTTCCCATAAAGCGCTTTAAAGGCGATATCCAGCGCGTTTTTGACCATAACGGCGTGAGATTCTGTGGCGCAGAAAACCAGTGTTTTTTCGTCGCCGAACGGGTCCAGTTCCTTGGCAAGCTGCTCGCAGATCACCCGGTTGAAATCGGGGGCGATGACCTGGCGGTTGAAGGCCTCGACCTCGAAGCTCAGCTCGTCCTCGAGCTCGGCGGTGTCGACTTCGCCGGTCTGCGGGTTGAGCACCTCGACGGTGGCGCCCTTATCGAACTGGATGCCCTCCTGGGTCAGCAGCGTTTCGTAGCGGATGGGCGGCTCGTGGTCGATCAGCCAGTCGTCCGCCACCGCTTCCCGGTAGGAGTAGGTGTACACCGGTTTGCCGAAAATCTCGCTGGTGTGGCGTGCCGGGGTGGCGGTTAGGGCGATTTTGACCGCGTCGAAGTAATCCAGCACGCGGCGGTAGCTTGAGAGGTACTGGCCGGGGTCGCGGGTGGCAAGCTCGCCCTCGGTCATCTCCTGGTCGAGGGTATAGCCGCGGTGGGCCTCGTCGATGATGATGCAGTCGAACTGGTCGATGGGCGGTGGGGCGTCGCTTGCGAAAATGCGCTTCACCATGGCCTGCACGGTGGCCACCTGCACGCGAGTTTCAAGCTCCGCCACCTTGTCGCCCAGCTCGGCGACGTTATAAATGCTCGAGAGCGTGTGGTTCTGCTCGAGCGGCGCTTCGTTGAAGGCATCCACCGCCTGGTCGCCAAGCGCCGTCCGGTCGACCAAAAACAGAATGCGGTGAAAGCGCTCGGTTTTTAAAAAGCGATACATCAGGCCGATGATGGTGCGGGTTTTGCCCGTGCCGGTGGCCATGGCCAGCAGGGCGGTGCGCTGCCCGTGCGCCAGCGCCTGCTCGGTCGCGGTAATGGCCTTCTGCTGATAGTCGCGCAGGTTCAGGTAGCCGAAAGGTTCGCTTTGCAACAGCTTCTCGGCGTTGCACCGGTCGCGCTCGAGCAGGTTCACCAAGCCGCCGGGTGTATGAAAGGTAGGCAGGGCGCGGCGCAGGTTGCTGGGCTCGCGCACGTCGCGAAACCAGGTGCCCGACTGCTCCTTGAGCTGCGGCACGTAAGGGCGACCGTTGCAGGAGTAGACGAAAGGCACCTTGTAGTGGGCCTCTTCCTCAAAGGGCCAGGCAACGGTGCGCCCGGCTAGCGCCCAAGCACCCACCAGCGGCGGCGCGATGCTTAACCCCTTGCTGTAGCGCTCGGCCTGGTCGATCTTGCCCGCAACGTTGACGTTCTCTTTTTTGGCCTCGACCACGGCCATCGGCGTCAGCCCCACAAACAGCACGTAGTCGGCCTGGTCCTGCTTGCCGGTGGCCTTGCCGCTACTGGGCCGGCAGGGCCACTCACTGATGGCGCGGTAGGTGCCTTTCTCGGGCCGCGCGCCCTTGGCGTAGGTGAGTTCCTGGCTGTCGACCTCCCAACCGGCCTCCTTGAGCTGCTTGTCGATCAGTAGCCGGGTGAGCTCTTCGCTGAGCTCCAGCGACTGGCTGGCGGCTTGGGTCTGGGTGGCGACTTTTTGAAGCTGCTGGCTCTTTTGCTGCTCACTCTGCACATCGAGCTTTTGCTGGAGCGCCTGAATTTTCTGCTCGTAGGCCTGGCGCTGGGCATTCAGCGTCCGTTCGTTTTGCTGGGCCTGTTGGCTGAGCGTTTGCGCCTCCTCGTCCATGGCGTAGGCCAGTGCTTCGAACTCCTGCTTCTCCCTTTCGACCAGTTGGCTGAGCTGTTGGCTGCTGTCCAGCGCCAGATTGGCGCTTTTAAGCTCGTGGCGCAGCTGTTCTATATCGCCCTGCAGTTGGCGCAGCTCGATGCTGGGGTCGCGGGGTGGCACGAAGGCGCCGGGCTTGAACGCCGTACCTGCCTGGCCAAAGGAGCGGTGAAACCAGATCGCCAGCTCCCGGGCGAGGCGTAGGCCGTCCATCGCCTCCTTGTGCTGAGTGCGAAACTGGTGCGTGGCCTTGTTGCCTTCGATGCGCAGGGTGTGAAACAGCTCTTTAACCTGAGGCTCCAAACCAAGCTCGCGATTCAAGCGGTAGAGCAGGTCGGCCTGGCTGGTTTGCTCGTCGAACTCGATGCCAGAGACCGCCGCCATATGCTGGGCGAGCGCCTCACCGAGCTGGCGCAGCTTGATCAGCGTGGTATTGGGGTCGTTGGCAAAGGCACGCTCGGCGGCCGCGGCGAGCTCGGCCAGCAACGCGTCGTGCTCGGCCAAAAAGCCAAAGTTCGTGGGGGCGTGTTCGGTCGTCATTCCCAGGGCGCTCCGTTCTTGGCTCTATATGGTTTGGCCGTACCGTACCGGCATACTAATCGAACCCGCTCATGACGTTAAGACAACTTTAGGTGGCAGCGCCGACCTCCGCTCGATTTACTTCAACCAAACCCGGGAGATTATTCGCTCCTCAATCGCGGCGTCGGGTTTTACACTGGGGATATTCTGGATAAAGGAGCTCCTCATGTCCGCAGCGAAGCCTTCCACCCCCCGCCGCGTCATCGCCCAGCACGCCGCCCGCCGGGACGATATCGGCGACCTGACCACTCGCCGCCCGCTACCGGGACCCGGGCTCGATCAGCTCGACCCGTTTCTGTTTTTGAATCACCACGGCCCGCAGACCTACCCGGCCAATAACCAGGGGCTGCCCTTTGGCCCGCACCCGCACCGCGGGTTCGAGACGGTCACTTTTATTCTCGAGGGCTCGCTTGCCCACGCCGACAGCACCGACCACCAGAGCGTGATCCATGAAGGCGGTGTGCAGTGGATGACCGCGGGCAGCGGTATCGTTCACGCGGAAGTCTCGCCGCCCGAGTTCAAGCGCGAGGGCGGGCCGCTGGAGATTCTCCAGCTCTGGATCAATCTGCCGTCAAAACTGAAGATGAGCGACCCGCACTACGTGGGCCTGCAGCAGCAGGATATCCCGGCGCTGGCGCTTCCCGGCGGCGGCGAGCTGAACCTGATCGCCGGGCAGTGGGACGACAAGACCGGTCCTATCGAGGCATTGACCGGCATTTTCATGTCGACCCTCACGCTGCCCGCGGGCACGAGTGAGACGCTGCCCGTGGCCGTTGGCCGCCAGGTGTTTCTCTACGTGGTGAACGGCGAGGTAAGCGTGGGCGGCGAGCCGGTCAAGGCCCACCACCTGATCGAGGTCGACCGCGAGGGCGAGACCCTCGAAATCGAAGCCTCATCGGGTGCGCGGCTGCTCTTTGGTCACGGTGACGTCATCGACGAGCCGATCTTCTCCCACGGCCCCTTCGTGATGACCACCCGCGAGGAGATCGTCCAGGCGGTCGAGGACTACCAGGCGGGCAAGTTCGGCGGGTTGAACGCCTAAAGCGGCTCGCCCCGGTAGTAGTGCCATAGAAAAAGCGAGCCTACGCTTCGCCAGGGCGCCCAGTGCTCCACCAGCTGGCGCGCCTGCTTGGGCGTGGGCTTGTCATCCATGCGCTTCAGCCGGCCCAGGGCGACGCGCAGCGCCAGGTCGTCCGCGGGGAAAATATCCGCACGCTTGAGCGAGAACATCAAATAGATCTCGGCGCTCCAGCGGCCAAAGCCTCTGAGTTCGGTGATCGCGGTAATCGCAGCGTCGTCGTCCAGCGCCTCCAGGCCGTCGGCGCTGAAGGTGCCGGCAAGCTCCGCCTCGGCCAGGCCCTTGGCGTACTCGACCTTGCGCCAGGAGAGCCCGGCGTCGCGCAGCGCTTGGCCTTCGACCTCCATCACCGCCTGGGCGTGAAGATCCGGTAGCAGCGTATTCACGCGGCCCATGATCGCCCGCGCCGCGCCGGTAGAGATCTGCTGGCTGACGATGGTCGAGAAGAAGGTGGCGAAGCCCTTGTCGCGTTGGCGCGGGGCGGGCGGACCCACGTGCGCTAGGGCCCGGGCGATATCGCGGTCGGCCTCGGCAAGCGCGGCCATGGCGTGGTCGAGGGTGGGCTGGGTAGAGATATCGAACGACATGAATCACCAATGGTTAATGAGCAAAATAATGTTCATTAGAGTCTACTCTGAGCGCTGGTGCGCAATAAAGTGCACAAAATAAGCCCCTGAGCTATAATTTTGAGTAATAAATTACTCAATCAAGGTAGTCCGATCGTGCTGATGATCCAACTATTTCATCGCGGCCAATGGCAGGACGCCGCCGAGCTGGTCATCGAGCACCCCTTGCAGGGGCGCCGAGGGGCGGCCCGGCTGGGCTATGTGACCGATTACGCGCTCGAGTATCTCGAGCGCGACGATGACGCGGCCTGCAGCTTACGTTTACCCGTCGCGTTAATGGAAACCCACCATTCGTCCACCTGGTTTACGTTTCTTGATGACATCATGCCGTCGGGCGCTAGCCGGCGCTATTGGGTCACTCAACTGGGGATCGCATCGCTGAGCGAGGCGGAGCAGGATTACACCCTATTGGCCAACGGCACCATCGCGCCGGTAGGCAATCTGCGCATCAAGGAGTCGCTGCCCGCACGCCCGGCGGGCAGCACGCTGGAGCAGCAGCGCTTTCCTTTACGTGATGTCGTAGACCGGGATAGTGACTTCCTGGCCTATGCCCAGCAAATGGGCGCCGCGGGTGGGGGCGCGACCGGTGCCGGTGGCGAGGCGCCAAAGCTATTGCTGCGCTGTACGCCTGATGATCAGGTCTGGATCGATACCTATCAGGACGACCAGGCCAGCACCGACCAGCACTATTTGGTCAAGTTTCCGCGCGGTCAACGCAGTGAGCTCGACAGCAACATTCTGCGCGCCGAGTACCACTTCTACCAGGAACTCACCGCCCTTGGCGTGGCCACCATCGACACCCAGGGTATGCGGCTGCTGGAAGGCGAGCGGTATCCTTCGCTTTGGCTACCGCGGTTCGACGTGGCACATATAGCGGGTCAGCGTACTTTTTTCGGTCTGGAATCCGTTTACGCCGTGATGGGCCGCGAACCCGGAAGTTTTCTGAATCACTTTGCGGTGATCGAGACATTGACCGGCAGGCTTGGCAAGCAGTATCGCGTATTGGAAGAGGGACAGTTCTTCGATCAAGCGCAGTTTGTGTGTGAGTGGGTCAAACGTGATCTGCTCAACATTGCGTTTGCCAACAGCGATAATCACGGCCGCAATACGGCGTTACTGAAAACACCGCAAGGAATTTGGCTGGCGCCGATTTACGACTTTGCACCGATGAAGGCCGACCCGGAAGGTATCATTCGCACCACGACCTGGGGCGCGCCTTTCGAGCAGGGGCGAGAGGTCGACTGGTTCGCCATTGCCGAGGCGCTAAAAACCTACCTGCCCCCGGAGCAGTTGATGGGCGAGCTGCAAGCCCAGGCCAGGCAGTTGCTCGGCTTGAAAGAGCGTCTTGCCCTGCGGGGTGTCGCGCCTACGCTGCTGGACTCGCCGGCACTGGGGCTTGATTACCTGGACGATAAGCTTAAGCGTTGGGGGCTACTATGAAGCGCAAAGCGTTAAGTAGTATCGAGCGCGAGGCGCTGCTGGTGGAGCTGCTCGACCGGCTGCTGCGCGATGAAATGAGCACCGGCCAGGTACTGCGCCAATTGCGTCGTGAGGTGCTGGGAATGTCGCAAACGCAATATGCCGAGAAGGTCGGTATCAGCCGCCGCTCGCTCTCCGATATCGAAGGGGATAAAGCGAGCCCGACGCGGGCACTGCTGGACCAGGTATTCCGCCCGCTGGGGTTGCAAGTAGGGTTGATACCCAAGAGTCCTCAGCTGCGCGAGCGTTTGCTATCCGTCAAGGCGGATGGCCGCTCGTCCTGAGGGCATCTGGTCGAGGTGCTACGTTTTAAATTTCTGGTTTTGGCTTCTCGGTTTTGGCTTCTCGGTTTTGGCTACCCGTGTTTCGCTGGCAGGTTTTTGTGGCGAAGAGTTTCTACTTTAGTCTAATCCTGCGATCATTTACCCCATTCCAAACGTTGTAAAAGCGGGCTAACCCCCGAGGAGCAGAGTGTGCAAGAGTCTTCCGCGGGCCGGGCGAGTAACCCTCGTCTGGCCGAATTTGCGTTAGCGCTGGGTGGTTTTGGTATCGGGACCAGCGAGTTCGTCATCATGGGGTTAATGAACCGGGTGGCGGGGGATTTGGCCGTGACCGTGCCCCAAGTGGGGTATGCGATCAGCAGCTACGCCCTGGGCGTGGTGGTCGGCGCGCCGATCATTTCCGCGATGGCGGCTCGGGTACCCAAGCGCTCGCTTTTGATCGTGCTGATGCTGGTATTTGCCGTGGGCAACATTGCCAGCGCCATGGCGCCGGGGTTTTGGTCCTTCGTGGGGCTGCGCTTTTTGGCCGGGCTGCCTCACGGGGCCTACTTCGGCGTGGCGGCGCTGGTGGCCGCCGGAGCGGTCCCCGTGGACCAGCGGGCGCGGGCGGTTTCCCGGGTCATGCTGGGGCTGACGGTGGCGATTTTGCTCGGCGCGCCGCTGGGCACCTGGGCGGGCAACCAGTTTGGCTGGCAAATCGCCTTTGCCGGGGTGGGGGGCATCGCGCTTTTAACGGCGCTGCTGATTCGCCTTTACGTGCCCGTTCAACCCTTCGATGCGCTGGCGAGCCCGCTCAAGGAGCTTTCCGCGCTGATCAAACAGCGCGTGCTGGTCACGGTGGCCATTGCCTGCGTGGGCTGTGGCGGCATGTTCTCGATCTTTAGCTACGTGATGCCGACGCTGACCCAGCAGGCCGGTATGAGCGAGGCGCTAGGGCCGCTGGTATTGGTCATCTTCGGTGTCGGCTCGATCATCGGTAACCTGGTGGGCGGGCGCATGGCAGACAAGAACCTGATGCGGGCGATTCCGCGTATTTTGATCTGGTGTGCGGTCATTCAGGGGCTTTACTACTTCGCGGCCAATAACGTCTGGACCGGGCTTTTGTTCGTGGGCCTGGTGGGCACCAGCATGGCGCTGGCGCCGTCGCTGCAAACGCGCCTAATGGATGTGGCCGGCGATGCCCAGACCATGGCGGCCTCGCTCAACCACGCCGCCTTCAACGGTGCCAACGCGCTGGGCGCCTGGCTTGCCGGGCTTGCGATCAGCGCCGGGCTTACGCCGTCGAGCACTGGCTTCGTGGGCACCGGGCTTGCCCTGTGTGGTTTGGTGATTTTCGTGTACGGGCGCTGGCTTGAAAAGCGCACCTACCGGGTAGCCCAGGCGCGGTAGCGAAGCGTTGGGGTAATAAAATTGGCGCAGGTGGGTAATTCTTTCTAAGGTATAAGAGTGCACACCATAAGGAGATGACTCATGCATACTCAATTTGTAAAAACCTCGCGTATTTTGACCCTGGGCGCCATTGCGGCCTTGACCATCGGCCTGGCGGGCTGCGGCTCGACCTCTGGCGAGCGCGCCACCAGCGGCGCGGGCCTTGGCGCGGCGGCGGGTGCCGGTACCGCAGCGGCGACCGGTGGTAGCGTTGGCGGCGGCGCGGTACTCGGCGCAGGCGCCGGTGCGGCGGCGGGCGCGCTGACCGACGAAGACGACATCAACCTCGAGTGATCGCTCGCCGCGTCTAGCGGCAAAGGCTGAACCCGCGCATGCCCATGTGAAAGTGATCGGCATGCGCGGCGTTGTATTCAGGCCCTAGTACGTTGCCAAAGGTGTTGCAGGCACCATCCCGCGCTTCTCGGAAGAACTCGCCCACCGCCCCCTCGTCATTCCAGTTATTGATCAGCGTAATACGCTGGCCGTTCTCGAACCGAAACCCGGTTACATCCAGTGCTTCTGCCGTGGCGTGTTCGCTGCGCCTGCCCGATTCACGCCCGTATACGTTACGACACGCAAAGCTTCCCACGTGGTCGACCTGGCTTACGCGGCTGCCCATGATTCGTTCGGCGGCGGGCTGTAGTTCGTGGCGTTCGAACATTACCCAGGCAAGCGCCATGGGGCAGGTGGCCACGAAGCTTCGGTTAAAGCGTACGCTGCTCGCGTTCATGCGCACGATGTTGGTGAGCGGGCAACTGGCCGTGGGCGAGTAGTCGTTCATGGGGGTGACGTCGAGCTCACCCGTTGGCGCGGTCTCGAGCGCCGCCAGGCAACCGGCGCGGTCGCCCTCCAGCCGCTTGAGTTTTAACTGTGTGACCGGGGTGATCGGGTCGTCGATGTGCAAGGGCGCCCAAGGCGCCCACTCGCGGGGGACCTCGATCAGGCCTTTTTGCAGCGCCACGCCCAGCGCGATCAGCGCTAATATAAAGATCGTTCCCCGCATACCGCACTCCTTTCGATGACGTTCGTTGCGTGGCTGCTACCATGTCGTCTACTTATGTCTTCTACTACAGACCGCGCGGCAGGTATGCGATACTGCCCGCCTTTAGTGCGCACCGCGGCCAGCAAGCGTGGCGGCGTCATAGGGCTAACGACTGTTTTTATCAATTAGGGAAGCGTTTCATGTCCCAGGGTACGCTGTTTATCGTTTCGGCGCCGTCCGGCGCTGGCAAAACCAGCCTGGTTCGCGAGCTGATCGAGAGTATGGATGGCCTTCAGGTGTCGGTCTCGCATACCACACGGGGCCGCCGCGAGGGGGAAGTGGACGGGGTGAACTATCACTTCTGCCAGACCCAAACGTTCGAGACGATGATCGAGCGTGGCGACTTTTTCGAGTACGCCAGGGTCTTTGATAACTACTACGGCACCTCGCGTCAAGCCGTTCAGTCGCTGCTGGCCGCCGGCCAGGACGTGATTCTGGAAATCGACTGGCAGGGCGCGCAGCAGGTCAGAGCGCAGATGAAAGACGCCGTATCGATCTTCATTTTGCCGCCTTCCCGGGCCGAGCTCGAACGCCGCCTGGCCAGCCGGGGCACCGACGAGCACGCGGTGATCGAGCGGCGCATGCGCGATGCGGTCAACGAGATGACCCATTTCGACGAATACGACTACCTGGTCGTGAACGACGACTTCACCACCGCCCTTGGCGAGCTCACGTCGCTGGTCATCAGCCAGCGGCTAACGTGTGTTGCCATGCAGCATCGCCACGCACCGCTGCTCGAAGCGCTCTTGTCACAGGCGCCAACCGTCGAGTAATCTATCGGGTCAAGTTGCCCATTTTGCCGGGCTGGCAGGCGTTTTAAGCACTGCTGGCCCGGCGCCGTTATTAAAGGAAAGCCCCATGGCACGCGTAACCGTTGAAGATTGTTTGGAAAATGTTGAAAACCGCTTCAAGCTGGTGATGATTTCCACCCAGCGTGCCCGTCAGCTCGCCCGCGGCTCGCGGGATTCACAGCTGGCCTGGGAAAACGATAAACCGACGGTCCTGGCGCTGCGTGAAATTGCCGCGGGTCTGGTCGATCATACCGTGCTGGACGAGCCCGTCGAGGCACCGGTGCGTCAGCGCCCGGCCGCGCCTAGCGTCCAAATCGACGACTAAGCCTAAAACCGATCAGGGGCGCGGTAAATGTTCACCATCGATGACCTGGCCGACCGACTCGGCGGCTATTTACCCTTGGATGAAATCCAACAGGTCAAACGCGCCTTCTACTACGCCGAACAGGCCCACGACGGCCAGCGCCGCCGCTCCGGCGAGCCCTACGTTACCCACCCGCTCGCCGTGGCCAACATTTTGGCCAACATGCACATGGACCATCAGAGCCTGATGGCCGCCATGCTGCACGATGTCATCGAAGATACCGGGGTCTCGAAACACGCCCTCGGCGAGCAGTTCGGCCACCCGGTGGCGGAGCTGGTCGACGGTGTCTCGAAGCTGACTCAGATCACCTTCGAAGACAAGGCCGTCGCCCAGGCCGAGAACTTCCAGAAGATGGTGCTGGCGATGTCGCGGGATATTCGCGTCATCATCGTCAAACTCGCCGACCGCCTGCACAACATGCGCACCCTGGGGGCGCTTCGCCCGGACAAAAAGCGGCGCATCGCTCGTGAAACGCTGGAAATCTATGCCCGCGTTGCCGGGCGGTTGGGTATCAACACCATTCGTATCGAGCTCGAGGATCTCTCCTTTCAGGCGATCCACCCGATGCGCGCCGAGCGGATCAAGCGCGCGGTGGCCAAGGCCCGGGGTAACCGGCGCGGCGCGATGCGCGAAATACAGTCCTCGCTTCAACAAAGCCTCGACGACGAAGCGCTCAAGGGCACGGTGGTCGGCCGGCAAAAGCACCTGCTGTCGATCTATAAAAAGATGCGCGACCAGCGCAAGCCCTTTGCCGAAATCATGGACGTGTTCGGTTTTCGCATCATCACCGACGATGTGGCGAGCTGCTATCGCATCCTGGGCGTGGTCCACAACCTGTTCAAGCCGGTACCCGGGCGCTTCAAGGATTACATCGCCATTCCCAAGGCGAACGGTTACCAGAGCCTGCATACGACGCTTTTCGGCCAGCGCGGTATGCCCATCGAGGTGCAGATACGCACCCGTGAAATGGAAGCCATGGCGAACAACGGCATCGCCGCGCACTGGCTCTACAAGGCCGGCCAAACCGCTCACCCCATCGCCGAAGGCAGCCATGCCCGGGCGCGGGCCTGGGTGAAAGGGCTTTTGGAGATGCAGCGCCACGCTGGCGACTCGCTGGAGTTCATCGAGCACGTCAAAAACGACCTGTTCCCCGATGATATCTACGTCTTCACGCCCAAGGGCGACATCATGGAGCTCCCCCAGGGGGCGACGGTGGTCGACTTCGCCTACAGCGTGCACACCGATATCGGCAACAACTGCATCGCGTGTCGTATCGACCGCCACCTGGCGCCGCTTTCCACGCGCCTTGAAAGCGGGCAGACCCTGGAAATCATTACCGCCCCCGGTGCGCGGCCCAATCTCTCCTGGCTCAACTTCGTTTCCACCGCCAAGGCGCGTTCGGCCATTCGCCACGCGCTGAAACACCAGCAGCAGTCGGAAGCGATCATGCTGGGGCGGCGGCTTTTGAACAAGGCGCTCGCCTCCTTCGAGACGAGCCTCGAGGAGCTCGACGAACGGATCTTCCCCCGGGCGTTCAAGGAGCTGGATGTGTCGTCGTTGGACACCTTGCTCGAATCATTGGGCCTTGGCAATCGCATGGCCTACGTCGCCGCCCGGCGGCTGGTGGACGTTGCCCACGGCGCGGGCGGCGGCCCCAAACGGTTGGAAAACAGCGATGACGCCGTGGTGATCAGCGGCAGCGAAGGCATGGTGCTAAGCTTTGCCCGCTGCTGCCACCCGCTGCCCGGTGACCCGGTCGTCGGGCATTTATCCGTGGGCAAGGGCATCGTCGTGCATCGCAGCGAGTGCAAGAATTTGTCGGATTTGAAAAGCGATCCGGAAAAGCTCTTCAGCCTGGAGTGGTCGGAGAACATCGACGAAGACTTCCCGGTGGCGCTGCGTATCGAGATCGAAAGCCGCCGAGGCCTGGTGGCGGAGCTTGCAGGCCTTGTGACCGACGCCGACGCCAATATCGAGCGTATCGGCATCGAAGAGCGCGACGCTCGTCTATCCACGGTGAACCTGACGCTCTCGGTAAAAGGGCGGGTTCACCTGGCCCGCATCATGAAACGTATCCGCAACCTGCCAAGCGTCAGCAAAATAACCCGAATAGCCAACTAAGCCCTCCCTGGTCGCGCGCTTTCAATGCCTTTGATGCGCGGGCGGGAGCGGCTTTTTATGTACGGTTGGAAGGTTTTATTCGTTTAACACATTTATTAAAAATGCCATTGAATGGCCGCAACAGGAGCAAGGCACCATGAGCAATAAAGCCGTTATCAATACCGAGAAAGCCCCAGCCGCCATCGGCCCCTACTCCCAGGCCATCAAGGCGGGCAATACGGTTTATATGTCCGGTCAGATTCCGCTCGACCCGGAGTCCATGGAACTCGTAGCCGGTGATATCGAAGCTCAAACGCGTCAGGTGTTCACCAACTTGCAAGCGGTGTGCGAAGAAGCCGCCGGTACGCTTGCCGATATCGTCAAGCTCAACCTGTACCTGGTGGACCTGGATAACTTCGCCATCGTTAACCGCGTAATGGAAGAGTTCTTCAAGGCACCGTTCCCCGCGCGCGCCGCGGTGGGCGTTCGCGCGCTGCCCAAGGGAAGCCAAGTGGAAGCCGAAGCCGTGATGATCATTGGCGACTAAGCGCTGCCAAAGAGCCAAAAAAAGAGCGAGCCCGCGGGCTCGCTCTTTTGTGTTGAAAAGCCGTTACGCTTTTTGTGGCTTGAAGCCGCCTTCCTTGAGGATCTGGGCGTAGCCCTCGCGAAAGCTCGGGTAGCGAAACGCGTAGCCCGTCTCGCGGATACGGCTGTTATCGCAGCGTTTGCTGGTACGCCGGCGAAGCGGTGACTGCATGGTCTCGGTGGTTTCCACCTTGAGCTCTTTGGCAAGCCAGCTCATGACGTCGTACATGGTGGCGGGCTCAGAGTCGCTGCCCAGATAAAGCTCGGCCAGGGGCTTGCCGCTCTCCTGACACTGGATCAGGTGGGCGAGTATGCCGGCGCAATCGTCGCGGTGAATACGGTTGGAGTAGATCGCCGGCGTTATGGCGGCCATACGCCCACCCAGCACCTGGTGAATCAGCCGGTCGCGGCCCGGGCCGTAGATGCCCGAAAAGCGCACTACCGTGCCGGGCAGCGGGTGGTTCAAAAGCGCCTGCTCGGCTTCGCGCATCAGGCTGCCGGAGAAGCTGGTGGAGTCCGTGGGGCTGACTTCGCTGACCGCTTCGCCCTCTTGCTGGCCATAAACGCTGGTCGAAGAGACGAAGAAAATACGCCGTGGCGGCACGTCGTGTTGCTCCAGTACGCTGAGCACGCGCTTCAAGCCATCCGGGTAGGCGCTTTGGTAGGCGCTCTCCTCGAAGCGGTCGGCGCTGACGGTGTAGATCACGTAGTCCGCCTGGGGTAGCGCCGTGGCGCTCGCCCCTTCAAGATGGTTAAGATCGAGAGCCAGGGGTTCGATACCAGTACCCTGTAACGACTCGGTTTGGCGGCGTACGCCCACCACGCGATGTCCTTCACTCAAGAGCTCGCGCCCCAGGGTGATGCCGATATCGCCACAGCCGATAATCAGTACAGTGAGTTTCACCTGCGCACTCCTCTTGATAAATATTCCCTATTAGATACAAAGTCCCTTTGAGATATGCCATCGTCAAAGAGGTTTGTCTGTCCTTGCCATCCCGTTCATGGCCACGACGATGCGTCACGACCTGCTACGAGAGGATGCCAGCCGGCACCGTTATGACTTTAACAGAACTTCGCTACATCGTAACCCTTGCACAAGAGCGCCACTTCGGCCGCGCTGCCGAGCGGTGTCACGTCTCCCAGCCGACGCTCTCGGTGGCGGTCAAAAAACTCGAGGACGAGCTCGACACGCCCTTGTTCGAGCGCTCCAAGTCCACGGTGCAGGTCACCCCGCTTGGTGAGAAGATCATCGCCCAGGCCCAGCGTGTGCTGGAGCAGTCCAGTCTGATTTTCGAGCTGGCAAGCGCTGGGCGCGACCAACTGGCCAACCCGCTACGCATTGGGGCCATTTACACCATCGGGCCTTACCTTTACCCGCACCTGATTCCGGCGCTGGCCAAGGTGGCGCCGCAAATGCCGCTCTACATCGAAGAGGGGCTGACCGGCACGCTGCGTAGCAAGCTTAGAAGCGGCGAACTGGACGTGATCATCGTGGCGCTGCCGTTTACCGAAACCGACGTGGTGACCAAGGCGATTTACGACGAAGCGTTCGAGGTGCTGATCCCCAGCAATCACCCTTGGGCGGCGCGGGAGGCGATCGATAAGGAAGATCTGCTCGAAGAGCGGCTTTTACTGCTGGGTGAGGGGCACTGCTTTCGCGACCAGATACTGGAGGCCTGCCCGGCGATTACCCACAAGCTCAATAGCCCGAGCAATACGCTGATTGCCGAAGGCGGCTCACTCGAGACGATCCGTCATATGGTGGCCTCGAAACTGGGCATTACGGTGCTGCCGCAGTCGGCGTTGGGTACAGATAAGCACGAGCAGTCGCTACTGACAAGCCGGCCTTTCGTGGCACCGGCGCCTTCGCGTACCGTGGCCATTGCTTGGCGGGCGAGTTTTCCTCGGCCCAAGGCCATCGACGCCTTGATCGAGGCGATCAGCCAGTGCCGGCAGCCCGCGCCATGAACGAGCTCGACGCGCCGGTCACCGAGCTCAAGGGTGTCGGCGAGGCGCTAGCGCTCAAACTTGCGCGGCTGGGGGTCGAACGCGTGAGCGACCTGCTGTTTCACCTGCCGCTGCGCTATCAGGATCGTACCCGCGTCACGCCTATCGGGCTCTTGCGCGCGGGCAGCGAGGCCGTGATCGAGGGCGAAGTCACCGCCTGCGATATCGTCAAGGGGCGAAGGCGTAGCCTGCTGGTGCGCCTGCGCGACGCAAGTGGCATCCTGAGCCTGCGTTTTTTTCACTTCTCGCCGGCCCAAAGCCAACAGCTGCGCCCCGGGGTTACGCTGCGCGCCTTTGGCGAGGCCCGCGCCGGCGCCACGGGTCTTGAGATCTACCACCCGGAGTACCGGCCAAGCGGCGCCGCCGATACGCCGGTCGAAGAGCACTACACGCCGATTTATCCCACCACCGAAGGGCTGCACCAGACCCGGCTGCGCGCCCTCACAAGCCAGGCGCTCGCCAGACTAACCGATACCCCGCAGGCGCTGCCGGACATGATTCCGCCAGCGCTTGCCGAGCGTTTCGACCTGCCGGGGCTTCACGAAAGCCTCGCGCTTTTGCATCAGCCGCCGCCGGATGTGGACCTGGATACCCTGGCCCAGGGCCTGCACCCGGCCACCCGGCGGCTGGCCCTCGAGGAGCTTCTGGCCCACCAGCTAAGCCTTCGCGAGGTGCGCCTGCGCATCCAGGCCGATGGCGCGCCCAAGCTTCCCGCCGGGCGCAGCCTGCAAACCCGCTTTTTGGCCCAGCTTCCCTTTGCGCTCACCGGCGCCCAGCGCCGGGTGCTCGAGGAGATCGAGCTCGACTTGGGGCAGAGCGCGCCGATGCTCAGGCTGGTTCAAGGCGATGTCGGTTCGGGCAAGACCGTGGTGGCCGCCATGGCCGCGCTTTCGGCGCTTTCCGGCGACTGCCAGGCGGCGATCATGGCGCCCACGGAGATCCTGGCCGAGCAGCACTACCGCTCTTTCAAGGCCTGGTTCGAGCCGCTGGGGATCGAGGTGGCATGGCTTGCCGGCAAACTCAAGGGCAAAAGCCGCCTGGATGCCAAGGCGGCCATCGCCGATGGCCGGGCGCGCATGGTGGTCGGCACCCACGCGCTTTTCCAGGACGATGTCGCGTTCCACTGCCTGGGGCTTGCGATCATCGACGAGCAGCACCGCTTCGGTGTTCACCAGCGCCTGGCGCTGCGTGAAAAGGGCGAGGCGGGCGGGCTTACCCCGCACCAGCTGATTATGACCGCCACGCCCATCCCCCGGACGCTGGCCATGAGCGCCTACGCGGATCTGGACGTTTCGGTGATCGACGAGCTGCCGCCGGGGCGCACGCCGGTGAAAACCGTCGTGGTGTCTGATGAGCGCCGCCCGGAGGTGGTCGAGCGGATCCGCCGCGCCTGCAGCGACGGCCGCCAGGCCTACTGGGTCTGCACGCTGATCGACGAGTCCGAGGTATTACAGTGCCAGGCCGCCGAGGTCACTCGCGAAGAGTTGACCGCCGCGCTGCCGGAGCTTGCCATCGGCCTGATTCACGGGCGCATGAAGGCCGGCGAAAAAGCCGAGGTGATGGCGGCGTTCAAGGAAGGCGAGCTTGATCTACTGGTCGCCACCACGGTGATCGAGGTGGGGGTGGACGTGCCCAACGCGAGTCTCATGATCATCGAAAATCCGGAGCGTTTGGGACTTTCCCAGCTTCACCAGCTACGCGGCCGGGTGGGGCGGGGCAGCACGGAGAGCTTCTGCGTGCTGCTTTATCATCCGCCGCTCTCCAAAAGCTCCAGGCAGCGCCTGGGCGTGATGCGCGAAACCACCGACGGCTTTCGCATCGCCGAGAAGGACCTGGAGATTCGTGGCCCAGGCGAAGTGCTGGGCACCCGCCAGACCGGGCTTGCCCAGATGAAAATCGCCGACCTGGAGCGCGATGCTGATCTGCTCGAACGGGTTACGGCCCTTGCCCAGGTGCTGCAAAGCGATAGCGAGGCCACCGCCGTGCTGGTGCGCCGCTGGCTGGGCGAGGCGGCCGGGCGCTACGGCCAGGTATAGCGGTTCATGAGGCGTCGGATTTGGTTTGGGTCAGCCGCCCGGCGCTCTGCGCCAGCGGCGTTAGCTGTTCGGCGATCAGCTGTAGCTGGCTCTGAATGGGCCGGTAAAGCGTAACGGCGTTGGCGTCGCTCTCGGGCGCTTGCGCCGGCTCGCCCAGCGCGTCCAGAAGCGCACGGGTCTGGTCTTCCAAATCCGTGACGGGTCGGCGCTTGTGGAGTTGCTCGGTCAGCGCCGCCAGCAGCTCGCTAATCCGTTTGGCCTGGGGCATCAGCGCGGCGTCGTCTTCGGCTTCGGTTAGCCGGTGGCGGTGGGCGCCCAGCGCGGAAAGGTGGCTCAGCAGCGTATTGGAGAGCACCAAAAAGCGCAGGCCGCTGTCCGCATCCTGCTTGCGGTAGTGGCCCGGCTCGTGAAGCATGTTGGTCAAAAGCGTCGAAAACGCCGCATCGGCGTTGTGTGCGTTGCGCCGCGCCAGGCGGTAGCTCAAGTCGTCCTGCTTGCCCTCTTCGTACTGGTGGACGATCTCGTCGAGATAGCCGCGGTGGCTGGTCAGCACCTTGGCGGCTTCGCGGTAAAGTTTGCGTCCCTGCCAGTCCGGCAGAATGAAAAATACCGCAAGCCCTGCAATCACCGCGCCGATCAGCGTATCGAACAGCCGCGGCCAAATCAGATTAAAACCGTCGCCCACCTGGTTGAAGCTGCAAAGCACCAGCAGGGTGATCGAGGCGGTCGCGATCACGTAGTGCCGCTCCCGGTTGGCAAAGAACGCGACCCCGGCGGCGACCGCGATGATGCTTTGAATGCCGGGCTGGGGAAAAAGACTAATCGATGCCCAGCCAGCAATCAGTCCCAGCACCGTGCCCAGAATCCGCTGGGAGAGAAAGCGCCGGGTGGTCGCGAAATTGGGTCGGCAGACGAACAGCGTGGTAAGCAGGATCCAGAAGCCCTGTTCCGGATCGAGCCAGTGCAAAATCGCGTAGCCCGCCATCAGCGCGGTGGAAAGGCGCACGGCGTGGCGAAAGGTCGGCGAGCCCAGCGTCAAATTCAAGCGCACGCGGCTCCAGGCATCCTTGAGGCTGGCCGGCGAGCGGTCATAAAGCGCGCTGTCGCGCCGCTCCACGCTGCTGTCCGGGTTATGGGCGCTGGCGATCTGCGCCTCTAGCGTGGCCAGGTTGTCCGCCAACGCGTTGAGTGGGTGGATCAGGTTGCGCCACTCCGGGCGGCCGCGGTCGCGCAGGTTGTCGATCGAGGCGCGCAGGTCGACCAACGCCTGCTCGCTTTGCTCATGGCTAAACGGCCGGTTCAATAGAAGTGATTTGGCCAGCTGGCGGCACGCCCGGCCCTGCTGGTCGAGAAGGCGCTGACAGCGAAACAGCACGTCGTGGTGGAAAAACGCCTCGGTCAGCGCGCCGTAGGGGTAGTGGGTGGAGCTTGCCCGCTCGTGGATATCCTGGGCCACGAAATAGATGCGCAGGTAACGGTTGAGCTTTTGGCTGCCGCGCTGGCCCTCCAGCCGGCGAAAGATCATCTCCTTGGCCTGATTCAGCGCGGCGACCACTTGGCCGTTTTGGTGCGCCAGCGCCACTCGACGCGCCTCGACATCCACTCCGCGCACCGGCTCAAAAAGCGCCGACTTGAGAATCAAAAACTCGCCCAGGGTTTTGTAGACCCGCGCCATGCTCTGCTTGAGCGGCTGGCGGGAAAAAAGCGCGCACCAGATGACCGAAATGACCCCGTACCAGGCCGCCCCCGCCAGCAGCAGAAGCTGGCGCGAGGCCACGTCCGCATCCACGCCGCCGTGCTGCTCGATATTGATCATCGAATAGATCGACAGGATCAGCGTGCCCGAGGCGATCGTCGCGTAGCGCTGGCCGATGGCACCGAGCATGATCAGCGTAAACGCCGACACCCCCAGGCCCAACGCGAACAGCCACGGCCAGGGAAACAGCCACTGGACGATAAAAGAGGCCAGCGCGAAACATAACAGCGTGACCACCAGCGCCTGTAGGCGGCCCTGCCAGCTATCGTCGGTTTCCGAAAGCGCGCAGGCAATAATGCCCAAAAACAGCGGAATCACCAGCGCCACGTCGGCCTGCAGCACGCTAAAAAGCAGCGCCCCGCTAAAGGCGATAAACACGCGCAGGCTGTAGGCGAACTTGTCCAGGGTCCAAAGGCGGCGCAGGATCGGCATGGCGTCTCTTCGTTTGATTTATTAGACGTTAGTATAACAATGGCGGCGCGTGAGTTGCTATGGCGCACCTATCAAGCGGTTACTTTAGGATATTTCGCCGATGCATTGGCCAACGCGACATAAAGCCGTTGCCCTGGACGTGTATTCGGATACACATGTAAGGAAAGGTACTGGTATAGCGGGGTAAAAGGCGTTTCGCCTGGGACCAGGGTGGCAATCGTCAGGCACATCCAAAAAAGTGCAAACCGGCGCGTAATGGATGTATTGGCGGCTATTCGAAGAGGTGCTCAGCAACGCGTAAGCTTGAACGTGGCGATCAGTTTGCAGCAGACTAAAACAGCCCGCCCCCTTGGCGGGGGGCGGGCTGTTAGCCGTTACAAATACTTCAAAAGCTTCTGCAGCTTGTTCATATCGCTGGAGTCGCCGACCAAGCGTACGTCGCCGTTCATCATGCCGTGCAGAAAGGCTTGCTGGGTCGGTTTTTTGAGTATTTTCAGCGCGGCGTCCTGGTCGCGAAAACGTAGTTCGAGATCCAGGTCGATGGGCAGACCTTTACCGGTGTCGATGCCGTTAGGCGTCATTCGGTAGTGGCGGGCAGTGCCGAGGTCTTCCGTGGCAATGCCCCAGTCCAGACTGCGCATACGCTCAAGCTGTTCTTTGAAACGCGGCTTACGCCGCAGTGCTCGCTTGAGCATCAAGCCAAGTAGCCACAGCGTTAGCCGGAGTTTCATTAGGAAACGGCGTCCTTGAGCGCTTTACCGGGCTTGAACGCCACGTTTTTGCTGGCCGGAATCTTCAGCGGCTCGCCAGTTTGCGGGTTCTTACCGGTACGGGCGGCGCGTTCGCGCACGGTGAAGGTACCGAAACCGATCAGGGCCACGTCTTCACCCTTGGCCACGCTATTGGTGATTTCATCAAGAATGACGTTCAGCACTTGGCCCGCTTTGTCTTTGGAAAGATCAGCGTTTTCAGCAATGGCAGCGGCGAGTTCAGGTTTGCGCATAAAAGGGGTCTCCCTGATAGAAAAAGTAAGCGTAACGCTTATGAGTGTTATTGAAAACAAACGAGTGTTTTAACTTTATGGCCTGATCTTCAATTGGTCGTGGATTAGCCTAGCAGCGCAGGCACCGCTCTGGAAAGCTCCACTTTCCTTTTGACGCAACTGCCTGTCAACGCAAACCCGACTAATTGGCCATCTTTATCTTCGCCAAGGGCGGCGAGTGCATCACCTTCGCCCTCGATACGCCACTGTGCGACGGGCGCAGGCGGGGAATAGGCCACCACGGGCAGCAGCGGCGTTTTCACTACCACCGGCCAAGCGCCGAAGCTGACGGGGGTCGGGGTGCCGGCCAGGGTGGCCGCCAATGCCTTCACACTGGCTTGAAGGGGCTGTACGTACATGGCATTGACGCCGTCGACACAGGCGACATCGCCCAGCGCGTAGATCGAAGCGTTCGAGGTTTGCAGGTAGCGGTCCACCTGGATACCGCTTGGCGACACGTCAAGCCCGGCCTGGCGTGCAAGCGCTGTGCGCGGGGTCAGGCCGGTGGCCATTAGCACGGCATCCACGCGGCAGGTTTCGCCGTTATCGAGGGTGAGCATCAGATCGTCGTGTTCATCCGTTGCGATAGCGCTCACCGTGCGACCCAGCGCCAAGGCGATGCCGCCCGCTTCGAATGCGCTGCCCAGCGCCTCGCCAAGCGGTGCGGGTAGAAGGCGCGGTAGCGGCGTGGCTTCCGGGGCGATTAGCGTGACCTGGTGACCCGCGGCGTGCAGGTCGTTGGCGAATTCGCAGCCGACCAGTCCTGCGCCAATGACCGCCACCCGGGCACTGCGCGAAGCCAGTGCTTCATGCAAGCCCCGGTAGTCGTCCAGGTCGTTCACGCTGAAAAAGCGCCCGGCCAGCGTGTCGGGCACGTCAAGGGCCATGCGTGGGCTGGCGCCGGTGGCCAGCACGAGCTTTTCGAAAGCAAGCTGCTCGCCGTTGGCAAGCGTCAGGCGGCGGCTATCGGCGTCGAGCGCGGTGACATGGGTATGGGGGCGCAGCGTGGCGTCGAGCTCGCGGGCCACCTCATCGGCGCTTTGCCTGGCGAGTGCCTCGGGCGCCAGGCGCTTGCCAAAGCCCGTGGAGAGCAGCGGTTTGCTGTACTCATCGCCGCTGTCGAAGCTCACCAGGGTGATCGAGCGGGCGTCACCTTGGCGCCGCAATGCCCGGGCCAGACCGACACCGGCCATGCCGGTGCCCAGGACGATCAGATCCACCGGCTTTTCGGTTTGAGAGAAGGAGTGGGTCATGTCATCACCCAGTGTTGGAACCATGATGTTTTAAATGACTGTCTTTAAGCGACTGTCTTTAAATGAACGGTCTTTAAATGAACGGTCTTCAAGAAAACGTCGTTGAGAAAAGTGCGTCAGAACGTCATGTTACACTAGCTTCAACGACTTGACCGCCCTGGAGGTCGCGTGGCTTCACACCTTTTGCACCCTACCCCCTACGCGCGCTGGCAACCCGTAAACGCGCTGCGCCCGGCCATGAGTGCTGCCTGGTGGCAGTGGGTGGCTTCGACCGATTCCCTGACCCAGCGGCTGGTCTCGGCAGGCCGGCCCAGCCCCTTTCGCGTGCAGCTTTTGCGCCAAACGGTGGGGGTGCCCACCCGCGACGAGGCGCAGGCATTGGGCCTGGCGCCGCGCCGTCTGGCCTGGCTTCGTGAAGTGGCCCTGTGCGTGGATGACACCCCTTGGGTAGTGGCGCGTTCGGTGGCGCCTCTCGAGCAGCTTCAGGGGCAACACCTAAAGCGCCTTGGCGAACGTTCACTGGGTAGCTGGCTGTTTCGCCAGCCGGACCTTGTACGCGGGCCCCTCTTTGCTACCCGCCAGCGGCCAGCGTTTGCCCGCCACTTGTGTCCTCCTGGGGTGGCCGGGGTATGGGCGCGGCGTTCGGTCTTTTATCACGCAGGCCTGGCGCTATTGGTCCAGGAGGCCTTTTTATCCACGATGGCGGATGATCTTGGCATGGCTTCGCGCTAGGCTAGACGCGCGTTTTGTCTTTGAGAGGTAAGCATGGATCGTTCACTGCTGCGTCCTACCGGGTGGTCTCGGGCGGCGGATTTCATCACCCTGATGCGCCTGGACCGGCCCATCGGCACCTGGCTTTTGATGTGGCCTACCCTTTGGGCGCTGTGGGTAGCCGCCGAAGGCGTGCCTAGGCGCGGCGTGCTGCTGATCTTTATCGCCGGGGTCTACACCATGCGCGCGGCGGGCTGCGTGGTGAACGACTACGCCGACCGCCACTTCGATGGTCACGTCAAGCGTACTAAAAACCGGCCACTGGCGACCGGGCGCATCAGCGAGACCGAAGCCAAACTGCTGTTCACCTTGCTGGTCGCCGCCTCCTTCGTGCTGGTCCTGCTGACCAACTGGTTTACCGTGGCCCTCTCGTTGGGCGGCGTGGCGCTGGCGTTTATCTACCCCTTCATGAAGCGCTATACCCATTTCCCGCAAGTGGTACTGGGCGCCGCGTTTTCCTGGGCGATCCCCATGGCGTTCGGCGCGGTGCTGGGCTACGTGCCTCTCGAAGCGTGGATCCTGTTTTTGGCCAACGTGCTGTGGACCGTCGCCTACGACACCCAATACGCGATGGTGGATCGCGACGATGACCTGAAAATCGGCATCAAGTCGACCGCCGTGCTGTTTGGCGAGGCCGACCGGCTGATCATCGGGCTGCTGCAGGCGGCCACGCTTGTGTTGCTGGCGCTGGTGGGCTGGCGTGTAGGGCTTGGTGGGTTCTTCTGGCTGGGCCTTGGGGCCATGGCGGTGACCTTCGTGCATCAGCAGCGCTTGATAGTGGGCCGCGAGCGCGACGCGTGCTTTCAGGCGTTTTTGAACAACCACTGGTCGGGGCTTCTGGTATTTGCCGGGCTGGCATTGAGCGGGTGGCCGGTGACAGGCTAATGTCGAAGTTGTCATAAAACTGTCACCCGTGCATGGTGTGATTGTCACCGATATGTCATCGAACCACTTTCGTCTGGACACCGTGAGGCCCGCCAATGACCGCCAAGACCGTTTTGATCGTCGATGATGAGGCACCTATTCGTGAGATGATCGCGGTGGCGCTGGAAATGGCGGACTATCGCGTGCTCGAAGCGGACAATGCCCAGGACGCCCACGCCCTGGTCGTGGATCATCAGCCGGACCTTCTGCTGCTTGACTGGATGATGCCTGGCACCAGTGGGATCGAGCTTGCAAGGCGCCTGAAGCGCGAAGAGGCGACCGCCGAAATCCCGATCATCATGCTGACCGCCAAGGGCGAAGAAGATAACAAGATCCAGGGGCTCGAAGCGGGGGCGGATGACTACATCACCAAGCCGTTTTCGCCTCGCGAACTGGTGGCGCGTTTGAAAGCGGTGCTGCGCCGAACGACGCCACGCGGCGTGGAAGACCCCATCGAAATCAACGGTTTGATGCTCGATCCGGTAAGCCATCGGGTCAGCGCCCACGGCAAGGCATTGGATATGGGGCCCACCGAATACCGCTTACTGCAGTTTTTCATGACCCACCAGGAGCGCGCCTACACCCGCAGCCAACTGTTGGATCAGGTATGGGGCGGCAACGTCTACGTCGAAGAGCGCACCGTGGATGTGCATATCCGCCGTCTGCGCAAGGCGTTGGGCGATGTCCACCAGAACCTGATTCAAACGGTGCGCGGCACCGGGTACCGCTTCTCCGCCCGGGTGTAGCGCGTGCGTTTGTGGAGCCGAGAGCTTTGGCGTATCGCGGGGCTGGCCACCCTCGGCGTCGTCCTGGGTTGGCTGTTTGGCTCGCCGGGGCTGGGGCTGTCCGCGGGTTTGGGGGCGTGTCTTTTCTACCATCTGCGCCAACTGCGTACCCTGCACCAGTGGCTGACGTTCACGCCCAACGAAGAGCCCCCCGCGGCCAAGGGGCTATGGGGTGAGCTGCTGGACCGGCTTTACCGCTACCAGAAAAGCCAGCGAATCACGCAAAGCCGACTAAGAGCCACCTTGGCGCGCATTCAGGAGTCTTCCGAGGCGATGCGCGACAGTGTGGTCATGCTCGACCGCAACGGTGATCTCGAATGGTGGAACAGCGCCGCCCACCAGATGCTGGGACTGCAAACCGCGCACGACCGCGGCCAGCACATTACCAATTTGCTGCGCGATCCCGCCTTCGTACGCTACTTCTCGGCGCGTCAGTACAGTGAGCCATTAACGCTTACCTCGCCCATCGACGAGCGGCGTATTCTCGAGTATCAAATCACGCTCTACGGCGATGACGAGCGCCTGGTGATGGCGCGCGACATTACCAGGCTGCACCGCCTGGAGCAGATGCGCCGTGACTTCGTGGCCAACGTGTCCCACGAGTTACGCACGCCGCTTACCGTGCTTTCGGGTTACCTGGAAACCTACAGCGATTTAAAAGACGAGCTGCCGCCCCGGTTGGGGCGCAGTATCGGCCAAATGCAGGCGCAAACGTTGCGTATGCAGAACCTGGTCAATGACCTGCTACTGCTTTCCCGGTTGGAAATCGACCAGGGCGGCAAGGATCATCAGCCGTTGGCGCTGGCGCCACTTTTACAAAGCATTCACCAGGATGCCAACGCTCTTTCTCAGCAGCAGCATACCGAGTCCCAGCGTATCGAGCTTGTGATCGAAAGCGACGCGCGGCTGATCGGAAGCGAGCAGGAGCTTCGAAGCGCCGTTTCCAACCTGATGTTCAACGCCGTGCGTTACGCCCCTGGGGGGAGCGAGATCACCCTGCGTTACGCCCTCCTTCCCGACGGCGGCGTGTGTATCGAAGTGGAAGATAATGGACACGGTATCGACCCGGTCCATATTCCCCGCCTGACCGAGCGCTTCTACCGTGTGGATAAAGGCCGCAGTACGGCCACTGGCGGCACCGGGCTCGGGCTTGCCATCGTGAAACACGTCCTGCTGCGCCACGATGGCAAGCTTCAAATCGACTCTCACCCTCAGCAGGGGGCGCGTTTTCGCTGCGTCTTCCCCGTCTCGCGAATTGCTCAGACCTAGGTATATGAGACCAAAGTTGTACAGTGTGTCAAAATGGCATACAAGAATGGGTCACAAATTGTCTATGTGTCATTATTAGCCACTTTTTATTGATGCAAACGCTGTTGTCCAGCTTTCTGTATAAGACTTGTAATATTTTAAGTTTCTGTTTTTAAAGTGATATTAATTTTTATGCCATGTTTGGCACAGCCTCTGCAAAGCTTTTGGTAAGAAAGACAGCTGCTTCAAAGTAGTCGACCGAAAGGTACTCTTTCTTACTTTAAGCGGTAACCACAGCGATTCAGGAGGTGGAATATGATGTCCAAGGAGCTACTCAAGAAAGCCGGTATCGTAGGTATTTCGTTTGGTCTGTTGGCAAGCCCGATGGCATTCGCAGATACCACCGATCATCCGTCGATCGAAGAAAATCAGGACAGCATGGTCGAGCAAGATCCGGCGCAAGAGTCATCAGGTGTCAACATGAACACCAATGACAACCCGGATTACACTCAGGAAGAGCTTGAAACCGACCATCACACCCAAGGCCCCAACGATGAAACTATCGGTGAGCCGGACTCAATGGGTACTTCCACTGAAGAGGGTTCAGAAACCTCTCCGGAAGGCGTCGTCGAGAAAAACTCTGAGTCGTAAGTAACATTTTGTTGCAATTTACGTACAAAGCATTACGCTTAGGGAGTGAGCATTTATAAGGGACAGGATGTCCCACCGCATGGATGCTCCAAACGATTCAAGGATTGAATCAAGCGACGATCAAAAAACGTTAGTTAGGGTTAGATTCCACGGTTGGAGCCCCTCAAAAGGATAGGAAGCTTTCGTTAAGCATCGCAATCGCTAAGCATAAATGAAGACCCCGCCTTGTAGCGGGGTCTAGTTTTTATGGGTATAACGTTTTGTTTGCTGTGAGCCTTTTGATCACTATAAAGGTTCGCGCCTCGATCCTCTCCTGTATCCCATGTTTCAAAAGCCTGCGATACCAGCCAGCCTCAATCATGAGTCAACTGCTTGATATCCCGGTAATGGGCGTCCCACATCAGCACCGCTCCGGCCACGGCCCCGGGTAGCAAGAAAAGGTTGGCAAGCGGTATCCAGGTAATCAGCGTGACAAGCCCCCCGTAGCTCATGCTCGGCCACCAGCGTGCGGCCAGGCGTTGGCGCATGTCTTTAAAGCTCACCTTGTTGTTATCCATGGGGTAGTCCAGGTAGGTGATGGCCATTACCCAGGCGGAAAAAAGCGCCCAGAGTAGTGGAGCCACTAAATTGAGCCCGGGTATCCAGCTTAGAATGAACAGAAGAGCAGCGCGGGGCAAAATATAGCGCAGCTTGACCAGCTCGCGGCCCACGGCGTCCAGAGCCGTTTTCGCCAGGCCCCGGTCGTCCAGCGGCTCGACACCGGTGGCGCTGCGCTCTATGTGAGCGGCCAAAAAGCCGTAAAAAGGAGCGGCGATTAGATGCGTCACCAGCGTGAAGGTAAAAAATATCGCCACCAGCAGGCTCAAGACGAACAGCGGCCAGATTAGCCAAGAGAGCCAGTCAAGCCAGGCCGGTATGCTCGCCATGGCATGGTCCAGCCAGCCGGAAAAGCGCCGAGCAGTGAAGCTTGCAAGACTGATGTAGACGATCAGATTGATCAGGATGGGTAGAAATATATAGCGCCGTAGTCCTTTTCGATAGACCAGGCGAATGCCCTGGCTCAGGGCGGAGACCGCAGTTAGCATCGAGGATCCTTATAAATACGCCCAGTTGGAATGCCTGGGCGTATTGCAGGCTCAACGCTTTAAAAGGTCAAGGCTTTTTTAGCATCTGCTCATCGAGGCTTTCTGGCGCGGTGTGGCGAATATCGAGCCCTTTCACCAGGTAGACGACGTACTCGGCCAGGTTGTTGGCGTGATCGCCCACGCGCTCGAGCGCTCGCAGCACCCACATGATGCTCAGCACCGAGCTGATCGAGCGCGAATCCTCCATCATGAAGGTCATCAGCGAGCGCATGGCGCTGCCGTATTCGTCGTCCACGGATTCGTCTTCGCGCACGACCTGCATGGCAAGTTCGGTATCGAAGCGGGCAAAGGCGGTGAGCGCATCGCGCAGCATCTTGCGAACGTGCTCGCTAATATGGCGCACCTCGACGAGGCCACGAATACCGCTGCTGTTGTCGGATAGCGTCAGGGCGTTACGCGCGATCTTGCTGGCTTCGTCGCCGATGCGCTCCAAATCCGACGTGGCGCGAATCACCGCCAGTACCAGGCGCAGGTCCGAGGCGGCGGGTTGGCGCCTGGCGAGTACGCGGGTGCACTCCTCGTCGATCTTCAACTGCATGTCGTTGACCTGGCGGTCGTTGTCGCGCACCTCTTCGGCCAAGTGGCTGTCGTTTTCCATCAGCGCGTGTACGGCGTTTTGTACCTGCTTTTCGACCAGCCCACCCATCGCCATCAGACGGGTTTTCAGCTCTTCCAGCTCCTGATTGAACTGGCGCGAAATATGCTGGCTATGGGTATCGCTTGTAATATCCATCGAGCACTCCTGCGGGGATCGGCGCCGGGCTATGTGACCCGGCCGGTGATGTAGTTTTCGGTCCGCTGCTGTTTCGGGTTGGTAAAGACCTGGTCGGTCGGGCCGTATTCGACGAGCTCGCCGTTATTTAAAAAGGCGGTGTAATCGGATACTCGAGCGGCCTGCTGCATGTTGTGCGTCACCAGCACCAGGGTCAGCTCGTTTTTAAGATTGCGAATCAACTCCTCGATTTTGAGCGTGGAGATCGGATCCAGTGCCGAGGCCGGCTCGTCGAGCAGCAGTACGTCGGGCCTGACCGCTAGGGTGCGCGCGATCACCAGCCGCTGCTGTTGGCCGCCGGATAAAAGCCACGCCGAGCGGTGCAGGCGATCCTTCACCTCGTCCCAAAGCGCGGCGGAGCTAAGCGCCCACTCGATGATGTCGTCGCGCTTGCGCTTGGGCAAGCGCCGCTCCAGGCGCAGGCCAAAGGCCACGTTTTCGTAGATCGACATCGGGAAGGGGTTGGGGGTTTGAAACACCATGCCCACTCGACGGCGAAGCTCGCTCACATTGATGTCCGCCTCGAAAATATCGCGCTCTTCAAGCTCGATACGGCCGTGATGAACGGCGCTTTCGTTAAGGTCGTGCAGCCGGTTGAACGCGCGCAAAAGCGAGGACTTACCGCACCCGGAGGGGCCGATAAACGCGGTGACCCGGTGGCGCGGCACTTGCAGCGTTAGCGCCTTGAGCGCGGGTTTGCCGCCATAGGTCAGGCTGAAGTCCTGGACATTCAAACAGCGCTGTTCGGCGTCGAACGTCACTACCGGCGGCGGTGCGACTTTCAAGGGCGCGACCATGACTCTCCTCGTTGACGCCGTAAATAATGACGTAGAAATATGGCAGTTAGGTTAAGCACCAGCACGATCAGCACCAATAAAAGCGCCGTGGCGTAAACCAGCGGAATGGCGGCCTCGACATCATCGCCATGAAAAGCGGTATCAAATAGATGATAGCCAAGATGCATGAATTTGCGCTCGAGATGCAGGTAGGGAAACTCCCCGTCCAGCGGCATCTGCGGGGCCAGCTTGGCGACGCCGACCAGCATCAGCGGCGCTACTTCTCCCGCGGCACGGGCCACGGCCAGAATCACGCCGGTCAGCATTGCCGGTGTCGCCATGGGAAGCACGACCCGGGTCAGCATCTCCAGACGGGTCGCGCCCAGCGCCACGGCGCCTTCGCGCTGGGCGATGGGCACGCGTGCCAGGCCCTCTTCGGTGGCCACGATCACCACCGGCAGCGTCAGCAGGGCAAGCGTCAATGAGGCCCACAAAAGCCCACCGGTACCGAAGGTGGGCGAGGGCAGGGCGTCATCGAAAAACCAGCGGTCGATCGAGCCCCCTACGCCGTAAACGAACACGCCTAACCCGAACACGCCGTAAACGATCGAAGGGACACCGGCCAGGTTGCGCACGCCGATACGCACCAGCCGGGTCAGGCGATTCTGATGGGCGATCTCGTTGAGATAGATCGCCGCCAGTACACCAAAGGGCGTTACGATCACCGACATCAAAATCACCATTAAAAGCGTGCCGAAAATGGCCGGCCAGACCCCGCCGCCGGTATTGGCCGCCCGTGGGCCTTCGCTCAAAAACCGCCACACGCCTCGCCCCCAAACGGCGGTTTTTTCCAGAAAGGAGAGCGCATTGGGCGTCTGGAAAGCGCTGACGCTTGAAAGGGGCTGCACCAGGCGCTGCCCCTGGCTGGTGAGCAGTATTAGTTGGCCGTCCGGGCGGTGCTCCCGGGGTGTATCGACCAACCCGGCAACGCGCGTTCGGGCGGCGGTGCCGGTTAGACGCTCGCCTTCGAGCTCCAAAGTGCTCAGACGGCCGATGATATCCCCCTTGGGGCTTCGCTCGAGCCGTACCACGTCATCGGGGGTGGACCGGCTTGTGATCTCGTCCAGCGCGATCCAGCGCCAGTCGGCGCCGGTTCGTTCGCGGTTGCCGGTAAAGTAAAGCCGCTCGGCGCCCTCGCCCTGGGGAATGGGGGCTTCGCGTATTGGCTGGCCGATCACCTGCTCGCCGGAGCGCAGCGTCAGCTCTTCGAGCGTGGCCGGCCAGAAATGCCCCAGCCCTTTGACGGTGAGCAGCGTGAGCAGCGTCGCCAGCATCAAAAGCGACAGCGCCACGCAGCCGGCGCAGAGCCAGGCCCACAGGGTATCGCCTGGCCAAAAGCGGCGCTGACCAGCGCGTACCATCAATACCCCCCCAGCCGCTGGTAGCGGCGGCGCAGGCGCTGGCGAACGACTTCCGCCAGGGTGTTGACCAAAAAGGTGAACATAAATAGCACGAGTGCAGCCAAAATCAGCAGGTGATAGGTCATCCCGTCCGGCGGCGCCTCGGGCAGCTCGATGGCGATCGCCGCCGAAAACGAGCGCAGCCCCTCGAAGGGGCTCAGGCTCATGAGCGCGGCGTTACTGCTCGCCATGAGGACGATCATGGTTTCGCCCACGGCGCGGCCGGCGCCGATCATCACCGCCGAAAAGATGCCCGGCCCCGCCATGGGCAGGGCGACCTTCCAAAGCGCCTGCCAGCGGCTGGCACCGAGGGCCTGGGCGCCTTCCATCAGCGTTTGGGGCGTCCCGTAAAGCGCATCTTCGGCCAGCGAATAAACGCTTGGAATGATGGCAAACCCCATGGCAAGGCCGACGATCAGCGTATTGCGGGTGGTGTAATCGATGCCGAAGCGCTGATCCAGCAGCCGGGCCAGGTCGCCGCCCAGCCACTGCTGCTCGATCATGGGCGCAAGCCAGAGGGCGAGTGCCGCCATGACGGCGAACCAGGGCAACAGCCAGAGCCCGGCCCGGTCGAGCGATAGCCTTCGGCGCAGCGCTTTCGGCGACCTATGCCATAAAACGCCTGCCAGCGCCGCGCTCAGTGGCAGCCACACCAGAAGTGTCAGCGTGCTGGCAAGGTGGTGCTCCACCCAGGGCGCCAGCACGAGCCCCGCCACGAAGCCGATGACGACGCCGGGCACCGCCTCCATCAGCTCCAGGGTCGGCTTGATCCGCGCACGAAGCCGCTCGGTCATGAACAGGGCCGAAAAAACCGCCGCGCCCAGCGCCAACGGCACCGCCAACAGCAGCGCAGCCAGGGCGGCCTTGAGCGTGCCCCAGGCCAGAGGCGACAGCCGCGCCAGCGAGAAATCGTCGAACCGGGTCAACAGCGGAAGCGTTTCCCATACCAAAAACACGCCGATGGCCAGAATCGCCAGCAGCACGCCAACGCCGGCGGCGGTGATCATGGCGATGGCTAAACGGTCCTTGAGTGTTCGCCAGGACAAAGGCCCAGGCAAGGCAGATCGCGTCATAGGAACATCATAAGAGAGCGCGTGGGGTAACCGGAGTGGAGCATCAGCTCTCCTTAACGTAAGTCATTTTTATGTCAATCGTGTGACAGCGGCGGCGTTTCGAGCTGCTCGGCGGTGAGCGGTACAAAGCCTGCGTCCCGCACGATTTGCTGGCCCTCGAGGGACATGATCAGTTCGATGAAGGCCTGCTCCACCGGGGGCAGCGGCGTATCGGGAGCGGCGTTCACGTACAGGTACAAATCTCTTGAAAGCGGATACTCGTCGCTTTGGATCGTCGCCTCGGTGGGGAAGATCGCTTTGCCCTGGCCATCGATGATGCCCAGCGAGTGCACCATGGGCGTCAGGTGGTGATAGCCGCTATAGCCCATGGCGTCCGGCGCGTGGCCCACCGCGGCCACGACCGCCGAAGAGCCCGGGTATTCGCTGATATCGGCCCGAAACTGCCCGCCGCAAAGCGCCCGCTGGCGGAAAAGATCGAAGGTGCCCGAGGCCAGGTTGCGCCCGCTGAGCGCGATGCGCCCATAAGGCCACTGTGGCGGTGGCGCGATGTCGGCCCAGCGGCGAATCGGTGTGCTGGCCCCGCAGGCGCGGGTGGTGGAAAAGATGGCGTCCAGCGCCTCGGGGGTCAGCGCGTTCAAGGGGTTGTGTCGGTGCACCACCACGACCAACGCATCCCGGGCGACGCGAAGTTCGCGTGGCGGATAGCCGTAGCGCGCTTTGAAGCGGGCACGCTCGCCTTCGCTCATGGGCCGCGACATGGGGGCGAGACGCGTCGTCCCCGCGGTGAGCGCCGACGGTGCAATCGCCGAGCCGCCCGCCTGAAACTGCACGTTGATATCCGGATAGCGCGCGGTGAGCGCCTCGCCCCAGCGCAGCACCAAACTCGCCATGGTGTCGGAGCCGGTCGCCCCCAGGGTGCCGCTAATCGGCGCGCTCGCAAAGACCGGCGCGCTGAGCCAAAGCAGCAGCCAAAGCGCAAGGCTTACGTATCTATTGGCTGGGCGTAACCCGCGACTCTTCAAACGATCCACCTCTTGTGATTAGCTGACGCCGGATGCTAACCGTGCCATCATGTCCGCATCCTGTTACAAAAATACGTTACAGCCGTCTTTTACAACAATAAGCCTTTGAAGCGACCCGACTATGACACCGCTTGAACATGACCTCGACGATGCGCCTGCTCCGCTTGGGCAGTTGACGCTAAAGCTACTGGCTTCACGTCAGGATACCAATCTTTATGGCGATATTGCCGGCGGCTGGCTGGTCAATCAGATGGACCAGGCCGCTGAGTTGGCGGCAGGCCGTGAAGCGGGCGGGCGCACCGCGACGGTTGCGATCGAGTCGATGGACTTTCTAAGCCCGGTACGGGTGGGCTCGATGGTGAGCGTATACACCCAGGTACAGGAAATCGGCCACAGCTCGATCAAAATCGATGTCGAGGTGTGGGTGCGCCCGCCCCAGGGGCGCACCCTCGAAGAGCGCCAAAAGGTGACCGAGGCCCGCTTCGTGGTCGTGGCCCTGGACGATAACGGGCGTATTCGCGCCGTGCATAGCGACTAGCGCGGCCATCAAAAAGGGCGCCTTGGGCGCCCTTTTTCAATGCTCTGACGCTGACACTCAGGCGCCGATGCTCTCGCGACCCTTGAAATAGGCGTACTCGCCGATGTCGCTGAACGGACGCATCAACTGCTGGAACGCCGAATAGGATTCGTAGACGCGGCGCGACTCTTCGTCGTTTTCGGTCTGGCGCTGAATCACTTCTTTCGATGCCTCGAACAGCGCCTGCATGACGTCGTCCGGGAAGGTGCGAAGCTCGACGCCGTGCTCGTCGACCAGGGTTTCCAGCGCCTGGGCGTTGTGGAAGGCGAACTCGGTGAACATGGCCAGGTTCGAGGCCCGGGCGGCTTCGCGGATCACCGCCTGCAGATCTTCCGGCAGTTCGTTCCAGGCGTCCAGGTTGATGAAACTTTCGACCAGCGCGCAGGGCTCGTTCCATACCGAGGTGTAGTAGTAGTCGGCGACCTGGTGCAGGCCGAAGGCCATGTCGTTGTACGGGCCGACCCAGTCCGCGGCGTCGAGCACGCCGGTCTGCATCGAGGTAAAGATCTCGGAGCCTGGCATGTTCACGGTGCTCACGCCGATGGCGTTCATCGCCTCACCGGCAAGACCGGGCAGACGCAGGCGAAGGCCCTGCATGTCGTCGAGCGAGTTGATCTCTTTTTTGAACCAGCCAGCCATCTGCGGGCCGGTGTTGCCCACGGCGAACGGCTTGAGGTTGTGGTTGGCGTACACCTCGTCCCAAAGCTCCTGGCCGCCGCCGTGGTAGATCCAGGCGTTCATTTCGGTGGTGGTCATACCAAACGGCACCGCCGTAAAGAACTGCGCCGCCGCCACCTTGCCGCGCCAGTAGTAGGGCGTGGAGTGGCCAATCTCGGCGGTGCCCGCGGAGACCGCATCGAATACTTCGAGGGCCGGGACCAGCTCGCCGGCACCGTGTACGCGAATACGCATGCGGCCATTGGAGAGCTCTTCCACCCGGCGGGCGAAGTCGTTGGCGCCGGTGCCGAGCGCCGGGAAGTTTTTCGGCCAGGAGGTGACCATATCCCAGGTGTAGGTTTGTTGGGCCTGGGCGCTGCTCACGAAGGGGGCGGCGGCGACACCAGCGGCGCCGAAGCCGGCGGTTTTGATGAATTGGCGGCGTTGCATGAGAGGGGATACTCCAACGAAGTCTGTTTTTTTATAGTTGCACAAAGGCGCAAGCGTCGCTTGTGAGTATGCGCCAAAGGGGTTTTGTTGGGCAAGTGAGCCTAAAGCGGGGTGAGCTTGGCAAAACCGAGCACCAGCCACTTGTCGCCTTCGCCTTCGAAACTAACGTGCACCCTGGCCCGCGCCCCCTGGCCTTCGGCGTTGAGGATCATGCCTTCGCCGAACACCGGATGACTCACACGCTGGCCCACGTGAAGCTCTGGAAGCTCCCCGTCGCTCTCGATGGAGGTCTGCGCGTAGTTGGGCCGCGCGGAGGCGGTGACCGGGCGCGCGACGTGGCCGCGCAGGCGCACCTCCTCGAGCAGATGCGGCGGTAGTTCACGCAGAAACCGCGACGGCCGGGGGAAGACCTCCTTGCCGTGCAGCCGCCGCGTTTCGGCGTGGGTGAGATAAAGCTTCTGCATGGCGCGGGTCACGCCCACATAACAAAGCCTTCGCTCCTCTTCCAGGCGCCCCGGTTCTTCGACGGACATCTTGTGCGGGAAAAGCCCTTCTTCGACGCCGGCGATGAACACCACCGGAAACTCCAAACCCTTGGCGGAGTGCAGCGTCATCAGCTGCACACTGTCCTCGAACTCCTCGGCCTCGTGGTCGCCGGCGTTGAGCGCGGCCTCGGACAGAAACGCTTCCAGTGCGGTCAGGCCTTCGCCGGCTTCCGGGGTCTCGAAGGCGTCGCCCTGGGTGAAGGCCCGCGCCGCGGTGACCAGCTCGCCCAGGTTTTCCACCCGCGCCTGGCCCTTCTCGCCGCGCTCGCTCTTGTGGTGCTCGATCAGCCCGGTGTGCTCGATGACGTGGTCGATGATTTCAAAAAGTGTCAGCCCCGCGGCGTCGTTTTCGAGCTGCTCGATCAGGTTGGCGAATTTTTGTACGGCGTTGCCCGCCCGGCCTTTCAGCGTGCCATCACCGACGGCGTCGTGCAGCGCCTGCCAGAGGGAGACGCTTTCCAGGCGGGCGCGGTGGCGCAGGATTTCCACGGTGCGCGTGCCGATGCCCCGGGTGGGCACGTTGATCACCCGCTCCAAAGAGGCGTCGTCGTCACGGTTGAGCAAAAGACGCAGGTAGGCCAGGGCGTTCTTGATCTCCAGGCGCTCGTAGAAGCGGTGGCCGCCGTAGATGCGATATGGCATCCCCTGGCGGATCAGTGTCTCCTCGATCAGCCGCGACTGGGCGTTGGAGCGGTAAAGAATCGCCACGTCGCGCCGGTTCACGCCTTCGTCGACGCGCTCCTTGATGGTGTCGACGATGTAGCGCGCCTCCTCCAGGTCGTTGAAGCCGGCGTAGACTGAGATCGGCTCGCCTTCGACGCCATCGGTCCAAAGATTCTTGCCCATGCGCTCGCTGTTGTGGCTGATCAAGGCGTTGGCGGCGTCGAGAATCGCGCTGGTGGAGCGGTAGTTCTGCTCCAGGCGCACGGTATGGGTCTGGGGGAACTCGTCCTCGAAGCGGCGGATGTTCTCGATTTTCGCCCCGCGCCAGCCGTAGATCGACTGGTCGTCGTCGCCGACCGCGGTCATCGGCGTCTGCATGCCGGTCAGAAGCTTCAGCCAGGCGTACTGCAGGGTGTTGGTGTCCTGAAATTCGTCCACCAGCACGTGGCCGAAGCGCTCACGGTAGTGGTTCAAAAGCGCCGGGTTGTCCCGCAAAAGCTCCAGGCTTCTAAGCAAGAGCTCGCCGAAATCGACCAGCCCGCCGCGCTCGCAGGTGAACTGGTAACGCTCGTAGAGTTCGACCATCTGGCTCAGGTAACCGTCGCCGTCCACATTGACCTGGTGGGGGCGTAGGCCCTCTTCCTTGCAGCCGGAGATGAAGCTCTGCACCTGGCGCGGCGGGTAGCGCTCGTCATCGACGTTGTAGTCCTTCAGCAAGCGCTTGACCAAGCGTAGCTGGTCGTCGGAGTCGATAATTTGAAAGTTCTGGGGGAGTTTCGCATCCTGCCAATGAGTGCGCAAAAGCCGGTGGGCGATGGAGTGAAAGGTGCCCACCCAGACGTGGCGCATGGAGATGCCCAAAAGCGCTTCCAGGCGCGTGCGCATCTCCCGGGCGGCCTTGTTGGTAAAAGTAACGGCGAGCAACGCGTAGGGCGAAAGGCCCTCGGCCTGCATCATCCAGGCGATGCGATGCACCAGTACCCGGGTTTTGCCCGAGCCCGCCCCGGCGAGCACCAGTAGATTGCCCTGGGGGGCGCTGACCGCCTCGCGCTGCGCGGGGTTGAGCTGATCGAGAATCGCCGTCACGTCGTCCATGGTAGCCGCTGCCGGTTTGCAAATGGGCCGACAGTTTAACACAGCCCGGCCACTGGACGACCATACAGTGCGTACTAGCTTTCGTCCGGGTAGCGCAGCGTGTTCAAGCTCTTCTTCACCGCTTTTAACTGCTCGGCAAGCTTCGGCCCGCGGGTTTTGGCAACGCCCACCGCCAGCACGTCGATCAGCACCAGATGCGCAATGCGCGAGCTAAGCGGCGTGTAGATCTCGGTATCTTCGTGAACATCGATGTAAAGCGGCAGGCTCACCTCGTCTGCCAAGGGCGATTCGCTCGGGCAAAGTCCGATCACCGTGGCGCCGGCTTCCCGGGCCAGGCGAACGCTTGCCACCAGCGCCTTGGTGCGCCCGGTTTGCGAGATCGCCACCACCACGTCACCTTCCTGGAGCGTTACTGCGGACATGTTCTGCATGTGCGGGTCGGCGTAGGCGGACGTGGAAATCTGCAGGCGGAAGAACTTGTGCTGAGCGTCGAACGCCACCGCCCCGGAGGCGCCAAAACCGTAAAATTCGACCCGGTTGGCCATGGCCAGGGCGTTGACCGCGCGGCCGAGGGCGTCGTTATCCAGCCGGTCGCGCACCGATAAAAGCGTGCCCACGGTGGAGTCGAAAATACTGTGGGAGAACTCCGCTACCGAGTCGCTATCGTTCATCGAGAACTGGGCGAACTGGCTGCCCGAGGCAAGCATCTGCGCCAGCTGCAGCTTGAAATCCTGAAAGCCGTTACAGCCCAGCGCCCGGCAAAAGCGCACCACCGTGGGTTCGCTGACGCCGGCTTCCGTTGCCAGGTCCACGATGCGCATGTGGATCACTTCGTCGGGGTTACGCAGGACGAAGCGGGCGACTTTTTGTTCGGAGCGGCGAAAGTGCTCCATGCGGCGTCTCATTTCATCGAACAGGGCGCGACTCACGGTGAGCTCCTTGATTATTCGGTACACGCTACGATCCCATAGCGTTTTCGGCAGTATGCCTGACCCAAACGCGTTATGCGCCGTTAAGCCGCCCGCCATTGAACGTGGCGCTTGCGCGTTTAAAAGCCGTTAAAGCTTTTCTTTCCGGGCCGTCATCATTTTGTCAAGTAGGTTATAGTAATAAGTGACGTGCCGCACTGCATCATAAATAGTGGTCACGGATGCAGGTGGACGAACGCCGATTCACCTGAGGGAGCATCGATTATGAAAAACGTCGAACGCTTGACGTCGCTTAAAAGCGAACTGCTCGAACTATTCATGGGAATGGAAGTTGCCGAACACACGCAGCGCCGAAGAAGCGCCGCCCAGCGCAACCTGAAGGCACGCCGAGGCATCGAGCTGCACCGGGAGTCACAAAAGCTTTCCCGAGACATCGCCCCGCTGCCGGACGACGATGAGCTGGCCCACCACGCGCTTCACTAGCGCGTAACGGGGTAAAGCGCCGGGTCCAGCCTTGCGCAGATACCAAAAGGCCCTGCCACTGGCAGGGCCCGTAAGTGGCCGGCATCCGTTTTGCCAAGCGGCTTAGATGAAGCCCGCCACGAACACCACGACCACGCCAATCGGTGCCACGTATTTGGTCAGCAGATTCCAAAGGCTGTAGTCGTACACGTCCATGCCAAGCTCCTTGCGCGACTCTTCCTTGTCCAGGCAGAGTGAGTAGAACACGATTGCGCCCAGACCGGTCAGCGGCAGCAGAATCTTGCCGGTGAAGGTGTCCAGGAAGTCGAAGATGTTCAGCCCGAACAGCAGCACGTCTGCCCACACGTTGAACGACAACAGCGCCGCCACACCGACCAGCCACACGGCCACGGCACTGACCAGCGTGGCGCCCAAGCGGCCAAGACGCGTGCGCTCCTCCAGGGTTTCCACCACCGGTTCCAGCAGCGAAATCGCCGAGGTGAGTGCCGCGAAGGTCAACAGCAAAAAGAAGCCGAGTCCCAGGAGGCTTCCGCCGACCATGTTGCCGAACGCGATGGGCAGCGTGACGAAGATGAGGCCGGGGCCGCTGGAGGCATCGAGGTTCGTGGCGAAGACGATCGGGAAGATCGCAAGGCCCGCCAGCAGCGCGATGGCGGTGTCGAGTACGATGACCGTCCGCGCGGTACTCAGCAGGTTGACGTCCTCACCCAGATACGAGCCATAGGCCATCATGATGCCCATACCCAGCGACAGCGTGAAAAAGGCTTGGCCCATGGCGGCCAGCATGACGCCGCCGTTGAGCGCGCTCCAATCCGGGGTGAACATGAAGGCGAGCGCCTGACCGAAGGAGCCGCTCACCGCGCCGTAACCGACCAGCACCAGCAGAAGGACGACCAGCGCCGGCATCAGGATGCGCGCGGCGGCTTCCAGCCCTTTGGTAACGCCGCGGGCCACGATGCCCACGACCAGCACCATGAAGAGCGTATGCCAAATCAAAAGCGAACCCGGATCGCCCAGCAGCGCGCCGAAGGCCGCTTCGCTGGCCTCGGCGTCCTGGCCGCTGAACGAGCCGGCCACCGCGTTGATGGTGTAGTTGAGCGACCAGCCGCCGATCACGCTATAAAACGACAGGATCAAAAACGACGCCAGCACGCCGCTGATACCCACCAGCGCCCACCGACGCGTGCGGCCATGGCGTTTGGCGAGATCCGCCATGGTGTTGATCGGGTTTTTCTGACCACGCCGGCCGATCATCCACTCCGCCACCAGAATCGGCAGGCCCACCAGCGCCACGCACGCCAGGTAAACCAGAACGAAGGCCGCGCCGCCGCTTTCGCCGGTCAGGTATGAAAAGCGCCAAATATTCCCCAAGCCAACCGCTGAACCAGCGGCCGCCAGCACAAAGCCCATACGCGATGACCATTGTGCATGTGCCAGTTTTGCCATACATCACCCAAGGTTTTCAGTTTGTAATAAGCTTTTTTAAGCTAATGCCCCCACTCGATAACATTAAGTGGCTATCGAAAGTATGCGCAATTTATATGAACAGCGCCCGCCATGCCAGCATCCGCCGGCGCCCGGTGGGCAATTCGTCACGCTGAAGGCTCGGCTAGAAGAGCGGTGTTTGGGTGTCGCCGGGGAAGGTACTCAGTGCGGGGAGTGAAACCTGTTCGCACAAGGCGTTATAAAGCATTTGCGCCATCTGGGGCGACTCGCGGTTATCCGCTGTATGCACAAACAAGAAAGGGGTTTTCCCCTGATTTATCCACAGGTTGATACGCGCTATCCACGGCGCGAAATAGTCCTTATTGATCGCCTTGTCAACGTGTCCGATGAAACGAATGACCGGCTGGTTCGCCGTTGAAAGCACGTGTAGCGGGAGTTTCGGCTTTTCCTGACGCGCCTTGTCAAGCCCTGGGTGGCGTTGGTCCGGCGTTGAAAAGACCGGACGTACATCCAGCATTACACGGTTAGCCGAATAAGTTATCAACAATTGGTTAAGCGCTTTTTCCGCGTCGCCTTTCTGGAAAAACTCGGGGTGGCGTACCTCGACGGCGCAGGGTAAATGCGCCGGCCACTGGGCGAGCAGCGCCTCCAGTCGGGGCAGCTCCTGAGCGCCGAAATCCCGGGGCAGTTGCACCATGGTAGGCCCTAGCCGGTCGTGCAGCGGCGTCAGTGCGTTGAGAAACGCCCAGGCGTCGCCGAGCGAGCCCAGCCGCTGATCGTGCGTTACCCGCGCGGGCAGTTTGAAGCAGAAACGAAAGTGCGGCGGCGCCTGACGCGCCCAGGCCGCAATAGTGTCGGCCTTCGGCGCTCCGCTGTAAAAGGTGGTATTGCCCTCGACACTCGAGAACACCGTGGCGTAGTCGCTGAGAAGGTCGGTTTTCGCGTGGCGCGAGTAGAGACCACCCTGCCAGTCCGCGTTGGCCCACATGGGCAGGCCCAGGTAGAGGGGAAGGGGCACACTCATCAGCGATAACTCTTTTAGTGAAGCGCAGCTTTCAGTCAGGGTTCAAACGGTTTTAGCTCGTAATGGCGGTGCGTATCTGCGCGGCCTTTTGCTGTAATAGCGGCAGATACTCCTCGAGCAGCGTGTCCATATCGACACGTGCCGCATTGGTGCTGATATTGATCGCCCCCAGCAGCTTACCCGAGGCGTCAAAGGCCGGTACGGCAAGCGAGCGCAGACCGGAATCCAGCTCCTGGTCGGCAACGGCGTAGCCCTGCTCGCGAACGGCGTGAAGCCGCTTTTTGAGCGCCGTTTTGTCGACCAGGGTCTTGTCGGTGTAGCGCTTTAGGGCGATGCGTTCCAGATACTCCTCGAGCGCCTGCTCAGGGAGCTGGGCAAGCAGAACGTGGCCCATCGACGTATGCGCCGCCGGTAGGCGAGTGCCGATGGAAAGCGTAATGGCCATCAAGCGATGAGGCGCCGCTGAACGCGCGAGGTAAATGACTTCGTCACCGTCGAGCTGACCAAGCGAGGAGGACTCCCCGGTCCGGGCGGTAATGTCTTCCAGGAACTGCTGGATAACGCTACGATAATTGTTCGCGGAAAGAAACGAATAGCCCAGCTGCAAGACTTTGGGCGTCAGCTCGAAATAACGCTGGTGCTTTCGCACGTAGCCGAGCGCGTGCAGCGTGAGCAAAAAACGCCGCGCTTTGGCGCGATTCATGTCGGTGCGCGCGGCCACTTCGCTCAAGGTCATGCGTGGATGCGTATCGTCGAAGGCCTGAATGACCTCCAAGCCACTGGCCAGGGCAGACACAAAGTCACGGCTATCGGGCGTGAGCACATCGTCCGGTAAAGAGTCTTTCATAGCGAAGGAATCACCGTTAGGCACGGGGTTATAAAAAAGCTAATGTAACATGGTGTTCGAATAGCGAACAATTATTCGATAGTCTGCTCCAGCACGCGCCTGCACGCTCAACCCGCCATCAAGGAAGCCATCTACTATGGGTCACAAAAAGGCAACGGTACTGCACGGGCCGAACCTCAATCTTTTGGGCACCCGCCAGCCTGATATCTACGGCCACGAAACGCTGGAGGACGTGAACAACCGGCTGCGCGAAGCGGCGGTGCTGGCGGGGTGGAACGTCAACTGCTTTCAAAGCAATCACGAAGGCGCGCTGATCGATGCGATCCACGCTGCCCGGCAAGACGGGAGCATGGCGATCATCATCAATCCGGCGGCCTATACGCACACCTCCGTTGCTATCCTGGATGCGCTCAACGCCTTCGAAGGGAAGGTCATAGAAGTGCATATTTCCAACGTGCACAAGCGCGAAAGCTTTCGTCACCACTCCTACGTGTCACTGCGTGCTGACGGGGTGATCGCCGGGCTTGGAACACAAGGCTACCTGGCGGCGCTTGAGGCCATCATGAAAGCGCGCGGTGCTGCATAAAACGTGGGCAGTGGCATAACGAGCGGTAACGAGGAGTAATTGATATCTGGAATACACCTTGAGTGCCTCGGTGCACATAGCGAATATTCATACCATTTTTTCATTGGGTGCGGTTTTTACGCTATTTTCATGCTCTGAATAATCGTCATCGGAGCCCCACACCCATGCCCGCCCCCTTCTTTAAACACCCCTTCATGAGCCAGAGCGCGCTTTCCACCTGTGACGAAAGCGCCATGGTACGCGCCATGCTGGCTTTCGAGCTGGCGCTGGTGGAAATCCAGGAAGCCTCGGGGGCAGCGCCCGAAGGCGTAGCCCTGAAAATGCGCAAGCAGCTCGAAAGCGCTACTTTTGAGACCGCCGAACTCGCCGAGGGCATCGCCAGCGGCGGTAACGTCGCGATTCCGTTCGTTAAGCAGGGCCGGGCGCGACTCGGTGACGGCCTCAAGCGCTACTGGCACCAAGGCGCCACGAGCCAGGACGTGGTGGACACCGCGCTGATGCTCCTGCTCAAGCCGCGTCTTGAAGCGCTCGATCAGAGGTTAAAGCGCTGCCGCGCCGCGGCGGGTTTGCTTATGGAGGCCCACGCTGAAACGCCTATGGTAGGGCGCACGCTGATGCAACAGGCGCTGCCGATCACCTTCGGGGTCAAGGTGGCCCACTGGGCCATTGGGCTGGAGCAGGCGCGCCGACGTTTGGCAGGGGTGGAGCTCCCGGTTCAGTTTGGCGGCGCCGTGGGCGTGCACTCGGGCTGGGGGGATCACGGCCTTGGCTGGATGGACGCGCTGGCAAAGCGGCTGGGGCTGGTGGCGCCGGTGCTGCCCTGGCACACCGACCGCTACCCGGTTCAAACCCTGGGCGCCGCGCTTGATGGCGTCGCAGGGTCGGTCGAGCGCATCGCCCTGGATATTTCGCTGTTAACCCAGACCGAAGTCGGTGAAGTGGCCGAACCTTCGGCCCCCGGTATGGGCGAATCGTCGTCGATGCCGCATAAGCGCAATCCGGTGCGCTGCGCGTTGATTCGCGGCGCCGCCCGGCAGGTACACGGCCATGCCAGTGTGCTTTCGAACGCGGCGGCGCAGCCCCTGGAGCGTGGCCTGGGCGAGTGGCATGCCGAGTGGGCCCCGCTCACGGAAAGCGCGCTATTGGTCGAGGGCATGCTGGAGCAGGCCGCGGTGCTACTCGAGGGATTGGAAGTAAATCCGCAAGCGATGCGGCGCAATCTGTCGGCAACCGGCGGCGGCATTATGGCCGAGCCGGTCACGCGTTTGCTGACACCCGCGCTGGGAGCAGAGCGGGCAAAGGCGGTGAGCGCCGAAGCCGCCGAACGAGCGCGCAAGCAGGAACGCCCCTACGCCGAGGTACTCGCCGAGTACGCCGACGTGGCAAACGCCGTTAGCCAAGAGGCACTGGAGAAGACTTGTGATCCCGCTTTATACCTTGGTAGCAGCGTCGCCCAGGTAAGCCGCGCTAAAGATTGGTTGGAAAAATCATAAGCAAATGAATTATATAGATTAATTAAGCGGAGTTTAAAAAGGGTGCCGGTTATCGAAGCGCTACCGTCATGGCTTGGGGTTTGACGCTATTCGCTTAGCGCAGTAACTTGTTCGTATAAAGAATGTATGTTCGTTATGTGAACAAGATGTCAGAGATGGCAATTCCCTGCTAAGAGGCACCCCTATGGCCGAGTTTCTCAGCCTGCATGACGCGGTGGCGCGCTACGTCGAAGACGGCGCGACCGTGGCCATGGAAGGCTTTACCCACCTCATTCCGTTTGCCGCGGGCCACGAAGTGATCCGCCAGCAAAAGCGCGACCTCACCCTGATCCGCATGACCCCGGACATCATTTTTGATCAGCTGATTGGCGCCGGTTGCGCCAAAAAGGTGATCTTTTCCTGGGGCGGCAATCCGGGCGTCGGTTCGCTTCACCGCCTGCGCGACGCGGTCGAGAAGGGCTGGCCTCGCAAAATCGAGATTTTGGAGCACAGCCATGCTGCCATGGCCTGCGCGTTCGAAGCCGGTGCGGCGGGATTGCCGCTGGCGGTGCTGCGCGGCTACGTGGGAAGCGAGCTGCCCAGCGTCAACGACCAGATCAAGTTCATCGAGTGCCCGTTCACCGGCGAGCGCCTGGCGGCGGTACCGTCGGTGCGCCCGGACGTCTCGATCGTTCACGCCCAGCGCGCGGACCGCCAGGGTAACGTGCTGGTGGAAGGCATCGTCGGCGTTCAAAAAGAGGCCGTACTGGCCGCGAAGCACAGCATCGTCACGGTGGAAGAGATCGTCGACGATCTGGACACCCACCCCAACGCCTGCGTGATTCCGGGCTGGGCGATCAGCGCCATCGCGGTGGCCGAAAAGGGCGCGCTGCCCTCCTACACCCACGGCTACTACGGGCGCAGCAACCGCTTCTATAAGGAGTGGGACGCCATTGCCCGGGACCGCGACACCTTCACCCAGTGGCTTGACGATAACGTCTACCAGGCAGGGGAGAACGCCCAATGAGCCTCGAATACACCTCGTCTGAAATGATGACGGTCACCGCCGCCCGGGCGCTGGAAAACGGCTCGACTTGCTTCGTGGGGATCGGCCTGCCGTCAGAGGCGGCCAACCTGGCGCGTCTCACCCACGCCCCGGATGTCGTGCTGATTTACGAATCCGGCACGCTGCAGACCAAACCCAACGTACTGCCGCTCTCCATCGGCGACGGCGAGCTGGCCGAAACCGCGCTGACCACCGTTTCGGTGCCGGAAATGTTTCGCTACTGGCTGCAGGGCGGCAAGGTCGACGTCGGTTTTCTGGGCACCGCCCAGATCGACAAGTACTGCAACCTCAACACCACCTTGATCGGCGACTACCGCGAACCCAAAGTGCGTCTGCCCGGCGGCGGCGGCGCGCCGGAGATCGCCACCAACGCCGGCGAAGTGTTCATTACCTTGAAGCACTCCAGCCGGGCCTTCGTCGAGCGGGTCGATTTCGTGACGACGCTCGGCTTTGGTCGCGATGGAAAGGGCCGCGACGGCGTCCCCAACATCGGCAAGGGGCCTACCCGGGTGATTTCCGACCTGTGCGTGATGAAACCCGATCCGGAGACCAGGGAGCTGGTGGTGGTGTCGCTTCATCCGGGGGTAACCCGGGAGCAGGTCCAGGAAGCCACCGGCTGGGAGATCCGCTTTGCCGAGCAGTTGGAAAGCACCCCGGTGCCGGATGAGAACGAATTGTCGGTGCTGCGCGAGCTGAAAGAGCGCACCGACCGCGCCCACGCCGGCCAGTAGGCGTTTGAGTTACAGGAGAGAACGATGAGCGACGTTTATTTGTGCCACCCCCGCCGCACCGCGGTCGGCCGCTTCGGCGGTACCCTGGCGCCGGTTCGCCCGGACGATATGGCCGCGACGATTTTCAAGGCGGTGCTTCAAGAGGCGCCGAGCCTCGACCCGGCGGCCATCGAGGAAGTCTTCATGGGCTGCGCCAACCAGGCCGGCGAGGACAACCGCAACGTGGCGCGCATGTCGTCGCTTTTGGCGGGCATTCCCACCTCGGTGCCCGGCACCACCATGAACCGGCTGTGCGGCTCGGGCATGGACGCCGTGGGCACCGCGTTTCGCGCCATTAAAGCCGGGGAAATGGAACTCGCGCTTGCCGGCGGCGTGGAGTCGATGTCCCGCGCGCCGTTTGTCATGGGCAAGGCCGACAGCGCTTTTTCCCGCGGCCAGAAAATCGAAGACACCACCATCGGCTGGCGCTTCGTGAACCCGATCATGAAAAAGTCCTTCGGTATCGACTCCATGCCGGAGACCGCGGAAAACGTCGCCGAGCAGTTCGATATTGCCCGGGAAGATCAGGACGCCTTCGCGCTGCGCTCTCAGCAAAAAGCCGCCGCGGCGCAAAAGGCCGGCCGCTTCGCCCGCGAAATCACTGCCATCGAGATCCCCCGGCGTAAGCAGGAGCCCCTGATTTTCGATACCGACGAGCACCCGCGGGAAACGACGCTCGAGAAGCTCGCCGGTCTTCCTACGCCGTTTCGTGAAGGGGGCAGCGTCACCGCGGGTAACGCCTCCGGCGTCAACGACGGCGCTGCCGCCATGCTGGTGGCCAGCGAAGCCGCCGTGAAGCAGCACGGCCTGACGCCCATGGCGAAGATCATTGGCATGGCCACCGCCGGGGTCGAGCCACGCATCATGGGCTACGGCCCGGTACCGGCGGTGAAAAAACTGCTCGCGCGTACCGGCATTTCCCTCGACGATATCGACGTCATCGAGCTCAACGAGGCGTTCGCTTCCCAGTCGCTGGCCTGTATGCGCGATCTGGGGCTCAAGGACGACGACCCGCGCGTGAACCCGAACGGCGGCGCGATTGCGCTGGGCCACCCGCTGGGCATGTCCGGCGCGCGGCTTTTGCTCACCGCTGCTTATGAGCTTCAAAATAGCGGCAAGCGCTACGCACTCTGTACCATGTGTGTCGGCGTCGGCCAGGGTATTGCCACGCTGATCGAACGCGTTTAACGGAGGCCATCATGGCGTTTCATACGATTAATGGCCGCAGCGTTGCCTATCGGCTGCTCGGCTCGCAAGCCAATCCGCTGGTGGTGCTGGCCCACCCTTTGGGCATGAGCCAGGCCGTGTGGGACGACGTGATACCCGCACTGCTCCCCCGCTACCGCGTACTGACCTGGGATCTGCCCGGCCACGGCGCCAGTCAAGCGGTCAACGACGCCAAAATCAGCCCCGCCGATCTGGCCCAGGAAACCTTGGCGCTGACAGAGCTTGTCGGCGCGCGGCGTTTTCACTTCGTGGGCACCTCGATCGGCGGTGTCGTGGGCCAGCAGTTGATCGCCGAGCATGGCGATCAACTGCTCTCCGCGACCCTCACCAATACCGGAGCGGTGATCGGTAACCCGGATTTATGGAACACCCGTGCCGGCCGCGTGCGTGAAGAGGGGCTCGAGGCCATGGCAAAGGAGATCGTGCCACGCTGGTTCGCGCCCCGGGCGTTCGATGCGAGCCCCGCCCTCAAAGCGGGCTGGTGTGTCCAGATGGGCCGCGGGGACGACGAATCCTATGCCCAGCTTTGTGAGATGCTGGGCCGCGATACGTTCACCGGCCGGCTGGCCGGCAAGCGCGCCAATGTGCACCTGCTTGGCGGAAGCGAAGACCTCGCGACGCCGCCGGCGACCCTCGAGGCGCTCTCAAAAGAACTCGGCGGTGCACCGCTCGAGGTTTTTGACGGCGTAGGCCACGTGCCGTCGGTCGAGGCGCCGGCGCGCTTTGCCGAGACACTTCTGAGCGTCATGGCGATCGAGCTTGGCGACGTGGCCAACGAAGGCGTGACCTACGCCACCGGTCTTGAAACCCGCAAGCAGGTGCTGGGCGAGGCGCACGTCGAACGTTCCACCACCAACGCCAACAGCCTGGATACACCTTTTCAGCAGATGATCACGCGGCTGGCCTGGGGCGAGCTCTGGAGCAACGAGGACCTAACGCGGCGCGAGCGCAGCATGATCACCACCGCCATTTTGGCAGCACTCGGCCGTGAAGAGCTAACGCTGCACCTGAAAACCGCTCAACGTATCGGTTTGAGCGAGGCCGAACTGCGCCAGGTGTTGATGCACGTGGCGATCTACGCCGGGGTACCGGCGGCCAACCACGCTTTCACTCTGGCCAAGGAGCTTGGCTGGGGTGAGGGGTAGCCAATCTTTCGTCAGTCGTCCTTAATAACAATTCAACGAACCCCAAGGAGCCACGCCATGACGCCTGTTCAACTTTTAATCGACGGCCAACCCTGCCCGGCCTCACAGAGCGCCACGTTTACGCGCAACAACCCGTTGAGTGGTGAGGCCGTGTCCGAGGTGGCGGCGGCGTCGCTCGAGGACGTGACGCGCACCGCCGAGGCGGCGCAGCGGGCGTTCAAGGCTTGGTCGCAGGTCGGCCCGAGCGAGCGGCGGGCGAAGCTCAACAAGGCCGCCGACCTGATGGAGGCGCGTCAGCAGGCGTTCGTCGACGCCATGGTCGACGAGACCGGCGCCACGCCGGGCTGGGCCGCTTTCAACGTCACCGTAGCGGCCAACGTGCTGCGCGAATCGGCGGCGCTGACGACCCAGATCCAGGGCGACGTGATCCCTTCCAACGTGCCGGATAACCTGGCCATGAGTGTCCGGGTGCCCTGCGGCGTGGTGGTGGGAATTGCGCCCTGGAATGCGCCGATCATCCTCGGCACCCGGGCCATCGCTGGGCCGCTTGCCTGCGGCAACAGCGTGATCCTCAAGGCCTCTGAGATGTGCCCGCACACCCACGCGCTGATCGGCGAGGTGCTCATCGAGGCGGGCCTGGGCGACGGCGTGGTGAACGTCCTTCACAACGACCCAGAGCAGGCGGCGGACGTGGTCAGCGCGCTGATCGCGCATCCGGCGGTGCGGCGTATCAACTTCACCGGTTCCACCCACGTGGGGCGGATCATCGCCGAGCAAGCGGCCAAACACTTAAAGCCCGTGCTTCTCGAGCTGGGCGGCAAGGCGCCGTTTTTGGTGCTCGACGACGCGGACATCGACGCGGCGGTGGAGGCGGCGGCCTTCGGCGCCTTCTTCAACCAGGGCCAGATCTGTATGTCCACGGAGCGCTTGATCGTCGATGACGCCGTGGCCGACGAGTTCGCTGAGAAGCTCGCGGCGAAGGCGAAAACGCTGCGCGCCGGCGACCCGCGCGACGATAGCAACGCTCTGGGCACGCTGGTGGCGGCGGCCGCCGGCGACAAGCTCAATGCGTTGATCGACGACGCGACCGGTAAGGGTGCGCGGCTCGCGTGTGGCGGCAAGGCCGAGGGCGTGGTGATGCAGCCCACGCTTTTGGATAACGTGACCGCCGATATGCGCCTCTACGCAGAGGAGTCCTTCGGGCCGCTGGTGGCCATGATGCGCGTCAAGGGCGAAGAGGAGGCGATTCGCATCGCCAACGACAGCGAGTACGGCCTTTCCGGGGCGGTCTTCACCCGGGACAGCGCCCGCGGGCTGCGCGTGGCGGGGCAGGTCGTCACCGGCATTTGCCACATCAACGCGCCCACGGTGCACGACGAGCCGCAGATGCCCTTCGGCGGTGTCAAAAGCAGCGGCTACGGCCGTTTCGGCGGCAAGGCGGTGATCGAAGAGTTCACCGACCTGCGCTGGATGACGCTACAGACCGGCCCGCGCCACTATCCGATCTGATACCTGCGTCATTAGCCATCTTTTAGTCATGACCCTGAAAGCGGTGCCTTGTGCGCCGCTTTTTTGGGCCGGGCCGCCGCGAGGCTACGCTCGTTGTGCGGCGGTCACGGCGTCGATGACGGTAGCGCAGAACCAGCGCTGGGACGCCGCGCTGCGCGGTTGAGCGTGCCAGTGCAGCGCGACCTCGAAACTCGGCACCGCGAAGGGCAACTCATGGACCCGGAGCCTGGCATCAGCAAAGCGCGCGGCGATCTGAAGGGGCAAAATCGCGATGAGATCGCTGCCTTGCAGAACCTGGGGGAGCACCGAGAAGTGCGAAAGCGACAGGCTCACCTTGCGCTCGATACCGCGCTGCGCCATGACCTCCTCGACCAGGTCGTGGCCCGACGAGGAGGCGATCGACACGTGCCGACCGTGAACGAACCGCTCGATGCTCAAGTTTTCGTCGGCCGCGCCGCCTTGCCGGTCGAGCAGGCAGACGTAGCGGTCCTCGAGCAGCACGTGCTTGTCGATATCGGCGCCGCCGAGCGCCCGGCTGCAGATCACCGCATTGACCTTGCCGGTGGTCAGCCACTCCCGCGCCTTGTCGATCTCCAGTGGTACCACGTCGAGCTCGGCCTGGGGCGCCTGGGCGTAGAAGGCTTTCAAAATGGCGGGCAGCAGTGCCATTTCGCCCAGGTCGGTCAGCGCGAGTCGGAAACGGAGTTTGCAGCGCTCGGGAGTGAAGTGGCGGCTGCCGTCGATGGTGTCGTTGATCTGGCGCATGGCCTCTTTCAGCGACGGATAGAGCTGGCGGGCGACCGTGGTGGGCTCCATCCCGTGGGCAGTGCGCACGAACAGCCGGTCGTCGAACAGCTCTCTTAGCCGATTCAAGGCGTAGCTGACCGACGGCTGCGTGACGTGGAGCTTTTCGGCGGTCAGCGTCACGCTGCCGGTTTCATGCAGCATCAGGAAGGTGCGAATCAGGTTCAGATCGACCTGCGCCATAACTATAAGCCTCATCTATTTTTATAAGAAATATTATTGATTTGATCAATTATAGGCGAGCCCGCTAGGTTGGATGCAAGACATCCAAAAAGGAGCAGTCAATGCCCAGCGTTCACGCCACGACCTACGCGCTCTTGCGCCGCCAGGGGATCACCAAGATCTTCGGCAACCCAGGCTCCAACGAGCTGCCGTTTCTCAAGGGTATGCCGGAGGACTTCGAGTACATTCTAGGCCTTCACGAGGGTGTGGTGGCCGGCATGGCGGATGGCTATGCGCTGGCTAGCGGCAAGCCCGCCTTCGTGAACCTGCACGCTGCGGCGGGCACGGGCAACGCCATGGGCGCGCTGACCAACGCCTGGTATTCCCACTCGCCGCTGGTGCTCACCGCCGGCCAGCAGGCGCGCTCGATGATCGGCGTCGAGTCGATGCTCGCCAACGTCGACGCGCCGCAGCTTCCCCGGCCGCTGGTCAAGTGGAGCTATGAGCCGTCCTGCGCCGAAGACACGCCACGGGCGCTGAGTCAGGCGATCCACAGCGCGAGCGCGCCGCCCAGGGGGCCGGTCTACGTCTCCATTCCCCACGACGACTGGGAGCGCGAGGCCGGCGAGGAGACACGTCACCTGCTGGAGCGCGAGGTGCGCCATGCCAATGCGCCGCAGGTGGGGCAGGTCGAGCGCCTGGCCGGGCGGCTTCAGGCGGCGGCGAACCCGGTGCTGGTGCTCGGCCCGGAGGTCGACGCCGAGCAGGCAAGCGCCCTGGCCGTCGAGCTTGCCGAGCGCCTGAAAATGCCGGTTTGGGTGGCGCCGTCGGCGTCGCGCTGCCCGTTTCCCAACCGCCACCCCTGCTTTCGCGGCGTGCTGCCCGCGGCCATCGCCGGGATCAGTGAGCAGCTCGAGGGCCATGATCTGGTCGTCGTCATCGGCGCGCCGGTGTTTCGCTATCACAAGTACGCCCCGGGGCGTTATCTACCCGAAGGGGCGAGCCTCGTGCACGTTACCTCCGACGCGGACGAGGCCGCCCGGGCGCCGATGGGCGAGGCGTACGTGGGCAGCGTGCACGGCATGCTCGAGGCGCTCTTGCCGCATCTCGAGGCAAGCAGCCGCGCGATGCCCGAAGCGCTACCGACGCCCGACGCCGTGCAGGACGGGCAGGACCGAATGGCGCCGGCTAACGTGTTCGAAGCGGTGAACGCGCTGGCGCCCAAGGATGCCATCTACGTCAAGGAGGCCACCTCGACGGTGGAAATTTTCTGGGAGCGGGTCGAGATGCGCCACCCCGGTAGCTACTTCTTCCCCGCCGCCGGCGGGCTCGGCTTTGGTTTGCCGGCGGCGGTCGGTGTCCAGCTCGCCCGGCCGGAGCGCCAGGTGATTGGCCTGGTCGGCGACGGCTCGGCCAACTACGCCATCACAGCCCTCTGGAGCGCGGCCCAGTACCGCATTCCAGTGATCTTCATCATCCTGAAGAACGGCACCTACGGCGCCCTGCGCGGCTTTGCCCGGCACATGCAGGTGGACGACGCGCCGGGGCTCGACGTGCCCGACATCGATTTCTGTGCGCTGGCCGAAGGCTACGGCGTGGAGGCCGTATGCGCCACGAACCGCGAGGATTTGGAAGCCGCGCTGACGAAGGGCCTTGGCATGGATACTCCGCTGCTGATCGAGGTGCCCACGCTCCAGACCTAAACGCGGGTGCCACCACGCTTTCGCAACTCGCTCGACAATGACCATCGCTTGATAATGACAACAAGAGGACGACCTCATGAAACGCGCCATCTCACTCAACCTGCTGGCCGCTTGCGTCGCCACCGCGTCCTTCGGCGCCCAGGGCGAAACGCTGCGAATGTCCCACTTCTGGCCCTCGGCCTCTGCCGTTCATCAGGAGATTTTCGAAACCTGGGCGCAGAGCGTCGAACAGGCCTCCCAAGGGGAACTCGACGTCCAGATCTTTCCCTCAGGCACGCTGAGCAAGCCGGATCACGCCTACCAGGGGGCGGTCGACGGTATTTCCGACATCGCCGCCTCGCTTCAGGGCTACACCTCCGGTCGCTTCCCGCTCTCCGAGATCGTGCAGTTACCCGGGGTCTCCAGCAGCGCACCGCAAGGTTCGTGCATTCTGCAGACGCTCTTCGACGAAGACCTGATCGCCAGCGAGTACGAGGACGTCAAAGTGCTGTTTTTGTTCACCACCGGGCCGGCGTACCTGCATACGCGCAGCACCGAGATCCAGTCGCCTTCGGATCTGGCGGGGCTGCGTATCCGCCGACCGAGCGACGTCGCCGGTGAGATGCTCTCGAGCCTGGGGGCGGATCCGCTGGGTATGCCCGCGCCGGATATTTATACTTCGCTTCAGCGCGGCGTCATGGATGGTTTGAGCTTTCCCTGGGAGGCGATGCGCGTGTTTAGCATCAACGAATTGGTCGACTACCACCTGGAAGTGCCCTACTACTCGGGGGCGGTGATGGCGGTCATGAATCGTGATGCCTATGAGGGGTTGAGCGATGATATGCGCGCGGTGATCGACCAGCACAGTGGTATGGAATGGTCCCAGGTGGCCGGTGAGGTGTATCACCAACTCGACGCGGTGGGCCGTGAAGAAGCGCTGGAACAGGGCGATACCATCCACACCGTGGAAGACCCCTTGAACGACCCCGAATGGGCAGGGCCGCTGGAAGAGGGCACCGAGCGCTACCTGACGCGGCTCGAACAGCGCGGCCTGGATAACGCCCGCGAGGTCCATGAGCGCGCCTTGAGCCTGCGTGACGAGTGTGCAGAGTGAATCGCGTGGTTTCCTTGCGCGGGTGAATCGGCGAAGGTAGGGGCTTTCCTTTCGCGGATGGAGAGCCATGCTGAACGCTCGCATCAAACTGCGCCACCTGATGGCGTTTCTCGAAGTGGCCAAGCGGCGCAGCTTCGCCCGCGCCGCCGAGGCGCTGGCGATCAGCCAGCCGGGCATTTCCAAGGCGATACGCGAACTCGAGGAGATCCTCGAGACGCCGCTTTTCGAGCGCGCCTCTCAAGGGGTGTCGCTCACCCAGGCGGGGCTGACGCTGCTGCGCCACGCCGGCCCCGCCATGCGCGCGCTGGACGAAGGCGTGGGCGCCATTGGCGATGCCCACCGTGGCAAGCGCTGGCTGCGCGTGGGCGCGCTTTCCACCGTCGAGAGCCGGCTGCTGCCGGTAGCGATCCAGCGCTGGCATAGCGCGCCGCCGCCGGGCCAGGGCGATACCTGTGTCTCGGTGGTGAGCGGGGCCAGCGCCTATCTGCTGTCGCGGCTGCGTTTGGGCGAGCTGGACATGGTAGTGGGCCGCATGACCGAGGCGCGGGAGATCGGGGATCTCTACTTCGAGCACCTCTACTATGAGCCTTTGGTTATCGTTGCACGGCAGGCGCACCCTTTGGCGGCCCTCTCTTCGGTAGCCGCCGAGCAATTGATCGCCTATCCATGGGCGTTGCCTCCACCCCAGACCACGCTGCGCCAGCAGGTCGATAGCTTCTGTGTACGCCACGCCATCACCTTGCCGGCGCTGCTGCTGGAAACCCTCTCGCTGCCGGTCAGCCACCGCTACACCCTGGAGAGCGACGCGCTCTGGATCGCCCCGCGGGAAGCGGTAGTCGGGGAGCTCGAAAAAGGGGAGCTCGTCGAAATCGCGCTACCCTTCGAAGCTCAGGGGGGCTCGGTGGGGATCTGCACCAACGTAAGCATGGAAAAGTCGATGACTCGGGATGCGTTCTGCGAAACGTTGCGCCAAGTCGCGGCGCAGCGTATTCAACCAAGGTCTTAGTCGCCATAACCTATGGGTTATGGGTGGGCACGACTCTTCAATTGGCAAGGGTAGGGCAACGCGCCACACTCGCAACCTGGCCGCGCAAGCGCGGCCGGTGCTTACAACGTCATCAAGAGCTTCGTCCATGACCCATAATCATAACCGCTTCGTGACCCGCGACCGTAACTGGCATCCCCCTGCCTACGCCCCCGGCTACAAAACCTCGGTGGCGCGCTCGCCCCAGCAGGCGCTGATGAGCCTGCAGCAGCCCACCGCCTCGGAGCTGACCGGCCCGGACTTCAGCCACCTGCGCATGGGCCGTTTCGATAACGACCTGCTGATGAATTTCACCCAGGGCGAAGGGCTGCCCCAGGGCGAACGGATCATCATGTATGGCCGCGTGGTCGACCAGTTCGGCAAGCCCGTGCCCCACACGCTGGTGGAAATGTGGCAGGCCAACGCTGGCGGGCGCTACCGGCACAAGAAAGACGCCTACTTGGCGCCACTGGATCCCCATTTCGGCGGCGTGGGGCGCTGTCTGACCGACGACCAGGGCTTTTACCGTTTTCGCACCATCAAACCCGGCCCCTACCCCTGGCCCAACGACGTGAACAGCTGGCGCCCGGCGCACATTCACGTCTCGGTGATGGGGCCGTCGATCTCGACGCGGCTGATTACCCAGATGTATTTCGAGGGCGACCCGCTGATTCCGCTTTGCCCCATCGTTCATACGCTGAACGACCCGGAGGCGGTCGAAACGATGATCGGGCGGCTGGACATGGCCCAGAGCCGGCCGATGGATTGCCTTGCGTACCGCTTCGATATCGTGGTGCGCGGTGAACTGCAAACCTATTTCGAAAACCAGTGAGGCGGGGAAGACCATCATGAAACAGCCTAACACCCAGCCGACCAGCGAGCTGATGCTGCGCGAAACCGCCTCGCAGACCGCCGGCCCTTATGTACACATCGGCCTGGCGCCCGCCGCCGCCGGTAATCCCGAGCGCGACGAAGAAATCTGGAACGAGATGGCCGGGCCGGATGCCAAGGGCGAGCATATCGAGATCATCGGCACCGTCATCGATGGCAATGGTGACCCGGTGCGCGATGCCTTTCTGGAGGCGTGGCAGGCCGACGCCGACGGCCATTATCAAACAAATTACGATTTACGTAATGCATTCAACAGCTTCGGGCGCACCGCCACGATCGCAGAGCAACAGGGCGAGTGGTTGTTCAAGACCGTCAAGCCGGGCGCCGTCGTCCATCCTGGCGGCACGCCCATGGCCCCGCACATCAATCTGGCGGTGTTTGCCCGGGGCATCAATATTCAGCTGCAGACGCGCCTTTACTTCGACGATGAGGCCGAGGCCAACCGCGCGTGCCCGGTGCTCTCGCGGGTCGAGTCGGACAGCCGCCGTCAGACGCTGATCGCCAAGCGCGAAGAGGCCGACGGCGTCATCCGCTACCGTTTCGATATCCGCCTTCAAGGCCCGGGTGAGACGGTCTTTTTTGATTTCTAGCCTTGTCGTATGGGTAAAAGCCAGACCACGAAAAAGCGCCGCACTCCTGTGCGGCGCTTGCCGTTTATCCACGCGAGTCAAACGGGGTGTGATGGCTAGGCGTTGGTCGTCGCGCACGTCTGTTTAAAGCCCATGGCGGCATCGTAGACCTCTTTGGCGTTACCCCCTACCTCGTCCAGGTAGCGATCGATGGTTTCGCGCAGTACGGGGCCCCAGTCCGGGTCGTTCAGCGCATCCTCGATGGCGATAAACTCGTGGCCTGCTTCGACGGCCTCCTGGCGGCCTTGTGCGATCAGTGTGTCGTAGACCTCGGCGGCACGCATCGACCACTCCATGCCGCTGTGGTCGTCGATCACTTGCTGAAGCTCTCCGGAAAGGTTTTCATAGTTGCGCTGGTTCATGACCGCGAACAGCGACAAATCGTAAAGCGGCACTTCGGTGTGGTAGTTGGCCAGCTCGTTGAGGCGGAAGGTTTTCATCCCTTCCCAGTTGAAGCTCAAGCCATCCACCACGCCGCGCTGCATGGCGGTAAACACATCCGGGGCGGGCATGCCGACGGCCTGGGCGCCCAAGCGCTCCATCATGTCACCCACGACCGGCGTGGGGCGTCGCAGTCTCAAGCCCGCCAGGTCTTCTGGCTTTTCAATCTGGCGCTCCTTGGTGTGCAGGTAGCCCGGGCCGGTGGTGAAGAAGAACAGCGGATGCGTGTCGGCGTACTCGTCGTCCAGGTGGCCCTGCTCATAAAGCGATTGCAGAATGCAGGCGCCTTCGCGCGCGCTCGAGGAGACGCCAGGCAGCTCGACGATTTGGGTCAGCGGAAAGCGCCCGGCGGTGTAGCCCTGAGCGGATGAGCCGATATCCGCGATCCCGCGCCCGGTGCTTTCGTAGGTTTGCGCGGACTTGGCCAGCGTCTGGCTGGGAAAAACCTCGACGTTTAGCTCGCCGTTGGAAGCCTCGTTGATGCTTTCGGCCCAGGTTTGAAAAAGCGCGCTGTCGATCATCGAACCGCCAGGCCAGACGTGGGCCAGGCGCAGTGTCGTTTGCGCCTGAACGGCGGCCGGCAAAAGGGCGAGCGCGCCGATCAGCGCCGCTCGGGTCGCGGTTTTATGAGATTTTTTCATTGTCGTTATCCTTGTTTCTAACCAATCGATGGCGAGGTGCGGGTCAAAGATCCAACACTAGCACACTGCTTTTGGAACGCGAGCAGCAGGGCGTGAATTGGTCATTGGCGGCGTGCTCGTCATCTTCCAGGTAAAGATCGCGGTGGTCCGGCTCGCCCTCCAGCACGCGGGTCAAGCAGGTGCCGCACACGCCTTGTTCGCAGGAGACCATGACCTCGATGCCGTTTTCGGCGAGCACCTGGTGTACCGTCTTGTCCGCGGGTACGGTAAAGCTTTGACCGCTGCTGGCAATGCGCACCTCGAAGCTTCCATCGTCGCTCGATGTCTCGGCGCCGCTGAAATACTCGGTATGTACCCGGTCATCCGTCCAGCCATCGGCCTTGCAGGCGGTCAAGACGGCGTCGATGAACCCCTTGGGGCCGCAGACGTAAACATGGGTATCCGGATCCGGCTGCCCGAGCAGCGTCTCGAGGTTCAGGTGTTGATTTGGTTCGCCATCATCGAAGTGAAAGTGCACCCGCTCGGCGAACGCGGACTCTTTCAGGCGCTGGTAGAACGCGGTTCGTTCCTGCGATCGGGTGCAGTAGTGGAGCTCGAACTCGCCGTTGGTGTGCGCCAGGCGTTCGGCCATGCAGAGCAGCGGGGTAATGCCGATGCCTCCGGCCAGTAGCAGGGTGCGTTTGGCGGGTTCCAGGGGGAAGTGGTTCTTGGGTGCGCTGATCTGCACCAGATCGCCCACCTGCAGCTCGTCGTGCATGGCGTGGGAGCCGCCGCGGGAGGCCGGGTCGCGCAGCACGCCGATCAGGTAGCGCGCGCGGTCGTCCGAGTGGTTGCAAAGTGAATACTGGCGGATGAGCCCCTCTTTGACGCGCACATCGATATGCGCACCGGCGCTAAAGGCCGGGAGCTCCCGGCCGTGCGGATCAGCGAGTTCAAGCGTGACGATATCGAGCGCTTCCTCGTGGCGTGCCTTGACCTCCACGATCAGCGAAGGGGCTGTATGGCTCATTCGCTCGTCTCCGCCGCCGTTTCACGCTCCTCGGTGAGGATGCGGTCGATGATCCGGCGCGCCTGTACACCGCCGCCGTCGATGTTGAGCTTCAGCAGTTGGCGATCCGGATAGGCGAGCAGGTTGCGCTGCTGCGCTTCGAGCATCTCGAGATCCTCTTCGAAAATCTGGCCCTGGCCTTCGCGAATCTTGTCGGTCAGTTCCTGATCCTCGGGCTTGAAGTTGCGCGCCATGCCCCAGAAGTACCAGATCGAGGTGTCGGATTCCGGGGTGATGAAGTCCACCACCACGCTCGAGGCCTTCTTGTCTGCCGGTGCATCGGCGCCGCCGTTGCCCGTGTGGGCGACCCCGACTTCGATCAGCACGTGGCTTGGTGGGGTGAAGCGACAAATTTGCCAGCGGTCCACCGGCACGTCGTCGGCCAGGCCGTTGCCGCGCAGCGCCGCCTGCCAGAAGGGCGGTGCGGAGATGTTTTCCATTTGGCGGCTGGTGATGACCTCGTCGCCATTCGTTTTGGTGTCGGGAGCGGACTCCTCGATCTCGGGCTGGCCGATACTCGAGGCGTGCACGTAGGTCTCGTGGGTCAGGTCCATGAGGTTGTCGATCATCAGCCGATATTCGCAGCCGATGTGGTAAAGGCCACCGCCGTAGGCCCATTCGGGATTATTCGCCCACTCGAGAACCGGGATGAGGTCGGCGTCGGCCTTGTCCGGGTCGCCGGGCCAGATCCAGATAAAGCCATAGCGCTCCTCGACCGGGTAGGACGTGACGCTGGGGAAGCCGCGCACGCGCTGGCCGGGCATGCTGTCACACTTGCCGCTACAGTCCATCTCCAGGCCGTGGTAGCCACACACCAGCTTGCCGTCGCGCACGAACCCCAGCGAGAGCGGCGCGCCGCGGTGGGGGCAGAAGTCCTCCATGGCGGCCACGCGGCCTTCGTCACCGCGGAAGAACACGAGTTGCTTGTTGCAGATGGTCCGTCCTAGCGGCTTGCCGTCCAGTTCATCCGGCGTGCAGGCGACGTACCAGGTATTCAATGGGTAGGGAGCTTGTTGCGTCACGGTGATATCCTCTTTGAAGGTTTCTTTTTTATTGGATCCAAAGTAAAGGACATGAGTGATTTGGTGGTCAACCCATACTTTGGTTTAGCCTTCTTTCGGGGTGGGGCTAAAAGCGGTTGATAAAAAACTGTTGATATAGGGACGCGTTGATGAGTAGCAACGATAAAAGCGTTGCCAGCCGGCTTCGTAAATTGATCGAGGAAGGGGACTACCCGCAAGGTGAGCGGCTGGGCGAAGAGGCCGTCGCCGAGCATCTGGGGGTCTCGAGAACGCCTGTGCGCCTGGCGTTCAGAAGCCTGGAGCAAGAAGGGCTACTCAAGCGGGCGGGTAAGCGCGGTTTTATGGTGCGCGAGTTTACCGAGGCCGACATTCACTGTGCCGTCGAGGTTCGCGGCGTTTTGGAAGGCTTGGCCGCGCGGCGCCTGGCCGAGCAGGGCGTATCGGAAGAGCAGCGCCGTGATTTGTTCTTTTGGATCCAAAAAGGGCGCGAGGTGATCGAGAAGGGGTTTTTGAGTGAGGCCGATATCGAGTGTTGGATCGAACTCAATTACCGTTTTCATGAAAAGATCGTGAATTCAGCCGGTAGTGGTGTCATTGGCGATGCCATTGCGCGTAACAACCACCTGCCCTTCGCGGCCGCGGCCTCCATCGTGATCGACGACAGTGAATTGATCCGTGAATTTAGAAAGTTGCAATTGGCCCAGCTGCATCACGAGCTTATTTATCAGGCGCTTGAAAACGGCGAGGGGGCGCGTGTCGAAATGTTGATGCGCGAGCACGCTTTGATTGGTATTCGCTATGCAGAACGCTTCTGATTCACCGCTCGGCGTCGCTCACCAGACGCCTGTGCCCAAAGGATTTTACAAAAAAGTAGACCAAGGTCGATTAGCTCTGAGGGGATTAGTGGATTAAGGTTGTTTTCATAAAACGAACTAATATTCGTTATGCGAACAAGCGCGTTCTACTGACTGGACTGGAGCTTCTCATGAAAGCAATTTTCACTCGGTGTGCGATTGCCGCCACCATTGCGGGTCTCTCGATGGCCTCAGCCCAGGCGGCCACCACGCTACGTATGGCCCACTTCTGGCCGGGGGCATCCGGTGTCAATGAAGACGTTCTACAAGCCTGGGCCGATACCATTGCCGAAGAGTCCGACGGCGATCTGACGGTACAGATGTTCCCCTCGGGGACGCTTGCCAAGCCCGATTCCATCTACGAAGCGGCGGCCAACGGTATTACCGATATCGGGGCGACGGCGCAGGGGTACACGGCGGGCCGTTTCCCGCTTTCTCAAATCGTCGAGCTACCCGGCGTTGCCAACTCGGCAACCCAAGGCGCGTGCGTGCTGCAAACCCTTTATGACGATGGCCATCTGGATAGCGAGTATGAAGATACGCGCCCGCTTTTCATGTTCACCACCGGGCCTGGCGGTATCCATACCATCGATACCGATGTTCAAACCCCCGCTGACCTGGAAGGCCTGCGTATCCGCCGCCCGACCGCCGTTGCCGGTCAAATGCTGGAGAACATGGGCGCAAGCCCGGTCGGGATGCCAGCGCCGGATATCTATACCGCTATGCAACGCGGCGTCATCGATGGTTTGAGCTTTCCCTGGGAGGGCCTTGCGGGCTTTCGTATCAACGAGTTGGTGAGCTATCACACCGAAGTGCCGTTTTATACGCTGGTGTTCGTTGCCACCATGAATCAGGGCGCTTACGAGCGTTTGACGCCCGAACAGCAGGCGGTGATCGACGATAATTCGGGCATGAAGTGGGCCGAGAAGGCCGGGGAGGTCTTCGATCGCCTGGATGTAGAGGGCAAGCAGGAAGCCGTCGACGCGGGCCACACTATTCGCGAGATAGAAAATCCGCTCGAGCATCCCGATTGGCAAGGCCCGCTGGAAGCTGGTATCGAAACCTACCTGACCCGTCTGGAAGAACGCGGCTTGAGCCAGGCGCGCGATGTCTACGAGGCGGCCTTGAGCGCCAGCGCCGACTGCGCCGCTGACCAGGAGTAATGAATGCAGACTTCCCTGGAAAGGGCCAGCCATGGGCTGGCCCTGTTATGCCGTGTCATTGCCGGGATCGCCCTGGTGGCGCTGCTGATGGTCACGATTGCGGATGTCAGCACACGCTATCTTTACCGGTTGACGGACGGCGCGTTCGCGCTGCGTGTCAGCGGTAGTGTGGAGCTTGTGAGCTATCTCATGCTGTGCTCCTTGCTGGCCGCCATGGCCGCCAACGTCGAAAAAAGCCAGGTCGTGGTCGAGGCATTTTCACACCGTCTGCCCGCCTGGATGAAAAACCGGCTCCATGGTGTTTATCTGTTCGGTTTTGCCGCCTTGGGGCTGGTGCTGTTCACCGGGCTTTTGGATTCGGCGGCCGCGGCGTCGCGACACGGAGAGGTAACCCAGGATTTACGCCTGCCCATGGGGCCCATTTATTACGCCGCGGCCGCCATGAGCCTGATGCTGGGTATTCGCAGCGCCCTGCATGCTTTGCTGGGTGCGCTCTTTGGCGCTGAGGGAGACGTTGCCAATGGGGAGTGAAATGATCGGGGCCATTGGCCTTGGGCTACTACTGGTTCTTATGGTGCTGCGGGTGCCCGTCGCGTTGACCATGCTGGTGATCGGGGTGGGCGGCTTTGCGTGGATCATTAGCTGGGACGCCGCCATCGCGCAGTTGAAGACCGTGCCTATCGAAGTGCTTTCGAACTACAGCTTCAGTGCCGTGCCCATGTTCATCTTGATGGGCGTACTGGCCGCGCATTCGGGCATGGCGGGCAAGCTTTTCGATGCCACGCGCACGATCTGCGGGGGCTGGAAAGGGGGCCTGGCGATCGCCGCGGTGGGGTCGTGCGGGGTATTTTCGGCCATTTCCGGTTCGTCGCTTGCCACGGCGAGCACCATGACCCGGGTGGCCCTGCCGGAAATGGAACGCTATGGCTATAACCGGGGCCTGGCGACCGGCGCTCTTGCCGCTGGCGGCACCCTGGGCATCATGATTCCGCCCAGCATTGCCCTGCTGATCTACGCGATTTTAACCGAGCAGTCCGTTGGTGACATGTTCATGGCCGGGCTCATTCCCGGTCTGATGGGGCTTGTGATGTACGCCCTCACGGTGACGGTGGTGATGCGCCTGCGCCCCCAGCTGGCGGTAGCCGGCGAGCCGACCACTTGGCGGGCGAAGCTGGGCTCGATCTCCGGACTGCTGCCTTTCTTCGCCGTGTTTTTGGTGATGATTCTGGGGATTTATTTCGGTCTTTTTACTCCGACCGAAGGCGCAAGCGTGGGGGCCTTCGCCACGCTTTTGTACGCTTTCTATAAAGGGATGCGCCTGGTCGGTTTATGGCGAAGCCTGCAAGAAACGCTGGCGCTTTCGGCGGTCGTGTTCTTCATGCTGGTGGGTGCCGAGACGCTGGGTTATTTCATCTCGGTCTCGCGGATCTCTTTCTCGATCAGCGATTTTTTGATGGGCGTGGATCTGGCACCCATCGCGATCGTGCTCTGTATCCTGCTGCTCTATTTCGTGCTGGGCATGTTCATGGATTCGATCGCCATGCTGGTGATCACGGTGCCCGTGGTGTATCCCATTATTCAGGCACTGGGTATCGATCCGGTTTGGTTCGGGATTATTACCGTGTTGACCGTGGAGCTTGGGTTGATTACTCCGCCGGTCGGGATGAATGTGTTCGTCATCAAGGCCATGGCCCCCCACGTAAGATTAGGGGAAATCTTCAAAGGCGTAGCGCCGTTTATCGTCTCGGACTTCATCCGCCTGGCGCTTTTGATCGCATTCCCCGTCTTGAGCACGTTTTTCCTGCTTTAGTCTCTCAAAGCGCACCCTGGAAATAGGGCGCGAGCCGAGCGCTGAGCTCGGCTCGATAAGCAGCGCCCTCGATGCGGTTATGGTCGAGCATGTGCTCGAGCAGTTTGGCCCGTTTGCTCGCCGAGGATGGCAGCGCCTTGATATGGGTATCGATCCAGATCAAATGGTGCTCGCTGTCGACCAGTAAATTATCGATGTGCAGGTCACGATGGTAATAGCCCGCCTGGGCAAGTTGAGCGACCTGCTGGCCGAGAGATTCGATAAACGCGTGGCGCCCCTGCTCATCCTGCGCTTCGAAATAGGCGCTGCCCGGTGTGCAATTATTCATGTACTCCATCGCATAGAGTGACCCCAGCGGGTTCAGAAAGTTGAGCGCTACGCCGTAACAGCGCACGTCCACCGTGCGCTGGCCCAGCTTTTTGAGGACCCGGCGGCTTTTGAACTCCTTGTGAGCATCGTAGGAACCCGCCAAGCGCTTGGAGAGGATATCGCGCCCCAGCCAGCGCCAGAAATTCTGCCGGGGGGAGTACTTGTCGCCCACCAGCTTGAACAGGGTGCTCGACTGCGGTTGGGCATAAAAGCGACTGCTGCTCTGCGCATCGAGCTGTGGCATGGGCTGCAGCTCGCCAAGGCTTAGCAAGCGGGCATTCTGGGTGTCGCGGACAAGGTACCAGGACGGTCTTTCGGGAAAGATGAAGCGCTGTAATTTTTTCTTCATTGAAATCTTGGATAATGACGTTAATCGGGGGAGCTACGTTCGCAGCGCCGACGGCCGGTTGATCGATCTACCCCGCTAGTGCGTTAACAGGTGCGTTTGCCGCTGGCGAAATTCGCGCGGGGCCTGCGCCGTATTGCGCTTGAAAAAGCGCGTAAAGTACGCCGGCTCGGAGAACCCCAGGCTATCGGCGATTTCGGCAACCGTCATGTTAGTGTAGGTAAGTTGCCGCTTGGCTTCCAATAACACGCGCTCGTGCAGGAGTTGCAGCGCGCTGAGCCCCGCTTGTTTGCGACACGTCAAATTGAGGTGGGCGCTGCTCATGCCTAGCTGGTCTGCCAGCATAGCGATGCTGGGTTGCTGGCGGTAGTGTGTTTCGACCAATGCCTGAAAACGCTCGAAGTGCTGACGCCCTTTCTCGCTTCGCTGGGAACGGCGGCTTTTGATGCTTGTCTTTTCAGGCAGTGTGAGGCGCTCCAGCTCGATCGCCAGCGCCTGCGCTAATATCTCCAGTAGCTGACGACGCCCCGGTGCCGGTCGATGGTACTCCTGACTGATTTGGCCGACCAGCGTGGCGATCTGCTGCTGGTTGCTGGCGCCTTCCAAACGATAAAACCCCGCCTTCGACAGTACTCTGCTCCCTTCCAGGGCGCGGGAAAGGTGCTCGGCCAAAGGTTTGGCGAGGGTAATGATGTCGCCCTCCACGTCAGCAGAGAAACGAAAACCGTGAATCGTCATGGCCGGTACCACGATCGTCCCCATATCCTGGAAGTGGTGATGGGCGCCCTCCAGCTCCAGCGCTACGCTGCCCCGCTTGATCAACAGGATATGCACGAGATCGGCGTGCCGGTGTGGGCGAATACGCCAATCGTGCAAGCGGCTGCGCTCGGCAATGGATTCACAGTGCAGCAAGTCCGGCGTCGGCCAGTGCTCGGTTTCGCCGTATAGCTTGAAGACGGGGACGATCGGGCGCTGTGTCATCGGGCGGCAATCACCGTGTTCGACCAAGGTGGGTCATGGATACGTGAAAAGTCCAAGAGACTCTCGATATTCTGCCTTATTTTAGTGCCTTTATCGGTCAAAAATACAAGCCAGACGTTTTGCTTGATAATAATGACGATGAGGCCTCCCCCATGAAGACACAGGTTGCGATTATCGGTGCCGGCCCTGCCGGACTGCTGCTGGGACAATTACTGCATCGCCAGGGTATCGACAACGTGATCGTCGAGCGGCGCAGCGGCGAGTACGTGCTTGGCCGTATACGGGCGGGCGTGCTCGAGCAGGGCATGGTGGATTTGCTGCGCGAAGCCGGCGTCGAGGAGCGCATGGACCAGGAGGGCATGCCTCACGATGGTTTCGAGCTGGCCTTCGATAACCGCCGCGTGCGCGTTGCGTTGGATGAGTTGACCGGCGGCAGCAAAGTGATGGTCTACGGACAGACCGAGGTGACCCGCGATTTGATGCAGGCCCGCGAGGCGGCGGGTGCCACGACGCTTTATGAAGCTGAAAATGTTCAGCCTTTCGATCTGGAAAGCGACTCGCCCTATTTAACCTTCGAACACAACGGCGAAACCGTGCGGCTCGACTGCGACTATATCGCCGGGTGCGATGGCTATCACGGCGTTTCCCGCCAGGCCATTCCCGAAGACCGCCTGACCGAGTTCGAAAAGGTTTACCCGTTTGGCTGGCTCGGCATGTTATCGGATACGCCGCCGGTCTCCGATGAGCTGATCTATGCCCGCCACCCGCGCGGTTTCAGCCTATGCAGCATGCGCTCCGCGACCCGCAGCCGTTACTACCTGCAGGTGCCGCTGGATGAAAAAGTCGAAGACTGGTCGGACGAGCGTTTTTGGGAGGAGCTCAAGCGCCGTTTGCCCGACGAGGTGGCCGAACAGCTTGTGACCGGCCCCTCGATCGAAAAGAGCATCGCGCCGCTGCGCAGCTACGTGGTCGAGCCCATGCAGTACGGCAAGCTGTTTCTGGTGGGCGACGCCGCGCATATCGTCCCACCTACCGGCGCCAAGGGGCTGAACCTGGCCGCCAGCGACGTGAATACGCTTTACCGGCTGATGGTGAAGGTCTATCACGATGGCCGCACGGATCTGATCGAGCGCTATTCGCAAACGTGCCTAAAGCGCATCTGGAAAGCCGAGCGTTTCTCCTGGTGGATGACCTCGATGCTGCATAACTTCTCTGATGAAGAGGATTTCAACAGCCGCATGCAGCTAGCGGAGCTCGATTACGTAACCAGCTCTCGAGCCGGTTTGACGACGATTGCCGAGAACTATGTAGGGTTACCTTACGAGCCGCTGGAGTAGCGACTTTTTCGAGTCTGCTTGATACAACAAAGCCCAGGCAAGGCCTGGGCTTTGTATCGGAACGAGCCCGTTTCCCGTGTCAACACTCGATCGCATTCACCGCCAGCCCTCCCTTGGAGGTCTCCTTGTACTTGTCGAGCATGTCGCGGCCGGTGTCGCGCATGGTGCGGATCACTTTATCCAGCGAGATGAAATGGCTGCCGTCGCCACGTAGGGCCATTTGCGCGGCGTTGATCGCCTTGACGGTGGCGATGGCGTTGCGCTCGATGCAGGGCACCTGAACGAGGCCGCCCACCGGGTCGCAGGTCAGCCCCAGGTTGTGCTCCAGGCCGATTTCCGCGGCGTGCTCGACCTGTTCCGGGGTGGCGCCCATCACCTCGGCAAGCCCTGCGGCGGCCATGGCGCAGGCGGAACCTACCTCGCCTTGGCAGCCCACCTCGGCCCCAGAAATCGAGGCGTTTTTCTTGCATAGGATACCGATCGCGCCGGCGGCGAGCAGAAAATCCACCACGTTGCGCTCAGAGGCGCCCGCCTGAAACTTCATGTAGTAGTGCAGCACCGCCGGGATGATGCCCGCAGCACCATTGGTGGGGGCGGTCACCATGCGCCCGCCGGCGGCGTTTTCCTCGTTCACGGCCAGCGCGAAGATGTTGACCCACTCCATGGCGGAGAAGGTGGTCGCGATCAGGCAGGGGTCCTGTTCGGCGGCCGATAGGCGTTGATGCAGAAGTTTGGCGCGGCGTTTGACGTTGAGCCCCCCGGGCAGCACGCCTTCGTGGGTCAGCCCGTTGTCGACGCACTCGCACATCACCTGCCAAATGCGCCAAAGCTCGTCGCGCACCGCCTGCTCGGGCCGCCAGGTTTTTTCGTTGGCCATCATCAACTGGCTGACGCTCATGTTTTCGCGCTTGCAAAGCGCCAGCAGCTCTTCGGCGGAGTTGAAGTCGAAGGGGATCTCGGCGGTGTCCATGTCTTCGAGCTTGGCGTCCACCTGGCTTTGGTCGACCACGAAGCCGCCGCCCACCGAGTAGTAGGTGTTTTCGAGTAGCGTTCGGCCGTCTTCGGCAAACGCGCAGAGCTTCATGGCGTTGGGATGATGGGGCAGGCTCTCTTCGTGAAACACCAAATCCCGATCCCACACGAAGGCCACGTCCTGCTGGCGACAAAATGACAGGCGCTGGGTCTCTTTGAGCGCGCTGATGGCTGGGCCGATGATCGCCGGGTCGATCGTGTCCGGGCGCTCGCCGAGTAGGCCCATGATGATGGCGTGGTCGGTGGCGTGGCCGATGCCCGTGGCCGAGAGCGAGCCGTAAAGATGTACTTCCAGACGGCTGACCTGGCCGAGCATCTGGCCCTCGTCTACGGCCTTGGCAAACTTGAAGGCCGCCATCATGGGGCCGACCGTGTGCGAGCTGGATGGACCGACGCCAATCTTGAAAAGATCGAAGACACTGATAGGCATGGGAGACCTCTGAATTGAGAGTATAAAGCCCGCTCACTGAGTATAGGACACGCGGCGCGCAGTGATGCCGCGCCGTCGCACGCGCTACTCGGCAAGCAGATTTCATTGTTGTTGTGCTGTGCCCATCACGTGGGCCGCAAAGGCCAGGCGATACTAGTTACCGAACACCACGGTGCGGCCGTTGTGCAAGAACACGCGCCGCTCGAGGTGGTAGCCAATCGCCCGGGCGAGCGTCAGGCATTCGATATCGCGCCCCTTGGCCACCAGGTCCTCCGGATAGTGCGCGTGGTCCACCGGCTCGACGCCCTGGGCGATGATCGGGCCTTCGTCCAGGTCGTTATTGATGTAGTGGGCGGTGGCGCCGACGAGCTTCACCCCCTTGTCGTAGGCCTGGTGGTAGGGTTTGGCGCCCTTGAATCCCGGCAAAAGCGAATGGTGAATGTTGATCGCCCGCCCGTCCAGTAGTTCGCACATACGAGGTGAAAGTACTTGCATGTAGCGTGCCAGTATCACCAGCTCCGCGCCGGTTTCTTCGATGATATCGAGCACCTGGGCTTCCTGCTCGGCCTTGGTGTCCGGGGTGATGGGTAAGTAATGGTAGGGCAGGTCGTGCCAGTCGGCCAGCGCTTCTAAATCCGGATGATTGGAGATGATCGCCCGGATATCCAGCGGCAACTGCCCGGTGCGGTAACGGTAGAGCAGATCGTTCAGGCAGTGGTCCGCCTTGGAGACCAGAATGACCGTCCCGGTGCGCTTGGCCGGCGGCGTCAGCTCGAAGGCCATCTCGAACGCGTCAGCGCGGGACGTGAAATCCTCCAGGAACGCCTGCTCGTTGAACGGCTCGCGCTCCGGGCGAAACTCCGCGCGAATGAAGAAACGCTCGCCGAGCCGATCATCGAAGGAGCTCAGCTCGGTAATGTAGCAGTGTTGCTCCTTTAAGAAGCGGGTCACGACATCGACCGTCCCCAGAATACTGGGGCATTGGGCGGTGATAATCCAGGTATCCGTCATTCGGCTCATGGCGCGTCTCATTCATCCACAGTCAGGGGTGGCCGGCGGGGCCGGCCGAAGTGTTTGTTATTGTGTGTCGATCCCGTACTCTTTCGCTGCATCGAGCAGCCAGCGGTAGCAGTAGTCGGCAAAGCTTCGCCTGAGCACCAGCTCCCACTCGGTGTCAGACGAGCGGCGCAGCACCACGCTCGCCTTGGCGAATACCGTGGTGACGCCCTTGCCCACCGGGAAGGCGCTGGGGTGAACATCGAAGGAGATCGATTTCATCAGCACTTCGCGCGCGTTCGGGCCGCTCAAGGTGAGCAGCGTTTGGCCGCCGCTGACGTTGACGATGCTGAAGTGGGCATCCCCCAGGGTGTCGCGCAGGGAACGCTCAAGGGCGAACTCTTCGCCGCCGGGCACGATCACCAGCCACTCGTCCGGCGAGATCCACTGAATCGAGCGTTCGCCGCTTTCGTCCTGTGTCACGGTGTTGGGTTTGGCGGGAAGACTCAGCCCCAGCACCTGGCGCACCGCCTCGTCCAGCACGATAGCGCCACCGCGCAGCACCAGATGGCCCATTAGGGCTTTTTCGCGCAGCACCACACCCGGCGACGCTTGGCGCGCCTCCGGCGTCGCTTGCTGCTGGTAGCTCCAGGCCAGCGGCGACTCGACCGCTGGGTTGCCGTCAGGCACGGTGTTGAACTCCTGCACGTTCGATACGCTCGCGTTAGACATGCTGACGCTCTCCTTTCGGGTCGATGAAGACGGGGCTTACGATTTCGGCCTCGTGCATCGTGCCGTCGGTCATGGGCAGGTAGACGGTCTGGCCCATGCGCTCGCGGCCTTCGACCACCACGGCCAGGGCGAAGCCGTGGCCCAATGACGGGCTGTAGTAGCTCGACGTGACGTGGCCCTTCATCGCCATGGGAATGCTTTGCGTACCATCGAACACGATCTGCGCGCCCTCTTCGAGTACCACGCTTGGGTCTTTGGGCTTCAGGCCGACGAACTGTTTGCGGTCGCCGCGGATGGTGTCCGGGCGGCTCAGCGCGCGCTTGCCGATCCAGGGGAAGGGTTTGTCGTAGCCGATTGCCCACTGCATGCCCAAATCTTCCGGGGTCACCGAGCCGTCGGTGTCCTGGCCGACGATGATCAGGCCTTTTTCGGCGCGCAGCACGTGCATGGTTTCGGTGCCGTAGGGCGTCAAATCGAACTTCTCGCCGTGCTCGAAGAGCTTTTTCCAGACGTGCAGGGCGTAGTTGGCCTGAACGTTGATCTCGTAAGCAAGCTCCCCGGTAAACGAGATCCGGAACACCCGCGCCGGTACCCCGGCCACGTTGCCTTCCTTCCAGTCCATGAACTTGAACTGCTCTTTATCCAGATCGATATCGGTGACTTCCGCCATCAGCTTGCGCGCGTCCGGCCCGGTCACGGTCATGGTCGCCCAGTGGTCGGTCACCGAGTTGAAGTAGACCTGTAGTTCCGGCCACTCGGTCTGGTGCCAAAGCTCCAGCCACTCCATCACGCCCGCCGCACCGCCGGTGGTGGTGGTCATCAGGAAGTGGTTGTCGCCCAGGCAGCTGGTGGTGCCGTCGTCCATCAGCATGCCGTCTTCTTTACACATCAAGCCGTAACGCACGCGGCCGACGTCGAGCTTGGCCCACTTGTTGGTGTAAACGCGGCCCAGGAATTCGCGGGCGTCCGGGCCCTGAATGTCGATCTTGCCAAGCGTCGAGGCATCCAGAATCCCCACGCCTTCGCGCACCGCCAGGCACTCTCGGGCGACCGCCTCGTGCATGGTCTCCATGCGCTCGTTACCGTCTGCGCGGCGTTTTTTGGGAAAGTACCAAGGGCGCTTCCACTGGCCGACGTCCTCGAACTCGGCGCCGTTTTCCAGATGCCACTCGTGCATCGCAGTGTAGCGTTTCGGGTCGAAAAGCTCGTTGCAGTGGCGGCCGACGATGGCGCCAAAGGTGATCGGCGTGTAGTTGGGGCGGAAAACCGTCGTGCCCACCTCGGGGATCGAGCGGTTCAAACAGCGCGCGGCGATCGCCATGCCGTTGATGTTGCCAAGCTTGCCCTGGTCGGTACCAAAGCCCAGCGCGGTGTAGCGCTTGACGTGCTCGATGGACTCGAAGCCTTCCCGGGTGGCGACTTCGATACCGGCGGCGGTCACGTCGTTTTGCAAATCGACGAACTGCTTGGGCGCGCGCAGCGCGCTCTTCTCGTGGGGGACCTGGTAAAGCGCGCAGCCCAAACCGTCGCGGCGGGGCTGCGTTTCGGGCAGTGCGATCGCTTGGGCGTCGTCGAAGCCGCTTGCTAGGGCCGCTTGTTGGCCGGCGCGAGTGCTGTTGGCCAGCGTCTCGGTGAGCGCGAAGTGGCCGGCCACGCCGCCTACCGAGACCATGCCTTTTACTTCGCCGGGCACGAAGCCTAAAAGCTCGTCGTTCCATACCGGCCGAGTGCCGGTGTGCGAGGAGAGATGCACCACCGGGCTATAGCCGCCGGAGCTTGCGATGGTGTCGCACTCAAGATCCTCGGTTTTACCGGTGACCACGAAGCGCTCCAAATCGATGGCGCAAACGCGGGCGCCGGTAACGCGCTGATTGCCGCGCGCCTCGACGACGGAGCTTGCGGTGATCACGCGAATGCCGCTGTCCCGCGCCTGGCGCACCAGGTCGCCGTCCGGGTTGGCGCGGGCGTCGACGATGGCGACCACCTCGCGGCCGGCCTCTTTCCAGTCGAGTGCGGCGCGGTAGGCGTGGTCGTTGCTGGTCGAGAGCACCAGTTTCTTACCCGGCACCACGGCGTAGCGACGGATATAGGTCGATACCGCGCCGGCGAGCATGGTGCCGGGCAGGTCGTTGTTGGCGAACACCAGCGGGCGTTCGTGAGTGCCGCTCGCCAGTACCACTTGGGTGGCACGCACGCGATGCAGCCGCGCGCGGGACTTACCGGGGAAGCCGGCTTCGCGAGCGGTGTCGGCCAGGTGCTCGGTGCGCCGCTCGTGCAGCGTCACGAAGTTGTGGTCGTGGTAGCCGTTGGCGGTGGTGCGCGGTAGAAGCGTGACGTTCTCCAGGCCTGCCAGCTCTTTGACGCTCTCCTCGACCCAGCGCGTGGCGGAAACGCCGCCCAGCGTTTCGCGGCTATCCAAAAGCGAGCCGCCCATCTCTTCCTGCTCGTCGCAGAGGATCACCCGGGCGCCAGCGCGGGCGGCGGTCAGTGCCGCCGTTAGCCCGGCAGGGCCGGCGCCCACGACCATTACGTCGCAGTGGTGGTGCATGTGGTCGTAGATATCCGGGTCGGACTCGGTCGGCGCCCGGCCAAGGCCCGCGCCCTTGCGGATGTACTTTTCGTAGGTCATCCACATGGAGGCCGGGGCCATGAAGGTCTTGTAGTAAAAGCCTGGCGGCATGAAACCACCCCCCAGGCGGCCGACCCAGCTCATCACGTCGCGCTGGACGTTGGGCCAGCCGTTGGTGCTGCGCGCGACCAGGCCTTTATAAAGCGCCTGCTGAGTCGCGCGTACGTTGGGCACCTGGGTGTCGTCCCGGGCGCCGAGCTGGACCACGGCATTAGGCTCTTCGGCGCCGGCGGCGACGATGCCGCGGGCTCGCGAATACTTAAAGCTGCGGTTGACGATGTCCACGCCGTTGGCGAGCAAGGCCGAGGCCAGGGTGTCGCCCTTGAGGCCGTGGTAGCGCTGGCCGTTGAAGGTGAACTCGAGCACTTGAGAGCGATCGACACGACCGCCGGCATCGATACGATTGGTCTGCGTCATGACGAAGCCTCCTCGTTCAGGGCCTTTGTTTCGGGCTGGGCACCGATGGTTTGCCAGCCGCCGTCGGCGGTTTGTACGCCCTCTTCCTTGCGGACTTTTTCGGACTCGGCGGTGATGGTCGGCTGCTCGCCCATCGGGTAGGTCTCGAGGATTTCGTAGGTCACCGTGTTGCGGGTGATGTTGAAAAACTTGCGACAGCCCACCGAGTGCACCCACATTTCATGGTGAATACCGCGCGGGTTATCGCGAAAGAACAGGTAGTCGCCCCACTCTTCGTCGGTGGTGTTGTCCGGGTCCGCGGGGCGCATCAGGTGAGCCTGCCCGCGAGGGTGAAACTCCTCTTCCTCGCGGTGCTCCTGGCAGTAGGGGCATAAGATATAAAACATGGTGGCTCTCCTCAGTGCGCAACGCCGGCGGCGCCGTGTTCGTCGATCAACGCGCCGGTGTGGAAGCGGTCGATGGAGAAAGGCGCGGCGATCGGGTGCATTTCACCCTTGGCCAGGCTTGCCGCAAACACGTGGCCGGAGCCGGGGGTGGCCTTGAAGCCGCCGGTGCCCCAGCCGCAGTTGAAATAAAGCCCCTTCACCTTCGTTTTCGAAAGTATCGGGCAGGCGTCCGGGCAGGTGTCGACGATGCCGCCCCACTGGCGGTTCATGCGCACCCGCGAGAACATCGGGAACATCTCGACGATGGCCTGCAGGGTGTGCTCGATGGTGGGGTAGCTGCCGCGCTGGCCATAACCCACGTAGCCGTCGATACCCGCGCCGATGACCAAATCGCCCTTGTCGGACTGGCTAACGTAGCCGTGCACGTGATTCGACATGGTGACGGTGTTGAGCACCGGCTTGAGCGGCTCGGAAACGAGCGCCTGCAGCGGGTGGGACTCGAGCGGCAGCTTGATGCCCGCCATGTTGGCCAGCACCCCGGAGTTACCCGCCGCCACGCAGCCCACGGTATTGGCTTCGATGTCGCCGCGGTTGGTGTGCACGCCCAGCACCTTGCCATCGCGAATCTTGAATCCGGTGACTTCGGTGTTTTGCAGAAGATCCACGCCCAGGGCGTCGGCGGCGCGGGCGTAGCCCCAGGCCACCGCGTCGTGACGGGCAACGCCCGCGCTTTTCTGCCAAGAGGCCCCCATGATCGGATAGCGCGCGCGGTTGGAGATATCCAGCTCCGGCTCGATCTCCTTGATCTGCTGCGGGGTCACCACTTCACTATCCACGCCGTTCAAGCGGTTGGCGTGGACGCGGCGCTGAATGTCGCGCATGTCCTGCAGGGTGTGGCCCAGGTTCAATACCCCGCGCTGGGAGAACATGACGTTGTAGTTCAAATCCTGGGAAAGGCCTTTCCACAAGTCGAGGGAGTGGTTGTAAAGTCTGGCGGCTTCGTCCCACAGGTAGTTGGAGCGCACGATGGTGGTGTTGCGCGCGGTGTTGCCGCCGCCCAGCCAGCCTTTTTCGACCACGGCGACGTTCTTGACGCCGAACTCCTTGGCCAGGTAGTAGGCGGTGGCCAAACCGTGGCCGCCGCCGCCGACGATGATCACGTCATAGCGTTTTTTGGGCTCGGGGTTGCGCCACTGGCGCTCCCAGTTCTCGTGATGGCCGAGCGCATGTTTGACCAATCCGAAGCCGGAATAACGTTGCATAAATCTCTCCTGAATCGGCGCCGGAAAGCCCGCCGGCGGCGATCGTTAAGCGATGGAAGTGGCGCTTTCGGTGGTCTGCTCGCTCTGGGTTTGGGCCTGGCCGTACACCGGATGGCGGGCGCACAGCTCAGAGACGTTGTCGCGCACCTGGTTCTCTACCTCAGTGGTATCTTTTTGATCGGCAAGCACGTCGAGAATGTCGCAGATCCAGCCGGCCAGGTGTTCGCAGTCGGCTTCATTCATGCCGCGGGTGGTCACCGCCGGGGTGCCAATGCGCAGCCCCGACGTGACGAACGGGCTTTGCGGGTCGTTGGGTACGCTGTTCTTGTTGACCGTGATGTGCGCGCGGCCCAGAGCGGCGTCGGCGTCTTTTCCGGTCACGCCCTGTTTGATCAGCGAAACCAAAAAGAGGTGGTCGTCGGTGCCGCCGGAGACGACGTCGAAGCCGCGCTCGACGAAGACCCGCGCCATGGCCTGGGCGTTGGTGATGACCTGGCGCTGGTAGTTGACGAAATCCTGGTTCATCGCTTCCTTGAACGCCACGGCCTTGGCGGCGATGACGTGCATGAGCGGGCCGCCCTGCTGGCCCGGGAAGACCGCGCCGTTGAATTTTTTGTTGAGCGCCTCGTCGCCCTCGGCGGAGAGAATTAGGCCACCGCGCGGGCCGCGAAGTGTTTTGTGGGTGGTAGTGGTCACCACGTGGGCGTGGGGCAGGGGGCTTGGGTAGAGGCCCGCGGCGACCAGGCCCGCCACGTGGGCCATGTCGACCATCAAATAAGCGCCTACTTCGTCAGCGATGGTGCGAAAACGGCGCCAGTCGACCACGCGGGAATAGGCCGAGAAGCCGGCGATGATCATTTTCGGCTGGTGCTCGCGGGCCAGACGCTCGACTTCTTCATAGTCGATCTCGCCGGTACCTTCGACCAGGCCATACTGGATGGCGTTGTAGTGCTTGCCGGAGAAGTTGGGCGCCGCACCATGGGTCAGGTGACCGCCGTGGGCCAGGCTCATGCCTAGAATGGTGTCGCCAGGCTTGACCAGCGCCATGAAGACCGCCGCGTTGGCCTGGGCGCCGGAGTGCGGCTGCACATTGGCGTAGTTGGCGCCGAACAGGCTGCAGGCGCGCTCGATGGCGAGTGCTTCGACCTTGTCGACGAACTCGCAGCCGCCGTAGTAGCGCTTGCCCGGGTAGCCTTCGGCGTACTTGTTGGTCAGCTGCGTGCCCTGGGCTTCCATCACCACTTGGCTTGTGTAGTTTTCCGAGGCGATCAGCTCGATATGGGCTTCTTGGCGCGACGTTTCTTCAGCGATTGCCGAGGCAAGGGCTGTGTCGTAGTCGGCCAGACGGGCATCAGAAAGAAAATTATTGTGTGACATCGAGTGCTCCAGGCTAGTCGCTCTATTCGGTCTGAGAGTCTGTTAGCGCCGGTATTTTGACTACCGTTTGACGCTATCCTGCCGCGATAGTATCGCCGGGCCTCGCCCCCAGGATGCTTGCCGACGTCACCGCGCGGCGTATTTGCGACATTGGCGACAAAATCGTGTTTAGCGCCAAAAGAGGTCGCCCATCTACCGTTCGATGTCGTCTGTGAGTAATTTTCAAACCGGCTAATGGACCATGCTGGAGCAGCAAGCTAATGCTCTTTGGCGGGTTTCTGACAAGCATGGGCTTGTGTCGCCGCGCCAAATACGCCAGTTCCCTTCAAGAATAACGATGCCGCGTGGTCATGGCCGCGCGGCACCTGGAAAAGAGGATGTCCCATGTCCAACAATCGTGGTGTTGTTTATATCGGCGACGGGAAGGTCGACGTACAGGATATCGCCTACCCGAAAATGGAAACCCCCAATGGCAAGCCCATCGATCACGGCGTGATCCTGAAAGTGGTTTCAACGAACATCTGCGGCTCGGACCAGCACATGGTGCGCGGGCGCACGACCGCCCCGACTGGCATGGTGCTGGGCCACGAGATCACCGGGGAAGTGATCGAGAAGGGCAAGGGCGTCGAATTCCTGGGCATCGGCGATATCGTCTCGGTGCCGTTCAACGTTGCCTGCGGGCGCTGCCGCACCTGTAAAGAGGGCCATACCGGCCTTTGCTTACACGTCAACGACGACCGCGCCGGCGGCGCCTATGGTTACGTCGACATGGGCGGCTGGGTCGGCGGTCAGGCGCACTACGTCATGGTGCCCTACGCGGACTTCAACCTTTTGAAGTTCCCGGACCGGGACCAGGCCATGAGCCAGATTCGCGACCTCACCATGTTGAGCGACATCCTGCCCACGGGCTTCCACGGTGCATTAAAAGCCGGCGTCGGCGCGGGCTCCACGGTGTACGTCGCCGGCGCGGGTCCGGTCGGTTTGGCCGCGGCCGCCTCGGCGCGCCTGCTGGGAGCGGCGGTGGTGATGATCGGCGACTTCAACAAGGATCGCCTGGAGCACGCGCGCAAGATGGGCTTCGAGCCGATCGATTTGAACAACCACGACCGCTTGGGCGAAATGATCGCCGCCGTGGTCGGCGAGCCGAGCGTGGACAGCGCCATCGACGCGGTAGGCTTCGAGGCCGTGGGCCATAGCGGCAAGGAGCAGCCCGCGGTGGTGCTCAACCAGATGATGGACATCACCCGCGAAGGCGGCTCCATCGGTATTCCGGGCCTTTACGTGACCGAAGACCCGGGCGCGACGGAAAAAGCCGCGCAAACCGGAAGCCTTAGCCTGCGCTTTGGCCAGGGCTGGGCCAAGGGCCTGTCGTTTCATACCGGCCAGACCCCGGTGGTGCAGTACAACCGCCAGCTGATGCAGGCGATTCTGCATGGGCGTCTGAACATCGCCGAGATCGTCAACGCCCAGGTGATCTCACTCGAGGACGCGCCAGCGGGCTACGAGCAGTTCGATCAGGGCGTGGCCAGCAAGTTCGTGCTCGACCCGCATGGGCTGCTCGGCGTCGCTTAACGCGTCTCGTCGCCTCACCCAGCGCCCGCGGCCACTGCCGCGGGCGTTTTTTTATCTTTGGTTCCAGCACGATATGGGCATAAAAAGCGGATACCACGAGGTGGTATCCGCTTTGCGCCCTTTGAGTTGCGCTCTTTGAGTGTGGTGGCTTAAAAATCCACCACCAGGCTGTTCTTGGGCCGACTGCAGCAGCTGAGAATATACCCCTCTTCGATATCCTCCTCGGTGATGCCGCCGTTGTGCTCCATCTCCACGTCGCCGGACTTGAGCTGCACCCGGCAGGTGCCGCAGATCCCCATACCGCACGCCTTGGGAATATGTAGCCCAAGCTTGGCCGCGGCGGCGTGGACCGTCTCGCCAGGCTGGATGCGCACGCTCTTGTTCGACTGGGCGAACTCGACGCTGAGAAGGTCTTCGGGCTCGGCAAGCTCGGCTTCCACTTCCGCCTGCTCTGCAAGCTCCTTGACGTCTTCCTGAACGTCGACCGGCGTGGCGCCGAAAAGCTCCTCATGGTAGTGGTCCATGTTGAAGTTGTTGGCGCGCAATACCGCCTTGACGGCATTCATGTAGGGCACCGGGCCGCAGCAAAAAATCTCCCGTTCGAGGAAGTCCGGCGCCATGAGCTCGAGCATGGGCTGAGTCAAAAACCCCCGGTAGCCCGCCCAGGCTTCGCCGATATCGTCTTTTTTCTCGCAGACGATATGCAGCTTGAATTCGGGAATGCGCGAGAACATGTGCACCAGCTCGCGGTGATAGATGACATCCCGAGGCGCGCGGGCGCTGTGAATGAACTCGACGTCCACGTTGGCGTTAGTGTCGAAAAACCAGCGCGTCATCGACATCAAGGGCGTGATGCCCACGCCACCGGAGAGAAACAGTACCTTGTCCGCGGGGAAGTCGATGGAGTTGAAGTTACCCACCGGCCCGTGAACCACCAGCTCGTCGCCGACTTTCATGTTGGCGTGCAGCCAGTTGGAGACCTGGCCGCCTGGTATCTGCTTGACCGTGATCGAGAAGCTGTAGGGGATCGAGGGCGAGCTCGAGATGGTGTAGGAGCGCATCACCGGCTGGTTGTCGATTTCGAGCTCCAGGGTGACGAACTGGCCCGGCTTGAAGAAGAACATGACGGGCTGCTCGGCCATGAAGCAGAACGTGCGCACGTCCGGGGTTTCCTGAATGATCTTGACGCACCGCACGTGGTGGCGGCCATTGGTCCAGGTCTGGGTCGTGACGGGGTTGAAATAGTTCGTTGTCATCGTCGTCTCAATATGGCCGTGCTATCGCGTTGCCTTCACCGGCCCGTCCTTGCACTGCACGGTCCAGCACCATTGCCTGCATTCTGGATACGCGCTTTCGGGCCAGCTTACCTGTTAGCGACACGCACTTATCTGGTGCCACCTCCAGACCGTGAGAAATCCGTTTTCGCGTCGTCGGCACGCTACGCAGTGTCGTCGGCAGATAATTGACGTCAAAACCCCTGGACCACAATCCTTTTCATAAGTAGCAAATCACAAATAGCCATCGCCGCGCGCCCGCACAACGTCAGGTCACGCAACTTAAACAACAAGACAACTACGTTTGGTCAATGACTGTGTCGCCGCCCTCATGGGGAGGCGGGTTTAAAAGGATATCTGGTATGAACAACACGACGGATTACACCCAGAACGACCCCCTGGCCGCCATGCGTGAAGAGACGATCGAGATGCTCACGTCTCGGGCGCGCACCTACTCGTTGCCTCAGCCGTTTTATAACGACGCCCGGCTTTTTGCCCTCGATATGCAAGAGATCTTCGAGAAAGAGTGGCTGTTCGCGGGCATGAGCTGCGAGATCCCGGCCAAGGGCAACTTCATGACCCTGAACGTCGGTGACAACCCCATCGTGATCGTGCGCGGCGGCGAAGGCGAGATCCACGCCTTCCATAACGTCTGTCGCCATCGCGGCTCCAGGCTCTGCACCACCGATAAGGGCAAGGTGGCCAAGCTCGTCTGCCCCTACCATCAGTGGACCTACGAGCTCGATGGCCGTTTGCTGTTTGCCGGCAGCGACATGGGGGCCGACTTCGATTTGAATGAGTTTGGCTTGAAGCCGGTGAGCGTACGCACCGCCGGCGGCTTCGTGTTCATCAACTTAAGCGAGAACCCCTCGTCGATCGACGACTTCCTGGTGACGCTGGAGCACTACCTCGAGCCCTACCAGATGGACAACGTCAAGGTGGCGGTGGAGTCGAGTATCGTTGAGGCGGCAAACTGGAAGCTGGTGCTCGAGAATAACCGCGAGTGCTACCACTGCAACGGCGCTCATCCGGAGCTTTTGAACTCGCTAATGGAGTTCGACGACACCGAAGACCCGCGGGCCACCGATAAGTACAAGGATCTGGTGTCGCGCAAGCAGTCAGATTGGAACGGCGAACAGGTGCCTTGGCAGCTCAAGCGCTTTGGTAGCCGCAACCGGATCACCCGCACGCCGCTGCTGGATGGCGTGGTCTCCATGACCATGGATGGCAAGCCCGCCTGCAGCAAGCTGATGGGCCGGCTAACCAGTCCGGACATGGGCTCGCTGCGGATCCTGCACCTGCCCAACTCCTGGAACCATTTCATGGGGGATCACTCGATCGTGTTTCGCGTGCTGCCGCTGGGCCCGCAGCAGACCCTGGTGACCACTAAGTGGCTGGTACACAAGGACGCGGTCGAAGGCGTGGATTACGATCCGGAGAACATGCGCCGGGTGTGGGACGCCACCAACGACCAGGACCGCCGGCTTGCCGAAGAGAACCAGCGCGGCATCAACTCGAAGGCCTACCAGCCCGGCCCGTACTCGGAAACCTATGAGTTCGGCGTGATCGATTTCGTCAACTGGTACGCCGAGCGCATGTTGGAGAACCTTGGCGGCGAGGGCGTTTCACTCACGCTTGCCAAGGCCCAAGGCTAGCCGCCCGCCTTTTGGTCTACCTACCGGCGCTCCCGCTTAGCGGGGCGCCGGTTTTTCGTTTCTATCCCTTCAAGAGCCCTTCAAGCACTGGCGGCCGACTGGCCTACTCGATAAAGGCCAGATGACGCTCGACCGCCTCGCGAACCTCGGGCAGCACGATATCCTGCCGGGCTTTTAGCGCTTCAATGAAGGCGGGTAACCCATCGACGGGCTGCTGGCGGTGGGCGCTGGCCGCGATCCGGGCGCAGGTGTCCTGGTCGGCATCCAGGGGGAGCGCGATCCCCAGCGTCTCGAGCCGCGCACGAAAGTCATCACCGTCGATCAGTTCGACAATCATCATGGCTGCATCCTCTTATCAATGGGTCGCGACAAGCGAGGCTAAAGCGCTCAGTGTACGCAAAGTCGCTTTGTACGTGCGCGATGGACAGCGTCTTTGGCTACGTCGAGGTCGGTTTTGGGCAACCGGGTTTCGGTGCCGGGCTCAAGGCTTTATAAGCCGTGGCCGGTACAGGCGTGCCGCGCACAACAAGGGGTGAAAAGGTGATGTCGCTTGCCCCAGAGCTGCCTTTCTCGCAGGTGCATTGGCGTATGTCGTAATTCCGGCAGCCGCTGGCGTTAATAGCTAAGAGTACGCTTATAAAGCGCTGCATCATGCTGTAAAGCGTCTTGAAAGCGCTTGGCAACCCCGCTTAACAACATCAATAACCTTACGGCTGCGCTTATGATTTACACCATCGCGATACTGTTGAGCCTGGTCGGCTACTTTGTGATCGGGCATCTGGCCGGGCGGCGCGTCAAGGGCCTGGACGACTACCTGGTGGCTGGGCGCAACGCACCGACCTTTTTCATTCTGGGCACCCTGGTGGCAAGCTACCTAAGCACCAGCGCGTTTCTGGGTGAAACCGGGTTTGCCTACCAGGGCTATCCTTTCGTCATGCTGATCTTTGCCGCGATCAGCACCTCGGGCTGCTTGCTGGGCGCGCTGGTGTTTGGCCGCTATCTGCGCCGAAGCGAGGCGAATACCGTGCCGGAATTTTTCGGCAAGCGCTTCGCCTCGCGTCGGGTGCAAATCATTGCCGGGCTCACCACGATCATCGGCCTGGGCGCCTACCTTTTGGGCGTGATGCAGGGCGCGGGCATCATGTTTGCCGAGCTGACCGGTATGCCCTACTGGGTGGGCCTGGTACTGGTCTGGGCGACTTACACTGGCTTTATTCTCTACTCCGGCTCCCCCGGGGTCATGCTGACCGACACGATCATGTTCGTGATCTTTTCGCTGGCAGCAATAGGCGGATCGATCTATGTGATTCAGGACCTGGGCGGCTTCAGCGGTGTGATCGAAGGGCTTCTAAGTCAAACCGACAAGCCCGATATCGCGCTGTGGCACGGCGTGCTGGAAGGCCCGAACGCTACCTTCTCCACCCCCGGCGAGGCGCTGGTTTGGGGTTTGACGCTGGGTCTTGTGTGGGCGGCGGTGCTCGCGGCGAGCCCCTGGCAGTCGAGTCGCTACCTGATGGCGCGCAACGAGCACGTGGTGATGCGCTCGGCCATGCTCACCGCGGTGGCACTCGCCGTTTTCTACGCGCTGATGATGGTGACCGGGGCGGCGATCAACCTGTACGACCCGGGCCTCGACCCGGAGCGCTCCATGATTTGGGTGGCGCTCAACATCCTGCCGACCTGGCTTGGCATCGTGATTTTGACCGGGGTGTTCGCCGCCGGGCTTTCGTCGTGTTCGACCTTTCTGTCGATCATCGGCTTTAGCATCTCCAACGATATTCTTGCCGCCTCGAAAGACGAGGCCTCGGCGATGCGCAAAAGCCGTTTGGCGGTGCTGGCTGCCGGGCTGGTCGCGCTGGTGCTGGCGCTTTTTCAGCCGCCGGCGGTCATGGCCGTGGTGTGGTTTGCCGCGACGCTGTTCGCCTCGTCCTGGGGGCCGGTGGCGCTTTTGAGCATCTGGAGCAAGCGCATCACCGCCGCCGGTGCGGGCTGGGGGCTGGCGGTCGGTTTTGCCGGCAACGTGGCCATTTCGTTGATGGTACAGGCCGAGTGGCTGAGCCTGCCGGTGTATCTGCACCCGGTGCTATTGAGCACGCTGATGGCGCTGGTGGCCATTGGGCTTGCCTCCAAGGCCACGCACGTCAGCCAGGCCGAGCATACCTACCGCGCGTTTCTGCATGACGTCGATACCCAGGCCGTTCGCGGCTGGGTGCCGGGCACCCGCTGGATCGCGCTTTGCACCATGCTCTGCGGCGTGGCGATCGGGGTCTTTTTGTGGCAGCAGTACGCGGTCACGCTGGCAGGCTTTGCCGAGCCGTTCGGCGTCGCCCCCGGCGCGGTGCAGGGCGCTTACGTGCTGGCTATTGGCTGCGGCACCATGTTATTGATGGCCGGCGGCGTCGGCTTCTGGCTGGTGCGCCCGCGCTCGCCAAGCGCCCCTCATCGGGCTAGCGCGGCGAGCCGCTAAAACCAAAGGACGTCCGCTTACCGCCCAACCGCCCGCCTTCATGGCGGGCGGTTGGTTTTTTTTAACCGACCCGGAGCTAAAACAATGCAGCCAAGTGCTTATCAACGCGGCCTGGTCATCGTGGTGCTGGGCGTGGTATGTCTCAGTTTCGACGGTTTGCTGATCCGGCTGGCCAGTACCGATGGCTTTACGATCGTGTTCTGGCGCGGTTTTCTGATGTTCGCCGTGCTGGGGCTTTTTTGCCTTTCCGGTAAGCGCCTTGCCACGCTGCGCGCAAACCCGCTCGCGGCGCTCGCCTCGGCCATTTTGCTGGGGTTGATTTCGCTGCTCTTCGTACTGGCGGTAATGAACGCTAACGTCGCCAACGTGGTGGTCATTCTAAGCTCGGCGCCGCTGTTTGCCGCGATTCTGTCACGGGTGTTTCTGGGCGAGCGTGTTGCACTGCGCACCCTGGTCGCTATTGCGCTCTGTATGGCCGGCATGGGTCTGGTGTTCATGGGTGAGGGCGCCCATGGCATGCTTCTGGGCAATCTTTATGCGCTCGCCGCCGCTGCCGCGGTGGGGGGCAATCTCACGCTTTTACGTCGCTTTCCCGGTCTTGACCGGATCGCGTTGATTGCCGGCGGCGGGATTCTCTCCGCGGCGATCGCGCTGCCCTTGGCCGCGCCGCTGGCGCTGAACTCTTCGCAGTTTGGCGTGCTGGCGCTGATGGGGCTGATCCAAATGCCGCTGGCCACCGTGCTGATCAACAGCGCCACGCGCTACTTGCCCTCCACCGAAGTAGCGCTTTTCTATCTGGTGGAAACCGCGCTGGGCACGCTCTGGGTGTGGTGGCTGCTGGGTGAGGAGCCCACCGCCTCGACGCTGGCCGGCGGGGTGGTGGTCATTACCGTGCTGGTGCTGCACTCCTGGATTGGCCTGCGCCGAGAGCGCCAGCGGCTGAGGTTGCATCCGGGGGTTGCCGTAAAATAAGCCCCTCGAATCGCTGTTCAACGAACGCGGTTTGATCTTGTGACAGGGCGCTTTGGCCCATGACGCGTCGCTGGGGTGGTCGATGTCACGGCGGCCTCATCCGAGGCGCCTGTCGGCGCCATCGCCGAAGTGTCGGACCACCAATAAATCGGGCTCCTACGAAACCCCGTGGCCATTCGTGCAGTGTGATTCATCTTCCGTAGGAGCAGGCTTTAGCCAGCGACGCGGCGCAACGCGTCGCTGGGGTGGGCGGTTCGTGCTGGAGGGGCGCGGATGCGTGACTAGCGCAGCACGCCTTCCTCCTTGAGCAGCTTGAAAATCGCCTCGGCGCCCTGTTCCGGGGTGACATCGTTGAGCGTTTGCCCGCCGCCGCCGTCCGCCTTGGCGGCGGCAGCCTTGAAGCGGTCTCGCGCCGAGGAGGATTTGACGATCTTGAGGCGTTTCGGACGCTTGCGCGCCGGGTGGAACTGCCAACCGGCTAACGTCTCATCAATTTTGCTTTGTGCCTCGCTTAGCGCCAGCTCGCCGCGCCGGGCCGGGCCAAAGGCGCTTTGGCGCGCCGCCGGGGCGCTGGTGTCGATCGTGGCAATCGCCGGCAGGCGAATGCGCAGGCGCCGGCGCTTGCCGCGGGGCAGGGCCTGGAGTACCACCGCCGTACCCTGCTCGACCTTCTCGACCGCGGCCAGGCTTGTGATGATCGGCCAGCCCAGCGCCTCGGCCAATTGGTAGGGCAGAAGGCCAGAGGCTTCGCCGGTTTCCGCGCGGCTGCCGGTCAGAATCAGCTGCGGGGCATCGTGTCGAAGCGCCTCGACGAGCGCCGGAATCACGTCGGCGTTCTCGCTTTGCTCGATTAGCCCGATATGGTCGATGCCCATGCCGAGGTAGCCGCGCAGGGCCTCTTCCTGCTCGCTTTCGTGCTGGCCGGCGTGCAGCAGGCGCACAGAAGCATTCTCCAGGGTGAGCGCCATTTCCACCGCGCGGGCATCCTGGTCGGCGCGCCGGGCGCGGGCGGTCAGCGGATGGCGGCCGATCGAGACCAGTACGGCCACGTCGAGTGACGCGCTTTGTTTGGCGGGGGCGTTAGGCGGCATCGCGGTTCTCCTGTTGCTCGGCGCGGTACTGCTCGACCCGTGTCACCAGCGCCGCGAGCACCGCGCTGGCGTCGCCAATCACGGTCAGGTCGGCGCGTTTGGCCATGTCACAGCCTTCGTCGAGGTTGACGGCAACGACTTTATCGCAGCTTTGAATGCCCTGAAGGTGCTGAATGGCACCGGAAATGCCGATGGCCAGGTACACGCGGGCGGAAACCCAGGTGCCGGTGGCGCCCACCTGGCGGTCCCGCGCCATGTAGCCGTCGTCCACCGCCACCCGCGAGGCGCCCTTGGCTGCACCCAACACCTCGGCGGCGTGGTGGTAGCCCTCCCAATCCTTGACGCCGTTACCCGCCGAGAGAATGAACTCGGCTTCGGCAAGCGAGACGCTGGCCGGGTCCACCGCCACTTCGCCGAGATCCTCGATGCGCCCGAGCACGTCGGGAAGCGGCTGGTTCAGCTCGAGGGCCTGGGCGGCGTGGCGGGTGTCGCTGACCGGGTCGGCGCACTCGGCTAGCGCCAGCACGACCCGGGGCAGGGCGCGGTGAACATCGTGGCGCCCGGCGCCGGCGCGCGCGGTGGCCCGCCACCCGGAGGGGCTTTCATCATTGCCTTCGACTTGCCATACCTGCGCCGCCGGACGCTCCCCCAGCCGCGCGGCCAGGCGTCGGCCAAGTTCGCCGCCGCCGATGATGGAATCAGGCAGCAGCCAAAAGCGCGGCGCCAGCTCGCGCGCGACGCTTTGAAGCGACGCCACCTTGAGCTCCGGCAGGTAGCCGGAGAAGCGCTCGCCCTCCAGGTGCATCAGCCGGTCGATACCGGCGTCACCAAAGCTGCTCTCCTTGTGCTCACCAAACACGATAGCCACCACCGCACCGGGGTTGGCCGGGTCGGTATCGGCCAGCTGGCGCGCCAGGCCCAGCAGGTCGCGATCATGTGCCGACAGCCGTCCGCCGGCCATATCCGGCACCACGGCGACCATAAACGCCGGCGACTCGATAGTGACGGACTTGCGCGTGTCCTTTGCCTCGGTGCTGTGCGCCGGGGCCTGGGCCGCTTGCTGGGCGCCGCTACGATCAATGCGGCGAACGCCGTTCGGACCCATAAAGCCGATCGCGCGAGGGTCGCGGCGGATGACGCCGTTAGGGCCCATCCACTCGGTGGCTTTAGCGCCACCGCCGAGTTCGGCCAGTACCGTTAAATGCTGCGGGTGCAGGCGGTTACGCGCGATCCACTCCTTGCGCGGGTCGCGGCGAATCAGGTCGCTCATGGCGTTACCTCCTCTACGGCGCGCGCCGGCGTGGAAGCGCTCTGTTCAGGCGCGGCTTTATCGGTTGGTGCATCGATGATCAGCGCGTCGGCGACCAGCTCGGCGATATCCTTGATACCGGCGCGTGGCTCGACCACGCCCTCCAGCATCGCGGTACACTGCGGGCAGCCAACGGCGACGAGATCCGCGCCGGTTGCGCGGACGTCTTCCATGCGCATATCGGGAATCCGCTGCTTGCCGGGAATATCGGTGATCGGCGCGCCGCCGCCACCGCCGCAGCAGCGCGAGCGGTAGCCGGAGCGCGCCATTTCCTGCACCTCGATACCGAGCGCCTTGAGTACGTCGCGCGGTGCTTCGTACTCACCGTTGTAGCGGCCCAGATAACACGGGTCGTGGTAGGTCACGCGGCCGCCTTTCCACTCCTTGAAAGTGAGCGCACCGCCCACCACCAGCTCGTTGATATAGGTGCTGTGGTGCTGCACATGATAGCGGGCGGGGGCATCATCGGTGCCAAGCTCCCCGTACTCGTTTTTGAGCACGTGGAAGCTGTGCGGGTCGCAGGTGACGATGCGGTTAAAGCGGTAGCGGCTCATGGTCTGGATGTTGCGCTTGGCGAGCGTCTGGAAGGTCGCTTCGTCGCCCAGACGGCGGGCCACGTCGCCGCTGTCGCGCTCTTCATTACCCAGCACCGCGAAGTCGACGTTTGCTGCCCGCAGTACGTTGATGAAGGCGCGCAGGGTGCGCTGGTTGCGCATATCGAACACGCCGTCGCCCAGCCACAAGAGCACGTCAGCCTCGCCCTTGTCCGCCATCAGCGGCAGGTTCAAATCCGCCGCCCAGTAGAGGCGCGAGTCGGGATCGAAGCCGCCGGGGTTGTCCGTGGCGATCAGGTTGTCCAGCACCTCGGAACCCTTGTTGGGCGTGTTGCCGTGCTCAAGCGTTAGGAATCTGCGCATATCGACGATGGCGTCGACGTGCTCGATCATCATCGGACACTCTTCCACACAGGCGCGACATGTGGTGCAGGACCAGAGCGTCTCGGCATCCACCAGCGAGGTGCCTTCCCGGGCGACGATGGGCCCAAAGGGGTCACCGGTGTGTTCGCCGACCGGCTTGCCGGGGTAGGGCGAGCCGTAATAGTGGCCGTCGCTGCCGCCGGCCATACCGACGACCATGTCCTGAATCAGCTTTTTGGGGTTGAGCGGCTGGCCGGCGGCAAACGCCGGGCAGGCGGCTTCACAACGCCCGCACTGCACGCAGGCATCGAAACCGAGCAGCTGGTTCCAGGTAAAGTCCGCGGGCTTTTCGACGCCAAGTTTGGCGTGGTCATCACCCAGGTGCAGCGCCTTCAAGCCGGTGGAGCGGTGCTCACCGCCCGTCTTGTCCGAAAAGCGCTCCGGACGGCGGTGAAACGCCAAGTGCAGCGCACCGGCGAAGGCGTGCTTCATCGGCCCGCCCCAGGTCATGCCAAAAAACATCTCGCCCAGGCCCCAGACGATGACCGCGGCCAGCACCAGCGCCACAACCCAGCCCATGCCGCTTTGGAAAACGCCTTCCGGCAGGATACCGGCGGTGGGCAGCGTGACCACGAACATGCCGATCGAGAACGCCATCAGGCTTTTCGGAAGGCGCATCCAGGGCCCTTTGGAAAGCCTTGATGGCGGGGGGCTTCGCCGCTTGGCGACCAGGATACTGCCCAGGAACATGCTGGTGGTGGCGGCCAGCAGTACCCAGGCGAGAATCGCGCTGTCCAGGCCAAAGCCGTGGACGATGATCGCCAGAAGCGCGGCCAGCACGAAGCCGCCAGCGGTGGCCACGTGGGTGTGGGAGATGTACTTGTCCCGCTCGACGACGTGGTGCAGGTCGACCAGGTAGCGCCTGGGCACCTGCATTAGGCCCTTCAATACGGGTACGGGAGAGGGCCGCCCCTGGCGCCAAAGGCGGGCACGGCGAACCGCCCCGACGATGGCCAGCGCCAGCGCGGAAAACAGTAAAATCGGTAACAGGGTATCGAGCATGGCGTCTCTCCTCTCAGAGACACCGTAAGGTCTGCGGCCCGGGGCGTGCCCCGGGCCGTTCAGCTTACAGCGTTATTGTGTCAGAAGTCCTTGCAAAGGCGCAGCGCATCGTAGATGGCGGCGTGCGTGTTGCGCGGCGCGGTGCAATCCCCCAGGCGGAACAGGGCAAAGCCTTCACCGCTTTGTGAGAGGCAAGGTTGGGGCTCGATCGCGTAGAGCGCTTCGATGTCGGTTTGGCCCTTGTTGCGCGACTGCGCCTTGAGCGCGTAGTAGAGCGCCTCGTCCGGACGAACGCCGTTTTCGACCACGACCTGATCGACCACGCGCTCCTCCTGGGCGCCGGTGTACTCGTTTTCGAGCACCGCGACCAAGGATTCGCCTTCGCGGTACACCTTATGCAGCGCGAGATCCGAGGTCATGATGACTTCTTTCTCGTACAGGCTCCGGTAGTAGGTGGGGAAGGTGGTGCCGCCCACCGCCGCGCCGGGTTTGATGTCGTCGGTGACGATCTCGACTCTTGAGCCCTTGTCCGCCAGGTAGTCCGCCGCCGAGACGCCGGAGAACTCGCAGATGGTGTCGAAAATCAGCACGTTCTTGCCAGGCTCCACGTCGCCGTTGAGGATCGCCCAGGTGCTGACCACCAAACTCTGCTCGGTGTCCTCGTCATAGCCCCACTCGGGCACTTGGGAGAGAAACGGCTGGCCGCCGGTGGCCAGAATCACCACGTCCGGGCGCAGGTCATGGATGGTGGCTTCATCGGCTTTGATGGCCAGGCGCTGGTCGACGCCCAGCCGGTTGAGCTCCAACTGATACCAGCGGGTGATGCCGGCGATCTGGTCGCGCTGGGGCGCTTTGGAGGCGATGGTGATCTGCCCGCCGATCTGGTCCTTGGCCTCGAACAGCGTCACGTCGTGCCCTCGCTCGGCGCAGACCCGGGCGGCTTCCATACCGCCGGGGCCGCCGCCCACGACGACGACTTTGCGCTTGATGCCGTCGGTTTTCTCGATGATGTGCGGCAAACCCATGTACTCCCGCGCGGTGGCGGCGTTCTGGATACACAGCACGTCGAGGCCCTGGTACTGGCGGTCGATGCAGTAGTTCGCCCCCACGCACTGCTTGATCTGATCCACCTGGTCGTTCTTGATCTTGGCGATGATGTGCGGGTCGGCGATGTGCGCGCGGGTCATGCCGACCATGTCGACGTAGCCGCCCTCCAGAATGCGTTGGGCCTGGTTGGGGTCCTTGATGTTCTGGGCGTGAATGACCGGCACGTTGACCACTTCCTTGATGCCCGCGGCCAGGTGCAGAAAGGGCTCCGGCGGGTAGGACATGTTGGGAATGACGTTGGCGAGCGTATTGTGGGTATCGCAGCCCGAACCCACCACGCCGAAGAAATCGACCTTGCCGGTGGCGTCGAAATAGGCCGCAATGCGCTTCATCTCTTCATGATCGAGGCCGTCCGGGTGGAACTCGTCGCCGGTGATGCGCATACCCACCACGAAGTCGTCGCCGACCTCGGCGCGCACCGCCTTGAGCACTTCCATGCCGAATCGCATGCGGTTTTCAAACGTGCCGCCCCACTCGTCGGTACGCTTGTTGACCCGGGGGCTCCAGAACTGGTCCATCAGGTGCTGGTGCACCGCAGAGAGCTCGACGCCGTCGAGGCCGCCTTCCTTCGCCCGGCGCGCGGCCTGGGCGAAGTCGCCGATGATGCGCCAGATCTCCTCTTCCTCGATGGTCTTGCAGGTCGAGCGGTGGACCGGCTCGCGGATACCCGAAGGCGAGACCAGGGTGGACCAGTCGAAGCCGTCCCAGCGTGAGCGGCGGCCCATGTGGGTAATCTGAATCATGATCTTGCCGCCGTGCTTATGGACGGCGTCCGCCAGATTCTGGAAGTGCGGGATGATACGGTCGGTGGACAGATTCACCGAGCTCCACCAGCCCTGGGGGCTGTCGATGGAAACGATCGATGAGCCGCCGCAGATGCAAAGCCCGCAGCCACCCTTGGCCTTCTCTTCGTAGTATTTGACGTAGCGATCCGTGGTCATGCCGCCGTCGGTGGCGTGCACCTCGGCGTGGGCGGTGCTGACCACGCGGTTACGAATCGTCTGACTGCCGATCTGGATCGGTTTGAATAGTGCATCGAATGCCATGGGAATAACCTCAGTTCACGGGCGTTACGACAAACAGACCGTGCTCGCAGCCGTCTTCGGCGCCGCTTTGGGTCTGCTCGGCCACCGTGCGCGTTTCGCTTCCTCGCGCGGCCAGAATCTGGTCCATGGCGCCGGCGAACCAGCCGGTGAACATGTACTCGATCTTACGATTCACCTTGCCCATCTGGTACACGAAGGCGCTGTGCTCCAGGCGTACCCGCGCGGTGCCCGCGTCCAGGTCTATTTCCTCGGTGATGAAAAGCCCCCAGCCGCGCTGGGAAAGCCGCTTCATGTAGTGCTCGAAAACGGCCTCGCCTTCGAGACCGTGAAGCTCGGCCTCTTTTTCGCACCAGTGCCAGGCGCTCTTGTAGCCGGCGTGATAGAGAATCTCGGCATATTTCTCCGCGCCCAGGGCCTCTTCGACCGCCATGTGGTTATTAACGAAGAAGTGGCGCGGCACGTAGAGCATCGGCAGTGCGTCGGTCGTCCAGATACCGGTTTCGCTGTCGACCTCGATCGGGAGTTCGGGAGCTGTCTTGGTCACGGTGATATTCCTTAAACTTATATTTGTTCACGCTATTGGTTCACGGCGCGTCGGTATATTCCTGCGGTGTTCACTCGCCCCACACGTCCTTCAGGGTGCGCACCCAGTTCTCACCCATGATCTTTCTGACCTGGGACTCGCTTAAGCCCCGCTTTAAAAGCGCTTCGGTCAGGTTGGGGAACTCGCCGATGGTGCGAATGCCTTCCGGGTTGATGATCTTGCCGAAGTTGGTCAGGCGCCGCGCGTAGCCCTTGTCGTGGGTCAGCCACTCGAAGAAGTTTTGGTCGTGGCCCTGGGTGAAGTCGGTGCCGATGCCGATGGCGTCTTCGCCGACGATGTTCATGATGTACTCGATGGCTTCGCAGTAGTCGTCGATGGTCGAATCGACGCCGTTTTTGAGAAACGGCGTGAACATGGTCACGCCGACGAAGCCGCCGTGGTCGGCAATGAACTTGAGCTCGTCGTCGGACTTGTTGCGCGGGTGCTCTTTAAGGCCCGAGGGCAGGCAGTGGGAGTAGCACACCGGCTTTTTGGACTCGAGAATGACTTCCTCGGAGGTTTTGGCGCCCACGTGGGAGAGATCGCACAGCATACCAACGCGGTTCATCTCCGCGACGATCTCGCGACCAAAGCCCGAGAGCCCGCCGTCGCGCTCGTAACAGCCGGTGCCCACCAGGTTCTGGGTGTTGTAGCACATCTGCACGATGCCCACGCCGAGCTGCTTGAATACCTCCACGTAGCCGATCTGGTCTTCAAAGGCGTGGGCGTTCTGGAACCCGTAAATGATGCCCGTTTTGCCCTCTTCCTTGGCGCGGGTGATATCCGCGGTGGTGCGCACCGGGCGGACCAGGTCGCTGCACTCTTCCATCAGCTTGTTGGAGGCGACGATGTTGTCCACCGTGGCCTTGAAGCCCTCCCAAACCGAGACGGTGCAGTTGGCCGCCGTCAGGCCACCGCGGCGCATGTCTTCCAGAAGCTCCCGGTTCCATTTGGCGATGATCAAACCGTCGATGACGATGGCGTCTTGGTGTAATTCAGCAGGGTTCATAACGAGGCTCCAGGGTTGTCCATGAAGGGGAGCATAGCGCTGCCCTGGGCCTGCTCTGCTCTTGGAAACGACGACGGAAATTCCAAAAGCGTCATCATGAGCAATGCGCGTGGCAAAGCCCTCGGCTTCGCGTTAAAAAGCACCGGGGCACTGGGAAGGGGCGATATAAAAAAAGAGCTGCCCATGGGGCAGCTCTTCGGCAGTGCTTACGGCAAGTGGCCGGGCGCGCTAGTAGTTCACCAGCGGTACGCTTGCAAAGGTCGGCTCGCCCTGGGCGTAGGCCAGCGCCAGCAGGGCGCTCGAGGCGGGTTCGCCGCCGGTTGGCTCGACGCCCCAGTGCTGGATCATCGGCGCGGCCTTGATCTGGGGCGACTGGCGCGACTGCGAGCCCAAGCGCTCGTCGCGTGGGGGAATGCCGAAGCACTCGCGGTAGCACTTGGAGAAGTGCGGCGTGGAGACGAAACCACACACAGAGGCGATCTCGATGATCGAAAGCGACGTCTGCTTCAAAAGCTGGCGCGCGCGTACCAATCTAAGCTTCAGGTAGTAGCGCGAGGGCGAGCAGTGCAGGTAGCGCTGGAAAAGCCGCTCGAGCTGGCGCCGGGACACATCCACGTAGGTGGCAAGTTCATTGAGCTCTAAAGGCTCTTCGAGGTTGGATTCCATCAGCGCCACGATATCCAAAAGCTTGGGCTGGGTGGTGCCTAGCACGTGCTTCAAGGGGACGCGCTGCTGGTCCTGCTCGTTGCGCATGTGCTCGTAAATGAACATCTCCGAAATACCCGCCGACAGCGCTTTGCCGTGGTCCTGGGCAATCAGGTTGAGCATCATGTCCAAAGGGGCGGTGCCGCCGGAGGCGGTGAAGCGGTCCCGGTCGATGGAAAAAAGCTTGGTGGTCAGCACGATCTTCGGGAACGCTTCCTGCACCGAGGCCAAACACTCCCAGTGAATGCTGGTTTCGTAGTGATCCAGAAGCCCCGCCTTGGCCAGCGCCCAACTGCCGGTACAGATGGCGCCCAGGTGGCGCAGCTGGCGCGACTGGGCCTGCAGCCAGTGAATGTGCTCGCGGCTGACGCTGTGCTGGGGCGCCACTCCGCCGCAAACGATCACCCAATCAAGCGAAAGCGGCGCCTGCATGGCGGCATCCGGGGTCACGTTGAGCCCGTCGCTGGCGCGTACCGACGCACCGTCCTGGGTGAGCGTATACCAGCGGTAAAGCTCCCGGCCGGCCAGCTGATTGGCCATGCGCAGGGGTTCAATGGCAGACGCCAGGGAAATCAGGGTGAAATTATCCAGCAGCAGAAAACCGAGGGTTTGCGGTGCGCTGGGGCGGCTCTCGGGAGCGCCGTATGTTACTTGATCGGATGTCATGGTCTTTACCTCTATCACCTAAACGTCTTGGGTTTTTTATTGTTTTTCTGGTATGTCGCTGGCGTGTTGTTTTAATCCATGAACGAGCTTTTTTGCGTCCTGCCTGCATAGTGGCATGGATGACACTTATACTGACAAAGCAATCTTGAAAGAGGTGCACGGCTTGTCGCAAATAGAATGGCCAAGGTCGCCTGTAAAACCCTCCAATGAGGTTTTCTCGCATTAACCAGTAAAACGCAACGTTTTCTGAACACCCGGCGTCGCTTTTTATAAGTTATTGAAGTAGCGGGTTTTATGATTAAAGCGTTATATGCTAATAAACTTTCTAAACGAGGAGTGCTGAAATGTCGGGGTTTTTCAAGGAGTTTCGCGAGTTTGCCGTTAAAGGAAACGTCATCGATATGGCGGTGGGTATTATCATCGGCGGCGCTTTTACGCTCATCGTCCAGCGTCTGGTGGCGGATATCATGAATCCGATCATTGGTTTGTTGATCGGCGGAATCGATTTCTCGAACATTTTCATTGTGTTGCGCGAAGGGGCGGTGGCGGGGCCTTACCTGACACTGGCGTCGGCCCAGGCGGCGGGGGCGGTGACGCTCAATATCGGGCTTTTTCTAAACGCCGTCATTAGCTTCGCTATCGTGGCCTTCGTGGTGTTCATGCTGGTACGCACCATCAACCGCCTAAAGCGTGAAGAAGTGGATGAACCCAAAAGCCCGGTAGAAAAGTCCTGCCCGTACTGTTTTATGGCCGTGCCGATCAAGGCAAGCCGCTGCGGGCACTGTACTTCTGCTTTAACAAAAGTGGAGGAGGACGCGCCAAAGGCACAGAGCTAATCATTGGCGCAGTACATTCGGGTATATAAACGCGGATGATAAAAGCCCTTACTACCAAAGTTGTAATCCCGTCTGAAACGCCCGGCATCCGCCGGGCGTCGCTTTTTGGGGGTGCTTTTTTTCCAAGCGCTCGGGCAATTTGCTTTGATCGTTACTAAGCTAATTAACCGGTTTTGCATTAAGCTAACCGCCATAATTAAAAGAAGTCTTATAAACGCTTCGCTTTTAAAGCGATTGAAGGACTCGTTACGCCATGGCCCGTCGACGCAAAGAAGAGGAGAGCACGTGAGCCTTAAAGACGCATCACGCCGGCGCTTTATGAAAGGCGCCTTGACCAGTATCCCCGCGGTCACGATCGGTAGCGGCGTTTCGCTGACTGCCCCCGCCGATGAACCCCCCGAGCAGCTTGGCGACTACCAGCCGGTATTTTTCGATGAGAGCGAGTGGGAATTCATCATCGCCGCCTGCGACCGGCTGATCCCCGGCGATGGCCCCGGCCCCGGCGCGCTCGAAACCAACGTCCCCATCTTCATCGACCGTCAAATGGAAGGCCGTTTCGGCCACGCCGCCGATTGGTACATGAAAGGGCCGTTTCCCGACGACGTCCCTGAACTGTTCGGCCATCAGATATCGCTGGCCCCCCGCGACATGTACCGGCAGGGCATACCTGCGGTCAACGCGTTTTGCCAGCGCCAGCACGGTCAGGCCTTCGCCGCCCTCGACGACGCGGCGCGCGATGACGTACTCACCGCGCTCGCCCAGGGGGATGTCGAAATGGAAGCGATGCGGAGCAGCTACTTTTTCGACATGCTGCTGCAAAACACCAAAGAGGGCTATTTTGCCGACCCCATCCACGGCGGCAACAAGCACATGGCGGCGTGGAAGTTCATCGGCTTCCCCGGCGCGCGGGGGTCGTATCGCGAGTGGGTCGACCAGCATAACGTCGAGTATCCGCTGGGACCGGTCAGCATTAACGGGGAGAGAGGATAAGCATGGCTAAGACACAACCACCCGTTGACGTGGTGCTGGTGGGCTTCGGCTGGACCAGCTCGATCATGGGCATGGAGCTCACCGAAGAGGGGCTCAACGTACTCGCCCTCGAGCGCGGCGAGGACCGGGATACGGTACCGGATTTTGCCTACCCCAAAATAGCCGACGAGCTTACCTATGGGGTGCGCTATAAACTGATGCAGCGCCCGGCAAAGAGCACGCTCACCGTGCGCCACAACATGGGCGATATGGCGGTACCCTACCGAAACCTCGGCTCGTTTCTGCCCGGTGATGGCGTCGGCGGCGCCGGCGTTCACTGGAATGGCCACACCTGGCGCCCACAGCCTGAAGAGCTTCGTTTGAGGAGTTATGTGGAGGAGAATTTCGGCGCGGATATCATTCCCGACGAGATGACTATTCAAGACTTCGGTATCAGCTACGAGGAGCTCGAGCCGCATTTCGATTTCTTCGAGAAGGTCGCCGGTATTGCCGGGAAAGCGGGTAATTTGAACGGTGAGATCCAGACCGGCGGCAACCCCTTCGAAGGGTGGCGCTCGGATGAGTATCCGATGCCGCCCATGCCCCGTACCTACAACGACGCGCTTTTCGCCGACGCCGCGCGAAGCGAGGGCTATCATCCCTTCCCGATGCCCGCCGCCAACGCCTCCCAGGCCTATACCAACCCTTACGGTATGCAGTTGGCCCCGTGTAACTTCTGCGGCTTCTGCGAACGCTACGGCTGTTTGAACTACTCCAAGTCGTCGCCGCAAACCTGCATTCTGGACGCGCTCAAACGCCGCGAGAACTTCTCCTACCGCACCAACAGCGAAGTGCTGCGCGTGGAGCTCGATAACGACGGCGAGCGGGCCACCGGCGTGACCTACATCGACGGTGAGGGCAACGAGATATTCCAGCCCGCCGACCTGGTGATCCTGGGTGCCTATTCGTTGCACAACGTTCATCTGATGCTGCTCTCCGGCATCGGTACGCCTTACGACCCGGAAAGCGGCGAGGGCGTGGTGGGCAAGAACTACGCCTACCAGATGAACGGCGGTTCGACGCTCTACTTCAATGACAAGGAGTTCAACCCCTTCGTCGGCGCTGGCGCCAACGGCGAGATCATCAACGACTTCGGCGTCGAGCAGATCGACTTCGCCCAGGAAGGGTTCATCGGCGGCTCCTACTTCAATGCGGCGATGACCAACGGCCAACCGATTCGCAACATGCCGCTGCGCGCGGACGCGCCGAGCTGGGGCGTGGGCTGGAAAGAAGCGGTACAAGAGACCTACGGCCACACCATGACCATCGGCTCTCATGGCAGCAACATGTCGTATCGTGACTGCTACCTGGATCTGGACCCGAACTACACTGACGATCATGGCCGGCCGTTGATGCGCATGACCTTCGACTGGAAACCCAACGACGTGCGCATGACCCAGTTCATGAAGCAAAAAATCGACGCGCTCTCCAAGGCCCTGGGCCCGGACGACTACAAGCTGTCGTTCAAGGACTTCGACTCCCATTACGACGTACGCCCCTATCAAACCACCCACAACGTGGGCGGTGCGATCATGGGTACCGACCCCTCGAGCAGTGCGTTGAACCGCTACCTGCAGAGCTGGGACGTGCACAACGTCTTCGTGATGGGCGCCAGCGCTTTCCCGCAGAACATCCAGTACAACCCCACGGGGTTGGTCGGCGCGCTGACCTACTGGTCGGCGAAAGCCATCCGCGAGCAGTACTTGCCCAATCCCGGCCCGCTGGTTCAAGCCTAAGGAGAGCGACCATGAAGCATTACCCAAAATGGCGCCAGGGGCTTGTCGGCGTAGGGCTTTTAAGCGTGGCCTCGCCCTTGCTGGCGTTCGACGACGCCGACATCGAACGCGGCGAGTACCTGTCCCGCGCCGGCGACTGTGTGGCCTGCCATAGTGCGCCGGGGGGCGAGCCCTTCGCCGGCGGCCTGGCGGTAGACAGCCCGTTTGGCGATATCTTCTCGACCAACATCACCCCGGACCCGGAAACCGGCATCGGTCACTACAGCCGCGACGAGTTCGCCGCCGCGCTGAGAGAAGGCAAGCGTGCCGACGGCAAGAATCTCTATCCGGCCATGCCGTATCCGTCCTACTCGCTGATCAACGATGAGGACATCGACGCGCTCTATGCCTACTTCATGGAAGGGGTCGAGCCCGTGCATAACGAGCCGCCGCAAACGGACCTTAGCTTTCCGTTCAGCCAGCGCTGGGGCATCGGGGCCTGGAATTGGCTGTTTACCGCAGACGAGCCCTTCACACCCGATACCGAGCGCAGCGAAGAACTCAACCGCGGCGCCTACCTGGTGCAGGGGCTGGGCCACTGCGGTAGCTGTCATACCGAGCGCGGGTTCTTTTTCCAGGAGAAAGCGCTCAGCGATGGCGATGAGGCTTATCTGGCCGGTGAGGTATTGGATGGATGGTATGCGCCCAGCCTGCGCGGCGACGGTGATGGCGGCAGCGCCATGGAGCGCTGGAACGAGCAGGACATCGTCGACTATCTGGCCACCGGGCGTAACGACCATAGCGCCGTGGCCGGTGAGATGACGTCGGTGGTGGCGCACAGCACCTCGCGTCTTGACGAGAGCGACCTGCACGCGATCGCTGGCTACTTGAAGTCGCTGGGCAATGACGAGGGGCGCCGCGTGATTACCACCGAACAGGTGGATGAAACCGATACCCGGCTGACCAGTGCCGACGTGGGGGATGATCTGGGCGCGCGGCTTTATCTGGATAACTGCAACGCCTGCCATTTCTCCAACGGTCAGGGCGCCTCCGGCGTCTTCCCTTCGCTTTCGGGAAGCTCGATGGTCAATGCCGACGATGCCACCGGGCTGATTCGTGTGATTCTGGGCGGCGCTCGCTTGCCGTCTACCGAGCAGCGCCCGGCGCAACTGGCCATGCCGGACTTCGCCTGGCGGCTCTCTGACGACGAGGTCGCCGAGGTGGCCAACTTCGTACGTAACGCCTGGGGTAACGAAGCCGGCGGTGTCAGCGCGGGTGACGTAGCCGACATCCGCGAAGAGCTGCCCGAGGAGCGCATAACGAGCGCGCCGGTCATCGACGACTGACCTTCCGCGCAAACCAAAAAGGGTGCCCGATGAGGGGCACCCTTTTTTTAATGAAAACCCCAACAGTGCGTGGGGTTTTTTAATGCTTAGCTGTGCGTGCGAGCGCGTGAAGCAGCTTTATCGGTCTGCTCGCCGGTCGAACCGTTTCTGGCCAGTACCTGGTCCAGGGAGGCGCTTTGGTCGGCGTCCGAGCTGCTGGAAGCGGCGGGGGTGACGTGCTCGCCGGAGGCGCTGTTTTTAGCGATCACCTGATCCATGGAGGCGCTGCGTGTTTCGGCCTGGTGAGTGGCGCTCGATGCAGGCTGGCTGATGGCGTTCAGCTCGGCGGAGCCGCGCTCGGCCAATGCAGAGCCAGAAACGAGTGCAAGTGCAATGGCGGCAGTAGCGGTCAATTTTTTCATGCTGGCGTACCTCAAGATATCGAGTTGTTGGGTTCTTGTCGCAACGGTTGCTTCAGAACATGAATATATAGTAGGCCTAAAAAATTAGTATAAAAAGCGCTTAAAAGTATCTAGACCATTCGATTAATATGAAAATAAATCAATGCATACCTGGTACTACTTGATGAGGCGGAGGTGATGTTACCTGTGGTGCTTAAGGCATTAGGCGGTAAGCACGCCACCCAAACGATGATCGGTCAAGGAGAAGATCCAGCCAGCCCGGGGTGGCCACGACAACGCCCCAAGCGCCGCGCACACAAAAAAAGGGTGCCCCCAGAAGGGGCACCCTTTTTAGTGAACACCCCACCGAGCGGCGGGGGATTCGTGCTTAGCCGTGCGAGTTAGTGCTTGAAACGGCGTTATCGGTCTGCTCGCCGGTCGCACCGTTTCTGGCCTGTACCTGGTCCAGGGAGGCGCTTTGGTCGGTGTTCGATCCGCTGGAAGCGGCGGGGGTGACGTGCTCGCCGGAGGCACTGTTTTTAGCGATCACTTGCTGCGTGGAGGCGTTGCGCGATTCGACTTGGTGCGTGGCGCTCGATTCCGGCTGGCTAATGGCGTTCAGCTCGGCGGAGCCGCGCTCGGCGAAAGCAGAGCCAGAAACGAGAGCAAGTGCGATGGCGGCAGTAGCGGTCAGTTTTTTCATGGTGGCGTACCTTAATGTAGTTATCGAATATGTTTAGGGGCTCTGTTCGCGCCCTGCGCTTCAGAACATGCACTCATAGTAGTGTCGAAAAAGTAGGATAAAAAGCGCTTAAAATCGCATAGACCGTTCGTCTATTTAGAATAATAGCGCGAGTGCGCCGTACCGAGACGCGCTTCATTTGCAGCGCCCGCCGCAAGGCCAGGAGGAGGCGAGAGGTGTTTCAAAGTACCGAGGGCAACCAAAAAAGGGTGCCCGAGGGCACCCTTGAAAAGAGACAGCTTGCTTGCGCAGAACTTGCTTAGCGGCGCTTTTTGGCGCCCTTGCGAGGGCCGTCGCTGTCGCTTGCATCGCTTGGCTGGGGCAGTGAAGGGAGCGACTGAGCCATCATGTCGACGCTTTGGCGGTAGTAGAGCTGGCTCTTGTTGTGCTCGCCAAGGCTTGCGTAAAGGCGGGCAAGCTCGGCACACACTTCGCCGCTCGGGCGCTGGCGCTGGCTGGCTTCGAAGTACTCGAGCGCTTTCTCCCACTGGCCGGTACGTAGCGACAGCCGGCCGCAGGCAAGCAGCAGTTCCGGATCGTTGGGGCGCTCTTGCAACCATTTTTCTGCCTTGGCCAGCTGGCGCGCCGCGTCGACGCCCAAAAGCCCGTAGCGCTTCACTAGCCGCGCGTCCCAGTGAACGTCCAGCGACTGGTTCAAGAGACGCTCGGCAATCGTCTCCTCGTTGGACTGTAAGAGCGCTTCTACGTAAAGCACGATCAGCTCGGTGTTACCGCGCAGGTACTCCGGCATGTCCGACCAAAGCCCGCGGACCCGCTCGATGTTGGCCGGGTTGCCGGCTTCGAACACGATCAGCTCGCGGTAGGCTTTGAACTCGAGCTGCTCGCGCTCTTGCTCGGTAATCAGCTTTTTGGCGGTCAGCCGTGGCACCAGGTGGCGCAGGCCTTCCCAGTCGCTGACGCTCAAGTACACCTGCTTGAGTAGCTTGAGCACCTGCGGGTGGTTGGGCAGCTTCTGGTCGAGGCGGTTGAGAATCGCCAGCGCCTCTTCCGGCTGCTGCCGGTCGATCATGAGCTGCGCCTGCATCAGGCCCACCGCGGTACCCGCACCGTCGGTCGAGAGTTGGGCCTGGTTCAAGTGCTCCTGGGAGCGCTCGTGATGGCCCTGGTAGTGGGCAGCAAGCGCGGCGGAAAGATAGTTCACCATCGGCGCGCTGGAGTCATCCGCGGCACCGGCCAAAGTGCGCTCGGCGCGTTTGAAGCGGCCCTCGGTCAGCGCGACCAGGCCGCGCTCCGTGCGCTTCATGGCGCGGCGGTTACGGGCCCGGCTATTCCAGGTGCGAAACCGGCCCATCGGACGAAGGATGCCGGCAAGTAGTCGAAGCACGAAGTGCACCAGGATAAACGCGCCCAGCAGCAGCACCAGGCCAAACCAGAACGAGGTTTGTACGGAGGTATCGCCGACGCGAATCAGCCAGTAGCCGGGTACCGACATCATCAGATGGCCGAACAGGGCGCCCACGGCGAGCCCGGCGACGATTAACAGCAGCAGTTTTCTCATTCGTCACCTCCGCCCTGGCGGCGTGACTCGAAACGATTGTCGATAAAGCGCGACATTGCTTGCTGCGAACCGCTGATGTCGGGAAGCTCGGGCTCGACGTCGTTTTGTTTGATCTCCTGGAGGCGCGTAATAACGCTTTGCGTCTCTTCACGTTCGGTGTCGTAGTAGCTATCGAGCAGATTCAGCGCTTTATCCAGGCTTGCCTCGAAAAGCGGCTGCTCTTCTCGCAGCAGCGCAAGCTGCGCCTGCTCGAGGATCAGGCGCAGGCTCTGGCGTAGATACGACTCTTGCTCCGGCGTGACCAGGGCCTCCAGCGCTTCGTCGTGATGACGCACCACGACCAAATCACGCAGCTCGGCGCCAAAGCGCGCCAGCTGGCGCTCGAAAGAACCCTGGGGCGGCTGTTCGATACCGGAATTGACCGCACGCTCCTCGATTTCCTGGGAGAGGCGAAGCCCGGCCACACGCTCCTGCTGTGCGTTCAGCGCCAGATAAATACCGGTACGGTCAACGCGGGGAACGCCATCGAGCGCGGCCAGCTCGCTGGCGATTTCCCGGCGTACCGGCGTCAGCGCCGGGTTGTCGGCGTCTACCAGGCGGGCGTCGGCGGTGCGCAGCAGTGCCGCGGCGCCCTCAACGTCGCCTTCGAGCTGCAGGCGCTGGTTGGCCAGACGCAAAAGGTAGGCGGCTTCGGCGTGGAGCCAGTCGCGCTCATCGGTATCCTGGGCCTGGGAGAGCTGGTCGAGCACCTCAGACACGGTTTCATCGACACTGGCCTGGACCTCGTCAAGCTCGGCGCGCAGTTCGCGAGCGGTGTTCTCGAGGGTTTCGTTGCGCTCGGCCTCATTGCTTTCAAGGCGGGACTCCAGCTCACTCAAGTTTTGCTGAGTGGCGCTGCCTTGGGTCTGTTGGTCGAGCTCGTCGATACGCGCCTGCTGGTTATCCAGGCGCTGCCAAAGCTGCCAGGCGACCACGCCCAACACAAGCGCCAGAATCAGCACCAACACGAGGGCGACCACGCCGCCTTTACCGCCGCCGCCGGAAGAGGCCGGTTTTTGAGAGGCGGGCGTTTTGGGGGGCGGCGTGGCGCTTGCGGTGCTTTTGCTTGCCGGGGCACTGGACGCCGTTTTGGCACCGGTGCTGGCTTCGGTGGTGCTCGTTTTGTCGGGCGCGGCGTTGGATGAACCGGGCGTGCTGGCGCCGGTCGTGGCCGGGGCGCTAGCGTTTTTAGCGTTGTTGCCCCCCTTGTTGCGGCGACGCGAACGGCTGTTTTTAGTGGCGTAGTCGTTTTGCGCGGCCTGGTCAGCGGCGTTTTTATCATCGACCGGGGGCGAGGCCGTGCTCGATGACTCATCCGCCACAGGCGTCTCGCTCGCTGGTCGGTTTTGAGAGGCATCGTCAGGCGTTTTGTTGGCGCCTTCCTGGTCAAGTGGTTGTTTGCTCATCTGTCGCTAGCCCTTGTTAAGTTCTTTGATCGACATCGGCATCCCGGGGAGTGCAGGATTCGTTCAACGCTGCTACCAGCGCGGCTTTCGATGCGCCCGACGCCACCTTAAGGTCGCTAAAACCCAGCTTACCGGCAAGCGTCGCTAAACGGTGACTGGAAACGATTAGGGGTTGATCCAACGCCGCCTGTTGACACCATTTTGCCAGATATTCAAGCAGCTCGCCGCTGGTCACAATCAATGTATGAAAACTGCCACTCGCCAGGCGCCTTTGCAACTCGGCGCTAGGCGGCTGGTAGACGCGCCGGTAGACCGCCAGCCGCGTCACGGCGGCGCCGCGGGCGGTAAGCGTATCCGCCAGCAGCGGCCGTCCGCCTTCGCCGGCCACCAAAAGCACGCGCTGATGGGTAAGGCGTTGGAGCGAGGGCAGCGACAAAAGCGCTTCGCTGGTATCCTCGCCCGCGCTTGCCGGCGGGACATGGACACGGGCACCCAGCTCATCATGGAGCACCTCCGCCGTGCCGCGCCCGGGGCTATAAAAGGCGATGCCCACCGGTAATTGCGGCCAGTAGCAATCGATTGCCTCCACCAGGCAGCGGGCCGCAAACGGGCTGATGACGACTATCTTATGGTACTGATCCAGATCCAGCCATACGCTTCGAAGCGTGGCGTCCTCGTCGAGTGCTTGAAGGGTCATTACCTCCAGCGGCTCGACCCACGCGCCCTCGGCGCGCAGCGCCTCGGCGAGCACTTCGCCGCGCTCGCCCGGGCGGCAGATGAGTACCGGCTCCTTCATGGTGCGGGCGTGCTCATACGTTGTTGCCGTAGACCTCGGCAAGGATTTCGCCCGCGCCCTGGTCGAGCAGGTCTTCGGCGACGCGAATGCCCAGCGCTTCGGGCTCATGGATAGAGCCGCGGCCCTCGGCGCGCAGCACCTCGGTGCCTTCCGGGTTGCCGACGAGCCCACGCAGCCAGATGGTTTCGTTGGCTTTATCCAGCACCGCGTGGCCGGCGATCGGCACCTGGCAGCCGCCTTCCAGGCGCGTGTTCATGGCGCGCTCGGCGCGTACCCGGGTGGCGGTATCCTGATCGTCAAGCGGAGTGAGCAGGCCAATCAGGTCCGGGTCGTGGAGGCGGCATTCGATACCCAGCGCCCCCTGGCCGCAGGCCGGCAGGCAGATCTCCGGCGGCAGTTCCTGGGCGATGCGCGCATCGAGCCCCAGTCGCTTGAGACCGGAGGTTGCCAGGATGATGGCGTCGAACTCTTCGTCGTCGAGCTTGGCAAGGCGTGTTTGCACATTGCCGCGCAGATTCAAAATCTCCAGGTCCGGGCGGGCCTCGCGCAGTTGCAGGCCACGGCGCAGGCTGGCCGTGCCGATACGCGCCCCTTCGGGCAGCTCGTCAACGCTTTGATAGCGGTTGGAGACGAACGCATCCGTCGGCTCGGCGCCTTCCAGAATCACGGAAAGCCCCAGCCCTTCGGGAAAGTGCATGGGCACATCTTTCATCGAATGCACGGCGATATCGGCGCGGCCGTCGAGCATGGCGTCTTCGAGTTCTTTGACGAACAGCCCCTTACCGCCGATTTTAGAAAGCGGCGTGTCGATGATTTTATCGCCCTTGGTGGACAGCGCCACCAGCTCGACTTCCAGACCGCTATGTGCCGCCATCAGTCGATCCCGGACGTGTTCGGCTTGCCACATGGCCAGTTGGCTCTTACGCGTGGCGATGCGCAATTTGGTGATGGATGACACGTTATTCTCCCTTTGCCGCTGACACGGCGTGTCGAACTATGATAAATCTCATCATAAAGCACCCGGTCTCGCAGTAAAAACAACCAGCCGTAATTGGCTAACGTATAATATTAGTTAACGTATAATGTAAATGTCTTTGCACAGGTAATGCCCTATGCCCTCTGCCGATCTTCAAGGCGAGCTGGATCAATTTTTTCTGTTGTCCCAGGACATGCTTTGCTGCATCGATTTCCAAGGGACGCTTATAAATGTTAACCCCGGCTTCGAAAACCTGCTTGGATATTGTGCCGAGGAGCTCATTGGCCGCCCCTGCGGCGTGATCATCGAGCGCCAGGATCACCCCATTATAGAGAGGGCGCTTGCGCGGATACACCAGGGGGAGCTGGTCGACCCGTTTGACGTTCGCGCTACAAGTCGCGCCGGCAAGCTCAAGTGGTTGGAGGTGAGCGCGTTCGCCAACGATAAGGTGATCTACGTGATCGCCCGGGACATTACCCTGCGTAAAACCTCCGCGCAGCAGTTGGCGCTTTTAGAGCGAAGCGTGGAGTCGAGCACCAACGGGGTCATCATCGTCGATGCCCAGGCCGACGACTTGCCCATGGTCTACGTCAACAAGGCCTTCGAGCAGATTACCGGCTATGAGCGCACGGCGGTGCTGGGCCGCAACTGCCGCTTTTTGCAGGGCGAAGAGACCGACCCGGCGGTACGCCGACAGCTTCGCCGGGGGATCAAGGAGCAGCGCGACGTGCACGTGATGCTGCGCAACTACCGCCGCGACGGCACGCTGTTTTGGAACGATTTGTATATTTCCCCGGTGCGCGATGACCAGGGGGTGGTGACCCACTTCGTCGGCGTGCAAAACGATGTCACCGCCCAGCGCGAGTACCAGGCGCAGCTTAGACACAACGCCAACCACGATGCGCTGACCGGGCTTCCCAATTTGCAGCTTCTGAATCAGCGCCTGGCCCAGGGCTGCGTGATGGCCAAGCGCTATCAGCGCTATCTGGCTGTGCTGTTCATCGACCTGGACGATTTCAAGCCGATCAACGACTCGATGGGCCACGATGTCGGCGACTTCATTTTGATGAGCGTGGCACGGCGCCTGGAAGAGGAGCTGCGCCCCTGGGATACGGTAGCGCGCATCGGCGGCGACGAGTTCATCGTACTGCTGCCGGATCTGGCCCACGAGCAGGACGTCATGCAGGTGGTTGAGCGTTTGCTCGAGCGCATCGCCGCGCCTTACTGGTATCAGGATAAGGAACTACGCATCACCGCCAGTATCGGTATCGGCACCGACAACGGTAGCGTCGCCAAACCACGCACCCTGGTGCAACAGGCCGACCTTGCCATGTACAAGGCCAAGCGGCGCGGGCGCAACACCTACCAGTGGTACACCGACGAGCTCAACCGCAAAGTGAGCGAGCGCGTCGACCTGCGCCACGCGCTGCAAAAAGCCATCGAGCAGGAGCAGTTCGAGCTTCACTACCAGCCGCAAATCGATAGCGTCACAGGCCAGGTAGTGGGCGTAGAGGCGCTGATTCGCTGGCAACACCCGGAGCGAGGCAACGTCCCGCCCATCGAGTTTATCGGGCTTTCCGAAGAGACCGGTCAGATCATTCCGATTAGTGAGTGGGTGCTAAGCCAGGCCTGTAAGGACGCGGTGCGCTTGAATAGCGGGGAGCATGGCCCGATCACCATGGCAGTGAACGTCTCGCCGGTGCAGTTTCAGCGCCCGGGGTTCGTCGCATCGATCGAAAAAGTGCTGAACGAGAGTGGTCTGGCCCCGGCGCTTTTGGAAATCGAGATTACCGAAGGCGTATTGATGGACAGCACCGAGCACGCGATCGAGGCGCTCAACGGGCTGCGAACGCTTGGCGTGCATATCGCGCTGGACGATTTCGGCACCGGCTTTTCAAGCCTTAGCTACCTAAAGCGCCTGCCGATCAACAAGCTCAAGATCGACCGTTCGTTCATACACGATGTGACCCACGATGAGAACGACGCCGCCATCGTCGAAGGCGTGATCACCATGGCGTCGAAGCTGGGGCTCGAGGTGCTCATCGAAGGTGTCGAGACCCTCGAACAGTTTCGTTACCTGCGCGAGAAGCACCCGACCTACCTGCAGGGCTACTACTTTGCCCGCCCCATCGCATTCGACGCCCTGGTCGATTATCTGGATCACTTCGACTGCGACACGGTGCTTTTGGACCGCCTGGACGCCTAAGGCGAATACTTTTAGAGCGCTCAAAACCCCGTGCCGCGAACGGGGTCGACTCTGATACACTCGTCGACAACGACTCCCCCTGATTTTTGTCACCTTTTTTGTCAGCAGGAACCCTCGATGACCCAAGCTACGAATCAGTCCTGGGGTGGACGCTTTAGCGAGCCCACCGACGCCTTTGTTGCCCGCTTTACCGCCTCCGTGAATTTCGACCAGCGCCTGGCGCCCCAGGACATTCAAGGCTCGATCGCCCACGCCACCATGCTAAGCCGAGTGGGCGTATTAACCGAAGACGAGTGCCAGGCGATCATCGACGGCCTAACCGAGATCCAGGGCGAGATCGAGCGCGGCGAATTCCAGTGGTCGGTGCCGCTTGAAGACGTGCACATGAACATCGAAGCGCGCTTGACCCAAAAGATCGGCATTACCGGCAAGAAGCTGCATACCGGGCGCTCGCGCAACGACCAAGTGGCGACCGACATTCGCCTGTTCCTGCGCGACGCCATCGACATGATCGATGTCGAACTCACCCGCCTACGCGAGGGCATGATTGGCCTTGCCGAGGATGAGGCCGATACCATCATGCCCGGCTTTACGCACCTGCAAACCGCCCAGCCGGTCACCTTTGGCCATCACCTGCTGGCCTGGCAGGAGATGCTCGCCCGGGACCACGAGCGCCTTTTGGACACTCGCAAGCGTGTCAACGTGCTGCCCTTGGGGGCGGCGGCGCTGGCCGGTACCACTTACCCGATCGATCGTCACGTCACTGCCGAGCTTCTGGGCTTTGCGCGTCCGGCAGAAAACTCGCTGGACGCGGTGTCGGATCGCGACTTCGCCATCGAATTTACAAGCTTTGCCAGCATCCTCTTGATGCACATGTCGCGCATGAGCGAGGAGCTGGTGCTCTGGACCAGCGCTCAGTTCGATTTCATCGATCTGCCGGATCGCTTCTGCACCGGCTCCTCGATCATGCCCCAGAAGAAAAACCCGGACGTACCGGAGCTGGTGCGCGGCAAGACCGGGCGCGTCTATGGCCATCTGATGAGCCTTTTGACGCTGATGAAGTCCCAGCCGCTGGCCTATAACAAGGACAACCAGGAAGACAAGGAGCCCCTGTTCGATGCCGTGGACACGGTGCTCGACTGCCTGAAAGCGTTTGCCGACATGGTGCCGGCCATCGAGCCCAAGAAAGAAAGCATGTATGAGGCAGCGCGGCGCGGCTTCTCGACGGCCACGGACCTGGCGGATTACCTGGTGCGCAAGGGCGTGGCCTTCCGCGATGCCCACGAAATCGTTGGCCAGTCCGTCGCTTTCGGTCTGAAAGAGAAGAAAGATCTTTCCGAGATGAGTTTGCAGGAGCTCAAGCAGTTCTCCGATACCATCGAAGAAGACGTGTTCGAGGTGCTGACCCTGGAGGGGTCGGTGGCCGCGCGTAACCACATCGGTGGCACCGCCCCGGATCAAGTGCGCGCCGCGGCCAGCCGCGCCCTGGAAGCCCTCAAGGCGCACCGGGAGGCGAAATGAAAGCCCTCGTTTCGATCACGCTCATCGCCCTGCTGCTGGCCGGGTGTGGGCAGAAGGGCCCGCTCTATCAGCCCGACGATAACGCGCAAACCGCCGCCGAGGAGAGCTAATGGATCACTTCAACTACCGCGACGGCGTGCTGTTTGCCGAAGAGGTGGCGCTTAGCCGTATTGCGTTGGAGGTCGGCACGCCGTGCTACGTCTACTCCAAAGCGACGCTAGAGCGTCACTTTCGCGCCTATACCGAAGCGCTGGGCAGTCACCCGCATCTTATTTGCTACGCCGTGAAGGCCAACTCCAACCTGGCAGTGCTGGGGCTTCTGGCGCGCCTGGGCGCGGGGTTCGATATCGTCTCCGTCGGTGAGTTGGAGCGCGTGCTGGCCGCCGGCGGCGACCCGTCCAAAATCGTCTTCTCTGGCGTTGCCAAGCGCGCCGATGAGATGGCTCGGGCGCTTCAGGTGGGTATCAAGTGCTTCAATGTGGAGTCCACGCCGGAGCTCGAGCGTTTGAATCAAGTGGCTGGCGAGCTTGGCATGGTTGCGCCGGTGTCGCTTCGTGTGAATCCGGATGTGGATGCGGGCACCCACCCCTATATTTCCACCGGGCTCAAGGACAACAAGTTCGGCATCGCCGTTAGTGAGGCGTTCGATGCTTACGAGCTCGCCGCTGGCTTGGCGAATCTTGAGATCAAGGGCCTCGACTGCCATATCGGCTCGCAATTGACCGAGACGGCGCCGTTTCTGGATGCCCTGGAGCGGCTTTTGCTGCTCATGGAACGGCTTCGCGAGCGCGGTATCGAGATCGAGCACCTGGATCTGGGCGGCGGGCTCGGCGTGCCGTACCGCGACGAGACCCCGCCCCAGCCCTTCGATTACGCCAGTAAGCTTTTAGCGCGGCTGTCGCGCTGGGAAGGCGGCGAAAACCTGACCCTGCTGTTCGAGCCCGGCCGCTCCATCGCCGCCAACGCCGGCGTGATGCTCACCCGGGTCGAGTTTTTAAAGCCCGGTGAGACGAAAAACTTCGCCATCGTCGACGCGGCCATGAACGATTTGATCCGCCCGGCGCTTTATCAGGCCTGGCAAGCGATCGTCTGCGTGGACACCCGCGAGGCGCGCTCGGAGGCGATTTATGACGTGGTCGGCCCGGTTTGTGAAACCGGCGATTTCCTGGGCAAGGAGCGCGAGCTCGCCATTGCCGAAGGCGATCTACTGGCGGTGCGCTCGGCGGGCGCCTACGGCTACGTGATGGCGTCGAACTACAACAGCCGCCCACGGCCTGCCGAGGTCATGGTGGATCGCGAGCGTTTTCACATCGTGCGCGCTCGGGAAACGCTCGAGAACCTGTGGGCGGGCGAAACGCTGCTGCCAGACGAGGCGTCTTGATGCTGCTTCACTTCACCAAAATGCATGGCCTGGGCAACGACTTCATGGTCATCGATCTGGTCACTCAGCGCGCCCGGCTCACCAATGAGCTGATCGCGCAATTGGGCGATCGGCGCTTCGGTATCGGCTTCGACCAGCTGCTGGTGGTCGAGCCGCCACGGGACCCGGACATGGACTTTCGCTACCGCATCTTCAACGCCGATGGCAGCGAAGTAGAGAACTGCGGTAACGGCGCGCGCTGTTTTGCGCGCTTCGTGCGCGAACAGCGCCTGACCCACAAGCACGAGATTTGTGTGGAAACCGCGGGCGGGCCGCTCACGCTCCATGTACAAAATGACGGTCTGGTACGGGTTGATATGGGCCGCCCGCGTTTCGAGCCCGAGGCGCTGGCCTTCGACGCCGCCGAAGACGTCCCGCTGCACGCGATCGATGTTCAAGGTGAGCGGCTCGAGATCGGCGTGGTCTCGATGGGCAACCCCCACGCGGTGCTCACCGTTGAAAGCGTCGAGCAGGCCCCGGTCGAACGGCTGGGCCCGCTTTTGGAGGCGCACCCGCGCTTTGCCCACCGCGTCAACGCCGGCTTCATGCAGGTGGTATCACAAAGCGAGATCCGCCTGCGCGTTTTTGAACGCGGTAGCGGCGAAACCCTGGCCTGCGGTACCGGCGCCTGCGCGGCGGTGGCCAGCGGCATTCGCCAGGGGCTTTTGCAAAGCCCGGTGACGGTCCACCTGCCCGGCGGAACGCTGCTCATCGAGTGGCCGGATACCAACGGCCCGCTGGTCATGGTCGGCCCGGCCACGCGGGTGTTCGATGGCCGCGTGACGCTCAACTAGTTCCAAGGAGAATAGCGATGTCGCAAGCCCCCGAGCCGCGTAAAACGCTCGACCCGGACCAGGTCGCCTTTTGGCTGGCCCGCCATCCGGATTTTTTCGTCGGCCGGGAGGGCCTGCTTCAGCAGCTCAAGGTGCCGCACCCGGATATCGGCGGCGCCGTGTCGCTTCTGGAGCGGCTGGTGCTGGATCTTCGCCAGCGGGCAGAAGGCGCCGAGGGGCGCCTGGAGCACCTGCTGGAAACCGCCCGGCACAACGAGGCGCAGTACCGGCGCCTGCGCGAAACGATGCTTTCGCTGATCGAAGCCGAGGACCGGGACGCCCTGGCCCAGGCGCTGGCCACCCAGCTGAGCGAGCGCTTCGACACGCCGGCCATGGCGCTTTGGTGCCCGTCTGCGCTTACCGATGACGAGCCCGCGCTGCCCCAGCCGCCGCGCCACGTGCTCGACCAGCACGCCACTACGCGGCTGAGCGCGCTGCTCGATGGCCGCAGCAGCCGCTGCGCGAAGCTAAGTGTGAGCGACTGGAAACGGCTTTTGCCCCATACCAAGGCGCCGCGCAAGGCCGGGTCGTGTGCCATTTCGCGCCTCTCCGCCGGCGAGCCCATGGGCTATCTGGTGCTGGCGAGCCCGGATGCGGAGTGTTACAAGGCCAGCATGGACACGCTATTTACCGAATACCTGGGCGATATCGTCGCCAGGCTGTTGCAGCGCCTGGGTCCGCATGGCTGAGCCGACGCTTACCCTCGCCGATGCTATCGATGGCTACCTGACCACGCTTGCCAGGCGGGCGAGCCCGGCGACGGTGGCGGGCTACCGCCAGGATCTAGTCGCGTTCGCGCGGTTTGCCGACAAGCGCGGGATCACCGAGGTCACCGCCCTCGACGCGCCGCTTGCGCGCGCGTTTTTGGGGGCCGAGCGAAGCCGCGGGCTCGCCCCTCGTAGCCTGGCGCGGCGCCGCGCCGCGCTCTCCCGCTTCGCCGATGACCTGGTAGGCCAGGAGGTGCTGGCGGACAACCCGATCAAGCTGCTGCGCACCCCCAAACAGCCCAGCCACCTGCCAAGGCCGCTGGATGTGGATATTCTGGCGCAGTTTCTCGATACCCCTCACGACGGCTCGCTTCTGGCCCAGCGCGACCAGGCGATGCTCGAGCTTTTCTACTCCAGCGGGCTGCGCCTGGCCGAGCTTGCCGCGCTGGATGTGACGAGTCTGAATGCGGGCTACGTGCGGGTGTTGGGCAAGGGCGGCAAGCCCCGTCAGGTGCCGGTCGGTGGCCGCGCCCGCACCGCGCTCGATCAGTGGCTCGCGGGCCGCGGCGGCTGGGCCGGGGAGGAGGCTGCGCTTTTTATCGGCCGCCAGGGCCGGCGCCTTGGCCACCGCGCCATTCAAAAGCGCCTGGCGCAGCTTTCTATCGAGCGTGGCCTGCCCGAGCACTTGCACCCGCATCGGCTGCGCCACTCCTTTGCCAGCCACCTGCTGGAGTCGAGCCAGGATCTGCGCGCGGTGCAGGAGCTTTTGGGCCACGCCAATTTGGCCACCACCCAGGTCTACACCCGCCTTGACTGGCAGCATCTGGCCCAGAGCTACGACGCCGCCCACCCCCGTGCCAAACGCCGCCCCCGGAGCGAGCCATGACCGAATCAAGAGCCGAGCTAAAAGCCATCACCTTCGATCTCGACGATACGCTTTGGGATAATCACGGCGTGATGCTGAAAACCGAGCAGGGCCACTACCAGTGGCTTTTAAACGCGCTGGCCGAGTGGCAGCGCGCGCGCGGCGAAGCGCCGCTTGCGATCGACTTCGAAGAAGGTCTGGCGGATTACCTGACAAGGCGTCAGGCATTTGCAAAAGCGACCCCCAAGCGCCGGGGCGACTTCACCTGGCTGCGCCTTCGCGCCCTCGAGGCGCAGCTGGAGGCGGCGGGCCTTACGCGCAGTAGCGCCATTTTGTGGGCGGCGGCGGCGATGAACGAGTTCCACCGCCTGCGCGTGCAGGTGACGCCGCACCCGGAAGCCGCCGAGCTACTCGAGACGCTGGGCCAGCGCTTTCACCTGGCGGCCATCACCAACGGCAATATTCACCTCAAACGCCAGCCTTTGGCGGGGTATTTTCCCATCGCCGTGGCGGCCGGGGAGCTCTTTGCGCCCAAGCCCGACCCCCATGCGTTCGTCACCGTGCTCGAACAGATGAACGTCGACCCACACAACGCCATGCACGTCGGCGACTCCTGGGAGGAGGACGTGCTGCCCGCCAGCCGCTTAGGGATGCACGCGGTGTGGATCGCCGCCGAGAGCGACCAGGTGTTGCCCAGCCGCGTTTACCGGCTGAGCCACGTCAAGGAGTTGCCCGCGCTGATCGAACGGCTGGAGAACGCGGCGGGCTGAATTATTGGACTGAGTGATTGAACTTGGTTATCGGACCGAGCTATTCGGGCTCCGGGGCGTCGAGCCAGCGGTCCAGGGTCTGGCAAAGCGTGGTCACGCCGTCGCGCTTGAGCGACGAGAAAAGCTGCACCGATACCAGGTCTTCCCACTCTACAAGGCGCGAGCGCACTTTTTGAAGTGAGGCGCTGGCCGGGCCCTTTTTCAGTTTGTCCGCCTTGGTGAGCAGAATGTGCACCGGTAGCCCACGCTGGTCGGCCACGTCGAGCATGGTCAGGTCGAACTCGGTCAGCGGGTGGCGCACGTCCATCAACAGCACCACGCCTTTCAGGCTAAAGCGCGCGGTCAGGTACTCGGAGAGATGGCGCTGCCACTCGAGCTTGACCGACTCGGGCACCTTGGCGTAGCCGTAGCCGGGCAGATCCACCATGCGCGTGGCGGGGTTGTTCATCAGGCTGAAGAAGTTGATTAGCTGCGTGCGCCCGGGCGTACGTGAGGTGCGCGCCAGTGCTTTTTGCTGGGTCAGCGCGTTGATCGCGCTCGACTTACCCGCGTTCGAGCGCCCGGCGAAGGCGACTTCGGCGCCGGTGTCGTCCGGGCAGAGGCCCAGGTGCGGGGCGCTCACCATGAACTGAGCGGTGGCGTAATTAAGGCGCGGGCTAGCCGGGCGAGGGCTTTCGCTTTCGCGATCTTGAGTCGGCATGGAAAAGATCCTGAATGCTTGAGTCACACATCAAGGCTACCCTGAAGCTGTAAATCCTGGCCCGCACAGTGGCCGGTTCAGAGGCGGCCATTTAAGCCATGGGCGGGATTCGTTACACTTGGTCAGGCCGGTAGGCTTGCTGAAAACGCTAGTGTAACACTGGACGGCGGCGAAAAAGCGGGCAAGTATGGCTTTTGAATCATCTTCACCCTGCGCTTTCACTTTTGTCTGACGGGCTCAGGCGCAAGCTATAAAGGGGCTTACCCGGGAACCGCTTGGCGGTTACGAGAGTCATAGGCTTCGCTCAACTTTGGAGAATTTTTATAATGCTTAAAGTATTCGTGGCGGCCCTGGCCGGTCTTACCCTTTCCGCTGGCGTCAGCGCCCAGGACGTCGTAGAAGGGCAGGATTACACGCTGTTGGAAAACCCGGTAGCGACCGTAGCCGACGACGCCAACGTCGAAGTCACCGAAGTGTTCTGGTTTGGCTGCCCGCACTGCTACGCCCTGCAGGAGCCGGTCAACGAGTGGTACGAAACCCTGGATGACGATGTCGAGATCATCAAAATGCCGGCCACCATGGGCGGCAACTGGAACACCCACGCGACCGCCTTCTACGCCGCTCAGTCGCTGGGTATCGAAGAAGACCTGCACGAAGACTTTTTTGACGCGATTCATCAAAACGGCCAGTCGCTGACCGACGAAGACGACATCGCCGCGTTTTTCGCCAACTACGGCGTGAGCGAAGACGAGGCCAAAAAGGCCCTGAATTCCTTCCCGGTGCGCAGCGAAACCAACCGCGCCAATAGCCGCATGCGCGAAATGCGCCTGATGGGCGTGCCGGCGCTGATCGTCGACGGCCGCTACGTGGTCACGCCCAGCAGCGCCGGGGGGCTGGACAACATGCCGGTGATCGCCGAGGCGCTGATCGAGCGCGTGCGCAGCGAGCGTGACGAGTAATCGTGCTGAGCACCTCGGCCAGCGATAAACCGCTTGGCACGGATAGCCCGCTTTGGGAAAAAGGGTCGCTGAGACTTTTGACCTTCAATCTCCAGGTGGGCATTCAAACGTCGGCGTATCATCATTACCTGACCCGTAGCTGGCAGCACTTCTTGCCCCACCCGCGCCGCGTCAAGCGGCTGGATGTGATGGGCGGGGTGCTCGGCAAGTTCGACGTGGTGGGGCTTCAAGAGGTTGACGGCGGAAGCTTTCGCTCGAGTCGCATCAACCAGGTCGAGTACCTGGCCACCCAGGCCGGGTTCCCGCATCACTTTCAGCAGCTCAACCGCAACCTGGGGCGCATGGCCCAGCACAGCAACGGGCTGCTCTCCAGGCTCAAGCCCAGTCGCATCGAAGAGCACCGCCTGCCCGGCACTCGAGGGCGCGGCGCCATTCACGTGCGCTTTGGCGACGGCCCGGATGCGCTGCATATCTTCGTGGCGCACCTGGCGCTTAGCCACCGCGGCCGGGTGCGCCAGCTCAACTACCTAAGCGATATCATCGCCCCGCTTCGCCACGTGGTGGTGATGGGGGATCTCAACTGCACGCCGGAGCAGCTGCACGCCCACGAGCGCTTCAGCGCCTCCTTGCCGTTGCATCCGGTCAAGCCGCTTTTGAGCTACCCCTCCTGGCAGCCGCGCCGGGCGCTGGATCATATCCTGCTCTCGCAAACCCTGGAGGCCGCCGAGGTGAACGTGCTCGATCATCTCTTCTCGGATCATCTGCCGGTCGCCGTCGATTTGCCGCTGCCCGCCGCCTGCCTGCAAGCCCTCAAGGATAGCCAGCACCAACGCCCCACCACCGCGGACTAAGCGCTATAACCGCCCGTAAGCGCCCTTTAAGCCATAAAAGGGCGCTTTGAAGACCTATCGTGGTCGCAGGGGATGACGCAAGGGCTAGAATCAGCGATCATTTCGAGTCGATTCTTGAAGGCAGGACACCCTAATGCGTGCAAATTCTCACGAGCCGCGTCTGCTGCGCGCCCTCGATGGGCTAACCGAAGGCGTTGGCCGAGCGATCGCCTGGCTTGTGATCGTCATGATGCTGGTGCAGTTTGCCATCGTGGTGCTGCGCTACGTGATTGGAACCAACAGCATCGTCATGCAAGAGTCGGTCATGTACATGCACGCCGCGGTCTTCATGCTGGGCTCGGCGTGGACGCTCAAGCACGACGGTCACGTCCGTGTGGATATCTTCTACCGCAAGCTTTCCAGTCGGGCGCGGGCATGGATCGATTTCCTCGGCACGCTCTTTTTGCTCATTCCCGTGGCGCTTTTCATCGCTATCGGAAGCGTCCACTACGTGGCGAGTAGCTGGGCCATTCTCGAACGCTCGCCCAACGGCGGCATCCCGGCGGTGTATCTCTTGAAAACGCTGATTCTGGTCATGGTGGGGCTGTTGCTTTTGCAGGCGGTGGCGCAACTGATCCGCCAGGCGCTGATCATCCGCGGCGCACTGCCCAACCCCTCCCATGAGCACGAGGAGGTCGTCTAGTGGCCGTTTTATTGGACTTCATGCCGCTGGTGCTCTTCGCCGCCGTGTGTGGCGTGTTGATGCTGGGTTACCCGGTGGCGCTGTCGCTTGCCGGCACGGCGCTGGCCTTTGCGGGTATCGGGATGGCGCTACAGGCGCTGGGCGTATCGGTGCCGTTCGAGGCGCGCATGATGGGCGCGATGCCCAACCGCCTTTACGGCATCATGACCAACTCGACGCTTTTGGCGGTGCCGCTTTTCATCCTGATGGGCGTGCTGCTGGAAAAATCCCGGGTGGCGGAGACGCTTTTAGACGCCATGGCGATGCTCTTTGGCTCGCTGCGCGGCGGACTTGGGCTTTCGGTGGTCATCGTGGGCATGCTGCTGGCCGCCTCGACGGGTATCGTCGGCGCCACGGTGGTCACCATGGGGCTCTTGTCGCTGCCGACCATGCTCAAACGTGGCTACTCGCCGGCGCTTGCCACCGGCACCATTTGCGCCACGGGCACCCTGGGTCAGATCATTCCGCCTTCGATCGCCCTGGTGCTTTTGGGCGACGTGCTCTCCAATGCCTACCAGCAGGCGCAGCTCGCCATGGGTGTCTGGAGCCCGCAAACGCTTTCGATCGGCGATCTGTTCATCGGCGCGCTGGTGCCGGGGCTGATTCTGGTCGTGGCCTACATCGTTTATCTTCTGGTCTTCGCCTGGCTCAAGCCCGCCTCGGCGCCGGCGGTGGATCGTGAGACGCTCAAGGCGGAGCTCAATCATACGGGGGCGATCTGGCCGCTTTTGTTGAAAGGACTGGTGCCGCCGGTGCTTCTGATCGTGGCGGTACTGGGGTCGATTCTGGGCGGTTTCGCCACGCCCACCGAGGCCTCGGCGGTCGGGGCGTTCGGCGCGCTGGTGCTGGCGGCGGCGAATCGGCGCTTGAGCTTTTCGATGCTGAGAGAGGCGCTTTACTCCACCGCCCAGGTCACCAGCATGGTGTTTTTGATTTTGATCGGCGCGGCGCTGTTTTCACTGGTCTTTCGCGCCTACGGCGGCGAGGAGCTGGTCACCAGCCTGTTCGAGTCGATGCCGGGCGGCGTGGTCGGGGCGACGATCATCGTGATGCTGGTGATCTTTTTGCTCGGCTTCATTCTCGACTTCATCGAGATTACTTTCGTGGTGGTACCGATCGTCGGGCCGGTGCTGCTCGCCATGGGGGTCGACCCCATTTGGCTGGGCATCATGATCGCCGTGAACCTGCAAACCTCGTTTTTGACACCGCCGTTCGGTTTTGCGCTTTTCTACCTGCGCGGCGTTACGCCACCCGGTGTGCCGACCTCGGCCATCTACAAAGGGGTGATTCCGTTCATCCTGCTGCAACTGGGTATGCTGCTGGCACTGTCGCTGTTCCCGGGAATTGCGACCTGGCTTCCTTCCGTGATGTAAGAGGTAGGTAATGATGACAGACATTGCAAAGGTACTGACCATCGCCGGCTCCGACCCTTCCGGCGGCGCCGGGCTACAGGGGGATATCAAGACGTTCTCGGCGCTGGGCGTTTACGCGACCAACGTCATCACCGCGGTGATCGCGCAGAACACCCAGGGCGTGGCCCAGGTCGAGCCGGTGTCGCCTTCGATGATCCGCGTCCAGCTCGAGAATCTGTTAGCGGATGTCGAGATCGACGCGGTGAAAATCGGCATGGTGGGCAGCCGCGAGGTCGCCGAAGTGATCGCTGACGTGCTCGACAAGCACCGCCCGCGCTGGATCGTGCTCGACCCGGTGATGGTGGCGAAAAGCGGCGATATTTTGGTGGACGACGAGGGCATCCGCGCGGTGCGTGATATCCTGGTGCCGCTGGCCCATGTGATCACCCCGAACCTGCCTGAGGCCGCCGTGCTGCTGGGGTCGGCTTCGCCGAAAACGCCGGACGAAATGGAGGCGATGCTGCCCGGGCTCACCCGGCTCGGCGCGCCTTTCGTGGTGCTCAAGGGCGGCCATCTGACCGGTGAAACCTGCCCGGATCTTTTGGCGACGCCTTCTGAGCACGCCTGGCTTCCCGCCTCGCGCATCGCCACCGAGAACCTGCACGGCACCGGCTGCGCGCTCTCATCGGCGGTGGCGGCGTGTCTGGCGAAGCTGCCCCTGGAGGCGGACAACCAGGCGCCGATTGCCGCGATCAAGGAGGCCAAACAGTGGCTGCACGCAGCGCTTGAGGCCAGTGAGCGGCTAAACGTCGGCCACGGCCGCGGGCCGGTCCATCACTTTCACCGCTGGTGGTAATATGAAGGCCTTGATTCAGCGCGTTAAAAACGCCGATGTCAGCGTCGAGGGGGAGAGCGTCGGCGCCATCGAGCAGGGGCTTTTGGCCCTGGTGGGGGTGGAGCGCGGCGATAGCGAAACGGACGCGGACAAGCTCCTGCACAAACTGCTTCACTACCGCGTGTTCAGCGATTTGGAGGGCAAGATGAACGACAACCTGCAGCAGGCCGAAGGCGGTTTGCTGCTGGTCTCTCAGTTCACGCTGGCCGCCGATACCCGCAAGGGGCTGCGCCCGGGCTTTTCGAGCGCCGCCGCCCCCGAAGAGGGCGAGCGGCTCTTCGATTATCTGGTTGGTAAGGCTAAAGCGGCTTGGCCGAACGTCGAAACCGGCCGGTTCGGCGCCGATATGCAGGTAGCGCTGGTCAATGATGGGCCCGTGACCTTCATGCTCGAAAGCCGCTAGGCTCTGTCTGAAAAGTGCCTGCGCTCGACAATACAGCGTTAAAAATTGGCTCAAAATACTCATTTACACATGTAAACTCCGTTTTTTCGCCAGTTTTTGCCTTGTCTTGTCTTCGCTCGTCGACTTTTCAGACAGACCCTAGCGTTCGAGCGGGCGCTAGTGCGCCTCGCTTTCGAGTATTTCGGCCTCCATCGCCTCCAGCGCTTCTTCGGCGGCGAGCCACTGCTGCTCGGCGCGCTCGACGCGCTCCTTGCAGTTGGCCTGCTCGGCCAGCGCATCCGTTAACTCGCCCTTGCGTGCCGGGTCGGTGTAGAGCTCGGCATCGGCCAGGCGCTCTTCGACGCGCTCGAGCGCTTTTTGCGCGCTCTCCATCGCCTTTTCCGCCTTGTCGCGCTCCTTCTTCTGCGGTCTGAGCTTTTCGCGCAGCTCCGCGGCGGCCTTGCGGGACGCCTTGCGATCCACCGTCGGCGCCTGGCGCTCGTTTTTCTCCTGACGCTCCTCCCGGCGGCTCTCTTCCAGGCGCGCTTTCAGCCAGGCGCGGTAGTCGTCCAGGTCGCCATCGAAGGGCTCGACCCGGTGATCCGCCACCCGCCAGAACTCATCCACCGTGGCGCGCAAGAGGTGGCGGTCGTGGGAGACCAGAATCACCGTGCCTTCGAAGGCCGAGAGCGCCTGGGTGAGCGCCTCGCGCATCTCCAGGTCCAGGTGGTTGGTGGGCTCGTCGAGCAGCAAAAGATTGGGCTTTTGCCAGGCGACCAGGGAAAGTGCCAGGCGCGCCTTTTCGCCGCCGGAAAACGTGGCCACGTTGCTAAAGGCGTCGTCGCCTTTGAAGCCGAAGCCGCCGAGGAAGTTGCGGATATCCTGGTCGCTGGCGGTGGGCGAGAGGCGCTGCACGTGCACGAAGGGCGTGGAGCTAACATCGAGGCCTTCGAGCTGGTGCTGGGCGAAGTAGCCGATCGAGAGGTGCTCGCCGGGGATGCGCTTGCCGGTGAGTAATTCGAGCTCGCCGGTCAGCGACTTGATCAGCGTCGATTTACCCGCGCCGTTAGGGCCCAGCAGGCCGATTCGGCTGCCTGGCAGCAGGCTGAGATTGACCTTGTCGAGCTGCACGTTATGGCCGTTTTCGCCAGCGTAGCCCAGCTGGGCGTCGTCGAGGACCAGCAGCGGGTGCGAGGTCTTGTCCGCGGCGGGCAGGGTGAAGTGAAAGGGCGAGTCGACGTGGGCCACGGCGATCTCTTCCATACGCTCGAGCATTTTCACGCGGCTCTGCGCCTGACGGGCCTTGGTCGCCTTGGCCTTGAAGCGGGTCACGAAGCGCTCGATCTCCTCGCGTCTGGCCTGCTGCTTGGCGGCTTCGGCCTGCTGCAGCGCGAGTTTTTCCGCCCGGGTGCGCTCGAAACGCGAGTAGTTGCCGCGGTAAAGCTCGACGTCCTGGTGGTGCATGTGCACGATGTGATCGCACACCGCGTCCAGAAAGTCTCGGTCATGGGAGATCAACAAAAGCGTGCCCGGGTAGCGGGTCAGCCAGTTCTCCAGCCACAGCAGCGCGTCCAAATCCAGGTGGTTGGTGGGCTCGTCGAGCAGCAGCAAATCGGACGGCATGAACAGGGTGCGCGCCAGGTTGACCCGCATCCGCCAGCCGCCGGAAAAGCTCGATAGAGGCTGGGTCAAATTCGCCTGTAAAAAGCCCAAACCAACCAGCAACTGGGCGGCGCGGGATTCGGCGGTGTAGCCATCGAGGGTTTCGATCAGACCGTGCAATTCGGCTTCGCGGTGGGCATCCTGGGCGTTTTGGGCGTCACTCAGGTCTTGCTGGGCCTGGCGCAGGGCGGTGTCGCCGTCCAGCACGTATTCGATGATCGAGCGGTCCAGCGCCTCGACCTCTTGCGCCATGTGGGCCACGCGCTGGCCGCCGCTCATTTCGATATCGCCCTGGTCCGGGCCTAGCTCGCCAAGCAGCAGTTTGAAAAGACTCGACTTACCGGCGCCATTGGCGCCGATGATGCCCGCCTTGACGCCGTTATTGAGCGTCAGGTCGGCGTTGTTCAGCAGCGTTTGCGTGCCCCGTTGCAGGGCGACTTGGCGCAGTGCGATCATGCTTTCTCCCCAGTGAGGCTTACGTGATGCCCGATTCTAACCGATTGCAGCGCTTGCAGCAGGCACCGCTTTGGGATTTCGCCTGCGATTTCTACGCCTTTGATGAGGTGGCGACGGCGTGTTTGATCCTTCAGGACAGCGCCGGAGTCGATGTGTGCGAACTGTTGTTTCACTGCTGGCTTTACCGATACGGTCTGCAGGCGCAAACCGCGGCGCTCGAAAAAGCCCGCGCGGTGCGAAAGCATTGGCAGCAAAGCGTGACGCAAACCCTACGCGAGCTGCGCCGCGACCTAAAACCCGACGCCGCCCACAGCAGCTCGATTGCTAAGCTGCGCGAGACGATCAAAAACGCCGAGCTTCAAGCCGAAAAAGAAAATCTCCAGGCTTGGCAGGCATTTATCGAGAAAAATCCTCATGCTGTGTCCGCGGTTGACGAAAACGGCAGAAGCGCGCGTGATGTAGGCATTTGGCTGCAAAGTAGGCTTTTTTCGCTCACTTTTGCCCAGAGCCAAAAACTCATGTACGAGCAGGGTCGAAGCGTTGAAAGCACCTGGCGCACGCTGGTTTGGCGCCTTGACCCCGTTAACTGTGCGCGCTAGCCTCAAATTAAGCTATTTTTGAATAACGCGTGGTTTTTGAGTTGCCCGTGCCCGCTTTCAAACGTAGCGGGTAATGCATCGACTCCTGCGCTAGCCGTTATTCGAAAATGGATTTTTGCGCACTTCTTGACGCGCTTACCACTGCAAGGGGAACACTGCATGAAGGCTCACAAGGCTTTATCTACGCGCTCGGTCACCTCGAAACTTCTTACCTCGGCAAGCGTCGGCGCGCTGTTGTTCGGGCTAAGTGCCACCGCCCAGGCAGACAACTGGCGCTATGCTCACGAAGAGTACGAGGGCGATGTCCAGGACGTCTTCGCGGTGGCGTTCAAGGAGTACGTCGAGGATAACTCCGACCATACCGTTCAGGTCTATCGCTTTGGCGAGCTGGGCGAGTCCGACGACATCATGGAGCAGACGCAAAACGGTATTCTGCAGTTCGTCAACCAGTCTCCTGGCTTTACCGGTGCGCTGATTCCCGAGGCGCAGATCTTCTTCATTCCGTATCTGCTGCCCACCGACGAGCAAACCGTTCTCACGTTCTTCGATGAAAGCGAAGCGATCAACGAGACGTTCCCCGAGCTCTATGCCGAACAGGGCCTCGAGCTTTTGCAGATGTATCCGGAAGGCGAAATGGTGATCACCACCGATGAGCCGATTAGCTCGCCGGAGGACATGCAAAACAAGAAAATTCGTACCATGACCAATCCGCTGCTGTCCGAGACCTACAGCGCGTTTGGCGCCACGCCGACACCGCTGCCCTGGGGCGAGGTTTACGGCGGTTTGCAGACCGGTATTCTCGACGGTCAGGAAAACCCGATTTTCTGGATCGAGTCCGGTGGTCTTTACGAGGTATCGCCCCACCTGACCTTTACCGGTCACGGCTGGTTCACCACCGCGATGATGGCCAATCAGGACTTCTACGAAGGGCTCTCCGAGGAAGACCAGCAGCTGGTACAAGAGGCGACCGGGGCGGCCTACGAGCACACCATGGAGCACATCCAGGGCTTGGCCGAAGAATCTCTGGAGAAAATCCAGGCCGCTTCCGACGAAGTGACAGTTACTCGCTTGAACGACGAGCAGATCGAGGCGTTCCGCGAGCGTGCTCCCCAGGTCGAAGAAGAGTTTCTTGAAATGACCGGTGAGCGTGGCGCTGAGCTTCTCGAGCAGTTCAAGGCCGATCTCGAAGCCGTCACTAACGAGTCATGAAGCGCCTGCCATCTTACGTTGGCACCACAAAGCAATGACGCAGGGGCAGCCACGGCTGCCCCTTTTTTATGTCACCGGCGTGTTCACCGGTTGACCATGGCCGTTTAACCACCATTTTCCAGACGCTACGTTCGAAACCGCTCAAGGAGACACCCATGACCGATGAAGAAGCCGAAGATAACTACCGCTCGGGGTTACCCGGCGTGCTGGGCATGATCGACACCGCAATTAGCAAAATCGAGTCAGTGATTCTGGCGCTGGGGGTTTTGCTAATGGCGTTGAATACGGTGGTCAACGTGATTGCCCGGTTCGTGTTTGGCAACAGCATCATGTTTTCCGGCGAGTTAAACCGAATTTTGATCATCATGATCACCTTCGCGGGTATCGGCTACGCTGCCCGTCACGGGCGTCATATCCGCATGTCGGCCATTTACGATGCGCTGCCGGTGGGCGGGCGCCGGGCGCTGATGATCGTGATTTCGCTTTTTACCTCGCTCGTCATGTTCTTTCTGCTCTACTACTCGGTGGTGTACATCCTCGATCTTTATAGCAAGGGGCGGGTGCTGCCCTCGCTCGGGCTGCCCATCTGGATGATCTACATCTGGGTGCCCATGGGGTTTTTGATCACTGCTGTTCAGTACTTGCTGACCGCGGTGAAAAACGTGACCAGCCACGACGTGTACCTCTCGACCGGCGTTGTGGACGGCTACAAAGATACCGAAACGGAAGTCTAACAAGAGTAAGGCAGGCTTAGGGAAACACTATGACGACGATAATGGTAGTGACCATGATCGCCCTGCTGTTGCTGGGCTTTCCTATGATGGTGCCGCTGATTACCGCGGCGGTAATCGGCTTTTACATGATGTTCAACGGTTTCGGCCAGATGGATACGCTGATTCAGCAGATGATGGCCGGTATTCGCCCGGCCTCCCTGATCGCCGTTCCCATGTTCATTCTCGCCGCCGATATCATGACTCGGGGGCAATCGGCCAACCGGCTGATCGAAATGGTGATGTCGTTTATCGGCCATATCAAGGGCGGCCTGGCGGTGAGTACCGCCGCTTCGTGTACCCTGTTTGGCGCGGTTTCCGGCTCCACTCAGGCAACGGTGGTGGCGGTGGGCTCGCCGCTTCGCCCCAAAATGCTCAAGGCGGGCTACTCGGACTCTTTTACGCTGGCGCTGATCATCAACGCCAGCGACATCGCCTTTTTGATTCCGCCGAGTATCGGCATGATCATCTACGGGGTCATTTCCGGTACCTCCATCGGCGAGCTGTTCATCGCCGGTATCGGGCCGGGCCTTCTGATTTTGTTCATGTTTTCGGCGTACTGCATCCTTTATGCGGTCGTCAAGGATGTGCCCACCGAGCCACGCTCGAGCTGGAAAGAGCGCGGTGTGGCGGTGCAAAAGGCGCTCTGGCCCTTGGGCTTTCCGGTCATCATCGTCGGTGGTATCTACGGCGGGGTCTTCAGCCCCACCGAAGCGGCGGCGGCCTGTGTGCTCTACGCGGTACTGTTGGAGTTCGTGGTGTTTCGTTCGCTAAAGATGAACGACATCTACACCATCGCCAAGTCCACCGGTTTGATCACCGCGGTGGTGTTCATTTTGGTGGCGGTGGGTAACGGTTTCTCCTGGATCATCTCCTTTGCCCAGATCCCCCAAGCCATTCTGGAAGCGGTAGGCGTCAACGAGGCCGGCCCCACTGGGGTATTGATCGCGATCTGCGTCTCGTTTTTCATCGCCTGTATGTTCGTCGACCCGATCGTGGTGATTCTGGTGCTCACGCCCATCTTCGCCCCGGCGATTGCCGCCACGGGGCTGGACCCGGTGCTGGTGGGTATCCTGATCACGCTGCAGGTGGCCATCGGCTCGGCCACGCCACCCTTTGGGTGCGATATCTTCACCGCCATCGCGATATTCAAGCGCCCGTACCTGGACGTCATCAAGGGAACGCCGCCGTTTATCTTCATTCTGATTCTCGCCGCGGCGCTTTTGATCATGTTCCCGCAGATCGCGCTGTTTTTACGCGATGTCGCCTTTCGTTGAACGCAAGGAGTGTGAGGCATGTTTCATCGTATCCTGATACCGGTGGATGGCTCGAAGGGCGCCATGAAAGCGCTCGAAAAGGCAGTCAGCCTTCACCTTCTAACCGGTGCGGAGCTTTACATCCTGTGCGTTTTCAAGCATCACAGCCTTTTAGAGGCGTCGCTCTCCATGGTGCGGCCTAACCGGCTCGACATTCCCGACGACGCCTTGAAAGAGTACGCCACCGAAATCGCCGTCTACGCCAAGTCCCACGCGGTGGAGCTGGGTGCGGAGTCCACCAAAGTGCGCGCCTTCGTGAAGGGCGGGCGGCCATCGCGTACCATCGTGCGCTTTGCCCGAAAACGGGAGTGCGATCTGACCGTGATTGGGGCTCAAGGCACCAACGGCGACAAGAATTTATTGCTGGGCAGCGTTTCGCAACGCGTCGCGGGAGCATCGCACTGTCCTACACTGGTGGTGTAGTCTTAAACCTTTGACGCAACATAAGGTCTTAAGCGAAGGTAAGCGTATCGTGTCAGCGAACGCTTTGCGCATAACAGCGACACAGCATTTATTAGCCGGCGCACAGCGTCCTTGAAGAAGGTTTTAAAATGAAAGCAATGGTCTCTACTACGTTCAAAACTACGTTCAAAACCGCGGCTTTGACGGGTCTTCTTTTGGTGGCCCCCTTTGCCGCCGCCGAGCCGGAAACCGACGAGCAGCGCTTGGCTTACAGCCTGGGCGTTACGCTGGGCGAAAGCATGCAGGCCGATGTCGAAGATCTTGATATCGACACCTTTTCCGAAGGTATGCGCGACGTGTTCGAAGGCAACGAGCTTGCCTTAAGCGAAGAAGAGATGATGGAAACGCTGGTCGCGTTCCAGCAGCGCTCCATGCAGGAGCGTGAAGAGCAGGCCGCCGAAATCGCCGAAATGAACCAGCAAGAGGGCGAAGAGTACCTCGAAGAAAACGCCGAGCGCGAAGGCGTCGAAGTCACCGACTCCGGCCTTCAGTATGAAGTGCTCGAGTCCGGCGAAGACGACGGTCAATCCCCCGGCCCCGAAGACACGGTGGAAGTGAACTACGAAGGCATGCTGCTCGACGGCACCGTGTTCGACAGCTCTTTCGAGCGCGGCGAGTCAGTCACCTTCCAGGTCAACCAGGTAATCGAAGGTTGGCAGGAAGCGCTTCAGATGATGAGCGTCGGCGATAGCTGGATGATCTACATTCCGTCCGAGCTTGCTTACGGCGAGCAGGGACAGGGCCCGATCGGTCCCAACGAGATGCTCACCTTCCGCGTCGAACTGCTGGGCATCGAGTAAGCATGATCCCACGCCTTTAAGCTACTCTGCGCCGCTTTTTAGCGGCGCTTTTAGTATCAGGGGCGCTTTGTCATCGTTTAAACGCCTTACGGTAAACAGAGTTTTCAATGAAAGGCTTTCAATGAAAGGATTACTGTCTTCTATCGCCTTGGCTGGTTGGCTGCTGACGGCGCCCTATGCGGCGGCGGCGCCGGACACTGACGAACAGCGCTTCGCCTATAGCTTTGGGGCCACGATCGCCGAGGATATGCAGGAAAACCTCGAAATCGAAAACCTCGATTTACAGGCACTCGGCGACGGCATGCGTGATGTGTTTGATCACAACGCGCTGGTGTATGGTTGGCCGGTGATCAATACGGCGGTCCAGCAAGGGCCGAGTGGCGCCCTCGACGGGCATCATCTTGGCTACAGCTACGGTGCTACCATGGCGCAAAACTTCATGCGTAATACCGAAGGCCTCGCTGAGCCACTCGAAGTCGATATCGATGCGTTCATCGACGGCATGCGTGACGTGTTTGCCGGTAACGCGCTGGCGCTAAGCCGCGACGAGATCAGTGCGACAAGAGAGGCGTTTGAAGCACGCCGCGCTCAAACGGCCGACGAGAAAGAGCGGCTCTTGAATGCCGATAGCGAGGCCTTTCTGGCGCGCAATGCCCAGCGTGACGGCGTGATCGAAACCGAAGCCGGTTTTCAGTTCGAAAAGCTCGAGTCCGGTAGCGGCGCCTCGCCCGGCCTGGACGATAGCGTCGAGATCAGCATCCAACGTATGAACCCGGACGGCACCGAGTCGGGTGAACCGGCCTCGACGAGTACCTACGCGATCAACGAAGCGCAAGGGGGATTTAAACAGCTACTGCCGCTCATGCGCGTGGGCGATGTCTGGATGCTCTACACGCCCGCAAAGCTTGACCAGGATAATGGGCTTCAACTGCAGCGTGTCGAGCTATTGAGCATTGAATAAATGAAAAATCCCTGCGGTTTTACCTTTTGGTTGGCGGGCGCGCTTTTGTCGATGGCAGGCGCGAATAGCGACGCTGTCGCCGAGAATGGCACGCCCGGGGCGCTACCCCCGTTAGGCGCCGCGCAAGGCCAGGCCAGCGTCGTCGGGGTTTCCGCGGGCGGCTATATGGCCAGCCAGCTAGCGGCAGCGTGGCCCGAGCGCTTTAAAGGTCTGGGTGTCGTCGCTGCCGGGCCCTGGGGGTGTGCACAAGGAACATTGAGTCTGGCGCTTCGCCAGTGCATGCAGGTGAGCCGGGGGCTGCCCTCGCTCGAGGCCTTGGACGAGCGCTTCGAGCGCTACCGCGAGCAGTCGCTGGTGGGCAGCCGGGAAGCGCTTGGCGCGCTTCGTGTGTTCATTGCCCACGGCGACGACGACGAGGTGGTGGCGCCGGAGCTGGGTGCGCTGCTGGCCCGCCAATGGCGTGGCTGGAGCGCAGAGGACCAGGTGCGTTTCACGCCCGGAAGCCAGGGCCACGGCTGGCCGGTGCGCCTGCCCGCGCAGGCAAGCGTTGGCCCCCACGCGCTGGGGGGCTGCCGCCAGGGCGGGGGCAGCTTCGTGCTCGCCTGCGACGACGACCTGGCCGCGGATATGCTCGCGTGGTTCTACCCTGAGCGCGCCGGGGCGGCGTCCGATGGCGCGCTAATAGCCTTTGATCAAAGCGATTTCGCCGCGAAAGGCCTGGCCGACACCGGTTATCTTTTCCTGCCCAGGGGATGTGAAGAGGGTGGGTGTCCGGTGACCGTGGCGCTTCACGGCTGCCAGATGAGCGTCGAGGACATTGGCGACGTGTTCATCCGCCATAGCGGCCTGAATGATTGGGCGGTAGAGCACGGCCAGGTCGTGCTCTACCCCCAGGCCGAAAGCAGCCTGGCCAACCCCCAGGGGTGCTGGGACTGGTGGGGCTTTGCCGAAAGTACCTGGCAGCTCAACCCGCAGCACGATACCCGCGAAGGCGTGCAGGTACAGGCGTTGATGAACATGCTGGATAGACTCGAAGCGCCTCTCGATTAAGCGCCTTCGCGGCGCTCGTTAGCTTTTTTGGCGGCGAAGCTCCCGGTCCAGGGCGGACACCAGCGCGCCGGGCGTGGGCGAGTGAAGCACCTGTTCGAGAACGTCTCCTTCCCGATTGACCAGAAAAAGCCCGGCGGTGTGGTCCAGGGTGTAAGCCATGGAGGAGTCCGGCGTGTCGACTCGCTGCCACACCACGCCGTAGCGCTCGGCCACGTCCTCAAGCTCTTTGGGCGACCCCACCAGGCCAATGAACTCCTCACCGAACGCCTCCATGTATTCGCGCATGCGCGCCAGGGTGTCGCGCTCCAGATCGACGGTCACCATCACCGGCACCACGCGTTCGCGCGTCTCTTCGTCGAGCTGAGCCAGCGCCTGGCGTTTGACCGCCAGGGTGATCGGGCAAACGTCGGGGCAAAACGTGTAACCAAAAGAGACCACGGCCACCTGGTCCTCTTCCAGCTGGGTCAGCGCGAAAGCGCCGTCGGTCGAGGCCATGGCGATCGGCCCGCCGCGCAGGCCCTGCTCATCGTCGCTCGAGCCCATGATGAATAGCACCAGCGCGGCGAGCGCGGCCACCCCCAAAAACACCGCTACAATGACCGCAGGGCGCTTTTTTAAACGTGTTTGCATTGACTAACTCCTGGTGACGTCGAAATCGAACCAACTGCCGATTTTCCCTTCCGGGGTGGTTAGTATGACACGTGCGCGCCAGGGCATGACGGCCTGGGTGCACATACCCACCTGGCCCTGGCCGTTGAAGTGGCCCGGGGCGGTGGCCATCAGGTTAAAGCGATGAAGCCCCATGTCCATGTCACGGCCGTTGAACACGACGCTTACCTGGCTTGCCTCGATCCCTTCGATCTTGACCTCTAGCGGCAAGACACTCAGGGCGTCGATCGAGCCATCCACGTCCACGGCGAAGCTGAGCTTGCCATCACCCAGGGGGGCGGTGCAGGCGCTGTCGTGGAGTTGGCAGCCCGGGTTCGGGGCAAACCAGGTGATATCGTCGCCGCCGCGCAGCCAGCTGTTCAGGCCATACACCAGGCAAGCCATCAGCGCCACGGCGGTCACCAGCATCAGCACATTGAGGACAGGAAATCCGGTAACGTATCCCGAAGAGGTTGGTTTGTTCATGGGAAAAGCGTCACGATACGGCCATAGGCTAGAAAAGATACTGCATGGTAGCAGCAAACGTGCCCCAGGCCAGTGGCCAGGATGTCGCACGTGGGCGGGGTCAATCAGGAGTAGCGATGAACAGTATTACCGGGGCGCTAGGGCCACTTTTTTTACTGATTCTGCTCGGCGCGGCCCTTGGCTACAAGCGCTGGCCGGGCAGCGAGTTCTGGGCGCAGATGGAAAAACTCATCTACTTTCTACTGTTCCCCGCCATGCTGGTGGCAACGCTTGCCACCGCGGATGTAAGCCAGGTGCCGGTGGCCAGGCTTGCGGGCGTGCTGCTCGGCGCGATTATCCTTCTCACACTGCTGCTCTGGGGGCTACGCGGGTGGCTTTTGCTCCCGGCGCCGGCGTTTACCTCGGTCTTCCAGGGGGCGATTCGCTTCAATACCTACGTGGGGGTGGCCGGTGCCGGGGCGCTGCACGGAAGTGCGGGGGTAACCACCGCGGCGGTGGCGGTCGCGGTGATGGTGCCGGTGGTCAATGTTCTCTGCGTGGCGAGTTTCATCAAGGCGGGGACGCTTGGCCCAACGAGCCTTCGCGCCAGCGCCCTGGCGCTGATCAAGAACCCGCTGATTTTGGCGTGCCTTGCGGGTATTTTTCTGAACCTGATCGGGATCGGCCTGCCGGGCTGGAGCGAAAACGCCGCGAAACTGCTGGGCCGCGCGGCGCTACCGCTGGGGCTGGTCGCCGTTGGCGTGGCGCTGCGCCCGGCGGCGCTTTTACGTATAGACCGGGGAACACTCACCACCAACGTGACCAAGCTTTTGGTGATGCCCGTCGTCGTGCTGCTGCTGGCCTGGGCTCTAGGCCTCGATGCGCTGAGCCGTGACGTGGCGCTTTTGTTCGCGGCACTCCCCACGGCCACCTCGGCCTATATCCTTGCCCGCCAGCTCGGCGGCGATGCCGAGCTCATGGCGGCGATCATCACCGGGCAAACACTTTTGGCGATGCTCACGCTGCCGTTATGGCTTCAATTAGCCAGCGGGTAAAAATAAATAAAAAGTATTCGCATTTGTGTTGACGCAGTAAATGAGAATGATTATATTGTCCTTACTGGCGTTTGATGAGACGTCAGGGCCAAGGCAGCAGACTTTTTCTGTCATGGTTTCTCCCTCTCATTGCTAGTCACGGTCTTTTGCCACTCCTCTGGAGTGGCTTTCTTTTTTTTGGGCCCTTCGAATCGTTATCTCAGGCACGCCGTGGCCTCAACCCCCTGCCGATGATGCAAGCTGCGCGCGCTAAAGTGTCTAGACCGAGGCGCTCACTCATTGTCCTTCATTCCAGGCTCTCGCGATCATGGCCCACAAGAAACCCCACCTGCCGACCAAAATCTGCCCCGTCTGTCAGCGACCCTTCACCTGGCGCAAGAAGTGGGCGCGGGATTGGAACAACGTCGTTTACTGCTCGCAGCGGTGTCGGCGTTCGGGCGTTTGATATCGGATGGCCATAAAAAAAGCCGCCAACGCTGGCTAATGCCGTTCAGTTAAGCTTGGCTATCACCTGTGGGACGGAGCTTTAGCTCGCGACGGGTGGCTTGGCCAAGGCGCCTGACGGCGCCATTCGCCGAATGGTCGGACTACCGCTGAAGCGGGCTCCACAACAACGAAATCTTGCATCCATCCCTTGTAGGAGCAGGCTTCAGCCAGCGATGCAGCGCAACGCGCTGCTGGGGTTGGTGATGATGGCAACCAAAAGTGCCGTCGCCATCGAAGGGCGGCTATCGCCGCCATCGCCCAATGGAATTGGGCTCCTACAATGGAGTCGTGCCCCATCTCTCGTAAGAGCAGGCTTTAGCCAGCAACGCAGCGCAACGCGCTGCTACAATAGATTTACCGCTCGTTGTGGGTAGGCAAAAGCCTTAATTGATCGGCATTAGCCAACGCTGGCGGCTTTTAATCATCGCGGGTTAGCGCGCCTTCCGGTAAATCAGATCCCACACGCCGTGGCCGAGCTTTTCGCCGCGGGCCTCGAATTTGGTGAGCGGGCGAAAGCCGGGGCGGGGCACGAAGGGCGCGGTGTCACTTTCAGCAGTGTTGGCGTAGCCGGGCGCGGCGTCCATGACCTCGGCCATCCACTCGGCGTAGGCTTCCCAGTCCGTCGCCATATGAAAAAAGCCGTCCGGCTCCAGGCGGGTGCGAATCAGCGCCACAAACGCGGGCTGCACGATGCGCCGCTTGTGATGCTTTTTCTTCGGCCAGGGGTCGGGGAAGAACAGCTGCACGGTGTTGATCGAGGCTTCCGGCAGGCACTCTTCCAGCACCTTCAAGGCGTCTTCACGGTAGACCCGTAAATTGGTGAGCCCCAGTTTGTCCGCCTCGTCGAGCAGCTTGCCTACGCCCGGGGCGTGTACTTCGATACCGATGAAGTCGGTTTCGGGATGGGTTTTGGCCTGCTCGATGAGCGAGTTACCCATGCCAAAGCCGATCTCGACCACGCGCGGCGCTTTGCGGCCGAACAGCGCATCGAGATCCTGTAGGCCGTCGGCGAGGGTGAGGCCCAGGCGGGGCCAGACGTCGTCGAGCCCGCGGGTTTGCGCCGGGGTCATGCGCCCGGCGCGAATCACGTAGCTTTTGATACCGCGCCGGTGTAGCGGAGCGTCCTGGCTTTCGGGACCGGTAGCGCCATTTTCAGGCGAAGGTGCGTTGTCGTCGTTCATGGTGTCTCGGCAGGGTTCTCTCTAAGGGGCGTTAAATCAGCCGTTGATGCGGCCAGCAAACGGCGTCGACGGGTCGGCGCTTTGGCGCCGCGGCATGCGTCCGGATAAAAACGCATCGCGCCCGGCCTGAACGGCGAGCTTCATGGCGTTGGCCATACGCAGCGGGTCTTTTGCGTGGGCGATGGCGGAGTTGAGCAGCACGCCGTCGCAGCCAAGCTCCATGGCCTGAGCGGCTTCCGAGGCGGTGCCGATCCCGGCGTCCACCAGTACGGGCACGTTTGCCTGTTCGATGATTAGGCGAATGTTGTAGGGGTTTTGAATGCCGTGGCCGGAGCCGATCAGCGAGCCCAGCGGCATGATTGCGCAGCAGCCAAGCGCCTCGAGCTCGCGGGCCACGATCGGGTCGTCGCTGGTGTAGACCATGACGTCGAAGCCATCGTCGATCAGCGTTTTGGCCGCGCTGAGTGTTTCCACCACGTTGGGGTAGAGCGTGGTCTCGTCGCCCAACACCTCGAGCTTGACCAGGTTGTGGCCGTCCAGCAATTCGCGGGCCAGCCGGCAGGTGCGCACCGCATCCTTGGCGGTGTAGCAGCCGGCGGTGTTGGGCAGCAGGGTGTAACGGCTGGGCGGGATCACGTCCAAAAGGTTCGGCGCGTCGGCGTCCTGGCCCAGGTTGGTGCGGCGCACGGCAAAGGTGACGATGTCGGCGCCGCTTTGGGCCACGGCTTCGCCGGTCTCGGTCATGTCCTTGTACTTGCCGGTGCCCACCAAAAGGCGCGAGCCGAAGGTGCGACCGGCAACGGAAAACGGCGTATCGTGTAGTGCTGTCATAAAAAAATCCTCAAGCGCGAGCAAGGCCTGGCTAGCCGCCGCCGATGGCGTGCACCACTTCGATCTGGTCACCTTCGTGCAGCGCGGTGGCGCCAAGCTGGCTTTTGGGAACGATCTGTTCGTTGATCTCGACGGCGATGCGCCGCTCGGTCAAGCCGAGCTGAGCGACGAGATCCGCCGCCGTCAGCCCTTGATTAATGGCGTAAGGTTCGCCGTTGAGCCTAAGCTCTATGGAGGCATTAGGGGTAGACATGGGTGATGAGTATCCCTTGATGAGGCAAACGATCCCTATTGTAGCGGTTTAGGGGCGCTCAAGGTATGTCACCCAGGATATGAAAGTGCTAAAGAATTCGACAACCTTTCAAGGAGCGTACTGTGCAGCAAGCCGATAAAGGATGGTGGTGTTGGGTCGCGGTTTCCGGTGCGCTCATGGTCGCACTCGGTGCCTACGCCGCCCACGGGTTGGCCGAACGAGTGAGCAGTGACATGGTTGATGCCGTTGAAACCGGCGTACGCTACCAGGCTTGGCATACGCTGGCCATGCTGGCGGTGCTCGTATGGCGCGGCCAACGCGCCCGCGCCGGGCAGCGGCTGGTGCTATCACTTTGGCTTTTGGGCACGCTCTGCTTTTCCGGCTCGCTTTACGCCATGGCGCTTGGCGGGATGAACCTGGGGCTGGTCACGCCCATAGGCGGGCTCGCGCTGATCGGCGGGTGGTTGTCACTTCTTTTGGTGGTGCTGATCGCGCGCCCTTGAGGCCAGTGCCAAGGCAGCGGCCGCCGGTCGCAGGGTGATGGGATAAAACGCAGTTTTGACGAGGAGAGAAGCATGCACGAACAAACTCCCCGCCGTTTGCGGGCAGCCATGCTGGGCGGCGGCCAGGGCGCGTTCATCGGCGCGGTGCACCGCTTGGCGCTGCGTCTGGATAACCACTTCGAGCTACTTGCCGGGGTGTTTTCCTCGAACGCCGAGCGCAACCGGGCAAGCGCCAAGGCGCTCTATATCGAGCCGGCGCGCTGTTACAAAGACGTCGACGCGCTGATCGAGACCGAGGCGACGCGGGACGATGGCATCGAGGTGCTGATTATCGTCACGCCCAACCACCTGCACTTCGACGCCGCACTCAAAGGCCTTGAGGCGGGGCTTCACGTGGTGTGCGAAAAGCCCATGACGCTGACTTCAGCTCAAGCCGGACGTCTCGAAACGGCGGCGGTGCAAAGCGCAGGGCACTTTTTGCTCGCCCACACCTACGCGGGTTACCCGATGATTCAGCACGCCCGTGAAATGGTCGCCACGGGGGCGCTTGGCAAGTTACGCCACGTTCAGGTGGAGTACGTGCAGGAGTGGCTGAGCGAGGCGCAAGGCGAGGATAACCGCCAGGCGGCCTGGCGAATGGACCCTGATCAGGCGGGGGCAGCGGGGTGTCTGGGCGATATCGGTGTTCACGCCTTTCAACTCGCGCAGTTCGTCAGCGGTCAGAAGGTGGCAGACGTGAGCGCCTCCTTGACCACCGCGGTCGAAGGGCGGGAACTGGACGACAGCGTTCAGGCGTTGTTGCGCTTCGAGCCCGGTACCAGTGGCATGCTCTGGGCCAGCCAGTGCGCCCCTGGCTTTGAAAACGAGCTGAGCATTCGCCTGGTCGGCGAGAAGGCGAGCCTGCAATGGGCTCAGGAGAGCCCCAACGAGCTGTGGCTCAAGCCGCTCAACGCCCCCAGCCAGCGTCTGACTCGCCGGGATGACGCCGTCAGCCAAACGGTGGGTCGCAGTATTCGCATTCCCGGCGGCCACCCGGAAGGCTATATCGAGAGTTTCGCTAATCTCTATCAGGGGTTTGCCGACGGTGTGAAGGCGAAGACGCAACCCGCTTGGCTACCCGGTATCGAGGATGGCGTGGACGGCATGCGCTTTATCGACGCGGTGCTCGCCTCCAGTCGACAAAACGGTGTTTGGACCCCGCTCGGCTGATAACCCGCGATGCCTTGGGGGCAGTGTTACGGGCCAGCCAGGTCCGCTGGCCGGTCGATATCCATCGCCACCCCCGGGTCATCGACCGGCAGCACCCGATGGTGCGCCGCGTGGGCCTTTAATACCCGCCTGGCGCCTTCGCCGCCTTTGATTTTGGAAAGTGCTTCCCAGAAGACACGACCGAATATCACCGGATGGCCCTGCCTGTCCTCGACGCTGGGCGAGACGATGATGTCGGGTGCACTCATTGCCATAAGCGCCGTTAGGGTTTGGCTTTGGATATAAGGCATATCGCCCAGCAGCACGGCGGCGGCCTGAATGTCTGACAGGGACGCATCCTCCAGGATCGCGCTGAACGCCTCGCCAATACTCGCCCCCAACCCGTGGCGGGCGCTTTGCACGCGGATCAGCGAGCACTCCTCAAGGCCCTGGGGCGCATCCTCTTCGCGCACCACCACCCGCAGGCTCGTAAATGCTCGCCGGGCGTTGGCAACGCTTGCGATCAGCAAGGAGCGGCCATCGCTCAGCACCGCTTGACGTTTATCCGCCGCGCCGAACCGGCTCGAGTAGCCCGCCGCCATCACCAACGCCATCACCGAATCAGAGCTCATCGAGGCGTTTCCCGTGCTGCACGCGCACGATATCTGCCATCACCGCCAGGGCGATTTCGGCGGGGGTTTTGCTGCCAAGCGCCAGGCCAATGGGCATGTGGATGCGCGAAAGCTCGGCCTCATTCAGGCCGCCGGAGCGTTCGAGGCGCTCAAAACGCGCCTGGGAGGTGCGTTTTGATCCCATCACGCCAATGTAGAACGCCTGGGTGCGCACCGCCTCCATCATCGCCAGATCGTCGATGCGCGGGTCGTGAGTCAGCGCCACCACGGCGGTGGCGGCGTGACAGGTGCCCTGGGCGATATACATTGACGGCAGCACGTTCTCGACCCGGGCACCGGGTACCTCGAAACGCGCGCAGGCGCGCTCATCCGGATCGCACACGATGACCTCGAACCCCAACGTGACCGCAAAGGCGGCGCAGGGCGCGGTGATCGGCGAAATACCGGCGATCACCAGCCGGTGCGCCGGTGAGACGCGCAGGTGGATAACGTCATTTTCGCTTTCCACGCGCGGCCCGGTCGGTGGGGCAGGGCGAAGCGTGCGCGCCCCGCTTGCGGTATTCACTTCGCGCATCAAGGGCGCGTGGCCTTCGAGCGCCGTGAGTAGCGCGCTCAAATGCTCATGGGTGTTTGGGGCGGGCAAAAGCCGCTCGACCAGCACATCGAGTACGCCGCCGCAGGGCAGTGTTACGTTCGGCGCGTCGGTATCGGCGGTGTCGCCATAACGGGTAGTGGTCACGGGCTGGTCGAAGGCGCCTTTGGTGAGCCGTTCGAGAAAATCCTCCTCCACGCAGCCGCCGGAAAGCGAGCCGACGTGCTCGCCGCGTGCATTCGCCACAAGCCAGGCGCCCGGCGCCCGGGGCGAGGAGCCAAAGGTGTCCAGTACGGTGCAGAGCCAAATCGTTTGACCCTCGTCACTCCAATCCCGCGCTCGTTCGATGACCTTGAGGTCGAGGTGTTGCATCGAGAAAACCATTCCTTGTTGGGCGGCCCTTTTAAATGGCTCGCGTTCATCTGCCTGCTTAGCGTAGACCACTGGCGCGCTTTAATTTGTGTTATTGGATGCGATGAGGCGTTGGCTTTAATAGCGGCTATGCTTAATGCGTCATGACCGTGACCAGGCTATAGCGACGAAAAAATTAAAGGCAATTCAAAATGACCTCAACGACAACGTCCGAGAAGCATCCTGACGGCGCTCAAACGCGCTCAGCAGTTGCCCTTTCCATCAATGGCCAGCGCTACGAGCTGGAGCTTGATAATCGCACCACGCTGCTGGACGCCCTGCGCGAACATCTAAAATTCACTGGCTCCAAAAAAGGCTGCGACCTTGGCCAGTGCGGGGCGTGTACGGTGAATATCAACGGCAAACGGGTGAATGCCTGTTTGACCCTGGCCGTCATGCATCAGGCCGATGAGATCACCACCATCGAAGGCGTGGGGGATGTCGAGCACATGGACCCTATGCAGCAGGCATTCATCGACCACGACGCCTTCCAGTGCGGCTACTGCACCCCGGGTCAGATTTGCTCGGCGAAAGCGACCCTCGAAGAGATTCGTGCCGGTATCCCGAGCCACGTAACGAAAGAGCTCGAGGGCCCCATCGAGATCAGCGATGAGGAGATTCGCGAGCGCATGTCCGGCAATCTTTGCCGCTGCGGCGCCTACGCCAACATTCTCAAAGCCATTCACCAGGTAGCCGGGGAGCGCTCATGAAATCCTTCTCCTTCGAGCGTATCGATGACGCCGCCCAGGCGGCGGCGCGCGCCTTTGAAGTGCCGGGTAGCAAGTTCATTGCCGGCGGCACCAACCTTTTGGATCTCATGAAGCACGAGATCGAAGTCCCGCCGCATCTAATCGATATTACCGGCACCGGCCTTGACGATATCACTGAGACCGACGAAGGCGGCGTGCGCATCGGTGCTTTGGTGAGTAACACCGCCCTGGGCGCTGACGAGCGTATCCGCCGCGACTACCCGGTACTGAGCCGGGCGCTTTTTGCCGGCGCCTCGAGCCAGCTGCGCAATAAAGCCTCCACCGGTGGCAACCTATTGCAGCGCACCCGCTGCCCCTACTTTTACGATACGGCAATGCCCTGCAACAAGCGCGAGCCAGGCACGGGCTGCGCCGCGCTCAACGATGGCGCCGATACCCGCCAACTGGGCGTGATCGGGACCTCCGATCACTGCATCGCGACGCACCCTTCGGACATGGCGGTTGCGCTTCGCGTGCTGGACGCCGAGGTGGAAACCACCACGCCCCAAGGGCAAACGCGCAGGCTCACCCTCGATGAGTTTTATAAGCTGCCCGGCGACACCCCCGAGGTGGAAAACGCGCTCGAACCAGGTGAAATCATCACCGGCGTCGTACTGCCGGCCCCGGTCGGTGGACGCCAGCGTTACTACAAGGTGCGCGACCGTGCCTCTTACGCCTTTGCCCTGGTGTCGGTGGCGCTGATCGAAACCGACGACGGCAAGGGTCGCGTGGCGCTTGGTGGCATGGCACCCAAGCCCTGGCGTCGCGAGGACGCTGATGCCGAGCTGGGCAACGGTGCCCAAGCGGTGATGGCGAAGCTGCTGGACGGCGCCCGCCCCACCGAGGAAAACGCCTACAAGCTGACGCTTGCCGAACGTACGCTTGCTGCCCTGCTGGCCAAGGAGTGATGTATGGATTTTAATCAGCCAACCGACGATAACCTGTTCGACCGGGCGCGACTCATCGGCAAACCGCATAAGCGCATCGACGGTCCGCTCAAGGTGACCGGCACCGCCCCCTACGCCTATGAGCGTCACGACGTGGCCAAGAACCCGCTAGTCGGCTATCCGATGGGGTCGAGCATCGCCAAAGGGCGTATCACCCACATGGATGCCACGGCAGCGCGCAATGCCGAAGGGGTGGCGGCGGTGATCACGACGCTCGATATCAAGGAGCTGCCCCGCCCTGAAAGCAATGTGGCCAAGCTTTTCGGCGGCGACATCGTCGAGCACTATCATCAGGCGATTGCCGTGGTCGTGGCCGACACCCTGGAGCAGGCCCGTGCGGCGGTCTCGCTCATCGAGGTGGAGTACGAGGAAACCCCTGGCGAGTTCGATCTGGACGATGCCTGGAAGCGCCTTCAGGACAGCGACGTGGTCTCCCACGTGGGCGATGTGGACGCGGCCTTTGATAGCGCGGAGGTCACCCTTGACGAGACCTACCACACCGCCTCGCAAAGCCACGCGATGATGGAGCCCCACGCGACCATCGCGGACTGGACTGATGGCAAGCACATGACGCTTTGGACCTCGAACCAGATGATCGAGTGGACCCATCAGGCGCTGGCGACCACCTTCGAGATGGACCCGGAAAACATCCGTTTGGAGAGCCCTTACATTGGCGGCGGTTTCGGCGGCAAGCTTTGGCTGCGGGTCGACGCCGTGCTCGCGGCTCTGGGCTCGAAAGAGACCGGCCGGCCGGTGAAAGTGGCGCTACCGCGCTCGTTCATCTTCAACAACGCCACCCATCGCTCCGGCACCGTGCAGCGGCTGCGCATCGCCGCCAACAAGGATGGGCACATTACCGCGTTCGACCACGCGGCGATCTCCCATACGCTGCCCGGCGGCGGCGGCGAAGACGCGGTCAATCAGACGCGCTGTTTCTACGCCGGCGAAAACCGCCGCACCGCGCATCACGCCATCGACATGAACCTGCCGGAATCCGCCGACATGCGCGCCCCCGGTGAGGCCTCGGGGCTTGCGGTACTCGAGATCGCCATGGATGAAATGGCCGAGAAGCTCGGTATGGATCCGGTGGAGTTTCGGATTCTCAACGACACCCAGGTCAACCCGGAAGAGCCCGAAAAGCGCTACAGCGACCGCCACTTCGTGGAGTGCTTGCGCAAGGGCGCCGAGGCGTTCGGCTGGGCCTCGCGCAACACCACCCCCGGCGGGCAGCGTGAAGGGCAGTGGCTGATCGGCCAGGGCGTGGCGGGTGCCTACCGCGGTGCCCCCACTCTGGATTCCGGCGCGCGGATACGCCTTAGCGAAGGCCGTGTGATCGTCGAAACCGATATGACCGATATCGGCACCGGCTCCTACACCATCATCGCCCAGACCGCTGCGGAAACCATGGGGCTGGAAATGGACGATGTGGAAGTGCGTCTGGGCAATAGCGCCTACCCCACGGCCTCGGGCTCCGGCGGCCAGATGGGCGCGGCCAGTGTCACTGCCGGGGTTTACGCGGCGTGCCTGGCGCTACAAGGCGAGATCAACAAGCGCTTGGGGGTCGAATCGGCGCGCTTCGAGAACGGCCAGGTGATCACCGATGATAAAAGCGTTGCCTTGCGCGATGTGGCCTCGGGCGAAGAGATCGTCGGCGAAGATACGCTGCACTTTGGCGATTTCAAGGATGACCTGGAAATCGGCACCTTCGCGGCGCATTTCGTCGAAGTGGCGGTACACGCCTACACCGGGGAAACGCGGCTTCGTCGCATGCTTTCGGTGTGCGATGCCGGGCGTATTCTGAACCCGATCACCGCGCGCAGCCAGGTGCTGGGCGGCATGACCATGTCGATCGGCGCGGCGCTGACGGAGAGTTTGACCGTGGATACCGCGCGGGGCTTTTTCGCCAATCACGATTTCGCCGGTTACGAGATCGCGGTTCACGCCGACATTCCCGACCAGGACGTGATCTTTCTGGACACCCAGGACGGCGCCTCTGCCCCCTTGAAAGCCAAAGGGGTCGGGGAGCTGGGCATTTGCGGCGGCGCCGCGGCGGTGGCCAACGCCATGTACAACGCCACGGGCATTCGCCTTCGCGACTACCCGCTGACGCTGGATCGTATGCTCGATAAATTGCCCGCTGTCTCTTAAGCCACTTTAAGCGCCAGTGTAGCGGGCGGTGACGTGCGCCACCGGGCGCGCGTAGCCGCTTGCTCAAAAGCTGTAACTCGATCCACGCCCACGCCAGGCTTGTTCAGCCAGGCGTGGGCGATTGCGTCATGCCCCCTAAACGGAGATTTAGACTGCTGGCCCCCCCGCCAACGATACCGGACCGGTCTAAAACGGCCACGTAAAGCCCACCATCGGTAAAGTCCAACGGGTCTCCACCTTCCCCCCCCATGCAAGTGCTTTTGGTCTTTCTCCTGGCGCATTATCGCGTCTTTTATCTCACCTCTTTTCTCGCCACATGGCGGGTGAAATGCCGCGCCTGGAAAATGGCTCGGTCGGCTCGATGCTCATGGCGGTCATTGTCGTGGTCCTGACGCTTTTAAGCCGTTTGATGACCGATAGCCGTTTTCCAGAAGGTGCTACCAAGCGGCTGCCTTTTCTCCATCCCGATAAATGCTCGCCAAGACAGCCCTCTATAGAGGTGACTGGATAGAGCTGACTGGCCGATGTCTTGCTGAATTAGACGAATGGCGTACCTCGCTGGACTTGCCATCTCGAGGGGGCTTAGCTAGTTTACGTTTAAAGACAAATTCATCATACGAATTTAAAAAATACAATAAGGAGCTACGTATGCAACCTCATGCCAACAGGGCCGCGGCGTCAGAACGACTCAACGAGAAAAAAGAGTCGTTTCTTCATCGCGGTATGCGCTTACCTTTCCTGCTGATCGTCGCCTGCTTTGCGGCGTGGGGGTTGGCGGGCAATTTGACCGATCCGCTGGTATCGGTCTTTGGTTCGGTGTTCTCGATGAGCGCCTTCCAGTCTTCGTTAGTGCAATTCGCCTACTACGGGGCGTATTTCGCGCTTGCGATCCCGGCGGCCTGGATCAACTCCCAGCTTGGTTACAAGGGAGGCGTGCTCATAGGGCTTTTGCTTGCCGCGACCGGTGGGTTTCTGTTTTTCCCCGCGTCGATCGTCATGATGTATTCCGTTTTTCTCTTGGCGCTATTTACCTTGGCGGCAGGACTTTCGATCCTGGAGACGTCGGCCAACCCTTATGTCATGGCGATGGGGCCTGGTGCGAATGCCACGCGCCGTTTGAACTTCGCCCAGGCTTTTAATCCCATCGGCTCCAACCTGGGTGTTTTGCTGGCCGCCATTTTCATCTTGCCCCACGTCAATCCGGCTACCGCTGTAGATCGCGCGGCGCTCTCGCAGCAAGAGCTCGAGAGCATGCAGTCAGCCGAGCTACAGGCGGTCATGGGGCCCTATATCACGCTGGCGCTGCTTTACGTGGCGATCGCGGTTGCGATCGCGATGGTGCGCGTACCGAAGCGCGAGGGGCTGATGGCTGATAAAACCGACAAGGTAGCGACGTTGCCCGGCACGCGCTTGGGCCGCCTGATGGCAAATCGGCGCTACTCGTTTGGCGTCATCGCTCAGTTTTTCAACGTCGCCGCACAAACCTGTATCTGGACGTTCACGATCCACTACGTGACGGGGAATCTGGGGGTGAGTAACACGGTCGCCGGTTACTGGCTCCAGGCCTCTCTGCTGGTTTTTCTGTTTTCCCGTTTTCTCATGGTGGGGCTAATGGGGCGTATCGATCCCCGCAAGTTGATGACATTCATGTGTGTGCTTGGCGTGGCGCTTTCGACATTCGCCGTCATCAATAGCGGCATTGCCGGTGCCGTGGCGCTCGTATTGCTGAGTGCCTGTATTTCGCTGCTGTTTCCCACGATTTATGGCATTGCTCTGACAGGGCTTGGCCAGGATACCAAATACGGTGCCGCAGGCCTGGTCATGGCGATCGTCGGCGGTGCGCTCATTCCGCCGTTACAGGGCTGGATCATCGATATGACGTCGGCAAGGGTGAGTTATCTGGTGGTTACCGGCTGTTTCCTGGTGGTTGCTGCCTACGGTGTTTATACGTTGCGCAATCCCGTTGCCGTATCGGCCAGTGATGAGGATCTCGCTTGAGCGAAGGCGCTAAAAGCTAGTCTTCCAGATTGATGGCTACCTGGGCCAGGTGCGTACGCATCGCCGCATGCGCGGAAAGCGGGTCACCAGCGGCAATCGCGTTCAGTATCGCAAGGTGCTCGTGGTGCGTGGTGTCGAGACGGCCGGCTCGGTAGATGGACTGCCAGGTTCTCATTCGAAGTGTTGGGCGTGAGAGTGCTTCGAGCAAGGCGATAAGGATCGGGTTTCGAGAGATTTTGGCCACCGTAAGGTGAAATTCCAAATCGATGGTCATGGCGGCTTCGTGATCCTTGGCTTTGATGGCGGGTTCTGCGGTTTCAATGAGGCGTCGGAGTGCTTCGATGTCTTCCGGGGTCCGGCGCGAAGCGGCGGTCGCAGCGGATTCGATTTCGAGCGCCTGGCGCACGGCATGCAGGTCGTGCGAGGACTTGTCGCCCTGGATGCTTGCCCAGAACTCCAGCGGCTTCAACAGCAAATGGGGGTCGAGTGTCGTGACGGTGGTGCCCGAACCTTGCCGTGTTTCGAGAATGCCCATGGCGGCGAGTGCCCTTACGCCTTCTCGAAGCGAGCTTCGTGACACATTGAAACGCTCGGCCAGTATGGGCTCCACGGGAAGCCGGTCCCCGGGTTTTATTTCCCTGGCGGTGATCATGTCCTGGATGCCCTGAACGACCACTTCGTTTTGTGAGGGACGGCGTGCAGCCTCGCCTGCTGGGTTATCTCTGCTCATAAACGGATCCGAGTGCCGGCGGTAAGTTGGAAAGGGTTTGGAGTGACTCCAGGCATTAGGCTAGAGTCAAATACATCATATGAATTGGAGTTTTCTCTATGGCGACCGTGACCTCGATCGACCTCGTCGACCTTCGTTTTCCTACGTCGGATAGTAGCGACGGATCCGATGCCGTCAATAAGGATGCCGACTATTCCGCTGCTTATCTCACGCTGGTGACGAACGATGCCGCACTTTATGGGTGTGGGTTCACTTTTACCATAGGCCGCGGGAACGATATCTGTCTTCGCGCCATCGCGGCATTAGCTAACCGTTTCATTGGCCGCGATGCAAACGCGCTGTGCGATAGTCCAGGCCACGTCTATCGCGAACTGGCTTCTGACTCTCAGCTTCGCTGGCTTGGGCCGGATAAAGGCGTCGTTCACTTGGCCCGCGCCGCCGTCATGAATGCGGTATGGGACATGGCGGCCCGCCGCGCAGGGCTCCCGCTTTGGCAATTCGTTTGCGAGATGGAGCCCGCCAGGCTCGTCGATAACCTCGACTTGAGCTATCTCTCCGAGGTGCTGACCGCCGACGAAGCCGTCGCCATGCTCGAGGAGCAAAGGCCTTATCAACAGGAGCGGATCGCCGAGCTAAAAGAGCAGGGTTCCCAGTGCTATACCACCTCGGCGGGTTGGTTGGGATATTCTGATGAAAAGCTCGAAAGGCTTTGTCGTGAAGCCGTTAGAGAGGGCTACCGGCACATCAAGCTCAAGGTGGGCGCCGACCCCGCTGATGACGAGCGCCGGCTGAGTATCGCGCGCAAAGCGATCGGTCCCGATGTATCGCTGATGATCGACGCCAATCAGATATGGGATGTTCCAAAAGCCATCCAGCGGGTAAGAGAGCTTGCCCACCATGATTTGCTTTGGATCGAAGAGCCGACCAGCCCGGATGACGTTTTGGGCCACCGCGCTATCGCAGACGGCGTTCGCCCGGAGGGGATCGGTGTTGCCACGGGCGAACACGGCATGAATCGCGTGCTTTTCAAGCAGCTGCTACAAGCCGAGGCGGTGGACTTCGTCCAGATCGACTCCTGCCGCCTCGCCAGTGTCAACGAAATCATCCCCGTGTTGTTGATGGCCAAAAAGTTTGCCAAGCCCGTTTGTCCGCATGCCGGCGGCGTAGGGCTTTGTGAGCTTGTCAGCCACTTGGTGATGATCGATCACATTGCGGTGTCGGGTCCGGTGGAAGGGCGGGTCGCCGAGTACGTCGATCATCTTCACGAGCACTTCGTCGACCCTTGCCATGTGAAAAATGGGGCCTACCTGCTACCCGATGCGCCCGGCTATTCGGCGGAAATCAAGGCGGCGTCCTTGGCAGACTGGGCTTGGCCGGAAGGTCGCGAGTGGGCGAAGCGGCAAGCGGAGGCTAAGCAATGATAAAGGGAGCCATTTTGCACCCGGAGTTGATTTGCGTCCTTGCTAAAGCCGGGCATGGCGCAAAAGTGCTCATCGCCGATGCGCTCTATCCGCACTCGACCGGAGTTTCGCCGGGGGCCGTGAAAGTGTATCTGAACCTTTGTGAGGGAATGGTGCCGGCTTCGAAGGTGCTGGAAGCCATTGCGGCAACGATTCACATCGAGGCCGCCACCTACATGCAAACCGCCAGTGGCGATGCCTCCGAGGCAGTCAGGGAGTTTCAAGGGTTGCTCGAGGGGCACCTTCATGGCGGCGGCTCTGGCGTTGGGTGGTCGAGTTTGGAGCGGATGGATTTCTATGCGGCTTGCAGCGAGCCACAGGTCTGTCTGCTCGTCGCTACCGGAGAATCGCGGCCCTATTCGAATCTCTTGCTCACGGTGGGGGTGCCCTGATGATCGATACCCATCTTCACGTCTGGGATACATCGAGCGTCCCCATCTCATGGCTGTTTGATGCAGGTCTGCCTGCTAAAGCCAGCGTTCCCGATGAGTTTAATGACCGCCGGTACGTGCTGGTCGAAGCCGATGCCGACGATCCTGGGCAGGAAGCCGACTGGCTAAGCGACGTCGCCGCCCGTGATACCCGTGTCCATGGCGTGGTGGCGAGCGTAGCGCTCGAGGCGCCAGAAGTTGCCGCGGAGCTTGCAAGGATCACGGCGCTACCCGGCGTGGTGGGGATACGCCGGCTCTTACAGGATAGAGACCTCTTCGATGACCCGAACCTTTTAGCAGGAATGAAGCTGCTCGCTGACCACCGTCTGCCTTTCGATGCGTGCGTCCGGGCAGCGGAGCTGCCGGCGCTTACCGATCTGCTCAAGCAGGTGCCCGAGCTTACGGTAGTGCTGGATCACATGGGGAAGCCTGAAGTCGGTGATGAGCAGGCCATGAACGACTGGCGCCGCGATATGGCGCACCTTGCCGCGTTACCCAACGTTCACTGCAAACTCTCGGGTTTGCCCGCCCAGTGCCGCGATTCGCTGGAATTGACCCAGGCCACGGCCAGCGTGGTGGGGGAGGCCACAAGGCTCTTTGGACCCCAGCGCTGCCTACTGGGCAGCGACCGCCCCGTAAGCCAAAACCCTGACGACTGGTGCTTACGTGTGCTCGAACGTCTACCCGCCGAGTGGCACTCGGTCATCGCAGAGAAAAACGCGCTGCATATTTATGCAAGGAGGCCAGCCAAATGACGACGCACACACTCGATGATCGCTTGCCGGAGAAACTTCGCGGCGCGTTTGGCCGGCTGGGCTTGGGGACGGCGCAGTTCGGGAATATGGGGAAGGAAGTCGATGAGGCAGATTGTCTGGGCGCTGTCGAAACGGCCTGGCAGAACGGGCTGCGATTCTTCGATACGGCACCTCACTATGGGCTAGGTCTTTCCGAAAAGCGACTAGGCAAAGCGCTGGATGGGCGGCCACGAGACGACTATGTGATCTCTACCAAAGTCGGCCGGTTGCTGGACAAGAACCCCGCACCTCAAGGAACGGATCGCGATAACGGTTTTTGGGTACCCGATCATTTGACCCGGGTGCGCGACTACACCGCTCGGGGCGTCGAGCGCAGTCTCGAGGCCTCGCTTGGGCGTCTTGGGCTCGAGGCGGTCGACATTCTTTGGATTCACGACCCGGAGGAGCCAACGGACCGTTTCAGCGAGGCGCTTGGCGGCGCCGTGCCGATGCTGGAGCGGCTGCGTGATGAAGGCGTCATCAAGGCCTGGGGAGTCGGTTCAAAGGATGCTGCGATGCTGCGTCGTTTCGTCGACCACGCCAATCCCGATCTGATCATGCTGGCCGGCCGCTATACCCTGCTCGAACAAGAGCAGGCCGGGTTGATGACCGCTTGCCACGCGAAAGGCGTTGGGGTCGTTGCCGTCGGGGTCTTCAACTCGGGGCTGCTTGCGCGGGAAGAACCGCCCGCTGGTGCGTGGTACGAGTACGGGCCGGCACCTCAATGGGCACTGGATCGGGCCCGCCGGCTCGCCAAATCGGCGCGTGATCATGGCGTGTCCCTTCCCGAGGCAGCGCTGCAATTCCCACGGCGGCACCCGGCCGTCGTCAATGTCATGGCGGGTATGCGTTCGGCCGCGCAAGTGCAGGGCAACCTTGCGCTAGCGTCGTCGTCGATACCCGAAGCTTTCTGGAACGATCTACAGGCGCAAGGCCTGCTACAGGAGGAAGTATGAAACTGTTACGCCGTGGTGAACCCGGTTACGAAGTACCGCTCGCCGAGATCGATGGCAAGCTCTACGATGCATCGCCGCTGGGTGACTTTGGCCCGGCTTTCTGGGCCAAAGGCGGTGTCGAAAAGCTCGCAAAGCTGGCGCAGGAAGGCCGTCTAACCCCCGTTGCCCTCGATGAAAACGTTCGTTACGCCTCGCCCGTGGCTACCGCTTCGGCCGTCATCTGCATCGGTCAGAACTACGCCGCGCATGCTGCCGAGTCCGGTGCCGAGCCCCCCAAACAGCCTATCGTCTTTCTCAAGACCCCGAATACCATCGCCGGGCCCAACGATACCGTCACCATTGCACGCCATTCCGAGAAAACCGATTGGGAGGTCGAGCTGGGTATCGTTATCGGTAGCCAAGCCGCCTATTGCGGATCGGTTGAAGAAGCGGCGAGCCATATAGGCGGCTATGTGCTGGCCAACGATCTGTCCGAAAGAACGTTTCAGCTGGAGTTATCCGGGGGCCAGTGGAGCAAGGGCAAGTGCTGCCCGGGCTATATGCCTCTGGGGCCGTGGGTGATTACGCCCGACGCGTTTAACCCTAACGATGCCAGGCTTCGCTCCTGGGTCAATGGCGAGCCGCGTCAGGACTCTAGCACCTCCGACATGATCTTTAACTGCGCCGAGATCGTACGCGATCTTTCCCAGTATATGCAGTTGGAGCCCGGTGACGTGATATCCACAGGGACGCCCGAAGGCGTGGCGGTTTCGGGGCGCTTTTCCTATTTGAAGCCAGGCGATGTGGTCGAGGTCGAGATCGACGGATTGGGGCGTCAACGCCAGGTCTACCGCGCCTGGGAGGAGTAGATCATGCAGACACGCTTTGAAGGTCTGGTCGCGCTGGTGACCGGTGGCGCCTCGGGGATTGGTGCGGCAATCGCCAAACTTTTGGCGCAGGAAGGCGCCCAGGTCGCCGTTTTGGATGTCACGAATCCCGAAAACGAGCACTTTTGGCATCCGTGCGATGTCGCTGACAGCGCCTCGGTGGAGACGGCGGTTCAGGCGGCGGTAGCGCATTTTGGGCACCTGGATATCGTGGTGAATAACGCGGGTATCGGGGCGCAAGGGAGTATCGCGGATAATTCGGATGAAGAGTGGTCCAGGGCCTGGGATATCAATGTGACTGGCATGGCGCGTGTGACGCGTGCGGCGTTGCCGTATCTGAAAAAATCGAGTGCGGCCTCGGTCATCAATATGGCCTCGATCGCTTCCACGGCGGGGCTTCAGCAGCGCACGCTCTATTCTGCGACCAAAGGCGCGGTGCTCTCATTGACACGGGCCATGGCCGCCGATCATGTACGGGAGGGTATTCGTGTTAACTGCGTGGCACCTGGTACCGTCGATACGCCTTGGGTAGCGCGGCTTTTGCAGCAGGCCGATGACCCGGCCGCCGAGCGGCGAGCGCTGGAAGCACGTCAGCCCCATGGCCGGCTGGTCAGCGCCGAGGAGGTGGCGCGCGCGGTCGTGTATTTGGCCGACCCTGGCAATCGCTCGTCGATCGGGGTCTGTCTGCCCGTCGATGGGGGGATGGAGGCTCTGAGGCTGAGGCCCAGGTAACGCCCCAAACGGTATCACCCAAAAAAGGCCCTCAAGGAAAACCTTGAGGGCCGTTGGCAATGAGCGCACCCGGTAGTGGCGTAGTGTTACTTCGCCTTGTGCGCTTTTTTCTTATGCACCTGGCGCCACTCGTGGAGTAGCGGTTCGGTGTAACCGGAGGGCTGCTCGCGGCCCTTGAAGATCAGGTCAGACGCCGCCTTGAAGGCGGTGGAGCCGTCAAAGTCGGCGCTCATGGCGGTGTAGCTCGCGTCGCCGGCGTTCTGCTCGTCGACGACCTTGGCCATGCGCTTGAGCGTTTCTTGCACGCGGGCTTCATCGACGATGCCATGGTGCAGCCAGTTGGCGATGTGCTGGCTGGAGATACGCAGCGTTGCGCGGTCTTCCATCAGGCCGACATCGTGAATGTCCGGCACCTTGGAGCAGCCCACGCCGTGCTCGACCCAGCGCACCACGTAGCCCAGAATCCCCTGGCAGTTGTTATCCAGCTCCTGCTGAATCTCGTCATCCGACCAGTTGGTGTCCTCGGCGACCGGCACGGTGAGTAGCTCATCGAGCAGGTCCGTTTCGCCCTGGCTTTCAAGCTCACGCTGAACGTCGGCGACCTTCACCTGATGGTAATGCAGCGCGTGGAGCACCGCCGCGGTGGGCGAGGGCACCCAGGCCGTATTGGCGCCGGCTTTCGGGTGGCCGATTTTCTGCTCGAGCATGTTGTGCATCAGATCCGGCATGGCCCACATGCCCTTGCCGATCTGGGCGCGGCCGCGCAGGCCACAGGCCAGGCCCACCTGTACGTTGTTCTTTTCGTAAGCGGTGATCCAGGCGGCAGACTTCATGTCGCCCTTGCGCACCATCGGGCCCGCTTCCATGGCGCTGTGCATTTCGTCGCCGGTGCGGTCCAAAAAGCCGGTGTTGATGAACACCACTCTTGATGTCGCCTCGGCAATACACGCCTTGAGGTTCACCGTGGTGCGACGTTCTTCGTCCATGATGCCCATTTTCAGGGTGTCGCGGCTCATGCCGAGGATATCTTCCACACGGCTGAAGAGTTCGTTGGCAAAGGCCACTTCTTTGGGGCCGTGCATCTTCGGCTTGACGATGTAGACCGAGCCTGCGCGGGAGTTGCGCGGCTGGTCGGCGTCTTTTTTCAAATCATTCAGTGCGAGCAGCGAGGTCATGACGGCGTCGAGAATGCCTTCGGGCAATTCATTGCCGTCTTCATCCAGAATGGCCGGCGTGGTCATCAAGTGGCCCACGTTGCGCACGAACATCAGCGAGCGGCCGGGAAGCGTGACGCTTCCGCCCTCGGTGGTTTGCCAGGTGCGGTCGGCGTTGAGCGTGCGCGTGGTCGTCTTGTCGCCTTTTTCGATCTTCTCTTCCAGATCGCCGCGCATCAGGCCCAGCCAGTTGCTGTAAATGCCGACTTTATCTTCGGCGTCGACCGCGGCGACGGAGTCTTCGCAGTCCATGATGGTGGTCAGCGCGGCTTCGACCACGACATCCTTCACCCCCGCCGGGTCGGTCTTGCCGATCGAATCCGTCGCGTCGATCTGAATCTCGAGGTGCAGGTCGTTGTTGGAGAGCAGCACTGCGCTTGGCGCGCTTTCGTCGCCGTTAAAGCCGATCAGCTTGCCGGCATCTTTCAGGCCGGTTTCGCGCCCGCCCTCCAGGGTCACCACCAGGTGGCCGTCGCGCAGGCTATACTTGACCGCGTCTCGGTGGGAACCGGTGGCCAGGGGGGCTGCGCGGTCCAGCACGCCGCGGGCGTAGGCGATGACCTTTTCACCGCGCTTGGGGTTGAAACTCGTGCCCTTCTCGGCGCCGTCCTCTTCGGAAATCGCATCGGTGCCGTAGAGCGCGTCATAGAGGCTTCCCCACCGGGCGTTGGCGGCGTTCAGCGAGTAACGGGCGTTGCTGACCGGTACGACCAGCTGCGGGCCTGCCTGAATGGCGACTTCACGATCGACGTTGGCCGTTGTAACGTTAACGTTGGCCGGGGCGTCCACCAGGTAATTCTGCTTTTTAAGGAAGCTTTTATAGGCGGTCATGTCGTTGATCGCGCCGGGATGCTCCTTGTGCCAGGCGTCGAGGGCTTGTTGCAGCGTTTCGCGCTCTTCCAGCAGGCGCTGGTTTTTCGGGGTAAGATCGAAGAACAAGGCATCGACGCCGGACCAGAAGGCGTTTTCGTCGATACCGGTGCCCGGCAGGGCGTGTTCGCTGATAAAACGGTCCAGGCTGGCGGCCACCTGTAGACGGTGGCGCGTGATACGCTCGCTCATGGGTCTCTCCTGTGAAGGTGCCCGTGGGGTTGAAGGGGCCACGGCCCGTATCAATGAGTATTTATGGAAAATACTTCCATAAACGCTGGGGCGTGTAAATAGCGTAGTCGTTAAAGCGCCGCCGTGCTCGACTAAATGATAATAGCGCGCGCAATGGCCAAGCAGGCTACATGGCCGTTCAGGGAGACAGGTAATGCACGAGTTCGATCATTTATCAGAGGTGTTCCGCCAGACAAGCGATGCCCCGGCGCTGCACTACCTGGCGCCGGGGACGGCGCTGACGCAGGCGGTGAAAAGCTACTTTAAGCACTACCAGCTCGACACCCTTTTCGAGAGTACGCCCTCGGTCTACGCCGGGTTTATCGACACCGGGCAGTTCAATTTGTGGTGTCAGGTCTGGAGTCCTATTGCGCCCAAGGGCACCATCTTCGTGGTGCACGGCTATTTCGATCACCTCGGGCTTTATCGTCACCTTCTGAAAAGCCTGCTGGACAAGGGCTGGCTGGTGGTGCTGTGGGATTTGCCTGGTCACGGGCTTTCCAGCGGCCCCCGCGCGGAAATCAACGAGTTCAGCGACTATCAGCACTGCTTTACCCACTTAAAAAAGACGCTGCAGGCGGCGAGCTTGGCGCCCACGCCTTGGGTCGGCATTGGTCAAAGTACCGGCGGGTCCATTCTGATCACCGACGCCCTGGAAAAACGCGAAGCGGCCCGCTGGGCGGGTATCGTCCTGCTGGCACCGTTGGTGCGCCCCTGGCGCTGGAGCCAAGCCAGCTGGGTGCATCTAATCGCCAGCCCCTTTGTAAAAGAGCTGCCCCGCAAGTACCGCCCCAACTCCACCGACGAAACCTTCACCGCGTTTCTGCGCGACCAGGACCCGCTGCAGCCCGAGCGGCTCAGCGTTGCCTGGATTTCGGCCATGCGTCGCTGGATTCCCAGGCTGCTGGCGTTCGAGCCGCTGGCGCTGCCCACGCTGATTTTACAAGGCGAGCAGGACATGACCGTGGACTGGGAGCGCAATCTCGAAATCCTGGCCGACAAGCTGCCCGAGGCGACGGTGTATCGCCACCCCGAGGCACGCCACCATCTGGTGAACGAGGCCGCGACCATTCGCCAGGCGCTTTTTTCAGAGCTTGAAGATTTCATCGACCGGGTGGATACCGAGTTTCCCGCCGAGCCCGAACGCAGAGGTCGCGGCAAGAAGGCGGCCTCTTCCAAAGCGCTGGCGCCCTAAAGCGCATGGCACGACGAGCCTTTTCTCCGCCGGGCTTTTTGGCCAAAAGGCCGGTGGCCGTGATCGCTTTCGCTCAGTTGCTGGGCACCTCCCTGTGGTTTAGTGCCAATAGTGCTTTTGATGAGCTGATGCGCGTCTGGAGCGTGAGCGCCACGGATATTGGCTGGCTAACCGGCGCAGTGCAGGGCGGTTTCATTCTGGGCACGCTCTCGCTGGCGCTTACGGGGCTGGCGGACCGCTTTCGAGCCAGCCACCTGTTCGTTGGCTGCGCGCTGGCCGGGGCACTCTTTAACGCGCTGTTTGCCTGGGGGGCGCAGGGGCTTGGGGACGCGCTTTTCTGGCGCTTTATGGTGGGGCTGAGCCTGGCGGGGATCTACCCGGTGGGCATGAAACTGGTGGTGAGCTGGGCGCCAGAGCGCACCGGCCAGGCGCTTGCCCAGCTGGTCGCCATGCTCACGCTGGGCACCGCCTTGCCCCACGGCCTCAAACAGTTGGGGGCCGAGATTGCCTGGCAGGTGGTGATCAGCGCGTCTTCCCTGCTGGCGCTTTTGGGGGCGGCGTTGATTTTTTGGTTGGGCGATGGGCCCCACCTGCCCGCGCGGCCCAAGCCCGGTGCCAGGCGTATTCGTGTGATCGAGGCATTCAAGGTCCCCCGCTTTCGTGCGGCGGCCTGGGGCTATTTTGGCCATATGTGGGAGCTCTATGCTTTCTGGACTTTGGTGCCGCTGCTGGTGGCAAGCTCGGTGCTGCCTGGCGCCTACCCGGGCCTGGGTATTTCGGGCTTGGCCTTCGGTGTGATCGGCATCGGGGCGCTGGGGTGTCTGCTGGGCGGGGCGCTTTCGCGAAGGTTTGGCAGCGCGCCGGTGGCATTGGCGGCGCTGGCGCTGTCGTGTCTCTGCGCGGTGCTGTTCGCGCTATTCTGGCGTCAGCTCCCCCCGGCGGCGCTTTTGGCGCTGCTGCTGGTGTGGGGCGCGGCGGTCGTGGCGGACTCGCCGCAGTTCTCGGCGCTTTCGGCCAGGGCCTGCCCGCCGGCCATCGTCGGCGCGGCGCTGGCCATTTTGAACGCTATCGGCTTTGCCATCACCGTGGTGTCGATTACCGCCATCACCGCCCTATTCGAGCGCACCGGCCTGGACGCGGCCTGGCTTTTAGTGCCAGGGCCCATAGCCGGGCTTCTGGGGTTCGCTCTGACGTTGCGCCGCCATCGCGCGCGCTAAGCCTGCTCCCCGGGGCCGGCGCGCCTTGACCCATGTGTTGCCCATAGGTTCTACGCTTATTGACGAACCCCATGAACTCGAAGACCCCTTCAGGAGGCGACGATGGCAAGTACTACCCAGGGCACGGCCCGCGTCTATCGTATGAACATGACCACCCACCGCTGCCCGTTTGGTGTGAAAACGGTGGATCTTCTCAAGCGCAAGGGCTTTACGGTGGAGGATCACTGGCTGACCTCCCGCGAGGAGATCGACGCCTTCAAGGCGCGGGAAGACGTCAAGACCACGCCCCAGACCTATATCAATGACACGCGCATCGGCGGTTACGAAGACGTACGCAAGCATCTAGGTTTGCGCGTGCGCGACCCCAACGCCACCACCTACCGCCCGGTGCTGGCGATCTTCGCCGTGGCCTTGTTGATCGGCCTGGCCGTGAGCTGGGCCGCTCAGGGCACGTTGCTGGGCGCGCGTATGCCGGAGTACGCCATCGCCACGGCGATGGTGCTGCTTGGCCTGCAAAAGCTTCAGGACGTGGAAAGTTTCAGCACCATGTTCGTCAACTACGACCTGCTCGCTCAGCGCTACGTGCCCTACGGCTACGTGTATCCTTTCATCGAAACCCTGGCCGGTCTTTTGATGCTGGCCGGGGCGCTTATTTGGCTGGCCGCGCCATTGGCGCTTTTCGTCGGCGGGGTGGGGGCGGTCTCCGTTTTCAAGGCGGTTTACATCGACAAACGCGAACTCAAGTGCGCCTGCGTGGGCGGGGGCAGCAACGTGCCGCTGGGTTTCGTGTCATTGACCGAAAACCTGGTGATGGTGGGCATGGGCCTTTGGATGCCGCTGCGCATGTGGCTGGGCTAAAAAGCACGGTTTATTCGCTCTTGCCGGCGCGGGCGTCTCGGCGTCGGCCCGCGGCCAGCAGCGCAAGCACCGACACCAGGGTAAGCACGTGCACTACCCCCACCAGCGCAAGGGCCCCCGCCCAGCCCCAATGGCTGTAGCAGAAGGCGGCAAGCGTGGCGCCCAGGGCGCCACCGGCGTAGTAGAAAGTAAGGTAGAGGCCACTTGCAAACGAAGCGGGCACGCACTGCGCCCGGCTTACCATACGCGTGGTTAGCGTTTGCAGCAGGTAGGTGCTAATGGCAAAGAGCCCGACACTTAAAAGGCTCGTGTAAAAACCGGTATTAGCGAACGCCAGCGACACCCACAGCAGCGCGGTAAAGGGCAAAAAGAAGCGCGTCTCGCTGCTGTTTCGATAGAGCCTGGGGCTGGCGATGACCGCGGCGATGGCGGGCAGGGAGGCAAGGTAGACCAGCCCGATCTGCGCAGAGGAGTAGTTGAAGGGCGCTTGGGCGAGGCGCAGCCCCAACACGGTAAAGACAGCGCTTTGGGTAAAGAGCAGGGTAAAGCCCACGCAGTACGCCACCGCCAGGCGGTTCTCCAAAAGCGCCTTTTTGAGCAGTTGAAGGTAAGGCGCCTGCTCGCTCGGCGGCGCCAGCTTAAGCGGCTGTGTTTGCGTTTGCCGGAAGATGGCCAGCCACGAAAGCCCCAAAAGTACCGCGCAGCTCAAGAACCCGCCGCGCCAGGCGAATACATCCAGCGCCCAGGCGGGGTAAAAGCGGCTTAACGTGCTGCCGATAATGGTGCCGGCCACAAAAAAACCGACCCGGCGGGCGCGCTGCGCCTCGTTGTCGGCCTGGGCCAGCAGCGCGACGGTAGACGTCAGAACGCAGGGCAAGACCACGCCCTGGGCCACGCGAAGCCACCAGGTGACACTCAGCGTAGTGCTGAACGCCAGCAGGACATTCAGCGCGATCAAAAGCCCGACCCCCATCAAAATGGCGCTATACGAGGAGCGCCCCCGAGTAATGCGGTTGGCAAAGGGGGCGGTTAGCATCATGCCAAAAAGAGTGGCCATGTTGAGCCAACCTGCCTGAGTGAGGCTGGCATCGAGCCGGCCTGCAAGCCAGGGGTAGATCGCCTGTAACTGGTACAGGTTGAAAAAAGCACTCGTGGAGCTTGCGAGTATTAAAAGCCGCATGGCCGCTTCCTGTACCAGTAGGGAGGGTGGCGAGGTGTCGCCCCATACTACCTAAAAGCAAGGCGCTCAGCGGCCCGGGCGCGGCCGGGTTTCTACACGTCAATCTGTTCACTCAACGTGATTTTATCGTTCGATTATCGCTGACTGGTTTAAATGGCCAAGTTTTGTTTAGGTTAAAGTAAATAACCTGTGTTATTAGTTATTCAAGAGAATTATTTGTTTCATTGGCTAGACGGCTAATTAAAAAAACCATAATATCCTTAAAAAAGAACATCAGCGCAACCAGCTGATCTAGCGTTTCAAGCGCACGCCTATCGATATCACAACAACCAGATAAGCCATATTTATCAGATCCTTGGGAGATCACTATGCGCCTTGTAAGCGGTATGCACAAACGTGCCCTATCCACTGCGGTATTTATCGCGTCTGCAGCCCTCGCGAGCCAATCGGTTCAAGCTGAGACACTGGATATTGGCGTGATGGGAGAACTTGCGTCTTTCGATACCTCCCAGGTCTCGGGGGGTGTTTGGGAGTCCCAGGTGCTCATGGATGTGTTCGAAGGCCTCTTCAAAGAAGGGCCGGATGGCGAACTTCAGCCGGGCATGGCAACGGATTACGAGATCTCCGACGATGGCCTGACTTACACCTTCCAGATGCGTGAAGGCGCGGTCTGGTCGGACGGCGAGCCGGTCACCGCCGAAGACTTCGTGGTGGGTTGGCGTCAATTGCTCAACCCCTCCAACGCCTCCAAATACGCCTACATGCTTTACCCGATCGTCAACGCACGGGCCGTCAATTTGGGCGAAGAGCCGCTGGAGGCCCTGGGCGTAGAGTCGCTCGATGACGGGCGCACGCTGAAGGTCGAGCTCAATCATCCGACGCCCTACTTTACCCAGCTTCTGACCCACTACACCGCCTACCCGCAGCCTGCGCATTTGGTGGAAGAGCACGGCCGGCGCTGGATCGATCTGGATCATATAGCCTCCAACGGCGCCTTCCATCCGGTCGAGTGGATTTCGCAGTCCACCATCACCACCGAGAAGAGCCCGACCTACTACGACGCGGACGACGTGAGCCTGGACGGCGTGGTGTTCCACACCACCGAAGACCGCAATGCGGCGATCTCGCGCTTTCGTGCCGGCGAACTGGATATCATTCGGGACTATAATTCCGAGCGTTATGAATGGCTCATGGAGAACCTGCCCGACGCCACCCAGATGGCGCCTTACCAGGGCTCCTACTACTACGTGTTCAACCACCGCGACGGCCACCCGACGACGGACGCGCGGGTACGCGAGGCGCTCAACCTGGTGATTCGCCGCGACGTGATCACCGAGCAGCTGATGAAGGGCACCTTCGAGACCGCCTTCTCATTGGTGCCGCCCGGCACCAGCCACTACGAGCAGCAGCCGATGGCGATTGCCGACGAGTCCTTCGATGACCGTATGGCCCGCGCCCAGGAACTGATGGAAGAGGCGGGCTATAGCCAAAGCAATCCTCTTAATCTGCGCCTACGTTACAACTCCAACGATGAGCACCAGCGCATTGCCGTGGCCATCGCCGCCATGTGGCGCCCGCTTGGGGTCAATGTCGAGATGATCAACTCCGAAGCGACGGTGCACTACCAGTCCATCGCCGAAGGCGATTTCGATGTCGCTCGGGCTGGCTGGATTGCCGACTACAACGACGCCGAGAACTTCCTGGTGTTGCTGCAAAGTGGCGTGGGTAACAATTACGGCGCCTACAGCAATCCCGAGTTCGACGCCTTGATGGACGAAGCGGCGCAGACCCAGGACCTCGACGAGCGTCAGGCCATTCTCGAGCAGGCCGAGCAGATGGCCCTCGAGGATGACGCCTTTGCGCCGCTGATGTTCTACGTCAGCCGCAACCTGGTCAATCCGGCGCTCTCCGGCTGGGAGAACAATATCCAGGACGACCATCCGTCGCGCTGGGTAAGCTTCGACGAGTAGTCACTGCTCGCAAGGCCGGTACGACCGGCCTTGCCTTCAAAGTGCCAATTTCCCGATTTTAATCGCTTTTGCCTCACCAGGCCGGCGAAGCCGTGCGTGTCCCAAAGGATTCAGCCGGTTAAAACAAAGGAGGCTGTATGTCCCATTTAACCCGCTTGGCGGTGGCCGTCGGTGCCGCGACCCTGGCCCTTACAAGCCTTGGCACCCAGGCCGCGACGCTGCGTATCGACAACGGCGCGGAGCCGGGTACCCTCGACCCGCAGCGCTCCAGTGGTGTCTGGGAGTCCCGCATCATCCGCGAGATGTTCGAAACCCTGGTGAGCTACGGCCCCGAAGGCGAGCTGGTGCCGGGTTTGGCCGAGCGCTGGGAAATGAACGAGGCGGGTGACACGCTGACGCTTTACTTGCGCGAGGGCGCCGAGTGGTCCGACGGCGAGCAGATTACCGCCGATGATGCGCTTTACAGCCTGCGCCGCCTGTTGCGCCCCGAGATTGCCGCGCACAATGCCCAGCTTTACTACCCCATCGAAGGCGCTCACGCCGTCAATATTGGCGAGGCCGAGCCGGAAAGCCTGGGCGTTGAAGCGCTGGATGAACACACCCTGCGCATTCATTTCGCCAAGCCCGCCGCCTGGTTCATGCAGGCGCTGGCGATGCCCGAGGCCGCGCCGCTGCCCGAACATTACGTGACCGCACAGGGCCAGCGCTGGATCACCCCGGGGCAGACGCCGGTGAGCGGACCCTTCAAGCTTGAGCAGTGGCAGCCTCAGGATCATATCACCCTGGCGAAAAACCCGGCCTACTACGCTGCCGCCGACGTCGCCCTCGACGAGGCGATCTTCTACCCCATCGAAGACGCCAGTGCGGCGCTGACCCGTTACCGCGCGGGGGAACTGGATATCAGCTATAGCGGCGTGCCCGGCCAGCAGTTCGGCTGGATCGAGGAAAACCTGGCGGATGCGCTGCAGGTGAGCCCGATGGTCGCCAGCTACTTCTACATGTTCAACATGGAAGAGGGCAGCCCCTTCAGCGACGTACGCGTGCGCGAGGCGCTTAATCTCGCCAGCCGCCGCGAAGTGATCGCCGACCAGATTTTGGGCATGGGACAGGTGCCCTCTTACTGGTTTGTCCCTCAGGCGACCTCGGGCGGCACTCAGGGTAAAATGGCGTTTGCCGATATGCCCATGGACGAGCGCCTCGAGCGCGCCCGGCAGCTGCTGGACGAGGCGGGCTACGGGCCGAATAACCCGCTCGAGGTCGAGTTGCGCTACAACACCCTGGACGATCACCGCCGGGTTGCCGTGGCCATTGCCGCCATGTGGCAGCCATTGGGTGTCGAGGTGTCGCTCAACAACAGCGAAGCCGCCACCCACTTTGCCAACATCAATGAAGGCAACTTCGAGCTGGCCCGCTACGGCATGGTCGCCACCATCGACGACCCCTACGACTTTTTGAATGCCTATAGCGACGGCGGCACCTCGGCGCGCAGCACCGGCTACCATAACGCCGAATACGACGAACTGGTCGCGCGCAGCGATGCGATTCTCGACCCCGAGGCGCGGGCCGAGGTGCTGACCGAGGCCGAACAAATGCTGCTCGACGACTACGCGCTGCTGCCTCTTTATGACTACGTCAATTTGGCGCTGGTCTCGCCTAACGTTTCCGGTTGGCACGCCACGCCGCTGGACGTTCACCCGCTTCGTTACATCACGCTCGAGGAGTAGACACCGAGATGGCACACCACGCCGCACCTGGCCTGCACGATCGTCAGCCAAAAAGGGCAGAGGCATGCTGACTTATATTGCCAAACGCCTTGCCATGGCGATCCCGACGCTTCTGATCGTCATTACGCTGTCGTTCTTTTTGATGCGCATGGCCCCGGGCGGGCCTTTCGATGGCGAGCGCCAACTGCCGCCGGAGATCGAGGCCAACCTGATGGCCGCCTATCACATGGACGAGCCGCTGTGGCAGCAGTACCTGCGCTATATGGGCAACCTCGCCCAGGGCGATTTCGGCCCTTCGTTCGTCTACAAGGACTTCTCGGTCAGCGACCTGCTGCTCCAGGGCTTTCCGGTCAGCCTTCAGCTCGGTGCGCTGGCGATCGTGCTGGCGCTGCTGCTGGGGATTCCCATGGGGGTCTTTGCGGCCTTGAAGCGCAACAGCGCGGTGGATTACACGCTGATGGGGGTGGCGCTGGGCGGCATTGCGGTCCCCAACTTCGTGATTGCGCCGCTGATGGCGCTGTTTTTCGGCATCGTGCTGGGCTGGCTGCCGGTGGGCGGCTGGAACGGCGGCGCGCTGCCCAACCTGGTGCTTCCCGTGGTCGCGCTGGCGATTCAGCAGATCGCCTATATTGCCCGCATGATGCGCGCCTCGATGATCGAGGTGCTGGGCAGTCATTTTATCCGCACCGCCCGGGCCAAAGGACTCACCGAGCGCGAGGTGATTCTGCGCCACGCCCTGCGCCCGGCGATGCTGCCGATCCTCTCTTATCTCGGGCCGGCGATTGCGGGCATCATCACCGGCTCCGTGGTGATCGAGCAGATCTTCGGGTTGCCGGGCATTGGCCGCTACTTCGTCCAGGGCGCGCTCAACCGGGACTACACCCTGGTGATGGGAACGGTGGTGTTCTACGGCGTACTGATTGTCTTGATGAACCTGATCGTCGATCTCCTTTATTCGCTATTCGACCCCCAGATCCGCTATGACGATTGAACGGAGCGCGTTATGACCTCTACTTATCACGCCACTGACGAGCAGCCGGGTAACGGCGTTGGCGGCGATGGCCCCAACCCGCCCAAAGCGCCGCTCAAGGGCGAGAGCCTGGGCCAGGAAGCGTGGCGCCGGCTGCGCCAAAACCGCGCCGCCATGGCCAGTATCATCGTGCTTTCGCTGATTGCGCTGGTGTGTATTGTTGGCCCGTTTTTGCTGCCCTGGGGGCTTGCCGAAGTGGACTGGAGCGCCTTTGGCGTGCCGCCCACCACCGAAGGGTTTCACTTGCTGGGCACCGATGCCAACGGCCGCGATCTATTGACGCGCACGCTTTATGGGGGGCGCATTTCGCTTTCCGTGGCACTGGTGGCGACCTTCGTAAGCCTGGTGATCGGCGTGCTCTACGGCGCCATTGCCGGGTACCTGGGCGGGCGGGTCGATAACCTGATGATGCGCTTTGTCGACATCATGTATTCGCTGCCCTTCATGTTTTTGGTCATCCTGCTCATGGTGGTACTGGGGCGCAATATCCTGCTGATCTACGCCGCCATCGGCGCCGTCGAGTGGCTGGATATGGCGCGTATCGTGCGTGGCCAGACTCTGGCGCTCAAGCGCCGCGAGTTCGTCGAGGCCTCCCAGGCGCTCGGCGTGAAGGATTCCAAGATCGTTACCCGCCACCTGATTCCCAACTCTATCGGGCCGGTGATCATCTACGTGACGTTGACGGTGCCCAAGGTGATTTTGCTCGAAAGCTTCCTTTCGTTTTTGGGGCTGGGCGTTCAAGAGCCGCTGACCAGCTGGGGCGTTTTGATCAGCGAAGGGACCTCCAACATGCAAGGGGCCCCCTGGATGCTGATTGTGCCCGCGGTATTTTTGGCCGTAACGCTTTTTTGTCTCAATTTTCTGGGCGACGGGCTGCGCGACGCCCTCGACCCACGTACCCGCTAGGAGGCCAGGATGTCCAACGCTTTACTGGAAGTCGATAACCTCAAGGTGGATTTCGAGCTGCCCAACGGCACGGTCTCGGCGGTTAAAGGCGTAAGCTTCAGCATTGCCGAAAACGAGACCCTGGCGCTGGTGGGCGAGTCGGGGTCGGGCAAGTCGGTGACGTCTACCGCGCTGATGCGGCTGTTGCCGAGCCTTGCGAAGATCTCCGGGGCGATCCGTTTTGAAGGGGAGAACCTGGTCGAGGCCTCCAATGCGCGGATGCGAAGCCTGTTGGGTAACGATATTTCGATGATCTTTCAGGAGCCGATGACCTCGCTCAATCCGCTCCACCCGATTGGCCGTCAGATCGCCGAGGTCCTCAAAAAGCACCGCAAGATGAGCGGTAGCGCCGTACGCAGCCGCGTGGTCGAGCTGTTGACCCAGGTCGGTATTCCCGAGCCTACCAAGCGCGTAGCGAGCTACCCGCACGAGCTTTCCGGTGGCCAGCGTCAGCGCGTAATGATCGCCATGGCGTTGGCCTGCGAGCCGCGGTTACTGATCGCCGACGAGCCCACCACCGCCCTCGATGTCACCGTTCAGGCGCAGATCCTCGATCTGCTGCGCGACCTGCAAAAACAGTACGGCATGGCGATTCTATTCATCACCCACGATTTGGGTCTGGTGCGTCGCTTTGCCGAGCGGGTCTGCGTGATGTGCCAGGGCGAGCTGGTGGAAAGCGGGACGACCGAAGAGGTGTTCACCGCGCCCCAGCACGACTACACGCGCATGCTGCTCGACGCCGAGCCCAGCGGGCGCAAGTTGCCGGTGGCCGACGACGCGCCGGTCATCCTACAAGCCGACGACATGAAGGTGCGCTTTACGGTGCGTAAACGCCTGTTCGGCAAGAACGAGTACTTCCAGGCGGTGCATGGCATCAGTCTCGACGTGCGCCGCGGGCAGACCGTGGGCATCGTCGGTGAGTCCGGCTCCGGCAAGTCCACCCTGGGCCGCGCCCTGCTGCGGCTTTTGAAAAGCGACGGGCGCCTGCGCTTTGAAGATACCGACATCACCGGCTTCGACAAGTCGCAAATGCGCCCGCTGCGCTCGCGCATGCAGGTGGTCTTTCAAGACCCCTTCGGCTCGCTTTCGCCGCGTTTGACCGTCGGCGAGATCATTAGCGAAGGGCTCAAGGTCCACTTCCCCGAACTCGGCCGCCAGGCGCGGGAAGAACGGGTCATCGAGTCCCTTGAAGAAGTGTCGTTGGACCCGGCGATGCGCAAGCGCTACCCCCACGAGTTCTCCGGCGGCCAGCGCCAGCGTATCGCCATCGCCCGGGCGCTGATTTTAAAGCCGGACTTCTTGCTGCTCGACGAGCCGACCTCGGCGCTCGACCGCTCGGTGCAGATGAGCGTGATTCGCCTACTGCGCGATCTGCAGCAAAAGTACGGGCTCACGTATCTGTTTATCAGCCACGACCTTGCCGTGGTCCGGGCCCTGGCCGATAACGTGCTGGTAATGAAAGAGGGCCGGGTCGTGGAGCAGGGCAGCACCGAGGCGATCTTCGATCGTCCTCAGGACCCCTATACCCAGGCGCTGCTCGAGGCTGCCTTTCTTAATGACGACCAAGTCGCTTGAAAAGTCGCTTGATGTGCCAACAAAAAAGACGACTTGAAAGAACTTGTGCCAGGGCGTGGTACGCCATGGCGTGAGGGGTCGGCGGCCGGGGGAGAGGGGTTATCCCGGTGAGCGGCTGCCGATGCGTAGTAAAACTAAAATGAACGACAGGAGAAGCGTTGTAATGAAGATAAAAATAGCATTAGTCACGGGATCCATCATTTTGCTCGGGGGCTGCTCACAGCTGCCCTATGGGGATGGCGAGGGCAGCTTTGCCGAAGCCAAGACCCAAAATGCCATACCGGCGGATGTAAGAGCTGCGTTCAATCGCCTGGATACCGACGGCGATGGCGTGATCGACCCGACGGAAGCCTCCTCTTCCTCTGAAATTAGCGGCAGCTTTAACCTTTATGACACCAATGCCGATGGCGTCATTTCCCTTGAAGAGTACGCTGCCCGCATCAGAGACGAGCGATAGCCAAATAGCTTAGCGGCTTGCGACAGCAGGGCGGGTGTACGAAAAATGGGCCCAGCCGCTATAGATTGGCTTATAGGAATATTTATATAAAATTAAATAAAGTCAGGGATACAAAAAATGCTTAACCGTATAAAACCTTTTGCAGTGACAGGCGTACTCGCAGCAGTGGCCATGAGCCAGTCGGCCCAGGCGGCGACGGTGTACGAAACCGCCGAGACGCGATTACAGATTGGGGGCAGGATTGCCGCCGCCAGCACGTTTTTGAACGGCGTCGAGAACGACAACGATCCTAAAAATGCGGGCTCGCGTATCAACGTGGTGCACGAGTACAACCTGGCGGATGGCTGGTCGACGATCTCCCGCGCGGAATGGGGCTTCGATCCGTTTTTTACCGATGGCACCAACGACCGCTTCAAGCGTTTGCTCTATACCGGGGTGAGCAGCGAAGAGCACGGCACGGTGTTGATCGGTAAACAGTGGTCGCTATGGTACGACATGCTGGCCTGGTATACGGATTACTTCTGGATCAACGGCGCCGCCGCCCAGGGTAGCTTCAATGCGGGCTTCAGTGGCGATGGTGGCGAAAACGGCCTGGGGCGCGCCGACAACGCGATCTCCTGGCAGAACACCTACGACAAGCTCACCGTGGGTCTGATGTATCAGATCGAAGGCAGCGAATTCGATGCCGAGGTGCCCGAGTACAGCAACATCGAGCGCTTCAAGCGCAAGTACGGCGCCCAGGGTGTGGCCCGCTACGCGGTGACCGATGACTGGAACGTCGGCGTGGCCGTGCAGCACAGCAATATCGACAGCACCCTGGATAGCGGCTCAGATAGCAGCGCCGATGCCAACGCAGCGCTGTTTGGCACTAACTATGCCCCGGGCAACTGGTACTTCGCGCTGACCGCCGGTGAGTACCGCGATACGGTGTTCGATAGCACCTTTTCCGGCCTGGAAGAGCAGGGCAGCGGCATCGTCGATACTGCGCGGGGTTATGAAGGCGTAGCCCACTACACCTTCGAAAACGTAGGCCCTGGCAAGTTCGAGCTCTACTCCGGCTTCAACCGCCTGGAAGATGACGACTCCAGCGCCCGTAACGCCTTTTACCTGCTGGGCGGCGCTTACTTCCTGATGGACGACAACCTGATCCTCTCGGCGGAGTACAGCCTGGACGACTCCAAAGATGCCAATGGCGACGACATTAACGCCAACAGCACCTCTTTGCTGGTGCGCTACAACTACTAGGCGCTGTCCCGCTCGCTAACTAGCTTTTTGCCCCGCTTTTCGAGCGGGGTTTTTTTGTGTCAAACCGCCACCGCTTGCCGGCGCTGGCCAGGCTCGCTCACGTAATGCACTGGCCCCTAAATTGGCCGCGCGCGGTGCCCGGTGAGCGTTGTATAGTCAATGTACCAACCAACGGGAGCTTCCTTTCATGTCCGATATTCTGCTCGCCGCCCAACATCTTTGGGATCGCCTGAACGGTGACGCACCGCCCAAAGTGCTGGATGCCTCGCTACCCAATAGCCCTATCGCGGCTTACGTCGCGCAGGATGACCGTAAAATACCCGGATCGATCGAATTCGATATCGAGCAGGTTTTTTCCGATCCCAACGGGGCGTTTCCCCATACGCTGCCCGCCCTGGAGAGCTTGCAAGAGGCGTGCAGAAGGCTCGGTCTGGCGCCCGAGGACGACATCGTCATCTACGATAACCGGGGCGTTTACTCCTCCCCTCGGGCCTACTGGCTGCTGACCCAGGCAGGCTTTACCAACGTGAGCCTGCTCGACGGCGGCTTGACCGAGTGGCTGGCCCAGTCGCTGCCGGTTCAGCAGGGCTATACGACGCCGAAGCCGCTGGCCGCACCACCGGTACTCAAGGCCAATAGCAGCGTGATGAGCGTCGATGACGTCCGCGACAATATTGCAAAGCCACGCTTCAAGCTGGTAGATGCCCGAAGCGGCGAACGCTTCTCCGGCGCAGCGGCCGAGCCCCGCCCCGAGCTTCCCAGTGGGCATATTGCGGGATCACATAACCTTCCCTTCACAGAGGTTCTGGAAAAGGGCCACTTCAAGAGCCCGGAAGAGATCTCACGGCTCATGCTCGGCCAAGCGCTTTACCCGTCGGATCACCTGACCTTCAGCTGTGGCTCCGGTATTACGGCCTGTATCCTCTGGGTCGCGGCCGAGCTTGCCGGTTACGAACACCTTTCGCTTTTCGATGGTTCCTGGACGGCTTGGGTGATGAGCGGGCGCTACGCAGAAGATACGCCTCGCAGCTAACGTAACCCTCAGCCGCCTTTCAAGAGCCGTTCCAACTGCCGGTAGCCTATGGCCTCGATCAGGTGCGGCTGAGTGAATAGCTGTAATAAACCCGAGGGTACGTAAGTAATAGCCTCCGGCCATGTAAAGACTGTAAATACTGTTTCAATTTTTATACCTGACAAGAGAACTTTACTAGATATTATTAAAATCTATAAGTTAGAGTGTTTTAGTTATAAGTAGCTTTGATTGCAAAAGTAGTTGAGCCGCTCCAATGGCCAATATTATGAAGCGATAGAGAAAAATTATCTTTTTAAAAGTTCTTATAGTTATTTATATCAAAATGCCACATGGACATAAATGTCATGCAAATATATGATTCACCCGGTATAGAATAACGACTTAAAAATCTAAGCTATTGATTATTAAGACTTTTAAAATTCCTCTATGCCTATGGAGATATCATGAATCCTCAGACTTTAGAAACCTCTGTTTGGGCTTCGTACGTATTTACAAACTCACAAAAAGTATTTCACTTCGACAGCGATGATTCTCTGATTGATCAAGAATCCGCAGCGAAGGTAAGGACAAATATTTCAAAAGCTTTATATGTTCCCAGCGATCAACTCCCTTCGAAAATGTATTGTGGAACCAAACAGGCTCCAAAAAAACTCCCTAATGTTTTTCATGGGGCAGGGTACTGTATAGTGTCGAATAAAATCGCGAAAATTCTTGAACTTTTTGAACTAGGGCGCACACGATTACACCCCGTAGAACTATATCACCATGATCAAGAAACTCAAATAGAAGGTAAATACTTCTGTTTAATTTTCAGTGAAAGAAAAGACACCTTCCTTCCTGAATATTCTCCTAAAGTTGATAGACATCCATATGTAGAAGGTTGGACGCCATCCTCAGCTGGTATTAAAGAAGCTATTGCTTTAAGTGATAAAGCATTGAATGGCTTGGACATCTGGATAGAAGATACCATATGGAATGTTTTCTTTATGAGTGATGAAATTTACCAGTCGTTGCTTGAAGAGAATCTAGCGAATTCTTTTGGTTTGGTAAGGTGCCGAGTCATTGGCGAAGTTGTTATTTAAAAATATCGTTCGGAGCAATAGTAATAGAATGGTTAAGGATCCATCTCATTTATTTGACATACATCAAATAATCCCTTTGAAGGTTTTCAGGTTAATAGGTGTTAGAGATGGTCTCGAAAAAAATTGGCTCTATTTACCTGCACTTACGAGACACTGAATCAAACAAAATTGCACTTTACTAACAAGCCTTCCACCCTGCTGGTTCGGAATAAGCTATGAGGTTAAGCTGTCTTCTTTGCGAAGTTACAGTTTTGTTCATACAATGCTGTCTTCTTTTATTAGTCTAATAAGTAGCTCTATAGGTTTTTATAGATTCATTCCGCTTTGTAGCTTTATAGGAGTAATTAAAGTCGCTAGGGTTGGATAAATTGAGCCCAATAAGTTTGGGTGGAAAATGTCTAAGCCAAAAAATAAACTCCTATTTTCCTTAAACAGCACCCTCTCGATTTAACCCAATCAAGCTCGTCTGCGCCTAATTCCACTCCGGAAAAATTAGCGCCAATGACCCTCAGCCACCCTTCAACAGCCGGTCCAACTGTCGGTAACCGATGGCCTCGATCAGGTGCGGTTGGCCGGGTTTGGGTTCGCCCTGTAAATCCGCAAGTGTTAGCGCCACGCGCAGCACCCGGTGGTAGGCTCGCGCCGAAAGTTTGAGGCGTTCCAGCACCCCGGCAAGCCAGGTGCGCTCTTCGTCGTTTAAATCGCAGGCGGCTTCCAGGGCCTTGCCGCTGAGCTGGCTGTTGAGCGCGCCACGCGCCATCTGACGCGCTCGGGCCGCCATTACGCGCTCGCGCACCGCCTCAGACGATTCGCCCTGGGTCTGGGCGGTGAGCTGCTCCGGCGGAAGCGCCGGCACTTCTACCTGCAGGTCGATACGGTCGAGAAGCGGGCCGGAAAGCCGCGCCTGATAGCGCTGGATCTGGCTGGCGGTGCACTGGCAGCGGCTGCGTGGGTCACCCAAATGCCCGCACGGGCACGGATTCATGGCGGCCACTAACTGGAACCTGGCTGGATAACGGCGCTCGTGACTGGCGCGTGACAGATGAATTTCCCCGGTTTCCAGGGGCTGACGAAGCACTTCCAATACGCTTCGCGAGAACTCCGGCAGCTCGTCCAGAAACAGCACGCCCATGTGGGCAAGCGAAATTTCGCCGGGTTTGGGTTTCGAGCCGCCGCCCACCAGCGCGGCGGCGCTGGCACTGTGGTGGGGTTGGCGAAAGGGCCGCTGGCCCCAGTCTGCCTCTAGTGCCAGCCCGCATACCGAGCGCACCGCGGCGACCTGTAGGGCATCGTCTTCACTCAATGGCGGCAAAATGCCCGGCAGGCGGCTGGCCAGCATGGTTTTGCCGGTGCCCGGCGGGCCCGCCAGCAACAGGTTGTGGCCCCCGGCGGCGGCGACTTCCAGCGCCCGGCGCGCCTGGTGCTGGCCGCGCACGTCACAAAGGTCCGGCGCCGGGTTTTTTGCCTTCGGCGGGGCCGGTAGCACATGGGGCGTGATGCGGGTTTGATCCAGCAGATGAGCGACCACTTCCCAAAGCGACGCGGCGGGCAGCACGTCCAGGCCGTTACCCGCAAGGGCGGCCTCGTCGGCGCAGGCTTGGGGCACGATCAGCTTGCGCCCGGCGGTTTTAGTGGCCATTGCAAACGGCAGGATACCGGGCACCGGGCGCAGCTTGCCGTCCAGGGCCAGTTCACCGGCGCACTCGATGTCTTCCAGCGTATCGACCGGCAACTGGCCGGAGGCGGCGAGAATGCCCAGCGCGATGGGCAGGTCGAAGCGCCCGCCCTCCTTGGGCAGATCCGCCGGGGCCAGGTTCAGGGTGATGCGCCGGGTATTGGGGAAATCGAAGCCCGCATTGACCAGCGCGCTTCGCACTCGCTCGCGGCTCTCCTTCACGGCGGCCTCTGGCAAGCCGACCAGGGTCAGCCCCGGCAGGCCGTTGGCCAGATGTACCTCGACCTGCACCGCCGGGGCGTCAAGCCCCACACCGGCACGCGTATTGACAATGGCAAGCGTCATCCCCGCCCCCTGTGCAGATGTCTAATTTTTCTTTTGAAAATTAAACTTAACGTATTTGGCACGTGCTGGGTAGGCGCCAGGGGAAATTAGGGGCAAGTCAAACGCAAATCGTTTAGCCGAGAGGGCGACGCGGTCGGGTGGCTGTTCACTCGCTATGCGACAGCGCCGAGCTCAGCTCCCGAGCAAAGCGCTGGGCCGAGGGCAGCGCCCCGAAGCTCCATACCGGTGCCAGGCGAATGACGTTGTCGTTTTCGATGGCGGGCAGGTGCTGCCAGAGCCCGCTCCGGGCCAGTGCGTCTTCCACCCCGGCGGGGATCGGGTCGATGATCAGCAGCGTCGCCTCAGTATGGCGCGCGAGCGCCTCGACCCCGACCAGTGAAAACCCCCAGGCGTTGGTCCCTTCCTGCCAGGCATTCTCAAGGCCCAGCCGCTCCAGTACCGCGCTGTAGAGGCTGTTCGCGCCAAATACCCGCACGTGGCGGGCGTCCATGAACTGAATCATCAAAAGCGGCGGCGTGGCCGTCGGGACGTCGCTGCGCAGGCTTTCCAGCAGTGTCTCGGTGTCGTCGACCAGCGCGCGCGCTTGCGCCTCGCGCCGGGTCTGCTCGCCCAGGCGATGGGTGAAGTCGATGATCTCCTGCCAGGTGTCCGCGCCCGGCGAGTAGAGCGGAAGTGAAGTGACGGGAGCGATGCGCTCAAGCTTTGGCGTCAGCCCTTCGAACATGGGCGATATCAAAAAGCCTTCCGGCGGCGACTGCGCCATCAGCTCGAAATTGGGCTGCTGGCGAAGCCCCAGGTCGGTGACGTCATCGGGAATGCGCGGCTCGCCGACCCAGTCGTGGTAGGCGGGGATCTGGGCGACGCCGCTGACCGGGGCGTCGAGCGCCAAAAGCGTCTCGGCAATGGTCCAATCGAGGGTGGCCCACTGGGCCTGGGCGGTCAACGGCAGCAGGCCCGCTACGAAGAGCAGGCCGCGAATGAAAGTCGTGGTGGCGTTAGAGCGCATGACGAGGCGTCGCTTGAAGAGTCAGCCGGTATTTAAACGATAATCGTTCTTGCGTGCAAACCACGCCGCGCTAAAACGCCCATCCGCTAGCCTGGACGAAACGCGGACGTGGCCTTTGAGCTGCGCTCTAGTACTCAAGCGACCAGCCTAGGGTGAACGTACGCCCCCGGGCCTGGTAGTCGTAGAGATACTCCGGCCCATAGTTGGGCGAATAGAAGCCCACGGCGCGCTGGCCCCAGGGCGTGGAGTACTGCTTGTCGGTCAGATTGCTGATTCCCAAACTCAGGGTGCCGATATCGGTCTGCTGGCTTCCGATCACATCGAAGGTGGTAAAGCTGTCGATGCTATCGCCCTCGGCGTCTTCGTACTGGCGGGCGTGGCTGCCCTGAAGGCGCAGCGTGCGCGCGTCATCCTGCCAGGCCACGTGGGCGGTCAGGCTGTCCTGGGAGGGGTAAGGGGCTACGGTAATACCGCGGTCCTGCCAACTGCCATCTACCTTGCGTTCGGAGGCCAGCGCGTGCAGGGTGCCGCCCACTTCCCAGTGGTGGCCGATGAAGCGGGTGAGCGAGGCTTCCAGGCCGTAGTCGCGGCGGTCGTCGTCGATCTGGGTCACATTGAGATCGTCGTCGAGCTCCATGGCGGTGTCCGACCAGGCGTAGTAGACCGCCGCTTGGGTTAACCAGTCGCCGCCCTGGTAGCGCCAGCCAAGCTCGACTTGCCGGGTCTTGATACCGTCCAGCGGGTTGTCCGCCACGGTTTGCCCGGCGCGGCCATAATACTTGGACGGGTCGGGCAGCTCGAAGCCCTCCGAGTAGCCCAGCCAGCTCTGATGGCCGTTGTCGAAATCATACAGGGCACTGGCGTTATAGAGCGTGACGTCGTAGTCGCTGGAACCGCCGGGCACGTCGTTGAAATCGTCGATGTCCACGTCCATGCGTTGGTGGCGAATGCCGCCGCTGAGCTGAAGCTGGTCCGTGGCCCACCACTCGCTTTGGGTAAACAGCGCCAGCGTGTCGATATCGAAACCCGGATAGCGGGGCGTGACGCGATCGGCGCGCTGTACGAGCCCGCCGGAGCTATCGCTTGCGGCGCGATCGAAACGCATCTGCGAGGCGTCAAACGACTCCCGGTCCAGGTCCGCGCCGTAGGTCACATTGAGATCGTCGTTTGGATCTGCCGAGAACAGAGCCTTCAAGCCGCTAAGCTGGGTGTTCTGCTGAGAGGCGGCGAAGTAGTAACCGCCGTCCTGGGCGGCGTAGGGGAAGGGGTAAAAACTCGACTCCTCCTCCCGATGAAACGCCTGCAGGTAGAAATTCTGATTCAAAAGGTCGGCGTGGTGGTAGCTTGCGCTGACCATCTTGCGGTCAGTACGCGGTTCGCGATCCGCGGTGAAGCCGTCGCGGATATCGGCGCCGTCGAGGTTCGGCGTGGGGGCGGCCAAATTCGGGTAGTAGACGCCGCGGTTGCCCTCTTTGCCGGAGTCATAAAGCTGGCCGCTGAGCATCAGCGTCTGTTCGTCGTCAAGCTCGACGCGTAGGTTGCCGAGGATATCCAGCTGGCGATTGTCCTGCAGGTCGCTTTGTGCGATATCGGGGAAGATTTCATCGCCCCCGGCGTCGTACTGGCGGCCGTTTTCCATCAAGGATACGCCAATGCGGCCCTGTACCGTTTCATTACCGCCGCTGGCCGACTGGGAAAGGCGCCGGTCGAGATCGTGGCGCGTGTTGAAGCCACTGGTGACGCTCGCTTGGGTCTCGAAGTGGGGGCCGCCGCGCTCGCCTTGCTTGGTGATGATGTTGATCAAGCCGCCCGTCGCGCCACCGCCGTACAAGCTGCTGGTGCCTGACAGCACCTCGACGCGCTCGATATTGAATGGATCGATGGCGTCGAACTGACGCGACAGACCGCGGGAGTTATTCAGCGATACACCGTCGATGAGCACCTGAACGCTGCGCCCGCGCATGTTCTGCCCTGCATTAGTGCGCCCTTGGGGGCCGAAATCCAGCCCTGGCACCAGCCGGCCCAGCGCCGTTTTCAAATCGCCCCCGGCGTTGATCTGCTGCTGCAGCTCGGGCCCTTCGACCACGTGTACCGCCCCCGGGATCTGGCTGATTTGGGTGGGCGTGCGTGAACCGACTACCACCAGCGTGTCCTGGGCCACGGGTTCCGCGTTACTGGTCGATTGGGATTGAGAAAGGGCCATCAAGGGGAAAGTACCGCTCAACAAAGCGGCGCTTAGGGCGACATAGCGAGTCATGAGTGATCCAGAAAGCAGATTGTTATTGATAGAACGCCGTTCATCGACGCTGCAAAGCGCAATGATAGGTGTTCTCATTTTTTATATCAATCTGTGTGGATCGGCGCTTCGAACATCAGCGTGCCCGCGCGGCAAAGGGAATAAGCCGCGCGTCGCTTTTAGAGTGATTGCCCTAAGATGCTGTTATAAAAGACTTCTCAAGGGCATCTTGCAACGAGCTACTCGCCCAGATCGTCCACCGAGCCCGTGGCATCCTTGGCCGCCTTGGCGGAAGAGGCGCGCGGCTTGGGCGTCTTTTTGGCGGGCTCTTGGGGGGCCGGCGTGGTCTGCGCCTCGGCTTCCATGGGCGTTGCCTTATCGGCCTGGCTTGCGTCGATCGAGGCTTCCAGGTTGGCCACCTGGCGCTCCAGGGCTTCGACCCGCGAGCGGGTGCGTTGGAGCACATCCATTAGAATATCGAAGTCTTCCCTGGACACCAGCTCCATGCGATCAAACGCGCCGCGCATGACTTGCTGTACGCCTTTTTGAATGTCTTCCGGTGCGTGAGAGGCATTTTGCAAGCGGTCGCCAATTTGCTGTGCGAGTCGGCTAATGCGGTCTTGGGTCGCCATGGCTATCTCCTGATACGAACGCATAAATGTGAACGGCTTTCTCGTAAGGATACGCAACCCAAGCGAAATACGCATGTTTCACGTGCGTTTGGACGGCGACTTTTTTGGTTGCATCAAAATGAAGCGATGTGGTTTGGCGGGCGCACTCTTATAGTGCGTCCGCTTTGCCATGCACCGGGTTAGCGCATGGCAAAGCGCGCGGTTTACCTTGGCTTCAGGCTTAAGTGGCTGATTTATTATTTAAATTTAATGAATGGCACGGTATGCGCATTATCGAGGCAAGGCATTAATTTCAGGCGGCGGCGCCGCTATTTATCCAGCAGGGGAGCTCCGGGATGAAACTCATCACCGCTATCATCAAGCCATTCAAGCTCGACGATGTCCGTGAAGCACTTGCCGATAACGGTGTGCAGGGGATCACGGTGACCGAGGTAAAGGGGTTTGGGCGTCAAAAAGGCCATACCGAACTTTATCGCGGCGCCGAGTACGTCGTGGATTTTCTACCCAAGGTGAAGGTGGAGATCGCCGTCGACGACGATCGCCTGGACAGCGTGCTCGATGCGATCTGCAGCGCGGCGAACAGCGGCAAAATTGGCGATGGCAAGGTGTTCGTCACGCCGCTTGAAGACGTCATTCGTATTCGTACCGGCGAGCGCGGTGCCGACGCCGTATAACCCGAACCAATAAGTCACACGGCGATTTTGTGAGCATTTTTGCTTGATACAACGTTTTAGTAGACGGGGAACGACTCATGAACGAGGTAACCGATCTGAGCTACGCGCTCGATACGTTTTACTTTTTGATTTGCGGCGTGTTGGTCATGTGGATGGCTGCCGGCTTCTCAATGCTGGAAGCCGGTATGGTGCGCTCCAAGAACACCGCGGAAATTCTAACCAAAAATATCGCGCTGTTTGCCATCGCCTGCACCATGTACCTGCTGGTGGGCTACACCATCATGTACTCCAGCGGCGAAGGCGGCTTTTTGCCAAGCCTGGGCTTTTTGATCGGCGCTGAAAACGGCGTGGACGCGGTGCTCGGCGGCGGTGAAGACGCGCCCTACTACGCTATGCGCTCTGACTTCTTCTTCCAGGTCGTGTTCGTGGCAACCGCCATGTCCATCGTTTCTGGCGCGGTGGCCGAGCGCATGAAGCTCTGGGCGTTTTTGGCCTTTGCCGTGGTGATGACCGGCTTCATCTACCCGGTTTCAGGCTACTGGACCTGGGGCGGCGGCTGGCTGGACGCGGCCGGCTTCTCCGACTATGCCGGCTCCGGCATCGTGCACATGGCCGGTGCGGCCGCCGCACTCGCGGGCGTGCTGATTTTGGGCCCGCGTAAGGGCAAGTACGGTCGTGACGGCGCCATTCACGCCATTCCTGGTGCCAACATGCCACTGGCCACACTCGGTACCTTTATCCTGTGGATGGGCTGGTTTGGCTTCAACGGCGGCTCGGAGCTCAAACTGTCGGATGTCGCCTCGGCCAATAACGTCGCCCAGGTGTTCGTGAATACCAACGCCGCCGCCGCCGCCGGCGTGCTCGCCGCGCTGGTACTCGCCAAGCTGTGGTTCCGTAAGGCAGATCTCACCATGGCGCTCAACGGGGCGCTGGCAGGGCTCGTCGCGATCACCGCCGACCCGCTTTCTCCCACCGCGGTGGGGGCGGCCACTATTGGCGCCGTGGGTGGTTTGATCGTCGTGGCGGCCATCGTCACACTCGATAAGCTCAAGCTGGACGATCCGGTCGGTGCGATTTCGGTGCACGGGGTCGTGGGCATCTGGGGCCTGCTCGCCGTGCCATTGAATAACGGTGACGCCTCCTTCGGCGCGCAGCTGATCGGCATCGTCGGTATCTTCGGCTGGGTCTTCGCGGCAAGCCTGGTGGTCTGGCTGGTGCTGAAAGCCCTCATGGGCATCCGCGTCAGCGAAGAGGAAGAGTACGAAGGCGTGGATATCGCCGAGTGCGGTCTGGAAGCCTACCCGGAGTTCAGCGTCAAGAAATAACCAAAGCGGTCCTTTTACAACGATGTGGCATTTACAACGACGCAACATAGTGAGCTTACGGCCTCCCCTCGTGGGAGGCTTTTTTATTCTCTGGCGGTAGCGGTGTATGCTTGGGGAAGCGGGCAACGGTTTCGTCGTTGTGAACGTCTGCCCCACAACAATCGGACAGCAAGCGAGAGGATGTCACCATGAAACTCATATCAGCCATTATCAAGCCGTTCAAGCTTGATGACGTACGCGAATCCCTCTCGGACATCGGCGTGCAGGGGATTACCGTAACGGAAGTCAAAGGCTTTGGCCGTCAGAAAGGCCATACCGAGCTTTACCGCGGCGCCGAGTACGTGGTGGATTTTCTACCCAAGGTGAAGCTGGAAGTGGCTGTCGACGACGAGCTCGCCGAACAGGTCATCGAGGCCATCACCCAAGTAGCGAATACCGGCAAAATCGGCGACGGCAAGATTTTCGTCATGCCGCTGGAGCAGGTCATTCGTATCCGTACCGGCGAAACCGGTAAGGACGCGGTATAAAGGGGTAAATAGTTAGTCGTGAATCGTGAGTAGTAAAAAACCCCTGCGGAGTATCTCCAGCAGGGGTTTTTTGTTGGTATCGCGATGAAGGTGGCGCCGAACATCACCATTCACCATTCACCATTCACCATTCACCATTCACCATTCACCATTCACCATTCACCATTCACCATTCACCATTCACCAGCCCATCACTTCTCGACAAACGCCCGCTCGATCACGTAGTCGCCGGGTTCGCCCATGCGCGGCGAGATATTCAAGCCCAGCTCGTCGAGCAGCGCACTGGTGTCGTCGAGCATCGCCGGGCTTCCGCAGATCATCGCCCGATCCTGGCGCGGGTCGATGGGCGGCAGGCCCGTGTCCTCAAAAATCTTGCCGCTGCGAATATGGTCGGTCAGCCGCCCCATGGTGTGGAACTCTTCCCGGGTCACCGTGGGGTAGTAGACGAGCTTCTCGGCGATCTCTTCGCCCAGGTATTCGTGAGCGGGCAACTCCTTGGTGATGAAGTCGGCGTAGGCGAGCTCCGAGACTTCGCGCACGCCGTGAACCAGCACGATTTTTTCGTAGCGCTCGTAGACTTCCGGGTCCTGAATCAGGCTCATGAACGGCGCCAGGCCCGTGCCGGTGGAGAGCATGTAGAGATTGCGCCCGGGCAGCAGGTCGTCGCACACCAGCGTGCCGGTGGGCTTGCGGCTCACCATGATCTGGTCGCCCACCTGAAGGTGCTGAAGGCGCGAGGTGAGTGGGCCGTCCGGTACCTTGATGCTGAAGAATTCGAGGTGGTCTTCATAGTTGGGGCTGGCGATGGAGTAGGCGCGCATTAGCGGTTTGCCGTCCACTTCCAGACCGATCATGACGAACTGGCCGGTCTTGAAGCGCAGGCTGCGCTCCCGCGTGGTACGAAAGCTGAACAGGGTATCGTTCCAGTGATGGACGCTCAGCACGTCTTCCAGGGCAAACTTGCTCATGACAACTCCTTGGGTGCGAATGACGACGCGAGTAAGGACTCATTCGCATTTCATATTCTCAAAAAGAATAAGAGCGGTTAGGTATGTTGCCGCCAAGTCTAAACAGCAAGCGCATATCTGTTAAGTCAATTATACTGATAAACGTTATCCGTAAAATCGATATAGGCCGGGTATGCACTATACGTTACGCCAGCTCGAGGTCTTCGTGGCCGTCGCCCAGCACGAAAGCGTCTCAAAGGCGGCGCGCGCGCTTGCCATGTCCCAATCCGCCACCAGCACGGCGCTTACCGAGCTCGAGCGCCAGTTCGACTGTCAGCTGCTCGACCGGCTGGGCAAGCGGCTAAAGCTCAACGCCTTGGGCTTTCAACTGCTGCCCAAGGCGGTGGCACTTTTGGACCGGGCCGAAGAGGTGGAGGAGCTTCTGCGCGGCCAGAAGGGCGTGGGGGCGCTCGAAGTAGGGGCGACGCTGACCATCGGCAACTACCTGGCCACGCTTTTGATCAGCGACTTCATGCAGCGCTACCCCGGCAGCCGTGTGCGGCTGGCGGTGCGTAATACGCGTCATATCATCGAAGGGGTGCGCCAGCACTCGCTGGATTTGGGCTTGATCGAAGGGCAGTGCGACGACGAGATGATCGTCAGCCAGCCCTGGGTCGAGGACGAACTATGCGTGTTCTGCTCACCGCGCCACCCGCTTGCCGGGCGCAAGCATCTGGAACTCGAGCAGCTTTTACGCGAGGACTGGATCATGCGCGAAGAGGGCTCGGGGACGCGCATGACGTTGGAGCATGCCGCCCGACATCGCCGCAGCCGCTTCAATACGCTGTTGGAGCTCGAGCACACCGAGGGCATCAAGCGTGCGGTGGAGTCGGGCCTTGGCATCGGCTGCGTCTCGCGACTTGCGCTGCGCGACGCCTTCCGGCGGGGAAGCCTCGTCGAGCTGCCCACACCGGAATTGGATTTGAAGCGCCAGTTCACCTTCATCTGGCACCGTCACAAGTACCTGACCACCGGCGTGCGCGAGTTTCTGCGCCTGTGTCGCGAGATGACCGCCGGTGCCAGCCGCAGCGACGATATCGCGCTACCGCCGGTGCCCTAGAAGGAAAGGTTCGGGCTCAGGGTTAGAACGACGGCAGCGAGCGCGTGGATTGATTCTCCGTCAGCGGCGGTTTTGCGCGCTCGGACAGCTTGAAGCTGCCGATCGTCACGGCCAGGTGATTCGCCTGCTCTTTTAGCTGCTCGGCGGCGGTGGTGGACTCCTCCACCATGGCGGCATTTTCCTGGGTCATGCGGTCCAGGTCGGCCACCGCGATGTTGACCTGGTTGATACCGTCGCTCTGCTCGCCGGTCGCGGCGGTAATTTCCTCGAGCACGTCGGACACGCGGGTGATGTGTTCCACGATGCTTTTCATGGTGGCGCCGGCGTTACGCACCAGAGTGGTGCCGTTATTCACCTTGCTCTGGGAATCCTCGATCAGCTTTTGAATATCGTTGGCCGCATCGCTGCTGCGCCTGGCCAGCATGCGCACTTCTTCGGCCACCACGGCAAAGCCGCGACCGTGCTCGCCGGCGCGCGCGGCTTCCACCGAGGCGTTCAGCGCCAGCAAGTTGGTCTGAAACGAGATGCTGTTCATCAGGGTGACGATCTCACCGATCTTGTCCGAGGCCGTGGTGATCTCCTCCATGGTGGTCACCACACCCGCGACCACTTGCCCGCCTTCATTGGCGACTTCCGACGCCGTTTGCGAGAGCTTGTTGGCTTCTTTCGAAGACGCCGCGGTTTGCTGCACGGTGCTGGTGATTTCCTCGATGGAGGCGGAGGTCTGCTGCAGGCTGGCGGCGGTGTTGTCGGTACGCCGCGACAAATCCTGGCCAGCGGTGGCGATCTCGCTGGCCGCATGGTGCACCGATTGGCTGCTGGTGCGAACGTCGAGCAACACCGACTCCATCTTGTCGACGAAGCGGTTGAAAGCGCCGCTGATTTGGGCCACTTCGTCGCGCCCTTGCTCGGGCAGGCGGCGGGTCAGGTCGCCTTCACCGCTGGCGATATCGTCCAGCGCGTCCCGGGCACGCTCGAGCCCCTTGAACATCTGTTTGAGCCACACGCTCAGCAGTAAGGCCGTGACGACGAGAATGATCAGCAGCACCACCAGCGCCGATCTGATCATGGCCCGCAGGCCCGCCGTGGCTTCGCGCTCGTCAAGCGCCACGCTAAGCTCCCAATCGGTGCCTGCAATGGGCGTGGAGGCGATGTGTTTGTGTCGGCCATCGATCTCGATGTCTTCCCAGGCGTTACGCGTTGCGTTGAGCCGCTCGATGGTCGCCGGGCTGAGGGTTTGACTAAGCGCGGTCAGCGGCTGAAGCGTCAGCGCCGCATCCGGGTGGGCGATCAGGGTTTCGCCGCCGCTGCTTAGAAAGGCGAAGCTCGACGGGGTCGGCTGAATGGCGTTGACCTGTTCGATCAGGTTGTCGATCTCGACATCGCCGCCGACCACGCCCACGAGACGGCCGTTGCGCTTGACCGGGGAGGCCAAGGTAACCACTAACTGACCGCTATTATCGTCCAGGTAGGGAAGTGTGACAATGGTGCTGTCCTGGTTAACGGCGGCTTGGTACCAGCCACGTTGACGAGGGTCGTAGTCATCGCCTGGTATCCAGCCGTCGGAGGAAAGATGGCTACCATCGACTTGGCCGAAAAAGGCGGCTATGAAACCTCCCGAATCTGCCAGCTGCACTAAGTGTGTAAGAGGATCACCGGTCAGCACGGGGCCACGCGCCGCTTCGACCATGGAGGACCGCGCCGCTATCCACTCTTCGAGCGCCAGCGCATTGCCCTGGGAGATGGAGGCAAGCTGCTGGGTCACTTGCTTGTCGTTGTGGGATTTTAGCGTCAGGTAGCTGACCGCGGCGTTGATCGTGAGCGCTAAAGTAATCACCACCAGGGTGATTATCAAAATGCGCATGCGTAGCGAAGAAAGCATGGCGTGGTCTCTGTCAGGGAGGAGGGTAAATGAGTAGACCATTCGGTCTTGAAATAATGGGAATGTCCTTCTATCGGCATTGTGGGATGCGACTTTAGTTTTAGTGAACGATTTTCTGCAGTCTGGCCCCATAAAAAAAGGGCCTCCTGTGGAGGCCCTCGATGAGTACCGGGTAGCGTCAAAGCGGCCCGTTTACCGGCCGGGCAAGGAGAGCGGCGAGGCGTGTTGCTCGCGACCAGTACGCTCATCAGCCAGGGTAAAGGCACCGACCAGCTCGGCCAGGCGCTCCGCCTGCTCCTTCAACTGCTCGGCGGCAGTGGTGGACTCCTCGACCAGCGCCGCGTTTTGCTGGGTCATCTGGTCCAGGTCGCTCACCGCGATGCTCACCTGGCTGATACCGTCGTTTTGCTCGGCAGCGGCGGTGCTGATATCGCCCAGCATCTGGTTCACCCGGGTGACACTTTCGGCAAGCTCATGCATGGCCTGTTCGGCCTGGTGCACCAGCTGCGTGCCGCTTTCGACTTTTTCCGTGGAGGCCGTGATGCGCTGACGGATGTCCGCCGCCGCGTCGCTGCTGCGCGCGGCGAGCATGCGCACCTCTTCGGCCACTACCGCAAAGCCGCGGCCGTGTTCGCCGGCGCGCGCTGCCTCGACCGAGGCATTCAGCGCCAGCAGGTTGGTCTGGAAGGCAATGCCGTCGATGACCTTGACGATCGCCTGGATTTCATCGGAGGTCGTGCGAATGTCGCCCATGGTCACGACCACCTGCTCGAAGGCGCTGTTGGTGCGCGTGGCCAGTTGCGAGGCGGTTTGTGACAGGCCGCTGGCCTCCTTCGAGGCGCTGGTGGTGTGGCCCACGGTGCTGCTGATCTCCTCCATGGCGGAAGAGGTCTGCTGCAGGCTTGCCGCCGCCTGGTCGCTGCGCCGGGAAAGATCCTGGCCGCCCTGGGTGATCTCGCTGGCGGCGTGGTGAACGGAGTCGCTACTGGCGCGTACGTCGACCAACACATCGTGGATTTTATTGGCAAAGGCGTTGAACTGGATGGCGAGCTCGGCGGCTTCGTTACGCCCGCGCACCGGCAGGCGCTGGGTCAAGTCGCCGTCGCCGGAGGCGATGTCGCGCATCCGGTCGGCCAGGTGGCGCAGCGGGCGGGAGATGCTGTTACCCAGCAGCCAACTGACAAAAAGGCCGGCCAGCGCAATCAAGAGACCCATGAGAATCATGCCCCACATGGACGTATTGGCCTGCTCGCCCAGTTCGTCCTGCAGATTTTGCAGGCCGGCCATGACCGCGCTTTCCGGCAGACGCAGCATTAACACCCAGGGCGTGTCGATGTCGCCGATGGTAAAGGGCCAGTAAAGCTCGATGACACCCTGTTCGCGGTCATAGCGGCGTACGGGCTCGCCCGCCTGGGCGCTTTGAATAGAGGATTGCAGGGACGCGTCGAGTACGTCGCTACTGAGTTGGCCGAGCGCCTCCTGGTGCGCGGTGTGCGCCGTTAGAGAGCCGCCCGACGCGATCAAGGCCATTTCGCCGGCACCGTCGTAGAGCGACTGATTGGCTTCCAGCAGTATGGATTGAATGAAGTTGACCGATAGATCGACACCGGCGGCGCCGCGGAACTCACCGTCGACCAGTATGGGTACGCTGAACGAGGTCACCATGACGACCTGACCATCGTAGTCGTAGGGTACCGGGTCCACGATGCAGGTGGTCAGCGTATCGCGCGGGCAAAGGTAGTACTCTCCCTGGCGGACACCGTTGGGCTGGCGCGTTTCGCTTTCCATGCTCTCATCGAGAGGAAGCACCACGACGTTGTCGCTATCGTCGCGGAACCACAAAGGACGAAAGCGGCCATCCGGACCGTAGCCAAGCTCTTCACGGCCGGCAAAGACCTCGTCACGCCCGAACGCATCCGGCGCCCAGCCAATATAGGTGCCCAGCAGTTCCGGGTTATCGATGGCGGTCTGGCGGATCACCTGGGAGAGTTCGCGGCGGCTCAGATACAAGGAAGGGCGGCCGGATTCGTCGGTCACGCCCATCAAGGCGTTGGTGCGTGCCAGGTTTTCGCTCAGGATAAGGGCATTTTCCAGCTCGCCCTTGATGCGCTCGGCCTGTTCCCCCGCAACGGAATCCAGGCGGACTTCGATATTGCGCTCGAGAAGCTCTTTCGTTTGGCGCTCTACCAGCTGGTGGGAGCGCCCATTCGCGATGATCGAATAGACGACCAGCGCGACCACGACCAACAGAATACAGCTGCCGACCAAAATCGCGATGAGGGTGCGTACGGATTTGAAATTCATTTCAAACGCCCTTTTGAGCCGCTTGTTAAGCGATGCGAGAGTAAGGCTGACACGGCATCCGTTAAGATGCGCAAACGCAGTGAGTGCGGCATTGAACGTTCATCCTGTAGAGGAAGGTGGCGGAGCAAATAGAGCGTGTGGTCTATGCCGATAATCATCTATCGACCTTTACCCAAGCGACTTGAAGCTTTTATGACGATTACTCGACAATGAGCGTGCAGGGCCCTCCCGGAAGGCCCTGATACTGACAGTGGTGGAAATGCAGCGCCCAAGGCCCTTATCTATCGTTCGAGTGAGCGGGAAGAGCGTGCGGATGGACGCTCGAATCGTTGTCGAGCGTAAACCCGCCGACCAGCTCGGCCAGGCGCTCTGCCTGCTCCTTCAGCTGCTCGGCGGCGGTAGTGGACTCCTCGACCAGCGCCGCGTTTTGCTGGGTCATCTGGTCCAGGTCATTCACCGCAATGCTCACCTGGCTGATACCGTCGTTTTGCTCGGCGGCGGCGGTGCTGATGTCGCCCAGCATCTGGTTCACCCGGGTCACGCTTTCGGCCAGCTCATGCATGGCCTGCTCGGCCTGGTGCACCAGTTGGGTGCCGCTTTCGACTTTTTCCGTGGAGGCCGTGATGCGCTGGCGGATATCCGCTGCCGCGTCGCTGCTGCGCGCGGCGAGCATGCGCACCTCTTCGGCCACCACCGCAAAGCCGCGGCCGTGTTCACCGGCCCGGGCGGCCTCGACCGAGGCATTCAACGCCAGCAGGTTGGTCTGAAAGGCAATGCCGTCGATGACCTTGACGATCGCCTGGATCTCATCGGAGGTCGTGCGGATATCGCCCATGGTCACGACCACCTGCTCGAAGGCGCTGTTGGTGCGCGTGGCCAGTTGCGAGGCGGTTTGTGACAGGCCGCTGGCCTCCTTCGAGGCGCTGGTGGTGTGGCCCACGGTGCTGCTGATCTCCTCCATCGCGGTGGAGGTCTGCTGGAGGCTGGCCGCCGCCTGGTCGGTACGCCGGGAAAGGTCCTGACCGCCCTGGGTGATTTCGCTGGCGGCGTGGTGAACGGACTCGCTGCTGGCGCGCACGTCGACCAGTACGTCGTGAATCTTGACCGCGAAGGCGTTGAACTGGGTGGCGAGCTCGGCGCTCTCATCGCGGCCGTTGACTGGCAGGCGTTGGGTCAAGTCGCCGTCGCCGGAGGCGATATCGCGCATCCGGTCGGCCAGGCGGCGCAGGGGGCGAGCAATACGTCCGCCTATCCACCAAAGCGCTAGCATGCCCAGCGCGGCAAGCACCAGCCCGACGGTCGTCATGCCCAGGGTGTTTCGGTCGCGCTGTTCGCCGAGCAGGTCTTGCAGCGCATTGATGCCAGCGAAGACGACGTCTTCGGGAAGCTCTAGCACCAGCACCCAAGGCCGCTCGGTATCGCCCATCTGAATGGTGTGGTAGCGCTGCAGCATCCCATCGTGGGTATTACTGCGCAAGCTCGCCTGGGACTGCGCGGCCTCGATACCTTCCAGTAAGTCGCTATTCAGCGTATCCCGTGCTGGTTGACCGAGGGTTTCGCTATTGGCCGTATCGGCTACCAGACCGCCTTGGCCTGCGACCAGCATCATGCGGCCCGCGCCGCCGTAAAGTTCCTCGTTCGCCTCGCGCAGCAAGGTTTGGATGAAGTTCAGCGACAGATCGACCCCCGCGACGCCGCGAAATGCGCCGTCGACCAAAATAGGGGCATTGAAGGATGTCACCAGCAGTGATTCGCCGTTGTAGTCATAAACGGCGGGGTCGATCACGCAGGGAGAGAGCGTCTCTTTGGGGCAAAGATAGTACTCGCCTTCGCGAATGCCGCTTTCCATTACGGTTTGGCTATCCATGGTGTCGCCCAGCGGAAGCACGGCCAGCTCGCCGTCTTCGGTGCGGTACCACCAGGGCATGAAGCGCCCGCTGCCGTCGTGGCCGTACCGCTCTTCGCCCACATAGAGGGCGTCATCGCCAAAGGCGTTGGGCTCCCAGCCGATGAAAACATCGAGTAACGACGGGTTATCGGCAACGGTCTGACGAAGAAGGTTGGAAAGCTGACGACGGCTTAACGAAAGTGCTATTTCGCCTTCGGCATCGGTGGCTCCCATGAGTGCATTCGTGCGCGCTAGCGACTCGGCGGTTTGCAAGGCGCTATCCAGCTCGGCCTGGATACGCTCGCCCTGGGCCTCGATGATCGCGTTCAGGCGGGCATTCAGCGCTGTTTGAGCTTGGTCGCGGGTGTGCTCGTCGATGGTTTGTGCCGTGCGGGTCGTGGCCACCAGGTTGTAGATCACCAGAGCTGCCACAATCGCCAGCAGGCAAGGAGTCGCGAGCGCAAGCATATAAGTTCGCAGCGAGCCAAAATGCATAATCGATCCTTAAGAAGCAGGCCAGTGAAAAGGGGTGTTAGCGCTTCCTTCCATGGGGTAACCCTGGGCAGGAGAAAACAGCGTAAGGCTTTCTGAGTCTGCCTGGCGCTGGTGTGATGACCGCCCCTTAAAATGTGATAGCGCTCGTTTCAGGTTATCGGCGCTGGCACCGTTGACTTGAAATGAAGGATTAAACGGCCCGCCGCGCCACATTGGGTCTGCGGTATTAGGGGATGAAAAGGGGCCCTCTAAGGGCCCCTAAAAGGTCTGCTTAAAAGCCCGACCGGGTAGGCGGGGCAAGCTGTGGCGAAGAAGACGGCGAGGTGGCTTCGAGCGTAAACCCGCCGACCAGCTCGGCCAGGCGCTCTGCCTGCTCCTTCAGCTGCTCGGCGGCGGTAGTGGACTCCTCGACCAGCGCCGCGTTTTGCTGGGTCATCTGGTCCAGGTCATTCACCGCAATGCTCACCTGGCTGATACCGTCGTTTTGCTCGGCGGCGGCGGTGCTGATGTCGCCCAGCATCTGGTTCACCCGGGTCACGCTTTCGGCCAGCTCATGCATGGCCTGCTCGGCCTGGTGCACCAGCTGCGTGCCGCTTTCGACTTTTTCCGTGGAGGCCGTGATGCGCTGGCGGATGTCCGCCGCCGCTTCGCTGCTGCGCGAGGCGAGCATGCGCACCTCTTCGGCGACCACCGCGAAGCCGCGACCGTGCTCGCCGGCCCGGGCGGCCTCGACCGAGGCGTTCAGCGCCAGCAGGTTGGTCTGAAAGGCAATGCCGTCGATGACCTTGACGATCGCCTGGATCTCATCGGAGGTCGTGCGGATATCGTTCATGGTCACCACCACCTGGCCGAAGGCGCCGTTGGTACGTTCCGCCAGTTGCGAGGCGGTTTGTGACAGGCCGCTGGCCTCCTTCGAGGCGCTGGTGGTGTGGCCCACGGTGCTGCTGATCTCCTCCATCGCGGTGGAGGTCTGCTGGAGGCTGGCCGCCGCCTGGTCGGTACGCCGGGAAAGGTCCTGGCCGCCCTGGGTGATTTCGCTGGCGGCGTGGTGTACCGACTCGCTGCTGGCGCGCACGTCGACCAGTACGTCGTGAATTTTGACCGCGAAGGCGTTGAACTGGATGGCGAGTTCGGCGGCTTCGTTGCGTCCGCGCACCGGCAGGCGCTGGGTCAGATCCCCCTCGCCAGAGGCGATATCGCGCATCCGGTCGGCCAGGTGGCGCAGCGGACGCGAGATGCCGCTCCCGAGTAGCCAACTGACCAGCAGGCCCAGCAGGGCAATGATCAGCCCCATGATGATCATTGCCCACATGGAGGACCGGCCCTGGTCGTTCAACTGCGCTTGCATGGTGTTAAGCCCCGCCATGACGGCGCTTTCCGGCAGGCGAATGATCAGCACCCAGGGGTTGCCGCTTTCATCGACATCGAACGGCCAGTAGAGCTCGATCATGTCGGATTCGCTGTCGAGATTGCGAACCGGCTGACCCTGACGGGCGCTGGCAAGGTCGGGCAACAGGTCGGCGGGAAGCGCCTGCTCGGCGTTTTCGCCCAGCAGGGCGGGCTCGCTGGTGTGGGCGGAAAGCGCCCCCTGGGAGGCGACCAGCAGCATCTGGCCGGCACCGTCGTAAAGGGTTTGGTTGGCCTCTTCCAGAAGCCCCTGAAGGAAATCGACCGCAAGGTCGACACCGGCGCTGCCACGAAACTCGCCGTCGACCAGGATGGGCGCGTTGAACGAGGTCACCAGCAGGTTTTCGCCGTTGTAGTCGTACCAGTGCGGGTCGACTACGCAGGTGCGCTCGGTCTCTTTGGTACAGAGATAGTATTCCCCCTTGCGAATACCGTCGTCTCCGCGCGCCTGGTTTTCTATGTCGCTACCCAGCGCGAGCACCTCGATGGCGCCGCTCTCGGTGCGGTACCACCAGGGCATAAAACGCCCGTCCGGGCCGTAGCCTAATCCCTCTCGCCCGGCGTAGAGCGCGTCGTTGCCAAAGGCGTTGGGCTCCCAGCCAATGAAAGCGTCGAGCAGGTCCGGGTTATTGACTACCGTTTGGCGAATCAGCATCGAAAGCTCGCGGCGGCTCATGGTCATGAGCGGGCGGCCCTCGTCATCCTCCAGGCCCAGCATGGCATTGGTGTTCGCAAGCGACGTCGCCAGCGTCAAGGCGTGTTCGAGCTCGCCCTGGATATCTTCGGCCTGGGCCGCCGCAATCGCGGTCAGGCGGGCCCCGATGTTCTGTTCGAGCAGCGCATGGGTTTCATCCTCTACCAGCGCCTGAGAGCGCGCGTTGGTAATGAGCGAGTAGATCACCAGCACGGCGACGACCACCAGGATACAGCCGCTGACCAGGGTCGCGATCAGCGTACGGACAGATTTAAAATGCATTTTATTTTATCTCTGCAGCGTTGAGATTAGTGTTACCGGCTCTGCAAGGCTAAAGTCGCTTACAGGCGTCAGGCTCTCCAGCGCCTTGCGCACCTTGCGCGACCTGGTCGCCAGGGCGGCAATGTTTTGTTAGGGGGAATGAGTTATATCACTTAATGCTTATCGGCAAGCGAGGTAATTTCTTGAAGCGCGGGGGGCCGTTTCAGCGCGGGGGGAAGGATTGGGTCGCAAACAGCTTTGAAAGGGTCGTCGGGGGGCAGGTGATCGACGAGAGCGGCGCCACTTTGGGAGAAGCGCCGCTCGAGGGGCTAAAGGGTTTAGCTCAGCTTGCTGATGGCTTTATCGATATCATCGACAGAGGCTTTGCTGTAATCCTTCGAGAGCGTATGCGTCACCATCTTCTGGGTCGGCTTGTCGAGCTTATCGCGCAAAAGCCCCAGGAACTTGGGGGCGGCGACCAGGATGAGCTCGTCCATCTTGTTGCTCGTGCGGGCGTCGAACAGATATTTAACGACCTGCTTGGCGAACATCTCGTTTTCGTGCTCGAGCGCTTCGCCGCCTTCGGCGGAGGAGCGTGCCGCGCCGGAGGAGGACGTATGTACGTCCGCGCCGGGGCTATCGGTCACCAGGTCGCCTTCGTGCATCTGCCCTTCGGCGTGTACCAGGCTCTCTTTTTCCGTGAGCTTGTTGGCTGCGTGGGTAAAAATACGCGCTCTGCCCGCATCTGCCACCACAATATAAGTTGCCATAATCAAACGTCCTCCGTGTCGTTAATGGTTGATTAAACATGGCAAGCGTTTAGCGTTAGGTCAAACGAAACCCCTCGCTCACTCATACGGTACAAAAGATGCTCGATCAGCAGAGAGAACAACGCGATGGCCGCTGGCGTAACCGCTACCTGTTAATGCGCCACGGCCATAGCCTGGCCAACGAACAGGGGCTCATCATCAGCGCGCCGGCCCAGGGCCTTAATGCGTTCGGGCTTTCAGAAACCGGCGAGCGCCAGCTTGCGGCGGTGGTGGCCGACTGGCGCTGGCCGGCGCCTTCGCGCATCGTCCACTCGGACTTTTTACGCACCACCCACACCGCCCAACGTGTGGCCGAAGCGTTCGGGCTTTCGCTTGAAAAGGAGCCTCGTTTGCGCGAGCGCTATTTTGGCTCACTGGATGGCCAGGGCGACCGTTTTTACCCAAGCGTCTGGGCACTGGACGGCGAGAATGCCGACCACCAAACGCACCAGGTGGAGTCGGTCCGCCAGGTCGCGGCGCGGATGCAGTCGGTCATCGAGGAGATGGAGAGCCGCCTCGAAGGGGAAGTGGTGTTGCTGGTCAGCCACGGCGACCCGTTGCAGATACTGCTCACTGCGCTAAACGCCAGGCCGCTCACCGAACATCGTGAGCAGCCTGCGCTTTTGCCTGCCAGTATCACCCTTATAGGGGCGAACGGCGGTGCCTAGTGGCCGAGAATCTGGCTCAGGAACAGCTGGGTACGCTCGGACTGGGGGTTGTTGAAGAACGGCTCCGGGGCGTTCTCTTCGATGATCTGGCCCTGGTCCATGAAGATCACCCGGTCGGCCACGGTTTTCGCGAAGCCCATTTCGTGGGTCACGCAGAGCATGGTCATGCCCTCGTTGGCAAGCTCCACCATGACGTCGAGCACCTCCTTGATCATCTCCGGGTCCAGCGCCGAGGTGGGCTCGTCGAAGAGCATGACGTCCGGATGCATACATAGCGAGCGGGCGATGGCGACGCGCTGCTGTTGGCCGCCGGAGAGCTGGCCCGGGTATTTTCGGGCCTGCTCGGCGATGCGCACCCGCTCAAGATACTGCATGGCCTGGGCTTCGGCTTCCCGGCGGGACTTTTTCTGCACCCACATTGGCGCCACGCAGCAGTTCTCCAGCACGCTCAGGTGGGGAAACAAATTGAAGTGCTGGAAGACCATGCCCACGCTTCGGCGCACCTGCTCGATACGCTTGACGTCCTGGGTCAGCGGCACGCCGCCGACCACGATTTCGCCTTTTTGGTGCTCTTCCAGGTGGTTGATGCAACGAATCAAGGTCGATTTGCCCGACCCCGAAGGTCCGCAAATGACGATACGTTCGCCGCGTTTGACTTCGAAATCGATGTCGCGCAGCACGTGGAAGTCGCCGTACCACTTGTTGACGCCGCGCATCTCGACCATCTGGTCCTGGGTGTTTAAAGCTGCTTCGCTCATGAGGTTATCCTTGAAATCCTAAGGGCGGCGTTAACGCTTGTGGCCGGTGTTGAGGCGGCGTTCCAGATACTGGCTGTAGCGCGACATGCTGAAACAGAAAATCCAGAACATGAACGCGGCGAACACATAGCCTTCTATCGAGAAGCCCAGCCAACGCGAGTCGGAAAGCGCCGCTTGAACGATGCCCAATAGATCGAACAGGCCGATGATCATGACCAGCGTGGTGTCCTTGAATAGCGATATAAAGGTATTCACGATGCCGGGTATCATCATCTTGAGCGCCTGGGGCATGACGATCAGCCCCATGCGCTTCCAGTAGGTCATACCCAGCGCCGCCGCGGCCTCGTCCTGGCCTTTGGGAATCGCCTGTAGCCCACCGCGAATGACCTCGGCCATGTAGGCGCTTTGAAACAGCGTAATGCCGATCAAGGCGCGAATGAGCCGGTCGACGCTGAGTTCCGAGGGCAAAAACAGCGGCAGCATCACCGAGGCCATGAACAGCACGGTAATGAGCGGCACACCGCGCCAGAACTCGATGAACACCACCGCGAAGCTTTTGACGATGGGCATGTTGGAGCGCCGGCCCAGGGCCAGCACGATGCCGATGGGAAGCGCCCCCACCATGCCGACGGTGGCAAGCAGCAGGGTCAGCATCAGCCCGCCCCAGCGGTGCGTGGGTACGCGCGGCAGGTCGAAATAGCCGCCGTGGAGCAATACGTAGGCGATCACCGGGAAGACCAGCAGCGCAAATACCGCCACCCAGCGCTTGAACGGCAGGCGCGGAATGGCAAGCCAGGCGATCAGCGCGAAAAAGCCGACGAACACGATATTGGCGCGCCAGATTTCCGAGCGGGGGTAGAGCCCGTAGATGAACTGGGTAAAGCGCGCCTTGATGAACACCCAGCAGGCGCCTTCCCGGGAGCAGTCTTCGCGGGTGGTACCGACCCAATCCGCGTCGATGATCGCCCATTGCACGGTGGGCACCACCAAAAGGTACAGCACGTAAAGGCCGATCAAGGTAAACAGCGTATTGATCGGGCCGTTGAAGAGATTGGCGCGCAGCCACGCCACGGGGCCGACGGTGCTTTTCGGGGCCGGGCGCTGCTCGATCATGGTTTGATTGTGAATCATGGTTGTTACCCTCGCCCTAGCGTTCGACCAGCGCCACGCGGGCGTTGAACCAGTTCATGAACATGGAGACCAGCAGGCTGATCGTTAGATAGACCCCCATGGTCATGGCGATGACCTCGATGGCCTGGCCGGTCTGATTCAGCGTGGTACCCGCAAAGACCGACACCAGATCCGGATAGCCGATGGCGGTGGCAAGCGACGAGTTCTTGATCAGGTTCAGGTATTGGCTGGTCAGCGGCGGAATAATCACCCGCATCGCCTGAGGGATCACCACCAGCCGAAGAATCAGGTTGCGCGGCAAGCTCAGCGCCTGGGCGGCTTCGGTCTGCCCATGAGAGATCGCCTGAATACCCGAACGCACGATTTCGGCAATGAACGAGGCGGTGTAGATCGAAAGCGCCAGCCATAGCGCCAGAAACTCCGGAATCACGGTGATACCACCACGGAAGTTGAACCCGCTAAGCGCCGGCACATCCCAGGTGATTGGCACGCCGGTGGCTAAAAGCACTAAAAGCGGCAGGCCCAAAATCAGCAAAAAGGCGATCCAGTAGGCGGGCAGGCGCTTGCCCGTGGCCTCGTGGCGGCGCTTGTTCCATACGATCAGCGCGATACTGGCCACGATGGCAACGAGAAACGCGGCGGGGATCAATCCAAAGCCGGACTCGAACAGCGGCTCGGGCAGGTAGAGTCCACGCACGTTCAAAAACATGACTTCACCGAAGGCGAGGCTGTCGCGCGCACCGGGAAGGGTGCGCAGAACGGCGAAGTACCAGAAAAAAATCTGCAAAAGCAGCGGGATATTACGAAAGATCTCGATATAGGCGGCGGCCAGTTTGGCGATGAGCCAGTTGGGCGAAAGCCGGGCGATGCCCACGATGAAGCCCACGAGGGTCGCTGCCAGCACGCCAAGGCCGCCCACCAGCAACGTGTTGAGCAGACCCACGAAGAAGGTGCGCCCGTAGGTGCTTTGCGATGAGTAATCGATCAGGCTCTGTACGATGCCAAAGCCTGCGGTGTTGTCCAAAAAACCAAAACCGGTGGTGATACCCCGTGCGGAAAGGTTGTCCTGGGTGTTGCCCACGATATAGAGCAAAAAGATGGCGACGACCGCCACCACCAGCACCTGAAAAATGAGCGCGCGTTTAGCGCGGTCTCGCCAGAAAGGGGGCTTGTGGCCCACCGGGCGAGCATCGGGTCTTACTGACATGAAAGCGTCTCCGCAATACGGCAGGATCAATCAAACGGCCCGCCTGGGTGTTAGCGCGGCGGGCCGGGGTCAAGCGAGACGCTTAGCGAATCGGCGGTGCGTAATGGAAGCCGCCGTCATTCCAAAGAGCGTTGACGCCGCGCTCGATCTCCAGCGGTGAATCCATACCGACGTTGCGATCGAAGCTTTCGGCGTAGTTGCCGACCTGGCTGATGATGTTGTACGCCCAGTCGGCTTCAAGGCCCATGCCTTCGCCGTAGTTGCCGTCCTGTCCCAGAAGACGCGCGATATCCGGGTTTTCACTGTCCATCATGTCGTCGACGTTTTCGCTGGTCACGCCGTACTCTTCGGCGTTGAGCATGGCAAATAGTGACCACTTGACGATGTTGAACCAGGTGTCATCGCCCTGGCGAACCACCGGGCCCAGCGGCTCTTTGGAGATGATCTCGGGAAGGATCATCGCGCTGTCCGGCTCGTCGAGCTGGATACGCAGCGCGGCGAGTTGGGACGTATCGGAAGTCAGCACGTCACAGCGCCCGGACTGGAAGCCGCCCACGGTCTGCTCCGAGGTGTCGAAAACGATCGGATCAAACGCCATGTCGTTGGCGCGGAAGTAGTCCGCCACGTTGAGCTCGGTGGTGGTACCGGACTGGATACAGATCGCCGCGCCGTCGAGCTCGTCGGCACCAGAAAGGCCCAGGTCACGGTTGACCATGAAGCCGATACCGTCGTAGAAGGTCACGCCGGTAAAGTTCAGACCCAGGGTGGTGTCGCGGGTGGTGGTCCAGGTGGTGTTACGAGAAAGCACGTCGATTTCCCCGGACTGCAGCGCGGTGAAGCGCTCGACGGCGTTCAGGGAGATGTAATTGACCGCGTCGGCATCGCCCAGCACGGCAGCGGCCACGGCGCGGCAGACGTCAACGTCCAGGCCTTGCCACTCGCCGCTGTCGTCCGGGGCGGAGAAACCGGGCAAACCATCACTCACGCCACACTGCACAGCGCCTCGTGAGCGCGTATCTTCCAAGACATCTGCCTGCACGCTTGCCACACCGGAGAGGGTGATGGCGCCCGCGGAAGCCAGCAGTACCACGTGTTTTTTATTGATCATGGTTGTTTCCCTTCCTCGTTATTAAATTTCGTTATATATGCCGAAGCACGGCACATAACGCTAGCAAGGAAGATGCCAGAAAGGATATATCGGCTCATTCAGCGCTTTTCAACGCAAAAGCCGCAACTTTTTGACCAAAGTTGTGCTGCAAAAAAGTGCAGCTTCGGCTACTGGTTGGGCTTCTTTGGTGCACTGGCCGTGCGGACCTTGCCGAATCGGCCAGTGAAAACAGGCGAGTGGGGTAAAAATGGCTAACGAATAGGAGGGGCGTACTGAAGCCCACCATCGCGCCACAGCCCGTTCAGCCCGCGTCCGATATTAAACGCTGAGTCAGCGCCCACGTTGCGATCGAACATCTCGGCGTAATTACCCACCTGCTTGACGATTTGATAGGCCCAGTCGGCATTAAGGCCCATCGCCTCGCCGAAATTACCGTCGCGGCCCAGTAGGCGCATCACATCCGGGCTTTCGGATTCGAGTTGTTCGTCCACGTTGGCCATGCTCACGCCCAGTTCCTCGGCGTTGAGCATGGCGAACAGCGACCATTTAACGATGTTGAACCACTGATCGTCGCCCTGGCGCACCGCCGGTCCCAGGGGCTCCTTTGAGATCGTCTCCGGGAGAACGATGGCCATGTCCGGGTCGGCCAACTGCATGCGCTGGGCATAGAGTTGCGAGGCGTCGGAGCTTAAAACGTCGCAGCGTCCGGACTCGAAGCCAGCGATGGACTGCTCCGGGGCGTCGAACACCACCGCATCGAAGCTCATGCCGTTCAACCGGAAGTAGTCGGCCAGGTTGAGCTCGCTGGTGGTGCCGGACTGGGTGCACACCGCCGCGCCGTCCAGCTCGCTTACGCTCTGTACGCCCAGGTCGCTTGCCACCATGAAGGCTTGGCCATCGAAGTAGCTCACTCCGGTGAAGTGGATCCCCTGGGTCGTATCCCGGGTAGAGGTCCAGGTGGTGGTGCGGGCCAACACGTCGACCTCGCCGGACTGAAGCGCCGCGAAGCGCTCGACCGAATCCAGCGGCACGAACTCGACGTTGGCGCCTTCCCCCAGGGCGGCGGCGGCCACCGCGCGGCAAATGTCGGTATCCAGGCCCCGGTAGGTGTCTTCGTCGTCCAGCGCCGAGAAGCCGGGTTGGGCCGCGTTGACTCCGCAGCGCAGACTGCCGCGCTCTTTCACCGTTTCAAGCGTGGTGGCCAGCGCCAGGCCGGGCAGCAAAAGCGCCGCCCCGGTCAACAGTTTGATGTGCCAACCCCGGGCCCCTGGGATAGCCCTTGTGAAGGTCCTTTTGATTGCCCTTGTGTGATCCGCTTTGTTCATTGTTGTGTCCCTTGCGTGGGTAAGCGCTACAAAAAAGGCCGAGCAGTGCCCGGCCTCGATTCAGTGCGTGTCGCTTTGGGGAATTTAAGCGAAAGCGGCGCGCATAAACGGTGGCAGCGCCAGGGCGCCGCGGTGAGCCTCTACCGTGTAGTACTGTAGCGGCATTTCATGCTCCGCGGCAGCCTCTTCACGAAAGCTTTCAACGTTTGTCGCCTTGCCGGCCAGCGTCACGCTCCACCAGCCCGACGGATAAACCGGCTGGGGGAAGGGAAGCGTTGCCACGCTCTCGAAACCGGCCGACTTCATGTCTTCGCGCAGTTCACGAATGATCGACCCACTGTGATAGAGCGGTGATTCGCTTTGCTGCACCAGCACGCCGCCGGGACGCAGAATGCGGTGGCAGCGCGCCAGAAATTCGGTCTTGAAAAGCCCTTCCGCCGGGCCGACCGGGTCGGTGGAGTCGATGATGAGGACATCGACGCTTTCGTCTTCGGCCTCATCGACCCACTTCACGCCGTCCGCGAACAAAAGCTCCGCGCGCGGGTCGCCGTTGGACGCGACCAGCGCCGGGAAGAAGCGCGTGGAGGCCTTGGTGACCTCTTCGTCGATGTCGATTTGAGTGACTTTTTCCACGCCGTCGTGACGCAGCACTTCCTTGAGCGTGCCGCAGTCGCCGCCGCCGATGATCACGACGCGCTTCGGGTTCTGATGGGTGAAAAGCGCCGGGTGGGCGATCATTTCGTGGTACAGGAAGTTGTCCCGGTCGGTGAGCATCACGCAGCCGTCCAGCACTAACAGGTTGCCGTAGGTCTCGGTGGCATAGACTTCCAGGTGCTGATAGGCGCTTTGTACATCCCAAAGCTTCTCGCTGACTTTGAGCGAGAACGCGCTGCCGTGGGCGTCGAAGACTTCGGTGAACCACTGCGCTTGATCGAAATCGCTCATCGGCCCTCTCCGGCGTCGCTTGGGTGGTCGTTCTTGTGATACTGGGGGCTAAGTTCGTGCAGTGCCTCCATGAAGGCGCTGACGTGGTCGGGGTTGGTGAACTGGCTGATGCCGTGACCCAGGTTGAAGATATGGCCCGGCCCGTGCCCGTAGCTTTCCAGTACCCGAGCGACTTCGGCGCGAATGGCCGAGGGCCGGGCGAACAGCACGTTGGGGTCCAGATTACCCTGTAGCGCCACCTTATGGCCCACCCGATCGCGGGCGTCACTGAGTTCGGTGGTCCAATCAAGCCCCACCGCGTCGGCACCGGCGCAGGCGATGTGTTCGATCCACTGCCCGCCGTTTTTGGTGAACAGAATCACCGGCACGCGGCGGCCGTCGTGCTCGCGGATCAGGCCCGAGACGATCTGCTCCATGTAGCGAAGCGAAAACTCGAGATACGCCGGCGTGGAGAGCGAGCCGCCCCAGGTATCGAAAATCTGTACCGCCTGGGCGCCGGCGCGAATCTGGGCGTTGAGGTAGTCGGTCACCGCGTGGGCCAGGGTATCGAGCAACTGGTGCATGGTGTCCGGGGTGTCGTAGAGCATGGTTTTCAGATGGCGGAAATCCTTGCTCGAGCCGCCTTCGACCATGTAAGTCGCCAGCGTCCAGGGGCTGCCGGAGAAGCCGATCAACGGCATGCGGCCGTTGAGTTCGCGGCGAATGGTGGATACCGCACGCATAACGTAGTCCAGGTCGCGCTCGGCGTTGGGCACGGAGAGCGCCGCGACTTCCTCCGGCGTGCGTACGGTCTTGCGAAATTTCGGCCCCTCGCCGGTCTCGAAGTAGAGCCCAAGACCCATGGCGTCGGGAATCGTCAGAATATCGGAAAACAGAATCGCCGCGTCCAGCGGGAAACGCTCCAGCGGCTGCAGGGTGACTTCGCAGGCGAAATCCTGGTTGCGGCACAGGTCCATGAAGCTGCCCGCCTGAGCGCGGCGCTCACGGTACTCGGGCAGGTAGCGCCCGGCCTGGCGCATCATCCAGACCGGCGTACGGTCCACCGGCTGGCGGGCCAAGGCGCGTAGAAAACGGTCGTTTTGCAAAAGGGGAGGAGATACAGCGGAAGAAGACATAAACGCCTGCTCTAGGGAAATTTGCCCCTATTGTAGGCGAGGTAGTGTGCATCAGGATAGCGGCGCTCACCGGGGAGCGGCGGGTAGAATGCGACCGCTTCGCCGTTTTATCGCCGCTTGTATGGATGCAGGCCGTGAGGCCGGCGCCGCTTTTTGGTAAACTACCGAGTTCTTTTCCTACTCACATCGTTTCCGGCTCTGGTCGATTTGCGAGGTAACCCGTGACCATTCGCTTCATTGCCGCCTCCCGGCTGCCCACCCCTTGGGCTACATTTACTATGCACGGCTTCGAAGACGATGCAACGGGCAAGGATCATATCGCCCTGACGCTTGGCGATGTGACGGGCGACGCCCCGGTGCTCGGGCGCGTGCACTCCGAGTGCTTGACCGGCGATGCGCTGTTTTCGATGCGCTGCGACTGCGGCTATCAGCTTCAAGAGGCGCTCAAACGCATCGCCGAAGAGGGGCGCGGGGTGCTTTTGTATCTGCGCCAGGAAGGCCGCGGCATTGGCCTTTTGAACAAGATTCGCGCCTATAACCTGCAGGACCAGGGCGCGGACACCGTCGAGGCCAACGAGCGCCTTGGCTTTGGTGCCGATATGCGCCGCTACGATCTTTGTGTGCCGATGCTCGAGCATCTCAATATCCAGGCGCTCAAACTGATGACCAACAACCCCCGCAAGGTCGAGGCGCTGACCAACGACGGCGTCAACGTGACCGAGCGTTTGCCCATTACCACCGGGCTCAACCCGCACAACGAGCAGTACCTGGCCACCAAGGCCGGCAAACTTGGCCACATGATGGCGCTGGGGGATTTTACCCAGGCCGAGGATGTGGATATCGAGCGTAAAAAGTGAGTGATTGACGACGCTTGACTCTTGTCCGCCTTCTGAGCAGTCTTGCCAGATGAACTGGCAGAAGGCAAACAATGAAACAGTTATCGAAACAGGTGGGAAAGCCGTTATCGATAGTGCTGGTCGAAGACGACCCGGGCGACGCGGCGCTGATCCAATACACCTTCAAGTACGATCATGGCGATAGCACGCTCACCTGGGTCGAGAGCCTTGCTCGGCTCACCGATTTTTTGACGCAAGCCCCCTCCTTTCCGGATGTCATCCTGCTCGATCTCAGCCTTTCCGACGCCAGCGGTATCCAGACCGTTCTGGTCTGTAAGCAAATCGCCAGCGGCGTGCCCATTGTGGTGCTGACCGGGTTCGATGACGCGGATTTTTCCCTCGAAGTACTCGAAGCCGGTGCCCAGGACTATCTGATCAAGGGCAAGATCGACGCCGACTCCCTCCACCGCGCCATTCGTTACGCCATCAGCCGGGCAAAGCTCGAGCAGCGTTTGGTGATTTCGGAAGAGCGCATGGCCGCGGCAATCGAAGGCGCCAAGCTTGGCGTATGGGAGTGGCTTTTGCAGGAAAACGTGTTTATCTACAGCGATCGCTGGCTGGCAACGCTTGGCTATCAGCGAGAGCACGCCGACGTTCCGCAGAGTGTGGAAGAGTGGTTTGCCCAGATCCACCCGGAGGACCGCGAGCGGGTCGAGGCCACCATCGCGCGTCATACTCAAGGGGAAGAGCCCAATTACCAGTGCGAGTTTCGTATACGCCACCGGGATGGCCACTGGGTGTGGGTGTTCGAGTCGGGGCATCTGGTCAGTCGCAGTGCCGACGGGCGGCCCCTAAGGATGGTCGGCGTTCAACAGAACATCAGCGAACGCAAGGCGATGGAGGCGCAGCTAACCCAGCTTGCCATGTACGATGAACTGACGGGGCTGCTCAATAGGCGAAGCTTCATGGATCTTGCAAGGCGCGAGCTGGCACGCTTGAAGCGCAAGGGCGACCACGGCGTGTGCGTGGTGATGCTGGATCTTGATCGTTTTAAAAGCGTTAACGATACCTACGGCCACGGTGCAGGCGATGCGGTATTGATGCAGTTTTCTACGACCGTGACACGTCAGTTGCGCCAAACGGATGTGTTTGCACGTTTGGGGGGCGAAGAGTTCGTGGTGGTACTACCCGATACCGACCTGGCCGGCGCCGAGGTAGCGGCGGAAAAGCTGCGCGTCTCGATCGAGGCGATGCAGGTGCCCCTGGAGTGCGTGAGTTCACCGCTCAAGGTCACCACCAGCATTGGCGTAGCGCGCATGCGGGTCAGCGACTCGCTTCCGGACGGTGCCCTGGCGCGGGCCGACAGCGCCCTTTACGAGGCGAAAAATGCCGGGCGTAACCAGGTGTGTGTCAATTATGAATAACGAACCCCTTCAATCTGTAGCCCTCGTCGGTCAAAGCGGCTGGCCCTGGGTCGTTTTTTTGGCCGTCGCTCTGGTGTTCTCCATCGTACTGCAGGGGCTGGTCTATTGGCGCAGCCGCCAGCGTTTAGTTCGGTTGAAAAGCCAGCAGAAAGCGCTGAACCATATCCTTTGGGGTACCTCGGCCGGTACCTGGGAGTGGGACATTCAGACCGGTGAAACACGCTTGAACGAGCGCTGGGCAGAGATGGTCGGCTATACACTCGATGAGCTAACGCCCACCACGGTGGCGACCTGGGAGCGCTTTTGCCATCCGGCGGAGCTGGCGCGCGCCCATCAGGCGTTACGCGCGCATCTCGAGGGCGAGACCGACAGCTACAACATCGAATTTCGCATGTGCCACCGCGACGGTCACGATATCTGGGTGTACGCGCGCGGCCGGGTGGTCGATCAAGACGAGGCGGGCAATGCGCGATGGATGGCCGGTACGCACATCGATATTACCCAGCGTAAAGAGGCCGAGGCCCAAGCCCAGGTAATAACCGACCGCCTCACCAAACTGAGCGCGCTGCTGCCGGGCGCCCTTTTTCAGTACTTCCAGGGGACCGATGGCACGATACGCATCCCCTACGCGAGTGTGGGCATCAAGGATATTGCCGGCGTGACGGCCGAGCAGGTCAAGCAAGACGCAGGGCGAATCTTCGCGGCGATCCATCCCGATGACCTGGACAAGATGGCCGACAGCATCAACGCCTCCGCCGAGACGCTCAGCCCTTGGAACCTGACGTTTCGGGTCAATCATCCGGACGCCGGACTTCTTTGGATAGAGGGGAGCTCCAACCCCGAGCGTCTGGACGATGGCAGCACGGTTTGGCACGGCTACCTGCGCGACATCACGGCCTCTCACCTGCTTCAACAGGAGCGCGACGACTACCGCGAATCCTTGGAAAAATCCAATCGCGAGTTGGAGCACTTTGCTTACGCCGCCTCCCACGATCTGCGCCAGCCGCTTCGTATGGTGACCAGCTATGCCCAGCTTTTGAAGCGCCACCTCGGCGACCGGCTCGATGACGACGGTAGCACCATGCTGCACTACATGAGTGACGGCGCCAAGCGGATGGACGATATGCTGCTTTCGCTTTTGGAGTACTCCCGCGTGGGCCGACAGGACCAGCCGTTTACCACTTTCTCGCTGCGCGAATCCCTCGACGAGGCGCTCCATTTTCTTGCCCCGGCGATCGCGGATAACCAGGCGTCCGTCAGCGTCAAGGGGAAATGGCCCGAGGTCAGCGCGAACCAGGATGAAATGACGCGGCTTTTCCAAAACCTGATCGGCAACGCGCTCAAGTATCACCCCCTCGATAAATCGGTCGAGGTCGAGGTCGCGATCAAACGTCGCCGCCGCGCCGGCAGTTGGCATATTACGGTGACCGATAACGGCATCGGGATCAATTCTGACCAGATACCGCGGCTGTTTAAGGTGTTCCAGCGCCTGCATGCCCGCGGCCAGTTCGAGGGTACCGGCGTGGGGCTGGCGGTATGCCGCAAGATCGTCGAACGCCACCAGGGCCGAATCTGGGTGACCTCGGCGGGCGAGGGACAGGGCAGCTGTTTTCATGTCTCGCTGCCGCGCCATGGGGCGAAGCCATGAGGATAAGTGGCCGTGGGCTTGGCACAGCGCTTGCGCTTTTGATGGGGCTTGCGCTGCTCCCTTCCAACGGCTGGGCACAAACCGATTTCGATGCGTTCTTCATGCGAAGCCCTGCACCGATGTGGATGTTGGCCGTCGAGGACGGCGATATCCTGCGCGCCAACCCGGCCGCCTTCGAGTTTTACGGCTACGCCGACCTGGAGCGGATGAACGTCAATCAGATCAATACCTTTACCCCCGGTCAGGTACGTCAGGAGATCGAGCGCGCTAGCCAGCAGGACCGTAATCACTTCGTTTACCGCCACCGTCTGGCCGATGGCAGTACCAAAATCGTCGGGGTCTACTCTCAGCCCTACAGCTTGAACGGCGAGCCGGTCATGCTCTCGTCGATTTACGATATGAGTGCTGTGGATAGCGCGACGGGCAGACGCTATGTCGAGACGGTCGAGGAGCAGGTGGATCTGCAAAGCGCTGAATTAAGCCGCGCTCGCGAACGCGCCCGCTGGTTCTGGATTGGCGGCGCGTTGGCCCAGGGCGCCGTGATCCTGCTGTTGGCGCTGGCGCTTTGGCGCCTGCGTAGAGCCCAGCGCGAAAACATGCGACTGATCGACGAGCTTTCGTTTCGTAACCAGGAATTGGAGCGCTTGAGCCAGGCCATGGCGCACCATTTCCAGGAGCCGAGTCGACGGCTGGTGAGTTTCGCCCATCAGTTGCAGCGCTCGTCCCAAACGCCGAGCGACTCGAACGAGGCGCTGGCGGTTCACTTTATCGCGGACCAGGCCCAGCGCCTGAGGGACCTGGTCGGCGATGTTCAGTGCTACCTGGGCGTGGGGACGGTCGCCGCGCCCTCGGAGCGCGTCGATGTCGAGCAGCTGGTCAACGAGCTCTATCAGTTCGAACCCGCGCTTTCAGCCCTGCGCGAGGCGGGCAGCTTGCGCATCGAAGGTGAGCTTTATGAGGTCTGGTTCAACCACAAGCAGCTTGCCCAGTTGTTCAACGTGCTGCTGCACAATAGCTGGCAATACCGCCATCCAGAACGGCCGCTGGACATCGTGATTAGCGCCAGCGTGAAAAAAGGGCGCGTCCAGTACCGGGTGGCGGATAACGGCCAGGGTATCGCGCCGGAATACCGTCAGCAGGTCTTCGAGATGTTTGCACGGCTGGTGCCTAACAGCGAGGAATATCCCGGTACCGGCGTAGGGCTTGCCAAAGTCGTCAAGATGCTGCGCAAGGTGAACGGGCGTATAACGGTGGAGGACGGCATGGCGGGTGGGGCGTGCTTCGTCTTCGATTTGCCACTGGTCAGGGAGAAACCGTAATGGATGGACATTTCGTTGTGCTATTGGTGGAAGACGAGCCCGCCGACGTGCATCTTGCCAGAATGGCCTTCAAGGAGGGCCATATGCTGGTGGATGTGCACGATGTCGGCGACGGCGTCGAGGCATTAGCGTTTTTGCACCGTGAAGGTAAATACGCGTCAGCACCGAGGCCGGATCTGATCCTTTTGGATCTCAATATGCCGCGCATGGACGGCAAGGCGTTTTTGAAAAGCGTCAAATCTCTGGAAACGCTTCGCCAGATTCCGGTGGTGGTGTTGACGACCTCGGAAGCCGAAGCGGATATCTTCGCTTCTTATGATTTGGGGGCAGCCGGATTCATCGTCAAACCCATGGATATCGAGCAGTTCGTCGCCTCGATTCGCTCATTGGAAGACTACTGGCTGACACTGGTGCGCCGGCCAGGTTAAGCGCCTGGCAGCTTTCTCGGTGGCGAGGGCCACGGCCGGGGGTGGCAGAACGCGCGCTTTGTAGGCCGTAAGCCAGTTCCGAACACGTATATTTATAATTTTCTCGTTCATATATCCAATGATGAATTCGGCTCACTTTGATGGGGCGGATTTTTCATTGGTTTTACGCCGACCAGGCCTGCCAAACTGAGCCTTCATTGACGATAAAGCTCATTTCGGAGGCACTCCCCCATGGTACAAGACCTGATCACCCGGCGGCTCGATGACGGCCCGCTTATCTGCGCTGAGGGCTTTCTTTTCGAACTCGAACGCCGCGGTTACCTCTCGGCGGGGGAGTTCGTCCCGGAAGTGGCGTTACTGCGCCCGGACGCGTTGGAAGCATTGCACCGCGATTTCCAACACGCGGGCTCGGACATCGTGCAGGCGTTCACTTATAACGGGCATCGCGAAAAAATGCGCGTGATCGGTAAAGAGGAGCTGCTGGAGCCCTTGAACCGGGCCGCGCTCAAAATCGCCCGCAAGGTGGCCGATGATCAGCCCGGCAACCTGATGGCCGGTAACATTTCCAACAGTAACGTATGGGACCCTCAGGATCCGGCGTCCCAGCAGAGCGTGCGCGCCATGTTCGATGAAATGGTGCAGTGGGCCGTCGAGGAGGGCGCGGACTTCATCATCGGCGAAACCTTCTATTACGCCGGTGAAGCCCAGGCGGCGCTGGAGGCGATCAAGGCCAAGGGGCTGCCGGCGGTCATCACCCTGGCGCCGATGGCCGAGAATCAAATGATCGATGGCCCCGGCATCTTGGAGACCTGTGTGGCGCTCGAGCAAAACGGCGCCAGCGTGGTCGGCCTGAACTGCTTTAGGGGGCCGGATACCATGCTGGACTGGATCCAGCAGATTCGCGAGGCGGTGTCTTGTCACGTCGCGGCACTGCCGGTGACCTTTCGCACCACCGCCCAGGAACCCACCTTTTTCAATCTTTCCGACACCCAAGGGTGCAGTTGCCCGTCGCCTCACGGGCGTCCCTTTCCCACCGCGCTGGACCCCTTGTTCTGCAACCGCTACGAGCTAGGCGCCTTTGCTCGCAAGGCCTTCGATAGCGGCGTCAACTATCTGGGCGTTTGCTGTGGCGCCGCGCCCATGCACATACGCGAAGTGGCCATGGCCGTTGGCCGCGAGCCCGGCGCCGCGCAGTTTGCCGAGCGCATGGAGAACCACTTCATGTACGGAAGTCACGAGCGCTTGCCGGCGCATATTGCCGCGCTGGGCGAAAAGGCCTGATCAAGGGCTTGCGCTCACTCCCGGGCGCGGCTGATCCGCTCGTAGGCGTTGCTGATTTCGCTGGTACGCTGCTGGGCCATGTCGCGCATGCTTTCGGGCAAGCCTTTGCCGGCCAACTTGTCCGGGTGGTTTTGGCTCATCAGGCGCCGGTAGGCTTTTTTGACCTCGGCGTCGCTGGCCTCTTCGCTAATGCCGAGTACTCGGTAGGCGTCTTCGAGGGAGGTTTCGCTAGTACCCGCGGCGTTGGCGGAGGCGCGCTGCATCATCGCCTCGATTTGGCGTACTTCGGTTTCGCTACAGCCAATGCCCTGGGCCACGCGCATCATCATGGCGTGTTCGCTTTCTTGAATCTCACCATCGGCGGCGATAGCGCTGAGCTGCACCTGCACGAACATCTGGCGTAGCGCCGGCTGGCGCTGCGTCAAACGGCCTACCTTGCCAAGTTCTGCGTCCAGGTCGAAGCTGTCCGCCTGGCCGCGCTCGAAGGCGGTGCGCATCTGGGCGCGCAGCGCATCGCTTAGCTGCATCTGACTGAAAAGGCGCTCGGCGATGTCTCGCTCGTTGTCGCTAACGCGGCCATCGGCCTGGCAAAGGCACCCCATCACGGCGAAGACCGACTCCAGATAGCCCTGTTCGATCTGGCGGCGGGCGGTGATCAGTCGGCGTATCGCGCGCTGGGCGATCCAAAAGCCAACCCCGCCACCGACCAGCAGGCCAATGGGGCCAAAAATGGCCAGGCCCAGCAAACCAAACAGCAGCGTCGAAATAAGCAAAAACGTCATAGTACTCTCAAGCGGTCGATGGAAAAGAGGCGGTGAACGAATTTATCACTTTCAGCGCCGCTATATTGGACAGTGGCGTCATTATAGAAGGATTCGTTTTAAGTGCCTGTAGCCGGCGACGTTTGTTTAAACGCATGCTCACCGGTACGAGGCCTAAAAGCGGGGCCGTTGGTCGCCACTACCTTCGCTTTTATCCTTTGTTAAACGTTTATTTTAGGGGGTGCACTATAGTGATAGCTGGCATGGCATCGGCCATGGCTAACCCTTTCAGGAGAGCCACCATGAAAGCACTATGTTGGCACGGCAAGAACGATGTCCGTTATGACACGGTTCCCGATCCGGAAATAGAGCATCCTCGCGATGCCATCATCAACGTCAGTAGCTGCGCGATCTGTGGCTCTGACCTGCACCTCTATAACCACTTTATCCCCGCCATGGAAAATGGCGACGTGCTCGGCCATGAGTTCATGGGCGAGGTCATGGAAGTGGGGCACGACAATAAGAAACTCAAAGTGGGCGATCGTATCGTCGTGCCGTTCATCATCACCTGCGGCGAGTGTCCTCAGTGTCAGCGCGGCAATTTCTCGGCCTGTGAGCGCTCCAACCGCAATAAGGGCCTGGCGGACAAAGCCTTTGGCCATGCCGGCGCCGGGCTTTTCGGCTACTCCCACTTGACCGGCGGCTACGCGGGCGGCCAGGCCGAATACGTGCGCGTACCCTTTGCCGATAGCACCCATATCAAGGTGCCCAGCTCGCTCACCGACGAGCAGGTGCTCTTTCTGGGCGATATCTTTCCCACCGGCTGGCAGGCCGCCGTCCAGTGCGATATCCAGCCCACCGATACGGTGGCGATCTGGGGGGCGGGGCCGGTCGGCCAGTTCTGCGTACGCAGCGCCGTGCTGCTCGGTGCCCAGCAGGTGGTGGTGATCGATAACGTTCCGGAGCGCCTTGCCATGGCCCAAGCGGGCGGGGCGATAGCGATCAATTTCGACCAAGAGAGTGTGCTGGAGAGGCTGCAAACGCTGACCAGCGGTAAGGGGCCCGAAAAATGTATCGACGCCGTCGGGCTCGAGGCCCACGCCACCCGGTCACTGGACTCGGCTTACGATCGGGTCAAGCAGGCGGTCATGCTGGAATCCGACCGCTCCCACGTGCTGCGCGAGATGATCTACGTCTGCCGGCCGGCCGGGGTGCTGTCGATTCCCGGCGTTTACGGTGGGTTGATCGACAAGTTTCCCATCGGCGCGCTCATGAACAAGGGGTTGACCGTACGCTCCGGCCAGACCCACGTGAACCGCTGGAGCGAGGATCTTCTGCGCCGGATCGACGAAGGCCAGATCGATCCTTCTTTCGTGATTACCCACTCCGTTGGGCTGGACCAGGGGCCTGAAATGTACAACACCTTTCGCGAAAAGCAGGATGGGTGCATCAAGGTCATTCTCAAGCCGTAAACGAGCCAAGGGAGGTTGTGATGGCAAACTATCCAAACCGTACGCCCAGGCGTATGACCCGTTCGATGAGCGGGGCCGACCGGGTGGCGCGGGGCCTTGGCTGGCTGAGCCTGGGCATCGGGCTTTATAAGCTGCTGGCGCCGAAAAAGCTCAGCGGTGCACTGGGCATGAAAGGTGTTAATGGACGGATGCGCGCCGGCGGTGTTCGCGAGATCGCAAGCGGCATCGGGTCGTTATCGGCAAACCCTACCCAGGCGGTATGGAGCCGTTTAGGCGGCGATGTATTGGACCTGGCCGCGCTCACCTATGCCCTGCAGGACCGCCACAACCCCAGGCGCCAGAATATTTACTTGGCACTGACCGCAGTGGGGGTGCTGACCGCCGTCGACCTGTGGTGCGCCAAAGCGCTCTCTCAGCGCCATGCCTACCAGGGCGGCGTTACGCCGGACTTTCGCCACCGAAGCGGTTTCCCCGGCGGTTTGGCAAGCGCCCGGGGAGCGGCGCGCGGTTTTGACGTGCCCAACGACATGAAAGACGCACTCCCCACCCCGCCGCGTTAACGTTACGTTCTTTATAGTTCTAATGGCCAGAACTCGGACAGCCCAAAAGCGTCCGAGTTTTAGCCTTTTCTAAACGGCCAGACCCGGCCTGGGCGCTTGACCCCGCCCGGATTTTACTCGAACGTTACGCCTATAAAGGCGCCCGCCGCTCTTGGGGGCGTGGCGTCTGCAAAGACGACATTTGGAGATACATGATGGCCTCGCCCACTTTTGATACCGCGGACACGAAAAAAGCGGCCAAACACGACCCTGACGTGGGCGAGTACCATAGCCCGGCCGGCGGATGGGGGGCGCTCAAGGCGGTGGGCAAGCACTTGCTGCACAGCCGTTCACCGGCGGCCAATGCCCGCTCGCTTTTCAAAATCAACCAGCCCGATGGCTTCGATTGCCCCGGCTGCGCCTGGGGCGACCCGGAACACGGCTCCTCCTTCGAGTTTTGCGAAAACGGCGTGAAAGCGGTGACCTGGGAGGCGACCGCCAAGAAGGTCAAGCGCGATTTTTTTGCCAAACACAGCGTCACCGAGCTCAAGACCTGGGATGACTACCGGCTGGAGGATCAGGGCCGGCTGGTCGGGCCCATGGCGTATAATGCCGAGACCGACCACTATGAGCCCATCGAGTGGGACGCCGCCCTCGAGCTGATCGCCGCCGAGCTCAAGGCGCTGCCCACGCCGGACGACGCCATCTTCTATACCTCGGGTAAGGCCTGTAACGAGTCGGCCTACGTGTTCCAACTGCTGGCCAGGCTTTACGGGACCAACAACCTGCCGGACTGCTCCAACATGTGCCACGAAGCCAGCGGTGTGGCGCTGGGAGAGGCGCTGGGCACCGGCAAGGGCAGCGTGCGCTTGGAAGACTTCGAGCACGCCGAGGCGATTTTTGTGTTTGGCCAAAACCCGGGCACCAACCACCCGCGTATGCTCGGTACTCTGCGCGAGGCCGCCGAGCGCGGCGCGACTATCGCAAGCTTCAACCCGCTGCGCGAACGGGGTCTCGAGAAATTCGCCGACCCGCAAAAGCCGCTGGAGATGCTGCGGGGCGGCAGCCACCGGATCAGCTCCCACTACTTCTGCCCGAAGCTTGGCGGCGATATGGCCACGCTGCGCGGTATTGCCAAGGCGCTGTTCGAGCGCGAGGAAAGCGGCGAATCGGTGCTGGATGAGGCCTTTATCGACCAGCACACCGAGGCGTTCGAGGCCTACAAGGCGCAAGTGGATGCGACCGACTGGGCGGCGCTGGAGGCGCAGTCCGGTTTGAGCCGCGACGAAATGGGCCAGGCCGCCGAGCTTTACGCCCGCTCTAACGCGACCATTATCTGTTGGGCGATGGGCATTACCCAGCACGTGCACTCGGTGCCCACCGTGCGCGAAATCGTCAATGTATTGATGCTGCGCGGCAATATGGGCCGGCCCGGCACCGGTACCTCGCCGGTGCGCGGCCACTCCAACGTGCAGGGCGACCGCACCATGGGCATTTTCGAAAAGCCCACTGACGAGCTGCTGGACGCCCTGGAGGCGCGCTACAAAACGCCGATGCCCCGGGAGCACGGCGTGGACTCCGTCGCCGCCGTGGAGGCGATGCGCGACGCGCCCGGCAAGATATTCATCGGCCTGGCGGGTAACTTCACCCGGGCGATTTCGGACAGTGGGGTGGCCGAGGCGGCGATGGGCCAGTGCCGGCTGACCGCCTTCATCAGCACCAAGCTCAACCGCAGCCACCTGATTACCGGCGAGAAAGCGCTGATTCTGCCGTGCCTGGGGCGCAGCGAAATCGACAAGACCGGCGGCAAGACCCAACTGATCACCGTCGAAGACTCGATGAGCATGGTGCACGGCTCCGCCGGCATCAACCGCCCGGCACGCGATGATCTGCCTTCCGAGATCGCGCTTTTGACGAAGCTTGGCGAGCACCTGCTGGGCAGCGAGAAGGTGGACTGGGCGGCGATGCGCGAGGATTACGACGTGATTCGCGATCACGTGGAAGCGGTGATTCCCGGTTTCGATAACTTCAACGAGCGGGTGCGCGTGCCGCGCGGTTTTTGGCTAGGCAACCCCACCGCCGAGCTCACCTTTCCTACCGAAAGCGGCAAGGCCGTGTTCTCGAGCGAAGCGCTCCCGGAGCGCGTCATCCATCAACAAATGGCCGAACGCGACGGTTGGCTGACGCTGCAAACGATGCGCTCCCACGATCAGTACAACACCACGGTGTACGGCTACAACGACCGCTACCGCGGCATCGAGAACGGCCGCCAGGTGGTGTTTTTGAACGCATCCGATATCGCGCGTCTGGGCGTCGAAGCGGGGCAGTGGGTCGACCTGGTGGGCGAGTCCGACGATGGCGTAACCCGCCGCGTCGAGGGCTTCAAGGTCGTGGCGTATGATACGCCCAAAGGGTGTGCGGCGGCATACTACCCGGAGACCAATCCGCTGGTGCCGCTCTCCCACAAGGGCGACGGCAGTCACACCCCGGCGTATAAATCCATCGCCATCCGCCTGGAGCCCAGCGCCCGCATTGCCTGATGACCAGGATCTAAACAGCGCGCTAAAAGCGCTCCAGCGCGCCCATCCAAAGCTCGACACGCTCAGCGCGCTGGTGCTGGTGGCGCTGGATCGAGTGGCCGGGGAGGCCGCGCTTTCCACCGCCCAACTGGCGCGGCGCCTCGAGATCGAGCACGCCCTGATTCGCCGCGCCTGCGCCGAGCTCGAAACCGAGGGCTGGGTGGTGATTGATCCCGCCGCCGGGCCGGGGCCCGCGCTACGAGTACGCCTGAACGCCTCGCTTTGGCTTTAACGCCGGCTCTTTAGCGTGGGTGGGGCGTTTATTTTGCCAGCAAAGCCAGGCGTTTTTCGATCGCCGCCTGAATACCCGGTGCATCCAGCCCGCAGTCGCGCAAGAGCTCGTCCGGGGTGCCGTGCTCGACGAAGCTGTCCGGTAGGCCCAGCGTCAGCACGTTCGCCTGGATATTTTCGGCGTGCAGCAGCTCCAGCACGGCGCTCCCCGCGCCGCCGGCCACCACGTTTTCTTCAAGCGTCACCAGCAGGTCGTGCTCGGCGGCGGCCTCCAGCACCATTTGATGATCCAGCGGTTTGATCGAGCGCATGTTGATATGCGTGGCGCCCAGGGTCTCGGCAACTTCCTGTGCCGGGCCGTTCATGCTGCCAAAGGCGAGCAGCGCGATGCGGGGGCCTTCGCCCTCGTCGGCGCGGCGGCGGTGCTCGGCGCGGCCGATGGTCATGGGCTCCAGATGCTCGGGAGTCGCCACCCCGGGGCCGGTGCCGCGGGGGTAGCGCACCGCGGCGGGGCCTTCGTGATAGTAGGCGGCGCTCAGCATGGCGCGGCACTCCGCTTCGTCCGCCGGAGCCAGCAGCACCATGTTGGGCACGCAGCGCAAAAACGAAATATCCATGCTGCCGTGGTGGGTCGGGCCGTCTTCGCCCACCAGCCCGGCGCGGTCGATGGCGAAGGTGACATCGAGCCCCTGTACCGCCACATCGTGAATCAACTGGTCGTAACCGCGCTGCAAAAAGGTCGAGTAGATCGCCACCACCGGCTTCATTGACTCACAGGCCATGCCGGCGGCCAGGGTCACCGCGTGCTGCTCGGCGATCGCCACGTCGAAGTAGCGCGCCGGGTACTCTTTCGAAAAGCGGATCAGATCCGAGCCTTCGCGCATGGCCGGGGTAATCCCCATCAGGCGTTGGTCGGCGGCCGCCATATCGCAAAGCCAGTTGCCGAATACATTGCAGTACTTCTGCTTCGGCGCGGCGGGGGCGGCGCTCTTTTGGGCCTGCGCTGCCGCCTTGTTGGGCTTTTCAAGCTTGGTGATCGCGTGATAGCCGATCTGGTCCGCTTCGGCGGGCAGAAAGCCCTTGCCCTTGACGGTTTTGATATGCAGAAACTGGGGGCCGGGTTGGTCGCGAAGCGCGCTCAGGGTGTCGGTCAGCGCTTCCAGGTCGTGGCCGTCGATCGGGCCCACGTAGTTGAAGCCGAGCTCCTCGAACAGCGTGGCGGGGCTGACGAAGCCCTTCATGTGCTCTTCGGTGCGCTTGGCAAGCTTGAGCGCTCCCGGCAGGTGGGAGAGCACTTTTTTGCCCTCTTCGCGCATCTTAAGATACGGCTTGCTTGCCAGCATGCGCGCCAGATAGGTGGCCAAGCCCCCGACGTTTTCCGAAATCGACATTTCGTTGTCGTTGAGCACCACGAGCATATTGGCGTTGACGTGGCCGGCGTGGATCAGCGCTTCGAACGCCATACCGGCGGTCAAGGCACCGTCGCCGATGATCGCGCAGACCCGGCGCTCATCGTTTTGGGCGCGGGCGGCCAGTGCCATGCCGAGCGCGGCGGAAATCGAGGTGCTGGAGTGGCCCACGCCGAAGGTATCGAATTCGGACTCCGCGCGGCGGGGGAAAGCGGCCAGGCCGCCGTGCTGGCGAATGCCGGTCATGGCCTCGCGCCGCCCGGTCAGAATCTTGTGCGGGTAGGCCTGGTGGCCGACATCCCACACCAGCCGGTCGCTGGGGGTGTTGTAAACGTGGTGTAGCGCCACGCTTAGCTCGACCACGCCAAGCCCTGCGCCAAAGTGCCCGCCGGAGACCCCCACGCTATATAAAAGGTACGCGCGCAGCTCGTCGGCCAGTTCGGCCAGCTGACGGTCGTTCATGGCCCGCAGGGCCGCGGGATGGTCAAAAGAGTCGAGCAGCGGCGTGGCCGGGCGCTCGCGGGAAATCTCGTCGAACAGCTTCATGGGCATGGTGTCACGGTCGTTTTTTGTACAGGCATCGTTAATGGTCGCGCTCGATCATGTAGTCGGCGAGCTCGGCCAAGGGGGCGCCTCTTTCACCTAGCGGCGCAAGGGCGGCGGTGGCCTCGGTGATGAGCTCGCGGGACTTGCGCTTGGCGCCTTCAAGGCCCAAAAGGCTCGAGTAGGTGGGCTTGGCCCGCAAGGCGTCGGCGCCGGATATCTTGCCAAGGGTCGCCGTATCGCCGGTCACGTCCAGGACGTCGTCGTGGATTTGAAAAGCGAGCCCGATGGCGCGGGCGTAGTGAGCCAGTGCTGCAAGCCGTGGGTCGGTTTCCTCGACGGCGACAAGCCCGCCCAGGCGTACGGCGGCTTCGATCAGCGCACCGGTTTTATGGGCGTGCATGTGGGCAAGCGAGGCGACATCGGGCAGCCCGCCCACGGCGGCCAAATCCAGCGCCTGGCCGGCGACCATGCCCTGGCGCCCGGAGGCCGTGGCCAGGGTCGTCACCATGGACCCCAGACGCGGGTGATGAGTTCGCGCCAGCACTTCAAAGGCCAGCGCCTGCAGGGCGTCGCCGGCCAAAATGGCGGTGGCTTCGTCGAACGCCTTGTGTACCGTGGGTTGGCCACGGCGCAGGTCGTCATCGTCCATGGCAGGCAGGTCGTCGTGGATCAGCGAGTAGGCGTGAATCAACTCGATGGCCGCCGCCGGGGCGTCCAGCGGCTGCTCTTCGGCACCCAGTGCCCGACCCGCCAGATACACCAGCAGTGGGCGCAGGCGCTTGCCGCCCACCAGCAGGCCGTGGCGCATCGCCGCCTCCAGACGGGCATCAACGGCAGTGCTCTGGTCGAACAGCGCGTTTAGCGTGGCATCGACCCGGGCGCTGCTGGTTTCGCGGTGCGCGCTTAGGCGCATGGGGCTTTCGCTTACCATGGGGGCGTGTCCTCGGCGTCGTCCTCAGTGGGGGCATCACTTGGCGCGCTGGCCGGGCCATCGAAGGGCGTCATGCTCAACTTGCCATCACCGTCTTCGCTTAACGCGCGTACTTTGAGCTCCGCGCTGTCGAGGCGCTTTTGGGCATCGCGAGTCAGCGTTACGCCCTCTTCAAAGGCGGTCAGCGCCTCCTCCAGGGAGAGCTCGCCTGATTCAAGCCGCTCCACCAGGGTTTCCAGTTGGGAAACCGTGGCGGCGAAATCCTGTGCGGGGGGAGTGCTATCGCTCATTGACCCATGCCTACCTATTGACGCCCTTTGCCTGGGCTTCGAGTGTGCCTACTGTTAAGGGCACAGTATACACCCAGGCCAGGGGGTGGCGCCTGCCCAGGGCTACGCCGAGCTTTCAACGTGCGTCTCGTTCATTTTGAAAACGCACACTTTTCATCCACTCGGGCCGCCGGGAAGGGGCCTTGTCATGCTACCATGATGGCCTTTCATGAACCGATAAACGGCGCTTCGCCGAGCATAGGGGTTGATTCAGCCATGGCCAAAACGTCCCTGGACAAGAGCAAGATAAAAATCCTGCTACTCGAGGGCGTCCACCAGAGCGCGGTGGACAATTTTCGCAACGCCGGATATGAAAATATCGAGCATCTGCCCACGTCCCTGGACGAAGAGGCGCTGATCGAGAAAATCCGCGATGTCCACTTCATCGGTATTCGCTCGCGTACGCAGCTCAACGAGCGCGTGTTCGCCGCCGCCGAGAAGCTCGTCGCCGTTGGCTGTTTCTGTATCGGTACCAACCAGGTGGATCTTAACGCTGCGCTCAAGCGCGGTGTGGCGGTCTTCAACGCGCCGTACTCCAACACGCGCTCGGTGGCCGAGCTGGTGCTGGCGGAAGCCATCATGCTGCTGCGCGGTATCCCGGAGAAAAACGCCCGAGCCCACCAGGGCGGCTGGCTGAAGTCGGCGAAGAACTCCCACGAAGCCCGCGGCAAGACCCTCGGGATCGTCGGCTATGGCAGCATCGGCGCACAGCTCTCGGTGCTGGCGGAGTCGTTGGGCTTCAACGTCATCTATTATGACGTGATCACCAAGCTTGGCATGGGCAACGCAAGCCAGGTCGGTAGCTTTGAAGAGCTTCTGGGCCGGGCGGACGTGATCAGCCTGCACGTGCCGGATCTACCCTCCACCCGCTGGTTGGTAGGGAAAAAAGAGATCGCGACCATGAAACCGGGGGCGATCTTGATCAACGCCTCCCGCGGAAGCGTCGTGGAGATCGAGCCGCTGGCCGAGGCGATCAAATCGGGTCATCTCAACGGCGCGGCGGTGGATGTCTTTCCGGTAGAGCCCAAGGGCAATAGCGAGGAGTTCGAAAGTCCGCTGCGCGGGCTGGAGAATGTGATCCTGACACCCCACATCGGCGGCTCGACCCTGGAAGCCCAGGAGAATATCGGCGTCGAAGTAGCGGAAAAGCTCACCACCTACTCCGACAACGGCACCACCATCACCTCGGTCAACTTTCCCGAAGTGGCGTTGCCCGCGCACCCGGACAAGCACCGCCTGCTGCACATTCATAATAACGTGCCCGGTGTGCTCTCCGAGATCAACCGCGTGCTCTCGGAAAACGGCATCAACATCTCGGGCCAGTACCTGCAGACCAACGAAAAGGTCGGCTACGTGGTGATCGACGTGGACAAGGCCTACGGCCCGCAGGCGCTCGAGGCGCTCAAGCAGGTCGAGCATACGCTGAAAATCCGCGTGCTCTACTCATCGCAAAATAGCTAAACGGCCTTGTCCCGAGGGCCGTGCCGACCCGCCCTATGCGAGGGCGCTGTGAACCCTTCCCTGGGCGCTACTTTCGCCCTCCCTGGCGAAAGACGCTCGCTACGGGCGGCTCGGCACGGCAGATATAACGGCCTCCTTCGGGAGGCCGTTTGGCGTTGGGCTTAGGCCAAATCGAACAGCAGTACCTCGGCATTGACGGCGTCACCCAGTTCAAGCGGCTCGTCCGGGGTGAGGGCAGCGGCGTCCCCGGCTTCAAGGCGGGTGTCGTTGACCGTCAGCTCGCCTTTCACCACATGAAGCCAAACGTGGCGCCGGGGCGGCACTGCGCCGACGTCGCCATCGAACAGGCCGCCGTAGAGGTTGACGCTCTGGTGGATACTCACCGAGTCATCGTCCCCGTTTTGAGAGACGAGCAGGCGCCACTGCCCCTGGCGAAACGCCGTGGAAAACGCTTTTTGCTCGTAACTCGGCGCGATGCCGCGGCTTAGCGGCTCGATCCAGATCTGGAGAAAGTGCAGCCCTTGGGTTTTGGAATGGTTGTACTCGCTGTGGCGCACGCCGGTGCCGGCGGACATGCGCTGCACATCGCCCGGGCGCATGATTTCCCCGTTGCCCATGCTGTCCTCGTGGGCCATTTCGCCTTCGAGCACGTAGGAGATGATCTCCATGTCCCGGTGGGGATGGGTGCCAAAACCGTAGCCCGGTTTGACCCGGTCTTCATTGATGACCCGCAGGGCGCGAAAGCCCATATGCGCCGGGTCCATGTAGTTGGCAAAAGAGAAGGTGTGGTACGAGCGCAGCCAGTCGTGGTCGGCGTAGCCGCGCTCCAGGGAGCGGCGAATCTTCATGAGAATTCCTGGGTGAACGGGCAAACGCTCACTATACGCCGGGAGAATGCCCCCGGTGGTGAAGCTTTTGAGCCTTTAACGTCGATAAAATCGACGAATGACGCTTTTTGGGGCGCGATTGACCTGCGTCAACGTGTCGGCGTTCAAGCGCCCGGTGGTTTGCGCTAGAATGGGCGCGTTTTTAACCCGGTCCGCCCTTTACGAGGGCGACTACCTGGAGAGTTCGATGACCCAATCTGCCTCGGCGGCGCCCATCGTGGTGGCCGCGCTGTATAAATTCGTCACCCTGAACGATTTCGAAGCCCTGCGCGAGCCGCTCAGAAAGGCCATGGCCGATAACGGCGTAAAAGGCACGCTGCTGATCGCCAAAGAGGGCATCAATGGCACCGTGGCAGGCCCGCGGGAAGGGATCGACGCGCTGCTTGTCTGGCTCACCGCCGACCCACGTTTGGCCGATATCGACCATAAAGAGTCCTTCTGTGACGAGATGCCGTTCTACCGCACCAAGGTAAAACTTAAAAAAGAGATCGTCACTTTGGGCGTCGACGGTATCGACCCCAACGACACCGTGGGCACCTACGTCGAGCCCGAAGAGTGGAACGACGTGATTTCTGACCCGGAAGTACTGGTCATCGATACGCGCAACGACTACGAAGTGGAGATCGGCAGTTTCGACGGCGCCATCGATCCGAAAACCACTTCCTTCCGGGAGTTTCCCGACTACGTGCGCGAGCACTATGACCCGGCCAAGCACAAGAAAGTCGCCATGTTTTGCACCGGTGGTATCCGCTGCGAAAAGGCCTCGAGCTTCATGCTCAAGGAAGGCTTCGAGGAGGTGTATCACCTCAAGGGCGGCGTGCTGAACTATCTGGAAAAGGTGCCCGAAGAGAAGTCGCTGTGGCACGGCGAGTGCTTCGTGTTCGATAACCGGGTCACCGTGCGTCATGATCTTAGCGAAGGCGCTTTCGAGCAGTGCCACGCCTGCCGCCGGCCGATTTCCGAAGAAGACATGCAAAGCTCGGCCTATGAGCCGGGTATTAGCTGCCCGCACTGCATCGACTCGCTGCCCGAGAAGACCCGCGCCGCCGCCCGGGAGCGCCAGCGCCAGATCGAGCTGGCCAAGGCCCGCGGCGAACCCCATCCGCTGGGCCATGACCAGCGTAAAAGGGCCTAAGCGCTAGCGCTGCCCTCATCGACAGCGCCGCCCGGCGCTGTTGTACCCCTGCCCGCCAGAATGGGATTTATTTCCGTAAACGCGACACCGGCCCACGGCTCGCGTTATCCTGCTCGCTTTGCGCCGCAAGTGAGTAAGGAGAGAGCACGGTGAGTGACGCCAAGCGCAGGTCAGTGGGACGCCCGGCAGGCACCGCAAAAGCAAGCGGCGGGCACAGTCAGTCGCTGGTACGTGGCCTAACGCTGCTCGAACATCTGGCGGCAAGCCCGTTGGGGCTGGCCCTTTCAGAGCTTGCCGAACAGGCCGAGCTCGCCCCCTCGACCGCCCATCGGCTCCTTCAAGCGCTGCAAAGCCAGGGGTTCGTGACCCAGGAGAGCGAACAGGGGCTTTGGCGCATCGATGTCAAAACCTTTCGCATCGGTAACAGCTTTTTGGAGGCCCGCGACGTGGTCGCCACCAGCCGCCCGTTTCTAAGAAGGCTCACCTTCGAAACCGGCGAAACCGCCAACCTGGGTATTCGCGATGGCGCCACGGCCGTGTTTCTCGCCCAGCATGAATCCCCTCAGATGATGCGCATGATCACCCGTCTTGGCTCCCGCGCGCCGCTTCACGCCTCCGGTGTGGGCAAGGCGCTGTTGGCCGGCATGAGCGATGACGAGCGCAGCGAGCTTTTAAAAGGCGAGGCGCTCGCACGGGTGACCCCCAATACCTTTTTTGACTCCGACGCACTGGAGACAGAGGTGCGCACCATTCGCGCTCAGGGCTTTGCCTGCGACCGTCAGGAGCACGCCGTTGGCCTTCACTGCGTGGCGGCGTGCATTTTCGACGAGCGGCGCATGCCGGTCGCGGCGATTTCGGTGTCCGGGCCCATGACGCGTATCCCCGAAGAGCGCCTTTTGACGCTTGGGGCGCTGGTGCGCGAGGCGGCCAACAACATCACCGCCAAGCTCGGCGGGCGGCTGCCGGATGCGTGACAGCGCTTTGTCAGCCGCGCGTTGGCAAGTGTCGGGCGACCTTGAAAATGATCAATTTTGTGTAACGAGCGTTTTTTAACTCATGCTACGCTGCGGCCTGAAAAATCAGCCGCTTTAAACGCCCCATGCACGCTATGCTGTGCGTAAGGCGATTTAGCCGTTGGATTGCAATTACTACACCACCTAAAGGGAGACTCCGGTGTGAGGCCACTACGTTCATTATTCGGGCTAAGCGTTTGGTTGCTTGCGCTCTTCGTCATGATAAGCCCGGCGCTGGCGCAAACCACGCTCGGTGCCGATGAAGAAACAGCAAGCGCCGATACCCAAGCGCCACCCTCCTACGAGGCGCTAGCCAACCTTCTTGAAAACGACCAGTCCCGCCAGCAGCTCATCGAGCGTTTGCGAAGCGAAGCCTCTACGCTTCCCGGCGAGCTCAACGAGGAGCTCTCCCCGGAGGCCGCCGCCGCCGGTGGCAACGTCGCGCCCGAGGACGTTTCCTTGCCCCGCCAGCTCGCCGAGCTGACCAGCCGGGTAGTGGGGGATGTCGGCACGCAGCTCGAGCAGGCGGTCGGCATCGTCGGTGGCCTGTTTAGTGGCCAGGGCGGCAGCGGTAGTTTCGATACCGCCGCTTTCATCAGCGCGGCGATCAACCTGGGGATAGTGATTGCGGCCACCTTCGTCGTCTTCATGGTGTTTCGACGGCTGGCGAAATCGATATTCACACGGCTTAGCGGCTGGTCGCAAACCGGTGAAGGGGCCTCCTCGATACTGCGCCTGGTGGCCTGTGTGGCGATTGCCGCCGTGGTCGATGCGCTGCTGATTGGCGCCTCCTACGTCGTGGGTAATTTGGTCGCGACGTTTGCAGTCGGTGAAACCGGCGAGCTTTCCACGCGCGCGTCGCTCTTCCTCAACGCCTTTTTGATCATCGAGCTAATCAAGGCGGCGTTTCGTATGCTCTTCTCGTCGCGCTACGAGGGCCTGCGCCTGCTACCTATTTCCGCGCCGGAAGCGTCCTACTGGAACAGCTGGATCGCCCGGCTGGTGGGTATGGTCGGCTACGGTCTGATGGTCGTGGTGCCGCTGATCAACTTCTATATCACGCCCACGCTTGGCCAAGCGGTCGGCACGCTGATCATGGTGCTGACGTTTATCTACGCCGTGACCGTGGTGCTTAAAAACCGCGTGCGCCTGCGGGATAACCTGCACGGCATGGGCAGCCGCACCACGATGACGGCCAGCCGTATTTCGCTGAACCTGTTCGCCCGGACCTGGCACCTGTTCGCGCTGCTCTATTTCCTCATCGTATTCGTGCTGACCCTGGTGCGCCCGGGCGACGCGCTGCCCTTCGTGCTGTTCGCCACGCTCAAAACCCTGGTCGCGGTCGTGGTGGGGATTCTGCTCTCGAGCTTTTTGACCCAGTCCATCGGCCGGCGTATCCAGCTTTCCGAGGATCTGCGCCGCAAGCTTCCGATGCTGGAGCATCGCCTCAATAGCTACGTGCCCAATGCGCTTCGCGTGCTACGCACGATCATCCTGGTGGCCGTGGTCATGGTGGTGCTGGATGCCTGGGGCGCCTTCAACCTGGCCGGCTGGTATGCCTCCGAGCGCGGCGCGCTGATCGTGGGCCGTTTGATCAGCATCGCGGTGATTTTGATCGTGGCGCTAGGGGTTTGGCTCGGCCTTGCCAGCCTGATCGAGCACAAGCTCAACCCGGAAACCGGCGGCGGCGAACCCTCGCCCCGGGCCAGAACGCTACTCAGCCTTTTCCGTAACGCCCTGGCGGTGGCCATGGTGACGATTACCGGCATGATCGTGCTGTCTGAAATCGGCATCAATATCGGCCCGCTGATTGCCGGTGCCGGTGTGCTGGGTCTGGCCATTGGTTTTGGCGCCCAGAAGCTCGTGCAGGATGTGATCACCGGCGTATTCATTCAGATCGAAAACGCCATGAACACCGGCGATGTGGTCACCGTGGGCGGCGTCACCGGCACCGCCGAGCGTCTGAGCATTCGCTCGGTGGCAATTCGCGATCTCTCCGGCACCTACCACGTCGTACCGTTCTCGAGCGTGGATACCGTCTCCAACTATATGCGCGAGTACGGTAACCACGTGGGTGAGTACGGTATTGCCTACCGTGAAAACATCGATTACGCCATCGAACAGCTGCAGCTCGCGTTTGAAGATCTTAAAGCGAGTGAAGAGCATGGCTTCAAGCTGCTGGCGGATATGACCGTGGCCGGCGTGACGGCGCTTGCGGACAGCTCGGTGAACATTCGCGTGGTGATCAAGACCACGCCGGGCGATCAGTGGGGCATAGGCCGTGCCTACAACCGCCTGGTCAAGATGCGCTTCGACGAAGCTGGTATCGAGATCCCGTTCCCGCATACCACGCTCTACTTCGGCGAGGACCGCGACGGCAAAGCGCCGCCCGCGAACCTGCGCATTCTGGATTCGACCGCCAAAGAGAAGAGCGCGGTGCAAACGCCGGTCTCCGAATCCGCGGCGCCCAGCCAGTACACAAGCGAAGCGGACCACAAGACGCCGCACCACGACGACGTCGAGGACACCGACGATACGTAAACGTATCTAAAATGAAAGACCAGCAGGGCCGCCTTCGGGCGGCCCTGCTGCGTTTGCGGTGCCTGCTCATGTTTTCCAGGCGAAGGCCGATACATTCATCAGGCGTTCATCCAGGGATACACCGCAACCATGTTCAGCCTCAAGACCAATATGTCGTCGCTGCTGGTGCAGAATAATCTACGCACCAGCCAGCAGATGATGCAGACCTCCATGCAGCGGCTCTCTTCAGGGCTGCGGATCAATAGCGCCAAGGATGACCCGGCCGGGCAGGCGATTGCCAACCGTATGGGGGCGCAAATGCGCGGCATGGGCCAGGCCATTCGCAATACCAATGACGGTATCTCCCTGGTGCAAACCGCCGAAGGCGGGCTGAATCAAATCAACGATAACCTGCAGCGCATCCGCGAACTCAGCGTTCAGGCCGCAAGCGACACCTACAGTGCCAAGGACAAACGCTCGATTCAGAACGAGATCGACCAGCGCCTGGACGAGATCGACCGCATCGCGGGCCAAACTAACTTCAACGGCAACAACCTGCTTGGCGGCACCCGGGAATTTTCCATCCAGACCGGCGCCAACTCAGGCGACAGCATCAGCGTGCGCATGGTGTCGATGGACCGTCAGGCGCTGGGCCTCGAGGGTTTTAGCGTGCTTCAAGGGCAGGCTACGGACAAGCCCAAGCCCATGGCGCTTTTGGATGAGGCGATTGGCAAGCTCGACCGCCAGCGAAGCTACTTCGGCGCTACGCAAAACCGCTTCGAGAGTGTGATCGAGGGCCTCGACAACAGTATCGTCAATCTTTCCGCTGCCCAGTCACGCATTCAGGACGCCGACTACGCCCGGGAAGCTTCCAATATGGTGCGTGCGCAGATTCTCCAGCAGGCCGGCATCGCTATACTGGCCCAGGCCAACCAACAGCCGCAAATGATCTTGCGATTGTTGGAAGGGCTGTAACCCCCAGCGTCCCACGCCGTCCTTTCGAGCCTGACTTCTAAAAGATCACTCGACGCCACTGACGAAAGCAGGGCGCCGCGTGTTATTTCGTTTGTGGTGCGCCACACTTGTTTGCTTTGATAAGGGGAATCTCCCTACAACAAAGTGAGGCAGCGCCATGGCTCAAAGCTCGTTTCTATCCACCGATGAGGTTCGCGACCGTTTTTCCAGGGCGATGTCGGCCATGTACCAAGCGGAGGTGCCACAGTACGGCACGCTCCTGAGGCTGGTCGATCAGGTCAACAAGGAGACGCTCGAGTGTCAGCCGAGACTTCGCCGGCGTTTACAAGCCCAGGGCGAGCTGACCCGGCTAAGCGTCGAGCGCCATGGCGCCATTCGCGTAGGCACCGCCGACGAGCTGGCCATGCTCGGCCGCTTGTTTGCCGTGATGGGTATGCACCCGGTGGGCTACTACGATCTCTCTGAAGCGGGGGTGCCGGTGCACTCCACCGCCTTTCGCCCCGTCGACGATGCTGCCCTGGCCCGTAACCCCTTTCGCGTCTTTACCTCGCTTTTGCGCATGGAACTGATCGAAAGCGATACGCTCAGAGCCCGCGCCGAGGCGATTCTGGCCGAGCGGGATATCTTTACCCCCAAAGCGCGGGCGTTGATCGAGCGTTTCGAAACCCAGGGCGGTTTGAGCGAGGAAGAGGCCGAGGCCTTCGTGACCGAGGCACTGGAGACTTTCCGTTGGCATCAGGAAAGCACGGTCGATTTGGACACCTACCAGGCGCTTCACGATGAGCACCGCTTGATTGCCGATGTCGTCTGCTTTCACGGCCCGCACATCAACCACCTGACGCCGCGCACGCTGGATATCGACGAGGTGCAGCGGCGCATGCCCCATGAAGGCATGAATCCAAAGGCAGTGATCGAAGGGCCGCCGCCGCGGGCGTGCCCCGTCTTGCTGCGGCAAACCAGTTTTAAAGCGCTGGAAGAGTCGATCCGCTTTAGCGGTGCTACCGAGGGCAAACACACCGCCCGCTTTGGTGAAATCGAACAGCGCGGCATGGCCCTGACGCCCAAGGGTCGGGCGCTGTACGACCAGCTTTTGAGCGAAGGCCGCACGCGGGCTCAGGGGTTGGACAATAACGCCTACCAGGCAGTGATGAGCCAAGCGTTTGAAACGATGCCCGATAGCTTCGAGGAAATGCGCCGTGAAGGGTTGGGTTACTTCCACTACCGCCTGACCGACGCAGGCCGGGCGGCCAGCGGCCAGCACAGTGGCGATATCGAAACGCTGATTCATCAGGGGCTGGTCGAGGCCCAACCGATCACCTACGAGGACTTTCTACCGGTGAGTGCGGCGGGCATCTTTCAATCCAACCTGGGCGGTGGCGAAAACGCGGCCTATGCCGGTAACGCCAACCGCCAGGCGTTCGAAGAGGCGCTCGGGGCGCCGGTCATCGACGAACTGGCGCTTTACGCCGAGCGTGAACGGGCCTCCATGCAGGCGGTAGTGCGCGCGCTAAAGGCCTGATTGGGTGGGGTGGCTAGTCGATGATGCCCTGCTCGCGCGCCATGGCGTAGGCCGCCTGGGGGCCGTTCCAGAGCGAGGGAAGCAGAATCAGCGATACCGGCACCGCGGTGATCACGATGAACTGCTGGAGCGCGGCGATCTGGCCTTCACGCATCGCCAGTAGCACCGCTGCCATGACCGCCATGATGACGCCCCAGAACGCCCGCAGAAAGCGGCTGGGTTCGTCGTGGCCCGCGCCGACCATGGCGATGGCGTAACTCATGGAGTCGCCGGTGGTGGCCACGAAGATGGTGGTCAGCAGCAGGATCGCCAGGGCCATCCAGGTGCCGCCGGGTAGCGCTTGGGCCACCGTGAGCGTGGCAATGTCGAACTGGAAGCCTTGTAGGGCCTCGGTCAAATCGATCGCGCCGGTTAGCTGGTAATAAATGCCCGAGCCGCCCAGTAGCGTGAACCAGACCGTGGTGGCGATGGGCGCGATGACCGCGACGGCCAGAATCATCTCGCGGATGGTGCGTCCACGCGAGATCCGCGCCACGAAAATCGCCATCAAGGGCGCAAAGGCGATGAACCAGGCATAGAAGAAAACGATCCACCACTGCATCCAATCCGCCGGGGCGGTTTCCGCGGTCGTGGTGACCATCTTGAAGAAGTCGCCCAGGTATGTGCCCATACCGGCAAAGTAGCTGTTGAACAGAAAAAGCGTCGGACCGAACAAAAAGATGACCCCACCGATGGCCAGCGCCAGCATGACGTTGAAGCGGCTCAGGAACTGCATGCCCTTGTGCACCCCGCTCACCGAGGAGAGCACGTACACCACCGCGAGCGTACCGAGTATGACAAGCCGCGTGACGAAGTTATTGGGCAGCCCGAACAGATCCTGCAGCCCATAGCTGAACTGGGTCGCCAGAAAGCCGACCGGCCCCACGGTACCCGCCACTACGGCCAGCACGCAGCAGGTATCCACGACCCCGCCCAGCGGGCCGCGCATCAGGCGCTCACCAAAAACCGGGTAGAGCAGGGTGCGCGGCTGAAGCGGCTGGCCTTTGACGTAGTGGGCGTGGGCCAACACGATCGCGGTGAGCGAGCCCAAAATCGCCCAGCCGACGAACCCCCAGTGGGTAAACGACTGGGCCAGCGCCCCGGGCACCGCCGCGGCAACGCCGGGCTCGGTATCGAAGGCGGGCGGCACGACCACGAAGTGGTAGATCGGCTCGCCAGCGGCAAAAAAGACGCCTCCGCCGGCCAACAGCGTGCAGAGGATGATCGAAAGCCACTTGAACGTGCTCAACTCTGGTGCATCCAGATTGCCGATCTTGGCTTTACCCGCAGGGGTCAGCGCAAGGCCAATGGCAATGAAGAACGTCACCAGCATCAAAAACTGGAAGTAGGTGCCGAAGGTCAGCGCGCTCCAGACAAAGCCTTGCTTGATCGATTCGGCGACCAGGTCCAGGTCGTAAAACGAGAGCGCTAGAAAAAGCACGATAAATCCGATGCTTAGGATTAATACGATGGGATCGCCTAGCGTAGAACGCTTGCGGCTTTCACCGTCGTGAGCCGGTTTATTCATCAAGAAGAACACCTTTGGTGGGACGAGAGAAAGCCGTTTGTTTTGCGTAGAACGTTGGCAAAATCTGGATAAAAAAAAGCGCCATTGGGGAAATGGCGCGAGGACAGGAAACAGCGCTTAGTATACAAGCGGTGTAGACCAAAGTCTAACGTGTTTTGCATTGGTGCGATAAATAATTTCATCAGCACCTTTTTGGTGCAATAAGGATGAGCGACTTTTTGAAAGGCCTCGTTTAACTGCCTGATTTTAATGAGCAAGCCAAATAATGGCAGCGTTGCTGCAGAGCTCAGGACTCGTTTGATTGTATACAAGGTGCTCACCATGGCTTGCTGTTTCTTCCCCCTTCAGACACACAAAGATGCTTTTTCGCCGCGTTGGGCGGGCGTTGCCGCGCTTTTGCTGCTGCCCGCCTCGGTCATGGCCGACACGCCCATTCGCTTTCAACTGGATTGGCGCTTCGAGGGCCCGGCGGCGCCTTTTTTGATGGCCGAGGAGAAGGGCTATTTCACCGATGAAGGCTTGGACGTTCAGATCGACTCGGGCAGCGGTTCCGCCGGGGCGATCAACCGGGTCGCCTCCGGGGCCTACGAAATGGGCTTTGGCGATCTCAACGCGCTGATCGAATTTCTCGCCGAGAATCCGGAGGGCCCGGGCATTCAGGGCGTCTATATCGTCTACGACGGCACTCCGGCGGCGGTCTTCGCGCGCAAGGACAGCGGCATCGAAACACCAAAGGATTTGGACGGTAAAACCATCGCCGCCCCCGCCTTCGATACCGGCTACCGCGCCTGGCCGATCTTTGCCAGCGCCAACGACCTCGAGTCTGACGCGGTCGAGTGGCAAAACGTCGACCCGACCCTACGGGAAACGCTGCTCACCCGGGGCGATGTCGATGCGATCACCGGCTTTTACTTTACCAGCCTCTTGAACCTGGAGGAGCGCGGCCTGGCCGAGGAGGAGCTGACCATCATGCCCTTCCCGGCGTACGGGGTGCCGCTTTACGGCAATGCCATCATCGCAAGCCAGGCGTTCGCCGAGGAGCACCCGGAGGCGGTCGAGGGCTTTCTGCGCGCTTTCAACCGCGCCCTGCAAGAAACCATGGACGACCCGGAAGCGGCCATCCAATACGTGCAAAACCGCGACGGCTTGATCGACGTCGAGATGGAAACGCGTCGGCTAAAACTGGCGCTCGATAGCGTAGTCGATACGGCGGATGCCCGCGAAAACGGCGTCGGCGATGTGGACGGCGAGCGTCTGGAGCAGGCCATTGCGCTGGTCGCCGAGGCGTTCGAGCTGCCCTCGACGCCGACCAATGAGCAGGTCTTTACCTCGCGTTACCTGCCGCCGGTCGATGAGCGGATGTGGCTGGAGGCCGAGTAATGTCGGAAGCGTTCGTCCGTTTCGATGACGTCAGCCTCTCTTATGACGGGGTGGATAACGCCATCGAAGCCATCGATCTGGATATCTCTGAGGGCGAGTTCGTCGCCTTCGTGGGGCCATCGGGGTGCGGTAAATCGACCTTCATGAAGCTCTGTACCGGCCTTCACGCGCCCACCAGCGGCGCGATAAGCGTGGATGGCAGCGCCGTGACCGGGCCGCTCAAGATATCGGGCATGGCGTTTCAAAACGCCAACCTGCTGCCCTGGCGCACCACGCTCGATAACGTGCTTCTGCCGCTGGAGATCGTCAAACCCTACCGCCACCAGTTTCGCAAACGCCGCGAGGAGTTCGTCGGCTGGGCGCGCAAGCTTCTCGATACCGTGGGCCTGGCCGATTTTGAGGACCAATATCCCTGGCAGCTCTCCGGCGGTATGCAGCAGCGCGCCTCGATTTGCCGGGCGCTGATTCACCAGCCGCGTCTTTTGATGCTCGACGAGCCCTTCGGGGCGCTGGACGCCTTCACCCGGGAGGAGCTCTGGTGCGTACTGCGCGATTTATGGGAGGCGCAGCGCTTCACCGTGGTGCTGGTCACCCATGATCTGCGTGAGGCGGCGTTTCTGGCGGATACGGTGTACGTGATGAGCCCGCGCCCGGGCCGGGTGATCGAAAAACGCGCGATCGATCTGCCTCGCCCGCGCTCGATCGAATCCACTTACGAGAAGCCCTTTATCGATCTGGTGCACGAACTGCGTGGCCGGATCGGCGATGTGCGCGCAACTTAAGGCTCTTTCATGAAACGACCGAGTAAAACCGCCGAACGCCTGGCGCCCTGGATCGCCGTGCTGGTGCTGATTGTGGTGTGGGAAGTCACCGTACGGCTTTTCGATGTGCCGAGCTTCATCTTCCCCAGCGCCCTGGACACCGGCCAAGCGCTCATCGACTACGCCGGGCCCATCGGCGTCCACTCCTGGCAAACCTTCTGGACCACCCTGATCGGCTTTGGCCTGGGGGTGGCCGTGGGGCTCGCGCTTGGCTTCATCATTGGCTCGTCGCGCTTTTTGTATAATGCCTGCTACCCGCTGCTGGTCGGCTTCAACGCCATTCCCAAGGTGGCCTTCGTGCCTATCCTGGTGGTGTGGTTCGGCATCGGCTCCGTGCCGGCGATTCTGACCGCATTCTTGATCTGCTTTTTCCCCATCGTGGTCAACGTGGCCACCGGTCTTGCCACGCTCGAGCCGGAAATGGAGGACGTGCTGCGGGTGCTGGGCGCCCGGCGCATGGATGTGCTCTTGAAAGTCGGCCTGCCGCGCTCGTTGCCCTACTTTTTCGCCTCGCTGAAGGTGGCGATTACCCTGGCCTTCGTGGGCACGGTGGTCTCGGAAACCGTGGCCTCGAACCAGGGGATCGGCTACTTGATGATGAGCGCGGGCTCGCAGATGCGCATGGGGCTGGTGTTTGCGGGCTTGATCGTGATCAGCGCCATGGCCATGGTGATGTACGAGCTCTTCGCGGTGCTTGAAAAGCGTATGACCGGCTGGGCGCACCGCGGTCAATAAGGCCGTCGTGGCCCGTAGAAGCGGCTCTTGGAGGATAGAGCGCTACCAGCGGTACAAAAGCGAGGCGCTGGTGGTGTTGTCGGTGCGCTCGCTGGCATCTTCCGGCGGCTCTGAGTTGTGTTTGATCTCGTGGGACAGGCGCATGGAGATGCGCGCACTCACCCGAGCGGTCAGCGAGGTAAACGAGCGCGAGGTGGTGTTGGAGTCGGTGTACTCGACGGACATCTCCTGCTCGAACTCGGTGTACTCGGAAAACCCATAACGGTAGGCCAGCGCACTGTAGGCCACTGCCAGGCGCTCGTTATCGTTGTCGCGCAGCCGGTCGTCGCGGTAGCCAGGCCCCGCCTCCAGCGAAAGCGAATGGGGTTCGCCGGATAGCAGCTGGCGGCCGTAGCCGCCGATCACCGAGAGCTGCTGGTCGTAGCCGGCAAAGCGGTCCTTCTCCCAGCGAGCAAAGCCAAAAAGATAGTGCGGGCCGTTGAAATCGAAGCGCTCGCGCCCGGCCAGCAGGTACTGCTCGGCGCTGGTTTCGCCGTCCTTGGTGACGTTGCGCACCTCGCCGCGCAGCGAATGGGTCAGATCCCCGGTCAGCCAGGTCAGGCGCGTCTTGCCGATCAGGGTCTGGCTGTCGGTATTGCCCGAAAGATGGGTGAAACCAAGCTCGGCATCGCCGGTGAAATTCGGCGAAGCCTCTTCCGGCGGCGGCGGGGCGTAGAACGGATTGGCCATCGCCACGCCTGCAAAAAGCGGCCAACTCACCAGCACACTGCTTCTTAATAAAGTAAGCACGTTAGCTTTTTTCCCTGAAATTGACGAAAGCGAGCCAGCGCTCGGGTAGGCAAAAGCGCCATAGGTTACCGTGGCTTCGCGCTGCGTGCCATAATGACGCCACCGCGCACGTTGAGTTCCCCTTATGACGACTTCCCGGCCCCGCTCGCTTGCCGATCTCAATCCCGCCCGGCGGCCGCGTTCCAGGCGCCGCTGGTATAAACGCAGTTTCCGCCTGCAGGTGATGCTGCTGGTGGGGTTTTTGCTGGCCGGGATGCTGCTGGCCCAGGGCGCCTACCTCAACCATCGCAAGACCGATATCGTCACCCAGCAGATGGGCGAGCGGGCGCTGGCCGTCGCGAAAACCGTGGCGGGGATGCCGAGTATCGTCGAGGCCTTCGCCGCGCCGGACCCGGCGGGCATCATCCAGCCGCTGGCCGAGCGCGTGCGCCAGGAGACCGGCGCGCGCTACGTGGTGGTGGGCAACGCCCGCTCGATTCGCTATTCCCACCCGGTGGTCGAGCGCCTGGGCCAGCGCATGGTCGGCGGCGACAACGAACAGGCGCTGATCTACGGGCAGTCGTATATTTCCGAAGCCACGGGGACGCTGGGCACGGCGATGCGCGGCAAGGCGCCCATCTGGGATAATGAGGGCAATATCATCGGCCTGGTGTCGGTGGGGTTCATGACCGACCGAGTGGCCCTGGACGCCGCGCGCTATACCATCCTGAGCTGGGTGCTGGTGGCGCTGATGATTTTGCTCGGCTTTGCCGGTGCTTACTGGCTTTCCCAGCATCTCAAAAAAGTGATTTTGGGGCTCGAACCCTACGAGATTGCGCGCATCGCAATCGAAAAAGAGGCCATCCTGCAGTCCATCCACGAGGGCATTTTGGCGGTCAACCGGGAAGGTCATATCACGCTGGTCAACCAGCAGGCGCGCCGCTTTCTAAAGCTTCCCGACGACCACGTGCTGCTGGGCCAGCCGATTCGCGAAGTCGTCCCGAATTCCCGGCTTCTTGAAGTGCTCAAAAACGGCGAGCAGGAGTTCGATCAGCAGATGTGGCTTGGCGATCATCCGGTGGTGGTCAATCGCGTGCCGATTCTCGACGGCGACGACATCGAAGGCGCGGTGGCGACCTTTAGAAGCCGGCGGGAAATCATCGACCTTTCCCAGGCGCTGACCCAGGCAAGCCGCGATGTGGACATGCTGCGCGCCCAGGCCCATGAGTTCTCCAACAAGCTCTATACCATCTCCGGGCTCTTGCAGCTCGAACGCACCCAGGAGGCGCTCAAGCTGATTCATCAGGAGACCGAGCGCGCGCAAGCGCAAATGAGTTTTTTGATAGCCCATGTCGCCGATACGGTGCTAAGCGGTACGCTTTTGGGCAAGCTGACCCGGGCCCGCGAGCTTGGCGTTGCGCTCGAAATCGACGAGCAAAGCTCGCTCTCTCAGCCGCTTACGCCAAGCGGCCAGGAAGTGATGATGAGCGTGGTCGGCAATCTGCTCGACAACGCCTGCTTTGCCGCGCTCAATGGGCCCTTGGCGAGTACGCCGACCGTGCGGCTTTTTTTCACGGATTTGGGCGAGCAGTTACTGATCGAGGTGGAAGATAACGGCGCCGGTGTGGCACCCGAGCACGCGAGCACCATTTTTGATGAGGGTTTTTCGACCAAGAGCGGCAGCCACCGGGGCATTGGGCTTGCCCTGGTGGCCAGGCTTTGCCGCCAAAACGGCGGAGCGGTCACGCTGGAAGAGAGCGAGCTGGGCGGGGCGTGCTTTATCGCCGTGCTGGATCGCTCGCTTTGCAGTACCGCGCCTTGAGGGGCGCGTCGAGTGATAACAAGATAACGCCGAAGGGGACACGGCATGACTAATACGCAGTACGGCATTCTGGTCGTCGAAGACGACTTTCGCATCGCCGATATCCACCAGGCCTTCATCGAACAGAGCGACGGGTTTTACGTGGCCGGCTCCGCGCGCACGGCCCGGGAAGCGAAGGCGCTGCTCGACGCCCGGTCGGATTCGATTCATCTGGTGCTATTGGATGCCTACCTGCCCGATGTCGAGGGGCTGGAGCTTCTATGGACCATTCGCCGGCACTACACCCGCGTGGATATCGTCATGGTGACCGCGGCCAAAGAGGTGGAGACGATTTCCGAGGCGCTGCGCGGCGGCGTATTCGACTATTTGATCAAACCCATTGAGGCCTCGCGGATGACCCGGATGCTGACTCGCTTTCGCCGCGAGCGTGAAGCCATGGCGAGCCGCGGGGAGATGAACCAATGGGAGCTGGACCAGGTGCTGGCCAGGCTCACGCCCGAAAGCGCTCATAAAGCCGAGCCCCAGGCGCTGCCCAAGGGCATCGACCGGTTGACGCTGGATCGCGTCGTGGCCGCGCTGGCCGCGGATGCCTCGGCGCTGACCGCGGTGCAGGTCGCCCACGCCCTGGGTGCTAGCCGCTCGACGGCGCGGCGCTATCTGGAATTTCTGGTCGCCGAGCAGCGCGTCGTCGCCGAGCTGGGCTACGGCGATGTGGGGCGCCCGGAGCGGCGCTACCGGCTCCTGGATACCACCGCGCTATCCTGAAGCGGTCCATCTTCCAAGGCATCGGTTATCGGGCGTGAACAAAATGAACAAAATGCCCACAAAGAATTTTTTAGCGTTTATGACCACAAGCTTGTTTCGGCCCGCCTGGGTCTTCTAACGTTCGCGACGTATAGATCATAACAACACCGACACGTGGAGAACGCCATGACTCTGTTTTTAAAGGCCACGCCCTTAAAGCGTCTCGCTCTGCTGGCCCTGCCCGCTGCCCTGCTGGCCGCCGCGGGGTCCTCCGCTCAGGCTCAGGAGTGGACGCCGAGTAAATCCGTCGAATTCATCGCCCCCGCCAACCCGGGCGGCGGCTGGGATACCCTGGTACGTACGGTGTCTCGCGTCATCCAACAGGAAGGCCTGGCGGACGAGAACTACGCCGCTATCAACGTCCCCGGCGGCGGCGGGGCGGTTGCCTGGGCGCAGATCGCCCGCGACGACGGCAACCCCCACAAGCTCTTCGCCACCAGCCCGCCCATCATTTTGGTGCCGCTGGCCGGTGCCTCGCGCTACGATCACACCGACTTCACCCCGGTGGCGCGGCTGATCACCGACTACTCGATCATTTTGGTGGCCGAGGATTCCGAGTATCAGGACCTCAACGACCTGTTCGCAGCGCTTGAAGAGAATCCCAACCTGAGTGTGGGCGGCGGCAGTGCGCCGGGCTCGATGGATCATATCTCCATGGCGGGCGTGGCCTCGGCGGCGGGGCTCGACGCCTCCAGCGTCAACTACATCCCCTTTTCCGGCGGCGGCGACGCCATGACCAACCTGATGGGCGGTCACGTCGAAGCGGTGATCACCGGTGCCGGCGAATCCGTTGGCCAGCTGGGTGAAGGCAGCCAACTGCGTGCCCTCGGCGTTTCTTCGCCGGAGCGCCTGGGCGGCGGGCTTGCCGATGTACCCACCTACCAGGAACAGGGTGTGGACTACACCTTCGATATTTGGCGCGGCGTGATGGGTACCCCGGATATGCCCGAAGAGGCGGTCGCCTACTACGAAGAGCTCTTCGCCGAGATGCTCGAGACCGACGGTTGGCAAGAAGCCCGGGATCAGCTCGGCTGGATCGACGCCTACCAGGACAGCGACGAGTTCGGTGACTTCCTGGACGCGCAGCAGGAGCAGTTCAGCAGCGTGCTAAGCGACCTGGGCCTTCTGCGCCAGTAAAACGGCCGTCGCGTTACGACCCTGGTGGCCGCATGGGCTGCCGGGGTCGTGTGCCTGAAACGCTGGCCTGAGAGGCGGGCGCTAGCCCTACCTTCGCGGCCCTTCTTTTGAAAGAGACTCCTCATGACGCGATTAAACACCAATCAGTGGCTGGCCCTCGTGCTTGCCGTGTTCGCGGCAGCGTATCTGGCCATGGCCTGGCAGGTGCCGACGTTTCCGTTGCCGCGCCCGGTCGACTCGGACCTGTTTCCCAAAGCGCTTGGCGTGACACTGCTGCTGCTGGCCGGGTTTCTGTTTTTCGAAAAGCCGGCGCCGATTGCCGGCAGCGACGAGATCGATGAAGAGGCCGAACGAGGCCCGTTGCTGCTGAAACCCTGGGCCAGAGTGATCGTGACCTCGGTGGCGATCGCCGCCTACGCGCTGTTGCTCGTGCCGCTGGGTTTCGTGGTGGCCTCACTGCTTTTGTGCGTGGGCCTAACCGCCTACTACGGCTACCGCCGTCATGGGGTGAACTTGGCGGTGTCGCTGGCGGTGGTGCTGGGGCTTTATCTGTTGATGACGCGGGTGATGGACGTCTACCTGCCCACCGGCATACTGCCGATTTAAGCGCCGTCGTCTAAACGCTGCTAACGAGAGACACGCCCATGGATGCCTTGAACAATCTCATGTACGGCTTTGGCATCGCGCTCGAGCCGATCAATATCGCCTACGTTTTCGCCGGTGTGTTTGCCGGTACCATCATCGGCATGCTACCGGGCCTGGGGCCGATCAGCGCGCTGGCGCTGATGATTCCGATCACCTTCTCGATGGAACCCTCCTCGGGGCTGATCCTGATGGCCGGGGTGTACTACGGCGCCATCTTCGGCGGCTCGACCTCGTCGATCCTCTTGAACGCCCCGGGGGTCGCGGGCACCGTGGCCACCTCCTTCGATGGCTACCCCTTGGCCAAGCAGGGGCTGGCGGGCAAGGCGCTGGCGATTGCCGCCTATTCGTCGTTCGTGGGCGGTACGGTCTCGGTGGTCTTTCTGATGTTGGTGGCGCCGCTTCTGTCCAAAGTGGCGGTGAGCTTCGGCCCGGCGGAGTACTTCGCGCTGATGGTGCTGGGGCTGACCGCGGTAGTCTCGCTTTCGGACAAATCCCTGGTGAAAGGCCTGATCGCCGCCGTGGTGGGGGTGATGATCTCGATCGTGGGCATCGACATGCAAACCGGCACCGAGCGCTTCACCTTTGGCTCGGCGCAGTTGCTCGACGGCATCGATTTCCTGGTGGTGGCGCTGGGTATCTTCGCCCTGGCCGAGGTGTTCTACATGCTGCTGCGCGGCGGCGGTGGCAAGGAAGCGCCGCGTAACGCCATCGGCTCGCTCAAGCTTACCCGCTCGGAAGTGGGGCAGATCGCCGGGCCGGTTAGCCGAAGCTCGGTGCTGGGCTTTTTCACCGGCGTGCTGCCGGGCGCGGGCGCCACGATCGGCTCGTTTCTGGGCTATAGCATGGAAAAACGCATCGCCAAAGACGGCGATACCTTCGGCAAGGGCAACATCAAGGGCGTAGCCGCGCCGGAAGCGGCCAACAACGCCGCCTGTACCGGCTCCTTCGTACCGCTTTTGACCCTGGGTGTCCCCGGCTCCGGCACCACGGCGGTGCTGCTGGGCGCGCTTCTGGTCATGGGTGTCACTCCGGGTCCGATGATGCTCGAACAGCGCCCGGACGTGTTCTGGGGCGTGGTGGCGAGTATGTACGTGGGCAACATCTTCTTGCTGGTGCTCAACCTGCCGCTGATTCCCTTGATCGCCAAGATACTCGATCTACCCCGGGCGATGCTGCTCTCGCTGATTCTGATATTTTGCATGATCGGCGTGTACGGCATGAGCTTCAGCGTGTTCGATCTACTGCTGCTGCTCGGATTTGGCCTGCTGGGTCTTGGCATGCGGCTGTTCGGCTTTCCCGCCGCGCCACTAATTCTTGCGCTGATTCTGGGCAATATCATGGAGGAGTCCATGCGTCGGGCGCTGCAGATCTCCGGCGGCGACTGGATGACCTTCGTCGAGAAGCCCATTTCGCTCTCGCTGCTCGCCATCGCGCTTTTGTCGCTTTTGCTGCCGCTACTCAAAAAGCGCCGCAAGCGCGCGGCGTAATCGAGTTTTCCCCTTTTGAGCGCCCGCTTCGGGCGCTTTTTTTATGCGTGTTCTCGGGGCATGGCCCATTGAGTCCTTGTGGTGCAGGCGCTCGTTTTGGTGCATATCGAGAGTGCAGTTTTTCAACGACGCCGCGCCGCGCTGGTGCGAACGCGCTCTCAGAAGCGTGGTTGGTCGTATTTAGCTCTTTGATATAAATGCTTTTTGGTTGGCGTGGCCCACATTGGCGCACACCTTGCAGCCGTTATAAGCGATACCTCGCGGGTTTTCACCACAAGGCCCGCCGCTCAAATAACGAGCCCTCCCCAAAGGGCGCAAGGAGATCCAAGTGGCCAAGCTAACGCATCCTCTCTCTCGCCGTTTCATGACCTCGCTACTGGCTGCCGCCGTCATGGGCGCCGGCGCCCAGGCCGTGGCTCAGGAAAATAACGACCCGATCAAGGTCGGCATTCTGCACTCGCTCTCCGGCACCATGGCGATCAGCGAGTCGACGCTGAAAGACACTGTCGAGATGCTCATCGAGCAGCAAAACGACGCGGGCGGGCTGCTGGGCCGGGATCTTGAGGCCGTAGTGGTCGACCCGGCTTCCAACTGGCCGCTGTTCGCCGAGCGTGCCCGCGAGCTGCTCGCCCAGGAAGAGGTGGACGTGATCTTCGGCAATTGGACCTCCGTTTCGCGCAAGGCGGTGCTGCCGGTGGTAGAAGAGCTCAATGGCCTGCTCTTCTACCCGGTACAGTACGAAGGCGAAGAGTCCTCGGAAAACGTCTTCTACACCGGTGCTGCCCCCAACCAGCAGGCGATTCCCGCCGTTGAATATCTGATCAATGAAGTGGGCATCGAGCGCTTTGCGCTGATCGGCACCGACTACGTCTACCCGCGTACCACCAACCGTATTCTCGAAGCCTTCTTGAAGGATGAGCACGACGTGGCGGACGAAGATATCATGGTCGACTACACGCCCTTCGGCCATTCGGACTGGCAAAACATCGTCTCCGAGATCCGCCGCTTCGGCGAAGAGGGCAAGCGTACCGCCGTAGTCTCCACCATCAACGGCGATGCTAACGTGCCGTTTTATCGGGAGCTTGCCAACCAGGGCATCGACGCCGCCGACATTCCGGTCATCGCCTTTTCGGTAGGCGAGCAGGAGCTTTCCGGTATCGACACCGGCCCGTTGGTCGGCCACCTGGCCGCGTGGAACTACTTCATGAGCGTGGACACCGACGAGAACTATGACTTCATCGACGCCTGGATCGAGCACACCGGCGACGAGATGTCGGTGACCAACGACCCGATGGAAGCGCATTTTATTGGCTTCAATATGTGGGCGGAAGCCGTGCGCAAGGCGGGCACCACCGACGTTGATACGGTGAAAGACGCGATCATCGGCGTCACCGTACCGAATCTCTCCGGCGGCTATGCGGCGATGATGCCCAACCACCACATCACCAAGCCGGTGCTGATCGGCGAGGTGCAGGACAACGGCCAGTTCGACATCGTCTGGCAGACGCCCTCTACGGTGGCCGGCGACGCCTGGTCGGATTACCTGCCCGGTTCTCGCGATTTGATCAGTGACTGGCGCAAGCCCATGGAGTGCGGCAACTTCAACGTGGTGAACGGCTCCTGCGGTGGCAGCACCGCTTCCGAGGAAGCCGAAGAAGCGCTGGCCGAGTAACCCACCCCTCACCCGGGTCGCGCAAGCGGCCCGGGGCACGCCATCTCTTACTCATACTCAAAGGAAGAACCCGATGAGGCGTTTCCTTTTCTGGGCGCTGCTGTGCCTGCTGGCCGGCTTTTTGCCGAGTGCCTCGGCGCAAACCAACGCCACTCCGCCCAACGACGACCCCGGCTACGCGCTGCTCGAAACCCTGGACGTGGACTCCTACCGCGACAAGGGCGAGGCGATTACCGCCATCCTGCAAAGCGACGACGAGCGCGCGCGGGAGTGGCTTCAGGCACTTCTGGATGGCCGCCTGCAGCGCACCGACGACGGTCGCTTCGTGGTCGTTCTGAACAATACCGGGCGCAACTGGCCGGTGGAAGACGCCCTGAGCGGCGAGGCGCTCGGCGAAATGTCGCGTCGCGAGCTGGATCGCATCGGCATCAACAACGCGCTGCGTAACCAGCTTAGAAGCGCTATCGCCGTGGTGGATCTCTACTCGCCCAACGTGGAGCGCCGGCGCTCCTCCGCCGAGCGCCTGTTGGGGGAAGTGGATAGCGAGCTTCTGGACACGCTCGCACCGGTGATCGACGACGCGGAAGACGAGTACGTGCGTCGGCGTCTGACTCAGGCGCTGGCGATCTACCAGGCAGAAAACGGCGAGATGGAGGGCGTCGAGACGCTGTCGGGCAGCCTGCACCCCCGCGCTCGCGTGGCCTTGAACCGCGCCGCGAGCGGCGATAATCCGGCGGTGGCCGAGGCAGCGCGCAACGCCTTGGGTAACATCGAGCAGAGCCTCAAGATCAACCGCGGCGTCGAGACGCTCTACTTCGGCCTGAGCCTGGGCTCAGTGCTGGTACTCGCGGCGATTGGGCTTGCGATCACCTTTGGCGTGATGGGCGTGATCAACATGGCCCACGGCGAGCTGATGATGCTCGGCGCCTACACCACCTGGATGATGCAGCAGCTGTTGCCCGGACAACCCGGCCTTGCGCTGATTCTCTCGATACCGGCGGGCTTTTTGGTGGCCGCACTTGCCGGCATTGCCATCGAGCGCAGCGTGATCCAGTTCTTGAAGGGCCGCCCGCTGGAAACGCTGCTGGCCACCTTCGGTATCAGCCTGATTCTTCAGCAGCTGGTGCGCACGGTGATATCGCCGCTCAACCGCACGGTGATCACCCCGGAGTGGATGAGTGGCTCGCTGGTGATCAACGACGCGCTGTCGCTCACGCTCAACCGCCTTTACGTCATGGGCTTTGCGCTGTTGGTATTTGCCGGGCTGATGCTGGTCATGCGCCGCACGCGCTTGGGGTTAGAGGTGCGCGCCGTGACGCAGAACCGCGCCATGGCGCGCTCCATGGGCATTCGCGCCACTCGAGTCGATATCATGACGTTTGCGCTGGGCTCCGGTGTGGCTGGGCTTGCCGGCGTGGCGCTTTCTCAGCTCACCAACGTGGGGCCGAACCTCGGTCAGAACTACATTATCGATTCGTTCATGGTGGTGGTGTTCGGCGGCGTGGGGAATCTTTGGGGCACGCTGGTGGCCGGGCTCTCGCTGGGTGTCATCAATCAGGTCCTCGAGCCCTGGGCCGGGGCGGTACTCGCCAAGATCATCGTGCTCGTGTTCATTATCCTGTTCATTCAAAAGCGCCCGCGGGGACTCTTCCCGCAGAAGGGCCGCGCGGCGGAGGGTTAAGCGATGAGCCTGCATTCAACCTCGAGCCGCTTCTGGCTCCCCCGCCCCTTTGGCGAACGCGCCACGCAGATTTTCCTCGGCGTGCTGCTGGCGGCACTTATCATTGTCACCGTGCTGCACGTGGCTGTTCCCCAGGGCAGCGCGCTGCATATCAACGCCTATACGGTGAACCTGTTCGGCAAGTACTTGAGCTACGCGCTGCTCGCCGTGGCGGTGGATCTGGTCTGGGGGTATCTGGGCATTTTGAGCCTGGGCCACGGGGCGTTTTTCGCCATCGGTGGTTACGCCATGGGCATGTACCTGATGCGCCAGATTGGTGAGCGCGGCACCTACGGCGACCCGGTACTGCCGGACTTCATGGTGTTTCTCAACTGGGAGAGCCTGCCCTGGTACTGGCACGGCTTCGACATGGCCTGGTTCGCCTTCGCCATGGTGCTGCTGGCGCCCGGGCTTCTGGCGCTGATCTTCGGCTTTCTGGCGTTTCGCTCCCGGGTCACCGGCGTGTATCTCTCGATCATCACCCAGGCGCTCACCTTTGCGCTGATGCTGGCGTTTTTCCGCAACGAGATGGGCTTTGGCGGCAACAACGGCCTGACGGATTTCCGCGAGATACTCGGCTTCAACCTGCGCAGTTCTGACACGCGCCTCGGGCTCTTTATAGCCTCCGGGGTGGCGCTGGCGCTGGGCTATATTCTCTGCCGGGCGATCGTCACCAGTAAGCTGGGCCGGGTGTGTGTGGCGACCCGGGACGCCGAGGCGCGTACGCGCTTCATCGGCTACCGGGTCGAGCGCTTCCAGCTGTTCGTGTTCGTGGTCTCGGCGATGCTCGCGGGTGTGGCCGGCGCGCTCTACGTGCCCCAGGTGGGCATCATCAACCCCAGCGAGTTCGCGCCACTGTTTTCCATCGAGATCGTTTTATGGGTGGCCCTCGGTGGCCGCGCCACGCTCTATGGCGCGGTGATTGGCGCCATTCTGGTCAACTACGCCAAGACCGTGTTCACCGGCGTGATGCCCGACGCCTGGCTCTTTGCCCTCGGTGGGCTCTTCGTGCTGGTCACCGTGCTGCTGCCCAAGGGCGTGGCCGGGCTGCTGCCCCATCTTTCGCGGCGGCGTACCCCTTCATCCAGTGAGCCCCGGGAGGCGAACGCATGAGCTTTATAGAGTCGCTGAAAGCCCGCGATCGGGTGTTCGATTTCATGACGCCGCAGGCCTCGAAGGTGGACGTGCGTCACGGCCCGATTCTCTACATGGAAGACGTCACGGTCAGCTTCGACGGCTTCAAGGCGATCGACAAGCTGAACCTGACCATCGACGACGGCGAGCTTCGCTGCATCATCGGCCCCAACGGGGCGGGCAAAACCACCATGATGGATATCATCACCGGCAAGACCCGGCCCACCGAGGGTAGCGTCTGGTTCGGCAGCCGCCACAACCTTTTGAACATGAACGAGCCGGAGATCGCGAGCCTCGGCATCGGGCGCAAGTTTCAAAAGCCCACGGTGTTCGAGGCGCTCAGCGTATTCGAGAACCTGGAGCTCGCCATGGCCGCGGACAAGCGCATCCTACCGACGCTCACCGCGCGCATGACCGGCGAGATCCGGGACCGCATCGACGAAGTGCTGGAGACCATCGGCCTGACTCAGCTTCGTTTTCAGCCGGCGGGCATTCTCTCGCATGGCCAGAAACAGTGGCTCGAGATCGGCATGCTCTTGATGCAGCGCCCGCGCCTGCTGCTGGTGGACGAGCCCGTGGCCGGGATGACCGAGCAGGAGATGGAGCGCACCGCCGAGCTTCTCACCGGGCTTGCCGGCAAGCAGTCGGTGGTGGTGGTCGAGCACGACATGGGCTTCGTGCGCTCCATCGCCCGCCAGGTGACCGTGCTGCACCAGGGCAGCGTGCTGGCCGAGGGCAGCATGGATCAGGTCGCCAGTGACCCTAAAGTGGTCGAGGTGTACCTGGGTGCCGACGACGAGGAGGCCGCCTGATGCTCGCCATCGACAAACTCAACCAGTTCTACGGCGAAAGCCACACGCTCTGGGATCTCGATCTCGAGGTACCCAAAGGGCAATGCACCTGCGTAATGGGCCGCAACGGCGTGGGCAAAACCACGCTGATGAAAGCCATCATGGGCGAGGTCGCGGTGAAAAGTGGCCAGCTTCGTTACCAGGGCGGCGATACCGGCGAGATCGAACTGACCAAAAAAGCGATCGAGGCGCGCTCCCGGCTGGGCATTGGTTACGTGCCCCAGGGCCGGCAGATTTTCCCGATGCTGACGGTGGAAGAGAACCTGCGTACGGGCCTGGCCGCCCGCGGCGACGGGCTGAAGAAGATCCCCGCGCGGATTTTCGAACTCTTCCCGGTGCTCCAGGAGATGAAGCACCGCCGCGGCGGCGATCTCTCCGGCGGCCAGCAGCAACAGCTCGCCATCGGCCGGGCGCTGGTGATCGAACCCAAACTCTTGATCCTCGACGAGCCGGGGGAGGGCATTCAGCCCAACATCGTCGCCCAGATCGGCCAGGTGATTCGCCAACTGATCGAAGAGGATGGCCTCACGGTGCTGCTCGTCGAGCAGAAACTGCCGTTTGCGCGCAAATACGCCGACCGCTTCGTGATCATGGACCGCGGCCGCCCGGTGGCCAAAGGCGAGATCGGGGAGCTATCCCAGGAGCTGATCAAGACGCACCTGACGGTTTGAGTTATCCACACCCGGTTTGCGCGTGCTACCAACCACACGGCTGTCATTTGGCTGGCGTGTGGTTGTTGAAAAATCAGTGGGCTTTCAGTGCCTGATAAAAGGCCGGGTTCTCCTGAATGGTCGCCAGCACCTTGGCTGCTAGCCCGGTGGGGTTGCGCCGCTTGCTCTCCCAGCTTTTGACGGTATCCACACTGGTGCCCATCGCTTGGGCAAACTCCGCTTGGGACACATCCAGCGCGGTGCGGATCTGTTTGACATCCGCTACCTCGAAACGCGTCACGCGAGACGCGGGGGATCGCTTCTCCTTGATCTGGACGGCTTCTTCCAGGGAGTCCTTGAGTTCGTTAAAAATACTCACGGGGCGCGCTCCTCTTTTAACTGCTTTGTCAGCTTTTTCAAAACGGCTTTCTCGGAGGACGTTAGACTGTCTTTAGCGCTTTTAGGGTAGGCAAGTACCAGGTAGATCGCTTCGATCGTAGCCAAAAAGTAGATAACCCGAACGCTGCCACTTTTACCTTGCCCGTCTATCGCCATGCGAACTTTACGGAGCCCGCCGGTTCCCTGGATGACATCACCCTTATCTGGTTGTGCAATCAGCTCCCTTTGAAGCTCCTTCAGCTCATCATCCGTCGCCAGCTCACGAATTTGCTTAGTGAATAACGAAGTTTCAATGAAGTCGATCGCATGGCTCACACCGGCCCTCCTTATTTACTCAAATATCTTAGTGTACAAAGTACACTCTTTGAAGTGTTTTTATCAGAAGTGATGTAGATCAACAGCCATGCTGTAGCGATCTTGATAACTTAAAGCTTGGGATCGGCTTGAAAAGAGAGTTCTTCGGCGGTGGTCGTCATTTGATCGAATAGTGGATGGGCCGGGTTGAGCATGTAGTTGAGTTCCCGCGGTACGATTACGCTGGGTAGCGCCAGTACCAGGCTTTGTTTTGATGCCAGCCAGCCGTCGCCCAGCTCCGCGGTTTCTGCGGGTGCCGGTGCTTCTTGCCAGTTGTCGGGGAGGTCTTCTACACCAACGCGTAGAATGCTCTCGGCGGGTAGCGTCAGGCGCAGTAGTGCATAGGCATTGAGCAGACGATAGCTCTCCAGGTGCACCATGCTTTCGAGAAGCGCAAGCGACTCGGAGCTTGCCACATACACACAGGTGTTGCCGGGGCTGTTCCAACGCCCGCCGTAAAGCCGTGCGCCCTCGCCATCGAAGGCGGTCTCCTGGTACTTGCGCTTGACCAGCCTGTACGCCTGAACCTCGCTCACGCGGTCACTCCGTGCTCCAGCCGGCCAATCAGGTTCAGCACCGTTTGATACTCGGCGGAGGTCGCGCTCATTTCCACCGGCCTGCGCCCGCCCAGGCCCACGTTGGGTTTGAGCAGCCAGGCGCGGGCGCTCTCGGCGTCACCTTCGAACAGATCCAGCGCCGCCTTGAAGAGTTCGGCGAAGCGGTAAAGCCGGTCGCTTTCCGCCATCTTGAAACGTCCCGATTTGGCACGGCGGCTCAGCGTGGCCGGGGGGATATCCACATAGCCTGCCAGGGCCTTTTGCTCGATACCCGATACCCTGGCAAGCTGAGGGTAAACCCGGTATTCCACGCCTTCATGCAATAGCTCATGCAGTTTGCGACCACGGGCGGGCAGGCCAACCTGCTGCCAGAAACCGGCAGCCAGCGCTTTGGGGGGCTGGTATTGAGTAAAGGACGTATTCATTGGATTTTCACTTGATATGTCTGTGGGCTATCAAATGGTATAGGCGCGAACGTCGTTGCTGTCAAGCGATAGGCTTTGACCGCGCTGCCTGGCGCTTGACGTTCCTGCCGCCTTTTATGAGGTCGGCGGCGGCTCCACCGGCGCTTGGCGCGCCCGGCGGCGTTTGAGCACTTGGGTGGCGAGCCCATACCGCGGCCCGCCCAGAAAGGCGAGGATCAGGAACACGCCGGTCATTACCGCCATCATGCCGCCGATCGACACGTTCAAATGCACGGCCAGGTAATAGCCTGCAATGCTCGAGGCAATCGAGATCAGCGCGCCGATGATGAACATCATCCACAGGCGGTCGGTGAGCAGGTACGCCGCGGAGGCGGGGACGATCGCAAAGGCGATGAACAGCACCGCGCCGACGGCGTCGAAGGCGGCCACGGCGGTGGAGCTGGTCAGCATCAAAAGACCATAGAACAGGATCGTCGGCATGAAGCCAAAGGTTTTGGCAAGCGCCGGATCGAAGGTGGCGAGCTTCAGCTCCTTATAAAAAACACCGATAAAGGCATAATTGAGCAGCGTCATCACGCTCATCGACACCAGCGCCTGGGGAATGGGCAGCCCAAACATGTCGACGGTATCCAGCCAAACGAAGCCGATCTCCCCCAGCAGTACCGTGTGGGTGTCGATGTGCACGTCGTGGGCGTAGATATTGAGCAGCAGCACGCCGATCGAGAACAGTGCCGGAAACACCAGCCCGATGGCGGCGTCCTGCTTCACGCGTTTGGTGTTGGCGAGCGCCTCGGTGAGAAATACTGTCAAAAGCCCGGTCAGCGCGGCGCCGATGAGCTGCACCGGCCCGCTTTGCTGCTTGGTGAGTATCCAGACGATGACGATGCCGAACACGATCGAGTGGCTGATGGCATCCGACAGCATGCTGTTGCCACGCAGCACCAAAAAGGTGCCCACCGCCGAAGAGGCGATGCCCACCATGGCGCCGACCAGAATGATCGGCAGGGCGGTGCTGTCGAGTAGCGCCTCGATCATGGAGCGACCTCCTCGAACGTGGCGACCACCTGCCGGGCCTTGGCTTGGCCGGAAGCGGTCAGCCCCCAGCCCGCCTCATCTTGCGAGTGGGCCAGATACCCTTGGCGCTTGAGCCGGGCAAGCGTTAGCCACGCGCTCAAGGACAAACGGTGTGGCGCGGGTCTGGCCGGGTGTTTATAAAGCGTGTAGAGCAGCTGCTGCTGTTGCAGCTCGGTTTTCTGGCGGTAGTGTTTCATCATTCCCCACAAAAGACCGCGGCCCGGGGCCAGCGCAAGCGACAGTAGCACGATGGTCGTGGCGGTCAGTACGATCAGCGGGCCGGTGGCGAGCCCGCGGGACAGCGTGCTGATCGTCGCCCCGGATACGCCGCTGACGATGCCCACCCCCGCGGCAATCGCCAGCATCGTGCCCAGGTGGCGGCTCCATTGCCTTGCCGCCGCTGCCGGGGCGACGATCATCGCCGCCATCAGAATCACCCCGACCATCTGCAAACCGACCACCACGGCGAGTGCCACCATGGCGGTGAGCGTGGCCTCGATGGCCGTGGCGGGCATGCCCAGGGTGCGGGCGTACTCGGCATCGAAGGTGACCAGCTTGGCCTGCTTCCAGAAGGCGGCGAGCAGCGTGAGAGTCGCCAGCGTTACGCCGCCCATCACCCAAAGATCCGAGCGCAGCGTGGCGGCGGCCTGGCCGAAGAGAAAGGCCTCGAGCCCGCCCTGGGAGGCATTGCTGGTGCCCTGAATGTAGGTGAGCAGCACGATGCCGACGGCAAAAAAGAGGCTTAGGCACACGCCCAGGGCGGCGTCGGTTTTCAAGCTGCTTTTGCGGGTGAGCAGCAGCATGATGAGCGCGGCGAGCGAGCCGGTGGCAAGCGAGCCCAGCATGATGCCGCCGATGTCACGGCTGCCGGTGATGATGAAACTCAAGCATATGCCGGGCAGGGCCGCGTGGGAGATGGCGTCGCCCAAAAGGCTCTGGCGGCGCAGTACCGCAAAGCAGCCCAGCGGCCCGCTGATCAGGCCCAAGAGCGAGGCGCCGATCACCACGTTTTGAAAGGTGTAGTCCGATAAGAGCGCGAGCCAGTCCATGGGTCAGGTCACTTTCGAGGCGGGAAACATCAATGATTCGCTGTCGCCCAGCAGGGCGATCTGGCCGCCGTAGGCCTGGCGCAGGTGGTCGATCTTGAAGACCTCGTCGGCCGGGCCGGCGGCGATCACCCGCACGTTTAAAAGCAGTAGCCAATCAAAGTAGCTGCTTACCGTTTGCAGATCGTGGTGGACGACGATCAGGGTTTTGCCCGCGTCTCTCAAACGGCGCAGGATATCGATGATCGCCCGCTCGGTGGTGGCGTCCACCCCGGCCATGGGTTCGTCCAGAAAGTAGACATCCGCCTGTTGCACCAGCGCCCGGGCCAGAAACACCCGCTGCTGCTGGCCGCCGGAGAGCTGGCTGATCTGGCGGTGGGCAAGCTCGCTCATGCTCACCATCTCGAGCGCCTCCATCGCCTCTTGGCGCTCTTTACGGCCCGGGCGCTTGAACCAGCCCAGGCGCCCGTAAAGGCCCATGGTCACCACATCCAGCGCGGTGGTGGGGAAGTCCCAGTCCACGCTCGAGCGCTGGGGCACGTAGCCCACCCGCTTGCGCTGAGCCGCATAGGGCTTGCCGTGCACCTTTACCTCGCCGGAAAGCGACGGCACCAGCCCCAGAAGACTTTTGATCAGGGTGCTTTTACCCGCCCCGTTGGGGCCGACGATGCCCGCCATCACGCCCGCCGGGATATCCAGATCGATATCCCAAAGCACGGGCTGATTGTGGTAGCTCACGGTCAAGTTGTTAATACTGAGGGCCGGCTCAGCGTTTGCGGGTATTGCCATTAAGCGTGCCTTTTATCCCTGTTGGTCGAGCTGCCACTGGCTTGCCCACTCATCCAGCGTGTCGGGCAGCGGGGCAAGGGTACCGCCCAGCGCCTCGACGATATGCTGGGTATTGCGGTAAAGCATGCCCATATAGGTGCCGTCGACGGTGCCCGTATCGCCCATGGCGTCCGAATAAAGCTCGCCGCCCACGCTCACCTCGTGGCCGCGCTGTTTGGCTGCGTCGATCACCGCCTGAATCGTGCGCGGGTTGATCGTGCTTTCGACGAACACCGCCGGCACGCCGCGCTCTACCACACTATTGGCCATGCTGCGGATATCGGCAATGCCGGTTTCGGTTTCGGTGCTGATACCCTGAATGCCTTCGACCTCGATGTCGTAGGCGCGGCCATAGTAGCTAAACGCATCGTGGGCGGTGACCAGCACGCGCTGCTGCTCGGGAATGCTGGCAATGCTCTCCTTGACCCATTCGTGAAGCGCCGAAAGCTCGCCCTGGTAGCGCTCGCTGTTGGCCTCGATGGCATCACGACACTCAGGCCGCGCCTCTATCAAGGTGTCGCTCAGCGTAGGTACGATCTGCGCCCAGAGTGAGATATCCATCCACAGGTGCGGGTCGACGCCGTAGGCCCCCTGGGCGCTGATCAACGCGTCCTCGCCGATCGAGGCCGGGGCCACGGCCAAAGTCGGTGTGCGTTTGGAGAAGTTCTCCAGCACCGAGCCGAGCTGGCCTTCCAGCGAATAGCCGGAGTAGAGAATCTGCTCGGCGCCGCGCAGTAGCGCCACATCGCTGGCGCTGGCCTGGTAAAGATGTGGGTCGACCCCCGGGCCCATCATGGCCTCGACGCTAACGCACTCGCCGCCCACCTGCTGGGCGACATCGGCAATCATGCCGATGGTCGCCACCACGTTCAGCGGCTCCTCGGCCAGGGCCTGCGAGCTTAGCGGCAAAAGCCCCAACGCCATGATCGCGCGTTTTAGTGCCATGGATACCTCCGGGCATCGAATGAAAAGAAACCGTGCATTGCACTGCGCAATTTATTTTACATGCAGTAAGAAGTATAGCCTTTGCTAAGTTTCTTGCCTTACAAAAATTATGTCAAGCCGCCGCGTCCTTCACCGAACTAAAAATGTGCGCAAACCATGATGTGGATAAAAAAACCTCAGGCGAATTTTTGTTAATGTTATCGTTTGGTCTAATTAATCTTAATTGGCGGGGTGGACGATGCGCTATAAAGATAAGTACCAGCTAGTGACCCAGTGGGAGACGCTTCAAGAGCGTACGCCCAGGTCGGTACGCCAGGCAGTGGCTCAACTGGTCTACGCCTATCATGAGCCGTTCGCCCACCATTTCTACCACACCATGATGGAGGACCCTCACGCCAAGCTGTTTCTGTCCCATGACCAGGTCAAGCAGCGCTTGAATCCTTCGATGCAGCGCTGGCTGATTTCGATGTTCAGCGAGGAGCACGATGATTTACTGGCATTGGTAGAGCAGCAGGAGAAGATCGGCCAGATTCATGCCCGGGTCGATATTCCGGTCAACCTCGTTCTTGGCGGTGCCCGCCAGCTAAAACAGGCTTTTTATCAGCGCATCGAAGAGGACCTTTGCGAAGCGCACACGGCGGGCCGCGCCGCTATTTACGTTTCTGACACGATCGATATGGCCATGGAGATCATGAGCTACGCCTACTCGGTCGCCAGCGAGCGCAACGCGCGTACCGAAGAGGCGTACAAGCTCTTTACGCTCACGCAAAATATTGGCGATGAGCGCGAGCGGCAGCGTTCGGCGCTGCTCGATTGGGAGAATACGCTGATGTATGCCGTGGCCTCGCAGCAGCCGGTTCAAACCCTGCTGCCTCTTGCGAGCTCCGAGTTTGGGCTCTGGTATTTTCACAAGGCAAGCCACGTGTTCGAAGGCGTACCCGAGATCGGGAGTATCACCGGCTGCATCGAGCGGATCGACCACCAAACCCTGCCCGAGCTGGCCCGGCCGGAGGCGGAGCAGCGCCAGGCAGCGCTTGCCAGTATTCGTGACGGTATTCGCAGCATTTTGATGCTGCTGGACGACATGCTAAAGCGCGCCTCCCAGCTGGAGGCCGGGCGCGATAGCTTGACGCTGCTACTGAATCGCAAGTTCCTGCCGGTGGTGCTTGGCCGCGAAATCGAGCTTGCCCGCCAATCCGGCAAGCAGTTCGTTTTGTTGATGCTCGATATCGATCACTTCAAGTCGATCAACGACCGCTTTGGTCACGAAGCCGGCGACCACGTGCTGCAGCATGTGGCCAGTATCATGGAGCGCTCCACCCGCGGCGGCGACTATGTGTTCCGCATGGGCGGCGAGGAGTTTTTGATCGTGCTGGTCAATAGCTGCGCCGAGGGCAGCCGCCTGTTCGCCGAGCGGCTGCGCCAGGCCATTGCCAAGGAGTCCATGCTGGTCGGCGCCGACACGCTGCTCAACGTCACCGCAAGCTTCGGCCTCGCCTTGTACGATGGCCACCCGGACTACCAGCGCACGATCCAACGCGCCGACGAGGCGCTTTATAAAGCCAAACACACCGGGCGTAATCGGGTCGTGATGGCGGATAACGGCTAGCCTGAACGTCCTGGCGCCTTCACACTTGGCGAGATGTGAAACGGCGCTCCTGCAACGGGCGAACCAAAAACCAGTCGATGACCAGCATCACGGCAATCGCCGCACCGGTCAGCGGAAACAGCACCCCGCCGATTACCAGAATGGCGATGATGCCGCGAAAGGCGCGTTTATCCGCAGGCAGTGGCGGCACGCCGACGCCCCCTTTCGGGCGGCGTTTCCACCACATCACACCGGCGGACACACATAGCCCGATGATGGCGATACACACCGCCAGAAACACCAGCTGGTTCGCCAGGCCGAATTCCTGACCCATGTGGACGCTGATGCCGAACTCCAGCCAGCGGCCCAGCGGCCCGTAGTCTTTGTAGCTCATGTCCAGAAGCGGCTCGCCGCTGTATCGGTCGAGATGTACCACGCGCTGCTGGCTTGAATCGTTGGGGTAGACAGAGCCCGTGTACACGCCTGTGGCGCTCCCCGGCAGGCTCACTGCGAAGCCGTCATGCAGGCCGAGCCTCTCGAAGGCCGCCACGGCCTCGTCCAGGCCGATACTCGCTTGGGCCGCAGCTGGAGTGGTCGCGCTGGATTCGGGGATGCGCGCTTGCTCCATCGACCAACTGGTGGGCGTTTGCTCGCTCAGGCGCGTCTCGGACATCGGCACCTCGACCCGCACGCCGGCGGGGTAGCCAAAGTTATTGCCATTGGCCCACTGGTTCACCTGGCCGCCCCACACCCCGGACCAGGGCATCCCGGTGATCGCCAGAAACAGGATGAAGCCGCCGACGAACAGCCCGGTCACCGCATGCAAATCGCGCCAGAAAACCCGCTTTTTCGGCGTGCCGCGCACGCTGACCACACCGCCTTTCGCCTGGCGCCGTGGCCACCACAGATAAATGCCGGTCAGCACCAGCAGAATCGCAAAGCCGCCGGTGATCTCAATAAGCTTGCGCGGCGTGGCGCCGAAAAACTTGAGGCTGTGTAGGGTGCGCACCGTCCACATGAGGGTGCCCTGGTCGTCCAGCGTGCCGAGCACGTTGGCGGTGTAGGGGTTTACATACACCGCCAGGCGCTCGTCTTGTGGGGTGCGCACGGTGATTTCCGCCGAGCTTTCCGGAGTGGCCGGGGCGGTGTACTTCAGGGCGGTGCCCGGCTGTGCTTCAAGCGCGGCGCTCACCAGCGCCGAGGGCGCAGCGGTGCTCGCTCGAGCCTCCACGCGTTTGACGTCGGCGTGAACGATGGCGTCGATCTCATGATGAAAGAGATAAAGTGCGCCGGTGATCGACAGCATAATCAAAAACGGCAGGACCAGAAGGCCTGCATAGAAATGCCAGCGCCAGACGGCGAGGTACATATCGAACGGCTTTTTCGCCGCCGACGGGGTAGTGGCGTGGGATGACATCACGGATCCTCGAGCGCCCGATTAATGGGCGCTTTGATAGCGACAAGCGCCTGGCGGTCAAAAGCCGTCAGGCGATCAGAAATAGAGACGAGTCGCTAGGCAGCCGGCGGTGCGCGGGGAGGTGCGTGACGGTAGTGATCGAGGGAGGCGAACCCCTGCAACGGCATTTGCGGCAAGGGGGCCTGGTGAATGAACGCCTGCCGGGCAATGGTGGGCAAAAGCGCGTGGGCAGTGGGGAACTGCTGCCAGATCGAGCAGTAGCCGCACTCGTGAAACCAGGTGAAGATCGGCTCGGTTGGGGCTGGCGGCTGCCCGTGGTGGGCGTGATGGCCTTCGTGACCCAGCCCTGAATGCGCGTGATGGTCGCTGTGGTGGGCATGATCATGCGCTTGAAGCTGTGAGATCAGCGGGCCCACCAGCAGCAACAGCATCGCAACCAGCGCCATACAAAGCGCTATGCGATACCAGTGCTTGCCTGTTGAGCGTTGTAACTGCACGAAGCGATCTATCCTGATGAGCCACGAGGTCGTTGGCGGGGGAGTGGCTAGATCGTAACGCAAAGTTGCCCAATGGACAGTATTGCCCAGGTGGTCTTTTGTCACATGGCCGTCAGGCGGCGTGCGTGCCGACTGGTCAAGAATCGAAAGCGCCAGCGGCGATAGCGTTACTCAATCACGTAATCGGCGGCGTTGGGTCCCGCTTCACTGAAGCGAATTTCGACAGGAAACTCGCTATCGCAGCCTTGCACCATCCAAAGCTCCTTCCATTGCTGGGCGCCCTCACTTCCCTCGGGCATGGCCATCACATAAGGATAGAGCTCTTCGGGGGTGTCGCAGCCCATCATGTCGACCTTGGCGGCAACGCCGGTCATGGCATCTTGCATCAACTGCTGGTTGGCAAGGGTGCCTGGCTGGACGGCGCCTTCGGGCAGCGGCTCTGCAGCAACGGAACTGCTCATCACGCCAAGTAGCAGGCTAGCGGTCAACAACGTGGATAGTTTCATGAATAAGACTCTTTAAAGATGGCTGGTTAAAGGCGAAGCTTGATTAGCTTTTGGCAAGCTTTCTTATATAAACGCTACAGGAAAAGGTTGTCTAGTAACTTTAGCGAGTGCCCAACATTGAATGCGCAGGGCAAACAGTCGGCCCTGGCGTCAAAAGGGTTATGCAAACAGTGCATCACGCCAGCAGCGCTGCCACTTTTTGGTGCGCGATAGTGTTTATTTGTTCTTTTTTGGTGCGAGAAGATAGCCGCGATTCTTGAGATAGCGTTCCAATGCTGGATTCGAGCACGTGCCGAGGCGTTTCACCATTTTGGCGCATTAATTGCATTTCCAGGTGAACGGATTGTTTAACGGACAAAAGCGACAGCTCCTATGACCTTATGCGATAGCGCACCTTCGCTCGCGTCTTCCGGCCACCGCTTCGATAAAAGTCGCCGTTGGGCGGCTTCACTGGGCCTGGTGTTCGCCCACCGCGACGGCGCCACGCGTCTGGTCCAGGCGCGCCATCAGGGCCCGCTTCGCGTGCAGCGCCCCTTCTACCCGGAAGGCCGCGGGCAGGCGTGCCACGTGTACGTGCTGCACCCACCCGGGGGCCTGGTCAGCGGCGATGCGCTGACCATTAGCGCCCATATTGAGCCCGGCGCCCACGCGCTTTTGACCACGCCCGCGGCCAACAAGCTCTATAAGGCGGACAGCCAAGGTGTGGCCTGGACCCAGCGTACCGAGCTCACCGTGGACGACGGCGCGGTGCTCGAGTGGCTGCCCCAGGAAACCATTGCTTTTGATGGCTCGAAAGGCGGGCAGCACACCCATATCGCCCTTCACGGCAGTGCTAAATGCCTTGGTTGGGAAGTCATGGCGCTGGGCCGCCCGGCAAGCGAATTGCCGTTCGTTTCCGGGCGTATCGAGCAGCACTTTCGTTTGACCCAGGACGGCAAGCCCCTATGGCTCGAGCGCCAGCCGCTGGACCCATTACATCCGCGCTTTGTGGGCCGCTGGGGCCAGGGCGGTGCCACCGTGCAGGCCACGCTGTGGGCGGTGGGGCTCGATGATAATCAGCAAGCCGTCGAGGCGCTGCGCGAGGCGCTCCCGGATAGCCCCCACTGGGCGGTCACGCAGCGCCACAATGTGCTGCTGCTGCGTTTTCTGGGCCAATCACGTAATGAAGCCTGGGCGCTTTGCGAGCAAGCCTGGCGGCTTTTGCGCCCGCGCCTGATCGAGCGCGAGGCCCATACGCCGCGTATTTGGTTAACGTAATCTCTCTTTTAAGGACGACGCCCCATGGAATTGACCCCACGAGACAAAGACAAGCTGCTGCTGTTTTCCGCCGCCCAGCTAGCCGAGCGGCGCCGCGCACGTGGCCTGAAGCTCAACTACCCGGAAGCGGTGGCGCTAATAAGCTTCGAGATCATCGAAGGCGCCCGCGACGGCAAGAGCGTGGCGGAGCTGATGAGTTTTGGCCGCGAGATCCTCAGCCGCGAGGACGTGATGGAAGGCGTGGCCGAGATGGTCGACGAGGTGCAGGTCGAAGCCACGTTTCCCGATGGCACGAAACTCGTGACCGTGCATACGCCGATTGTGTGAATCGTGAATCGTGAGTAGTGCTTTGCGTATGCGTGAATCATGGGGTTGATACCACCACTCACCACTTACCATTCACTACTCACCTGTCACAAAAAACAGGAGAGCGCCATGATTCCTGGCGAATATCAGTTAAAAGAGGGCGATATCGAACTGTGCGTGGGCCGCGAGCGCATCACGGTGGAGGTCGCCAATACCGGCGACCGGCCAGTGCAGCTGGGGTCGCACTACCACTTTGCCGAGGCCAATCCGGCGCTTGTGTTCGATCGCGACAAGACCCGCGGTTTTCGTCTGGACGTGGCGGCAGGCACCGCCATTCGCTTCGAGCCGGGCCAGACCCGGGAAGTCACGCTGATTCCGTTCGTTGGCAAGCGCGAGATCTACGGTTTTCGCGGAGACGTGATGGGCGCGCTGGAGGGAGACAAACAATGACAAGCAACACGATTAGCCGGCAGGCCTACGCCGATATGTACGGCCCCACGGTGGGCGACCGTGTGCGTCTGGGCGACACCGAGCTGTGGATCGAGGTCGAGCGCGACGCGACTCACTACGGCGACGAAGTAAAGTTCGGCGGCGGCAAGGTGATCCGCGACGGCATGGGCCAGAGCCAGCGCGTCGATGAGGCGGTGATGGACACCGTGATCACCAACGCATTGATTGTCGACTGGTGGGGCATCGTCAAGGCGGATGTCGGTTTGAAGGCCGGGCGCATCGCCGCCATCGGCAAGGCCGGTAACCCGGACACCCAGCCGGACGTCGAGATCGTCGTAGGCCCCGGCACCGAAGTGATCGCCGGGGAAGGCAAGATTCTCACCGCCGGCGGCATCGATGCCCACATCCACTTCATCTGCCCCCAGCAGGTGGAAGAGGCGCTGATGAGCGGCGTGACCACTATGCTGGGCGGCGGTACCGGTCCGGCCACCGGCTCCAACGCCACCACCTGCACCCCCGGCGCCTGGCACATCGGCAAGATGCTCCAGGCAGTGGACGACCTGCCCATGAATATCGGCCTGCTCGGCAAGGGCAACGCCAGCCTGCCGGAAGGCCTGGAAGCCCAGCTCGAAGCCGGGGCCATGGGCCTTAAGCTTCACGAGGACTGGGGCACCACGCCGGCATCGATCGACAACTGCCTGAGCGTAGCCGAAAAGTACGATGTGCAGATCGCGATTCACACCGACACGCTCAACGAGTCGGGCTTTGTGGAGGATACGCTCGCGGCGTTCAAGGAGCGCGGCATTCACACCTACCACACCGAAGGAGCGGGCGGTGGCCACGCGCCGGATATCCTGACGGCCTGCGCCAAGGAGTACGTGCTGCCGTCCTCCACCAACCCGACGCGCCCCTACACGGTGAACACCATCGACGAGCATCTGGATATGCTGATGGTGTGCCACCACCTGGACCCGAACATCCCGGAAGACGTCGCCTTCGCCGACTCGCGCATTCGCCGGGAAACCATCGCCGCTGAAGACATTCTGCATGACCTGGGCGTGATCTCGATGATCGCCTCGGACTCCCAGGCCATGGGCCGGGTGGGTGAAGTGGTGTGCCGCACCTGGCAGACCGCCCACAAGATGAAAACCCAGCGCGGGTTGCTTCCCGAAGACGAGCAGCTTGGCGCCGATAACCTGCGCGCCAAGCGCTATATCGCCAAGTACACCATCAACCCGGCGATCACCCACGGCATCGCGCATGAAGTGGGCTCCATCGAGGTCGGCAAGCTTGCGGATCTGGTGCTCTGGAAACCGGCATTTTTCGGCGTGAAACCTTCGCTGATCTTGAAAGGCGGCATGATCGCCGCCGCCCCCATGGGCGACCCCAACGCCTCGATCCCAACGCCGCAGCCGGTGCACTACCGCCCCATGTTCGGCGCCTTTGGCCGCGCGGCGAGCCAGACCCGGTTCAACTTCGTAAGCCAGGCCTCGATCGACGCGGGCATCAAGGAGCGCCTGGGGCTGCAAAGCGCGCTATCGCCGTGCAAGAACGTGCGCGGCGTTCGTAAAAAGGACATGAAGCTCAACGACGCCTGCCCGGAACTCAGCGTGGACCCGCAAACCTATGAAGTGCGCTGCGACGGCGAGCTCCTGACCTGCGAGCCCGCCACGGAGCTACCGCTGGCCCAGCGGTATCATTTGTTTTGAATGGGCTGCCGTGTGGGGCGCCGGGGGTAGGCCTACGAGAGGGCGCTGTAAATACGTCCCTGTACGCTACTTTTGCCATCCCTGGCAAAAGACCCTCTCTACGACCTACCCCCGGCTCAGCCATCATGGATCGAGAAAGGACAAGAGCATGCTCAAACTGATAGAACGCCTCGGCCCAGTGGAAGAAAGCGCGGCCACCGACACGCTGACGCTGCCTTTCGAGCTGCGCATTCGCGGTCGCCTGAAAGCAGAAAGCGACGGCGGCCGGGCCTTGGGGCTGTTTCTGGACCGCGGCCCGGTGCTGCGTAGCGGCGAGGGGCTGAAAGCCGAAAGCGGCGAGGTGATCCGCGTGCGCGCCGCCATCGAGCCGGTGGTCACCGCGCGCATTGCCCCAAACCTCCCCTTGGCGCGGCTGGCCTACCACTTGGGCAACCGCCACGTACAGTTGGCCCTCGGTGAAGACGCCCAGGGCGGCTGGGTGCGCTTTCCGCCGGATCACGTGCTGGAGGAACTGGCCACGCTACTCGGAGCGACGCTCGAGCACGGGGAGGCCACCTTCGACCCCGAGCCCGGCGCCTACAATCAGGTGGGCGGGCATTCCCACGGCCACTCGCACGATCACGGACACAGCCACGACCATCACGATCACGCCCATGAGCATTGACGCCGACAGCGACCTGGCCCTTTTGGGGTTGATGCAACTGGTAAGCCCGGCGCTGCCCATCGGGGCCTTCGCGTTTTCGCAGGGGCTGGAAAGCGCCTTCGAGCTTGGCTGGGTGAGCGACGAGACGAGCCTGGCCGCGTGGCTGGAGGGCGTGCTGGAAGACGGCCTGACCCGCTGCGAACTGCCGGTCATCGCCAGGCTTTTCAAGGCGTTCGATGAAGACGACAGCACCGCCATAGCCGAGTGGGACGCGTGGCTCGCCGCCACCCGGGAAACCTTCGAGCTGGCCGCCGAGGATAGCCGTTTGGGGGCGTCACTCAAGCGCCTGCTGGCAAGCCTCGAGCTGCTGCCCCAGGCCGGGCTTCTGCCCGAACAGGCCGGTTACGTGACGCTCTTTACCTACACCGCCCACCGGCGCGGGGTTAGCCCGCGCCGGGCGCTGATCGGCTTTGGCTGGGCGTGGCTCGAAAATCAGTTGGCGGTGGCCTGCAAGGCGCTGCCCCTGGGCCACACCGCGGCCCAGCGCATCATCGAGCGGCTGCGCCCCGCGCTAGTGGAAGCGGTAGACGCAGCGCTGGTGCTCGATGACGATGCACTGGGGCCGATACTGCCCGGCGTGGCGCTGGCCAGTGCCCTGCACGAAACCCAATATTCGCGGCTTTTTAGAAGCTGATGGACCGATCGAGGAGAACGACATGACACACTGTTTACGCGTAGGGGTCGGCGGCCCGGTAGGCTCCGGCAAGACCGCACTACTCAAGCAACTCTGCCTGGCGCTGCGCGATCACTACGACATCGCCGTGGTGACCAACGATATCTACACCCGTGAAGACGCGGACTTTCTGCTCAAGCACGACGCGCTCCCGGCGGACCGGATTCTGGGCGTGGAGACCGGCGGCTGCCCGCACACCGCGATTCGCGAGGACGCCTCGATGAATCTCGCGGCGATCGACGACCTGCAGGCGCGCCACCCGGGGCTTGAACTGGTGATGGTGGAGTCCGGCGGCGATAATTTGTCCGCGACCTTCAGCCCGGAGCTTTCCGATCTCACGCTCTACGTGATCGACGTCTCCGCCGGCGACAAGATTCCGCGCAAGGGCGGCCCGGGGATCACCAAATCCGACTTGCTGATCATCAACAAGATCGACATTGCCGAGCAGGTGCACGCCTCACTTGAGGTAATGGAGAAAGACTCGAAGATGATGCGCGGCGAGCGGCCCTTCGTGTTCACGAACCTGTACGATGGCGTAGGTCTCGAGGAGATCATCCGCTTCATTCTCGATAAAGGGATGCTGGAGGAGCGCCGCGGCCAAAATGCCACGGCGTAAGCGGGTTTCAATACCGCTTCTCCCATAATAAAAAGGCCGCTCTGACCAGGCGGTTAAATGGTCAGAGCGGCCTAAAAGCGTGTGGTGCAGTCCTTGTCCAAACGGGCCATCCTTGGCCACCACACGCACACAGTGGACGCCACGGCTCTCAATCACCTTAACCCAGGTTATAAAGCGTATTTTATCGCCGGAATTAGTCGTTTCTTGAGGCTAAATAGTCGCTCACAAAGAAAAAAATGGCGCTTGAAGCTTTTTTGACGTTGTTGTTTCAAAGTAGATTTTCAGCTTGCCTGACGCTTATCGAGCCGATCGGCCAATAACGTTGCCGCCCGGTGAGCGGCCGGTGAAAGTCCGGTCTCTTCTCGTTGAAGGCTCTCCACCAGGCGCTTTTTCATGGCGCGGGCCCAGAAGGTTTCGAGATGGCGGCAGGTGGCCTCTGCGGTAGCCTCTTCGTTGCGCCCGCCGCCCAGGTTGGCGGCGATCTGGTTGATCATATGAATCAGGTTGTCGTCGTTGGCCGACATGACGCGTCTCCTTGAGGGTGCGCCGCGTTTGGGCGGTGGTAGATCACATGGCGGTTGCCGCGGGCGAAGCCGACGAGCAGCAAATTGGCCGCCTCGGCCTGCTTGACGGCCAGCGCCGTGGCGGCGGAGACGGCCACCAGCGCACCGATACCGGCGCTGGCGCACTTGTGCACCATCTCGTAGCTGGCCCGGCTGGAGACCAGCACGAAGCCGCTATCCAGCGGCGCTTCGCTTCGTGCCAGTGCGCCGATGAGTTTATCCAGGGCGTTATGGCGGCCCACGTCCTCGCGCACCCGCTGGATCTCACCCTTCGCGTTACACCAGGCCGCGCCATGCACCGCACCGGTGGCGGCTTTGAGCGGCTGGTGGTCGGCAAGGGTATCCAGCGCCTGGGCGATGGCGGCATCCTCGATGGCGGGCGCCGCTACCCGGGGGATCGGGCGAATCGCCTGGTCCAGCGCCTCGGTGCCGCAAAGCCCGCAGCCGGTGCGCCCGGTCATGCTGCGCCGGCGCTCTTTCAGTGCCATCAAACGCTCGGTGGCGATGTCCAGGTGAACGGCCAGGCCGTGCTCTTCTTCTACGACCTCCCAGTCGTAGCACTCGTGAGGGTGCGCGATGATGCCTTCGGTCAGGCTAAAGCCCAGTGCCAAGTCCTCGAGCGCGTCGGGGCTTGCCATCATCACCGCGTGGGAGATGCCGTTATAAATCAGCGCGACCGGTACTTCCTGCGCCAGAGCGTCCCTGTCGTTATCGCCCTGCCAGCCATTGGCGTGGTAGCGCACCTCGACGGGCAGGTGCTCAATACTCGTTTCATGGCTGGCGCTCATGGCGCCTCCTGTTGCGCCTTCGCCAGATGGTGCTTCTGAGTCTGATCGAAGGAAGTAAAGCGCTGCTGCCAAGCGGAGGGCTGGCTTACTTTTTCTACCTGCACGGCGGTCACCTTGTATTCGGGGCAGTTGGTGGCCCAATCCGAGTTATTGGTGGTGATCACATTGGCGCCACTGCCGGGGTGGTGGAACGTCGTATAGACTACCCCAGGTTGCATGCGTTCGCTAAGCCGGGCGCGCAGCACCGTCTGCCCCGAGCGGCTGGTAATGCCCAGCCAGTCACCGTCGTTCACTCCGCACACTTCAGCGTCACTGGGGTGCAGCTCCAGTACGTCTTCGTCGTGCCAGTGCTGGTTGTGGGTGCGCCGGGTTTGGGCGCCCACGTTGTACTGGCTGAGAATCCGCCCGGTGGTCAACAAAAGCGGGAAGCGGCGGTTGGTTCGCTCCTCGGTGGCGACGTACTCCGTGATCGCGAAGCGACCAAGTCCGATCGGGAAGCTGAACTCGTGCATGGTCGGCATGCCGAGCGGGTTGTCGTCGTTGCACGGCCACTGGAGGCTGCCGTACTGCTCGAGCTTTTCAAAGCTGACGCCTGCGAAGCTGGGCGCCAGGGAGGCGATCTCGTCCATGATCTCGGAAGGGTGGCCGTAGTTCATTGGGTAGCCCAGCGCGTTGGCCAAATCCTGAGTCACTTCCCAGTCCTGCTTGCCCGCCACCGGCGACATGACCTTGCGCACCCGGTTGATGCGCCGCTCGGCGTTGGTGAAGGTGCCGTCCTTCTCCAGAAAGCTGGAGCCCGGCAGCAGCACGTGGGCGAACTTGGCGGTCTCGTTGAGGAAGATATCCTGGACGATCAAACAGTCCAGCGAGCGCAGCGCGGCCTCGACGTGCTGGGTGTTGGGGTCGGACTGGGCGATGTCCTCACCCTGCACGTACATCGCCTTGAAGGTGCCCTCGATGGCCGCGTCGAACATATTGGGAATACGCAGGCCCGGCTCGTCGTCGAGCTTCACGCCCCACACTGACTCGAAGCGCCCGCGAGCGGCGGGGTCGGCAACGTGTTGGTAGCCCGGCAGCTCATGGGGGAAGGAGCCCATGTCGCAGGAGCCCTGCACGTTGTTCTGGCCGCGTAGCGGATTCACGCCCACGCCTTCCCGGCCGATGTTGCCGGTGGCCAAAGCGAGGTTGGCGATGCCCATTACCATGGTCGAACCCTGGCTATGCTCGGTCACGCCCAGGCCGTAGTAGATCGCGCCGTTGCCGGCGGTTGCGTAGGTGCGCGCCGCCTGGCGCACGGCATCAGCAGGCACGCCGGTGATGAGCTCAGAGGCCTCCGGAGAGTGGCGCTCTTCACTGATGAACGTGCGCCAGCTCTGGTAGGCCTCCGTATCGCAGCGCCTGGCGACGAAGTCTTTGTCCTCCAACCCTTCGGTGACCACCACGTGACCCAAGGCGTTGACCAGCGCGACGTTGGTGCCCGGGCGTAGCGGCAGGTGCTGGGCCTCGCTCATGTGCGGGGTCTTTAAAAGGTCGATACGGCGCGGGTCGGCGACGATCAGCTTCGCGCCCTGGCGCAGGCGCTTGCGCATCATCGAGCCAAACACCGGGTGGGCGTCGGTAGGGTTGGCGCCGATGACGATGATCGCGTCGGACTTCATGACCGAATCAAAGGTTTGGGTGCCGGCGGATTCGCCCAGGGTGGTTTTCAAGCCGTAGCCGGTCGGCGAGTGGCAGACCCGGGCGCAGGTATCGGTGTTGTTGTTACCAAAGCCCGCGCGGATCAGCTTCTGCACCAGGTAGGTTTCCTCGTTGGTACAGCGCGACGAGGTAATGCCGCCGATGCTCTCGCGCCCGTGCTCGGCCTGAATCGCTTTCAGGCGCCCCGCGGCGAAGCCGATCGCCTCTTCCCAGCTCGCCTCACGCCAGGGCTGGTCGATCGAGTCGCGGATCATCGGCGTGGTCAGGCGGTCCGGGTGGGAAGCGTAGCCGATGGCAAAGCGCCCTTTCACGCAGGAGTGGCCGTGGTTCGCGTCGCCGCCTTTATAGGGCACCATGCGCACGAGCTTGTCGCCCTTCATCTGGGCTTCGAACGAGCAGCCCACGCCGCAGTAGGCACAGGTGGTCACCACGCTTCTGTCCGGCACGCCTTGGTCGATCACGCTCTTTTCCATCAGCGTAGCCGTGGGGCAGGCCTGCACGCAGGCCCCACAGGAGACACAGTCCGAGTCCATAAACGCTTCGTCCTGACCCGCCGAGACCTTGGAGTCGAACCCGCGGCCGTCGATGGTCAGCGCGAAGGTGCCTTGCACCTCGTCGCAGGCGCGCACGCAGCGCGAGCAGACGATGCACTTGCTCGGATCAAACGTGAAGTAGGGGTTGGAGGTGTCTTTTTCGGCCTCCAGATGATTTTCGCCGCCAAAGCCGTAGCGCACTTCGCGCAGGCCCACGCTGCCGGCCATGTCCTGCAGTTCGCAGTCGCCGTTGGCGGAGCAGGTCAAACAGTCCAGCGGGTGGTCGGAAATGTAGAGCTCCATCACGCCCCGGCGCAGCTTGGCCAGGCGCTCGTTTTGGGTCGTCACCTTCATGCCCTCGACCACCGGCGTGGTGCAGGAGGCGGGCAGCCCCCGGCGGCCTTCGACCTGGACCGCGCAGAGCCGACAGGAGCCAAAGGCCTCGAGGCTGTCCGTGGCGCAAAGCTTGGGGATGCTGATATCGGCGAGGGCCGCGGCGCGCAGCACAGAGGTCCCCTCGGGCACGCTGATGGTGATGCCGTCGATCTCGAGGCTCACCGGGGGCGCCTCGGTGTCTGGCGTGGGGGCGGGGGTGCCGTAGTCTTTGGTGAAGTCGACGCTGTTGGCCTGGCGTCGTGGATCGAAATGTTCAATCATGATCTGTCTCCGCTGGCCGGACGCTGGAAGTCCTCGAGAAAGTGGTTCAGCGCGCTTTGTACCGGGAAGGGGGTCATGCCGCCCATGGCGCAGAGCGAGCCGTCCTCCATCGTTTCGCAAAGATCGCTCAGCAGCGCGAGGTTATCTTCGCGGTGGTCATCCGCGCGGATCCGGTCGATCACTTCCACGCCGCGGGTCGAGCCGATGCGACACGGCGTGCACTTGCCACAGGACTCTACCTTGCAAAACTCCATCGAGAAGCGCGCCTGCTCGGCCATGTCGACGCTTTCGTCGAACATCACCACGCCGCCGTGACCCACGCCCGCGCCGACCTCGGCGAAGGTTTCGTAATCCAGCGGCATGTCCCACTGGCTCTCCGGCAGGTAGGCGCACAGCGGCCCGCCCACCTGCACGGCGCGCAAGGGCTTTCCGCTTAGCGTGCCGCCGCCGAACTCCTCCATCAGCGCTCGAAGCGTCGTGCCGAAGGCAAGCTCGATAAGCCCGCCGCGTTTGACGTTGCCCGCCAGCTGCAGCGCCAGCGTGCCCCGGGAGCGGCCCATGCCGTGGTCGGCGTAGGCCGCCGCGCCTTCGGCGAGAATGAACGGCACCGCGGCGAGCGAAAGCACGTTGTTAACCACGGTGGGGCGGCCAAACAGGCCTTCGATGGCGGGCAGCGGCGGCTTGAAGCGCACCACGCCGCGCTTGCCCTCCAGGCTTTCCAGAAGCGAGGTCTCTTCCCCGCAGATATACGCCCCGGCGCCCAGGCGCACTTCCAGATGAAAGGCGCGACCGCTCTCGCGAATGTTATCGCCGAGATACCCGTCGGCCTCGGCGCGGGTGATCGCCTCGTCCAGAATCTCTTTCGCCAGCGGGTACTCCGAGCGCAGGTAGATATAGCCTTGCGTCGCGCCCACGGCGAGCCCGGCAATCGCCATGCCCTCGATCAGCATGTAAGGGTCGCACTCCATGGCGAGCCGGTCGGCGAAGGTACCGGAGTCGCCCTCATCGGCGTTGCAGACGATGTATTTTTGATCCGCCGGCGCATCCAGCACCGTCTGCCACTTGATGCCGGTGGGGAAGGCCGCGCCGCCGCGCCCGCGAAGCCCCGAGGCTTTTACTTCGTCGACGATGTCTTGGCCTGACAGCTTTAGCGCCGCCTCGAGCCCGGCAAAGCCGTGGTGGGCGCGGTAGTCGTCTAGGCTAAGCGGGTCGGTGATGCCGATACGCGCAAAGGTCAGGCGCTGCTGGCGGGCGAGATAGTCGATTTCCTCCGTTAGGCCGAGCGCCAGCGGGTGGCTGACGTTGCCTTCGAGCAGGCCGCTGTCGAGCAGCGCGGGTACATCGCTTGGGGTAACGGGCCCATAGGCAAACCGGCCCTGGGCGGTTTCCACCTCGACCAGCGGCTCGAGCCAGAAAAGCCCGCGGGAGCCGTTGCGCACGATGCTGATGCCTTCGTGGCGGGCGGCGGCCTCACGCTCCAGGCGCCGAGCCACGGCGTCGGCACCTACGGAGAGCGCGGTGGTATCGCGGGGAACGTAAACACGAATACTCATGCCATCACCTCCAGCGGCCGCGTTTGCAGCTCATCCAGCAGCTCATCGAAGGCCTCCGGCGTGACGCGCCCCCGCACCTGGTCATCTACGCGAATCGACGGCCCGCAGGCGCAGTTACCCAGGCAGTAAACGGCTTCCAGGGTGATCTCCTGGTCCGGCGTGGTCTGGTGGTAATCCACCCCCAGCCGCGTTTTGGCGTGGGCTTCGAGCGTGCGTGCGCCCACGGACTGACACGCCTCGGCGCGACATATCTGCACGACGTGGCGCCCTGGCGGGGTGGTGCGAAAATGGTGATAGAAACTGATCACACCGTGTACCTCGGCGCGGGTCTGCTGGAGCGACTCGGCGATCAGCGGTACGGCGTCATTGGGGATAAAGCCAAAGCGGTCCTGGAGGGCATGAAGAATCGGCAAGAGCGCGCCTGGCGTGTGTTTAAGCGCGTCGATCTCGGCCTGTATCGACGGCGACGACCATTCTCGAGACTCGTTCATCAGGTCTCTCCCGGTGCTGATTGTTTATTATAAATATGCACGCTTATGCTTGTTTGAAACGGTCATTAAAAGGGCGTGCACCACGGTCAATGTCACGCTGGCATCAAGCCAACATTAACCTACGCCGCCCAGGGCCTGGGTATCTCATACCGGCACGTATGAAGCTTATTGCGCCAGGGGCGTGCCGTTTGGCACGCCCCTGGCGTCAGTGCGCGTAAAGTGTGTGGAACACGTGGGCGGCTAGTTCCCCGACCACCCCATGAAAATGGGCACGTAAACCACCAAAAGCAGCACGCCGATCAGCCCGAGTAGATACGGGATGATCGCGCGAGTAATGCGCTCCAGCGGGAGCTGGGTGACCGAGGAGGCCACATATAAATTGATCGCCACCGGCGGGGTGATCATGCCAATCGAAAGCCCCACCACGATGATCAGGCCAAAGTGGATCGGGTCGATGCCAAGCTGTAGCACCAGCGGCAGCAAGACCGGCGTGAGGATGATCAGGGCGCTGGCGGTTTCGATGAACACCCCGGTGAGCAGGATCACCGCGACCACCAAGAGCATCACGACCAGCGGATCGGTGGAGAGCGACAGTACCGATTGGGCAATGGCGCCGGGCACCTGCCAGCTCGAAAGCGTCCAGCTCAGCACCGCCGACATCGCAATCACCAGCATGATGACCGCCGTGGTCATCGCCGAGCGGATCAGTAGCCGATACACCTGGGGTAGCGTCAAGTCGCGGTAGACAAACAGCGACACCAGCAGCGCGTAGTTCACCGCCACCACGGCGGCCTCACTCGGTGTAAAAATACCGGTGAAGATACCGCCCAGAATGATTATTGGGGTCATCAGCCCCCAACTGGCGGACTTGAAGGTGCGCCAGATCGTTTTGGGTGAAAGCGGCGTGCCCTTGGGGTACTGGCGCTTGTAGGCCTGGGTAATGGCAATGGCCATCAAGCCCAGGCCCATCGCCAGGCCGGGCAGAAAACCGTTCAAGAAGAGGGTCGAAACCGACTGCTGGGCGATCACCGCGTAGATGATCATGGGCACCGAGGGCGGGATCACCACGCCGATGGTGCCGCTGGCCGCGATCAAACTCGCCGCCGAGGCAGGCTCATAGCCCTTGCGTTTGAGCTCCGGTACCAAACTCGAGCCTACCGCGGCGGTGGTCGCCGCCCCGGAGCCGGAAATCGCGGCGAAAAACATGCCCGCCATGATGGAGACGATCGAGAGCCCGCCGCGCAAAAAGCCCACCAGGGAGTCGGCGAAGCTTACCAGCCGCTCGCTCACCTTGCCCTGGGCCATCAGGTCGCCCGCCAGAATGAACATCGGGATGGCGACCAGGGCAAACGAGTTGATGCCCTGAAACATCTGCTGGGTGACCACCATCAGCGGCACGCCGGCCTGGTAAAGCGCGTAGAGCGAACTGGCCCCAATGGCGAAGGCGATGGGTACGCCCAGCAGCATGAGCAGGAAAAAGAGCCCAAAAAGAAGCAGCGTCATGGCGTTTGCTCCCCCATCGGCTTTCTCGGCTCACCCTCGAGGGCGATCTCGAAAAGATCCACCAGCGCGTACCAGGCCATGATCGCGGCGCTGATCGGCATTACCGCGTAGACGTAGGACATCGGCAGGCGTAATGAGGCGGATTTCTGGAAACTCTGCACCTGCATGTAGCGATAACCGATCACGATCAGCGTGATCATGAACGCGATGACCGCGAGCACTGCGAGAAAGCGCGCTACCTGGCGAAGCCGTGCGGGCAGCGCATCGACGGCGAAGGTCACGGCGATATGATGACCACGCTGAAAGGCCAGCGTACCCGCCAGAAAGGTGATCCAGATCAGCAGAAAGCGCGCGACCTCCTCGGTCCAGCCCACGGCGGTGAACAGCACTCTTGATACGATTTGCAGCGTGATCACCCCGATGAGCGCGGCCATACCGGCGAACACGACGGGCTTGAGCACGGCGTCGAGGCCGCGCTCGATGGTTCTCAACAATGAAACGGCAGCGTTCAATGACGATGTTAACGACATGACGGCTTACTCGAGCGCCTCTTGAATGCGCGGCAGGTAGTCGCCGAACTGCTCGCCGTACTGCTCGTAGATCGGCGCCACGGCCGCTTGGAAGGCCTCGATATCCGGCGATTCATTGATCTCCATGCCCGCCTCTTCCAGGGCGGTGAGCTGCTCGGCTTCCATCTCGGCGTTTTGCGCGCGCGCGTATTGGGAAGCCTCGCGGGCGGCCTCCTGCACCAGGGTTTGCGCCTCTTCGGGGAGCGCGTTCCACTTGGGCAGGCTCATCACAAAAAGCGCCGGGGCGTAGATGTGGCGCGTCATGGTCAGGTAGTCCTGGGTCTCGGCCAGGTTGAACGCATGGATGGCGTTGATCGGGTTCTCCTGGCCGTCGATGGTGCCCTGCTGAAGGGCGGTCAGCGCTTCGGTCCAGGCCATGGGCACGGCGTTGGCGCCGAGTGCGCGGAAGGTATCCACGTAGACTTCGTTTTCGATCACGCGCAGGCGCAGGCCGTCCAGATCTGCCGGCTCATTGATCGGGTGGCGGCTGTTGGTGATGTTGCGAAAGCCGCGCTCGGCGAAGGCCAGGCCTTTCAGGTTGACGTCTTCGAGCGAGTCGAGAATCTCCTGGCCGATCTCGCCGTCGAGCACCTCATAAGCGGCTTGGGCATCGGGAAAGAGAAACGGCAGTTCGAACACCGAGAACGCGTCGACGAAGTTGGCTACCGGCCCGTTGGTGATCAAACCCATATCCACGGTGCCGATCTGCATGCCTTCGAGCAGTGTGCGCTCGTCGCCCAGGCTTGCGTTGGGAAAGATCTCGACGTTGATCGCGCCGTCGCTTTGCTCGCTTAAAATCTCCTGAAAGCGGGTCGCGGCACTGTGGTAGGTGTCGTCGCTATTGACCACGTGGGCCAAGCGCAGCGAGGTTTGCGGGAGCTCGGCGCTGGCCGTGCTGGTAAAACCCAAAAGCCCTGTGGCGGCGATCATGAGCGCGCCGCGCAGGTGGGCCAAGGGGGAGCTGAAAGAGAGAGAAGAGGTTGGATGTTCCACGAGATATCCTTGGGTGAGTCGCTTTTTTAGTGATTGGCGGGCGTATTATAACGGCGTGCATGCTCTACCATAGCGGTTTTGGCGCGCAATTCCCCGCCTGAAAGGGCGGTATTAGCCAAAAGAACACTATGGTCCCCGGGCGCTTGAGCGGGGCTTTTGTTGGCGGTAGCCTGCATACCCCCCATGCTTGCCGGTCAGGCTTTCGCGCTTATACGGTTAGGGGTGGTTTTATATACGCCATAGCTAAATTAAAAACAGGCGGACCATCGCGTCAGGGCCCGCCCTCAAGGTTGAGATCATGGACACGTTGATTAACGAGCTCGAGAACATCGTTGGTAAAAAAGGCGTTTTGCTGGGCGACGACGTTGCCCAGCGCAGCGTCGACTGGTTCACCAAAGCCCCTTGTGAAGCCAAGGCGATCATTCGCCCGCAAAGCACCGAGCAGCTCAGCCAGGTGATGGCCGTTTGCCATGGCGCCAAGCAGGCGGTGGTGACCCACGGGGGCTTGACCGGCGTGGTGCACGGCGCAGTGGCCAGCCCCAACGAGCTCGTCGTGTCCCTCGAGCTGATGAACAAGATCGAATCGACGGATGCGGTGGGCTCGACCATGCAAGTGCAGGCCGGCGCCACGCTGCAAAGCGTGCAGGAAGCGGCCGAGGCGATCGACATGCAGTTTCCGCTCGACCTGGGCGCGCGCGGCTCCTGCACCATTGGCGGCAACATTGCCACCAACGCCGGCGGTATCCGGGTGATTCGCTACGGCATGATGCGCCAGCAAGTGCTCGGCCTCGAGGCGGTGTTGAGCGATGGCACCGTGGTCAGCTCCATGAACACCATGCTCAAGAACAACGCCGGTTACGATTTGAAGCAGATGTTCATCGGCAGCGAAGGGACGCTGGGTATCGTCACCCGCGCGGTGCTGCGCCTGCAGCCGCTCATGCCCAGCGAGCAGACCGCGCTGGTCGCCGTGCCCTCGTTCGAGGCGCTCACCGGGCTTTTAAAGCTCGCCTCCAAAGAGCTCGCCAACAGCCTGAGCGCCTTCGAGGCGCTTTGGAACAATCACTACGCGCTGATGACCAGTGATGCCACCAAACACGCCGAGATCCTCGCCGGCGACTCGCCCTTTTACGCCATCATCGAAACCCTGGGCAGCAATGAGGAGCAGGACGCCGAGGCCTTCGCCGCAGTGCTCGAAAAGGCACTGGAGGAGGAGTTGATAACGGACGCGGTGCTTGCGAACTCCAGCACCCAGCGCCAGGGCATATGGGACATTCGTGAAGATATCGAAACCCTGGTGTATGAGCTCAACCCGATGTTCTCTTTCGATATCAGCCTGCCCATCGCCCATATGGACGAGTACGTCACCACGCTCGAAGAGAAGCTGAAAGCGCAGTGGCCGGAGACCGCGCAACTCGTGGTATTCGGTCACTTGGGCGACGGCAACCTGCACATCATGATCACCGTGCGCGATGCAAGCCCGCACAGCCGCCGCGACGTAGAGGAGCTGGTATACGGGGCGCTTGCAAAGTACCAGGGCTCGATCTCCGCCGAGCACGGCGTGGGGCTGGAAAAGCGCGACTACCTGGCGCTCTCGCGCTCGCCAGAAGAGATCGCACTGATGAAGCGCATGAAGCAGGCGCTGGATCCGAAGGGGCTTTTGAACCCGGGCAAGGTGCTCGCCTAAGCGCATCCTGGGATGCCAAAAGCCGCCCCATGGGGCGGCTTTTTAGTGCGGGCGGCTAAGTGCGGTTTACTCGGCCAGTGCCTCACGAATGCGCGGCAGGTACGCGCCAAACTGTTCGCCGTACTGTCCACCGCTTCCCGGCTGGACAGCGCCCGCCCACAAAGGTAGGATACGCCCCCTACGCGCCCGTAGCTCAGTTGGATAGAGTATCGGCCTCCGAAGCCGAGGGTCGCAGGTTCGAATCCTGCCGGGCGCGCCATCCAGACTTCTCAAGCCTTCCAGTCAGTCCCCCCGTAGACGAAAAAAACAGCAAAATCAGCGGTTTTTGTCCCGCGATTTGCTAAGCGTTCCTGCCGAATACAAGCCCGTTTGTGGTATAGAACAGAGTGTAGAGTCACCCGAATGGTTGAGCCTCTCTGGCGTGTAATATGCACAACCAAGCGTCGGCTATCCTATCTCCTGGCGAGCAATCTGTGACCTGAGCGTCTAAGCTGAAACGTTTCGCAACGTGGGCAAAGGGGGCGTGATGTTCGAGGGGTTCAAGTTGGAGACGGTCAAGCTGGCCGAGGCGACGTTGAGAGTAAGACATGGCGGCTTGGGGCCGCCGGTGCTGCTACTGCATGGCCACCCTCGAACCCACATGACCTGGCATCGCGTCGCTCCGCTTCTGGCGGCGCATCACACCGTCGTTTGCCCTGATCTTCGAGGCTTTGGGGAATCCTCCAAGCCCGTGGATACGCCGGACCATGCCGGCTCCTCCAAACGCGCCAAGGCGCGGGACTGCGTCGAGCTAATGCGCCACCTCGGCTTCGACCGCTTCGCCATCGTTGGCCATGACCGCGGCAGCTACACCGCCTTTCGTACGGCGATGGATCATCCCGAGGTGATCGACAAGGCCGTCATGCTCGACGGCGTACCCATCCTCGAGGCGCTGGAGCGCTGCGACGCGCGCTTCGCGACCGAGTGGTGGCATTGGTTCTTCTTCGCCCAGCTCGACAAGCCCGAGCGCGCCATTCTCGCCGACCCGGATGCATGGTATGGCGGAAGTCGTGAGGCGATGGGAGAAGCGTCCTTCGCGGACTTTCGCCGGGCCATTCACGACCCAGCGACCGTTCACGGTATGGTCGAGGACTACCGGGCTGGCTTGAGCGTGGACCACCTCCACGACCGGTGGGACCGCGAACAGGGCAAGCGCCTCCAATGCCCGGCGATGGTGCTTTGGTCGCTGCGTGACGATCTGGAGCGGCTTTACGGCGACGTGCTCGAAGTCTGGCGCCCATGGACGACCTCGGTGGAGGGACACGGCCTTGACTGCGGCCACCATATGGCCGAGGAAGCCCCCGAGGCGCTGGCGAGCACCCTTCTCGACTTTTTGGGACGGTAGACGTATCAGCCACTTGATGCTCGTCTGGCGTGTTCTCGGGTCAGACGCATCATGATGGTTAATTTGAGTGGGTTTTAAACCGCTAATTTAGACATTGCGTCAAGTGAGGATAGGTTCTAATTAATTCTTGAAGTATCGCTTTGGGTTATTACTATTGATTAAGTGCGCCTGCTGCTTCCAGTCTCGGCACCTGGCTGCAAGGTGCTGGCAGGGCCGCCTCGCCCAACCGAAAGGGCCTTGCTCAGTTCGGCCGGGAGGGGCCAGCGGCGTAGATCTCAGGAGTGTTCACTCTTTTTAAGTTAACAGTTGCTTCATTTTAATGCGTTAAACATTACTCTCAATAAAGTTTTTATTTTCGGGGTTTTTAGCCCTCCTTTTACAAGTGACGATTAGTCAGCCTTGGTTATCGAAGGTTTTAAAGGTACGCGGATGCAAAATAGTATTAATGTGTTTGGTTGTACTATCTACTTAATGTTGATGATTCTTTTTTTATGGGTTAGCTATGTGCCCGGTACGAAAAGTGGGCCTGGGTGGTGGTGCATGGCGCTGCTTTTTGCACTACTTTCCCGCCTTTCACTTTTTTACATAGCCCCTACTTTACAAAACGAGGTAAGCGCGGTTCTCTACTTCGCATTAGGTGCTATAGAAAAGCCTCTTTTAATTCTTGGGCTTATCAGGTTTTTAGACTTAAATCGCAGTATCGTGGCCATTTGGTTTATCGCCGCTTTTTTAGAGATATGGTTTTTTTCGGTTTGGTTTTTCGATTTATCCATTTGGTTGTTGAGACCGTTAGGCGCCGCGTTTTTCTGCTTGACGATGCTTTATGTTTCTATTATTTGCTTTAAAAATAGAAGGGCCTTCCCCGGCGGCGTTATGTACGGGATCTCCTTTTTTAGTTTGGCTTTTTCGATTAATTGGATGCTGGCTTACCCTATCTTTGCGCACTACCCTGGCTGGGGAGCCTTCGTACTCATAATCACCTCTGTGAGTAAGATGGGGTTGTATCTGTTTCTACTGGCGGGCGTGTTTCTCTCCTTTAAAGCGAGGCTGGAGCGTGCCGAAGCCGAAGCGCTTCATTTGGCCTATTACGATGCGCTGACGGGCATGAATAACAAACTCTATTTGGACGGTATTTTTGATTATATGGTCAGCTCTGCCGAGCGTTCCGGAACGCTACTCGCCGTCATTTTTATAGACCTCGATGATTTTAAACCGATCAATGACTCGGCGGGACATGAGGTGGGCGATAAAGTGCTTGCCAAAGTAGCGAAACGAATAACCGGCTGCGTAAGAGCGACGGATGTCTGCGCTCGTTTGGGCGGTGATGAATTCGTGATATTAGCGGCTCACCTGGATAAACCCGAACAATCGGTTCTGTTGGCTGAGAAGCTGATAAAAAACATCAGCCGAAATATCAGGATAGCGTCGAAGGACTATCGCGTTGGGGTGAGTGTCGGCATATCGCTTTATCCTCTACATGGTCAAGACCTCTCAACGCTGATGGCCCTCTCTGACAAGGCGATGTATGAAGTGAAAAAACGCGGAAAAATGAGCGTTTCTCTTTATAACGGGGGGGAAGCTTAAGCGAAAACGTAAAACCACACATTGCCATCGATAGCGGGTGCATCAATTCTCAATCCACCCGGCTAATCGCCTCGCGGTCAGGGTCCACATACCACACCAGGCCAAGGCGCGAGTTGCGCTCCAGGTCGGCGATGACCTGGGCGCCCAGCAGTAAAATGATCGCGCCCACTTCAAGGCTCAACAAAACGATGATCAGTGCCGCTAAAGAGCCGTACACTGCGTTGATGAACGATAGATGGGTAAAATAATAGACCAGAAAGAGCCTGACACCCTCCCATAAAAGCGCTGCCACGAAACCGCCCACCACGGCTCTTCCGATAGCGATCTTGACCACTGGCAATATCTTGTAAATCGCACTGAAAAGCAGGAATACGCCGAAAAAGCTGAACAGGTTCAGGACGGGCTCTGAAAGGCCCGCCAGGGGGAGTTCCTGGGCGAACAGCGCAAGTGCCAGCGCATTGAGCGAACTTGCCAGTGTCACGACCAATGTGAGCGCCATGAGCCCAGCGCCCAGCACCAGCATGAACGCGTAAGGTAGCACCAGCGAGACCCAGGTACTGCGCCGGGGGCAGTCCGGGGCATGGAAGATGAACGAAAGGGCATCTTCGAGCATACGAAAGGCAAACGAGCTAAGCAGTAGCAGTATCGGCAGGCTGAGAATGCCGATCACGTCGCGAGAGTCGAGTAGCCCGCGTACCGCGTCCATCACGACATCGGCATGGGCCGGGGCAAGATGGCGGGCCTGTATCGCCAGCACGTTCAGCAGATGCTGCTCGTCGACTACGCGGGTCGACATGACCCCCAGCAAAGCAAAGAGCGGCACGACGGAGAGCAAAATATTGTAGCCCACGCCGCCGGCCAGCAGGATGCCGCGATTTTTCAAAAAGTGGCACAGTACCCGCCAGGCAAACGATGCCAGACGGGGGAGCAGAAGGAGAACGCCACTGACGAATGTGCGGTTGTGGGCCATCGCGCGCTACGCTCCTTATACATCGGGGGATATCGGGCTTTGCATTGACCGGCCATTCGAGAAGCCAGTAAAACGCCACTGTCTTCAAGAAAGTGGCGCCTTTGGTATCTTACCCTGATTCGCCCGGGAACGCGTTAAAGCGCTGAAACCCAAGGTGGGCATGCCCGCGGCATCGAGTAACGGGCAGGCAGGTGCTTTAGGCTCTGTCTGAAAAGTGCCTGCGCTCGACAATACGGCGTTAAAAATTGGCTCAAAATACTCATTTACACATGTAAACTCCGTTTTTTCGCCAATTTTTGCCTTGTCTTGTCTTCGCTCGTCGACTTTTCAGACAGACCCTAGGTTACTCTTTCGGGTTGAGCTCGCTTTGGCTGGGGGGGGCTTTGACCGTCACTTCGTGCAGATTTTCCTGGGAGAGCGCGCGGTAGAGGGAGAACATCATGGCGAATACCAAAAGGAACATGGGGAGGCCGACCACGGTAACCACCTCCTGCAGCGCGGTGAGCCCGGCATCGCCCGCCAGTACGATGAGCATCGCCGCCAGCACGCCTTCGGAGACCCCCCAGAATACCCGCTGATGCCAAGGGCCTGGGTCCGGGCTTCCGGTGCACAGCATATCGACGACCAACGAGGCGGAGTCCGACGAGGTGGCAAAGAAGATCGCCACGATCACGACCGCCAGGCCCTGAATAAGCGTGGCGGCGGGGAAGTTATCGAAAAACGCGAACATGGCCAGCGGAATACTCTCGCTTACCGCCGCAGATAGCGTACCGGCCTGCTCGCCCAGCGCCTGGCGTGCTTCGGGGCCAATGCCGTCGATCTCCATGGCCGACCAGCCAAAGATGGCAAACCACACTAGGGTAAACATCGACGGAGCGAACAACACGCCCAGCACGAACTCGCGAATGGTCCGCCCGCGGGAAATACGTGCCACGAAAATCCCGATGAAGGGGGACCAGGTCACCGTCCACGCCCAATAGAACACGGTCCAGCTGCCTTGCCAGCCCCAGTCGACGCCGTTGCCGTCATAGCTTGCCAGGGTGTCGTTCCAGAACGCCAGCGGCAGCAGGTTGGTCACGTAAAGACCAAAGGTCTCCACGACCGCGCGCAGTAAGAAGACGGTGGAGCCGGTAAACAGCACGAAGATCATCAGCCCCACGGCCATACCGATATTGATGTTGGAGAGCCGCTTGATACCGGCGTCCAGGCCCGCCACGATCGAGCCGACCGCCACGGTGGTCAGGACGGCGATGATGACGACCTTCGTAAACACGGCGTCGGGAATACCGAAAAGCTCGGTAAGTCCTGCGTTGATCTGTTGCGTGCCCAGGCCAATCGAGACCGACACGCCGAACAGCGTCCCCAGGATCGCGGCGATATCGAGGGTTTTGCCGATGGGGCCGTAAATCCGGTCGCCGATGAGCGCGTAAAAGACCGAGCTGAAACGCATCGGCAGATCATAGCGGTAGATAAAGTAGGCAAACGCCAACCCCGGCATGGCGAAGATGGCCCAGGTATGAAGCCCCAAGTGGTAGATGGCAAAGCTCATTGCGTCGTCGGCGGCTTCTACCGTGAACGCCTCGACCCCCGCGCGGGGCGGGGTCGAAAAGTGGGAAATGGGCTCGGCGACGCCCCAAAACATCAAGACCGTCCCGATACCACCGGCAAATAGCATGGTGAACCAGGAAAGGTTGGTGTAGGTGGGCTTGGCATCATTCCCGCCCAGGCGGATGGCGCCGTAGCGGCTCATGGCCAGCCAAAGTAGAAACACCACCCAACTCGATACGCCGAAAATGAACAGCCAGCCAAGGTTGGTCACGATCCATTCACGGCCGGCACCGAAGGCGTCGCCAATGGCCTCGGGAGCGATCAGCAGCACGATCAGAAAAACCACCATGATCCCGGCCGAGGTGAAAAATATGAAGGGGTCGGTTTTTAGTCCCAGCTTCCCTGCAAGTGCATTCAACATCTTTTTGCTCCCTGTATTTCTTTCAACATAGGAGCTATTGGCTTTTAGCGCCAAAGCAAAGCGTGCCGGGGCGGTTCGTTTTTCTTCGCCTGTCGAGTGCCCGCGACCCTTTTTCGGGTTCCCTTTCAGGTTCACGGGTCGGTACCACGCCGCCCAGGGCGGCGACTTCACGCCACGCCGGCGCACCGTGCCATGGCGTGGCGTGAAAACGGCGGCCCGTTAGCTTTGCGTTGAGTGGCTACCGGGCAACGCTTGCGCCTACAGCCCTTCTTCCAGCAGTTGAGGTGCAAAGTAGGTCATGATGAGATCCGCGCCGGCCCGGCGCATGGCGCCCAGGGTCTCGCGCACGACGGCGGATTCGTCGATCACGCCCTGCGCGGCCGCGAACTTGATCATCGCGTACTCACCGCTGACCTGGTACGCCACCAGTGGCAGTAGGCTTTGGCGGCGAATATCGGCCATGATGTCCAGATACGCCAGCGCCGGTTTGACCATCAAAAAATCCGCGCCCTCGGCTTCATCGGCCAGCGACTCGTTGAGCGCTTCCCGGCGGTTCATCGGGTCCATCTGGTAGGTCTTGCGGTCGCCTTTTAGCTCGGTACCCGCGGCTTCGCGAAACGGGCCATAAAGCGCCGAGGCAAACTTGGTGGAGTAGGCCATGATGGGGGTATCAGAAAAGCCCGCTTCATCGAGGGCTGCGCGGATCGCCGCGACCTGGCCGTCCTGGGCGGCGGACGGCGCAATGATGTCGGCGCCGGCCTTGGCCGCCTGCACGGCCTGAACGCCGAGGTTTGTGATCGTGCGGTCGTTATCGACGGTGTTGCCCTTCAGGATGCCGCAGTGCCCGTGGGTGGTGTATTCGCAAAAGCAGATATCCGGAATCACCACTAGCTCCGGCGCGGCCTCCTTGATGGTCCGCACCATGCGCGCCACCATGCCGTCTTCCTTCAGCGCGTCGCTGCCGGTTTCGTCCTTGTGATGGGAAATACCGAACGGCATGATGCTTCTAAGCCCCAGCGCGCTCAGGCGCCTGGCCTCGTCACCCAGCTTGCTTTCCGGCACGCGGTACTGGCCGGGCATGCCTTCGATCGGCGTGTACTCGTCGGTCTCCTCCTCGACAAAAATGGGGTAGACCAGATGTTCGGCGCGAAGCGAGGTTTCACGCACGATGGTGCGAAGCGCGTCGTTTGAGCGCAAACGACGAAGACGGGCCTGGGGAAACTGGGCCGGCATGAGACCTCCTGATGAGAGTGGAAAAGACGTTCCAGTTCTCAGTATAACGCTGTGCGCAAGGCCGGTCAGGGTATCAATCTCATGAAAGGATGCTATTGAAGGACACGCCTACCCAAGGGCGTAGAGAAGGCCGACAGAGGAAGGCAAGACCCCATGCCGGCGTTTGACCGGCATGGGGGGAGCGCTCGATGAAAGCGCGGCGGGCTTAGAACTCGGTGCGCAGGGTGAGCGTCGCGCTGCGCGGCGTGCCGTAGACGGCGCCGGCGTAGAAGCCGAAGTTGTCGTAGTAGGTTTTGTCGAAAAGGTTATCGACGTTGAGGGTGACGTTGGTCGCGTCTGTCACGTCGTAACGCGCCATGGCGTTCACGGTGGCGTAACCTGCCCAGTTGGCGGGCGTGGAGCCGGTGCTGATGCCGTCGACGGGCTTACCGGCGGGATTGGAGATTGCATCGATACTGCTCTGCGCATAGACACCGGTACCGAAGGTCCAGCGATTCAACATACCCGCCGGCGCGTAGGTGGTGTGGAGCTTGAGCAGGTGGGAGGGGTCGCTGCGCCCGTCGGAGTCGACGCGACGAAAGTGCAGGTAGGTGTAGCCACCGTAAACGTTCCAGTTCGGCGTAATGGCGCCGGCAATCTCCAGATCGACGCCGTCGGTTTCGTTACCGGTGCCGGCGCGGTAGGCCTGGTTGCCGTCTGGTGTGAGGTTGGCGCCGTCGAGCACGGCGCTGTTTTCCTGGCGGGTGCGGAAGTACGCCGCGGACGCGTTCAGGCGGCCGTTGAACCACTCGCCCTTCACACCGGCCTCGTAGCTGTCGCCGTCGATAGGCTCGACCGTGTCACCGCTAACGGTCTGGCTGCTTTGCGGGGTGAAGATGTTGGTGTAGCTTGCGTAGAGCGAGTGGTGGTCCGTGAGGCCATAAACCAGCCCCGCATAGGGGGTGAACACACCGGTTTCGCGGCGGGTGGTGGTGTCGCCGGAGGCGGTTTCGTTTTCGGTTTTATAGTAGCTGGTACGGCCCCCCAAAATGACGGACAGCGGTTCGGTGACGCTTAGCCGCGTAGAGGCATACAGGCCGCGCAGGTCGGTTTCGGTGGTGCTGAGCTGGCCGGTTCGCGCGCCGCTCAGGCCAATGTCGCGGTCGACGCCGTTGCGCCAATCGGTGATCGGCAGGCCATTGGCGTTGCGGTACATACAGCCTTCGGAAAATTCGGACATCGTGTTGCTGGACAGCGTGCAGTCGTGATCATACGTGCGTGAACGGGTGCGGCTGTCGCTATAGCCCACTGCCAGATCATGACGGCGGCCGAGCAGATCATAGGCACCTTTCAGGTCGATACTGGCAGAGCGCTGGCGCGTCTCGTTGTCGTTGCGCATACCATTGAGAATGGCACCGCCGCCATCTTCTTCCCAATAGCCGGTGAAGGTGCCACTTACGGGCCCGCGGTTGACCTTGCCCAGGGCAAGGTTGCTCAGCGCATCGGTTTCACTTTGGGCGGCCTGGACTTCGACGCTCCAGTCATCGTTGAAACGGTGCGTCAGCGAGGCGAAGGCGGTGTTGGTCTCTTGCTCGGCGTAGCTCCACTCTGGTACCAGGTTGGTGCTGCGCGAAAGATCCGTGCGGCGGCCGTTGGCGAACCAGATGGGCACGTTAGCGCCCCAGCCCGCACCGGAGGTTTTGTTGTACTCGTACTGATAGCCCAGGCCGAACGTGGTGTCGTCGCTTACATCGAATTCGAAGTTGGCCAGCGCCGCTCGGTTGCGGTTGGATTCGTGATCGCGAAAGCCATCGCCTTCGCCTTGGGTGACGACGAAGCGCGAGCGAACGCTGCCATCCGCGGTGAGCGGCAGGTTCAAGTCCGCCCCGGCCCGGGCGTTGTCCCAGCGCCCGTAAGAGACGTAGGCGTTGCCGCCAAACTCCGTGCCCGGGCGCTTGCGAATCAGGTCGACGGTGGCCGAAGGGTCGCCGGTACCGCCCAGCAGGCCGTTGGCGCCGCGCACGATATCCACGCGCTCGTAGAGATCCAGGTTCAGAGAGTTGCCGCCACCCGCGAATCCGGTGTCGCCTGGAAACTGTAGGCCGTCGATCTTCCAGTTGCTGATATCGTAGCCGCGGGCGCGGAAGGCGTTACGCACACCCACTTCCGATTTGTTGGCGGTAATGCCCGGAGTAAGCTCTAGCGCATCCTCCAGGTTGACCACTCGCCGGTCGTCCAACTGCTGGCGGGTCACACTGGTCACCGATTGCGGCGTCTCCCGGGGGGAAAGATCCAGCCCGGCGGAGCTGCCGGTGTCGGAAACCGTGTAGCTTCTGCTCGGGTCACCCTGGTAGCGGGCCTGGACCGTGATGGTGTCCATCTCGACGTTGGCCGGGCTTTCAGAATCGGTTTGAGCTAACGCGCCACCACTCAACAGGCCGGCACTAACAGCGGCGGCAATAGCGATAGCGAGGGGCTTTTTTGACCATTCAGCGGTATCGAGCGAGGGGGGATGAACACCGAGCATCTAAATGTCCCTTAAAATAATAATGATTAGTATTTACGATATTAGAAGCCGCGATTATATTAGCGCTTTGGTTTAAGAAAGTTTTGGTCTATGAGGCGTATGTAATGGATTGTTTGGCAGCGGGCTCACCCACTACATCAAGCACCGGCCGCCAAGTTGAATGCGACGTCATTCTGGTGGTGGACAACGATGAGGACAGCAGCGCCCAGGTGTGTCGCTACCTGGCAGGGGTAGGGTATCGCACGCTTAGGGCGGCCAGCGGCGACGAGATGTGGGAGAAGCTCGATGACCGCGTGGCGCTGGTGCTGCTGGAGCATCTGCTGCCGGGGGAGGATGGGCTAAGCCTTTGCCGGAGCTTGCGCTATCAGAGCAAGACGCCGGTGATCATGACCAGCGCCCGGGGGGCGTCGGCGGAGCGCATCATCGGCCTGGAAATCGGTGCCGACGACTACCTCTGCAAGCCCTTCGACTTCCGCGAACTGCTGGCCCGCATTCGCGCCGTACGTCGGCGGGTGGCGCCAGGCTTCGCGCCGGCGCCGCCCGCACAGGAAACCGAGCGTTACTTTGCCGGTTGGCGTTTGGATCTGCGGCTGCGTCGGCTCCATTCCCCTACTGGGCGTGTCTGCGATCTTACCCGGTCGGATTTCATGGTGCTGGAGGCACTTAGCGAGACGCCCAACCAAATCATCAGCCGCGATGAGCTGAGCCGTCATGCCCTGGGGCGGGAGTATTACCTCAATGACCGCTCGGTGGATGTCTGCATCAGCCGTCTGCGTCATCGCCTCGAAGACAACGCGCGCAAGCCTCGCCTTATTCGTACCGTACGCAATGAAGGCTATCTACTCGAATTGGCGACGACGTAAAGCAGGCATCCGCATCAAAGCGCCGCGTTATTCTCTGCGTATTATTCGGGCGAAAGCCCCGCCACCCTTCTTGCCATGAAGGCAGCGGGTTATCATCGCGCACGTCCCGTCAAGCGGTGACGTTTTCAGTGATGCAACGCTCGTGGCGGGAATCCGGTTGTTATGCATAAAGCAGGCGCGTTATTTACGCGGGGGCCTATCGGCCGCCACGTGAAGGAGATGGCCATTACCAGCGGGCTAAGCCTGTTGGCACTATTCTTGATCGAGATCCTGACGCTTACCTATGTGTCGCTACTGAAAGATGAGGAACTAGTGGCGGCGGTAGGCATTGGTAAGCTGTTGATGTTTTTTAACACCATCGCGGTCACGGGTATCGCGATCACCGCTGGCGGGCTCATCTCCCGGCGGGTGGGGCGGGGGCTTCAGGCGTCACTGCCGCCGTTGGTGACGCACGTGTTGATACTGGCCGTGGGGGTTGCGGTACTGGTGGCGGCCATCGAGGGCTACTACCTGGACCATTTTATCGCCTGGCTGGGGGAAGGTACCGCCAGCGCATCGGTTCGCCCGTTTTTATGGATGGCGCTCATGTCGTCGGTGCTCATGGCGATTACCCACACCTGCGCCCAGGCGCTGCGTGCGGTGGGCCATAGCCGCCAGGCGCTGAGTCTGTTTTTGGTGGCAGCGGGTGTGCTGGCGATCGTGGACCCCGTCCTGATCTTCGTGCTGGAGCTCGAGCTTATCGGCGCGGGCATTGCCATGATCATGGCCGCCGGTGTCGCTGGCGTGTACGGGCTTTACCGCGTCAAACGCAAGATAGGGCTCGCTTCGCGTATTCATTGGCGTCTGTTGAAACATCAAAGCCTGCACATCGGCCGGGTGACGCTGCCTTATACGCTGGGTCACCTGGCGATGCCCTTTGCCATTACCTTCGTCATGGGCCAGCTAGCGGTTTTCGGGGTGTCGGTGATGGCGGGAATGGCGTTGATGGACACCACCTTGCAGGTCGCGTACTGCCTCTATTTTGCGCTACCCGGTGCGCTCGTGCCGGTCTTTGCTCAGCATCTCGACGCGCACCTGAAGTGGCGGCTCAAGGCGGCGCTGGTCAGTGCCATCGAGCTGGTCGTCGTTTACGGGCTTTTGGCATGGTGCGCACTGTTGGTCATCGTACCCGTGCTTGCCACCGTCTTTGGGTTATCCACACCGGGACGCCATTTGCTGGATGATTTGAGCGCGTTTGGCCCCGGGCTTTGGCTGTTGATGGGGCTGGATTTTATTGCCGTTGCCATCTTCGTTACGCTCGAGCGTACCGGGTGGGTGATGTTCTATGCATGGCTAAGGGCGAGCTTTGGTACGGTGCCGTTCGTCGTGTTGGGGGCCAAGTACTTTGGCGCCAGCGGTGTCATCCTGGGCATGTGGCTGGGCAACGCCGGGATAGCCCTGATCTCGATTACGACTGCCGTACTGCTGGCACGGCGCCACTTTAGGTGCCACTTCACGCAGGCACACCAGAACCACGACGCAAAGCGCGTCAAAGTACCATGACGTTGACCATATTCATCAAGTAACAAAAAAAGGGGGGGAGATTATGGGGGGACAGGAGGAAAAGGCGTGCGTAGACGATACGCCATCGACCAAGCGTCGCCGGGCGCCCAAGGGGGAAATGCGCCGCGCGGCGCTGCTCGATGCGGCCACGAAGGTATTCGCAAAGCACGGCTATGCAGCGTCGTCGATGCGGGATATCGCCACCATTGCCGGTATTACGACCGTCGGATTGCTCCACCATTTTCCCAATAAGGTGGCGCTTTTAGAGGCGCTGCTTGAAAGACGCGACCGGCGGATCACCGAACGGTTTTCCGAGCTCGAAATCCTGCCGACCCTCGAAGGGTTCATCGCCTTCGTCAAGATGAGCATGGGGTTCAGCGTGGAAAGTCATCAGGAGTGTCAGGCGGCGATGTTCATCAACATCGAAAGTCTTTACGAGCAGCATCCAGCGTATGACTGGTATCGCGAGAAATTCGACACCATTCACGGCCATGCTCGCGCGCACCTGGAAACCTTGATCGAAGCGGGGGAGGTGCGTGCCGATACCGATGTCCGAGCCGTCACGGTCGAGCTTTTTTCGGTCATGGATGGGCTACAGATTCAGTGGCTACGCAATCCGGATGGCGTAGACGTCATGGCGACACTCGATGGCTATCTCGAGCGTTTGGCAGGGAGTATTCGCCAATAAGGGGCAGGCTCGAGGTCGAGCCTGCCCGCTTGACGTTAGTAAGCCTGGCTTGCGCTTATCTGAACGGCATCACGCACGGGTGACGGTAGGGGGTTGCTGTCACGCGTGGTCAAACGCTCCGGCATCAGCGTGGTCAGGGTACTCTGAAGCGGCAGATGCGCGGAATCCTGGCCGACACGGATCGTGAAGGCACCGGCATCGACGTCCCAGCTCGCGGATTCATCGACGTAGTAGGAAAGCGAGCGCGCATTCAGCGGGATGCTCACGGTCCGGCTTTCCCCCGCCTCCAAATACACCTTGGTAAAGCCCTTGAGCTCTTTTTCGGGGCGGTCGACCTGGGGCTCGATCGGCTCGACGTAGAGCTGGGCCACTTCGAAACCGGCCATGTCGCCGGTGTTGGTCAGCGTGAACTCGGCGTTCACGGTGTTACCCGGGGTCATGACGTTGGACGAAAGAGACAGGTCCGAGTACTCGAACGTCGTGTAGGAAAGACCAAAGCCGAAGGGGTAGAGCGGCTCTTCACGTTTCTGGTCGTAACCGCGATAGCCCAGGTAAAGCCCTTCGCCGTACTCCATGTCGACGAGCGCGTTTTCACCGCGATACGCCGCCGGGTCAGAGTAGTAGGGGTAGCTTGGGTTGTTCTCGATGGCCTTGTCGATCGAGATCGGCAGCTTGCCCGATGGGTTCACTTGGCCGTAAAGAACCTCCGCTACTGCCTGACCACCTTGTTGGCCGGGGAACCAGGCGTGAAGCGTAGCCCCCACCTGGTCGGCCCAGGGCTGCATGTCGGACACACCGCCGCCATGCATGACGACGATGGTGTTGGGGTTGGCTTGGGCGACTCGCTCGACCATGGTGCCTTGTTGATCCGGCAGGGCATAGGCGATATCGGAGCCTTCACCTTCATTTTCGTAGTTGGTACCCACGGCCACCACGACCGCGTCGTAGTCGGCCAGGTTCTCCGGCGGCGCCAGCGACGCCCAGCTCAGTTGAAGACCTTGCAGACTACCCAGTACCGGCATGAAGCTGTCGCTTAGACGACGGTATTCGAGCCGCACCGTATACTCTTCACCCGCTTCGAGGTCAGGCACCTTGACCGAGGAGGCCAGCGCGTTGACCACGTCGGACGAGTAGGGCTCGCCATCGTTTTCCAGTACCAGCTCATCGTCGATCCAAAGCTTGACCGCGCCATCCATGCGAACCTTGAAGGCGTGATCACCCGAGATCGTCGGTTTGATCGTGGAGGTAAACCGTGCGGAGAAACTGCCCGGCGTGGTGTCGATGTCGGTGTCGGCAAGCGAAGATGAGGCTTGTTCGGTGATGTTCTGTTGGGTCAGCCAGTTGAAGTTCACCCCGGGTTCGACGCGTGTAACGGCGGGGGAGCCGGACAGGTCGGCATTCGAGAAGAACTCGGCTTGCACGCCCGGGGAGCCGCTGTCGTCTTCATCGCTTGACGGCTGATACCAGGCCGAGGTTTCCGGGTCCAGACCCATCGAAGTGAGGTAGGTCACGTTGGCCGGGCTTTCGGCAAGATGCTGAAGACCGTCCATCTCGGTGACGTAATCGTTGGGCTTCGCATTCGACGTACCGAAGGGCGAGGCCGGCGGCTGATACGCCATGTCGCCAATGACTGCGATATTCGCAGCGGGGTCGAGCGGCAACAGCGGCTGGCCGTCGGCGGTATTTTCGTTACGTAGCAAGACGATGGCTTCGCGGGCCATGTTGAGCGACGCGGTGATGCCGTGCTCGGGATGATCGAGCGGTTGCGCCGTATTGAGGTTTTCCTGGAAGTCGTAATTAACGATGGCGCGCAGGTTACGCTTCGCCTTGTCGTCGATCACGCTTTGATGAAGCTGGCCGCTCCAAATGTAGGGCAGCAGTTTCTCTTCGTTGAACTGAAGACCTGACGGCATATCGATATCGGTGCCTGCCCAGGCGCCTTTGAACGCGTCATGAATGGAGTTGAAGTCACTCATGACGTTGCCTTGAAAGCCCCACTCGCCCTTGAGGATTTCGGTGATCAAGTGGTGGTTTTCACAGGCGTAGTGATCGTTGATCTTGTTGAAACCACACATGATCGAGGCGATATCGGCATTTTTGACCATCGACTCGAAAGGCGGCAGATAGAGCTCGCGCAGCGTGCGCTGGTCGGCAATGATGTTGACGTTCTGGCGGTTGGCTTCCTGCTCGTTGGCCAGGTAGTGCTTGCCGCTGGCCTGAATGCCTTGGGCCTGAATGCCGTTGACGATGGCCGGCGCCAGTACCGAACCCAAAAAGGGGTCTTCGCCGCTAATGAACTCCGCATTACGCCCGCCAAAGGGGGTGCGGTAAAGATTGACGGTGGGCGAGAGCATCTGCTGACCGCCGGCGATTCTGGTTTCGTAGCCGATGGCCAGGCCGAATTCCTGAGCACGCTGGATGCTCCAGGTCGCCGCCAGCCCCGACTGAGAGGGGTACTGGGCGCCAAAGGTGGCGTTGTTGACATGCACCCCCATGGAGGCGTCGTAGGCCACGGTACCGTCGATGCCCCATTCGGGCAGGCTGGGGATCATGCGACCATCGTCAACCCGCGTGAAGTTGATCTTCTGCGACTGGTTCATGTTATCCAGAATCGAGCTAACGCGGGCTTCCACTTGCTGCCAACGTGTCGGTTCATCCGCGATCGATAAAGCCGGTTGTAATACGCTAACCGCAAGCAGACCAAAGCCAACGGTGTGTTTGATGGGTATCACGGGTCAAATCCCTCTGCAATATAGGTAGTGGAAGTACATCAAGGCACGCTTATCGAGATGAGCGATCAGAGGCCTGGTCGGGCGCATCGCGGGTATCCACCGGCGCATCGTAGAAGCTGCCCGATTGGGCGGCGCGCGCCGGTAATTTGTCGGCGCCGGTGAGGCGGTCGCGGCGCTCTTCGTATTCGGCGCGAAGATCCTGAAGGCGTTTTTGCTGCGCACTGTCGGTCGTCGAGGGAGCGGTTTCTGACGCATTAGACGTCTCGGAACCCGCGAGCGCAGGCAGCGAGACAGCCAAAAGCGCCGCATACATCAAGGCACGCAATGAATGATTCATGAGTAAGGTCTCTATCGTTTGATGGCGATGCGCAAAGGCTCTTGGTTTATTTGAGAGCCTGCATATGTTTGGTCGGCGACATAAAAAGTTCAAGTTCAATAAAACGTTTTTTAGTCAATTAGCGATCGCGCATTATAGGAGTAATAAAATAGTGTTATCAAGAAGTGTTATTTTTAATTTTTAACTATTTATATTTAGATATTGGGTTAATTTTATACTTTTATTGCTTATATAATAGATATATTGGCATTTAATTCTAATTTTAAGGCGTTTTTTGAATCTTTTTGTTTATATTCTAAACATACCTGTTGTTAGGTTTTGTGCTGTGTTAAACTGGCAAGATATATTAAAGACTCATTATCTTATTTAGTTTTTCTCGTGGTTTATTTGCCTGGTAGTGCGTGGTTTTATGCGAATTTAAAGTGCCTTTTCAATAGTTTCTATATTGATTCTTTGCTACCTACGTTGATTGTTCGATAACGCCTGGATTGATTTTCAGGCGTTTGTTTTTATTAACGCGATAAAGATGTCGTTCATGCCATTGGATACCCTCACCGCGCACGAAGTATGTCACTGGTTGGTCGAGGCTGGCGCGCTCGAGCCTGCCGACATCGCGCGTGCCAACCGGCTGGGCGCGGCGCAAGGGGAGGACGGTGACAGCCTGCGCACGCTGTTGCGCCTGGGCGCGGTCAAGGACGAGGAGATGGCCGACGCCTATGCGCACTTGTTGGACCTGCCCAAGTGGGCCCAGGCCGACGACGTGACGGTGGATAGCGACATGCCTGCCAGTACCGAGCGCTTCGCGCGCCATTACGGTGTGCTCAGCGTGGGCGAGAGGCCGGATGCGCTAAGCGTGGTCGCCGCGGTTCCGGTATCGGCGTACGCTGTCGCCGCACTCGCCTATCAGGCGGGCAAGACCGTCTCGCTCTATATCGCCACGCACAGCGAAGTGAACGAGCTCATCGAGCAGGCCTACAGTACAGGGCGTTCGGCCATGGGCGCCTTGATCGAAACCCTCGATGAAAATGCGTCGGCCCAGGATGATATCGAGCAGCTCAAGGACATGGCCTCCGAGGCGCCGGTCATCCGTATGGTCAATCTCATGTTGCAGCATGGCGTCGACCGTCGTGCCTCGGATATCCACGTCGAGCCGTTCGAAAACCAGCTCAAGGTGCGTTATCGCGTCGATGGCGTGCTGATCGAAGAGCAGGCACCGCCGGCGGGCTATGCGGCGGCGGTGATCTCGCGCTTGAAGATCATGGCCCGGCTGGATATCGCCGAGCGGCGGTTGCCCCAGGATGGCCGCATCATGGTACGTATTCAGGGGCGTGAGCTGGATCTTCGCGTGTCCACCGTGCCCACAAGCTTTGGTGAATCCGTGGTGATGCGCTTGCTGGATCGCCAAACCGTCAGCCTGGATTTTGCAAGCCTAGGGATTACCGGCGCCACCCTGGACGCGATTCAGCGCCAGCTGGCCCGCCCTCACGGGGTTTTTCTGGTCACCGGGCCTACCGGTTCGGGTAAAACGACCACGCTCTACACCGCGCTTTCGGGACTTAATACCGAGGAGCGCAAGATCATAACCGTCGAGGATCCGGTCGAGTATCAGTTGCCCGGCATCAACCAGATCCAGGTGAAGCCGTCCATCGGGCTGGATTTCCCCCAGGCGCTGCGCTCCATCGTGCGCCAGGACCCGGACGTCATCATGATCGGGGAGATGCGCGATTTGGACACGTGCCGGATCGCGGTGCAGTCTTCGCTTACCGGGCACCTGGTGCTATCGACCCTGCACACCAACAGCGCGGCGGCGAGTATCACCCGTCTGCTGGACATGGGCGTGGAGAGCTACCTGCTGGCCTCGACCCTGCAAGGCATTCTTGCCCAGCGGCTGGTGCGCCGGCTGGACCCGGCGACGCGCATTGCCTTCGAGGCCCCCCAGGCACTCATCCAGCGCCACCGGTTGGATCACTACACCACCGAACGGCCGATCATGCTCTATCGCCCCAACGAAGAGAGCCCCGGCGGCGGCTACCACGGGCGTAGCGCCATTACCGAACTGCTGGTCATGGACGAGGAGCTTCGCTCACTGCTGATGCGCCAGGCCGACGCCGACACGCTGGAGGCCGCCGCGCGCCAAAAAGGCCTGGTCACCCTGTACGAAGACGGCTTGCGCCAGGCGCTTGCCGGCGTGACCTCGCTGGATGACGTCTTGCGCGTTACGGGGGGCGATTGATGCCGCTCTACGCCTACCGCGCCCTGGACGCCGAGGGCCGCAAGCAAGCCGGCGAGCTGGACGCCGCTGACGAAGGCCGCGCGGCGCTCGAACTGCAGCGCCGCGGCCTGCTGGTATTGAGCCTGCGCCGCGGCAGTCAGTGGCTGCGCCCGCATCAGGCTCCTAGCGCGTTTAAGCGGGCACAGCTGGTTCGTTTTACCCAACAGCTGGCCACCCTGGTCGGTGCCGGTCAGCCCCTGGATAAAGCCCTGACGACGGTGCTCAAGCAGGTGCGAAGCGCTCGCCCGCGCGCCTTGCTCGAGCAGGTAAGAGACGAAGTCAAGGCCGGGCGGCCGCTGTCCGACGCCCTCGAGCAGCACCGCGAGACGTTTTCACCTTTCTATGTAAGCCTGGTGCGGGCCGGCGAGGCGAGCGGTGTGCTGGGCGTGACGCTCGGCCAACTGAGCCACTACCTCGAGCGCAGCGAGCATTTGCGCGGCGAGGTAATTAACGCCTTGATCTACCCGGCTTTTTTGGTCGTCGGGGTGGTCGGCTCCATCGCCCTACTGTTGGCCTACGTGGTGCCGCAGTTCGTGCCCATCTTCAATGACCTGGGGGTGCCCGTTCCCTGGATCACCCAGGCCATTCTGGCCATGGGCGGCTTTATCAATACCTGGGGGCTGGCGCTGTTGGCCTTGCTCGTGGCGTTGATGGGGCTTGTGATCGGTGGGCGTCGCCACCCGGGCTGGCGCTATAAGCAGGACCGGCGGCTTCTTAAAAGCGTCGTCACGGGCGGGCTCATCCAGCGCCTGGAAACCGCGCGACTGGCGCGCACCCTGGGCACCCTGGTGGGCAACGGCGTCACGCTACTTTCGGCGCTGAACATTGCCCGCGATGTCAGCACTAACCACGCGCTGCGCGCCCACATGCGCCACGCCATCGACGACGTCAAGCAGGGCCACCGCTTTGCCACGGCGATCGCCACGGACGCACTGCTGCCCGAGCTTGCTGTGCAGATGGTCGACGTCGGTGAAAATACCGGAACGCTTGGCGACATGCTGATCAAGGTCGCCGATGTGTTCGATCTCGAGGCCAAGCGTGCGATCGACCGCGCGCTGGCCGCCCTTGTCCCCACGCTCACCATCGTCATGGCCGTCGTGGTGGCCGCTATCATGCTCGCCATCATGCTGCCGCTAATGAGTCTGACCAGCAATATCTAGGAAAACCGCATGACCTCAATGAAACGTGTCAAAACGCGCCAGTCCGGCTTCACCCTGCTCGAAATGCTGGCCGTGATCGTGCTTCTGGGCATCGTGGCCACCATCGTCGTGACCCAGGTGGGGGGCAACGTGGACAAGGGGCGTTACGGGGCGGGCAAGGCACAGCTTGCCAGCCTCAGCATGAAAATCGAAAGCTACGCGCTGGATATGGGCACGCCGCCGGAGAATCTGGACGCGCTGGTCAACAAGCCCGAAGGTGCCAGCCAGTGGATGGGCCCCTACGCCAAGCCGTCGGATATCAAGGATCCGTTCGGACACGACTTTGGCTACCGCTACCCCGGTAATCACGCCACCTTCGATCTGATCTTTTACGGTCAGGACGGTACGCCCGGCGGTGAGGGGTACAACGCCGACCTGGGCAACTGGGAATAAATGCAGCCTTCGGCGCCGCGCCAAACAGGCTTTACCCTTTTTGAGCTGCTCGCGGTCATCGTCCTGGTCAGTATCGCGGTCGCGGTGCTGTCCGGGGGCTTGGGCCGCGGCCTGCAGGCCGCCCAGGAGCGCAGCGCGGTGACGGCGATGATGACCGCTTTGAGCCGCGCCCGGGTGCAGGCCATCAGTAGCGGCCAGCCGGTGCGTGCGACCTTCGATTTGAGCGCGCGCCAGGTCGTATTGCCCGAAAAGCGCTCGACCGCCTGGCCCGACACGCTGGAAGTGCAGCTCCACACGGCTAAAAACCTCGGCGCCGCGTTCGAATTCTACCCGGATGGTGCCTCCACCGGGGGGCATATCGAAATCAAGCGCGGGCAGGCGCAGTGGCGAATCGATATCGCCTGGCTTACCGGGCGCGCCACGCTAACGGCCCTGCCATGAGGGCGGCCTTCAAGCGCCAGCGTGGCTTTACGCTGCTCGAAATGCTCGCCGCCATCGTGGTGCTCGCCATTGGGTCGACGGTGCTACTGGGCGCGTTTGGCCAAAGCGCGCGTTCGCTCTACCAGGTCGAGCAAAGCGACCGCGCGGCGCTGGCGGCCCGCTCCATTTTGGACAGCGTCGAAGGCCAGGCGCTCGAGGTCAAAACGCAGCGCGGCAGTTGGGACGGGCTTGACTGGGAGCTCGACGTATCCCTGGAGGCCCAGGGTGCGCTCGACCTTTACCGGCTGGATCTAACTCTCACCCAGGGCGCTCGGCGTTCGCATTACAGCACGCTGCGACTGCGTGGCTCGAGGGCAACGCCATGAAGCGCCAGGCCGGGTTCACGCTTTTGGAGGTGTTGGCCGTCATCAGCCTGATGGGGCTGCTGCTGGGGCTGGTGGGCACCGCCGTGGTGTCCGCCAATAAAGCGGTCTCGACGGCACAGCGTACCAGCGCTCACCTGGAGGATATTCGGGCCACCCAGCGCTTTTTAAGGCACGCCATTGGCCAGGCGCTTCCGCTCAGCGTCGAAAGCGACAGGCAAACCCGCGGTGTGAGTTTTCAAGGCGAGCCCGAGTCGCTGATGTTCTACGCCCCGTTGCCCGCCTCGCTAGGCGGCGGGCTCTACCGCCAGCGCATAGTGGTCGAGGACGAAAAACTGAAGGTCCACCTGGCTCAGCTCGAGGGACGAATGCTCGCGCCTTGGGGGGCGCCGCAGCCGCTGCTCGATGAGGTCCTGGATGCCCACTTTCGCTATCGCGGCCGCTCGCCGCTGGGCGAGCGCACCGAATGGCTGGAGAGCTGGCCCTGGCCCGACCGGCTGCCCCAGGCGGTGCGCATCGAGCTGCGCTTGAAGGGCACCAAGCCCTGGGTGATGCAGCAAATCAACCTGCGCCTCGATCTTTCCGGGGAGGGGGCATGAAAACACAACGCGGGGTCGCGCTACTGCTTGCGCTCTGGGTGTTGGCACTGGCAAGCCTACTGCTGGGAAGCCTGGCGGTGTCCGTTCAACTGCAGCAGCGCCAGTCGCTTTGGCAGCGCGACCAAACCCAGGCGCTGTTGGCCGCCGAGGCGGGCCTGGGGCTGGCCGTGGCCGGGCTGATGCAAAACGAAAGGCGCTGGCAGGCCGATGGCGAGGTTCAGCAAGTGTCGTTCGCTGGTGCAGAGCTTGCCATCAGCGTGCAAAGCGAGCGCGGAAAGCTCGACCTCAACGCCGCCCCCAAGGGGGATGTGGAAAAACTCATGGCCGCCTGCGGGGCCAGCGGGCCCCAGGCCGAGCGCATCGCCACGGCACTCGAGCGCCGACGGAGCGACACGCCCCTGCGCCTGCTCGAGGAGTTACGTGCCCTGCCCGAGGTGAGCTATGCGCTTTATGACTGCGCCCAGGCACACGTCACGGTCTGGTCCGGCAATCCGCAGCCCGACCCGGTGCTGGCGAGCCCCTGGCTTGCGCGGGTGCTTGGCCTGCCGCGTCGCCAGGGCGAGCCGATCAATGCGGGCCAGATCGTGACAGTGACCAGCGCCGCGACGCTCCCCAGCGGCTTTCATTCTCGTTTAACGGTAACGCTTGTAATGCTCAACACACTAACCGCCGGCGCCAAGCCCTATCGCGTATTGAGGTGGCAGGAGTGACCCGGCGTTGGGCGCAGTACACGGCGTCTTTCAACGCCCTTGCCAGCCAGGCAAGGCAGCAGTGGCGGGAAAGTACCGCGCGGCGCTGGCTGCACCTGTGGCTTGACGAACTCGCCGGCCTATTGCCCGCGTCGATCACCGCCCGTTTGGGCAAGCGTGAAGAGACGCAGCTTCTCGGCTGGCCCCTGCCGGAGACGGTCGATTGTGAGCGTCCGGCCATCATGGTGCTCCGTACCGAGCAAGTTTTGGCGCAGCGTATCCGTTTGCCGAGCGTGGCGGCGCGCAACCTGCACAAGGTACTCCGGTACGAACTCGACAAGTACACCCCCTACCCCGCCGAGCAGGTGCATTTCGTGGCACGGGTGGTGGGCAAGCACGAGGGCCAGGCGGACATCGAGCTGGTGGCGATCGCCTGGACGCATCTCGACGCGATTTTGACGGCGTGCCGCGAACGCGGGCTGCCCTTGGCGACGCTGGATGTTCAGAGCACCACCGGCGAGCGCCGCCGGCTCAACCTGCTGCCGGCCAGTGCGCAGAAAGGAGTGGCGCGGGCCGGCGTAGTCAATCGCTGGCTTTGGGCCTGCGCGCTGGCCGTGTGCGTCGCGATTCCCTCGCTTTATATCCATCAGCGCCAGCAGCAGCTCGACGCCATGGGCGAAGTGGTGGCGCATCAGCGCCAGCAGGTGCGCCACCTTCAGCAAGTGCGCCAGCAGCTCGATGAAACGGTCGGCGCCTCCCGGTATTTGGCCAACCTCAAGGCGCGCCGCCCGACCGTGAGCCGGTTGCTTGCCGAGCTCGCCACGTGTCTTGGCGAGCAGAGCTGGATCAGCGAGTTGGAAGTGCAGGACGGGGTGAACGTGACGTTCTCGGGGCAAAGCCCGCGGGCAAGCGCGTTGATCGCCCACGTCCAAACCTGCCCAAGCCTGGAGCAGGTCCAGTTCCAGGGCGTCATCCGGCCCGACGACACCACCGGCCAGGAGCGCTTTTCCATCAGTGCACGGCTTCAGGAGGATAACGATGCGCCCGCTGACTAGCCGCGAACGTAAATTTGCCGCCATAAGCCTGCTGGCGCTTTTGCTCTGGGGGGCCTGGTATGTCGTGATCGAGGTGCCTTTTTTGGCGCCTCTTCGCGAAATGGCGCAGCAGCGCAGCACCCTGCAAACACAGCAGCGCCACTACGCCGAGTTGATTGCCCAGGGCGAAGGGCTCGAGGCGGCGCTGGCCGCGTCCCGAAACGATCCGGCGCTCGATAACCGGTTGCTCGCCGGTGATGATGCGAACGCCGTAGCGGCGGATTTGATGCAACTGGCCATCGACCGGATCGCCGAGCACTCGGATCAGGGGCCTGGGTGCGAGGTTACCCAGCGTATGCCTATCGTTGCGTCTGACAATACCTTTGAGGGGCCCTACCGGCAGGTGAAGGTGAGCCTTTCCCTCGACTGCGCCATCGAGCCGCTGGCGAAGATTTTGTATGCGTTCGAATACGGCCAGCCGGCGCTGTTCGTCGATCAATTGAACGTTCATCGCACCTCGAGTGCGCCGGCGACCGGCGGGCCTGGGCGTTTGGAAGTGAACCTGCTGCTGCGCGGCTATCTGCAAAAGGCCGGCGCGCAAGGGGGGCAGGCATGAGGATGCGCTTCTCTACCCAAGCGTTAGGGCTTGCCAATGTTCTGTTGCTGGCGCTACTGGCGTGGATCTTTTACACCCCCGCCAGGCCCCAGTGGCTGCCCGCCGACTCGCCGGAAGCCACCTCGGCCAGCGTGGCGCCGTTAGAGGCGCGCGCGGATTTGGCCTCGGCGCGCCGTTCGATGGTCTGGACCCAGCCGATCTTCAGCCCGGACCGCCAAGCCGACCCCGACCGCCAGGCCGTGACCGCCAACCCGCTTTCAAGCTTAACGCTGGCCGGCATCTTTCAGGAGGGGGATGCACAATGGGTCTACGTCGATGAGCCAGGCCAGGCGATGATCAAACTGAATCGAGGCGACACCCTCGATAACGGTTGGACACTCGAACACCTCACCCCCCGTACCGCCACCTTCGTCCGCCAGGGGCAGACGCAGACCTTGAGCCTGCCGATGCTACGCCTGCCGCCGCCTTCCAGGGCGCCCACTCTTACTTTGCCGCGTACCCCGACACCATGATTTCAAAGCACGACACCCCTGCCTCGCTTTCACTAATGCGCACGACGCTGGTCGGGCTGGTGATGGCCATTTCGCTTTCCGCCTGTACCACCACGCCCCGGGAGCTAAAAACCGACCAGGCGCTGATGCGCGAAGCATTAAGAGGCGCTGATTACCCGGCGCCCGTCGCCGAACAGGCGCCGCCGGCCTCCCGGGCTACCTCGTTGGAGCCCACGCAGCGCGCGGGGGCCAATCAGCGGATCATCGAGGGCAACCAGCGCTTCGTTAACACCGCTCAGGGCGCTGCCAGTAACGCGCCGGCCAGCGAAGAGGGCGACATCGTCTTCAACTTCACCGACCAGCCCATCGAGGCGGTCATCAATAGCGTGATGGGCGACCTTTTACAGGAGAACTACAGTATCGCCCAGGGCGTGGACGGCACGGTCAGCTTTTCGACCTCCCAGCCGGTGAACCGCCAGGAGGCGCTGTCGATACTGGAAACACTGCTCTCCTGGACGGACAACGCGATGATCGTTCAGGACGGCCGCTATGTGGTGCTGCCCGCAAGCCAGGCCGTGGCCGGTAAGCTCGTGCCGGACATAGCCGTGGCGCAGCCCGCAAGCGGGCTCGCTGCACGGCTTTACCCGTTGGACTACATCGGCGCGGTCGAAATGCAGCGCCTGCTTCAGCCGTTCGTGCGCGATAATGCGTTTCTACTGGTCGACCCCGCGCGCAACCTGATCAGCCTTTCCGGTACGCCCAGCGAGCTTGCCAACTATCAGGACGTGATCGACACCTTCGACGTGGATTGGCTCAAGGGGATGTCGATTGGCGTCTATGAGCTCGAGCGCGCCTCGGTGGGCGAGCTCATGCCCCAGCTTCAAAGCCTGTTCGGCCCGGATAGCGGCACGCCGCTTGCGAACATGGTCGACTTCATGCCCAACGAGCGGACCAACTCGATCGTGGCCATCTCGGCGCAGCCCGACTACCTGCGCGAAGTCGGTGAATGGATCCGCACCATCGATCAGGGGGGCGGGAACGAGCCACAAATGTACGTTTATGACGTGCGCAATATGAAAGCGGTCGACCTGGCGCGCTACCTGCGTGACATCTACGGTTCGGGTCAGATCGAAGGCGATACACCGGCGCAGGTGGCGCCCGGTCTTCAAACGACCACGCTGTCGAGCTTGGCCAGCACCAGCACGAGCCCTGGCCTGGACCAGGGGCAGGGAATGCAGAATAGGCCCAGCGCCGAGCAGGATAACGACGACGGTGGCGCGCCAACCCAGCCAACGGATAGCCAAGTAGGCGGGGGCGCAAGCGGCCAGGGCGACGCGCGTAGTCTGGTCCAGTCGGTACGCATTACGGCCCAGCAGAGCAGTAATCAGCTGCTGGTACGCACCCGGCCTGCCCAGTGGCAAGAGATCGAGACGGCAATCAAACGGCTGGACCAGCCGCCGCTGCAGGTTCAGATCGAAACGCGCATTCTCGAGGTTCGCCTGGCGGGGGATCTGAGCCTGGGGGTTCAATGGTACCTGGGCCAGTTGGCGGGTAATGCCTCCAATGCCTCGGCCGTCAACGCCAGTGGCAGCCAGGGGGCGCTGGGTGCCGGCGGGCTTGGCGCCGGCAACAGCTCGTTTTTCTACTCGTTCGTCAGCGACAATCTTCAGGTGGCGCTGCGCGCACTGGAGACGCGTGGCTTGACCCAGGTGCTGTCCGCGCCGTCGCTGGTCGTCCTCAATAATCAGGCCGCACAGATTCAGGTAGGCGACAACATCCCGATTAGCCAGACGACCGTCAGCACGACGAACTCGGACACGACTCTGAGTAGCGTCGAGTACGTGCAAACCGGCGTGATTCTCGATGTAGTGCCGCGCATCAACCCGGGCGGGCTGGTGTATATGGATATTCAGCAGCAGGTCAGCGATGCCGACGCCAGTGCGACAACGGCCGACCAGTCCAACCCGCGTATCTCGACGCGCTCCGTTGCCACCCAGGTTGCGGTGCAGAGCGGGCAAACCGTTTTGCTGGGCGGGCTAATCAAGCAAAATAACCGCGAGTCCGAGACGCGGGTGCCGGGTCTTTCGTCCATTCCAGTACTCGGCCGCTTGTTTGGCAGTGAGTCGCGGGGCCAGGATCGCACCGAGCTGATCGTGTTGATCACCCCTCGCGTGGTCAATAACCCCGTGCAGGCCCGCCAGGTAACGGACGGCTACCGTCAACAGATGCAGCTACTGCGCGCGCGCATGCAAGAGAGCAGCGCCACGCAAGCACCGGTAGATCCCTAGGCTTCGCCTAAACGGCCAGCGCGGGAGAAGCGCTGGCCGTCTGTCGTTTCAAGCTCAGCGGCGGGCACCTAAAAAGTGGCGGGTTGACCGAGTGAAAAAACTGGGAAAAAACCAATAAAATTTGGGCTTATTAGGGGGGCGTGGTATAGAAATATGCCGATAAACAAATGTTAATAATATAACTCGGTTAAAATACGGTTTTTTCAGTGCGTTCATAAGGTTCACGATGTACACACCCGGCCCGCTATCGTTCGATGAGTTCCCCGTGGGATGTATGGTTACCGATGATAGCCGCCGGATCCTCTATAGCAATCAATATATGAGCGACCAGTACGGCTACGCGTTCGAGACGCTGCAAAACCGGGATCTGTTCGAGTTATTCAGTAAAGCGTCTCAAGTGCTGATCGAAACCTTCGTGGCGCCCGCCCTGGCACGCGATGGCCAGTGTGAAGAGATCCGCTTGTCGCTGGTCCCCCCTTCCCAAAAAAGCCAACCGGTGATCATGAGCGTCGTCGCCGATAGCGCTAACGCGCGTCTTTTTTGGAGTATCGCGAACGCGAACCGCTCGGAGCAGATGTTCGTCGAGCTAAAAAAGACGCAGCAACTGCTGGAACAGAAAGTGACTCAGCTGCGCGCGCTCTCAAGCGTCGACCCCCTTACGGGGCTTCCCAACCGCGCCGCGCTCAGCCGGCATCTCGATCGTCAAATTGCCGCGCGGGAAGGGGGCTTTGCGCTCGCCTTCATCGACCTGGATGGTTTTAAAGAGATCAACGACCGGTACGGCCACGAAACCGGCGACAAGGTGCTGCAGCACGTTGCCAAGCGGCTGACCGACACCCTTCGCCACAAGGATATGGTCGCCCGTTTCGGCGGCGACGAGTTCGTCGTGGTGCTGGATAGCTATTTCGATCAAGCGCTTGCTCAAAGCCCGCTTTATCGGCTCATCGACCGCCTTGCAGAGCCGGTTTTCGTGAACGACGTTTCGCTCATGTTATCGGCCAGTATCGGGCTTACGCTCTACCCGCAAGCCAAAGCGTTGGAACCCGACCAGCTGATTCGCCAGGCCGACCAGGCCATGTACCAGGCCAAGGTCGCGGGTAAAAACCGGGTATGCTTTTTCGATATCGACGACGAAGAGGTGCAAAAGGAGCGCCACGTCGAGCTCGTGGCGATCGACCGGGCAATGGCCGCGGGGGAGTTTGCGCTGTTCTACCAGCCTAAAATCAATATGCGCACGGGTAGGGTCGTGGGCGCCGAGGCGTTGATACGTTGGCACCACCCAGCGCAGGGGCTGGTCGGCCCCCAGGAATTTTTGCCGGTATTGAGCAATACGCCCAACGGGGTGCGGCTAGGATACTGGGTCATTCGCCAGGCGCTTGCCCAGCTAAGCGCCTGGCAAAGCCAAGGCCTGGAGACGGTAGTGAGTGTCAATATCGACGGCTACCACTTCCAGCACCCCTGGTTTTTACAGGAGCTCGGCACGATACTGGCGGATTTTCCCGAGGTAGCGAAACGCTGCCTGGAGCTCGAGGTGCTGGAAACCAGCGCCATCGACGATATCGACCAAGTGGCGCTGGTGATCAGCGCGTGCCGCGCCCTGGGGCTTCAGGTATCGCTGGACGATTTTGGCACCGGCTACTCGTCGCTTAGCCACTTAAAAGAGCTGCCGGTGGATACGCTCAAAATCGATCGCAGCTTTGTCCAGAACATGCTCGAAAGCCGGGGGGATCTGGCCATTTTGAAAGGGGTGATCGGCTTTGCCCAGGCGTTCGAATTCGGCGTCATTGCCGAAGGCGTGGAGACCCTTGAGCATAGCCGGGCGCTTTTGGAACTGGGCTGCGAAATAGGCCAGGGTTACTTCATTGCCCGCCCCATGCCCGCCAGCCACTTCCCCGGTTGGGTCGCGGCGTGGACGCGAGACGCGTTTCAAAGAAAGTACGGGGATTAAAGTACGGGGATTAATGTTTCAACCAGGGAGGAAGCGGTTTGTTAACCAAAGCGGGCGTCATGGCGCGCAACAATATTACCGTGGTGGGCGAGGGCACCCAAACGCTCATGTTGGCCCACGGGTTTGGCTGCGACCAGCAGGTATGGCACTACCTGCTGCCGGCCTTGAAAGAGCGCTATACGCTGGTGCTGTTCGACTACGTAGGGTCCGGGCAGTCGCAGCTAGCGGCGTTCGATATGAACCGTTACGCAACGCTCCAGGGTTACGCCCGGGACGTCATCGAGATCATCGAAGCATTGGATTTGAACGAGGTGCACTTCGTCGGCCATTCGGTCAGTGCCACCATCGGCCAACTGGCCGCGCTCGAAATACCCGAGCGCTTCGCCAGCCAGCTGATGATCTGCCCCTCGCCATGCTTTTTGAACCGGCCGCCGGATTATCACGGCGGCTTCGAGCGTGAGGATCTGGAAGAGCTTCTGGATTTGATGGAGCGTAACTACATCGGCTGGGCCCACTATCTGGCGCCGCTGGTCATGGGCCCGGAAAGCTCCGAGAAGCTCATCGGCGAGCTCTCCGAGAGCTTCTGCTCCACCGACCCGGTTATTGCCAAGGTATTCGCCCGGGCCACGTTCTTTGCAGACTACCGGGCGGTGCTGCCCTGCGTGCGCCATCCGGCGCTGCTGCTACAAAGCCAGGTCGATACGCTGGCCAACCCGGAGGTGGGCCGCTATATGCACGCGCATATGCCGGACAGCACGTTGAGGGAGCTGCCAAGCGTGGGCCACTGTATTCACATGACCGACCCGGAGACCGTGGGCCTGGAAATCAACGCCTGGCTCGACCGCTAGGTGCGCAACAGCGCCTGATCGATAGGGATGAAGGCGCTGGCCGCTTGGATCAGCGAGGCGGCGGTGAGCGGGGCGACGCCGTATACTTCGACGCGTTTACCGTGAACCCGGCGAATTTTTTCCGCGAGCAGGTCGAAGTCGCCGTCGCCGGAGACCAGCACGATGACATCGGCAAGCGGGGCGTGTTCGATGGCATCGAGGGTGATGCCGACATCCCAGTCGCCCTTGGCCGAGCCGTCGGCGCGCTGGATGAACGGTTTCAACTTCACCTCGAAGCCGATGCGGCGAAGGATGTTCTGAAACTCTCGCTGTTTGGCGTCGCCCTTGTCGATGGCGTAGCAGTAGGCCGCCGTTACCTCGCGATTCGCGCTAACCCGCCGCCAGAACGCATGGTAATCGAAGTGTTTACCAAACGCGTCGCGCACGGTGTAGTAAACGTTTTGGGTATCCACAAAAATGGCGACGGTGGTCATGGGCGTGGGCCCTTTTGCGCGGTGCAGGGGCCGCCAAACAGTCGGGTCAGTCGTTGGGGCATCTAATGAATCCTTTGAAAAGCGATGAGCGGCGCGCCGCCTTCCGGGTCGTCCACCAGGCGGGCATTCACGGCAAATAGCGTGTTCATGTGCGCCGGGGTGAGCACCTCGGTGGGCAGGGTCCAAAACGCCACCCCCGCATCGTCGAACATCTCGGGCGTGCCCACCACACCGGCCGGCCCGACCATCCACTCAAAAGCGGAAATCACCAGGTCTGGCTCTCGGTTGATCACGCTTTCAAAACTGGGCGCGTCGTCAATGAGGTGCTCCAACGCATCGAGCACCGTGTTGACCTAAAGTGAGGTGCCGACCATCTGCTCCGGCGCCTTTTCAAGCGTGAGCAGGTAGTCGGTGGCCGCCAAGGCAGCCGGCGCCGCGCAAAGGCCCAAAAGGGCCATCGCCTTGCGTAATATCAGCATCATGTACACTCCCGTGCATGATCCGCGGCCGCCTGGGGCGCCGTGGTGAGTGAAGAGTCGTCGGCAGTTCCGGTTCGCGGCAAGGCCGCTTTGGATTCTCTATTAAGTTTCCGAAGAAACACCGACGCGCGCTATTCTAGAGAGCGCCCCTGGGCAGGGCAATTGCTCATTGCGCCAGGCGCCGCCCGCCCTTTACCCAGGGTTTGGGCTTGCCTACGCTTACATGACTGTCAGGGAGAACGGCGATGACTAGAATGGCGAATGCATCTACCACGTTGAGCGCAAAACGCTCGCTTTGGGCGGCGGTGCTGGTGGGCATCGGGGTCATGGCGGCCGTCGATGAAATCGTCTTCCACCAGCTTTTGCAGTGGCACCACTTTTTCGACTTCTCCACCCCGGCATTCGGCATTGTGTCCGACGGGCTGCTGCACGCTTTCGAGCTGTTGGCGGTGGTGGTGGGGGTCTTCATGCTGCTGGATCTTTCTCAGCGCCAATGTTTGAGCATTGCCTGGACGAAAGCGGGCTTTTTTCTGGGGATGGGCGGCTTTCAGCTCTTCGATGGCCTGATCAACCACAAGGTGTTGGGCCTGCATCAGATTCGTTACGGCGTGGACCCGCTGATGTACGACCTGGTGTGGAACGCCTTCGCCCTCGTCTTTTTGCTGGTCGGGGTGGGGTTTTACCGGCGCGCCCGGTCAAGCGCCGCGCGTTAAATGCACACCCACGCCAACCCCCACGGCTCGCTGCTGGATTGGCTGCCCTTCGCGCTGGTCGTTCTCATCACGCTGGTGTACCTGGTTGCCGCCCAGGGGCTTCACCGCCGGGCGTTCTGGAGCCTTAAGCGGTGCGGCTTCTTCGTGCTGGGCAGCGCGCTGCTGGGCGTGGCTTTCTGGCCCTCGCTGATGAATTGGGCGCACCACGACCTGATCGGGCACATGACGCTGCACCTTTTGATCGGCATGTTCGCGCCGCTTGCCTGGGTGTTGGCCGCCCCGGTCACATTGCTGCTCAAAACGCTTCCACAGCCGGGCGGCAAGGTGGTAGTGGCGCTGCTGCATAGCCGCTTCGTTCGCTTGATCGCTCACCCGGTCACCGCACTATTTCTCAACGTGGGCGGCATGTACGTGCTCTACATGACGCCGCTTTACGCCGCTTCGCTTGAAAGCCCGACGCTTCACTACGCCATTCACCTGCATTTCCTGCTGGCAGGTTATCTTTTCTGCTGGGCGATCCTTGCCGAGCCCGACACCTCGCCCCACCGGCTCAGCCTGCGCTTTCGCCTCGGCGTGCTGTTCGCCGCCATCGCCACCCACAGCCTGCTCGGCAAACTGATGTACGCTCAAGGTTTGCCCCGCGGCACCGGCCACGCTCTTGAAGACGTGCAAGCCGCCGCGCAGCTGATGTACTACGGCGGCGACCTGGCCGAGGTGCTGTTGGCGGTGGTGTTGATGACGTTTTGGTTGAGACGGCCGGTGGGGCGGCGAGAAGAGATAGGGGGAAGAAAGAGGGTGCAAGGGGGGTAGTGTGACTGTCAGCCTGGTGGAGTGGCCAGGCTGACAGTTATCTTAAGTTTAAGCTATTGTTCGGCGCTTATGACCCCAGAATGGAATCCCGGTCAGCATTGGCACGCTCTTCTGCCCGGTCACGGGCCGCTTCGAAGGCGTCCAGAAAGCTTTCGCCATCTTCGTCAAACGTTTCCAGGTACCACTCCCTGACAGGGTCGGCCAGGGCGCGAAACTCTTCCATCTCTTCTTCGGTCGGCGTGTAGATCTCGCCTCCCGCCTCTTCCCATTTGCGATAAGCCTCCAGCTCCTTGCGTGGCTGGATACCAAACTGAACCGTCGCCATCATTGCCGCACCGTCGGCCACCACACGCTGTTGCTCAGCAGACAGAGATTGAAACTTCTGATTCCCCATGAGCCACATGGCCGCCATGTACGCATGGTTATCCATGGTCATGTACTTGATGACTTCCTGGAAGTTCATGTTGGTGATGTCTGAAATCGAGTTGAGCGTGCCGTCGACCACGCCGGTCTGCAGGCCGGTATACACTTCAAGCCAAGGCAGCGGAGTTGGCGATGCGCCCATTTCTCTGACCATGAGCTGCTGGATTTCAGACTCTATCGTGCGAAAACGAAGCCCTTCGGCATCGCTGGGCGTGCGAATTTCACGCTCACCGTTGACGATGTTGCGCCAGCCACCGGTCTGCGTCATGGACATCAGGCGGATGCCATCGTTACTGGCCTGGAGAATCTCATCGCGTAAAAAGCCGGTAAATTCCGGGTCGGTGAGCATGTTCATCGCCGCCCGGTCATCGGGGAACGCGTAAGGAATATCCAACCCCTGAATCGGTGGGTAAACCGAGGCGACGCCACCGGCCGTCGCCGTGTAGATGTCGACGATGCCTGCCTGCATGGCTTCGAAACACTCGTTGGCTGAGCCACATAGCTGTGCGCCGGCAAAGATATTGACGTTGATGTCGCCGGCGGTACGGCTCTCCACGTAGTTTTTGAATACCAGCGCCGCGTCATATTCCTGGTCTTCTTCGTTGGCGAGAAACACCAGATTGAGGTCGGTGGCGTGCGCCAGAGCTGGCGTGAAAAGCGTGCCCCCCACTAGCAGCGTAGCGAGGGTTTTACGGGCGTGTTTCATGGACATTGTCATTGTTCTCCTTGGAGTTTTATTACAGGTCAAGCGACATAACCAAACATTCTGGGTAGTGCCAAAATGAGGTCAGGGATATAAACCAAAGCGAAAAGGATCGCGATCTCGACAAAAAATAGCGGCAGCATCTCCCACGCGATTCTCTCGATGCGTTCTTTGCTGATACTGCTGACCACAAAGAGGACCAGGCCCATCGGTGGCGTTATGAGCCCCATGATCAAGGTGATACTCATCACGACAGCAAAATGAATAGGATCAACCCCGACCCCGGTCATGACGGGGGCCAGGATGGGACCCAAAATCAGAATGGCAGGCCCGGCATCCATGATGGTGCCGACGGCCAATAGAAAAACCACGACCAGAAAGAACAGAATCCGCGGATCGTCGGTAACGGAGAGAATGAAGGTGCTTACGAGTTGCGGCGTGCCTTTCAGGCTGACCAGCGATGCAAACGCGACGGCCGCCCCTACCAGCAGCAGAATGACCGCTGAGTTCAACGCAGCTTTACCAAACAGACGGGGAAGCTCTTTGAAGCTGATTTCACGGGTCACGAAAAGCCCAAGAATCAATGCGTAAAAGGCAGCAACGGCCGCGCCTTCCGTGGGCGTGAAAATACCGCCCACGATACCGCCGATAAGAATGACCGGCGTAAGAAGCGGCATGAAGGCGGTCACGAATGCCTGCCACTTCTCTTTCCACGTGGCTTTACGTAGCGGCTCCGGGAACTCCTTGAAACGGGCCATGATGGCAATCGTGATCATGAGCCCTACACCGATCAGGATGCCCGGCACGATGCCGCCCGCAAACATGCCCGCCACGGAGACGTTCATGATGAACGCATAAAGAATGAAGATGCCGCTGGGCGGAATAATGCTGGCAATGACCGCGGATGCGGCGGTGATCGCCGCCGAGAAACGGTTGGTGTAACCCGATTGGCGCATGGCCGGGATCATCACGGACCCCATGGCGGATGCATCCGCGACTGCCGAGCCTGAACCACCCGCCAGCATGAGGGAGGAGGCAACCGAGACCTGGCCCAGGCCGGCTTTGCGGTGGCCAATAATCGTTTCGGCAAAACGCACGATACGCGCAGTGACCCCGCCCGCTGTCATCAGCTCGCCCGCCAGAATAAAGAAGGGCAGCGCCATCAAGGGGAAACTATCGATACCGGCAAAAAGACGCTGGAATAAAAGATTGAGAAAGACCGGCCGACCTTCCAGCAGCAGGCTAACGCCCGGGGCAAAAAGCATGAGAAAAACAATCGGCATGCCCGCGATTAAAAGAAAGAGGAATACCCATAAATAAGCAAAGGCCATGGTTATACCTCGACGTTGTCGTTATCAGCAGACGTTTCATGCCTGGCTGGTAAGTGGATGTTAAAAAAGAGGCTATATCCCAAACGCAGGACGCGTTCAAAAGAGCTTAAAGCCGTGAGAAAAAAGCTTAAGGGGAGGACGTAGTAAACGATCGACATGCTAATGCCAAGCGATAGACTCGCGATCGTGGCACCTCGGTCGATACGGTCAAAGCCGAGTTTGATACACCATATCAGTACCGCTAAAACACATAGTTCGAGCAACAACTGCAGAAGTCGCCATAAAAAGGCGTCTTTAAACCAATCCGTCACTATTTCAAGGCTTGCGTTAAGCCCTTGGCGATGGGCGGCGGGGAAGAACAAAAACGCCATCCATACCATCATGAAACGCGCCAACTCCTCCGTCCATCCGAAGCTGTCGCTGAGCACGTAACGGAAAAAAACATGGGTAATCATGATGCCGAGCATGGCGGCCAGCAGAAGCGTTGCCATATATCCCGCCCAGCGTGTTGTTATCCCGTTTATACGATCAAGTAGGGCGATGAACGTGGGCATTGCCGCCTCCGTAAGGCAGTTAAGCCTCCATTGGGAGGTTGCCTTCTTCTTTGTAGTAGTAAAGGTGAGCTTTTAATAGCGTTTCTCGTAGCGCTGCGAAAATGTTAGTGATGCCCCTATAGGCTGTCAAGCAAACCGGCGCCAGTAAGAGGTTTATAGGCTTAGACATAAGTCTTATATATAAAAAATAACCAACTTATAGATCGTTAAGATTATGATTTTAATTTATTATTACTATTATTTCGATGGCTGTTCCCGTCATGAAGTTGACAGTTCTAAACGCCGAACGCTATATTTTCGTAGCGCTACGAAAATATAATAAAAAGGGAAGCCATCCTATAAACGCCCGTTACGACCTAAAGGCATACGACGTGACAAAACAACAGCGACGCAAGATCGAAGAGCTGCGCAGTCAGCGCTGGTACGACTCCCAGGATATGCGAGGGTTTGCGCATCGCCAACGGACCCAGCAAATGGGCTTGCGCCGCGATGAGTTCATGAACAAACCGGTCGTTGGCATCATCAATACCTGGAGTGATTTGAGCCCCTGCCATGCGCACCTGCGGGATCGCGCCGAGGCGGTCAAGCGGGCGGTGTGGGCGAGCGGCGGGTATCCCGTCGAGCTGCCTGCCTTGTCGCTGGGGGAAGTGCTCGTCAAACCCACCACGATGCTTTACCGCAATTTTCTGGCAATGGAAGCCGAAGAGTTGCTCCGCTGCCACCCCATCGACGGTGTGGTCCTTTTGGGCGGCTGTGACAAGACCACACCCGCTTTGCTTATGGGCGCCATCAGCATGAATATACCGGCGATATTCTGCTCGGCCGGCCCCATGCTCAACGGAAAGTGGAAAGGTAAAACGCTGGGTGCTGGCACCCATACGCGTAAATATTGGGATGAGTTACGCAGCGGGAACATTACCCAGGAAGAGTGGATCGACCTGGAGTCGCGAATGACGCGCTCCAACGGCACGTGCAACACCATGGGCACGGCCTCGACCATGACGTCGATTATCGATGCGATGGGCCTTAGCCTGCCGGGTGCTTCGAGCATTCCGGCGGCGGACGCCGCGCATACCCGCATGGCGTCCGAGTGTGGTAGTCGTATCGTAGAGATGATCTGGGAAGACCTTAAGCCTTCCGACATCCTGACCCGGGATAATTTTCTTAACGGCGTCAAATGCTATATGGCGCTGGGCGGCTCGACCAACGCCGCGATTCACCTTATCGCGCTGGCCCGGCGCGCCAATGTCGAGCTCACCCTAGACGATATGGACACGGTCGCGCGCCAAATTCCCGTTTTGGCGAATATTTTTCCGTCAGGCAACCACCTGATGGAAGACTTCTATTACGCCGGGGGGCTACCCGCCCTGCTGCTGCATTTGAGCGATCACCTCGAGCTTGGTACGGCCAGCGTCAGCGGTCAGACACTTGGCGAGAACCTGCAAGAAGCCGAGTGCTACGACGAGAATGTTATTCGCCGCCTGGATAACCCGGTCTGCGACGGTGCGGCGCTGGCCGTGCTGCGCGGTAACCTGGCGCCGAGAGGGGCGGTCATCAAGCCAAGCTCCGCCGATGCCAAACTGACTCGACACCGTGGTAAGGCGATCGTGTTTGAAAACCACGCCGACATGGTGGCGCGTATCGATGACCCGGATCTGGACGTGACGGCGGACAGTGTACTGGTATTGCGTAGCGCCGGCCCCAAGGGTGCACCGGGTATGCCCGAGTGGGGCGCCTTGCCGATTCCCAAGAAGCTATTGGCCCAGGGTGTCAGAGACATGCTGCGCCTGTCGGATGCCCGCATGAGTGGCACCCACTACGGTACTTGTGTGCTTCATATTGCGCCCGAATCCGCCGTTGGCGGGCCACTCGCGCTGGTGCGCAATGGCGATGAAATCGAGCTGGATGTTGCCGACAGACGCCTGGCGCTTTGCATCAGTGATGACGAACTCGAAAAGCGTCGCCAGGCGTGGCGCCCCCCCAGCCCGCGTATCGATCGCGGCTACACCGCCATTTATCAGGAGCATGTCACCCAGGCCGACCAGGGCTGCGACTTCGACATTCTACAAAACGGCCAGCGTCAGCCAGAGCCGGAAATCTTTTAAGGAATCAATCCGATGACCCTTCCCAAAAACAAGTTCAAGCAGTGGTTGAATGAACCCGACAAGGTGCCCGTGGGCACCTGGTTGATGACGGCAAGCCCCAATGTAGCCGAAGCCATTGGCTGGGCCGGTTTCGATTACGTCGTGCTCGATATGGAGCATGTCCCCATTGGTATCCCCGAGGCGGTCGCCATCATGCAGGCCGTCGCGGGTACGCCGACTGAGCTCGTGGTGCGCCTTCCCTGGAACGATCCGGTCATCGTCAAACGGGTGCTCGACAGCGGCGCCCAGACGCTGATGTTCCCCTATATCCAAAATGCCGAGGAAGCCTCCCAGGCGGTGTCGTCGACGCGCTATCCCGGTAAAGGCAGCCGCGGCGTGGCAGCGGTTCACCGCGCCAGCCGCTACGGCACGGTCGCCAATTATTTGCAGCAGGCGGACGAAGAGATCGCGGTGATCCTGCAGTTGGAAACCCCCGAAGCGCTGGCGGCCATGGAAGACATTGCCGCGGTGCCAGATATCGACGGATTCTTCGTGGGCCCGGGCGATCTTTCCGCGGCCATGGGGCACATTGGCGATATACGCCACGCCGATGTCCAGGCCGCCATCAAAGAGGCCGTAGAGAAGAGCCAGCGGCTGAAGCTGCCCTGCGGCATCGTGGGCGCCGACCCCGAACTGGTGGGCCAGTACCGGTCTCTGGGCTTCGGTTTTGTCGCCGTGGGTTCGGATATGAGCCTGATGATGTCGCGGGCCAAAGAGTACGTGGGCGCTCTCAAGGGCGGCGATGTGGACACGGGCAATAGCGGCGTCTACTGACGCCATCGCCGTTTGGGCATCAGCCGTGACACGATGTTTTGTCATCTGCAACCGAGATTCGAGAGTGACCATGATGGATACTTCCTTCACGACGGTTCTGCCTGCTCAGGCCCTGCTCGGCGAGTGCCCGGTATGGGCCGAAGACCAGCAGGCGCTTTACTGGGTGGATATCGAAGCCCCTGCCCTGAATCGGTTTGACCCGGCCACTCAGCAGAACCAGCAGTGGCCGATGCCGGAAAATATCGGCTGTTTCGGGCGCCGCCAGGGGGGCGGTTTCATTGCAGGGCTGCGTTCGGGAATATGGCTGCTGGACAGCGAAGCGCAATTGGATCACTGCGTGGCGCGCCCGGTCGAGGATACCTCGATTAGCCGCTTCAATGATGGCCGTGTCGACCCTTGGGGGCGCTTTTGGGCGGGCACCATTCATGAGCCCCGGGACGTACCGGCCGCGTCGCTTTTTCAGGTCGATGCAGAGCTCCAATGCCGTCGGCTCGCGGGTGATATCAAGGTCTCCAACGGCGTCGCGTTCCCGCCGGACCGTAGCTGGGCCTATCACTCCGATACGCCCAATCACGTGATTTACCGCTACCCCCTTAACCCGGAAACCGGTGATATAGCGGGCCCGCGGGAAGTGTTTCATCGCTTCCCCTTTGGTAACGGGCGCCCCGACGGGGCGGCGGTCGATAGCGAAGGTTACTACTGGTCAGCACTTTACGAGGGCGGCCGGGTGGTGCGCTTATCGCCGGCGCGGGAGATCGTGGCCGAGTACCCGCTGCCCGCCCGTTGCCCCACGATGTGCGCGTTCGGCGGGCCGGATTTAAAGACCCTGTATGTTACCTCGGCCCGCCAGGGGCGCTCGGCGGAGGAGCTCGAGCGCTACCCCGAGTCCGGGAATCTTTTTGCCATGCGCGTAGACGTGGCAGGGCAGAGCGAGCCTCTGTTCATTGGCTAGCGTTTGAGCTGGTCTGAATTCGAATAACGTTGAGGAGCACATGATGTTGAAACTAAACGATGCCACTTTACAGCGTGAGGCGTGCCTGATCGGTGGTGAGTGGGTAGGCGCTGATAACAATGACGTAAGTAACGTCACCGACCCCTCAAATGAAAGCGTACTGGGCCAGGTACCGCGGCTGGGCGAAGGCGAAACGCTACGTGCCATCGATGCGGCCGAAGCGGCGCTGCCTGCCTGGCAGGCGATGACCGCCAAGGCACGCGGCGCGCTTTTGCGGCGCTGGCATGATTTGCTCCTCGAACACCAGGAAGACCTGGCGGCACTCATGACCGCCGAACAGGGTAAACCGCTGGCCGAGGCACGCGGTGAGATCGGTTTCGCGGCCAGCTTCTTCGAGTGGTTTGCCGAAGAGGGCCGGCGTACTTACGGGGATGTGATCCCGACACCGCAAAGTGACCGCCGTTTGCTGGTCGTCAAGCAGCCCGTCGGTGTGTGTGCTGCGATTACGCCTTGGAACTTCCCCGCGGCGATGATTGCCCGCAAGGCCGGACCAGCGCTGGCGGCGGGGTGCACCATCGTCATCAAACCGGCGGCGCAAACGCCCTATTCGGCCCTTGCCATGGCGGAGCTTGCCATGCGGGCGGGCATTCCGGCCGGGGTGGTCAATGTGGTCACCGGCGAGGCACGTGCTATCGGTAAAGCCATGACCGAAAGCCCGAAAGTGCGCAAGCTCTCTTTCACTGGCTCCACCGCTATTGGCAAGATGCTGCTCAAGCAAAGCGCCGATACCGTCAAGAAAGTGTCGATGGAGCTCGGCGGTAACGCGCCGTTTATCGTGTTCGACGATGCCGACCTTGAAAAGGCCATCGAAGGCGTCATGCAGGCGAAATTCCGCAACGCCGGGCAGACCTGCGTGTGTGCGAACCGAATCTTCGTACAGGCCGGTATCCACGATGCCTTTACCAAGCGCCTTGCCGAAGAGGTCGCCAAGCTCAAAGTGGGCCCAGGCCACGAGGACGGGGTCGATGTCGGGCCGATGATCGATGCATCGGCCGCTGACAAGGTGTTGGAGCAGATCGAGGATGCGCTCGCCAAAGGCGGCCAGCTCCTGCTGGGTGGGCAGCGCAAGGAAGGCAACTTCCTGACGCCGGCCGTACTGACCGGCGCAACGCCGCAGATGACCTGTTTTGGTGAAGAGACGTTCGGCCCGCTGGCGCCGGTGTTCCGCTTCGAAAGCGAAAGCGAAGTGATCGCCCAGGCCAATGACACCGAATACGGGCTGGCGGCGTACTGCTACACCCGCGATTTGAGCCGCGCCTGGCGCATGTCCGAAGCGCTGGAGTACGGCATGGTCGGTATCAACAACGGTCACGTATCGACCTGCGAGGCACCCTTTGGCGGTATCAAGCAATCGGGCCAGGGTCGTGAGGGCTCCTATCTGGGTATCGAGGATTACCTTGAAACCAAATATATCAACATGGCCATCGAGTGAAGCGCTCTCATGAATGATTATCGTGATGTGACGTATCAGTCGCTCAATGACAAGCGTGTGATTATTTCCGGCGGTGGGTCGGGCATCGGGGCCGAGCTGGTCAAGGCGTTTATTGCCCAGGGCGCCCGAGTCGCGTTTCTGGATATCGACACGGATGCCGGGGAAGAGCTGGTACGAGCGCTTGGGCCGAAAGCTACGTTCCATGCCTGCGATATCCGCGATATCGAGCGCTTGCAGGCGGTGGTGAAAGAGATCGAGGCAGCGCAAGGGCCCACGCAGATCCTGATCAACAACGCAGGGCTCGATGATCGGCACTCCATTGAGGACATTACGCCTGAGTACTGGGACAACTGCCAGGCCATCAACCTGCGCCATCACGTGTTTGCCACTCAATCCGTACTGCCTGCCATGAAGGCGGCCGGCACTGGCGCCATCATCAACCTGGGCTCCATTTCCTGGATGCGAGGGCGCCCCGGCATGGTGGGCTACACCGCCGCCAAGGCAGCGATCAATGGGTTGACCCGCACCCTGGCCCAGGAGCTGGGGGAGCACGGCATTCGAGTCAACTCCCTGGTGCCGGGCGCCATTCTAACGCCGCGCCAGGAGCGGCTCTGGCTGACGCCGGAAGTCAATCAGCGCTTTCTTGACCTGCAGGCGCTGAAATTCCGGCTTCAAGCTGATGATGTCGCGCGCATGGCGCTCTTTCTCGGCTCCGAGGAGAGCCGCGGCTGTACCGGCCAGAACTTCATCGTCGATGCAGGCCTGACCCTCAACTGATTAAGCGGCGTTCGGCGCCGCCCCTTCAACGAGAAACTCCTATGCAAATAACGACCACACAAGGCCAGCTAAGTGTGACGCTGGGCGGCGAAGCCCTTCTTGTTCACCGACCCGAAGCGCCGGCTTTCTTTATTGGCCGCGGCAAAGAGCGCATGGAGATGTACCGGGGTAATTTCGAGATCGAGGATTATCTGGAAAGTCGCGAAGCCTTGGCGCATTTAACGGCCGTTGAAGAGGCGGGCGGGATCCAGCTGGCGCTGCGTCGTTATCGCGAGGACAAGGTACAGCTGACGCTGCGTTTGGTCGAAGTGGAAGACGGGGTTCGTCTGGAGTCGCTGGGCGCCTCCGAAGGTGTTAACCGCTTCTGGCTGCGTTTAGCGGCGCAAGAGGAAGAGCGGGTATGGGGTTGCGGCGAGCAGATGTCCTACTTCGATTTGAGAGGGCGTCATTTCCCGCTCTGGACGTCCGAGCCCGGGGTAGGGCGCGACAAGTCGACCTACGTGACGTGGCAGTCGGATGTGGTCAATCGCGCGGGCGGCGACTATTACCACACCAACTACCCCCAGCCGACCTTCGTTTCCTCGCGGCGTTACTTCTGTGACCTGGAGACGACCAATTACGCGGATTTCGATTTCAGAAATGACGCCTTCCACGAGCTACAGGTATGGGGCGTTCCATCGACCATTTTGCTGCGCAGCGCCCCAACCTTTCTCGAGCTGGTCGAGCGTATCGGCGCGCATTTTGGCCGCCAGCCCCAACTGCCCGAATGGGTGTATAACGGGGTCATTTTGGGGCTCAAGCGCGGCCAGGAACACGCCGAAGCCAAACTGGCCGAAGCGCTCGCCACGAATATGTCGGTATCCGCCTTGTGGTGCGAAGACTGGGCGGGCGTGCGCGAAACCAGTTTCGGTACGAGGCTTTTCTGGGATTGGCGCTGGCAGGCCGAGCGCTACCCAAGCCTCGACTCGATGATCGAAGAGTTGCGCCAACAGGACGTGCAGTTTCTTGGCTATGTGAACCCTTATCTGTGCGTGGATGGGCACTTCTTCCCCGAAGCACAGGCCCAGGGCTACCTGGCGACGGATGGGCAGGGCCAGACGGCGGTGGTCGATTTTGGTGAGTTCGATTGCGGCGTCGTGGACTTTACCAATCCGTCGGCATGCACCTGGTTTAAAGACGTCATCATCAAGCAGCAGATGCTGGATCTGGGCGTGCGCGGCTGGATGGCGGACTTTGGTGAGTACCTGCCTATCGATGTCACCTTGAGTAATGGCGTCTGTGCCAAGCAAGAGCATAACCGCTGGCCGGTACGCTGGGCGCAGGTGAACGCAGAAGCGATTGCCGAAGCCGGTCTGACGGATGAGGCCACCTTCTTCATGAGGGCGGGCTACAGCGGTGTGCAGGCACATTGCCCGCTGCTCTGGGCCGGTGATCAATCGGTCGATTTCACACGTCATGATGGGCTGGCGACGGTTATCTGCGCCGCACTCTCATCCGGGTTGATGGGCAACGCCTTCCACCATAGCGATATTGGCGGCTATACCAGCCTGTTTGGTAACACTCGCGACGGCGAGCTGTTCATGCGCTGGACCGATATGGCCGCCTTTACCCCGGTCATGCGTACCCACGAGTCCAACCGGCCGACCGAGAACCTTCAGTGGTTCGATGACCAGGAAGTAGCCGCACACCTGGCCCGCATGAGCCGCATTTACGCGCGCTTATCGCCGTATCTCAAGTCACTGGTCGTCGAGGGCAGCGAGAAGAGCGTGCCGGTACAGCGTCCACTGTTTTTGCACTTCGAAGCGGACGAGGAGTGCTACGCCATTCAGGATCAATACCTCTATGGGCCGGATGTGCTCGTCGCGCCGGTTCACGAGGCGGGTAGAAGCGACTGGCGCGTCTATTTACCCAAAGGCGTCGAGTGGGTACACCTTTGGAGTGGGCAGCGCCATGCCGGCGGCCAGCGCGTCACGGTAGACGCCCCCTATGGGCAGCCCCCGGTGTTCTACCGCGGCGATAGTGCCTGGACATCGCTATTTGAAGAAGTGGCTGGCCAAAAGTGATGAGTGTCTCGGCCACCTTACTGCTACTGGGCTGGGTGGCGTTGGCCACCTATGCCCAAACGATCACCGGGTTCGCGTTCGGGCTGATATTGATGGCGGGCGTGGTACTTTCCGGGCTCGCACCGGTGTCGATGGTGGCCATACTGATCAGTATTCTGAGTCTGTTCAACTGTGCGCTGGCGCTTTATCGCAACATGAGCAACCTGGATTGGGAGATCATTGTTTTATGCTCACTGAGCGGTTTCGCGACGCTCATTGTGGGGGTTTGGGCGCTGGAGTTTTTAAGCGGAAGCTACGTGCACTGGCTGCAATTGATTTTGGGGCTAGCGATCATTTTGAGTAGCTTGATGCTGGTGCTTAATCCGGTGCCCAAAAATGCCCGGTCCGGGCGGCTATCGTTTCTGTTCTTTGGAGGTTTGTCGGGCTTTATGGGCGGCATGTTCTCCACCTCGGGCCCGCCGCTGGTATTTCACTTCTACCGCCAGCCGCTGACGCTGGCAGTGATCCGCGACTGTTTGCTTCTGATCTTTGCAATCAACTCGCTTCAGCGCCTGATCATCGTGGGGATGAGCGGCCAGCTAACCCTGAATATCCTGGTATTGGCGGCGACGGCGATACCCGTGGTGATGCTGTTTACCTGGCTTGGGCGGCGTTACCCGCCACCGCTTGGTGAGCGAAGCTTACGCCGGGTGGCCTTTTTACTGCTGTTCGCCTCGGGTTTGAGCTTATGCGCCTCTTCGCTTCTTGCGGCTTGAAGCATGGCCCCGCCTTGTTATTCGACCCCGTAGAACTAGCGTTGGCGAAGGCTGCTGGCCCTGGGGAGCAATTCGAACCCAAGATCCAGGCTACGTTCCTGCAAATGGCCCTGGAGGCGTTGAAGAACGCACTGGGCCACCACGTTGCCAATTTCCTCTCGGGGCGGGCGGATGGTCGATAAAGGCGGGAGCGTGCAGTTACTGAAGTCCATGTCACCGAAGCCGATCATGGCAATATCGTCAGGAATCCGGATTCCCCGCCGCTGGGCTTCACCTATCGCACCCAGGGCCAGCATATCGTTACCGAAAATGATGCCATCCGTATCGGGATGGCTCGCGAGCAGGTCGATGAACGCCTGGTTGGCCGCTTCTGCCATGCGCCCCGGCCCGCAGTCGATAACGCGTGTATGAGATCTGCCCAAGAGGTCCACCAGCGCCGCTTCGCTACCGGCGCAGCGCTGCTTCGCGCGTTCGTCGACGCTCAAGCGGGTGCCGATAAACGCGATCTTTTGACACCCGGATTCGATCAGGTGACGTGCCTGAGCACGGCCGACATCGTGATGCGAAAAGCCGACCAGGGTATCCAACGGGTTCGAGCCCAGTTCCCACATCTCGATGACGGGAACGTCCGAATTGCTCAGCATCCGCCGGGTTTCCCGGCTGTGATTCAAGCCCGTCAGTACCATGGCGCTGGGCGACCAGGACAGAAACGTTCTGACCACCGCCTCTTCTTCGGCCTCCGCGTAGTCGCTATGGCCCAGCAGCAGTTGATACCCTTGTGCCCCCAGGGCTTTCTGCATGGTGTTGACCGTCGAGGCAAAAATGGCATTCACCATGGAGGGAACCACTACGCCAATGACGCGTGTTCGTGCGGCCGCAAGGGCGCCTGCCATCAAATTGGGCACGTAGCCCAGCGTATCGATCGCCGCTTGTATGCGCTTGCCCAACTGTCCGGAAACCTCATCGGGTTTACGCAGATAAAGCGATACTGTGCTGGCCGACACATCAGCAAACTTGGCGACGTCGTTCATTGTGACGCGCTGGGTCGAACGACGCTGGCGAGATTTATTATTCATACCCTGGCTCTCTAGCAAACACGATGTCGAGGGCTTGGTACCCTACACGCTTTAAAGCATGTTTAATTATATCATAAGCGGCATTTTCGTAGCGCTAGGAGCGACGGGTGAGCACTAAAAACCCATGGAGCGCGCTCCATGGGCAAAGACGAACATCAAGACAGTCAACACGATGTGAGCGGTGTTAACGGCACCTTAAAAGAAGGTTTCAGCCTGTACACCAAAGCTCCATTGGCCGCCCGTGAAGTTATCATTACCAAAGGGGTCTTCAGTGTCATAGCCGTTAAGGTCGCTGTCCCAATCGGTGTAGGAGGCAAACGCACGAAGCTCGGGCCTTTGCCAAAAGCCGCCTACATCCAGCTTGAACGTGGGGGCGATGGTGAACTTGGCAAAATTCCCGCTGACCGCATTGCGGTTTCGATACCCTTCGGGGCTGAGATCCATGTATTGATAGCTCGCCTCGTACTGCATTTCGAAATTTTGCGTCAGCTCGTTGGCAAGCCGTGCGTTCGCCGTAACCCAGCGATAGCTATCCCCTTGCGAAAACCGATCTTCACTCGTTTCGGCCAGCAGCGCCGGCGCAATACGCCAGTTAGGGGAGAGGTACGTGGTGCCGTAGACCGCTAAACGGGCTGTTTTAGCGTCGTCGATCAAATCCCCGTTGGACCCCAGGCGTTTGACCTCGGCGCCGAGCCCCTGGCCGTAAAGCAGCGCCGCCTTGAAGTTACCTTCAGAGAGTCCAAAAAAGGTGTCTCCATGGTAAGCCACCATGCCGTGGGCGCCGTTATCGGCGGCGGTATCGCGGCTTTCCGTTAGGCGGTCGTCGTTATCAGCGGCAGACATCGCGTTGACCATCATCTGCCAGTTACCCACGTAGTTATTGGACGTCAAGATCAGGCTGTCCGTGCTGCCTCTCCCCGGGTCGCGCGGGTCACCCACTGGAAAGTCGTTAAAGCTTCGTCCATAGAGCGAGACATTGGTACGCCAGTTATCGGTGGGCTTTACATCGTATATCCCGGCGCCGGTACCGGCCAAAAACACCACGTCGCTGTCCAGCCAATGGATATCGAAGGTGTCGCGATCGATACGCTTACCTGCCCAGATAGCGGCATCTTCGAATGCCCCGGTAAAGCTTGGAAGCTGGTCCAGCTCGACGTACACCTGGCGCACGTTGAGTTCCGACTCGTTGGCCGTCCAGTCATTGCTCGTGGTCACCGAGTCGGCAATCGCCACGCGGAAAAGCGACCTGGCGCCGCTATCCAGCTGCTTGCGTAAATTGAACATCAGGTTGACGTAGGTATCCGGCTCGTTTCCCAAGCGACCAACCGCGCCGCCCAAGGGGCCCACGGGTGTCACATAGGGGCCGCCTGAAATACTTTTGCCATCCTCTCCAATGAGTAGCCCCGAGCGGGCATAGCCATTGAGGGAAAGACCCTCGTCGCTGGAGGCGCGCCTTTCCAGCACATCAAGACGCTGAGAGACCGATGTGGTATTGGGTTCCTGGGGCTGATTGTTGCGGGCTTCCGCTGCTTCCAAACGCGCCTCGAGATCGGCCAGGCGTGCTTCGATATCAGCGTCGTTTGCATGAGCGAATGTACTGACGCCGGCAAATGCAACGGCGGCCGTTAAGGGAGCGAGTGCCAAAAACTTCATTGTAAGGATCCTTTGCTTAATAAGCTGTTGTTGTTATCCAGAGTTATTTCGTAGCGCTAAGATATAACGATTAAAAAAATAGAGCGCTGACGCAGTACGCCATCGTAGCGCTACGAAATTTATTTTGTACTAGACGATAGTATCGACCCTGTTGAAAACCTTTTTCTGGAAGAGGGGCCGTCCTGCTTCATATTCACTACTCAAAAGTAATCATTCATAAGCGCTTTCGTACGCCTTTGGGCATCGCTCTCGGCATCGCCGGTAAGTTTCTTTCTTTAAACTTCATTTCTCGAACTCCCGGGTCTAACAAAAATTTGCTATCGTTCCTGGTGCTTTAGCTTTGTCTGAATTATCGCGGCGTGTGAGCGATGTCATTCGGCTTGGATGTGTGTGTATTTTCAACTTTTAAGAAAGGGAGTATCTATGTGGGATTTCCGGCTTGGCCAGGCGATTGGCCTCATGCTCAAAACGTTACCTTTTATTATTTTCCGGTTAGCCGTGTATTTCGGGGTGGCGTTGGCCTACCTGCTGATGACTGGTATCGGCGCCGGTATTGGGTGGGGTGTTGGCGGTTTGGGTGACGCAGGCTTTCAGGAGTCAACCACGTTCTGGGGGGGCGCTATCGGGTTTGGTATCGTGGGCGGCGTCATGTACTTCTTGCGAGAGTATCTCCTGTACATGGTCAAGGCAGGACATATCGCCGTATTGGTCGAGCTACTGGAAGAACAAACGCTACCCCAGGGGCGTGGGCAAATTGAACACGCCAGTCAAGTCGTCAAGGAGCGGTTCGGTCAAGCCAACGTGCTATTTCTGGTCGATCAACTGATTAAAGGTGTGCTCAAGTCGTTTATCGGCCTGGTGAAAACCGTCTTCGGCCTTCTTCCCATTCCAGGGGCCCAGCAGTTTTTGAACATTCTGCAGGCGTTTTTGCGTATCGCGGTTGGGTTTATCGATGAAGTGATTTTGGCGTACTGCCTGCGCACACGCTCAACGAATGCGTGGGCGGGCTCCCGGGACGGCCTGATTCTTTATGGGCAGAACCTCAAGCCGATGATGCAGAATGCCGCTTGGCTGACGGTCATTATTTATTTACTAGCCTTCGTGGTCTTTCTCGTCATGTTGGCGCCGGCTGCTTTGGTGGCGTATCTCATTCCAGGCGGGTGGTCAGCCACGGGCATTTTGATTGCACTATTGTTTGCCTGGAGCGTGAAAGTCGCCGTGCTCGAGCCGTTAGCCGTTACCTGCATGATGCAGGTCTATTTCAAGGTGATCGAGGGGCAAACGCCGGACCCGGAATGGGAGGCCAAAATCGAGGGTATGTCCGGCAAGTTTCGCCGGCTGAAAGAAAAAGCCACGGACGCTTCAAAGGACAGTGATACGCCCACTAGCAGCCACGTCAACTCGTAGGACGCGTTTGCCGCCGTCGCTTGGCAGGGGGCTGAGAATATGAGGATGTCAGCTCGTTTCTAATCGAACTACGCTTGGCGCTTTAGAATGTCACGATTGATAAAGCGCCAAGGTATGAAGTCGCTATCAAAGGCGTTTGGCCGCCCCCAGCACATACAAAAACTCAAGCCCCAGGGTGGCGGCGGCCAGTGAGGTGATCTCGCCGTGATCGTAGGCGGGGTTGACCTCCACCACGTCCATGCCGACCAGCTCCATACCGACAAGGCCCCGTACCACCTTCAGCAGCAAATCGGTCGACATGCCGCCGCAGACCGGGGTGCCGGTGCCCGGGGCAAACGCCGGGTCCAGGCCGTCGATATCCAGGCTTATGTAGGCCGGGTGGTGGCCCACGCGGGCGCGGATTTTTTCGAGTACCGCTTTCGGGCCATGGTCGTTCACCCAGTCGGCGTCCAATACTTCGTACGGGTGCTGATGACGGTCATAGCTTGTGCGAATGCCGATCTGTAGCGAGTGTTCGGGCACGACCAGTCCTTCTTTCAAGGCGTGGTGAAAAATGGTGCCATGATCAAAGCGCGTGCCCTGCTCGTAGGTGTCTGTATGGGCATCAAAATGAATCAGCGCCATGGGGCCGTGTTCGCGGGCGTGGGCGCGTAGAAGCGGCAGGGTAATGTAGTGGTCGCCGCCGAGCGTCAACATCTTTTTGCCCGCCCCTAGCCAGCGCCCGGCGTGGCTTTCCAGGTTGTCCACCAGGCTTTCGGGTTCGCCGTAGGCGTAGTCCAGGTTCCCCGCATCGCACACCTTTAGGCGCTCCTCGAGCGCGAAATCCCAGGGCCAGCGCTTGCCTTCCCAAATCAGGTTGGCCGTGGCCTGGCGAATGGCGTTGGGTCCCATGCGCGTACCCGCCCGGCCGGAACAGGCCAAATCGAAGGGCACGCCGCTCACCACCACCTCGGCATCGCTCGTTTTAGGGTCGAGGGCCTTGGGCACGTTCATAAAGGTGGAAATCACGTCGCCGTAAAGGCTAGGCATGGTGGGTGAGGCAAGAGGGGAGAGCTGAGTCACCGGCAGATGTCTCCAAAAGGAGGAGGAGGGAAAGGCCGGACCATAAAAGGTTTTAGGTAATGAATAAAATGAATGTTTAGAATCAATCCATTCACTACATTGATGATGGTGATTCATGCGCTTGCCTCACACCTTCGATCTCAACCTGCTTCGGGTGTTCGTCACCTTGATGCAGGAGCGCCACGTGACCCGGGCCGCGCTTAAACTACACCTGAGCCAGCCCGCGATCAGTCACGCGCTCCGGCGCCTGCGAGAAGGACTGAACGACCCGCTTTTCGTGCGTACGGACCAGGGGATGCTGCCCACCCCTCGGGCCGAGGCGTTGCTGCCGGTGGTGCGCCAAGCGCTCGCCTTGCTGCAGGAGGGCCTCGCGCCGCCGGCCGCTTTCGACCCGGCGACCAGCACACGCCACTTTACGCTGGCCACGACGGATTATTTCGAAGAGCTCATGTACCCGCCATTTCTAAGCGGGCTGCTCAGCGGCGCCCCCCATATAAGCTTTGCCATCGAGCTCATAACGCCCCAAGTGCTGGGCGAGGGATTGAAAAGTCACGAGGTGGATATGGTGGTCGGGCTGGATAGCCAGGTCGAGCTGCCCTCTGGTGTAGTGACAACGCCGTGGCTTGCGGAGCAGTGGGTATGTCTGGCCGCGACGAACAACGCCCAGGTAGGAGCGTCGCTTAGCCTGGCCGAGTTCGCCAAGCTACCCCACGTGGAGCTTGCCGACATCAGCGGGCTAGGGCCGAGCTCTATCGACAGTTGCCTGAGCGCGCATGGCTTGACCCGGCGGGTGGTCTCTCGAAACCTTAACTATATCGCCGCCGCGCGGGTGGTGGCGCTAACCGGGGCGGTGATGACGCTTCCTCGGCGTATGGCCGAGCGGTTCACCGCGCTGTTGCCGGTACGCCTGGTCGACGCCCCGGGTGAGCTTGGCGCGCTCACACTCACGCTGATTCAGCACGAGCTTTACGCCCACGAGCCCGCCACCGTCTGGCTCTTCGATAAGCTGCGCGGGTTTGTCGCATCCACCGAGACGTAAGGCTGGCCCCGATATTGCTCGTTCAAGGCAGTGTTATGTCGGGCGTCCGCGAGGGGATATACGCTTTGGACGATAGATGCGGTAGGCTCGTGGAAGACCTTTGATAGCCACTTTTTATAACAACTGTTTTACAGAATCGGGAGGCGTTATGGCATTGAGTATTGTCGTGATTGGCGCGGGCATGGGCGGATTGAGCGCAGCACTTGCGTTCAAGCGCCAGGGGCACCGTGTGCAGGTGTTCGAACGGGTCGAGGTCATGCGCCCGGTCGGAGCGGCCATTTCGCTTTGGCCCAACGGCGTCAAAGTGATGCACCAGTTGGGCCTGGGCACCACGGTAGAGCAGATCAGCGGTGACATGACGCGCATGCGCTATTTAAGCCATGAGGGCCACCTGCTGAGCGACTTCTCGCTGACGCCGCTTTATGACGCGGTCCATCAGCGCGCCTGCCCGATTTCCCGCGCCGCGCTCCAGCAAATGCTGTTCGATGCGGTCGGGGCGGAACATATCGCGCTGGGGCGTAGCTGCGTGGATTACGAAGCCGATGATGACGGCGTGACCGCCGTGCTGGAAGACGGCGAGCGCGTCGAGGCCGACCTGTTGGTGGTGGCCGACGGCACGCACTCACGCCTTCGCAACAAGATCGTCGGTCAGCGTGTCGAGCGCCAGTACGTAGGCTACGTGAACTGGAACGTGCGCGTGGCCGCCCATCCCGACCTGGCCCCGCTGGAAAGCTGGGATCAGTACGTCGGCGAGGGCAAGCGCGTCTCGCTCATGCCCATGGGCACCGGAGGAAACGACGAAGGCCAGCAGGAGTTCTATTGCTTCTTCGATGTGCCGCTAAAAGCGGGTACGCCCGCCGATTCCGAACACTACCGCGATGAGCTAAAAGCGCACTTTGCCGGCTGGAGCCCGGCGGTTCAGAGGCTGATCGATCAGTTCGACCCGGCGCGTATGGCGCGGGTGGAGATCCACGATATCGAGCCGTTGAGCACGCTCATCGATACCCGCGTGGCGCTACTGGGCGACGCCGCCCACGGCATGGCGCCGGATTTGGGCCAGGGCGGCTGCCAGGCGATGGAAGACGCTTGGGTGCTGGCCGAGGCGGTCAATAAAGCGCTAGCGGAAAATGACGAGAGGGCACAGGCGTTAGCGCAAGCGCTGGCGCAGTACGATCATGCCCGGGTAGAGCGTGTGGGCGAGATCGTTGCGCGGGCGCGCAAACGCGCCGACATGATTCACGGCGAGAACCCCGCCGAAACCCAGGCCTGGTACGAGGCGTTAAAGCACGAGGATGGCCAGGGCGTGCGTGAAGGTATCCAAAAGACGGTGGTAGGCGGCCCATTGAGCTAGGCCGCCGGTGGAGGTTTACAAAAACTGCACGACGATATAGCCCAGGGATAACAGCGCCAGCGTGGCAATCGCCAGCCAGCTCCATGCGTTGATCAGCTTCGAGGGGCGAAGTGCTGGGGGTACGGTCGCGCCGTTGGCGGTGAAGTGGTTCAGCGCGGCAAGAATCGGGCTCAGCAAAAAGGCCACGACCATGACAAAGTCCATGAACAGCCGGAAGTTGCCCATCAACGTATAGAGAATCACCGCCGCCAGCAGCGAAAGCCCGGCCAGCGATACCAGAAAGGCCGGGCTGCCTTCGAGGGTGCGCGTCTCTTCGATGGCCCCGGCGGGCCGGGTAAAGGTGTACCAGGAGGCGCTGATCATGCGCGGAAAACCGTCGAGCACGGTCAAAAGCGTGGTGAGCATGACGGTAAAGGCGGAAATGCCCACGACCACGCCGCTCCACTCGCCGAGGGTGCTGGTGTAGAGGCTAATCACTTGGGTGGCAAAGCCGACCGCGCCGTCCGCCGGGTTGATGGCCTGGCTATGCATGACCCCCGCGCCCATGATCACGAAACACGCGGCCAGCACGCCCGCGCCGATGTAGCCAATGTTGAAGTCGATTTTTTCGGCGGCGGTCTCGCTGCGCGTACCCTGTTTTTTGTTGCGCGCCTCGGACCAGAGCGAGTTCATGATGGCCAGTGTGATGTCGGAGGGCATCAGGCCCAGTACGGCGACCAGGGTGACGAAGGTGGCCACGCTCCAGAGCGGCGATGCCGCGGTGGCCGGATAGAACGTCCATTCCACCAGTGGCAGGGCGGCGGCAGCGGCCAGCATCGTGGTCACGCTCAAAATCACCACGAATACCTTGTTGATCCAGTCCAGCAGCTTGTAACCCCCGGCAAAGGTGAGCACGCCGCAAAGCGCAATCAAAATCACCGCGACGGTGGGCGGGCTCAGCGTCAGGGGCACGATGCTGCCCGCAAGACCTGCGGTAGTGATCGCGATGGCGGCGATGATGATGGCGGTGACTGGAATTTGCACCAGCGCGAAAAGGCCGACCACAAAGCGACCAAAGGTTTGGCGGTATCCTTCGACCAGGGATTGCCCGGTGACGCTGACATAAAACGGGCCAAAGAAGAACGAAGGATACTTCAAGAGCACCGCAAGTAGAATAAAGCCCAAAAGCCCAATACCGTACTCGGCGCCGGCTCTTGTAGATTGCACCACGTGGGAGGTACCAATCGCCGCGCCTGCAAACAGAAAGCCGGGGCCCAGCGCCGCCAGGTATTTTTTGGCATGGGACGGTCGATGGGGTGCATCGCCACTCAAGGAAGTGGAGTGTTGAGAGGGCATGACATGCTCCTTGTGAGCCAGATAACCAGTCAGGCGGTGTTGTTTTTTTGCCCGTGCTGCGCGTGGCGCTATGGTAGCTTAGCTTGACTGCGCTTTCATGCCACATTCGAATATAGACGCAGATATTGTTAAATATAAGTAACGCTTGATTGACTCTAAACCACCCATCTTATGAGTAGGCCCGCCCATGCTTAGTGCGATTGTTTACGCTTTGATCTTTATCGGCGTCACCGCCACGCTTTATCAGCTCTACGCGGTCAACTACGCCATCAATTTCGATAATCACAAGAAGCTTTCGATGAAGGACCGAGCGCGCCTTGAATCACTCAAGGCGGCGGCGGAGCGCGACCGGGAAAGCGGTGGCCAGGAGTTCGACCAGGCGGTAGAAACGGCGCTGGGAACGGAGTTCGATAAGACGTTGGCTCGGGAGGCGTTCGAGCGCGAGGACGATGAAGCCGCCATGGCGCTACTGCGTCGTCGCTCACAGCTGCGTTTTGGCCCCCGTTTGACCGCGCGTCTTCCGCTTGTGGGCAGCATGGCGTTGCCCCGGCGCGATTGGCGGCCGCTTTTTATCGGCCTGGTCATACTCAATAGCCTCATTGCCCAGTTTTTGGGCGGCATGAGTATCTACACGCTGCTTTATCCTGTCATCACTCCCTCGCTTGGTTGGCTGAACGAGCCGGTCATTCTGATGGTGCTGATTTTTCTGCTCATACCGCTGAATTACCTGATCGGGCAGCTGGATTTCTACCTGAACGACCTTTACCAGCTAGGGCGCCTGGAGCGGAAGAAGGTCTCCTCCACCGCCTATGCGTGAAGCGATGCCGGATAAGCGCTACTCCCGGCACAGGGGCCTTTAACCCATCGCCGCTAAACGCTTAAAGTAGCCGGCTTGCTAAATCGATAAAGGCCGTGGTGATGGTTCGAAAAATTTTCCCCGAGCAACGCCTTCTGGCGGCGCGCAAGCTGCACCCGAAGTTTACCCCGCTGGTGTTCGCTTTTTACATGTCGTCCATCATGGCTTTTTTGATGACGCTGGTGATTACCGCCGTCAACAGCGGTTGGGAGCCGGGGTTCATGGGCCAGGTATGGCAGGCGTACAGGGTGGCGATGCCGGCCGCTTTCTTGTGCATTTTGGTGGTGCGCCCGCTCGTCGCCCGGCTGGTTCAGTGGACCGTGCGGTCCTGGTGATCTCAACGCAGCGCTTCGACTTCCTCGCCGGTCAGCTGGCGCCAGGAGCGGCGCCCGAGCGGCACTTCGTTGAAATCGACCGTGATCAACCCGCTGCCATCCGGCGAGGCGGCTGAATCCCCTGGGTTGCCGATAAAAAGCGTTTCGCGCCCGGTCTCTGAATTTTTGACCCCCACCAGGCGCTCGCCGCTGCCTACCTGTAGGCCTACGATGGCATTGCCGTCGATCGTGGCGTTGCTATCGACCTCCCCATCGCGGTTGAGGTCGAAAATGGTGGCCCCGCCGCTGCCGCCGGTATCGGCCAAAAGCGATAGAAAATAGCCCACGCGTCGGCCACCACAAGGGTCCGTATTATCCGGCAGCAGGGTCGAAAACCGCACTCGCCTGGGAAGGCCGCTCGAGAGGGACGGCGAGGCGGTGACGCGCTCGCCTACGGGCAGCTCCATCCGCCACCCCGGCTTGCCGGTCATCGCAAGGTTGGTGGTAGCGCGTGCGGTTACCCCGTTTTGGGCGGCGGTGGCGGTAATGCGTTGGGTCAGAAGCTGGCCGGCCGTCACCGGGCTCGTGCGATCAACCTGATCGCGAATACCGATCAACTGCTGAACGCCTCGGTCGCTTATATCCTGATTTCTAAAGTAGCTACCGGTGCCGAAGAGCACCATGAGCCCGTCCTGCGCGTTGCTACTCAAGGTAACCGCAGGGGCCGAGGTGATCGGCTGGGCGCGGGAGCCTGAGTAGAGTTTCGTGATCGTACCGCGGCCCCTTAGTGAAAAGCGCCACATATTGCCCGCCAGGTCACCGGCGTAGGCGAAGTGAGCACCGCTGGTAAATTCTGGCCATGCCGTAATGGTCGGTGTGGCTAGCCCGTTGGGGGCCTCGAGCGTACCTTCGCCGGTTTTCAGGTGGGCGATCAGTTGACCGGTCGCCAGATTGACCACGAAGAGCGAGGCCTGGTAGCCGGTGCTGTTGTACCCGTTACCAAAGATGGCCGCCCAGGTGCCATCGCTTAGCTGGGTAATCGTGGGTTCGCTTACACTGCTACCCAGCTCCGGATGACGAAACTCCCACAGCACACTTTGCGCGCCCATTTGGGTCGGCTGGGTCACATCCAGCGCAAACACCGTGCGCCCGCCCGACCCCATGGTACCGACGACCACGGCGCGAGGGGTGCCATTGACCGTTATTTCGCGCGCCGCCGGGGTGCCGTCCATGAAGTAGCGGTGGCTGTAGGTTGCCCGGGTCAGTTCACGAAGCGGGGGGGAGCTCCCCTGGGTGAGCTCCGAGGGCAGATAGGCAAAGAGCTCGCGCCCGGTATCCGCGTTGAAGCCATGCAGCATGCCATCGTTGGCGGCCACCAATAGAAGTGGTACGCGCGTGTCGCTTTTGGGGAGCACGACCGGATTGGCATTGATGATGTCGCCCAGAAGCGACTGGCGCGCGCGCAGTGGTGGGCGGTTGAGCCCCTGAAACCAGTCGATCTCTGCCTGGGTGAACCCGCTGGTGGTCGTGCCCAGCACCGCCCCGGTACGCCGTGCGTCTGGTTGTGGGCGATAGGAGGTCAAAAGACGGCGACTCCCGGCCTGACCGGCCAACTGAGTTTCACCGTTCCAGCGGGCCGTCAGTGCACCGTTGGGTCCGATCGCGGCGGCGGTCAACCGGCCCGACCAGTCGTCACTTCGAAACCCCGCGCTGTAAAGCAGGTTATTGCTCTCCAAATCAAAGGAATCGTTACTCACCGCCGAGGACGTATTGGATTGCGAGGCGGTGATGATGTTGCCGAGTACCTGCTGCATTACCTGGTTAAGCGAGGCTTCGTCGTTGGCGAAGTAGGCGCGTTCGGTGCCACCCGCCCGGGCCAGTTCGCCCAGCGGGTCCTGGGGCACGCCGGGTAGGTTGTTGATGTCCGGCGGCAGGTTGAATCCCACGACGTAGGTTCTGACCGGTTTTGGCAGTGCTCGGGCGGTATCATCATAAAGGCGTCTAATGGCGTTTTGGGCTTCTCCCAGTGCCTGGCCCACGTTGTTGCCCAGCGAGCGCCCGAAACGGTCGACCGAGGGCAAGCCATCGGTGAGCCAGATATTGGCATTGACCAGACACTGCTGGGCGCTGGGGTTGTTGATGTTCGGGATGCGCATTCCGGCGCGATACCCCTGGTTGCTGGTAAAGGAACTGCCCGCGCTAGTATTGTTCAGAAAGTAGTCCCGCGCGGTGTACATAGTGCCTTCGATGGGGGTAAGCCCGGTCGCGAGCAACGGCCAGGCGGGATCGATCATCGGGTTGCCACTGCCGTTCCAGTCGTGGCGCTGCGGCTGCAGTTTGGTGAGAATCGATGTCCAGTGAGCGTTGTCGATCGAGCCATCGGGAAGCGATCCGCCGATGGGCACATGAAGATAGCCAAGCCCTGGGGAGGAGGCGGTACGCCACTCCAATTGGTTCAGTGCGATAGAGGCGGTATGCGCCCCCCAATTGGGAATGCCGCGCTGGCGCAGGCTGTCTACCAGTGGAAGGTTGTACGTGCCTATGATGGGTGTACGGCCCAGAAAACCTGTATAGCCCGCGATGACGGGGTCGTCGTACCACACTCGATTGGGTTCGATAACCGCCCAGCCGGTATTATTGCCCGCAAGCCCTCTATAGCGTTCGACACGTTGATCGGCGGTGGCCGTGGGATTTTGGATGTTGCGCCAGTACTCGGTAACATCGTGGGTGGGCACACCCGTGGTATAGGACTCGTCGAAGGTGTAGCCCGGCACGCCTACGTTAAAAAAGGTATAGAAATTACTGTTTGGCAGCTTTGAGCGAAAGCGCTTGGTGGAAGCATTCCAGGCGCCGGTAAAGTTGGGTGCGTACCAGCTGGGGTTGGCCGTTGTCGAATAACGAGCGTCGAGTGCGCGTTCGGTTAGCCGCCACACCACGGTACGGCCATTGAAGGCATCGTCGCGAGTTCGAGAGGCCGGGTTTTGCTGATACGCCATCAACCCCAGGTTGATCTCGCCCCGGTAGCGGTCGATCAACTCGCGCCCCACGCGCTTCATGATGCTCGATTTGCTCAGCGGTGAACGTGCCCCGGCTGGGCATAGTGAGGCATTAAACGTATTGAGCTGACAGGCGGCAAGCGTTTCTCGGTCGCCCGGGGTCGTGCCGATTGCCACGCGACCATCCAGCCCCTCCTGGCCGCTTTCCGAGTTATCCAAAATCAACAGGATATTAGGATCGACGTGGCTTACCGCATTGAACGGCGCGTTGGCAACCCCCGTTCTATCGGGCGGTATTTCATACGCTTCATCGATGACGCCGCCGCCGCCACTGACTGGCGGTTCCGTGGTGGTGGGCGGCTCAGAGGGAGTGCCCGTCGCGGGGGGGGCAGTGGTAGGAGGCGGCTCGGTAGTGGGCGGTGGGCTGGTCCCCAGCGCCATGACAGGGCTTACCCCAAAGCTTGCCGCCAGGGCCACCAGCAGGGTGGCGGTTAGGCGCGCGTAGCTCGGTTTGTTCATGGTTTTACTGCCGCCCCCTGTTCATGTGCAAAAAATACTTCAAGCATAACGGCCGTATCCTGCGACTTACCAAACCCTACGGAACTGATATTAAAAAGAAATTCAATCATTTCCAGGCCTGCGCCGGTGTGGTGCGAGCCAAGCTCGGCTACCAGCTCGATACAGTAATAAGAATCGAGGGTTTGTCCTGCCCCTTCTTTCCCATGAAAAGACCAGTTTTTTAAATTTTTTAATACTTCCCTGGTGGGTTCTAACTGCCCACGGCAATCACGATTACGAAAGTCTTGTATTGAAGGGTTTTCTTTTAATTGTTGCTCAGCCTCATATAAAGCGGCTTCGGCAGCTTGTAGCGCTGCATTGTAATCCTGCTGGTTAAGCGCCATGCGTCCCTGGGTTATCGAGCCTTGCATCGACGAAAGACTCACCAGCGTCACGATGGCCAGAAAAATCAGGCTGAGTACCAGCGCCATACCGCGCTGAGCCGTTGGATGACCGTACTCGCGTTTCATGGTCGACTCCCCGGGTTCCTTAGCGCGATGGTCGTGGTGAAGGCCTGATAAAGGCGCCCGTCATCGGCGTTAAACGGGTTCGAGCGAAAGTTGCCAGTGGCAATCGTGGTGGGCGCCTGGCGCAGGCCGGTACGCTCGCTTTGTACGATCAGGCTGATACGTACGGCGCGAACTTCTTTCCACTGATCAGCGCTTAACGCCTCGGGGGGCAAATACTCGTCACCGATCAAAAAGAGGGCGCGAAAGGCCGGGATGTGGCTCGCGAGTACTTCGTTACCTCTATCGCCGCTGGTATCAACGCGTCTAAGCGAAGGGGCGTTCGCGTTGTCATCATCGGTGCCCAGATAGTAAGTGGCACTATCCAGTACCCATGCAAAGGTTCTGCTTTCCGGGTAGTCGCTAGCGCTAAGGTTGGGCGGGAGTTCACCTTGGAAAAGGGCACATTTGAATGGGCCCTGTAATAAGACCAGCTGCTTTGGCGGTGTGAACCTGTCGACCCGTACCGGGGTCGGTTGGGGGAAATCCGGCGATAGCCCGCCACGAAAAGCAATACCGTGGGTATTGGGTAAGGCATTCTCAAGGGAGCCGGGAGGTCGACTGTATCCCTGTATCGCCGGGGCAGGCGTCACCGACGTATGTACCGGGGTTTGGTTCCCCGCACAGCCACCCTTGAAATCGACCTGACGAAGCTCCCGGGAGAGCGTTTCCAGCGCGAACCACCCGGTATCCTGCATATTGGCCAGCGCCGTGGTGATTTGGTAGCTTCGCTGGGAGGCGACAAAGAGCTGCGTGGCGCCCAGCACCACCATGACGCCGATCACCATCGCCACCAAAAGCTCGACCAGGGTAAAGCCTGCCTGGGGCGGCGAAGCGCTGGGCGAGGGAAAAAGGCGGCGATCGCGCATCTTAAAGCTCCGAAACCAGTTGGATGCGGCGCCGCTCGCCGGGGGAGGACGGCTCTTCAAAGCTCACTGTTACGCTTATCTCTGGCGGGGTCACCACGACCTCGCCCAGGCCCTGGGGCAGGACGTCGGCCAGGTCACGCACCCAGCCTTGGGTGTCGCTGGCCACCAGGCCGCTGCCGCTGGATGACTGCCCCGGGGTCAGCGCGTAGGCTCTCGCATCCTCTTTATTGGCACGAATACGATCCAGCATGTCCTGGGCCATGTTGGTGGCCTGGGTTTCCAGATAGGCGCTTCGCTGCTGCGAGAGCGCCTGGGTTTGCAGCGCGACTACGCCAAGTAGCCCAATCGACATGATGAGCATGGCAATCAGCGCTTCTAAAAGCGACACCCCGCGCTGCGCGTTTTTCATGGACCCCCTGTGGCGCGTTGTTCACCGCAGCCCTGTACCCGCGAGAGGCCGCTGCGCTCCAGGCGAATACAGCGCGCCTGGCTGCCAAGCTGAAGGGAAAGGGGCTCGGTGATCGGGTGGGTAAAGCGCCCAAGGCTATTAAAACGGATGGAAGACGGGGCGCCCGCGACGTTCAGGTTTTCAAGCGACTGCGGCCAGCGGCGCAGTGGGTCGCCACCCGGGTCGACGACTTCCCAGCCGGCCGCCCAGCCGCCCGTTAGCGGGGTCAGCGATACGCTTCGGTTACGCCGCACGGCTTCGCTTCGTGCGAAGTTCAGCGCGGTCTTGAACTCGTTGGTGGCACCCACCACGCGGTTTGTCTCGATCAGCCGAGCGAAGTTGGGAAACGCCACCGCCGCGAGCAAGGCCAAAACGGCCAGCGCGACCAAAAGCTCTAAAAGCGTAAAACCAGTCATAAGGCGGTATCTTTTAAAGGCCACGGCGAACTCTTTAAAGACCTGCAAGACGCTACCCGGCAGGTCATTCATTATCGTGAGTCGTTGCCCTTCATTAATATGAGTCGACAACGGCTTGTCTGGTCATAAAGTATCAGAAGTGCTTGATGGGGTAGGCGCGAAATACCCGGCTTAAATACACGTAATTAAGCCGATGCCGGGCAGGGGGAGGTGTTTTGGCCACCCACTGCGCGTAAGGCCGAGTGCCTGGCGTAATGTCCTGGTGTTTTGGCGGTGTTTTTGACGCAAACTTGCCTAGAGCATCACGCTTTCTTGACAGGAGAATCGGCAAGGGCAAAGTATGCTGAAATACTTCGTCTGCCTGTCAGTGGCATTTCAAGGCGGGCAACGGTCGATATCGCCAATACAACAAGAGGTAAGTCATGGCGCGCGAAAAATGGATATGGGCCGTTTGGGCCGTGGTCGTACTGTGCTGTCTGGTGCCTTATACCGTGTTGGCTCATGTAGCGGCCTGGTACGGCAGCTTTCTGTTCTGGAGCGGGGCCGGGCTTTTGGTGATCGTGCTGAATATCTTCATCACCCAAGGGTTCAAGGAGTACGACGGTGACTGAGTCGATGATATGGGTCGCCATCGTGCTTTATCTTGTCGTATCGGTCGTGATCGCGTTTTTATCCCGCCAGGGGCGGGTAGACAGTATGTCCGGGTATTTTCTGGGCAACCGGCAGATGAACGGGTTCGTGTCCGCGCTTAGCTATAGTGCCACGACCTACAGCGCCTTCATGATGGTGGGGCTGGCCGGGCTTACCTACGCGGGGGGCGTCGGGGCGCTGGGTTTTGAGATCATCTATTTTGCCGGCGTGTCGTTGGTGGCTATTTTCGGGCCGCGTTTCTGGGCGGTGGGCCGCGCATTCGGTTTCGTCACGCCCAGTGAGATGCTGGGCTTTCGCTATCACAGCAAGTACGTGGCGCTTTCGATGTCGGTGGCCAGCTGTATTTTTTTGATCCCCTATTCGGCGGTGCAGCTTGCCGGCGTGGGTTACCTCTTGGAGGGCATGTCTGGCGGGGCGGTGAGCTTCACCACCGGGGTGATGCTGGCCACGGCGATCGCGGTGTTTTTCTCCTACATCGCCGGCATTCGCTCGGTCATGTGGACCGACTCGCTGCAGGCGCTGGTGATGATCGTCGCCTCGACGCTGGTGGCGCTGTTGGTCATTCGAGGGCTGGGGGGCTTTAGTGGGCTTTTCGCAACGCTTTCGAGCGAGCACCCCGAGGCGCTCACCGTACCGGGGCCGGGGCTTTTTAGCCTGACCACCTTTTTGGGGTTAAGCATCCCCTGGTTTTTCTTTAGCCTCTCCAACCCCCAGGTGAGCCAACGCCTTTTTATGCCGGCCTCGCTCACTGCCATGCGCCAGATGCTAATCGGCTTCATGGTGTTCGGTTTGATCTACACCCTGGTATCGGTGCTATGGGGGTTCTCCGCGCTGGTGGCTTTTCCCGGCCTCGAACGCGCTGACCTTGCCACGCCGACCCTGCTCGGCTCCGGTCTCGTGCCGCCGCTGCTGGGCGTGATCGTGATGGTCGGTATTCTGGCCGCCGCGGTCTCCACGATCGATTCCATCATGCTGACGCTTGCCTCGATGCTTTCCCGCGACGTTTATACCCACGCTCGGCCCGGCGCGGGCGAGAAGCGCCAACTGCTGGTCGGCAAGCTGGTCGTGCCGGTGATCGCGCTACTGGCGCTGGGCTTTGCCGAACTCCAGATGGATTTGATTGCGGTGCTTTCCGTGGCCGCCTCCTCCGGGCTAGTAGCCATGGTGCCGGCCATCGTGGGGGCTTTTTATTGGAAACGTGGTACGGCATTCGGGGCACTGGCCAGTATCCTGGGGACCAGTATGTTCGTACTCGCGATGTACGCGACCGGAAACTCGCTACTGGGCTTACCGGCAGGTATCTGGGGGATTTTTGTCGCAACGCTGCTGTTTGTGGGCGGGAGTTTGTTGACGACACCTCACGAGACATCACGCGCAGCGTTTTTAGACGCGGTGAACGACGTGCTCATAAAAAAACGGCGATAAGGCCTTCTCGACCTACCTTGCGCGTGGTGTCGAATAACGACTTGATGTTGGTCAGCAGAGCACCTCAAGATAAAAGCCCCGCGATCGAGGATCGCGGGGCTTTTTATAGACGAGCGTCAGGCGAGAGGAGAAACGCCTTAGAACTCTTCCCATTCGGCAACATCCTGGCGGGCAGCACGCGGGGCGGCAGAGTGCTCGGGCTTTGGAAGCGCGCTGGCGCTACGCTGCGTAGACGACAAGGGGGATGTGAAGGAGACGGCTTCGTTGCCCAACACGAACTCGCTCATCAATCGATCCAGTCGCTGGGCATTCTCGCGCATTTGCGCGGCCAAAGAGGCGTTTTGGCTGACCATCGAGGCGTTTTGCTGCGTCATGGTGTCCATTTCCGCGACCGCGGTATTGACCTGATCGATGCCCGCCGTTTGTTCTCGAGCGCCGGCGGCGATCTCGCCCATGACGTCCGTCACCTGGGTAATGCTTCGATGAATCTCCTCCATCTGCTGAGCCGCCGTGGAAACGATCTGGTTACCCTCCTGGGTGTGGCCCACCGACACATCGATCAGGGCACGGATATCCTGAGCAGCGGTAGCCGAACGGCTGGCAAGCATGCGCACTTCACTGGCAACGACGGCAAAACCACGGCCCTGCTCACCTGCGCGGGCGGCTTCGACCGAGGCATTGAGCGCCAGAATGTTGGTCTGAAAGGCGATCGAGTCGATCAAGCCGATAATATCGCTGATCTTGTGAGAGGACTCGGTAATCGCCTGCATTTTGGTCTGCATTTGCCGCATGGATTCGTTGCCACGTTGCGATGCACCGGACGCCTCGAAAGCCAGGCCGTTGGCCTGTTCGGAAGCTTGCGAGGTGTGGGCGACCGTCGAGTGAATTTCTTCCATCGAGGCGGAGGTTTCCTGCAAATTAGCGGCCGCCTGGTCGGTGCGCGTGGAGAGCTCTTGGGTGCCATCCGCGATGTCGCCAGCGCCGGCCAGCACGGTCTGCGCGTTTTGGCGTACCTCCTGAAGCGTTTCCTGCATCCGCTCTACAAAGGCGTTGAAGCCTTTTGCCAAATCGCCCACTTCATCCTGGGATTTGACCTCAAGGCGGCGGGTCAAATCCCCTTTGCCCTGGGCGATATCCGCCATGGCGCTGGCGGTATGCCGGATGGGGGCAAGCGCTCGGCGAGCGGCGAAAGCGACCACGACCAGCAATAGCCCAAAGAGAATAAGGCCCGCCACCAGCAGTGAGAGCAATAGATGGTGGGTTACGCCGGTAAACACGGCGGCGGGCACGGTAGTGCCCACCACCCAAGCCGTATCGTCGACCGGGTTCCACATTAGAGTTTTATGCTCACCGCTTGGCATGGTGGCTTGCCCCGAGCCTGGCTGGCCACCCAGCATCTGAGTGCCAAGCGCGTTCAAGCCTTCGTAACCATGGGTTTGATCGCCACTGGTGTAGTTAAGCGCAAGGCGATAAGACGCCTCCGGATGAGCGATGACGCGCCCTTGGCTATCGAGCATCCAGCCGAAGCTGCCTTCACCGACCTCGATCTCAGAGGTGATAGACGTTAAAGATTCGAGCGAAAGGGCGACGCCCAGTAGCCCCATCCGGTTGCCGCGCTCATCGAACATCGTCTCGACCATCAAGGCGGCTGGTTGATTGGTGGCCTTGGAGATGAAAGGGTCGAGAAGCAGGCTATCAGCGGTGCCATCCACCACCAGTGCTTGGAAGTAGGGGCGGTCGGCGATATTCAGCGGCATACCTTCCTGATTAATTGTATTGCCGGCCGTATCCGAGACAAAAAATGACTCGATGGTGCCATCCGAATCATGACGTTGGGCGAGCCAGTCAACGTGTGAAGCAAGCGGAGCGCCTTGTGCCAAGCGTTCATCCTGCGCTAATACGTTGAGCCAACTGCGATAACCATTGATCCAACGCGTGATCTCATCGGCCCGCGCGTCTACCTGGCGCATAGCGGTATTGTTGATCAGTGAAGGAATCGCCTGATTAAGTTGCATGTTGACGACTACGCCCAGCACGATGGCCACGGCCAATAAGGGTAACGCCACTGCGAAGAGCAGTTTTTGCGTTAACGATAGGCGATAAAACATGTTCATTGATAGCCCCAATAAATCGAAAAACGACCGTTGCCGACCCTCAGCGACGCAGCGTGATCGAAAGAGAATTGTGTTTAGTGTTGTTACAAGCGTTATTAACGGCGACTAAGCGCGAAGCTTGAGCAAAAAATTGCCCGGTAGGGCGGGGCTAGTTCATTCAGTGGCGATTCATAAGCCTCGTAACACTGGCCAACGTCATTCCGATCTCATGTAGTTTTTTGTTTTTAATCGTTTTAAATGGGGGCGTTTTTGGAGCAGCCTGCCCTATAGGGAGGGTGGTGCTCTGGCCTTAATGGCGTACACGGGGGCTCGGCCACCCCGGACCTTGTTGCCGATGGCTTGGACAAGTACGAGGTGGATAACCCGTGCCTGGACCCGCTACCCCCTTGCCGCTAGCAAGTTCATACCCACGCTGCGAGCTGTTTTCGATATAAAAGCTGTGCTCGAGTAGCGCTTATCGGTTGAAGCCGGACTTCGGTGCCGGGCAGGCACTGGGCGAGCAGCGCACAGGCGCTGGGGGTAAGCGCGCCGATGCGTGGGTAGCCGCCGATGGTTTGGCGGTCGTTCATCAGCACGATGGGTTGGCCGTCCGGCGGCACCTGAACTGCGCCCAGGGGAATGCCCTCCGAGACGATACCCGACAACGCGCTTTGAAGCGGCGCTCCGGTCAGGCGAATACCCATTCGATCGGCGCGCTGGTCGACCGTCCAGGTCTGATTGAAGGCGTTATAAAGGCTGCGCCCGGCAAACAGCGCAGCCTGTGCCCCCAGTACCATGGGCAACGGGCAGCCTGGCGTGGGAAGTGGCAGCTGCACACCTCGGGGTAGCGTGCGCGACGGATGCTTGCCGCCGTGCCAGCTGAGCCGGTCGCCGGTTCGCAGCGGCTTGCCGTCATCGTGAAGCCCGCCGATTTCCTCCCGCGCCGTGCAGGCGCGGCTGCCCATTACCTTTGGGGCATCGAGCCCTCCGGGAAAGGCCAGGTAGGTGCGCAGCCCGGTTTTGGGCTGACGAAACGTCAGCTTCTGCCCGGCGTCGAGCTTAAAACATCCCTGAGACGCTAGCGGCTGGCCGTCGATACGTGCGTCCAGGTCGGCACCCGCCAGTGCGAGTGTCACGTCGCTTTCGGCTTGCAAGGTGAGGTTGCCGCCCATGGCGATCTCAAGCGTGGCGCAGTTTGGCGCGTTACCTAAAAGCCAGTTGGCCCAGCGATACGAGATCCAGTCCGCCGCGCCGGATTGGGTGACGCCCAGATGGCTGACGCCGAAGCGCCCGTTATCCTGAATCAGCGCCAAGGGCCCTGCCTGCTGTACGATCAAACCGGGGTGGTTCATGGGCTCTCCTCCAGCGGGGTTGTATCGCCGCCGGCGGCTTCGAACTCGGCTTTCGATACCGCCTTGAAGCGCACCTTGTCGCCCGGGCCAAAGAGCGGCTTGCCCCGCCGGGCGTACTCGAATAGCGGCACCGCGGTACGGCCCAGAACGTTCCAGCCGCCGGGGGAAAGCAGCGGGTAGATCGCCGTTTGCCGGTCAGCAATGCCCACACTGCCTGCCGCTACCCGCTGCCGGGGCGTTTGCAGCCGAGGGGCGGCCAGCGCTTCATCCACCAGCCCCATAAAGCCATAGCCCGGCGCGAAGCCTAGCGCGAAGACGCAGTAGTCGTGATCGCAATGGCGTTTTATAAGCTCATCCACGCTGATGCCGGCGCGCTCGGCGACCCGGGGTAACTCCGGGCCGACGCTTTCGTGGTACCAAACGGGAATTTCGTGAAGCTGGCCGTTTTGCGTGTCAGCGGGCGCAAGACCCGTGAGTGCTTGCTTGATCAGCGCGGAGGCTTCAGAAAAAGCGAGTTTTTGACAGTCGTAGTGTATCAACAGCGTGGTGTAGGACGGGACGAGATCGATCAGCGCCTCGCCAAAGGCGCGGCGCAGCGCGGTATCCGCGGCGATGATCCAAGCCATGTTATCTTCGTCGATGACGTCGAACAGCCGAGCGGTAATCGCCTCCATGGACGCGGTTTCAAGGCGCAGGTTCACGCCGACTCCAGCGCGTCGAAGGCCTCGCGAATGGCGCGCACCGCCGCCACGGACTCTGGATTGTCGCCGTGCACGCAGAGCGTATCGCAGGGCAGTTGAAGCGACGTGCCGTCGAGAGCGGTGAGCGTCTTGCCCCGGGCCAGCGCCTTGGCCTGAGCGACGATGGTCGCTTGCGTTTGATGCACGGCCCCGGGCAGGCGGCGCGAAACCAGATGGCCGTTGGCGTCATAGGCGCGGTCGGCGAAGGCCTCGAACCAGAGCGTTACGCCCAGTTTGGCGGCAAGCTCACGGTGTGGCGCGCTGTCGGCGGTGGCCATCACCATTAGCGGCAGGTGCGCATCGAAGCCGCGAACGGCGCGCATCGCGCCTTCCAGAAGCTCCGGGTTGGCGGCCATGTCGTTGTACATCGCCCCATGAGGCTTGATGTAGGCAAGCTCGGCGCCTTCGGCGCGGCAAATCCCGGCCAGTGCCCCGGCCTGGTAGAGCATCATGTCCTCGACTTCCGCCGCCGAGCAGGCCATGGAGCGCCGCCCAAAGCCCATCAGATCCGGGTAGCCAGGGTGGGCGCCGATGCGCACGCCGTGCTGGGCGGCCAGCGCCACCGTGCGACGCATGACGTGCGGGTCGGAGGCGTGATAGCCACAGGCGATGTTGGCGCAGTCGACATACGGCATCACCTCGGCATCCAGCCCCAGGGTCCAGTTGCCAAAGCTTTCGCCCATGTCACAGTTGAGCAGCGGAAGCTTCCTATTCATCATCGAGCCCTCTTTGGGTGAGGTTGATCAGCATGATTCGTCGGGCAATGTCATCGTTTGATAACACCGGTAGGCGCTCATGACGGCTTCATACTGTACCTGGTGAGCCATCACGAAATCATCGTCGTAAATGGTCTCGTCAGGGTATTCGGTAATCAATTGCAGTGGCGTTAGCTGCTGGTCGTTGCGGGTCAGCAAATAGGGAATACCGTGGCGGGTGGCAAACTCCAAACGCCCGGCGTGGGCCTCGAACGCCTCGATTTGCCGCTGGTTGTAGGCCACCAGCCCCGGTACTTTCGCCAAATGGGCGGTCACCCGCTCGAGCAGTGCCTCGGCTTGGGCTTCCCAGTTTTGATGAAAGCGCAGTACGAGAAAAAAGCCTTTGGGAATCGACCATAGCTCGAAGTTACGCGGCACATAGCCGGTCAGCGGGCGCGTCCACTCGTGGGCGGGGTAGCCGTGCAGATTGATATGCAGGTGGGCGCCACTCAGCGCCTTGGCGCGCTCGCGAATCGCCAGTTCGAATTCACCTCCGGCGGGCTGATCCTGAAGGTCGCTTCCAAAAGCCGTGTAGCGCGCGGCATGGTGCATGTGGGTGGGCTGCTCGGCGGCCAGGCGCTGCTGCAAACGGTAGCCGTCCGGGTTCTCGAGCGGTGAAAGCACGAAGTGCGTATCGTTATTTTGGGTCAGATCGCGCCCGGCCCGCAGGGCCCCGACGATGCCGGAAGGCTCGTTGGCGTGCTGGGCCGCACTGATCATGACCGCGCGATCACGCCCTTTACGGTAGCGCGCCAGAAGCCGGCGCCCACTGCGGCTCTTGGCAGCGAGCTCTTCGCCGCCCAGCGCCGCGAGCTGGGTATGGATTTGGGTAACGCTTAGCGGGTGGTGAGCGGTATCGAGCGCCATCTCGTCACCAGGTGATGCTTCATCACTGTTCAACCGGCGAAGCGTGATGGTGAGCGACGGCGCTTGGTGGGGGCGTGTTTTGATCTCCGGCACGATTTGGCCGGGCTGAATCGAGCGATCGCCCAGTGGCAGACCTGCCAGATGTTGGTAGTACTCGAGCAGGGAGAAATAGAGCTCTTCGTGTAACCCTTCGGCCAGGCTTATGTGCTCGAGGCCGAAAGGCAGCCGCGTATCCTGGTAGGGCAGGGTGACGCTGATGTTGAGCTCTTCGAAAAATGGCTGTTGGGAAGGCCACTGAGCGTGGGTGATCGCCTCCATGGCGCTCTCGAATAGCTGGACGTAGTCGCAGGTGTAAACGGTGCTTTCATTCTCGCCGCTCGCCGTGCGCCATTCGACCCAGCCGCAGGGGGAGAGCTGCCAGGTGTCGACGTGATCCAGGTGATGGCGGTTGGGCGCCGCCACCCTGACGTACTCTTGCTCACCCTCCGGGCCGGTCAAGACCAGCTCGTAATGGTAGAGCGCGGTTTGCGCCTCGCAGGGCACGGCTTCCCAGCTCACGTCCGTTTTCTTATCCAGCATACCGGCGAGCGGGTAGGCTTCCAGCATAAAGCGCTTGGGCGCTTCTCGCGGGGCGGGGTAGCGGATATGAAGGGCGCGCAGCGGCTTTTCGCCCGGCGCTTCGAGAACGTTTTCGAGCACGTAGTGCACCAGGGGTTTGTAGGCGCTATAAAAGTGCGCCTTGATGCCCAGGTCTTGCAGGATCTTCTCCGCGCGCTGCCTGGCATCGCGGTCGTCGAATACCCAGGCGTTCAACGTGTCGCCCGGGGCAAGCTTTTTCGAGTACGCGGCGGCCAACGCCTCCACGCTGCGTTCAAAGGTCGTTTCCAGCAGAGAGGTCATTTTGATGTCCGTCCTGTGGGGTCGAGCGTATCGCGCAGCCAGTCACCGAGAAGGTTAAGGCCCAGTACGGTGAGCAAAATGGCGACACCGGGAAAGACGCTTACCCACCAGGCCGTTTGCAGGTAGGTACGACCTTCGGCGAGCATGCCACCCCAGCTCGGGATGACCGGGTCGACACCCAAGCCCAGAAAGGTCAGGCTGCTTTCCAGCAAAATGTTGTTGGCGACGTTGAGCGTCATCAGCACGATGACCGGGCCCAGCATATTGGGCAGCAGGTGTTGGAAGAGGATGCGCCAATCGCGCACGCCGATCGCCTGGGCCGAGAGAATGAACTCACGATCCTTGAGCGATAGTACAGACCCTCTCACCAGGCGGGCATACTGCACCCATTGGGAAACGATAAGCAGGATGATCATATTGGTCAGCCCGCCGCCCACGACCGCGATAAAGGTGATCGCCAGAAGAATAAAGGGCAGAGCGAGCTGCACATCGGCAAAGCGCATCACGATCATATCGACGATGCCGCCGTAGTAGCCCGATAAGAGCCCCATGACGATGCCCAATACGACCGCCCCCAGGGCGGAATAGAAGCCCACCTTGAGTGAAATCTCGCCGCCGATGATGACCCGTGCGAGCACGTCACGCCCTAATGGGTCGGTGCCGAGCGGGTAACCGCCGTCGGCCAGCGGCGGCGTGAGGCGCATGGCGAGGTTGACCCCGCTACCACCTTCTGGAAACAGCCAGCCCGAGAAGATGACGGCCAGGCCGATGCCGCCCACCAGCAGGGCGCCCACAATGAACTCGAAGCTTTTAAAGCGCTCCAGATTCAGCGAATTGACTGACATAGTGGCCTCTTAGCTTTTGCGCACGCGGGGGTCGACGAAGCCATAGGCAATATCGACCAGTAAATTGATGGAGATGATCAAAAGCGAAAGCACGGTAATCACGCCCTGTAGCACCGGGTAGTCCCGAGCGGCCACGGCGTCGAAGGCGAGCGTGCCAAGCCCTGGCCAGTTGAAGACGCGTTCTACGACGACGATCCCTCCCAGCAACCCACCGAACTGCAGGCCAAAATAGGTGATCAGCGGGATCGAGCAGTTGCGTAGCGCATGTTTGTAGAGCACGACCGAGTTGGATAACCCTTTGGCTCTGGCCACCATGATGTACTGAGAACGCAGCGTTTCCAGCATGGTGGTGCGCACCAGACGTACGTTGGTGGCGGTCAGGATGATGCCCATCGTGGCCGCGGGCATGATAAAGCTCTGCCACCCTTGCATGCCGCTTGGCGGCAGCAGGTTGAAGGTGACCGAGAACAAAAGCACTAGCATGATGGCCAGCCAGAAGTTGGGAAACGAGAGGCCGACCAGCGAAAGAACGCGAATCACCTGATCGGGCCACTTGCCGCGGGAAACGGCCGCCTTGATGCCCAAAGGAATCGATAGGGCGATAGAGACGAAAAGCGATGTAAACGCCAGCGCCAGGGTGGCGGGCAGCGCGCGGCCGATCAGCTCGCTGACCGAGGTACCGCCCATGAAGCTACGCCCCAAATCGCCGGTGAACAGGCCCTTCAAAAATTCCAGGTACTGCACCAAAAAGGGCTGGTTGAGGCCGAGGGCTTCGCGGATGCGGTCGAGATCCGCCTCGGTGATACTGCCCGCCCCTTGAGCAAGCATCACGGCGGGGTCGCCGGTCAGGCGAATCGCAAACGACACGATCAGCGTTACCGCCACGAGGACGAACAGCGCCTGCAGCAGTCGATAAAAAAGAAACTTGGCCACGGGGCCTCCCTCTCGAGAATCAATAGGCCGCCGCCCCAGGGCGGCGGCGCCTTGGGCTTATTCAGCGACGTCGACGTCGGTGAGACGGATGCGGCTATCCGGCGCTGGTTCAAAGTTCTCGACCCGGGTGCTCACGCCATAAAGCGCATTAAGGCTATAAAGCGGCATCTCGAGGGCTCGTTCTTTGGTATAGCGCGCGATCGCCTGGAGCAGGTCTTCGCGCTGCTCGCGATCCGTAATGCTGCGCTGGGCATTGAGCATGTCATCGAGCTCGGCGTCGCTATCGTAGGGGTTCCAGCGCTCATCGGTGTGGTACATCAGGTAAGCGGTGTTATCGAAGTCGAAGGTCCAGCCGCCCCACTTTTGCTGGAACATCGCACCGGTGCGCCCTGCTGGAATGATGTCGTTGAGCAGGACATTGGTTTCGTAAGGCTGGATGGTGGCGTTGAGCCCGATGCCCTGAAGATAGGCAGCAACGACCTGCGCCACTTCGGCAAAGGTGGAATCGTTGCCCCGCACATCGATTTGCAGCGAGGCGCCAGGCTCTACGCCGGCCTCCGCGAGCAGCGCCTGGGCGCGCTGGGGGTCGAAGGGGTAGGGCTCAAGCTCGGGGTCGAAGCCGAAGGATTGGTTGCCCTGAAAGCTTGCGATCACGTCGCCTTCACCCGCCAAAATCGAGTCGACGATCGCCTGGCGGTCGACGGCCATGATGATGGCCTGGCGCACCCGCTCGTCGGCGGTAATGCCGGACTGCGTATTGAAACGTAGCGCCTCTACCGTGGGGGAGGCGACGCTGACCACCTCGGCGTTGGCATCGTTATCGATCGACTCGATCATGCCAATCGGGATGGTGGGCGGCAACACGATATCGACCCGACCGGACTGCAGCTCCGCGACAGCGGTGGAGGGCTCGGGAATGAACCGGTAGGTCACACTGTCGAGCTTGGGCGCCCCTCCCCAGTGATCGGCGAAGGCTTCCAGTTCGACGTCGGAGCGAGGTGTGTAGTCGACGACCTTGAACGGCCCGGTGCCGACGGGGTGGCTGTTGAAATGATCGTCGCCGTGCTCTTCGATATAGTCAGGCGGCACGATCATCGCGCCGTAACCGGCAAGCTTTGTGAGCAGCACGGGATCGGGCTCGTTGAGCAGGAAGTCGACGGTATACTCGTCCACCACCTCGACGCTTGAAATCGCGGTGTAGTTGGAGCGCTGCGGCCCCCGAGCGCCCTGTTCACCGAGCAGCCGGTCGAAGGTGAATTTAACCGCGTTGGCGTTGAACGGTTCGCCGTTATGGAACACGACTCCTTCGCGTAGCGTAAAGCGGATACGTTCGCCTTCGTCCAGCTCCTCCCAACTGGTGGCAAGCCCTGGCACCAGTTCCATATCGGGGCCACGATACGTCAAACCATCGAAGATGTTGGTGGCGACGGCTGCCCAGTTCACCAGAAAGGTGTCGATCGGGTCCCAGCTCCCCGGGTCTTGCGGTGATGCGATCGTTAGCGAGCCTGCCTGGCTCGCGCCCGCGGCGGTCATGGCGGCGGTAAGAGCGCAGGCTTGAAAGAGGCGGTTGTTTTTCATTGGTATATTTCTCCGGACGCTTATTGTGGACGTGATCAGGGTAGAGGCTAAAGACGTGGCGATGCGCCACCGCGAGAGACGAAATGGCCAGCGGCAATTTCATCGAGCGCCAACACGGTGGGCTCATCGCCTACCTTGCGGATCGGGCTTGGAATCTCTCCATCCAGCAGCAGATGTTCACGGCGATGGTGCGGGTCGGCGACGGGGACGGCTGAAAGAAGTTTCCGTGTATAGTCATGCTGAGGCGTATCGAAGACATGCTGGCGCGGTCCCATTTCGACGATTTGCCCCAGATGCAGCACCGCCACCCGGTGGCTCATTTTCTCGACGACCGCCATATCGTGGCTGATGAACAGATACGCCAGGCCCTCTTCACGCTGAAGCTGCATCATCAGGTGAATGATTTGCGCCTGAATAGACACATCCAGCGCCGAAAGCGCCTCGTCAGCAATGATGAGTTTGGGCCTGGAGGCCAGGGCGCGGGCAATGCAGATACGCTGGCGCTGGCCCCCGGAAAATTCGTGGGGGTAGCGGCTGGCATGCTCGGGTTTCAAACCCACCCGCTCGAGCAGCTCGTTGACGCGCTGCTTGATACGTTGGCGGTCGCCCATCAAGCGGTGGGTATGAATGGGCTCGGCCACGGAGAACCCCACGGTTTTACGCGGGTCGAGGGATGCGAAGGGGTCCTGGAAGATGTACTGCACCTCTTGGCGCAGTTTCATTTTTTCCCCGCGTGACATGCTGGCGACCGATTTGCCGGAGAAAACGATATCGCCGCTGTTGCTTTTTTGCAGCTGCTGAATGGTGCGCCCGATAGTGGACTTACCCGAACCGGACTCGCCCACCAATGCCAGCGTTTCGCCGGGGTAGATATCGAAACTAACGTTTTCGACCGCGTGCACTCGGTGGCTTACACCGCCAAAGAAGCCCTGGTTTATATCAAAGCGTGTCACCAAATTGCGTACGCTGACCACGGGCTCTTCCTGAGCGCGCACGGTGTCCTGGGGCACCGGCTCACCTTGCGTCTTGATCCGTTGGCCGTCGAAGATCACGAGCGGCTCGGCCCGGGGGAGCGCTTCGCCTTGCATACTGCCAAGGGTCGGTACCGCCGCCAGTAACGCCTTTGTATAAGGCTCGCGAGGGGTCTTGAAAAGCGCGCTCACCTCCGCTTCTTCTACTTTTTCGCCATCACGCATGACCACCACGTGATCGGCGACTTCCGCTACGACCCCCATGTCGTGGGTAATGAAGATGACGGCCATGCCAAGCTCTTGCTGAAGGTCGCGGATGATGGCCAGAATTTGCGCCTGGATCGTAACGTCCAGCGCGGTGGTGGGCTCATCGGCAACCAGCACTTTGGGCTTGCAGGCTAGCGCCATGGCGATCATGACGCGTTGACGCATTCCGCCCGAGAGCTGATGAGGGTAACGTTTGAGTAACGATTCCGCGTCCGCCAGCCGTACCAGGCGCAGTAGCCTAAGCGCCTCTTCCCGCGCGGTGGCTCGCGTATATTCACCGTGCAGTAGCAACACCTCGGTGATCTGATCTCCAATGGTGTAAACCGGATTGAGCGACGTCATCGGTTCCTGGAAGATCATCGAGATCTCTTTGCCGCGGATGCTGCGCATCGCTTTATCGGATAGCTGGGTTAGATCCTGCGCGGCGCTATCAACCGTGGGGCGAAATAGAATTTTACCATTGGGGATATGGGCATTGAGGTAGTGCACCAGTCCCATCGTGGCCAGCGAGGTCATCGACTTTCCCGACCCGGATTCGCCGACGATGGCCAGTGTTTGGCCCGCGTAAAGATCAAACGATAGATCCTTGACGACCCGATGAGAGCCGAATGCGATATCGAGCGATTGAACAGAGAGTAGAGGCGGTATTGAAGACACGAAGTTACCTGCACTTTTTATATAATTTATCTAGAAATTATCTACATGGTGTTCTTATGTCAATCGCGCATCATCCATTACAAATACGACTAACGTCGTATTCCGCTGTTTGGGTGCAGTTCCCAAACGGTGGTAAAACCATTGATAATGGTCGATTGTTCAATCGGCGAATGCCAAAATAAACCATTAATATTAAATATAATTGAGTGAACATAATGAGTGAGGAGCACGCTGAAAAACGGTCCGGACGAAGCCCTATCGTTTCGTCCGAACATTTATCACATAAAGCACATGAGCTTTCCGAATTCGAATTCGGCCTGATTATATCCAGCAATGCGTTCAACCGTTGGATGGTGCGTTGCATGAATGCAACGGGGTATCCAGAACTCGGTGCGCTGGATATTTTAGTGCTCCATAGCGTCAATCATCGTGACAGGGCTAAACGGCAAGGGGATATTTGCCTGGTCCTGAACGTCGAGGACACCCATACGGTGACGTACGCACTGCGAAAGCTGGTAAAGCTGGAGCTGGTGGTGGGGGAAAAACAGGGGAAAGAGACGCTTTTTAGTACGACAGAGCACGGGCGTAACGCCTGCAAACGTTACGCTGAGATACGCGAGACGTGCTTGATCGAGTCTCTCGACTCGATGGGGATCGAACGCAGCGAGATTAGTCGCTTGGCGAGTATCATGCGCGCCATGTCAGGGCTTTACGATCAGGCCGCGCGCTCGGCCGCTTCGCTATAGCCGTTGCCGGGGTTTACACACGTCGAGCAAGCGCCGCTCACGACCCGGGGGGAGCCTGGCGCCCATAAATTGCCACACCGCTGCGCCCGGCGCGCTTGATGTCGTACATGCTCTGGTCGGCGGCGGCGATCAGTTCGTGCACGTTGTCGAATACACCGTCTTGTACACAGGCAATGCCGATGGAGACGGAAATATAAAGCGGTGTTTCGCCGCTGTAGAACATGGGTTCTTTTTCGAGTAACGCCATGATGCGGTGCGCGAGCCGCTCGGCGTTTTGCGCCGTTTCATCGGGCATGATGATGAGAAACTCCTCGCCGCCGTAGCGTCCAGCGATATCGGAGGCGTCGACCAGCGAAGAGAGCACTTTGCCAAAGCGCTGCAGGACGTTGTCGCCGGCACGGTGGCCGTGCTGGTCGTTGAGCCTTTTGAAGTGGTCGAGGTCGATGAATACCACAGACAGGGCGCGGTTTTTCTGACGGCACAGCGTAAAGCGCATCTGAAGCTGTTCATCGAGCCAGGCGCGATTGGCCAACTGCGTGAGAGGGTCGATACGGCTTCGCTCGAGCAGCGCGTCGTGCTGATGCTCCAGTTGTCTAAAGCTCACCTGCTGCGCCTCCAGCCGCGCACTAATAGCGAGAGCGTGCTGAAACAGCAGCTGTTTCGCTTCGCTCAGTACTGCTTGGCTATCGATAGGCAACGGCACGGCCAGCTTGAGTAGATCGCTTAACAGGTGAATCTGCTGATGCATTCGATGGAACAGCGACTCGAGCAGGACCACGTGCTCGGTATCCGAGGCAGAGAGTTCATAAAGCAGCGTTGCAAAGGACTGAGCCGGGACCTTGGATAGCCACGCATCCGCCAGCGGGCCTGAAAAGCGTACGCATATGTCGAACGGGGCCTTTGCCAACACGCTGTCGTGGCTCTCATCGATCGCGGTGACGATATTTTCCGGCAGGCCCCACTTGGCTGCAAGCCACGCGCCAATCAGCGTATGGTCGCAGCCAAAGCGCTGGCGCTCCTCTTTGGCGAGCTGCATGTGAGAGCGGTCGGGCTGGGTGTAGAGCGTGGCCGCTTCCTCGGGGTAAGCCATTTGCAGCGCCAGGATGCCAATGTCTTGCAACAGCGCAACGGTAAACGCCTGGCCTAGATAGTCGGGGCAGAGTGTTCGGGCAAGCTGGCTTGCAATCGCCGCCGAAGCAATGGCTCGCTGCCATCCCGGTATGGCGATCTCGTTGGTTTGGTCGTCTTTAAAAAGTGCAAAGCTCAAAACTACCGCTAGTGTCGCGTCGGTGCCCAGGCGCTGGGTTGCCTCAAGGCTCGTTTGCGCAGGCCTGGGGGCGCGCACGATATGCGCCGTATTCGCCACCGCAATCAACTGCGCGGTAAGTGCCGGGTCGTGTTCGATGACAAAGGCATACTCTTTGAGCGACACGTCAGGCTTTCGCGCGACCTCCAGCACCTGCATGGCGACCGTCGGCATCGAGGGCAACGAGGCCGTACTCAAAAGTGATTTGCTTAGAAAGCTGGGCAACTTTTCCGACAGCGCTGCATAGAGCGTGTCGCTAGCCACTGAATGGCTCTTCATCTTCTCTCCATATGCAATGCTCACTCAGTGCAATAAGCGATTATTATGGCCTCACGAAAGCATATACTTTTAAAGGACTTTCGTCGCCTTTAAAGCGCTATAACGTCTTCTCTATACAGCAGAAATTACTATTTTAAATTAGTCGAAAGCCGCTGGTTTCCGGCATCGCCGATTCTCCCGCCTCGTCGATGCTTTCGTTCGGGCTTGAGCCTGAAGGCTAAACATTCAAGGATTGCACGATCAGGTTAGTGCCCACCAGTAGCATGGCCAGGATGACCAGCCGGTAGAACAGTGCATCGTTCACTCGGCTTTGCAGCCAAAGCCCGTTACGCACCCCCACCCACGCCACGGGTACCAGCAAAAGCGAGGCCCAGGCACTGGTGAGGTTGACTTCGCCCAGCCAGAGGTAAGGCCCCAGTTTGATGGCGTTGACGATGGCAAAAGCCACCGCACAGGTAGCAATGAAGGTCTCCTTGGCAAGTTTGCGCGGCAGCAGATACACATTGAGCGGTGGTGCACCGGCATGGGCGATAAAGCTCGTAAACCCGCACACACTTGCCGCGGGCAAGGCCCAGCGTGTGGAGATGGGCTTTTTGGCGACCGGCTTTAACAGCATGTAAACGGCAAACACCAGCGATAAAAGCCCTAGTACCAGCCGAACGCCCTGATCGCTCAAGCTGCCAAAAAGTAGCGTACCGATCGCCACGCCGATAAAAAGCCCGGGCAGAAAGCGCCACACTTCTGCCATGTCGTGCTTGCCCCACCACGCTTTCACCGCGAATACGTCCATCACCAAGAGCAGCGGCAATAATAGTCCTGCGGCTTGAGTGGGGCTGATCACCAACGCCATTAACGGCACTGAAAGCGTACCGAATCCACCTGCAAAACCACCCTTGGAGACGCCGGTGAGGTACACGGAGAAAACAATCAATATCCAGGCGATGGTGGAGTAATCGGGAAGCATGGAGGTCCTGGCCTACTAAAATGAAGTCTGTAAAACGTCGTGGAGTAGCGGAGTATAGCATCCGGCTATCTGTCGGCGGGTAAGGTGGTAACACAGCTGCACTTTAACCCCATCTTGTTTGAACCGATTTTCGGTTTTGAGCAGTGTATTAATGGCTTTTAACTATTTGGCTGAATAGGGTAGATTAATTAAAGTTTTAATGATTTTAGCCGTTTTTAGAAGTGACGAGGATGGGTGATCAACGACTAGACCGTGATTTTTATGATGGCGCGGTAAGCTTGGTCGTATCGCCTAACGGCCTTGCTGATTGCCAGCGTCCATTCGGCGGGCTGTTTTCAGGGGGCTGGTAGTAAAAGGGAAACGCCTATAAAAAAGCGCTATAAAGCGTTCGGTCTTCAACTGCAAGGGCACCTAAATAAGTGCGCGGCGGCTTCGAGTGTGGTGCCTGTTATATAAAACGACTGTACAGCGAGCGTCCCTTCCTGAGTTCTCTATCACCTAACGGAATATACATAATGAAATTCAAGGATTTTTCAATTAGCAAGCAGATTGGCTTTGGATTTTTAGTGCCTGTCTTGTTTTTAGTATTTACGGGGCTTTTGAACTCGTTCAGCCTGCGCAGCATTAACGACACCATGAGTTCTCTTTATTACGATCGCGTGGTCCCCTTGCAGGATCTTAAAGTGATTTCGGATGCTTATGCGGTGGATGTCATCGATGCCGTTAACAAGGCCAACGCGGGCTTGATGAGCGCTGAAGAGGCGCTCGAGGCGGTTCATGGCGCCCGCGATGTCATTGCCGATCGGTGGCAAGCTTATATAGAAACGACGCTGACGGCCGAGGAGGCGGCGATTGCCGCTCGGGCCCAGGCGCTATTCGAACCAGCCAACCGCGCGTTGGATGAGCTCGAGCAAACGTTGCAAACCATGTCAGGGCGGGCCGTGGGCAGGCTCGACGCTCATGATGGCGCCTTGTACGCCTCTATCGACCCTATAAGCGAGACGATCACTCGACTGATCGATGAGCAGCTCGTCGCCGCGCAGCGGGGGATGGAACATGGCGATGCCCGATACTATCAGGCGATGCTATCGACCCTGGCCCTTGGGTTATTGGCGGTGCTGATATCGGTCGGCGCGGCCGTCATCATTACGCGAGGTATTACCCGGCCGCTAGGTCAAGCCGTTCAGCAGTCCCAGGCCGTCGCCGATGGCGACTTATCGACCAGCATCGAACCCGACTCCCAAAACGAAATCGGTCAGCTGCTGATGGCGCAAAAGTCGATGGTCGCAAGTCTTGCTCAAGTAGTTTTCGATGTGCGCCGTAACGCCGAAAGCGTCGCGACGGCGAGTGCACAAATCGCGCAGGGCAATGACGACCTGAGCCAGCGCACCGAGGTGCAGTCCTCGGCGCTTGAGCAGACCTCGGCTTCGATCGAGGAGATGGGCTCCAGCGCGACCCAAAATGCTGAAAACGCCATGAATGCCAACCAGCTTGCCGCCAGTGCCAGCACGGTCGCCCGGGAAGGGGGCGGCGTTGTAGAGCAGGTCGTGCAGACCATGCGAGACATCAATGAAAGCAGCAGCCAAATTCACGATATCGTGGGCGTCATCGATAGCATCGCGTTTCAAACCAATATTTTGGCGTTGAACGCCTCGGTAGAAGCGGCGCGGGCCGGTGAGCAAGGCCGCGGTTTCGCCGTGGTGGCCGGTGAAGTGCGTAATTTGGCCCAGCGTAGTGCGCAAGCGGCTCAAGAGATCAAGGCATTGATTAGTATCAGCGTCGAGCGCGTGGGTAAAGGCACCCAGCTGGTGGATCAAGCGGGCGCCACCATGCAAGATATCGTGGCATCGATTCAGCATGTCAGCGATATCGTGGGAGAGATCAGTAGTGCCAGCAGCGAACAGAGCGCCGCCGTTAGCCAGGTGAGCCAAGCGATTAGTCAGCTCGATCACACCACTCAGCAAAACGCGGCGCTCGTTCAAGAGTCGGCCGCGGCGGCCGCAAGCCTTAGAGATCAGGCCCACGACCTGGTGGGGGCCGTGGAGAAATTCAAGCTGTCAGAACACCCGCTAATGGCTAATACCAGCGGTCGCCCTTTGCTCGATAAAGTGCCCGCGAGGTGATGGTGGTACCCATCTTCATAAAATAATCACCGTCGCCAGGCCCAGAAACGATAGAAAGCCGACGACATCGGTCACGGTGGTCAAGATAACCGCGCCGGAGAGCGCTGGGTCGATCTTCAGCCGCTTCAGGACCAAGGGGATCAGTACGCCCGAGATATTCGCCAGACTCATGTTGATAAAAATGGCCAGCGTGATGACCACGGTGATGAGCACCTGGCCAAACCAAAGATAGGAGATGGCGCCCACCACCAGGGCCCAGACCAGGCCGTTGCTCATACCGACCCAAAGTTCCTTGTTATAGAGCCAGCGCTTGTTATTACCGGCCAGTTGGCCAAGGGCCAGGCCACGGATCACCACCGTTAGCGTTTGGCTGCCGGCGATTCCCCCCATGCTGGCGACCACCGGCATTAGAATCGCCAGCGCTACGATTTGATCCAGCACCGCCTCGAACCGCCCGATGACGAACGCCGCCAAAAAAGCCGTCATTAAATTGATGCCCAGCCATACGCCGCGGCTTTTGGCGCTACGCACGATGGGCGTGAACACCTCTTCTTCGTCGCTGACGCCGGAAAGGTGCTTCAGCGTTAGATCCGCGTCGTCCTGGGTGATTTCCAGAACATCTGCCGCATTGAGCTGGCCCACCAGCAGGCCGTCGCTATCGCACACCGGGACGAAGGGCAGCTCTTTCGAACGCAGCAAAATAGCGGCTTCGCTGACTTTCATCTGATCGTTGAGCGTGAAAAAGTCATCCATGTAGTCATCGACCACCGCGTCCTGGGGCTGCTTGATCAAGTCGATCAGCGTCAGCGTGCCGAGCAGGCGTTTGTCTTTATCGGTGATCATCACCTGCTGCGACTCATCGTCGAGCAGATGATGGATGCGGATATAACGCTGTACGGCTTCAAGGGAGACACCCTGCTTTACATTGACCGTCTCCGGGTCCATGTAGCGGCCCACGACATCCTCTTCGTAGGCGTGCAGGTTCTCTACCTGGGCGCGAATATTGTCATCGAGGCTTGCGTAAACGCTCGTTTTGACGTCCTCGTCAGCCACCTCGAGTACTTCGGCAACGTCCTGGGCGTCCAGACCTCTAACGATGTTTTCGATATCGCTGATCGACAGGTCTTCGACGTAGTCCGCGCGAATATCTTCATCGACGCTTGCCAGCACTTCGCCGAGCAGCGTAGCGGGGATGAGTTCCCACAAGAGGTTACGCGTCTTCGTGGGAAAGGATTCGAGGATGCGCGCTATTTCCAGAGTTTCCAGATCGTCGAACAGCGTCTTCAGTGACGGCGTGTCGTTTTCATCGAGTCGCTCTTGAATGTAAAGAAGCTGCGTCTCGCCATCGGTGTACTGTTCGTCGTCGGCCATGAAATCCTTCCTTGGGCGCATGATCGGTAAAAGAGGGGGTGCGTAGCGGTAACATGGCCCACCTTTCAGTCTATGGTGTACCTGCGTGGAAAGCTATACGCCACAATGGATTACCAATGCGCTCGACGTCGCGCGGTACGACGCATAAAAAGCCCCGCTTGTTGATCAAGAGGGGCGTTGAGAGCCGCTACCGTTATCGCCTCGAAGAAAAGCGCTTGATACTCAGTCGCGTGGAAAACGCGCCTCTAGTGCCGCGACCTGTTCAGGCGTCAGGATACGGGGGTTCTCACCACGAAGTAGCAAAAAGAGTTTTGCCGTCTCTTCGAGCTCTTCCGTTGCGTAGACGGCGGCTTCCAGGTTTTTACCGGCGACGACCGGGCCGTGATTGGCCAACAGAACTGCGCTATGTTGGCCCGCTAAACCACGTACCGCATCGCCCAACGCTTCATCTCCGGGTATATGGTAAGGCACCAGCGGAAGCTTACCGACGCGCATGGCGTAATAAGCCGTAATGGGGGGGATGCAGTCGCAAGGGTCGATGTTGGGTAGACACGAGACGGCCACCGAATGCGTCGAGTGTAGATGTACGATAGCGCCGGACTGCGGCCGCTCGTCATACATGGCCGTATGAAGGAAGTGCTCTTTGGTGGGCTTGTCGCCGCTCAAGAGCTGGCCGTTTTTATCCAGGTGTGAGATGCGCGCCGGGTCCAGCCGGCCCAGACACGCATTGGTGGGCGTCATCAGCCAGCCGCCGTCGTCCAGGCGAACGCTGATGTTGCCGCTCGAGCCCATGGTCAGGCCTCGATCGAACAGCGATTTTCCGAGCAAGCTGATATGTTCGCGTAGCTGGTTCTGCTCGTGTGTGCTCATGACAACACCTCAAACGCTCGAGTGAAGAAATCGACGCCGCCAAAATTGCCTGATTTCAGCGCTAGTGAAAGCGGCGCCGTATGGCCGTCCAGTGCCGCCTGAGTCCAGGGAACGCCTGGATCGATCTGCTCGCCAATACGAAGCGCGGTAATGTTCAGCGCGGACACCACCGCGCCCGAGGTTTCGCCGCCGGCCACCAGCAGGCGGCCGACACCCTTGTCGACCAGCGATACCGCGAGCTGACTCAATGCGTTTTCGACCAGGCGTCCGGCCTTTTCCACACCGAGCTGGTTCTGAGCCGCTTTGACTTTCTCCGGATCGGCGGAGGCATACACCAGTACCGGGGCGTTTTGCTCGATACGCGCAAGTGCAAACGCCAGGGCCTCGTTCCAGTGGGTATCACCGTTTGCCAGATCCAGCGGATGGATCGCAAAGCCGCCTTCCGGATGGCGCACCAGGAAATCATCCACTTGGGCAAGCGTTGCCCGGGAGCAGCTGCCGGAGAGCACCAGTGCGCTGCCCGAGGCGGGCTGCAGGCGACCGGGTTCGGCGATCTTGTCCAGCCACCCTTGCCGGCGGTATTGCGCGGGCAAGGCTTGGCCCAGGCCCGAACCGCCGGTGACCAGTGCTAAATTGACGGCCGCTTCGGCAAGGACCTCCAGGTCACGATCATCCACGCTGTCGCAAATCACGTGACGAACGGTGTCCGCCTGCAGGGCGGCGAGGTGGTCGCGCGTGGCTTCGGCGCCTTGGGTCAATACGCCACGCGAGGCCAGGCCCACGGCGTGCGGCGTTTGCTTCGAGAGCACGCGCACCAGATCCGCATCGGTCATCGGCGTAAGCGGGTGGTGTTGCATGCCGCTGTCGTTCAAGAGGCGATCACCGACGAACAGGTGCCCTTGATAGACCGTACGCCCATTGACCGGAAAGGCGGGCGCCAGAACGGTTTGCGAAGCCTTCAGACGATCGAGCAAGGCATCGGCCACCGGGCCGATATTGCCCTGATCGGTTGAATCAAACGTCGAGCAGTACTTGAAAAAGAACTGCCGGGCACCTAGCTCGCGCAGCCAGTCGAGCGCGGCGAGCGAATCGGCAATCGCCTCATCCGCGGGGCAGGAGCGGGATTTGAGCGCCACGACCACCGCGTCGACATCGCGCAAGTCGGGCAGGGTGTCGGGCACGCCGATCACCTGCACACAGCGCATGCCGCCGCGTACCAGGTTGTTGGCCAGGTCGGTGGCGCCGGTAAAGTCATCGGCGATAGCGCCTAGTACGATCGTCATATTCGTTCTCCAAATCCCGGCTTAAGAAGCCGTGCGGCGCCGCGCACGTTTAATCAGCGGCATGATCAACGTTGCCGTGAGCAACAAGAGGGCGATTGCCAATAGCGTGGCGCTAATCGGGCGATCCAAAAAGATGCCGAAATTTCCCTGTGACATCGAAAGCGACCGGCGAAGCTCACTCTCGGCAATGGGGCCGAGTACCAGCCCCAGGATGATCGATACCATAGGGAAGTTGATCTTCTCGAGCAGGTAGCCCACGACACCAAAGCCCAGCATGAGCCATACGTCGAACATCGAGTTTCGCACCGAAAAGGTTCCCACGATGCAGCACATGATGATGATGGGCCCCAGCGCCGAGTAAGGTACGTTCAAGAGTTTGGTGAACAACACGATAAACGGCTTGGAGAAGAGCAAAATCATAAAATTGACGATGAAAAGGCCGGCAAAGACCGCATAGATCAAGTCGCTACTGGTGAGCATGAACATCGGCCCCGGCTGCAGGCCGTGCATGATGAAGGCGCCCAGGATGACGGCCGTTGTACCGCTGCCCGGGATGCCCAGGGCGAAAAGTGGTACCAGCGCCCCCATGGCGGCGGCGTTATTGGCGGACTCCGGGGCGGCAATGCCTTCCGGGGCGCCCTTGCCGAATTTTTCCGGGTGCTTGGACCAGCGAACCGTTTCGCTGTAGCTGACCATGGCGGCGGTACTGGCCCCGATACCCGGCAAAATGCCGATGACGACGCCAATGATCGAGGAGCGAGACAGCGTAGCGCCAATCTGACGCAAAACGGGCAGATCGAAAATCTTGACCTTCACTTCCTTGAGCGGCTGGTGGCTCGCGTGATCCAGCGTGCGCTTCATGACCTCGGACACCGCGAAAAGCCCGACGATCACGGGAATTAGCCCGACGCCTTCCGCCAGGTTGAGGTTATCGAAGGTATAGCGGCTGGTGCCGGTCAAGGGGTCGATACCGATGGTGGCGATAAATAGCCCCAGCGCCGCGCCGATCAAGCCAAAGATAAGGCGCCCGCCGAGTGAAGCCACCACGGTTAGCCCCAGCACGGCCAGCGCGAAGTACTCGGGGGATGAAAATCTCAGCGCCATGGTGGCCAGCACCGGTGTAAAGATGATCAAGGCAATGGTGCCCACGATGCCGCCGATCGCCGAACTCAAAACGCCGATGCCCAGTGCCTTGCCCGCTTCGCCCCGCTGCGTCATCGGGTAGCCATCAAAAGCCGTCATGACCGCCTCGGGGGTGCCGGGGGCGCGGTAGAGAATGGCGGTGATCAGTCCCGAGAAGACCGTGGCTCCATAAATGGCGGTCAGCACCATGAAGGCGGTGGTGGGCTCCATGCCGTAGGTCACCGGCAGCAAAATGACCACGAGGATCACGCCGCTGATGCCGGGGAGCGCACCACCGATAAAACCGATAAAGACGGCAGAGGTTAATAGCAGCAGGTTCAGTGGCTGCATCACCACGGCTAACCCGCCCAAGAAATTTTCTAGCATGATCGACTCCCTGGAAAGTGGGGAATGGGGGCAGCCTTACGGCATGGGAATGCCCAGCAGTGATACGAACACGCCCTGCATGAGCGCCGCTGCCACCACCAGGGTAATGGTGATCGTCACCCACGAGCGGGCGCCGAGTAACAGCGTGCCGACCAGCGTGAACACCAGGCTTGCAATAAGGAAACCGACGCTTTGCATCAAGAGCGTGTAGCCGGCGGCGGCGGCCATGAACCACCAGTGACGCGTACGTCCCAGAGAGAAAGAGAAGCGGTGGGTAGGGGGCTCGTCGTCCGTCACCCCGCGCGTGGGGTCGCGCCAGGTCAGCACCAAAAGCACCAGTCCAAGTACGCATAAAACGGCGAGCAGCGTTAAAGGCCAAACCCGTGGCCCAATGAAGGTGGAGACCTGCGCCGAGCTTGGAAACTGCAGCGTCGGGTAAAGCCCAACAACTGCAAGTAGCACGATCCCCAGCGCGAAAATAGTGATTCTGACGTGCATGGCCAATCCTGAGGGGAACATTGGAAGACCGGTCAGTTGACCGGTCTTTGAAGCAAACAGAACGTAATGCTTTTACAAATCAACGGGGGTATCAGTCGTTTTGTAGAAGCCGCGAATAAAGGTCGAGGTTGTTTTCCAGGCGCTGACGATACTCATCGCCATTCATCCAGCCATCGCGGTAATCCAGATTCACGCGTTCGGCGTAGCTCTGGTACTCCTCAGAGTCGTAAACTTCCTGAAAGGCGTCCTGCAGGCGCTGCACAATGGGGTCCGGGGTGTCGGCATGCACGAAAATGGCGCGGTCGTTACCGTCGGTCAGATCCCAGTCGTGCTCCACCGTGGTGGGTACATCCGGATAGTCTTCGAGACGCTCATCGCTAAAAATCAGAATCGGCGCCATCTGGCCTGCGTCGATATAGCTTAAAAGCGGGCTCAGTGATGTCGTGGTGGCGTCGATGTTGCCGCCCAGCACGTTCGCCGTGGCGTTACCCGTGCTGTCGTAGGGAATGAAGTTCATATCCAGACCCGAGGCATCCATCAGCGACAGAAACGCCATGTGGTCTGGACTCGCCGTATGGGTGCCGCCCACGGTGACTTCGCCCGGGTTTTCCTCGGCGTAAGTCATGAACGCATCGAAATCTTCAAAGCGTTCCGGATTGACGAACAGCGCCATGACGTCGGATTGCATGCGCGCGATAGGTGTCAGCTGATCCAGACCCACCGGGTTTTGCCCGGCGGCAAGCGATGTCACAAGCGTCGTAGAAGCGAAATCCAGGGTATGCCCGTCGGCGGCGCCGTTTGCGGTGCGCTGGTGAGCCAGGGCGCCGGAAGCGGCCGGCAGGTTGACCACGGTGATGCGCGCACCACCCACCACTTCTTCGAACATGGGGCGAACTACACGGGCGAAGTTGTCGGTGCCGCCGCCAGCGCCAGCGGCCACTAGAAACTCGATGGGTTTGCTGGGGAACGTGTCCGCGTCGTTTGCATTGACGGCGGTGGCGGTACCAAGCAGGGTTAACCCGAGAGCGGCGTATTTGATACTGAACTGAGTAGGCATGATTTTCTCCAGAGCGATTGTTGTTGCTTTTAGGGGCTGTCTAAGTGGGAAAAGGGCAATAGCATCTATTGCCCGGACGTAAGGTGTTACGGGCTCAAAAGTGCATCTTGCTTGAGGCGAAGCTCTTTTAACTTGCTCTCAGCCAGAGTGACATCGGCAAGCGTAATCGGCTGTCCCGGTGCGATATCGCGAACCACTTTCGCCCCCGGCAGCAGATAGAACGGCACGTTGGCTTCACCGGAAAGCGCCGCGGCGGGGTGGATCTCCGGGCGCAAGCCTTCGATATGGCGATGATGACCTTTCATCTCGAGCAGTTGTCCTGCCTGGATCGCTTGGGTCGTGCGCGCCGTTAGATCGAACTTGGGTGTCGTGGCTTGGCCTCCGCCGGAGGTGATGCCGTTGAGTACCGCATCGAGCAGCGAAATCGGCGCTTCGAGCCCGAGCAAGTGCCGCGGTAGATAGATCATGGCGCTATCGCCGCTTTGGCTAAGCACGTGTCCCTTGTCGCGAAGCAACTGCCAAACGTGAGGGTCTTCGCAGCGCACTACGGCGAATACGCCGCCAGCGAAGCTCAGCTCGTCAGGTCGACGCAGGCAGTTGAACACTTCGAGTCGCTGGGGGCCCTGAAGAACGCCGCCGTGGGCTTGGGTATCCAGCAGGGTGGGCACTTCGTGGGTGCGCAACACCATGGCATGAAACGCGGGCAGGTCGGGCTGTAGGCCGGTGGCATTGGCCACGTTGACCATTTCGCACAGGTCGGGTACTGAAATCTGTGGGATGGCGGAGAGTGCCTCGCTGCGTGCTTTAACCGTTGCACGTGGGTCGCGTTCATCCAGTGTCCAGAGCGATGCCATGTCAGCGGCATCGTAGGTGGCGCCGTTACAAATAACGGTGCCCTGGGCTTCATCCCAGATAAAATCGTATTCGCTGCTTTTGCCGGCTGAAACGATTTCAAAGCCCAGGGTTTTCGCCCAGGTCAACAAACCGATCAGCAGGCTTGGCTGGTCGCCGTCGAGGGGCGTAAAGATTCGTCCTTGCTGTTCTGCCAAACGCGTCAGATAGGGCCCTACCACCGATTCGGTTTCCTTGGTCGCGATACCCACGTGCTTGCCGGCCAGCAGCGCACTCTCGGCATATTGCGCGCCAATATCCGGGATGCCGGTGGATTCAACGAGAATATCGAAAGGTAGTGTTGCCACGGTATCGAAAGACGCGGTCGCAATGAAGGAGTCTTTCTCCCAGGCGTTTTCAGCTTCCGCGCCAGAATGGCATACCATTATGTCTTTGTCTGAAATACCCGCTTGGCGTAAGGCGTCAGCCGCTCTTTCCGGATTGATATCGATCGCAATACGCGCTGACAATTTTTCCATCTGGCGCGCTTGGCGCAGTACGCCACGGCCAAAGTCACCCGCGCCCGCAATGCACGCTTCGACCACTTTAGCGTTTTCAAAGTGTTGTAAGTAATTCATAGATAAGGGGTATTTCCTAATTATTCGATAGCAGGCAACAGCAATAGGACGAACGTATGTCTGCCTCGATGACAAAGCAAAACGACACACGGATCAAAAGAATGTAGTGGTATACCATTTGGAGGGTCAACGCATCGCCCATGCTACTTTAGTAGTTGTTGGTTTATGTATGGATATAAGTGCATGAATATCATCGAGAAGCATTCTATTTGAAGTTATCGATTCATTTGAAAGGTGTTTTTTGGTATGCCACTCTTGCTCGTCGCTAACAAAAGTGAATAACGCTATGGAAGAGACCGTTCAAGTCAGTCATGCCGGGTTGGTAGAAAAAGTCGCTACCTATTTGCGCGAGCATATCGTGATGGATCATTTTCAACCGGGCCAGCGCTTACCCGAGCGTACGCTGGCCGTCGAGCTTCAGGTATCGCGAACTCCCCTGCGTGAAGCGTTGAAAATTCTTGCGGCCGAAGGGCTCGTGGTGATCTCTCCCAACCGTGGAGCCGTAGTGGCGGATGTGAGTGCGGCGGACATGAAGGAGAAGGCATACGTACTTAGTGTGCTGGAGCAGGCTGCCGCGGAGCTTACCTGCGCCGTGGCCACTGAAGAGGATATTGCAGAGTTTCAGGCGCTTCATTACGAGATGAAGGCTGCTTTCGTGAGAAGAGATCGACAGAATTACTTTCGTCTAAATCAGGATATACACAATCGGATCGTGGCGCTCTCTGGGAATTCCACCCTAATCGATATGCATGCCAACTTGAGTCGCCAGCTTTACCGCGTCCGCTACCTTTCGAATCAAAAAAACGAGAAGTGGGCGACGGCCATGGAGGAGCACGAAGCGATTCTGGCCGCCCTGGAAGCGCGCGATGGCAAGCGAGTAGGCCACGAGCTGCGTAACCACCTAGGGAAAACCTGGATCAAGTACGCCCACGGGGAGCAGGTCCATAGCCCGCCGCGCTAAAAAAGTATTTACGAGAAACTGGCACATGCCAATGCCTGAAGGTTTCAGGGGTGTCCTCAAAGCTTTATGGCTGCTTCCTATAAAAAGACGGCAACTAGATGGGGTAGCCGCTGTCACTTTATTCAGCGGTTCCTGGTTCAGGGGCCCGCCGGTCCGCCCCGCCATAGCGTAAGGGTTTGCCGGCTTTGTGTTCATGCTTCAAGCTCAATGCACGCAGACTCAGGCATCGGGAGCGGAAAATGGCACGACCGGATGACGTACCGAGAGAGGTGAAAAGCGATCTGGAGGGCGGGCTTGATCAGCTCGGTGGTAAGTCGCTTGGCAATTCTGCTGAAATCACCGCCAAGTCGGCCATTTGCGTGAGCGCTTCACGCCATTCGGCGCTTCATGATGATGTGCTGTGGGCCAAGGATGCGGACCTTAAAATGCTGCCGGCCTCCCTCGCGAAGCTGTTGACCTGCCTGGTCTTTTTAAAGTGGATGCCGGTACTGTCGGACGTCTTGCGGGTTGAGAGCGAAGATGCGACCGGCGGGTCCGGTAACAATCTGCGTGCGGGGGACGCCATCACGGTGGAGGGCGCGCTGCATAACCTCATGCTCCCCTCCAGCAATGTAACCGCCGCCGTCGTGGCGCGAGTAGTGGGTCAGAAAATACTGGATAATGAAGCCGGCAGCGGGCATCCGAAAGAGCGGTTCGTTCAGGAAATGAACACCACTGCGGCCAGGCTTAAAATGCACAACAGTCATTTCATCAACCCGCACGGTCTTCCCGCCGCCCATCAGTACGCTACCGCCAGAGATCTGGCCCGCCTCGGCCGGGCGGCGCTCGATAGCGACGTGCTCGTCACTATCTGGAACAAGGCGCGATACACCCTGCACGTGGGCGGCCCGGATGCGCGCGTGGAGCCCATCACAACATCGGTGGTCGCTATACGAGAGAAAGACCGCGCCGTTACCGGGGGCAAGACGGGCACGCTCACCGGGTGGGGGTTCAACCTCTTGCTCGAGCATGCCGCGCCGGGTGGTCACCGCGTCATTACCGTCGTTCTCAAGTCCACGTCCGATTCTCGGCGCTACAGCGATGCCACGACCATCCTGAATAGCGTCTCTCGAGCGTTTACATGGCCGGCGATCAAGCCTGTCTAGAAGCGTTTCGAGCCGCAGCAGGCTTTAATCGCCGGGCTCGAAAAGGCGCGTCTCAATTCCTGGGCACAAAAAAAGCACCCGAAGGTGCTTGATTTGCTGGGGTGTCTGGTGGAGGCGGCGTCTCGCTTAAAGTTTATTTAAGATACTGTTTTTATTATATATGATGGCAAGCTATTTTGAAATGTGCCCCCAATTATGCCCCCTTTTCCATGGTACTAAGCCGGTTAACCCGTACTTTGAACCCGTGTACGGGGTAGAGAGGGATGGCTTCCCATGAATCGACTACGCTCTAACCCGCTATCGGTTCCTGGTTCTGGTGTGTCAGATCGTGGAAGTGTATCCCCGTGGCCTTGATGACGGCGGTCATGGTGCGAAGCGTAGGGTTGCCTTTGGGCGAGAGCGCCCGGTAAAGGCTTTCGCGGGAAACTTCAGCGCGCTGGGCGATCGCCGCTACGCCGCCTTGGGCGTCCACTACGTGGCGCAGGGCCATGAGAAAGGCCGCCTCACCGCCTTGTTCGTCCAGCTCGTCGAAAGCGGCGCGCAGGTAGTCTAGCGTCATTGCTGGGTCTTCGCGCAGCATATCGACAACCGCATCATCGTGGTTTTTCATGTCCGGGTTCTCCTTCGGTGGTCGGCCAAAAACGCCTTGGCCTGCTCTATGTCGGCCTGCTGGCGTTTTTTGGTACCACCGGCTAGCAGCATCACAACGCGCCCGCCCACCTTCGCATAATAAACGCGGTAGCCCGGCCCATAATCGATTCGCAGCTCCAACACACCATCGCCCACCGCCTTGGTATCGCCGGGGTTGCCTGTGGCCAGCCGGTTAAGGCGCGTCAGTACCCGCATGGCCGCCATTCGGTCTTTTGCCTTTACAGCATTGACCCACGTTTGAAAGGGGTCGTGGCCGTCTGCGGTCAGGTAGTGGGTAAGCTCGATCATTGGGCAATTGTAGCTTATAAGCTACATTGAAGGTAGCGCGCGCTTTCAACCAACCCCCGTTTGTCAGTGATCGGCACGGCGTCGCGTTTGGATTAGGTGGTGGGCGGCGGGCCGCTTTATCGCCGCGCTTGTCGTGCCTTGCCGGTTACCGCTTCGCTTCATGGGGCTTCGCCCCATTCCCCCCTGGGTGTAGCGCGCCAGCCCCGCGCTTGTTCAAACATGCCGCTAGGTTGTCTTGGGTTGTTGTATCGCGTGTCATTGGGCGCCGTGGTTATACCGGCTGGGACGCGCTGGCCACGGGATTTTTGGCCGGGTGCGGTGGGCGGTATGATGGGGATAAAGAAACAACAACCAACTATCGAAAATTCGCCGTGCATAGCTGCATTTCGGGGCTGCTTTCCCCCGTAGTGGTGGGGATGGGTGGGGGAGTACCTTTTTATTTTTTGGTATATCGGATCGTTATCGGCGGGCATGAAAAAGCCGCGAAGGGGCAATCCTTTCGCGGCTTCGTTCGGTGGTGCCTGGCTTAGTATTCCAGCCGCTCAGGTGCCTCTGTTGTGTAGAAGTGGGATAACCCTAGCTCAACATGCACGCTGCTGTAATTTACGCTTTCCGGGGCAAAGTGATTTGCCTCATCGCGCGCCGTATTAATGGCCGACACCCGCTCCTGTAAACCGGCTGACTCAATCGCTTCTAAAAGCTCACGCTCGGCTTTTGCCATGGCGGCTTGTGCCACTTCATAGCCCACGCCCTGGTGCAGGTGTTCCAGCTCGGTAAGCTCGGCTTGCAGATCGGCGCGCATTTTTTCCAGCCCGCGGCGAGCGCTCGCTTGCTTTTCTGCCTGCTCGGCTGCTTTTTCCGACGCCTTGCGGGCTTTAGCCAGCGTGGTGGTGGCTTGGCCCTTGGCCTCGTCGTCTATCTCGCCAAGCAGCGCGTTGGCTTCCAGGCGCTCTACTTCCTCGGCTGCGCGCTGGGCTTGGGCTTCCAGATCGGCGGCGATGCTGTCGCTATCCTTCATCGCCGCGATGGTGTCGTTAATTTTGTCGATGCGCTGCTGGTGAGCCGTGATCGCTTGGGTGACGGCTTCCAGTGCTTGCGGTGAAGCCTCCGGCCTTGCCTTGATGGTGGCCGCTAGCGACTGCTCGGCACTGTTCTGCGCTTCGTTTCGTTCGGTATAAACGCTCTGGGCTTCTTCGTGGGCAAGCCGCGCTCGCTTAAGGTCGCCCAGTTCCCGTTGTAGCTCCAAGCGCCGTGGGTCATCGTGGTGGGTAGCGCTTCGCTCGAGTGCGTGCGAAAGGTAGTCCGTTACCTGTTGCACCTGCTCAGGTGTTGCCGGGTCGGCAATGACCAGGCCATCCGGGCGCCCCTGTCGAGTGCTCGACGTTAGGTGCCGTTCGGCATCATTCATTTGCTGCTTTGCTTCTGACGCTTTGGCAGTAGCCCCGCTCAACACTTGTTGCGCTTGCCGATGTTGCTCGAGCCATTCTTTCCATGTGGTTAGGTCGTTGTTCATTGGGGTGCCTCGCTTTTGGGGTGTTTGATCTCGGATAACAGCAGCAGCCAGCCTGCGGCGTTCACATCGCCAGCGGTGGCCATTTCGTCAAGCATTCGCGCCAGCTCGGCGCGCCGCTGTTGGGATGGGTAAATCTGGGAGCCGCGCTTTTTCATATTCGAGTTACTCTTATTTGCCGCTAATCGGGTCTTATTAAGCCTTTTTTCTGGCGGTGAGCTATGGCATGGCGTCACCTCCCGGCAGCGCTAAGCGCTGGCCTTTGCGGATGACCGTCCCGGTGTTGAGGTGTGTATTTTCCGGGGCGTCACCTGTACATGCTTTGCCTGAATACACGGGGCGCGGTGTACAGGTCGTACAGGTCATCAGCCGCACCACTGCGCGAATACGGGTAACCTGTGGTGGTACACGCTGGGTGGCCGAAAATTTCACGAAATCCGGGGCTGCTTCCCCCCGTGGCTTGGGGAAACGATCGTTAGAAGGACCCGGCTTTTTATCAGCGCCCGCCCGGCTGTCTTGGAGCAATCGCCCGCCTTTGAGCTGTTTGGTATCGCTGTGCCCATCGCCGTTGGGTTGTGTGGCTCGCTCGATCATTGTTCGAGCTGCCGCTTTAGCCAAAGGTTGGCCGCCTGACGGCCAGCGTTGTGCTTCACGTGGGCGCGCGGCTCCTGGCTGGCTGCCAGTTCCCAAGCGGCGCTATACCCTTCGGCCAAGCGCATGGCGTGCTGTCGTTCCTGCATGGCCAGACGCAAGCGGATAAAGCGCCGGTCTTCGGCCAGCAGGCGGCACCGCTTCTCGATCAGCGCCAGCCATGGCTCCACCCGGCTGGTCACGGCGGCGCGGTGGTGGTGGTGCTTTGGTCGGGCGGTCGGGCGGCCCTGTGCCTGGGTGGCGCCAGCGGCGGCTTGCATCCGGGCGATGCGGGCAAGCAGAGCGTCTGCGTTCATGCGATGGCTCCCGGCGGTATGTCGGCAGGTGATAGCTCCCCGCGCGCCAGCATGGCTATCAGCAGCTCGCGGCCTTTCTCAATGGATTCGCGCAAGCGTTCTTGGTCTTCACGCTCAAGGCGGCGCCTGACCGACATAACGCGGTATTGTTTGGCATCTTGGGTGGCTTGTTGCTGGATTCGCTGCACCTGTTCCCGTGGTGGGGTCGGGAACATCCGCCTGAATGACTCCGTTATGTGCCATTCCCAGTCATCTAGCTGCCGGTTGCCGGTGGGCTGCGTACAGTTAATGACACAAGTCCAAGGCGCTGCGGCTTCGCCTACGCGCTGAAAATCAACCCCGGCGGCTTCGCTCTTTCGCTCGAACGTCCAGCGGTAGAAACGGGTCAGGTATTCCGTTTCGCCCAGTTGACTGCTAACCACCAAGCCCCACGTGCTGGCTACCGGTTCGCCGTAGCGGCCCAGCGTGTCGCTCGACCACTCGCCGGTTACCCGGTTGACGTTGGCGGGCGCCGTGGTTTGGCGCACAACGCGCCATGGGCGAACGGGGGCGGCGTCGCGCGGCTGCATTGGCCCGCCCATCAGGTGAAGGTACTTGTCCCAAGCGCCAGCGATCGCGGCCTTTCGGATGGCGTCGAGTATCGCGGCGGCTTCGGGCTCGGGCCGGGTGGCGGCTTCCCAGTCGGTCACGCGCGCATCGTCTTTCAGGCGGCGCACTTCACGCCACACCGTGACCGATGGCAGGCCCACAAACTGAAACTGGCGGATTCCCCAGCAGGCGGCCCACGCCTCGATGCGCGGCGCGCTGGTTTCCAGCGGCTGGCCGTAATGATCGAGGTTGTCACCTTCAACGCCCTGGCGGTTGTGCTGCTTGCCGTTGATGTTCTTGGCCACGTACTTGGCCACGTAACCCGCGGCGCTGCCTTTGCGGCGGTCGATCTTCACCGCCTTGAAGCGAATGCTGGTGTTGTGGGTCACTTCATCGGGCGAGTCTTCCAGCGCGTATCGGCGCAGCACCGTGGTGATTCGGGCTTCATCTTCGCGCTGCATCCAGATCAATAGGTGCCAATGCGGCGTGCCATCGTGGTGGGGCTCGGCAACGCGGATGCCGTACACGCCCAAGCCTTCACGCTTGAGCTTGGCGCGGGCCTTGGCCCACTGGTGTTGCAGGTAGGCTTGGGCTTCACGCGGGTCGGCGCCAGCGTACTTGTGGTTCAGGCTGGCGTTCTGGCGTATCGGGTGAAAGCGGCTCGGGGTGGTGATGGTGTAGAACATGCCGCAATGCCCGGCGCGGTCGGCTTCCCGCTCAGTGTCGGCGATGCGCAACATCAGCTCGGCCCGGCGAAACTCCGGGTTGGCCAGGCCAAGCTCGGCCAGTTCCGCCAGCGTGTACTGGTCACCGTCCTGATTGGTGGCGGTAATAGCTTCCAGCAAGCGCGCGTTACGGGTGGTCTGGTCGATGCGGCGGCGGTAGCCTTCATCGCTCACGTAAATGCCTGCCCGCTTTTGGGTACGGCCTAACAGCCGCTGACGCTGTTCCCGGCGGCGGCTGGTCAGGCGGCGCAGTTGCCGCCGCCACCAGAAGGGGCAGGCAAGCCGGGATAGTTCCCCGGTAGCGCTGTAGCCCTCCGGTGGGCTCAGGTGGTGCTGGGCCGCCCGGCGGCGGGCGCGCTGCAAGGCGTAGACTGGATCGCCCAGCTTGGCGGCTTCCAGCTCCACGGCGCGGGCTTGGGCGGTGGCGTGATCGATCAAGGCTTGATCGTCACCGTTACACTTCCAAGGGCCACAGCTTAGCAGCGCATCGCCCAAGGCTTGGCGGTCGATAAAGGCGGCGTGGCTGGTCATGGCGCCGCCTGTTCGCTTAGCGGGTCATGTCCGCCCGCGCCAGCACGGGCCGCGCAGGGCTGGCCACGCTGGGTAAGGCGTAGGCGCGCCCCGTGCCGTGTGCTATTCTCAGGCTTAGCGTTTGCTTTGGTAGGCGGCGCGGAGAAGGCCCAGCCATTGCGCTGGGCTTTTTCATGGGTGTCAGTCAGCATCGTGGCCCCCTTGTGGCTCGGCGTCTGAGCCTTCCTCCTCTTCCTCGATCACGTCATAGGCCAGCGTGGTGGCACGCTCGCCCATGCAGCGAAAGGCCGTCGCCCACGCCTGCACCTGTTGTTCTGTTGGCTCGTCGCTTAGGTAGGCAACGTCGCTCATGGTCTGCGCCAGCGTGGCGCTCGCTTCGGCAATCTCGCGCAGCTCGACCAAGTGCCGAATGGTTGACCGGTTCATGACGCCATCCCCGGAAGCAATGCTTCCAGTTCACGGGCTACTGCCTGTAGCTGCTCAAGGCTATCGGGCTCGGCACGGTTGCAGGGTGGAAGCGTCACGCAATAGGTGGAGCTTGTGCTATTCGGGGCGTAAAGGTCGGCGCAGCGGTTAACGTCTACGTGCAGGCGAAGCAACATGCCCGAAAACTGGACGCCCACCCAATAGGTGCCCTGGATGCTTATGGCCATCGCCAAGGCCTGAATTTGCGCGATGGCGTCGCGGTGGGGCTGGGGGATCTGTTGCGGGCTCATGCGGGCACCTCGCTACGCACAAGGCGCAAGGCCAGCTCGATAGCGGGCTTGGTAAGCGGGGCGGCGTGGTAAGGCGCCAGCAGTTCAGTCAGGCGCTTTAATTGGCGGGCGGATAGTTTCACGCTTCACCGCCAGTGCTGCGCTTGGCAGCCTCTAGGGCTTGGGCTTCAAGTTGCTGTGCTTTTTCAATGTGGTTGGTGTAACGCTTAAGGCGGGTGCGCGTGCTGGAATCGGCATATAGAGCGGCTTTCGCCATTGCTCTATGCGCGTCGGCACGGCTGGATAAACTGCGGGTATCTGGATTAGATAGGCGTAACTTGGCCATGGGTGTGACTCCTTTGTGTTTGGAGCCGTCCCCGGTTGCCGCTAAACAACTAATGGGGGCGACTGTACGCAGGTTAGCGGACCGGCCACAAAGGAAACCGGCACACCCGAAGGTGTCCCACGCACAGCCGCCATAACTGACAGGCATAAAAAAAGCGCCTGTCATGGGCGCGCTGTTGCGCCTTTGTGTTTTACTCGGGCCGCTAAACCCTCTGGCTGACGATTTTGCGCCAGCAGCGAAAGCATAGCGGGTAGGCGGGCACGCGGTCAACATTAGGCGACCCCCTCTTGGCGGCTCGCTTCGATGCGCTGCTCGATCCAAGCATCCACTTCGTTCTCGACCCAAGCCACGGAGCGAGGGCTCAGGCGCACGGGCTTGGGGAAGTCGCCGCGCTCGATGCCGCGATAGATAGTGCTTGTGCTTAGCGAGGTTTTGGCTTTGACGGCGGGTAACTTGATGAGGTTGGCCATGTCGTTGTAGCTCCTGATTGCTTTGGACATGGCTGAAAGGATGGTGCTTGGCAACCCCTGATTGGGGGTATTTCCTTACATTAATTTTTACCCCTTTTGCGCATCGCTACTTTTCGTGTGCTTTTTGAAAAACCCCATAATTTCGATTGGTGCCACATTGAGCCAGGGCAGTCATAAACTTTTTGAACTGTTGCTGCGCCTACAAAGACACCTCCTTTCTCTCTGAAACTCATAATTATTTGAGAATTAAGATGGTAGGCTCTTGCGTAGTGTTCTGGGTCACTTTGAAAGAGCTTTATCCATTCGTTTATCTGGTCGGCGGCATTTAAAAAGCCCATTCCATTACGCGTGGTCGGGTATCGCTTCGGATCACTACTCCACAATTGAAAGAACCAATTGGCAATAAGCAGCTCTCTTTCCTTCGTTTCGAACCTTTGGGCGACCTCTTGTCGTGACGTGGTTCTTAGCTCGCCTTGGCCGAAATATTCCACTTGGTAGCTGGTCAGTTTTTCAAAGGCATTGCTAATCTTTTGGGAGCTAAAAGAGGAAGTGGGAAAGCCGCTATAATTCGACAACCCATGCTCCCATAGCGCCAGCTTCAATGGTTCGTTTGGATGTTCGGCAGGGTAGAAGTTTCGAGCGCTCTTTATGGCGTTGCGGTGAACCTCCCAAGCAGTAGCGGCTGCTAACAGATCACGCCCACCCTTGACCATCATGTGGTGGAGCATGGCTAGTCCAGCCTTGGGAAAGCCTTCATCTTTCCAGCGCCCAGCTAGTTCAGGTAACGCGTTGTTAGGATCATCTGCAATGCCGGGCTTTAGCTCTTCAGCCCGTTTTTCCAGTGCTCGCAGAGTATCAATTACCTGCTCGACTAAATCGTTATCCTTTGCTTCCTCTTCCTCGCTATATACTTCCCTGAACCTGTCAATGGTCGGAGCTTGTACCTGCTTTCTTATTCCGTTTTGTAAGATATAACGCCCACCTTGGCTTTTACTCATGCCTTGGCCCTCTGGTAGATCGGCACCACATTACCCGCGCCAGCGCGCAGTGCGTCCAGATAGTCGGCCCAGCTTTGCAGCATTTCCCGGCGTTGTTCCAAGTGCGTGGTGCGGTTATAAGCGCTCCCGTTGGCGTCGCGTACCTTGTGGGCCAGTTGCTGCTCGATGTACTGCTCGGGGTAGCCCAGCCGCTCGGCCAGAATGGTGCGCGCCATGGCACGGAAGCCGTGGGCGGTCATCTCGCCCTTGAAGCCCATGCGATCGAGCGCGGCCTTTATGGTGGTGTTGCTCATGGGGCGTTTGCTGCTACGGGCGCCGGGGAACACGTATTCGCCCCGGCCTGTAAGGCGGTGAAGTTCGGTAAGCATGGTCACGGCCTGGTGGGGGAGGGGCACTATCAGCGGATCGGCGTTTTTGCTCGGCTTAAAGGCCCATTCGCCGCGGTCAAGGTCGAAGTCTTCCCAACGGGCTTGGCGCAGCTCGCCCGGGCGCACGAATACCAGCGGCGATAGCTTGAGCGCGGTAATGGTCACCGGCATACCGCCATAGCCGTCGATAGCGCTTAGCAGTGGGGGCAGGGCCGCCGGATCGGTGATCGCGGCGTGGTGGTTCGTTTTTGGCGTGCGAAGCGCGCCCTTGAGGTCTGGCGTTAAATCACGCTCGGCGCGGCCCGTGGATATGGCGTAGCGGAATACCTGCCCGCACAGCGTTTTGACGCGGTGGGCGGTTTCCAAGTGGCCGCGCTTCTCGATCCTGCGCAGGCAGTCCAATAGCTCTGGCGGCGTTATATCGGTGATGGGGCGATGTCCAAGCGCCGGGAAGGCGTCACGGGTAAGGCGTGACTTGTTGCGCTCGTAGTGGTCGGCCACCACTTCATGGCGGTGGATATGCTCGAGCCATTCCGTGGCCACCGTCTTGAAGGTACTTTCGGCGGCGGCCTTGCCAAGCTCCTTGGTGACGCGCTTGGAGGTGCTGGGGTCGAGCCCTTGGGCTAACTGTTTGCGGGCTTCGTCTCTGGATGTCCTGGCGCCAGCTAAGCTCACCGCCGGATATACCCCGATGGCCAAGCGTTTCTCTTTTCCGTGAAAGCGGTACTTCATCCGCCAGTAGGTGCCCCCAGTTGGGGTGACTTCCAGATACATGCCCCCGCCATCGGCAAGGCGATAGGTTTTCTCACGGGGCTTGGCGTTGCGCACGGCGGTGGCGGAGAGTTTGTTGTTGGCGTTTGCCATTTGGGGGCACCTCATCGGTGAAGGCTCTTAATGCCCCCAGATATGCCCCCTTTGGCGGGGGCATGTCAAGGCATGGGGTGAAAACTCCAGACAACAAAAAAGCGCCCGGAGGCGCTTCATTGCTGGGTTTCCGAGAAGTTGTGATAACTCCTGATACCCCGTGTTGGTGGAGGCGGCGGGAATTGAACCCGCGTCCGCCAGCACTCGCCCATTGGCTCTACATGCTTAGATTTCGTCATTTGCTTTAACGTAGCTGGCTCCGACGATCAGGATCCAGTCACGCGAGCCTTCTAAAGTTTAACGGTTGACGAGAAGACACCGCCAACCGCGGTCCTATCAGCTTTAGCTCATATCCCCGCAGTGATGAATAGGCACATCACCTTGGGGCCAGACAAGAAGCTAGCAGTTGTTACGCTGCCAGCGCGCCTTGAGCATAGTTTTCGTCGTTTGCGACTATTTTTCGTGATGTGGTATTTACGAGATACATCACGCTCTCGGCATGCACCGCAGGGTTTGTCACCGGCGTCGAAACCATGTCGCCCCCAAGTCAGAGCAGTATTCTAACGTGCTCAGCGTTAATTGACCAGCTACGCGCGATTATGTTCCCGCATGATTCGACCTTTCTGACGGTCCCAGTCGCGATCTTTTTCGGTCGCGCGCTTATCGTGAAGCTGCTTACCGGTCACCAGCGCCAGCTCACACTTCACCATGTTGCGCTTCCAGTAGAGCTTGAGCGGCACGCAGGTGTGGCCCTTGTCCTGGGTGACCGAGAAGATCTTGGCGATCTCCTTGCGGTGAAGCAGCAGTTTGCGCGTGCGGGTCGGATCAGCAATCTCGTGGGTGCTGGTGGTGTTGAGCGGCATGATGTGGCTACCCAGCAGCCACGCTTCGCCATTACGCACTAGAATATATGTGTCGGTGAGCTGACCCTTGCCCGCGCGCAGGCTTTTAACTTCCCAACCTGCAAGCGAAAGGCCTGCTTCGAAGGTTTCGTTAATATGGTACTCAAACCGCGCCTTCTTGTTCTGGGCGATGGCGCTGTTGCTGGGGCCCTTGCTCTTGCCTTTCTTAGTGGCCATGAAACCTCATCATTAATCTGTCGATAGCACCCCCTTCGTTATATGGGGAGGCGTGATACCATTCAAGGTCTGAAATATTATTTCCCATGATACGCTTTGGGCACTGTGAAGTCAGCGGAGAGGTCAATGCCAACCGTTAATCGTACCGCCATGGTGCGGCACACCCCCCAACAGATGTTCGATTTGGTCAACGATTTCGAACATTACCCCGAGTTTTTGCCTGGGTGCCGCCGTGCCCGCCTGATCGAGCGTGACGAAACGCATCTGATTGGCGAGATGACGCTGGGCCGCGCCGGAGTGGAGCAAACCATCACCACGCGCAATGATCTGTACGCCCCGGAGCGTATCGAGCTTTCACTGGTAAAGGGCCCGTTCAAGCGGTTAAAGGGCCGCTGGCTCTTCACGCCCATGGGCGAGGGCACCTGCAAGGTTAGCCTGGAAATGGAGTTCGAGTTTGCCAACCGGTTGCTGGGTATGGCGTTTGGCAAGCTGTTCCAACAAATCGCCGGCCAATTGGTCGATGCGTTCACCAAGCGCGCAGACGAACTATATGGCCGATGAGATCTCGAGCACGCTTTTCTGCGTGGAAGTGGCGTTTGCCACGCCGCAGAAGCAGCACATCGTGAAAGTGGACGTCACGCCCACCACCACCGCTCGGGAAGCCGTCGCAAAGGCCGGACTCCCCGCGCTTTTTCCCGAGCACCCCGCCAATACCTTTGATGAAGCGCCACTGGGCGTGTTTGGTAAAGCGCTGCGTGAGCCAAGCGTGCAAACGCTTTCACCCGGCGATCGCATCGAGGTGTACCGCCCGCTTCAGATCGATCCCAAGGCCGCCCGTCTGGCGCGTGCCAAGCGCCAGACGGGCGACTAGCCCTTAGTCCAGAATCACAGGCTGCGGGTCGGGCGCGTTCTCTGGCGTCGATGTGGGCGCGTTCTCGGGCGTTGGCGTCGTGGTTTGCTGGTTCGGGGTCATGATCGGCAGGGCCGGGTCGGCGGTTTCGGTCGCTGGACCTGCCCCTTCACTGCGACTGACCGTCGGTGCGCGCGAAAGATCGCCCTGCTGTTCGACGTTGGCCAGCCGCCCCTGTTCGTCAAAAGTGAGTGTCACGCGGCGCTGCTCGACGCCGGCGTACGCTTTGTCCAGCCGGTAGACGTAGTCCCACTCGCGGGAATCGAAGGGCGCCTCTAAAAGCGGGCGTCCCATGACGTAGGTGACCTGTTCCTGGGTCATGCCAGGTTGCAGCTGGCTGACCATTTCCTGGGTCACCAGGTTGCCTTGTGGGATGTCGCGCTTGTAAACGCCAACGTAGCTACAGCCGCTAACGACGGTCAGGGCAACGGAAAGCGTAATGATACGAGTCAATTTTTGCATTTGGGCCTGTTCTTCACTATCGTGGTTTCGGTCGATCATACCCGACCTAACCTGTTACTGCGAAGAGCAACCATGGCCGATCAGAACCATGAACTACGCAAAGCCGGGCTAAAAGTGACCCTGCCGCGTGTCAAGATTCTCCAGATTCTCGAAAATGCTTCGGGCCAACACCACCTTAGCGCAGAAGAAGTGTATAAAACACTGATCGATGCGGGTGAGGATGTCGGCTTGGCGACCGTCTATCGTGTGCTGACTCAGTTCGAGTCAGCCGGTCTTGTGATTCGTCACAATTTCGACGGCGGCCACGCAGTGTTCGAAATGACCCAGGAAGACCATCACGACCATATGGTATGTCTGGAAAGCGGTGAGATCATCGAGTTCGTCGATGAAATCATCGAGCGTCGTCAGCAAGAAATCGCCGAAGAGCACGGCTTCGAGCTGATCGACCATGCGCTGGTGCTGTACGTACGCCCCAAGACGTAACACGCACTCTTTCAAGCGGTTTATTGAGTCAACGAACCGCAGCGCTCACAAAAGCGCCCCGGCTGCTATCGCGGCCGGGGCGCTTTTGGTTTTGGGCGTGCCAGGGTTTTAGCCGCTAGTGCGTTGGGCGCTGGCTGGCGTTGAGCATCTCCCGGGCGTGGGCCAGGGTTTGCTCGGAGAGTTTTACGCCGCCCAGCATGCGCGCCAGCTCGCTCACCCGGCCCTGATCGTCGAGTAGCGCCATGTGGGTCAGGGTGCTGTCGCGCTTGGCGTGCTTTTCGATATGCAGGTGCTGGTGCGCCTGGGCGGCGACCTGGGGCAGGTGGGTGACGGTCATGACCTGGCCTTTTTCGCCCAGTTTGCGCAGAAGCTGACCTACGATTTCCGCCGTGGCGCCGGAAATACCCACGTCCACTTCATCGAAGACCAGGCTTGGGATGGTGGAGTGGCTGGCCGCCACGACCTGGATCGCCAGGCTGATGCGCGAAAGCTCACCGCCGGAAGCCACTTTGGTGAGCGGCTTGGCCGGCTGGCCCGGATTGGCGCTGATCAAGAACTGCACCTGGTCGAGGCCCTCCTGGCTGGGCGTTTCACGTGGGGAAACGGCCACCTCGAAGCGCGCCTTGCCCATGGCCAAAAACGCCAACTGCTGCTGGACTTCTTTGCCGAGTTTGATGGCGGCTTTCTGGCGCGCCTCAGAGAGCGCTTTGGCCTCCTGGCGGTAACGCTCGCGGTACTCGGCCACCTGGCCGCTTAACGCCTCGATGTCTTCGTCGCTCGCCTCGAGCTGGGCGAATTCCTGGGCAAGCGCTTTGTGAAGCGCACAGAGCTCTTCCGGGGCGACGTGGTGCTTGCGTGCGATGCGGTGAACATCGGTCAGGCGCTCGTCTACCCAAGCCAGGCGCTCCGGGTCAAGCTCTGTGGCGCTGGCGAAGTGGGAGAGCTCGCTGGCGGCTTCCTCTACCTGAATGCGGGCATCTGAGAGCATGGCAAGCGTATTGGCCAGCACGCCCTTGTCGCTGCCGGGAAGCGCCGTCAAGCGCGCGTGGGCCTGATTGAGCAGCGACAGCGCCCCGCCTTCATCGCTTTCGCAGCACTCCACGGCAAACTGGGTCTCGCGAAGGGTCTCCTCGGCGTGGGCCAGCGTATGCTGCTCCTCTTCCAGGGTTTGCAGCTCGCCCTCACTCAGGTCCAATTGATCCAGCTCTTCCACCTGGTAGCGCAGTAGCTGACGTTTGGCCTCGACTTCGCTGCCGGCCTCGCTGCGTTTTTTCAGCCGTGCCCGGGCGCTGCGCCACTCCTTGAAGGTTTCGGTCAACGCCTGGCGCTTGGGTTTGAGCCCGGCGTAGTCGTCCAGCAGGGCAAGGTGAGTCTCTTCGCGCATCAGCGCCTGATGGGCGTGCTGGCCGTGTACCTGAATGAGCAGTTCGCCCAACGCTTTAAGATCGGCGATGGTCACCGGCTGGCCGTTGATCCACGCCTTCGAGCGACCGTTGGCGCTGACCACGCGGCGCAAAAGGCACTCTTCTGACGAGAGCTCCCGCGCTTCGAGCCAATCGGCAGCGGCGGGCAGGTGGGTAATGTCGAAACTGGCGGAAAGATCGGTGCGCTCACAGCCGTGGCGTACGCTCCCGGCCTCGGCGCGTTCGCCCAGGCAAAGCCCCAGGGCGCCAAGCAAGATGGATTTGCCCGCCCCGGTTTCACCGGTGATGGCGGTCATGCCGTCGGTCAAGTCGAGCTCCAGACGGTCAACGATGGCGTAGTCCTGGATCACTAGCTGCGTCAGCATAGGGCCTCCTGGGCAGGGCGCTATAGGAACTGGATGCTTATACAATGATTGTTGTTTTATACAGTAGTCGATAACTCACTTCAATGCCCCTCTTGAGATGACGGCCAGGGCCCCCATATAGCGTGCATACGCATCGATAAACCCTTTGTTTCATCAGGTAGCCGCATTAGGCGCCGCGACCTCATTTAGGAGTACGGCATGGCGAAAGAACCGCAAACCCCCATGGATGACGAGCTGGCCCGCCAGGAGCAGGAGGCCGACGTTACCGAGCAGGCCGACGAAGAGCGCCTGGTCGAGGGTGACCTGGAAGGCGTGCTGGACGACGAGTCACCGCTGGGCACCGACACTTTGGAGCAGGGCGTGGATAACCCGGAAGCCGAAGTGTTGGCCGCGCGGGTAGAAGAGCTCGAACAGAGTTTGTCCGAGGCGAAGGACCAGTCGCTGCGCGCCTCGGCGGAAGCGCAAAACATTCGTCGCCGCGCTGAAGCCGAAGCGGAAAAAGCGCGCAAATTCGCGCTCGAGAAGTTCGTGAAAGAGCTTCTGCCGGTGGTCGACAGCCTTGAAAAAGCCCTCGAGAACATGCAGGAAGACGCTACTGACGTACACCGTGAAGGCGTGTCCATGACGCTCAAAATGCAGCTGGACGTGCTGAACAAGTTTGGTGTCGAAAGCGTGGAGCCCCACGGCGAGCCCTTCGACCCTCAGGTGCACGAAGCGATGACCATGGTCCCCAATCCGGAGCTCGAGCCCAACACCGTGATGGACGTGATGCAAAAGGGCTACCTGCTCAACGGCCGTCTGGTTCGCCCGGCGATGGTCGTGGTCAGCAAGAAAGCAGAGTGATCGAGTTAGGGGTTAATGCAAAATTCCCCCTTGAAAAGTTCAAGGCGGCCCCCAGATAAAGGCCAACCCGCGGTAGTTACCGCAGACCGATTGCTCAACAGCATTTAGTTTTGTCACAACCGAATTCGAGGTTTTGCTATGGGACGTATTATTGGTATTGACCTGGGTACCACCAACTCTTGTGTGGCGGTTCTCGATGGTGATAGCTCCAAGGTAATTGAAAACGCCGAAGGCGGCCGCACCACGCCGTCCATCATCGCCTACACCGATGACGGCGAAACCCTGGTCGGCCAGTCGGCCAAGCGCCAGGCCGTGACCAACCCGGAAAACACCCTGTACGCCATTAAGCGTCTGATCGGCCGCCGTTTCAAGGACGACGTCGTTCAAAAAGACATCAAGATGGTGCCGTACAAGATCGCCGAAGCCGATAACGGCGACGCGTGGGTCGAAGTAAAAGGCAAGAAAATGGCACCGCCGCAGGTCAGCGCGGAAGTGCTTAAAAAGATGAAGAAAACCGCCGAAGACTACCTCGGCGAAGAAGTGACCGAAGCGGTCATCACCGTACCCGCCTACTTCAACGACAGCCAGCGTCAGGCGACCAAAGACGCCGGCCGCATCGCGGGTCTGGAAGTCAAGCGGATCATCAACGAGCCGACCGCCGCTGCCCTTGCCTACGGCATGGACAAGTCGCGCGGTGACAAGACCATCGCGGTTTACGACTTGGGCGGTGGTACCTTCGATATCTCCATCATCGAAGTGGCCGATGTCGATGGCGAAACCCAGTTCGAAGTGTTGGCCACCAACGGCGACACCTTCCTGGGCGGCGAAGACTTTGACCTTTCGTTGATCAACTACCTGGTCGCGCAGTTCAAGTCCGACAGCGGTATCGACCTTTCCGGCGACAACCTGGCCATGCAGCGCCTGAAAGAAGCCGCCGAGAAAGCCAAGATCGAGCTTTCAAGCGCCCAGCAGACCGACGTGAACCTGCCTTACATCACGGCAGACAACACCGGTCCCAAACACCTGAACGTCAAAGTGACCCGCGCCAAGCTCGAGTCGCTCGTCGAAGAGCTGGTACAGCGCTCGCTGGAGCCGTGCAAGATGGCGCTGAAGGACTCCGGTCTTTCCGCCTCTGAAATCGACGACGTCATCCTCGTCGGTGGTCAGACGCGTATGCCGCTGGTTCAGCAGAAAGCCGCTGAGTTCTTTGGCAAGGAAGCGCGTAAAGACGTCAATCCGGACGAAGCCGTTGCCGTAGGTGCCGCGATTCAGGGCGGTGTACTGGGCGGCGACGTGAAAGACGTGCTGCTGCTCGACGTCACCCCGCTGACGCTGGGTATCGAGACGCTCGGCGGCGTCATGACGCCGCTGATCGAGAAGAACACCACCATCCCGACGAAGAAGACCCAAACCTTCTCCACCGCGGATGACAACCAGACGGCCGTGACCATTCATGCCGTGCAGGGTGAGCGTAAACAGGTAGCGCAGAACAAGTCGCTGGGTCGCTTTGATCTCGCCGACATTCCGCCGGCACCGCGCGGCGTACCGCAAATCGAAGTTGCCTTTGACTTGGACGCCAACGGTATCCTGAACGTCTCCGCAAAAGACAAGGCGACGGGTAAAGAGCAGTCGATCGTCATCAAGGCTTCCAGCGGTCTTTCCGATGAAGAAGTCGAGCAGATGGTGCGCGACGCCGAAGCCCACGCCGACGAAGACAAGAAGTTCGAGGCGCTGGTCCAGCTGCGTAACCAGGCCGACGGCATGATTCACGCCACGCGCAAGACCCTGGAAGAAGCCGGCGACAAGGCGACCGATGAAGAGAAGCAGAACATCGAAACCGCCATCACCGAGCTCGAGGAAGCGGTCAAGACCGATGATCAGGACGATATCCAGAAGAAACTGGATGCCCTGACCGAAGCCTCTGGCCAGCTGGCGCAGAAGATGTACGCCGAGCAGGCTGAAGGCGCCGAGGCAGCCGAAGGCGAAGGTGGCGAAGAAACCGCTTCCAAGCCGGAAGACGACGTGGTTGACGCCGAGTACGAAGAAGTCAACGACGAGCAGAAGAAGCAGTAATTTCTCTTTCTGCCAAGGATAGCAGTGACGCGGGAGCTCTCTCCCGCGTTGCTGTTTCCGCGGCCAGGACGTTTATCGTGACCTGTACCGTCAAGTGCATACCTAACCAGGAGGCGTAGGACCCATGTCCAAGCGCGATTATTATGAAGTCCTGGGTGTTGAAAAAGGGGCCGATCAGAAAGAGATCAAAAAGGCCTATCGCCGCCTGGCGCAAAAATTCCACCCTGACCGTAACCCGGATGACGAAACCGCCGCAGAGAGATTCCGCGACGTATCCGATGCCTACGAAGTGCTCAGCGACGAGCAAAAGCGCGCTGCTTATGACCAGTTTGGCCACGCCGGTGTAGACGGCCAGGGCGGCGGCTATGGTGGTGGCGGCTTCGGCGGCGGCGGTGGCGCTGGGGACTTCAGCGACATCTTCGGCGACGTGTTCGGCGATATCTTTGGTGGTGGCGGCGGTCGTCGTCGTGGCCCGAACGCCCCGGCCCGCGGCTCGGATCTACGCTACAACCTGGAGCTGGATCTGGAAAACGCCGTCGCCGGTACCACGGTCGACATTCGTGTACCGCGCCACATCAACTGTGACCGCTGCGACGGTGAAGGGGCCGAGCCCGGTACCAGCAAGGACACCTGCCCGACTTGTCAGGGCATGGGTCAGGTGCGCATGCAGCAGGGCTTCTTTGCCGTGCAGCAAACCTGCCCCACCTGTCACGGCTCCGGCATGCAGATCAAGGTGCCGTGCCACAAGTGTAATAGTGAAGGCCGCGTACGCGAGACCCGTACGCTGTCCGTGAAGATTCCGCCTGGTGTGGATACCGGCGACCGTATTCGCCTGAATAGCGAAGGCGAAAGCGGCGTGAACGGCGGCCCGGCCGGCGATCTTTACGTGCAGGTCGCGATCAAGTCGCACCCGATCTTCCAGCGCGATGGCAAGCACCTGCAGTGCGATGTGCCGATCAACTTCGTCGACGCGTCCCTGGGGGGCGAACTCGAAGTGCCCACGCTCGATGGCCGCGTGAAGCTCAAGATTCCGCCGGAAACCCAAACCGGACGGCTCTTCCGCCTACGCGGTAAAGGCGTGAAACCGGTTCGCGGCGGCGCGCCGGGCGATCTGCTTTGCAAGGTGGTGATCGAGACCCCGGTGAATTTGAACGAAGAGCAGAAAGGTCTGCTGCGTCAGCTCCAGGAGAGCTTCGACGGCAGCAACAGCCACAGCCACTCGCCGAAGAAAACCGGCTTCTTCGACAGCGTGAAGAAGTTCTTCGAAGAGATGAAGCCGTAAGCTGAAGGTCTCGGCGTTGGCGGGGTGCTCCATGGAGTACCTGGCGCGCCATTAGCGTACAAAGTCCCCGGTGCCTGGCGCCGGGGACTTTTTTGTAGAAAGAAGCGAGTCGATCATGACCGGAATCGAAGACCGCCCAGGGCTGGGCATTTGCTTGCGCGTGCTGTCCGGGGTGATGTTCACCGGCATGCTGGTGTGTATCAAGGCGGTGAGCGAGTCGGTTCCGGTGGGCCAGTCCATCTTCTTTCGCTCGCTGTTCGCGCTGATCCCCATCGTCATCTTTTTGATGGTTCGCCGGGAGTTTCCCGGGGCGCTGGCCACCCGGCGCCCGCTCGGGCATCTGCTGCGCTCGGGGCTTGGGGCGGCGGCGATGTTTTGCTCGTTTTCGGCCGTCGCTTTTCTGCCGGTGGCCGAGGCGACGCTTTTGGTGCAGCTGGCGCCGATCTTCATGGCGGTGGGCGGCGTGCTGCTACTCGGCGAAAAATTTTCGTTCTACCGCGCCGGGGCCATCGTGCTGGCGCTGGCCGGTATGGCGGTGCTGGTGGTGCCCCAACTGAGCGGGGCCGGAAGTGACGGCCGGCTGTTGGGCTACGCGCTCGGCACCGTGGGTGCGCTTTTGACCGCGGGCGCTCTGCTGACCATCCGGCATATCTCGCGCACCGAAACCGCCGGGTCGATCGCGTTTTATTTCATCGTGGTGTCGTCGCTGGCGGGGCTTGCCACGTTCCCGTTGGGCTGGGCCTCGTTGAGCAACACCGAGTTTGCCCTGCTGGTGCTTTCCGGGCTGTTTGGCGGGGCAGGGCATATCGCCATGACGCTGGCGTTTCGCTATGCCGAAGTGTCGCGGCTGGCGCCGTTCGAGTACGTTGCGCTGGTCTGGCCGATCGCCGCGGACTGGGTGCTGTTCGCCATCCCCATCTCGAGTGGCTTTATCATGGCACTGCCGCTGATGCTGGCCGGCGTCGCGCTGGCCTCCCTCGAAGGCCGCCGCTCTAAACGGCCTCTTCGACGATAAGCTGAGGGTGGCCCTTCGAGCAGGGCTCGATGCGCGCCGCCACTTTGTAGACCTGGCGCAAGAGATCCGGCGTGATGACCTCTTGAGTGGGGCCGCAGGCGATCAACCGGCCGTGCTCTAGCACCATCGAGGCATCGGTGAAGCGCAGTGCGTGGCCCAAATCGTGCAGCGCAACCAGAATCAGCATGCCGCGCTCGTCGGCCAGTCGACGCAGTACGCTCAGCAGGTTGATCTGGCGGTTCAAGTCCAGCGCCGATGTAGGCTCGTCGAGCATGAGGATGTCCGGTTCCTGCACCAGCGCCTGGGCGGCACTCACCAGCTGGCGCTGGCCGCCGCTCAAATCGCCAATATCGCGCTCGCCAAGGGCGGCAATGTTCAACTCTCCAAGCGCCCGGTCGACCTGGGCAAGATCCTCAGGCCGTACCTTTAGGCTTCGCCCCTGCATGCGTGCCAAAAGCACCGATTCGTAGACACTGAGCACCGCCTTCGCGCCGGTGTCTTGGGGCATGTAGGCCACCGGGCGTTCGGACTGGGTGTTGCCGATAACCACCGTGCCTTGGCCCTGCACCAGGCCCAGGATGCGGCGAAAAAGCGTCGATTTACCCGCCGCGTTGGGCCCCAATAGCGCCACCACCTGGCCGCCGTGAAAGGTGGGGGTCGTGACGTCATCGACGATGGTGCGACGCCCGTAACGCGCCGATACGTGATTGAGCGTGAGCGTTACCATGAGGCCTTCTTGTGGTTGAGCACGAGAAACAGAAAGAACGGAATGCCGACTAATGATGTGACGATGCCGATGGGAATGATCGTGCCGGGAATGATCAGCTTGGAGATCACCGAGCCCACCGACAAAATCAACGCGCCGCAAATCGCCGAGCCCGGCAGGAAAAAGCGCTGATCCTCGCCCACCAGCATGCGGGCGATGTGCGGGCCCACCAGGCCGATAAAGCCGATGGTGCCCACGAACGCCACCGCCACCGCAGAGAGCAGCGAGACCAGCACTAGTACTTCCAGGCGCAGCGCGCGCGGCTTGACGCCCATGCTCTCGGCCTTGGCATCGCCCAGGCGCATGGCGGTCAGCGCCCAGCCATGGCGGGCCAGAAGCGGCAGGATCGCCCCCAGAATGCCCAGCGCGATCCAGAACTTGGGCCAGGTCGCCTTGGTCAGACTCCCCATGGTCCAGAACACGACCGCGGCCACCGCCTCCTGGCTTGCGAAAAACTGGATCAGCGACATCAGTGAATTGAAGATGAACACCATGGCGATGCCCAGCAGCACGATGGTCTCCACCGTAACGCCGCGCTTTAAGCTCAGCGTGTGGATCAAGAACGCCGTGAACATGGCCATGATGAAGGCGTTGAGCGGCACCACGAACTCGATGGAGGCGGCGGGGATGATGGCGACACCAAACGCAAGCCCGAGGGCAGCGCCGAAGCTTGCCCCGGCGGAGGTACCCAGGGTGAAGGGGCTGGCCAGTGGGTTGCTCAGAATGGTCTGCATCTGCGCGCCGGCTATTGAGAGACTCGCGCCGACCACCAGCGCCATCAGCGCCACCGGCATGCGCATCTCCCAAAGGATCACGCGGATCTGATCGCTGACGCTTGCGGGGGTGAGCAGTGCCGCGATGACTTCGCCGAGGCTATAGCGGGCCGGGCCAAGCGACAGATCGACGCATAGGCTGAAAAACAGGGCCACGACCAGCGCGACGAGAATCAGCTGGCGGCGTAGCACCTGGGTTTTATAGTGGCTGCGCCCCTGGCTTGCCGGGACGCTCAGGATGGTATCACTGGCCATCGAGGGAGATCCAGTAGCCGGGTTCATAGTCGATCGGCAAGAAGCGCTCGTGAAGCTCGCGCATCGTGGCCTCCGGGTCCAGGTCTTCGAAAAGATCCGGATGTAGCCACTTGGCGAGCTGCTGAATGGCGACGAAGTAGTAGGGGCTGTTGTAGAACTGGTGCCAGATCGCGTGGACGTTGTCATCCTCGACGGCCTGAACGCCGGTCATCGCCGTGCGGTGGGTGAGTCCTTCGAGCTTGGCTCGCGCCGCATCCATATCCGCACCCGGGCCCATGCCGACCCAGTCGCCGCCAGGGACGTAGGCATCCCAGTTGCCGCCGGTTACGACGATGTGCTCCGGGCTTGCGGCGATGATCAGCTCCGGGTTGAGCGTGCCGAAACTGCCCGGGATGATGCCCTCGGCGATGTTCGCGCCCCCGGCGAGTGTCACATATTCGCCGAAGTTACCGGGGCCAAAGCTCATGCAGCACTCATCGGAGTAGCCGCCGGCCCGGTCGATGAACACGCTCGGCCGCTCGGGGTCGGCCTCGTCGATTACGTTGGTGACGCGGGCCAGCTGCGCCTCGGCGAAGTCGATGAATTCCTCTGCGGCTTCTTCATCGCCCATGATCTGGCCCATCAGGCGGATCGAAGGGATCGTGTGGGCAATCGGGTCTTCACGAAAATCGACGTAGACGATGGGAATGCCGAGATGGCCGAGCTTATCGTCGTAGGCGGCGTCTTCGGTGGCGGCCTTGGCTTCCAAATTCATGAACACCACGTCCGGCGTTAATGAGGCGGCCTGCTCGACGTCGAAGGTACCGTCCTTGAAACCGCCAAAGGTGGGGAGCTCGCCCATCGTCGGAAAGCGCTCGGCGTAGCGCGCGTAGTTATCCGGATCGGCCTGGGAGAAATCTTCGCGCCAACCTACCACGTGGGTGAACGGTGCTTCGGGCTCGAGCAGACCCAACAGGTAGATCTGACGGCCTTCACCGAGTATGACCCGCTCGGCGGGGGCATCGAAATGCACCTCGCGCCCGGTAATATCCACCACGTCGATACCGTCGGCCATGACGGCCGTGCAGCTCAGGGCGGCCGCACCGGCCAGGGCTTTTAGATGTGAGCTCATAAATTTTCCCGCCGAGTCTGCCAATAAAAAGGCTGAAGATAAAAAGTCATCATGGTGTCTATAAAGAGTCGGGCCGTTCAACGGAGCCAGGCGCCCTGAGACAACTGTGTATGATTCGCATTTACATAGGGTATTATCGAGAAATCCCGGATAGCTGTCGAGCGGTTAGCGTCAAACTGTTCCAATTATTCAAACGCTGCGTTGCGTAAGCGCTCAACGCAGCGTTTGTCAGTTTTCAACGCCGATTTTAAGCTACATCGATCGTTTCTTATGTAAGGAGAGTGTCATGCCGATATCCCGTGCTGAAATGGCCACCGAATCCGGTGAGCGCTTGATCAACCGTTTGTGTAAGCACTGGTCACACAAGCTCGAGGTCGAGTACACCGCTCAGGATGCCAAAATCGTCTTTCCTGAAGGCGGCACCTGCCTGATGCACGCCGAGGCCGATAAGCTCGCGGTCTCGATCGAAACCCTCGATGAGGCAACGCTGGATAAACTCGAAGGCGTCGTCCAGAACCACCTGGAGCGCATGGTCAAAGACGAGACGCTGGAGATCGTCTGGGAAAACTAGCCAGGCCGCCCGCCGGCCGTGATGGCCGGCGGGCTCTGGTATACTCCCGCGGATGAATGAATAAAAGGCGCCGCCTGGCGCCTTTAAGACGATTGCACCCAGGAGATTGTATGACACGAGTGGCCATCGTAGGCGTAGCGGGGCGCATGGGCCGCACGCTGGTAAGCGCGCTAAATCAGGATGAGAACGCAACACTGGCCGGCGGTATCGTCGAGCCGGGAAGCTCGCTCGTCGGCGCCGATATCGGCGAGCTGGCGGGTACGGGGAAGTGTGGCGTGACCGCGGTCGACTCACTAAACGCCATCGTCGATGACTTCGATGTGCTAATCGACTTCACTGCCCCCCAAGTAACGCTTTCGAATCTGGCCTTCTGCGCCGAGCACGGCAAGGCCATCGTGATCGGTACCACCGGGATGAACGATGACGAGCTCTCCGTCCTCGATAGCTACCGCGATAACGTCGCCATGGTGTTCGCGCCCAACATGAGCGTCGGTGTGAACCTGACCCTCAAGCTTTTGGAAACCGCGGCCAGGGCGCTGGGCGATGAAGGTTACGATATCGAGATCGTCGAAGCCCACCACCGCCACAAGATCGATGCCCCCTCCGGCACCGCGGTCAAGATGGGCGAGGTCGTCGCCAAAAGTCTGGATCGCACGCTGAAAGAGCACGGCGTGTTCGAGCGCGTGGGCCAGTGCGGTCCGCGCACCGACCGGGAAATCGGCTTTGCCACCGTACGCGCCGGCGATATCGTCGGCGAGCACACGGTGATGTTCGCCACCGAAGGCGAGCGCATCGAGATCACCCACAAGGCCTCGAGTCGCATGACGTTTGCCAAGGGCGCGGTGCGCGCGGCGCGCTGGGTCGCGGAGCAACGAAGCGGGCGTTTCGATATGCAGGACGTGCTCGGGCTGGGTGAGGCTTGAGCTGGATTTATAGCCAAAAGGCTGGTCTGGTCGTCTGAAATGCTGTAACATTCCAAAAATTTTGGCCGGGTGGTGGCATGTGAGTAGAAAGTAAACGGCGAACGCTGCGCTTGTTGCACTGGCTTTATTGAAAAATTGCCCAACGCCGTACGCTAAACCATGGCCACCTGCCACGGAAGAACAACAAGCGGGATGAAACCGATTTTTTCTTTATCGGCTTCGTCCCGCTTTTTTACGACCCGACGTTTGCACGCAAACGCCGACACCGGATCGCCGAGCCTGCGCCCCCAGGCGCCTAACAGCATGGGAGAAGTTGTCTTGAATAACCCCGCATTGAGCAAACCTGCGATATTGGCCCTGGAAGATGGCAGCGTGTTTCACGGAGTGGCCATCGGCGCCGAAGGCGTCACGAGCGGGGAGGTGGTGTTCAATACGGCCATGACCGGCTACCAGGAAATTCTCACCGACCCCTCCTATACCCGCCAGATCGTCACGCTCACCTACCCGCATATCGGCAACACCGGCATTAACCCGGAAGACGTGGAGTCCGCCTCTGTTGCCGCCGCCGGCCTGGTGATTCGCGATCTCCCCCTGATGGCCAGCAGCTTTCGCAGCCAGCAGAGCCTTTCCGAGTATCTGGAAAGTCAAAACGTGCTGGGCATCGCTGATATCGACACCCGCCGCCTGACACGCCTTTTGCGCGACAAGGGCGCGCAGAACGGGGCGATTCTGGCGGGCAGCGATGCCGAAGGCGACGACGCCGTCGAGCGGGCGCTGGCGGCGGCCCGCGCCTTTCCCGGGCTCAAGGGCATGGATCTGGCCAAGGAGGTCTCCTGCAAGCAGGCCTATGAGTGGAGCGAAGGCGAGTGGAGCCTGGGCGCGGGCTACGCCGATACTTCGACCTTTGATCGGCCTTACCACGTGGTGGCGTATGACTACGGGGTGAAATTCAACATCCTGCGTATGCTGGCCGCCCGCGGCTGCCGCTTGACCGTGGTGCCCGCCCAGACCCCAGCTGCAGAGGTTCTGGCGATGAATCCGGATGGCGTATTTTTGGCCAACGGCCCCGGCGACCCGGAGCCCTGCGACTACGCGATCACCGCGATTGGCGAGATTCTCGAAACCGATACGCCGGTGTTCGGTATCTGCCTGGGTCACCAGCTTTTAGCGCTGGCCTCCGGGGCGAAGACCGTCAAAATGAATCACGGCCACCACGGCGCCAACCACCCGGTGCAGGATCTCGACTCTGGCACGGTGATGATCACGAGCCAGAACCACGGCTTCGCCGCCGACGAAACCACGCTGCCAGGTAATCTGCGCGCCACGCACCGCTCGCTTTTCGATGGCACACTGCAGGGCATCGAGCGCACCGACCGCCCGGCGTTCAGCTTTCAGGGGCATCCGGAAGCGAGCCCCGGTCCGAAGGACGTATCGCCGCTGTTTGATCGCTTTATCGGCCTGATGCAGGCGCGTCGCTGATCCGTTTGCCAAGCCCTATCGAGCTCATCGTCACTTTTTTGCGGGAACCGTTATGCCCAAGCGTACCGACATCAAGACTATTCTCATCATTGGCGCTGGCCCCATCGTCATCGGCCAGGCCTGCGAATTCGACTACTCCGGCGCCCAGGCGTGTAAAGCGCTGCGCGAGGAGGGCTACCGGGTGGTGCTGGTCAACTCCAACCCGGCCACCATCATGACCGACCCGGTCATGGCCGATGCCACCTACATCGAGCCGATCACCTGGCAGGCCGTCGAAAAAATCATCGAGGCGGAAAAGCCCGACGCGATCCTGCCCACCATGGGTGGGCAAACCGCGCTCAACTGCGCCCTCGACCTTGAAAAGCATGGCGTACTCGACAAGCACGGCGTCGAGATGATCGGCGCCAACGCCGACGCCATCAACATGGCCGAGGACCGTGATCTCTTCGACCAGGCCATGAAGCGCATCGGCCTCGAGTGCCCGAAGGCGAAGGTCGCCCATACCATGGAGGAGGCCTGGGAGATTCAGGCGGAGCTCGGCTTTCCGACCATCATCCGGCCTTCCTACACCATGGGCGGCTCCGGCGGCGGCGTGGCCTACAACAAGGAAGAGTTCGAGGAGATCTGCACCCGCGGTTTCGAGCTTTCCAACAACCACGAGCTGCTGATCGACGAGTCGCTGCTGGGTTGGAAAGAGTACGAAATGGAGGTCGTGCGCGATAAAAACGATAACTGCATTATCGTGTGCGCCATCGAGAACTTCGACCCCATGGGCGTGCACACCGGCGACTCGATCACCGTGGCCCCGGCGCAGACGCTGACGGATAAAGAGTACCAGATCATGCGCGACGCAAGCCTGGCGGTGCTGCGCGAGATCGGGGTGGAAACCGGTGGCTCCAACGTCCAGTTCGGCATGGACCCGCAAACCGGGCGCCTGGTGGTCATCGAGATGAACCCGCGGGTCTCGCGCTCCTCGGCGCTTGCCTCGAAAGCCACCGGCTTTCCGATCGCCAAGATCGCCGCGAAGCTCGCGGTGGGTTACACCCTGGACGAGCTGCAAAACGACATTACCGGCGGGGCGACCCCGGCGTCTTTCGAGCCGTCCATCGACTACGTCGTCACCAAGATTCCGCGCTTCACTTTCGAGAAATTCCCCCAGGCCAACGACCGTCTCACCACCCAGATGAAGTCGGTAGGCGAGGTGATGGCGATTGGCCGTACCTTCCAGGAGTCGCTGCAAAAAGCGCTGCGCGGTATGGAAACCGGCAACGACGGCCTCGATCCGATCATCACCGACTTTAATGATGAGGCGGTGGCGCAGATCAAGGGCGAGCTGCAGGCCGCCGGCGCCGAGCGCATCTTCTTTGTGGCGGATGCCATGCGCGCCGGTATGAGCGTCGAAGAGGTCTTCGCGCTGACCAACATCGACCGCTGGTTTTTGGTGCAGCTCGAAGACCTGATTCTTTCTGAGGCCGCCGTGGCCAAGCGCGCGCTGGGCGACTTCTCGGCCCGCGAGCTCTATCAGCTCAAGCGCAAGGGCTTTGCCGACGCGCGCCTGGCCAAACTGCTCGGCGTCAGCGAAAAGGAATTCCGCCAAACCCGCCAGGCCGCGGGTATACGTCCGGTTTACAAGCGTGTCGATACCTGTGCGGCGGAGTTCGCCTCGAGCACAGCCTATATGTACTCCACCTATGAAGAGGAGTGCGAGGCCGACGTATCCGATCGCCAGAAGATCATGGTGCTCGGCGGTGGCCCGAACCGGATCGGCCAGGGCATCGAGTTCGACTACTGCTGCGTTCACGCCGCGCTTGCCATGCGCGATGACGGCTATGAGACCATCATGGTCAACTGCAACCCGGAAACCGTCTCCACCGACTACGACACTTCGGATCGACTCTACTTCGAGCCGGTGACGCTGGAAGACGTGCTGGAGATTGCCGACAAGGAGAAGCCGGCGGGCGTGATCGTCCAGTTCGGCGGCCAAACCCCGCTCAAGCTCGCCCGGGAGCTCGAAGCCGCCGGCGTGCCGATCATCGGCACCACCCCGGATGCCATCGACCGCGCCGAAGACCGCGAGCGCTTCCAGCACATGATCGAGAAGCTCGGTCTCAAGCAGCCGCCCAACGCCACCGCGCGCAGCTTCGACGAGGCCTTCGCCAAGGCCGAGGCGATTGGCTACCCCTTGGTCGTGCGCCCCAGCTACGTGCTCGGTGGGCGCGCCATGGAGATCGTCTACGACGCTTCTGAGCTCGAAAACTACATGACCAACGCGGTGAAGGTCTCCAACGACTCGCCGGTGCTGCTGGATCACTTCTTGAGCGCCGCGGTCGAGGTGGATATCGACGCGGTGTCCGACGGCGACACCGTGGTGATCGGCGGCATCATGCAACACGTCGAGCAGGCCGGGGTGCACTCCGGTGACTCCGCCTGCGCGCTACCGCCGTACTCGCTGCCCGCGGACGTCCAAGACGAGATGCGCGACCAGGTCAAGCGCATGGCGGTGGAGCTAGGCGTGAAGGGGCTGATGAACGTGCAGCTCGCCTGGCAGGACAATGAAATCTACGTGATCGAAGTCAACCCGCGGGCCTCGCGCACCGTGCCCTTCGTCTCCAAGTGCATCGGCACTTCGCTTGCCCAAATCGCCGCGCGCTGCATGGCCGGCCAGACCCTGGCAAGCCAGGGCTTCGAGCGCGAAATCGTGCCGCACTTTTATAGCGTGAAAGAAGCGGTCTTCCCGTTCAACAAGTTCCAGGGGGTCGATCCGATCCTTTCGCCGGAGATGAAGTCCACCGGCGAAGTGATGGGCTCCGGCGACACCTTCGCCGAGGCATTTTTCAAGGCGCAGCTGGGCGCCGGGGAGGCCATTCCGGCCCTCGATGGTCCGCGCAAGGCCTTCTTGTCGGTACGCGAGCCGGACAAAGAGGGGATTATCGAAGTAGGCCGTTCTCTGCTAACATTGGGCTTCACGTTATGTGCCACGCGCGGTACGGCCGCCGCACTCGAAGCGGCCGGGCTTACAGTCGAGCACGTCAATAAAGTTTACGAAGGTCGCCCCCATATCGTCGATTCGCTCAAGAACGACGAGATCGCCTACATTGTGAACACTACCGAAGGTCGTCAGGCTATCAACGACTCTTCGATCATTCGCCGTACTGCTCTCGCGCGCAAGGTGCCCTATGCGACCACCCTGGCGGGCGCTAATGCCGTTTGCATGGCGCTCGAGTACGGTCGGGAGATTACGGTGCGGCGCCTTCAGGATCTGCATGCAGGAGCAAGTCAATGAACAAGGTCCCGATGACGGTAGCGGGCGAAAAAAGTCTTCGCGAAGAGCTCAATCACCTGAAGGGCGAAGCGCGCCCTGAAGTGATTGCCGCGATCGCCGAGGCGCGCGAGCACGGCGATCTCAAGGAGAACGCCGAGTATCACGCGGCCCGCGAACAGCAGGGATTTATCGAAGGACGTATTCAAGAGATCGAAAGCAAGCTCTCCGGCGCCCAGGTGATCGATGTCACCAAGTTGCCCAAAACCGGCAAGGTGATCTTTGGTGTGACCGTGGCGCTTTTGAACCTGGATAGCGACGCCCAGGTCACCTACCGTATCGTCGGTGAAGACGAAGCGGATATTAAATCCGGGCGCATCTCGGTCACATCCCCCATTGCCCGCGCGTTGATTGGCAAGGAAGAGGGCGATATCGTGGTGGTCAAGACTCCCGGCGGCGATGTCGAATACGAAATCGAAAGCGTCGAGCACATCTAAGCCGCGCGTTTCGATGGTGCAAAAAAGGCCCGGGCAGTGATGCCCGGGCCTTTTTCATGACGCTTCTCGATAGTGCTTTAACGCGTGCTCAGTGGCGGCCGTGATGGTTCTCGAAGCGGCTGACGTTGGAAAGTTTGGGGTTGGCGCTTGGGTTTCGGCGGTAAAAAAGCGCCATCTTGCCAATGGTTTGAACAAGCTCCGCGCCGCTTTCATTGACGAGCTCCTGCACCATGGCCGCGCGATCATCGCGCTCGGGGAGGGCCAGCTTCACCTTGATCAGCTCGTGATCGCGCAGTGCGCGGTCGAACTCGGCGAGCAGATTCTCGGAGATGCCGTTTTCAGAGACCGTCACGACTGGGTTCAGGTGATGGCCAATGCTGCGAAATGCTTTCTTTTGTGCCTGTGACAAGCTCATGGTATCTTGCGGTATCCCGGTTTGCGCTTAACGCTCCATCTTACGGTGAAACGCCGTCAAGTGAAAGCAGTCCACCCGGCACTTTCGCACATTCACCCCCATACGCTAGATGTAGACGCCTCATGCAGCAAAAGCCAGCAGGTCCCAAACGCTCCGCCAGCAAGACCAGCGCCAACTGGATGAAAGAGCATTTTGATGATCAGTACGTCAAGCAGAGCTGGCAGGACGGCTACCGCTCGCGAGCAAGCTACAAGCTTTTAGAGCTCGATGAAAAAGACAAGCTCTTTCGCCCGAACATGACGGTGATCGACCTGGGCGCCGCCCCCGGTGGCTGGAGCCAAGTGGCCGCCGATAAAGTCGGTATGGATGGTGTCGTCGTCGCCTCGGACATTCTGGAAATGGACGCGCTAGCCGGCGTTGACTTCATTCAGGGCGATTTCACCGAAGAGAGCGTGCTGAACGCCATTCTCGAGCGGCTGGGAAATCGCCGCGTCGACCTTGTGATGTCGGACATGGCCCCCAATATGAGTGGCATGACCGCCATCGACCAGCCTCAGGCGATGTATCTTGTCGAACTGGCCCTGGAGCTTGCCCGGGAAACGCTCTCCAAAGGCGGTACTTTTCTGGCCAAGGTGTTTCAGGGCGAAGGCTTCGACGCTTATTTGAAGGAGTTGAGAGGCGACTTCGACCGCGTAGTGACGCGTAAGCCCGGCGCCTCGCGCGCCCGCTCTCGGGAGGTCTATTTTTTAGCCCAGGGGTTTCGCGGCCGCTAATTCACGCCGCGAAGAAAACGATCATGGCGATTGCCGCGAAGGCAATCGCACTGCGTGTCATACGGGCCGTAAGGCCTATATGGCATACATGGCCCAAAGTCAAACGTGCTTTGGCAATGGTTGAACGTAGTGCTCTAGTGTAAGGTCTGAGTATCGACGGTTAACTGACGGATTCTTGTAATGAGGGTAGCCCCTTGAACGATATGGCGAAGAACCTGATTCTGTGGTTGGTCATTGCGGCCGTGCTACTGACAGTGTTCAACAATTTCAGTACGGAAAGCGCACCCCAGTCCACTAACTACTCCCAGTTTGTGCATCAGGTGCAAAATCAACAGGTTCGCAGCGTCACCATCGATGGCTACACCATTCAGGGTGAGCGCACCGACGGGTCGCAGTTCCAGACCATCCGGCCGGCGGCGGAAGACCCGAAGCTGATGGATGACCTGCTGAGCAACGACGTCACCGTGGTCGGCAAGGAGCCGGAGCAGCAGAGCATCTGGATGCGTCTGCTGATCGCCAGTTTCCCGATTCTGCTCATCCTTGCCATCTTCATGTTCTTCATGCGCCAGATGCAGGGCGGCGCCGGTGGCGGTAAGGGCGGCCCGATGAGCTTTGGTAAATCCAAGGCCAAGCTGCTCTCCCAGGATCAGATCAAAACCACCTTCGCCGATGTCGCCGGCTGCGACGAAGCCAAGGAAGAGGTCGAAGAGCTGGTCGACTTTTTGCGCGACCCGACCAAGTTCCAGCGCCTGGGCGGTACGATTCCCCGTGGCGTATTGATGGTGGGCCCGCCGGGTACCGGTAAAACGCTGCTGGCGAAGTCCATTTCCGGCGAAGCGAAAGTGCCGTTCTTCTCGATTTCCGGCTCCGACTTCGTCGAGATGTTCGTCGGTGTGGGCGCATCCCGTGTGCGCGACATGTTCGAGCAGGCCAAGAAACAGGCACCCTGCATCATCTTCATCGATGAGATCGACGCCGTGGGCCGCTCGCGCGGCGCTGGCATGGGCGGTGGTAACGACGAGCGCGAACAGACCCTCAACCAGCTGCTGGTCGAGATGGATGGTTTCGAAGCCAACGAAGGCATCATCGTGATCGCCGCGACCAACCGTCCGGACGTTCTCGACCCGGCGCTTTTGCGCCCGGGCCGTTTCGACCGTCAGGTCACCGTAGGCCTGCCCGATATTCGCGGCCGCGAGCATATTCTGGGCGTTCACCTGCGCAAGGTGCCGCTGGCCGAGGACGTCAAGCCGGTCTTCATTGCCCGCGGTACCCCCGGTTTCTCCGGTGCCGATCTTGCCAACCTGGTCAACGAAGCCGCGCTCTTTGCCGCGCGTCGCAACAAGCGCCTGGTGGGTATGGACGAGCTGGAGATGGCCAAGGACAAGATCATGATGGGCGCCGAGCGCAAATCCATGGTCATGACCGACAAAGAGAAGCTCAACACGGCGTATCACGAATCCGGTCACGCGATCATCGGTTTGGTGATGCCCGAGCACGACCCGGTCTACAAGGTGACGATCATCCCGCGGGGCCGGGCGCTGGGTGTCACCATGTTCCTGCCGGAAGAGGATCGTTACAGCCTCTCGCGTCAGCAGATTCTCAGCCAGATCTGTTCGCTGTTCGGCGGACGTATCGCCGAAGAGATGACGCTGGGCGCCAACGGCGTGACCACCGGCGCCTCCAACGACATCAAGCGGGCCACCGAACTTGCCCACAACATGGTCGCCAAGTGGGGCTTGTCCGATGAGATGGGCCCGATCATGTACGACGAGGACGAATCGCACCAGTTCCTCGGCGGCCCGGGGCAGAGCGGCGGCAAACTGAAGTCCGGCGAAACCACCACGCGTCTGGACAAGGAAGTGCGCAAGATCATCGACGACTGCTACGAGCAGGCGCGCCAGATCCTGCACGATAACCGCGATAAGCTCGACGCCATGACCGAAGCGCTGATGAAGTACGAAACCATCGACGCGAGTCAGCTCAAGGACATCATGGAAGGCAAGGACCCGCGCCCGCCGGAAGGCTGGGATGACGGCGACTCCTCCGGCGGCGGTACGCCGGCGGGTGGCGAGCCGCAGCCCAAAGCGGATGAGCCGGACCATGGCGATACCAATGACGATGGCGAAGAGGACGACGACGAACCGCGTCGCCGCCCCTCCGACCCGCTTGGCGGCCCGGCCGGGCCCTGAGCCTAACGCTGGGGTCGTCATACTCGCCCCGCTCCTAAAGCGCCCCACCTCGGGGCGCTTTTTTTTGGTATGCTAGGCGCCATCAAGCCGCCCCGTTTTCTATCTATCAGGCTGTTCATGAAACCAACGCTCGATCCACACCAGGCTCCCAGCCACGTCACTCAGTTGCAGTGCGGTCGTCATCGGCTGGATCTCTCCTTTCCTCGGGTCATGGGGATATTGAACGTCACCCCGGACTCTTTCTCCGACGGCGGCCGCCACGTCTCGCTCGACGACGCGCTGCGCCGCGCCGAGCAGATGCTGGCCGAGGGCGCGGCGGTGATCGACGTCGGCGGGGAGTCCACGCGCCCCGGCGCCGACGCCGTTCCCGAACAGCAGGAGCTCGACCGTGTCGGCCCGGTCGTCGAGGCACTGGTGCGCGAACTCGACGCGCTGGTCTCCGTCGACACCAGTAGCGCTTTGGTGATGCGCGAGTCCGCCGCCCTCGGTGCCGGTATGATCAACGATGTACGCTCTCTCGAGCGCGACGGCGCCCTGGCCGCCGCCGCCAGTAGCGGGCTGCCTGCTTGTTTGATGCACCGCCAGGGCGAGCCCCAGGATATGCAGCATTCGCCGACCTACGACGAGCCCATCGAGCAGGCGGTCGCCGATTACCTGACAAGGCGCATCGCGGCCTGCGAAGCGGCCGGGTTCAAGCGCGATCAGCTGCTGCTCGATCCGGGGTTCGGGTTTGGCAAAACCGTTGAGCATAACCTGCGTCTTTTGAATCAAATGCGCGCGCTCGAGGCGCTGAACCTGCCGCTGTTGGTAGGCATGTCGCGTAAAAGCATGATCGGCAAGGTGCTCGGTCGGCCGGTCGAGGAACGTCTGCCTGGCGGGCTTGCACTGTCGGCCATGGCGGTCGAACGCGGCGCCAAAATACTACGTGTGCATGATGTCGGCGCGACGGCGGATGCCGTTACCATGGCCTGGGCGGTCCTCCAGGAAAGCTGCGAGCCGCCGGTCCACAAGGAACTCTTCTCATGACACGACGCTATTTCGGAACCGATGGTATTCGCGGCACGGTCGGCGAGACGCCGATCACCGCCGACTTCATGCTCAAGCTCGGCTGGGCGGCAGGGCAGGTGTTGCGCCGCTCGAACGGGCGCACGCGGGTGTTGATCGGCAAGGACACGCGCATCTCCGGCTACATGTTCGAGTCGGCGCTGGAGGCGGGGCTCTCCGCCGCCGGGGTCGATGTCTCACTGCTCGGCCCGATGCCCACGCCGGGCATCGCCTACCTGACTCGCACCTTCCGCGCCGATGCAGGCATCGTCATCTCCGCCTCGCACAATCCGTTCGAGGATAACGGCATCAAGTTCTTTTCCGCCGAGGGCAAAAAGCTTCCCGACGAAGTCGAGGACCGCATCGAGGCGATGCTGGACGCGCCGCTTTGCACCGCCGAGGCCGGGCAGCTTGGCAAGGCCGCGCGCATCGATGACGCCGCGGGGCGCTACATCGAATTCTGTAAATCGACGCTGCCCGACCGGCTGAGCCTGCACGGCCTGAGCGTGGTGCTCGACTGCGCCCACGGCGCGACCTACCACATTGCGCCGAGCGTATTTCGCGAGCTGGGCGCCGAGGTCAGCGTGATCGGCGCCACGCCTAACGGGCTCAATATCAATCACGAAGTGGGCTCGACCCATCCGGCGGCGCTGCGTGCGGCTGTAATTCAGCAGGGCGCTGATTTAGGCGTGGCCTTCGACGGCGACGGCGACCGGGTGCTGTTGGTCGATGCCGATGGCCGCGAAGTCGACGGCGATGACATCCTTTATCTCATCGCCCGGGACCGTCATGAGCGCGGGCTTTTGCAGGGCGGCGTGGTCGGTACGCTCATGAGCAACTTCGGCTTGGCCAAGGCGCTGGAAGCGCTAGGCATTCCCTTCGAGCGGGTCAAGGTCGGTGACCGCTTCGTGATGGAGAAAATGGCGGCCAACGGTTGGGAGTTGGGCGGCGAGTCCTCCGGCCATATCGTATGCGGCCATGCACAAACGACCGGCGACGGTATCGTCTCGGCGCTTCAGGTGCTGGCGTTGATGATGCGCGAGCAAAAAACGCTCGCTGCGCTGTTAAAGGCCTTCGAGAAGGTACCCCAGGCGCTGGTTAACGTCCGGCTGCCCGCCGGTACCCATGCCAAAGACGTCATGGACGCTCCGGTGCTAGATGAAGCGGTCGGCGAGCTGGAAGCAAAGCTCGGCGACCAGGGGCGAGTACTACTACGCCCCTCGGGTACCGAGCCGCTGATTCGTGTGATGGTCGAAGGTCGCGCGCACCTGGATGTTCAGGCGCTGGCCGAAACCCTTGCAAAGCGGGTCGAGGCGCTGCTGAGCTAAGCTTGGCCCGCGTTTGGCCCAAATGTGGGCAGCGGTTGTCTTGACAAGGCCGCTCCTATACCATTTCGCTCCACCTTGAGTGAGGATATTGAATGCGCACACCACTGATTGCCGGTAACTGGAAAATGAACGGCTCAAGGTCGCTGATCGACACCTTTGCGAGCACTCTGGCGGCCACCCCCTTGCCCGAGCAGGTCGAGGCGGCGCTGATCGTGCCTTTTCCCTACCTCGACGCCGCGCAGCGGGCGTTTCAATCGACCTCGCTAAAGCTGGGGGCGCAAACGCTCAATACCGAGGCCTCGGGGGCACATACCGGCGAGGTGAGCGCGCCGATGCTCAACGAGTTCGGTGTCTGCTATGTACTGGTGGGCCATTCCGAGCGCCGCGCGCTTTACGGTGATACCGACGAGGCGATCCTTGGCCGGGTCAACGTTGCGCTCGATCATGGTCTGACGCCCATTCTATGCGTGGGTGAAACCCTAAAAGAGCGCGAGGCCGAGCGCACCATGGCCGTGGTACTGGCTCAGGTGGACGCAGTGCTTACCCATCTAAGCCGCGATGCCCAAAAGAAACTGGTCATCGCCTACGAGCCGGTATGGGCGATTGGTACCGGGCGTACGGCGACCCCGGAGCAGGCGCAGGACGTAATGGCCGAGGTGCGCGCGCACCTTGCGCGTTTTGATGACACCCTCGGTGAGGAGCTCGTGCTTCTCTACGGCGGTAGCATGAATGCCGGTAATGCAGCCGAGCTACTTGCAAAGCCGGATATCGACGGCGGTTTGGTGGGCGGTGCCTCGCTCAAAACCGATGATTTTTTCGCTATTTGTCAGTCAGCAGGATAACGCCATGCAAGTTGCAATTTTAATGGTTCACGTGGTCATCGCGATCGCGCTCGTAGTACTTATCCTGCTCCAGCAGGGTAAAGGGGCCGATGCCGGCGCCTCCTTCGGCGGCGGTGCCTCACAGACGGTCTTCGGTTCCCGCGGCAGCGGTAACTTTCTGTCGACCGCGACCGGCGTTCTGGCGGCGGGTTTCTTCGTCACGTCCATGGCGCTTGCCTACTTTGCCACCCAGGCAGGACAGGCCCCGGAAGCCGGTATTCCGGACTCGCGCTTGGTCGAGCAACAACAAAGTGTTCCAACACTTGACGACGACTCGGGAAGTGTGGATAATACCGCGCCAGTGCTAGAGGAAAACAGCGACTAAGTATTTGAGATTAAATGCTTGTTGACGCTTTCTTTAGCCTCCCCTGATGCCGAAGTGGTGGAATTGGTAGACACGCTATCTTGAGGGGGTAGTGACCGTATGGTCGTGCGGGTTCAAGTCCCGCCTTCGGCACCACCGAGAAACTGGTTAGATCAATTTCGAGGATTTCAGGGTGGTACCTGAGACGAGAAAGCCCTTGACGAAGGTCGTATAAGGGGCTAATATCGTCCAGCTAGATTGATGCGGGGTGGAGCAGTCTGGTAGCTCGTCGGGCTCATAACCCGAAGGTCATCGGTTCAAATCCGGTCCCCGCTACCATATTTTTTCAAACGGTGTATGCGCAGCCATTCAGTATTGGCTGGCAATAGAATCACACCGGTTTGTTAAAATGGTATTACAGGTTTCTTTTAAAAAGCCCCTTCCTGTGAAGGGGCTTTTTGTTAGTAGCGTCTTTACACACGCTGACGCTACCGGCAGATTTAAGAGTAGCTTTTTGCGAGCCAAGCGTGTCTTGCGCGCCGGCACCCGCCGCGACGTCGAAGGCACATTTTCAGGTAACGCCAATCAGCCACCTAGCTTTTCTCATGACTCCTGGCCAGGTGCCTGATGCAACGGCTATAGGAGCTTCGTCTGTGGCCACAAAACACGCAGCGCTGCACGCGCTGATTGAGCCTGTTGTTGCCGCCATGGGCTTCGAGCTATGGGGCATCGACCATCTTTCTCAGGGCAAACATTCACGCCTGGTGATCTATATCGAGCGTGAAAGCGGCGTCAGTGTCGAAGACTGCGCTGATATCAGCCGTCAAGTCAGCGCCGTCATGGATGTCGAAGATCCTATTCCCGGCGAGTACCGCCTGGAGGTTTCGTCGCCCGGTATGGCGCGCCCTTTGTATACCCTGGATCATTTTACACGCTACCAGGGCCACCAGGTGGCGCTCAAGCTGCGCACTGCCTTTCATGGCCGGCGTAAATATCAGGGGCTGCTTGCGGGCGTGGAAAGCGACGAAGTGCTGCTTCAGCTCGACGGCGAAGAGTATTGCTTTCCCATCGAAAGTATCGATGCTGCACACATTGTCCCGCAGTTCGAAGATTAAAAAAACGGCGGCCCCCCACGGCTGGGGCGAGGCACAAAGGACAGGTTTACTGGCGAGGCATACGCATGAGTAAAGAAATTTTAATGGTCGTTGACGCGATCTCTAACGAAAAAGGCGTTTCACGCGACGTAATTTTCGAAGCGGTCGAAGCGGCGCTGGCCAGCGCCTCGCGCAAGCGTTTCGAGCAGGAAGAAGCCAACGTGCGCGTGGAAATCGACCGCCGCACTGGCGACTACGACACCTACCGCTACTGGACCGTGGTCGAAGACGACGAGTTCGAGACGCCGGATTACGAAATCAAGCAAACCGTTGCCGAACGACGCGACCCGCCTTTGGCGCTGGGTGAGGTCACCGAGCAGAAGATCGACAACGCCGTGTTTGGTCGTATTGCCGCCCAGACCGCCAAGCAGGTCATCGTCCAGAAAGTCCGTGAAGCCGAGCGCGCCGAAGTGGTCAGCCAGTACGCCGACCGCGAAGGCGAGCTGGTCGCCGGTATCGTCAAGAAAACTACCCGTGACGGGCTGATCATCGACCTGGGCGAAAACGCCGAGGCGTTTTTGGCGCGTAACGAAATGATTCACGGCGAGCGCTACCGCATGAACGAGCGGGTGCGTGCGCTGCTGGTCAAGGTCGACCCGGAGGCTCGCGGCGCACAGCTTCAGCTCTCGCGCACCAATGCGCAGTTCATCATCGAGCTTTTCAAGATCGAGGTGCCGGAAATTGCCGAGCAGCTCATCGAGATCAAGGGCGCGGCCCGTGATCCGGGCTCGCGCGCCAAGATCGCCGTCAAAACCAACGATCGCCGCATCGACCCGGTCGGTGCGTGTGTGGGGATGCGCGGCTCGCGGGTGCAGGCGGTGTCATCAGAGCTTCAAAACGAGCGTGTAGACATCGTGCTGTGGGACGACAACCCCGCGCAGCTCGTCATCAACGCCATGGCGCCGGCGGACGTTGCCTCCATTTTGGTGGATGAAGACGCCCACGCCATGGACGTCGCGGTCGCCCAGGACAATCTCGCTCAGGCCATCGGCCGCAGCGGCCAGAACGTGCGCCTGGCATCGGAACTCACCGGCTGGCGGATCAACGTCATGACCGAAGACGAGGCCGAGTCCAAGCGCGAGCAGGAAATCGATAGCCTCGTGGACTCCTTCGTTCACCACCTGAGCGTGGACGAGGACGTTGCCCGGCTATTAGTGGAAGAAGGGTTCACTACCCTGGAAGAAGTCGCCTACGTGCCGCTCGAAGAGATGCTCGAAATCGAAGAATTCGATGAAGAGCTCGTCGAAGAGCTGCGCGCACGTGCCAAGGACGAGCTACTGACAATGGCGATCGCCTCGGAAGAAGCGCTCGACGGTGCCCAGCCGGCAGACGATCTGCTGGCAATGGAAGGGATGGAGCGCCACCTGGCCTTCATTCTTGCCAGTCGGGGCATTGTCACCATGGAAGATCTCGCCGAGCAGTCTGTCGACGATCTGGTCGATATCGAGGAGTTAGACGAAGCGCGCGCAGCGGCACTGATCATGACTGCCCGTGCGCCCTGGTTCGAAGACGATAGCGAAGCGGCTTCGAACACACAGTAAACAGGTCACGGGCTTGGGAGGGTCACAATGTCAGATATGACGGTTAAAGATTTTGCAGTAAAGGTGGGCCGCGATGTGCCCCGCCTGTTGGAACAGATGAAAGAGGCGGGCCTTAAGCACGCCTCGGAAAGCGATGCGGTCTCTGAAGACGACAAGCAGACGCTTTTGAGCTTTTTGAAGAAAAGTCACGGCGGCGGTGACGCCGCGGATGCCGGTAAAAACCGCATCACGCTGACGCGCAAAACGCGTAGCCGGATCAAAACCGGCGAGCGCGGCAAGACGATCGAAGTTCAGGTCCGCAAGAAAAAGACCTACGTCAAGCGCGCCGAAGAAGAGCAGCCGAAAGAGCCGGAGCCCACGCACTCGGGCCCGCGCCAGCTAGTAGGCGATATGGCCGAGGCCGAAGCCGAGAATAAAGCCCGCGAGGCTCGCGAAGCCGAAGAGCGCGCCGAGGCCCAAAAAGCCCAGGCCGCTGAAGAAGCCGCGCGTAAGGAAGCCGACGCCAAGGCGCCGGCCCCGGCCGAAACCGCCGTGCCCGAGCTTCAGATCGACGAAACCCCGGCCTCCGAAGAGATGCCGCCGGCGCCGCCAAAAGAGGGTCGTACCGACCGTCGCACCGCGCCGCCCAAAAAGGCCGCGGCGAAGAAAAAAGGCCGTGACGAAGACGACGACCGTGGCGATCGCGAAGAGCGTAAGCGTGGCGGCAGTGCCAAGAAAGCCAAGCGCTCCGAGCGTCGTGGCGGTCGCCGCGGCCCGGGCCAGAGCGGCAACGGCAAGCACGGCTTCCAAAAGCCCACGCAGCCGATCGTTCGCGAAGTCTCGATTCCCGAATCGATCAGCGTCGCTGAGCTGGCCGACAAGATGTCGATCAAGGCCAACGAAGTGATCAAGGCCATGTTCACCATGGGCGCGGCGGTGACCATCAACCAGACGATCGACCAGGATACCGCGGCGATCGTGGTGGAAGAGATGGGTCACAAGGTCAAGCTGGTCAAGGACGATGCGCTCGAGACCGAAATGATCGAGGGCATCTCCTACGAAGGCGATGAGATTACCCGCTCGCCGGTCGTGACCGTCATGGGTCACGTCGACCACGGTAAGACCTCGCTTCTCGACTACATTCGTCGTGCCAAGGTGGCCACCGGTGAAGCCGGCGGTATTACCCAGCACATCGGCGCCTACCACGTCGAAGACAACCACGGTGGCGTGACCTTCCTGGACACCCCCGGCCACGCGGCGTTTACCGCCATGCGTGCCCGCGGTGCCAAGGCAACCGACGTGGTCATCCTGGTGGTAGCGGCGGACGACGGCGTCATGCCGCAAACCGTTGAAGCGATCGAACACTCCAAAGCGGCCGGAGTTCCCATGGTCGTGGCGGTGAACAAGATCGATAAAGACGGCGCGGATTTCGACCGCATTCGTAACGAGCTTTCCCAGCACGGTGTGATTTCGGAAGAGTGGGGCGGCGATACCCAGTTCGTTCACGTCTCCGCGAAAACCGGTGACGGCATCGAGGAGCTGTTGGAGGCGATCCAGCTGGTATCCGAAGTGCTCGAGCTCAAGGCCGTGCCGTTGGCGCCGGGTAAAGGTGTGGTCGTCGAATCGCGTCTCGACAAGGGCCGTGGTCCGGTCGCGACCGTACTGGTACAAAACGGTACCCTCAAGCGCGGTGATATCGTGCTGGCCGGCCTGCACTACGGCCGTGTACGGGCGCTGACCAACGAACTCGGCCAGCAGGTCGAGGAAGTCGGTCCGGCGATGCCCGTCGAGATTCAGGGCCTGGACGGTACGCCGGACGCCGGTGACGACTTCATGGTCGTGGCCGACGAGCGTAAAGCGCGGGAAGTCGCCAACTTCCGTCAAGGCAAGTACCGCGAAGTACGCTTGGCGCGTCAGCAGAAAGCCAAGCTCGAGAACATGTTCAGCCAGATGGGCCAGGACGAAGTGGCCAAGGTCAACATCGTCTTGAAAGCCGATGTTCAAGGTTCGCTCGAGGCGATCCGTGGTGCGCTCGAGGAGCTCTCCACCGCCGAAGTCGAAGTGGCCGTGGTTTCATCTGGTGTGGGCGGCATCACCGGTACCGATGCCAATCTGGCGCTAGCCAGTGAGGCTATCCTGGTCGGCTTCAACGTCCGTGCCGACGCCGCTGCCCGCGAAATCGTCGAACGTGAAGGCCTGGACCTGCGCTACTACAGCGTTATCTACCACTTGATCGACGAGGTCAAGCAGGCGATGAGCGGTATGCTCGCACCTGACTGGAAAGAAGAGATCGTGGGTATTGCTGAAGTCCGCGATGTCTTCCGTGCGCCGAAAATTGGGGCAATTGCCGGTTGTATGGTGGTTGAAGGCAACGTGCATCGTAATAAGAAGATCCGCGTACTGCGTGATGATGTAGTGATTTATGAAGGCGAGCTCGAATCGCTGCGTCGCTTCAAAGACGATGTGCAGGAAGTGCGCAACGGCGTCGAGTGTGGTATCGGCGTCAAGAACTATAACGACGTCCAGGTCGGCGACAAGATCGAAGTCTTCGACCAGGTCAAGGTCGAGCGCACCCTGTAAGGCTGCGAGGAGCAAGCATGCGCGAATTCAAGCGTACCGACCGGGTAGCCGACCAGCTCCAAAAGGAGCTGGCGGTGCTTATCCAGCGCGAGATCAAGGACCCGCGCCTTGGCATGGTCACGGTCAGCGGCGCGACCGTCAGTCGTGATCTGGGCTACGCCGATATCTACGTCACCCTGCTGGGTGAGCAGGACCCGGCGCGCATCAAGGAAAATCTGCAGGTGCTCAAACGCGCCAGCGGTTTTCTGAGAAGCCAGATTGCCAAGCGCATCAAACTGCGTCATGTGCCGGAGCTGCGCTTTCATTTCGATGAAAGCGTGGTGCGCGGCCAGCAGCTCTCTTCGCTGATCGACGAGGCGGTCTCGACCGACCGCGCCCGTCAGGACGAAGAAGAGGGCGGTAACGAAGGCGAGGCGCCGCGGTAATGGCGCGTCGCCGTAAGGGCCTGCCGGTCAACGGCGTGGTGCTGCTGGACAAGCCCCAAGGCGTGTCCAGTAACCATGCTTTACAGCGCGTGCGCCGGCTGTTCGAGGCGCAAAAAGCGGGGCACACCGGCACCCTCGACCCCATGGCGACGGGCTTACTGCCGATCTGTCTGGGGGAGGCGACCAAGTTCTCCGCGCACCTTCTGGAAGCCGACAAGATGTATCGCACCCGGGTCGAACTCGGGGTGATCACCGATACCGGCGATGCGGAAGGTAGCGTGATCGAGCGCCGCGAGGTGCCAACGCTTTCGAATGACGACGTCGAGGCTGCCATTGCACGCTTTCGCGGCGAGATCGACCAGGTACCGCCGATGTACTCGGCGCTCAAGCATCAGGGCAAAAAGCTTTACGAACTGGCCCGCGAGGGCAAGGAAGTGGAGCGTGCAGCGCGCAGAATTAGCGTGTATGATGCCCGGCTGCTCGCGTTCGACGGTCAAGCGTTCGAGCTCGAAGTAAGCTGTAGTAAAGGCACCTACATTCGCACGTTGGCCGAAGATATCGGTTTGGCGCTCGGATGCGGCGCTCATATCAGCCAGCTAAGACGGCTCAAGACCGGCCCCTTTGATGGCAACGCGATGTGGACCCTGGAGGCGTTAGAAGCTCTTGGTGAGCAGAGCGCGCGTGAGGCCGAATTGATGCCCGTGGACGTACTGGTCGATCACCTCCCTGCGCTTAGCGTGGACGAGGCCGCCCATACCTCCTTGTCCTACGGTCAATCCGCCAAGCTCGACGTGGGGGCACTGCCGCCCAACGAGCTGGCACGACTTTACTACGCCGAGTCGTTTCTCGGCTTGGGCGTGGTGAAAGGGCCCCAGGAAGTGGCCCCCAAGCGGCTGTTAAGCACGGTCGCGCTTTCGTAAGTTCGCTGGTAAAACGTTGCAAGGACGCCGCGATTTACGCGAAAATACCCTTTGAGACTGCAAATATGCGTGGTCTCACCCATTCAATGTTAAGCATATTGCTGACTGGAGAGACAGATGGCACTAACCGCTGAGAAAAAGGCCGAGATCGTTAACGAATACGGCCGCGGCGAGAGCGACACCGGTTCCCCCGAAGTGCAGGTTGCCCTGCTGAGCGCCAACATCAATGGCCTGCAGGACCACTTCAAGACCAACAAGCAGGACCACCACTCGCGTCGTGGTCTGATCCGCATGGTAAACCAGCGTCGTAAGCTGCTGGACTACCTCAAGCGCAAGGATTTTGAACGCTATCAGTCGCTGATCCAGCGTTTGGGTCTGCGCCGCTAAAACGCCTTGTCGCGCCCCTTTTCATGAGGGGGCAGACAAGCCGCGAAGCGTGCAATCAAAACGGGTAGCCCCAAAGGGCTACCCGTTTTTTTATGCCCAAAACGCGCTAAAAGCGGGAGGAAGGCGGTGAATTCGGGTTTCTGGTAGCCCTTGAGCGCCACAGCGCCTAGAATAGTGGCGAGTCAAAAACGACCCCAGAAAAGACAAGTAGCTATTTTATGTTAAAGGAAGTCGCCGTGAATCCGGTAAAAAAAACGTTCCAGTACGGTCGTAGCACCGTCACCCTCGAAACCGGCCGTATCGCTCGCCAGGCCAGCGGTGCCGTGATGGTCACCATGGACGACACCGTTGTGCTCTGCACCGTGGTCGCCAAGAAAGACGTCAATCCTGGCCAGCCCTTTTTCCCGCTCTCGGTACACTACCAGGAAAAGACCTACGCGGTTGGCAAGATTCCCGGCGGCTTCTTCAAACGCGAAGGGCGCCCCACCGAGAAAGAGACGCTCACCTCGCGTCTGATCGACCGTCCGATCCGCCCGCTTTTCCCGAAAGGCTTCATGAACGAAGTACAGGTCATCTGTACCGTTCTCTCTACCGACCGTAACCACGACCCGGATATCGCCGCGATGCTGGGTACTTCGGCAGCGCTTTCGATCTCCGGCGTGCCGTTCAACGGCCCGATCGGTGCCGCGCGTGTGGGCTTCAACGAAGAACAGGGTTACTTTCTAAACCCGACCGTCGAAGAGCTTGCGACCTCCGAGCTTAACATGGTCGTCGCCGGTACCGAAAAAGCCGTGCTGATGGTCGAGTCCGAAGCCCAGGAGCTTCTGGAAGACGAAATGCTCGGCGCGGTCCTCTTTGGCCATCAGGAAATGCAGGTGGCGGTCTCCGCCATCAACGAACTGGTCGCCGAGGCCGGCAAGCCGCGCTGGGAGTGGCAAGCCGCCGAGGAGAACGCGGCGCTTAAAACCGCCATGGCCGAAGGTTTTGAGGCTAAAGTCGGCGAAGCCTATCGCATTACCGACAAAATGCAGCGCCAGGACGCCCTGGCCGCGCTTAAAGACCAGGCGCTCGAGGAGCTTGTGGCCGTCGAAGGTGAGCCGGTCAACGACAAGTTCGCCAAAGACGACGTCAAGGGTGCCTTCGCAAGCCTCGAGAAGCGCGTCGTGCGCTCGCGGGTCGTGAAAGGCGAGCCGCGTATCGATGGCCGCGACAACACCACCGTGCGCCCGCTAGACATCGAAGTCGGCGTATTGCCCAAGACCCACGGCTCGGCGGTGTTCACGCGTGGTGAAACCCAAGCGATCGCCGTGGCGACGTTAGGTACGCTTCGCGACTCGCAGTTGATCGAGTCGCTGGAAGGCGAGCGTAAAGACCGCTTCATGCTGCACTACAACTTCCCTCCCTATTCGGTTGGCGAAGCCGGCTTCATGGGCGGGCCGAAGCGCCGTGAAATCGGCCATGGCCGTTTGGCGCGCCGTGGTGTGCAGGCCATGCTGCCCTCGGAAGACGACTTCCCCTACACCATTCGCGTGGTCTCCGAGATCACCGAGTCCAACGGCTCGAGCTCCATGGCCTCGGTCTGTGGCTCCTCACTTGCGCTGATGGATGCGGGTGTTCCGCTGAAAGCGCCGGTGGCGGGTATCGCCATGGGCCTGGTCAAAGACCCGGAAGGTTACGCGGTGCTGACCGATATTCTGGGCGACGAAGATCACCTCGGTGACATGGACTTCAAGGTCGCTGGCTCCGTCGAAGGCGTGACCGCGCTCCAGATGGATATCAAGATCGAAGGCATCAACGAAGAGATCATGGAGACCGCGCTGCAGCAGGCCCACCATGCGCGCATCTCGATCCTCGAGCAGATGAACGCCGTCATTAATCAGAGCCGCACCGAGGTTTCTGATAATGCGCCGTCCATGGCGACGATCAAAATCGACCCGGACAAAATCCGCGACGTCATCGGCAAAGGGGGCGCTACCATTCGCAAGATTTGCGAAGACACCGGCGCCTCCATCGATCTTGACGATGACGGCACCGTGCGTATTTATGCCGAAGACAAGAAAGCCGCCAAGGCGGCCATCGACACCGTGCTGGCGATCACCGCCGAGGCGGAAATCGGCAAGCTTTACAACGGTAAGGTCGTGCGTATTGCCGACTTCGGCGCATTCGTGAACATCATGCCCGGCACCGACGGTCTGGTACACATCTCGCAAATCGTCCAGGAGCGCGTCAACGACGTGCGCGACTTCTTGAACGAAGGTGACGACGTGGTCGTGAAAGTGCTCGACATCGACAACCGCAACCGCGTGAAGCTCTCCATCAAGGAGATCACCGAAGAAGAGAAAGCGGCGTTTGCCGTGCAAAGCGAAGCCACCGTCGAATAAGCGATCCGAAGGTGCTCCCTCCGCCCCCGTTGCCTTTGGCTGCGGGGGCGGCGTTGTTTGGGAGAGGCGGTCGATAAGGAGAAATCATGGAGAAGGATGTCGCCAGGTGGTGGGCGGTCATTGCGGTCATGTGCGGGATTTTCCTGCTGGTCACCGCCGAGCAGCTGCCGATCGGGCTGCTCTCCCAGGTAGCGGGGGAGATGGGCGTCAGCGAGGGCACCGCTGGTTTGATGGTGACGGTACCCGGGGTGGTGGCGGCGTTGTCGGCGCCGCTGTTGCCGGTGGCAGTGGGCCGCATGGACCGCCGGGTGATGCTGACCGGTTTGATGATCATCATGACGCTGGGCAGCGTGCTCTCGAGTATGGCCGAAAGCTTTGTCATGCTGCTCGCCGCGCGAGTGCTGATCGGCATGAGTATCGGGGGTTTCTGGGCGGTCGCGGGCAGCATCGCGCCCAGGCTCGTGCCGGAGGAAAGCGTGGCCAAGGCGATGACGATCATCTTTGGTGGCGTCACGGCGGCCTCGGTGCTGGGCGTGCCGCTGGGTACACTCTTGGGGGATATCAGCAGCTGGCGGTGGGTGTTTGGCGGCCTGGGCGGCTTTAGTCTGCTGACCGCGGGTATGATCTGGCTATGGTTACCCAGCCTTCCGCCCCGGGAGCCGGTGCGCCTGCGCATTCTCGCCCAGCAGGTGCTCAATCGTGGCGTGCGCGTAGCGGTACTCACCACCGGCTGCGTGGTCGTGGGCCACTTCGTCGCCTACACCTTCATCAGCCCGATTCTGCAAAACGTCAGCGGCATCGAGCAGCGCAACGTGGGAACCCTGTTGCTGCTTTACGGGGCGGCGGGCATTATCGGCAACGTGATCGCGGGCATGCGCGCGGCGCGCAACCCCTACATCGCCGTGCTCATGATTCCGGTGCTGCTTTTGGTCGTGGTGGCGAGCTTTCCGCTGCTGGGCACGAGTCCGTTCAGCGGCGTGGTGCTCTTGACGGTGTGGGGCGCGATCTTCGGCAGCATCTCGGTAAGCATTCAGACCTGGATTTTGCGCACCGCGCCCAATACCGAGGCGGCTACCGCTTTAATGGCCTTCGTGTTCAATATGTCGATTGGCTTGGGGTCGCTTTTGGGCGGGCGCGTGGTGGATGCCACGAGTCTACCGACCACCATGTGGGCCGCCGCCGGGCTTTTCCTGATGGGGGTGGTGCTGGTTGGTCGCACGCCATCACAGCTAGTCAATGGCGGCAGGATTCGGTAAACCGCTTCAAAAATCGAGCATCGGGGTCCGGAAGAGACCCTACGCGGGGGCGCTGTAAATACCTCCCTGTACGCTACTTTCGCCATCCCTGGCGAAAGACCCCCGCTACGGGTCTCTTCCGGCCACACTGGGGTGGTTGAGATATAGCTGCAATCAAAAGCCCCTGCTCGAAGGCAGGGGCTTTGTTGTTTAGAAGGCCTGAAGTTACGGCCGCTCGATGGCCAGCGCTACACCTTGGCCGCCGCCGATACAAAGCGTAGCAAGGCCTTTTTTGGCATCCCGGGCGATCATTTCGTGAATCAGCGAGACCAGTACGCGACAGCCCGAGGCGCCGATCGGGTGGCCCAGCGCAATGGCACCGCCGTTGACGTTCACTTTGGAGACGTCCCAGCCCAGCTCCTTGTTGACCGACATCGCTTGGGCGGCAAAGGCTTCGTTCGCCTCGACGAGATCCAAATCCTCAAGGCTCCAGCCGGCTTTCTCAAGGCACCGCCTTGTCGCCGGGGCCGGCCCGATGCCCATGATCGCCGGATCCACGCCAGCGTTGGCGTAGGCCTTGATGCGCGCGAGCGGCTCAAGCCCCAGTTCCTTGGCTTTCTCCGCCGAGCAGACCATCACCACGGCGGCGCCGTCGTTGAGAGAGGAAGCGTTGCCCGCGGTGACGGTGCCGTCTTTCTTGAACGCCGGCTTCATGCCACCCAGTTTTTCCGCAGTGACTTCCCGCGGGTTTTCGTCGGTATCGAACACCACCGGGTCGCCCTTGCGCTGGGGGATCTCCACCGGCACGATCTGGCTTTTGAACTTGCCTTCCTTGATGGCGTTGGAGGCGTTCTGCTGCGACTGGGCGGCGAACTCGTCCATTTGCTCGCGGGTGATGCCGTACTTCTCGGCCAGGTTCTCGGCGGTAATGCCCATGTGGAAATCGTTGAACGCGTCCCACAGGCCATCGTGGACCATGGTATCGATCGCTTTCCAGTCGCCCATGCGCTGGCCGTTGCGCGAGTTGGGCAGCACGTGAGGCGAGGCGGACATGTTCTCCTGGCCGCCGGCAATGATCAGGTCGGCATCGCCGCACAGGATGGCTTGGGTGGCCAAATGAACCGCTTTGAGGCCAGAGCCGCATACCTTGTTGATGGTCATGGCCGGCACCGAGTCCGGCAGGCCGGCATTGATGGACGCCTGGCGAGCCGGGTTTTGGCCCACCCCCGCAGTCAGCACCTGGCCGAGCAGCACTTCGTTGACCTGATCCGGTGAGACGCCGGTGGATGAGAGAATGTCCTTGATGACCAGCGAGCCGAGTTCGCTGGCGGGAATGCCCGCGAGCGAGCCGCCGAAGCTACCGACCGCGGTGCGCCGTGCGGCGACGATGACCACTTCTTGCATGACAGAACTCCCGAAATGAATAAGGCCGTAAGCCTGTGAGCGAGCGTATTGAATTCAAGCGTGTTCAATCAGCATAGGGGAAAGTCGTGCGTCGCGACAATACGCTTTTGGTTCACCCTCGTGGGTCGCGCCGTTGCAGGGTGACGGCCACGTTATCGATCAGGCGCGTCGGGCCGAGCTTTGCCGCCGCTAATAGTACCGCCGCCGAGGTGGTGGGCGTTACCGGGCCAAGCGCTGCGCTTTTTAGCTCTACGTATTCCGGTGTAAGGCCCGCAGCCCCCAGGGCCGCGATCGCCTGGTCGAGCACGAGCGGGGCGGGCTCGCCGTTTTCCAGTGCCGCTTTCGCTGCTTGCAGGGCCTGGTAAAGCCTGGGCGCGGCGGCGCGCTGCTCGTCACTCAAGTAGCCGTTGCGCGATGAAAGCGCCAGGCCATCCTCGGCGCGCTGGGTTGCCACGCCGATGATCTCGATGGGCATGTGCAGGTCCGCTTTGAGCTTACGGATGACCGCCAGTTGCTGGTAATCCTTCTCGCCGAACAGCGCGATGTCCGGCTGCACCAGGTTGAACAGCATCGTCACCACGGTGGCCACGCCGTCGAAGTGGCCGGGGCGGCTGGCGCCGCAAAGCCCTTCGGAAACCACCGGCACCTGCACCCGCGTCTGAGCGTCCAGGCCGCCCGGGTAGAGCGCGGCGGCGGTGGGGGCGAATAGAAAATCGCAGCCGGCCTCGGCAAGCTTCGCCTGGTCCTCTTTTAGGGTGCGCGGGTAGGCGTCCAGGTCTTCACCCGGGCCAAACTGCATCGGGTTGACGAAAAGGCTCGCCACCACGATATCCGCGTGCTGGCGCGCGGTTTCCACCAGCGCCATGTGCCCGGCGTGCAGGTTGCCCATGGTGGGAACCAGCGCGATACGTTTCCCGGTTCGGCGGTCGTCGTTGAGCGTCGATCGAAGGTCGGCGATGTCGTGCAGCGTGCGCATTATGGGTTGGCCTGGCAGAGATAAGACAAAAGAGGGCGCGGGCGACGTCGAACCCCGTGGGCCGTTAACCCGGGCCGTCTTCGACCAGTCGCTGAATACCGGGGTTTTCGATGCGCTCCAGCCAGTGGCGGGCGGGTTGATCGTGCAGGGTGATCGCAGCATCGAGCTCGTTAAGCGGCATCAGCACGAAGGCGCGCTCGTGCATGTGCGGGTGGGGAACGCTTAAGCGGGGCTGCTCGATGCGCTGCTCGCCGAAGAGCAGGATATCGAGATCCAGGGTGCGTGGGCCCCAGTGGCGCAAACGGCGGCGGCGATGGCGCTGCTCCAGGCCCTGGAGCTGATCCAGAAGCGCCAGCGGTGAAAGCGCGGTGTCGAGGGCGACGACGGCGTTGACGAAATCTGGCTGGTCCTGGGGGCCCACCGGGCGGCTGGCGTAAAGCGAGGAGACGCCGCTTACCCTGGTGAGCGGCAGCTCGCCAAGCTCGACTATCGCCCGGCGTACCTGGGCCAGCGGCTCTTCGATATTGCTGCCAATGCCGATATAGGCAAGCGATGAGATCATGGCGCTGGCTCGCTAATCGCTTTTGCGCGTCGGCTTACGGCGCTTTTTACGCCGCCGGTCGCCCTGGCTTGCCGGGTCGCCACCCACCTTTTGCAGCAGGCGGCGCTGTTCGTGCTCGTCGCCTTGCTGGAACGCTTCCCACCACTCGCCCAGCCCGCGGGGTATTTCACCGGCTTGCTCGCGCAGTAACAAAAGGTCGAAAGCGGCGCGAAAGCGCGGGTGTTCGCGGCTTTGAAACGCGCGCTTGCCGCGACGCATGGGCAGGCGTGCCTGAAGCTCCCAGATCTCGCGCATTGGCATACCAAAGCGTTTGGGGATCGAGATGTGCTGAAGCTGGCGCATCACTACGTCCTGGGCGGCTGTTTGCAGCGCGGGTACCGCGGGCATGCCTTCGCCTTCGAGCTCTGCCAGGCGTAGTGAAACCGGCCCCCACAAAAACGCGGCGAACAAAAACGCCGGGGTCACCGGGCGGTCGTTGGCGATGCGCTTGTCGGTATTCATTAGCGCCTGCTCGATCAGCTCCTCGACCCAAGCGGCGTCGGCCATGGCTTCCTCGGCTTCGGGGAAGAGCATGCCGAACAGCCCGTAGTGGCTCAAAAGACGGAAGGTCAAAAGCCCCTGGCCGGACATGAAGAGCTTGAGCGCTTCGTCGAACAGGCGCGCCGGCGGAATTTGCAGCAAAAGCGGCGCCAGCTCGTACATCGGCGCTTCGGTTTCGGGAGCGATCTCGAAGCCCAGCTTGGCGGCAAAGCGCACCGCGCGCAGCATACGCACCGGGTCTTCCCGATAACGGGTTGCCGGGTCGCCGATCAGTCGCAGCGTGCGCGCGTTGATATCGCCGATGCCGCCGGCGAAGTCATGAATCGAGAAGTCGGCGATGCTGTAGTAAAGCGCGTTGACGGTGAAGTCACGGCGCAGCGCGTCCTCTTCGATGCTGCCCCAAACGTTATCGCGCAGCAGAAGCCCATCGTCGGACTGCTGAGCGATATGATCGCCGTGCTCGTCTTGAGGCTTGCCCCGGAAGGTCGTCACCTCGATGACTTCGCGCCCAAAGCGGACGTGAACGATACGAAAGCGCCGCCCGATCAATCGCGAGTTGCGAAACAAATCGCGCACCTGATCCGGCGTGGCGTTGGTCGCCACGTCGAAATCCTTGGGGGTTTGGCCAAGGAGCGCATCGCGAATGCAGCCGCCGACCAGATAGGCACCAAAGCCTGCACCGTCCAATCGATAAAGTACTTTCAAGGCGGCGTCGCTGATCTGCTGACGAGAAACAGGGTGCTCGGAGCGGGGGATAACGTGAGGCGTTAAGGCCTCAGTAGGGTTTTCTTGGGAATCGAGCAGGTTTTTCAATTGCTCTCCCGAACCAGGTAAAAAACGGGTAAGTCCTCTAAACATGCGACGACATCGACTCGCAGTTAAAACGTAGGTTATTTAACAAAGGGTTTGATAAATGATAAGTCGATGAGTGTAGCCGACGCCCAACGCCTTGCAAAGCATTCAGACGAGGATTGTACAAAACGTTTAAAAAACGGCGTTCATAACGGCGTCAATGACCAAGGGCCAGATGCGGAAAGGGGAGGCCAAAACGGCCTCCCCTGTCAATTGGGTCAATCAGCATCCGTGCTGCTGTTTTTCTTCATGATGGCACATCGCCCTGAATACGCACCGCAGTCAGTAAAGCGTTGCTCACTCTGCTCCGACCGCCTCGTATTCAAAACAATAATCCAACCGCGAACTCTTCTCGCCCGGCGAATTGTTATTGGCTCCGGGGGTACATTGCAAAGCGTTTATTATTGTTGGCCGCTTTGAGGGTGTACGTCGCGTCCTTTTTCGGGTTATTGCTTTCGATTGTTTTTATGGATGCGCCTGCTATCAAGCGCGAGCAATTTGCAAGACATCAGCCGTTTATTGTTATTGGTCGCTTATCTTGCCCTCGCCCTGTTGTTTTTGTTTTGGCGAGGTCTGCGCGGTATGGCTTGTTATTGTTGTTGTTTAACCGCTACCCGATTTGTTTTTCTTACCCAGTAATACTGCACTTGGCGTGCCACTTGTTAAAAAGAAAAGTTATTTCATCAACTTGTAGTATTCGAGTATTTTTTGAGCAGGTGCTGTGCACCAAGTGTTACCTTCAAAACAGCGTTTTTAAACGTCTTGTGTGTGGGAAGGTAACAACCCGAATGGCCGCTTTTTTAAATATTTTTTATTGAAATCAGGATATTAGACGTTAGTCGTAGGGCGTGGCGCGTGGCATCAAGGCGTGGAGGTGTCGCCCCCCGCTCCCGGTCGTTTGGCGGTCTTTTTACGCGGAATACCCAGCCGCTGGCGCCGTTCCCAGAGGTTTTTACGGCTAATGCCCAATTTTTGTGCAAGTTCGGTTTCACTCATCTGATCCTGGTGCTCCAGCACGAAATGCTGAAAGTAATCCTCCAGCGAAAGATCCTCTTCCTCTTCGAACGGCTCTTTCGTTTCGGACGTAGCACTGGGCGCCGGGCGGTGGGGTACCGGCCCCAGCCCCAGGTCGTCAGGGTGGATCAGGTGGCCCTCGGCGAGAATCACGCCGCGCTCGAGCGCGTTTTCGAGCTCGCGTACGTTGCCAGGCCAGGGGTAGTCCTGCACATCCTGACGCGCGGCGCGCGAAAGGCGAAGACCTGGCCGGTCGTGGCGCTGGCAGGCTTTCTCTAGCAGGATGTCGGCGATTTTCAAAACGTCCTCGTCACGCTCGCGAAGCGGCGGCAGGGCGATCTGCATGACGTTGAGGCGATAATAAAGATCCAGGCGGAACTCACCGCTTTTGGAAAGCGCGCGCAGGTCCCGGTGGGTCGCGGTGATCAGGCGGACGTTCACGTGACGGGTTTCCACGGAGCCGATCTTGCGGATTTCGCCTTCTTGCAGCACGCGCAGAAGCCTTGCCTGGGCATCCAGCGGAAGTTCGCCGATCTCGTCGAGAAACAGCGTACCGCCGTCGGCGGCTTCTACCAGCCCGGTGCGAGCAGCGCTTGCGCCGGTGAAGGCGCCTTTTTCGTGGCCGAAAAGCTCGGACTCGATCAGCGTTTCCGGGATCGCCGCGCAGTTGACGCAAATAAGCGGGGCCGCCGCGCGCTTGCTCTGCTGATGAAGCGCCCGCGCCACCAGCTCCTTGCCGGTGCCGGACTCGCCCTGGATCAGCACGCTGACATCCGCCGGAGCGGTTTTACGAATCCGGGTGTACACCTGCTGCATGGCGGCGCAGTCGCCGATCATGATTTGGCGGGTGCCGCCCTCGTCGGTAATCGCCGGGGCGCTGCCGGCCGCCATGGCGCGATTGTGCAAAATGCCCTCGACAGTTTCCAGCAGCTCGTCGTGATCGAAGGGTTTGGCGACGTAGTCCACCGCGCCAAGCTTCAATGCCTCGATCGCCGAGCGCATGCTGGCGTAGCTGGTCATGACCAGCACCGGCGCCGGGGCGGCGGCTTCGATCAGCGCGGTGCCCGGCTCGCCCGGCAGGCGCAGGTCGCTGATGATGAGATCGAACTCGGCAAGCGCAAGCGTTGCCGTCTCCTCGACGCTGGCCGCCTCGACGACCTCGTAGTGGCTGCGCTCGAGCAGTCGCTTGAGGGCGCTGCGAATAATCGCTTCATCTTCAACAATCAGTATCCTGGCCATTTAGGGTCGATCATCCTGTTGGTAAAGCGGCAGCCAAAGCGTAATGGCGGTGCCGCACGACTGTCCGCTCGGAGGCGAGGTGCACTCGATTCGGCCCTGGTGCTCGTTGATAATCTGGTACGCCACCGATAGCCCAAGCCCGGTGCCTTCTCCCGGCGCCTTGGTGGTGGTGAAGGGCTCGAACAAGTGATCCTTTACGCTTTCCGCGATACCTTCGCCGTTATCCGTAACGCGCCACCAGGCCTGCCCGGCCTGCTCGCCGGCCTCGATCGAAACCTCGCCTGGCCCTTGGCAGGCATCGCGCGCGTTGCCCAGCAGGTTCACCATCACCTGGGTCAAACGCTGGGCGTCGCCCTGAACGGTGAGGTGTGCTGGGCAGGCGTTATCAAAGCTAACATCCTCGCCCGACCGGGCCAGGTGGATCAAGTGTAGCGCGTCGTCGCTGATATGGCGGAGCACGACGCACTCTGCCGGGGGCGGCAATGACTGGCGCCCGCCGTGGGCAAAGCCCACCAGCGAGTTGACGATTTTAGTCACCCGCTGGGTCAGCTCCTGGATATGATCGGCGGTTTCCAGTAATGCCGGGTCGCTGGTATCGAAACGCAGGTTTTGGGCAAGCGATGAAATCCCCGTAATCGGGTTGCCGATCTCGTGGGCGACCCCGGCGGCCAGCTGGCCGATCGAGGCCAGGCGCGCGGCGTGCACCAGCTCCTCTTCGAGCCATTTCATTTCGCTGTGGTCCTCGACCAGGATCACGCTACCGCCGCGGCTATCGAGCCCGCTCAGCGCGGCCTGGTGCAGGGTCAGAAAGTAGTCCCTGCCGTGTAGGCATACCGGTTGCTTGTAAAGCGGGCCGCTTGGCGCGTGCTGCGCGCTTTTTAATAGCTCGGGCCAGGGCGCGGGGAGGCTGTCGCGGTGCGCGCCGATCACACTCTCGCCGCTGATGCCGGATAGCTCGGAAAGCGCCTGGTTCCACATGGTCAGCTCGTCGTCATCGCCCAGTACGCAAAGCCCGACCGGAAGGTAGGCCAGGGTTTGGCGGTGGTGGCGGCGCAGCCCATCGAGCTCGCGGGCAAGGCCGGTGAGCCGTGAGCGGTAGGCTTCAAGGCGGCTTTCCACGAAGTGGATATCGTCGGTCACCGGCGCGTCGTCGTGGCGGTAGGGCAGGTAGCGGTCGACGATGTCGCGGGCCACCGACGGGCCCATTAGCCCGGAAAGGTTTGCCTGGAGTCGGTCGCGCAGCCGGCGCAGCGCGTAGGGCCGGCGCTCCTCGGGGCCCAGGTTGAGCGCTTTCATTGCCCGGGCCACTTCGCGTTCGGCGGCCTCGTCGCCCAGCGCCTGGGCCAGGTGGGTGTGAAAATCCGCCGGGGTGGCGGCTTCCAGCGGCAGGCGCTTGGAGCGGATCACCGCATCGACCGAGCACGCCTCCGCGGCGCTCTGTTCGCCTTCCGAGGTGTGGGTGAAAAGCGAGATGACGATCAACAGCACGATATTGACCGAAAGCGATATCAGCGTGGTGGTGTACCAGTCCGGGGCCCCCGGCGGCATCATGTCGATGAACGGAAGGCCGGGCAGCGAGGTGGAGAGCAAAAGCGGCAGCCAAAGCCCCCAAAGCCATATCAGCGCGCCGCCGATAAGACCGGCCACCATGCCGTTACGGTTGGCGCCGGGCCAGTAAAGAAGCGCGAGCATTCCCGGTAAGCACTGGGCAATACCCACAAAGGCGGCGAGCCCCAGGTCTGTGAGGGTGTGGTGGCGGCTGATGCCCTCGGCAAACAACCAGCCGCTGGCCACGACGCCCACGACCAGCGCGCGGCGTAGCCATAAAAGCCAACCGTAAAGATTGCTGCGCGCCTCCGGCGGGCGGGCGATCAGCACCACGTGGTTGAGCACCATGCCCGATAGCGCAATGGCCATCACCGCCATGGTGCCGCTGGCCGCGGCCAGGCCTGCCAAAAAGGCCAGCGCCCCGACCCACCAATGGGTGGAGAGCTGATAGGCGGCGTAGGCGGTCAAGGAAAGATCGCCCCCCAGCGACTGCGCCGCCCACCAGATCAGCGGGATAGGAAGCGCCATCAGCAGCAAGAACAGCGGCAGCGTCCAGCTCGCCTGTAAAAGCGTATGCCGTGAGAGATTCTCGGCAAAGGTGATTTGAAAAAGATGCGGCATCATGAAAGCGGCCGCGAAAAACAGCAACAGCAGCGTACGCCACTGGGCGGGGTCCAGCCTGGGCGTGGCCGCCTGGGCAACGAGCCCGGGGCCGTCGAGCCATTGCTGCAAATCCTGGGGGCCGCTGAACACCCACCAAAGGGCGATGGCGCCGAGCGCAAGCATCGCCAGCAGTTTGATGAGCGCCTCGAGGGCGAGCATGCTCAAAAGCGTGTCGTGGCGGTGCTGGTGGCGGTGGCGGGCGCCGCAAAGAATGGCGCCCAGCGCGATGATGGCGCAAAAAAGCAGCGTTGCGACGTCGCTGTAGCGGCTATGGGTCAGGTGAAAGACCGCATCGCTCAGGGTTTTGACCTGAATACCCAAAAGCGGCAGTACCGCCAAAAGGCTTAACAGGGTGACCAGGGTGCCCACCCAGCGCGAGCGAAAGCGAAACGCGAACAAGTCGGCAAGCGAAGAGAGCTGGTAGGTGCGGGTGATGCGCTGAATGGGCACCAGCAGCACCGGGGCGAGCAAAAACGCCCCGGCCGCGCCCAGGTAGTAGGCCAGGTAGCCAAAGCCCGCCTCGGCGGCAAGCTCGAGGCTGCCGTACACCGCCCAGGCGCTGGCATAGATGCAAAGCGCCAGCGTGTAGACCAGTGGGTGGCGAGTCAGGCGTACCGGAATGAGCCCCCGCTCGACCGCTACGCCGACGCCCAGCAGCAGGCCAAAATAGCCAAGCCCCAGGGTGATGACGCCGACTAGTTCAACGCTCATCCAGCTTCCTTTTTTGCTCGAGCCAGAGGGTCAGCGCGATCAGCCCGCCCCAGATCAAAAAAGGGCGGTACCACACCGTCCCCGGCTCGCTCCAGCCGCCCATCAACACCGGCGAAAGCAGGTAACCGCCGAACACCAGAAAAAGCAAAATACGGTAGACGTACATATCAGCCCTCTTCCGGCATGGGCCGCTCGACGTTGGGCACCAGCCGCGCCGGCTGCCAGTGGGCGATGGCCCAGGTAAGCTGCTGATCGGGCGGGGCGCTTTGAAGCGCGCTCGGCGGGGCCTGGTCCAGCGCAACCAGTGCCTGGTAAAGCTGGCGGCGAACGGCATCGGGTTCATCCGCTAGCGCCGGGGCCAGATTCTGTTTGGAGAGTTTTTGTCCCGCTGCGCTCATCACCAGCGGTAGGTGCAGGTAGCGCGGGGCCGGGTAGCCAAGCGCGGTTTGCAGTTGGCCCTGCCAGGGGGTGTTGTTGAGTAGGTCGTGGCCGCGCACGATATCGGTCATACCCTGTTCGAAGTCGTCCACCACCACGGCGAGCTGGTACGCCCAAAGGTGATCCTTGCGCTTCAATACGACGTCGCCAAGTGCGGCCGGGTCGAAACACTGCTCACCGAATAAGCGGTCGTGCCAGCGAACGGGGCGCTTGGCGATATCGCTGCGCAGCCGCCAGGCAACGGGCTTGTCTGGGTCGCTCACGCCCTCGCGGCACCAGCCGGGGTAGACCGAGTGGTCTTGCCACTGCTTGCGCGAACAGCTGCAGGGGTAGGCAAGGCCTTGCTCGGCGAGGTTATCCAGAGCGTGCTGGTAGCGCGCGAGCCGGCTACTTTGCCAGACGACGTCGCCGTCCCAGTGAAGCCCAAAGGCTTCGAGCTGGCGCAAGATGGTGGCGTCGGTGCCTTGTGGGCAGCGCGGGGGGTCGAGGTCTTCGATCCGCACGTGCCACTCGCCCTTTCGGGCACGGGCGTCCAGGTAGCTGCCGAGGGCGGCCACTAGCGAGCCAAAATGCAGCGGACCGGAAGGCGTGGGCGCAAAGCGGCCCCGATAGCGAACGGTGTTGGTCATAAAGCCCATCATGAGCCAGGTGGAAACGCTCGGCAAGGCACAAAAACGGGCACTCGCGGTGCCCGATTAGAGGTGGTAGAGCCCCGGCGTGATTATCCGCCCAGCTGTTTTTCTTTCAGCTCGGCCAGGGTCTTGCAGTCCACGCAGAGCGTGGCGGTGGGGCGCGCTTCCAAACGACGAATACCGATTTCGACGCCGCACGCTTCGCAGAAGCCATAGTCGTCTTCATCGATGTTCTCGATGGTTTCGTTGATCTTCTTTAAAAGCTTGCGCTCGCGGTCCCGGGTACGCAGTTCCAGGCTGAAGCCCTCTTCCTGGGTTGCCCGGTCGGCGGGGTCGGCGTAGTTATTGGCGTCTTCTTGAAGGTGGCGCACGGTGCGGTCCACCTCTTCCATGAGGTCCTGCTTCCAATTGAGAAGTAGCTGGCGAAAGTGCGCAAGCTGCTTGGCGTTCATGTACTCTTCACCCGGTGCCGGCTCGTACGGGGTGAAGGATGTGGACGCTTCCGGTTTCTGTTCCGCTACTGGCATGGGAGTGCCCCTTACTCAAGTGACTGCTGATCAACCGTGACAACGCCACGATTTCACGTCAAAGGGATGCTTGTTTAGCGGAAAATTGGCCGCTATGCAAGTATTATAGGGCGTCTAAGACGTTAGTCTAATTGCCGCCCGGGGCCGAATAAAATCAAACGATCGAACGAACAAGGAGTTTGAATGGGTTGGAATCCACGCCTTGACCAGGTGGCCCCTTTTCGCGTGATGCACCTGTTGGAAATGGCCCAGGCGCGCGAAGCCCAGGGCTTTGACGTCATTCATTTGGAGGTGGGCGAGCCGGACTTCGCAACGCCGGCTCCGATCATCGCCGCCGGCCAACGAGCGCTCGCCGATGGCAAGACCCGCTACACGCCAGCGGCGGGCCTTCCCGCGCTGCGTGAGGCGATCAGCGGCCACTACTTCGATCACTTTGGCGCCGAGGTCGACCCCGCGCGCATTATCGTCACCCCCGGCGCCTCCGGGGCGCTTTTGCTGGCAAGCCAATTACTGGTAAGCGAAGGCGACCGGGTGCTGATGGCCGACCCCAACTACCCCTGCAATCGCCACTTCATGGCACTGGCCGGCGCCGAGGTAGACGCGGTGCCGGTGGGGCGTGAAACCGGCTGGCAGCTCGACGTCACTTTGGTCGAGAAGCACTGGCAGCCGGCCACGCGCCTTGCCATGCTCGCCTCCCCCTCCAACCCGACCGGCCATACCTTGAGCCGCGCCGGGCTTGCCGGCGTGTGCGAGGCGGTGGCGGCCCGGGGCGGCGAGCTGCTGGTCGATGAAATCTACCAGGGACTCAATTTCGACGACGCGCCGCTTTCCGCCACCGCGCTCTCGAAGGAGGCCTTCGTGGTCAACAGCTTCTCGAAGTACTTCGGCATGACCGGCTGGCGCCTGGGCTGGCTGGTGGCGCCGGAGCGCGCGGTGGAGCCCTTGACGCGACTTGCCCAGAACGTTTTTCTCGCCGCGGCCACGCCCTCCCAGCACGCGGCACTGGCCGCCTTCACGCCGGCGTGCCTTGCAGAGCTCGAAAGCCGCCGGGTGACCCTGAAAGAGCGCCGCCAGGTGCTGCTCGATGGCCTTTTCGATCTTGGCCTTGCGCCGGACGTTGCGCCCCAGGGGGCGTTCTACGTCTGGCTGAATATCTCGCGCTACAGCCGTGACAGCCAGGCGTTTTGCGAGCGGCTGCTGGTCGAAGAAAACGTAGCCATCACGCCAGGCGTCGATTTCGCGGTACACGGTGGCGCGCATTTCGTGCGCATCGCCTTCACCAGTGACGTGGCCCGCCTGCAGGAAGCACTGGTGCGCCTGGCGCGCTTTGTCAGCCGGCTATGATCACCTACGAAAGCGCCCTGGTGCCGGGCATACTGCTGCGCCGCTACAAACGCTTTTTGGCCGATGTGCGCCTCGATGACGGCCGCGAGGTCATCGCGCACTGCCCCAATACCGGCTCGATGAAAAGCGTCAATGTGCCGGGGTGTCGGGTGTGGCTCTCCCAAAGCGACAACCCCAAACGCAAGCTCGCCTGGACCTGGGAGCTGATCGAGCTGCCCGGCTTGGCTGGTCAGGTGGAGCTCGCCTCCATTCATACCGGGCGCGCCAACCGCATCGTCGAAACGGCGCTTGCGGCGGGCAAGCTCGAAGCGCTGGCCGGCTATGCCAGGCTTCGCCGCGAGGTCACGGTGGAAGGGTCGCGGCTCGACTTTCTGCTCGAGGATGACGAAAGCCAGCGCCGCGCCTATATCGAGGTTAAGCAGGTCACGCTGATGGAAGACGATGGCCACGGCTACTTCCCCGCCTCAGTCAGCACGCGGGGTCTCAAGCACCTGCAGGCGCTCGAGACGTTGGCGCGCCAGGGCGAGCGGGCGGTGCTGGTATTCTGCGGCGCCCGCGAGGGCATTTTCGATGTGGGCCCGGCCGCCCACATCGACCCGGCCTACGCCGCGGGCCTTGAAGCCGCGGTGGCCCAGGGGGTGGAAGTGCTGGCCTACGGTATCGGGGTGGGCTGGGAGGCGGGCGCGCCGATCAGTATCGGCATCGAGCGCGCCCTGACGGTCCGCCTTTGAGCGGCTAGCGGCGGCGCACGCGAAAAATCGCGATTTCGCCGAACAGGTTGGGCCACCAGCGCGAGGTCCAATGGCCGCGATGTTCGCCCACGCCCACGGCACGGTCGACGATCACCAACCCTTTCTCGCGGCAGAGCTGCTCGAAGTCGTTGAAAGTGGAAAGATGGATGTTGGGCGTGTCGTACCAGGCGTGGGGCAACGACTTGGACACCGGCATGTAGCCGCGCAGGCCCAGGTACACCCGGTGGCGCCAGTAGGCGAAGTTGGGGAAGGTGATGATGCCCTCGTCCGCTACTCGTAGCATCTCGTCGAGCATCTTGTCCGGGCGGCGCAGCGCCTGTAGCGCTTGGGTCATGATCACCTGGTCGTAGCGTTGATCGCCGAAGTTGCCGAGCCCATCGTCCAGGTTGTGTTCGATGACCGAGACCCCGCGCGCCACACACTGGGTAATGCCCGCCGGGTCGATCTCCAAACCGTAGCCGGTGACGTTTTTCTGCTGGGAGAGACGCTCCAAAAGGGCGCCGTCGCCGCAGGCAAGATCCAGCACGTGGGCGCCTTCGGGCACCCAGTCAAAAATCAGCTCGAGGTCGGTGCGCATCATGCCGGGCTCTCCCCGCGGGTGTCTGAAAGGCCAAGGCTTTGCGCCGAGCGCTCCATGAAGGCGCTAAACAGCGCCTCGTAGCGCGGCTCCGGCAGCAGGAAGGCATCGTGGCCGTGGGGGGATTCGATATTGGCGTAGCTGACCGGTTTACCCGCCCGAATCAACGCATCGACCAGCTCTCGGGAGCGTGAAGGCGGAAAGCGCCAGTCCGTGGTGAAGCTTACGATGAGAAACGGACACTGGGCCGGGGCGAGCGCAGAGGCGAGGTCGCCACCGTGCAGTGCCGACGGGTCGAAGTAATCCAGCGCCTTGGTCATCAAGAGATAGGTATTGGCATCGAAGGCGGTGGAGAAGGCGTCGCCCTGGTAGCGAAGGTAGGACTCTACCTGGAACTCCACGTCGAAGCCGAAGTTCAGGTCGTCGGTTCGCAGGTCGCGGCCGAACTTGCTGCCCATGGCGTCTTCCGAAAGATACGTGATATGGCCCACCATGCGCGCGAGCTTCAAACCGCGCTTGGGCACCGTATTCTGTTCGGCGTACCAGCCCTCGTGAAATTCCGGATCGGAGCGGATCGCCTGGCGGGCGACCTCGTTGAAGGCGATGTTCTGCGCTGAAAGGCGCGGGGTCGCGGCAATCACCACCGCATTGGCGACCCGTTCGGGGTGCGTGATCGTCCACTGCAGTACCTGCATGCCGCCCAGGCTTCCGCCCACGGCCACCGCCCAGCGTTCGATGCCCAAGTGGTCGGCCAGCCGCGCCTGACTGGCCACCCAGTCGATGACCGTGATCACGGGAAAATCCGGCCCCCACTGGCGGCCGGTGGCCGGGTTGTGGCTTACCGGCCCGGTGCTGCCGTGACAGCCGCCCAGGTTATTCAGCGAGACGACGAAGAAGCGGTCGGTGTCGATCGATTTGCCCGGGCCGATATGAGCGTCCCACCAGCCGGGCTTGGTGTCGTCGGGATGGTGATACCCCGCCGCGTGGTGGTGACCCGACAGCGCATGGCAGATCAGCACGGCGTTGCTGCGCTCGGCGTTGAGCGTGCCGTAGGTCTCATAAATCAGCTCGTATTCGGGCAGCACCTTGCCGCAGGCAAGCGCCAAGGGGGTGTCGAAACGAGCAACGTGGGGCGTAACCGTCCCGACGGAGTCCGCCGGGTGGTCAGGTGTTGGCCGCGTGTCTGAATCAGGCATTGAAAACGGTAATCCTGCTAAAAAGTCGATAACAGCGCGCGTGACGCGCGCTTAAAGCCCGACCAGCGCGCCCGGCGCACCCGCCTGGCGAATCAGCGAGCCCACGACCAACGCGTCGATCAGGTTGATGGCGATAAACACCACGATCGGGGAAAGGTCGATCATGCCAAGCGGCGGAATCACTTTACGCACCGGCGCCATGATCGGCTCGACCAGTTGCATGACCAGCAGTGCGCCTGGGTGGCTTGCGTTGGGGGCGACCCAGCTCAGAATGATCATTACGATCAGGGCGAAGAAGTAGATCTTCAAAATGGCGTTGGCGAGCGCGGCGACCCCGGCGATCACCAGTTGCACCACCGGCGGCATGCCGAAGCCGATGAGCATCAAAAGGGCGATGATGCTGACCACCTTGAGCACGAAGGCCGCCGCCAGGGTGGCAAGGTCAAAGCGCCCGGCGACCGGGCCTAGAAAGCTCTGGAACGGCCCGACCACGGGTTGGGTAATTTTGACCACCGACTGGCTCAGCGGGTTGTAGTAATCCGCGCGTGAGGCCTGCAGCAAAAAACGCAGCATTAGTATGAATAAATAGATGTTGATGAGGGTGTTGACTAGCGTTAACCCGGCGCTACCCATTTGGCTGCCCATTGCTTGCGTCTCCGTTGCGTTAAATCGTGCTGAATGTTGGGGTGAGCGTTTGGCTCAGTGGCCGCGCAGCTCTTTGGCCATTTCGCTGGCGCGCTCGGCGCAGGCCTGCATGGCGCTCGCCATCGTGTCACGAAGTCCAGCGGACTCCAGGTGCTCGATCGCTCGCTCGGTGGTGCCGCCAGGTGACATGACATTGCGCTTGAGTGTGGCCGGGTCGTGTTCGCTTTGCTGGGCCATGGTCGCCGCGCCAAGTGCTGCTTGAATCGCCAGTCGCCGCGCGGTCGCCGCAGGCAGGCCCTGGGCGACGCCCGCCTCTTCCATCGCCTCGAACATTAAAAAGAAGTACGCCGGCGCACTGCCGGAAACGGCGGTCACCGCATCGAGCAGCACTTCGTCCTCGACCCACTCGACGATCCCGACCGCTTCCATCAGCTCGCCCGCCAACGTGCGCTGGGCATCGGATACGCCGCGGTTGGCGTAAAGGCCGCTGGCGCCAACGCCCACCAGCGAAGGCGTATTGGGCATGCAGCGCACAAGGGCGGTGTTGCCGCCCAGCCACGCATCGATTGTAGCGGCTTCGAGGCCAGCGGCAATCGAAATGACCAGCGGCGCTTGCGCCCGAAGGGTGTCGGCAAGCTCGGCGCAAACGTTTTGCATGATTTGCGGTTTGACCGCCAGAATCACCACGTCGGCATTCTGGATCGCCTTGCCGTTGTCGGTATGGGTGTGGATGCCCATTTTATCGCGAAGCGGGGTTAGCTCCTGCTCGGTAGGGGCGGTGGCGGTAATGTGCGTGGCGCTGACGCCGCTTTCGATGAGCCCGCCGATAATCGCCTTGGCCATGTTGCCCGCGCCGATGAAGGTAATGTTGTTCGCCATGGGAAATCCCTTGTTAAAAATGTACCGCCAGTGGCGGGGTCGTCGGTTGAGCGCGTGCCGGGCGCCTGGCGTGCTAATCCCGGGCGCCGAAAATCGCGCTGCCCAGGCGCACCAGGGTCGCGCCTTCCTGCACTGCCGCCTCGAGATCGTCGCTCATGCCCATCGAGAGCGTATCCAGCGGTGCGTCGGGGAGCGCTGTTTGCAGCTCGGCGAGCAGCGCAGCCAGGGCGGCAAAGGGCGCGCGCTGGTGCTCGATGTCCTCCGCCGGGGCGGGGATCGCCATTAGCCCGCGCAGGGCAAGCCCGGGCAGGGCAACGATCTCCTCGGCCAGGGGCCGCACCATCTCCGGCGCAAGCCCTGATTTGCTCGCTTCACCGCTGATGTTCACCTGCAGGCAGATATTGAGCGGGGGTAGGTGCGCGGGGCGGTAATCGCTCAAGCGCTTGGCGATCTTGATGCGCTCCACGCTGTGCATCCAGGCGAAGTGTTCCGCCACCGCGCGGGCCTTGTTGGACTGAAGCGGGCCGATGAAATGCCACTCGATATCGTCCAGATCACTTAGCTCGCGCTGCTTGTCCAGCGCCTCCTGCAGGTAGTTTTCGCCAAAGGCGCGCTGACCAAGCTGCCACGCCTGGCGAATCGTCGCGGCCGGCTTGGTCTTGCTGACGGCCAGCAGGCGGGCGCTATCTGCGGGGCGGGCCGCGGCGTCAAGCGCGTGCTCTATACGCATGCGGGCCTTGGCAAGGGATTCGGAAAGCGCGATCTCTGTCATACTGAATTACCTTAACACCGCCAGGGAAGAGAGATGGATATTACCGAACTGCTGGCATTCTCGGCAAAGCAGAATGCCTCGGACCTGCATCTGAGCGCCGGTTTGCCGCCGATGATTCGCGTCGATGGCGATATTCATCGCCTCAACGTGCCCGCCATGGGCCACGAAGAGGTCATCGCGCTGATCCACGCCATCATGAACGAGCGTCAGCGCCAAGAGTATGCCGAGCACCTGGAAATCGATTTTTCCTACTCGCTACCCGATGTCGCCCGCTTTCGTGTCAACGCCTTTACTCAGGCCCGGGGCGCCGGGGCGGTGTTTCGTACCATCCCAGGCGAGGTGCTCTCCATGAAAGCACTGGGCCTGGGTGACGTGTTCGAGCGTTTGGCGATGCTTCCCAGGGGGCTCGTACTGGTCACTGGCCCGACCGGCTCGGGCAAGAGCACTACGCTCGCCGCACTGATCGACTACATCAATCAGTACCGTTTCGAGCATATTCTTACCATCGAGGACCCGGTGGAGTTCGTGCACGACAGCAAGCGCTGTTTGATCAATCAGCGCGAAGTGCACCGCGACACTCACAGCTTCGCCAACGCGTTGAGAAGCGCGCTACGCGAGGACCCGGACGTCATCATGGTGGGGGAGCTTCGCGATCTCGAGACCATTCGCCTGGCGCTGACTGCCGCGGAAACCGGCCACCTGGTGTTTGCCACGCTGCATACCACCTCGGCGGCGAAAACCATCGACCGTATCATCGACGTTTTTCCCGGCGAAGAGAAATCCATGGTCCGCTCGATGCTGTCCGAATCGCTGCAAGCGGTGGTCGCGCAGACGCTGCTCAAACGCGAAGGGGGCGGGCGCGTGGCCGCTCACGAGATTCTGATTGCCACCTCGGCGGTGCGTAATCTCATCCGCGAGGACAAGGTGGCGCAGATCTACTCGGCGATGCAGACCGGGGTGAACCTGGGCATGCAAACCCTCAACGCCTCGCTTTTGAAGCTGGTCAACGAGGGCGCGGTGAGCTTCGATGAAGCCCAGTCCCGCGCTCAAGGCGCACTTACGCCCCCTCGGGAGTAAGCTTTCAGGGGGCGTACACGCCGCCCAACACCCGCGGGCCCCGGGCGCCGGTGACCGAGGCCAGGTTGCCAGGCAGGCCTTCCAAACGCTGGTGGGCCAGCCATCCAAAGGCGCCGGCTTCGATCCAGTCCTCCGGCCAGCCATGGGCGGCGGGCGAGGTCAGCACTGCGTTGGGCAGGTGGTGGGTAAGCCTTGCCATCAGGTGTGCGTTATGCGCGCCGCCGCCGCCGGTAATCAGGGTAAGCGGCTCGGCCGACGGTAAAAGCTTATCGATCGCCCCGGCAACGCTTACGGCGGTGAGCTCGGCAAGCGTTGCCTGTACATCCGCCGCGTCCTCCTCGCCGGTTAGCTTTTTAAGTAACCACTCGGTATGAAACAGCTCTCGCCCGGTGCTGCGCGGCGGGGTTAGCGCGAAAAAGGGCTCATCGAGCAACCGCGCCAACAGTGCCGGGTCGATTTGGCCGCTTTTCGCCCAACCGCCGTCTTTATCGAAGCGCGCGGTTGGGTGTTGGGCGTGGCGGGTAAACCAGGCGTCCATCAGTACGTTGGCAGGGCCGGTGTCGAAGCCTAAAACGGGCTTTTCTGGTGCGGCGGGCAGCCAGGTGACGTTGGCGATGCCGCCCAGGTTGAGAACGAGCTGCTCTTCTCCTGCCTTTTGAAAAAGCGCTTGGTGAAACGCCGGCGCAAGCGGCGCCGCCTGGCCGCCCGCGGCCAAATCGCGTCGGCGAAAATCTGCCACCACGGCCATGCCGGTCAGTTCCGCCAAAAGGCTTGGGTTGTCCAACTGGTGTGTATAAGCCGGCCCCCCTGCATGGCCTTCGGGGGCATGCTCGATGGTTTGGCCGTGGCTGCCGATGGCGCGAATCTCGCCAGGCGTTCGGCCCGTCTTTTCCAGCAGCGCCTTTACGGCCCTGGCCTGCAGCGCACAAAACTGCGCCTCGGCGGCGGCGAGCTCGGAAAAGCGGGTGTGCTCGGCGTGGCACAGTGTTAAAAGTGCCTGACGCAGCGTTTCGGGCATCGGCTCGGCGTGCGTATCCAGCAGTTTGGGGGCGCCGGAAGGCGACATGGCGACCAGGGCAGCGTCGATACCGTCGAGGCTGGTACCGGACATCAGCCCTATATAGAGCGGTGTATCGGGTGCGAGAGACGTCGTCATTAGCGTTTCCAAAGCGGTGAAGGCTCAACCGTGGCCGATTGGCATGGTAACATTGCCGGTTGTTTATCATCTGTTGCCCCTACCGGGCAAAGCTTAAAGTGGAGAGAGGCAATGAGTGAGGTGGATCAGGCGCTAGCGCTACTGTCGCGAGGTACGCACGAAATCCTGATAGAGGACGAGCTCAGGAAAAAGCTCGAATCAGGGCGCACGCTGCGTATCAAGGCGGGTTTCGACCCCACCGCGCCGGATTTGCACCTGGGCCACAGCGTGCTGCTCACCAAGATGCGTCAGTTCCAGGACCTGGGCCACACGGTCATTTTCCTGATCGGCGACTTCACCGGGCGCATCGGCGACCCGACGGGCAAGAACGTCACCCGTAAGCCGCTCACCGAGGAAGACGTCAAGGCCAATGCCGAGACCTATAAAGAGCAGGTCTTCAAGATTCTCGATCCCGAAAAGACCGAGGTGCGCTTCAACGCCGAGTGGTTCGGCGAGATGAGTGCTGCGAAGCTGATCGAGCTGGCCGCGCAAAGCACCGTGGCGCGTATGCTCGAGCGCGATGATTTCGAGAAGCGCTACAAGGCCAATCAGTCCATCGCGATTCACGAATTCCTCTACCCGCTGGTGCAGGGCTACGACTCCGTGGCGCTGGAAGCCGACGTGGAGCTTGGCGGCACCGACCAGAAGTTCAACCTGTTGATGGGCCGCGAGATTCAAAAACACTTCGGCCAAGAGTCCCAGGTGGTCATCACCATGCCGCTGCTCGAAGGCCTCGACGGCGTGCAGAAGATGTCCAAGTCACTGGGCAACTACGTCGGCGTCGATGAGTCGCCAGGCTCGATGTTCAACAAGCTGGTCTCGATGCCGGATAGTTTGATGTGGCGCTACTTCGAGCTCTTGTCGCTCAAATCCAACGAAGAGCTGGACGCTATCAAGCAAAGTGTCGAGCAGGGCGCCAACCCGCGCGATATTAAAATGGAGCTGGCCCGCGAGCTGATCGCCCGCTACCACGGTGAGGAAGCCGCGGCCAACGCCCACAAGTCCGCCGGTAACCAATTGGCCGATGGCGAGCTGCCCGAGGACCTGCCGGAAGTAGAGGTCGACTTCGAGGGTGGCGAAGCGCCGATCGCCAGCGTGCTCACCCGCGCGGGGCTGACCAAAAACAGCGCCCAGGCCAAGGACATGCTCAAAAACGGCAGCGTTAAAGTCGATGGCGAGGCAGTTGCGCCAAGCACCATGTTATCCACGGGCAAGGCCTACGTTATCCAGGCGGGCAAGAAGCGTTACGCGCGTGTGACGCTAAAGTGATCGTTTTTTGAAAAACCCCTTGCACTCCCGGCAGCGAATCCGTAAAGTACGCATCCGCTGCCGGGGACGCAAGGCGTTGCCAGCGGTGAATGAGAGTGAAAACTCTCGGTTTGTCAGGAGGTTAGCGGTTTTTGTTCGCTCGCTTTACTCGCCAAAATCGGCGGTTGACAAACTTCAGGGAATGCGTAGAATACGCCTTCCTCGCTACGGCAACCGGCTCAGGTCATCGAGTAAGACGTTAAGCCGAAGCGAAACCGCTCTTTAAAAATTTGATCAGGTAATTCATGTGGGCGTTTGCCGATGAGGGTGACAAGTCACCTTATATCAAGGCAAGCGCACAAGAAGAATTTTCGAATTCTTCAAATTCGTTTGAACCTTGAGCCAGGATTGATTCGCCTCTGTTGCTTTCGAGCGACAGGCAAGAATCACAATGATTTTAAACTGAAGAGTTTGATCATGGCTCAGATTGAACGCTGGCGGCAGGCTTAACACATGCAAGTCGAGCGGTAACAGGTCCAGCTTGCTGGACGCTGACGAGCGGCGGACGGGTGAGTAATGCATAGGAATCTACCCGGTAGTGGGGGATAACCTGGGGAAACCCAGGCTAATACCGCATACGTCCTACGGGAGAAAGGGGGCCTCTGGCTCCCGCTATCGGATGAGCCTATGTCGGATTAGCTGGTTGGTGAGGTAACGGCTCACCAAGGCAACGATCCGTAGCTGGTCTGAGAGGATGATCAGCCACATCGGGACTGAGACACGGCCCGAACTCCTACGGGAGGCAGCAGTGGGGAATATTGGACAATGGGCGCAAGCCTGATCCAGCCATGCCGCGTGTGTGAAGAAGGCTTTCGGGTTGTAAAGCACTTTCAGCGAGGAAGAACGCCTGGCGGTTAATACCCGCCAGGAAAGACATCACTCGCAGAAGAAGCACCGGCTAACTCCGTGCCAGCAGCCGCGGTAATACGGAGGGTGCAAGCGTTAATCGGAATTACTGGGCGTAAAGCGCGCGTAGGTGGCATGACAAGCCGGTTGTGAAAGCCCCGGGCTCAACCTGGGAACGGCATCCGGAACTGTCACGCTAGAGTGCAGGAGAGGAAGGTGGAATTCCCGGTGTAGCGGTGAAATGCGTAGAGATCGGGAGGAATACCAGTGGCGAAGGCGGCCTTCTGGACTGACACTGACACTGAGGTGCGAAAGCGTGGGTAGCAAACAGGATTAGATACCCTGGTAGTCCACGCCGTAAACGATGTCGACCAGCCGTTGGGTGCCTTGTGCACTTTGTGGCGAAGTTAACGCGATAAGTCGACCGCCTGGGGAGTACGGCCGCAAGGTTAAAACTCAAATGAATTGACGGGGGCCCGCACAAGCGGTGGAGCATGTGGTTTAATTCGATGCAACGCGAAGAACCTTACCTACCCTTGACATCCTGCGAACCCGGGAGAGATCCCGGGGTGTCTTCGGAAACGCAGAGACAGGTGCTGCATGGCTGTCGTCAGCTCGTGTTGTGAAATGTTGGGTTAAGTCCCGTAACGAGCGCAACCCTTGTCCCTATTTGCCAGCACGTAATGGTGGGAACTCTAGGGAGACTGCCGGTGACAAACCGGAGGAAGGTGGGGACGACGTCAAGTCATCATGGCCCTTACGGGTAGGGCTACACACGTGCTACAATGGCCGGTACAAAGGGCTGCGAACTCGCGAGAGTAAGCGAATCCCAGAAAGCCGGTCTCAGTCCGGATCGGAGTCTGCAACTCGACTCCGTGAAGTCGGAATCGCTAGTAATCGTGGATCAGAATGCCACGGTGAATACGTTCCCGGGCCTTGTACACACCGCCCGTCACACCATGGGAGTGGACTGCACCAGAAGTGGTTAGCCTAACTTTGGAGGGCGATCACCACGGTGTGGTTCATGACTGGGGTGAAGTCGTAACAAGGTAGCCGTAGGGGAACCTGCGGCTGGATCACCTCCTTAAACGATGCGTCACTCTCCCGGCAAGCGCTCACAATGAATTACCTGATCAAGTAGCTGTTAAATGAGCAGTGATAAGCTTATCGCCTTCGGCGATGTCTTATCACTGCTTATAGCAGTCGCTCTTTAACAATGTATATCATGCTGACAGTATCGAATGACGATATGAAGACAAGTGCCTTTAGGGTGGCTGTGTTTATAGCGTGATCTCGATACGCAATTGTTTTGTGATACGTTTCAAGCGTATCCGGCAATCGTTGTCATTGCGGGATCCAGACTCCTTCGGGTTATAGGGTCAAGCAATGAAGCGCACACGGTGGATGCCTAGGCAGTCAGAGGCGATGAAAGACGTTGTAGCCTGCGATAAGGTTCGGTGAGGTGGCAAACAACCTGTGACCCGGACATCTCTGAATGGGGAAACCCACTGACCACAAGGTCAGTATCGTATCCTGAATACATAGGGATACGAGGCGAACCGGGGGAACTGAAACATCTAAGTACCCCGAGGAAAAGAAATCAACCGAGATTCCCCCAGTAGCGGCGAGCGAACGGGGACCAGCCCTTAAGCATGTGAATGACTAGACGAACGGATTGGGAAGTCCGGCCGTAGCGGGTGATAGCCCCGTAGTCGAAAGTCTGATCATGTGAAATCGAGTAGGTCGGGGCACGAGAAACCCTGATTGAAGACGGGGGGACCATCCTCCAAGGCTAAATACTCCTGACTGACCGATAGTGAACCAGTACCGTGAGGGAAAGGCGAAAAGAACCCCGGCGAGGGGAGTGAAATAGATCCTGAAACCGTGTGCGTACAAGCAGTAGGAGCCCACTTGTTGGGTGACTGCGTACCTTTTGTATAATGGGTCAGCGACTTATATTCAGTGGCGAGCTTAACCGATAGGGGAGGCGTAGCGAAAGCGAGTCTTAACTGGGCGACCAGTCGCTGGATATAGACCCGAAACCGGGCGATCTATCCATGAGCAGGGTGAAGGTTGAGTAACATCAACTGGAGGCCCGAACCAGGATCTGTTGAAAAAGATTTGGATGACTTGTGGATCGGAGTGAAAGGCTAATCAAGCCCGGAGATAGCTGGTTCTCCTCGAAAGCTATTTAGGTAGCGCCTCACGTATCACCACCGGGGGTAGAGCACTGTTTCGGCTAGGGGGCCATCCCGGCTTACCAACCCGAGGCAAACTCCGAATACCGGTGAGTGCAGCGTGGGAGACACACGGCGGGTGCTAACGTCCGTCGTGAAAAGGGCAACAACCCGGACCGTCAGCTAAGGTCCCCAAATCCTGGTTAAGTGGGAAACGATGTGGGAAGGCTCAGACAGCTAGGAGGTTGGCTTAGAAGCAGCCATCCTTTAAAGAAAGCGTAATAGCTCACTAGTCGAGTCGGCCTGCGCGGAAGATGTAACGGGGCTCAAACCAGGTACCGAAGCTACGGGTTCATCCTTAGGGATGAGCGGTAGAGGAGCGTCGTGTAAGCCGATGAAGGTGGATCGAGAGGTCTGCTGGAGGTATCACGAGTGCGAATGCTGACATGAGTAACGATAAGGGGAGTGAAAAACTCCCCCGCCGGAAGACCAAGGTTTTCTGTTCGATGCTAATCAGAGCAGAGTGAGTCGGCCCCTAAGGCGAGGCCGAAAGGCGTAGTCGATGGGAAACGGGTCAATATTCCCGTACCGGATGTCATTGCGATGGGGGGACGAAGAAGGCTAGGTGAGCCAGGCGTTGGTTGTCCTGGTGAAAGCGAGTAGGCCTGGGTCTCAGGTAAATCCGGGACCCTTTAAAGCCGAGACGCGAGACGAACGGATTACGATCCGGAAGTCACTGATGCCACGCTTCCAGGAAAAGCCTCTAAGCTTCAGATGACATGCGACCGTACCCCAAACCGACACAGGTGGTCAGGGTGAGAATCCCAAGGCGCTTGAGAGAACTCGGGTGAAGGAACTAGGCAAAATGGTGCCGTAACTTCGGGAGAAGGCACGCCGGATTAGGGTGAGAGGACTTGCTCCTTCAGCCCGAACCGGTCGAAGATACCAGGTGGCTGCAACTGTTTAGTAAAAACACAGCACTCTGCTAACGCGCAAGCGGACGTATAGGGTGTGACGCCTGCCCGGTGCCGGAAGGTTAAGTGATGGTGTTAGCCCTCTGGGCGAAGCTCTTGATCGAAGCCCCGGTAAACGGCGGCCGTAACTATAACGGTCCTAAGGTAGCGAAATTCCTTGTCGGGTAAGTTCCGACCTGCACGAATGGCGTAATGATGGCCACGCTGTCTCCACCCGAGACTCAGTGAAATTGAAATCGCCGTGAAGATGCGGTGTACCCGCGGCTAGACGGAAAGACCCCGTGAACCTTTACTATAGCTTCACACTGGATACTGATGTTGCCTGTGTAGGATAGCTGGGAGGCTTTGAACTCCGGACGCCAGTTCGGAGGGAGCCAACCTTGAAATACCAGCCTGGCATCATTGGTGTTCTCACTCGGGTCCGTTATCCGGATCGAGGACAGTGTGTGGTGGGTAGTTTGACTGGGGCGGTCTCCTCCCAAAGAGTAACGGAGGAGCACGAAGGTACCCTCAGCACGGTCGGACATCGTGCAATGAGTGCAAGAGCATAAGGGTGCTTGACTGCGAGACAGACACGTCGAGCAGGTGCGAAAGCAGGTTCTAGTGATCCGGTGGTTCTGTATGGAAGGGCCATCGCTCAACGGATAAAAGGTACTCCGGGGATAACAGGCTGATACCGCCCAAGAGTTCACATCGACGGCGGTGTTTGGCACCTCGATGTCGGCTCATCACATCCTGGGGCTGAAGTCGGTCCCAAGGGTATGGCTGTTCGCCATTTAAAGTGGTACGCGAGCTGGGTTTAGAACGTCGTGAGACAGTTCGGTCCCTATCTGCCGTGGGCGTTGGATGTTTGAGAAGGGCTGCTCCTAGTACGAGAGGACCGGAGTGGACGCACCTCTGGTGTTCCGGTTGTCACGCCAGTGGCATTGCCGGGTAGCTATGTGCGGACGGGATAACCGCTGAAAGCATCTAAGCGGGAAGCCCCCTTCAAGATGAGACATCCCCGAGGCCTCGAGCCTCCTGAAGGGCCCAGCGAGACCAGCTGGTTGATAGGCACGGTGTGGACGCGCTGCAAGGCGTTGAGCTAACGTGTACTAATGGCCCGTGAGGCTTGACCCTATAACACCCAAGGGGTCTGGTCCTGTAGTGACAACGACGCTCGATAGAGCACCGGATACGTTGGAAACGATCACAAAACGTCAGCCGATATACATTGACAGTTACGCCTGACGACCATGGCTTGCGTGAACCACCCGATCCCTTGCCGAACTCGGAAGTGAAACCGCAACGCGCCGATGGTAGTGTGGGGTCTCCCCATGCGAGAGTAGGTTATCGTCAGGCACATCTTCGAAAAAGCCCCGAGCACACTGTGTTCGGGGCTTTTTTATGCGCGCAGGAAAAGGCCCGGGAGAAGACGTGGGCACTGGCAGGGGGCACAAAAAGTATCAGTGCCACCCGCGCCCCTGTAGAAGCCCGATTCATGGGTGGTCCGACACCTCGGCGATGGCGGCCTCGCCCCTTTTTGCTAAAAGTTAAAATTTTGCTCGCCCTGCAATGGCATTTAATTCGACAGCTCCTTAAAATCGAGGGGTAGATACAGTCTGGCATCGTTCAAAAGGAGACGTTGATATGAAAGCGCCGCTACTGAAAAAACTGACGTTGGCCCTGTTAATGGGCGTGATGCTGGGCGGCTTGGCCGCGTGTGACGATCAGGGCCCGGCGGAAGAGGCGGGGGAGAGCATTGACGACAGCATGGAAAGCGCCGGTGAAAGCATCGAGGAGATGGGCGAAAGTATCGAAGATTCCGCCGACGATGCGTCCAACTAACGCTTTTGCGTGACATTGAACGTTTTGAAACAGCCGCTTATAAGCGGCTGTTTTACGTTGCGGCCCCGCCGCGCCTGCTGGGCTAGACTGCAAAGACGACGTGCGCGAAAAAAGCGTGGCGCATAGGGCAACGACCAGGAGGCGACGTGCGTTTACAAGCCGACAATACGCTAATGCTATGCGTGGATTTTCAAACGGGGCTGATCCCCGTGATCGAGCACTTCGAGCAGGGCCTGGCAGAGGCCGCGTGGCTTGCCGGCGTCGCGCAAGAGGTTGGCGTGCCGGTGTGGCTGACCGAGCAAAACCCGGTAAAGCTGGGGCCTACGGCACCGGCGTTGAGCGATGCGCTAACGGATCACTGTGTATGGGAGAAGCAGCACTTCAGCATCGCCGAAGAGCCCGAGTTCATGGAGGCGCTTAACGCCCTGGGGCGGCGTCAGGTCGTATTGTGTGGCACCGAGGCGCATATCTGTGTGCTGCAGAGTGCGCTGGGGTTATTGGAGGCCGGTTACGAGGTTTACTGGCTGGTGGACGCCACGCTAAGCCGGCGCCCGGTCGAAACCGGGCTTGCGCGCAAGCGCGCCGGCCAACACGGTGCAATAACGGTGACCGCGGACATGGTCGCCTACGAATGGCTTCACCGTTGCGACAGCGCGCTTTTTAAACGCGTACACCGGGCGTTTTTGAAACCTCGCGCCAGGCGTACGCTGAGCTTTCTTAGCGATCCGCCTCGCGGCGAGTAAACACCAGGGTGTTACCCTCGGACGCCGCCTTGTCGAAACCGTAACCCGCCACATCGAATGCCTTGAGCGCTTCGGGCGCGTTGATCTGCTCGCGAATGATCCAGGCGCTCATCAGCCCGCGGGCCTTTTTGGCGTAAAAGCTGATGATTTTGTAGTGACCGTTCTTCTCATCCTTGAACACGGGCGTGATGATTTCGGCGTCGAGCTTTTGGGTATCCACCGCCTTGAAGTACTCGTTGGAGGCAAGATTCACCAGATGTTTGGAGCCACTTTCACCGATCGCCTGATCGAGTGCCCGGGTTAGCGTAGGCCGCCAGTAGGCGTAAAGGTCCTTGCCGGCCTCGTTGGGGAGCTTCGTGCCCATCTCCAGCCGGTAGGCCTGAATCAAATCCAGCGGGCGTAGCAAGCCGTAAAGACCGGAGAGAATACGCAGATGCGTTTGGGCGAAGCGGTTATCGGGCTCGCTAAAAGTCTGCGCCTCGAGGCCGGTATAAACATCTCCCTGAAACGCCTGAGCGGCGGGCTTGGCGTTGTCCAGGTCAAACGGCGGCTGCCACTCTTTAAAGCGCGCGGCGTTGAGCCCGGCGAGCTTATCGCTGACCCCCATCAACTCGCTGATCTGTTGAGGCGAGTAGCCGCGCAGGATGTCGATCAGCGGCTGGCTATGCTCGAGCAAATCCGGTTGGGTAACGTGTTGGGTCGTCGAAGGGGTTTCAAAGTCCAGCGTCTTGGCTGGCGAAATGACGCTTAGCATCGCTTGCTCCTTAAGCGCAGCTTCAAAATGGGCTACGAGCGGTGTCGAAATGGACACCATGGTACCAGGCCCCGGCCTTGGCCGGGGCTATGGAGCCGATAGTAAAAGCCACCGTAAGGTCGCTTTTGAAAGCGCTTAGGGGCTCGGGTTGGAGATGCGCCGATGAATCTCGTCGATGCCTTCAAGTACCTCGTCATCGAGCTTCAACGACTCGCTTGCCAGGTTGGCTTCGAGCTGCTCCATGGTGGTCGCACCGATGATATTGCTGGTCAAAAAGGGCCGCGAGTTAATAAAGGCCAGTGCCATCTGCGCCGGGTCCAGGCCGTGCTTTTGGGCAAGCGAGACGTAGGCCTGAGTGGCTTCCTCCGCCTGGGGCGAGGTGTAGCGCTTGAAGCGCTCGTAAAGCGTCAAGCGGCCCTTGGCCGGACGAGCACCGTCCAGGTATTTACCCGAGAGTACGCCAAAGGCCAGCGGCGAGTACGCCAGCAGGCCGACGTCCTCGCGGTGGGCGATCTCGGCAAGGCCGACTTCGAACGAGCGGTTGAGCAGGTTATAGGGGTTTTGCACGCTGGCAACGCGGGGCAGATCGAACTCCTCGGCCAGCTGTAGCATGCGCATCACACCCCAGGGCGTATCGTTGGAAAGGCCGATCGCGCGCACCTTGCCTGCATCCACCAGCTCCTTGAGCGCCTCGAGCGTTTCTTTGAGCTGCGTGGCGTCGTTATCGTCGGCGACGGTATAGCCCAGCTGGCCGAAGAAGTTGGTTTTGCGCTCTGGCCAGTGAAGCTGGTAAAGGTCCACGTAGTCGGTTTGCAAGCGCTCAAGGCTTGCGTCGACCGCCTGGTGGATATGCGCGCGGTCCATGCGTGAACCCCCGCGAATATGCTCGACGCCCGGGCCGACGATCTTGGTGGCCAACACGACATCGTCGCGGGCGCCGCGCGCCTTGAGCCAGCTGCCGACATAGCGTTCGGTAAGGCCCTGGGTTTCGGCCTTGGGCGGAACCGGGTACATCTCGGCGGTGTCGATGAAGTTGATACCAAACGCCACGGCGCGGTCGAGCTGTTCGTGAGCTTCGGCTTCGCTGTTTTGTTCGCCATAGGTCATCGTACCTAGACACAAACGGCTGACGTCCAGGCCGGTTCTACCAAGTGGGCGGGTCTGCATGAATACCTCCTGAGTGGCGTAAGGCCGCATTGCACCACTTTTAGAGGGTGCAACGCAGCGGCGTAAGGGCATGTTAGCGATGCTTGGATAAAGCAGCAAATGAAGGGGGTTGAGTCGGGGCAAAGGCAGGCGTATGCTTGCCAGCCCATTCACCGGCCAAACGCCGGTTACCGTAGGGTTAGCCGCTTGAAGTGATTGGCTAGCTTAAGCTCTCAACAGATAGGCAGGGTGGTTTGCCATGCCGCAGGCATCATCTTTGTTTATTCGGCTCGAGTTTCGTTTGGCCGAACAGCTATTTCGTTCCCGTTGGCTACTGCCTCACTCGCGCCGTACGCAGCGCCTGACCATGCGCTTGTACAAGCGCTGCGCCGAGGCGGGGCACCCGGATGCGCTTTCTACCTACGGACAGATGCTGTTTCAACGCAGCCTCTCGCCTCAGGACAAGGCACGCGGCGCGCGCTACGTGCTGGAAGCCGCTCAGGCCGGTGACGTTCAGTCCCAATATCAGGCCGCGCGTATCCACGAGCACGGCTGCGTGCAGTACCCGTGCCGCGAAGATTACGCCGTCACCTGGTACGCCCGGGCGGCCCAGGCGGGCCACAAACTGGCTGCCGAGCGCCTTTCGCGCGCCTATCAATTAGGCGAGCTGGGCTTGGATGTGGACGGCGAACGGTCGGCCTACTGGCAAAGCGTGGCGAGTCCCTCCCAGGTAGTCGCAGCGTGACGGTGGGCGTATGACACCCCCCGCGACAGAGGCTCTCCCCACTATTCTGGATATCGAGGCCTCGGGGTTTGGCCGCGGCAGCTACCCCATCGAGATCGGCCTGGCCCGCGCCGATGGGAGCTGCTGTGCGTTCCTGGTACAGCCGTTGGAGGAGTGGACGCACTGGGACCCCAAGGCGGAGCTTCTTCACGGGATCTCCCGCGAGCGTCTGTTTCAGGAAGGGTATCCGGTACGTCAAATCGCCCACTGGCTCAACGACGAACTGCGCGAGCTGGGCAAGGCCTACAGTGACAGCTGGGGCTACGACAATACCTGGCTTTCGCTACTGTTTTATCACGCCGGTATGCTGCCTCACTTTCGCCTCGAGGCGCTGCGTATTCTGATGACCGAGCCGCAGCAGGCGCTTTGGAGTCAAACCAAGGAAGCGATCATCAACGATGGCTCGATCCAGCGCCACCGCGCCGGCGACGACGCCCGCTTGCTGCAGCTCACCTACCAGCGTACGCGCGCCGACATTCAGGACGTGATTACCCGGCCCCGTTAATCGTCGTCGCGCGCTTTGCATGCCTTGGGTTTGCGAGGTTAGCCGAGCTGACTTTCCAGCATCTGAATCAGTGCTTCGGGGGTGTCGGCATCCATCAGCATGCTGCGGGTGGACGAGGTCAAAAAGCCCTGCTCTACGGTGTTGTCCAAAAAAGCTAATAGCGGCGCGTAGAAACCCTCGGTATCCAGAAGCGCCAACGGCTTTTCGTGAAGCCCTAAATAGCCCCAGGTCCAGACCTCGAAAAGCTCCTCGAACGTGCCGATGCCGCCAGGCAGTGCCACGAAAGCGTCGGCATGGGCCGCCATGGTGGCCTTGCGCTCGTGCATGTTGGCCACGCGGATCAGCTCGGTCAGGCCAAAATGCGCCTGCTCACGCTCGACCAGATGCGTCGGCATCACGCCGATGACCTCGCCGCCGGCGTCCAGCGCCGCATTGGCAAGTTCGCCCATCAGCCCGACACTTGCGCCGCCGTAAACCAGCGTATGGCCGCGCCTGGCCAGGGTGTCACCCAGCGTACGGGCCGCTTCCATGAAGGCCGGGCGACTCCCCGCGCGGGAGCCAAGATAAACGCAGATACGCGACATACCGATTCTTCCTTAAAGCGATGGTGTGAAGATTTCGCGTCGTGCTCAGGGCACGAACCGATCGATCTGGTAGTGCTCGTCCATCCACGCCCCGATCACGTTATGGCCGCCCAGGTGGTGGGCATACTGGGTATGCAGGCAGCGTATCTGCTGCCAGTTGCTGATACCGCCGATACCGCGCTCGGTGAACACCTCGGTGTAGCCCAGCCGCGCGACTTCCTCGCGTTGGGCATCGCTCATGAAGGACCAGCGCGCGGCCACGTAGTCCCGGTGGCTTTGCTGATAGTGTTCGAGAAAATCGGGCTCGTCCTGAAGGCGTTGTTCCAATGACTTGATGACGCCCACCGCTTCGACCCGGGAAATCTCGATCTTGAGCACATCGGAGCAAAGCCAGTAAAGCGTGGGGAAGGGTTTGCCATCGACGATCGGCGCCATACGCAGCGCCAGGGGCGTGCCGTTTTGGTCGGTGGCGGCAACGGCTTCGATACCGCGGGGCGCCCGGCCAAGCTGCTGGGTAATGATCGCCAGTTGGCGCTCATCGGGGGCATGATCGGTACGAATTACCATCGAAAAATCTCTTAACGTTGCTCGTCTTGAATAAATTTATTGGAGCGGCCCACCGCGCGGTAAAAGCAGCGGGTGAGCTGTTCCGGGGAGGCCACGTAGCACCAGGTGCGCTCGCAGTATTCGGCGGCGCGCGCCATCAGCGCATCATACAGGCGGTTGAACGGGGCATCATAATCGTAGGGGTCGGCGCCAAACAAGCGGATATGCGGATAGTCGGCAAAACGCTCGATGAAGTAGCGCTCCAGGTCCGCTTCCACCGCCTTGTGCTGGGCCGTGTTGTCCGGGTCTAGCCAAAGGTTATAGCGAATAGCCATCGGTGCTCCTCGGGGCCCCTTGCGCGGGCCAGTGCTTAGACAGGCGCATCCTGTAAATGCGCGGTCAACGCCTCGCGCAGCGCGCCTTCGATGGGAACGGCGCGTTTTGCCTGGTGGTCGTACTGCAGCAAGACGGTGTGGCCTACATTGGTCAGCGTGCCCTGCTGGTGCGCCTCCTGCGTGACCGTGAACGAGCTGTTACCCAAGCGCGTCAAGTAGGTACGCAGTTCGATGTCGTGACCGTAAAACAGTTCAGCGCGGTAGTCGATCTCCATACGCGCGATCATCAGCCGCCATTTTTTAGGGTCCAGATCCGGCGTGAAGAGCTTGAAAAGGTCGTTGCGCGCCAGCTCGAACCAGGCGGGCAGGCGCGTATTGTTGATATGGCCCAACGCGTCGGTATCATAAAAAGCGGGTTCAATCCTGCGGGTGAACATGGACGATGCCTTGTGGGTAGAGGGTTAAGGGTTGCGCCTTCAGAATCGGCCCTGATACCCGCCGGGTCAACTGGTTTGACCCGGCGCGGGTCGACGATTGGCCCACCAACGCTGGCCCTGCATCCAGCCGACGAGCCAGAGCGTAGCGAGCGCGAAGCCTGCCAGGGTACCCGGCAAAAGCCCCCACTGTTCGTAGGTGTAGGAGACGCACAGGGCGTAGCACAATAGCGAGCCCAGCCCCATCGGGTAGTGTTTGATGACCGTGGCGGTGGGCTCGGGGCCTTGGCTTATGTGCAGAATCAGCAAAAAGGGCAGCATCGTGATGGGAAAGGCGGCCAGCGTGCCCGCCCAGGCCGTTGGCACCCAGTGAGCGAGGCTTGTGATGACAAAGATGATCAGCGTGGCGAGCAGCGCACGCAGGCAAAGGGCCCGCCAGGAAAACGGCGCTCGCGCGGTCGCCATGCGCTCGGGAATGCGCCGAAAAAGCACGCTGAACACGGCGATGGCACAAAGTGTCGTGAGCGTGCCGGTCAACCGCGTGAAATCGAACTGGGCCAGCACCAGACTCACCAAAAACCAGGCCGCGATCCCGCCGGCGGTGCCCGTGAGAACACCGGTAAGCCCGGGTTTTCGTCCGCAGAGCCAGTAGCCCGCCCCCAGTGCCATGGTGGCGGTGAAGCCCGCCAAGGTATGGACCGCGCTCTGCGCGGCGAACAGCGGCGATATTTCCAGGCCGATAAAGAAAAGCGCCAGCGCGGTGCCCAGCGGATAGCCCGCCAATAACCCGGCTACTTTGGGGCTGACCCGCACCGCGATCACGCCAAGGCTCAGCACCATGACCACCGATACCACTATTTTGGCGAGCTGCCAGCTTAAGGGAACTTCCAGCATTGCCGATTATCCTTATAGTCGATACGTATTATGGGTTTTTATTTTTGGCCTGGAGGGCCGCGTCTTTTGGACTTTGCTTCTCGGTCGGGCCAGTCGCTTTCGCCGCCGGACAAACCGAACGCCTGCGAGCTTTGCCGGCGCCCCGCGGCGTTGACCAAACACCACCTCATTCCGCGTACCCTGCACAACAAGGCGCGCTATAAAAAGCGCTACAGCCGCAAGGTGCGGCTGACCGCCATCGCCTGGCTTTGCCACCCTTGCCACAAGCATATTCATGGACTTTATAGCGAGCGCGAGCTAGCCGACCGCTTCCCCTCGGTCCAGGCCCTGGCAGAGGACCCGGACACGCGTGCTTTTGTGGCCTGGCTTGCCACCAAGCCCGCTGGCTTCAAGCCGAAGTCGCCGGTACGTCGGCGCTAGACCAGCCGAAGGCCCTGCTGGTCGCGCCAGGCCGCCTCGAGCGCGTCCTTGAGCGGCGCCTGCAGGTGCTCGGGCAGCGCGGCTTGGGCGGCCTCTCGTGAATCGAACGCGCGGTTTTTGAGCCAACAGTACGCCCAGGCGCAGGCCTCTTTTTCGCTTTGCGGCGCCGGGCGGGCGGGCATCTGGTTGAGCAAAAAGACCGCGGTGCGCGGTGCCCAAAGCGGCATATTCCCTTGGGTGTCACCGCTCCACTGCGTAAGCTCGTCGCCGCTGGGCGTGGTTTCTGGCGCGCCCAGCTTGGCGACGCGCGCGGTCTCGGCCAAAATGAGCGCCAACTGATCGGCATCCGCTTGGCCAAGCGAGCGCCACTGGCGCAAAAGCGCTGCAAGCCCGGCGCGCACCTTGGTATAAAAATCGTTTTGCGGCATGCTCATCGATACCCTTTAGCAATCAGTGAGATGTTTCATGGCCTTTGATTTTGCCACGCCTGTCGAGCGGCGCCAGCCCGAAGGCGGCTATTCTTCACAAAAATGGCACCGCTACGGTAGTGAGATATTGCCGCTTTGGGTCGCGGATATGGATTTTCACTCGCCGCCCGCGGTCATCGAGGCGCTCCAGGCGCGGGTCGAGCACGGCGTTTACGGCTACGGCGAGGTGCCCGAGACCCTCAAGCAGACCCTTTGTCAGTGGAGCGCGGCCCATTACGGCTGGCCCATCGAGCCCGAATGGCAGCACTGGCTGCCAGGCGTGGTACCAGCGCTGCACTTTGCAACCCTGGCGCTGACCGAGCCCGGCGAGGGCGTGCTCACCGTCGCCCCCATTTACCCGCCGTTTTTGGCCGTGGCCGAGCGCACCGGACGCCTTGCTCAACAGGCGATGCTCGCCGAACCGGAAAGCCCCGGCGAGCCCTGGCGGCTCGACATCGCCGCGCTGGAGGCGGCGATTACCCCACAAACGCGCCTGCTGCTTTGGTGCCAGCCGCACAACCCTACCGGACGCGTCTGGCGCCAGGAGGAGCTCGAAAAGCTCGCCGAGCTGGTCGAGCGCCATGATCTGTGGGTGGTCTCTGATGAACTACACTGCGATCTGCTGCTCGACGAAGGCGCGACGCACCAGCCGCTTGCGGCGCTGTTTCCCGCGCTTGCAAGGCGTACGATTACGCTCTGGGCGCCCTCCAAAACCTTCAACCTGGCAGGGCTTTCCAGCGCCTGCGCGGTGATACCGGATACCAACGTGCGCCAGCGCTTCGCCCAAGCGTGCGAAGGGTTTCTGCCCGAGGTGAACGTGCTGGGGCTCGTGGCGGTACAAGCCGCCTACCGAGAAGGCGAGCCCTGGCGCCAGGCGCTGCTCGACGTATTGCGAGGGCACCGCGAAACACTGGCCGGCTACGTGGCGCGCTGGCCAGGTGTCGAGATGAGCGCGCCGGAGGCGACCTACCTGGTCTGGCTCGACATGCGCCAGGCGGGGCTTGGGGAGTCGCCCTATCAGACGCTCAAGGAGCGCGCGGGGGTGGCGCTTTCCGACGGGGCCGCGTTTGGCTGCCCGGGCTTCGTACGCCTTAATTTCGGCACGACCGCCTCGCAGTTGGAGGCGGCGTTATCAAGGCTGGACGCGGTGCTGGGCGCGCCCTGATCAGTAGAGCAGGGCGAACAGTTTGCGGCGGTAGGCGACGGTCAGCGGGTGGTCGGCCCCTAGCGCATCGAACACCTGCAAAAGGGTCTTGCGCGCGGCGTCGTCATTGAACGCGCGGTCGCTCTTCATCAGCGCCAGAAGGCCTTCGAGCCCCGCGTCATAGTCGCCGTCGGCCACCTGGCGCAGGGCGCGCTGGTAGCGTGCTTCACTGTCATCGCGCTCGCCTAGCGCGGCGATCTCCTCATGGGAGAGCGCCTGCTCGCTGAATTCGATGCTGGCGCGTACGCCGCGCGCCTGGGGAGCGTCGCGCTCTTCCGGCGGCAGGTTATCGATGACGCTACGCGCTTCATCGAGCTCGCCTTTGATGGCCATGACGCGGGCAAATGCCACCTGGTAGGCGTAGTGCTCCGGGTATTGGGTCATCAGGCCCTGGTAGATCTCCTGGGCGGTGGCGGTATCGCCTTCGGCCAGGGCCGCCTCGGCCTGCTCTTCCGGGCTTGCCGGGGCGTTTTCCGGCGTCTGAATGTAGCGCCCGAGCCACTCGCGCACCTCCGTTTCGGGTAGCGCCCCCTGGAAGTTATCGACCAGGCCGCCCTGGCTTACCAGTTTGACATCCGGCACCGAGCGCACACCAAGCTGTGCGGCGATTTCGGGGTTGGCTTGGGCGTCGAGCTTGGCCAGCAAAAACGCGCCGCCGTATTCGAGGGCGAGCTTTTCGAGCACGGCCATGAGCTGCAGACACGGCTCGTTGTCCGGCGAGTAGCAGTCCAGTACGACCGGCACTTGGGCGGAGGCTTCCAGTACCTTTTGGATATTGGCAGCGCTTAGCTCGATGATGACGTCGTCACGCGAGACGTTGCCTTGAGGGCTACCGGTTTGTGCGGTTTCGGTGGGCTCGGCGGACAGCGTGTTGCCAGTGCGGGGATCAATAATCGACATGATGAATTCTGTGCTCTGCTGGAAAAAGTGATAAGACAAGCATGACACATGATATGCAGGCAGGGGCGGGGTTATTCAAGCGGTGCCGACGCGTTTGGCGGCACCGCTTTCAAGCAAGGAAGGAGGGTAGCGCTTACTGTTGCGCGTCGAGCTCGGCCTGCATGTCGTCGAGCATGGTGTACATGTCGTCACAAAGCGCCTGGGAGGGCTGATGATCAGAGCCCGGCTCCATCATCTCGAGCTCGCCCTGGTGGCGTTCGATGACCTCTTCGGCATTACCCGCCGCGGTGATCTCCTCCATGGACGCCGTTACTTCTTCCATGCTGCGGCCCTGGTCCATCTGGTTGGCCGTATAGGCCTCGAACTGATCGTACATGCTTTGGTTGGCAGCCATCAGGGCCTCGGCGGAGCACGCCTGACTTTGCGCAAACGCGCTCTGCGCGGTGAGGGCGGCGGCCAGGCTCAGCAAAATAGCGGTCTTTTTCATTCGATCAGTTCCTTTAAAAATGGGGCGTAGCCGTTAAAGGACAGTCGCGGGCGCGAGTCGTTCCCCGGGTGGGGCCGCCTTGGCTGGAAAAGCGGGCAGCACCGCGTCCAAAAGCGCCCGGCCCTCGTGGGAGGCAAGCGCCAGCGGCGCCGTGACGGGGCTCTCTTCCACCACGCGACCGTGCTTCATGACCAGCACTCGCGAGCAGAAGCGCTCGACCAGGCGAAGGTCGTGGGTCACGAACAAAAACGCCACGCCCTGGTCGCGCCTTAACGCCTTGAAGAGCTCCAGCATCTGAATTTGCAGGTGTAGATCCAGATTCGACACTGCTTCGTCGAGTACGATCAGCGACGGCCGGGGCGCCAGTGCCCGGGCGATACATACCCGTTGAAGCTGGCCGCCGCTGAGTTCAAAGGGGTAGCGCGTGGCCATGCGCGCCTCGAGGCCGGTAGCGTCCAGAAGCGTTGCCACCCGCGCGGCGCGCTGCGCGCGGGTGAGCCCGGTCAGGTGGATGAGAGGCTCGCTTATGATCTCGAAAACGCTAAGGCGCGGGCTCACCGCCCCCTGCGGGTCCTGAAACACCATCTGCACCTGGCGGCGAAACGCCAGCCGCTGGGCATGCGTCATGGCCGAAAGCGGCTGCCTCTGAAAGGTCACGGCGCCGCGCGCAGGCGTCTCTAACCCGGTCAAAAGCCGCGCTAGCGTACTCTTGCCGCAGCCGCTGCGGCCCACCATGCCCACCGTTTCGCCCCGTTCGATGGCCATCGACACCGCCTCGAGCACTGGGGCCGGGCGTTTGCCAAAAAGTGCGCGACGGCCATAGGTGTGGCCCAGATCCTGGGTGGCCAAAAAGCTCATGGTGCTCTCCCGGAATGCGGGTAGAGCGACAGGTGCGCCTCGACCAGTCGCTGGGTAACGGCGTGGCTTGGGTGGCTGAATATCGCCGCCACCGTCGCGCTTTCGATGATTCGCCCCTGGTCCATGACCAGCACGCGATCGGCCAGACGCGCGACCACGCCCATGTCGTGGGTCACGAGCAAAAGACCCAGCCCAAAACGTTCGCGCAGCCTGGCCAGCAGGTCGAGAATCGCGCGCTGGTGAACGCTATCCAGGTCGGTGGTGGGTTCGTCGGCAAAGAGAAACGGCGCCTGGCTTGCCAGCGCCAGCGCGATCATTGCCCGCTGAAGCATCCCGCCGCTCATCTCGAAGGGATAGTGCTTGAGCAGGCGTTGAGGCTCGTCGAGCCCCGCGTCGATCATCGCCTGATGAATACGCGGGGTGCGCTCCTTTTTGCTCACGCCCAGCGCTTTTAAGCTCTCCTCGGCGTGGTCCTTGAGCGTGCGCACCGGGTTAAAGGCGCTGCGCGGGTTCTGCATGATCGACGCCACCACTCGGCCCCGCAAAAGCGAGGCCGCGATCGGCGCGCCGTCTAGGGTTACCTGGCCGGCGCTTTTCTGCACGCCGCCGGGCAGGGCGTCGAGGGCCGCCGCGCAGGTCAGCGATTTACCCGAGCCGCTAGCGCCCACCAGGGCGACGACCTCGCCGCGATTCAGCGTCAGCGAAACGTCGTCCACCAGCCGCTCCTGCTGGGCATCGACGGTCATTTTCGAAAGGCTCAAGGTGCGATGGGGCCGTGGGTCGCTCACAATAGCTGCTCCCGGTGGAGGTGAGGGTCGAGGCGGTCGCGCAGGGCATCGCCAAGCAGATTGAAGGCCATCACGCTGATAAACAGCGCAAGCCCGGGCCAGAGCATCAAAAGCGGCTCGGTCCAGACGAACTGGCGCGCATCCGAGAGCATCACGCCCCACTCCGGCGTCGGGGCGGCCACCCCCAGGCCCAGAAACGAAAGGCTTGATACGTGCAGCATGATGTGGCCGATATCCAGCGATGCCAGTACCGCCAGCTGCGAAAACGTGGCCGGCAGCAGGTGGCGCAGGAACACCTGCGTTCGGCTGGCGCCGGCCATGGTGGCGGCGCTGATGAAATCGCGGTGTTTGAGGGAGAGCACGACGGCGCGGGTGATGCGCGCGTACCAGGCCCAGTGCGAAAGCGCGATGGCGAGCACCACGTTGGTCAGCCCGGTGCCCAGCACAGCGATCATGAAAAGCGACAGCACGAAGGTAGGAAACGTCAGGAAAATGTCGATCAGGCGCATGATCACCTGGTCGGTGCGCCCGCCGATGAAACCGGCACTGCCGCCGACCCCGATCCCCAGCAGCAGCATCAACGAAAGCGTGATGGCCACCACGCCCAGCGAGATCTGCGTGCCCGCCATCAGCCGGGTGAGAATGTCGCGCCCAAGGTGGTCCGTGCCTAGCCAGTGCGCGGCGCCGGGCGGCGTTAGACGCTCGGCCAGCACCACCGCATTGGGGTCGTAGGGCGAAAGCCAGCCGCCGAATAGCGCAGCGCCGGCCAGTACCGCCACCAGCAAAAGCGCGACCCGTGTGCTCGGGCGCGCCTGGCGCCACCCGCCTCGGCGGGGCGGCGTGGCCGTGGCGGTCGTGTTCATTGCACCCCCTCGCGGGAGACGCGAATGCGCGGGTCTGCCCAAGCGTAAACGATATCGACGATCAAATTGCACACCACAAAGATCGCCACCAGAAGCAGTGTAAAGCACTGAATGACCGGGTAGTCGCGGTTGAAGATCGCCGACACCGCGAAGCGGCCAACGCCTGGCCAGCCGAAGATACTTTCGATGATCAACGTGCCGCCGATCAACTCGCCGATATGCATGCCGGAGGCGGTAATGATGGGCAAAAGGGCGTTTCGAAAGACGTGGCGGCGTTCGACATCGCGCTCACCGAGACCGCGCAGGCGGGCGTAGCGCGCGTGGCGCTGGCCGGCGACCTCCAGCATGCTGGCGCGCAGCATTCGCGCGTTGATCGAAAGCGACATGAGCGAGACCGCCACCGCCGGCATGATCAGGTGCGCGATGCTTCCGTAACCCATGGGCGGCAGCCACCCAAGGGTCACCGAAAACAGCAGCACCAGCAGAAAGCCGAGCCAAAAGTTGGGCATGGAAACGCCGAAAAAGGCGATCAATCGCACCGCCGCATCCGGTCCGCGGTGATGGTGGCGCGCCGCCCAGCGCCCCAGCGGTATCGAGACGACGAGTGTCAGAACGAAGGCCGCTCCCGCCAGCTGCAGCGTGGCGGGCAGAAAATGGAGAAGATCCGGCCACACCGGCCGCTGGGTCGCGTAGGAGACGCCAAAATCCAGGCGCAGCGCGCTTGAAAGCCAGTCCAGGTACTGCTTGATCAAAGGCTGGTCGAGCCCCAGCGCCGCTCGGGCGTGTTCCAGGGCCTCGGCGGTCGGCGGCACCTGGGAAAGTCGCAAGTAGTCCAGCGCCGGGTCCGACGGCCCCAGGCGCAGGAGCAAAAAAATCAGGATCGAGGCGGCCAGCAGCAATAGCGGCAGCAACAGCAGGCGTTTGGCAATGAACCCCGCCATTAGTCGGCGTGCTCCGGGGTAAAGCGCTCGAAGGGTATCTCGCCTGGCATGGCGCCGAAGTGGATCGCCCCGATAGTCGGGTCCGCCACCGCGAGCACGTTGCTATAGGTCAGCGGCAGATAAATGGCGGCCTCGTGCAGGCGGGTCAGCAGCGTCTCGAAGAGCGCTTGGCGGTTCTGTTCATCCGTCGAGACCAGAATCTCTTTGATCAACGCATCGATTTCCGCCTTGTCCGGCAAGCCCAGCTGTGCCTGGTAGTCTGCGTGGGCGGGCACGCGCATGGCACTAATGAAGGCGTGCGGGTCGAAGGGCGCCCCCCAGGTGCGGTTGAAGATCATGCCAAAGCGGCCGTCGCGCTGGCGGGCATAGACGCTGCTTTCCTCCTCGCCGATCAGGCGGATCTGAATACCCACCTGACCAAGCTCGGCCTGAATGATCTCCGCCATGGATTTCGCCACGGCATCGTTGCCCACGAAGACCAGATCGATGAGCAGCGGCTCGCCCTCTTTGGTACGAACGCCGCGGTCCATCGTCCAGCCCGCTTCGTCGAGCAGCTCGGCGGCGCGTTCGCGATCAAACTCGTAGGGGGGCAGGTCCACATCGGCGTAGGGCACGCTTGGCGCAAATAGCGAATCCGCAGCGCGCTGGGTGTTGTAGAACACACTCTCCACAATGCCGGCTTTATCCACCGCGTGATTGATCGCCTGGCGTACGGCGCGCTCGCGTGTGGCGCCATGCTGGCTATTGAGCGCCAGCATCAGCGTCTCGGCCGGCTCTGAAAGCGCGGTGGTGTAGCGCCCGCTATCGGCCAGGCGCTGAAAAGTGTCCGGCGAAACCGGCCCTTCGGCGCCGTAGATCAAATCGATGCTGCCGGTTTGCAGCGCGATGGCGCGGGTGTTGGGGTCGGGAATCACGCGGACATCGATCTCGTCGAAGCTCGGCGTCTGGCCCCAGTAGTGTTCGTTTTGCGCAAAGCGGTCAAACTCGCCCAGGCGCGTCTCGTCGAGCACCCAGGGGCCCGTGCCGATCGGCGCCAGGACGCCACCGGCGTTGTCATCGAGCTGCGACGGTGCCACGAAGCGAAAAGGGCGGGGTAGGGTAAGATCTTGCAGGGCCGGGTAGTAGGGCTCGGCCAGGGTCAGCTCGACGGTGTCCTCACTGAGCGCGCGGACATGCTCGATCTGATTGACGAGCTCGAGCCAGGCGTGAGGGGCTGGATGGTCAAGCACCGCCTCGAAATTGGCCACTACCGCCGCCGCGTCGAAGGGCTCGCCATTGGAGAACGTGACGTCGTCGCGCAGATGAAAGGTGTAGGTGCGTTTGTCCCTGGAGACCTCCCAGGAGCGAGCCAACCAGGGCGCCACCGAGCCATCCGATTGATACTTTACCAGCGGCTCGTACACCATGGATTGAGCGAACATCTGATTGGGCGTGTAGCCGTGCGGGTTCAATGGGCCCACGTTGCTCGGCCAAGAGAAACTGAGGCGTGTCTGCGCCTGAGCCTGACCGGTAAGCCCCAAGGTTAAAGAGAGTGCCAACAGGGCACCAAGAGCTGCGCGCACGGCTACCTCGGAAGTCTTGAAGAGTATGATGAATCATCAAAATTATCATACTTGGGCGCCGGGGCGTAGGGCGGCGCTGAACGTCGCAACGCGATCAGGCACAGAATAATGACCAGACACAAAAAAGCCGCTACCTTTCGGTAACGGCTTTTTCGTAGAAGATGGTAGCGGGGACCGCTGATCTTAAAACAAAAGCGAACCGATGACCTTCCAGGGCTTATAAAGCGCTGAGCCCGACGCGCTTTTCTTGCATATCGCCACTTTCCAGACACAAAAAAGCCGCTACCTTTCAGTAACGGCTTTTTTGTAGAAGATGGTAGCGGGGACCGCTGATCTTAAAACAAAAGCGAACCGATGACCTTCCAGGGCTTATAAAGAGCTGAGCCCGACGCGCTTTTCTCGCATATCGCCACTATCCAGGCACAAAAAAGCCGCTACCTTTCGGTAACGGCTTTTTTGTAGAAGATGGTAGCGGGGACCGGATTTGAACCGATGACCTTCGGGTTATGAGCCCGACGAGCTACCAGACTGCTCCACCCCGCATCAACGTGTGGCGTATTCTACGCATATTTGGGCCCGCGTCAATGGTTTATATAAAGTTTTCCTGTTGAAGCCCGTTTGATTCATCGTGCTGCAACATTGGCGTAGTAACGCTATGCTTTTATGACGCCTTGCAAAGCGCGGGCGTCGAGGAAAAGAAGATAACAACACGGTGCGCGATAAGCCGACGCGTTTATGCGCCAATTTGAAGTGGCTTGCGGCGCTACGGGCGTTTACGTTTGGTGCAGGCCATTTGTCATATCAGGGAGGTAGTCAATGGCTAATCAACCCCAGGTTGCTTGGGTGACGGGCGGAACGGGTGGCATCGGTACGGCGATTTGCCGATCGCTGGCCGAGGCGGGATACCAGGTCGTGGCCGGGTACCGAAATCCGGAAAAAGCCAAAACGTGGCTGGAGAGCCAAAAAGCCGACGGTTTCGACAATATCGCGCTTTCCGGTGTCGATCTATCGGACTATCAGGCGTGTATGGACGGCGCCCGGGAGATCACCGAAACCCACGGCCCCATCAGTGTGTTGGTGAACTGCGCCGGCATCACCCGGGACGGTACGTTGAAGAAGATGGACCAGGCGCAGTGGAGCGAGGTCATCGATACCAACCTCAATAGCGTGTTCAATACCTGCCGCAGTGTCATCAACCCCATGCTCGAACAGGCGTATGGGCGCATCATCAATATCTCCTCCATCAACGGGCGCAAGGGCCAGTTCGGCCAGGTCAACTACGCCGCTGCCAAGGCGGGGATGCACGGTCTGACCATGTCGCTGGCTCAGGAGACGGCCACCAAAGGCATTACGGTCAATACCATCTCTCCCGGCTACATTGCCACCGATATGATCATGAACATCCCCGAGAAGGTGCGCGAGGCGATTCGCGAAACCATTCCGGTGAAGCGCTACGGTACGCCGGAAGAGATCGGCCGACTGGTCGTGTTTCTGGCCGACCAACAGTCGGGCTTTATCACCGGCGCCAATATCGATATCAACGGCGGCCAGTTCATGGGCTAGCCGCAGGCGTTGCTTCCGCGTATGACAGCACTAAAAAAGGGGAGGCCAAAAGCCTCCCTTTTTTAGTGTTCGCCCGGCGCGCCAGGTGAGGGCGTGGGCAGTTGAGCCAGACGGCCCAGCAGGCTATCGAGCTCACCGGCTTCGCGTTGCCAAATTTCGTTCGGCATGGGGCCGAGCGCTAAAAGGGCCTCTAGAATGGCCTGGGTTTCTTCGGCCTGACTGCGCTCGCCGCTCAACCCTTCGTTCAAACGCTCGACCTGAATGGCCAGGCGCAGCGGCTCGTCCTGGGGTTTGACGCTACCCACCGCCAGTAGTGAAAGGTGGACGCGAAGCTTCGCCAGCGCCTCGTTGACCGCCTGGTGTGCCTGGTCAGAAAAGGGCTGAGCGTTGCCGCGCGCGGCGTTGCGCCGCTGGTGGGCTTTCAAAAACGCGCCGGAAAGCGGTGCCCCCAAGACGTCAGCGGCGTCCACCGGGGTGGCGGCTGACTGCTCGAGGGCGGCCTGGTCGGCGGCCAGGTGCGCCTTGATCAGCGGCGTAAGCGCCTGCCACTGATCCACGATGGCCGCCACCGCCAGGCGGCTCAGCCGGTCGCGCCGAGCGCGAACGATTCCACTCAAGCGGCGCTGCATCCCTTCGCTTCGCCGGTTGCGCGGCAGCGGCTCCAGCTGTTGGGCGCGTTGAATGAAAGCCTCGAGGGTGGTGGCGTCATCGGCTTTGGCGGGCTGCCAGCTATCCATTTCGTCAATGAGCGTCTGCATGTCGTCGAGCTTCTGCTGCTGGTGGGCCGCTTGCTCGTTTTTATGCGCGTCGCGCTGGGCGAAGAGCTGGTCACAGGCGTGGCGGAAGTGTTTCCAGAGCGCCTGCTCCTCGCCCTTGGGCGCCCGGCCCAGACTTCGCCACTGCTGCTGAAGCGTCTTGGCGCGCTGAATGCGCTCGTTGAGTGGCTGCTCGGCGTCGTGTAGAAGCGCCTGGACCTCCTCGATCAACGCCCGCTTTTGCGCGGCGATCTGCTCGGCGCGTTGGTCGATCAGTGCTTGCAGTCGGTGGCGTACCTTGCCAAAGCGCCGGCCCACCGCTTCCGAGGCCTCGCGCGGGACCGGGGCGTATTCGCGCCATTGGTGGCGTGCCTTGTCGCGAATTTCGCGCAGTACGTCCGGGTCGGCGTTTTCAGAGGGTTGCTCGCAAAGCGTTTCGAGCTGCTCGCAGAGCTCTTCGCGGCGGCGAAGGTTGGCGCTGCGCGTCTGCTCCAGCGTCTCGCGCCAGGGGGCCAGGCGCTCGTGGATACGCTCCGATGCGTGACGAAAGCGCGCCGCAAGCTCGCGGCTGGCCGCCGCGTCGCCCAGCGCCTTCCACTCCTTGACGAGCTGGCGGTGGCGGCGGTCCAGCGCCGGCTCGGCCATGTAAGTATCGTCGGCGAGCGCCTCGATGCTCGTACAGAGCTGTTCGCGCTTGGGCCCGGCCACGAAGCCGCGCCAGTCGCGAAGCTCGGCCAGCTGCGCACCCAGGTGCTTCAAGCGCGCCTTGAGCGGCTTGGCCTTTGGCGTGTCGAGCGCCTCGAGGGTGGGCTTCAGGCGCTGGTGAAGTCGGCTGGCGCTTTTGAACGCACCGCGCTCGAGCATGTGCTCGAAGTTATCGAGCTCGGCATCGAGCGCATCCAAAGAGGGGGTATCCCGCTGGCTTTGCTGCTGGTCGAGCGCAAAAAGCTCGAGGGCGCGCTGTAGAAGCGCTGGTTTGGCCAGCGTCTCGGGCCAGGCAAGCGAGGGCGTAAGCTCGGCAAGCGCCTTCAGGTCGTGGTTGGCCAGCGCCGTTTCGAAGGCGGGCTGATGGCTTTGCCAGCGCTGCCAGGCCTCCATGACGCGCTCGTACTCATCGAGTGCCTGGGCGTAGCGCGCTTGGGCGGTTTCCGGCGCGGCGTGCAGGTCGGAGAGTGACTGCCAGCGCTGACCCAGAAGTTGGCGCTGGGCGCGCAGGCTGTCGATATCCTGAAGCGTTACGGCCTCGGCGTGATCGAGCCCGCGCAAGGTCTGCTCCAGCCCTGCCAGTAGCTGCTCGCGGGTGGTTTCCACTTCGTCGCGGCGAAGTTGGCTCTGCTGGCGGGCCTGCTCCTGGGTTTCTTGGTCGCTCAAGGTCTTGCGTGCGCCCAGGCTCGCGCGATGAAAGCGCTCCTCCTGGTCGGCGCTCGGCGGGTGTTCGAGCTTTCGCCATTCGCGCTCCAGATGGCGAAGGCGCCCGCCGTAAAGCGGCTCCCAGGCGGCGCCCGCCAGCTGCTCGAGCTTGGTTAAAAGCTCCTCGCGGCGGGCCTTCTGCTGCTCGAGCCAGGCGCTGTCGTGGCGAAGCTTGTCCAGCTTTTCCCGCGCCAGGCGCATGACGTGGCGGTCGCGGCGCGCCTGTTTTAAAAGCCGCTTCAGGCTCTCTTCGTCTTCGATACGTTCGGCGGCCCGGTGGCGGACGCTGGCCACGCCGTTGTGGCATGCCTGGTGGATCAAATCGACGTCGTCGGTCAGCGCGGCCAGGGCGGTCAGGCGCAAATCCAGGTTGTCGCCGCGCAGGGTAATATCGTTTAGCAGCGCCTTATCGGTTAGCGTAGCGGTAAGCTGACACCGGGTGTGAAGGCTGGTCTGGCCCTGACGGCCGGTGAGCCGTTCGAGGGCGGCGTTATACCACGGGGCATTCTCGCCCTGATCGGGAAGGCGGCTGACCAGCGTCTCGATATCGTCCAGTGCCTGCAATGCGGCAAGCTGGATATCGGGTTTTGGATCATCGGCAAGCGCTTTCAAGGCCTCGCGCTGTTCTGATTGTTGTGGGTCCAGCTGATGGAGTGCCTTGAGGCGGACCTCGGAGTCAGGGTGCTGCCACCGAGGCGCGAACAGGCGTCTTAACAGTCCGTGCATGAATCATCCTGCAAGAAGGTGCGTCGCGTGAAAAAAATCAGTCGTCGGTGCTTTGGTAGTTGCAGTCACCGGCGCTGTCGCTTAGCTTTGCCATTGGTAATGTGACTTTGCGCCTGGAATCCAGCGGGCCTTCACATCCCCGGCGCGAGATTGCGCTACGATTATCTTACCTGAACATGACATGGAGTTCGGCCATGAGCCTCAATGCCGATAGTGCCGACAACGCCTTTACCTTTAAAGGCGGCATGCTGCCCATGACGGTCATGGAGTTAAGCAGTGCCGACCCCGAGCAGATCAGGCGTCAACTGGCCGGCAAACTCTCACAATCCCCCGCGTTCTTTCAGCATACACCGGTTGTACTGAGCGTGGAAAAGCTCGATGAACCGCACTTGGCCCTGGAGCGCATTTGCGCGGTGTGCCGCGACCACAAACTTTTGCCGGTCGCGGTACGCGGCGGCCCGGAGCCGGTTCGCCAGTCGGCCTGGGCGCTCGGCCTTGGCTGGTTCGCCCCGGTCGAAGAGAGCCGAGCGCGAGCCCTTGAAAGCGTAGAGCCCACCAGCGCCCCGGTCGAACCCGCCGTCGAGGCGGGCAGCGAACCCGTGGCGGTGGCGACCCGGTTATTTCGCGGTACCGTGCGCTCGGGCCAGCAAGTGAGCGCCGCCGAAGGTGATTTGATCGTCATCGGCGCGGTCAACGCCGGCGCCGAGGTGCTGGCCGCGGGCAGTATTCATGTCTACGGCGCACTTCGCGGTCGCGCGCTTGCGGGCATTCACGGGAATACCCACGCCGGCATCTACTGTCGCGAGCTCGAAGCGGAGCTTCTTTCCGTGGCGGGCAACTACAAGCGCCTCGAGGATATCGACCCGAAACTTTTAGGCGCCGCCGCCCAGGTACACTTCTCCGAGGAGCAGCTCGAGATCAAACTGCTGGCGTAAACCTGAACTCGATACGCCGTTTGCCGTAGAGAGCGACGGGCGTAGCGACGTACAGGTTGCTTTTCGTTACAGTAAGGCCGTATTGATACGTCTACTGACTGACATTGATGTTCTCGTTGCGCGCGACGACGATAAAAATATCCCCCCGCGATGTAACGACCTCTAAAAGGAAATGACTCTTGGCCAAAATTATTGTAGTGACCTCAGGTAAAGGGGGGGTCGGTAAAACCACCAGCGCGGCGGCCATTGCCACCGGGCTTGCACTGCGCGGCAAAAAAACCGTCGTCATCGACTTCGACGTGGGCCTGCGTAACCTGGATTTGATCATGGGCTGCGAGCGGCGCGTGGTTTACGACCTGGTGAACGTCATTCAGGGCGAGGCGGCGCTCAACCAGGCGCTGATTCGCGACAAGCGCGTAGAAAACCTGTTTATTTTGCCGGCCTCGCAAACCCGCGATAAGGACGCGCTGACCCAGGAAGGCGTGGACGAAGTGCTCGAGCAGCTTCGTGGGGACTTCGATTTCGTGATCTGCGACTCCCCGGCGGGGATCGAGCGCGGCGCGCAGCTGGCCATGTATTTCGCCGACGAAGCAGTGGTCGTGACCAACCCGGAAGTCTCCTCGGTGCGCGATTCGGACCGTATTCTCGGGCTTTTGGGCTCCAAGACCCGCCGCGCCGAACAGAGCCTGGACCCGGTCAGGGAGCACCTGCTGATCACCCGCTACAATCCCTCGCGCGTAACCTCCGGCGATATGCTCACGCTCGAAGACATTCGCGAGATCCTTGCGATCAATTTGATCGGGCTGATTCCGGAGTCCGAGGCGGTGCTGCGGGCGTCGAACCAGGGCGTGCCGGTCACCCACGACGGCGCAAGCGACGCCGGTCAGGCTTATGCCGATACCGTCTCGCGCCTTTTGGGCGAAGAGATTCCGCTACGCTTTCATGAAGTACAGCGTAAAAGTCTTCTGAACCGCATGTTTGGGGGAGGTCGTCGATGAAACTGCTGGAATTCTTGAAGCGCGAGCGCAAGAAGTCCGCTTCGGTCGCCAAAGAGCGTTTGCAAATCATTGTGGCCCACCAGCGCAGCCAGCGCGGCCAGCCGGACTACATGCCGATGCTCGAGCGCGAACTCCTGGAGGTGGTGCGCCGCTACGTGCACGTCGCGGACGACGCCATTCAGGTATCGTTGGACAGCGAAGACAACTGCTCGGTGCTCGAGCTCAACGTCACCTTGCCCAAGGAGTGAGCGAGGGGGCGGCATGAAGTGAGTCGAGCAGGGTGGCGGGGCCGGGCGCGGGCGCCCGTGCCGGGTTTGAACTTTTTTGTATAACGGCGTTGTTGTAGGCTGGCGGGATACGTTCACGGGAGTATTCGCACATGGCGCCAGCCAACGCCGCCCCTGCCAGTTTTCTTTGGCACGATTATGAAACCTTCGGCGCCGACCCGCGCCGCGACCGCCCCGCGCAGTTCGCTGCGCTGCGCACCGACGCCGACTTCAACGAGATCGGTGAGCCGGTAGAGATCTACTGCCGGCCCAGTGACGACGCCTTGCCGCACCCCGCCGCTTGTCTGATCACCGGCATTACCCCGCAAAAAGCCCAGCGCCACGGCTTGGCGGAAGCCGAGTTCGCCGGCCAGATACAGGCGCTCATGGCAGAGCCTGGTACCTGCGCGGTGGGGTATAACAGCCTGCGTTTCGACGACGAAGTCTCGCGTCATCTTTTTTATCGTAATTTTCTCGACCCTTACGCCCGTGAGTGGCAAAACGGCAACTCCCGCTGGGATTTGATCGACGTGGTGCGTGCGTTTTACGCGCTGCGCCCCCAGGGGATCGAGTGGCCCCAACGTGAAGACGGCGCGCCGAGCTTCAAGCTCGAAGACCTGACCGCGGCCAACGGCATTGCCCACGAAGGCGCCCATGACGCGCTAGCGGACGTGCGCGCGACCATCGCGCTGGCAAGGCTACTAAAAGCCCAAAATCCCAGACTCTTCGACTACCTGATGGGACTTCGCGGCAAGCGCGCCGTGGCGGCCCAGCTCGATGTGGCAAGCGCCAAGCCGGTGCTGCACATCTCCCGGCGCTACCCGGCCAGCCGCGCCTGCAGCGCGCTGGTCATGCCGCTGGTCGAGCACCCCACCAACCCCAATGGCGTGATCGTTTTCGACCTGAGCGCCGACCCAAGTGAGCTCACATCGCTGAGTGTCGAGCAGATCCGCCAGCGGGTCTTCGTCAGCCAGCAAGACCTGGCCGAGGGCGAGTCGCGTATTCCGCTGAAGGTGATTCACATCAACCGCTGCCCGGTGGTATTTCCCGCCACGGCATTGAAGGATGTAGAAGGCCCCAGAAAGGGTGAGTACGGCGACATTCAGGCGCGCCTGGGGATGGACGTCGAGCAGTGCCGCGAACACTGGAAGGCGCTACGCGCGGACCTTTCGGGCGTTGCTCAAAAAGTGGCCGAGGTATTCAACGCAGGCTTCGATGACGCCCCCCAGGACCCGGATCTGATGCTCTACTCGGGCAGCTTCTTCTCCGCGGCGGATCGTCAACAGATGGAGCGGGTTCGGGAAATGGCGCCCTGGGATTTGGTCGGTCAGCGCTTTCCCTTTCAGGACCCGCGGCTGGAGGAGATGCTGTTTCGCTTTCGCGCGCGCAACTACCCCGATACCCTGGAAGGCGAAGAGCGCGAGCAGTGGGAGGCATTTCGCTGGGCGCGATTGAACGACCCGGCGCTTTCCGGCTTTACGCTAAAAGCCTTCGCTCGCGAAATCGAAGGCTACAACCAGCAGCGTTTGACCGACTACCAGCGCCAGGTGCTCGAAGAGGTGGTGATGTTCGTGGAGGCGATGCTGCCCGCTCAGGCGTTCGACGCCTGAGCGGGGAGGTCAAAGCGCCGCTTTAGGGCGCTTCGCGTTCATCGGTGCGCTCGGGGAAGGGCTCAAGGCTTGCCCGGTAGGCGGCGGTGTCGCTGGGCGCATCACCCGGATCGAAGCGCACGTCCAGGGTACGCTCCATGAGCGAAGGCCAGGCGGCGCGAATGTCATCGGCGCTTACCTCGAGTACCTGCTCGGCCATCGTTTCGCGGCGGTCGAAGCGAATCGGCGTGCGCGCGGTGGCCTGCCAGTAGCGTCCGGCCATGCCGGAAAGGCTCGTATCGCGCTGGGCGTAGCGGCTGGCCACTGCCTGACGGTGAGGCGCAAGCGTCTCGTCATCCAGGGTTTCAAGCTCGTCGGTGGCGCTTTCCAAAAAGCCCTCGATGCGCCGGGCTATCTCGTCGCTTTCGACATCCGCCGACTGAACGATAAAGGCAATGCCCGGGGCATCCAGCAGCGGCGAGTAGCTGGCGCTCACTACGTAGCCGAGCTGCTGCTCGGTGCGCAGGGTTTGGTAGAAAGCGGTATTCAGCCACTGGGCAATGACGATGAGCGCAGCCTGCTCGTCGTCGCTTTGGTCGCGCCCTTGAACGTAGCGAAGCACCAGCGACTCGTCCCGGGCGCTGTCCGGGTGGAGCACCGCGCCGCCCTCATCGATGGCCAGCGGCGTTACATCCAGAATATCTTCGCGGGTCAGGCGCGGGCGCAGCGTGTTGCGAATCAGTGCGGCTTCATCGCGCGCCTGCTCGGCGGTGAGATTGCCCACCGCCATGGCGTCGACGTACAGCTCACTTAAAAAACGCTCTCGAAAGTCTTCCAGGTGGTGGCGCTCGAGACGCTGGCTGGCTGCATACAGCGCGCGGCTATCCCACTGCGGTGTTAGAAGCGCTTCGCCCACCAGGCGGCCGGCCTGATTGTAGAGCGGCGCCTGTGGGGCGTTTTGCCACTCGCGCTGGAGCTGGTAGCGCACCCGCTCGAAGGTCTCGTCGGTGATCTCGGCGGTTTTCAACTGCTTGATCGCCTGCTCGATAAACGGCGTTTGGCCGTCGCGCCAGCCCGAAAACGCCAGCGTCATGCCCCGAGCGTGGGGGTAGGCGTCGAAGGATTGGCCCGCAAGCCAGGCAGGATACAGCGAGGTGCTCAAGCTGTCGTTCAGCCAGCCCGAGAGCATACGCGTCAGCACCGCTTCCTCGGCGGAGTAGCTCGCGCTGGGGTGCTGAAGGCTAATGCGCCACTCGACGCTTGGCGTGTTGAAGCGGCTATCCTGCATGTGCCAGGCGGTAAACGACGGCGACTCCATCAGGACGTCCGGCCTCTCGTCCTGACCCTCTTCCAGGCTCAGGTCGCTGGCGATAAAGGGGTTGGGCTTGGCAAGCGCCAGTCCGCCAAGCGCTTCACCGCTCGCTTCGGGGGCGGGAAGCTTACGCCACTGGGTATCGAACCAGGGCGAGACGGAATCGCTTTCGACCTCCGCCGCCGAGTAGATGCGGATCATGTTGGAGGGGGTCAACGCGTCCAGATACGCTTGCTGGGCGTCTCTATCCATGCCGTCCATACGGTAGGGCGCGTATTGAACGTCTTCGACCGGGTAGCGCGAAAGGCTCATGGCCAGGCGGGTGGCTTCGCCTTGCGGGTCGCCGTGCTGCTGAAAGCGAAACGCCTGCTCGGCAAGCGCGGCTTGCTCTTCGAAGCGCCAGCCCTCGATCCCCTCGCGTTTGATCTCGTTCACCGCGGCAAAGAGCGTCGCCTGAACGTCGTCGAGGCGCTCGGCGCCGCTTTGTGTCAGGTTGATGGACACCACGAACAGCGCGTGCTCGCCGTCGCCCCGGCCCACGCCGGCGCTGAGCCCAAAGGCCAGCCCCGCCTCACGTAGCACGGCCAAAAGACTGCCTTCGCTTTCATCGCCCAGCAGGTGAGCGGCCATTTGCGAGGGCTTGGTGCGGTAATCGCTGGTGGGGTCCGGCACCGGGAAGTAGAAGTTGAGTTGGCGGCGGTCCTCGAAGGATTGGCGCTCGATATAGATCGGTAGGTCATCGCTTAGCGCCAGCGGCTCGTTGATGACCGGCGCCTCGAGGCCGTTGTCCGGAATATCGGCAAAGCGCTCCACGACCCACTCTTCCAGCGTATCGAGCGGCTGCGGGGCGACCACGGCCAGGTTCATGACGTTGGCATCGTAGTGGTGGTGGTAAAAATCGATGATCCGGTCGCGCAGGCTCGTTTCGCCTTCCGGGGGGCTTGCCAGGGTCTCGCGGCTTCCTACGGCAAAGCCGGTGGTGGCGTTGTCCGGGTTCAATACCTGGTCGAGCACGTCGTTTTCCCGGCGCGAATCGTCGCGGATGCGTGCCCGGTACTCGGAGTGGACGATATTACGCTCGCTTTCGAGCTGGTCGGCGTTGAAAAGCGGCGAGAGGAAAAACGCGCTGAAGCGGTCGAGCGCCCCGGGCAGTGCATCCGGCGCCACGTCGAAGAAGTAGTTGGTGTCCTGCTGGGCGGTAAACGCGTTGTGCGAGCCCGCGTTGTTGGCAATGTAGCTCTGGTAGGCGTCGGGCTCCGGGTAAGGCTCGGTACCGAGAAACAGCATGTGCTCGAGAAAGTGGGCCAACCCTAACAAATCGTCCGGGTCCTGGGCGCTGCCCACTCGCACGTTCATCGAAGCGGCTGCCTTGTCGGCCTCCGGGTCGCTGACCAGCAGCGCGTGGAGGCCGTTTTCCAGGGTCACGACCCGGTAGTCGCGGGCATCGAAGGGGCTCGTGATCGGAGTGGTGACCTCGGCCACCGGCGCTTCCTCGGCCCATAGGGCAGGGGCATACCCGGTCAGGCTGAGTACCATGCCGGCCGCGGCGTAGCGTAAGGTCAAGGCAGGGGCGGTAGGGTGTGGGCGTAACATTAAAACTCCTCGGGCGCGGTCCATCGCAGCATGGCCCCTTGCGGGTGAGCACAGGCAGCCGACTGGTTGGCTGGGTTATTGACACTCTTTGATACCGGAAAGGCGCCCAACAGTTCCAAAGGTGCCGGGGTCATCAGCGCATGAAGGTGCTCTGACGAGCTTGCCGGGTCCAGCCAGCGATCCAGTGCCGAGGGCTCGATGACCAGTGGCAGCCGGTCGGTCAGCGTGGACAAGCAGACGTTGGCCGGCACGCTGATCAAGGCGGTGGAATCGTTAAACGCGGTCAGCGTGGTGTGGTAGCGACACCAGAGTGCCCCTAGCAGCAGCGGGGCACGGTCGGTCGCGGTGACCAGGTAGGGCTGCTTGCCGCCGGGGCGCTGCTGCCATACGTAAAAGCCGGTCACGGGAATGACGCAGCGTCTCGCGTTGAAGGCTTCTTCGAACATCGCCCGCTTGTCAAGCGACTCGGCCCGGGCGCAGTGCGGGGCATGGTCGAGCACCTTGAGCCAGGGCGGCGTTAGCCCCCAAAAAAGCGGCGTGTGACGAATAACGCCCTGTTCCAGGCGAAGGGCCGATACCGGCTGGCGCGGCGCTAAATTGGGCGAACTAATGAAGGGGTCGCTTTGACTGAGTTCGGGCACCATGCGGGAAAGCGATAGGCGCTGCACGTGTAGGCGTCCCGTCATGCCTGTCTCCTTATAACCCGTGTTAAATATGCTGGGCGCGGGGCGACAAGAATACGCTAAATGTCGTGCATTAGTATCGAAAACAGTGTTCGATGTGAGGTATCCTGTCTTATATTAACCCTTGCTCAAACTCAAGTGCGTTGAGGCATTCGCCTTTTTGCCTGACCTGAAGAGATCGCCATGGCCCGTCCCCGACAGCATGCGCCCGATACCCTCCATGCGCAGGTCATGCACGTTTGCGACGAGTGGCTGGCCTCGCGGCCCGTCCACGGTTTATCGCTGCGTGCGCTGGCCCGGGACGTGGGGTGCGCGCCGAGTACGCTGCTCAAACTTTACGGCAGCTTTAACAATTTATTGCAGCACGTCAACGTGGAAACCCTGGCGCAGCTGCAGCAAACCATCGAGAGCCTGACGGAAGACGAGCCCGAGCCCTGGCTTCGCGAGCTGGCCCACGCTTACTGGCACTTCGCCGAGGCGGGCTGCTACCGCTGGCATTTGCTGTTCGACTACCCCTTGGCCGAAGAGGGCGAGCTCGATCAGCGCCAAAGCGATTTGATCGAGGCGCTATTTACCCAAGTGGAAACCTCGCTAAAGCGCTACCAGCCCGCGCTGGACGACATGGAGGCGCGTCGGCTGGGGCGCACGCTGTGGGGCAGCGTGCATGGTCTGGTGCAGTTGGGGCTGAACGAGCGCCTGGGGTACTGGCAGGGGCAGCAGCTCAAGGTCGATGAACTGTTGGACCAGCTTTTATGCACCGTGCTGGCTGGCCTTCGCGCCCAGGGTGCGCCCGCGTGACGCGGCTCGTCAAACCGGTGCGTTACGTGCTGCGCTACGCCATCTATATCGCCATGCGGCTAAGCTACCGGCTGCGCGTTCGCGGCCGCGAGCACGTGCCCCGCAAGGGCGCGGCGCTGGTAGTGTGCAATCACGTAAGCTTCATGGATGCGCTGGTGTTGGGCGGGGGCAGCCCCCGGCCGCTGCGCTTTGTCATGGACCAGCCGATTTTCGACTCGCCCTGGCTCAAGTGGTGGTTTTTGCTGGTCGGGGCGATTCCGGTCGAGTCCGAGCGGCGAACGCCAGCGGGGCTTCGCCGTACGCTTGAGATGATCAGCGAGGCACTGCGCGACGGCGAGGTGGTGATGATCTTTCCCGAAGGACGTTTGACGCCGGACGGGGAACTCCAGGCCTTCCGGCGCGGTTTGGAGACCATGCTGGCGCGGGACAACGTGCCGGTGATTCCCGCCGGGCTTGCCGGCCTCTGGGGCTCCTGGACGTCGCACTGCGGCGGCAAAGCGTTCAAGAAGTGGCCGTCGCGCTTTCGTGCGCCGGTTCGGCTTACTTTCGGCCCGCCGGTGATGGCCCAGGACGCCGAAGGCGCGGCGCTGCGCCCTTATCTCGAGGCGCGCGTGAAGGCGCTCAAGACCGCCGGTGAGTTGGACATCGCCCAGCGCGGCCAGGCACCGCAGAACAAGATGTAGCCTGGCCTAGCGCCTGGGCGCGCGTAAAAGCGGCCAGCAGCGCGCCGAGGTGATCAGGTTGTCGCGGATTTCCAGAATTTCCATGCGTGTATTGCCGATTTGCAGCGACGCCGGCCCTTCCGGGAACGCCTCGAGATGCTCCAAAATCAACCCGTTGAGGGTCTTGGGGCCGTCGGTAGGGAGCTGCCAGCCCAGCATCTTGTTGATCTCGCGGATGTTAGCGGTACCTTCGATCACGTGGCTGCCGTCATCCTGCTGATGAATCTCTTCGTCTTCCGAGACGTCGGTGGTGAACTCGCCGACGATCTCTTCGAGAATGTCCTCCAGCGTGACCAACCCTTCCACGTCGCCGTACTCGTCCACCACGATGCCGATACGCCGCTTCTGTTTTTGAAAGTTCAAAAGCTGCGTGTGTAGCGGTGTGGATTCGGGAATGAAGTAGGGCTCGCGCGCCTCTTGTACCACCGCCGCCTTGGTGACTTCGTCGCGGGAGAGAAAGCGCGCCGCGTTGCGCAGGTGGAGCATGCCGATGATGTTGTTGATATCGCCTTTGTAAACCGGGAGCCTGGTGTGCTGGCTGGTGCGAATCTGGGCAAGAATATCCTCGAGCGAATCGTCCAGGTCGATACCCAGCACCTCGTGGCGCGGCACCATGATGTCGTTTACCGTCACGTTTTCGAGATCCAGAATCGACAGCAGCATGGCGCGGTGGCGGTAGGGAATCAGCGTACCCGCCTCATGAACCACGGTACGCAACTCGTCCCGGGTCAGGCTGTCACCGCCGCTATCGACGCTTTTGACCCCGACCAGGCGCAGCAGGCCGTTGGAAACGGCGTTGACCAGCCAGACCAGCGGATAGAGAAGCTTCAGCAGTGGCTCCAGCGCCATCGAGGTGGGGTAGGCGATGCGCTCGGGCTTGATCGCCGCGTAGGTCTTGGGCGTCACTTCGGCGAAAATCAGGATGATAATGGTCAAAAGCGCCGTGGAGATGGCCGGGCCCGACACCTCGCCAAAGAAGTGGATGGCGATGATGGTCGCAATCGACGCCGCCAGATTGTTGACGAAATTGTTGCCGATCAGAATGACGCCGATCAAACGATCAGGCCGGGTCAAAAGGCGCATGACCCGCTTGGCTCGGCGGTCACCGCTGTTGGCCTGATGGCTGAGCCGGTAGCGGTTGATCGACATCATGCCCGTTTCAGAACTCGAGAAGAAGGCGGATAGCAGTATCAGTAAGGCTAGAAGGCCGAACAGTAATCCCAGCGGGAAATCGTCGCTCAAGTCGAAAGTTCCTTTATGGCGTATCAAGCTCGTTTTTAGAAGCACGTGGGGTGTCTGTCAAGAACCCCCTCGCGGCCCGGCTAGCGGTTAAGGATTATTTCCAGCACGAACTTACTACCGAAGTACGCCAGGATCAAAAGCAGACAGCCCCCCAGCGTCCAGCGCACGGCGCGCATGCCCCGCCAGCCGAACCGGTAGCGCCCGATCAAAAGCGTCGTGAAGATGACCCAGGCGGCGATCGAGAGCACGGTCTTGTGCACCAAATGCTGGGCGAAGAGGTTGTCGAGAAAGATCAAACCGCTTGCGATCGAGAGCGTGAGCAGCAGCACCCCTGCCCATACCAGCTCGAACAGTACCCGCTCCATGGTAGTCAGCGGTGGGAGCGACTGCACGATGCCACGAATGTGGTGGTGGCGCAGGGCCTGGTTTTGCAGCCCGACCAGCACGGCCTGAACCGCGGCAATCGCCAGCACCGCAAAGGCCAGCGCCGAGCTTGCCGCGTGCAGTAAAATGCCCGGCGTAAGCCCGGTATGGCTCCCCTGGTTGGGAAGCCAGGTGGCGAAAATCAGCGCGACTCCGGCCAGCGGGAAAAGCGCGATACTGGCATTCAGCACCGGCTTGAATAGGCTTGCGACCAGCACCACGTTCACCGCCACGGCCATCAAAAGCGTCACGCTGGTGGAAAAGCCGGGCAAAAGCCCCGGCGCCTCACCCAGTAGCATGACCACGACCGGTATGTGCAGCAAAAGCCCGAGCGCGCCCAGAAGGCGCACCATGGCCCGCCGCGGGGGCACCCGGCGGAACAGCGTCATGCCCTGCCAGATGGCCGCGGCGATGTAGAGTACAAAAGCGATGGTGGCGAAAGGTAGCGCCTGCATGATGCTATCCGTGCGCTTCGCGCGCGTAAGGTTAAGAAACGTCGTCGATGACCCGGTTGTCGATTAATACGTCTGGTCGTCGATAACCCGGTGGTCGATAAACACGTCGTTGATGAACACGGCTAAGAATAATCAGTCAGGCCGAGAGACTAGCGCCTACTATAACCAATCGTAAAGCGTCGCACAGTAGTGTATCGCGAGAAGCCATAGAGACTCGCGCGTTGAGCGCGTATAATCGAACCTACACACGTCCGGCGGCGTCTACGCCCGGCGGCAGCGATAAAGGCAGAGGCCCCATGTTCCAGAATCTGAGCGAGCGTCTTTCCCAGACGCTGAAGTCGATTAAAGGCCAGGCGCGCCTGACCGATGACAATATCAAGGAAACGCTTCGCGAAGTGCGTAAGGCACTTTTGGAAGCGGACGTGGCGCTGCCCGTCGTCAAGGAGTTCATCGAGCGCGTGCGTGAGCGCGCCGTCGGCCAGGAAGTATCTAAAAGCCTCTCGCCGGGTCAGCAGTTCGTCAAGATCGTTCAGCAAGAGCTCGAAGCGATCATGGGCGAGGCCAACGAAGGGCTGACCCTTAAAAGCTCCCCCGCCGTTGTGCTGATGGCGGGTCTGCAGGGCGCGGGTAAAACCACGTCCGTTGCCAAGCTTGCCCGCTTTTTGCGCGAGCGCGAAAAGAAGAAAGTGCTGGTGGTGTCGGCGGACGTTTACCGCCCGGCGGCCATTGACCAGCTCGAGACCCTGGCGAAAGAGGTCGAGGTCGACTTCTTCCCGTCGAGCTCGGACCAGAAGCCGGTCGACATCGCGAACGCCGCTATCAAGCACGCCAAAATTCAGTTCCACGATGTCGTGCTGGTCGATACCGCGGGCCGTTTGGCCATCGACGAAGCGATGATGGCCGAGATCCAGGCGCTGCATAAGGCGATCACGCCCGACGAGACGCTGTTCGTCGTCGACGCCATGACCGGCCAGGACGCGGTGAACACCGCCAAGGCGTTCCACGAAGCGTTGCCGCTGACCGGCGTGATCCTCACCAAGGCCGACGGCGACGCCCGCGGCGGTGCGGCGCTGTCGGTACGTCACATTACCGGCAAGCCCATCAAGTTCATGGGGATGGGCGAGAAAGTCGACGCCCTCGAACCGTTCCACCCGGACCGCGTCGCCTCGCGCATCCTCGGCATGGGCGACATGCTCTCGCTGATCGAGGAAGCCGAGCGCACCGTCGACAAGGACAAGGCCACCCAGCTTGCCAATAAGGTCAAGAAGGGCGACGGCTTCGATCTCGAGGACTTCCGCGAGCAGCTCCAGCAGCTCAAGAAGATGGGCGGCATGGGGGGCTTGCTCGGTAAGCTCCCCGGCATGGGTCAAATGGCTGAAATGGCCCAGGGCCCAGGCCCGGAAAAAGAGATGGGCAAGCTCGAAGCGCTGATCAACTCCATGACGCCTAAGGAGCGCCGCTCACCGGACATCATCAACGGCTCGCGCAAGCGGCGTATCGCCGCCGGCGCCGGTCTTCAGGTGCCGGATTTGAACCGCCTGCTCAAGCAGCACAAGCAGATGCAGAAGATGATGAAGAAAGCCGGCAAGAAAGGCGGCATGCAGAAGATGATGCGCGGCATGTCCGGCATGATGGGCGGCGGTGGTGGTGGCCCCGGTGGACCTGGCGGTATGGGTGGCCCCGGCGGCATGGGCGGCGGCGGTGGGCTGCCCTGGCGTTAAGGCTCGCCCTTCAAAAGAGTGTGTCTGGTTGACGCCTTATGAGTTTTCTGGCGGCCAGACTTTCCAAGTTGGCCGCATTTGCGTAGAATGCGGCCTCTTCATGCGTGGGTGTTAGGGCTTTGCGCCAGTCGCGCTGCTTCGATCTGCCCGTGAAGTATTGGAAAAACGGTACGTATCAGGCACTTGGGTTTTAGTAACCCCTGTACAGGTAACGCGTACCGGAAACTGCATGATGAGTGTTCTGATGGCGATGTGCGCCATGCTCCACTCTCGTAACCTCAACCGAAGGATAGTTATCGTATGGTTACCATTCGTTTGGCACGTAGTGGCGCCAAAAAGCGTCCCTTTTACCACCTGACCGTGACCGACTCGCGCAACGCGCGTGATGGCCGCTTCATCGAGCGCGTTGGCTTTTTCAACCCGGTTGCCCGTGGTCAGGAAGAGCGTCTGCGCGTAAACCTGGAGCGCGTTGCACACTGGCAGGGCCACGGTGCACAGCTTTCCGGCCGCGTTGCCGAGCTGGTTAAAGAAGCAAGCAAGCAGGCGTAAGTCTGTCGAGAAGTGCCGTATCGAGAAACGCGATGCGGAGACCGAGATACTGTGGTGCTGGATACCCCGGCGCTGGATATAGTAGTAGGAGCGTTGGTGAATGACCCGTGTTGACGCCAGCCAGGTTGACGACGCTCATGTCGTATTGGGTAAGCTGACAAGCCCCCATGGGGTGAAGGGTTGGCTCAAGGTCTACTCCTACACGAATCCGATAGACAGTATTTTGGAGTACCCGGAGTGGTGGGTGCGCCAGGGCCAGACCCTGACGCGTATGCCGGTCATTACGGGGCGTCGCCAGGGTAAGGCGCTGGTGGTGCAGCTCAAGGATATCAATGACCGTACGGCCGCCGAAGCGCTGGCCCAGGCCGAGATCCTGCTGCCCAAAGAAGCCCTTCCCGAACTGGCCGACGACGAGTATTACTGGCACGAGCTCGAAGGCTTACAGGTCTTCACGGTGTCAGGCGAGCGGTTGGGGCAGGTGAGCTACCTGTTTGAAACCGGCGCGAACGATGTCATGGTGGTGCGCGGTGATGAGAACGCCATCGACCGGCGCGAGCGGCTGGTGCCCTTTCTGCCCGATGACGTGGTGCGTGAGGTCGACCTGGACGAGAGCAAGATGATCGTCGAGTGGGACCCTGAGTTTTGATGATCGATTCGAACATCGATTCCCGCACCGAGACGTCCGGTATGGAAAGTGAGCCGACGGCGCCCGCTATGTGGATCGGCGTGGTATCGCTTTTTCCCGAAATGTTCGAAGCCATTACCCGTCAAGGGGTGGTGGGCCGAGCGGTCGAGCGGCGCCAGATCGCCCTCGAGTTCTGGAATCCGCGGGAGTATGCCACCGACAAGCATCGCAGCGTGGACGACCGGCCTTACGGCGGCGGCCCAGGCATGCTGATGAAGGTCGACACACTACGCGGCGCGATTGCCGATGCAAAGGCCCAGGGCCAAGCGCGCAGTGGTCAGGTGCCCAAGGTGATTTACCTTTCACCTCAGGGGCGAAAGCTTGACCAGAAAGGCGTCGAAACGCTTGTCAACGCGGGCCCTTTGGTCGTGGTTGCCGGGCGTTACGAAGGCATCGACGAGCGCGTGGTAGAGAGTGACATCGACGAAGAGTGGTCGATTGGCGACTATGTGCTAAGCGGTGGTGAACTGCCGGCCATGGTGTTGATCGACGCGGCGGCAAGGCTGATACCCGGCGTACTGGGGCATCAGGACTCCGCCATCGAAGACTCGTTTAACGACGGCTTGCTGGACTGCCCGCACTATACGCGTCCGGAAGTGATCGACGGTAAGAGCGTGCCCGATGTGCTTTTAAGCGGCCATCACGGCGCCATCAAACGCTGGCGGTTGAAACAGTCGTTAGGCAGAACCTGGCAGCGCCGACCCGATTTATTGGAAGGGCGCGAGCTGAGTGCTGAGCAGCGGCGTCTGCTCGACGAGTTTATCGAAGAACACGCCCAGGCCCACGGGTAGGCCAGGGCGGCGGTGCAGGGCGTAACGCACCTGCGTCACCCATAACGACTCCCGCGTAGCTCGCTTCGAGCGCCGGGATCACGGTTTGCCCCTTCCACCATTGCGTGGCGAACCATTACGTTATTCAGGAGTAAGCAACATGAGCAGTAAAAACAAGGTGATCCAGGCGCTCGAGAACGAGCAAATGAGCAAAGAGATCCCTGGCTTCGCCCCCGGCGATACCGTCATCGTTCAGGTGAAAGTAAAAGAAGGTACCCGCGAGCGTCTGCAGGCCTTCGAAGGTGTGGTCATCGGTAAGCGTAACCGTGGCCTGAACTCCGCGTTCACCGTGCGTAAAATCTCTCACGGTGTGGGCGTTGAGCGTACCTTCCAGACCTACAGCCCGCTGGTTGACTCTATCGAAGTCAAGCGTCGCGGTGACGTTCGTCAAGCCAAGCTTTACTACCTGCGTGAGCGCAGCGGTAAGTCGGCTCGTATCAAGGAAAAGCTGGCTTAATCGCCGCTTTTCCCGGACGCCTTGCCGGCGCCTGGATACAAAACCCCGTCACCGCTTTGCGGGGCGGGGTTTTTTTATTGGCGCGCTTCAAAGCCTGGAAACGTTGACCCATGAGCGATATCGACACCTTTCTGGACGCCCTATGGCTTGAGCAAGGCGCAAGCGATCATACGTTAGCGGCCTACCGGCGCGATTTGAGTGCCTGGCAAGCGTATCTGACCCGCTTTGACGAACCCCTGCTGGCACCAAGCTCCGGACGTTTCACCGGGCTGCTCGATGAGCGTCAAGAAGCGGGCTACCAGCTGCGTAGCAACGCCAGGTTGCTTTCATCGCTGCGTAGCTTTTACCGCTGGGCGCAGCTTTATGGCCACATCGCCCGGGACCCGCTGGCGGATGTGGCGCTGCCCCGGGTGCGCCCGAGCCTGCCCAATACGTTAGAAGAGGACGAGGTAGAGCGGCTACTGTTGGCGCCGGATACCGCAACCCCGCTGGGGCTTCGCGACCGCACCATGCTGGAGCTGCTTTATGCTTGCGGGCTGCGCGTCTCGGAGTTGGTTGGGCTCTCGAGCGACGCGGTGAATCTGCGCCAAGGCGTGGTGCGCGTGCGCGGCAAGGGCGATAAAGACCGGCTGGTGCCCATGGGCGACGAAGCGATTCAGTGGCTCGAAACCTATATCAAAAACGCTCGGCCGGCGCTAATGAAGGACATCACCCGGCCGGCGCTATTTCCCGGCCGTGCCGACAAAGCCATGACGCGACAAACCTTTTGGCATCGGATTAAAATTCACGCGATAACGGCTAACATCACGCGCCCGCTGTCGCCCCATACGTTGCGCCACGCCTTTGCGACGCATTTATTGAATCATGGGGCCAATTTGCGGGTCGTACAGCTGCTGCTTGGGCACAGTGACCTGTCCACGACGCAAATTTACACGCACGTTGCCCAGGCGCGCCTGGAGCAACTGCACGCAGATCATCATCCACGAGGTTGAAGACCATGGGTCAACGCACCACGTTCACGGCCGGCGCGCCGCCTTACACGCGCCTTGCTTCACTGTTTTTACTGGGCGCGAGCCTGTTACCCGGGCTCGCTCACGCCGACGCCCAGACCCTTTCCGAGCGCCTCGAGGTCAATGGCCAGCCGATGCCGGTCGAGCAGGTCAATGAGACGCCCATGGACGGCATCTACCAGGTGCGCCTGGAAAACGGCGAGTCTTTTTATGCCAATGAAGACGGCAGCTACTTTCTGGTGGGCGATTTGTACCAAAACGCCGAGCAGGGGCTGGTCAATTTGACCGAGCAGGCGCAGAACCAGCAGCGCGTGGCGGCCCTCGATGAGGTGCCGGAGTCCGAGCGCTTCGTGTATCGCGGTGTGGACGAGCCCCGTGCGACGGTGGTGATCTTTACCGACCCGACCTGCCCCTACTGCGAGCGCCTGCACGAGACCGTGCCCGAGCTCAACGAGCGCGGCATTGCCGTACACTACCTGGCGTTCCCGCGGGCCGGCATGGAAAGCGATGCGGCCACTACGCTTGAAAAAGCCTGGTGCTCGGATAATCGCAGTGAAGCCATGACCCGGGCCCAGCAGCGCGAAACCTTAGCGGGCAGCGTATGCGACAACCCGGTCGGCGAGCAGTACGAGCTCGGTATGGCGCTGGGCGTGCAGGGAACACCGGCGATCATTTTGCCCGACGGCCAGATGGTGCCAGGATTTGTACCCCCGGACCGGCTGGTGGGCATGTTAGGCTTGGACGACTAAGCCTGGAAGACGAATAACGCCGCCACGCGTGGCGCACGCCAATTCAAACGTTAAGACGCAGCACGTAGCAAAAGGGGGAAGTATTTTGAAACCGGTAAGAGTAGGCCTTTGTGGTTTGGGAACGGTCGGCGGCGGCACGTTCAACGTATTGACGCGTAACGCGGAGGATATTGCCCGCCGCGCCGGCCGGCCCATCGTGATCGAGCAGGTCGCCCATCGCAGTATTCACCCCGACTGCGACATTACCGGCATCAACGCCACCTCGGACGTCTTCGAGGTGGCCACCAACCCCAATGTCGACGTGCTGGTCGAACTGGTGGGCGGCTACGACGTGGCCCGGGAGCTGGTGCTCACCGCCATCGAAAACGGCAAGCACGTGGTTACCGCCAATAAGGCGTTGATCGCCGTGCACGGCAACGAAATTTTCCGCGCCGCCCACGAAAAGGGCGTGATCGTGGCGTTCGAGGCCGCGGTGGCCGGCGGTATTCCGGTCATCAAGTCCCTGCGCGAGGGCCTGGGCGCCAACCGTATCGACTGGGTAGCCGGCATCATCAACGGCACGGGTAACTACATCCTCACCCATATGCGCGATGAAGGCCGGGCGTTCGAGGACGTGTTGGCCGAAGCCCAGGCGCTGGGTTACGCCGAGGCCGACCCCACCTTCGATGTGGAAGGTATCGACGCCGCCCATAAGCTGACCATTCTGGCGTCTATCGCCTACGGGGTGCCGCTGCAGTTCGACAAAGCCTTCACCGAAGGCATCGCGCGCATCACCGCCGAGGACGTGGATCAGGCGGATAACCTGGGCTACATCATCAAACATCTGGGCATCTGCAAGCGTACCGATCAGGGGCTCGAGCTTCGCGTGCACCCGACGTTGATTCCCAAGGAGCGGCTTCTGGCCAACGTGCATGGCGTCAAAAACGCCATCGCGGTGATGGGCGATGCGGTCGGCCCCACGCTTTACTACGGCGCCGGCGCCGGCGCCGAGCCCACCGCCTCGGCGGTCGTGGCCGACATTCTGGACGTGGCCCGGGATATCACCACCGACCACCACTACCGCGTGCCGTACCTGGCCTTCAGCGGCATCAACGATGATGCGAACCAGCTTCGTATCATGCCGATGGAAGAGATCACCACCGCGTACTACCTGCGCCTTTTGGCGGTCGACCGCCCCGGCGTGCTGGCCCGGGTGGCGACCATTTTGGCCGAGCAGGGCATCTCCATCGAGGCGCTGGTTCAAAAAGAGGCGACGGAAGGGGAGCTCGTACCGATCATCCTGCTGACGCACCGCACCAAAGAGCGCCACATGAATGACGCGATTCGCGAAATCGAAGCGATGGCGGATATCGCCGGTCCCGCGACACGCATCCGCGTGGAGAGTCTGGACGAAGGAGAGTAATCACATGCGCTACATCAGCACGCGTGGGCAGGCGCCCGCGCTCTCGTTCGAAGAGGTCGTGTTGACCGGTATGGCAAGCGACGGCGGGCTTTATGTGCCCGAGACGCTGCCGACTTTCTCGCGGGAAGAGCTGGCCGAGATGGCCGGGCTCTCCTACGCCGAGATCGCCTTTCGCGTGATGAAGCCCTTCGTGGGTGGCGAGATCGATGACGATACCTTCCGCCGCCTGGTGAAGGAGGCCTACGCCACCTTCAGCCACGATGCGGTCGTGCCGCTCAAGCAGCTCGATGCCAACCACTTTTTGCTCGAGCAGTTCCACGGCCCGACGCTCGCGTTCAAGGATGTAGCGCTACAGCTGCTTGGCCGGCTGCTGGATCACTTTCTCGAAAAGCGCGGCGAGCGTGCGGTGATCATGGGGGCCACCTCGGGCGATACCGGCTCGGCGGCGATCGAGGGGTGTCGCCACTGCGACAACCTGGATATCTTCATCCTGCACCCGCATCAGCGCGTCTCGGAAGTGCAGCGCCGCCAGATGACCTCTGTGCTTGCCAACAACGTCTTCAATATCGCCATCGAGGGCAATTTCGACGACGCCCAGGCCATGGTCAAGGCGAGCTTCGCCGACCAGAACTTTTTGCAGGGCACCCGGCTGGTCGCGGTCAACTCGATCAACTGGGCGCGCATCATGGCCCAGGTCGTCTATTACGTGGCGGCCGGTGTTGCCCTGGGGGCGCCGCATCGCGAGGTCAGCTTCTGCGTACCCTCGGCGAATTTCGGCAACGTTTACGCCGGGTATACGGCGTACCAGATGGGCCTGCCGGTCAAGCAGTTCATCATCGCCACCAACGCCAACGACATTCTCCACCGCACGCTTGCCGACAACGACTTCTCCAAGAAGTCGTTGGAAGCCACGCTCGCGCCGTCGATGGATATCGTCGTATCGTCTAACTTCGAGCGGCTGTTGTTCGACGCCTACGAGCGCGACGGTGCCGCGGTGGCCGCCCTTCTGGAGCGATTCCAAACCGAGCCTACCGCGCTTGCCGAGGCGCCGCTTGCGCGGCTGCGCGAAAAATTCGCAAGCTACAGTGTCGACGACGCCACGATTTTGGAAGCGATCCGCGAGGCGCACCACCGCACCGGCGAGATGCTCGACCCGCACACCGCGACCGGCTATCGGGCCGCCGAGCGCGCCCGCGCCGATCAAACCACCCCAGTGGTGACGCTGGCCACCGCTCACCCGGCCAAATTCGCCGAGGCCGTGGTCAAGGCAGGCTTTCAAGGCGTGGCGCTGCCCACGCACATGGATGACCTGCTCGAGCGAGAGGAGCGCTATACGGTGCTTCCCGCGGAGTTGGCCGCGGTTCAGCAGTTCGTCGCCGAGCATCGGCGCACGTATTGATGACCGATTTGAGCGCCGCGCCCACTACGCTGTTACACAACGCCAGCCGTCCTCGTCTCACGCCGCGCCCGGTGGACGAGGCGGTGTACGCTCGGGCCCTGGCCGAGGGGCTCACTGCGCTGCAGGCCAGGCTTCTGGCCTCGCGCCTGCCAGGCTACGAGGCCCCGCTCACGCCGCTGGTCTCCCCAAGCCTTCGCTACCTGGCCCATCCTGAGAAGCTAATGGATGGGCGTCGCGGGGCCGAGCGTATCGCCAAAGCGGTCGCCGAAGGCGAGTCCATCGGTATTTTAACCGACTACGATGTGGACGGTATTACCTCCCACGTGGTGATCCGGCGCACGTTGGTCGAGCTTTTCGGCGTGCCCGAGTACCGGCTTCACAGCCTGATCGGTCACCGTATCAACGACGGCTACGGCATCAGTTTGCCGCTGGTCGAGCGTACGCTCGCGCTCAAGCCGCTGCCGACGCTGGTCATCACCGCGGACTGCGGCAGCAGCGATGAGCCTCGCATCGCCCGCCTCAAGGCGGCGGGCATCGACGTGGTCGTGAGCGACCACCATGCGCTGCCCCAGCAAGGCCCGCCAGAATCCGCCTACGCCTGTATCAACCCGACCCGCGACGACTGCGATTACCCGGATAAAACCATCGCCGGCTGTATGGTGGCGTGGCTTTTGATGTCGCTGGCCCGGGGCGTGCTGATCGAGTGGGGCGTGCTCAATGCGGCCACCCCCAAGCTCTCGCCCTGGCTCTCCTACGTGGCGCTCGGCACCGTGGCCGACTGCGTGTCGCTCGGCGCTAGCCCCGCTAACCGCGCGGTAGTAAGCCAGGGGCTTACGTTGATCAACCGCATGGACGCCGCCTGTTGGCGAGCGATGGCGGCAAGACTTGGCGCGGATAGCGTGCCGTTCAGCGCCGAAACACTGGCCTTTCAGATGGGGCCGCGCATCAACGCCCGCTCGCGTCTCGACGACCCTTACGCTGCACTTCACTACATGCTGGCCGAAAGCGACGCGGTGGCGAACCGCCAGCTCGAAGTGCTCGATCAGGACAACCAGTCGCGCAAGGCGATCGAAGCCGAGATGGCAGAAGAGGCGAAGCGCTTGGCGACCCCCGCCATCGAGGCGGATGAGCCCGCCGTGGTCGTATTCGTGGAGGAGGGCCACGCCGGGGTTCAGGGTATCGTCGCCTCGCGGCTGGTGCAGGCTTACGGGCGCCCGGCGGTGGTGCTCACCAAAGCCGCCGCGCCCAACATGCTTACCGGCTCCGGGCGCTCGATCGAGGGCCTACATATGCGCGACGCCCTGCAGCGCACCTTCGAGCTTGCCCCGGACGCGCTACCCCGCTTTGGCGGGCACAGCGGCGCGGCGGGCGTGGGGCTACCGTTTGAGCAACTCGAGGCGTTCAAGACGGCGTTTTTGCAGGCCGTGACCGAGCAGTTGGGTGATGAGCCGCGCTACCCAAGGCTTTTGACCGACGGCACGCTGTCCGCTGCGCAGCTGAGTTTAACGACGCTGGATGAAATCGAGGCCCTGGGCCCTTACGGGCGCGAGTTCGATCCGCCGCTGTTCGAAGGCGCGTTCATCATCGAGTCGCTGCGCCCGGTGGGCGGCGAAGGAATACACCTGATGATGGAGCTCTCCCAGGGCCCGATCACCTTGAAAGCGATCTGGTTTCGCGCGCTGACTCCCGGCGAGTTACCTGGCTTCGACGTAGGCGACTCGCTTCACTGCGCGTTCAAGCTCAACCGCAACCGCTGGCGCGGCCGGGAGTCGCTGCAACTGATGGTCGAGCACGCCAGCGCCGTTTAGGCGAGCCCCGCCAAGCCGGACGTTTACAACCGAACGATAAAAGGATGGATGCCCCATGCGCGTGGAGGATCTTCCCAGCGACCCGCACAAACCCTATGAAGACGTCATGGCGATGCTGCTGGGCACGTTTTTCGTGGCGCTGGGCGTCACTTTCTACACCCAGGCCGTGCTGCTGACCGGCAGTACCGCGGGGCTTGCGCTTTTGCTCAACTACATGAGCGGCTGGGGCTTCGGTGCCTGGTTCTTCGCGATCAACCTGCCGTTTTATTATCTTGCGATCAAGCGGATGGGGTGGAGCTTCACCCTGCGCACCTTCGTGGCGATCGGACTGGTATCGCTATTCGCCGAGCTGACCCAGCAGTGGGTCGCCTTCGAGCGCGTGCCCTCGCTCTATGCCGCGCTCATGGGCGGGGCGCTGATGGGGATCGGGATGTTGATGCTCTTTCGCCACCGCACGAGCCTTGGCGGCATCAATATCCTCGCCCTCTACCTGCAGCAGCGCCACGGCTGGCGGGCGGGCTACGTGCAACTGGGTATCGACGGGGTAATCCTGCTGGTCGCGCTGACCCAGCTGCCGCTGGATCGGGTGGCATTCTCGGTGCTGGGGGCGGTTACGCTGAACCTCATCATCGCGCTCAACCACAAGCCGGGGCGCTATATCGGCGTGAGCTGATCATGCCCGAATCGGGCCTGGCCAAACGCTAGCCCAGCCAGAACCACCAGACGATCAGGGCGATCAGCAAAACGCCCGTTAGATTCACCAATACGCTCATGACGTCTCCCAGGCGGTGGGGGTGAAGCGGCGTAACCGACTGGCGTTGCCGACGACGGTCACGGAGGAGAGCGCCATCGCGGCCCCGGCGATGATCGGTGAGAGCAGCATGCCGGTCAGTGGGTAAAGCGCGCCGGCGGCGATAGGAATGCACAGCAGGTTGTAACCGAACGCGCCCGCCAGGTTCTGCTTGATGTTGGCAAGGGTGGCGCGGCTGAGTTCGATGGCGGTGGCGACACCGTGAAGCGAGCCGTGCATCAAGGTAACGCCGGCGCTTTCCATGGCGATATCCGTGCCGCCGCCGATGGCAAAGCCGACATCCGCCTGGGCCAGCGCCGGGGCGTCGTTGATGCCATCGCCAGCCATGCCCAGGATTTCACCCCGCGCCTGGCGGCGCTTGATTTCCTCGAGCTTGTCCTCGGGGGAAAGCCCGGCCATGAATTCATCGATACCTACCTCCCAGGCTACCGCCGCCGCCGTATGTCGGTTGTCGCCGGTCAGCATCACCACCGTCAATCCATCGCGTTTCAAACGGGCGATGCTGGCGGCGGCGTCCTGGCGAACCGGGTCGCTGATGGCGAACACACCGGCAAGCGCGCCGTTGACCGCGATATACACCGCCGACCGGGCGTTCTTTTCGAGCGCGGCGGTCATCTCGGCCGCCGCGTCCAGGCCAATACCGGCCTCCTCCAACAGCCGGGCGCTACCCAGCAGCAAACGGTCCCCCTGCTCGGTGGTACCGCGCACCCCTGCGCCGGTGTCGCTTGCAAACGACTCGAGCGCTACGACCTCCGTCGTTTGGGTCCTGGCGTAGGCGCAAAGCGCGTTGGCCAGCGGATGCTGCGAACGCTGCTCCAGGGCGTTCACCGCGCCCAGTAGCCAGGCGCAATCGGAATGAAAAATAGCCGCCTCGAGCACGCGGGGCTTGCCCTCGGTCAGCGTGCCGGTTTTGTCGACCACCAGGGTGGTGAGCCGGCAGGAGCGCTGCAGCGCTTCGCCGTCGCGAATCAGTACCCCGTGCTCAGCGGCCTTGCCCACGCCGATCATGGTGGAAAGCGGCGTGGCGAGGCCCAGTGCGCAGGGGCAGGCGATGATCAGCACCGTGGTCGCCGTTACCAGCATGTAAAGCGTCGGTGGCGCCGGGCCCAGGTTGAACCATATAAGCGCGGTGAGCACGGCCAGAATCATCACGGCGGGTACGAAGACGCCGGAGATTCGGTCGGCCAACTTGCCAATCGGTGGGCGCGCGTTTTGCGCGTGGGCGACCTGCTCGGTAATACGTCCAAGGCGAGTGTCCCGGCCGGTGTGGGTGGCGCGATACAAAAGACTACCCTCGCCGTTGACCGTGCCGGCGGCAAGCGCCGCCTGAGCGGCTTTATACACCGGCGCGGGCTCACCGGTGAGCATCGATTCATCCACATGGCTTTGCCCGTCGAGCACCACGCCGTCTACGGCCAGCCGTTCGCCTGGGCGTACGCGCAGGGTGTCGCCGGGCACCACGTCATCGACATTCACTTCGAAGGTATCGCCATTGCGCTCGAGACGCGCGGTCGTGCCCTGCAGATCCAAAAGCTGGCCGAGCGTTTGGCGGGTACGGCCCCGGGCGCGAAGCTCCAGGGCGTTACCCAGCAAAATGAGCCCGACCACCATGGCCGAAGCCTCGAAGTAAATACCCCGGGCGGCCTCGGGCAGCCAAGGGGCGAAGAGCACCACGGCCATCGAGTAGAGCCAGGCCGCGCCGGTGCCCAGGGCGACCAGCGTATCCATGCTGGCTTGGCGGTGGGTCAGCTGTCGCCAGGCGTTGGTGAAAAAGTGCCGCCCGGGAAACGCCAAAATAGCCAGCGTTAGCAGACCGATCACCAGCCAGAAGATGCGGCCCATACCCTGCGGGGCGGGGTGATAAACCAGCATGGCCAGCATCAACGGCAGCGCCAGGGCCAGCGACAAAACCCCGCCGCGCAGGCGCGCTTGGTAGGTGGCTTCTTCCTGGTCGCGGCGGCGCTGCTCGGCTTGTTTGAAATCGATGATTGGCTCGGCGACGTAGCCGCTCGCCGCCACTGCCTCGCACACCGCCTCGTTCGATACTTCGCCGCTCACCTCGGCGGTTTGGGTGGCGAAGTTGACCGTGGCGTGTTCGACCCCGGGGAGCTGGCCGAGCGCGCGGTCCACGCTTTTAACGCAGCCGGCGCAGTTCATGCCGCGAATTAAAAAGCGCTGGGGGCGCTTATCAAACGATGCGCCAACGCAGGTATATGATTTCATGAGCGGGAATCCGGGAAACTCTCGATGAGTCGGCAGATACTGTGGCCGGTGGGCGTGGCGTCTGGCATGGCCTGCCAACTTTCCAGCGCCTGCTCCATGCGCGCTGCCAACGCTTCGAGCTCTTCGATGCGCGCGCGTATCTGGGGCAGGCGGCTGGCCAGCAGGTCACGCACCAGCGGGCAGGGGGAATCGCCCTGGTCGGCGTGGGCCAGGATGTCGCGGATTTCGGCGAGGCTAAAGCCCAGCGTCCGCGAGCGCTGAATGAAGGCGAGCCGTTCCAGGTCGTCGCTGGAAAAGAGCTGGTAGCCGTTGTCCGGGTGGCGCGCCGGGTGCAAAAGCCCTTCGCGGCTGTAGTGGCGTACCGTTTCGGCGCTGACCCCCGCGCGCCTGGCAAGCTCACTGACTTTCATGAGGGCCGCGGTTTGTGAAGGACTTGCTTGTGAGGGGCTTGCTTGGGAGGCGCTTGGCTGCATGGTCGCATTACCGTTGTCGACGTTCACGCTCAGTGTAAAACCTGTGGGTGGCCCATAGGTCAAGCAATCCAGAAAAACTCGGTAAAGTTAACTAAAACACCGATTTAAAACGCTCGTAAGACTAATGGATAAACCCCAAAAGAAATAAAACGACCGTTTGCCCCTTGAACCTGCGCCGACATTGGGCGAAAACTAGCGCTGGGGCGAATAATAACGCGGGCGGGGCGTACCTCGCCGGATCATTGGGAAATGAGGCTCACTATGCATAATAACGTTAAAAAACTGGCGATGGTGTCCGCTGTGGCTGCGGCGACCTTTGCAAGCCAGGCCAACGCTGGCGGCTATCAAATCAACGAACAGAGCGTCAGCGGGCAGGGTTACGGCCATGCCGGGCGTAGCTCCAACATACACGATGCGACCATCGTGTACGGTAACCCGGCGGGGATGTCGTTTTTGGACCGCGCGCAGTTCACCGCGGGTGCCACCTACTTGAATCCTAAAACCAAAATTCGTAACGTCCAGGCCAACCGCACGTTGGATTCCGGCGTTGCGACCGGCGGTTTGCCCAACGGTAATCAGATTCCCGTCGGCAGCATCGGGGGCACTAACGAAGGCGATATGGTGCCGGGTACGCTCGTCCCCTTCGCGTTCTACGCGCATCCGGTGAACGAGCAGCTAGCGTTCGGCTTCGGCGTTTACGCCCCGTTTGGCTCTAAAACCGACTATGAAGGCTCCTTTCAGGGCCGCTACTTCGGCGACTACACCGAAGTGACCGTGGTCTCGGCACAGCCGACGGTGTCCTACCGCTTCAACGACCAGTGGTCAGTGGGTGCGGGCGTGTCCTACAACTCGGTCGACGGCGAGCTGCGCCGCCAAATTCCCTCGGGCACCGGGTTTAACGCCGCCACCGACGTCGACTCCCGCGTAGACGGCGACGACGAAGCCTGGGGTTACAACCTGGGGGTGATCTACCAGCCGGTACCGGAAACCACCCTAGGTCTGACCTACCGCTCCAAAGTGGATTACACCCTCGATGGCAACTTCTCCGCCACCGACCCGCTGGGTAACGTCGTGCGCGCGGACAACGCGTCGCTGGATCTGACCACGCCGGAGACGGTCAATTTCTCGGTCACCCAGCAAATGAGCGACCGGTTCAAGCTGATGTTCGGTACCTCCTGGGTGCGCTGGAGTCAGTTCGACGAGATCCGCGTGACCGGCACCGATGGCGGTACCATCACCCAGGAGACCCAGAACTACTCCAACGCCTGGGCCTTTGCCACCGGCGGCGAGTACCAGCTGACACCGGCCCTTGCGCTGCGCGCCGGCTTTACGCTCGACTTCACGCCTACCAACGACGCGCACCGCAGCGTGCGGATTCCCTCCGACGACCGGCGCATCTTCTCGCTGGGCGCGGGCTGGTCGCCGACGCCGGATCTCACCCTGGATGTCGCCTACTCCTACCTGACCGAGCGCAGTACCTCGGTGGACCAGGAGCGCCAGGATCTATTGGCAAGCCCGGCGACCGGCGGTGTACCGGTGGGTGGGGCGACCTACACGGCGGACTACAAAAACGAAGCTCACGGTATCGGCGCCCAGCTGACCTACCGTTTCTAAGCCTTGGGCGAGGGACATCCACCGAAATCCGGTAAACCCGTGATCGGGTGAGGGACAAAGCGCTGGCCATGTTGCCAGCGCTTTTGGTTTTATGGGGCGAAGGCCATACCCTCGAGGTTGGCCAACTTCCCCATCTGACCGGAGGTTTTTCATGTCCCGCGCGTTGGTGAAAGAAGATTTCCCCGTTTCGAACGCCAGGCATTTTCTCGAGCCTGGCCCGATCGTACTGGTTTCCTCCCGCTGGCAGCAGCAGAGCAACATCATGACCCTGGGGTGGCATATGGTCATGTCCTTTTCCCCTTCGCTGGTGGGCTGCGTGATCGCCGCCGGCAATCATACCCACGAAATGGTGCGCGAAAGCGGCGAGTGCGTGATCAATATTCCGTCGGCGGCACTCATCGACACGGTGGTGGGGGTCGGCAACTGCTCCGGCAGCGAGGTCGACAAGTTTGCAGCATTTGAGCTCACGCCCGGTTCGGCCTCGAAGGTCGGTGCGCCGTTGATCGACGAGTGTTACGCCTCTTTCGAGTGCCGTTTGCACGACGAGGCCATGATCGACGGATACGACCTGTTCATTTTCGAGATCGTCAAAGCTCATGCCGCCCCCGGGGCGGACGAACAAGCGTCGCTGCACTATCAGGGCATGGGGGCGTTCATGGTGTCGGGCACCACTCTCGATCGCTCGGAGTTGTTCAAACCCTCGATGCTCGTCTGAGCAAAAACCGATGGGCGAGCAGGCGCCTGCTCGCCACCGCTTGCGCCTCGAGGGGCGGGCCTCGATACTGAATGAATGACTTTTAGCGGGTTTCACGTCTTGGATCTCAGGAGCGTTGCATGGTGGAAGATGATGTCGTAGCGGCAAGCCGCGAACCGCAAGCCGGCCCTTTGGCGTTGGTGGCTGGAGAGCGCGCGGCGCAGAGTGCGCTGATCGTCGTGGATGTTCAGCCGGATTTTCTGCCCGGCGGGGCGCTTGCCTGCGCCGAGGGGGATGCCATTTTGCCCGGCATCGAGGCGTTGCTGGCAAAGCGCGCCTTTGGCCACGTGGTCGCCACCCAGGACTGGCACCCGCCGACGCATATCTCCTTCGCCTCCCAGCACCCGCCCCATCAGCCTTTCGAGGCCATCGAACGCTTCGGTCATCAGCAAACCTTGTGGCCGGATCACTGTATTCAGAGAAGCGAAGGCGCGGCGCTACATCCCGCGATCGACTGGACGCCTTGCGACGCCATCATCCGTAAAGGCACCGACCCACAGATCGACTCCTACAGCGCGTTTCGCAACAACCAGGGCCCGGACGGCCAGCGCCCGGCCACGGGGCTTGCGGGCTGGCTTCGCGATCGCGGGGTGAGTGATGTCTATCTCTGCGGGCTGGCGCGGGACGTTTGCGTTCTGTGGAGCGCCGAGGACGCGGTGGCCGCGGGGTTTCGCACCCACTTTCTCTGGTCGCTGACGCGTCCGGTTACCTTCCAGACCGATGCCGCGACGCGAGAACGCCTGGAAGAACTCGGGGTCATCGTCGTCGACTCGTGATGATGGCGTCGCTCTGAAGGGGCGGGCGGTGGTTTTAGCGCGGTGGATGCGGGAAGCGTGGGCTTTCGTTACAATGCGTTCCAACGATTTTGCCGCTTCGGGGGCTTGCGCAGGCGTTTATCGGCCAGTGCTAAGGCCGCCCGGTGGCGTTTGCCTTTTTTCGAATCCTCAACAAGGTCAGGCCACTCATGTTGGAAACCAACCCGCTACACACCCAGATCAAGGACTTGTCTGAGCGGACAGACGTTCTTAGGGGGTATCTTTGACTATGCCGAGAAGAAAGATCGGCTAGAAGAAGTCTCCCGCGAGCTCGAAGACCCGAACGTCTGGAGCGATCCGGACTACGCCCAGAAGCTGGGCAAAGAGCGCGCCACTTTAGAGACGATCGTGGCGACCATCGACGAGCTGGACCAGGGCCTGGGCGATAGCCGCGACCTGTTGGAACTGGCCGAGATGGAAGACGACGAAGCCACCGTCGAGGAAGTTCATAAAGAGCTCGACAGCATGCAGGCTTCGCTCGAGAAACTCGAGTTTCGCCGGATGTTCTCCGGCGAAATGGACGAGAACAACGCCTATCTCGACATTCAGTCCGGCTCCGGCGGCACCGAAGCCCAGGACTGGGCGAACATTTTGCTGCGTATGTACCTGCGCTGGGCCGAACACCACGGCTTCAAGGCGGATATCATCGAAGCCTCCGCCGGCGAAGTAGCGGGCATCAAGTCCGCCTCGCTGCATATCCAGGGCGACCACGCTTTTGGCTGGCTACGCACCGAAACCGGGGTTCACCGGCTGGTGCGCAAAAGCCCCTTCGATTCCGGCGGGCGTCGTCACACCTCGTTCGCCTCGGTGTTTTTGTCACCGGAGATCGACGACACCTTCGAGGTGGAGATCAACCCCTCGGATTTGCGCGTGGATACCTACCGCTCCAGCGGCGCCGGCGGTCAGCACGTCAACACCACCGACTCGGCGGTGCGGATCACCCACGAGCCGACGGGTATCGTCGTGGCCTGCCAGAGCCAGCGCAGCCAGCACGCCAACCGCGACTTCGCCATGAAGCAGCTCAAGGCGCGCATCTGGGAACACGAGATGCAAAAGCGCAACGCCGCCAAGCAGGAAGCCGAGGACTCCAAGGCCGATATCGGCTGGGGCAGCCAGATCCGCTCCTACGTACTCGATGACCAGCGTATCAAGGATCTGCGCACCGGCGTGCAGTCAAGCAACTGCGACAAGGTGCTGGACGGCGACCTGGATCAATTTATCATCGCAAGCCTCAAGCAGGGCTTGTAATCTTTTTGCGGGGTCAGGCCGTGTTTGGTGCATGACCCGCCTGGAACATACATAGGGTGCTGGATGGCTAACCAAGACGCGTCTTCTCTGGACAACGAAAACCACCTGATCGCCGAGCGCCGCGCCAAGCTTTCCGCACGGCGCGAGACCGCTGCCGCCCAGGGTAAAAGCGCTTTCCCCAACGGTTTCCGCCGCGACAGCCTCACCGTCGAGCTCGAGAATCTGCTCGGCGACAAGGAAAAGGCCGAGCTCGAAGCGCTTGACCACCAGGCGTCGGTCGCCGGGCGCATCATGCGCAAGCGCGGCCCGTTTATCGTCATCCAGGACGTGGCGGGCCAAATCCAGCTCTACGTGGATAAAAAGGGCCTGCCCGCCGAGCTTTTGGAAGAGATCAAGAGCTGGGATATCGGCGATATCGTCGCCGCCAGTGGCCCGGTGCACAAGTCCGGCAAGGGCGATCTCTACGTGATGATGAAGGAGGCCGAGCTTCTGACCAAGAGCCTGCGCCCGCTGCCGGACAAGTTCCACGGCCTGACCGATCAGGAGGCGCGCTACCGCCAGCGCTACGTCGACCTGATCATGAACCCGGCGTCGCGCAAGGCGTTCGAGACGCGCGCCGCGGTGATCAGTTCGATGCGCCGGTTCTTCGAGGGCCAGGGGTTCATGGAGGTCGAGACCCCCATGCTTCAGCCTATCCCAGGCGGGGCGACGGCGCGGCCGTTCATCACCTATCACAATGCGCTGGATATGGACATGTACCTGCGCATCGCCCCGGAGCTCTACCTCAAGCGCCTGGTGGTGGGCGGCTTCGAGAAGGTCTTCGAGATCAACCGCAATTTCCGTAACGAAGGCCTCTCGACCCGGCACAATCCCGAATTCACCATGGTCGAGTTCTACTGGGCCTACGCCGATTACAATGACCTGATGGACATGACCGAGGCGATGCTGCGCTCGATCGCCGAGCAGGTGCTGGGCACCACGCTCCTTTCCTACCAGGGCGAAGAGTACGATTTCGGCCAGCCGTTTCGCCGCTTGTCCCTCAAGGATTCGATCCTCGAGTATGGCGATAACATCACTGAAGCCGAGCTCGATTCGCTGGAAAGCGCCCGGGCCGTGGCCGAGCGTGTTGGCATCAAGGTGAAGCCGAGCTGGGGACTGGGCAAAGTCCAGACCGAGATTTTCGAAGAGGTCGCCGAGCCGAAACTCGACCAGCCCACCTTCATTACGATGTACCCGGCGGAGGTCAGCCCGTTGGCGCGGCGAAGCGACGCGGATCCCTTCGTCACCGACCGCTTCGAGTTTTTCGTCGGCGGGCGCGAGATCGCCAACGGCTTCTCGGAGCTCAACGACGCCGAAGACCAGGCCGAGCGCTTTCGCGAGCAGGCCGCCGAGAAAGACGCCGGCGACCTGGAAGCGATGTACTATGACGCCGACTACGTGCGCGCGCTCGAGTACGGCATGCCGCCCACGGCGGGGGAGGGCATCGGTATCGACCGTTTGGTGATGCTGTTTACCGACAGCGCCTCGATTCGCGACGTGCTCTTGTTCCCGGCCATGCGCCCGGAAGTGGAATAAAACATTGGCGAAAAAGCCATTAACGCCAATGCGCTAGTAAAAGTTGGTAAGGGGGCGCTATAGCGCCCATAATGGTCAACGTTTCGACGGCGAGGAGAATCCCATGAAACTGCTTAACCGCTCCGCTCTGAGCGTCAGGCCGACCCAGCCCTTTGTCGACTGGATCAATGCGCTGGAACCCACCATGGGAGACGACGACCTGACCCTGGACGACGTCGAACGTGAAAGTACCATCTACCTCATTCCCGAAATGGATACCCCTGAAGCACTCGAGACCTTCGTGCGCGAGCGCTTCAGCGATATCCTGGAAACCGAGCTAAGCGCCTGGGAAGAGGACGAAAGCCAGTGGCCCAAGCCGCTGGACTGGACACTTTTCCAATCGTTTCTCCACGTCGAGCACAGCTACCTGGCCGTCGATTTGGATGATGAAACGGCGCTGGAAATTTCCGACGTCGAGGACGCGCTCTCCCTCGAGACCGACGCGCCCTAGCGCCTGGATCGACTCAGCGCTGCACGACAAAACCGGCTCCGGCCGGTTTTGTCGTTGTAATGGCCTTTAACCGTAGCGCTCTTGAGAGGAACGCCCGCCCCATGCGACTGTTTGAAACCCGCCCCAGTGATGACGGCCTGCCCGGTCGCGAACGCGCGCTTGCGCTGTTGGCGCTGATGACCGGCACCACCATGGCGGTGATGGACACCACCATGATCAACCTGGCGCTGCCCACCATCGCCCAGGACCTGGGCGCCTCGGCCTCGCGCTCGGTATGGATCACCAATATCTTCCAGGTGGTGTGCGCGGCGTTTTTGCTGGTGTTTGCAGCGCTGAGCGAGCTGATTACCCGGCGGCGGCTCTACCTGTTGGGCCTGGCGACGTTCGTGGCGGCGTCGATTGGTGCGGCGCTGTCACGAAGCCTTGAAACGCTGCTGGTGTTTCGCGCGCTGCAGGGCCTCGGCGCGGCGGCGACACTCTCCATCGGGCCCTCGCTCTACCGGGTCATCTTTCCCACACGACTGTTAGGCAGCGCGCTGGGGCTGAGCGCGCTGGTGGTCGCCGGGGGCTACTCCGCTGGGCCCACGCTTAGCGGGGTGATTCTCTCCTTCGCCAACTGGCCGTGGCTTTTTGCACTTAATATGCCGCTGGGTCTCTGCTCGCTCTGGTTCGCCGCCCGCGCTTTGCCTCGTGAAACGCCGCGCCAAGGAAGCTTCGACGTGTGGGGGGCGCTCTGCTCGATGGCTATGCTGGCGAGCTTTTTTCTCGCCATGGACGCGCTTGGCCACGCAGCCCTGGTGCAGGGGCTTTCGTGGGCGCTTTTATGTCTGACCACCGCTGCGCTGTTCATAAGGCGCCAGCGCCGGGCGCGCTACCCATTGCTTCCACTGGTGCTGTTTGGCGAGATGCGCTTCACCCTGGCGGTGTCCGCCTCGGGGCTTGCCTTCATCGGCCAGGGGCTGACCTTCGTCGCATTGTCGATTTTCTATCAGGATCAGATGGGCTTCACGCCACTGCAAACCGCTTGGCTCTTCACGCCCTGGCCGCTGACCATCATGGTGGTGGGCCCGCTTGCCGGACGGCTAGCGGATAAGCTCAACCCCAGCGTGATTTCGAGTATCGGGCTTTTGTTCTTGATTGCAGGGCTGGTGGCGCTGGCGCTGGTGGATGAAACCACGGGCATTGCGGGAAGCCTTTGGCGCACGGCACTTTGCGGGATCGGCTTCGGGCTTTTTCAACCGCCCAACAACCGCGAAATGATGGCAAGCCTGCCGGCAGAGCGAAGCGCCAACGTCTCCGGGGTGATGAGTACGGTGCGCACCGTTGGCCAGTCGTTTGGTGTGGCGGTGGTCGGGGCGGCGCTGGCACTGGGCCTTTCGGTGCAGGCCACGCTCTGGTTCAGCGCGCTGACCACCTGCCTTGCGCTCGCGGTCAGCCTCGGCCGGGTCTCGCTTGCCCGCCGCGCACTCGTTGAACGGCGGGCATCGTCGCCGCCCCGCTAAGGGCGTACAATAAAAGCGTTTATCCACCCAGGAGGCCGGTCATGACGTTGCAGACACAAATCGAAGAGAAATTAACGGCGCTTTCGCCCGACGTGCTGCGCGTAGAGAACGAAAGCCACATGCACAACGTGCCCGCCAATTCCGAGACCCACTTCAAAGTGACGCTGGTCTCCGAGAGCTTCGAGGCCATGATGCCGGTCAAGCGTCACCAGCAGATTTACGCGCTGCTGGCCGACGAGCTGGGCGGGCCGGTTCACGCCCTGGCGCTGCACCTTTATACCCCCCAGGAGTGGGCCGCCCGCGGCAGCGAACGGCCTAATTCCCCGGACTGTCGCGGCGGCGGGCAGTGACTCCGGAAGCCAGCCGACGCCACTATCTGGACGCCATGGGCATCACGGCCTGGGCGTGCCGGTACCAGCTGCCCAATGCCCTACCCACCGAGGCCTGCGAATGGGAGGCGCCCGCCGCGGCCGCCGAGCCGCGCCAGGCGCTGCACGCGCTGCTCGAAGAGCAAAGCGCTGCGCCGCCCAGGGCCCCGGCCAGCACTCAGGCGGTGCCCGAACCTGGCGCCAGCACCCCGCCCAAATCCGCCCGGGCGCTGCTGGGCGATATCGCCCCTCCCGAGCGAGCCGAGCCAGCGCCCGCCCCTGCCCCTGAAAAAGCGCCCGCCAGCACCCCGGTGGCGCACGCCGAGCCGGTGGTGTTTACCGTGACTTGCGTGTGCATCGATGGGCGCTTGCTGAGCCTGCACCCGGGCGCGCCTGGCCCCGGCGAGCAGCGACTGCTAGGCAACATGCTAAGCGCGGCAGGGCTGATCGACGGCGCGCTTCCTCAATTGATCACCTTCAACTGGCCGCCGGTGGCCAACGCCTTTGCCTCTGAAGACCCGATGGGCGAGGCACGGGAAGGCCTGGCTGCCTTTATCGAAGGCGCAGCCCGCCGTCAGGGCTGGCAGCTCGAACGGCTGCTCTGGTGGGCGAAGCCCGCCTTGGAGAGCGACGAACCAGGCGAAGGTGGCCACGCGCTAAGCCAGGTACTCGAGCTTCGTGAGCGTCAAAGCCATACGCTGGGCCTTCCTGTTTGGCAGGGGCCAGCGCTCGATACGCTCACGAGTGCGACGGCCAAGCGTGCGCTGTGGCCCGAACTTTTACGTCTTGCCCAGGGCGCGGCGGCGCGCCCCGCGTGATCGAGGCGCTGTCCGCTGCGCATCTCACCGACCTGGTCGGCCTGGAGGCCCAGACCCGCAGCGGGGCGAGCGAGCGCGCGCTCGAACAGGCGCTTACGGATTCGAGCATGGTCGTACTGGGCTTATGGCGCCAGCAGCGCCTGGTAGGCTACGCGCTCATCGCGCGGCTTCCCTTCGAGGCCGAGCTGCAGGCCATTGGCGTTTTGAGCGAGTATCGCGGTCAAGGCCTGGGGCGGGCGCTTTTGCAGGGGGTGTTCGACCAGGCGCGGGCGTGGCAAAGCGAGCGGGTGCTGCTCGAGGTGCGCGAGCACAACGTGGCGGCGGTCAAACTTTATGAAGCGGCGGGGTTTGGCGTGGACGGGCGGCGAAAAAACTACTACCCGGCCGCTAACGGGGCCGGGCGAGAGGATGCGCTGTTAATGTCAGCGCTAGACACGCAGCCTTAAACGGAACCCGAGGTATCGCTCGATTCGAATTTCGACAGCACGCCCTGTAGGCGGCGTTCCCACTCTTCGTGCTCTTGCTTGTACTCGGCGTTCTCCTTGCGAAGCTCTTCGTTTTCGAGCTTCATCAGCTCCAGCGCCTCGACGGCGTCGGTGACTTTCTGTTCCAGCTGGTTAAATAGTTCAAGGCTCATGCCTACCTCCAAAAAGCGGGGCAGAAGGGCCTGCCCACAGTAAATGACGCGTTGGGAGTGCGAGCGTAACGCCGTGCTGACTATTGGGCAAGCGCGGTGCGCCGGTAAAGCCGCGCGGTGCTCTCGCCGGCGGTGGTTTCCCGGTAAAGCTGCCAGTTGGCGGGCACCTGCGGGGTCAAGGCGCGCTCGGTTTCCAGGTAGATAGACGCCTCGGCGCTTAGCCAGCCGCCGTCTTCCAGCGCCTGACAGCACGGCCCGGCCAGGCCTTTTAGAAACGGTGGGTCGATGAACACGATATCGAACGGCGTGGAGGCGCCCGCTAGAAAACCGGTGGCATCCTGGCTTTTGACCTCGGCGTTGGTGGCGCCCAGGGTCGCCAGGTTCTGCTCGATCAGCGCGGCCACGCGGGTCTCACGCTCGACGAACACTGCTTGGGCGACCCCGCGCGAAAGCGCCTCGATCCCTAGCGCGCCGGAGCCTGCGAACACGTCCAGGGCGCGCTTGCCGGCAAGCTTTGGCCCCAGCCAGTTGAACAGCGTTTCGCGCACCCGATCGGGCGTTGGGCGAAGACCTGGGTGGTCGAGCACCGGAAGCTGGCGGCGGCGGTAATCACCGCCGATAATACGTAGCTTGCCGAGGGCTTTGGATGCGTCGCGAGGCGCAGAGGTTTTGCGTGAAGGGCGTTGTCGTTTCATATGGCCGATTGTAACGGGCCGATTATCCAAAGTCTTGGTTGGCGGTGGTAGGATGGTCACAATGTTCACCTTTTTAGTTGGATACCCCCATGTTCGGTTTCTTGAAACGTAAGAAAAAGCAGGATCCCCAAAAGCCCCAGGCGTCTCAAGAAGAGAGCGCCCTGGACCCGACCACGCAGGAGCCCGAAGTAGAACCCGAGCCCCAGCAGCCGGAAGTCGAGCCCGAGCCCCAAAAGCCCGAGGTGGAACCCGAACCCCAGGAACCGGAAGTCGAGCCCGAGCCGCAAAAGCCTGAGGTAGACCCCGAGCCCCAGGAGCCTGAGGTAGAGCCCGAGCCCCAGGAGCCGGAAGTCGACCCCGAGCCCCAGAAGCCCGAAGTAGAACCCGAGCCCAAAGAGCCGGAAGTCGATCCTGAACCTCAAAAGCCCGAGGTCGATCCTGAACCTCAAAAGCCGGAAGTCGAGCCGACGCCCCAGGAGCCCGAGGTCGAGCCTGAATCGCCACGTATCCCCGAGGTCGACCCACAGCCCGCCGGGCCCGAGGTAGAACCGCCCCCCGCCGAGCCACAGGGCGAACCGGTCCAGGCCGCGGCCCGGACCGCCACCCAGGAGAAGCCGGTGGCCGCGAAAGCGGAAAAGCAGGGTTTTTTCGCGCGTATCAAATCAGGGCTTGGCAAGACCCGGGCCAACCTGACCGACGGGCTGGCGGATCTGTTTCTGGGCAAAAAGCAGATCGATGACGAGCTTTTGGAAGATCTGGAAACCCAGCTGTTGATGGCCGACGTGGGGATCGAGGCGACCACCGCGATTATCGAACGCCTGCAAGCCCGGGTGTCGCGCAAGGAGCTCAAGGACCCGGCCGCGCTCTACAAAGGCTTGCAAGAAGAGCTTGGCAATATGCTCGAGCCCGTCGCCAAACCGCTCGATTTCACCAAAGAGGGTGATGGACCCTTCGTCATTTTGGTGGTCGGTGTGAACGGTGTGGGCAAGACCACCACCATCGGCAAGCTGACCCAGCGCTTTCAGCGCGAAGGCAAAAGCGTGATGCTTGCTGCCGGCGACACCTTCCGCGCCGCGGCGGTGGAACAGCTCAAGGTGTGGGGCGAGCGCAACAGCGTGCCGGTGATTGCCCAGCACACCGGCGCCGACAGCGCCTCGGTCATCTACGATGCGGTCAGCGCGGCGAAATCCCGCGGTGTGGACGTTTTGATTGCTGACACCGCCGGGCGGCTGCATAACAAAAGCCACCTGATGGAGGAGCTCAAAAAGGTCCACCGGGTGATGCAGAAAATCGATACCGCCGCGCCTCATGAGGTGATGCTGGTGCTCGACGCCGGCACCGGCCAAAACGCTATCTCCCAGGCCAGCACCTTCAACGAAGCCGTGCCGGTCAGCGGTATTACGCTGACCAAGCTTGACGGCACCGCCAAGGGCGGGATCATTTTCGCCCTGGCCAAGCAGCTCAATACCCCGATCCGCTTTATCGGCGTTGGCGAGAGCCTGGATGATCTGCGTCCTTTCGATGCCAACGACTTCGTCAATGCGCTGTTCGACCAGCCCGAGAGCCACGCCCGCGCATGATCGCGTTTGAACACGTGGGGAAACGCTACGGCGGGCGCTTCGAGGCGCTGGCGCATCTCAATTTTCGCGTGGGCCAGGGCGAGATGGTGTTTTTGACTGGCCACTCCGGGGCGGGTAAAAGCTCGCTTTTACGCTTGATCATGCGCCTGGAGCGGCCCAGCCGTGGGCGGGTGGTGGTGGCCGGCCACGATATCGCCAGACTTCACGCAAGCCAGGTGCCGTTTTACCGACGCCAGATCGGCGTGGTCTTTCAGGACCACCAGCTTCTATTCGATCGCAGCGTGTTTCGCAATGTTGCGTTGCCGCTGGAAATCCAGGGGCTCGAGCCGCGGGAATCCGCGCGCCGGGTGCGGGCCGCCCTCGATAAAGTGGGGCTTTTGCACCGCGAGAAAGCCCTCCCCGTGGAGCTCTCCGGCGGCGAACAGCAGCGGGTGGGCATTGCTCGGGCGGTGGTCAACAAGCCCGCGCTGCTGCTCGCCGACGAGCCGACCGGCAACCTGGACCCGCACCTGTCCGCGGATATCATGGGGCTGTTCGAAGACTTCAATCGCATCGGCACCACGGTCATGATCGCAAGCCACGACCTGGCGCTGATCGCCAGGCTACGCCACCGTATTCTGCGCCTGCGCGACGGTCGCCTGATTGCCGATGAGGGGGCAGTATGACGCGCCGGACTACGCCCCCCAGCGGCCCCGCTCGCCGCACCGGCGCGGTCAGCCGACCGGCCGCCGGGCACGCCAGTACTCCCCATAAGGCAGCCGCGCCGCGCCCGCCCAAGCCCCGCGCCACGGGCCCGGGGTTGGGCAGCCGGTTGCGCGCTTGGGGCCGCCACCACCGGGCCATGCTCGGTGACAGCCTTTATCGGCTGGTGCGCCACCCCTTGGGCAACGTACTCACGATGCTGGCTATCGCCATTGCGCTGGTGCTGCCCGCCGCGCTTTGGCTGACGCTGGATAGCGCGCGGCTGCTCGACGCCGAACTCGACGAAAGCGCCACGCTTACCGTTTACCTGCAAACCGAGGTGGACCCGGCTCAGGCTGCGCGTATCGACGAGGCGGTCAACGCCGAGCAGGGCGTGTTACAGACCCGGCTGATCAGCGCCGAGGAGGGGATGGCGGCGTTTCAGCGCTCGCTGGGCCTCGACGATACGCTGATGGGCCTCGAGGAGAACCCGCTGCCCGCAAGCATCGTGATCAACCCGCAAAGCGTCGAGCCGCTGGCCATGGAGCAGCTCGCCGGGCGCCTGGAAGGTTTGTCGGGGGTCGATGAAGTGCGTGTGGATTTGGCTTGGGTGGAGCGGCTTCGCCACCTGGCGGACCTGGGGCGGCGGGTGGCGCTGGCGCTGGCCGTGCTGTTCGGCTTTGGGGTTTTGCTGGTGGTGGGTAATACCATTCGCCTTTCCGTGGAAAGCCGTCGCCGGGAGATCGAGGTGGTCATGCTGATCGGCGCCACCCATGCTTTCGTGCGCCGGCCCTTCTTGTACAGCGGGGCCTGGTACGGCTTTGGTGGGGGCTTGATTGCGCTATTGTTGCTGGCGCTGGGTAACCACTGGCTCTCGATGCCGGTGGCGGCGCTGGCGGCAAGCTACGGGGCCAGCTTCACATTGCCGCAGTTGGACGTGACAGGCTCCACAATTTTGCTATCCTGCAGTACACTATTGGGCTGGCTGGGGGCATGGCTTGCCGTGTCGCGCCACCTATCCAGCATTCGCCCGCGCTAGGTTTTTCAGCGCGGGTGCGCGATCCGGCTCGAACCATGGTCCGGGTTATATGAACCTTATACATTGGTTGCTGTCATAGCGACAACGCTGACACCGCTATGTCGATCGTGAGCCGCGCGATGGATCATGTTGATGACGATAGCAGGTCAACCAGGATTGGTAACGAGGAGACCATCTGCATGGGCACTAGTCTTCTACCGGTGGGACAGCTCTCTCCAGGCAATGACCTGGGCGGCTATATTCAAGCGGTTAACGGCATCTCCGTACTTACCGTCGAGGAGGAGCGCGAGCTTGCGTTCCGCCTTCACGACGACGGTGATCTCGAAGCGGCGCGGCGTCTGGTGATGTCGCACCTGCGCTTTGTAGTACACATCGCGCGCAGTTACTCGGGCTACGGGTTGGCCCAGGCCGACCTGATCCAGGAAGGCAACGTAGGCCTGATGAAGGCCGTCAAGCGTTTCGACCCCAATCAGGGTGTGCGCCTGGTCTCCTTTGCGGTTCACTGGATCAAGGCCGAGATTCATGAGTTCGTGCTGCGCAACTGGCGGATCGTCAAGATCGCTACGACCAAAGCGCAGCGCAAGCTGTTCTTCAACCTGCGTAGCGCCAAAAAGCGCCTGGCCTGGTTGAACAACGACGAAGTCGACGCCATTGCCAAGGATCTGGACGTCAAACCCGAGATCGTGCGCGATATGGAAGGTCGTCTTTCGGCGTTCGACGCGGGCTTCGACGCCTCGCCAAGCGACGACGAAGATAGCCCTTACCAGTCCCCGTCGCAGTTTCTCGACGACGCCACCCTCGACCCGGCCACCCAGCTCGAGGACAGCGACTTCGAAGAGGACTCCACGCGTCGTCTTCAGGGCGCGCTCAAGGAGCTCGACGAGCGCTCCAGGGACATTCTTCAGCGCCGTTGGCTGACCGATGACAAGTCGACGCTTCACGATTTGGCCGATGTCTACGGCGTGAGCGCCGAGCGTATCCGCCAGCTCGAAAAGAACGCCATGAAAAAGCTTCGTCTGAAGATGGGCGAGAGCGTGGCGGCTTAAGGCGGCGCTGAAAGCCCAAAAGCCCCTGAAAAGAAAAGCCCTTGAAATGAAAAGCCCCGGCTTATCGCCGGGGCTTTTTTATGCGCGCAAAACACGATCAAGCGGGCTGGGCGATCTCCCGCAAAAGCCCGCTTGCGATCAGCGCCCACTGGTCCTCCCAGTACTCGGTGGGGGCGCGCTTGAAATCGCTGCGCACGTACTGCGATATGCGCCCCTCGGCCTGGGTGATCAGCAGGTTCGCCGCCGCCGAGGCGGTAATCGTCGGGCGAAGTCCTTCGCGGATCTCGGCCTCGCGCAGAATCTGCTTGAGCTGAGTTTCCAGACGCTCGAACAGCTGATGAACACGCTGTCGCAGGCGGGCGGTTTCGCCGGTCAGGACGTCGCCGCCGAGCACCCGGGCAAGCCCGGGGTTTTTTTCGGCAAAGCCCAGCAGCAGCGAGAGAATCGTCGCGCAGCGGCGCTCGGCTTCGGGAATGTCCTCGAGAATGCGCGTAATGCGCGCGAACACGTTCTCTTCGATATAGTCGATCAAGCCTTCGAACATCCGCGCCTTGCTCGGAAAGTGGCGGTAGAGCGCCGCTTCGGACACGCCGACCTGGCGGGCCAGGGCAGCGGTGGTGATGCGCTTGCCGCTGTCCTCTTCGAGCATGATGGCCAGTGCCTGCAGGATCTGTTCGCGGCGGCGAGGTTTATTGTCATCGCTCATGGTGCTGATCCTTTGGGCTTAGCCTGCGTCACTGATCAAGGTGCCTACGCCTGCCTTGGTGAATATCTCGAGCAGGATGGCGTGAGGCACGCGGCCGTCGACGATCTGCGCACTGACGACCCCGCCTTTTACGGCGTCCAGCGCGCAGCGTATTTTCGGAAGCATCCCGCCGTGGATCGTGCCATCGGCGATCAGCTCGTCGACCTGGCTCGTCGTCAGCCCAGTCAGTACCTTGCCTTCGCTGTTCATTAGCCCCGCCACGTTGGTCAAAAGCATCAGCTTTTCGGCGCTGAGCGCCTCGGCGAGCTTGCCCGCCACCAAATCGGCGTTGATGTTATAGCTGTGGCCCGCATCGTCCACGCCGATCGGCGCGATCACGGGAATAAAATCGCGCTGGGCGAGCATTTCGATCAGGTCGGTGGAGATCGACTCGACCTCGCCGACGTGGCCGATATCGATGATCTCCGGGGCGGTCATTTCCGGGCTTTTATGCTCGACCTTGAGCTGGCGGGCGCGAATCTGGGCGCCGTCCTTGCCAGTCAGCCCGATCGCCTTGCCGCCGCTTTGGTTGATCAAGTTGACGATGCTTTTATTGACCAGCCCCCCCAGCACCATTTCGACGACGTCCATGGTCTCAGCGTCGGTGACGCGCATGCCGTTGACGAAGCGCGACTCGATATTGAGTTTTTCCAAAAGACTTCCGATCTGCGGGCCGCCGCCATGAACCACCACCGGGTTGATGCCGACCTCTTTCATCAGCACGATGTCGCGGGCGAAGGAGTTGATCAGCGTGTCTTCGGTCATGGCGTTGCCGCCATACTTCACGACGACCGTTTTGCCGGAAAATTGCTGAATATAGGGAAGCGCTTCGGACAGCACCTCCACGACGACCCGGGGGTCGTGGGTGTTCGCATTCATTGCTTTATCCCTTGCGTTGATTTTTTAGCGGCGCTTGGGCCTTTATGGCGCGCTTTTAAAGCGCGCTCTGTGTGACGCGATAGGCTAACGGATGGGGCCGGTATCGAGCGCGGGGGCGGCGCGGGCAAGCGCACGGGCAAAGCGCGCTTGTATATCGGCCAGGGCCGCTTCGCTCTCCCCTTCGAAGCGAAGCACCAGCGCCGGCGTGGTGTTCGACGCCCGGCAAAGCCCAAAGCCTTCCGGATAGTCCACGCGTATGCCGTCGATCGTGGTCTTGATACCTTCGCCGAAGTCGCCATCTCTGGCAAGCACTTCCACCAGGCCAAACTTTTCTTCATCCGCCACTGGCAGGTTGATCTCCGGCGTGCTGAATTCCTGGGGAAAACGCTCAAACAGCGCGTCCGCATCAAGGGGGCCGGCCGCCAGAATCTCCAAAAGGCGGGCGGCGGCGTAGAGGCCGTCGTCGAAGCCGTACCAGCGCTCCTTGAAGAAAATGTGCCCGCTCATTTCGCCCCCCAGCTGCGCCCCGGTTTCGATCATGCGCGCCTTGATCAGCGAGTGCCCGGTGCGCCACATCTCCGGCTCGCCGCCGGCGTCCAGAATGACGCGGGGAAGGGTGCGGCTGCACTTGATGTCGAACACCACCCCGGCGCCCGGGTGGCGGGTGAGCATGTCGGTGGCGAACAGCGCCAGAAGATGATCCGGGTAGATCATGCGCCCGCGCGGCGTCACCACGCCCAGCCGGTCGCCGTCACCGTCGAAGGCAAGTCCTATATCCGCACCGCGCCGCTCGACCTCCTCGATCAACGAGACGAGGTTCTCCGGCTTGCCCGGGTCCGGATGGTGGTGGGGAAAGTGGCCATCGATCTCGTCGAAAAGCGGCGTGGTCTGAACGCCGAGCCGGCGGATCAGCTCGGGGCCGAGCTCGCCGGCCACGCCGTTGCCGCAGTCAACCACGGCGTGTAGCGGGCGCGTCACGCTCACATCGCCAAGAATGCGCTCGAGATACGCCGCGCGTACGTCGACTTCACGGTAGCGGCCTTCGCCCTCATCGAGCGCGCCATCGACGATGCGCTGGTAGAGCGCGGTGATGGTATCGCTGGAGAGCGTCTCGCCGCCCAGTACGATCTTGAAGCCGTTGTACGTCGGCGGGTTGTGGCTGCCGGTGACCATCACCCCGGAGCGGCCCACTCCCAGCGTATGAGTGGCAAAATAGAGCACCGGTGTCGGTACCATGCCGATATCGACGACGTCGACGCCGGCGCTCAAAAGTCCCGTGATGAGCGCCTTTTGTAGTCGCGGCCCGGAAAGGCGCCCGTCCCGGGCGACAATGACCGTACGCTCGCCTCGGGCGGCGGCCGCGCTGCCAATCGCCTGGCCGATTAGCGCGGTGGTCGCCTCGGTCAGGGTGTCATCGACGACGCCGCGTATATCGTAGGCGCGAAATATCGAAGCGGGTACCGTCATGGTCGAACTCCTTACTGGCTGCCGGTGCTGCCAAAGCCGCCGCTGCCGCGCACGCTGTCCTCGAAACTATCGACGACCTCGAGCGTGGCCTGTACCACCGGCACCAAAACATACTGGGCCAGCCGGTCGAACGGCTCGAGCGTGAAGCTCGCCTGGCCGCGGTTCCATACCGAGATCATCAGCTCCCCCTGGTAGTCCGAATCGATCAAGCCCACCAGGTTGCCCAGCACGATGCCGTGCTTATGGCCAAGCCCGGAGCGGGGCAAAATCATGCCGGCAAGGCTTGGGTCTTCGATATGGATCGCAAGCCCGGTCGGGATCAGCTCGCAATCCCCCGGGGCGAGAGTGAGCGGGGCGTCGAGCAGGGCGCGCAGGTCCATACCCGCCGCACCTTCGGAGCCGTAGGTGGGCAGGTAGTCCAGCATGCGCTCGTCGAGCACCTTGCACTTCAAAGGGGGGCGGCTCATGGGGCGGCTCCAGCGGTTGAATCGGTCAGTGAAAGCGCTTTTTCGATAATCAAACGAGCCAGCGCCGTTTTGGGTTGGGGCGGGGCGCTGAGCTGGTCAGTGCCCTCGGGGGCGCGCCAGACGAGTAGCGCGGCATTGTCGTCGCTACCAAAGCCCAGGCCTTGTTGCGCGACGTCGTTGGCCACCACCAGGTCGAGGTTCTTGCGCGCAAGCTTGTCCCGGGCGTAGTGAGCCACGTCCCGGGTTTCGGCGGCAAAGCCCACCACGAAAGGGCGCGCATCCCCCGGCAGCGCCGCGACCTCGGCGATGATATCCGGATTTTTCACCAGGGTGATCGTGAGCGTGTCGCTGTCGTCGGTTTTCTTCAACTTGTGCTCGGCGGCGTGCTCGGCGCGGTAGTCCGCCACCGCCGCGCAGCCGATGAACAGCGCCGCCTGGGAGGCGAGTTCGAGCGCCTGCTGGTGCATTTCGAGGGCGCTTTCGACGTCGATACGGGTAACGCCGGCCGGGGTGGGCAGGTTCACCGGCCCACTGATCAGCGTCACCCGAAAGCCCGCCTCGAAAGCGGCGGCGGCCAGCGCATAGCCCATCTTTCCCGAGCTATGGTTGGAGAGATAGCGCACCGGGTCGAGCGCCTCGCGAGTGGGGCCGGCGGTAATCACCACGTGGGGGCGGTGCGCTTGCGAAAACGCCGGCGGGGCGCTTAGTCGCTTGGCGAGCGCCTCGACGATTTCGTCGGGCTCGCTCATGCGCCCGGGGCCCACGTCGCCGCAGGCCTGCTCGCCGGCGGCGGGCCCAATCACCTGCCACTGATCCGCCTCGAGCATCCGGGCGTTGCGCTGGCTGGCCGGGTGGCGCCACATCGCCTGGTTCATCGCCGGGGCAATCAGCCTTGGCGCCTCGCAGGCAAGGCTCAGCGTGGTCAGCAGGTCGTCGGCCAGGCCGTGCACCAGGCGGGCGATCAAATCCGCCGTGGCCGGCGCGATCAAGAGCGCATCTGCCCAGCGGGCCAGTTCGATATGACCCATGCCGGCCTCGGCGTCCGGGTCCAAAAGCGAGGTTCTCACCGCCTCGCCGCTAAGCGCCTGTAGGGTCAACGGGGTGATGAACGCCTGGGCCCCGTCGGTCAGCACCACGCGCACCTCGCCGCCGGCCTGCTTGATGAGCCGAATGATCTGGGCACTTTTATAGGCGGCAATGCCGGCGCTGACGCCCAGCAGGATGCGCTTGCCTGCCAGTGACGAACCCGCCAAGGGCTGTATCGAAGCCATAACACTCCCCGGATAAACGCCTGAATAAGTCAAAAGTCGGGCGCTTCAAGGCCCGCTCCAAAGGGGCTCACCATACCATTTGGCGGCGCGTTTTGGCATGCTCGACCCCAAGGGTGAAAGCCAAGTATAGTGAGCTTTATCGAGTGGCGATTAAAAAACACACGGCCGCCACGGGGAGGGGACGATGGGGATCAATCATTGGCCGGAGGGCGAGCGTCCGCGAGAAAAGCTTTTAACGCTGGGCGCCCAGGCACTTTCCGATGCCGAGCTACTGGCGATTTTTTTGCGGGTAGGGGTCAAGGGGCGCTCCGCGGTGGATCTGGCGCGGGACCTGCTCACTCGCTTTGGGGGCTTGCGCCCTTTGCTGGAGTCCGACCAGGGCACCTTTTGTCAGGCCCACGGGTTAGGGGCGGCCAAGTTTGCCCAGCTACAGGCTACGCTTGAGCTCTCCAGGCGCCATTTGGCGTCTCAGCTTGCCAGGGGCAATGCCTTGACCTCGCCGTCGCTTGTGCGCCACTACCTGCGTTCCCAGCTAAGGCATCTCGGCCACGAGGAGTTCGCGGTACTTTTTTTGGATACCCAGCACCGAATCATTCGCTATGAAGCGCTGTTTCGCGGTACCCTAGACAGCGCATCGGTGTACCCCCGCGATGTTGCCAAACGCGCCCTGGAGCTCAATGCGGGCGCGGTGATTCTGGCCCACAACCACCCTTCCGGGGTGGCCGAGCCCAGCGACGCTGACCGACGCATCACCGAGCGCTTGACGCAAGCGCTGGGGCTTTTCGATGTTCGCGTGCTGGATCACTTCGTGGTGGGGGACGGCGATGTCATCTCTTTTGCCGAGCGCGGCTGGCTTTAAAAGGCCTGGCGTCTTCCCGTTTAAAGGGCCTTTTTGACCCTTTTGGCACGCTTTTGCTTGCTGTTGGCCGGGTGCTCTGGTATAAAGTGCCACCTTTAAACTTGGGTTGAATAACGGATTCGGGTAAAGCCAAGCCTTCACGGGCGTCGACTTCCTCCCTGCTCCGGTTTGCCCGACAGTTTTGAACACTCAGGCTTATGTCCTGGCCAAGCGGTTGGAGGCTCTCATGTCCAAAGTATGTCAGGTTACCGGCAAGCGTCCGGTAACTGGTAATAACGTATCACACTCCCAGCGTAAGACGCGTCGTCGTTTCTTGCCGAACCTTCACACGCACCGTTTTTGGGTCGAATCCGAAAACCGTTTCGTGAAGCTGTGCGTCTCTTCCAAGGGCATGCGCATCATCGACAAGAAAGGTATCGAAACGGTACTGGCCGACATCCGTAAAAACGGCAGCACTATCTAAGCCGCTTTTGCACCGACTTTTTTGGGAGAATGAACCATGCGCGACAAGATTCGTTTGGTGTCCAGTGCCGGTACAGGCCACTTCTACACCACCGACAAGAACAAGCGGAACACGCCGGACAAGTTCGAATTCAAGAAATTCGACCCGGTCATCCGCAAGCACGTTATCTACAAGGAAGCGAAGATCAAGTAATTTCGATTACGCTGATCGGCTTTCACCGCAGGCGTATGCCTGTTGAAAACCCGGCCCTCAAAGCCGGGTTTTTGCGTGCATGGCGCTATTAAAGCGGCCGTGCGCCCCAAGGTATTGGGGCATTTTTAGACGAAAGGTTTTGCCACCACAGGTTGTTGCCATGCCCGAGCTGCCCGAGGTCGAAACCACCCGTTTGGGGATAGCGCCCTATATCGAGGGCCAGGAGATTACCGAGGTGCTGGTGCGCAACCGCCGCCTTCGCGTACCGGTGCCCGAGGATTTCGAAACGCGCTTGATCGGCGCGCGGGTAGGCAGCGTTGCACGCCGGGCCAAATATTTGCGCATCCCGCTTGCAGGCGCGGCCGGTGATGCAACGCTTTTGTGGCACCTTGGGATGTCCGGGAGCCTGCGTGTGGCCCGGGTCGGCGATCTGCCCAAAAAGCACGACCACGTGGACCTGGTGACCAATGAGGGCTTCGTACTTCGCTATCACGACCCGCGCCGCTTTGGCTTCGTCGACTGGCAGCACGGCGACGGAACCCATGACCCGCGCCTGGCGCATCTGGGCCCGGAGCCGCTCGGTGACGCCTTCAACGGTGAGTGGCTCTACACGCTTTCAAGACACAAGCGCGTGGCGGTCAAGCCGTTTTTGATGGATAACCGCGTGGTGGTCGGGGCGGGTAATATCTACGCGGCCGAGGCGCTGTTCATCGCGGGGATCGATCCGCGTCGCGCCGCCGGGCGTATCTCGCGCAAGCGTTATGAGGACTTGGCGTTAGCGGTCAAGGAGGTGCTGGCCGCCGCCATCACCCAAGGTGGCACCACGCTTCGCGATTTTGTCAGCGGCCAGGGCGAGCCTGGCTACTTTGCCCAGCGGCTCAACGTTTACGGGCGCCAGGAGCTGCCCTGCCGGCGCTGTGGACAGCCACTCAAACGTATCATCCTGGGACAGCGCGCCAGCGTTTTCTGCCCGGGGTGTCAGCGCTAAACTTAACCCTACGCTTTGCCGATGCTTTTGGAGACACCTGTGACCCAACGCCTGCGCTTGAATAAAAATGCCGACCGCCGCTTGAAGGCGGGGCATCTATGGATCTACTCCAACGAGGTGGATACCAAAGAGACGCCGCTCAAGGAGTTCGCCGCTGGCGAAGCCGCGCTGATCGAGGCCTCCAACGGCAAGGCCATTGGCGTGGCCTACGTGAACCCGCACTCGCTGATCTGCGCGCGCATCATGTCCCGCGACCCGGAAATGCGCCTGGACCGGTCCCTGTTCGTCCACCGCTTCAACCAGGCGCTGGCGCTGCGTCAGCGCATGTTCGATAAGCCCTTTTATCGCTTGATTCACGGCGAAGGCGACCTTTTACCCGGGCTTGTGATCGACCGTTTTGGCGACGTGCTGGTCGTCCAGCTCAACACCGCCGGTATGCAGGCGCTTTCCGAGGAGATCGTCGACGCCCTCGAGAAAGTCATCAAGCCCGAAGTGATCGTGTTCCGTAACGACACCGGCGGCCGCCGCCAGGAAGGTCTCGAGGCCCAGGTCGAAGTGGTCAAGGGCACGCTTCCCGACGAGGTACTGATCGAGGAGAACGGCGCGCGCTTCGTGGTGCCGGTGCTAAACGGCCAAAAAACCGGCTGGTTTTATGACCACCGCGTCAACCGGGCTTGGCTCAACGGTCAGGTGGCGGGCAAGCGCGTGCTGGACGTATTCAGCTACGTGGGCGGCTGGGGCGTGCAGGCGGCGGCCAGCGGTGCAAGCGAGGTTTTGTGCGTGGATAGCTCCAGCGCGGCCCTCGAGCAGGTGGCGCGCAACGCCGAACTCAACGGCGTACACGAGCAGGTGGCCATTGGTGAAGGCGACGCGTTCGAGGCGCTCGCCGCCCTCAAGGCCGAGGGCGAGCAGTTCGACGTGGTGATTCTCGACCCGCCGGCGTTCATCAAAAAGCGCAAGGACATTCCCAACGGCGAGCGCGCCTATGCCCGCCTGAACCGCGAAGCGATGCGCCTTTTGGGCCGCGACGGGCTTTTGCTCTCGGCCTCGTGCTCGATGCACCTGGCCCAGGACCGGCTGGTCGACGTGGTACGGGGCGCGGTGCGCCATCAGGACCGTCACGGCCAGGTGATCTACCAGGGTCACCAGGGGCCGGATCACCCGGTGCACCCGGCCATTCCCGAGACCTCGTACCTCAAGGCGCTGGGTGCGCGCGTTTACCGCGACTAAGCGATAGGCCACCATGGTGCCAGGTTGGCCGAGTAAGGAGCGATGATGGAGTGGGTACTGCCAAAGCCGTTCGTGCTGGATATCACCGTTGACGCGCGCGCCATCGATGCCTACCAGCACGTCAACAACAGCGAGTATCTGCGCTGGGTCGAGCAAATCAGCTGGGCCCACTCCGAGGCGCTGGGCCTCGACCTGGCGCGCTACCGGGCGCTCGATAGGGCCATGGTTGTACACCGCCACGAGCTCGACTACCTCGCCCCGGCGTTTGAGGATGATGCGCTACAGCTGGCCACCTGGATCGTCGAGTGCGACGGGCGTTTCAGCCTGACCCGGCGGTTTCAGCTCAAGCGCAAGGCGGATGGCAAAACCCTGCTCAACGCCCGCACCCGCTTTGTGTGCGCCGCCCTATCGAACGGGCGGCCCAAGCGCCTGCCCGACGAGTATCAGCGCATTTACGGGGCGGCCATCATCGAAGAGTAGCGTGGAAGAGTAGCTTGGGAGAGGAACTTGGGAAAGTCGCGTGGATTTTGCTGTGAAAGCATCGTTTACGCGGTAATTTTCTATTGGAAAACGCCTTTGACGGCGTTTTTCTTGTTTTGGGGCCAGATTCTGGCGGTACGGCCTGACTGTGCTGTAATGAAGGAAGATAACCTAATTCCTTCACGAGGCCTGCCATGCATATCGCCGTTCCCAAAGAGATCAAAAACCACGAGTACCGCGTTGCTCTGACCCCCACCGGTGCCCGCGAGCTTGCCGGGCGCGGCCATACGGTCAGCGTGCAGCAGGCCGCCGGCGAAGGTGCCGGGTTTGCGGACGGTGATTTCGAGGCGGCGGGGGCGCGCATCGAAACCGACGTCGAGGCGCTTTGGCAAAACGCCGAGCTGATTCTGAAGGTGAAGGAGCCTCAGCCCGAGGAGGTCGCGCGCTTGAAGCCCGGCCAGACGCTTTTCACCTACCTGCATCTGGCCGCCGAGAAGACGCTGACCCAAGGGTTGATCGAAAGCGGCGCGACCTGCATTGCGTATGAAACCATCGTCGATGGTAAAGGGGGGCTGCCGTTATTGGCCCCCATGAGCACCGTAGCCGGGCGCATGGCGGTTCAAGCGGGCGCCCATAGCCTCGAGAAAGCCCAGGGCGGCGCCGGGGTGCTGCTACCCGGCGTGCCCGGCGTCGCGCCGGGTAAGGTAACGGTGATCGGCGGCGGCGTGGTGGGCGAAAACGCCGCGCGCATGGCGCTGGGCCTGGGCGCGGACGTCACCATTTTGGACCGCTCCATTCCCCGGTTGGAGACCCTGGACGACCGCTACCAGGGGCGCATCAAAACGGTCTACTCCACCGCGGATGCGCTGGATGAAGCCGCCAGGACCTCGGACATGATCATCGGCGCGGTGCTGATCCCGGGGGCGGCGGCGCCCAAGCTGATCACCCGTAAGATGCTTGCGAGCATGAAGCCGGGGAGCGTACTGGTGGATGTCGCCATCGATCAGGGCGGCTGTTTCGAGACCAGCAAGCCCACCACCCACGCCGAGCCGACCTATATCGTCGATGGTATCGTTCACTACTGCGTGGCGAACATGCCCGGGGCGGTAGCGCGCACCTCCACGCTTGGCCTGACCAACGCCACGCTGCCCTTCGTACTGGCGCTGGCGGACAAGGGCTGGCAGCAGGCGCTCAGAGACGACGACCACTTCGCGGCAGGGCTCAACGTGCACGCCGGCAAGCTTACCTACAAGGCGGTCGCCGAGGCCTTCGGCCTCGAGTACGTCGCGAGCGGCTCACTGCTCGGCGCCTAGCCCGGGGCGTTTCATGGCCAGGCGTTTGGCTTGCAAGACGTTTTAAGGGCAAGGCTTAGGGTCTGTCTGAAAAATCGACGAGCGAAGACAAGACAAGGCAAAAATTGGCGAAAAAACGGAGTTTACATGTGTAAATGAGTATTTTGAGCCAATTTTTAACGCCGTATTGTCGAGCGCAGGCACTTTTCAGACAGAGCCTAGTAGTGCGGGGGCACATCGTCTTCAGGGCGGTGTGCCCCTTCGTTCGATGAGTCGTTAAAAGCCTGGTGCTGCTCGCGCAGCCGGTCGCGCATTAGCGTGCTTAGCTGCTCGAGCTTTTCCAGGCGGCGCTCCTGCTGGGCGACGGCTTGGTCGAGGGTGTCCAGCCAATGCTCCTGGTAGGCGAGCTTGCTTTCCAGCGTCTCCAGCCGTTGGCTGAGCTCGGCAGGCGATAATTCATTTAGCATGATAAGATCAATACCTTGTAGTGTATGCTCGACACGGTTGACCCGCCCGGCGTTAAAAAATCGATGTGGCGCTTGCGTTTATCGCGTTACGGGCGGGTTGCTATAATCGTTTCGTGTATTTTCCTTTGTTTGTTACTCCTACAACAAGAGAGCTTTTACTATCTATGAATCCAAAAGTTGTTGTGCGTTGTTTATTGATCAGTGTATTACTCGCAGCTCCTACGCCGCTGCTGTTGGCAGGTCTTGTTCATTTAACCGATGCGCCGCTGGCTGAACAGTGGCTTTCAGAGCTTGCCATTATCGGCACGACCGGCGTGTACGTTGCGGTAGCGCTGGGTAGCTTTATCGTTTTGCTGGTCGGCACCCTGGCGGCGGCAGCATTTGCACCGCCGGTCGTGGTCAATGCCGATGCCGTTCGCGCTGAACCGGCCCGGCCCAAAGCCGCGCCGCGTCACGAGCCGGCCGACGAGGAGCCGGAGGATGTGATCGACCCCAACGACGGGCGTGAAGAGGGCGAGGTCAAGTGGTTCAATACCAATAAAGGCTACGGCTTCATTACCCGCGATAACGGCGAGGACGTGTTCGTTCACTTTCGCGCCATTCGCGGGCGCGGGCCGCGCATGCTGGCCGAAGGTCAGATCGTGCGCTACAACGTGATTCAAAACGACCGCGGGCTACAGGCCGACGATGTAAGCATCATCGAATCCTGAACGCCCTTTAAAGTAGCCTCGCTTCAAACCACAGGCCCCGCTATTGCGGGGCCTGTGGCGTTTTGGGCTAGCGCCCGGAGTCTGGCCAAGCGATGCGCGCTTGCTGGCCGTCGGGCAGTACCTGCCAGAAGGCATCCGGGTCGTCGCCGGGACTCCAGCTGCCCAGCGAGCAGCGCACTTCGGTTTCAAGCGCACCCGCGGCGGCCTGGGCGCAGGCCTGGTCGTTCTCCCAGGGCGTATGGGCGCTGTCGAGCCAAAGGCTTGCGAAGCCATCGGCGGTGTTGTCCATCACCAGTACAGGAATCACCTCCCCTTGGTGCGCGCCGCGGGTTCGCCACTGGTGCTTACCCGCCGGGGCCAGCGGCGTGGCATCGATGACGTGGCCAAGCCAGGCGTTTAGCCGCTCCAGGTCGAGCTTGGCGATGTATACCTCGATATCGGGAAAGCGCTCACTCATCGGTTTTCCTCGCGGCGTTGGTGGGCGTGAACAGCGCACCCAGCGTCGCTTCATAGATGCGACTGAGGGCCTCCAGGTCACTTGCGCGCACGCGCTCGTTCGCCTTGTGAATCGTGTCGTTGAGCGGGCCGAGCTCGACCACCTGGGCGCCCAGGGTGGCAATGAAGCGCCCGTCCGAGGTGCCGCCACTGGTGGAGAGCGTCGGGCGCTCGCCGGTTACCTCGCTAACCCCCTGCATTACCGCGTCCACCAGCGCCCCTTCGGCGGTCAAAAACGGCTCGCCGTTGAGCGTCCATTCGATATGAGCGTCCAGCCCGAAGCGTTCGAGTATCGCCTCGGTGCGCGCCTTCAGCGTCTCGCTGGTCACCTCGGTGGAGTAGCGGAAGTTGAACACCACCTCGATCTCGCCGGGAATCACGTTGGTGGCCCCAGTGCCGGCGCGAAAGTTCGATATCTGAAAGCTGGTCGCGGGGAAGAAATCGTTGCCCGCATCCCAGTGCTCGGCCACCAAGGCGTCGAGCGCTGGCAGCGCCTGGTGGATCGGGTTTTGTGCCAGGTGCGGGTAGGCGACGTGGCCCTGCACGCCCTTGACGTGCAGCACGCCGCCAAGTGATCCGCGCCGGCCGTTCTTGATTACATCGCCGAGCCTTTCGGTGGAGGAGGGCTCGCCAACGATACAGTAGTCCAGACGCTCGTTGCGCTCGCGAAGGTGCTCGACCACCGCACGAGTGCCGTCGATGGCCGGGCCTTCTTCGTCGGCGGTGATCAGAAACGCGATACGCCCATCATGGTCCGGGCAGCGCGCCAAAAAGCGCTCGACGGCCGTGACCATCGCCGCCAGGCTTCCCTTCATGTCCGATGCACCGCGCCCGCAAAGCATCCCGTGATCGTCGATGCAGGGCGAGAAGGGCGCGAACTCCCAGCTGGTGTGCGGGCCGCTGGGTACCACGTCGGTGTGGCCGGCAAACGCCAGCACCGGGCCGTGATGGCCGCGCACCGCCCAGAAGTTTTCGACATCGCCAAAGGGCAGGCGCTCGATATGAAAATCGAGCGCCTCGAGGCGCTCGATGAGCACGGCCTGGCAGCCCTCGTCGTCCGGGGTGACCGAGGCCCGGCCCAATAGATCGAAGGCGAGCACGAGCGTGGGCGACAGCCCCTCCGGCTCAGTTATGGGCATGCAGCGCCTCGTTCAACGCAACCGCGCTTTTGTTGGTCAAGCACTCGACGCGCCCGGTTTGCGAATTACGCCGCAATAGCAGGTCGTTTAGACCAGCCAGTTCGCGCCCGGCGACGACGCCGGCGTCGTTTTTCTGGTCATCGAGCAGCGTGACCTTGGTGCCGGCGGTGATGTAGAGCCCCGCCTCTACGGTGCAGCGATCCCCCAGCGGAATGCCGATACCTGCGTTGGCGCCGATCAGGCAGCCTTCGCCCACCTTGATGACGATATTGCCGCCGCCGGAGAGCGTGCCCATGGTCGAGCAGCCGCCGCCGAGATCCGAGCCTTTACCTACGAACACGCCCGCGGCGATACGCCCTTCGATCATGCCCGGGCCTTCGGTGCCGGCGTTGAAGTTGACGAACCCTTCGTGCATGACCGTGGTGCCTTCACCCAGATACGCGCCCAGGCGCACCCGGGCGGTGTCGCCGATGCGCACGCCGCTGGGCACTACGTAGTCGGTCATTTTCGGGAACTTGTCGACGCAGTCCACGGACAGCGGCTGGCCGGCCAGGCGCGCTTTCAGGCGCCGCGCGGGCAGCTCTTCGATATCGATCGCGCCTTCGCTCGACCAGGCGATGTTGCGCAGAAGGCCGAACATCCCGGTCAGATCGAGCCCGTGAGGCTTGACCAGGCGGTGCGAGAGCAGGTGCAGCTTGAGATACACCTCCGGGGCGCTTTGCGGCGGCTGGTCGGTGTCGATGAACATGGCAACCAGCGGGCGCTTGCTGTCGGCAAGGGACTCGGCAATCGCCGCCTGTTCCGTGTCGCCTGCGTCCTTCAAGGCACTGGCAAGGCGCTGGCAATCCTCGGGTAAAAAGCTGATCGCTTGCGTGCCCGGGGCGGCGTCCAGCGCTTTTTGGGCGGCGGCCACCAGGCTTTCGGCGGGGTTGAAAAGCGGGGCCGGGTAGTAGATTTCCAGCCAGTCGCCTTTAGTGTTTTGCGTGCCGATTCCAAGCGCGAAGCTCAGCATAAAGCGTCTTCCTTTCAAGTGTGTCGATATCTAACGGTGTGCGTACCAGTAAGGTGTTACTGGGTGAACCCGTTACTGGCTAATAGTGTCGTAATCGCCCTCTTTGTAGCCTACCAGGATCTGGTGGCTATCGAGTTCGAGAAGCGGACGCTTTAAAAGCGTCGGGTGCTTGAGAATGAGCTCGCGCCCGGAGGTCGCGTCGATATCCTCTTTTTCCTCTTCTGGCAGTTCGCGCCAGGTTTTGCTCTGCTTGTTGATCGCCTTCAATAGCGGGACCTGCTCGAGGATATGCTCCAAAAGGGGCGCTGAGAGGCCGTCTTTGCGCAGGTCGTGGATCTTGAAGAGTAGGCCTTTTTCGTCCAACGCCTTGCGCGCTTTACGGCAAGTGTCGCAATTGTCGATTACATAAAGCGTTAGCATAAAGTCGTCTCCTTGAGCGTCGTGGCGGTTGTCGTTGGGGATTGCTCAATGCAGCGCTAGCCGCGCTCGATCATCCGGCGCAGGCGGTGCGCCGCCTCGAGCGTGGGCGCTAACTCGGCGACCAGCGCCAGGCGCAGCCGGCCCGCGCCCGGGTTGTGGCCGTTTGTATCGGCGCGGCCCATCAAGCTGCCCGGCAGCACGCTTACGTGCTCTTCGCGAAACAGGCGCTGCATGAAAGCGATATCGTCACCGCCGGGCACGGCGGGCCAAAGGTAAAAGCTTGCCTCGGGCGTGGGAAAATCCATCACCGGGGCCAGCACCTCGGTTACGGCGCTGAATTTTTCTCGATACGCATCGCGGTTGGCGCGCACGTGCGCCTCGTCCTGCCAGGCCGCGATCGAGGCGTGTTGAAGCGGCAGCGACATGGCCGAGCCGTGGTAGGTGCGGTAGCGCTTGAACGGGGCCAGAAGTTCGGCGTCGCCGGCCGCGAACCCGGAGCGAAGCCCCGGCAGGTTCGAGCGTTTGGAGAGCGAGTGAAACACCACGCAGCGGCGATAATCAAAACGGCCAAGCTCGGCGCAGGCTTGTAGTAGCCCCGGGGGCGGCGTGTCTTCGTCGAGATAGAGCTCGGAGTAGCACTCGTCTGATGCGATGATGAAATCGTGCTCGTCGGCAAGTGCAATTAGCTGTTTGAACTCGGCAAGCGGGGTGACTGCGCCGGTGGGGTTGCCCGGCGAGCAAATAAATACGATCTGAACGTCTTGCCAAGTGGCGGCGTCCACTTGGGAGAAATCCGGGCGAAAGCCGTTTTCCGCGGTGCAGGCCAGGTAGTGTGGCTCGCCGCCAGCGAGCAGCGTGGCGCCTTCGTAAATCTGATAAAACGGATTGGGCACCGCCACTTTGGCCGCCCGGCTGCGATCGAGGGCGGCTTGCACGAAGGCGAAGATCGCCTCGCGGGTACCGTTGACCGGAACGATCTCGCGATCCGCGTCCAGGCCCGTAAGGTGGAAGCGCCGGGTCGCCCAGTTCGCGATACTTTCACGAAGCGCAAGCAGGCCGTTGGTCGCCGGGTAGCGGGCCATTTCGTGCTGATGCGCCGTTAGCGCCTCCAGCGCCCCCTTGAACGGGGCATGCTGGGGCTCGCCGATGGTGAGCGCAATGGGATCGAGCTCGGCCGGGGGTGTCAGCCCCTTTTTCAGCGTGGCCAGCTTCTCGAACGGATAAGGATGCAGCGCGTTAAGATCAGGATTCATGGCGGGTCCGTGGCGGGCCTGGGCGGCGGCTGAAAATTGTCAGCTACCGATTATAGGCAACCCCCAGGGCTTGCTCAAACATACCGGGAAATAAGCATCCGCCAAATGGGTCACGCCCAAGTGGCCTCATCGCGTCTCAAAGATGGGTGATGGTGTAGCCGCGCACCCAGGGGCGGCCGCTGTCGTCGTTGTGGGGGGGCAGGTACAGGTTGCCGATTTTGACCTGGGGCACGATGGGGTCGTTGGCCTGGAGGCAGACGTGAAGCAGGTAGCGCGGGCTTCGCGACGGGGCCGGGTGGGCCTCGTACGCCCAGTGGCCATACATCGTTCCTGGCAGGGGTTGCCAGGGCGCGCTTTCCGGCACGTCACAGCCGCCACGCCAAGCACCGGGAAGCCAGCTATGGGCGATCGACTGCTCCACCTGCTCGCCCAGCCGCGCCAACACGGTGGCGTGGGGGGCGTCGGTGTCGACGCGCATTGCCGCGCGGGCCGCTTCCGCCGCCCAGTGCTGAAACGACAAGCGCGCGACGGCCGGCAGGGCAAACGCGAAAGCGCCGTACACCAGGGTGAAAAACAGCAGGAAGATGGCCGCGAACTCGATCGCCACGGCGCCGCGCTGTTGGGCGTTAGTAGGCAATCGAGGGCACCCCGCAGCTGGTGGAGTGAAGGTGGACCTCGGTCTGGCCGAGTGTCACGCCCAGCGCCTCAGGCAACTGCGTACTCACCAGCGTTCCCACACCGGTCAGGCTGGGTTTCACCGAGCGCAGCAGCGGTCCCAGCACATGACACACGCTGCCCGAGCAGACCCCGGTAGTGTTGGCGGCGTCAGCCACGATCAGCGCGTCTCGTACGTTGATCATCTCCAGCGGTGGATTGTTTTTGGCCCTGAACATCTGGATCAAATTATGCTTGAGGCAGGCGTTCCAGTTCACAAGAGACGTGCTGACACTGACACGCCCACAAGCACGGTAGTTGCTGTTACCCAGGGGTGCGAGGATTCCGCCAAGCAAGCCGGGGTTGTAATTGGCGTAGGCTTTAAAGGCCGGGTCAAAGCGCTGACACACGCCCAATGGGCAGAGGAGCGGGCTCAAGGCAGGCACAATAGGGGCGTCGGGAATAAGAAAGTTATCGGTCAGTGGCGGTACACGGAGCTGGCCGCTGATGTTGGATACCGGGCTGCCTTCCAATACCAGCGAAACCAGGTTGTCGACGTTGTAAAAGCCATTGCTGGTTTTCGTTGCCTCGAGGTAGTGGGTAGCCAACTGATCGAGCAGCACGCTCTGGGATTTGTCACCTACCACAAATGCTTCTCTCGGCTGGTTCTGCGGGGCGCGGAACAGCCCGGCCAGAAGATCCAGAAGGTTTCCGACCAGGTTATTGACCTGGCCGCTTAACGCCAGCGCGTTGGGCTGCGCGATGCGTTTCTCGCCGGCGCTCATATCCGTCAGCGCTTGGCGGTGTGCCAGGCCCGCCAGCGTCGCGCGCCCGGTGAGGGTGGGCCGGCCAAATAACCGCCAGATGTCGGTGTTTTCGAGCTGGCTGGCACATGGTCCACGGCCGGGCGAATTTCCTACGCAGGCGCTCAGAATCGAGGTGTTCAATGTAATATCGGCGGTGGGCGTATCGAACTGACACTGTAGCCGGGTGAGCTCGGCCTGGGCCGAGCCAAGATCGAGGGTGATCGGAAAGTTGACCCGTACGCCCAGCAGCCCGGAAAAAGCCCCGAGCGGTGCCAGACCCGCGGTATCGAGTTTGACCTCGAGCCTGAGCTGGCCGCCTGGCACCTGGCTGCCCGCCGGCCCAATGGCGATCACCGGCGCCGAGACCATTCGGGCCGCTACCTCGAGGCCGAAAAGCCCGTGGCTTTCAAGCGCTATCGTCTGCTCGCGGGTGCCGGTCAGCAGCGCCACGGCCAAGAGCTCGGCCAGGTTCACGCGGCTTTCGAGTACCGCGCGGGTGCTGTTCACGGCGTCGCGCTTTAGCTCGATCAGCCCGGTGGCGTCGCTTCCCAGTAGTTTCAGCTTGACCTGGCCAAGCCGCGGGTGGGCGGCGATCGCGCGGCCAAACGCGCGAAGCGAGGCGCGCAAGCTCTCATCGTCGACGTTCCGGGCCATTGCGTCGATCAACTGGGCAAGCGTCAACGAGGCAAGCCTTTGATCGGTGAGCGCGATCAGCTCCGAGGACGTCATACGCGACAACTCCACGATGCTCGTCTCGATGCCGAGCGCTTTGAAAAGCCCCAGCGGGCTTACGTCGGTGCTGGCAACGCCGCTTGCGCTGAGAGTGGCCAGATGCGTGGTGTCGACGCCGGCCGCGCGCAAAAAGCGCCCCACCGGTCGTTCTCTTTCCAGGCGTAGAAGTTGGCTGCCGACCGTAAAGGCGGCCACCGCATCGCTTCGCTGGGCGGTCGCGCGGGCGGTGAGCGCGACGTTCTCACCAAGGCCACGACTGACCAGGGCGCCGCCCCGTAGCACGAGACTCGCTGGGGTCGAGCGACTCACCGTGACCTCGACGGCGGCGTGGGGGATCGGCGATACCTGGCGCATCCCGTCCTGGCTTGCAAGCGTCACGCAGCGCACTGACAGTGCTCTTTGGGCATCCGCGACGAAGCCATGAACGGCGGCGGACTCCAAGGCGAGCGTGTGGGCAAGGGCGGGGGCGCCGGCACAGTAACCCCGCGGCAAACGGGCGGAGGCCTCGAGAGCCGCCATATCCGCCACTTTCTGCAGCTGGCGCTTTTCGAGAAAAAGCCGCCCGGTATCGACCAACAGCGCCATGACCAACAGGAGTGTCATCAGCACGAAGGCCGTCAGACCACTGATGAAACCGCGCTGGTACAAGGGGCCTCGAGGGCCCGAAAAAGCCGGGGGCATGTTCACCTGCCTGTTATCAAAACGAAGGAAAACGCTTATCCGGTTGGCGTGTTATCACCCCAAAATGCACTGTTAATTCGACGACGCGGCCACCTCGAGGGTTCGCAAATAGGCGCGCCCCACTATCTGGTCGGGCAGCGGGGGGAATTGAGCGCCCATCAAGCGGATGGGGGGGAGTATGGTGTCCGGCGAAGGGTGATGCAGGCAAACATGCCAAGCGCCCTCCAGAGGGTCGACCGTCAAATAGCGGTCCTGGCTTGCGCAGGGCGCAACCCAGGACGCCGGCATCCATGCGGCGTCGATGATCGAGGCGATATGTGCCGCCGCCTCGTCTTGGGTGGCTTGATGATGGTTTTTCCAAACCAGGCCTTCTCTTAACGCATCCGAGGCCAACTGCTGATAAGTGGCACTTAGCAACAGCGGCATGGAGAGGCCGATAGCGCCGTAAAAAAGCCCCAACAGTAGAATGAAACTCAGCGCAAATTCAATACTGATAGCACCAACCTGGCGCGCTTTTAAAGTGGCCACAGCGGTTCCAATCGTTAGGTTATTAACTTATGTTATCTATTATAAGTTAGAGTGCTGTCAGTTATCTATATTAGCCTTTTTTTATTAAAGCTCTTTTATGCTTTTCATTAGCCACCAGTGCCGGTTTCAGGAGTTGTTTCAGGTGCTTTAAGACCTAGGCCATCGGTGATTTGCTGGAAAAAGTCGGCGATACCGCCGCCTAGAAGAGTAAGTACGGTAATCAAGCCCGCCGCGATCAAACCCGCAATCAATGCATACTCTATGGCGGAGGCGCCTTTTTTATCGTTGTGAAGAGTGGTCAGGTAGGTGTAGAGAGAAACGAACACTTTCATTAGTAATCTCCGATTCAATGGGTAGCGGTATCGATCCGCTAAAGGGTTGTTAATTTCTTAAATGGTTGTTTAGTAAGTGGTATGGCTATTTATCGTCATTCTGACCGGTTTCATTAGTAATTTTTTTATTTTTAAATGTTACTTTTTGTTAAGTCTTTATTTGTTTAATGATTGCCTTAAAGACAACGATGAGAAGGTTGTTCTCGAGACTCTAATGCTCTTGTCATCATTGTCGTATACCACCTTGCTTATCAATTGAACGCTATCGTTGAATCTCTTTAATTGTGGATTAAGCCAATATTTTATAGGTTTTTCGACTTAAAGTGATTTTAACTTTGTGGTTACGCTATCCGATCTTGGTCGATAAGTTAAAGGCCCGAACAACGTTGGGGACTAGAAGTAGTGAGTAGCCGTTTTCTAATGTGTATCGCGGTCGTGCTGGTGTTGGCGGCCATCGCCGTGGGCTATGCGGGTATTCGAATCGCTCAGCAGCCCGCTGCTCCGTCACCGGTCGTGGCCGTTGAGCCAGGCATTGATGCATTAGGCGAGCCGATGCGTAGTGACATGGCCGAGCCCCTGCCCGGCGTGGATGTCGTCGTACTCGCTCAAGACCTGAGTGCTTATCATCCAATCGTCCGCGAGGATCTCCAGGTAGAGCGGCTGAGCCTGATGCCGCCGGGCGGATTCAGCGACCCCGATCTTTTGGTAGGGCGCGCCGTGGGGCGCGATGCGGCCCAGGGGACGGTATTGAAAGAGAGCTACTTTGCCAGCGGCGGTACGGTGGCGCGCATGATTCGATCAGACGAGCGGGCGATCGCCGTACCTTTTAACCCGGTCATGGGCGCTGGTGGACACATCTCGCCAGGCGACTACGTGGATGTGCTGCTGTTTCTTCCCCAAACCGAGCAAAACGCCGATCGTACGATGCAGGTGGCCGTGCCGGCCCTGCGGGTATTGACGGTGGGTAGCGTGCTGGGGCTGACCGCGGAAGGCGAAACGGTCCAGCCGCTGCCGGTTCAAAACGATAGCTCCTTGGGTAGCGCTAACCCGTCATCCGGGACGCTGGTGCTCGCCGTGCCCGAGACGCTGCTCACCCGCTTTGCCTTGGCCGCGGATGTCGGCGAGCTAAGAATTGCCGTGCGCGCCTCTGAGGAGGGGCGCCTGGCCGATTTTCATCGCGGGGGCGGCGCCTCGATCCAGGACCTCAACCAGCAGCTTTTTCAGTTCGAGCAGCTGGCCCTGCGCCCGGCTGCCCCGCCCCCGGCCGCGCCCGTGAATGACGCCGCGCCGCCCCCGTACCAGCAGGCCCCGGCCCCGCGCTCGCCAGAGACCAGCGAATCGTCGGTCGCCGTGATTCGAGGGGCGGTGAGAAGCCTGGAAGCGCCTTAGACCGCTGCCGCGTTGTTAACGACGTGCCGTTATCAACGCCATGCCAGCCATCCTGGGCTTATAACGATCTACTCATCACGACCTACTCATACCGACAAACCAATAACGAGATGCCCGGGCGTTAAAGGCCAGGGTAAGGGAGACCAATGAAGAACCTGATACGCGTGTTAGCCGGCGTGCTGTTGGGCGTGGGTAGCTACTCCTCCGGGGCGCTTGCGCAGTCCAGCTGTAGCGAGTTGAGCCAGCTGCCGGCCACGCTCGAATTGGCCCCGGGCCTACACCGGGAGGTGGCGTTGCCGGTCGCCATCGAGCGCCTGGCGGTCGGCAATCCTGAGGTGGCCAACGTGCAACTGACCTCCGGCAACGCTTTTTTGATCACACCCCTGGCGGGCGGGGTCACCAACGCCTCGATTTGGACCCCCTGCGCCGATGCACCGGTCGAGATCGCCCTGAGCGTTTCGGGCGCCGCGAGTCAGGCGCTTGGCGAGCGCACCTTGCAACGTGCGCCGGTGCCCTCCCAGGTGCAGACCGACATTCGCTTCGTCGAGGTCAACCGGACCCGGCTTCGCGAAGTCGGGGTGTCGCTGTTCGGGGCTTCTAATAACAATCTGTTCGCTTCGCCAGGCGTAGGCCCCGGGTCCGTCGGCGTGGGCACCATCGGCGCGCTGACCCCCGGCGCCAACGTGCCGCTTTCCAGCAGCGGTTTCAACCTGGTGGTCGGGGGTGGGAGTCAGCGCGTCATGGCCGCGCTTAGCGCCCTGGAGACCAGCGGCTTCGCCTATACCCTGGCGCGGCCGAGTTTGGTCGCGCTGAGCGGGCAAAGCGCCAGTTTTCTGGCCGGCGGCGAGTTCCCTATCCCCGTGCCCAGTGCAGGAAGCGACAGCGTCTCCATCGAGTACAAGGAGTTCGGGGTGCGGCTCACGTTGACGCCGACGGTCATCGACGAGCAGCGGATCACGCTCAAGGTTGCCCCGGAAGTCAGCGAGCTTGATTTCGCCAACGGCGTCACTATTGCGGGAACGACGGTGCCCGCGCTGACGGTTCGCCGTTCGGACACCAGCGTATCGCTTGCCAGCGGCGAAAGCTTCATCATCAGCGGCCTGATCAGCACCAATCGCAGTGCTCAGGTGAGGCAGCTCCCGGGGCTCGGGAGCGTGCCGGTCCTTGGCGCTTTTTTCCGCAATAGCCAAACCCGCAGCGAAGAGCGCGAACTGTTGATGATCGTCACGCCGCACCTGGTACAGCCCATTGCGGCGGATGCGACGCTGCCCGCCCTGCCCGGCGAAGAGGTGCGCGATTACGCGCCCAGCGTGCACGAGCTGCTGCTCGAGGACGGCTCGTTCAACCGCAGCGTCGGACTGTCACAATAGGGGCGATGATGCAGATATTCATGGTATGCGGCTGCGGCGACGCAGAGATTAGCTGGCTTCAAGCGACCCTGGTCGAGCAGACCCGGCTGGTCCCGGTAACCCCTCAGCTGGAGGCGATTATCGGCCTGGCCGATCAGATGGGCAGTGGTCTCCTCTTTTTCTATATCGACCCAAGTAACAGCGACATGGCGCTTTTGGTGATCGAGGGCGTGGTCGAGTCGCGCCCGGATCTTGCCGTCGTCGCCGTCGGGGAGAGCGCCGAGAACGCGTTGGTGCTGGGTGCGATGCGCGCCGGCGCGCGGGACTACCTGACCGTGGGTCAGCGCCGCAGTGAGGTGCAAAGCCTCATGCGTCGGTTGCTTCGAAAACAGCCGTCGATCATCGGTGGAAGCTCCGGCCCCCGCGCCAACGTGGTGGTGCTTGAGGGCACGGACGCCACGGCGGATACGACTTGGGTGGCCGCCCATCTGGCGCTATCGGTGGCCGAACAGCATTCGCCGGTTTTGTTGATCGATGCAGCCCCCGGGCTTGGCGAGCTGGAGGCGCTTTTGAACCTGAAATGCAGCTTTGGCGTCGAGGATGCCATGAGCTCTGCCCAGCGTATCGACAGCGCGGTCATCGCCAACGTGTTTACCCAGCACGAAAGCGGGCTTTTCGTACTGCCGCTGCTCCAGGACGAGCGCTATCCCGAGCACTACAGCTACGCGGAAGCGATCCTTTTGTTGGGGGTTTTGCGCCAGCACTTCGCCTTTATCGTGATCAACGCGTGCGGCCAGGCGGACAGCGGTTTTTTGCGCGCCCTGGCAAGCGCGGCGGACCAGGTGCTTTGGTACGTCCAGCAGAGCGTGCCCTGCAGCCGTCGTAATCTAGAGCGGCTACAGCGCTACAAGACGGAAGGCATTTCTCTGAACCGCCTGGGCTTGCTGGTGGACCGCCATTTATCCAGCGTCTCGCCAACGCCAGAGGTGCTGGCGGACACCTTCGCCACGCCACTTGCCGCGGTGCTGCCGGCACTAGCGGAACAGCGGCTCAATAGTCTCAACCAGGGCGTGCCGCTATTTGAATTGGCGCCCCACAGCGAACTCTCCAGAGCGTTGCGGCGGTTGGCCAAAACGTTATTGCCCGAGCCGGTAGAAGAGTGTCGAGGGCGTTGGCGATGGCCCCGGCTACGGCGCTAACCCCCGGCCAGGTATCGGGTTGGGAAAGATCATGAGGGTTTTGTATTGCACACCAAAGAGGACGTCTTATGGAGCGAGTGGGCCGCCAGCAGCTTTTTCAGCTTAAAGAGCGTTTGCACCGCTACCTGATCGATCAGCTAGGGGATGAAGGTTCTAACCTGGTCGAAGGCAGCCGGCATGAGCTCAGGCGGTTTCTGGCCGTGCATATTCAGTCCTTTACCCGGCTTCATCAGCTGGCGGTGTCGGGCTATGAGATCGACCGGCTCACCGAGGAGATGATCGACGAGCTCACCGGCTTCGGCCCGCTGGAAATGCTGCTCAGTGATCCCAGCGTGACGGAGATCCTGGTCAACGGCTGTGAGCGTATTTTCGTCGAGCGCCGTGGGGTGTTGTCGCAAAGCGATTTGCAGTTCGTCGATGATCATCACCTTCAGCGCGTCATTCAGCGCATTCTTGCCCCGCTTGGGCGGCGGCTGGACGAATCCTCGCCCATGGTCGACGCCCGCCTGCCGGATGGCAGCCGGGTCAATGCGGTGATTCCTCCCATCGCTCTGGACGGCGCCTGTCTTTCGGTGCGTAAGTTTCGTAAGGACATGTTGCAAAGCAAGGAGCTGGTCGGCGCCGGCTCGCTCAACGAGGACATGTTGGCGTTTCTCGAGTGCGCGGTGAAAAGGCGCTGCAATATCGTCATCAGCGGGGGGACCGGGACGGGTAAAACCACCATGCTGAACCTGTTGAGCAGCCTGATCGATCAGCGCGAGCGCCTGGTGACCATCGAGGACACCGCGGAGCTTCAGCTCAAGCACGGTCACGTCGTGCGTTTGGAGACGCGCCCACCCAACGCGGATGGCCACGGCGAGGTGACCGCTCGAAACCTGGTTCGCAACGCGCTGCGCATGCGCCCCGATCGGATCATTCTGGGCGAAACCCGCGGGGTCGAGGTGCTCGATGTGCTCTCGGCGATGAACACCGGCCACGAAGGGTCGATGACCTCGATACACGCCAACAGCGCCGGCGATTCATTACTACGTATCGAAACCCTGGTGGGGCTTTCCGGCGTTCAGGTGCCCGAGAGTACCGTGCGCCGCTCGATCGCCTCGGCGATCGAGGTGATCATTCAACTGTCCCGTTTGCCCAACGGCCAGCGCTGTATCAGTGAGATCATCGAGCTTGGCGGGCTGGAGCAGGGCAATTACGTCACCAACCTGCTGTTTCGCTACGACCGGCACCAGCAGAGCTTTGTGCAAAACAGCACCCAGGTGGTCAACGAAAAACTCCAGGGCGCGTTACCGGGGGCGAGCGGTGGGTAGCGTATCGCTTTTGTTGATGGTGGGCAGCCTCTTGCTGCTAGGGGCCGGGCTTTTGTTGGTGAGCTTAAGCCGCCGCCAGGCGGTGGGCGAGCGCGTGGGCCAGCGACTCCAAAGCGAGCGCACACCCATGACCCGCCGCGAGCGCCGACCCAGAGGCGTGGCGCGCTGGCTAAGCCAGGCCGGGCTCGAACTGCCCCCCTGGGTGGTGGCGGTGGCAACGTCCCTGGTGCTTCTGCTGGCGCTGATGCTGACCCAAATTAGCTGGGTGCTGCCGCCGATTGCGCTCGTCTTGATAGCGCTAGTGGTCTATCTCGTTGGACAGTGGCGGGCGCAAAGACGTCTGGAGCGTATGATCGCTCAACTGCCGACGCTTTTGGATCATATGATACGCAGTATCAAATCCGGTAGAACCTTGAATGATGCCATGCTGCTTGCCATGAAGCGCTGCCCCTACCCGCTCAACCAGGCGATACAAACCGTTCGCCGGGATATTGAGCTTGGCATGCCGATGGCCGAAGCGGTCAACGAGTTTGCCGAGGATTACCCCCGCGAGGAGTTTTACATGCTGGCGTTGGGGGTTCAGGTCAATCAGCGCTATGGCGGCAACTCCACCGATATGCTCAATAACCTGATCATGATCATCCGCGACCGGGAGCAGGCCAGCCGGCAGTTGAGTGCCATGACCGGCGAGACGCGTATCAGCGCAGTGGTATTGGCCGGCTTACCCCTCGCCATAGGGAGCTATATTTTGATGACGAACCCGACGTTCATACTCGACATGTGGGCAACGACGGCCGGTAAGGCCATGCTGCTGCTTTCTTTAACGCTACAAGTGACCGGCTGCACGCTCTTGTGGCGTATGTTGAAGAGTATGTAACCATGACGCTTTTGACCCTCAGTGCGTTACTTTTTTTTGTTGCGGCGGGCCTGGTGGGCTATGTGCTGCTCACCCGGCGCTGGAAAGCGGCCATGATTGCCCAGCGCATCGCGGTGGCCGATACCCCTGGCCGCGTATCGCGGCGTACGCTGCTGGGGGAGCTTGCCTACCTGGATGGCAAGCTGGACGCGGAAGTTCCGAAGTTGATGGAACAGTTGAGCTGGCGCGGCGCCGACCAGCGGGCCACCTATTACGCGTTTCAGCTGGGCGTGCCGATCGCGGCCGGCGTACTGGCCACTCTCGTCACCGCGCTTTGGGGCGATGGCCCATCGCTGTTGGCGGTGTTCATCGCCGCGGCGCTCGGTTTTTTTCTGCCCAAGCGCTGGCTCAAAAAGCAGGTCGCAAAGCGCCACGCCGCGATTAGCGAAGAGGTGTCGGCGATGCTGCCGCTTTTGCGAATGCTCTTCGAGGTGGGCATGACCGTGGATCAGTCGCTGCGGGTACTCTCCCGGGAGGGAGAGCACATTCTGCCCGAGCTTTCCCGGGAACTCCGGCGCGTGCTCAGCCGCGTCGACGCTGGCCTCGACCTGGCCACTGAGCTCAGCGTCATGGCCGAAAGGCTGGATGTGGATCCGCTCAACGACTGCGTGGTGATTCTCGAGCAGTTGATACGCCAGGGCGGTGGGGCGGTTGCCTCGCTCATTTCGCTCAAGGAGCTTTTCCACGACCGGCGAATCACCGACCAGCAGGAGAAGGTCTCCAAGCTTTCGGCCAAGATGTCCGGGGCGATGGTCTTGTTTCTCTTTCCAGCGCTGCTGATTATTCTGGCAGGCCCTGGCTTTATGGCCATTTTTGCCGCGATATCGGGGATGAATTGATGAACCATGTTTTAGCGAGCGTCACGGTGCTTCTCGCGCTGGCGCTTTCCGGCTGTGCCGGGGTGCCCTCGACGTCGGGCGCGCCGGTCGATGCGTGCCGCCAACTGGCGCCGGAACAGCAGCTCGCCGTCGAGCTTGCAAGCGACATGGCCGAGCAGGGGAGGCCCCATGCGGCGCTGGCCCACCTCGAGCAGTTGCCCGAGTCGATTGCCGAGGTGCGCCTGCGCAAGGCGCAAATTTTGCGTCAGTTGAAGGACCCCGAAGCGCAAGCGCTCTACCGCTCGCTGCTCGACAGCTGCGTGGCCGCCGAGGCGCACCAGGGCCTTGGCCAGGTAGCCGTCGTTGCCGCCGACTTCGATCAGGCGCTCACCCATATGCGCGAAGCGGCCAGGCTCTACCCCGCCAGTTTCAAAATCCGTAACGACCTGGGCTTCGTTCATCTACAGCGTCGCGAGCTCGAAAAAGCGCGGTTCGAGTTCATGACCGCGCTGGAGCTAAGCCAGGACGACGCGCTGCCGCTGGAGAACTTGATGACGCTGTTGATCTATCAGCAGCGACCCCAGGCCGCGAGCGCGCTGCTGGGCAACGGGCGGGGGACGCCCCTACAGTACCAGCGCGCCGAAACCCGCGCCCGCCAGATGCAGCTGGAAGATCAGCAGCGCCGTTAAGTCCATGCGCCGCTACAAGGGAGATAAAGAAATGGCATATTGCAAGGTAGGTAGCCTGCGGGGCGCCCAAGCCAAGGGCGTTGGTCGGGGGTTGGTCGTGCTGGTGGCCGCGCCTTTGATGGTCGCCCTGTTAAGCGGCTGCGCGGGCCCGGGCAAGCATTCGATGACCGCGGCGGATAACTGGCTACAGGTTCAGCGCCAGGGCCATCAGGCATCGCTTACGCCCCAGTCCCTTTCACCCCGGGAGCAGGAGCTTGCTCATCAGCGCTGGCTCGATAGCTTCAACCACCCCATTCCCGAACGCTACGCAAGCGATACCGCCGGCGGTTTTAGCGGCAACTAGCCGGTGAAGCTGATGGCCCCTAGCACCAATAGCACGAGCGCCAGCGCAATGAAGGGGGCGTAGGCATAGTAGCCCGGTTCATCTGGGCCCTGAACGAGGGGATCCTGGGTGTGATCGCGCGGCGGCGGGCAAATCCCCGGTGCGTAGTGCGCAAGGGCCGCCCGGGTTTTTGCCGGCAAGCGCCGCGCGAGGGTGTGCCACACGACGAGCAGCGCCGCCGTCAGCGCCACTACCGCCAGCAGCCCCGTCGTGCCCAAACACAGGCCAAGGGCGGCCAGCAGTTTGACGTCGCCTCCGCCCAGTACCCCCTTTACGTGGCCGGGAATGGCGAGCAGCAGCGCGCTCCCCAACCCGAACAGCGCCTGGGGCCAGGCCACCCCGATCAGGCTTTCGCCGGTCACGGCCAGCCACCCCGCGGCCAGCAGCAAAAACGGATACACGAGGTGGTTGGCGATCTGGCGTTTCCGAAGATCCATGTAGGCCACGGCCAGCACCCATACGAATAGAAGCGCTATACCCGGCGCCACCGGTGCTCCTTGCTCACACGCCCAGCTCCTCGATCAAACGCTCGCGCAGGCGCTGCTGGCGCGCCGGGTCGGTCAGCGCTTCGCCCGCTTTGGTGGTGATGAAGAACACGTCCTCGACCCGCTCGCCAAGGGTTGCGATCTTGGCCGTAGAAAGCGCGATGTCCTGTTCCATGAAGATGCGCCCCACCCGGGCGAGAAGGCCCGGGCGGTCCGGGGCGGTCAGCTCCAACAGGGTGCGCTCGTTGGCCGGGTCCTGCTCGATGATCACCTCTGTGGGCACCTTGAAGTGCTTGAGCTGGCGCGGCGTATGTCGGGTGACGATCTGCGGGTAGTCGTCCGGGTCGTCGAGTTCCTCGACCAGGTGGCTGCGCATCTCTTCGATGCGATCAAAATCGCGAATTGGCTGGCCCTGGCTGTCCAACACGATGAAGGTGTTGAGCGTCCAGTCGTTGTGCGAAGTCGCGATACGCGCGTCGTGAATCGAAAGCCCCAACTGCTCCATGGCCGCGGCGGTGGCGGCGAACAGATCGTCCACCGAGCGGGTGTGGATAAACACCTTGGTGCCGCCTTCGGCCATGTCCTCGGTGGGCGCACTGATCAACACCAGCGGAAGCAGGGAGGGCTGGTGGGCGAGAATGCCCTGGGCCTGCCAGACGATCTCGCTGGGCGCGTACTGCAGAAAGTAGTCCTCACCCAGCGACTCCCAAAGGGTGTCGATCTGCTCGCTGGCCACCCCCAGGTTCTGCAAAAGCGACCGCGCTTCACAGCGGGTTTCGCGGATCCAGTCGTCCCGGTCCGGTGGGTTTTTGAGCCCGCGGCGCAGCGCGCGCTTGGTTTCCGCGTAGAGCTGGCGCAAAAGCGACGCCCGCCAGCCGTTCCAGAGCGTGGGGTTGGTGGCGTTGATATCCGCCACGGTAAGCACGTAAAGATAGTCCAGACGGGTTTCGTTACGCACCACCAGGGCGAAGTCGCGAATCACGTCTGGGTCGCTGATGTCCCGCTTTTGCGCGGTCATCGACATCAAAAGGTGATGCTCGACCAGCCACTTCACCAGGTTGGTGTCGTGCAGCGAGACGTGGTGGCGGCGGCAGAACTGCTCGACATCGAGGGCGCCGATGATCGAGTGGTCGCCGCCGCGGCCCTTGCCAATATCGTGATAAAGCCCGGCGATCCACAATAGCTCGAGTTTGGGCAACTGGTGGATCAGCGGGGCGGCGACCGGAAAGTCCGCCTTGGCTTCGGGTTTTCTAAAACCGTTCAAAAACTTGAGCAGGCGCAGGGTGTGCGCGTCGACGGTATAGATATGGAAAAGATCGTGCTGCATCAGACCGACCGCGCGGCCGAACTCCGGCAGGTATTTGCCCAGAATGCCGTAGCGGTTCATGCGCCGGAGCTGGCGCGGTACGTTACCCGGCGAGCGGATGATCGCCATGAACAGGCGCTGATGGTGCGGGTCGTCGCGGTAGTGGTCGTCGATCTGGTGGCGGTGGTCGCGAATCAGCCGGATGGTGTCGGCGCGCACCCCTTCGATCTCCGGGTGCTCGGCCATCAGCAGGAAAAGCTCGAGCATCGCCTCGGGGTGGTCGCGAAACAGGCTGCGCGAGCGCGCCTGAATGTAGCCGCCCTTGGTCTCGAAGCGCTCGTTGAGCGTGACCGTTTCGAGTTCTTCCTTGCCGCGCAGAATGACCTCGTCGAAGTGCTGCAGCAGCATGTCGTTGAGCCCGGCAAGGGCCGTGACGTGACGATAATAACGCTTCATGAACTGTTCGACGGCCAGGCGCTCCGGCGTATCGCGAAAGCCGAACATCACGGCAATGGTGCGCTGATGATCGAACAGCAAGCGGTCCTCGGCGCGGCCGGTGAGCATGTGCAGGGCATAGCGCACCTGCCATAAAAAGGCCTGGCCCTGGCTTAGAATGCGAAGCTCCGCGTCGTTCATGAAGCCGTTGGCGACGATATCGGCGTACTGTTCGGCATCGAAGTGACGCTTGGCGACCCAGCCGATCATTTGAATGTCGCGAAGCCCGCCCGGGGAGCTTTTAAGGTTCGGCTCCAAGTGGTACTCGGAGTTGTTGTAGCGGTAGTGGCGGGTGATCTGCTCTTGCCACTTGGCCTCGAAAAAACGATCCGCCGGCCACAGATTCGCCGGGCTCAGGCGGCTTCGCATCGCCTCGCGCAGCCGCTTTGGGCCGGCGACCAGGCGCGATTCGAGCAGGTTGGTGATCACCGTGACGTCGTCTCGCGCCTCGCGCTCGCAGTCATTGAGCGAGCGCACGCTGTGGCCGATCTCCAGGCCAATGTCCCATAAAAAGGTGATAAAGGCGGTGAGCGGCTCGCGGTAAGCGCTGTCGTCGTCTCGCTCCAAGAGCAGCAGCAGATCGATATCGGAGTGGGGGTGAAGCTCGCCGCGCCCATAGCCGCCTACAGCGACCAGGGCGATGGCGTCATCCGGCCAGGCGTGGCGCTCCCAGGCGATGGCCAGCAGTTGGTCCAGGTACCAGGCGCGGCCGCGCACCAAATCGCGGATGTCACCGCCGGCCCGAAACTGCTCGTCCAGGCGCGCTTGCAGTTGCTTGAGCGCCGCCTTGAACGGGGCCACCGGCGAGCGCGTGCCAGCGAGTTCCGCGCGAAATGCCTTAAGATCGAACAGGGTAGCGTCCGGCTCGAACCGGTGGTGGTGTAAGAGCATCAGTTCAAGAAGCTGAAATCTTCGTCGCTGCGCGCGGTCAGCACGTCAACGCCGCTTTCGGTGACCAGCAGCGTGTGCTCCCACTGGGCGGACAGGCTCTTGTCCTTGGTGACCGCGGTCCAGCCGTCGCGCAGCACCTTGGTCTTGTAGCCGCCGACGTTGATCATCGGCTCGATGGTGAAGCACATGCCGGGTTCCAGCGCGATATCGGCACTCGGCGCGTAGCCGTCGTAGTGAAGAAACTGCGGGTCTTCGTGAAAGCCGGCACCGATACCGTGGCCGCAGAAGTCGCGTACCACCGAGTAGCCGTTGCCTTCGGCGTGCTTTTGAATGGTGCGCGCAAGCTCGGAAAGATGCACGCCGGGTTTGACCTGGGCGATGCTCTTGTAAAGGCACTCCTGGGTCACGCGACACAGGCGCTCGCCCTGGATGGTCTCGCCGATGATGAACATCATGCTGGAATCACCGTGGTAGCCGTCGGCGGTTTTGACGGTGATGTCCAGGTTCATGATGTCGCCGTTTTTCAGCTTCTTGCTGAAGTCCGGGAAGCCGTGACACACCACGTGGTTCAGCGAAATGCAGGTGGCGTGGGTATAGCCGTGGTAGTTCAGCGGTGCAGGTTGTGAGCCCAGCTCATCGACGATGTACTCGTGACAGCGCTTGTCGATCTCACCGGTGGTGACGCCTGCGGCTATAAAGGGCGTGATCATTTCAAAAACGCTGGCCGCCTGACGGCCGGCTTCGCGCATTTTTTCGATTTCTTCCGCTGTCTTGATTGGAACGTTCATGACTTCTCGATATGGCGTGTGGGGTCGGGAGTAGGCGCAAACCCATGGGTGCGACTTCATCTTGACAATGATATATGGTATAAAGCCGCGCGCTTTCCTGCAATCGCCATCCCGTAATCGCCCCGCGATCGAGTCGGCGGCGGGCAAGCGTACAAGAGGAAGCCCTGCGGATATCCCGTGAGGCTAAACAGCAAGCCTTGAAAACACACATGCACCGGCACATGGTCCCGGGTGCCTTTAGCCTCGCTAGACGCCGATTCAGCGTCGAGACTATCGGTCGGATCCATGGGGTGCGTGGAGGCCTAACCCGAGTTTCAGGAGTTTTACCATGGCACACGTTAACATGCGTGACCTGCTCAAAGCAGGCGCTCACTTCGGTCACCAGACCAAATACTGGAACCCGAAGATGAGCAAGTTCATCTTTGGCGCGCGCAACAAGATTCACATCATCAACCTCGAGCACACCCTGCCGGCGCTGAACGAAGCGATCGACGTGGTCGAGAAGATGGCGGCGTCCAACAACAAGATTTTGTTCGTTGGTACCAAGCGCAGCGCCAGCAAGGTCATCAAGGAAGAAGCCAACCGCGTTAGCCAGCCGTTCGTCAACCATCGCTGGTTGGGCGGCATGTTGACCAACTTCAAAACGATCCGTCAGTCCATCAAGCGTCTACGCGAGCTTGAGACCATGCACGAAGACGGCACGTTCGCGAAGCTGACCAAGAAAGAAGTTCTGATGGCGACCCGCGAGCAAGAAAAGCTCGAGCGTTCCATCGGCGGTATCAAGGAAATGGGCGGCCTGCCGGACGCGCTGTTCGTAATCGACGTCGATCATGAGCGTATCGCGATCAACGAAGCCAACAAGCTGGGTATCCCGGTCATTGGCGTGGTCGATACCAACTCCAACCCCGATGGCGTGGATTACGTCATTCCGGGTAACGACGACTCCATCCGCGCGATCCAGATCTACGTGAAGGCGATTGCCGACGCGTGTGGCCGCGCTAAAGAAGGTCGTCCGGACGAGTTCGTTGAAGTAACCGACGAGCAGGCGTCCGCCGAAACCGACGCCGCGGCCGAGTAATACGGTCACGGTGGATGCGGCGGGCCGTCTAGCCGCATCGCGTGAAGGGGGCTTTGGCCCCCTTTTGCCCGCTTGGCGGGCCGATTACGCCAGGTTTGACGCCGGCATACGCACTACAAACGATGATCTGCGCTGAACGGGCAGTGATACAAAGCGGTCATACGCCTTGTCTATACTTTGTAGCGCGTCTAACTCTCAAGAATCCTTTCAGAGGTGAATTTCTCATGGCAGCTATCAGCGCCTCTCAGGTTAAAGAACTGCGCGAACGTACCGGTCTTGGCATGATGGAGTGCAAAAAAGCACTCACCGAAACCGGTGGCGATATCGAAGTGGCAATCGAGAACCTGCGCAAGAACTCGGGTCTCAAAGCCGCTAAGAAAGCCGACCGTGTCGCCGCCGAAGGCGCCGTGGTGACCCGCGTTGCCGACGACGGCAGCTACGGTGTAATGGTCGAGATCAACTCCGAGACCGACTTCGTTTCGCGCGATGAAAACTTCATCAATTTCGCTAAAAAGGTCGCCGACGCCTTCTTCGCCGCTAAAAGCGAAGACGTGGCCGCGGTCACCGAAGGCGAAATCGAAACCGAACGTGAGCAGCTCGTTCAGAAAATCGGCGAGAACATCGGCGTGCGTCGTGCCGTCGTTGTCGATGCCGTCGAAGGCGGCCTGGTGGGCGAATACGTCCATGGCGGTCGTATCGGCGTGTTGACCGTACTGACCGGCGGCGACAGCGAAACCGCTAAAGGCGTTGCGATGCACGTGGCGGCGATCAACCCGAGTGTTTCTCACCCGGAAGATATGCCCCAGGCCGAGCTCGACGAAGAGAAAGCGATCATCCTGGCCCAGCCCGACATGGCCGGCAAGCCCGAGCAGATCGCCGAGAAGATGGTTCAAGGCCGTTTGAAGAAGTACCTGGCCGAGAACAGCCTGACCCAGCAGGCCTTCGTCAAAGACCCTAACCAGACCGTTGCCGAGTTCGTAAAGGCCGCCGGTGGTGAAGTGGTCCGCTTTACGCGCTTCGAAGTGGGCGAGGGTATCGAGAAAGAAGAAGTCGACTTCGCTAAAGAGGTAATGGAACAGGCTGGCCGCCGCTAAGGTCGCAGGTTCCCGTTCGATAATGGCGTGCGCGTAAGCGCACGCCATTGTGTATCCGGCCTTTGCGTTCGGCCCTTAAAAGGACCTGCTACCCCCCTTTGTTCTTTATCCTGGAGAGATGCCATGTCACGTGATGTTCAAGAAGCCAACCCCATCGCCGGTAAAATGGATAAATCGAAATCCAAGTACAAGCGTATCTTGCTCAAGCTTTCGGGCGAGGCGCTGATGGGCGAGCACGATTTTGGTATCGACCCGGCGGTGCTGGATCGCATGGCGCTGGAGATCGGACAGCTCGTGGGCATCGGTGTCCAGGTGGGGATCGTGATCGGAGGCGGTAATCTGTTTCGCGGAGCGGCGCTCAACGAAGCAGGTATGGACCGTGTAACCGGCGATCACATGGGAATGCTGGCAACGGTGATGAATGCACTGGCGATGCGTGACGCCCTCGAGCGTTCCAACATCCGCTCGCGGGTGATGTCAGCGATTCCCATGAGTGGCGTGGTGGAGCATTACGACCGCCGCACGGCGATTCGCTATTTGACCTCCGGCGACGTCGTGCTGTTTTCCGCCGGCACCGGCAACCCGTTCTTTACGACCGACTCGGCCGCGTGCCTGCGCGGTATCGAAGTCGATGTCGATGTGGTCATTAAAGCCACCAAGGTAGACGGTGTGTACAATAAGGATCCGGTCAAGCACGCCGATGCCGTCAAGTACGAGCAGTTGACCTACGACGACGCCCTCGAGCAAAAGCTTGGCGTAATGGATTTGACCGCTATCTGCCTGGTACGTGACCATGACATGCCGGTACGTGTATTCAACATGAACAAGCCTGGCGCCTTGCTCAACCTCGTCGTAGGGGGCAAGGAAGGCACGCTGATAGACAGAGGATGAAAACGTGATTAACGACATCAAGAAAGATGCCGACGCGCGCATGCAAAAAAGTGTCGATGCGCTGCATACCAACTTCAAAAAGATCCGTACCGGCCGCGCCCACCCCAGTATTCTGGACGCCGTCACCGTGGATTATTACGGTGGCCAGGTGCCCCTCAATCAGGTGGCCTCGGTCAACGTCGAAGACGCGCGCACCCTGACCGTCTCGCCCTGGGAGCAGCCCATGGTGCCCAAGATCGAAAAAGCGATCATGACCGCCGATTTGGGCCTCAATCCGTCGAGTGCCGGTAACGTGATTCGCGTGCCGATGCCGATGCTGACCGAAGAGACGCGCAAAAGCTATATCAAGCAGGCGCGTTCCGAGGCCGAACACACCCGGGTGGCGATTCGTAACGTACGCCGCGACGCCAACGGTGATTTCAAAAATCTGCTCAAGGATAAAGAGATCACCGAAGACGATCAGCGCCAGGGGGAAGACGAGATCCAGAAGCTGACCGATAAGTACATTGCCGACATCGAAAAGGCCCTGGCCGCCAAAGAGCAGGATTTGATGCAGGTGTAGTCGTGTCTTTTATTACGCCCGGCGCGGTTGGCCGCCCCGGGCGATTGTATGGCTTATTTATGACTGAACGTTGGTGCGAGAACTCATGACGTCGCCGCAGTTTCCGACCCAGGCGCCGTGCGACGCGCTGCCTTCTCACGCCGGGGAGTCGAGCCCGTTGCATATCGCTATTATCATGGATGGTAACAACCGCTGGGCACGCGCCCGGGGGCTTTCCGGCGTACGTGGCCACCGTGCCGGCGTAGAAGCCGTGCGCGCGGTGATCCAGCGCGCCGCCGAACGCGGCATCAAGACCCTGAGCCTGTTCGCGTTCTCCAGCGAAAACTGGAAGCGCCCGGCGGCGGAGGTCAATGCGCTGATGGAGCTCTTTTTGATGGCGCTCAAGCGCGAGGTCAAAAAGCTTCACGAGCGCAATATAAGGCTTTCGGTGATCGGCGAGCAGCAGGGCTTTTCCCAGACCATACAAAAGCATATTCAGCGCGCCGAGACGCTGACCGAGAGCAACACCGGCATGCACCTGGTGATCGCCGCCAACTACGGCGGCCACTGGGACATCGCCCGGGCGAGCCGCGCGCTTGCCGAACAGGTGGCGGCGGGCACCCTCGAGCCCAGCGAAATCGACGAAACGCGCCTCGGTCAGGCGATGAATACCGCCGACGTGCCGCCGGTGGATCTTTGTATTCGCACCAGCGGCGAGCAACGGCTCTCCAACTTTTTGCTCTGGCAGCTTGCCTACGCCGAGCTCTACTTCTCCCCCTTGTTTTGGCCGGACTTCGGTGCCGCGGCGTTCGACAGCGCCCTTGACGAGTTTTTCTCGCGGCGCCGGCGCTTTGGCATGACCGATGAACAAATAGAGGCGCAAGGTGCTTAGACAGCGGATCATCACCGCAGCCTGGTTGGCGCCTCTGACGCTGATCGGCCTGTTTGGATTACAAGGCGGCGCCTTTGCGCTCTTCACCGCGCTCATCGTACTGCTGGGCGCCTGGGAGTGGACCAACCTGGCCGGCGTTACCCGCCGCTCAAAACGCCTCAAGCTGGTGGCGTTGACGGCGCTGTTCATGGCGGCCATGTGGTTAGGCGGGGCGGCCTTTGCCGCCTGGCCCTTGTGGGTCGCCGCGCTGGGCTGGGCGGTCAACTTCTTCTGGGTGGCCAACTACCCGGAGAAGCGCCAGCAGTGGCAAAGTACCACCTGGCGGCTGGCCATGGGGCTTTGGGTGCTGCTGCCATGCTGGGTGGGCTTCAACGTTTTGCGTGAAAGCGGCGCGGTGTGGCTACTGTTCGTACTGCTGCTGGTGTGGGGCGCCGATATCGGTGCCTACTTCGCCGGGCGGCGCTTTGGCAAGCGCAAACTGGCCCCCCGGGTCAGCCCGGGCAAAACCTGGGAGGGTGTCTTCGGGGCGCTGACCGCCACCGCTATTCTGGCACTCGGCTTTGCTTTTTGGCAGCCGATGGGCGTGACCGGCGGCCTCATCTTGATCGCGATGACGGCGCTGGTGACCTTCGTGTCGGTGCTGGGTGATCTATTGGAAAGCATGCTCAAGCGCTTTCGCGACATCAAGGACTCGAGCAATTTGCTGCCCGGCCACGGGGGCGTGCTCGATCGCATCGATAGCCTGACCGCGGCGGTTCCGTTGTTCGCGCTTCTTTACGTAGAAGTGCTTAGCGTTCAGGTCACCGCGCTATGAGCTCAGGCAATCCGCAACGCATCACGGTGCTGGGCTCGACCGGCTCGATCGGTAAAAACACGCTGGATGTGATCGCCCGCCATCCGGCGCGTTATCGCGTCCACGCGCTAACCGCCCATACCTCGAAAGAGGCGCTTTTCGAGCAGTGCAAGGTGCACCACCCGGTGGCTGCGGTACTCGACGACGCCGAAGACGCCGCCTGGCTCGAGGCCGCACTCGAAGGAGCCGGGCTTACCACGCAGGTGAGTTTTGGCGAGCAGGCGCTGTGCGCCGTCGCCCGGGACGCCCGAGTGGACACGGTGATGGCGGCGATCGTTGGTGCGGCGGGGCTTTTACCGGCCCTGGCCGCCGCTGAAGCGGGTAAGCGTATCTTGCTTGCCAACAAGGAGGCGCTGGTGATGAGCGGCGCGCTCTTCATGGACGCCGTGGCGCGCTCCGGGGCCACGCTCTTGCCGATCGACTCCGAACACAACGCGATCTATCAGTGCCTGCCGGTGGAGCACCGCGGCGGGCTCGAACGCCACGGCGTGCGAAAGCTTTTGCTGACCGCCTCCGGCGGGCCGTTTCGCCAGTGGGAGAGCGCCGCTATCATGGCGGCGACCCCGGAGCAGGCCTGCGCGCACCCCAACTGGTCGATGGGGCGCAAGATCTCGGTCGACAGCGCCACGCTAATGAACAAGGGCCTCGAGCTGATCGAGGCGTGCTGGTTGTTCGACGCCACCCCCGAGCAGATTCAGGTGGTGGTGCACCCCCAAAGCGTGATTCACTCCATGGCGGCTTACAGCGACGGCTCGGTGATTGCCCAGCTGGGCAACCCGGATATGCGCACGCCCATTGCCTATGGGCTTGCCTGGCCCGAGCGTATCGAGGCCGGCGTGGAAACGCTCGATCTTTTCCAGGTGGCGCGGCTCGATTTCGAGGCACCGGACGAAACCCGCTTTCCCTGCCTGCGTCTTGCCCGGGAAGCCATGCAGCGCGGCGGCGCCGCCCCGGCAGTGCTGAACGCGGCCAACGAAGTCGCGGTAGAGGCCTTTCTCGACGGCCGCCTTCGCTTTGGCGCCATTGCCGAGCTGGTAGAAGGCGTCATGGCCTCGCCGCACGCGCACCGCGCGGACACCGTCGAGCAGATTTTGGCGGCGGACCAATGGGCGCGGGAGCAAGCGAGACGCTTGCTCGAAACCGCGGATACCCGCGAGGCGTGAGATCACCAAGGAGTAGCGTGTGGGGCTTGTTCAGAACGTTTTAGCGGTTATCGTCGTGCTGGGGGTGCTGGTCACCTTCCACGAGTTCGGTCATTTTTGGGTCGCCAGGCGCTGCGGCGTCAAGGTGCTGCGCTTCTCGGTCGGCTTTGGCAAGCCCTTCTGGTCGAAGACGGATCGTCACGGCACCGAGTTCGCCGTGGCCGCCATTCCCCTGGGTGGCTACGTCAAGATGCTCGACGAGCGTGAAGCGCCGGTGCCCGAGGAACAGCTCGACCAGGCCTTTAACCGTAAAAGCGTCTGGGCGCGTATCGCGATCGTCGCCGCCGGGCCGATCGCCAACTTCCTGCTTGCTTTGGTGGCCTACTGGGCGCTGTTCGTGGCCGGTACGACCACGGTCATGCCCATCGTCGGCGACGTGGTCGAGGGCTCGCCCGCTTTTGAAGCCGGCCTCCCCGAAGGCGCGGAGATCACGGCGGTCCAGAACGACCCCATGCGCTCCTGGGAAGATATCAACTTAAAGCTCGTTTCGCTGATCGGCTACAGCGGCGAGCTCGCCATCGAGGCGAGGGACAACGACACCAGCGCGCCGCGCGCCTACGCTCTGCCGGTTAATGACTATCTCGTCCGTCAGGACCCGCCCCAGCCGCTGCAGAGTTTAGGCTTCGCGCCCTGGCGCCCGGACGTACCGGCCGTGCTTGGCCCGGTGCTCGACGGTGAAGCCGCAGCCAACGCTGGGCTCGAACCCGGGGATCGGATGATCGCCATCGACGGTGAGCCCATCGCCGACTGGATGGCCTTCGTATCGATCATTCGCGAAAGCGCCGGTCAGACGCTGGAAATACGCTATGAGCGCGACGGAGAGCCGGCAGCGTTGTCGCTGACACCGGCGCGCAAACCACTGGAGAACGGCGCCGAGGTTGGGTACATTGGCGCAGGGGTAGAGCAGATCGATTGGCCCGAAGAGCTCACACGCGAGATCCGTTTTGGGCCCGTCGAGGCAGTGGGGCAGGCGTTTTCGCGCACCGGCGGAATGATCATGCTAACCCTGGATGCGATTCGCAAGATGCTGGTGGGACTCATTTCGCCATCCAATCTTTCCGGGCCGATCACCATCGCGCAAATCTCCGGCGATTCCGCTCGGGCAGGAATGGAAGCGTTCCTGGGCTTTTTAGCGTACCTTTCCATCAGTCTCGGTGTTTTGAACCTTCTGCCTATTCCGGTACTCGATGGTGGGCACTTACTTTACTACTTCATCGAAATCGTGCGCGGACGCCCGGTTTCGGAAAAAGCCCAGGCGGTGGGGCTGCGTATCGGACTCGCCATGGTAGGGACGCTGATGGTGATGGCGCTCTACTTCGATCTGATGCGCCTTTGGTAATGACGCGTGTAGCGCGTGGGATGCCTTGTCATCCGCCTGCACAAATGTATATGGTGCCTGTTTAATAACCGGCAGACCAACGCGAGCGAACTGACTGCATGAAAATCAAGACCCTTGGAATGGCGGCACTCCTGCTGGCGGCGGCGGGTAGCGCCCAGGCACAATCCTTTGACGTTTCGGACATTCGTGTAGAAGGGCTGCAGCGGGTATCTGCCGCCTCGGTCTTCAATGCCTTTCCCGTCAGCGCCAACGACAACGTCAGCGAGCAGGAGCTGGCGGCGGCGGCGCGTAATCTGTTCGCTACCGGCCTTTTCGAAGACGTATCGCTTGCCCGGGAAGGTGACGTGCTCGTCATCCAGGTCGTCGAGCGCCCGACCATCGCGCGTTTGAACATTACCGGCAACAGTGAAATCGCCGACGACGACCTGCGCCGGGGCTTGCGCCAGTCCGGCCTTTCCGAAGGCCAGGTGCTGCAGCTCTCGACGCTCGAAGAGATCCAGCGCGAGCTCGAAGGCGTCTATCAGTCCCAGGGGCGTTACAGTGCGAGCATCAGCACTGACGTTCAGGAGATCGATGAGGGCCGCGTTCAGGTCAACATCAACGTCAACGAAGGTGACGTCGCGACCATCCGTCAGATCAACATCGTCGGTAACGACGACTTCGACGACGAGACCTTGCGCAGCGTGTTCGAGCTCGAAGACCGCCCCGGGCGCATCTTTGGCTGGTTCTCCAACGACGAGTACTCCCGCGAGGCGCTGGCCGGCGATATCGAGCGGCTGCGCTCGTTCTACCTGGACCGCGGCTACATCAATTTCGACGTGACTTCGACCCAGGTCTCCATCGGCCCGCAGCAGTCTGACATCTACATTACTCTGAACGTGGATGAAGGCGAGCAGTTTCGCGTTGGTGACATCCGCTTTGCCGGTGACCTGCAAATCAGCGAAAACGAAGCGCGTCAGTTGCTGGAAGTGGAAAGCGGCGACGTCTTCTCCCGCGGTCAGGTCAACGCCTCGACCGAGGCGCTGCGAAGCCGCCTGGGCGCCGAAGGCTTCGCCTTTGCCGAGGTGCAGGGCGTGCCCGAGCAAACCGGCAGCGGCGATAGCGTGGACCTGGTGATCGCCGTCGACCCGGGCCAGCGCGCCTACGTTCGGCGTATCGAGTTTTACGGTAACACCACCACCCAGGACGAAGTGCTGCGCCGCGAGATGACCCAGATGGAGGGCGCGCCGGCCTCCACCGACTCGATCACTCAGTCGCGCCAGCGCCTCGAACGGCTCGGCTTTTTCAGCCAGGTCGAGGTCGACACCCAGCCGGTGCCCGGCCAGCCCGACCTTCTGGACGTGACCTATAACGTCGAAGAGCAGCCCTCGGGCTCGGTCTCGGCAAGCGTGGGCTTCTCGCAAAGCGCCGGTATCATCTACGGGGTGGGCCTGGCGCAGAACAATTTCCTCGGTACCGGTAACCGGGTCAACATCGGCGCTCAGCGAAGCGATACTTTCACCAGTGTCAACTTCGCCTTCACCGACCCCTACTGGACGCTGGACGGTATCTCCCGCGGCTATAACGTTTTCTACCGCGAGACCGACTACGCCGACTCCGACATTTCGACGTTCTCCACCGACGCCTACGGCGCGGGTATCAATTTCGGCTACCCGATCAGCGAGCTTTCGCGGCTCAACTTCGGCGCCAGCGTCGAGGACCTGACGGTCAAGACCTACTTCGATACGGCCTCGGAAATCCGCCGCTACGTTGAAGAGGAGGGTAAGGATGCCCAAAGCCTGAAGCTCAGCGCCAGCTGGACCCGCAACAACTTGAACCGTGGCGTCATGCCGACCGCGGGTAACTACCAGCGCCTGTCGGTGGAAGCCGGCGTGCCGGGCAGCGACGCCCAGTACTACAAGGCGCGGGCCCGCGCGCAGCAGCTCTTCCCGGTCAACGAAGAGCAAACCTGGGCGCTGAAGTTCACCGGTAATTTGGGCTACGCCGATACGCTGGGAACCAACGACCCGTTCCCGTTCTATGAAAACTTCTACGCCGGTGGTTTGGGCTCGGTGCGTGGCTACACCTCGAACACCCTGGGCCAGCGCACCACGCCAGCTCGCGAAGGCGGCCGCGACCGCACGCTTGGCGGTAACGTATTGATGGAAGGCAGCGCCGAGGTGCTCTTCCCGCTGCCCTTCGTCGAAGACCAGCGCTCGATTCAGCCGTCGCTGTTCGTGGATGCGGGTAACACCTTCCTGGACTCTTGCTACGATGTATTGGACGAAGACGCCGGACGTCAGCGCTGCAGCTCTGGCGTCGACCTGGGCGATCTGCGCTACAGCGCGGGTGTGGGCCTTGCCTGGCTAACGCCGGTAGGACCGCTTACCTTCAGCGTTGCCAAGCCGCTCAACGATGAAAGCGGCGACGACACGCAGTTCTTCCAGTTCTCGTTGGGCCAAACGTTCTAATACGCCCGTGGTCGGCCGGCGCTTGCCGGCCTGACCCGTGTCAGCTTAAGAAAAGGAGTTAGCATGCGTAAATTGACGGCCGCGGTATGTCTTCTCGGGAGCATGGCGCTTCCCGCTTTTGCCTCCGAGGTGGCGGTACTCGATTGGCGCGCTGCGCTGATGAACACGCAGTCCGCACAAACCTCGCTGAGCCAGCTGGAAGGTCAGATCGGTAGCCAACAGCGCGAAGCCCAAGGCTTGGGTAACGAGCTCCAGCAGCTTCAGCAGCGCCTGCAAAACGAAGGCGAGACCATGGGCCAGGCCCAGCGTGAATCGCTGATTGCCGAGCTTCAGCAGAAGGGCAGCCGCTTCGAGCAGCTGCGCCGCGATGTACTGCAGGCCCAGCAAAACTCCGAACAGCAGTTTCTGGAAAGCGCCGAGTCCAAGCTCGAGCAAGCCGTCGAGCAGGTGCTGGCGCGTCATAACATCGATGTGCTGGTGGAGCCCCAGGGGGTACTGCACTCCTCGACGGATCTGCCCAACGTCACCAATGAAGTCACGCAGATTTTCGACTCGCTATAAACTAATCGATGGGGTGCGGCGCTGCCGCACCCGCGCAATTGTGGGCTCCCATGACGCACGCTCCTCACACCATCACGCTGGCTGATATCGCTCGCCACCTGGACATCGCCTTCGACGGCGACGCTGACCAGCCGATTCGCGGATTGGCAACGCTCAAGGAAGCCGAGCCCGACCAGATCGCTTTTTTGGCCAACCGCGCCTATCTCAAGGATCTGACGACCACCCGGGCAGCGGCGGTGCTGCTTCACCCCGAGCACGGCAAAAACTGCCCGGTGCCTCGCCTGGAGATCGACAACCCGTACCTGGCCTACGCCAAAGTCTCCCAACTGTTCGACCCCGTGAAAGCCCGGGATACGATCGGCATACACCCAACCGCGGTGGTCGCCGACGACGTCGTGCTAGGCGAAGACGTTTCGATCCAGGCCCACGCAGTGATCGAGTCCGGCGTCACGCTGGGCGCGCGGGTGGTGGTCGGCGCCGGGAGCATGATCGGCGCGGACACCACGATCGGTGAGGGCTCGCGCCTGCACGCCAACGTCACCGTTTGCCACGGCTGCGTGATCGGCAAGCGGGTGATCCTGCAAAGCGGCTGCGTGATTGGCGGCGACGGCTTCGGCTTTGCCCACGACGGCGCGGGCTGGCACAAGATCGCCCAGCTGGGCGGGGTCGTGCTCGGCGACGACGTGGAAGTCGGCAGTTGCTCGAGTATCGACCGCGGCGCACTGGGCGATACGTTGATCGGCCGGGACGTCAAAATCGACAGTCAGGTACAGATCGCCCACAACGTGACTATCGGCGATCACAGTGCGCTGGCGGGCTGTGTAGGCATTGCGGGCTCCACCCAGGTCGGCAAGCACTGCATGCTGGGCGGCGGGGTAGGGCTCTCCGGGCACCTGACGATCTGCGACGGCGTGCAGGTCACCGGCATGAGCTTGGTGACCAACTCCATTTTAGAGCCGGGCGTTTACTCCTCCGGCACCGGGGCGATGAACAACACCCAGTGGCGCAAGAATGCCGTACGTTTCAAGCAACTCGACGAGATCGCCAAGCGGCTGAACAAGTTGGAAAAAGTACGCCGCGATGAGTAGAGGCGCGTTTTAGGTTCGCGCCAGGTGGCCCTTCACCCGGCTGCGGGGGTATAATTCGCCACCTTTTGCCAGCGGCGACGCTGGCATTTACCTGATTCGCTATCAGGTTTTTTGTCTTTTTTGAGGTCGTTACGATGGTTATGGATATTAACGAAATTCGCGAATACTTGCCCCACCGCTATCCGTTCTTGCTGGTGGATCGAGTGACGCAGTTAACTGTGGGCGAATCCATCGTGGCGTACAAGAACGTCAGCATCAACGAGCCCTTCTTCAATGGGCACTTCCCCCATCACCCGATCATGCCCGGCGTGCTGGTGATCGAAGCACTGGCCCAGGCCTGCGGCATTTTGGGCTTCAAAACCGTCAACAAGCTGCCCGCCGATGGCTACGTGTACTACCTCGTGGGCAGCGACAACGTGCGCTTCAAGCGCCCGGTCATGCCCGGTGACCAGCTGCGTCTGGAGGCGAACGTGATTCGTGGCAAGCGTGGTATCTGGAAGTTTGCCTGCGAAGCCACGGTGGACGGCGAGCTTGCCTGCGCAGGGGAAATTATCTGTGCCGAGAGGAAGGTAACTTGATACATCCTACCGCACTGATCGACCCAACGGCCCTCCTTGCCGACGACGTCGAGGTCGGCCCGTTCAGCGTGATCGGCCCCGATGTCGAGATCGACGAGGGCTCGGTGATCGGGCCCCACGTGGTGGTCAAGGGCCCCACCAGGCTTGGCAAGCGCACGCGTATTTTCCAGTTCGCCTCCGTGGGTGAGGAGTGCCAGGACAAGAAGTACGCCGGCGAACCCACCCGCCTGGTGATGGGCGATGACAACGTCGTGCGCGAAGGCGTGACGCTTCATCGCGGCACCGTGCAGGATCGCGGCGAAACCACCATCGGTTCGCGCAATCTGTTCATGGCCTACGTCCACGTCGGCCACGATTGCCTGATCGGCGACGACTGTATTCTTGCCAATCAGGTGACCCTGGCCGGCCACGTGACCGTCGGCAATTTCGCGATTTTAGGTGGGCTCTCGGCGGTCCATCAGTTCTGCCACTTTGGCGACTACGCCATGGCCGGCGGCGGCTCGATCATCACCAAGGACACGCCTTGCTACATGATGATCAACGGCAACCCGGCCGAGGCGCGCGGACTCAACCTGGTGGGGCTCAAACGCCGCGGCTTCAGCCGCGAGGTGATCAGTGCGCTGACCGCCTCCTACAAGCTGGTCTACCGCCAGGCAATGACCGTCGAGCAGGCCCTCGAAGAAATGCGCACGCGCTTCGATATACCCGAGGTCACGCACTTCGCCGACTCGATCGAGCGCTCCACGCGCGGTATCGTCCGCTAGATCAGAACCGGGTGACGCTCTGCCACGGCGTGACCATCAACGCCACAGGAAGATGAGCATGGCCTTAGCGCGTGTATACCTTGTCGCCGGCGAGCTCTCGGGCGACCAGCTGGGGGCCGGGCTAATGCGTGCGCTGCGCGCGCGCCACCCAAACGTCGAGTTTTGTGGTATCGGTGGACCCAATATGCAGGCCGAGGGCATGCAGAGCCGCTTTCCGCTGGAAACCCTCTCGGTCATGGGGCTGGTCGAGGTGGTCAAGCACCTGCCCGAACTCGTTCGCGTACGCCGCACGCTCTTTTTTGAGGCGTGTGAGTGGCAGCCGGACATCATGATCGGCATCGACGCACCGGACTTCAATACCGGCCTCGAGCTCAAGCTGCGCCGCGCGGGCATCAAGACCGCCCACTACGTGAGCCCCTCGGTATGGGCCTGGCGCCAGGGCCGGGTCAAAAAGATCGCCCGCGCCGTGGACGCCATGCTGACGTTTCTGCCTTTCGAGGCGGCGTTCTATCAACGCCACCAGGTGCCGGTCGCCTTCGTCGGCCACCCGCTGGCCGACGAAATGGCGCTTCAAAACGACCGCACCGCTGCCCGCCAGGCGCTCGGGCTTCCCGAGAACGGCCCCCTCTTGGCGGTGCTGCCCGGCTCCCGGGGCAACGAAATCCGCTTCATGGGCGAGACCTTTCTCGAGGCGGTGACCCGGCTCAAGGAGCGCCATCCAGCGCTTTGTGTGGTTATTCCCGCCGCCACCGCGCAGCGCTACCAGGAGCTCGAGGCGCTTTTACGCCAAACCCCGGCGCTCGCGGCCACGGTCACGCTCATACAAGGCAATGCCCGCGAAGCCATGGTGGCCAGCAATCTGGTGCTGCTGACCTCCGGGACCGCCGCGCTTGAAGCGATGCTTTGTCACCGGGCGATGCTGGTGGCCTACAAGATGGCCCCGACCACTCATTGGCTTGCCAAGCGGCTGGTCAAGACGCGCTGGATCTCGCTACCCAACCTGATCGCCCAGGAGGCGCTGGTGGAGGAGCTCGTTCAGGACGCCGCCACGCCGGAGGCGATTGTCGACGCGCTGAATGCGCTGCTGGAGGATGACGCTTCCCGCCAGGCGCTGGAGGCGCGCTTTGCCAGCATGCACGCCGCGCTTCAACGCGGGGCGAGCGTTCGCGCGGCGCTGGCCGTCGAGGCGGTCGCCGAAGGCCGCCCGCTTCCCAAAGATTCCGAGGAGTCGTATGAGCGTCAAGACACCTAAAGAATACCCGCCTTTACAGATTCCCTACGCCGGCGCGTACCTGGCCGGTGTGGACGAGGTCGGGCGCGGCCCGCTGGTGGGCAGCGTCGTTGCCGCGGCGGTCATTCTCGACCCGGCAGCGCCCATCGAGGGGCTCAACGACTCGAAGACTTTGAGTGCGGCCAAACGCGAAGCGCTGGATGCGCAGATTCGGGCCCAGGCACTGGCTTACTGCGTGGCCGAGGCGAGCGCTTCGGAGGTGGATACACTCAATATTTTTCACGCCACGCACCTGGCCATGCGTCGGGCGATTGACGGCCTCGCCCCGCAAGCAGAGTATTTACTGGTGGACGGCAACCGCTTGCCCGGTCACGCGCTTCCCGGCCAGGCCGTCGTCAAGGGCGATGCCCGCCACCCGGCGATTGCCGCGGCCTCGATTCTGGCCAAGGTGGCCCGGGACGCCCAGATGGTGGCGCTCGATGCACGCCACCCGGCCTATGGTTTCGCCCGCCACAAGGGCTACCCGACCAAAGAGCACCTCGCGGCGCTGGCGGCGCACGGCCCGCTGAGTGAACATCGCGTAAGCTTTGCGCCGGTCAAGCGTCAGCTAGCGCTGGCCTGACGACGGCCCATTTATTTATCCAGTGGTGAAAGTCCTATGACGTCTCCCTTCGTTCATCTGCGTTTGCACAGCGAATACTCCCTGGTCGACGGCCTGGTGAAGCTGAAATCGCTGGTCAGCACGACTGAAAGCCGCGCCATGCCGGCGCTGGCCTTGACCGACGAGGCGAACCTGTTCGGCCTGGTGAAGTTCTACAAGGCCGCCCAAGGCGCAGGGCTCAAGCCGATCATCGGCTCTGACCTGTGGCTGGCAAATCCTCATGATGCGGCGCACCCGTACCGTATTACGCTTTTGGCGATGAACGACGTGGGCTATCGCAACCTGACCGAGCTGATCTCCAAAGGCTGGAGCGACGGCCAGCGCCAGGGCCGCGCGATTCTGGACAAACAGTGGGTGCTCGAGCAAAGCGAAGGGCTGATCGTGCTTTCCGGGGCACGCGAAGGCGAGATTGGCCGTCACCTTTTGAGCGATCACGAGCGCGAGGCGAAGGCGCTTTTGGAGCAGTGGCAGGCGGCGTTTCCCGACCGGTTCTACCTGGAGCTCGTGCGTACCGGGCGCGCGCTGGAGGAGGCCTGCGTGCACGCAAGCGTGAAGCTTGCCGTGGAAACCGGCACGCCGGTGGTGGCCACCAACGACGTACGTTTTCTGGAGCGCGACGACTTTTGGGCCCACGAAACCCGGGTGGCGATCGGTGAGGGCAAGGCGCTCGACGATCCGCGCCGCGAGCGCCGCTATAGCGAAGAGCAGTACCTGAAAACCCCGGAGGAGATGGCCGAGCTCTTCTCGGATATCCCCGAGGCGCTGGAGAACAGCGTGATGATCGCCCGGCGATGCAGCGTCGATGTGCGCCTGGGCGAAATCTTTCTGCCCGAGTTCGGCATCCCCGAAGGCATGACCCAGGACGAGTTCTTTAGAAAGGTCTCCCACGACGGCCTGACCGAGCGCCTCGATTTCCTGTTTCCTGCTGAGCGCTACCCGCGGGACAGCGACGAGTACAAGGAGATCGACCAGCGCTACCGGGAACGGCTCGACTTCGAGCTTGAGATCATCATCCAGATGGGGTTTCCCGGCTACTTTCTGATCGTGATGGACTTCATCCAGTGGGCCAAGGACAACGACGTGCCGGTGGGCCCGGGTCGCGGCTCCGGCGCCGGCTCCTTGGTGGCCTACGCCCAGAAGATCACCGATCTCGACCCGATTGGTTACGACCTGCTGTTCGAGCGTTTCTTGAATCCCGAACGTGTCTCGATGCCCGACTTCGACGTCGACTTCTGCATGGAAAAGCGCGACCGGGTCATCGACTACGTGGCGGATCGTTACGGGCGTAACGCGGTGTCCCAGATCGTCACTTTCGGCACCATGGCCGCCAAGGCCGTAGTGCGCGACGTGGCCCGTGCCCAGGGGCGGCCCTACTCACTCGGCGACAAGCTCTCCAAACTGATTCCCTTCGAAGTGGGCATGACGCTTGGCAAGGCGATCGAGCAGGAGCCGGCACTCAAGGAGTTCATCGAGTCCGATGACGAGGCCGAAGAGATCTGGGAGATGGCGCTCAAGCTCGAGGGCACCACCCGCGGCACCGGCAAGCACGCCGGTGGCGTGGTCATCGCCCCCACCAAGCTAACCGACTTCTCGCCCCTTCTGTGCGACGAAGACGGCTCCGGCCTGGTGGTGCAGTTCGACAAGAACGATATCGAAGAGGCGGGGCTGGTCAAGTTCGACTTTTTGGGTCTGCGTACGCTCACGATCATCGACTGGGCGCTGGAGATGGTCGACAAGGTGCGCGACGCGGCCGGGCAGGGCTCGCTCAACATCGACGCCATTCCGCTCGATGATGGCAAGACGTTTGAAATGCTCAAGCGCGCCGAAACCACCGCAGTGTTCCAGCTCGAATCCCGTGGCATGAAGGAGCTGATCAAGCGCCTGTTGCCGGACTCACTCGACGACATGATCGCTTTGGTGGCGCTTTTCCGCCCGGGCCCGCTGCAGTCCGGCATGGTGGACGACTTCATCAACCGGAAACACGGCCGCGCCGAGGTATCTTATCCACACCCGGATTACCAGCACGAGCTGTTGAAACCGGTGCTCTCGCCGACCTACGGCATCATCCTGTACCAGGAACAGGTCATGCAGATCGCCCAGGTCATGGCGGGGTACAGCCTGGGCCAGGCGGACATGCTGCGCCGGGCGATGGGTAAGAAAAAGCCCGAAGAGATGGCCAAGCAGCGCGCCGGTTTCATGGAAGGGTGCGCGGCCAACGGCATCGACAAGGACTTGGCGGGCAACATTTTCGACCTGGTAGAGAAATTCGCCGGCTACGGGTTCAACAAGTCGCACTCGGCGGCCTACGCGCTGGTCTCCTACCAGACCGCCTGGCTGAAGGCCCACTACCCGGGGCCGTTCATGGCCGCGGTGCTCTCCACCGAGATGGACAACCTCGACAAGGTCGTGCCCTTGATCGAGGAGTGTCGCAACTTAAAGCTCACCGTGACCCCGCCGGACGTCAACGTGGGCGGCTATAAGTTCACCGTGGATATCGAGGCTCGGGTGGTTTACGGGCTGGGCGCGATTCGTGGCGTCGGCGAAGGCCCCATCGGTGCCATCGTCGAGGCCCGCGAGGCGGACGGCCCCTTCAAGGATCTGTTCGATTTCTGTCGGCGCATCGACGCCAAGCGGATGAACAAGCGCACCCTCGAGGCGCTGATTCGCTCAGGCGCCTTGGATAATCTTGGCCCCAACCGGGCGGTGCTGTTTGCGGCCATGGAGGACGCCTTGAAGGCGGCGGCCCAGAACCACGCCAACCAGAATCTGGGCATGATGGATATGTTCGGCGAGGCGTTCGCGGTAGAGGAAGAGCAGGAGAGCGATGTCTACCTGGAATACCGCCACGCCCGGGAGTGGTCCGACCGTGAGCGGCTGGCTGGCGAAAAGGATACCCTCGGCCTTTATCTCACCGGTCACCCGATCGACGAGTACGAGCGGGAGCTCAAGCGCTTCGTCTCCACGCGCATCAGCGAGCTCAAGCCCTCCTGGGAGCCGCAGCGGGTTGCCGGGCTGGTGGTCGCGATGCGCACCATGAAATCCAAGCGCGGCGATACCATGGCGTTCGTCACCCTGGACGACCGTACCGGGCGCATCGAAGCCTCGATCTTTGGCGAATTGTTCGAGCAGCTTAGAGGCCAAAGTCTCGACGGCCAGGTGCTGATCGTCGAAGGCGACGTGTCGAGCGACGACTTCTCCGGTGGGCTCAAGCTACGCGGCAAGGAGGTCACGCCCATGGTGGCGGCGCGGCTGCGCTACGGTCAGGGCGTGGAAATCGCCCTGGACGCCGCGCAGATCAACGGCCGGCTGGTCGAGAGCCTGCGCGATTGTCTAACCCCATACCGCGACGAGGCCGGGCTTCCGATACACCTTCACTACCGCCACGCGGATGCTACCGGGTGGCTGTCACTCGACGAAAACTGGAGCGTGACCCCCAGCGACGACCTGTTGCAAACCCTTCGCGACGTCGAAGGTCAGGTCGGTATCCAGCTGCGCTACAAGTAGCGTTTGACCGGTGCGCCTTGCGCGCGCCGGTTAGGGTGCGATAATGCACGTTTGACGACGTTTTTAATCAGGCTTGTTTTTTACAGGCAGCTTACAGGCAGAGCCGATGAACCCCAACTATCTCGATTTTGAACAGCCCATAGCAGAGCTTCAGGCGAAAATTGAGGAGCTGCGCTTGGTAAGCTCCGACAACCAGGTCAACCTGTCCGACGAAATTACCCGGCTCGAAGAGAAAAGCCGCAAGTTGACCGAGTCGATCTTCAAGGATTTGACGCCCTGGCAGGTATCCCAGATTTCGCGCCACCCCCAGCGCCCCTATCCGCTGGACTACTTCGCCTCGATCTTCACCGATTTCGACGAGCTGCATGGCGATCGTAACTTCGCCGACGACGCGGCCCTGGTGGGCGGCGTGGCGCGCCTCGACGATGCCCCGGTGATGGTGATCGGTCACCAGAAAGGTCGCGATGTCAAAGAGAAGGTGCGCCGCAACTTCGGTATGCCGCGCCCGGAAGGCTACCGCAAGGCGTGCCGCCTGATGGAAATGGCCGAGCGTTTCAAGATGCCGGTGCTGACCTTTATAGACACCCCCGGCGCCTACCCCGGCATCGACGCCGAGGAGCGGGGCCAATCCGAGGCCATCGCCTATAACCTGGCGGTCATGTCGCGGCTGAAAACCCCGATCATCTCGACCGTAGTGGGCGAGGGTGGCTCCGGCGGGGCGCTGGCCATCGGCGTGTGCGACGAGCTGCACATGCTTCAGTACTCGACCTACTCGGTGATCTCGCCGGAAGGCTGTGCCTCCATTTTGTGGAAAAGCGCCGACAGGGCGTCCGAGGCCGCCCAGGCCATGGGCATCACCGCCGAGCGCTTGAAGGAGCTTGGCTTCGTCGACGAGCTGATCAAGGAGCCGCTGGGCGGCGCTCACCGTCACCCGCAAACCACCGCCGAGCGCGTCAAGCAGACCCTGGGCGAAAGCCTCGACCGGCTCAAGCGCATGGATACCGACGCGCTATTGGAGCGCCGTTATGATCGCCTGATGAGCTATGGCGCGCCCACCGCATAAGCCCTCGGATCCGCTCGAACGGCTGTTGATCGACGCCCTGGCGCATACAGCGCCGGGGCGCTCTATTTGGGTGGCGCTCTCCGGCGGGCTGGACTCCACGCTACTGCTCACCCTGGCCGCCAGGGTATGCCGCCAGGCCGGCCGACCCCTTCACGCCCTGCACGTCAATCACGGCTTACAGCCCGGTGCAGCCGGCTTCGAGGCGCACTGCCAGGCCCTGTGCCATACCCTCGAGGTGGCGCTTAGCGTGGCGACCGTCCACGTCGATGTTCAGGGCGACGGGGTCGAGGCCGCCGCGCGGCGAGCGCGCTACCAGGCGTTCGCCGCGCACGTGCCTCCGGGGGATACGCTGTGGCTTGCCCAGCACCAAAACGACCAGGCCGAAACGTTTCTGCTGGCCGCGCTTCGCGGCAGCGGCGTGCGCGGTCTGGCGGGTATGCCTTACCTGCGTCAGTGGCAGGGGCGCACGCTTTTACGTCCCTGGCTTGGCATGGCGCGCAGCGATTTTGAGACGGCTGCCCAGGCGCTTGGCCTTCAGTGGTGCGATGACCCGTCCAACGAGGATATCGCGCTGGACCGTAACCGGCTGCGCCACACCGTAATGCCCGCCCTGGCGCAGCGTTGGCAAGCGCCAGCCGTACTTGCCCAAAGCGCGGCGCTGGCCGCCGAGGCCGACACGCTGTTAAGCGAGTACGCCGCCGAGGATCTGGCCCGTATCACCTGCGGGCCCGGATGCATCGACACCTCCGCGCTCGCCGCCTATTCGCCGGCCCGCCAGCGTCTTTTGATCCGCACGCTCTGTCATTCGCTCGAGCTTCCCACCCCGCCCAGGGCGCGTTTGATGAGCCTTTTGAGCCAGCTAAAGGCGGCGGCGGATGCCCGCGTGCAGGTGAGCTGGCCCGGGGCCGAGGCGCGGTTATGGCGGGGGCGGCTTTATCTCATGGCGCCGCTGGGCGCGCTGCCCGAGTGGCAGGTGGACTGGAACGGCGAGGCGGGCGTTGCGACACCTCTGGGGCCATTGAGCGTGGCGCTAAACCCGTTACAGGCGGTGACGCTGCGCTTTCGTCAGGGCGGTGAGGTGATCGATCTGGCCCGGCGTGGGCGGCGCGATCTCAAGCGGCTACTGCAGGAGGCGGGGGTGCCACCCTGGCAGCGCCCCCGGGTGATCGTGGTGATGAGCGGCGGGCGCTGCCTGGGCGCTTTGAGCGGGCCAGACCAGGTGCTGTTCGAAGCCCGGGACGCCGCGTTTCGCGGCATTTGAGCGCTTTTACACCAGCTTCAGCGCAAACCCCGCCGCCTGCATGTAGGCCTGCTCCTGCTCTAAATCGGTGCTCAAAAGCGTCGGCTCGTCGCTTGCCGGCAGGGTGAGCGTCAGCGTCTGTTCGCTGGCGCTCAGGTTCGGCGTGGTGGGCACCTCTTCCGGGCGGGAGTGGTTGATCAGCACCGCCAAGCGCAGAAGCCGCGCCAGCTTGGCGTTAGCATCGCGCTGGGCCGCGGGCAGGTTTTGCCACTCCTTGACCGGAAACTTGCGCCGGTGGGCGCGCACCAGGTGAGCCAGAAGTTGCTGCTCCGGGCGCGAGAAGCCGGCCAAATCCGAGTGCTCCAGCAAGTAGGCGCCGTGGCGGTGAAACTGGCTGTGCGAGATCGCAAGCCCTATTTCGTGCACCAGGCACGCCCACTGCAAAAAGTGGCCCTGCTCATCGGAGAGCCGCCAGGCGCGCTTGACCTGGTCGAACAGCCGTTTGGCGGTCAACGCCACGTTGCCGGCCTGGCGGGTATCCACATCGTAAATGCGCTGCAGATTGGTCAGGGTTTTGGCGCGGGTATCCTCGGCGTCGTTGCGCCCGGCCATGTCGAACAGCACGCCTTCGCGAAGCGCCCCGTCGGCAAAGCGCATCTCCTTGAGGTCGAATGCCTCGAAGATCGCGCCCAAAATCGCCACGCCCGCCGGGAACACCCGGGCGCGGTCCTCCTTGAGGCCGTCCAGGGCGACCTTGTCGAGGCTTTTGCACTTGATCAGCCGCTCGCGCAGCTTCTTGAGCCCCGCCCGGGTAATCAGGCCTTCCTGAGGCGTATCGCCGTAGGCAAAGAGCACGCTGGCGGCGGCCTTTATGGTGCCGCTGGAGCCTACCGGATCGGCCCAGCCCAGGCGCTGGTAAGGGCGCTGGATGTTGGCAAGCTCGGAAAGCGCGGCAAGCTCGGCGCGGCGCATGCGCTTCTCACTGAGCTCGCCATCGGGAAAGTAGCGGCTCGAGTAGGTCACGCAGCCCATGCGCAGGCTTTCGAGTGCTTTGGACTCGAAGGCCTCGCCGATAATCAGCTCCGTCGAGCCGCCGCCGATATCGACGATCAATCGTCGGCCATTTTCGGCCAGCGCGTGGGCGGCGCCCAGATAGATCAACCGCGCTTCTTCGCGCCCGGCGATGATCTCGATAGGGTGGCCCAGTTGGGCTTCGGCCTGTTCGATGAAATCCTGGCTGTTGTGGGCATCGCGCAGGGCGTTGGTCCCCACCACCCGCATATTGGCCGGGGCGATGTCGTTCAAAAACGGTGCAAAGCGCGCCAGGCACTCGAGGGCGCGCTGCATGGCAGGTTCGCTTAGATAGCCGCTCTCATCGAGCCCGGCGGCTAGCTGCACCTTTTCACCCAAGCGCGCGACCACCTGAAGACGCTCGTTGGCGTAGTTGGCCACTAGAAGGTGGAAGCTGTTCGACCCCAGGTCGATGGCGGCCAAGCGCGCCGGTTCGGTGCTGTCCGAGGCCGGGGCCGGGTCGGCGTCCGAGAGCGAGAGATCCTTGAGCATGAGCGTTCCTTCCAGTGGGCTACGCCAAGGTTGCGTCGCCAATAGGCCGTTGTCAATTGTCAGGGGCTTGCGTTTAGCCCGCCGCTTGACTACCATCGAGCTACTGGCCTGATTCAGGGTGGTTCGTTGGCAATTTCTAACGGACATTGACCTAACGGACATTGACGCAGAAGCCGTTGTTTCGAAACGTCAGCCTTGAACGTCTAACTGGCCTGATTCCAAGTCGTCAGAACCCGTTGATTCTGCTCACTCCTTGAGTAGATCAAAATAAGCAGATTCCAAGCACCTTCGAGTCGAGCAGCACCTGCGCTTTCAGTATGGCGGGGCGGCATCGCTCAACTCGTCTAGCGGGACCTGAACGCACCACTGGGCGGACTCAAAACGCCTCCTGTCTTATTCCCGGCGCTCGGCGCCTGGCTTTCATGAGCAATTTTCTAACACTCCGATGAATCTCACTGAACTCAAGCAAAAATCCGTTCCCGAGCTGCTCGAAATCGCCCGCGAAATGGGGATCGACAACCTGGCTCGTTCGCGCAAGCAGGACATCATCTTCGCTATCCTCAAAAAGCACGCTAAAAGCGGTGAGGATATCTACGGCGACGGTGTGCTGGAAATTCTCCAGGATGGCTTTGGCTTTCTGCGCAGCGCCGACAGCTCGTATCTCGCCGGGCCGGACGACATCTACGTGTCGCCGTCACAGATTCGTCGTTTCAATCTGCGCAAGGGCGACTCGATCTCCGGCAAAATTCGTCCGCCGAAAGAGGGTGAGCGCTACTTCGCGCTGTTGAAGGTCAGCCAGATCAACTTCGACCGTCCGGAAAACGCCAAGCACAAGATTCTCTTCGAGAATCTGACGCCGCTGTTTCCCAATGACCGGCTCCCTCTGGAGATCGGCAACGGCTCCACGGAAGATCTGACCGCGCGTATCCTCGATTTGACCGCGCCGATCGGTAAGGGCCAGCGGGGGCTTTTGGTGTCGCCGCCCAAGGCGGGTAAGACGTTGATGCTGCAAAACATCGCGACGTCCATTACGCGCAACAGCCCCGAGTGTCATCTGATCGTGCTGCTGATCGACGAGCGCCCGGAGGAAGTGACCGAAATGTCGCGCACCGTGCGCGGCGAAGTGGTCGCCTCAACCTTCGATGAGCCGCCGGCCCGCCACGTGCAGGTCGCCGAGATGGTCATCGAAAAGGCCAAGCGCCTGGTCGAGCACAAAAAGGATGTGGTGATTCTGCTCGACTCCATCACCCGCCTGGCGCGCGCCTACAACACCGTCGTACCCAGCTCCGGCAAGGTACTGACCGGTGGTGTCGATGCCCACGCCCTTGAAAAGCCCAAGCGCTTCTTCGGCGCGGCGCGTAACATCGAAGAGGGCGGAAGCCTTACGATCATCGCCACGGCGCTGGTCGACACCGGCTCCAAAATGGACGAGGTGATCTTCGAGGAGTTCAAGGGTACCGGCAACATGGAAGCGCACCTGGACCGCAAGCTGGCGGAAAAGCGCGTTTTCCCGGCGATCAACATCCGCCGCAGCGGCACCCGCCGCGAGGACCTTTTGGCCTCGGAAGACGAAATGCAGCGTATGTGGATTTTGCGCAAGCTCTTGAACCCGATGGAAGATACCGCCGCCACGGAATTTTTGATCGATCGCTTGAAAGATACCAAGACCAATCTTGAGTTTTTCGAGGCGATGAAGCGCCGTTAAGACGGCGGGCGATCACGACCACGGGGAAAGGTTTTTGAAATATAACGACTTGCGCGATTTCATCAAAGCCCTCGAGGAGCGCGGTGAGCTGAAGCGAATCCAGGCGGAGGTAGACCCTTACCTCGAGATCACCGAGATTTGCGATCGCACCCTGCGCGCCGGCGGCCCGGCACTACTGTTCGAGAACGTGAAGGGCCACGACATGCCGCTTCTGGGCAACCTGTTCGGCACGCCCGAGCGGGTGGCGCTGGGTATGGGCCAGGAGTCCGTCGAGGCGCTTCGCGAAGTCGGTAAGCTCCTCGCGTTTTTGAAAGAGCCGGACCCGCCCAAGGGCTTAAGAGACGCCTGGGAGAAGCTGCCGATCTTCAAGCAGGTGCTGAGCATGGGGCCGAAAACCGTCAAGCGCGCCCCGGTGCAGGAAGTCGTGTTCGAAGGCGAGGACGTCAACCTCGACGCGCTTCCGATTCAGCACTGTTGGCCCGGTGACGCCGCTCCGCTCGTGACCTGGCCGCTGGTCATCACGAAAGGCCCGCACAAAAAGCGCCAGAACCTGGGGATTTACCGCCAGCAAAAAATCGGCAAGAACCGGCTGATCATGCGCTGGCTCTCTCACCGCGGCGGGGCGCTGGACTTTCAGGAGTTCCAGAAAGAACACCCCGGCGAGCCTTTTCCCGTGGCCGTGGCCCTCGGCGCCGACCCGGCGACCATTTTGGGCGCGGTGACCCCTATTCCGGACTCACTCTCCGAGTACGCCTTCGCCGGGCTCTTGAGAGGCTCGCGTACCGAGCTCGTGGCTTGTCATCACGCGGATTTAGAAGTGCCGGCGTCCGCGGAGATCATTCTGGAAGGCTTCATCTACCCGGATGACATGGCCCCGGAAGGCCCTTATGGGGATCACACCGGCTACTACAACGAGGTGGATCACTTCCCGGTGTTTACCGTGACGCGCATGACGCAGCGGCGCGATGCGATCTATCACTCGACCTATACGGGTCGTCCGCCGGACGAACCGGCGATTCTCGGTGTGGCGCTCAACGAAGTCTTCGTGCCCATTCTGCACAAGCAGTTTCCCGAAATCGTCGACTTCTACCTGCCGCCGGAAGGGTGCTCTTACCGGATGGCCGTGGTGACCATGAAAAAGCAGTACCCCGGCCACGCCAAGCGCGTGATGATGGGGGTATGGAGCTTTTTGCGCCAGTTCATGTACACCAAGTTCGTGATCGTGCTCGACGACGACGTGGACGCGCGCAACTGGGAAGACGTGATGTGGGCGATCACCACGCGCATGGACCCGGCCAGGGACACCGTGATGGTGGAAAATACGCCGATCGACTACCTGGATTTCGCTTCGCCGGTCTCGGGGCTTGGCTCCAAAATGGGGCTCGATGCCACCAACAAGTGGCCTGGCGAAACCGATCGTGAGTGGGGCACGCCCATCGTCATGGATGAGGCGGTGAAAGCCCGGGTCGACGAGCGCTGGGAATCGCTGGGCATCGGTATCGAACGTCCGGCTTCGCGCCACGGCTAGCCAAGTACGCAGTTTTTTTAAAGAGGCTTTCATGAGCACAAGGGCGCTACATCAAACGCCAGGGCGTCAGACGATTACCTGTCGGATTACCGATATCAAAGAGTTGAGTTCTGACGTGCTCGGGGTGACGCTCAAAGGCGACCCCCAGGCGATCAATCACCTGCCCGGCCAGTATCTCGAGCTCAAGCTCGACGACACGACCTGGGTGCCGTTTTCCATCGCAAGCCATGGGCGCGGCGACGGCGTCATCGAGCTACACATTCAGCACCGCCCGGAGCGCGATAATTCCGCCAGGCTGCGCGAGCTTCTCACGCTTTCCGGCGAGCTCACCATTCGCATGCCCGGCGGCGAGAGCGTGCTGGATAGTCAAAGCCACCGTCCGCTTTTGTTGATCGCCGCCGGCACCGGCTTTGCTCAGATGAAGGCGATCGTCGAAGCGGTGCTCGAGGAGCAGCCGGCCCGGCCCGTGTTCATCTGGTGGGCGGCGCGGGAGCATCGCGATCTCTACGCCGAGTATCTGGCAAGCGAGTGGGCCGCACGCTTTGACAACGTGCACTTTCACGCGGTTACCGAGCTCGAATTGGATCAGCCGCTGGCGGACAGCCCGCGCATCGCCCACTACCAGGGGCGCATCACCGACGTGTTGGAGCGCGCCTTGCCCACGCTTGCCATCGAAGGCAAGCCCGTGGCGGTGGGCGAGTGCGATGTGTATCTGTCCGGATCACCTGGCATGGTCTACGCCTGCGTGGACGTGTTGGAAGCCCACGGCGCAGCGCCGGACCGGCTCTACTCGGACGTCTTCGCCTACGCGCCGCGCCCGGCCAAATAGCCACCTTGTGTGGCCCGCCTTTGAGGGGCGAGCGGTAGAGTTGTTATTTTTACGCAATGCAGGCAGGATAAGCCTATAACGCTTATCGGCAACCGGATAAACCCATGATCCATTTACGAAACAGCAAAGCGACACTGGCCACGCCCCTGGCGGCGGCTTTCGCCTGCGCGTTTGGTTATGGCGTTTATTGGTTTAGCCCCGGTATGCCTCGGGCTGGCGCTTAGGCCAACCCCGCAGGCATACCTCTTGGGTTGCCTGCCGACGTTTGAAACCCCGGCTGGTCACCCCGCCGGGGTTTTTGCGTTTTGAAGCGCGTTTTACCCACCACCCGATGTGGAATTCACGACACGTTCATCAAGGAGTCCGACCATGACCGCTTATGCCAACGCTTTTGCTGCCTCGTTGATGGGTTACGGCTATAGCTGGCGATTTAGCGGCGCGCGGTCGGTACAGGTAGCCACCTCCGGCCGGGCCACAGTGGGTGGCACGACGAGTATCCGATGTCCTTTGATGAATGAGAGTTAACGCCATGAGTGCTTTGATGAGTGCGACCCGCTCTGCCCAGCCCCTAAGCAGCGCCGAGCCCCAGAATCCGCAGCCGCTCCCCCTGCCTGATGAGCTTTTAAGCCGGGTGCACGTCGATGCCGCCCTGAGCCGCCAGCTCGATGGCCAACGCCAGGCCGTCCAGCGCATTCTGACTGGCGAGGACTCACGCCTTCTGGTCGTAGTGGGGCCCTGCTCGATCCATGACCCGGACGCGGCGCTGGAGTACGCCGACCGCCTCGCGGCGCTGAGCGAGGAGGTCAGCGAGCAGATTCTGCCGGTGATGCGCGTTTACGTCGAAAAACCCCGCACCACCGTCGGCTGGAAAGGCCTGGCCTACGACCCGGATTTGAACGGTACCGGCGATATGGCCTTGGGCGTGACCCGCTCCCGCGAGCTGATGCACGCGGTGGCTAGTCGCGGGCTACCCGTGGCCACCGAGCTCTTGCAGCCGATGCTCGCCCCCTACCTGGAAGACCTGTTGAGCTGGGTGGCGATCGGCGCGCGCACGACCGAATCCCAACTTCACCGCGAGCTTGCCAGTGATCTGCGCGCCGCGGTGGGCTTCAAGAACGCCACCAGCGGTGACTTGCAGGTGGCCATCGACGCCATGCAGGCGGCCGCCCACTCCCATCAGCGCTTCGCCCAGGACGGTAAAGGCCGCCCGGTCATGCAGCAAAGCGCGGGCAACCCCCATACCCATGTCGTGCTGCGCGGCGGCCACGGCGAGCCCAACTACCAGGCCCACCACGTCCGCCAGGCGAGTGCCCGGCTGTTGGAAGCAGGGCAGAACCCGCGGCTCATGGTCGACTGCAGCCACGCCAACGCGCGCAAGGACCACCGCCGCCAGAGCGAGGTCATGCTCGACGTGCTCGATCAGCGCCAGGCAGGGGATGCCAATTTGGTGGCGTTGATGCTCGAAAGCCACCTGTTCGAAGGCAAGCAGGCGTTGAAGCCCGGCGCCATGCGCTACGGTGTATCAATAACCGATGCCTGTGTCGGCTGGGACACCACCGAGCACCTGCTCAAAACCGCGGCACAGCGTTTGGCCGGCCAATAATCCAGGGCGTTGCGCATCCCCGGGCGTTTACAGCCAGCGCTTGCCAGGCCTGACCACCCCCGTATGATAGAGGCTATTTAATCGGAGGTGGCGATGGCCTTTACCCTGCAAGAGCAAGAACCCAAGCGCTACCGGCGCAAGGCGCGCATGATCAGCGTCGTGATGGTGGGTCAACTGATCATCTTTGGCATGCTGTTTTCACTGCTGCTGAGCTCGGCGCTGGGCAGCAGTATCTGGACCCACGGTTTAGGTATCCTGCTCGGGCTTTTGGCGACCAGCGCGCTCTTTGCCGGGCTCAAGGAGCGCCCCTGGATGGGCGAGATCAGCTACGTTTGGCAGCTCAAAAACCATCTTTCGCGCATCCAGGGCTACCAGGACTCGCTTACCCGCGCCGCCGACGAGGACAACCGCGCTGCGCTCGATATTTTGAGCTTCTATCACGAAGGGGTGGATCAGGTAGCCGCGCTTAACGACAAACAGCCGGATCCCGCGCGTTTGCAGCAAAAAGAGCGCGTGGTCGAGCGCCGTCAGGCGCTTGGCCTGCCGGATCGCGTGACGGTTTTTGATCCTCATGATCTGGGCGCTTTTACGCGCGACTAATACTCACTCAACTCCACTAAAAAAAGCGTTACAGGGAACATTCATGCTCGATTCGAAACCGCTCAAGGCGCTCGGCGCCGCTTGTTTGGGCCTTTGGCTTGCCGGCTGTGCGGCGCCGTCCGGCGGTCAGCCGCCAGGGGCGACAACGCAAAACGCCGCGCCGCTACTACCATCGTCGCTTTTTCCCGGCAGCGCCGAGCGCTTCACCGCCTGGTACTGCCAACCGGCCAACCAGCATCTGGTGGCCGCCGATAACGACCAGGCGCTGCGGCTATGGTCGCTCCACGGCGCCTGGCAGCTGCCCCGGGCCGTCGTTGCCAGCGGCGCACGTTATCAGGATGGCGACATAAGCGTTTGGGACCGCGGCGAAAAGGCGCTGGTCGAAACCCCGCGCGGCCAGCTCCAGTGCCAGAAAGCCGGGCAGCGCCAGGCGTTTACCCGCGCCGAGCACCCGGGGGTGATGTTTCTCGGCCAGGGCCAAAAGCCTGCCTGGCGCGTCTCGCTTGCCCACGACGAACCGGTCATTAGCCTGGCGACTCGGCCCGACCAGCCCGTCGAGCGCTTCCCTTATATGATTAGCGTGCTGGATAACGAGGCCGGCCGGGTGGTGCTTGAAAGCGCCGATGTCGAACCTTTCTTCAGAGTGCGCATCGACGCCGGCGCCTGCTTTGATCGCGTCAGTGACGAACCCTTTCCGGCCCGGGTAACGCTCACCTACCAGGGCGAGCAGTATAGCGGGTGCGGCCAGGGCATCGCGCCCAACTGACGCGGGCCTTACGTTATCGGCGCTGATCTAGCGACGACACGCCTGGGTTTCGCCTTCGACATGCCATTCGGGGGTGATGAAGTCACTTGCACAAAGCGCATTCTTGTCGCCCGCCACGCGGCGGGCCAGGCGTGTGAGCGCCCCAGCACTCAGGCCCCGCTCGGTGGGGCGCTGCTCGCTGACCGCCACCGGCACCCACTCGTCACCCTGAAGGGTGGCCAGGGTGAAGTTGAACGGGTGGAAGCCTGGAAAGCCCAGGCGTAGGTCGGTGGCGATCAGGGTCTCGTCACCTTCGATCGACTCAACCTCGTAGCGTAGAAAGGGCCCGCTGAACCAGGCCAGACGCTGGCCCAGCACGCTTGAAAGCGCCGCGTTTTCGAGCGGCTGCCGCTGGCGTTGAAAGGTCTCGATCATCGGCGGCTGATCGTCATCGAAAACGCTGACCAGCCCCTCGTAGTAGCGATCCCCCTCTACGGCCGTGGCCCGCCACAGCAAAATGTTGAACGGCGTGGGCTGAATCATCAGCGCGGCGTTTTCCAGGCCCCGCGCCTCGAGTTCCGGTGCCAGGCGCGCCTCGACGGACCACTTCATACCCGCGGCTATCAGCAAGTAGAGACTCGAAAGCAGCAGCCCCAGGGCGCAGTAGTGGGTGACCCGGCGGGTGAGGCATGCCGCAAAAAGCCCGCCCAACAGCGCCAGACTATAGAGAGGGTCGATAATGAACACGATCGGCCAGGCGGCGGGGGCTACCTCCAGCGGCCAGAGCAATTGGGTGCCGTAGGTAGTCAGCGCATCGAGCAGCGGATGGGTAATGAGCGCGAGCGTGAAAAAAAGCCACCAGCGACCAAGCGATGCTCGCCCTGGCAGAAAGCGCCAGCTTAGTAGCGCCAGCAGGCTGCCAAGCCCGGTTAGCACGAACAGCGAATGGCTAAAGCCGCGGTGTTCGGTCACGTTGAGAATGGCGTCGCCGTAGTCAAGGGCAACGTCCAGATCGGGCAGGGTGCCCAAAAGCGCGCCCACCAAAACGGCCTTGCGGCCAAGGCGGCGGCCCAGCACCGCCCCGCCGACAGCGGCGCCCAGGGCCGCTTGCGTAATCGAATCCACAACGTTTCCTTAACGGGTGTTAAAATCTTCGTAAGCGTAGCATTATACGTTTTTGTTTTCGCGTTGACTGGCTGTATTGGGGTTGTACAAAAAGCGTAAGGATTGCTGTCCCTGACCCTTCATCAATGACTCAATCGGGTCTATTCTATTTGCGTTAACGTTCTGTGACGCCGAGTGCTTTCAAAAAAGGGGATTTTATGCGGTTTTTACATACCATGGTGCGTATCAGCGATATCGACGCTTCGCTGCACTTCTACTGCGATCTTCTGGGCATGGAAGAAGTGCGCCGCAAGGAGAGCGAAAAGGGCCGCTTTACGCTGATTTTTTTGGCCGCGCCGGACGATACGCCTCGCGCCGAGCGCTTGAACGCCCCGGAGCTCGAGCTGACCTACAATTGGGATCCGGAAGAGTATGAGGGCGGGCGCAACTTCGGCCACCTGGCCTACCGGGTCGACGACATCTACGCGCTGTGCGAAAAGCTCCAGAACGCCGGCGTGACCATCAACCGCCCACCGCGGGATGGCAACATGGCGTTCGTGAAGTCACCAGATGGCATTTCCGTCGAGCTGCTCCAAAAAGGCGACGCCTTCGAGCCTGAAGAGCCCTGGGCTTCAATGGAAAACAGCGGCAGCTGGTAACACAGGGAGCGATTGGTGAAAAAATACCTTATTGGTGCGCTGGCCCTGGGCACGGCGCTGCTACTGGGCGGTTGCGCCAGCAGCCCGCCACCGCAGACCCAAAAGCCCGTTTCGCAAGGCGGCGCCGAGCTCTCCGGGGCGATCGTCGGCCCGCGCTGGAATCTGCTGCTGGTGGGCACCGACGAGCGCCTCTCCCTGCCGCAAACGGCGTTTTTCCAGATTCACCCGGATGGGCGTATCTCGGGCAACGACGGCTGCAATGATTTCAAAGGCGGCGTAAGCCTTGGCGAAAGCCAGCGCATCGAAGTGGGCGATCTTTCCACGACGCGGATGGGCTGCGACGAGCTTGAGGACGCTCTGCGCGTGACCGACATGCTCGAAACCGCCTACCGCTATCTGATCGACCACGACCGGGTCGTGTTCTTTGGCCCGGACAGCCGCGTGCTGGGCGGCTGGCGCAAGGCCAACTAAAAGGGAGAGCCGCGTGCCCAACGTGGACAAGCCGCTGTTGGAGGCGGTGTGGCAGATTGCGCTAAGCGCTTCGGATATCATTCTGACGGTGTATCGCCAGGAGATCACGGTGGCGTTAAAAGCCGACCAGAGCCCGGTCACCGAGGCCGATACCCGCGCCAACGCTGCCATCGTCGAAGCACTCGAGCACCTTACTCCAGAGGTGCCGGTGCTCTCCGAGGAGAGCGTGGCGCATTTCGAAGGCCCGGCGCCGGAGTGCACTTACTGGCTGGTCGACCCACTGGATGGCACTAAAGAGTTCATCAAGCGTAACGACGAGTTTACGGTGAATATCGCGCTGATTCACCGTGGCGCGCCGGTGCTCGGCGTGGTCGTGGCCCCGGCGCTGAACGTAAGCTACCTGGCGGCGCGCGGGCTTGGCGCCTTCAAGGCGCAGCAAGCGGGCACCTGGCAGCCCATTCGCAGCTGCGCCGCCGTGCCAGCGCAGGGCTATCGCGTACTCGGCAGCCGCTCGCATCAGGACCCGCGACTGAGTGCTTGGCTCGAGAGCCTGGGCGCGCACCGCATAACTCCGTTGGGAAGCTCGCTAAAAGCGTGCCTGATTGCCGAGGGGCGTGCCGACGTTTACCCGCGCTTCGGGCCGACCAGCCTTTGGGACACCGCCGCCGCTCAAGTCCTGGTCGAAGAGGCCGGTGGCTGCGTGGTCGACCAGGCGGGGGAGCCGCTTGGTTACCACACCCCCGAGCAGGTATTGAATCCGAGCTTTTTTGTCTGGGGCGCCCCGCTTGACAAGCGCTAGCAAGCCCCGCCCACGCGTGATAGACTACGCCATCCTCTCAGACAAGAGCGTTGAACGGGCAGTTTTTGAGCTGCGCGTTACACGTTTTGGCAAAGCGCAAAGTTTAGCCAAATCAATTGGTTGTTAAGGAAATGTCGCGATTGGGCTCATGCCCCGCGAAATTACATAGTTAATTCGTTGCCCTAAAGGCAACCTTTATTCTCCAAGGAGATACCAGTGGCGAACAGCAAGCAAGCTCGCAAGCGCGCCCGCCAGGCCGAGTCACGTCGCGTCCTGAAATCCAGCCAGCGCAGCATGGTCCGCACCTACGTCAAGCGTGTGATCAAAGCGATCAACACCGGCGACCATGGCAAGGCAATGGAAGAGTTCAAGGTGATGCAGCCGGTCGTTGACCGCATCGCCGACAAGGACGCGCTGTCCAAGAAAAAGGCCGCGCGCCTGAAAAGCCGCTTGAACAAGCGGATTAAAGCGCTGGCAGCGTAAGCCGGCAGCGTCTTGAAAAAACCGGCTGCGGCCGGTTTTTTTGTGCCTGGATAAATGCTCGAGCCCGACGGATGACGCGATGACACAGACCTCCCCCCAACACACAGCGGTGGCCAAACGCGGGCTAATGCGCTCGGGGCTGGTGGTCAGCGCCATGACCATGCTTTCACGCGTTATGGGGCTTGCGCGGGACGTCGTGGTCGCGACCTTCCTGGGTGCGGGTAACGGCGCGGATGCGTTTTTCGTTGCCTTCAAGATCCCCAATTTTCTACGCAGGCTGTTTGCCGAAGGCGCCTTTAACCAGGCCTTCGTGCCGGTGCTCTCGGAGTACTCCACCCAACGCACCCGCGAGGAGATCCGCGAGCTCTTGAATGCCGTGGCGGGCAGTTTGACCGCCATTTTGGCGCTGATTACAGCACTCGCCATGCTGAGCGCGCCCTGGCTCGTCTGGCTCTTCGCGCCGGGTTTTGGCCGCGATGACCCGGAAAAGCTCGCGCTCACCGCGGACATGCTGCGCCTTACCTTTCCGTATCTGCTACTGATTTCGCTGACCGCGTTTTCCGGAAGCGTGCTCAATACCTGGAACCGGTTCGCCGTGCCCGCCTTTACGCCGGTGCTGTTGAATTTGTCGCTGATTGGCGCGGCGCTTTTTCTGATGCCGTTGATGGAAGAGCCCGCCATGGCGCTGGCCTGGGGGGTACTGATCGCAGGCGCCGCCCAGCTCGCGTTTCAGGTGCCGTTTCTCTACCGGCTCGGGCTTTTGCCCACGCCCTGGCCAAACTTCGCCCACGAGGGCGTCAAACGTATTCTGAAACTGATGGGCCCGGCGCTTTTTGGCGTGTCGGTGTCGCAGATCAACCTGCTGCTGGATACGGTGCTGGCCTCGCTTTTGGCCGCGGGCAGCGTCTCCTGGCTCTACTATTCGGACCGTTTGGTGGAGCTTCCGCTGGGGGTATTCGGCGTGGCGATTGGCACGGTGATTTTGCCTGCGCTCTCCAAGCGCCACGCCGAGCAGTCCAGCGAACACTTCGCCAAAATGCTCGACTGGGCGATTCGCGTCGTGTTGCTTTTGGGGGTGCCAGCAGCCCTTGCGCTGGTGGTGCTCGCCGAGCCTTTTTTGATTACCCTGTTTCACTACGGCGCGATGACCGACAACGACATCCAGATGGCCTCGATGAGCCTGCGCGCTTACGCCGTAGGGCTGGTGGCCTTCATGCTGATCAAGGTGCTGGCGCCGGGCTTTTTTGCTCGTCAGGACACCAAAACGCCGGTCAAGGTGGGCATTTTCGCCATGCTCGCCAATATGGTCTTCAATCTTATGCTGATCTGGCCGCTGGCTCACGCGGGGCTGGCGCTGGCCACGGCGCTCTCGGCGTTTTTGAACGCCGGGCTTTTGGGCTATTTGCTCTACCGTGAGAAAGTGCTGGTGTTCCAGCCCGGCTGGGGGCGCTACGCGGTGCAGCTCATTGGCGGAAGCGCTCTGATGGGTACGGCACTTTATCTGGTGACACCGCCTTGGCAAGAGTGGCTGGACGTTGGCCTTTGGCAGCGAATCGGCTGGGTGTTCGGGCTGATCGCTCTGGGTGGCGGGCTCTACTTTGCCTGGCTGGGCGCCTGGGGGCTTAGGCTTCGCCACTTCAAACTGACGAGCTGATTTCGCCTTGGGCCCGCGCGCGTAATCTTGACTGCAGCTTCCCGGCGCGTTCGTTATAATCAAAGGCTTTCTTGTATTGATCCAGCCTTTACCCACGCTTAACGCTAGAGGGGCCATGCACGTTATACGAGGTCTGCACAATTTAACCGCGGATGAGCGCGGCTGCGTTGCCACCATCGGTAACTTCGACGGCGTGCACCGCGGCCATCAGGCGATCATGCAGCAGTGCCGCGAGCACGCGGCGCGCCTAGGCGTACCGCTGACGGTCGTGGTCTTCGAGCCTCAGCCCCGGGAGTATTTTGCCGGCGAGCAGGCCCCGCCGCGCTTGACAAGGCTGCGTGAAAAGGTGCGCTTACTTGGGCAGCACGGCGCCGAGCGCGTGCTTTGTCTGGCGTTCAACGACACCCTTAGAAGCCTGACCGGGCGCGAGTTCATCGACCAGGTGTTGATCGAGGGCCTGGGCGTCAAACACCTGGTGGTGGGCGACGACTTTCGCTTTGGCTGCGACCGGCGCGGTGACTTCGAGCTTTTAAAAGTCGTGGGTGACGAAGAAGGCTTCGCCGTGGAGCACACGCGCACCTTCACGCTGGAAGACGAGCGTGTGTCGAGTTCGCGGGTGCGCACCATGCTTGCCAGCGGTAATTTCGCCGCCGCGCGGCGTTTGCTGGGCCGGCCCTACTCGGTGTCCGGGCGGGTGGTGCGCGACCAGCAGCTGGGGCGCACCATCGGCGCGCCGACGGCGAATTTGCCGCTTCTGCCCCAGCCGCTGACGCTTCGCGGCGTGTTCGCGGTGGTGGCCGAGCTCGAGGACGGCACCTGCTACCCGGGGGTGGCCAACGTCGGCTTTCGTCCAACGGTGGGCGCCAAGCGGCCGACCCTCGAGGTGCACCTTTATGATTTTAGCGGCGACCTTTATGGCCAGCGGCTTTCGGTGTACCCCTGCGTGCGGCTACGCGGGGAGGTAAAGTTCGACGACTTCGCAGCACTCAAAGCGCAGATTCAGCGCGACCAGGAGCGGGGCCGGTACTATTTTGCCCCGTCCCAGGCAGGCCTTACAGAGACTGCCTCGACGACGGACACCCCGACGGAGTTTGCTTCAACGGATTCCGTCTTACCGGATTTCACATCACACGCATCCAGAGCGGCCTTTGAAGGCGACGCGCTGGATGTTTGGCTGGCTTCGGCCCCGCTTGGGCGAGAAGCCGCTTCTTCTGATTTCTCTTCGGCGGACGACGCCGATGCTAACGACGGCTGACCGGACCTATGGACTACAAGCAAACGCTCAATCTGCCTGAAACCGACTTCCCCATGCGCGGCATGCTGCCCAAGCAGGAGCCGGGTCGGGTTTCCAAATGGCAGGATATGGACCTTTACCAGCGCCTGCGCGATGCCCGCGCCGGCGCGCCGATTTTCGTGCTGCACGATGGCCCTCCCTACGCCAACGGCAGCATCCATATCGGTCACGCCGTCAATAAGATCCTCAAGGACATCATCGTCAAGTCCAAGAACCTGGCCGGGTTCGACGCCCCTTACGTGCCGGGCTGGGACTGCCATGGCCTGCCGATCGAGCACAAGGTGGAAACCACCCACGGCAAACACCTGTCGCCGGAAAAAGCTCGCGAACTCTGCCGCGAGTACGCCGGTGCCCAGATCGAAACCCAGCTCACCGATTTCGTGCGCCTGGGCGTGATCGGCGACTGGCACCATCCTTACCGCTCGATGGATTTCGTCAATGAGGCCGGCGAGATCCGGGCGCTGGCCGACATGGTCGACGCGGGGTACGTCTTCAAGGGGCTGAAGCCGGTCAACTGGTGCTTCGACTGCGCCTCCGCCTTGGCCGAGGCCGAAGTGGAGTACCAGGACAAGAAGTCCGACGCCATCGACGTCGCCTTCCCGGTCGAAGACGCCGACAAGCTGGCCACGGCCTTCGGTTTGGATTCGCTTTCAAAGCCCGCCGCCGTGGTCATCTGGACCACCACGCCCTGGACCATCCCGGCCAACCAAGCGCTGAACGTCCACCCCGAGTTCACCTACGCGCTGGTCGACACCGGCGAGCGGCTTTTGCTGCTCGCCGAAGAGCTGGTCGAGAGCTGTCTGGAGCGTTTCGGCCTGCAAGGCGAAGTCATCGCCACCGCGAAAGGGGCGTCGCTTGAGCTGATCAACTTCCGCCATCCGCTTTATGATCGCCTGTCGCCGGTGTATCTGGCGGACTACGTCGAGAGTGAAGTCGGCAGCACCGGTATCGTTCACTCCGCGCCGTCTTACGGCGTGGATGACTTCAACACCTGCCGCGATTACGGCATGAGTTTTGACGATATGCTTAACCCGGTGCAGAGCAACGGCGTCTACGTCGATGCCCTCGAGATGTTCGGCGGGCAGATGATCTGGAAAGCGAACCCGAACATCGTCGCCGCACTCGATGAGGCCGGCGCGCTGATGGCGCACAAGCCGATCACCCACAGCTACATGCACTGCTGGCGCCACAAGACGCCGGTGATCTACCGCGCCACGGCCCAGTGGTTCGTGGGCATGGATATCGAAGGCCGTGACGGCAAGACCCTTCGCCAGAAAGCCCTCGAGGGGATCGATGCTACCGCCTTCACTCCCAGCTGGGGCCAGGCGCGACTGCACAGCATGATCGCCAACCGCCCGGACTGGTGCATCTCGCGCCAGCGTAACTGGGGCGTGCCGATTCCGTTTTTCCTGCACAAGCAGACCGGCGAGCTGCACCCGCGCACCGTCGAGCTGATGGAAGAAGCCGCCAAGCGCGTGGAAGAGGGCGGCATCGACGCCTGGTTCAGCCTCGAGGCCGCCGAGCTTCTGGGTAGTGAGGCCGGCGACTATGACAAGATCTCCGACACCCTGGATGTGTGGTTCGACTCCGGCACCACTCACCGCCACGTGCTCCGGGGCTCGCACCCCCACGGCCACGAGTCCGGCCCGCGGGCGGATCTGTACCTGGAAGGCTCGGATCAGCACCGCGGTTGGTTCCACTCGTCGCTCTTGACCGGCTCGGCGATCGACGGCCACCCGCCGTACCGCCAGCTTCTGACCCACGGCTTCACCGTGGACGCCCAAGGGCGCAAGATGTCCAAGTCGATCGGCAACGTGGTTGCCCCGCAAACGGTGATGGACAAGCTCGGCGCCGACATTCTGCGCCTGTGGACCGCCTCGACGGACTACTCCGGCGAAATGGCGGTGTCTGATGAGATATTGAAGCGCACCGCCGATGTCTACCGGCGTATACGTAATACCGCACGCTTTTTGCTGGGCAACCTGACCGGCTTCGAGCCAAACCGCGACATGGTCGCCTTTGACGACATGATTGCGTTGGATCGTTGGATCGTGGATCGCACCGCGCAGCTTCAGGGGCGTATCCAGACGGCGTTTGATGAGTACCGTTTCCGCGACGTTTACCAGCAGGTGCACGACTTCTGCGCCCGGGACTTGGGCGGCTTCTACTTGGATATCATCAAGGACCGCCAGTACACCACCCAGGCGGATTCGCTGGCCCGGCGTAGCTGCCAGAGCGCGCTTTATCACGTAATCGAAGCGCTCGCCCGCTGGGTCGCGCCGATTCTCTCCTTCACCGCCGAAGAAATTTTCGAGCACATCCCCGGCGAGCGCGGCGATAGCGTGCTGCTCGAGACCTATTACGAAGGACTGGCGGCGCTTAACGACGACGCGCCGATGGGCCGGGCGTTCTGGGAGCAGGTCATGGAGGTCAAGCACGCGGTCAACAAGCGTCTGGAAGAGGCGCGGGGCGAAGGCACCATCAAGGGGTCGCTGGATAGCGAAGCGACGCTTTATGTCAGCGACGAATTCCGTACGCTGCTGGAAAGCCTGGGCGACGAGCTGCGCTTCGTGCTGATCACCTCCGAGGCCACGCTCAAACCGCTGGAGGAAGCCGACGCCAGCGCCCACAGCGAGCTCGATGGGCTGAAAGTCGCTGTGATACCGAGCCCGTATGAGAAGTGCGAGCGTAGCTGGGAGCGCCGCCCGGACGTAGGCAGCCATCCAGAGCACCCGACCCTTTGCGAGCGCTCGATTCTGAACCTGCCGGATGGCCCGGGCGAGGTCCGCCGCTATGCCTGAGGCCGCGCCGAAGGCGCCGCTTGCAAGCCCACCGCCCATGCACCGCCCGCTACGCTGGCTGTGGCTGGCGGTGGCGGTCATCGCGCTGGACCTGGCGAGCAAGTACGCGATGAGTCATCTGCTCGACTATAATCAGCCGTTACGCGTGCTGCCCTTTTTCGATTTGCGTTTGATGCATAACTTTGGGGCGGCCTTCAGTTTTTTGGCCAACCACCCTGGCTGGCAGCGCTGGTTCTTTGCCCTTATCGCCGTGGGTGCGAGTGTGGGGCTGACGATCTGGCTTTCGCGCATCCGCCGGGACGAGAGGCTTTTGGCCGTAGCGCTTCCCTTGATCATCGGCGGGGCGCTGGGCAATCTGTATGATCGCCTGATCCACGGTTACGTGGTGGACTTTTTGTCCTTTCACGTGGCGGGCTGGTACTACCCGGCGTTCAACGTGGCGGATATGGGCATCGTGATCGGCGCCGCCCTGCTAATCTGGGAATCAATCATGGGCGATCGGCGACGCAAGAAAGCCGCGTTACACGAAAGCAGCCAATAGCGAGAAGCGTATGGACTATGTCATCGACGAGGGTATGGACATTACCCTGCATTTCACCCTGAAACTCGAAGACGGTACGGTGGTGGACTCGACCAAAGAGAAAGCGCCGGCGAGTTTCACCTTTGGCGACGGCAACCTGCCGCCGGGTTTCGAGTATCCCATCAAGGGATTGGCGCCGGGCCAGCAGGGTACGTTCGATATCACCCCGGAGCACGCCTTCGGCCAGCACAACGAGCAAAACATTCAAACGCTCAAGCGCGCGGACTTCGGCGACGAAGAGCCGGAAATCGGCATGGTGATGTCCTTTGCCGACAAGGCGGGCACCGAGCTTCCCGGCGTGGTCAAGACCATTGACGGCGACCGGATCGAGGTGGACTTCAATCACCCCCTCGCCGGGCGTACACTGACCTTCGAGGTCGAGGTGCTCGACGTCAAGCCGATGACCACGCACTAAAGTGCGCTTGCGCCGGGCTTGTTATACAACTGACACGGTTTAACGCTTTAATCGAAAAGCGGGAAACGCCCGTCAATAGAACAAGCCGGGCGCGGCGCTGTCCGTAAGGGCATGCCCTTGGCGTCACCTTTCGAGCACCCGGGCTTTTATTCACTAGCGATGCGCTCACGCATCAAGGCGCTATTATGAACGCACCCCAAACCGAGCTTTCAGAACCGACGCAGCCGGTCACGATTCAACTGGCCAACCCCCGCGGCTTTTGTGCCGGAGTGGACCGCGCCATCGATATCGTCAACCGCGCCCTGGACGTTTTCGGCCCGCCGGTCTACGTGCGCCACGAAGTGGTCCACAATAAATTCGTCGTGGATTCGCTTCGTGAGCGCGGCGCGGTGTTCGTCGAAGAGCTCGACGAGGTGCCGGACGACGTCATCGTGATCTTTTCCGCCCACGGGGTTTCCCAGGCCGTGCAGGAAGACGCCGACCAGCGCGGGCTCAAGGTGTTCGACGCGACCTGCCCGCTGGTGACCAAGGTGCATATGGAAGTGCTGCGCTACGCCAAGCGCGGCCAGGAGTGCATCCTGATCGGCCACGAAGGCCATCCGGAAGTCGAGGGCACCATGGGCCGCTACGACACCTCCTTTGGCGGGCGTATCTATCTGGTCGAGGATGAAGAAGACGTAGCCAATCTCGAAGTGAGCGACCCGGCGACGCTCTCCTTCGTGACGCAAACCACGCTCTCGATGGACGATACGGCCAAGGTGATCGACGCCCTGCGGGATAAATTCCCCGAGATTCAGGGCCCGCGCAAAAACGACATCTGCTACGCCACCCAAAACCGCCAGGATGCGGTGCGGGACCTGGCCGCCGAAAACGATCTGATCCTCGTGGTCGGAAGCCCCAATAGCTCCAACTCCAACCGCCTGCGCGAGCTCTCCGAGCGCATCGGCACGCCGGCGTATCTCATCGATAACGCCGAGCAGATCGAAAGCCACTGGCTCGATAACGTTTCACGCATCGGCGTGACCGCCGGCGCCAGCGCCCCGGAAGTGCTGGTCAAAGGGGTCATCGACCGGCTCAAATCCCTGGGCGCGACCGACCCAAGCGAACTTGCCGGGCGCGAAGAGAACATTACTTTTTCCATGCCTAAAGAGCTTCGCGACCAGGTCATCGCAAGCAGCTAATGCAATCGGTACGCAGTTTCGCCATACTCAGGGTATGGGCTAATTAAAACGAGGCGTACCGAGTGGCTAACTTCCTGGATCACCGCGCGGGTGCATCGACGCACCAGCGCGGCTTCACTCTCATCGAAATGCTCATCGTCGCGGCCATCATTGGCCTGCTGGCGGGCATCGCCTACCCGGGCTACCAGCGCTACGTCGAAAACGCGGTACGTACCGACGGTAAGGCGGGTTTACTCAACGCCGCCGCCGAGCTCGAGCGCTGCTACTCACGTAACTACAGCTATGAAAACGGCTGCTCCATTACCGAGTCCTCGCCGGATGGCCACTATGCGCTGACGTTCGAACCCAACGAGGAGCAAGGCGGCTTTTTAATCTCGGCCAACACCTCACGCGATGACGGCTGCGATAACCCGCTTACCCTGAATGCGCTCGGCGAGCGCCGCCCCGAGGAGTGCTGGTAATGGTTGACCAGCGCGGCTTCTCCCTGGTGGAGGCGCTGGTCGCGCTGCTGATTCTATCGATCGGCTTGATCGGCATGGGGGCGCTACAGCTAAAGGCGCTGCAAAGCGCAAGCGAGGGCTACCAGCGTACGCTGGCAAGCGTTGCCGTGTTGGATGCCCAGGAGCGGCTTTGGGCGGCGTATCAGGCCAGCCCGCGCTGCGCCGGTCGCAAACTCGAAGGCGTCGAGCGCGCCTGGCAGCGCCACTGGTTTACGGATAGCGGGGCAGTGCTTGAACAGGCGTCCGGCGATATTCAGCGCCAAGGCTGTGGGTTCGTCATCACCGTCACGCACGCGTCTTTGGCTAACGCGAAGTACCGGTTTTTGCTGCCGGGCGAGCTATAGGAGGGCACGATGGGCAGACAGCGGGGCTTCACACTTAGCGAGCTTTTGGTCGCCCTGACCCTGGGCAGTCTTTTGGTGATCGGTGCCGGGCAACTGCTCCTCTCAAGCTTTCATACCTTCGAGCAGGTCGACCGACTGGGCCGCCAACAGGAGACGCTGGTGTATACCGCAACGACACTCGCCAGCCGGCTAAGGCGCGAGGGTGGCGTTAACGGCCAGGCAGAGGCGCTATTTCACCTGACCTGCCGCGCAACGTCCAGCGAGTGCCGCTGCACGGTACAGGACACCACCGAGGCCCAGCCGCTGGTGTCGTTCGAAAGGCTCGGCGAAAGCGCCTGCCCGCGGGACGAGCCCTTGGGCGAACCGGTGGGCGACGGCGCGCTTCGCATTGCGCTGCCGCTGGGGCCCAAGGGCCAAGACATCGCCTTTCACATTACCCCGCGCCAACGTGTGTTAGCCCGCGATGATTTGGCACCCTGAGGTCTCCCCCGAACGGCCGGCCCGCCAGCAAGGGGCGGCGCTGGCCGTGGTCATGGTGGTGCTGGCAAGCGCTTTGATGCTCGGCATCGTCGGGGTGCAGTCGGCGCTCATCGACCAGCGCCAGGCGGCCAACTACCGCGCCGCGCTAAAGGCGCAAATGCGCGCAGAAACCGCCGCCGTCGAAGCACTCTCCACGTTCGATACGCTTGACTGGGAGAACGCCCCAACTCTCGCCCCCGACCAGCGCCTACGCTTCCCCGTTTTCTCCCAAAAGCCTGGCGCCGTTCACCGCTGCCGCGCCCGCAGCTGTGTTTATCTTCCCGTTATTCGCAACGACGAGCACTGGGTGATGGCGCTAGGCGTGGTCTACGCACACGACGACGCCCGCGCGTCACTGATCGCGCACAGCGAGCCGGTTTTTGTGCGCGTGGAAGGGGACGAAGGAGCGGGGCAGAGGCGTTGGGAGTAGTAGGGAGAGACAAATTGCGCGCCCATAAAAAAACCCCTTCACAAGGAAGGGGTTTTTTTATGCGGCAAGCATTGAGGCAATGCTTAGCCTTCGATCGGCGCACGCCAGTCGTCGGAACCCGAGGTGCCGGCAACGGTGTGTTCCCAATCGATTTTACGATATGCCAGTGACACGTCCATCAGCTGAGTGAACTCGGACTTCTGGATGTCCTGGGCGTGGGGCATACGCAGGTTGATATCGACGATGGTGGCATCGGTCAGCGAGGTGGTGAAGAAGTGCTCCTGCTTACCTTCGACCGAGGTGCGGTACCACTTAAGCTCTACGGTGGGCAGCATTTCGCCGGAGGCCAAGGCGTTGTACATCAGCGGCACGGCTTTGTTCAGCGCGACGGTGAATACGAACGGCTTGTGGGCGCGCTGGCCGGAGGGCTGACCGGACTGCGGGTCGGTGGGCACCGTGACGACGTGCTTGAATTCCTGGACCAGCATTTCATCTTCGTGACCTTCGACATAGATGTTGCCGACGGAGTCCGGTGTGAAGGCGCCGGCTGTGATGTTGCCCTGAGTCTGGCCTTCGATGCTGATATAACATGGAGTTGGCATAAATAGCTCCTCGATCAAGCGTTGCGATAAGGGTACGAATACCCGGTGAACACTATTTACTAAGGCAAGCCGTATGCCATCTAAAAAATCGCCCTTCTAATCAAGCTCTTATAAAAATATTAAAATTTTATGAAAGTGTGCCTGGGCCGAGACTTGCCCGAAAGCAGGCAAGCACTTGCCTGCGGGGCAACAAGTTGCTTGAAATTCAGCAGGCCGAGTTGATTATAACGTTTAATTAGTCAAAGCCAGGCAAAGAAGCGCTCCACAGCGGCGAAAAGGCTCATTGAAGTGAGGCTTCGGGGGTGAAAAAGTGGCCAGCCTAACCATCACTTGGCACCAAGGCCACCCGGATTGAGATTTTAGGTTGAGAAAATCAGGATTTTATTTGTAAGACATTATCGTCTTGTTGTGTAAGAGATATCTTACATTGATTTTTTATAAATTAATTTATATTAGATGGTCGGCTAAATTCTACAAAATTGTGCCAATTGTCGCGCAAATTCAGAGTGAAAAAGTTTCCTTTACGACGCCACTTCCTGAGTGTTTAAAAATGGCGCATTGGCACCGTTCAAGCGAATTCGTTAACTTGCGTTAATTGAGAATTATTAACGTAAACGTTCGATTTTCTCGCTTTCAGGACGCATCCAATGGCTAAACAAGGCACCGTCGCGCCGAAAGAGCGCATCAATATCAAATACGTTCCGGCCACCGGCGACCAGCAGGCGGATACCGAGCTTCCGCTCAAACTGCTGGTAGTAGGCGACTTCAAGGGCGGCGAAGAAGAGACGCCCATCGAAGAGCGCCAATCCGTATCGGTGGACAAGAACAACTTTCAGTCGGTCATGCGCGAAGCCGATTTGTCCCTGCAAACCTCGGTGGCCAATCGCCTCGAAGAGGGCGAGGACGCCGGCGATATGGCCGTTAATCTTTCCTTTAAGTCTCTTGAAGACTTCTCGCCGGACTCGCTCGCCAAACAGGTGCCGGAGCTTCGCAAGCTGGTCGAGCTGCGCGAAGCGCTGGTAGCGCTGAAAGGCCCGCTGGGCAACGTACCCGCTTTCCGGGATCGTTTGCAAAAACTGCTGGAAAACGACGAAGCGCGCCAGCAGCTTCTCAATGAATTGGAGTTAATGGATACCGAGCGCCCTAACGAGTAACCCCGGCCCGTGTATCAATTTGCTAACCCCAATAGTGCGAGACGAAACGATGAGCAAGACGGTTAAAGATCAGTCCCAAACGGTTCAGACAGAGACAGAAGAGGCGTCGCTGCTGGACCAGGTCATGGCGCAAACCCGCATGGCCCCGGCCGATGAAGGCTACGATGTGGCCAAGCAAGGGGTTGCCGCCTTTATTTCCCAGCTGTTGGCGGATGACAACGCAGCGCCCAAGGTGAACAAGTCGATCGTGGACAACATGATCGTCGAGCTCGATCGCAAGATCAGCCATCAAGTGGACGAAGTGCTGCATAACCAGGAGTTTCAGCAGCTCGAGTCCGCGTGGCGAGGTTTGAAGCTTCTGGTCGACCGCACCGACTTTCGCGAAAACATCAAGCTCGATGTGCTGCACGCCACCAAGCAGGAGCTTCTGGAAGATTTCGAATTCGCCCCGGAAGTCAGCCAGAGCGGTCTTTATCATCACGTCTATAACGCCGGGTATGGCCAGTTCGGCGGTGAGCCCGTTGCCGGGATCATCGGCCACTACGACTTCTCGCCTTCCACGCCGGACATGAAGCTTTTGCAGTACACCTCGGCGGTCGGCGCGATGGCGCACGCGCCCTTCATGTCGTCGGTGGCGCCTTCGTTCTTCGGCGTCGACAGCTTCGAAGAGCTGCCCAACATCAAGGATCTCAAAGCGATCTTCGAAGGGCCGAAATACGCCCGCTGGCGCAGTCTGCGCGAGTCCGAAGATGCGCGCTATCTGGGCCTGACCGCGCCGCGCTTTTTGCTGCGCACGCCCTATGATCCGATCGAAAACCCGGTCAAGACCTTCAACTACCGCGAAACGGTCAGCGAGAACCACGAGCACTACCTTTGGGGTAACACCGCTTACCTGCTCGCCGAGCGTTTGACCGACAGCTTCGCCAAGTACCGTTGGTGCCCGAACATCATCGGCCCGCAAAGCGGCGGCGCGGTGGAAAACCTGCCGGTGCATACCTACGAGGCCTTCGGCCAGCTTCAGGCAAAAATTCCGACCGAGGTGTTGATCACCGACCGGCGCGAGTTCGAGATGGCCGAAGAGGGCTTCATCTCGCTGACCATGCGCAAGGGCAGCGACAACGCCGCGTTCTTCTCGGCCAACTCGGTGCAAAAGCCCAAGGTGTTCCCGAACACTACCGAAGGCAAGGCCGCGGAGACCAACTTCAAACTGGGCACCCAACTGCCTTATATGTTCATCATCAACCGCCTGGCGCACTACGTGAAGGTGCTTCAGCGCGAGCAGATCGGTTCCTGGAAAGAGCGCCAGGACCTGGAGCGCGAGCTCAACGCCTGGATTCGCCAGTACGTAGCCGACCAGGAAAATCCGCCTTCCGATGTACGTAGCCGCCGCCCGCTGCGCGCCGCCTCGATCCAGGTCTCGGATGTCGAAGGCGAGCCGGGCTGGTACCAGGTATCGATGTCGGTACGTCCGCACTTCAAGTACATGGGCGCGAACTTCGAACTCTCCCTGGTCGGGCGTCTCGACAAGGAATAAGGGAAGTAACGCGCTATGGCCACGCAAAGCAATGGGCGTTTAGGCAGCCGATTGTTCGAGCGCTTGGCGGCCCCTCACCAGCCGGATCAGCGCTCGGAAGAGACCCGGCTCGGTGAGGTGGTGGAGTCGATCAAACGCCACCTGGTAGAGCTTCTCAACAGCCACCCCGGCAACAGCGCCTGTGCACCGGAATTGGGGCTTTTGGATTTCAACGACGCCACCATCGGCGTGTTGGATTTGGAGCTCAATATCAAGCAGGCGATCCGCCAATGCATCGAACGCTTCGAGCCCCGGGTAAAGCGGGTGGAAGTGGAGTCGCTGCCTAACGGCGGCGACCCCTTGCAGCTGCGTTTTCAAGTGCACGCCACCGTCGCGCTTGGCCACGATAGCGCCCAGGCCACGATCGATCTGCTGCTCAACAACAAGCGCTATCAGTGTATGAACTGATCGCGCGGGAAGTCATTCATGCTCAACCGCTACTACCGCGACGAACTTAACTTCCTCAAGCGTCAGGGCCGTGAGTTTGCCGAGGCGAACCCGGGCCTTAGCCGGTTTCTGTCCGAGCGAAGCACCGACCCGGACGTCGAGCGGCTGCTGGAAGGGTTTGCCTTTTTGACCGGGCGAATGCGCGAAAAGGTGGAAGACGAATTCCCGGAGCTGACGCACTCGCTGATCAGCATGCTATGGCCCAACTACCTGCGTCCGGTGCCGAGCATGGCGGTGGTACAGTTCACTCCGGTCTGGCACGTGCTCAGTCAGCAGCAAAGCGTGGCCCGCGGTACCGAGCTTTCGAGCACACCGGTCGAAGGCACCGCCTGCCTGTTTCGTACCTGCCACGATGTTGCGCTCTACCCGCTGGCCCACGCGGGCGTCACCGCTCGCCATACCCGCGAATCCTCGATCGTCGAGCTTGCCATGGACGTGCACAGCGACCAGCCCATGAACGAGCTCGGCGTAGAGGCGCTGCGTCTTTATCTGGGCGGCGACGGCTACACCGCGCGCACGCTCTATCTGTGGATGAGCCACTACCTGGGCCGGTTGGAGCTCGAGATCGACGGCCAGCGCCAGACGCTTCCGGCAAGTGCCCTGCGCCCGGTGGGCTTCGAGCCCGACCAGGCGCTTTTGCCCTACCCGCGCAACGTGCACCAGGGCTATCGCATTTTGCAGGAGTACCTGTGCTTTCCCGAGGCATTTCACTTTTTCGATGTGCATGGCCTGGGCGGCGCGCTACCTGCGAAAACCGCCGAGAAGGTGACGCTACGCTTCGTATTCTCGCGCCCGCTGCCCACCGATGCGCGCCTTCAGGATGAACACCTGGCGCTCTACTGCGCCCCGGCCATCAACCTGTTCGAGCACGATGCCGAGCCGGTCGATTTGACCGGCGAGCGCAGCGAGTACCGTATTCGCCCAAGCAGTAAGGCGCCGTCGCACTTCGAGGTGTTCAGCGTGGACGACGTGGTTGGGCGGTTGGAAGGGGCGGGAAGCGGTGCCCAAAACGGTCAGCGCCGCTATGTCCCCTTCGAGAGCTTCCAGCACCAGATCGAGCGCGACCGTGGGCGCGACTCGCTCTATTTCCGGACGCGGGTGCGCACCAGCATGCGCGGCGACGGGTTCGATCACGATATCTCGCTGGTACGCGGCGACGAAGCGCTCTGCCTTGGGCGGCGCGAGACGATATCGCTGGGCCTGACCTGCAGCAACCGCGAGCTGCCCGAGCAGCTGACCGTGGGCGATATCTGCGTGGAAACCCAGAATAGCCCCACCTTCGCAAGCTTTCGCAACGTGACCCGGCCGACCCCGGTGTTGCGCCCGGCGATCGACGACGGGCTGCTTTGGACATTGATTTCCAACTTGTCGCTCAACTACCTGTCGCTACTCAGCCGCGACGCGCTCTGCTCGGTCCTCAAGGCCTACGATTTTCGCGCTTTGGTGGACCGCCAGGCCGAGCGCGTCGCGCAAAAACGCCTGGACGGCATTATCGAGATCGATACGCAGCCGGTGGACCGGCTGCGCCGGGGCATGCCCGTGCGCGGTTTGCGCTCGGTGATGACCCTGGACCAGGACGCGTTTGGCGATGAAGGCAGCCTGTACCTGTTCGGCAGTGTCCTCGCGCGCTTTTTATCGCTTTACGCCAGCATCAACTCCTTTCACGAGTTGCAGGTCATCAACCGGCATAACCAAGAGCGTTACGTATGGAGCTCACAAGCGGGGCAGCAGCCCCTGATGTAGCGCTGGCGCCGCTTTTGAACCGGGCGCGGCGCTTTGATTTTTTTCAATTGGTAGAGCTTCTGCACCACCGTCACGGCGACGACCTGGAGCAGCGGCCTGGCGGTAGCGTGCCCGTGTTTTCGCGGGTGCGCTACAAGAGCTCGGCGTCGCTCGGCTTCCCGGGCAGCGACGTACTCGCGCTGGGCCTTGATGAGCACGGCCAGTACGCCATGGAAGTGAGCTTTCTGGGCCTGCAGGGTTCGCAGTCGCCGCTGCCGAGCTACTACCTGGAGGCGCTGGCCCACGAGTCGGCCCACCAGGAGGGCAACGCCGGGGCGTTTTTGGATTTCTTCAATCATCGTCTATTGACGTTGATGCACCGTAACTGGCGCAAGTACCGCCACTACGTGCGCTACCAGGATAACGCCGAAGATGGCTTCTCGGCCTCGGTGTTTGCGCTGGTGGGGTTGGCCGACGCCAACCTGCGCGGCGAAACGCCGATCAACTGGAGCAAGATGCTCGCCTACGCCGGGCTTTTGGCCGGGCGCTCGCGCTCGCCGGAGGTGGTGTGCGGCATCGTCAGCCACTGCTTCGATCTGGAGCAGGTCGAGATCGAACAGTGGGTCAAGCGCTGGGTCGAGATCCCGCTGGATCAGCGAAGCCGTACCGGAATGAGCGGCATGACACTGGGTGAGGATGTCGTGGCCGGCGAGCGTGTGGCCGACGTGCAGGGTAAGTTTGCGCTCTGCCTGCGCGGCTTGAGTCTCGAGCGATTTCGCGACTTTTTGCCCGACGGCCAGGAGCACGACCCGCTGAAAACCCTGGTAAGTTTCGTGCTGCGCGAGCCGCTGGCCTACGACCTGGAGCTCGAACTGTTGGAGAGCGCGGTAAAGCCCATGCGCCTTGGTGATGCTGGCTCGTGCCAGCTGGGCTGGACCACGTTCGTTGACCCCGAGGGCGGCGAAGAAAGCACGCGCCGCCGCGTACGCATTCAAATGACGAGTTAAATCATGCAAGCCGACCCGTTTGACGCCATAACGCTGGTGGTTTTGAACAGTGAACAGCTCGAAGGCCGCTCCTCCAGCAGCCATGTCTTTCATAGCGATGGAGGGACGCTTGGCAGCGGCGGCCAGGACGACTGGCTGCTGCAGGACCAGGCGCGCGAGATCCAGCCCCGCCACGCCGAGATTACCAAAATCGACGGCAAGTTCTGCCTGGTGGATGCCAGCGGCCAGACCTTCATCAACCGCGCCACACTGCCGGTAGGGCGTAATCGTAAGGTGGCCCTGCGCGACGGCGACGAGCTGACCGTGGGTGTTTACCGGCTCAAGATCCACATGGGGAATCGCCACGCCTGGCAGCCCGGCGTGCACTCGCTGACCACCCTGGTCGACGAAGAGCAGGAAGACGTCACCCGAGACGGCGGCACGGGGCCCCGGCGAAGCGAACAACCCGCCCAGCCCGAGCGCTTTGATCAGCGCGAAGACCCGATCGAGGCGCTGGGCGGCGTGATTCCCGGCTCGCTCAAGCACGACCCCATGGCGGCGCTGGACGAAGGCGAACCCAGCGCCCGGGACATCGAACCGCTGGAGGCGATGCCCTTCGCCCAGCGCCAGCACTATAGCCAGCACAACAGCAACGGGCAGCGCGAGCCCCGCGAAGAAGCGGTACGCCTTCCCGATATCAAACCCTTGACCGGCACGAACAAGCAGAGGAGCAGTGACATGGATGAGCGGCAACTGGACGACCTGGAGCGCTCTGTAGGCGAGCAGTTGGAGGATCGCTGGCAAAAACCGACGCCCCAGTCGCTGAGCCACGTAGGCGCCGACCCGCTGCTTCGAGGGCTGGGCTTCGACCTGCCTTTTCGCGATAGCGGCGAACAGCAGGCGTTTTTGGAAGAGGCCGGCCAAACCCTGCGCGCCACCATCGATGGCCTGCGTACCCTGCAGCAGTCACAAAACGACAGCAAGTACCCGCTGCGCGACCGCCGCCTGCAGCCGATCGAAGACAACCCGCTGCGCCTGGGGCTCTCGTTCGAAGAGACCGCCGAAACCATGTTCTCGGCCCAGCGTAGCTACGTGCACCTCTCCGCCCCCGAAGCGGTCGCCGAAAGCCTGCGCCATCAGGGCCAGCACCAGCACGCCGTGGAAGAGGCGATCGGCCAGGCCCTTGGCGCCATTCTCGATGCGTTCTCGCCCGAGGCGCTGTTGAAGCGCTTTCACGCCTACCGCGGCGCGGGTAACCGGATCGAAGACGAAGACGGCTGGGCCTGGGAGATGTACCAGCACTACTACCGCGAGCTCAATTCCGGGCGCCAGCAGGGCTTTCAAAAGCTTTTCTGGGAAGTATTCGAGCAGGCCTACGACCAGTCCGTCCGTCAGCAGCAGCGGGAGCAGCCATGAGCGCAGCCCCCCACTTTCCCGCCCCGGCGGCCACCGTGAACCTTGCGCGGCTGATCGGCGTGCTGGCGCTTTGCCTGCTGTTTGCCGGCTGCGCCTCTACGCGGGAGGCCGCTGGCAAGACCTGGGAGATCATGCGCGACCCGTCGACGCCCGTGGGTTACCCGGAAGACCGCCCGACGCTTGTCGATCTGAGCATGATCGCCGAGGCCAACGTGAACCCCAACGTGGAAGGCGAAGGCACGCCGCTGCGCTTTCAGGTGCTCCAGTTGAAAGACGACTCGATGCTCATGGCCGCCGACATTATCCAGCTAAGCGAGGACATGGAGGAGGCGCTGGGTACCAATTACCTCACCCACGATGACTTCACCCTGCTCCCCGGGCAGTGGAAGTTCTATGAGCCGTTCGAGATCGACGAAGAGACGCGCTACATCGGCCTCATCGCCTTTTACGCCACGCCCAACGAGGCCGAGTGGAAAAAGGTCGTGAAGGTGAGAAGCCGCGCCGAACACTACCACCTGCTGGTTCACCTTCGGGAGAGCGAAGTAGAACTAAGGAAGGAGGACTAATGGCCAGCCGAAATCGTGTGGTATGGAGCGAAGGGCTGTTTATCAAGCCCCAGCATTTCCAGCAGCAGCAGCGAAGCCTGGAAGGGCTTTTGGATACGCGCCTGCAAGGCGTTAGCCACTACCTGTATGGCTTTCTCAGCCTGGAGCTGAACAACGAGTTCTTGAGCTTTGGCCGGGTCGCCATCAGCCGGGCTGCCGGCGTCATGCCCGACGGCGTGGCGTTTCATTTGCCAAGCGACGATACCGAACCCGCGCCCCTGGAGATCAGTGACTCGAGCATCACCAACCAGGTCGTCTATTTAGGGATTCCGCTGGCCACCGACGGCGTGGGCGAGGTGCGCTGGCCCGAAGACGACCTGCCGGCACGCTATCGCATGACCACGCGCAGCGTGCGCGACCTGCACTCCCAGGAGGGCGCCACGGCGGACCTGGACGTGGCCCGGGTGTCGCCGCGGCTGCTGCTGGAGCGCGACGACCGCAGCGGCTACGCCTGTTTGGCGGTGGCGCGCATCGTCGAGCGCCGCCCGGACGGAAGCCTGGTGCTGGACGAGCATTTCCTGCCCACCTTGATGAACGTTCAGGCCGCGCCCAGCCTGCAGCGCTTCGTCGGTGAGATGGCGGGCTTGATGCGCGAGCGGGCGCGCAATATCGCCCAGCGCCTCTCTACGCCGCATCAGGCCGGGGTGGCGGACGTGTCGGACTTCATGCTGCTGCAGCTTTTGAACCGCGCCCAGCCGCGCTTTCAACACCTGGCCAGGCTTGGCCAGCTTCACCCGGAGCGCCTCTACGACACCATGCACGAAGTGTCCTGCGAGCTGGTGACGTTTACCGACGAGTCGCGCCTGCCGCCGGAGTGCCCGGCCTACGACCACGACCACCCGGATCGCGCCTTCCGCCCGCTGATGAAGATGCTGCGCCAGGCGCTCTCGACGGTGCTGGAGCCGCGCGCGGTGGCCATCCAGCTCCAGGCGCGCCGTTTTGGCCTGCTGGTGGCGCCGCTTTCCGATACCAGCCTGATCGAAACCGCCGAGTTCATTCTCGCGGTGCGCGCGGACATGCCCGGCGAGCGGCTGCGCAAGCTCTTCTTGCAGCAGACCAAGGTGGCCAGCGTCGAGCGCATTCGCGATCTCATCAGCCTGCAGCTGCCCGGCATTCCGCTGGAGCCGCTGCCGGTGGCCCCGCGGGAGCTTCCCTACCACGCAGGCTACACCTACTTCCAGCTGGACCGCCAAAGCGAGGCCTGGGGCATGCTCGAAGGTGCCAGCGGTTTTGCGTTCCACGTGGCCGGCGATTTCCCCGGTCTGGAAATGCAGTTCTGGGCGATCAGGAGTTAAGCCATGCAACAGCTTGTCACTGAAGAGCAGCACCCCGGGGGTCGACGGGAGGCGTCCAAAGGCCGCCACGAGGACCTGATCAACGAGCGTGGCCTGGAGCATCTCATCCATAGCCACGCCGGTCAGCTCGACGCCGACGAAGACTACTGGTTCAAGCTGCGCGGCCATAACCTCAACCCGCTGGTCGACGCCGCGGGCAGCCTTTTGGGCATGGTGGTCCGGGTGCGCCAGCTCGACAACGTGTCCGATGTCGAGCGCCTCTACCGCCAGGTCGTTGACGAGATTGCCGCCATCGAGATCGAGCTCACCGAGCAGGGCTACGACCGCGCCACGCTTTTAGCCTACCGCTATGTGCTCTGCTCGTTCATCGACGAGGCGGTGATGGGTATGCCCTGGGGGCGCCAAAGCAAGTGGGCGGAGCACTCGCTTTTGACCCGCTTTCACAACGAAACCTGGGGCGGCGAGAAGGTCTTCTCCATTTTGGCGCGGCTTCAACAGGAGCCCAAGCGCTACCGGGACATGCTCGCCTTTATCTATCTCTGCCTCTGTTTGGGGTTCGAGGGGCGCTACCGGGTCATGTCCCACGGGCGCGACGAGTACGAACAGATCGTGCGCGCGCTGGGCGACCAGCTGTCGGCGTTAGAGCCTGCCGTCGAGGACACCCTGACCCAGCCGCTGGACAACGTGGTGCAGGGCCATCAGCGCCACCGCGGCGCCAACTTTCCCATCTGGGGTATTTTCGCGCTGTTCGGCGCGGCCATGGTGGCGGTGTATCTGGGCTTTGCCTGGTCGCTTGACCAGCAGGCCGAGCAGATCACCACGCTTCTCAACCAACTGTACCGCTAGGAGAACACCATGCTCAGGGTAGAGCTACCCGCGCTCATCGACCGCCTCAATACCATCGCCCGCCAGGGACTCGAGCAGGCCGCGGTGCTGTGCGCCCAGCAGCAGGCCCCGGAAGTGAGCGTCGGCCATCTTCTCCAGGCGCTGCTCGACCAGCCACTTTGTGATGTGCGCGTGCTCTGCGAGCGCCTCGAGGTAGACAGCGACGCGCTGCGCGCGTTGCTCGGCGAAGAGACACGGCCGCCGCGCAGCACCGAGGTCGCCACGCCCAGCTTCTCGCCGCTTTTGATCGAGCTTTTGCAGGACGCCTGGCTTCTGGCCGCCACCGAGTACCAGCACCGCACGCTGCGAAGCGGCGCGATCTTCACCGCGCTTTTACATACCCCGGAGCGCTATCTGGGCCAGGGCTCGAGGCGGCTGCTGGCAGAGATCAACCGGGAGAGCCTGCGCCGGGGGCTTGATACGCTCACCGCGGATTCCGCCGAAGCCCCCAAGGACGCCTCTCAAGAGCCTTCGAAAGCGGCGCCCGCCGGCGACGATAGCGCGCTGGCGCGCTTTGCCACCTCGCTCACCGAGCAGGCGCGCAACGGCGAGCTCGACCCGGTGCTTGGCCGCGACCCGGAAATCGACCAAATGCTCGATATTCTGGGGCGGCGGCGTAAGAACAACCCCATCGTGATCGGCGACGCCGGGGTGGGCAAAAGCGCGGTGGTCGAAGGCCTGGCCGCGCGTATCGTGGCCGGGCAGGTGCCTTCCGCGCTCAGCGGGGTCGAACTCTTGACCCTCGACCTGGGGGCGCTGCAGGCCGGCGCGGCGGTCAAGGGCGAGTTCGAAAAACGCCTCAAGGCGGTGATCGACGAAGTCAAAAATGCCGCGCGCCCCACGCTTTTGTTCATCGACGAAGCCCACACGCTGATCGGCGCCGGCAATCAGGAGGGCGGCGGCGATGCGGCCAACCTGCTCAAACCGGCGCTGGCCCGCGGGGAGCTGCGCACTATCGCCGCCACCACCTGGCGCGAGTACAAGAAGTATTTCGAGAAAGACCCGGCGCTGTCGCGGCGTTTCCAGCCCGTGGCGCTGAGCGAGCCCAGCGTCGAGCAGGCGCTGGTGATACTGCGTGGCCTGCGCGATGTCTACGAGCGCGCCCATAACGTGCTGATCGGCGACAGCGGCCTGCGCGCCGCCGCCGCGCTCTCGGCACGCTACCTGGCCGGGCGCCAACTGCCGGACAAAGCGATCGACGTGCTGGATACCGCCTGCACGCGGCTGGCCCAGGCGCTGGACACACCGCCGCGCCAGCTAAGCCACCTGAAAAGCGCGCATACCGCGGCGCTTCGCGAGCGCGACCAGCTAGCTCGGGAGACGCTTTTGGGCCGCACCCCGGACAGCGCCCAGAGCGAGGCGTTGGCCGAGCAGTTGGCCGGGCTCGAAGAGGAGCTTGCCACCCTGGAAGCGGCCTGGCAGGCCCAGCGCGAATGCGTGGACGCTATCGTGTCGCTCCACCGCCAGCTGCTCGACGCCGACGAAAACGGTGAAGCCTCGGCGCTACACGCCGAGCTTGCCGAGCGCGAGGCAACGCTCAGAGAGCTCCAGCAAACCTTTGCGCTGGTCAATCCCAGTGTCGAAGAGGCGCAGATCGCCCAGGTCATCGGCGACTGGACCGGCGTGCCCGTCGAGCGCATGACCAGTGACGAGCTCACCCGCCTGACCGAGCTCCCCGAGCATCTGGGCGAGCTGATCAAGGGCCAGGACAGCGCGATCGAGCGTATCCATCGTCATCTGCTGACCGCCCGGGCGGACCTTCGCCGCCCGGGGCGGCCGCTGGGCGCGTTTTTGCTCGCCGGGCCCAGCGGCGTGGGCAAAACCGAAACCGTGGTGCAGATCGCCGAGCAGCTCTACGGCGGTCGCGAATTTCTCACCACCATCAACATGTCCGAGTACCAGGAAAAGCACACGGTCTCGCGGCTGATCGGCTCGCCGCCGGGCTACGTCGGCTTCGGCGAAGGCGGTCTGTTGACCGAGGCGATCCGCAAACGGCCTTACTCGGTGGTACTGCTCGACGAAGTCGAAAAAGCCCACCCGGACGTGCTGAACCTGTTCTACCAGGCGTTCGATAAGGGCGAGCTGGCCGACGGCGAAGGGCGGTTGATCGACTGCAAGAACGTGCTGTTCTTCCTCACGTCCAACCTGGGCTATGAAGCGATCAACGAGCACCGCCGCGACCCGGCCGCCCTCGACCAGGCGCTTTATCCGGTGCTGGCGGCGTTTTTCAAACCGGCACTGCTTGCACGCATGGAGGTGGTGCCCTACCTGCCATTGGAGGGCGAGACGCTGCGCGAGATCGTGCGCGCCAAGCTCGACACCTTGGCCGGGCGCATTCGGGCCCGCCACCGCCAGGCCGAGGTGGTGCTGGACGACGCGCTACTGGAGGCGATCTGCATTCGCGCCACGCGCAGCGAAAACGGCGCGCGCATGCTCGAGTCGGTGATCGACGGCGAACTGCTGCCGCCGCTCTCCCGGGCGCTTTTGGAGCGCATGGCACGCCGCGAAGCGGTGTCGAGCGTGGTGCTGGGGGTCGATAGTGAACACGACCGCTTTACCGCCGAGGTCGCCTGACGCCATGACGCTTCCCGCTCGCTCGTTAACCGGCCTGCCCAGTGCAGCGCTTGCGGCCATGCCGCTGGCGTTGACACTGGTGGAGAGCGCGTCGCTTTCCGCGCTGCGTAAGCAAGCGGCCAGGCTTTTGCGCGACTGCCCGGGCGTGGACGCGGCGGAGTGTCTGTATATCGACGGCAGCGGGCGCTGGCTGGGCCGCGACGGCCTCGACACGCAGTTCGACTGCGGAGATTTCAGCCACCCCTACGCCCACGTCGTGCGTAACGACAGCGCGCTCAGCCTGAGCGTCAGCGACGCCCGCCTGCGCTTGGACCACCCGGGCTTTCAGGGCCAGATCGCGTCACTTGCCACCCGCCGCCAGCTACGCCTTCGCCCGCTCCGGGCGTTGGATGGCCGGCGCGAATGGCTGGGCGTGCTGCTCCTGGCCGGCGAGCCCGAGGCGCTGGACGCGCTTTTTGATGAAGCCGGTATGGCCGCGTTCGAGGCGCTTTTATGTCGTTTGTGGGCACGCCTGGCGCGGGAGCACGGCGAGCGCCAACGCTCCCGAGTACTGCAGGATTCGCTGGCCAAGCTCAACGACGGCGCCCGCCGGCAAAGCCTTGCCAATCGCCTCGGCGAGCAGATTCTCGGTCAGTCCGCCGCCATGCAGGCGCTGAGAAGCCAAGTGGTGCGCGCCGCGGAAACCAACCTGGCAGTGCTGCTACAAGGTGAAACCGGCACCGGCAAGGACCGCGTTGCCCAGGCCATTCACGAGCTTTCCGGCCGGGCCCGCGAATCCTTCATGGCGATCAACTGCGCGGCGATCCCCGAAACGCTGCTGGAGTCCGAGCTCTTTGGCCACGTCAAGGGCGCGTTCTCCGGCGCCGACCAACCCCGCGAAGGGCTGATCGCCAAGGCCCACGGTGGCACGCTGTTTCTCGATGAGATCGGCGACATGCCGCTGGCGCTACAGGCCAAGCTTTTACGCGTGCTGGAGAGCGGGCGCTACCGGCCGCTGGGTTCGACCGACGAGCGCTGCGCCGATTTGCGCCTGGTGGCGGCCACGCATCAGCCGCTGCGCGAGCAGATCAAGGAGCAGCGCTTTCGCGCGGACCTTTACTACCGACTGGGGCAGTTTCCGATCACCCTGGTGCCGCTGGCCAGCCGCCGCGACGATATCGAAACCCTGGCCCGCTCGTTCATTCGCGACTTCTGCAGCCGCGAGGCGCGCGAAGAGATGGGCATCACCCCGGCGGCGCTGCGGCTTTTACACCGCCGCGCCTACCCGGGCAACGTGCGCGAGCTTAAAAACGTGATCGACTACGCCTGCGCCATGACCACCCAGGGGGCGGATATCGACGCCGCCATGCTGCCCGGCGAGCAAGCGCCGGACGATACGCCCGCGCTGCCAACCCAAGAGGCCACCCAGGCCCCTTCCGGCGACGCCGTGCTGGAAAGCGAAATCGACGATCTGCGCCAGGCGCTGCGTGAAATCGAGTCGACGATCATTCGCAAGCGGCTGCAACGCTTCGGCGGCAACCGGGCGCAGGCGGCGGAAAGTCTGGGGCTACCCAAGCGAACCCTGGCGCACAAATGTCAGCTACTGGAGCTGGATACCAAATGAACGTGATGCTGTTAAAACGCCGATGGCCGGGCAGCGCCTTGCTGCTGCTGGGCTTATTGGCAAGCGCCGGCGCGAAGGCCCAGGCGCCCGAGGCGCTACTGGATAGCGCCCAGGCGTGCACTGAGGAGGCGTCGCGCCTCGAGCGGCTCAACTGCTACGACGCGCTGTTTTTGGAGGCGACGACCACCCAGGAGCAGGGCGAGCTGCCCGCGCTCTGGTACGCGGTCGAACGCCAGGAAGCGGGCCGCGGTGACGACGACATGGGGCTGATCGCCAACACCACCGCGGACACTATCTTGATCAGCGTGCCGGCGCTGGGCACCACGCCGCCGCGGCCGGTGATGGTACTGGCCTGTGAAAAGTGGATCACGCGTTTCCAGCTGCACCTGCCCGCACCGCTTAGCCAGGCGCGGGTGGATGTACGGCTGGTCGGCGACAATGGCTCCATCCCTCAGCAGTGGCGCGTGCGCGACGGCGGCCGCGTGGTCAGCGGCGGGCGCGGGCTGCCCGCCATCGAGACGCTTCGCCAGTTGTTGGGTACCGGCGCCGTCACGCTGCAAAGCGACCTGGCCGAACTCGATGGGCTGCGCTTCGATGTCTCTGGTCTGCGCGAGGTCATCGACCCGCTGCGCGACGCGTGCGGCTGGTAAGGGGAGGTTCATGCAAATTACCGCAGAATCACAGCTCGAGCCCTTGCTGGCGCCGCTTCCCGAGAACGCCGAGGGCGCGCCGGTGGGCGTGCCGGTCGAGGACAGCAACCACTACCTGACCCTGGACGAGGAGATGATGAAGATCGGCTCGCTCCAGCACGCCAGCATCGACTGGGAAAACGCCGAGACGTTGGCGATTCGCATGCTGAGCGAACAGGGCAAGGACTTGAAAGTACTGGGGCACTTGATGCACTGCATGCAGCATGGCGGCAGCGGCGTGCGCTTTGCGCTCTCGCTTCGCCTGCTGGCCCGCAGCATCAAAGCGCCCTGGTGGGAAAGCGCCTACCCCTTCGCCGGCAAGCGCGGCGACAAACTGCGCCCCCGGCTTTTTCAGCAGTTCATCCAGCGCAGTATAAAACTGCTGGCGACGCTGGATTTCCACAACGCCCAGGACGAGTTCGAGGCCTGTGAAACATCGCTTGCCGAACTTGCCCAGCAGGTGGCGCAGAAATCCCTGCCCCACCAGGCGCTGGACGAGCTGACTCGCCAACTGAACGCCCTGCGCCCGAGCCAGGAAACGAACACGGCGGCCAGCGATACGCCCGCCTCGCCAGGTGGCGAAGGGGGTTCGACATCCGCCGCTCGATCTCAGGGCCAGGCCCAGGCGCAGCCCGAGACCGCGGCTCCGGCGGCGAAGGCGCCGGAGCTTCGTCTGGAATCCGGCAACGAGCGCGGCAACCGCCAGGCCCTGCTCAACATGGCGGAGTTCATGGCCGAGCAGTCGCTGGGCGAGCCGCTGGTCTATCGCCTTCGCCGCTACGCGATCTGGAGCACGATCCAGGCGCTGCCGGGCGCCCGGGAGAACGGCAAGACCGAACTGGCGCCGGTCTCGGCGGACCGTACCGCCGAGTACCGCGAGGCGCTGGCCAAGGGCGGCGATTCAAGCCTTTGGCAGCGCATCGAAAAAAGCCTCGCGGTGAGCCCTTATTGGTTGGAAGGCCACCGGCTGAGTGCCGGGCTTGCCAAACAGCTGGGCCACCCGCGCTGCGCCGAGGCGATTCGCGATGAAACCCAGCGCTTCGTACAGCGCCTGCCGGGGATCGAGGCGCTCACCTTCAATAACGGCGCCGCGTTTGTCGACGAGGAAACCACGCGCTGGCTGCAAAGCGCCCAACAGGGGGGCGCGGCCCCGGAAAGCGGGGGCGAGGCCTGGCACCAGGGGCTCGAAGAGGCGCGCGAAGCGCTGGCGCAAAACGACACCGGCGCGGCGCTGAAAGTGCTGGACCAGGGCCTGGGCGCGGCGCGCTCGCCCAGAGAGAGCGCCTACTGGCGGCTGGCAAGCGCGGAGCTTTTGGAAGAGGCGGGGCTTTCGAGCCTGGCGCAGCAGCACTACGTCACGCTCCACCAAACGGTCAGCGAGCTGGCGCTGGAGCAGTGGGAGCCTTCGCTGATCGCACGTTTGAAAGCCGCGCTGCCGGAGACCCCCTCGGGGTGAACGCCAACCGTACCACCAGGGTAAACCGATGGTCATCATCAATAGGGACGAGGGATAAAGGCTAATGTGGTCAACCTTGAAATCAAAGCTGAGCCGCTACGTGCCGGGCTTCTCCCGGGCGCAAACGGCGAAAAACCGGGCCAACGCCCACGTCAATAAAGTCAAAGGACTCTCGCGGCTTTCCATGCTCTTGTGGGCCGTGCTGGTGGCGTTGCTGCTGGTGGCGATCTGGTGGTTCGGGCCGAGCTGGGAAGTGCGCGGGGTGACGCCGCTTGCCCCCTTCATCAACCGCCTGGCGGCCACGCTCATCATCGTCACGGTCGTGGCCGTGGTGTGGGGCGTTCGCCTGGCCCGGCGGCTGCGCGACATGGACACCGAGCGCGAGCAGGAACAGGCGCGCCAGCACGACCCGATCATGTCCCAGGTCGAGCGCCAGGAAGAGTCGCTCAACGGCGTGCTCGACGAGATCATCGAGAGCCTGGGTGGCGGCAACGGTCGCTACCGGCTGCCCTGGTATCTGGTCATGGGCGTGGAAAACGCGGGCAAGACCAGTTTGATCAACCGCTCCGGCCAGAACTTCGCCCTGACCCACGTGATGAAGGCCACCGGGCAGAGCAGCAAACAAGGCCAGCTCGGCTTTGACTGGTGGATCGGCGACAAGGCGGTGTTGATCGACCCGGACGGCGAACTCTTGACCCAGGGCGCCATGGAAGGCGGCGAACCCCAGGAGCTCCAGCGCAGGCTTTGGGATCACTTCGTGGAGTGGCTGGAGCGTAACCGCGCCCGGCGCCCGCTGGATGGCATCGTGCTGGTGCTCGACCTGGCGCGGCTGAGCCACGCCCAGGTGGCGGTGCGTAAAGCCTACGCCACGCTTTTGCGCAGCCGCCTGCGCGAGCTGATGGAGCGCCACGGCGCCCGGCTTCCCGTGTATGTCACCTTTAGCAAGATGGACCTGCTCCACGGCTTCGACGACTTCTTCCGCCATTACTCTCGCGCCGCGCGCAAGGCGCCGCTGGGCTTCACCTTCACCCCGGACTCCATCGATACCCCCGGGCAGTGGGAGGCGGAGTTCGAGGCCGATTTCGACACCATGCTCACGCGGCTCAACCACATGATGCCCGCCATGCTCTCGGAGTGCCGCGACCGCGAGGAGCGCGAATCGGTGTTCCGCTTCGTGCGCCAACTGGCTGGGCTTCGCGACGTGCTGCTGGGCTTTTTGACCGAGGCGCTCTCCAGCGACCGCTTCTCGACCGCGGCGATGGTGCGCGGCACCTACTTTACCTCAGTCTACCAGCAGGGCGTGCCCGAGGACCCCTTCGTTGACGCCGCGGCGCGGCGCTACGGCATGGACGACAGCGTGCAACCCGCTCACCGGGCAGCACGCAGCGCGCTCTACTTCACCGAAGAGCTGTTCGAGAAGGTGATCTACCCCGAGGCGGGCCTTGCCTCCGACAACGCGCGCGTCGCCCAGCGGCGCCAGCGCATGCGCAACGCAAGCCTGGCCGCCTGCGCCATTCTGGGGCTGGGGCTGGTCGGCGGCTGGTCCCACTTCTACCAGAAAAACAGCGTCTCACTTTCCGCGGTGGAAGAGCGCGCGGAAACCTTTTTGGCCACCCAGCCGGAGGCCTTCCAAAGCGACGACCCCAGCGGTCGCGAGCTTCTGGACCCGCTGGACCGGCTGCGCTACGCCATGGAAACCTTCGGCGAGTACCGTACCCATACGCCGTACCTGGCGGACATGGGGCTTTACCAGGGCCACGTAATTGGCGCCCAGGTCGAGCGGGCGTATCTGGCCATGCTGGAGCATCAATTCCTGCCCGCACTGATGATCGGCATCATGGACGACATGAACCGCGCCGAAGAGGGTAGTAACGAAAAACTCGCCTTGCTTCGCGTACTGCGCATGATGTCGGATCAAAGCGGGCGCCAGACCGAGCGCGTTGAGCGCTACATGGCGAATCGCTGGCAGAGCTACTTCCCCCAGCAGGGCGAGGTGCAGCAGCGCCTGATGATGCATCTGGATTACGCCATGCAGCACAGCGACCTTCAGGGGCGTGTCGAGGCGGGCAGCCCGAACGCCGAGCAGGCCATGGCGCCGCTTCAAGGCAGCATCGCCTCCGCTCAGCAGGATCTCTCCCGTCAGCCGATCGACGAGCGGGTCTACGCCGCGCTCAAGGCCGCCGGTAGCCGCCAGGGCCAGGCGCTGGATCTGCGTCGCAGCGTGGGCACGCTCTTCAACACCGTGTTCATGGCGCGCAACGACGACCCGGAGCACGTGACGCTGCCTTACCTGGTCACCCGTGACGGTTTCGAAAGCTACTTCCTGCAGGAGCTCGACCGCGCAGTGGAGCTGGCCCTGATCGACATCTGGGTGCTCGGCCAGCGCGACGACATCAACTTTAGCGAGGCGGATAAAGAGCAGCTTCAAACCGCGCTGCGCGAGTACTACGTGAGCGACTACCAGGTGAGCTGGCGCGACGCGCTGGCCAATACGCAGCTGGTACCGCTGCCGGATATCCGCCAGGCGATCGTGGTGGCGGATGCGCTGGTCGGCGCCCAGCGCCCGCTGGACCGCCTGTTGGACGCGGTAGAGCGCAATACCAGCCTCTACCCGGAGCTTCCCGAGGACGACGACCAGGCCCGCGAGGCGCTGCGCCAGTCTCAGCGCTACCAGTTGGCGCTGGCCATCGAGCAGCCCTTCACCGATCTTAACCGGTTAAGCCAGGCCGACAACGGCAACCCCTCGTCGCTGAACGAGATCAAGACCGCGGTGACGTCGCTGCGCGATTACCTGATGGAGATCGAAGAGTCGAGCGACAGCGGCCGCGCCGCCTTCCTGAGCGCCCGCGACCGGCTCTCGCTGCGCGGTAACGACCCGATCGAAAACCTCAAGCGCATCGCCGACAACACCCCGGAGCCGGTCGCCAGCATGCTCCACCGCCTGGCGGACCAAAGCTGGGAGCTTTTGATGGTCAGCGCCACGCGCCACCTGGAAAGCCTGTGGCTCGACGAAGTGGTCGCGCCGTACCAGGAACGCCTGGCCGGACGCTATCCCATCGCGCCCAACGCCACCCAGGAGGTCGCGCTCAACGACTTCGAGGACTTCTTCGCCCCCGGCGGTATCCTGGATACGTTCTATCAGGACAGCCTGCAGCCCTTTATCGAAGGCGCGCCGGAGTACCTGACCGACGCCCAGGGCAACTCGCTGCTGCGCGAAAGCCTCTACACGGCGGTGGACCAGGCCGAGCAGATTCGCCGCGCCTACTTCAGCCGCGACGGCGCGCTCGATGTCGAGTTCGCCCTGGAGCCGGTCAGCTTGAGCGCCAACAAGCGCCGCAGCGTCATCAGTGTCGATGGTCAGCTAATCGAGTACGCCCACAGCGTTAGCCAGCGGGTATCGATGATCTGGCCCAACGCCCTGCGCGGCGGCACCGAAAGCCGCCTCACCATGGTGCCAAGCGAAGTGAACCGTTCGCCGCGAAGCGTCAGTCAGGATGGCGCCTGGGCCTGGTTCAGGCTGCTGGAACAGGCCGAGGTCACCAGCGTGAGCGAGCGCGAGCTAGAGCTTCGTTTCAACGTGGATGGCGGCACCATGCGCTACCGGCTGTTTGCCGGCGGCGCACCCAACCCGTTCACCCGGCCGCTGGCCGCAGGGTTCCAGCTTCCCTCCGCCCTTTACGCCGAGCGAGGTGGCCATGCTGACGCAACTTAAAAAGCTCTTTAGCGGGGCGGACAAGCCGGCCTCGCGCCATAAGCGCGCCAAGGGTCGGCGCGCCCGGCCCCTGGAGGCTGCCCGGGAAGAGGACATCGACAACTTCATCGAAGCGGTGTACCAGGCCGATGGCCGGGGCTATTCGCCCTGGCTGCTGCGCGACAAAAGCGCCCTCGATACGCTGCGCCGCGCGTTGGAGTTCACCGTGCACCGCCAGGTATGGCTACAGCGTGATGACGGGCAGGTGGCGCACTGGCAGGGGCAGCTTTTGGCGCTACGCCACGGCGATGGGCCGCCGCTGGGCATGGTGTTGGCCTGTCGGCCCGACGACGAGTCGGCCTGGCAGCTCAAGTTCTTTTATATCAGCAAAGAGTGGAAGGGCAGCGGCCACGGTACGAGGCTACTGCGCGCGCTACGGCGAAGCTTGAGCGGCGTGCCGCTACAAACGCGGCTGCCGCTCAACTGCCACTCGGCGGTCAATAGCCTGGAAACCGCAGGCTTTAGCCGCCAGCACGTGGATGCCCAGGAAATCGCCAGTTTCGAGGCGCCCGCTAAGTGGGATGAATGAGCGGGACGTACGAGCGGGCTGAATAGCCAGGATACGCAAGCGCCACCCACGAGCAACATGAATAAGCGCACGCACACGCTGACGCAGAGAAGGAGTCGAGCAATGGGCCAAAAATTCGTACTGGTAGGGGATATCGGCACCGAGCACAACGGCTATGTGCCCTCGCCGGTCATCTCGGGTAGCCCCACGGTCATCATGGACGGCAAGCCGGTGGCCCGTAAAGGCGACCCCTTGGAGGCGCACCAAAAGCCCAGCCACTCGCCCCACCCGCGCAGTATCGCTCAGGGTTCCGGCACTATTTTCGTCGACGGCACGCCCGTTGCACTCACCAGCCACGACGTTGATTGCGGCGGCGTGGTGATCGGTTCAGGTCCAGGAGAGGGAAGTTAACATGCCAGCCACCGGCCTACAGTTCACTTTAATGCTGCCCGGCGTGGATGACGTCGCGGTCATCGACTTCACCCACCGCGAGGCGCTCTCCGAGCCCTTCGAGCTGACGCTGAACGTCGCCAGCCGCGAAGGCGACCTGGACGCTTCCGAGCTTCTTGACCGCGAAGCCACGCTGACCGTCTGGCAGGACGGCGAGCCGCTGCGCCGGGTCCACGGCATCATCAGCGAGTTCGGCCGGGGGGATCGCGGCCACCGGCGCACCTTCTACTCGCTGACACTGCGCCCGGCGCTCTGGCGCACCTCGCTGCGCCAGAACTCGCGCATCTTCCAGAAGGTCGACCCGCTCACCATCATCAACACCCTGCTGGACGAGCGCGGTATTACCGACGTGGCCTTCGCCGTCAGCCGCGAACCCCTCGAGCGGGAATACTGCGTGCAGTACCGCGAGACGGATCTCACCTTCATCGAGCGCCTCGCCGCCGAGGAAGGGCTGTTCTATTTTCATGAGTTCGAGGACAGCGAGGGCGGTGCTCATCGGCTGGTATTCTCCGACGACCCCCAGGTGCTGACGAATCTGGGCGAGCGCACCTATCACAGCCGCGCCGGCGGCACGCCGCCTACCCGCCACGTGCGCAAGCTGAGCCACACCGCCCGGGTCGCTGCCGCCAGCGCCCAGCTCAAGGACTACAGCTTCAAGAACCCGGCCTACGCCCAGCTTCACGATCACATGGGCGATGACGTCGCCGAGCACGGCCAGCAGACCGACTACGAACACTTTGATTACCCCGGCCGCTACAAGGAAGACGCCTCCGGCAAGCCCTTCACCCGCATCCGCCTGGAGCACCTGCGCCGCAACGCCACCACGGCCAGCGCCCAAAGCGATCTGCCCGAGTTCGCCCCCGGCGCGCGCTTCACGCTTGTTGATCACGACACCGAGAGCCTCAACCGGGACTGGCAGGTGGTCGCGGTGCACCACGCCGGCGAGCAGCCCCAGGCGCTGGAAGAGGACAGCATCAGCGCCAGCGACACCGGCGGCATGACCCGCTACGTCAACCAGGTCACGCTGATGCCCGGCGACGCCGCCTGGCGCGCCACGCCCAACCCCAAGCCTAGAGTCGATGGCCCCCAGGTGGCTTTCGTGGTCGGCCCGGAAGGCGAAGAGATTCACTGCGACGAGCACGGCCGGGTCAAGGTGCAGTTCCCCTGGGACCGCTACGCCGAACCTGATGACACCGCCAGCTGCTGGGTGCGCGTCTCCCAGGGCTGGGCCGGTGGCGGCTACGGCAGCATTGCCCTGCCACGCATCGGCCACGAAGTGATCGTTTCCTTCCTGGAAGGCGACCCGGACCAGCCGCTGGTCACCGGGCGTACGTACCACGCGGTCAACCAGCCGCCCTACGATTTACCGGCGAACAAGACCCGCACGGTGCTGCGCACGCAAAGCCACAAGGCCGAAGGCTTCAACGAGCTGCGCTTCGAGGACGAAGCGGGGGAGGAGCAGATCTGGGTCCACGCCCAAAAAGACCTGGAGCTTTTGACGCTCAACGACCGGACCGAGGAGATTCGCAACGACAGTCACCTCAAGGTGCACAACGACCGCATCAGCGAGATCGATAACGACGATCACCACACGGTGCGCGGCAACCGCTACGGGAAGGTAGACGGTGACGACCACCTTACTGTGGATGGCACCCGCCACGAAAAGGTCGGCCAGGCTCAACTCCTCGAGGCAGGCCAGGAAGTACATCACAAGGCGGGCATGAAGGTGGTGATCGAAGCTGGTGCCGAGATCACCCTCAAAGCCGGCGGCAGCTTTATCAAGATCGACCCCAGCGGTGTGACCATCGTCGGACCACAAGTGAGGATCAATTCAGGGGGCAGCCCCGGTAATGGAACCGGGCAGGCGGCTCTAAGCGCTCGGCTTCCCGGCGAGGCCGAAAGTGAAGAGCATTCCAGAATCTCTCCGGTTCAGCACCAGCCCACGGTCTTCGCAGAAACGCAGGGCCAAGTAATCGCTTTGAAAAGGGCCGCGAGCAGTGGCAAGGCACTATGCGATATTTGTGCCGATACGTTGAAGCATTCTCAAGGAGCGATCGATGGATAGCGCCTTGCCAACCTGCACGCATCTCATTCTGGATACTGCTCAGCCCGAGCTACGCGAGCAGTGGTATCGGCGCTCGGCCTACAGCAGCGAGGCGGAACTACTCTACGTCGATACCCCTTTTGGTCACTTGACCGAGGTGTCGCCTATTGTCGCGCCGACCTCGGCAGCGGATCCTTTCCTGCAGTGGGTCAGCACTCGGCGCCCCCATCTGCGTTGGGGAATACTTCTGGAAAGCAAGGAAAGCAGCCATGCGTTGGTAAGGCATTTTCGGCACTGGTTAACGATCTATAACGACCACGGCGATGAGGTGCTATGGCGTTTTTATGATCCTGAAGTACTGCCCTATTTTCTCGAGGCATTCAGTGAAGAAGAGCGCCGACAGTGGTTTGGCCCCTGTACCACTGTACATTGTTGGACGCACGGAAAGAGCTGGTGCCGCGGCATCGATAAAGCGGTTGAGGGGCCGACTCCCAGTCTACCGAAAGCGCCCTGGTGGCGTATTACCCAACCGCACCTGTATCGACTTCGCCCGCTACTTCGCAAGGAGTTGATTGCCGATACGCGTCAGCGATTATTGCTCGCGGCTTGGTCCTGGTTGATGCACCTGGAAGCGTCGACGCTGGACGCACGTATCGGCGAAGCCATGGACCGCTTGACAGCGCTTAACGGCGGTATATTGCCCAGCATCGATATGGCCGAGCGCTTTTGTCTGTTAGTCATGACCAGTTGTTCACATCTGGAACAACGTGAAGATTTCCAGCGGGAAGTGGCTATTCACGGCATTGCCAGCGTATTGGCCCAGTGGCAATCCTATGCATACGGGCAACTGTCTGATCGAGCCCATCACGACGTCAAATGGTTGCCCGATGGAGCCCAGATGATTCAATCCCACAAGGAGGTAACCAGCGGATGAGCGAAACCAACGCCCAGCCATGCCCATTAGGCGATGATATCGAAAGCCGCTTGGCCATCATGTGTAGCTTTGTATGCACCTGCGAAGTCGTCCCCAATCAAGGGCGAAACGGCATCAACTTGAAACAGAGCTGCGTAGATAGAGGGCTGCAGCAATATAACGAAAGCTGTGATACGGGAATACGGGTTCAGGTGCCCTACTATATGAGGGATACGCCCCCTTCACCGCTGCTGGTCAAAGATGAGGACGGCCAGGAAACCACGGATCCGATTCCCGGCTTTGGCCACGCGATTAACCGTATCATAAAAATCAAACGCGATAGAGCGCGAGGCATATTGCTGACGGAATCGGCCAAAAACCGAGCAGAGGGCTATACCCGGGGCGATATGCGCATACCCGATGCGGTCGTACTGCGAGATCCCAATGACAAGCCTACTCAGGATAATCTGCTGGGAGTCGTGGAGGTAAAGTTTCCGCCTGATGATTGGGGAGCGGGGCAAGAAGAGGCTTATGAGCAAATTGCAGGCGCAGATCATAAATTAAGGCTACTTACTCCTGGGCGTTGTGGCTGTGACGGCCCGCGACAGACTGAATATGCTCCCGAGATTCAACCTGCCACGGTAACTTACGAAGATCGATTGGATGAAAGAGGGATAAATTGGGGGCTTATCGCCACAAGGGTGGGCGGATTCGCTTTCAGAGCTGCCGTGGGAGTAGTCACTGCCATTGGCGGTACATAACTGAGAGTATGATTGATAGTGTTAAAAACGTGCTCATAAATTGCAATAATATTTTAGCTGTTAAGGAGAGTGGTAGTGGATGCATCGCAAGATTTTGATAACCTGCTGACCGTCGAAACCGATAACGGCGTACTGTTTAAAATATGTTTGGGGGTGGCGTTTTTTTTTACTGGCTCTCAGCAGGAAGAAAAGCGCCAGGCTGTGTTGGATATCCTCGCTGACTACCGCGACTTGGTTGGTGATCGACTGACGTGGACCACGAATCCTACGACTGGTCGTTGGAAGAAGCTTAAGGGATTCGATAGTTATATAACCCCATTTGACTGGTTGCCTAGCTATGGCCCCGGAGAGTGGGAATTTGTTTATCACGGCGGTCAGCGGCGTAGTGATGCAGATGCTTGCGGTATCGTTGTGCTTGGAAAAGGGCAAGATGAACGAATAAGCAGGCTATACTGTTATTTTCCTATCGATTTCTTTATGGAGCGTGATCAAAAACTGCCTGAGCTAGTACAGCGGTGGTGTGAGAAGCTCAAGCCTGAACACGGATACTCTGGGTTTTGGTTAGGGCAGTCGTATGGTTATGAACGAGAAGATGAGGCCAAAATACTGGAATATAAATTTGGGCAGCGCTTTCCAGGCCTTCAAATCAATAAGTTCACCACCCACTCACTCAATCTACATCGAGGTCCAAAAGGGGTTGATTGGTTAACGATTCTGTCAAATGACTGGCTTGCTCGACTCGGCGGTGTTGAGCATCTCAAAGCGCAAATGGATGATTTGTCAGTGCTCGAATACAGTGGAGGTGCCATTTTGCGCGCAGGTTCCATGCCGCAGTTGGGTGATAACGAAAACCCAGAAGTTAATGACGCGTTAGTGGATTATCGCCGCGTAGCCGGGATCATTGAGCCTATCCGTATCAAGGATCATCCAGGCATTCACTCCCCGCTTCTGCCTCGCAATAGAAATGAGCCCTATTTTAATGAAGCTGAATACCAAGCCTGGCTGGCACGCTTCAGCCTTCAAGGGGGGGAGCAATGAGTGAGCCAACGAACGGTGAAGTTTTCGATCTGACGTGGATGCCAATGCAGCTATTTCCCGACATCGAGCTGGAGCGGGTGGACGTTAACGAGCAGGCAATCCGCATCGTGTGCAGCGATGGCGACTGGTCGATACAGTCGGATATTACTCCCTTCTGGGGACCGGGCACCATGGTGTTTGAGGTTGAAGGCGATACGTTCGTACATATCCAGGAAGGAGGGCGCTGGCCTCTGGTCGACCCTGCTGTAGCGCAGGAAAAACTGATTCCTTATCTCCACACGCTGGAAATAATCGAGCGCGGCGACCCTTGGCGATTACGTTTTCGGGCGGGCGACCGCAACGCCATTGTTGAGCTGCAGGCGAAAGTAATCAATATTACCTGGTATCCAGAAGGGGCCTGAGTACGTGTGAAAGGCTGCGTGATAGCGATATCTGCTTTAATGATACTGCCATGAGCTAATGGTTCGCAGTAAGCACGAGCAACGCCATGCGGTTTGAAATCTATGGCGCGCTACCCAGTTCAAAAGCCCACAATGCGCGCCAGCGCCACGGCGAGGTGGTGCGTGAGTTCGAGTGGCAGGATCACATGCTGACCGCCCACCGGGTACCCGGCGGTATGGAGGCCCACTATACCTGGGACCGCCACGCGCCGGACGGCCGCGTAGTAGGCCAGCAGGAAGCCGGCGGCCTGGCGCGGCGTTTTGAGTATCATGTCGATCACACCCAGGTCACCGACCACCTGGGCCGCGAAGAGCGTTACCACTTCGTGGGTAGCGGCCCTGGCAAGCGCTGGACGGCGCACACCCGCCCCGACGGCTCGCGTATCGAATTTCGCTATGACCGCGCCGGGCAAAAAATTGCCACGGCCGACCCGCTGGGCCGGGAAACAAAGATCGAGCGTAACGAAAGTGGTCAGGTCATCGGCCAGGTAACGCCGGACGGCCAGCGCTGGCGCATCGAACGCGATGCGTTGGGTGACACGGTGAGCATCGAAGGGCCGGAGAGCCAGCACTGGCAGATCACCCGTAACGAACGTGGTCAGCCGGTGGAAGTGGCGGGGCCGACAGGCACCACGGCGTTTGCTTACGACGACGAGCGCCTGCCCGACCGCGCTACCACGGTCGCCGACCCGGTGGGCGCTACCCATCAGCGCGAGTGGAACGCCCAGGGCCTGGTCACCGCCGAGATCGACTGCTCCGAGCAGCGCACCGAGTTTGAGTACGACCGCCGCGGGTATCTGGCCAGTGCCACCAACGCCCTGGGCGAGACCACGCGCACCCAGCACGACGAGCTGGGGCGGCGCACCGCCACTCAACTGCCCAACGGCCTTTACTGGCACCAGCATTTTGATCCGCAAGGGCGGCTGGTCGAAGTGGAAGGCCCCCAGGGTTTCCGCCAGCAGTTCTTCTTCGACGAACACGGCCGCCCGGCGCAGCGCACCGAGGCCGACGGCAGCCAGCAGTTCACCGCCTTCGACGACGTGGGCCGCCTGAGTGAGCTGACCCTGGGCAACGGCGCGGTCTATCGCTTCGCTTATGACGACATGGACCGCCTGGCCAGCGAGACCGGCCCGGACGGCCGCGAACAGCAGTATCGCTACGATGAGGCGGGCCAACTGGTCGAGCGCATCGAAGCCAGCCGCCCCGGCCCGGACGGCCAGCCGCTGGCCACGCGCTATGAGTACGACGCCGCCGGACGCCTTGCGGCGCGCCATTTACCCGCCACCGAGCACGCCCCGGCAAGCCAGGAGCAGTACCGCTGGGGCGCCAACGGCCAGCTCATGAGCGTCACCAACGAGCACGGCGACGTCGCGTTTCAATATGATGACGCCCAACGGCTGGTCGGCGAGCAGCAGCGCCACGCCGGTATCGAAGGCGGTAGCGGCTGGCAGTGGCAGCAGCAGCATACCCTCACCGCCAACGGCGCCCCGCAAGCGAGCCAGTTCGGCGAGCTACCCGCGCTCAACTGGCACACCTACGGCAGCGGCCACCTGCACGGGCTGAGCGCCCCGGGGCTGAACCTGGAGATCGACCTGGAGCCGGACGCTCTGCACCGGGAGACCCGGCGCCGCCTGACCCTGGCAGCGGGCGACCAGGTGCAGCCCCTGATTCTGGAGCGCGGCTATACGAACCTCGGCCAGCTCGATCACCTGACCCTGCGCGGTGCGCAGAACGGCGGGGGGCAGCAGTATCAGTACGACGCTCTGGGCCGCATGAGTTTCAGAAGCGTGCAGAGTGATCAGGCCTCCAGCGTGATTGCCTACAGTTTTGATGCCGCCGGCCGCCTGACCGGCAGCCAGCACGGCGACCAGGCCCACCGCTACGCCCTCGATGCCGCCGGTAACCGCCTGGACGGCCAACAGGCGCTGACCGACAACCGCCTCGACCACCTGGACGGCGCCCGCCACCGCTTCGACGGCGCGGGTAACATGATCGAAAAGCAGGCTGCCAACGGCGACCGCCTGACGCTCGGTTACGATGGTGCCAACCGGCTGGTCCAGCTCACCCGCGCAAGCGAGCGGGGCCGTACGGTCGATGCCACCTATTGCTACGACGGCCTGGGCCGCCGGATCAATAAGACCGTGCGCCACGAAAACGGCACCACCGCCACCACCCACTACGGCTGGGACGGCGACCGCATCGTGCGCGAAGAAAGCGAGAGCCAGCGCTCGACCATCGTTTACGAGCCGGGTAGCTTCGTGCCCATGCTGCGCATCGACGGCACCCAGGAAGGCCAATTAGTCAGCGCCTATATCACCGATGCCCTGGGCACACCGATGCAGTTGATCACCCCCAACGGCCAACTCCGCTGGTTCGCCGAACCTGATGACTGGGCAGCCGTCAAAAATCAACGCGCCGTGCGCAACGTCACCCAGTCAATCCGGTTCCAGGGCCAATGGCACGACGAAGAGAGCGGGCTTTACTACAACCGCCATCGCTATTACGACCCGCAACAGGGAAGGTACATCAGCCAGGACCCGATAGGGCTCAAGGGAGGCACGAACCTGTACGGCTACGTGACTAACCCGACGGGGATGGTGGATCCGTTGGGTTTGGCAGGCGCGGCTGCAGCAACAAGTGCGGCTGGGGGCTCAGCGGTAGCGGGCCGTGCCCCTGCTCTTGGCGGACGAATACCCTACCTAAACCCGGTGGGGGCATTTATTTCAGGCATGTGGCCCGCACGAATGGGCGACGGAACGAAAGCAGGCCCCTGGTACACGGGAACCGTATTTTCGCCTACTGATCGCCTGGAAGACGATAACAACCCTATTGACCGCGAGGGCCGCCCTGATACGCCTACCGACCGCCCGGGGCGTTATGACACGCCTATCGTTGACCAGCATGGCTGGACCACTGAGCGACCAAGCCTTCAGCCAGGTGGCTGCCGCAGTGAACAGCCTATTGGCGAACAGATTAGCTGTCCCAGTGAATTACCTATCTTTGATCAGAGTGGCTGGGCCAGTGGACTACCCATTGCTTCGCCGTTGCCGGGTGACAACACGATCGGGGGTGGCTATCAGCCTGCCGGAACGGATATGATTGGCGGGGCGGTGTTTAGTGAGGGAAGCAGTGTTGTTCCAAACAACGCACGTCTGACCTTCTCAACAACAGATGCTGTGCCTGTTAGTGGTTCGCGAGCTATTGATCTTGGGCAGAGTTATGAAGTTGGGGTTAGAGGGTTGTACGGAGATGTTCCCTTTAGCCAGCGTCAATATGAAGCTCTTGTAGATGGTGAGTGGGTCTCTGGTGTTGCAGATAATGTTGTCACTATTGGCGGCAAAAATACTGCGATTGAAGCTAAATTCGTTGATGATTGGGCTAAGTCTCTAAGAAATCCTGCCAGTCAGAATGGCTCAAAGCCTTGGGCGTTAGCTGAGCAGCAAAAAATGCTCAATCAAGCAACGAAATATAATGCTGCCTTTGACAATGTTGTCTATCACACGAATAGTGCCGACCTCGCTACATACTATTCAAAAGTATTTACTGATTCGGGCATCAACAACTTTGAATTTGTTATTACCCCAGCAACAAGATAGTGAGGTTTGTACATGTCCAATAAAATGGAAGATATCTTAGGGCTCGGCTCTATTGATAATGAACGAAAAATACCTGGCGCAACTGTTACAGAGGGAAGGGAGTATAGATATGTCAGTTGCAGTAATCACGCTGATATAGCTGCGTTATTTAAAAAGGTCATACGAGAGATTAACCCGCCATTAGCAACAAGTGGTGGTGCGGTGAACGAGGGGTGTAAAGTAACCTTGCCTTCAGGTGAGTGCTACTTTGCTATTTCTTACAAGGGAGATATTGAGGGATGGCGTCAGCAAGTTGAGCAAGGAGCGGCTGCACTGGGATTGTTAGTGGCAAAAATCTCCCAAGAAAAACTCGTACTTAGTGATGATAATGAGGTTTTATTATCAGAGTGCAAATTCCAATTTGATTGACCCATTCGCTGAATAGTAAAAAGCCCAGCCATCGAGCTGGGCTGAGGGTGTTCAAAACTCTGTGTCAGCCAGCCTCATAGGCTGAGGTGGTGTTCTAGGCGTCCTGGAAAATGAATGGCAATCGTGACAGCGTCAAGTTTCAGGCCCTGCAGGCGCTGGATCGCCCACACCCGCGCCGACGGCTCACGTATCCTATTCAGCCATGATCGTGCCGGGCGCCGGATCGCCACATTCGACCCGTTGGGCCGCGAAATGCTGATCGAGCGCGGCCAGCCCGTCGAGGTCACCGCCCCGGAAGGCACCACCACGTTCGCCTACGCCGACGAGCGCCTGCCCGACCGCGCTACCACGGTCACCGACCCGGTGGGCGCCACCCACCAGCGCGAGTGGAACGCCCTGGGTCAGGCCACCGCCCAAATCGACTGCTCCGAGCAGCGCACCGAGTACGCCTACGACCGTCACGGCTTTCTGGCCAGTGCCACCAACGCCCTGGGCGAGACCACCCGCACCCAGCACGATGAACTGGGGCGGCGAACCGCCACCCAGCAGCCCGACGGGCTCTACTGGCACCAGCACTATGACCCCCAGGGCCGTCTGGTCGAAGTAGAAGGCCCGCAGGGCTTCCGTCAACAGTTCTTCTTCGACGGCCACGGCCGCCCGGTACAACGCATCGAGGCCGACGGCAGCCACCAATATACCGCCTATGACGCCATCGGCCGCCTGAGCGAACTCACCTTGGGCAACGGCGCCGTCTACCGCTTTTCGTATGATGAAATGGACCGCTTGGCCAGCGAGACCGGCCCGGACGGCCGTGAGCAGCAGTACCGCTACGACGCGGCCGGCCAGTTGGTTGAGCGCATCGAAGTCAACCGGCAAGGCCCCGATGGCCAGCCGCTGGCGACCCGCTACGATTACGACGCCGGCGGACGCCTTGCCGCACGCCACCTGCTCGCCACCGAGCATGCCCCGACAAGCAGCGAGCAGTACCGCTGAAGCACTAACGGCCAGTTGGCGAGCGTGACCAACGCCCATGGGGAAGTGACGTTCCAGTACGACCACGCTCAACGGCTGACCGGCGAACAACAGCGCCACGCGGGTCTTGAAGGTGGCAGCGGCTGGCAGTGGCAGCAACACCACACCCTCACCGCCAACGGCGCGCCGCAGCAAAGCCAGTTTAGCGACTTGCCCGCCCTGAACTGGCATACCTACGGCAGCGGCCACCTGCACGGCTTGAGCGCGCCGGACCTGAACCTGGACATCGCCCTGGAGCCCGATGCTCTGCACCGCGAAACTCAGCGCCGCGTCAGCCTCGGCGGTGGCGACCAGACCCAACCGCTGATTCTAGAGCGCGGCTATACCAATCTCGGCCAGTTAGCCCACATCACCCTGCGCGGCGCGCAAGCCAACGGCGGCCAGCAGTACCAATATGACGCCCTGGGCCGTATGAGCTTCCGCGCCCTGCAAGGCGATCACTCGCACGTAATTGCCTACAGCTACGATGCCGCCGGTCGCCTCACCGGCAGCCAGCACGGCGACCAGGCCCACCGCTACGCGGTAGACGCCGCCGGTAACCGCGTGGACGGCCAGCAGGCCCTCTCCGATAACCGCCTCGGCCAACTCAACGGCACCCGCTACCGCTATGACGGCGCGGGCAACATGATCGAGCGGCAACAACCGGACGGTTAACGCCTGACCATGGGCTACGGCGGTGCCAACCGCCTGGTGAGCCTCACCCACACCAGTGCCTACGGCCATACCACGGAGGCCGCCTACCGCTACGACGGCCTGGGCCGCCGAATCAGCAAGACCGTACGCCACACCAACGGCACCACCGCCACCACCCACTACGGCTGGGACGGCGACCGCATCGTGCGCGAAGAAAGTGACAACCAGCACTCGACCATCGTCTACGAGCCGGGGAGTTTTGTGCCCATGCTGCGCATCGACGGCACCCAGGAAGGCCAATTAGTCAGCGCCTATATCACCGATGCCCTGGGCACACCGATGCAGTTGATCACCCCCAATGGCCAACTCCGCTGGTTCGCCGAACCTGATGACTGGGCAGCCGTCAAAAATCAACGCGCCGTGCGCAACGTCACCCAGTCAATCCGGTTCCAGGGCCAATGGCACGACGAAGAGAGCGGGCTTTACTACAACCGCCATCGCTATTACGACCCGCAACAGGGAAGGTACATCAGCCAGGACCCGATAGGGCTCAAGGGAAGCAGATGCGATGGTAGAAAATGCTCGGCGATTGGCCCCAGAGCATGTTCAGGCTCTTGATGAAGCTGCTACTGTAGTTAAGCGAAGAACAAATGCAGAATATAACCAATTTTTACTAAACCAAATAGACGCTGACTAACTTTTACTAGAGAAAATATTAACATGGAAATTGAAAGTTTACTCAAATGTCTTGGAGAGCCGGCATCAAGTCGACAACTGGCTAGGATTCTACAACAAGAGGGCATTGATTTATCTAGCGAGCTAATTTTGCCTGATAGCGAATATAGAGCCTATATTGAACGACCCAGTAAAGGTTATTCTTTAGTGTTCACAGATGAGGCTGTATTTTTAGGTAGAACCAATCAGCCGATAGGCAAAGGACTACTCTATTTAAGCGGAGTGTTTCTATATGGTGAAGGTAAAGATAGTTACTCCCAGTTCAAAGGGGAACTACCAACTAGTTTGTCTTTTTCCACAAGCCAGGAAGACATTAAAACGATGCTAGGGAATTCATCTTGGGACAGAAAACGTAGCGATGGTTCTGTTGCTGCGGAACGGTGGGATAGAGTTGCTGATTATCGAGTTCATATCACCTATTCAAAATCAACAGCAAAACCAGTGCTTATATCTTTAAGAAAAGCCGATAAATAAGTTATTATGCATAATTAATCGTGCGTTCTGTGCCGTAGGCTTTAAGCAATCATTGAACCTCATCGCATAGACGCTCGAACGAAAGATAGGCTCTCATGGGCAGCCAGTAGTATTTAATCTGCCGCCAAAGAATCTCAATTAAATTAAGCTCTGGCGAATAAGCAGAAAGGTAAATCAGGTGTGCGCGATGTGGCAACCATTCCAGGATCTTGCGCTTGAAGGCTTTTGAGGAGGGTGTTCAAAACTCTGTGTCAGCATCCCAAAGCCAGCAGCCCTGCGCGAGCCAGTTCCAGTTCGGCGAGCTGCCCGCGCTCAACTGGCACAGCTACGGCAGCGGCCACCTGCACGGGGTAAGCGCGCCTGAGCTGAACCTGGAAATCGACCTCACGCCCGACGCCCTGCACCGGGAGACACAGCGCCGCCTGACCCTGGACAGCAACAACCAGACTCAGCCGCTGATTATAGAGCGCGGCTATACGAACCTCGGCCAGCTCGATCACCTGACCCTGCGCGGCGCGCAGAACGGCGGCGGGCAACAGTATCAGTACGACGCTCTGGGCCGCCTGAGTTTCAGAAGCGTGCAGAGTGACCAGGCCTCCAGCGTCATTGCCTACAGCTACGACGCCGCTGGCAGCCAGCACGGCGACCAGGCCCACCGCTACGCCGTTGATGCCGCTGGTAACCGCCTCGAGGGCCAACGGGCCATCACCGACAACCGCCTCGACCACCTGGACGGCGCCCGCCACCGCTTCGACGGCGCGGGCAACATGATCGAAAAGCAGGCCGCCAACGGCGACCGCCTGACGCTCGGTTACGATGGAGCCAATCGGCTGGTTCGGCTCACCCGTGCAAGCGAGCGGGGCCGTACGGTCGATGCCACCTACCGCTACGACGGCCTGGGCCGCCGCATCAGCAAGACCATGCGCCACGAAAACGGCACCACCGCCACCACCCACTACGGCTGGGACGGCGACCGCATCGTGCGGGAAGAAAGCGAGAGCCAGCACTCGACCATCGTCTACGAGCCGGGCAGCTTCGTGCCCATGCTGCGCATCGACGGCACCCAGGAAGGCCCACAGCTCAGCGCCTTCGTCACGGATGCGATTGGCACCCCGATGCAGCTCGTGGCCGCCCACGGCGAAACGCAGTGGCAGGGCCAGCCCGATGATTGGGCGGCGGTGAAAAACGCGCGCGGCAGTGCCCGTCAGCCGATTCGCTTCCAGGGGCAATGGCAGGACGAGGAGAGTGGGCTCTACTACAACCGGCATCGTTACTATGACCCGCCGCAGGGACGGTATATTAGTCAAGATCCGATTGGGTTGCGGGGTGGGACCAACTTGTATGGGTATGTGGCGAATCCGATGGAGATGGTGGATCCGTTGGGGTTAGAGGGAATGTGTACACACGAAAACGATAGCTTTCACCCGTTTGTTCCAGATGAAGTTTTTGAAGACTACTTTCAAAGAATGGAGTCTCTACAGGGTAGAGTTGACCAACTTGAAAGCGGAGCCTATTACAGAGGTGTCTCGCATGATATAAATTCTTTACGTGCTGAAATGTCTGACTTAACAGATGATTTAGCTTGTGAAATGGATATTTTTGGGATTAACCCTGTTGCGCCAGAATTATTGCTTGCCTCTGGGGCAGGTTTGGCTAGAGCAGGTTGGTCTATGAAATTCTATAGGTATACTAATGCAGGCGGTGGCGGGCTTAATTTATTTAAAAGTGATAGGCGGATGTTCGCAGTGGAGTATCATAAGTTTAAGTATAATGGAATTGAAAAGGCGCGCCTCCATTATCATAGAGGAGCGACTAAAAGTCAGATGAGGAAACACAGACCTTATCAAGGAGGATGGTGATGGATACTTCTAAACCTGTTTTTCCAGTAACTATAGCTTTTGAGGAGGATGGGGATAAATGGGTTCTAGATAACGAAAACCAGCTTGCTTCTAATTTAGAATGGTTTGATAGTCGTGATCCTGAGCAAAGAGCATACGCTTTAGACGGTTTAAATCGTCGAGTGCGAATTAAAGTTGAAAAACTTATGTTGCTAGATTTCTTCTTAGAAGCATAGGCTTTGGACGAGCTGGGCCGCCTGATCGAGCCGATCCTGGGCAACGGCGCGGTGTACCGCTTTGCCTATGACGAGATGGACCGCCTAGCCAGAGACCGGCCCGACCGCCGCGAGCAACGCTACCGCTACGACGCGGCCGGCCAGCTGATTGAGCGCACCGAAGTCAACCGGCAAGGTTCCGATGGCCAGCCACTGGCGACCCGCTACGATTACGACGCCGGCGGGCGCCCTGCCGCACGCCACCTGCCCGTCAACGAGCATGCCCCGGCAAGCGCCGAGCAGTACCAATGGGGCGTTTACGGCCAGCTCAGAAGCGTGACCAATGATCACGGCGAAGTCACTTCACTTACGACCACGCCCAGCGGCTGGTCGGCGAGCAGCAGCGCCAAGCCTCCGTCGAGAACGGCAGCGGCTGGCAGCAGCACACACCCTCACCGCCGACGGCGCCCCGCAAGCGAGCCAGTTCGGCGAGCTACCCGCGCTCAACTGGCACACCTACGGCAGCGGCCACCTGCACGGGCTGAGCGCCCCGGGGCTGAACCTGGGAATCGATCTGGAGCCGGTCGCCCTGCAATGGAGGGCCAGGTATTGGCGCTTCAGCGGTAGCAGCTGGGGTTAGAGAATTATATTTTAGATTGCAATAAGTAGAGGTTTTTTAAATGAGCTTGGTTCATATTTATTATATGATATTGTTAGTTAATGGTGTGGCATATTTAAAGCTGCGTTACTCGTTAAGGGGGTGTCCAGAGATATATGAGTGCTACTTCGGTGGCGTTAATGCTGGATCTATGAAAAAGACAGTTGATTTCAATAAATACATATTATCTAGAGATAGGTGGAATGATGGATTTAATAAAGAAACACTGCTGTGGGTTAGGGTTTATATGATATTAACCTATGTAAATATATTGTATACATCAGCTGGGATAATGGGATTTTTAATAATTGGTTTTCTTATTTGATTAGTAAAGCCAAATGGGCTTGGCCGTAGAAGTTGAGCTTTCGCTAGGTTTTTGGTTCCGCGAAGAAATAGTTAAGGGAACAATAAGGTACTTCTTCTCTTTCCATTCAGCACCAAATATTACAGCTGGGAAGCTATCGGCCAACTCATGAGCGAGTCAGCGCAAACGGTGAGGTAGCGTTCAGCTGAAATAACGCTTAGCAACTCATCGGCGAGCATCAGTGCCACGCGAGTGCTGCTAGCTGCACACACCCTCACCGGCAACGTCCCTCCGGTAGAGTCGGGCTGCTAAAGAGCCCATGACATACCCATTTCTGGTAGAGTCGAGCGTAGCAAGCTAGAAATATAGCGTGACCCCATTGTTGTTCTATAGCGCAATATAAATCCAGTTAGCGGTGATTTTATGCAGGACCTTTATCACGGTCCAATTTTTTATTTTAAAACAAATGCATGGGAGGAGGGTGTTAATGATGAAGATGCTTATAAAAAGATAATAGCCAGAGTAGAAGCTAACGAGTCAGATTTTCTTGCGCTTAAAAGTTGGTACCTTGCTTTAGGGAAGGGGTGTGATAAAGATGTTTTGTCCGCGCTCGATATTCTAAATAATGATGCTTTAAATAGGAATGCAGGCGCGTTGTGTGCAGTAGGAGTCGGTTTTTTGCGTGGTTATTATGGTGAAGAGGATGAAGAGAAGGCGCTGTATTTTTTCGATAAAGCAGAAAAAATATGTTTTCGTAAGGCTAACTATCAAAAAGGATTGATGCGCTTTAATCGATACTATTTTCAGGGTAAGAGAGAAATAGATAAAGTTATGGCAAGAAGTTTTTTTGAAAAAGCAGCCAGGAACGGCCATGCAACTAGCCTGAGTTTTCTTGTTTTTTGCCGAGAAGGGCCACGGTTTAAACATATTTTTAGGCAGTTGAGGATGTTTTTTATTTACCTGCTCTCAAGAAGTTCATTGAGTGGGCCAGAGCGATGGTGGTGTTATCGTGAACTAAGGCCTTATAGGCCTACGGCCGTTTCTCTCGCAGAAAATTGCGGTCATGCACTGGGTTATTTCGCTAAAAATTAGCACTGTTAGACGCGTCCCATCTTTAATTTTATCCATATAGTGATTGAGTGCATGCTTTTTAAAATCCTGATCGAAACTTACTCCACACTTTTGAGCTACAAACGTATAACACTAATAGCGCTTATCGGTCCATTGGGGCTGACGCTAATAGCAGCGCTACTTACCCAGGGACTCGTCATACTTCAACCCAGGCCAGTGGCGCTTTACCTGTCACTTGAGTTACTGGCCGAGGCCATCGATATAGCGGCCTACACGCTTTTGGTGGTCGTGGTATGCAATGCCATCTTGCGTCAGCAAACCAGCGGCTTTGGTAGGGGGCTTTTCTGGGGACAACGTGAAACGCGACTTTTCTTATACCAGCTAGGTCTTTATGCGTTGTTCATTCCAGTGTCGCTATTCGCTTTCGTTCCCGTCGCCGGTGTTTGGATCTCGCTACTGCTGAGTGGTTATCTCTACAGCCGTTTGGCGCTAGTGTTACCCGGTATTGCGGTCGGTCAGCCGCTTACCTTTCGATTGGCCTGGCAACTCTCTCGCCCCTACCAGTGGAGCGCTTTCGTTGTATTGGCGCTCTTTCCAACCGTGATAGGGGTAGCGCTCGAAAGCCTGCCGAGTGCAGGTGCTTTGTCGCTCCTTCGGGCACTACTTTTCTTTGCGACCTCGCTCATTTCCGTAACGGCCATGGCCATTCTGTATCGAGAAATCGTGACCTCCGCCGCGCAAGACGCTGAACCCTTACCTTGACCGAGAGGCTGACGAAACCCTGGCCTATTTAGAGCGGAAATCACGTTCAAGGCGTTTTGAAAGTATAAAGGAGTAGATAGTGTATAAGCTTGTTTTAATGCCTGCATTGATCGCGCTGTTGTTAGGCAGTGCGCTGTCCTTTGCGAGCGAGTACTTCGAAAGAAGTGCTGTGCTGGGAAAGTACGGTCGATCTATTGAAGAGGAAGCTACAAAAAGAAGGGAAGCTATATGCGAAAAAATAGCCGATGTCTTTCCTGAGAATTTTGCTGCGTCCAGAAGCCTGGTACTTGAAGAGTTGAAAGAAATTGAAGAAAGAAAAATGATTAGGGCTCATTAATATGAAATTTCTAAGATTTACGATAGCGCTTATGGTTTTTTTAATAGTGCTTATAGCGACTTTGGCTATTTTGGGAAGATATGTGAGTGACTTTATGTACGCCAAAAACCTTTCAACGCTCGCTTTATATCAAGATCAACTGGAGGGGGAGGTGGGTGCTGATTTAGAAAGTTTTTTGAGCGCTCTTGATCACTCGAATGAGAGCGCCCGGAAGCAGTATTCTGATATGTGTGCCACTTATTAAGGCGGGATTTTATATGGTTGAGAGCACGCTTTTTAGATCACTTGTTCTGGCATCGTTTTTGAGCAATATAGCGCTGTACTATTTTGGATGGCAGATGGCGTTTTATATGCCAGAGCAACATGTTGAGTTGTTAAGGTGGCAAGGATACTCTTCGATTTTCAATGAGGAAGGATTAAGGAATTTAGAAGTCATTATTATAGTGACCGAGCTCGCTGGGCTTGCAGGGCTTCTTTTTAAGCCACTGGTCTTCAGGAACGTGCTTCTTTTTAGCATGATATTGTGGATTGTCGAAGGCATAGTGGGCGGTTACTACGTCGCCACACCGTTGATCAACATGCTGGATTCAATTCAGCGCATTCTGGTTTCGCTGACTCTTGGCTACGCCTTTTTTTCAAAAGACATCACTAAGTAGCCGCTGATTTTAAGAGCCGGTAATACAACAGCCGAGTAAGTGGGAGATTTCTTATACTGGGCGGTACGGGGGAGCCGCCGCGTTATGCGTCAAACGATTGCAAAACAGGCGCAGTCGCCGTTTGCCGTAACGGCTCCCGTTAACCAGTAGCGGGCCCTTGATCACGACGCGTGGATGAGGCGGGGGTAGAACCGCAAAGGGCCGCGTTGTCTGGGCGACGATTTCCCTCCATTGAGTGTACAATCCCCTATCTTTTTTCGATTTATCTGACGCTGGATCCATCACACCATGAGCAATGCCAAAACCCGTGTGCTGACCGGGATTACCACCTCCGGCACCCCCCATTTGGGTAACTATGTGGGGGCCATCAAGCCGGCCATCGAGGCAAGCCAGGACCCGAACGTGCAGTCGTTCTACTTCATGGCCGACTACCACGCGCTGATCAAGTGCCAGGACCCGAAGCGGGTGCAGCAGTCGCGCCTGGAGATCGCGGCCACGTGGCTGGCGCTAGGGCTCGATACCGACAACGCGATTTTTTACCGTCAGTCGGATATTCCGGAAATCCCGGAGCTTACGTGGATGCTCTCCTGCGTGTGCGCCAAGGGCTTGATGAACCGGGCCCACGCCTACAAGGCGGCGGTGGCGGACAACGAAGAGGCGGGCAACCAGGACGCGGATAAAGGCGTGACCATGGGGCTCTTTGGCTATCCGGTGCTGATGGCGGCGGATATTCTGATGTTCAACGCCAACAAGGTGCCGGTGGGGCGCGACCAGATCCAGCACATCGAGATGGCCCGCGATATCGCCGGGCGCTTCAACCACCTGTACAAGGGCAACTATTTCGCCCAGCCCGAGGCGGTGGTGGATGAAAAGTCCGAGGTGTTGAAAGGCCTGGACGGGCGCAAGATGTCGAAAAGCTACGACAACACCATCCCCTTGTTCGCCCCGGAGAAAAAGCTCCAGAAGCTGGTTCGCAAGATCAAGACCAACTCCTTGGAGCCTGGCGAGCCGAAAGACCCGGACACCTGCACGCTGTTTCAGATCTACGCAGCGTTTGCCTCCAGTGCCGAAACCGCGGCGCTTCGCGAGCAGTACGCCGCGGGCATCGGCTGGGGGGATGCGAAAAATCAGGTGTTCGATTACCTGAACGCACACCTGAGCGCGCCCCGCGAGCGCTACACGGCGCTGCTGGAAGACCCGGGCCATATCGAAACGGTGCTGCAAAAAGGCGCCGAGCGCGCTCGGGAAGAGGCCACGCGCAGCATCGAGAAGCTACGTTCGGCCATGGGCCTGGGCCGCTTCGTTTAAGCGACCAAACGTCATGCCTTTTCGATAACAAGGCGGCTTTCTAACGGTGGCGCTGCGTTTTATTGCGTCAAACAAGGCCCTTCCACTTAGCTGGGGAAGGGCTTTTGTGTACAGTGCAGTCCGGGTCTTGCAAAAAGTATCCAACGACAACCACTACGACCACGCGTTAGCGAGGAGCCTGCATGTCTCGTCATACTTCAGCGTCAGAGCCTGGTGTCGCACTGGGCGGCCTTCATCATCTTGCTTTATTGGTGGTCGCCGTGGGCAGTTTGCTGGGTGCCATCATGTGGCTGGCCATCCCGACCGCGGTGGCGCTCATCGTGGCGGGGAGTCTTGCGATCTCGCTGTGTCTTTTATGGGGGATTTCCTGGGCGCGGCTGGAGGAGGACCTTTTAAAAGGGATTCAGGCCATGTTGATTCCCATTTTGATCCTCATCAGCGTGGGGATGATGGTGGGGGTATGGATGCTCTCGGGCACGATACCGGCCATGGTTACGCTGGGGCTCGAGCTGCTGTCACCGGGGCTTTTTTTGGTGGTGGCATGTTTGTCGTGCTCGTTGATGTCGGTCATGGCGGGCACGTCCTGGGGCACGCTCAGCACGATCGGCGTGGCGCTCATGGCGGTGGCCGTGGGGCTTGACGTGCCGCTCGCCTGGGCGGCGGGGGCGATCGTCACGGGGACGTTTTTCGGCGACAAGCTGTCGCCGCTTTCCGATACGACCGTCATGGCGTCCGCCGTGTGCGAGGTGAACATCGTGACTCACATTCGTCACATGCTCTACTCGACGCTGCCGGCGTATCTCATTGCGCTGGCGGTCTACGCGTGGCTGGGTAGTAGCATCAGCACGGGGCAGGCCAGCGCGCCGGAAACCGCCGCGCTGATCGAGACGCTCAATGCGGTGTTCAGTATCAATGTGGTGACGCTGCTTCCGCCGGTGATGGTGTTCGTCTGCATTCTTCTGAAAAAGCCGGTGCTGCCGTCGTTCGCCGTGGGTATCGTCAGCGGCGCGCTGATCGCCGCGCTGCTTCAAGGGGCGGGGGCGAGCGAGATCGGCAATGCCATGAACGGCGGCTATAGCGCCAGTACGGGTCAGGAAATGGTCGATAGCATGCTCTCTCGCGGCGGGCTGCAGAGCATGATGTCCACGGTGGCGGTGCTGATCGCCGCGGCCGTACTGGGCGCCCCGTTCAAAAGCGCGGGCACCCTCGATGCGGCGATTGCGCTATTGAACGAACGTCAGGCCGGGCGGCGGCAGGTGCTGGGTAGCGCCATGGGGCTGCACAGCCTGGCGTTCTTGCTGACCGGCAGCTACTACGTCACCTTCGCGCTTTTGGGGCCGCTACTGCGCCCGCTGGTCGCCAATAGCGGCACGCCGCCCAAGAATCTGTCCAGGATTCTGGAAGACACCGGCACCACGCTCTCCCCGCTCATTCCCTGGGGCGTCACGGGTGCTTTCACGGCGGCTACACTGGGCGTTTCCACGGCGGATTTTTTCATCTACGCCATTCTCTGTTATGGCGCGATCGTGTTTTCGCTTTTCTACGTCGTGACCGGGCTCGGGCTTGGCCATGAGAAAACGCGTATTCGTTAGGTGCTGGGCGGATAAGCGAAATACACTGGGCGGCGCTTGAAAAGCGCGGTGGGGTGCAGCATGTAAGGGAGCGCTGCAACGAGTATTCCGGCTTTTATCGAACGGTATTTACAAAGGGACTATTGAATGCAATCGACGTACCGTCATCAAACGTTTACGGAAAAAGCGATGATCGTACTGGCGCTGGCGGTACTGGCGCTGGTGCTTTGGAAGCTGGTGGGGCTGTTGCTGCTGATTTTCGGCGCGGTGGTGGGTGCGTGTATTTTGCAAACCTGTATGGTGCCGCTGCTCAAATGGGGGGTGCCGCGCTGGCTGTCGCTTCTGATCGTGGTGGTGACATTGACGCTGGTGCTGGCGGGGATCAGCGTAGCCTTTGGCTCCCAGGTGGCGTCGGAACTCGAGTCGCTTTCGACCTTGCTGCCCGAAGCCTGGGAGCAGTTGCAGGAGCGCCTTCAGGGCACGCCGCTTGAGCCGCTAATGGAGAACGCCGGCGAGCGGGCGGGCTCGGTCTTCGAAAACGGCCTGGCGCAGGTCGGTATGGTGGTCGTCTCCATGGGGGGCAGCCTGGTCAATTTCTTCGCGCTGATCGTGGGGATGGTGTATTTTGCCGCTCAGCCGGATGTCTACCGCCGCGGGTTGTTGTTGCTGGCGCCGGTCAAAAGCCGGGACAAGCTGGCCGAGGCGCTGGATAAAAGCGGCAAGGCGCTGCGTTTTTGGCTTGGTGGCCAACTCGTCGCGATGGTCGTGACGGGTCTACTGGTCGGCGTGAGCATGTGGCTTTTGGGCGTACCCGCGCCGCTGGGCCTTGGCCTGATTGCCGGCGTGCTGGATTTCGTGCCGCTGGTCGGCCCGCTGATCGCGGCCATCCCCGCACTGCTACTAGCCTACACGGTCAGCCCGCAAACGGCGCTTTTTGTGCTGATCGCCTATACCATTATCCAGCAGATCGAAGGCAACGTGATGCAGCCGCTGGTTCAGCAGCGCGCGGTGAATTTGCCTCCCGCCATGCTGCTGTTTTCGCTCTTTGCAGCCAGTACGCTGTTTGGCGTGGCCGGGGTGCTGTTGGCGGCACCGCTCACCGTTATTGGCTTTGTGCTGATCAATGCGCTCTACGTACAGCGTGACGAAGACGACGAACCGGTAAACGGTGAACAAGACAAGAGCGAGAAAAGCGAGTAGCCAGCGCGTAGTGAGCTTTGGTGAGGTATCGCAAAAGCGTTTTAAAATGAGGTTCAAAGGGTGGTGAATACGTCCGTTTTCGCCGTGCAGATGTTGAGTTTTTGAAAGGATCGAAGGTGCGCTATGTCGACCACTCCCGCCTCCGCGGAGGCTGAAAATTTCTCCAGCAAGTACCGTGTGCCGCTGATCGCCATGGCGGCGATCGTTTTCGGGGCGCTATTGATCGGCGTGTTCTTTAGTGCCAACACCGGCATGCTGATGATCATTGGCGGCCTGTTTGGTGTGGCGCTCTATCACGCGGCGTTTGGCTTTACCGCGGCCTGGCGGGCGTTCATCACCGAACGCCGGGGCCGCGGGCTGCGCGCGCAGATGGTGATGCTCGCCGTCGCCGTGGTGCTGTTTTTCCCCGCCCTGGGCGCGGGCATGTTATTCGATATGCCGGTCTCTGGCTTTGTCCGCCCCATCGGGATCTCCGTGGTGGTCGGCGCGTTCATCTTCGGTTTGGGCATGCAGCTTGGCGGTGGGTGCGCCTCGGGTACGCTGTTTACCGCCGGGGGCGGCAATGCGCGCATGCTGATTACGCTGCTGTTCTTCATCGTGGGCTCGGTGATCGGCACCGCGCACTTTACCTGGTGGCAGAGCCTGCCCGCGTTTGCGCCGGTCTCGCTGGTCGAAGTAGCGGGCCCGAGTGGCGGCATCGCGATCAGCCTGGTGCTGTTCGCCGCCATCGCCGCGTTGACGGTGGTAATGGAGCGCCGTCGCCACGGCCAGCTAGAAAAACCGGCCCCGGTGACCAAACCGGGTAGCCAGCGTTGGCTGGAAGGCCCCTGGCCGCTATTGGCCGGCGCCGTGGCGCTGGCGCTTTTGAACTTCGCTACCCTGGCGCTGGCCGGGCGCCCCTGGGGTATTACCTCGGCCTTTGCGCTCTGGGGCGCGAAGGTCTTTAACTTCGTGGGCGGCGATGTCACCCAGTGGGGGTATTGGCAGTCGGAATCCAACATGGCGGCGCTGGATGCCAGTATTTTCTCGGACATTACCACCGTGATGAATATCGGCATCATGCTGGGCGCGATGGCCGCCGCCCACCTGGCCGGGCGCTTTGCACCGAATTTCAACATTCCGATCCGCTCGGTGATCGCGGCGATTCTCGGTGGGCTGATGCTGGGTTACGGCGCGCGGCTGGCCTTTGGCTGCAATATTGGCGCTTACTTCAGCGGTATTGCCTCGGGCAGCCTGCACGGCTGGCTCTGGATGGCCGCCGCCTTTGCCGGCAATATGCTGGGGGTCAAATTGCGGCCGCTGTTTTTCGCCGGTGTAGAAGGGCGCAAACCCAAGGCCAAAACGGCCTGATGCTAACCGGTTGATGTTCAACGCCCCGCTAAAAAAGCGGGGCATTTTTTTGCTCAAAGCCCGGCTGCGTGCCACCTTTGTCGTAGTGGCGTGATACATTATGCCGTTATAACCGTAAACGCTTGATATTGCTGCGCTGCAGCAGTAATGGACGAAAAGAGAGCCCCATGACTCAGAGCAAACGCCCCTTATACATTCCTTACGCCGGTCCTTCCTTGCTTGAAATGCCGCTATTGAACAAAGGCAGCGCGTTTACTCAAGAGGAGCGGCTCGCGTTCAATTTGATCGGTCTGTTGCCGCAAAAGGTCGAGACCATCGAAGACCAGCTCGAGCGCAGCTATCGCCAGTACCAGCAGTGTCACAGCGACCTGGACCGCCATATCTATCTGCGCGCCATCCAGGACGATAACGAAACGCTCTATTTCCGCCTGGTGTCCGAGCACCTGGAAGAGATGCTGCCGATCATCTATACGCCGACCGTGGGCAAGGCGTGTCAGGAATTCTCCAATATCTATCGCAATCACCGGGGGCTTTTCATCGGCTACCCGGACCGCGAGCACATGGACGATATCCTACGCAGTGCCACCAAGGACAACGTCAAAGTGATCGTGGTCACCGACGGCGAGCGTATTCTGGGCCTGGGCGACCAGGGCATCGGCGGTATGGGGATTCCCATTGGTAAGCTGGCGCTCTACACCGCCTGCGGCGGGATCAGCCCGGCCCATACCCTACCCATCATGATCGACGTGGGCACTAATAATCAGGCGCTTCTGGACGACCCCATGTACATGGGCTGGCGCCACGAGCGGGTCGGCCAGGAAGAGTACGACGCCTTCATGGCGCAGTTCATCGCCGCGCTCAAGCGCCGCTGGCCCAACGCCCTGCTGCAGTTCGAGGATTTCGCCCAGGCCAACGCCGTGCCGCTACTGGAGCGCTACCGCAACGAGCTTTGCTGCTTCAACGATGACGTTCAGGGCACCGCCTCGGTGGTCGTGGGTACGCTGATGGCCGCCTGTCACGCCCGGGAAGAGAGCATCGCCAAGCAGCGCGTGGTGTTCGTCGGCGGCGGCTCTGCCGGCTGCGGTATTGCCGAGCAGGTCGTGGTTGCGATGCAGTCCGAGGGGCTTTCCGAGCGCGAGGCCCGCGAACGTGTCTACGTGATCGACCGCGACGGGCTGATGACGACGGATCAACCTTGGCAGCGCGATTTTCAGCGCCGCCTGGCCCACGACCCGGCGCTGGTCGCCGAATGGAACGGCCAGGGCCTGGAAGAGACCATCGCGCAGATCAAGCCCACGGTGCTGATCGGCGTGTGCGGCCAGCGCGGTATCTTCACCGAGCAGGTGATCCGCACCATGCACGCCGGCTGCGAGAACCCGGTCATCATGCCGCTCTCCAACCCGACCTCCCAGGCCGAGGCGGTGCCGGAAGACGTGATCCGCTGGACCGACGGTCAGGCGCTGGTCGCAACTGGCAGCCCCTTCGCGCCGGTGGTCTACAACGGGCGCACCTACGCGATTGCCCAGTGCAACAACGCCTATATCTTCCCCGGCATTGGGCTGGGCGTGGTAGCCGCCAAGGCGCACCGGGTGACCGACGAGATGCTGATGAGTGCATCAAGAGCGCTGGCCCGGGAAGCGCCGCTGGTCAAAGAGGGCAAGGGCGCGCTTTTGCCGCCGCTTTCCAAGATTCGCGAAATCAGCCAGTCGATCGCTTTCGAGGTGGCGGCCATGGCGCAGCATAACGGCGTCGCGCTGACCACCAGTGGCACTCAGTTGCGCAAGGATATCGAAAACGCGAGCTGGGACCCGGACTACCGCGACTACCGTCGCCGCGCCGTTTAAGCGTTTTAATGTTCAAGGCTCTCGGCGCCGCTACTTGGGTAGCGGCGCTTTTTTAGGGCCAAAAAAAGCCCCCACCGGAGTGGGGGCATGCAAGCATTGGGTAGTGCGTTGCCGGTAGGGCTTATGCTGCGCCAATCATCTTGCGCAGCACGTAGTGCAGGATACCACCGTGGCGGTAGTACGCCAGCTCGTTGATCGTATCGATCCGGCATTTCGCCTCGATCGTACGCTCGTCACTGCCCTTTTTGATGGTGACCTTGACGTTGGAGCCCGGGCTTAGATCGCCCAATCCTTCGATGGATACTTCTTCATCGCCGGTCAGTCCCAGGCTTTCACGGCTTTCGCCTTCCGGGAACTGCAGCGGCACCACGCCCATACCGATCAGGTTGGAGCGGTGGATACGCTCATAAGACTCCGCCAGTACCGCGCGCACGCCCAGCAGGCGCGTGCCCTTGGCCGCCCAGTCGCGGCTCGACCCGGTGCCGTACTCTTTACCGGCAATGACCACCAGGGGCGTGCCTTCTTCCTGGTACTTCATCGCCGCGTCGTAGATGGACATCTGCTCGCCGCTGGGCACGTGGCGGGTTTCGCCGCCGACCACGCCGTCGAGCATTTCGTTTTGAATGCGCACGTTGGCAAAGGTACCGCGCATCATGACCTGGTGGTTACCCCGGCGCGAACCGTAGGAGTTGAAATCCACCGGCTTTACGCCGTTTTCTTGCAGGTAGCGACCGGCGGGGCTGTCCGGCTTGATGGAGCCGGCCGGCGAGATGTGGTCGGTGGTGACCGAGTCGCCCAGCATCGCCAAGACCCGCGCGTTTTTAACGTCCTCGGTGGGTTCCGGCTCCCGGCCCATGCCTTCGAAAAAGGGCGGGTGCTGAATGTAGGTGGAGTCGGGCCACTCGTACACCTGGCTTTCCGGCACTTTGATCGCTTTCCAGGTTTCGTCGCCTTCGAACACCTCGCCATACTCCTTGCGGAACATGTCAGTGTTCACTTTCTCGACCGCCTCGGCGATCTCGGCCTGGGAGGGCCAGATGTCTTTCAGGTAGACCGGGTTGCCATCAGAGTCATCGCCCAGTGGGTCGGTGGTCAGATTGCTCTGTACGTTACCGGCCAGCGCGTAGGCCACGACCAAGGGCGGCGAGGAGAGCCAGTTGGTTTTGACCAACGGGTGAACCCGGCCTTCGAAGTTACGGTTGCCCGAAAGCACCGAGGCGACCGCCAGGTCACCGGTGTTGATCGCTTTTTCGATCTCCTCGGGTAGCGGGCCGGAGTTACCGATACAGGTCGTGCAGCCGTAGCCCACCAGGTTGAAGCCCAGCGCGTCCAGGTCGTTGTTCAGATCCGCGGCGGCCAGGTAGTCGGTGACCACCTTGGAGCCGGGGGCCAGCGAGGTCTTGACCCAGGGCTTGGTTTCCAGACCTTTTTCGCGTGCCTTGCGGGCCAGAAGGCCGGCGGCCATCATCACGCTGGGGTTGGAGGTGTTGGTACACGACGTGATCGCAGCAATGACCACGGCCCCCGGGTTCAAACGGAAGCTCTGGCCGTTGTAGGACACATCCTGGCTGTCGTTGTGCTCGAAGCTGCGCTCGACACCCACGGCGGTTTGGCCGCCCTCCGAGGAGAACTTGCCGGTTTCGGTGTCCGGTTGGGTCTTGCCGTCGTCTTCCATTACCTTGGCGAAGGCGCTGGGCAGGTCCTTGAGCGATACCCGGTCCTGCGGGCGCTTGGGGCCGGCCAGGCTTGCTTCGACGGTGCTCATATCAAGGCCCAGCGAGTCGCTGAAGATCGGCTCGTCGCCGGGCTCGCGCCACAGGCCCTGTTCCTGGCTGTAGGCTTTCACGAGCGCGATCTGATCGTCTTCGCGGCCGGTCAGGCGCATGTAGTTCAGGGTTTCTTCATCCACCGGGAAGAAACCACAGGTCGCACCGTACTCCGGCGCCATGTTGGCGATGGTGGCGCGGTCGGCCAGCGGCAGGTCTTTGAGACCGTCGCCGTAGAACTCGACGAACTTACCCACCACGCCTTTCTTGCGCAGCATTTCGGTAACGGTGAGCACCAGGTCGGTCGCGGTAATGCCTTCTTGAAGCTTGCCGTCGAGCTTGAAGCCGATGACTTCGGGAATCAGCATGGAAACCGGCTGACCGAGCATCGCAGCCTCGGCTTCGATGCCGCCCACGCCCCAGCCAAGCACGCCCAGGCCGTTGATCATGGTGGTGTGCGAATCGGTGCCGACCAGGGTGTCGGGGAAGGCGTAGGTTTTGCCGTCTTCTTCTTTGGTCCAGACCGATTTGCCCAGGTACTCGAGGTTGACCTGGTGGCAGATACCCGTGCCCGGCGGTACCACTTTAAAGTTATCGAAGGCCTGCTGGCCCCAGCGTAGAAACTCGTAACGCTCGCGGTTACGCTGCATTTCGATCTCGACGTTCTCGTCAAACGCCGTGGCGTGGCCGAACTCGTCGACCATGACCGAGTGGTCGATGACCAGATCGACCGGCGAGAGCGGGTTGATGCGGGCCGGATCTTCGCCGAGCTTTTCGACCGCGTCGCGCATGGAGGCCAGATCCACCACGCCGGGCACGCCGGTGAAGTCCTGCATGAGAACCCGCGCCGGGCGATAGCCGATCTCGCGGCTGGATTTACCCTCTTTTTGCCAGTCTACCAGCGCTTGCAGGTCGTCGTTTTCGACGCTTTCGTCGTCGCCAAAGCGTAGCTGGTTTTCCAACAGAATTTTCAGGGTCTTGGGTAGCCGGTCTATGTTGCCAAGCTTATCGGCCGCCTTGGGCAGGCTGTAATAGGTGTAGGAGTGATTCCCCACCTCCAGGGTGCTGAGCGTATCGGGTATCTTGCTCATTCCATGCTCCTCTCTCTTGAATGCGGGCTCTTGCTTGCTATGTATTGGATGATTGCAGTGCCACGGTGGTTCGTTTTCTAGAGCCTAGCTTATTAATAGCACATGGGTACTTTAATCCCGGCTTTCAAGGGATCCTGGCCTAATGGCCAAGCCTCCCCCTTGTAATTACTTGTACTCGACGCCATTTCAGGCAGACTCTCTTGTTTGGTTTTTCGGCCAGTACTACTCGCATCGCGCTGGCCGGGCCATCCGTTTTATTCGATATAGGTGGTGTCATGGAAACGCGTCATGAACGTTTGATTATTCTTGGCTCCGGGCCTGCCGGGTACACCGCGGCGGTGTACGCCGCGCGCGCCAACCTGCAGCCGTTGCTGATTACCGGGCTGCAGGCGGGCGGTCAGTTGACCACGACCACCGATGTGGATAACTGGCCGGGCGAGGCCGAGGGCATCCAGGGTCCGGCGCTGATGGAAAAGATGCAAGCCCACGCCGAGCGCTTCAATACCGAGGTGCTGTTCGACCATATCCATGAAGTCAGCTTAGGCGAAAAACCCTATACATTGAAAGGCGATAGCGGCACCTACACCTGCGATGCGCTGATCATTGCCACCGGTGCCAGCGCCCGTTACCTGGGCCTGCCCACCGAGCAGCAGTTCATGGGTCAGGGTGTGTCCGCCTGCGCGACCTGTGACGGCTTTTTCTATCGTAATCAGGAAGTCGTGGTGGTGGGCGGCGGTAACACCGCCGTGGAAGAGGCGCTCTATCTTTCCAATATTGCCTCCAAGGTGACCCTGGTACATCGCCGCGACACCCTGCGCGCGGAGAAAATCCTGCAGGACAAACTCCAGGAGAAGGTCGAGGCCGGTACGATCGCGCTGGAGTGGTTCCAGCAGGTCGACGAAGTGCTGGGCGATAACAGCGGCGTGACCGGGGTGCGGCTGAAGTCGACCCTCGATGGCACCGTCAAGGAGCTCCACGCGCCTGGGCTTTTCGTTGCCATTGGCCATAGCCCCAATACCGGTATTTTCGAAGGCCAGCTCGCCATGAAGGGCGGCTACATTACCGTGAATTCCGGTCTCGAAGGCAACGCCACCGCCACCAGCGTGCCCGGCGTGTTTGCCTGCGGCGACGTGATGGACCATATCTACCGCCAGGCGATTACCTCCGCAGGCAGCGGCTGCATGGCAGCCCTCGACGCCGAGCGCTACCTCGACGGCATTGGCTGATTCTAACAGCGCTTCAAGGGTCGGCGCAGGGCACTGACGCGCTGTCTACCCGTAGCCGGCCCAGCTGGCTTAGCACCAGCTCTTTACCCGTGTTGGCGCCGCTGCAGAGTTTGAAGCTGCCGTTATAGCCGCTGGCGTGGCCCAGGGGCGTGTAGCGTACCTGTCGCCAGTGGCGGTTGTAGGTAATGCGGCTTTTCGGGTGCGCGGGGAAAATCCGCAGGATGCGCTGGCGCTCGGCGCTTTGACGAGGCGCGCCGTCGATCACCGCCAGCGGCAGGCTCCAGTCGTCGCTGCAGCGAAAGGTGGCGGTAACCGGGCAAAGGGTGACGGTCTCGCGCCGGGTAATGGCCGTATTGCGAGCCAGCGAGAACGCCCGCTGAAAGCGATTGATCTCGCCTTTGAGCGCCGTCCGCTGGTTTAGCGCCTGAAGGTGGGGAAGGGCGCCGGTGGTCAATAAGCCCATAATGAAGAGTGCGACGACCAGCTCCAAAAACGTCATCCCGCTGGCGCGATGCGCGCCGTGCGCTGCCTGGGCGCTGGCGTAACGCGAGCGTCGATGGTGGGATAGGAGTGCTTTATGCATGGGCTCACCCTGGCGGTCCTGTATTCAGGTTAGAGCGCTTTGCTTGGGCGGGGCGTAGGCGTAAGCGGAGCCTGGTGTAGGTTCAGGCGTAGTTAGCTGTAGGTAAAAAGGGACAGGCCTTGTGAGTGATTTCTTGATAGTGGGTGGCGGTATCATCGGCATGATGACCGCCCTACAGCTTGCCGATGCCGGCCAGACGGTGTGTATCGTCGAGCGCGGCACCTGCGGGCAAGAGGCCTCCTGGGCGGGGGGCGGTATCGTGTCGCCGCTCTATCCCTGGCGCCACTCGGCGGCCATTTCCTGGCTTTCGCGCTGGTCGGAGGGTGCCTACCCGGCGCTTGCCTTGCGCCTGTTGGAAGAGACCGGCATCGACCCGGAGTATCGCCAGAAAGGGCTTTTGTATTTGAGCGTCGAGGATGACGAGGCGGCGCTGGACTGGGCGCATCAAATGGGTAAACCGCTCGAGCGCGTGGGCGCCGCCTTCGTTCACGAAAAGGAGCCCCAGGCCGAGGCGGGGAGCGGCGCGCTCTGGATGCCAACGCTTGGCAGCGTGCGCAACCCGCGGCTGGGCCAGGCGCTGCGCGCCAGGCTCTCCGCCATGCCGGGCGTGACGCTTTGCGAGGGGCAGCCGGTCGAAGGGCTCATCGAACGACACGGCGACATTGCGGGGGTGAATACGCCTCAGGGCCCGCTTTTGGCCGGCCGCACCGTGCTCTGCGCCGGCGCCTGGAGTGCTGCGCTGTTGGCACCGCTCGGTATCCGCTTGCCGGTACGCCCGGTCAAAGGGCAAATGATTGCCTACCGCGCCCCGCCCGGGCTTGTACAGCGGGTGGTGCTCAAGGATGGGCGCTATATCATTCCCCGCAGCGATGGGCTTTTGCTGGTGGGCTCGACCCTGGAAGAAGCCGGCTTCGATAAAACCACCGACGAGGCGGCGCGGGTTTCACTCAAGCGAAGCGCCGAGGCGATCGTTCCCGCGCTTGCCGGTTACCCGGTAGCGCACCACTGGTCCGGGCTGCGCCCGGGCTCGCCCGGCGGGCTTCCGTTCATCGGCGCGCTGCCCGGCTACGCGTCGCTCTATATCAACGCGGGCCACTATCGTAATGGTCTGGTGCTCGCGCCGGCATCTACCCATTTGCTGGTCGATACGCTGTTAAAGCGCCCGCCACTGATCGACCCGACGCCGTATGTACCCACTCAAGAGCGGCTCGTTCTCTAGACGGGGCCGTCCTTCTTTTGCTCCTGAATGTAGCGCTCCCGGTGGGCGGCGGAGCAAAACCACTTTTCTTCAAAGCGCAGCGCCTCGCTTTCCGGTACGTGCACCTCGCACCAGCGACAGCGCACCATGGCGCCGCCTTCGACGCGCTCGGGCGCCGCCGTTTTTTGCGAGAGCTTGTGTTGGCGGTACATGCCGTAAAGTTTCAGGCCAACGTAGAACACCACCGCAAAAATAAGTAGCCGAATGATCAACAGGTTCATCCTTTTATCGCTCCCGGGCGGGAAAGTGGGTGTATGGAATACTGCGTATTCGAATGCGTGCGTTTAACGCCAGAGCCTTTGCCAGTAACCGGCGCTTGCGGGACAATACCCGCTTGCCGGTACGGTTTGGAGGCTGGGCTTTGAGTGCCATCGCGTGGCGTCCAAACGGTATGTTTCAAGGATTCTCAAGAGATTTTACCCCCCATGCAAGACTTAACGCTGGTCATGGCCCAACTCGACCCTTTGGTCGGGGATATTCCCGGTAATGCCGCCCGCGCGATCGAAGCCGTGCGCGAGGCGCGTATCGAGCACCGGGCGGACGTGGTGGTATTCCCCGAGCTTTTCTTGACCGGCTACCCGCCGGAGGATCTTTTATTGAGGGCTTCGATGGAGTCGCGCCTGCAGGAGGCCCGCGACACCATGGCGCAAAAGGTCGTCAAGGACGTGCTGGTGATCATTGGCTACCCCGGCGTTCGCGATGGGAAGCGTTTCAACCTGGCCGGGGTGCTGTATAACGGCGAGTGGCAGGCGGAGTACGCCAAGCAAGCGCTGCCCAATTACCAGGTGTTCGACGAGCAGCGCTACTTCACGCCCGGCAATGCGCCGCTGGTGTTCGAGCACAAGGGCGCCAAACTCGGCCTTCTGATCTGCGAAGACCTTTGGGAGAGCGCACCCATCGAGGCCGCCTGCGGGCAGGGCGCCGATGCACTCGTGGTGCTCAATGCCTCGCCCTATCATCAGGAAAAGCCCGGCGAGCGTCGGCGCCTGCTCACCCAGCGCGCTCAGGCCGTGAATCGCCCCATCGTCTACGTCAACACCATTGGCGGCCAGGACGAACTGGTGTTCGACGGCGGCTCGAGCGTGGTCGATGCCCAGGGCGAGCTCAAGATACTCGCACCGTACTGGCAGGCAGGGTTGATGCCGGTGCGCCTCACTCAGACCCCGGAAAACGGCTGGGTCCCCGAGGCCGGCGAAATCGAACCCGACGTCTCCGCGGAGGAGAGCCTTTACTGCGCGTTGGTGACCGGCGTTCGCGACTACGTCAATAAAAGCGGCTTCAGTGGCGTAGTGCTGGGACTTTCCGGCGGGATCGATTCGGCGCTTTCCTTGGCGATCGCGGTGGACGCCTTGGGTGAGCAGCGCGTGCACGCGGTGATGATGCCTTACCGCTACACCGCGGATATCTCGAAGCAGGACGCCGCCGCCCAGGCCGAAATGCTGGGCGTCGATTTCGATGTCATGCCGATCGAGCCGATGGTCGAGGCCTTCACCCAGACGCTATCCGAGAGCTTTGCCGGCGCCGAGCAAGACACGACCGAGGAGAACCTGCAGTCGCGCTGTCGCGGGGTGCTGTTGATGGCGATCTCCAACAAGAAAGGCTTGATGGTGCTGACCACCGGCAACAAGAGCGAAATGGCGGTGGGCTACGCCACGCTCTACGGCGATATGGTGGGCGGCTACAATGCCTTGAAGGATGTATATAAAACCTGGGTGTACCGGCTGGCGCGCTGGCGCAACACTCAGTCACCGGCGGTGCCCGAGCGCGTCATCGAGCGCCCGCCGAGTGCCGAGCTCGCCCCGGACCAGAACGACAGCGACTCACTGCCCGATTACGCCGTGCTCGATGCGATCCTCTCGCGCTATATCGAGGGTGACATGAGCGCCGAGGCGATCATCGCCGAGGGCTTTTCCCAGGACGATGTCTACCAGGTCGTGAAACTGGTGGACCGCTGCGAATACAAGCGCCGCCAGGCACCGGTCGGCGTTCGCGTGACCGCGCGCGGGTTTGGCCGCGACCGCCGCTACCCCATCGTCAACGGCTGGCAGCCCGGCGATTAGGCAGCCCTTTTGTTGCCCCACAAGCCGCTCGTGCCCATAAAAAAAGCCAAACAGGGTCGTTTGGCTTTTTGGTTCGGCCGGGGCGCGGCTTACACGTGGATGGGAATTCGCTTAAAAACTCTCCCAGTCCGGCTCGGAGGAGGCCAGTTTTTTCTGAGATTCTGGCGCGGGCGGCGGCGTGTTGGCTCTGGGTGCCTGGGGCCCCCGGGGCGTTTCGCGCATAGTCTGGCTGGCCGAGCGGGGCAGCTTGAATATCTGCATGGTCTGCATCAGCGCTTGGGCATTTTGGCGCAGCGTGTTGGCGGCGGCCGCGCTTTCATTGACCAAAGTGGCGTTATCCTGGGTCATCTGGTCCATCTCGGAGACGGCCTGATTGACCTCCTGAACACCGGCGCTCTGTTCGACGCTGGCGCTACTGATTTCGCCGATGATCACATTGACCCGCTCGATAGCGCTGACGATCTCATTGGTGGACTGGTTGGCGTGGCTGGCACGCTCGTTGCCGTGTTTCACACGTTCCAGGTTGCTGGAAATCAGCGCGTTGATCTCCTGGGCGGCGCTGGCGCTACGCTGGGCAAGGCTGCGCACTTCGCTGGCCACCACGGCAAAGCCGCGGCCGTGCTCGCCGGCCCGCGCCGCCTCGACCGAGGCGTTGAGCGCCAGAATGTTGGTCTGGAAAGCAATCGCGTCGATGGTCGAGATAATGCCGGCGATTTCCTGAGAGCTTTGGTCGAGCTCGTTCATCGTGGTGGCAAGCTCCTTGACCGCTTTGCCGCCTTCCGTTGCAGTCGCGGCGGCTTGGCTTGCCTCCCGGCTTGCCTGCTCGGCGTTGGCGGCATTTTGGGTCACGGTGCTGCTGAGCTCTTCCATGGCGGCAGCGGTTTGGGCCAAGGCGCTTGACTGCTGCTCGGTACGCGAGGCGAGGTTGTTATTCCCTTCGGCGATCTGCTCGCTGTTGCTCGCGACCGCCTCCGCGGAGGTGCGCACGTCCAAAACGATACGTTGAAGCTGCTCGGCCATGGCCATTTGCGAGGCCATGATGCCGCGTTCCCGGGTATTTTGCCGTGTCTGGCGGCGCTCGTCGGCCACCGCCAGGTTACCGCTGCCGATAGCGCTCGAGAACGCCTGCACCTGGTCGGGTTCGGCGCCGAGTTCGCCCAGTAGTTGCCGCGATAGGTAGAACGCAATGAGTCCGCCCAGCAGCAGCGCCGCGAGCGTCAAACCGATCATCAGCATCTCGAAACCTGCCGCGGTTTCCCGGGCGTGGTCGGTGGTAACGTCGTTGAGCTGCTCCTGAAGATCGATGAATTCGTTGATCTGCGAAAGCCACTGCGCGTAAGCGGGGCCTGCCTGTTCGATCAAAAGCGTTTGGGCGGTAGCGAAATCTCCCGCGAGCCGGGCTTCGATGACGGCCTCGGTCAAGCCCAGGGTCAGCGCCTGTTGGGCTTCGATGCGCTCGATGATGCTTGCTTCCTGAGCGGGCCCTGGTGCGCTTTGAACGATACTGGCCATTGCCTGGGAGGCGCTACGGTAGTTGTCTTGCAGACGCTGCATTTCACTGTTTAGCGCGCGGTACTGCTCAGCGGTGGTGGTGATGACGATATCGCGCAAAGCGATGGCGCGGTCGTGTACGCTGCCCCGCCAGTCGATCGCTTGGCGCTGTTTGTCGCCGTTGATGTCGTTGATTTCGGTCAGATCGTTGCTGATTTGATTGACCTGATAAATCCCGATCGCGGTGAGCATGGCAAGCAGGACCAGGACAATGGAGAAGCCGACGGTCAGCCGCGTGGTGATTTTCCAAGAGCGTAACGTGTTCAAGCGGGTTCCCTCGCTGTGGAGTGTTCTTTTTTCATGGGGCTGCTTGAGTGGTGCAACCCGAAGCGTTTTTAGTTATACGGCAGTAGCAGAGAGGTTAGTTATTTGTACGATATTTGTACAAATAAGAATTGTAGTTAAATATTACCGATTGTTATAGCAAGTGGATGGCGGGCCCAGCGACGCCAAACGCCAGAATGAGCATAAAAAACGCCCTTTGGACCACGCGCGAGGCCAAAGGGCGTTTGTACAATTAATGGCTCAAACAACTGCTGGCTCAAACAGCTAACGGTTTAAGCAGTTATCGGCAAAATAGTTGTCGGCTAAAATAATTTTCGACTAAAACAGTTGTTGGCTAAAACGGCGGACCGGCAAAAACAACGACCGGCTAAACGATGCATCTTCTCCGGCAGTGGCCCGACGCCTACCGTTAAGGCGTCGGGTGTCCGGCGTTAGCGGTTAGCGGAGACGTGTTTGGGAACGAAGCGGCCGCCGCGAAGCTGTTCATGGTTGGGGGCATTTTCGCGTAGTACGGTGAGCACTTCCTCGGCGCGGTCGTTCATGCCCAAGCCCTGGTAGCCTTCGACCATGGTGGCCAGGGCGTCGCGGGTGGCGTTGGCTTCCGGGAAGTTCTCGATCACCCAGCGGCCGCGCTCGACGGCGGCAAGATAGGCGCCGCGACGCAGGTAGTAATCCGCTACGTGCAGCTCGTGCTGGGCTAAAAGCTCGCGCAGATAGACGATGCGCTGCTGGGCGTCCGGGGCGTACTCGCTCTGGGGGAAGCGCTGAATCAGCTCGCGGAAATCGTTATAGGCATCCCGCGAGGCGCCAAGGTCACGCTTGGAGATATCGATCAGACGCAGGCGCTCGAGGCTGAAACGCCCGGCCTGCCAGGCCGACAGGCCGCGCAGGTAGTAGGCGTAATCCACCTGGGGGTGGTCGGGCTGCAAGCGAATGAAGCGGCTGGCCGCGGCGCGCGCCTCTTCCCAGTTGCCGTTTTCGTAGTAGGCGTAGATCAGCTCGAGCTGCGCCTGCTCGGCGTGAGCGCCGAAAGGGTAGCGGGTGTCCAGCGCTTCCAGCCGCTCGATGGCGATGGGGTAGCGGTTGTCTTCAAGCGCGGTGCGGGCAAGCTCGTAGAGCTCGCGCTCCTGCACCCCGCCGAACTCGCCTTCGTCCTGCTCGGCGTCGTCGTTATTGTTGCTGGCGCAGCCGGCCAGCAGGGCCAGGCTCAAGGCTACGGCGCCAAAGCGGTGGGCAGTGGAGAAAACGCGCATCATCATCCTCGTTGCAAACAAGCCTCAATCACCGAAAAGCGAAGATGGCCATAAGTAGAAATGGTAGAATAGGTCGCAATTGGCCCACTATAAAACACCTTGGCGCAAAACGCAGGCATCCTGGCGTTTCGTTCGGGGTTCTGTGTCTTAAAGAGGTTTTGCATGTCGCACATCATCGAAGCCACGCGCCAGGTGCCCGCCGCCCTGGCCGGCGCTCGGTTGGACCAGGCCGCGGCCGAGTTGTTCAGCGAATACTCCCGCGAGCGCTTGAAAACGTGGATCAATGCCGGCGAGCTGACCGTGGACGGCGCGGCGGCCAAGCCCAAAGCCAAGCTTCACGGCTTGGAAACGCTGCATCTTCATACCACCCTGGAAGACGACACGCGCTTTGCCCCCCAGGAGATCGCCCTGGATATCGTGTATGAAGACGAGGCGGTGATCGTGCTGAACAAGCCCGCCAATATGGTCGTTCACCCAGCGGCGGGCAACCCGGACGGCACGCTTTTGAACGCGCTGCTGTTTCATCACGGCGCGCTTGCCGAGATCCCCCGGGCGGGCATCGTTCACCGGCTGGATAAAGACACCACCGGGTTGATGATGGTCGCCAAAACGCTGACCGCTCAGACCCGGCTGGTCGAGCAGCTGCAAGCGCGCAGCGTTTCGCGCCAGTACGATGCGGTGGTGCTGGGCAAGCCCGTCTCCGGGGCAACGGTCGATGCGCCCATTGGGCGCCATCCGAAGGATCGCAAGCGCCAAGCGGTCACCGCTTCGGGCAAGCCCGCCGTGACCCACTACCGGGTGGTCGAGCGCTTTCGCGCCCACACCCACGTGCGCTGCCAGCTGGAAACCGGGCGCACCCACCAGATTCGTGTGCACATGGCCCACGCGCGCTACCCGCTGATTGGTGACCCGCTCTATAGTGGGCGTGCCAAGCTTCCGCCTGGGGCGAGCGAGCCGCTCAAGGAGATTCTGCGCGAGTTCCCTCGTCAGGCCCTTCACGCCCGTAAACTCAGCTTCATCCATCCGATCACCGAGGAGCCGATGACGTTCAGGGCGGCGCTTCCCGATGAGCTTTTGATGCTACTGGACTACCTGCGCGAAGACAGCGAGACCAAGCGATGAGCGATGCCATCGACCTTCATCCAACCCTCGTCGAGCCGGACTGGCCGGCCCCGGCCAACGTGCGCGGCTTCGTCACCACCCGCGAAACCGGCCCGAGTCAGGGAGATTTCGCCGCCTTCAACCCGGCCAATCACGTGGGCGACCACCCGGACCACGTAGCCCTTTGCCGGCGGCTGTTGCACAAGGAAATCGGCGACGACCGCCCGCTCTTGTGGCTCGACCAGATCCATGGCGCACGGGTTCAGCAAACCTATCAGGCCACGCCGCCCAAAGCCGATGCCTCGATTGCCACGTCAACGCACTACGCCTGCGTGGTGCTGACCGCCGATTGCCTGCCGGTTTTTTTCTGTAACCGCCAGGGAAGCCAAGTGGCGGTCGCCCACGCGGGCTGGAAAGGCCTTGCCGGCGGCGTGCTGGAAGCCACCGTGGCGGCGATGAACTGCCCCGCCGACGATATTCTGGTGTGGCTGGGCCCGGCGATTTCTAACGCCCAGTTCGAGGTGGGCCCGGAGGTGTACGGCGCCTTCGTGGGCGCCCACCCGGAAACCATCGAGGCCTTCGAGCATAGCCCCTACCGGCTGAACCACTACATGGCGGATCTCTACCGGTTGGCGCGCTTTCGCCTGGCCGCGCTTGGCATCCACCACATCAGCGGCGGCCATTTCTGCACCGCCTGCGAGCCGCGCTTTTACTCTTACCGGCGCGATGCCGGCGCTACCGGGCGCATGGCAAGCGTGGTTTGGCTGCAGGATGTCTCGGCCTAGCGATTAAAAAGTCCCAAAGGTGAAGCCCTTCGACAGGGCCACCTCTTGAAAGGGCGCTGAATCGGCACCATTTAATTTGTCAAGCCAATGCCTTTTTAGAGAGTTCCCATAACTTTTTAGAGGGTTCTCATAAAAAGCGCACCTGGCAGATTAAACCTTCGTTAGGGCCACGCCCGCGTCCAAACGCGCGGCCTCCCCCCAGGAGAATGTCATGCGATTCGATAAATTCACCGCCAAACTACAAGCCGCCATTGCCGATGCGCAGTCGCTGGCCGTCGGCCAGGGCCATAATCAGTTGGAACCGGTTCACCTATTGACCGCATTGCTGGATGCCAAAGACACCGGCATCAAGGCGCTGGTCGAAAAAGCCCAGGGCTCGAGTTCACGCCTGCGCGAGGGCCTCAAGCGTCAGCTCGATAACTTGCCAAAGGTTGGCCAGTTCGATGGCGACGTGCAGCCCTCCCGGGATCTGGTCAAGCTCTTCAACCTCACCGACCGCGAAGCGCAAAAGCGCGGCGACCAGTTCATTGCAAGCGAACTGGTGCTGTTGGCGGCGCTGGATAACGGTGCGCTCGCCAAAACGCTGAAAGAGGCCGGGCTTAACCGCCAGGCGCTGGAAGCTGCGATCACGGGCCTTCGCGGCGGCGCCAACGTCGATGACGCCAACGCCGAAGATCAGCGCGAGGCGCTCAACAAGTACACCATGGATCTTACCCAGCGGGCGCTGGACGGCAAGCTCGACCCGGTGATCGGCCGCGACGACGAGATTCGCCGTACCATTCAGGTTCTCCAGCGGCGCACCAAGAACAACCCGGTATTGATCGGCGAGCCCGGCGTGGGCAAGACCGCCATCGTCGAGGGGCTTGCCAGCCGTATCGTGGATGGCGAGGTGCCGGAAGGATTGAAAGACAAGCGCGTGCTCTCGCTCGACATGGGCTCGCTCTTGGCCGGCGCCAAGTTTCGCGGCGAGTTCGAGGAGCGCCTGAAAGCGGTGCTCAAGGAGCTCGCCCAGGAGGAGGGCCGGGTGATCCTCTTCATCGACGAGCTGCACACCATGGTCGGGGCGGGCAAGGCCGAAGGCGCGATGGACGCCGGCAACATGCTCAAACCCGCGCTTGCCCGGGGCGAGCTTCACTGCGTGGGCGCGACCACCCTGGACGAGTACCGCAAGTACATCGAAAAGGACGCAGCCCTGGAGCGCCGTTTCCAGAAAGTGCTGGTCGACGAGCCCTCTGAAGAGGACACCGTGGCGATTCTGCGGGGCCTTAAAGAGCGCTACGAAGTGCACCACGGCGTGGCCATCACCGACTCGGCGATCATCGCCGCGGCCAAGCTTTCTACGCGCTACATCACCGACCGGCAGCTTCCGGACAAAGCGATCGACCTGATCGACGAGGCCGCCTCGCGCATCCGCATGGAGCTCGACTCCAAACCCGAAGCGATGGATCGCCTCGACCGCCGTTTGATCCAGCTCAAGATGGAGCGCGAGGCGCTCAAAAAAGAGACCGACGAAGCGACCAAAAAGCGTTTAGAGGCGCTAAGCGACCATATCCTGGATCTCGAGCGCGAGTACGCCGACCTGGACGAGATCTGGAAGGCGGAAAAGGCCAGTATTCAGGGGGCGGCGCAGTTCAAGGCCGAGCTGGAGCAGGCCCGTACCGATCTGGAGCAGGCGCGCCGCCAGGGCGATCTGGGCCGGATGTCGGAAATTCAGTACGGCAGGATCCCTGAGCTCGAGAAGAAAATTGCCGAGAGTGGCGAGGGGGAAGCCGACACCGCCAGCCACCAGCTTCTGCGCTCCAACGTGACCGAAGAAGAGATCGCCGAGGTCGTTTCACGCTGGACCGGCATTCCGGTGTCCAAGATGCTCGAAGGCGAGCGCGACAAGCTTTTACGCATGGAAGAGGCGCTGCACGAGCGCGTCATCGGCCAGGACGAGGCAGTGGAAGCGGTGGCCAACGCGGTGCGCCGCTCCCGGGCCGGGCTTTCGGATCCCAACCGGCCCAACGGCTCGTTTCTGTTTTTAGGCCCGACCGGGGTGGGCAAGACCGAGCTTTGCAAGTCGCTGGCCAACTTCCTCTTCGACACCATTGATGCGATGGTACGTATCGACATGTCCGAGTTCATGGAGAAGCACTCCGTGGCGCGGTTGATCGGCGCGCCCCCCGGCTACGTGGGGTACGAAGAGGGCGGTTATCTTACCGAGGCGGTGCGCCGCAAGCCCTACTCGGTGCTGCTGCTCGACGAGGTGGAGAAAGCCCATCCGGACGTGTTCAACATTTTGCTGCAGGTGCTCGAAGACGGCCGCCTGACCGATGGCCAGGGCCGTACGGTGGACTTTCGTAACACCGTGATCGTCATGACCTCGAACATGGGCTCGGACATTATCCAGCGTATGGGCGGCGATGCCGGCGATGAAGCGACCGGCTATGAGACGATGAAGAGCGCGGTGATGGAGGTGGTGGGTAACCACTTCCGTCCGGAACTCATCAACCGCATCGACGAAGTGGTGGTGTTCCACGCCTTGGGCCAAACCCAGATTCAGGCGATTGCGTCCATTCAGCTCGAGCGCCTCAAGGCGCGCCTCGCCGAACATGGCTTGCGTCTGGCGATTAGCGATGACGCCATGGCGCAGTTGGCCGTCGTGGGCTTTGACCCGGTCTATGGCGCACGGCCGCTCAAGCGGGCGATTCAAAGCCGTATCGAAAACCCGCTGGCCCAAGACCTGCTGGCCGGCAAGTATGCCCCGGGGGCGACCATTCACATTAGCGCCGAGGAAGGGCGGCTGGTGTTTGCCTGATCCGCGTTTGATGAATTGGCCTTTATGAGACCCCTTGGCCCCGCCCGGCTTGCCGCGGCGGGGCTTTTTCGTAAGTAACTGGTTTTTTCGCCGGTTTTGGTGCGCCTGCCCTTGTTTGGGGCGATGAAAGGTTGACACGCCAGGCGCGCTATTGGAATCTTGTGGGTTCCTGATTTGCGGACGCGGACCCCTCGGGTAATCCCCTATCCCCGCGTGAAGGGTAGGCTTACGCCTTTACCCGCCGAAGGACTTCCAGGCCCCGCTAACCGCGTGGTTTGGCCAACGCCCCGACGCGGCGAACCGCCGCGAGAGGAAGTAGCCTCGAAGGCCCGCTTCCGATGAGAGTGCAGGCCCTAACCGGGCCGTATGCCAGGGTTTGGCATCAGGTGTCGGCACCGCCGGCAGCGGCATACCGCCGCACTCGACACCGCAGCTATCTGCGGATCGCACTCGAGACCTTTAGGGGAGAATTACTGTGGAACTGCTTTCCGGCGCAGACATGATCGCCCGCTTCTTGAAAGACGAGGGCGTCGAATATATTTATGGGTACCCCGGCGGGGCGGCGCTGCATATCTACGATGCGCTTTTCCGTCAGGACGATGTCAAACATATCCTCGTTCGCCACGAACAGGCAGCGACCCACGCCGCCGATGGCTACGCACGCGCCTCCGGCAAGCCCGGCGTGGTGCTGGTGACCTCCGGGCCCGGGGCGACCAACGCCGTGACCGGCATCGCCACCGCCTACATGGACTCCATTCCTATGGTCGTTTTGTGCGGCCAGGTGGCGAGCCACTTGATTGGCGAAGACGCCTTCCAGGAAACCGATATCGTGGGCGTGACGCGCCCGATCGTGAAGCACAGCTTCTCGATCCGTCACCCCTCCGAGATTCCGGACGTGCTGAAAAAGGCGTTTTATCTTGCCTCGACCGGCCGTCCGGGCCCGGTGGTGGTCGATATCCCCAAGGATATGACCGCCCCGACCGAGCGCTACGAGTACACCTACCCGAAAAAGGTCAAGCTGCGCTCGTATAACCCGGTCAACCGTGGCCATACCGGCCAGATCAAAAAGGCCGTGGAGCTGATGCTCAAGGCCAAGCGCCCGGTTTTTTATACCGGCGGCGGCGTGGTGACGGGCAATGCCAGTGAAGGCTTGACCGATCTGGTCAAAAAGCTCGGCTTTCCGATCACCACCACCCTGATGGGCATTGGCGCCTACCCGCAAAGCGACAAGCAGTGCTTGGGGTGGCTGGGGATGCACGGCTCTTATGAGTCGAACATGGCCATGCACCACGCGGATCTGATCATCGCCATTGGTGCGCGCTTTGATGACCGGGTGACTAACAACACTTCCAAGTTCTGCCCCACAGCCAAGATCATTCATGTGGACGTGGACCCGAGCTCGATCTCCAAGACCGTGCGCGCGGACGTGCCGATCGTCGGCCCCGCGGCGGGCGTCATCAACGAGATGATCAGCCTGACCCAGGGCCGTACGGTGGAGCACGCCCAGGCACTTGGCGAGTGGTGGGAGAAAATCGACGGCTGGCGCTTTGAGCGTGAAGGCAAGCTTTATGAGCCTTCCAAAGCCGGTGAGGCGCTCAAGCCCCAGGAAGTGGTCGAGGCGGTGTGCCGCGTCACGCGGGGTGAGGCGTTCGTCACCACCGACGTGGGCCAGCACCAGATGTTTGCCGCCCAGTACTACAAGTTCGACAAGCCCAACCGGCTGATTACCTCTGGCGGGCTTGGCACCATGGGCTTTGGTTTTCCGGCGGCCATGGGCATCAAGAAGAGCTACCCGGATGACGACGTGGTGTGCATCACCGGCGAAGGCAGCTTCCAGATGATGATGCAGGAGCTCTCGACCTGTAAGCAGTACGGGGTGGGGGTCAAAATCGTCAATCTGAACAACCAGTCGCTGGGGATGGTGCGCCAATGGCAGGACTTGAACTACAAGTCACGCCACGCCCACTCCTACATGGAGTCGCTACCGGATTTTCATCTGTTGATCGAGGCCTACGGCTTCACCGCGATCACCGTGACCACCATGGAGGAGCTCGAGCCGGCGCTGGAGCGGGCCTTTGCCGACAAGCACGAGCTGGTATTTTTGGATATCAAGGTCGACCCCTTCGAGCACGTCTATCCGATGCAGGTGCCCCTGGGCGCGATGCGCGACATGCTGCTGTCTAAAACGGAGCGTACCTGATGCGTCATATCATCTCGATTCTTCTGGAAAACGAACCGGGTGCGCTATCACGTGTGGTGGGCTTGTTTTCTCAGCGTAATTACAACATCGAAACCCTCAACGTGGCGCCCACCGAGGACCCGTCGCTCTCGCGTTTGACGGTCACGACGGTGGGCGACGACCGGGTGATCGAGCAGATCACCAAGCACCTCAACAAGCTGATCGACGTAGTCAAGCTGGTCGATTTGACCGAGGGCAACCACATCGAGCGCGAGCTGATGCTGGTGAAGGTGAAAGCGCTGGGCGCGGCCCGGGACGAAGTGAAGCGCACGGTGGATATCTTCCGCGCGCAGATCGTCGACGTCACCCCGAGTCTCTACACCGTGCAAATCACCGGCGACGCCGCCAAGCTGGACGCCTTCCTCCAGGCCATGGCGCCGGTCGGCATTCTCGAAGTAGGGCGCACCGGGGTCTCCGGTATTGCCCGGGGGGACAAGGTGCTGTCGCTTTAGTCTGAGCGAAAGTACCCGCTGTCATTAGCGAAAAAGCCGGTCAACGCCAGTTGACCGGCTTTTTTAATGAGTGGGGTTAGTCAATCTCACCGACTACCCCATGGAAGGCCTCAGCGCGCCGCCGACGGTAGAGCATACTGTGGCTGCGGTAGCCATATAAAAGCTACTCGGCTCCTTCAAAAGCCACACAGTCCTGATGATACTGGTCGGTAAAATCATCCACGGAAGAAAACATATTCAGGTCATAAGTAGACGCCTTGGCTAGGGCGAGATAATGAGAATAAGAATCACTCGTCTCCTTTTGTTTGGCTTTCTCTAATTCTTCTTCTTCAAAATCTCTGGATACAGTGCTGCCGGACAAGTGCTCTCGCATCAACATCCCAGCCACTGCAGCTGCCATTTCGCACGATTGGGGGCGAGAATAGGCCTCTATAGGGCCATCAAAAGACTCAATAGTATCACTGGCACGTGCTCCAAAACTATCGAAGGTATCAGCTTGTACGACGCTACAGCTGAGCAGGGAAACGGCTGCTGTGGTAAGTAGTTGCTTATGGTGCATCCTGGTGGGCTCTTGGTTAGTCAAAGGTGTGGGGCTTGGCAACGCATAAAACATACCGAGGGGCGACGAGTGGTCAATGAGTAATGACCGACCAGGAAGCTCCTCGGCTGGCAACCATCGGCACAGGCGCGCCTGTGCCGATGGTTCAGAAGCCCTGAATATCGCAGATGCTGCATTCATAGCTTGAATTTAGTATTAGAGGTCTGGAGCTACTTTTCCTCTAGACAGTCTTGATAGAATTGTTCCTTGAATTCTTCGGGGGAAGAGAATTGATCCAGGTCATACGAATAAGCTTTCACAATAGATAGCTCTATAGCGTTCAAATGATGGTTAGCCTCTGCTTCTTCTAGAGACGCGTCCAGTTCATCACCTTCTAGGGTTTCCATCGCAGGATGGCCTCCCTTATGGATAGCTAGTATTTTTTCTGTGATTTCTGATGCCATTGCGCAGGAGTCTGTTTTATCGAGAGAACCTAGAGATTCTACCCGTGCTCCGTAACTGTTGTAGTAATCCGCGTGGGCGGTGCTGCTGGCAATCAATAGGGCGGCTGCTGTCATGAAGAGCGGTTTTTTATGCATCGGTTTGCTATCCTGATTTTATGAGCTTAAGTTAAAGTAGGGTCTCCTGATCGAAATGGTTAGTCAATAGTTTTGCCGATTAATGAGTGCTCAGGTGGTACAGGGCTCGAAAAGCAGTGGGGGAATGCTGCTGCTGTTAGTAACCATAGTGCCTGCGGCCTCGAATGATATCCGAACGATGGCCTGAATAATGAATGGAGATTTTATGCCGTTATTTAAAATGTGGGTCGCCATCCTGTTGATGGCCATGGCGCTGCCTGCCTGCGCCAATTTCTCTACCTATTCAAAGCAGCCGGATAGCTACTTTTCCGATCCGGTGCAACTGGCGCTGGCTGAGGCAGCCGGACGAGGCGATATCGAGGCCATGCAGCAGGCACTGGATGCGGGCGCCGATCCCAACGCGCCCGGTGAAGACGGTATGACACCGCTTTTCTGGTCAGTCACAATGGAGGCCAATATCGAGGCTTTTCGCTATATGCTGGGTCATGGTGGCGATCCCAATTTGGTAGTGGTCGACGAATATAAGCCTGGAGTAAGTACTATATATCTTATATATCAGGCCTTTAAAAACTCCGATCCTGCATTTATCGAAGTGGCTCTGGAAGCAGGGGCTGATCCGAATACACAAGTCCGCGAGGAGAATACGTTATTGTTTCAGCCTATGGCAGATGAGTACATTGACCAAATAAATTTACTTATAGCTCGTGGCGCTGATGTTAGTTATCGAGATAAGTTTGGTAATACGCCTCTATATGATGCTGTACTAGGCGATGAGTATCAAACCGCTTTGGCGCTTCTGGAAGCTGGGGCTGATCCTGAATTAAAAAACGTCAATGATAGCTCTGCTATTGGAGCGATAGAAATGTTTCGTGATAGAAGAGGGGGAAAGAGTTATAGAGCCTTCATAGATGCTTTGAAAGAAAAAGGCTATCTCGACGAATCCTTTTGAGTTTGAGTCTTTAGATGAAAGTATCGTCTCAATAAGGCTAGACACTAACAGGATATATTTTGAAAAGCTCCTTTTTATGGTGCCTCTTTTTATGATTATGTTGGTCTGGATAAAGTGATATAGGGGATTGAGAAATACTTCCTGTTTTGGAAGGTTTTATAAATAAAAGCCAGTAGTTTAAATTGACTGGCTTTGCATAGAAATGAGCTAACCCATTATTATATTTTAGTGAGTATTTGAGCGTATTGGTTTTGTAGTTGTCAGAGTAAAGTTAAGACGATTTATTCTCCTGTCATGCATTCTTGGTATATGGTTTCTTCAAAGTCTTCTACGGAACCATTTTCTATGTCGTACTCATATGTAGCTTTAACCACCTCATTGAGCATGCGCTCAGTTTTATCTTCTGAGTCTGGAATTAGGCCTCTTTCTGCTTCAATCTGTGGTTCTCCATCCAGCCGATTATTCATTATCTGGTATGCAAGAGTTCTTTTGACCGTGCAATCCGCTCCGTGCTGAGCAGGGTTGTTGCTAGCGTGGGCCCCTGTGCTTATGGTCAAAGATGATGCCAAGGTGATAAAAATTGTATAGTTACGCATATAGATTTTCATTCTCCAGTGTCTTTTGATTTAGTGGTAGGTAAAAATGCCTAAAATACCTTTTTATGTCAATTGCTGATTGGGAGAAGTGAATAGCTATATTGGTTCTGATACCGAACATATCGTGATACTCAAAATAGTTTCTCAAGGCTTGCAGCTGGAAAATAGCGAATTTTACATGCCACTATATTGTCAGTATCGGTCCAAGGAAGATTTATTAAAAACATATATAATATAGTGATTTTAAATTAATTTGATGTATTTGTAATTTTTTTATTGATTTGTAAGATATTTCTTATAGCATTTTAATCATAAGCTCACAGAATAAAATTTGATGAAGCTTTTATTTATAAGCTAATATTGATCTGTAGAAACGGCTGACTAGTTATTTTTTGTAAATTACCATGCATGTTGGTTTGAATTTTATATATCCTCCGTCGGTTGAAATTTGACCAGTATGGTTCGTCTATCGAGGCTTTATTCACCTTTTTTAAAGATAATGTATCTCAAAATAAAATTAACTTTTCTATACTCTATTTTTTATGTAAAAGTAGTGGCGCAATTTCCTTTTCTGAAAATTTAGGTGCAAAGCGAGAGTGTCTTCTGAATACAGCTGCAAGCTATGGCTTTATAACTGTGAATGTAAAATTTTATTTCGTTATTTAAGCTCTAAGGGCTAGAGAGTGTTGCACGAAAAATGGTTGATGTAAGTATGATGGTTTATATAATTCGTTCTGACAGCCGCGAATTTATAATTTAGGTAATGTGAAAGAGGTGCTCTTAGAGCACTTTTAGATTGGTTTATTAAATAGAAGGATTATTGATGCTATATAAAATAAAGCTTGGAGTATTGTTTTTAGTCAGTTTTCCATTAATGGCTCAAACCGAGCCTAGTAATCCTTATGAAGATGACTGGGAAGCTGCTAATTGTCCTGGGGCTCTACCAGCAGCTGAATCACCCTATATAAGCCTAATTGAGCGATATGCGCGAGCAGGAAATAGGGATAAGTATGATGAAGCTGTTGCTAGGCATAGTAGATATTCCAGTTGCGTTACTGCCATTACAACAGGTGGCTTGCATCCTATTGGAACTTTTAATTCATACCAAAGTGCGATGGAGCTAGGCGATGTAAAATCTGCTGAAGAACGCTTTACTCTTGAAGCTGCTTTGGAACGGGTAGAAGAAACATATGACCCTAATAGCCCTATATATTCCGTGCTTAAGCAGTTGTATGAAGAAGCATACTCACAAAAGATATCGGATATGGCCGATGAAAATATTGATGCTACGCGTGAGCTTTTGACTGAGAAATATCTATGTGACTGTTTAACTCATCCATTGGAAGATTTTGACTTCTATGAATAACTCTCTTTAAGCTGGAAAAATCATTTTATTTTGTAGTTATTTATCAAAGTGCTGAGGTTAAAAATGAAAAAGCGCCAACATATTTTCTGATCAACAGCGCCGATCGGTCTTCAAATGCTCAGAATTCTGCTGCCCAGGGCAATGTAGCGCTAGCCCGTCAGTATGGAGCAGGCTCGGTCGAGTATAGGTTGATTACAGGGTTTATGGTGGCAGCGCTGTTAACTACTTTTTCGATGGGGCAAGACACTGAGCGCGCCAACGCACTTTAGCGGCTAATGAATGCCATCTCTGGCCAGCAGGATGCCTATAACTATTCCGCTCAGTTTCCTTCAATACTTAATATATAAGGTATTGCAGATTCGTTGGTGCCATAACGCGACGTCCAGAATCAGTGTGGCGGATCATGCCTTATATTCAGCGCCTTGCTATAAAGAGAAGATATTGCGTGCTCTTTTAATCCCCTTCGTGCCTACCAGTGGTAGAGTAAGATCAACGCGAAGAGCTCACTGCTCAATTATAGAACGACATTTAAAGTTAAAATGGAGATTTTATGCCAATATTTAGAATGTGGATTGCAGTCTTATTGATGGTCATGACGTTGCCCGCCTGTGCCAACTCTTCTTCCTATTCCACGGATCCGGACTATTATTTTTCCGTCCCCGTTCAGCGGGCATTGGCCATTGCCGCCGGTCGCGGCGACTCAGAGGCCATGCAGCAGGCACTCGACCAAGGCGCCAACCCTAACATGCCCGGTAAGGATGGCATGACCCCGCTTTTCTGGTCGGTAACGGACACGCTGGGTGTCAATATCGAAGGATTTCGTTATTTGTTGGAGCACGGTGGTGACCCCAATCTCGTAGTCGTTGACGAGGACAAGCCTGGCATAAGCACTATTCACTTAATTTATCTGGCTTTTACGCAAACTAACCCAGCGTTTCTAGAGGCAGCATTAGAAGCTGGCGCTGATCCCAATACGATAGTCAATACAAGAAAGGGAAATACTCTACTATTTGAGAGGAAATTGGATTTTTATATTGACAATGTGAATTTGTTAATAGAGCACGGCGCTGATGTAAATCATAGGGGGCAGTTTCAGGCACCCCCTTTACATCGAGCACTGTACGGTAGCGAATATAAGACTGCCTTGGCCTTAATTAAAGCGGGCGCTGACCCTACACTAGAAAACGAAGTAAATGGTACAACTGCTCTGGGAATAATCGAGGAGTTCCATGATAGAGAAGGTGGACATGACTACAACCAGCTTATTAATGCCTTGACGGAAAAAGGTTATCTCAACGAATCCTTTTGAGTTTGAGTCTTTAGATGAAAAGATTGTCACAACAAGGCTAGTCACTAACGGAATTTATTGTGGTCAGCACCTTCCTGCTGGTCCCACTGTTTCTGATCGTGCCGGTTTTGGCAAAAGTGATTTCCCAACAGCAGGGTGAGAAGTCGAATGCTGGCTTTTTTAACAACCCCATAAACGAGCTAAAGCCAGACGGCCTTGGTCGACTGGTTCTTCGTTGTTCAACTGGACTATCTGACCGTGATCTCTTTCTGAGTAGTGAAAGGGGAAGGTCGGTAGCGTGGCCCGTGACGAAGTAAAGCGGGTGGTTGTTATCTTTCGCGCGTATATCATCGGCTTCACGACGGGTCTCTACACCGTACAAATCACCGGCGACGCCGCCAAGCCGAGCGCCTTCCTTCAGGCAGTGGCCCCGGACGGCATCCTCAAAGTGGGGCTCATAGGTGGGCGGGTTTGCCCGTGGGTAATGTGTGTCGCTTTAACGCGTTAGCAAATATGGCTATCGCTCGGCAAAAAGCCAATCAGCAGAAGCTGACCGGCTTTTTGGTTAAGGCGTATCAATAACAACCGATGGCTAGCCAGTCGTGTACGGTGTAACCCAAGCGATAGATGTAGCTGATGACACGAGAGTGAAGCCTGCTCAATCCTCCAAGCAGTCCTGGTAAAACTGCTCACGAAAACTCTCGGCAGAAGAAAACTCGTCCAGGTCATAGGTGTATACTTTAACTATAGCCAACCCGGTTGACATAATGCTGTAATCTTCCTCGGCTTGCTGTACTTCCTCCTCGAGTTCATCATCCTCGATAACGGGATGCTTGGGCGCGCCTGCCAAATGATTATCCATGATCGATCCCGCCATTTGCGAGACCATGTCACATGAATCTTCTTGGGTAAATAATCCGCTTGTATTTTGTTTAAGCACTTGGTCGCGTGCAGCGCCGTAGCTATTAAAATAGTCGGCATAAGCGGCGGTGCTGCCCATCATTAAAGCTGCCATTATGGCAAGCAAGTTATTTTTAAGCATCGACTTTCTCTCTTGATTGTTTCAGGTTAAGTTAACGTAGAGTGTCTTGATCATGGTGATTCGTCAATAGTCTTGTCGATTGCTTGGGTGTGGAAGGGGCGCAGCGCTTCTAAAAGCATCGCTATGCTGCTTTCCATGAGCGCGCAGCTTATAACGCCAGCTAATGCCAAGTCGGCACATTGAAAACGAATGGAGATTTTATGCAAATACTAAAAGTTTGGGCCTTGATCTTACTGATGGCCATGGCGCTGCCTGCCTGCGCCAATTTCTCTACCTATTCACAGCAACCGGGTAGCTACTTTTCCGATCCGGTGCAACTGGCGCTTGCCGAAGCAGCCGGGCAAGGCGATCTTGAAGCTATACAGCAGGCACTGGATGCGGGCGCCGATCCCAACGCGTCCGGTGAAGACGGCATGACACCGCTTTTCTGGTCAGTCACGATGGAGGTCAATATCGAGGCGTTTCGCTACATGCTGAGTCATGGTGGCGATCCCAACTTGGTAGTGGTCGATGAAGATAAGCTTGGAACAAGTACTATTTATCTCATATACCAAGCCTATAGAAATCCGGATCCCGCTTTTATCGAAGCCGCCTTAGAGGCGGGAGCAGATCCAGACACAGAAATTCATGAGCAAAGCACCTTATTGTTTGAAAGTATGACGGACGAATATATCGACCAAATAAAGTTGTTGATAGCTTATGGCGCTGATGTTAATTATCCAGGCCAATTTGATTATACACCGCTATATCAGGCTGTAATAGGTGATGAATATCAAACTGCATTAGCATTGCTCGACGCAGGAGCTGATCCTGAAATTGAAAATACCAATAAAAGTTCTGCTATAAGCGCTATAAAAAATTTCCATGATAGAAAAGGAGGAGAGACATATAGAGCTCTCATAGATGCATTAAAAGAAAAAGGTTATCTCGACGAGTTCTTTTGAGTTTGAGTCTTTAGATGAAAAGATCGTCACAACACGGCCAGGCACTAACGGAATTTATTGTGGTCAGCACCTTTCTGCTGGTCCCACTGTTTCTGATCGTGCCGGTTTTGGCAAAAGTGATTTTCCAAACGCAGCACTCGATCCAGGCGCTTGCGATTTCGCCAGCTGTTTACAGTGCTGCTTTTTTGCGCATCCAAGGCTATTTTGCTAATTTTGATTAATTTCAGGTACCGAAAGCCGTGCGATTCGCCAACAATTCTTCAGTGCTCGTTCACCGTAGCCCAAAAAGCATCGATCATTGGCGTTTTCAAGCGCCGGTTGAGCACGCAAAGGCCTACGTCGTAGTGGGGTAGTTCGGGTTTGACCGGCAGAACCTGCACGCGTCCGGCCAGCGGGCTGTTATCCAGCACGATTTTGGGCACTACCCCGACCCCAAAGCCCAGCGCCACCATGCTGACGATCGCTTCGTGCCCGGCCACCTGGGCGTAGATGCGTGGCGCTACGCCCATCGCCTTGAACCAGGTGTTGGCGTACTCCCGCGATAATCCGGCTTCCGAGAGAATCATCGGCACCTCTCGCCATTGCTCGGCGGTGGAGCTTGCCGGTGCTTTGGGCAGCCACGCGTAAGCGTACATCGGTGCGATAAACAGCAGCGGCGAGCGGGTGAGGGATTTGAAGGTGAGGGCGCTTGGCGGGATGCGCGGGCGCGGGGTGATCGCCATGTCGTCCTGGCCTTCCAGCACGCGGGACATCGCCTCGGCCGGGTCGCCGGTGTGTAGCTTGAGTTCGATACCGGGGTGGCGCTGGCGTACGTCGCTCAAAAGTTCGTACAGAAAGCTGTAGCTGGCGGTTACCGAGCAGTAAATGCTGATTTCACCGAAAAGCTCCGTTGCCCCGGCGGCCAGGGTGCGCTTTTGAAGCCCCCACTGTTCGAGTGCTTCCCGGGCGTAGCGCTGAAATGCTTCCCCCTGGGGGGTGAGCGTCACATGGCGGTTGTCGCGCTCGAAAAGCCGCGCGCCCAATTCGCTTTCCAATTGTTGGATCGAACGGCTAAGCGTCGAGGGGCTTATGTGGCAAAGCTCGCTGGCGCGGCCGAAGTGCAGCGTGTCCGAAAGCGCCAGGGCGTGTTTAAACAGGCGGAAGTCCATCGCAGTCTCTGTGTTTCATTATTTGAAATAGTATCTTGCAAATATAGCGTTTTACGCAACGATTGGCGCGGCGTAGAGTTAATTCATCGCCACATACCGACGCCGCACCACGGCTCGGTTGGCCAGCAACGCTGAAGCCGTTTCCCATAAACGGTCTAAAAAGACACGATTCGATAACGACTTTTAGGAGACCACCATGCGCGTTTTTTACGATAAAGATTGCGACCTTTCCCTGATCCAGGCCAAGAAGGTCACCATCGTGGGTTACGGCTCCCAGGGGCACGCCCACGCCAACAACCTGAAAGAGTCCGGTGTCGATGTCACTGTGGCGCTGCGCCAGGGGTCTTCCTCTGCTTCCAAGGCCGAAGCGGCGGGTCTTAACGTGGCAAGCGTTGCCGATGCGTGCAAAACCGCCGACGTGGTGATGCTGCTCGCCCCGGACGAGAACCAGAAAGCGATCTACGAGCAGGAAGTCGAGCCGAACCTGAAAGAGGGCGCGACGTTGGCGTTCGCCCACGGTTTCAACATCCACTACAACCAGATCGAGCCGCGCCAGGACCTGGACGTGATCATGATCGCGCCGAAAGCGCCGGGCCACACCGTGCGTTCCGAGTTCGTCAAAGGCGGCGGCATCCCGGATCTAATCGCCATTCACCAGGATGCATCCGGCAACGCCAAGGAGCTCGCACTCTCCTACGCTGCGGGCGTGGGCGGTGGCCGCAGCGGTATCATCGAGACTACCTTTAAAGACGAAACCGAAACCGATTTGTTTGGCGAGCAGGCAGTCCTTTGCGGCGGCGCGGTCGAGCTTGTAAAAGCGGGCTTCGAAACGTTGACCGAAGCGGGCTACGCGCCGGAAATGGCCTACTTCGAGTGCCTGCACGAGCTCAAGCTGATCGTTGACTTGATGTATGAAGGCGGCATCGCCAACATGAACTACTCCATCTCCAATAATGCGGAGTACGGCGAGTACGTGACCGGCACCGAAGTGATCAACGAACAGTCTCGTGAGGCAATGCGCAACGCGCTCAAGCGCATTCAGACTGGCGAGTACGCCAAGATGTTCATCAGCGAAGGTACTTCCAACTACCCCTCGATGACCGCGCGCCGTCGTCTGAACGCCGAGCACGAAATCGAGCAGGTCGGTGCCAAACTGCGCGGCATGATGCCGTGGATCGCGGCCAACCAGCTGGTCGACAAGAGCAAAAACTGATTCGATACCTGTATCGTCGAGTTGGTTGCTATTAAAGAAGGGCGCGTTTATCGCGCCCTTTTTGCGTTTGGTGCCGGGTGCCAATAGCGGTAGCCGTTGGCCGGGTAGCGTGTAGAATGAAAACCTGCCTATACATGACTTCACATTAGGGATGACGCTTATGACTCAGGATGCTCGCGACCAAGAGCCAGGACATACTCCGCCGCCTTATAATCCAGAGAAGGACAGCGAGTCGGTCAGCAACGAAGATCTCGCCACGGCATTTTTGCGCGAAACCGAGGTCGTCGAAGAAGCCGTCGAAGACGGTCAGAAGATCCGTCGCAAAGGCATTTACCTGCTGCCCAACCTGTTTACGACCTCGGCGTTGTTCTCCGGCTTTTTTGCGGTGGTCGCCGGTATCAACGGTGATTTTAGCGCGGCGGCGGTGGCTATCTTCATCGCCATGGTGCTCGACGGCCTCGATGGCCGCGTGGCGCGCATGACCAATACGCAAAGCGCCTTCGGCGCCGAGTATGACAGCCTGGCCGACATGATCTCCTTTGGCATGGCGCCGGCATTGGTGGCATTTAGCTGGATTCTTCAGGATATCGGTAAGACCGGTTGGGTCGTCGCCTTCTTGTACGTTGCCTGTGCTGCGCTCAGATTGGCACGGTTCAATGTGCAGATCGGCAGTACCGACAAGAAGTGGTTCATCGGCTTGCCAAGTCCTTCCGCCGCTGCACTGGTTGCCGCCAGCGTTTGGACCTTCCACAGCTTCGATGCCGATGCCTTTGGCTTCAAGCTTTTAATGCTGGTCGTGGTGGGCGCGGCAGGCGTGTTGATGGTGAGCAACATTCGCTACTACAGTTTCAAGGAGCTCGACTTCAAAAAGCCGGTACCTTTTGTCGTGCTGCTGGCCGTCGTGCTCGGTTTTGTCATGATCTCGGTCGAGCCATCGGTCATGCTACTACTATTGTTTGGCGCGTATGTGCTTTCGGGCCCGGTTTACGCGGCCGTGCGCAAAGCTAAAAGCAAGGGGAAGCAGGGCGGTGCCCGCTAAAGGTTACGCGGGCGTGACGCTTATGTGTTCTTTTGATAAAGCTTTTTCAAAAACCCCTTGCACTCCCGGCAGCGAATCCGTAAAGTACGCATCCGCTGCCGGGGGCGCAAGGCGTTGCCAGCGGTGAATGAGAGTGAAAACTCTCGGTTTGTCAGGAGGTTAGCGGTTTTTGTTCGCTCGCTTCACTCGCCAAAATCGGCGGTTGACAAATTCAGGGATGAGCGTAAAATACGCCTTCCTCGCTACGGCAGCCGGCTCAGGTCATCGAGTCAAGTATTAGCCGAAGCGAAACCGCTCTTTAACAATTTGATCAGGTAATTCATGTGGGCGTTTGCCGATGAGGGTGACAAGTCACCTTATATCAAGGCAAGCGCACAAGAAGAGTTTTCGAATTCTTCAAATTCGTTTGAACCTTGAGCCAGGGTTGATTCGCCTCTGTTGCTTTCGAGCGACAGGCAAGAATCACAATGATTTTAAACTGAAGAGTTTGATCATGGCTCAGATTGAACGCTGGCGGCAGGCTTAACACATGCAAGTCGAGCGGTAACAGGTCCAGCTTGCTGGACGCTGACGAGCGGCGGACGGGTGAGTAATGCATAGGAATCTACCCGGTAGTGGGGGATAACCTGGGGAAACCCAGGCTAATACCGCATACGTCCTACGGGAGAAAGGGGGCTTTGGCTCCCGCTATCGGATGAGCCTATGTCGGATTAGCTGGTTGGTGAGGTAACGGCTCACCAAGGCAACGATCCGTAGCTGGTCTGAGAGGATGATCAGCCACATCGGGACTGAGACACGGCCCGAACTCCTACGGGAGGCAGCAGTGGGGAATATTGGACAATGGGCGCAAGCCTGATCCAGCCATGCCGCGTGTGTGAAGAAGGCTTTCGGGTTGTAAAGCACTTTCAGCGAGGAAGAACGCCTGGCGGTTAATACCCGCCAGGAAAGACATCACTCGCAGAAGAAGCACCGGCTAACTCCGTGCCAGCAGCCGCGGTAATACGGAGGGTGCAAGCGTTAATCGGAATTACTGGGCGTAAAGCGCGCGTAGGTGGCATGACAAGCCGGTTGTGAAAGCCCCGGGCTCAACCTGGGAACGGCATCCGGAACTGTCACGCTAGAGTGCAGGAGAGGAAGGTGGAATTCCCGGTGTAGCGGTGAAATGCGTAGAGATCGGGAGGAATACCAGTGGCGAAGGCGGCCTTCTGGACTGACACTGACACTGAGGTGCGAAAGCGTGGGTAGCAAACAGGATTAGATACCCTGGTAGTCCACGCCGTAAACGATGTCGACCAGCCGTTGGGTGCCTTGTGCACTTTGTGGCGAAGTTAACGCGATAAGTCGACCGCCTGGGGAGTACGGCCGCAAGGTTAAAACTCAAATGAATTGACGGGGGCCCGCACAAGCGGTGGAGCATGTGGTTTAATTCGATGCAACGCGAAGAACCTTACCTACCCTTGACATCCTGCGAACCCGGGAGAGATCCCGGGGTGTCTTCGGAAACGCAGAGACAGGTGCTGCATGGCTGTCGTCAGCTCGTGTTGTGAAATGTTGGGTTAAGTCCCGTAACGAGCGCAACCCTTGTCCCTATTTGCCAGCACGTAATGGTGGGAACTCTAGGGAGACTGCCGGTGACAAACCGGAGGAAGGTGGGGACGACGTCAAGTCATCATGGCCCTTACGGGTAGGGCTACACACGTGCTACAATGGCCGGTACAAAGGGCTGCGAACTCGCGAGAGTAAGCGAATCCCAGAAAGCCGGTCTCAGTCCGGATCGGAGTCTGCAACTCGACTCCGTGAAGTCGGAATCGCTAGTAATCGTGGATCAGAATGCCACGGTGAATACGTTCCCGGGCCTTGTACACACCGCCCGTCACACCATGGGAGTGGACTGCACCAGAAGTGGTTAGCCTAACTTTGGAGGGCGATCACCACGGTGTGGTTCATGACTGGGGTGAAGTCGTAACAAGGTAGCCGTAGGGGAACCTGCGGCTGGATCACCTCCTTAAACGATGCGTCACTCTCCCGGCAAGCGCTCACAATGAATTACCTGATCAAGTAGCTGTTAAATGAGCAGTGATAAGCTTATCGCCTTCGGCGATGTCTTATCACTGCTTATAGCAGTCGCTCTTTAACAATGTATATCATGCTGACAGTATCGAATGACGATATGAAGACAAGTGCCTTTAGGGTGGCTGTGTTTATAGCGTGATCTCGATACGCAATTGTTTTGTGATACGTTTCAAGCGTATCCGGCAATCGTTGTCATTGCGGGATCCAGACTCCTTCGGGTTATAGGGTCAAGCAATGAAGCGCACACGGTGGATGCCTAGGCAGTCAGAGGCGATGAAAGACGTTGTAGCCTGCGATAAGGTTCGGTGAGGTGGCAAACAACCTGTGACCCGGACATCTCTGAATGGGGAAACCCACTGACCACAAGGTCAGTATCGTATCCTGAATACATAGGGATACGAGGCGAACCGGGGGAACTGAAACATCTAAGTACCCCGAGGAAAAGAAATCAACCGAGATTCCCCCAGTAGCGGCGAGCGAACGGGGACCAGCCCTTAAGCATGTGAATGACTAGACGAACGGATTGGGAAGTCCGGCCGTAGCGGGTGATAGCCCCGTAGTCGAAAGTCTGATCATGTGAAATCGAGTAGGTCGGGGCACGAGAAACCCTGATTGAAGACGGGGGGACCATCCTCCAAGGCTAAATACTCCTGACTGACCGATAGTGAACCAGTACCGTGAGGGAAAGGCGAAAAGAACCCCGGCGAGGGGAGTGAAATAGATCCTGAAACCGTGTGCGTACAAGCAGTAGGAGCCCACTTGTTGGGTGACTGCGTACCTTTTGTATAATGGGTCAGCGACTTATATTCAGTGGCGAGCTTAACCGATAGGGGAGGCGTAGCGAAAGCGAGTCTTAACTGGGCGACCAGTCGCTGGATATAGACCCGAAACCGGGCGATCTATCCATGAGCAGGGTGAAGGTTGAGTAACATCAACTGGAGGCCCGAACCAGGATCTGTTGAAAAAGATTTGGATGACTTGTGGATCGGAGTGAAAGGCTAATCAAGCCCGGAGATAGCTGGTTCTCCTCGAAAGCTATTTAGGTAGCGCCTCACGTATCACCACCGGGGGTAGAGCACTGTTTCGGCTAGGGGGCCATCCCGGCTTACCAACCCGAGGCAAACTCCGAATACCGGTGAGTGCAGCGTGGGAGACACACGGCGGGTGCTAACGTCCGTCGTGAAAAGGGCAACAACCCGGACCGTCAGCTAAGGTCCCCAAATCCTGGTTAAGTGGGAAACGATGTGGGAAGGCTCAGACAGCTAGGAGGTTGGCTTAGAAGCAGCCATCCTTTAAAGAAAGCGTAATAGCTCACTAGTCGAGTCGGCCTGCGCGGAAGATGTAACGGGGCTCAAACCAGGTACCGAAGCTACGGGTTCATCCTTAGGGATGAGCGGTAGAGGAGCGTCGTGTAAGCCGATGAAGGTGGATCGAGAGGTCTGCTGGAGGTATCACGAGTGCGAATGCTGACATGAGTAACGATAAGGGGAGTGAAAAACTCCCCCGCCGGAAGACCAAGGTTTTCTGTTCGATGCTAATCAGAGCAGAGTGAGTCGGCCCCTAAGGCGAGGCCGAAAGGCGTAGTCGATGGGAAACGGGTCAATATTCCCGTACCGGATGTCATTGCGATGGGGGGACGAAGAAGGCTAGGTGAGCCAGGCGTTGGTTGTCCTGGTGAAAGCGAGTAGGCCTGGGTCTCAGGTAAATCCGGGACCCTTTAAAGCCGAGACGCGAGACGAACGGATTACGATCCGGAAGTCACTGATGCCACGCTTCCAGGAAAAGCCTCTAAGCTTCAGATGACATGCGACCGTACCCCAAACCGACACAGGTGGTCAGGGTGAGAATCCCAAGGCGCTTGAGAGAACTCGGGTGAAGGAACTAGGCAAAATGGTGCCGTAACTTCGGGAGAAGGCACGCCGGATTAGGGTGAGAGGACTTGCTCCTTCAGCCCGAACCGGTCGAAGATACCAGGTGGCTGCAACTGTTTAGTAAAAACACAGCACTCTGCTAACGCGCAAGCGGACGTATAGGGTGTGACGCCTGCCCGGTGCCGGAAGGTTAAGTGATGGTGTTAGCCCTCTGGGCGAAGCTCTTGATCGAAGCCCCGGTAAACGGCGGCCGTAACTATAACGGTCCTAAGGTAGCGAAATTCCTTGTCGGGTAAGTTCCGACCTGCACGAATGGCGTAATGATGGCCACGCTGTCTCCACCCGAGACTCAGTGAAATTGAAATCGCCGTGAAGATGCGGTGTACCCGCGGCTAGACGGAAAGACCCCGTGAACCTTTACTATAGCTTCACACTGGATACTGATGTTGCCTGTGTAGGATAGCTGGGAGGCTTTGAACTCCGGACGCCAGTTCGGAGGGAGCCAACCTTGAAATACCAGCCTGGCATCATTGGTGTTCTCACTCGGGTCCGTTATCCGGATCGAGGACAGTGTGTGGTGGGTAGTTTGACTGGGGCGGTCTCCTCCCAAAGAGTAACGGAGGAGCACGAAGGTACCCTCAGCACGGTCGGACATCGTGCAATGAGTGCAAGAGCATAAGGGTGCTTGACTGCGAGACAGACACGTCGAGCAGGTGCGAAAGCAGGTTCTAGTGATCCGGTGGTTCTGTATGGAAGGGCCATCGCTCAACGGATAAAAGGTACTCCGGGGATAACAGGCTGATACCGCCCAAGAGTTCACATCGACGGCGGTGTTTGGCACCTCGATGTCGGCTCATCACATCCTGGGGCTGAAGTCGGTCCCAAGGGTATGGCTGTTCGCCATTTAAAGTGGTACGCGAGCTGGGTTTAGAACGTCGTGAGACAGTTCGGTCCCTATCTGCCGTGGGCGTTGGATGTTTGAGAAGGGCTGCTCCTAGTACGAGAGGACCGGAGTGGACGCACCTCTGGTGTTCCGGTTGTCACGCCAGTGGCATTGCCGGGTAGCTATGTGCGGACGGGATAACCGCTGAAAGCATCTAAGCGGGAAGCCCCCTTCAAGATGAGACATCCCCGAGGCCTCGAGCCTCCTGAAGGGCCCAGCGAGACCAGCTGGTTGATAGGCACGGTGTGGACGCGCTGCAAGGCGTTGAGCTAACGTGTACTAATGGCCCGTGAGGCTTGACCCTATAACACCCAAGGGGTCTGGTCCTGTAGTGACAACGACGCTCGACAGAGCACCGGATACGCAAAAAAGAAACGATCACAAGACAGTCAGCCAATATACATTGAAAGTTACGCCTGACGACCATGGCTTGCGTGAACCACCCGATCCCTTGCCGAACTCGGAAGTGAAACCGCAACGCGCCGATGGTAGTGTGGGGTCTCCCCATGCGAGAGTAGGTTATCGTCAGGCACATCTTCGAAAAAGCCCCGAGCACACTGTGTTCGGGGCTTTTTTATGCGCGCAGGAAAAGGCCGGACGGTCCAAATAGTGCCCGCCACGGTGCCTCCGACTCCTGTAGGAGCCCAATTTCATTGGGCGATGGCGGCGTCAGCCGCCCGGGGGCGAATTTGCCACCGTGCCTGCCATCCACCCCGGCGGCGCGGTGCGCCGCATCGCTGGCTGAAGCCTGCTCCTACAAGGGGGCAACGTGGCCCTTAACGGCAGATGCTTTCCAGTGCTTCCATCAGGCTATCCATCTCGTCGTCGGTGCCGATGGTGATGCGCAGGAAGTTGGCGAGCGTGTCGGTATTGAAGTGGCGTACCAGAATGCCGCGTTCGCGCAGGGCGGCGAAAAGCTGAGCGCCTTCGAATGCCGGGTGCTGGGTGAGTACGAAATTCGCCTTGGAGGGCAGCACTTCAAAGCCGAGCGCCTCTAAACGGCCGCGAGTGCGCTCGCGGGTTGCGATCACATGGTTGCGGCAGGCGTCGAAATGCGCCTGGTCTTTTAACGCCTCGATACCGACCAGGCTTGCCAGGCTGTCCACCGGGAAGGAGTTGAACGAGTCCTTGACGCGTTGCAGGCCGTCGATCAGCTCGGCTGAGCCGATGGCGTAGCCCAACCGTAGCCCGGCCAGGCTGCGCGATTTGGAGAACGTGCCAGTCACCAGCAGGTTCGGATAGCGCTTGGTCAGCGCAACCGCGCTCTCGGCGCCGAAATCGACGTAGGCTTCGTCGATCAGCACTACCCGGTCCGGCACGCGCTTTAAAAGCGCCTCGATGGCGTCGAGGGAGTGAGCATGGCCGGTCGGCGCGTTGGGGTTGGCCAGAATCACGCCGCTGCGCTCGGTGTTTGCGCTTAGGGCGTCAAGGTCGACCTCCCACTTGGCATCGAGCGCGTGTTGGCGAAGTTCGATACCGTACAAGTTGGCGTAAACCGGGTAGAAGCTGTAGGTGATCGCCGGCGCATCGAGCGGCGCCCCGTGGCAGAAAAACGCCTTGAAAGCGAAGGCCAGCACTTCATCGGAGCCGTTGCCGACAAAGGTGTTGGTAATATCGACGGCCATGGTGTCGGCAAGTGTTTGGCGAAGCGCGCGGGAGGTAGGGTCCGGGTATAACCGCAGATGATCCGTTGCGTAGCTCCCCAGTGCCTGACCCACGCCCGGCGCCGGGGGGTAAGGGTTTTCATTGGTGTTGAGCTTGATAAGGCGCTCAACGGGCTGCTCGCCGGGCACATACGGGGTGAGTGACCGAACGGCGGGGCTCCAGAATTGGCTCATTAGAGGTAACCTGATTATCCTTGCAAGGAGCATCATGGTGGCCCGGCGCTCGACCCAGCGCAAGTTCTACCGGCCGCGACGTCCTGCGCCTTTGCTGCGTTGCGGTACCCTTGTGCGATTCCAGGGTGTCGGGGCTGGGCGTTGCACCTTGTAGCGGTTATGCTGTCACAAGCGCACGAAAGAAATGTATGTCCAACACGATAAGGAGACACCCAATGCAATTCAGGAGTTTGCTAGCCGGTTCGGCTATGTTGGCACTGTTGGCAGGCTGCGCATCTGGCCAGACCGATCAGAGTGAACAGGCACCGGCGATGAGCGCGTCCCAGGCGAACTATCAGGGCACACTGCCTTGCCGCAACTGTGACGGCATCGATCTGGATGTCACGTTGGAAGGTGAAGAGAGCAGTGCCGCGCAGGAGCGTACGTTCGCGCTGCAGGCAAGCTATCGTAATCACCCCCAAACGCCGCCGGACGAAAACTACACCGGTAACTGGGAAGTGCTGACCGGTACGCCTTCTGATTCGAACGCGACCGTGTACGAACTCACGCCCAATGGCGATGGCCAGATCTACTACTTCCAGAAGATTAGCGAGCAAACGCTCGAGCTGATCGACCCGGAGCGCCGCCGCTTTGAAAACGGCGAGATGCTGCAGCTTCAGCGCCAGTAAGCGCGCAGGAACTGCACATTGTTCGATAGACAAAGGCGGCCGCGAGCCGCCTTTTGTGTTTTTGCCAGGCGTTGGTTAGGCCATGGTAGACAGTGAGACAGGAGCGAAGCGGCGTGGCAAAAGCAAAGAGCGCCTATGTGTGTACCGAATGCGGTGCCGAGTACCGTAAGTGGCAAGGGCAGTGCTCGAGCTGCAACGAATGGAATACGCTAAGCGAGGTCCGCCTGGCAAGCGCCCGGCCCGGTAGCGGCGCCCCCGCCCAAGGGCGCGCCGGCTACGCGGGGGATCTTTCCCGGGACGTGGTCGACTTGAGCAATGTCGATTTAAGCGAAGTGCCCAGGCTCAGCTCGACCTTCGGCGAGTTCGACCGCGTGCTGGGCGGCGGGCTGGTTCCAGGCTCCGCGGTGCTGCTGGGCGGCAACCCCGGCGCGGGTAAGTCGACCCTTTTACTGCAAACCGCCTGCAAGCTCGCCCAGCAGCGGCGTATCATGTACGTGACCGGTGAGGAGTCGCTCTCCCAGGTCGCCATGCGCGCCCACCGCCTACAGTTGCCGACCAGCGGGCTCAAGATGCTGGCCGAAACCAGCGTCGAGACGATTTTAGCGGTCGCCGAGCGCGAAAAGCCCGAAATACTGGTGATCGACTCGATCCAGACCATGCACCTGGAAGACATCAGCTCCGCGCCTGGCGGGGTCGCCCAGGTGCGCGAATCGTCGGCGGCGCTGACCCGTTTCGCCAAGCAGAGCAATACGGTGTTATTGCTGGTCGGCCACGTCACCAAGGATGGCACCCTGGCCGGGCCCAAGGTGCTAGAGCACATGATCGACGCCTCATTGCTTTTGGAAGGCGGCGCCGACTCGCGGTTTAGAACCTTGCGCGGCCAAAAAAACCGCTTTGGCGCGGTGAACGAGCTGGGTGTCTTCGCCATGCTGGAACAGGGCATGAAAGAGGTCAAAAACCCCAGTGCTATTTTCCTCTCCCGCCCGGAAGAGCAGTCGCCAGGTAGCCTGGTCATGGTGGTGTGGGAGGGCACGCGGCCGATTTTGGTCGAGGTGCAGGCGTTGGTGGATGAATCGGCGCTGGGCAACCCACGGCGCGTTGCGGTAGGCGTGGATCAAAACCGCCTGGCGATGCTGTTGGCCGTGCTCAACCGCCATGGTGGGCTTTTCACCGGCGACCAGGACGTTTTCTTGAACGTAGTGGGCGGTGTCAAAGTGCTGGAGACCAGCGCCGATTTAGCGGTGCTGTTGGCGGTGGTGTCGAGCCTGCAAAACCGAGCGCTTGCCAAGGAATTGGTGGTGTTTGGCGAGGTGGGGCTTTCCGGCGAGATCCGCCCGGTGCCCAGCGGCCAGGAGCGCATTGTCGAGGCGGCCAAGCACGGCTTTTTGCGCGCTATCGTGCCGCGGGCCAACGCCCCGAAGCAGCCACCCAAGGGTATGGAAGTCATCCCCGTCGATAAACTAAGCGATGCGCTGGAAGCGCTTTAAGCTGTACTACGCTTTTAGATACGATGCTTCCAACTACGACGCTTTTAACAGCGGCCTGTCGTCATCAACACGAAATGACGGGCCAATACCAACAACGACGCGCCAATGGATTTTTTTCAAGGAGCGATACGATGAGTTCGATTCGACTAACCCAATATAGCCACGGCGCCGGTTGCGGCTGCAAAATCGCCCCGGACGTGCTGGACAGCATTTTAGCCAAGGCGGGGCCGGCCGCGGGGCACAAGCAGTTGATCGTCGGCAACCAGGGCCGTGAAGACGCCGCCGTGTATGACCTGGGCGACGGCCGCGGTATGGTCTCGACGACCGACTTTTTCATGCCGATCGTCGATGACCCCTTCGATTTCGGCCGTATTGCCGCGACCAACGCCATTAGCGACATTTACGCCATGGGCGCCACGCCGGTCATGGCGCTGAGCATTCTGGGCTGGCCGGTGGACAAGCTCGCCCCGGAGATCGCCGGCGACGTCATCGCCGGCGCCCAGGGCGTGTGCCGCGAGCTTGGCGTAGCGCTGGCCGGCGGGCACTCCATCGATGCGCCGGAGCCGATATTTGGCCTGGCGGTCAACGGCCTGGTCCAGCTCGACCAGCTCAAGCTCAACAGCAGTGCCAAACCCGGCGACCTGCTCTATTTGACCAAGCCTTTGGGCGTGGGAATTTTGACCACGGCGGAGAAGCGCGGCCTGTTGGAAGACGGCCACCACGGCCTTGCCCGTGAAACCATGCTGAAATCCAACCGCATCGGTATCGAGCTTGCCAAGGTCAAAGGCCTCAACGCCATGACCGATGTGACCGGTTTCGGTCTGGCCGGCCACCTGAGCGAGATTTGTAGCGCCAGCAACGTGATGGCCCAAGTCGATTTTCGCCGCCTGCCGCGGCTTTCCGAGGCTGAAGCCTACCGGCGCCAGGGCGCGGTGCCCGGTGGCACGCTGCGCAACCGCGACGCCCTGGGCTCCCAGTTGCCCGCCATGGACGAAGCCCACTGGCAGTGGCTTTGCGACCCGCAGACCTCCGGCGGCCTTTTGCTCAGCGTCGACCCCGCCTGGCAGGATGATGTCGAGCGCGTTGGCCGCGAGCACGGTCTGAACCTGCAGCCCTTCGGTACGCTGAAGGCGCGCGCAGGCGACGCGTTGATCGAAGTGGTTGGGTAAATGACCACCGACCTACCCGCTACGACCGCGCTGATTGGCAAGGGCGCACCGCTGATCGATGTGCGCGCGCCGGTGGAGTTCGCCCAGGGCGGCCTGCCCGGCGCGGTCAACCTGCCGCTAATGGTGGACGAAGAGCGCCACCAGGTAGGCATCGCTTACAAAGAGCACGGCCAGCAAGCCGCGATCGCACTGGGCGAGCGCCTGGTCAGCGGCGACGTTAAAAAGGCGCGCATCGAGGCCTGGCGTGGGTATCTCGAGCGCCACCCCGAGGCGATGCTTTACTGCTTTCGTGGCGGCCTGCGCTCGCAGATCGCCCAGCAGTGGCTTGCGGAGGCGGGCATCGATGTGCCGCGCATTCAAGGCGGCTGGAAAGCCATGCGCCGCGCGCTCTGCGCGCGTATCGACCAGGCCGCCGAGCAGCCAATGTTGGTCGTATCGGGGCTGACCGGCTCGGCCAAAACGGTGCTGATCAACCAGCTGCAAAACGGCATCGATTTGGAAGCCTGCGCCAATCACAAGGGCTCGGCCTTCGGTCGTCAACCCGATGAACCGGCCACTCAGATCGATTTCGAGCACGCCCTGGCCCGGCAGCTGTTGGGTCAAAACGCCAAGCTGGTCATGGAAGACGAGTCACGCCAGATCGGCAGTGCCAATATTCCGCTCACCTTTTGGCAGGCGCTCGAGAAGGCGCCGCGTATTCGCGTCGAGATGCCGCTGGACTGGCGCCTGGAGCAGCTTCGTTATGACTATATCGAAGCGCTGGAGGCGGCGTACGCAGCGCGCTTTGGCCCCGAGCAGGGCTGGGAGCGCATGAAGGAGCAGCTCTCCAACAGCCTCAAACGCTTAGCCAAGCGGCTGGGCAACGCCCGGCTGCAGCGCCTTCAACGGCTGCAGGCCCTGGCGTTTAGCGCTCACGCCCAGGGCAACGTGCAGGCCCACGAAGCCTGGCTTGGGCCGCTTTTGACCGAATATTACGACCCGCTATACCGCTACCACCTGGAGCGGCGCCAGAACGCCCCGGCACCGCTGCACGTAGGCGACTGGGATAGCTGCCTGGAAGCCGCCCGAGCGTGGAGCGCCTAGGCGCGCGCTAACCACTGCAGCATCACCCGGTCCAAAAGCGGGGCCAGGGCGTGAAAGCGCCCGGGGTTCTCCACGATGGCCTGCTCGCTTTGCAGGTAGCGATTCAGCGCCTGAGTGCCGGGCGTGGCCGGCGGGTGTTCGAACAACCCGGCCACGCTCTGCGCAGTCGCCTCGAGGTGGCACATAAGGCCGACCACCCGCCCGACGTCCCAGGCAAACCCCTGAAGTGGGGCGGCTTCGCTTCCGCCTAACGGCAAAGCGTCCTCGGGCAGGCTAAACACGTAGCGGTGCCACATGAACGCCTCGAATCGCTCCGGCAAATCGAACGGGCTATCTGGCGCAAGCGTCACCGTGTGCCAGCCGGTTTCCGGGTAGGTACCCGGTGCGATCACCGCGTCCAGGGCCTCGGCGATCCAAAGCGCCCCCAGGCCGATACCCAGTACCGGGCGCTGGCCGTCCAGATAGCGGTTTAGAAGCTTTTTTTCCGCCTTGAACCAGGCGGGGGGATCCTTGGCTAGTGTCTCCGGGCCATCGAGTACGATGAGCGCGTCGCACTCGCCGTGACGCGGGGTGAGCTCGCCTTCGAACAGGCGGAACACGGTGTAGCTGTGGCCCATGCTCTCGAGCCAGTCGGTAAGACGCGCGGGGCCGTGGTCAGGGCCGTGCTGTAGCAGATGAATATGCATGGTAATCTCCTCGCCGGCCGTCGTTCACTGCGAAAATATCGCTTGGGTGTGCGACGATAGCGTATCGCACTGTTTTCACCAATACCGTTTTCACCAATATAAAGGCTCAGGAAATCAACATGGTGGCCAAACCTCTTGGATTTTATCAAAAGCTGCAAACGCTTTCGCTGACGGCCCAGCAAGCCTTTATGGCGGCCCTTTGTGAGCGGCTGATCCCCAACTACGCGCTTTACGAGCAGACCACCGGTCACGGCGACAGCCATACACTTAAAACCGTGTTGAGCCTGGTATGGGAGCGGCTCACGGTACCCAACGCCAGCATCGATTTTGCCCGCCAGGCAGAGAAGCTGGCCGAGTGTGAACCGCCCGCCGAGGACGACAGCTTCGGTGCCCGCCGGGCGCTGGATGCAGTGGTGTCCGTCACCTCGCTGCTGGATACGCTGCAGGGGGAAGCCGGCGAGGCGGTGCTGGACGTGAGCCGCACCTCTCGGGCCGGCGTGCGCGCCTTCATCGAACTCACCGAAGGGGAAGAGGATGCCCAGAAGCTTGCGCTGATCATTCGCGATCACCCGCTGATGGAAGACGAAAACGACTTTCAGGACGCGGTGCTGGAAGCAGTGAGCGCGCCCCTCGATAAGGCCGCGTTAAAAGAAGTACGCGTGCTTGGCCGCAACGGCGGCATCAGCAACCTGGGGCTAAGCCTTGATGAGGACGACGACGCTTAAAGCACGCTTTTGAGCGCCTGGATGACCCGGCAGGCCTGGCCGTGCCGGGTGAATCCTTACAGGCGCATCTCGATGCCGCGCTCGGCCATGAAGCGCTTGGCTTCGGGAATCGTGTACTCGCTGAAGTGAAAGATGCTGGCCGCCAGTACCGCGTCGGCACCGCCTTTCAATACGCCGTCGACCAGGTGCTCCAGGGTGCCCACGCCGCCCGAGGCGATCACAGGTACGCTCACCGCCTCGGAAATGGCGTGGGTCACGCCCAGGTCGAAGCCGCTTTTGGTGCCGTCACGGTCCATGCTGGTCAGCAGTAGCTCGCCGGCACCCAGTTCGACCATCTTCTTCGCCCACTCGACGGCGTCCAACCCGGTCGGTTTGCGCCCACCGTGGGTGAAGATTTCCCAGCGCGGTGTCTCGCCCTCTTTAGAGACCTTCTTGGCGTCGATCGCCACCACGATGCACTGGCTGCCAAAGCGCTCGGCGGCTTCGAAAACGAAATCCGGATTGGTCACCGCCGCGGTGTTGATCGACACCTTGTCGGCGCCGGCGTTGAGCATGGTGCGGATGTCGTCGCAGGTGCGGATACCACCGCCCACCGTGAGCGGAATGAATACTTCGCCGGCGATACGCGACACCATGTCTACCGTGGTCGCGCGCTCGTCGGAGCTTGCGGTGATATCCAAAAAGGTGATCTCGTCGGCGCCTTGCTGGTTATAGCGTTTGGCGATCTCCACCGGGTCGCCGGCATCGCGAATGCCCACGAAATTGACGCCCTTGACCACGCGGCCCGCGTCGACATCCAGGCAAGGGATGATCCGCTTGGCCAGGCTCATACCTTGCCCCCGGTCAGCTCGTCGCTCAGGCGCTGGGCCTCACGCACGTCCAGGCTTCCTTCATAAATGGCGCGGCCGGTAATGGCGCCCAGAATACCGCTATCCGCTACGCCGCAAAGCGCCTGGATGTCGTCGAGGTTGGTCACCCCGCCGGAGGCGATGACCGGAAGGCCCCCTTCACGGGCAAGCTCGGCGGTGGCCTCTATATTGACGCCTTGCATCATTCCGTCCCGGGCGATGTCGGTGTAGACGATGCTTGAAACGCCGTCATTGGCGAAGCGCTTGGCAAGTTCGGTCGCCTTGATGGTGGAGACCTCCGCCCAGCCGTCGGTGGCCACGAAGCCATCTTTTGCGTCCAGGCCAACGATGATCTTGCCGGGGAAAGCACGGCACATTTCGCCGACGAATGCTGGCTCTTTCACCGCCTTGGTACCGATGATCACGTAGGAAACGCCGGCGCTCAGGTAATGCTCGATGGTTTCCGCGCTGCGGATACCGCCGCCGATCTGAATGGGGAGATTCGGGTAGGCGCGGGCGATGGCGGTGACCGCCTCGCCGTTGACCGGCTTGCCTTCGAAGGCGCCGTTCAAATCGACCAGGTGTAGGCGGCGCGCGCCAGCTTCGACCCAGCGGGCGGCCATGGCGACCGGGTCATCGCCGTAGGAGGTGGCATCCTCCATACGGCCCTGCTTCAAGCGCACGCACTGGCCGTCTTTGAGATCAATCGCGGGAATAACTAGCATGGTAAATCCTCTCAGGGCGTCCAGGTAACGAAGTTTTCAAGCAGGCGAAGACCCGCGCGTGCGCTTTTTTCCGGGTGAAACTGCACGGCGAACGTGGCGTCGCGGCCAATGGCCACGTGGGCTTTCACCTTGCCGTACTGGGTCGTGCCCAACACGTGGGCATCCTGGCTGGCGTTGACGTAGTAGCCGTGGACGAAATAGAAGCGCTCGTCGTTTTCGATACCCGCCCACAGCGGGTGGTCGTGGTGCTGGGTGAGGCGGTTCCAACCCATGTGCGGCACCTTCAGGCGCTGGTCGTGCTCGTCGCGCATGTCCGGGGGGAAACGGTCGACGCTGCCCTGAAAAAAGCCCAGGCAGTCCACGCCGCCGTTCTCTTCGCTTTTCTCCATCAGCATTTGCTGGCCTACGCAAATGCCCAGCAGCGGCTTGGCCTGGCGGGTCAGAATATCGTCGACCAAACCGCGAAGCTCGGTGCGTTCGAGTTCGCCAATACAATCGCGAATTGCGCCCTGGCCTGGCAGCACCACGCGGGTGGCACCCAGAATACGGCGGGCATCCCGGGTGATGATGACGTTTTCGTGTGTGACGTGTTCAAGCGCCTTGGCCACGGAATGCAGGTTGCCCATTCCATAATCGATAACGGCAATGGTCATTACGCGCTCCTTTTAGTGGTTAGCGAAGTCGACCGGCAGGCAGCCTTCGACATTAAAGCGTTCCCTTGGTCGAGGGCATCTGTCCGGCCATTCGCGCGTCTTCGGCCAGCGCCATGCGTAGCGCCCGGCCAAAGGCCTTGAAAATGGTTTCTGCCTGGTGGTGGGCGTTGTCTCCCTTGAGGTTGTCGATATGCAGCGTCACGCGGGCGTGGCTGACGAACCCCTGGAAAAACTCGCTGAAAAGCTGGGTGTCCATTCGCCCGATGGTAGCGCGGGTGAAGGCGGCGTTCATGAAAAGGCCCGGGCGGCCGGAGAAATCCACCACCACGCGGGAAAGCGCTTCATCCAACGGCACGTAAGCGTGGCCGTAGCGGTAGATGCCGCGCTTGTCGCCCACGGCTTCATTGAACGCCTGGCCCAGGGTGATGCCTAAATCCTCGACCGTATGGTGGTCGTCGATGTGCAGGTCGCCGGTCACGTCGAGCTCGATATCGATCATCCCGTGCCGCGCGACCTGGTCCAGCATGTGATCAAGAAACGCGACGCCGGATTCACCTTTTAGATGGCCCTGGCCGTCCAGATTGATCGTGACGGTGATCTGCGTTTCGTTGGTGTCACGGCTGACCGTGGCAATTCGCGCTGACATGTTGCATCTCCTGCGCTTACGCGCATAGTGGGGCGGCGGGCATGGGCTTCGGTAACCCCCGGGGCTTGGACATAATAGCGAGCCAAAACAACCATTATAGAGAATCGATGACCCCATCCGCTACAATGCGCGATAAGGTTGCCGCTTTACCGGCGCCCATCGAGCGGCTTAGCCGTAGCCAGGAGGATTTCAGCATGCCGGTGACGCTTTTCTACGTTGACCAGGCCCGGTGGGAGGCCGACGAGCGCATACGCCTCGATTTGAAGCGTATTTATGAGGACGCCCCTCAGGCGCGCATCAAGACCCTCGAGGTGGCGCCCTTCATCGAGGAGCACCTCGAGAACCGGCAATTCTTTGCCTGCGCCCACTTCAATGAACACCTGCTGGGGGCGGTGGCTATTTTCGAGGCCGAGGACCGCGCCTGGTGGTTGTCCGAGCTTTGCGTACGCAAGAGCGCCCGGCGGCGTGGCGTAGGGTCACGCCTTATGGCACTGTTGGCCGAACAGGCAAAGCACCAGGGCCGCACGCTGCGCATTGCCACGGCGACATTGCCGCTGGCCGATCGCGTGCTGCTTTCCAAAATAGGCTACCGGCCGAGTTCCGTGGCCACTTCCAATGCCGGTAACGGCGCTTTCCACGAAAGCGACCCCAACGAGTATGTCGAGCTAGACCCACAAGGGAAAGGGTGATGAAACAGTTATTGCGTATTTTGCTGGCCGCGGTCGGTATTTTGGCCATGGTGGCCGTGGCCGCCGTGGTGTATGTCACCACCTTTTTGGATCCCGAGGATTTCAAACCGCGCCTGGTCGAGGTGGTCGAGGAGCAAACCGGGCTGAGCCTGGCGCTGGAAGGGCCGATCACCTGGTCGTTCTACCCGCGCATCGGCGTCAGCGTCGAACAGGCCCGCGCCTGGCTGCCCGAACAATCGCGGGAAGAAACCTCCTTCGCCGCCGTCGACAGCGCCGAGGTGAGCGTGGCCTTCGCGCCATTGCTGCGCGGCGAAATCGCCGTCGACGGGCTGACCCTGGACGGCGTGCGTCTAAATCTCGAGCGCAACGCCGAAGGCGAGGGCAATTGGCAACTGCTCGTGGACCGGCTGGCCGAGCAGAACAGCGAAACCGCCGAAACCGTGCTGGCGCCGGCCAGCGCCGGCCCCCATGTCGATGCAGGCAATCTCTCGGTGGTGCTCAATATCGCCAGTGTCGAAGTGCGCAACGCCGATATCCGTTTTCGCGACGCGCCCAGCCAGTCGCTTTGGCGGCTACAGTCGTTGGATATTTCCGGCAGCAACGTTAACCCGGCGCGCTCCTTCCCGCTAAAGGCGATGTTCACCCTTACTCGGCATAACCGGTTGGACGCCGAAGCGCTGGAGCGCCCGCCGGTATTCACCAGCGAGGTCAGCCTTGAAACCCGTATGCGGCTGGGGCTGGACGAAGAGCAGGTCATTTTCGAAAACTTCCAACTCGGCACGCGCTCGACCATCTCGCAAGAGAGTGAGCCGCAGCAGCTAAGCCTGCGAGCCGCCGAAATGACCGCTCGGTTGGCCGAACAGCGCCTGAGCGTGAGCGACGGCGTACTGGAAACCGGCTTTCGCCACGCCGAAAACTGGCAGGGCAGCCTGGCGATGACGCTGGCCTTTGCCCTCGATGCCGACTGGGCCGCGCAAACCGCCCAGTTACGCGATGCCCAGCTCACCGGCTCTGATGGGCTGCGCGTAAGCGGTCATCTCAATATCGAACAGCTTCAGGACGACCCGCAGTACCAGGGCCAGCTCAACGCCGCGCCCTTTACCCTGCGCCCCTGGCTTTCACGCATGGGGGTCGAGCTCAATACCGCCAGCGAAGCCGCACTGAGCGACGTCGCCATGACCAGCCCGGTGCAGGGGAGCCTCGAGCAAATTTCGCTGCCGCAGCTTTCGCTGGTAATCGACAGCAGCACCTTCACCGGCGAGCTGGCCGCGGCGCTGGATGGCAGCGCGCTCAACTTCGATTTGACCGGCGACCAGCTCAACCTGGACCACTACTTGCCGGGGCCGGTCACCGCCCAGCAGGCCAGCCGCAGCATCATTCGCCGCGCCGTGGCCCAGCAAGAAAACCCGCTGCTGCCCCAGGCGTGGCTTGCCACGCTGGATCTACAGGGCGACCTGGCGCTCGATCAGCTCGAGCTTGCCGGGCTCGTGTTCAACGACCCGGAGCTTGCGCTGCGGGGCGAGCAGGGCCTGCACCAGTTGACCGGGTTCGAGTCGCGCTTCTACGACGGGGCGCTCAACGCCACCGGCACCCTGGACGCGCGCGAGCCCATTTTGACCTGGCAGCTGGCCCCTCAGGTAGAGGGCGTGCAGGTCGCCCCGCTGATCGAAACCTTCAGCGACGAAGAGTCCCCGATTCGCGGGCGCTTGAACATAGCGGGCGATCTCTCGACCCAGGGCAACACCCGCGACGTGCTAACCAGCAACCTCAACGGCGAGCTCGACGCGCGCCTGAACGACGGCGCGATTTTGCACACCAATGTCTCTCAACAGGTGTGCGAACTGGTGGCCCGTATCGAAGGCGAAGGGACGCTCAGAGACTGGCAGCCCGATACCCGTTTCGAGCAGTTTGGCGCCACCTTTAACGTGCGCAACGGCGTGGTCACCAGCGACGACCTGCTGGTCACCCTGCCGGGTATCGATATGCAAGGTAACGGCGAGCTCAACCTCAACAGCATGAACTTCCTGACCCGCGCCAACGCCCGGCTGGTCGATACCGCCGACGCGGCCTGCTCGGTCAACCCGCGCCTACAGGCGCTTGCGCTGCCCGTGCTGTGCGAAGGCCATATCGACGACGAAAAGTCCCAGTGGTGCCGCCTGGATCGCGAGGCCTTTCAGAGCTCGGTGGTGGCGCTGATTAGAGACGAAGCCGGTAGTGAAATCGAAGAGCGCCTGGGCGACACGCTCGACAATATCGACCAACGCCTGGGAGAGGGTGCCGCGCGGGAACTGCGCAACGGTATCCGCAACCTGTTCGACTGATACTGACCCCCTTTGATGCGCCGGCCCAAGGGCCGGCGCTTTTGTTATCGCCCGCATTACCTCATTAACTGCTCTAAAGGGAGCTGGAACATTAAATGGCCGATACGCCCACGCCGTGCCTGACGGCCCCTGAATTTCAACACCGGCTGCTGACCTGGTTCGACCAGTACGGCCGTCACGATCTGCCCTGGCAGTCGCCGCGCAGCGCCTACCGCGTGTGGGTGTCGGAAATCATGCTGCAGCAAACCCAGGTGAATACCGTGATTCCCTACTTCGAGCGCTTCATGGAGCACTTCCCGACGCTTAAGGCGCTGGCCGATGCCTCCCAGGACGAAGTGCTGCACCTATGGACCGGGCTTGGCTACTACGCCCGCGCCCGCAACCTGCATAAAGCCGCGCGCATCGCCTGCGAGGAGCACGGCGGCGAACTGCCTTCTGAGAGCGTCGAAGCGCTCACGGCGCTGCCCGGCATTGGCCGCTCCACCGCTGGCGCCATCATTGCCCAAAGCACTGGCGCCCGCGCGCCCATTCTGGACGGCAACGTCAAACGCTCGCTCACCCGGCTGCACGCCGTACCCGGCTGGCCCGGCAGGCCCGCCGTGGAACGCAAACTTTGGGCGCTGGCGGACTACTTCACCCCCGACGAGCGCCTCGCCGACTACACCCAAGCGGTCATGGATTTCGGCGCCACGCTCTGCACCCGAGCACGACCCGACTGCATCATCTGCCCGTTCAACGATGTATGCGCCGCCTACCAGGAGGGCGCCCCGCAGCGCTACCCGGAATCCAAACCCAAAAAGACGCTGCCCACCCGCGAAACCATCATGCTGATGCTACGCGACGACCAGGGGCGCGTATGGCTGGAGCAGCGCCCGCCTTCGGGGCTTTGGGGTGGGTTATGGGGGCTGCCTCAGTTCGACGACTACCAGGCCCTCGACGACTGGCTACAGACCCGGGTCAAAGCGCCCCATAAAGCGCACCCCTTGCCGGATTTCACCCACACGTTTAGCCACTTCCGGCTTTCGATCACCCCGCAGCCGGTGAGCTGCAAAGAAATGAACGGCGTGCACGAGCAGGGCGTATGGTACGACCCCAACGACCCGCCTGCCCTGGGCCTGGCTGCGCCAGTCAAGGCGCTTTTAAGTCAACTGGTGCCGTTTTCGCTTGATCCGACCCCGGGGCCCTAGCCCATACTCGGTATCGATTCCCCATTTCAAAAGGAGCACCCCATGAGCAACACGGTTTTCTGTCGTAAGTACCAGCAAGAACTACCCGCGCTTGCGTTTCCGCCGCTGCCCGGCAAGCAGGGCCAGGAGATTCAGGCCACGGTGTCCCAAAAAGCCTGGGGGGAGTGGCAGGCGCTACAGACCCGGCTGATCAATGAAAAGCACCTCAATATGCTCGAGCCGGAATCGCGCCAATACCTGATGGATCAGATGGAGCGCTTTTTAAATAACGAAACCACCGATCAGGCCGAAGGCTACGTACCCCCCAGCCAGCCCTAACCCACGAATGGCGGGCGTTTTGGCCCGGCGGGGCCAGCGCCCATAAACGTGGCGCTTTGCCATAACCACGTGATCGGAAAGAAAGTTTCACAAAGGTGTTGACGAAAAGCGGACTTTTTAGTTTAATACGCACCGTTGGCAGCGGCCAGATAGCTCAGTCGGTAGAGCAGGGGATTGAAAATCCCCGTGTCGGCGGTTCGATTCCGTCTCTGGCCACCAAGCGTTGGGGTATCGCCAAGTGGTAAGGCACCGCTTTTTGGTAGCGGCATTCCCAGGTTCGAATCCTGGTACCCCAGCCATTGCCAACAAGATTTCTTGTTGACTGACTCGCTTTACGCAATCGGTCAAATGTTCAAGAAAGCACGAAGCGCCGACATAGCTCAGTTGGTAGAGCAACTGACTTGTAATCAGTAGGTCCCGGGTTCGACTCCTGGTGTCGGCACCATTAAAAATGGTTATAAAGCAAAGCGTTATAGAACATGATCAAGCCGCCTTTTAGGGCGGCTTTTTCGTTTCCGTAGTTCTCTACATAGTTCTAGGTACTAAATCACTCTTCCCCGGGGTGATATACCAGCGGCACGCTGAGGTCATAAGTGTCCATCATGCTCGCCGAACGGTGGCCACTGGCCTCCTGTTTTTCGTGTCGTGTCCCTTTCGTATCGGTAATGCCCCGCCGCTTGAGGTCGTGAAGGCCGAAACGCTCTTCTTGTGTGATCAATTCTTCTTCGATGGCCAGCTTCATCAAGCGTTGCCAGGCGGTGTCCAGGCTCGATTTGCGTAGCTCGCCGCCGTCGGCGGCGACGATCAACGGGCGCGACTCGGGGTGCATGGGTACCGGCTTTCCTTTGGCTTTCCAGATTCCCGCGCGGCGCTCGGTGGCGGCCGTCCAGGCGGCGTTCAATCGTGGGTACCAGCGTACGACGTTATCGCGTGAGCCCTTGCGGCGGTTGGTCATCACGCCTTGCGCGGTGCTGTGGGCATCGGTGAGGGTGATCACTTCGATACCCCGTAACCGGCAGATATAGGCCAGCTCCATCACTACCCAAAGGTAGGGTGCGCAGGCGCCTTTCTCGCCCCGCGTGCGTTGGCCGCGCTGTTGAGCGAACTCGGTCAATCGGGCAATGGTGGTCAGCTCGGGCAAGCGGCGCTGTTTGCGCTCTTTTGCCGCCTCGACGCCCTGGGCGGGGTTGGTGTCGCAGTGGCCGCGATTAATCCCCCAGCGAAACAAACGGCGCAGGTAGCGCAGCAAGTGATTGGCTTTTGACGGTGTACCCTCGGCGGCGATCCTGTCCACCAGCCGCTGGACCAGTGCCGGTGAAAATTGCGTGGTGGGCAGGTCGCCCAGTGGCTTGTCCAGTTTCGTGGGCATTTCGAGTAGGGCCGCACGGCAGTAGTCGTAGTCCTGCTGGGTCTTGATGGCCAGCTCTTTGAGCTGCGCAGACTGGTGAAACTGCTGAGCCAGATAGCGAAGGGTGCGGCGATCAATGCCGCTACGCTGCTCCATGATACGGTGCAGCTCTGACAGGGTGGCATCGGCCCCGGCGATGCGCTCGGTTTTCAGTTTGCCCGCTTCATCGCGATATTGAACGTACCAGCGGCCCCGGCCGCGCTTGTCGAAATAGACGCTATTCGGGAGCTTCGACTGGTTGATGTGCGCCGGTATGTCGGGGCTGTGCTTCCGCGGGCGTGTCTTCATAGGATGTCGCTAGGGCTGAGTTCTTGTTTCGGAGCGGCTTCAATACCGCCCGCTTTGTTAATCAGGTCGATGGTGGTCCAGGGGCCACGTCGGCCGTTGAATACCATCACGCCTTGTTCGCGAAGGCATCGGGCTGCGTCGGCCGGGCGCTGGTAGCCGGTAATCGCTTTGATTGCTTCGCAGTCTATTACGCTTTGTAGGCTCATGAGTGACTCCTAGACCGCCACTGGTTGAATCGGTTGCGGATCGTGCGGAACGTTTGGCGCGCCTGGTGGTTGCTGTCGAGCTCGGCGCGGCTTTGGATTTTGCAGGCTGTGATCAGCCAGTCACGGGCGTCGTCTGAATTATGGGTGCCGTCCGGTAGGGCGCTTTCGTCAATACCATTCTTGGCTCGCCGGCGGCGATCGAGATAAAGCTGGAAGGCACTATCCTGACAAAGCATTGCAGCTTGTCTGGCGTAAGCGCCCCCTTTGGGTAGCGGTGGTGACTGAGCCGGTGCTGGTGGCTTACTGTTCATCACTGGAGAGTCACTTGACGTGCTGGCCAGCGCTTTTTCCAACTTCTCGAATGCTTGCTTATCCAGCGGGTTGTAACAGCTTTGCCCAAAGATGCCACGATAGGCGGCTAAGGCCGCGCTTCCTGTTACCTTGAGTATGTCGATTTGCTTGGCAGCTTCTTCGGGATTCTCACGAACCCAGCTCGGATCGATGGCCATGGTCACCCCTTAGCACCGGGCTTCGTTTCGTGAATTTCGAGCACTTCGCGGATCTCGATCACCTCTACGCGCGGCTTGAGGTGGCTCGCGGCGCTGACACCGAGCTGGAAGCCACTGCCGATGCAGAAGGCAAGGACCGTGAACTTGGCGACGTAGCGCCAGTCTTTGGGTATCGGGTTTGTCATCGCTTACCGTCCTTGCTTGTTTTTCAGTTCACGAATGCCTTGGCACTCGATACACGTAGTGGCCCAAGGCGCCGCTTGGCGGCGCGGTGCCGGGATCTCATAGCCGCAGTCGATGCACTCATCATGTGGAGCGGACTGGGCGAGCTGGGCGCGGTTGGCCAGCGTGGAATCCAGGCTTTGTTGGGTGATGTCCGCGGCGCGGTCGGCGTTATCAACCATGTTTGTTTTCCACCTCTTCTTCGTTCATCCATTCGCGGCACTTTTCAGCCCGCCAGCTATCAGGAAATATTGCGTACTTGCCTTGTGTGGCAACGCTTCTATCCATGCCGCCAATCTGGGCTTGCTCGCCTTCGGATATCTGAATGCAAATAGGCTCGAGGTCGCTGTCGTGCCACTGATCACCGATTTTTACGCGCATGTCGTTCTCCTTTATCAACACAGTTCGGGCGGGAAGTACTCGTCTTCCGCGCTTTGGGCGTATGCGGGTGCCGGCGCGAAGAGGTTTCGCGCGGCTTCTTGGGCGGCGATGGCGTCTTCGTACTCGGCATCGCGCTCTACTCGGTAAATTTCTGAGCTTTGCCATTCATGTAATCGGGCAAGCTGGGCTTTTTTCTCTTCCGGTGATGGCTCGCGGGGTTCGATGTCGACCCCCTGCGTACAGTTAGTGACACGAGTCCAAGGGGACTCGGCTTCGCCTCCTCCCAAACCCCCTTGGGGGCTGCGCGACTTTCCGCGCACTTGCCAGCTGTAGAAACGGGTCAGGTATTCGTGCTCGTTACCTTTGCCGTCATTGACGACTAGGCCGAAGGTGCCGAGCGTGGTTTCGCCGTGGCGGCCGCGCGCCTCGAGGCCGCGCATGACTTCGCCGGTCGCGTGGCTGTACTGTTCGCGCTCGTCGCGGGCGCGGCTGAGGTCCACGCGCTCCATAACCCACGGCTTGATGGGACGATGCTTACGGGGCAGGTTGGGGCCACCCATAAGACGGAGAAACTGGTCCCACTGGCCGGCGTTAGCCGCCTTGCGGATCTGTTCGAAGCGTTGAGCCAAGCGCTGGGCGGGGCGGGTGGCCGCTTCCCAGTTCTCCAGCTCGTCGAGGTGTTTCTCGTTGAAGCGGCGGATCTCCCGCCAGACCGTGACGCTGGGCAGGCCGATGAACTGAAACTGACGGATGCCCCAGACGGCGGCCCAGGACTCGATGCGCGGCGCGGAGCTGTTCAGGTCGTGGCCGTAGCTGTCCTTGTCGTCGTTCTCGACGCCGTCGCGGGCGAACTGCTCGCCGTTGATGTTCTTGCTGATGTACTTGGCCACGTAGCCGGCGGCGGTGCCCCGGCGGTAGTCGATTTTCTCGACCTTAAAGCGGGCGCTACTCTTGCGGCCGTGGCGGTCGAGCAGCTCTTCGGGGGTGTCTTCCTCGGCGTAGCACCGGAGCACCTCGTTCACCGTGTCGACGTGCTCGGGGTCGGTCCAGATCAGTAGGTGCCAGTGGGGCGTTCCATCGTGGTGAGGCTCGACCACGCGGATGCCGTAAACGCCGATGTTCTCGCGGGCGAGCTTGGCGCGGGTGCGTGCCCACACGCCTTGCAGGTAGGCCTGAGCATCGCGCGGCGTGGCGCCGCCGTACTTCGGGTTACGGGTACCGCTGCGCGCCTGTACGGGGTGAAAGCGCGACGGCGCGGTAATGGTGTAGAACATTCCCGCTTGGCCCAGCCGGCGCGCTTCGACTTCGGTATCGCGGATGCGGAGCATCAATTCAGCGCGACGGTGGTTCGGGTTCGAGAGGCCCAGCTCGGCGAGCTCGGCCAGCGTGTAGACCTGGCCGTCTTGGTTAATCGCTTCAAGCGCATCCAGCAGAGCGTGATTGCGGTTTTTCTGCGCGCGGCGGCGCTCGAGGGTCACGTCGCTGCAGTAGATGCCCGCCCGCTTGTGGACCCGGTGGGCCTCGCGCTGGATCTGCTCGAGCCGGCGGCCGCCCAGGCGGCGCAGCTGACGCCGCCACCAGAGCGGGTCGGTCAGCTTGGCGATCTGCACGTTTGTCATGATCCGGTCGCTGGGCGGCTGAATGCCATGCGAGCTAACCCTGAACCGGGCTTTCTTAAGCGCCATTTCATTGACGACCGCGAGGCTCATGACCGGCGCGCGATACCAGCGGAACACCGCCATCAATGGAATGACGCCCAACGGGGGCGAAAGAGGATTGCGTGACGTCGCGACCTGGAGAGCGATTTCACGCGCTTGCGCGCGTAGCGTGCGGGCCTTCGGCGTTTTAAGGTTCAGCGGCGGCGGTAGCAGGCCCAGCCGCAAGCGGCGGTTATGCTCGGCGATGCCGCCAATCAGCGCGCTACGCTCGCGCTCGATCGCTGTGGCTTGGGCGCTGGCGTGGTTGATGACCGCCTCGTCATCGTGAGTAGCGTTGAGCCCGCGCAGCATCAGGCGCTCGGCGACGCTTGCCAGCCACTCACAGCCGGCTTTCAGGCCTTCGATGGTGGTCGCGCCGCGCTTGACCAGCGCTTCGAAACCGCGCTCCAGATCGCCTTTGATCGCTTCGAAGCGGCGATAGACGTCGGTGGGTTCGATCAGGCCCTTGGCGTTGTTTTCGAGCCAGCGGTTGCCCGCTGCGTTGCCGTGGCGCGTGGCGACGTGCAAGAAGCCCTCGGCCAGCCGCTCGGCCAGCGTGGGCAGTCGGTCGAAAAAGGTCTGGCGGAAATCGGCACAGCCGGGCTTGCCGCCGACGCGGGGCGCGCCGAATGCACGGGAGCACTCAATCGCCGAGCTCATGCCATTGCTCCGCTAGCCGGGGCGCCATTGGCCAGCAAAAACGAGATCGCATCAAAGATCGACATGGTATTGCGGCGCTCACCGCGGCACCGAATGTCAATGCGGTAATCAGGAACGTCTACGCCTTTGAAGCAAAAGACTTCGCATTCGCCAAGGCGAGTATCGATCAGCAGATACGGCACGCCCTCGCTACTGAATACGCCGAAATAAGCAAAGCGCACGAATGCCTTGACCAAATACCGGGCCTGCTGATTGCACTCCCGCGAAGCGATGTTGGCATCAAACTCCATGAAGCCGCTCATTGGCTGCGCCCCGTTTTGGCCATGTCTACTCCCAGCCAGCGGCCCTTGGTTTGCGAGGTAGCATTCGCGGTGGCGATATCCTGCTGGTAGTCGCTCAGCACGCCTTCCAATTGCGAAGCGCGCTCGCCCAGCAGGCGCGCTTCGCGCTCGACTTCCTCGGCCGCCATCCGCAGGCCGGCGGTGTACAGCTTGCCGGCTAGGGTCTGGAGCTCGTCCTGGGACTCATAGAGAGCCAGCATCGTCAGCTCGGTGTTCATGCGTCCCCCTGCTCGATCAGTGACAACCAGTGCGGGGCGGCGGGGCGGTCGTCCTTTTCCAGCGTGACCGCGATGGCCACCTTGTGGCGATTCAGCACGGCGTCCAGATCCACTAGCCGACCACTCAAGCCTCGGCGAATCTCCGTGGCGCTGGTGATATGGCCCGCCGCCTCCAGGTCATTGGCTAGCTGTTCAAAATGGCCCATGACGTTGAAGTGCCCTGATACCACCTCGATATTCATGCGACCCCCTTTTCGATCAACGCGAGCCAATGCAGCGCGGCCTTGGTGTTGCCTTCGGCCAGTGCCTGGCGGGCGTGGGCGGCCAGCTCGGCGCTGGGGTGGGCGGTGCGGTTGCGCAGTTGGTCCTTGAGGCCGGTGGCGTAGTCGCTCATGCGGTGGATCGCAGCACGAATCGCGTCGCGGGCAGCCTTGGTGAACTCGCTGATTTGCTGTGTCGCATCTTCCTTGAGGGCGGCGCTTTTGAGCACCAGGCGGCGCTCGGCGAAGGGCAGGTTGGCCCAGACCTCGACGAGGTCTTGATCGGCGGCGCGGCCGTGGAGCTCTGCGCGCAGCTCGCCGAAACCGGCCCGGTCGGTCTCGATGCGGGGCGGCTGGGCGCGCGTGGGTAATGCGGTGACGTTGGTGGCCATGGCGGTTTACCTCAGTGCTCGAGGACGGTGGGGCGGCGGGTGTCAGCGTCGACGACTTGGGCGAGGCCGGCATCGCGGGCTTGCTGGATCATGCGATTCAGGTCGCGAGCGGTAAGCATGACCGGGCGGCCGCCGGCATCGCGAAAAATGACGACGTGCGAGGTGCTGGCGTCGATGTCGATAGAAGCGGTTTCGTTGACGCTGTCGAGGTCGGCGAACGCCTGAATGGCCGCGATTTCGGCCTTGGCTTGACTGATGGCGTAGTCGTTGACGAGGGTTCCGATCGTCACGCGCAACGCTTCGGCGCGACTGGCCCAGCGGTGTTGCCAAAGCAGCTCGGTGGCCAGATCAAACGGGGCTTTCGCGGCGTTGATGGGGGTTACGTTCATGTCGGTTCCTTTTTCAGTGATTGCGGTGCGTTAAGGCGCATTTGCCCTTGTGCCTCGAGCCCGACTTGCCGCTGTAGCCAAGCCGAGGGCTTGATATCGACGTCAGGATTCGGGCAGTAGCTAAACGCCAGCGTCTCGGTGACGGCGAACGTCGCTTTGCAGCGGTAGCCACACTCAAACTCGTTGGTGCAGTTCAGGTAGAGCTCGCGGTACTCAGCCAAATGCGTCTTCGAAGTCCGCACTCGCATGAATGAACCGCAGTGAGGGCAGTCAAACCGCAACCGACTGACCTCGTGCATGTCGTCGTTTTTTTCAGTCACTGCGCCCCCTGCCTGTGTCGTATAGCGCGCGTCCGCGTCCGGTAAGTGAACCCACGCCCTTGCGCATGCGGCGGCGTAGCAGCCACTCGGCGGCTTGTTCTATCGTGTCGAGCCCTTGTTGTTGCCGCACGGCTTCGAGCTTTGCTTCCAGCTCGTCGTCCAGTGCTACCTGGTGTTGGGGCATTTTGAGTGCTCCTTTTGGGCCTTTTTCATGCCTGCCTTTACGACGCGCGTTCGCCCATAGTGGTGTTCAAGAGATCGCCGACGCCGAGCGTCTCCAGCGCTTCCTTGAGAATCAGCTGGCGGAGTAGCGTGGCTTTCGACATGCCGGTGTAGTCGACGAGCGCGTCGATGAGCTTGGCCTCGTAGTCGTCGAGGTTGACGGCGGCGTAGCGCGAACGGATACGGCGGGTGTCCTGGTGCATGGCGGTGGTTCCTTTTGCATTCACCAACGGGGTTATTCGGCGATGAGGGAGTCGGCTTTGTATTGGCTGATGCCGCGCTGGATCATGATTCGCGTGGCGGCTGATAGAGATCGCTGTTCAATTTCCGCGATGCCCTCAAGCTCGGCGCGTTCGGCTGAGGTCATCTTTACGAGTACTTGGCTGTTCTTTTTTTCACACGGAGTACCCGCATGAGTAGGCTGGATGGCTTTAATGCTATGCATGGTTTAACCTTCTCTATATATGGTTATCTAACAGTTGCTCGTATGAATACTAGTTATTCATTCGATTAACTGTCAAGTCGAGGATTAATCTTTTGAGTAATTTTCCTGAAAGGCTCAAGGAGGAAAGGATTCGCCTTGGCATGTCTCAAGAGGCATTTGGTGAGGTAGGAGGCGTTCAAAAAGGGGCGCAGCATAACTACGAGCATGGACGCCGGAAGCCGGACTCTGAATATTTGGAAAAAATTCAAAAAATAGGTGTGGACGTTGGATACCTTTTTTGCGGTATTCGAAACAAAGACTCTCAATCGAGTAGTTTTAGTCCAGATATGGCCTCGAGTTCCTCAATTGAGGATCAAGCCCGCGCCTATTACAGGAATCAGATCGATGACCCCGCGATCGCGTCCATCCCGCTGTACGATGTTGAATGCTCTGCAGGCGCTGGCCGCAATTTCGAGGGTGAGAAAATTCTTGCCCACATGCACATGGACCGGGACATTTTCCAGCAGCTCTACAAATCCTCACCTGAAAGCACCGTTGGCATCCGCGTTCGTGGTGACAGCATGGCGGGAACGCTAGATGACGGCGATTGGGTGTTTGTTGATTTAAGCGACCGCGACCCCAGCCGAGAGGGCATTTATTTAATCCTCATGGATGGCGAGCGCAGAGTTAAAAGGATGCAGCGAGTGGCCGGCGGCGGCTGGCTGCTGATCAGCGATAACCCGCGCTATGACAAGGAACTGATAGCGCCGGATAAGAAGCAGTTTGTAGAGGTACTGGGGCGCTGCCTGGTGAATATGGGGCAGCTGCTGTAGTTGTAAAAACAGGAGGGGAACATGATTAAAACAAGACTTTTAGGGCTCGCTTTTCTCGCCCTGGCGGGGAGTGCTGCAGCGGCAGAGCTTCCGCGCTTTAACGTGGAAGCCTATTGCGAGCGGGTGGCCAGTGGTAGCCATGACTCGTTCAACTACTGCATCGCAGAGGAGCAAAGCGCCTACGACGATCTGCGCGGGCGCGCCGCATCGGTCAGTGACCAAACGATGGATTATTGCAGCCGGGTGGCGGGCAATAGTTACGACTCGCTGCAGTATTGCATCGAGGAAGAGAGCGACGCCGAGGAAAACCGGCGTTCTTTTATTTTTGATTGATCCTGCATTCCAACTCAAACAAGGGCTTCATGATGCTCAAAATAGTCACGTTAGCTACCTGTATTCTAACTGCTTCTTTTTCCTTGGGCGTTGCAGCTGATACACGCCATTCACTGATGGATGAAGCCCTCGGGCTTGTGTCGATTGGCTTTGATATGGCCGAGTATGGCTCATCCTCAAGCACTGACGACGTGGTTCAGTGTATGGGGATGATGGACGAACATCAGCACAAAGCCAACGAGTTGCGCGACCGCGTTACCGAGCTGCCTTATGACGCTTTCCAGAACAACATGGAACTGGCCTCTATTGAGCTACGACGGTGCCTTTCGTGCATCCCTGATGCCATTTCCAGTTGTGAAGATGCCGAGGGATTTGTCGATGAAGCCGAGCTCGCGCTGGAAGACTAGCGAGGCGTTGCATGAGACTAACTTACCTGGGCCCGCTGGCCCTCAGTATTGACCACGCTGCCCTCGAGGCGCTGGATTGCACCAGTTATGCGCCGAGCTGCTTTGCCGTGGAGGTGGGGGTCGAGGCGGGTGTCGAAGGCACGGTGATCGAGGGCGATGTGCTGGTGGTGGACGAGTCGCGCAGCCTGGGGCATGACGATCTGGTGGTGGTGGAGATGGACGAGGCGCTTCACTTGTACCGGTCGTTTCGGGTGGGGGCTCGCTACCGATTATTGCCGCTTGGCGGTGGCCAGGGGTTGATGGCCACGGCGCGGATGGTACGCGGGGTGGTGGTTCATCAAGCTCGGTGTGTGCTGGATGAGGTACTTTAAATCACTATGTCTTTTACCTAGGTTGTGAAAATGACTTATAAAGCAAAGGGTTTACCTAGCGTTAAGGGCTTTAGTCTTGAGCCTGTTAAGTCTCTACCACCTCATGAACGCGTAGCTCATTTGGTTAACTCAGACCAATGCCCAGATTTGACATATCTTTCTATTCCATATGAAAGCATGGAGTTTCCCATAGGCGTTTTTAGCCGCGCTTATGAAGAGTTTCACTACCTTGATATGATTATGTGCAAAGCAGCTACGGCACATATGGCTAAAGAGTTTATGGGTAGGCCCAAGATTGATGAGTCGGCCAGAGGGCATAGTGTTCTCGAAGAGGCTGCAAGAATTCAAAAAGAACACGATGATTTGATACGGAAAGCCACTGGTAACGTTGGTTATGATCTCTACCAGGCCCACCATGGAGATCAGATTAGAGATTTGGCGATGGGCAGTGGCGTTTCTGCTTTTGAGGAGGCTGAACGACTAGACAACGCCCATAAAGCTACAGCCACTGAGAGATTGCAAGCTGAGCTTGAGCGAGCACAGGCAAGCTTTGATAACAGTCTAGGTTCGGGTTTGGCTGGAGGAGCTCTCAATAATTCGCTTTTCTCCCGCTCGTCGGTTGAAAGTGCCTTGGAAAGAATGGATAGGTTCGAGAATAACCCTTTTAAGAGCCTTGTTGATAAGGAAATTACCCTTAGAAAGCTTGAAGGCTTAGAGGATAAAAAGCACAGCTTCGAAAGTCCAGGTTTTGAGCCACCACCTTTGCCTAAGTTTGAAACTCCCAAATTTGATAAAACCGATGAGGTTAAAAACGAAGAAAGAGAAAGACATTTAGAGACTCTCAAGGCCGGAGAAAAGCTTTACGATTTACAGCAAGAAGCCAAAAAGGATCATAGCGAGCGTTTAGATAGGCTGTTAGAGGCTCAAGGAGAGCTCAAGGGTGTTCAGGAAAGAATGGAGTTAAATTCGTCTAAATCTGAAAGAAAAATGTTTTGGCTAGGTTGCGCAACGCTAGGCGCAGCTGTCGCGGCCATCTTGGTGCCTGTTATTTTAGACTTAAATATACCTTGGAAATCTTATTTTTCTCAGGCTGGCAACGGAGTTATTACGGTTGTTAGGTGGATTGGTGGGATGTTTTGATAAGCTCAAATGCCTAAGTTTATAGGGGAGCCTTTAAACTGCTATAAGCAACCCTTTCCCAAATAAAACCTTATTTCTTAAGCAAACATGGCTTGTGCTTGCTAGGCTGAAGATGTCGCTCAAAAGCACGCGGTTTACCGCCAGAAGATTGCGACATTGCCTCGAGCAAGGAAGGCGGAGCCAAACGGACCTGGCTTATCTGTAGGGATTTGGATACTAAAACCCCGGCTACTGGATGGCCGGGGTTATTTTTGTGAAAGAGCTAAGTCGACATGGGGCCAGCGTCTACTCACTGCGTTTCCATCCGAATACTGCACGTATAGCCACGGTCGTTGAGGTCGTGGCGCACCTCATCAATGACCCAGGGCGTGGCGTCGATCTGTTCCTTGAACCCCATGGTGGTCACCGGGGTTTCGGGGTAGATGTCGGCGCGGCCTTCGGCGAGATCCAGCGTTAGCTCGGCGTGTTTGCGTTGCAAGCGCGTGAGCTCGGCGGTGGCTTCTTCCAGCGCTTCGCCTTCACTGGCGTAGGTGTGGCGTAGGCGTTTGGCGTTGTCGCTGCTGCCCACCAGTACTTCCTTGCGTTCCGCTTCGTCGAGATCCGACCAGTAGGCGATGACGCCGGTGAATTCTTCCCTATCTGCAATCAAATACCGGTGGGTATCGCCGACGCCGCGCTTGAGCGTGAGCAGAGGGATCGGTGTGCCGCCAGCGGTGACGCCGCCGTTCATGGGCATGAACAGCAGATTGCCGTTTTTCGCCTGGCACAGCGCATCAAACCGTTCGGCCAGGCGGTAGAGGAAGTGCAAGTCTGATTCGTCGGTCTGGTCGATGTGCTCGATGAATATGCCCGCCAGCGGGGCGGCGATGTTTGGCGCAAGACCCAAGCGGCCGGCGGCGGTGGCGACGATCTCTTGCAGGGTTTTTTCATGGTAGCTTTCGCAGCGTTTTGCCGGGTTATCTTTGCGCAGGTCGGCGCTGCGGGCGCGGATGGTGAGCACGTCCGGTGCGCCGGAGTGTTCGACCTCGTCGACGGTAAACGAGCCGCGGTCCACCAGGGCTTCGCCTTCCCAGCCCAGCGCGACGGTCAGGATTTTGCCGCGCGGGGGGATCGCCAGGCGGCCGTCGTGGTCCTCAAGTGTCAGCGTGAGTTCGTCGGTCGTCGTGCCGCGCTTGTCGGTGATCGTCAGGCTTTGTAGACGGCCGGTGGCGGCCATGCCGCCGATGTTATACGCAGGGCGCCGGGCGGGAATCATTACACCAACCTCGGTACGGCGCGCATGGCCATGCCGGCCAGTGGGCCGAGCATGGCGAGCAGGTTGCCGTTATCGTCTTCTACCCGGTGCAGCACCATATCAAAGTCGATTTGCTGGGCGGCGCCGTCGCGCATAAGTGCCACTTTGCGTTCCTTCAGGCTTTCCAGCACGTAGTAGCCGTAGTTCTTGCCGGTGCCTTCGATCAGTGGCCAAGCGTTGCCTTCATTGGCCATGTCGCGCAGTTGATCCAAGTGCGGCTGGCCGCCGGTGAATTGCGGGTGCAGGGTGCCGGTGAGCGTGATGGTGTCTTCGCCGGGGCCGAGGAACTGCCGGGCAGGCAGAAGGCCGACGCGGCCCTGGGCTTCCTGCCGCCAGCGTGTCTGTCGTTCTAGTTCCTGGTAGGCGGCGGTGTCGAGGGAGAACACGAACATGCCGAAAATCATCATCATGGTGGGTTACCTCAATCAATGTCGTGGAAAGCGCTACGGCGTGATGCCTGGGCTCGGCGTTCGGCGTCGCGTAGGGCGCGCTGTACTTCGGCGTTGACCAGGCGCGCGAGGTCTTGCTCGTTCATGCCCGGGGCGGCGTTGATCTCAATATTGATGCCGCCGTTGATGACCAGCCCGGCGCTGGGCTCGCTGGGGTGGCTTTGCAGCGGTGGGCGGGCGTCGATTTGGATGCCGCGGGTGTCTATCTGCAGCGGGTCGAACTGGGGGAGCTCGGGCCACTCGAAGGCCAAGGCGTCGATGCTTGGCAGTTCGGGGCGCTGGATTTCAAGCGCGCCCAGCGTTGGCCGCTCGATGTGCAAGGCGTCGAGCGCTGGTGTTTTGGGCGCGGCTACCTCGCTGTAGAGCTGGGGTAGTTCGGGCCGTTGAATCTCTAGCGCGCCCAAGCGGGGCAGGTCCGGCCGTTCGATTTGCAGCGCGTCCAGCGTGGGCGTTTGGGGCGTGGCCACTTCGCTGTAGAGGCGGGGCATGTCCGGCACCGGGGGCGGCGCTACGTCCAGTGCAATCGCTGGGGATGCAATTCCGGCGCTGAGCATTAGCCCGGCGGCCGCATCACGCATGTTGCTGGCCAGGCTGCGCACTTGCTTAACGGGGCCGTCTGCATCGGCCTCGATGCCTTTAGCCATGCCTTGCGATACAAAGCCCCCAATGGCGGCAAATACGCGGCTGGGCGAGTGGATATCCAACCAGCCGCGTACCGTATCGGTTACGCCGCTGGCTAGATTGGCGGCGCTTTCCGTGGCGCGATTGGCGCCGTCACGGATGCCTTGCCCTAAACCTGCAGCGGTATCCTTCCCGAGCTGAATAGCACGGTTGGCACCATTGCTTAATGAGTCCAGCGCGCTGCCCATGGCATCTTGTACCCAGCCCGCGATATTGCCCGCCATGCCCATTACTTGATCCCGAAGTGCGCCGATCATGCTGCCGATGCCGTTGATCATTCCCTCAACGATATTGACGCCGAAGCCTTCAAACACGCGGCTGGGGGAATTGATGCCGAGCACGCCTTTAAACCAGTCCATCACGCTCGAAGCGATGCTGGTGATGCGGTCGCGTAGGGCCGATATCTTGCCGGTTAGCCCGCCGATCAGGCCGTCGATGATGAAGCCGCCCAAGGAGCGGAAGCCTTCGGGCACCTGGATGCCGAGGGTGTCTAGCGTGGAGATAAAGGCGCTGTGCAGCAGGCCGAGCGGTGACCAGTCTAGTAGCAAGCGCGTGACGCCGCCGATGCCGTCGCCGAAGGCGTCTTTAAGGCGCTGGATGATACCGCTAACGGCGTTTTTAACGCTGGACCACGCGCGGCTGATACCGCTGGCGTAGGCGCTAATGATTTGGCTACCCAGTTCGGAGAGCGTGCCGGGCAGCTCGATGCCCAGCAGGCCAAGAGCGGATGACATGCCGCTATAGAGCAAGCCAAACGGTGACCAGTCGGCCAGCAGCCGCGCGACGCCGCCGATGCCGTCGCCGAAGGCGTCTTTTACGCGCTGCCAAAGGCCCTGGAAAAACCCTTTGATGGGCTCCCAGTATTTGTAGATGACCAAGGCCGTGGCGGCGATGGCCATCACGCCCCAGCCAATCGGCCCCATGGCCACCAGCAAACCCTTGAGCGCTCCCGCGACCCACGGAATCGCGGTCTTGGCGAGCCAGCCGAGCGCTTTACCCAAGCCGCCGGCCTTGATGCCCAGCGTGGTCAGTGCGAAGCGGGTAAAGAGCAGCGGGCTCAAAATGCTGGCGAACGTCATGGTGACGGCGCCGCCGACGGTGGCCAGTGCGATCAGGCCGCCGACGACTTTGGCGATGGTTCCGGACAGTTCGGGGTTGGCTTTGATCCAGTCACCCACGCCGCGGGTGATCGCGGTGATGCTTTGGATTAGCTCGCGTAGGGGGCCGTCGTTCGTATCCGTGATTGAGATGCCGACTTCTTCCCATGCGCTGCGCAGGCTCTTGAGGTCGCCGCCGAGGTTGTCAGCTCTTACCCGAGCCATTTCGGCATTTTCGCCGGCGTTATTTCTTAGCTCTTCCAGTAGTGCGGTCAAGCCACCGCCGCCTTGCTGGTCGATGACTTCTGAGATACCCGTGCCCGCCGTCGTGCCAAAGATCTCTTTAAGCACCCCGGCGCGCTCAACGCTGCCCATCGCTCTGGTCGCTTGGTACACGTCGCCGAGGATTTCTTCGAGATCCCGCATGCCGCCTTCGGCGTTGGCGATCTCGAGCCCGAGCTCCTGCATCAACCCGGCGGCTTTTTCAGTCGGTGCTGCCAAGCGTTCGCCCATGGCGCGACCTGCGGTACCGGCTTGCGTGCCCTGGATACCGATATTGCCCATCAAGCCTGTAATAGCGGCCGCCTGCTCGAGGCTGATATCCAGCGTATTTAACCCGCCGAGGTACTTGAACGTTTCCCCCAGCATTTCGAGGTCCACGTTCGTGCGCCGGGCGGTGCCGGAGAGGATATCCGCCACCCGCGCGAACTCGCCTTCGCCTTCAAGATCGACCTTGAAACTACTGCCGATGTTGGAGGCAATATCCGCCGCACGGGCCAGCTCGGTGTTGTTGGCCAGCGCGAGGGCCAGCACGTCATCCATCGACGCTTTGATCGCGTTGCTACTCATGCCCGCGCGCATGAGAAACTCTTGCCCGGCGCCGACTTCGTTGGCACTGAACGCCGTGGAGGCGCCGAGATCGCGGGATTGCTGGCGTAGTGCGAGGTAGCGCTCGTCGTTCTCACTATATCCGCCGACCGAGCGAAGGGCGCTCATCTGTTCGCCCCATGCAACGCCCGGCGCGAGCACACGGCTGGCGGCGTAGCCCTGGGCAATGCCGGTGCCGAACATCCCCATGCCCACGCCTTGGGCGCGGGACACGCCCGCCATTCCTTTTTGGTAGCGGTCGCGGGCTTCGGTTAAGCGACGCTGACGTTGGGCGACTTCGGAGAGGTGGCGCTTTTGTTCCTGCAGCGAGGTATTGAGCCGGTCTTCTTTCGTGCGCAGCTCTCGCGAACTTCGGCCGAGGTTGTCGGTGCTGATACCGGCTTCATCGAGCCGGGTTTTTAGGCCTCGGATGCGTTCGGTTTGAGTCTTCTGGTTCTGCGTGAGCCGCTTTACTTCTTCCCCCGCATTGCGCGAGCGATTGCGGTATTGGGTAAGCGTGCGGCTGGATTCATCGACCGCTCGCTGATTTTCGCCTAGCCGTATCCGGGAGCGCTCGAGGGCGTCGGTGAGCTGTCGGCTTGGCCGGGTGGTGGCCAACATCTCGTTGGAAAGGCGCTTGTACTCCTGGCGGGAGGTCTTGAGCGCGGATTCGTTGACGCCGTGGGCTTCGCGCTGGCGGTCGAGTGCCTGGGTGTATTCGCGGGCGCGGCTTTGGGCATCACGCATCGCGCGGATGTTCTTCCGCTCGGCGATGCGGGCTTTTCGGTAGCTGGTGAGGTCGGATTGCTGACGCTGGAGCTCTTTGAGCTGGCCTTGGGTTTCGCGCATGGCCTGGGCGGTTTTGCCCGCGCCTTCGCGCATTTTCTTTAACGGGCCGGTGACACGGTCCACGGCGTTGAGCATCACTTGCAGTCGTAGATTACGTGCCATCGGTTTTCCTATTTATTGCCAGGCTTGCCCTTGGGCTTGCTGCCTTCGTGCCGCTTTCGGGCGCGTTCGCGCCATTCCATTAGCTCTTCAAGTTCCATGCCGTCCATGGCTTGGGGTTCCCAATGAAAGACCATCGCCAAGTCGGCCATCGCGTCTTCCACGTGCTCCGGCAGGCTTAGGCCTCGACGTCCTTGTACTTCTTCGGTGTTAAAAAACCGTTCAGCGCCGTGCCCAGTTGCACCAGGTCGACGATATCCATGGTTTTGAGCTCGGCTTCGGTGAGCGCCGGGGTGGTGATGCGCGGCATGACCTTGGTGAGGGCGGCGACGTCGAGGTTCATGATGTCGACGAGTGATACGCCGCGCATGCCGCCGGACATGGGCTTGCGCACGATGATCTCGGTCACGTCGTTTTTGCCACGCTTGAGCGGTGTTTCGAGCTCGACGGCTTCGGTGGGAACGCCCGGCGCGGCGGCTTGGGCTTGGGTCGCGTCGGTCTGGTTGTCGGTCTGTTGGGTCATTGTGGTGTCCTATTCAAGAAAAAGGGTGGGGCCGCGGCGGCGGCCGTGGGTGAGGGGCTAAACGCCCAAGGCGGCGCGGCGCTCTGCCAAGCGATCGACACCGCGTACTTTGAAGATGTAGCCAGGCACATCGCGCTCGATGACGTCTTCGCCGTCGACGATCAATTTGAAATACGAAAGGCTGGTGGTAACGCTGATCTGGTTGTTATCGCCTTTCGAGGCGTCGCCCATGCTGATGGTCTTGTGGCGGCCGCGCATGACGATTTCCACCGGGATGATGTCGCCGTCTTCGTCGGATTCGTAGGAGCCTGTCATGCGCAGCATCGCGGCGTCGTGGATGGGGCTGCCGTAGCTGTCGTAGATGTCGACGATCATGCCGCCGGCGGTCCACTCGAACTCCTGCAGCTCGTTGCCCTGGTCGACTTCGATGGGGCCTTCCATGCCGCCGCCTTCGTACTCGACCATTCTGCGCGCGAGCTCCGGAAGCGTGAGTTCGGGGATCTGGCCTTGCCAGTTGTTGCCGTCGCCGAACAGGTTGAAGTCTTTGAGAATGTGGGGGAGTGCCATGGGGTTCTACTCCTGTTAGGCGTTGATGCGGTCGGCAAAATCGACGAGGTACTGATCGGTGATGCGCTGCTGCAACATGAGGTTTTCGAGCGGCGGCACCGGGGTGTAGTCGTAGTCGATGTAGAGCTTGCCGCTTTTCAGCACTTCCTTGCTGTTCAGCTCCGGATCGAACCAGGCTTCGCCGCCGAGGATGTAGCCTTTGCGGGTGAGCTCACGGAATTTGGCGTTGATGCCTTCGATGATGTCGCGCACCAGGCTGGGGTGCATCGGCTTATCGACGGCCCAAAGGTGCGCCTCGGCGATGGTGTCCGCGAGTACTTGGGCGGTGCGGGTGTAGCTCTCGAACGCAAATAAAGGATCTTCGGAGCAGGTACGCGAGCCCCAGAAGCGAAAGCCGCTCTTGTTGATCAGCGTGGTGACGTCGGCTGCGTTGAGGTAACCGGCATCGGTGTCGGGGTCTTGCAGATCCCAAAACACATCGTGGCTAATACCGGTCACGCTGTTCACGGGCATATTCGAGAGCGTCTTGTGCCAACCGATGTCGTTATCGAGCTTGGCGCGGTGGCCAAGGGCTTTGGCGACGGCCGAGAGCGGGCGGCTTTCCTGTGCATTCACGTCGAAGTTCTGGAAGTCGGGCCAGATCACCATCGCTTCGCGCGCGCCAAAGTTTTCGCGGTACATCACCGCTTCTTCTTTCGTCTCGCAGTCGTGACCGGCGACGTAGGCGAAGGCGCGCAGCTGTTGGGCTATCGCGATCAGCGCACTGGCGACGTTTTCGTTGTCCAGTTCGGGTACGCCGAGAATGCGGGGTTTGACGCCGAACTGCTGCTCGGCGGCCAGTAGTGCCTGGATGCCGGTTTTACGGCCGTTGGTGACGGTGCCGATCAGATTGGCGGTGGTGGCGGCTTCGTCTTCGCCTTCGGCCACGCGGACGACGACGCAGACCGCGCGGGCTTCTTCGACGATGGCTCGCAGCGAGCGGGCGAGGGTGCCGCCGGTACCGGCGTCGCTGATCGCGCTGTAGATGTCGGTGACCAGCACCGGGGTATCGAGGGGGAATTTAGCGGCGACGGCATCGGGGGCGGTGGCCACCAGCCCGATCACGGCGGTCGATACCGTTCGGATCGGGCGGGTGCCTTCGTTGATTTCGACGACGCGGACGCCGTGGTGGTAATCCTGGGCCATGTGCTTGGCTCCTGCGCAGGTTCAAGCGGATAGGTAAAGCGCCATGGTGGGAGGGGTTCGCGCGGGAGGGTAGCGGCGGGCGTTGTGCGGGAGGTGGGGGACAGAGTTAGAATAAACACTTAAAATTAGGGGGTTAAAATGTCAGATAGATATGAAGTGCGCGAAGTACAAAAAGTAAGAAAAAAAAGTTGGTTTCTTAGAAAAATCACTGACGAATGGGTTTTTGGTGAGGTTTTAGTAATTGCTACTGCTGCAATTGGAATATATGCATTGAATTTTCACAATCATAAAATATCTAGCAATCCTGGGGACTGGGCACATTTCGCAACTTATCTTTCAGGCACGGTAGGTGTGGCCGCTGTAGTAGCTACGTTAATTGTTTTAGTTCGAACCTTTAGCGAGCAGCGTGCATTGATCAAAAGCCAAGATGAACAGCTATTGTTGTCTAAGCAACAACTTGATCTGGCATATTCTAAAAATTTGGTAGACCGAGCTTATCAAACTAGTTTAGATATACTGCCTTTCATGACTGAAAATCTATTGCATAAGAGTCAGTTTAAATTTCCACATTATTTGAGTTTTCATCAAGCGAAAGGAGGAAATTGCGCTAAATATATGCAAAATAAAACTTACTTTGTCGCATCTAGGACTCCCCAGTTGCTACTTTATGCTATTGAAAATGAAGAGTTGAGTTTTAAAGATATTTTGATTTTTGTTCCTTATTTTTTCAAAGAGGTTGTAAATATTTGTGATTTTGCCTTTGAAAGAATTTCAATTAGCCCTGAGATTTATTACATATTCGATAGTCAGCTGAGTAAGACAGTTAGCGAAGAATATGATTTATGGTTTTATGTGAAGTGCTACTATGCATTTAAGAAAGGAGTGGGTGATGATTCTTTTTGTTTAAAAGCCGAAAAGTTTTTTTATTTAGAAGAAAATGCTTTCAATCATTCAGAGCAGTTTTGGTTTAATCTAGGAAGAGCTATAGAGTTCATCATGAATAAGCCCGCTGAATAGCGGGCTTTAAGTTAAGTAGGAAAAAGTTAATCTCTTGGCGGTCGATATTTATCGAGCTTCTCAATCGCTTGCTGGGCGGTGACTTCAGCTTCTTCGATTGTTGATGCTCGGCTGACCGCCGCCTTACCGCCCAGGCGGGCGCTGCGGATAGCGCTAAGTGCCTGTTCCCATTGGTGGGCGGTGGCGACGATTTCTTTGGCGGCGGTTTCGGCATCGACCTCAAACATGGTGATGTGGTCCTGCACGCTCGAAGGAATCTTCTCTTCGTCTTTGCCGTTGGCTAGCCAGTCGGCGGCTTCTTGCTTGGCCAGCAGGTATTCTTGTTCGATGTAGCTGCCGGGGCTGACGAAAGCGGCGCGGGCGGTGCCGGCGGCGGCGTCTATTTCTTGCTCAAAATAGACCTTAGCAAAAGAAGTGACTTTTTCGACAGGAATTCCTATTTCAATAAACCCCTCAAAGCTATCTTTATAGTAAACCGTACCATTGTGCGAAATTTTCATTTGAAGAACCCTTCCGATTAAATAGCTTGCTTATAAGAAATAAGAAGAACGAATAATATCCGCGGTATTCTCATATCCTGCCGGGATTAATGTCACCCCTTCATCAAGACCCCCATCTGATACGCGCGCATACGTGGCTCCACCTCGGCGATTGAAGACCACACAGCCGGTTTTACCAGTTACGCGGGTGTCCGTTAGCTGAATATCATTCATACCATCGGCAGAAACGCAGATTCGTGGCATGGGCGCACCTTTGGGTAAGTTATCACCCAGATTTATGATCGTTAGATTCCGACTGCTGTAAGAGCCTGCATACCCCGTATAAAGCATGCTTTTTCGGGTCAAATTAAACATCACATCATATCTTGTTTCATTAGCATACAAAGCGCCTTCTTGCACAGATTGGTACGGATGTTTAATTTCTAAAGACCGAAGAACAATGGATGTACTGCTCAAGGTCATAAATGCAACACGAACACCGGGGCTCGAACTAAGTTCTGAAAACTTAATCACAGGCCGCGTTGTTTCACTCAAGCTGTCGGGATTAACTGGAGCGATTTCTATCAATTGACCATGAAACGACAAATTATCGTCGATTAAATATTCAAATCCTCCATACAAATATATGCGGTGTGAAACGCCGTTAAAGCCTTTTTTTAGCGCCGCCATAACCGTTTTCAAAGGATTCGATCGAGACCCATCATTTGCATCATCGCCTCTTGTCGGATGGACATACGTTTCCATATCCATGGTTGACCGAACAGTCTCGGGAACAACTTGCACGGCCTGATCGACTTTTTGATCAATCCCTTTCATCTTCCCAGCAATCTCGCTGGTCAGTTTATTAGCGGCGCTGACGAGCGCGGCGACCTGGCTTTCGAGGCTCATAGTGTCTCCTGGGTGCTGTTTTGAATGGCGGCGGCGCCTTGAGTAAAGGCGTCGGTGAGGGCGGTTAAAACATCGCCGAGTTGCTCTTCCTGCTTGGCCACCTGTGTTTTCGTGGCTTTCTTGGCCAGCTCTTCGGCGATGGTGGTGGCAAAATTTGGATTATTGCCGAGCGCTTCAGCGATCTCGGCGAGGGTGTCGAGCGTTTCCGGAGCGCTGCCGATCAGTACCTGGATACGCGCGTCGATCTGCTCGGTGGTGAGCACGTCGGTTTTGTTGGCTTTATTGCGCAACTTGCCGTCGATCACGCCGAGGGTGTGGGTCACTGCCTGGCGTAGCGCGATCAGGTTTTCATCAAAGCTCATTGTGTGGCGTCCTCCTGGGCGGCGATTAGGCCGCCGTGGTAGCTGATGGCATCGGTGATGGCGGTCATGGCCTGATTTACTTGGCGCCCGGCCTGCCGGGCCTCGGCCACTTGGGCGAGGATCTCCGGCGATAGCGCGCCGGGCGGACCTTGTACGCCTTGGGCAATGACCTGAAAGCGTGGCGTTGCGGGCAGGTGCACGGTAACGCTGCGCGCGGGCATGGTGACGGTGAGGCGCGTGGCGTTAGCCATGGATCACCCCCGCGTGTAGCTGGAAATGGCCGCGCAGCAAGCTGAACACGTCGCCGTTCGGGAACGTGACGCGCAGCTCGTACCGCGCGCCGGACCAAGCGGGCGAGATGGCACCGACCGTTTGCTCGGGGCGGATATGCACGTCGATGCCGCCGCGCTCGGGGTCGAGTGTGATGCCGTTGCCGGTTTCACTCGTCAGCAGCGGGGCGCCTTGAGTGGTGGCCACCACGAACACGGCTTCGCAGCCTGCGAGATCCACCGGCGTAGCGGCGGCGTCTTCGCTGGCCCAGGCGGCGCTAAAGCGGTACGTGGTACCGGCCACAAGACTGATCGTGGGGGCTTGGGTGCTCATGCGCGGTTCTCGAGCTCTTGCACGCGAAACAGCAGATCGATCTGGCGGGCCATGTTGTCGACGATGGCGGCCGAGTTGGCAACGTACTGTTCGCCCCAAGCGGCGAGTGACAGGTTCGCGCCGGTTCCTTCGACGGTGACGGATTCGGCGGGCAGCGCGTCCAGGCGCAGGTCGAAGGCGAGCAGCAAGGGCACCGCGTTGGAGATATAAGCCAATGGGTTGGCATCGGACCAGACCGCTAACAGCGTGCCGTCTTCAAGAAAGAACCCGACTTCGTGCACCCAAAATTCCGGCCCCTCGCCGTCGATGACGCCGGTGAGGTGAATCTGGTGGTCGCTGACCCGCTCGCCGTCGGCAATGCTGACGCGCCGGCGTTCGTTGACCAGCTTGAATTCGTTTTTGCCGGGGGTGCGGGCGTTGTCGCCGATGGCGATGTGGGTGATACGAGCGGCCAGGCCGTCGCTTTCGGCATTGAACACGGCGGCGAGGCCCGCCGTGGTGATAACGGGTACAAGAGCGGTCATGTGGTGCTCTCCATGATGTGATGGGTGATGGCCATGCCGCAACAGGCGCCGGCAGCGAACAGTGATGCCGCCGGTAGGCTGACTTGCGCCACCGAGTCGGGTAGGTGGGTATCAGGCGCGTTGGCCATGAGCCGCCGGGTCACGGCCAGGCCGCGATAGGCGCCGACCAGGGCAAGCCGGGCCGGTGACAGCGTGGCGTCCGTTGTGGGCTGTGCTGGGCGGCGGGTCAGCGCAGCGGCGTGATGGCTTGCCGTGACGGTTATACCGGCGGCCACTTCCAGCACTGGTTGAACGGGGTGCGTCTGCGCGCGGGAGAAGGCCGCGGGGTGCAGGTGGCTGGCGGTGGCCATGCCCGCCGCCAGTTCGAGCGGCGGCTGGGTGGGCCGGGCGTCGTTGCGGGCGAGGCTGGCGGCGCGCTGGGCGCTGGCTACCCCAACGGGGGTGGGGCCGAACTGGGCGGACAGCGAAAAATCGTAATGGCTGCGCAGGTTCTTGGCGCTTTGAATGGCGTGGTGAATTTGCGTGTAAAACGCGCTGCTGAGCTGATCCGCTATCGCGCGGTTGTCGTTCAGGTGCATACGCGCGCTGAACGTGCCGGGCCGAGTCGTGGGCTGCTGCTCGAACCACTCGGTGAGCGTGACAGTGATGCCCATGGCGGCCAGTGCCTTCTCGACGGCTAAGCGTGTGCCCTTGATCCGGTGCACAGCGAAACTCTCGGCGATAACGCGGCGCTTGGTGGCCTCGGGCCAGTCGGCTTCCCATACATCGACTGAAAACGCCCAGGCGAGGAACGGCAGTAGTTCCGCCGGGCAGGTGGCCGGATTCCAGAGCGTGCGCAGCGGTACCGGCAGGGCGAGCGGGTGCGAGGCGGCGGTGCGCGCCTCGAGCTGGCTGCGGTTGGGCGGTAACAGGTGCGTCATGGCAGCCGCTCCGTGGTCAGCGTAATGCCGGTACAGCGGGGCGCTTGGCTGGGCTTGCTACGCAGATCCTGCCAGCCGTGAAGCGTGATGTTTTCCACACCTTGAACGGTGAGCGCGGCGCTGATGCCGGAGCGGGTGACCCAAGTGCCGAGTTTGTAGCGGGCATCGGCATAGATGTTTAGCTCCCGGCGCGCCTCTTCGATCACCAGCTCTGCATCGGGGCCGGGGCGTAGTGTGAGCGTGGCGTTGACCTGGTAGTCGGTGCGCTCGGCAGATTGCAGGGTGAGCCGGTCAGTTAATGGGCGGTATGGCTCGAGATAGTCGCACACCGTGTCGAGCAGCTCGGGCGTGGCGATGCCATCGTTCTGGCGGGATAGCACGGTGAGCACGACGTCGACCGGGGCTGGGCTCTCTACCGCGACATCGCGCACGTCCGGGTGGGCGGCGGCGGCGTGGAATTGGTAGGCACCTACTGGACCGGCCACCGATAACCCTTCGAACGCCAGTTGAATACGCGCGCGAAAATCGCGGTCGTGCTCATACGTGGGCGGTATCGGCGGCACTTCTTTGGGGTCGCCGGGGTCGAGCATCAAGCGGACCACTTGGAAGTTCGCGCCGAGCTGGTCCAGATCCCCACCGGCTGCGTAAGCCAGCATGACGGCGCGGGCGGCGTCGTTGATGCGCTCGCGCAGTAGCAGTTCGCGGTAGGCGTTTTCCTGCAAGAGCTTTGTCAGCGGCTCGCTTTCAAGTGCGAGTGTGGCCGCGAGATCGTCGCGCTCATCAAGGGGCGTGAGTTCGATTAGCCGCGCTTTTCGCTCGCTGAGCAGCGCCTCGTAATCCAGCGGCTCGATGACGTCCGGCGGGGTGATCTGAGAGAGATCTATCGGCGTGCTCATGAGAACGGCACCTCTACATGAAGGCGCTGGCCATCATGGGTCTGGGCGTCGATCCCAAGTAGGGCGCGGCCGTGTTGAGCAGTGTCGACCTGGCGGTTCACGCGCAGCACGCGCACGCGGGGTTCCCAGCGGGTGATGGCCATGATGGTGGCCGAGTAGGCCTGCAGTAGCGTGACGTCGTTCAGCGGCTGGTCGATCAGCTCGGGCAGCAGCGAGCCGTATTCGCGGCGCATCACCCGGGCGCCGATGGGGGTGGTGAGAATGTCGCGGATGCTCTGCTGAATGTGGGCCAGGCCGGTGACTGCGTGGCCGTTGTCGGTGCGCATGCCGGTCATGGTCAGCCCCCTACAAACACGTTGGTCGAGCCGGTGGCCACCAGGGAGCCACACGCGACGGGGTCGCCGACGCGGCCCTTGGGGCGACCGTTAACGAAGACGGTTTTGGAGCCCGCGGCGAGTACCGATTCATGCGTGCAGTGCCGTGCCCAGCCGTCGGCGACGCGGTGGCTGGGGATGCCGTTCACGAATACATCGGGCGAGCCGGATACTGATGGGCGCGGTGAGCATGAGCCGTGGCCGGTGCACATATCGCCGAGGCGGGTAGCTGCGGGCATGGTGGTCTCCTAGAGCGGCGTGGGCGCCGCCATTTCCTGGCGCACGTTGTCGAGCTGATCCGCCTGCTTGAGCGCGTTGATCATCGCGGCGCGGCTGAGGCCGCCATCGCCCTTCGTGATCGGGCGGGTGTAGATCCCCAGCGATTCCTGGCTTGCCCGGCGCTCGAGATTGCCCAGGGTGTTGGCGAGGGCGTGCTGGCTGGTGGCCAGCGAATCGCCGTTACCGGCATAAAGCGCTTCGCGCATGAGCTTGAGTTCGTCGCGGATCTCTTCGCCGACGGTGATCATTCGGTCGAAGTGGCCGCTGTAGTCGATTGCGCTTTGAGTGGCATCCATGTGGGCCCCCTAGTTCTCGTAGATGTTGCGACCTTTGAGGTGCATATCGCCGCTGGCCGTGATCCGGATATCGCCGGTGGCGTTGATCGTAATATCGCCGGGTATGTCGACGGTCAGGTGGTGCTCTACGTGGTGGTAATCGATCACCGCGCCGTCAGGCATCACCGCGTGGAAGTGGTCGCCGTGGTCGCTGGGTGCGCGGTGGATGTTTCGAAACAGGCCGGTGAGCACGACGGCGGTGTTCATATCCCCAGCCGGGGCAATGACGATCACTTGTTCGTCGACTGTTGGCGGGCACCAGGTGCGGGTGGTGCCCGCGCGGCTTTCGATCCAGCGCAGCCAGTTGGTTTCGAGCTCGCCGATTTCGATCCGCACGCGCGGCGGTTTGGGCGGCTCGGCGGCGGGGTCTCCGTAATCGACCTCGGTAACGGTACCGATGCGGATCAGGTTGTTTATCAGGCGGCGTAATTCGGCGACGTTTTCCATGCCGCCCATGCTGCGCGGATCTCGCGTGGGTGGGTAGCGGCGGGCGTTGTGCCACGCGGCTATGACAATAGGTGGCTATGAGCCGGGCGGTGTGAGGTGGTTGAGGACGCTTTCGGCGATGCGGTTACGGTCGGCGGCGGTGATGCCGACGAGCTCCCGGCGGGCGTATTGGTGCACGGGGCCGCCTTTTTCGACGCGGTCACGCAGGCCGTAATGATGCACGCGCGCGATTCGGGCGACGCGCCCGGTAAACTGAACGGCGGCTTCGTCGGCGCTGGTTTTGATGCGCAGGTGCTTCGCGGTGCGCAGCTTGGTGAACATCGCCTTGCGGCGGACCTGGCCGCGCCGGCCGCGTAGCTGTGTGCGAGGCTCGAACGGGGTGCCGTCGGGGTTCGTTTGGGCTTTGATACGTTCGCGGTTAGCGATGCGCAGATCGCGGGCGACGTTGCGGGCGAGCACGCGGCGCTCTTTTGGCGTGAGCTTGTCGATCAGTGGCGTTAGCCAGGCATCCAGCTGCTGCAGGTCGTCGCTCATGCTGGGCTATCCCATTCGCTTTTGAGAACGTGTGCTGCGTCGGTTGGGCCTTTGACGTAGAGCTGCCAGCTTTTCGCGGGGCAGGCATCGACCGGGTACTCGGGCATGCGGTGCTCGGATTCGATGCGGCCGGTATCGCAATCCACTTTCGAGACGACGCGCTCGGTGAGGCGCACGGTCAGGGCGAGATCCCAACTGTGGTTATTCAGAATCTCGGCTTCGAGCTGGACGGCTTCGTCGGTATCGAGGTCTGGCTGGTAGGTGTTGAGCCATTGAAGGAGCGGGATCATCACGGTATCAAGACTGCCGCTGTAGTCGGTGATGAGGATCTGGGCGTCGACTGAATACTGGTGGCTGAGATTTTGGCCGCGGGCGAACTTGATCTTGCCGTCATTGATGAAGGTGTGGAGCTGTTCGGGGTTTCTAGCCAGCTCAGGTATAGCGTTGAGCAGGTGAGTGCGTAGGGATTGGAGTTTGATCATTGGAGTGCCTCGACGAGCCCATTGTGGCGGGTTGCGCAGCGGTGATACTCGGCGGCCCATTCGCTCATGGTGAGCGCTACGTCCTCACCGGTTCCGGTGGTCAGCAGGGGCAGCACGCTGGGGCAGCGTTGCATCAAATTCTGTTGCGTCGGGTCGGGTGCCGGCGGCGGCGTTGTTGAGCAGGCGGATAGCGTCAGGCTCCAAGCACACGCGCTGATAAATCGGTTTTTGGATTTCACGGATGATTCCTCGGTCGATGATCCGCTCGTTGGCCTGCAATCCGGCAAGGCGCGCTTCCACGTTCGCGGCGATCTCGGATTCGCGGGCGAGTCCGGCGTCGATGGCCTGGCGAGCGGCGCGCTCGGCGGTGAGCTGGTGGCTTTCGTTTTGCCAGTTTGAGACTTGCCAGCCGGCGGTGAAGGTGATGGCCAGCGCGGCGGCGCTGGCCAGGATAACGAGCTTACTCATGCGGCTAGCCTCAAGCCTTGGTCGTGACGGCGGTAGGCGGCGGCCATCTTGGTGTCGTAGTCGTTCGCGGCGTAATTGGGGCCGTTGTAGCGACGAGCGAAGTCGGCCCAATCGTGGCGGCGCAGCGCGGCGTGAATTGCGCGGTCGGCCTCGATAAAGCGAACAAAGGCGTCGAGCTGGGCCGCTTCGCCGGTTGCCATGCTTACGGCATATTGCGCGGCGGATTCGTAGCCCAAGCGTTGCCAGTGGAATCCCATGATCTGGAACAGGCCCCAGCTTGCGGACTCGATCGAGGCGGGATAGTGGATCTTTGCGGCGCGTTCGCGGCGGTCGTGTTCACGATGGCCGCCAACGTAACCGCCGGGGCTCGCGTTGACGATGTCGGGCTGGGCACGCTGGTAGGGCACCGGGTTGATGCCGTGGTGTTGCAGCTGTCGGCGCATGATGTGGCGTTCGAACAGAATAACCGGCTGGCCGTTACGGGGGCCGCCGATGTGGAAGCCTTTGCCGCGACTTTCGACTTCGTTCACGGCCATGACGGCGGCGAGCTCGACGCCCAGCCGTTCGGCGGCGTTGACCAGGTCGATCTGGCGGAGCACGCGACTATCACGTTGGCCTTGGAGCGCGCTGCGGGTTTTGGGGCCGGCGATGCCGTCGGCGACCAGGCCTTGGGTTCGCTGGTAATTGCGCACCGCTTCTTCGGTTTTCGGGCCGAAGTGACCGTCGATGCTGATCGCGTAGCCCGCTTTATTGAGTTCACGCTGTAGCGCGGTGACGCTTGGGCCAATAGAACCTTGTCGTAACAGCATTAGAGCCTCCGTAGGGGGCGGATGAGGTGGGCGACGTTGCCGCCGGTGCGGAGCAGGCCTACTGCCAGAGCGACCAGGCCTGCCGCTATGATCCAGCGCGCCGCGTCACTAGGCGCTGGCCCGAAAATGGCGACGCAGGTAGTGGCCACGACGATGAGCCACGCCGCTAAAGCGACGCCGGGGCGGTAGCGGCCATCGCGCCGGCGGAATGTGAGCAGCCGGGCGACGATGACGAGCGCGGCAGCAATGGTGATGGCGTAAGCGAGATTCACTTGCGTCCCCCTAGCCAGGTTTTGAGGTCGAGCGTTTTTACCCCCTCGATGGCTCTTAGCCCGGCGGTAACGGATACGGCGGATGCGATGAATGCGGCGACGGCAGAATGCTCGAGCATGCCGCCGAGGGTGGCGGGGCCGCCGAGGTACCCCACGCAAAAGCTGATGAACAGATACGCCAAGCGCTCGAGTAACCCGAGCTCCTTGGCACTAATTACGAACAGCGTGGCGCCGCAAAAAGCGCCGACGACGGCGTTGGCATCAATACCGGGTAGCAGGCCGATCACCACGGCGGCGAGGCTTGCGGTTCCGGCGGCTGCCATGGTGGATGGTTCGGCCATGTGATCCTCAGCTCCAGAGCTGTATTTTTGGTTTTACGGTTTCGCGGGTGTCCGGCGGCGGTAGCGTCACCGGCGTCCCTTCTGTAAGCACCGGGCCTTGGTCGGCGAGGTGCGGGTTCATCTTTAGCGCCTGCTCGGTGATCGCGGCGGTTTTGCCGTAGACGCGGTAGAGCAGGGCGTCGAGCGTTTCGCCCTGGTGGGCGTGGGCCACGCGGTTCATATCAGCTCGACGGTGGTGTGTGATCGACCGACTATTTCGGCTATCGCCCAGCGACTGTCGGCGCGATAGTCGTCGGCTGCGGTTTCAATCGTTTCTGAGCGCAGCCTTGATTCACCCGTCGCCGAGTAGTCGCGGTAGCGTTCGTGAAGATCCGCTTGGGCTTGGGCGTAAACGGCTCGGGTATAGAGCAATTCGAGATCGTCAGGGGATTGCCACGGCTCTGGCGGTATTGCGTCCCAGGCCATCCGGCCGGCGTGCTGGTGTTCGTGCTGGTAGTCGGCGAGCTGCCGGTTGATGTCGGCTATCGCGGCGCGGAGCGACTGGCGGATACGAACATCGGTGACACTCGTGACCCGCTCTTCGTCACGGAACGCGTTGGGGTCGATGTCTGGCCAGAATCCGTTATTGATGATGATGGCCATCGTTTTGCTGGGGGCGTTGGTGCCGTGGGCGATCATGTGGCCACCTGTTCTTTCCGAGCGGTTAAGAAGGGGGTGGACCGCTTCGCGCGAGGCTCAAAGCCCTTGCTTGGCGGTGCCCCCTTGCCGTCGGGGTGCGACTCGGTTGGCGGTCAGGCGTTGGCCTGGCCGTCCTGTTTTTTCAGCTGCCGTTCGAGCTGCTGGATGTCTTGCTTGACGCCGATGCGCTCGTTCAGCGCGAGGGCCTCTTTCAGCTGGGCCAGTGCGCCTTCGGCGTCTTCGGCGGCGCGCAGGGCGTAGCCGTAGCTTTTGTGGAGCTTGGCTTTGATCTGGTCGTGCATGTCGTGGTCGCCGACGGTGGCGACGGTGCGGGCCATGACGTTGGCGAGGGCGTCGGCATCGGCGCCTTCTTTCTCCAACTGCGCTTTGACGCCCTCGGCGATCTCTTCGGCGAGGATGCTGACGGTGTCGCGGTCGTACTGGTCCGGCGTGTCGAGGTCGTGTTTCACGGCGTAGGTTCCGATTTCGAGGGCTTTATCGAACTCGCCAACATCGATACACCAGATCATGAGCGTCATGAGTACGTCGTCTTTGGCGCCGTTGCCCTCAGAGAGCACGCCGTCGACGTAGGGCATGTAGTCCGGCAACAGCTCGCGCTTTTTTTCGATCTTGGCCGTGACTGACTTGATGGCTTTTAGCGTGCGGCGGGCTTCCCAGAGGGCGGCGGCGTGGAGCTCGAATTGCTCGCCGGTTTGGGGCTGGCCGGGCTTGGCGGCTCCCGCCGCTTTCGCGGCGGTGAGGCGCTCAAAGTGTTTGCGGGCGGGGCTTTTCATTACGCGTCCCCTTGCGGCTCGGCGGGCTTCTCAGCTTCGGTGATGCCTTCAACCAGGCAGCCGAAGCCGTAGTCTTCGACGACATACGCATCGTTGGAGCTTTCGTAGTTCTCGATGCGGTTACGCTTGGGGTTGTCGAGCACGTAGCGGCGGCGGCTACCCAGCTGCCAGTAGAGCGAGAGGTTCGCTAGCGAAGTAATGAGCACAGCGCCGTCGGGTACGAACGGGGCGCGCACGGCTTGCAGACCGCCGACGCGCTTTTGGCTGATCATTAGATCCATCGCGCGGGCTTCTGTCGGGGTCTCGGCGTGCTGCTGGATCAGCGGGAAGTACTTATCGGCCAGCATTTTGCGGCCCATGATGGCGACGAGCGCGGTGTCTTCGCGGTACCAGGGTTCAACCATTTCGTTAACGGCATCGAACACCAGCGCGTCGAGGTTGGCGTAGTCGCCGCTTTCACCCACGGTCACCCCAGAGAGCACGCGGGCGGGTGCATCTTCGCGGTATTTCTGCAGCCAGCCTTTGTTGACGTCCTCGAGCATAGGATTTGCGGCGCGGTCGGTTTCGACGGCGGCTTGGGTGCCGTTGAAGCCGATCATGATGCGGTCGAGTGCTTGACGGCGAAGGATGGCGTTGCGTAGGCGCGCTTGAAAATCCGGAAAGCGCGACCAGGCGTCGAGCTGCGCCCAGCGAATGTGGGTATCAAACTCGGTGCTGACGCACTCGTAGGTATTGGCGGTCAGGTCGGAAACGTCGCGGGTTTCGCGCTCTTTTTGGTCTACGTTGGTGCGCCCCGCGATGGGGCCGGAGACGCCGAGGCCGATTTTTTGGCCCTTGATCTCGTCGACGCCCACCATGTTGATCTGGCTCAGAAACTCGCTCGATTCCTGCGTGCGGGTTTCGAGGGTCTGCTGGACGCTGGGTGTGACGTTGAACTGTTCGCTGGTGTTCTCGACCCCGTTCAGCTTGGCGAGCTGGGCCTTGAACTGGTTGAGAGCCTGACGTGTATCGTTGCGCATTGATGTTCCCTTGAGTGATTGGCGGCGGCTAGTGGGCGGCTAGCGTTAGCAGTCGGTCAGTTCGGCGGTGCCGCCGGTCGCGGGCGTGCGCGGCGGTGTGTCCGGCGTGGTGTCGATCTTGGTGTAGAGCTCGTCGAAGCGCTTTTGCAGAGCAGTGTGATCGGCCTGCAGTTTGCTGAAGGCTTCGGCGGTGGGGCGGTTTTCGAGGTCGCTGATCAAGGCCGCGTGGCGGTTGGCGAACTCTTCGAAAGCGACCTGAATGTCGGCGCCGAAGGCTTCAAAGCCCTTGGTGGTTTTGGCGTCCTGGCGGCTGAACAGGTTTTTTACGAACTCGCCGATGCCCGGCTTGGGCGGCTCTTCTTCGGTGAAGTCGAGCTCGACTTCGACGGCTTCGGTGAACAGGTTTTCGGCGTGTTGCTTACGAGCGGCCAGCGGGGAGGCGGCGCCCTTATCGCGGCTGAACGCGAGCATTTCGGTACCGAGTGAGGCGGGGGAGTCCGTTACGGCCAGTCCCTCAAGATACGCTTCCCCGGTATCGCCGAAGCTGGGGTTCACTTCGATGGAGCTGTAGATCTTCTGGCGGCGCTTGTTCATTGCCTTGAGTTCGTCAGTGGGGTCGATCTCTGCAAACAGGGCCAACTTGCCGTCTTCCACCTCGCGGGCTTCGACCGACATCACGTCGCCCAGGGCGTTGAATGCGCTATCTGCCGTCAGACCACGAATGTGCTCCATCCAGACGCGGGCGCCGTATTTCTTGGGGTCGTAGTTGGCGGCCATCTGTGTGATCCAGTCGCGCTGGATCTTGCGTTCGTCGGTGGTTGCGCCTTCGGTGGCGACGCGGAAAAACTTGGGCATGTTGGGGTTCCTGAGCGAGTGGCGGTTCGATAGCGCTCAGGTTCCGCGTGTAGCGCGATAGTCTCAACGGGCGGGCGTTGTGCGAGTTTCCTAAGACAAATAGGGGCAGGCGAGTGCATCGCGCGCGGCGGGTACGCTGGCGGCATGACAACAACCGCCCCCGACCCAATACCGAGCGCCGAAGAATCGCCGCGCATGACCGCCCGCCACCTGTATTGGCAGGGGTGGCGAGTTGCGCGTATTGCTGAACATATCGGCGAGAAGCCGGCCACCGTGCACAGCTGGAAGGCGCGCGACCGGTGGGAAGATAAGACCCCGACCGAGCGCGTGGAGTACACGATCGAGGCGCGTCTGGTTCAGTTGGTGTCGAAGCAGAAAAAGGAGCCGGTCGACTACAAAGAGATCGACTTGCTTGGGCGGCAAATGGAGCGGCTGGCCAGGGTTCGCAAATACGACGAAACCGGCAACGAGGCTGACCTCAATCCGAACATCGAGGCCCGGAACGCGGGGCCGAAGAAAAAACCGCGGCGCAATGCGCTGGACGAAGAGCAGATCGAGGCGCTGGAGGCGGCGTTTCTGGATTCGCTGTTCGAGTACCAAGCGGTTTGGCATGAGGCGGGTAAAAAGCACCGCATTCGAAACATACTCAAGAGCCGCCAGATCGGGGCTACGTGGTACTTCGCTCGCGAGGCTATCGTCGATGCGTTCAAAAACGGGCGGAACAAGATCTTCCTTTCCGCCTCGCGCGCCCAGGCCCACATTTTCCGCAACTACATCGTCCAGTTCGTCAAAGAGGTGTGCGACGTCGAGCTTAAGGGCGACCCTATCGTCCTGGATAACGGCGCTGAGCTGCACTTCTTGGGTACCAACAGCAAGACCGCCCAGGGTTACCACGGCGACGTGTACTTGGATGAATATTTCTGGATTCACCGCTTCGCCGAGTTCCGTAAGGTCACCTCGGGCATGGCCATGCACAAGAAGTGGCGGCAGACGTATTTTTCGACACCGTCGAGCGTTGGCCATGAAGGCTATCCGTTCTGGAATGGCGACCTGTTTAACAAGCGGCGCAAGAAGAGCGAGCGGGCCGAGTTCGATGTCAGCCATGAGGCACTGAAAGACGGACAACTGTGCCCGGATGGGCACTGGCGGCAGATCGTTACGGTGCTGGATGCGATGGAGGGCGGGTGTGATCTGTTCGACCTCGAGCAGCTGCGCCTGGAGTACTCGCCGGAGGAATTCGACAATCTGCTGATGTGCGGGTTTGTCGATGACAGTCAAAGCGCGTTCCCCCTGGCCACGATGAAAGCGTGCATGGTCGATAGCTGGGAAGTTTGGGACGACTACCGGCCCTACGCGCCGCGGCCGGTGGGTGATCAAGAGGTTTGGATCGGTTATGACCCGACCGGCCAAGGTGAAGATGGCGACGGTGCCGGCTTGGTGATCGTGTTACCCGCGCAATCGAGCGAGGACAAACACCGCGTGCTCGAGCGGCATCGGTTGAAAGGTCAGGACTACGAGGACCAGGCCGCGTTTATCGAATCCTTCCGCGACAAATACAACATTGGGCATATCGGCATCGATACCACGGGCATTGGTGGGGCGGTGGCAGAGTATGTCGAGAAGTGGTTTCCGACTGTCGTGCGGTACCGCTACGACGTATCGCTCAAGACCTCGATGGTTCTTCAAGCCCAGCAGATCATGCGTAAAGACCGGCTGGAGTTCGACGCGGGCTGGTCGGATCTCGCCGCCTCATTCATGGCGATCAAGAAAGAGCTTACCGGCAGCGGCCGGCAATTCACTTACGTGTCGGGTCGCAGCCAGGCGACCGGCCACGCGGATCTCGCATGGGCCACCATGCACGCCCTTCACTTCGAACCTATTGACGGCCCCACGACCGAGGGCGCCGGTAAATCTATTATGGAGTTTTCCGACGATGACGACTGAGACCGCTGCGAAGCCCCGCCACCGGGTGTATGCGTATGAACCGGAGTCGACCGCCCCGGCGGTGGCCTCTGATAAAGGGCGAATGGAGGCGTTTACTTTCGGCGAGCCAGAGCCGGTCACATCGATGCGCGACGTGTGGTATGAGGGCGTATGGCTGACGCCAGACGAGTGGTACGAGCCGCCGATTCCATTAAGCGTGCTGGCCAAAAGCTACCGGGCGACCCCGCACCACGGCAGCGCGATGCAGGTGAAGCGGAACATCTTGCTGAAAACATTCATCCCGCACCCGTTGCTAAGCCGGCGCACGTTCGCCGCGCTGGCTCTCGACTATCTGGTTTTCGGCAACGGTTACCTCGAAGAGGTGCGGGGGCGGCTGGGTCGCACGCTGGGCCTGCAGCACCGCAGTGCCAAATATATGCGCCGGGGCGATAATGACCGCTACTGGTGGCACCCCAACTACATGGAGCGGACGGAGCTCCCCGCCGGGCGCACGATCCATCTACTCGAGCCGGATATCGACCAAAGCATCTACGGGGTGCCGGATTACTTGGGCAGCCTGCAAAGCGCGTGGCTCAACGAATCCGCTACCCTGTTCCGCCGGCGGTACTACCTGAACGGCTCACACGCCGGGTTCATCATGTACGTGAACGATCCCGCCCATGATCAGAAAGACATTGACGACATGCGCAAGGCGTTGAAGCAGTCCAAAGGGCCGGGTAATTTCCGCAACCTATTTCTCTACTCGCCCCGGGGCAAAAAAGACGGCGTTCAGATCATCCCGGTGTCAGAAGTTGCGGCGAAAGATGAGTTCTACAACATCAAAAACATCACCCGCGATGACCAGCTTGCCGGGCATCGGATACCGCCGCAGCTCATGGGTATCATCCCGATGAACACGGCGGGGTTCGGCGACATCGAGAAGGCGGCGCGAGTGTTCGTGGCCAACGAGCTCGAGCCCATCCAGGCTATTTTAAAAGAGATCAACGAGCACGTTGGACAAGAGGTCGTGAGGTTCGAACCGTACCGGCTGGACGATCCCGATGCCGACTGACCCCGCTTGATAACCGAAGCCGCCCGCCCGGGCGGCTTTTTTTTGCGCGCCTGCATGAAGCCAGTTTTGAATAAGTCGCATTAGCCTTTTTATTAGCTCTCTCATTGCGTTTAAGCGCCTTTATTCTTTCCGCTCTCCGATGCCATCTTGATTGAGAACGTGCCGCACGCGCTCGCTCTGGCCGTCCTGCCCGCCACCACGACGACCCAAGCCGCGCCATCGTCACCCCGCCCCGCCCGCGCGCTAAATGTAGTGGTTTTTATGCAGTATTGCGGCAGGGGCTCGGGCCGCGCCGTTGCTGGGCGGAAGGGCAGTTATAAGGGATATCATTTTTATGCGTTTTCATGCGCAATTATGCAGTTCTTGCGGGGGTCAATCGCGGTCGGCCAGGTAGTGCTCGGCGAGCATTTCGAGGATGGGTTTTCGGTGGGCGTCCCAGATCTTTTCATCGACCATGGTGGCTATGATCATCGGCATTTCAGCTTGGGTTAACCAAAGCTCTTCCATTTCCCATGGCATTAGCTCAATTTTTGCACCGTGGTTTTGATGACGTATATCGAAGCGCACACAGGTGTCACCTTGACGGTTTTTCCTGATAGCGTAGCTGAATCGCTTCATAGCATGATGCTCTAAGTCGCTGAATCACAAGGAACGAATGCCATTGTTTTACATATATCTTTTTAAGATAACTTGTTAATGAGACTGTAAAATTATCATACCTTGTAATCAGTAGGTCCCGGGTTCGACTCCTGGTGTCGGCACCATCAAAAGATGGTTAAAAGCTAAAGTGTTAAAGAACACATCAAGCCGCCTTTTTAGGCGGCTTTTTTGTGCGCGTGGATTTTATATGAACCCCTCATTTGAAGCACCCATATCTTTATGAGCGCCGCTGTATTTGCCAGGCCATCGCAAACCTGGCGGATCCTGATTTGCACCGGCTTTGCCTCCGCCAAGCACCTCTAGCGGCTCGCTCTACGCCCATTTGCGCCTATGCCCCCGGTTACCCTCTAACTCTGTCTTATCAGGGCGTTACGGACACGCCACGTCGTTTAATGGAGCTCCGTTCATCGCCTCACTCGGAGTCTATTAATTTGCTGGCGGTATGATATCTTCGAGATGAATTTTGCTTAGCGACTGGCGGTTCTGTGATTGATAGGGCAATAATACGGAGCAGTGCGAGGGCTGATCGCCAGTAAGGGCCGAAGTACACGCTTTGGCTGATGACAGGGCAGACGAACGAGCCGTGCGGACAAGTAAGCCCCGAGGTCGAGAGGGCACGCCGCATGTTAAAGAAAACGGGGACGGATACCGACTAGCACAGCGGGCTGTGAATAAGTGGTTTCACAGAGGCAAGGGTTGTGGGTAAGGGGGCGAGGGGAATGGGAGCAGCAGAGGCAGCACAAGACCTATTTAGTCATCTTATGAAATTGGCCATCCTGTTCGCCGGGGTGGCCGTTTTGTATATATGGCTAGAAAGCAAACTACTTAAGAAACTCAAAAAGAAAAAAAGGGGTAGAAGATAATGCAGGGGATCGATAGAGGTTTTGCAAATGCATGGCGAGAGCTTGAGTCAGGTATGCAACAAGCTATGTACTATGCGTTGCTAAGTGACCTTTTTATGTTTATAGCAATATCTGTTTTTGTTGGTTGCTGTTGCGTAGTTGCAGTTAACTTTAAACACTACGTTAGTGAAATCTCTAAAGTTAAAAGATTAGAAAAGCAGTATTATTCAGCACGAACAGAAAGAGAGAGGCTAGAAGCCAAAAAGCTAAAACTTGAGCTTGGGTTAGTCGAAGAAATAAATAACTTAGAGAAAATAAATTTTATAGTTGAGGTGGGTTAATGGAATATGTGAAATTTTGTCCACTTAACATGTGGACTGTTAAAAATATTTATAATAGTAATTTATATTATTCTAACATAGAAGATTTGAATGATGCTGGTGAATGCCTTTTTGAGATCGAAGATGATATTCAGGAAAACAAAAGTAGTATTGATAAATTTATTAAAGAAGTAGACGAGATTGTTTTAAGGTACGATCTTGATATGAGCGATATGTTTCAAAGGTATAGCTCTAGATTGAGAAATACTGGGTCTAACGCTAAAGAAGTAGCTGTATATATTGTGGCAGGTATTCTTAAAAAGTATAAAATTGGTTCTTTCTCCGGTGGCAAAGGTTCCAATAATCCTATTATGTGGGGCCATTATGGGAATAAGAGTACTGGGGTATGTTTAAGCTATGAAATAAGTGAAGGAAAGGATGTAAACTATATCGAAGACAGGGATATTATTCCTTTAAAAGTTTCGGAGATAAGGCTTAATAATATCGAGAGTATATGTAAGAAGGTTTTTTATAATAAACATATTAACTGGAGATACGAAGATGAGCATAGAGTTTTAAGCTGTAAAAATATAAATAGTATAGATAGGAGTTGTTTAAAGAGTGTTGTTTTTGGTGAGTGTGTTAATATTGACGATGCTGTTTTATTAATAGATATAGTAAAGAAGCTATATAGTGATGTAAGTTTTGGTGTTGCACATCATAGGAGAGTTGATAGCACTATGGTTTTAAGTTTTAGAGAAGATAAAAATGACTTGATAAGAGTTTTGCAGGACTTGCAAAGACAAGATGTTTTTGGTGATAGATATCTAATGGAAAGTTTTTTAAAAGAAGCAATGAATGAAAAGCGTAGAAACTGATCTTAAGAAGGTTTTAAGGGCGCTTTATGATTTGATCGAAAAGTGTCCACAGAAACATGCTGAAACGAATTTTCGGCATTCTATAACGTATTGATTTAGTGGTTTTCATGCTGGTGTGTGCTGCTAGGTCAGGTTCTTGTAATCAGTAGGTAACGGGTTCGACTCCTTGTGTCGGCAACGTTAATAAATGCTTAAAAGCAACAACGTTTAAAAACATGATCAAGCCGCTCTTCGGGCGGTTTTTCGTATGCGTTAATGCCATCCTGAAAGCCCCCCTGTACGCAGTCAAACTCAAGGGTTTGCCTCGCTATACCGGCCTCTACTTTTTTGTCGTTTTTCTGGAAGGCCAAGGGGGGAGAGTAGCGCTGGCTCAAGAGTCCGGGCCAGCGCTCTCAAGGCTTAAATTTTGATATCGTAGTCGACGTACTGCTGCATCAAATCGTCGTATGTGCCGTCTTCCTTGATTTCTCGCAGTGCCTGATTGAATTGCTCTACCAAGGCTTCATTGCGGCGGTTGAAGGCGGCGGCTACACCGTGTCCAAAGTAACTCTTGGGTTCGCGGACCAGCTCGGAGCTGGTCACGAACTCGCTCCCGTCGCCGTTCACATTGAGCGAAGATAGCGCGAGGGGGTAGTACATGAACGCGGCATCCAGGCGCTCCGCTCTCATATCCACCGCAATGTCTTCACCTGTGGTGTAGCGGGTGACATCGACCAGGTCCCCGTACGTATCGGTAATATACTCATCACGGATGGTCCCCCTTTGTACACCCACTTTTAGACCGTTCAGCGCATCCCGATCATTTACGTCAATCTCGTGTCCTGCAGCGGTCACCCATACGCTGGGATTGCTGTAATAGGGCTCGGAAAACAGCAGGCGTTCCTGGCGCTCTTCGGTGATCGCCATGGATGACATCACTACATCGTATTTACGAGCCATCAGCCCGGGTATGATGCCATCCCAGTCTTGCTCCACCCACTCACACTCACGTTCTATACGCCGGCATACCTCATTGCCCAGGTCGACTTCGAAGCCGGTGATGGTGCCGTCAGGTAAGCGATATTGAAAAGGTTCGAACGGAACGTCCACCGCGATTCGGAGAGGATCGTCAGAGTATGCTGGAGCGCCAACGCCAAGCGCTGCAAACATGGCAACCATATAAAGGGGTCTGCGTAACATGGGCTTATCCTCTTTGTATTCGTTATTAGGTCTTCCAGGACAAGTTATCACGCTAATTTTTGAGTCGCTATGCTCGGCGAGAAGGCCCCCATTTAATTCAATGGTGGCGTATTTGGATGCAGGCGGCTAAATAGTTGTTGCTATTGGATTTTGTACCAAGGCGTGCGCCTTGGTAAAGCTCGCCGTGCTGGTGATGGCTTCGTCAAACCGGGTTCGAAACTAGCCTCAACGCCGACCGCTACGAATCTCGTTTTGATAACGCCGCGCGAATCCATGATCTTAAACCGGTGATTCTTAGGGCGGTCAGCTTGGCAGATTAAACCAGTCAAGAAACAGTCAGCAGATTTAAGCCAGTGCTTAATATGCTCACGGCTGATTGTTATCCTGCGAGGAAATCAGCTCACGATAACGACAATGAAGCCTATAAACCGCCTGTGCCAGCTGCTCATACGGCCCGCTGACCATCACACTCGGCGCAACCTGTTCGACTGTAAGCTGTGCGACCGGCGGATTCTCAAGCCCAAATTCCGCGTGCCAGTGCGCCAGCTGCTGTGAGGAGCTGGCATACACGATAGGCCCTAACCCGGCCCAGGCGTGGGCTGCGGCGCACATGGGGCAGTGTTCGCCGGACGTGAAAACGGTGGCTTCGCGACGCGCGTTCTCATCCAGATGCTGAGCGGCCCAGCGCGCCAGTTCGAACTCCGGGTGCTGAGTCGCATCGCCGCTGTTGATGCGGTTTCTGGCTTCATAAAGTACATGGCCTTTTGCATCGGCCAATACCGAGCCGAAGGGCTCGTCGCCGCCCTCCAGGGCCTTCTCGGCGAGGGCGACAGCGCGTTGTAATAATTGTTGATGCTGTGTTTGATTCATGGGCGGGCGCTCCTGTAAAAGCGGGCCGATCAGCATATATCCGCTCGGTAATGGATGAAGGCTTTAAAAGATAGCGCTCGCGTCGGGATAGGGCGAGTGCCCGCGCTCTAACGACGCTTGGCGCGGAAGGCATCCACCGCTAACGCCAGAATGAAACAGGCCACCGCCGGCATCAGTACATCGAGTATGGAACCCAGGTGCCAGCCGGTGTACACGCCTTCGAACATGCCTACCGGCTGGGTTTGGCCCCACTCCCAGCCGCGCTGAATGGCCAGACGATACTCGTGCTGGGCGATTTCGCGGCCCAGGAACACCGCCACGGCCAGCGAGCCGGACACCCAAAGGGTGACCCGGGGTAGTAGGGCGAGCAGGAGTTGAACGCCCAGGGCAATGACCACGTGTTCCAGCTGACTCATGTCCATAGCGTATCCGTTGCGGCCGGTGGTAAGGGGGCAATCAAAACGGCCGCCCTAGGGCGGCCGCATGAGGTGGCTTAGTGAAACCGGGGTAAGAGCTTATGAGCGGCGGTATCGAAAAAGCGTGCCATCCGGTCGATCAAGCTCGCGATATACGAGTTGCACAGAATCCAGGGCAGTACCACCAGCACGATGGCCAGCGCCCCGAAGTAGACATCGCTTACCCAGTGGCCACCCACCAGGATACGCGGCAGAGTCACGAAGATAGCCAGCGCCACGGAAAGTGAGGCGATCAGGCGGTCGGCGAAGCGCAGCATGAAGCTGGCGAACACCATGGCCAGCACGCCGTGATCGCTCGGGAAGCTGTTGGAGGCGGTCGCCTTGGCGTTCAGGTAGGTGTAGTTGTTGAGAATGTTGACGTCGTCGTGCCACACCGTGGGGCTGGGGCGGGCGGCGAGCAAATCCATGTGCAGCATTTCACCCAGCAGCGCCCCCACCGCCGACATGATCAGGCCAATTGCCAGCCACTTGGGCCAGCTGCCGTTCTTGTCGCGCACCATGGCGAAGAACAGCATGATCACCAGTACGCCAAACATCACTTTATCGAAGGCACGGGTGTTGAGCAGCGCCATGGTCTCGACCCAGCGCGGGTAGACCGGGCTTACGAACTGGTTGAAGAAGAAAAAGACGTCATCGTCCAGCTTGGTCCAAAAAAGTACCGATGGCAGCCACCAGCTGGCGATCAGGGCAAATCCAAGGAAGTTGTAAAAAAGAATGCGGCGAGTGTGCATGGCAATACCCATATTGCGGCTTATGGTTCAGGGCATAGTTTAGTTGTTTAGCCTGTTAATGAACAGTGTTTGATAACAAGACATGGGGTGAAAAGCGCTCAGGGCAGTAGTAAACCCCATAAAAAAACCGGCTCTCGGGAGAGCCGGATACGCTTTAATCTGAGCGCTCGCTAGAAGAGCTACAGCGCCTCGATCTTGGCCTTCTGCTCTATAAGTAGCTTTTTGGCGGACTGGAACTCGGCCAGTTTGCCGCGTTCTTTGTCGATCACGGCGGCCGGGGCCTTGGCGGTGAAGCTTTCGTTGGAAAGCTTCTTCTCGACGCCGCCGATCAGCTTGTCCTGCTTGTCGATCTCTTTGTTCAAGCGCGCAAGCTCTGCGTCCTTGTCGATGAGATCCGCCATGGGCACCAGCACTTCCATATCGCCGACCAGCTGGGTGGCGCTAAGCGGGGCATCGTCCGGGTTGGCAAGCCAGGTCACGCTTTCGAGCTTGGCAAGCTTGGAGAGGAACAGGCGGTTGTTCTCGAGGCGCTCGGCGTCCGTCGGCTGGCCCTTGGTCAGCAGTACGTCCAGCGGCTTGCCCGGGGCAATGTTCATCTCGGCGCGGATGTTACGCACGGCGACGATCACGCCTTTGAGCCACTCGATATCCCGGCTCGCCTGCTCGTCGATTTGGGCATCAATCGCCTGGGGCCAGGGCTGGTTCATGATCGAGGCGTCCTGGCCCGGGTAGCGCCCGGCAAGCGGCGCGACGCGCTGCCAAATCTCTTCGGAGATATAGGGCATCATCGGGTGGGCCAGGCGCAGGATGGTTTCCAGTACGCGTACCAGGGTGCGACGGGTGCCGCGTTTGGCCTCGGCCGTGGCATTTTCGTCCCACAGCACCGGCTTGGAGAGCTCCAGGTACCAGTCGCAGTACTCGTTCCAGACGAACTCGTAAAGCGCCTGGGAGGCGTGGTCGAAGCGGTACTCGTCCATCGCTTTGGTGACTTGGGCTTCGGTTTTTTGCAGCTGCGAGATGATCCAGCGATCCGCCAGCGAGAGCGTCACCGCCTCGTCACCGGTGCCGCAGTCTTCGCCTTCGGCATTCATCAGCACGTAGCGCGAGGCGTTCCACAGCTTGTTGCAGAAGTTGCGGTAGCCGTCCAGGCGGTTCATGTCGAACTTGATATCGCGCCCGGTGGTGGCCTGGGACAAGAACGTGAAGCGCAGCGCGTCGGTGCCGTGGGGCTCGATGCCGTCCTTGAACTCGTCCTTGGTCGCCTTGGCAATCGCCTTGGCTTTCTTCGGCTGCATCATGTTGCCGGTACGCTTCTCGAGAAGCGCGTCCAGGCTGATGCCGTCGATCAGGTCGATCGGGTCGAGCACGTTGCCCTTGGACTTGGACATCTTCTGGCCCTGGCCGTCGCGCACCAGGCCGTGCACGTAGACGGTCTTGAAGGGCACCTGATCGGTGAACTTCAGCGTCATCATGATCATCCGGGCGACCCAGAAGAAGATAATGTCAAAGCCCGTGACCAACACGCTGGTCGGGTGGAAGGTCTCGAGCTCCGGGGTTTTTTCCGGCCAGCCAAGGGTGCCGAAGGTCCAAAGACCCGAGCTGAACCAGGTGTCCAGCACGTCTTCGTCCTGGGTGAGCGTGATATCGCTGCCCAAGCCGTGCTTTTCGCGAGCCTCGGCTTCAGTGCGCGCAACGAAGACGTTGCCTTGTTCGTCGTACCAGGCGGGAATGCGGTGGCCCCACCAGAGCTGGCGCGAGATGCACCAGTCCTGCAGGTCGCGCATCCAGGCGAAGTACATGTTCTCGTAGTTCTTGGGCACGAACTGGATGTCGCCGTTCTCGACCGCCGCGATGGCGGGCTTGGCGAGCTGGTCGACGGCCACGAACCACTGATCGGTCAAAAGCGGCTCGATGACATCCCCTGAGCGGTCGCCATACGGCAGGGTGTTGTTGACCGCTTCCACCTCGAGTAGCAGGCCAAGCGCGTCCATGTCGTCGACGATCTGCTGGCGCGCCTCGAACCGGTCGAGCCCGGCGTACTTCGCGGGCAGGGTGGCGTCTTCTTCCGGCTGGGGCTGGCCCTTGAGGTCGAAGATTTCGGCGCGCTCGAGAATCGTGGCGTCTTTCGAGAAGACGTTGATCAACAGATGGTTCTGGCGCTTGCCGACTTCGTAGTCGTTGAAGTCGTGGGCCGGGGTGATCTTCACACAGCCCGAGCCTTTCTCCATGTCCGCGTGCTCGTCAGCGACGATGGGAATGCGCCGGCCCACTAGCGGCAGCTCGATGAATTGGCCCACTAATGATGCGTAACGTTCGTCCTCCGGGTTCACCGCCACGCCGGTATCGCCCAAAAGCGTTTCCGGGCGGGTGGTGGCAACGACGACGTGATCCTTGCCGTCGGCGGTTTTCACGCCGTCGGCCAGCGGGTAGCGGAAATGCCAGAAGCTGCCTTGCTGCTCCTTGTTCTCCACTTCCAAATCGGAAATCGCGGTGTGCAGCGTCGGGTCCCAGTTGACCAGGCGCTTGCCGCGGTAAATCAGATTGTCTTCATGCAGGCGCACGAACACTTCCTGCACCGCCTTGTAGAAGCCGTCGTCCATGGTGAAGCGCTCGCGGGACCAGTCCACACTGGCGCCCATGCGGCGAAGCTGGCGGGTAATGTGGCCGCCGGACTCTTCCTTCCACTCCCAGATCTTGTCCGTGAACGCCTCGCGCCCCAGCTCGTGGCGCGTCTTGCCTTCTTCCGCGGCCACCTTGCGCTCCACCAACATTTGGGTCGCGATCCCCGCGTGGTCGGTGCCGACCTGCCAGAGCGTGTTGTTACCCTGCATCCGCTTCCAGCGCGTCAGGGTATCCATGATGGTGTCCTGGAAGGCGTGACCCATGTGCAGGCTTCCGGTCACGTTGGGCGGCGGAATCATGATGGAGAAGGGCGCACCGGTGCCGGACGGCGCGAAGCGGTTGTCCGCCTCCCAGCGCGCGTACCAGCGGGTTTCGATCTGTTCGGGTTGGTAGGTCTTTTCCATGGAGTGACTCGCAAACGATGCTTTCCCGAGAGACGCCCGAGGCAAGCATGAAATTCATAAAGAGGACGAAAAATGGCGGCTAGTATAGCGCGAACAGCCACGACGCGTCAGGCGTGTCGTGGCCGGGAAATAGCTTTCAGTCGCGTTTTGACTCCGCCTGTGGTTTAGCCGCCAATCTTGTGCGGGACCACCTCGTGACCAAGCTCCTTATAGCGCTGCCAGCAGGCGCGTTTAGTGACCAGCACCTGCTGGTGCTGGTTGATGATTTCGGCAACTCTTGTGAAGCGCTCGATCCCGTCGGGAATTTCCGGGTGCAGGTTCAAAAGCGCGGTCTCTTCCGCCGGGGTGGGCAGGGCACCAAAGCCCAGCGTGATGGGCACGCTTGTCGCCATGTCGCTGCCTTCCAGAGCGTGGGGCAGGTAGGCATCGTCACGAAAGGTCCAGAGTGCGTCGTCGGCTTGCTGCGCCAGCGCCTGGTCCTCGCAGTGAAGGTGCAACCGGTAGCCCTTGCGGTAGATGGTGTCCGCCAGCTTGCAGGCAAAGGCGAGCCGCGCCTCCAGGGTGGTGTCCTGAAGTATGTAGAAGTCGATTCGCGCCATGGAATTCCCGCATTGAAACGTCTGAAGGCCTGAAAGGTCGCCGCCGCACGAGGCGGCGGCGGGAGGGGTTACACCAGCTGGGTGAGCCAACCGTGGGTGTCGTCGCTGCGCCCGTACTGAATGTCCAGCAGGGTTTTGCGAATGCGCATGGCCACTTCATTGCCACCGTCGCCGTTCAGGCGAATGCGCTCGTGCTCGGTGACCAGCTCGCCCACCGGGGTAATCACCGCGGCGGTGCCGCAGGCGAAGACTTCAGTGATCTCACCGGACTCGGCACCTTCGCGCCATTCGTCGATGCTGATCGGGCGCTCTTCCGGGGTCAGGCCCATGTCTTTGGCAAGCGTGAGTACCGAGTTGCGCGTTACGCCTTCGAGAATCGTATCGGTCAGGCGCGGGGTGACCAGGCGGCCATCCTTGAACACGAAGAACAGGTTCATGCCACCGAGCTCTTCGATCCACTTGTTCTCCGCCGCGTCCAAAAACGCGACCTGGCCGCAGCCGTGGCCTTCGGCCTCTTTCTGCGCGGCCAAGGAGGCTGCGTAGTTGCCGCCGCACTTGGCAAAGCCGGTGCCGCCAGCGGCGGCGCGCTTGTAGGTGGACGAAAGCCAGATCGAGACCGGGTTCACGCCGCCCTTGAAGTAGGAGGCCGCAGGGGATGCGATCACGTAGTAGTCCACTTCGTGGGCCGGGCGAACGCCGAGGAAGGCTTCTGAGGCGATCATGAACGGGCGCAGGTACAAGCTGCACTCGTCGGCATCGCTTTGCGGGGTGGGCACCCAGGTGTGGTCCTGGGCCAGCAAGGCTTTGATCGAGCCCAGAAAGTCCTCATCGGAAAGCTCGGGTAGCGCCAGGCGGCGGGCGCTACGGCGCAGGCGCTCGGCGTTTTTCTCCGGGCGGAAGGTCCAGACCGAGCCGTCCGCGTGGCGGTAGGCCTTGATGCCCTCGAAGATTTCCTGGCCGTAGTGCAGCACCGCAGCGGCCGGGTCCAGGGTCAGCGGCCCGTAGGGGCGCACCTGGTGGCCGTGCCAATCGGCGTCGACTGTCCAGCGCACGTGCGCCATGTGGTCGGTGAAGTGTTTGCCAAAGCCTGGGTTTGCCAGCACGCTTTCGCGAATGTTGTCCGGCGTTGCCTGATTGGAGGGCAGAATTTCAAAACGAATTGCTGAACTTGCAGTGGGCACGGCGTATCGTCTCCGCAAAGCACCCCCGCGGGGGTAAGCATCAAAAATGGGGAAGGCGCCCGGTCGGCTGGGCGCCTTGATGTTTCAGGTTTAACGGTTGTGACGGTGAAAGGCAACCGTTACGCGCCATAAGCGCTTATTTTGTCTCGGTATCGACCTGGGCGTCGGTTTCGCGGTCCAGCAAATACTGGGTCAAAAGCCCTACCGGGCGGCCGGTAGCGCCTTTTTGCTTACCCGAGTGCCAGGCTGTGCCGGCGATATCCAGGTGTGCCCAGGGGAAATGATCGGCAAAGCGTGACAGAAAGCACGCCGCGGTGATCGTACCCGCAGGGCGCCCGCCGATATTGGCAAGGTCCGCGAAGTTGGAGTCCAACTGCTCCTGGTATTCGTCCCAAAGCGGCAACTGCCAGGTACGATCCCAGGCGGTTTCACCGGCTTCCAGTACGTCGAGGGCCAGGTCGTCGTCGTTGGACAAAAGCCCGGTGGCGTGGTGGCCAAGGCCGACGATGACTGCACCGGTGAGCGTGGCGATATCGATGACGCTTGCTGGGGTGAAGCGCTCGGCGTAGGTGAGCGCATCGCACAGTACCAGCCGGCCTTCGGCGTCGGTGTTGAGTACCTCGACGGTCAAACCCTTGAGGGTCTTGATGATGTCACCAGGCTTGGTCGCTGCGCCGTCGGGCATGTTTTCGGCGGCGGCCACGATGAACACCGCGTTGAGCCTGGGCTTGATCTCGAGCACCGCCTTGACCGTGCCGAACACGCCGGCCGCGCCGCCCATGTCGAACTTCATCTCGTCCATGCCGTCGCCGGGCTTGAGCGAGATACCGCCGGTATCGAAGGTGATACCCTTGCCGATCAGTACGTGGGGGGCTTCATCCGGGTCGTCGGCACCCTGGTACTTCATGACGATCAGCCGTGAAGGCTCGACGCTGCCGCGCCCGACCGATAAAAGCGAGCCCGCGCCCAGCGCTTCGAGCGCCTCTTCGTCCAGAATTTCCACGTCGAGGGCGCCGCGCGACTCCTTACCCAGCGTTTGTGCCTGTTCGGCCAGGTAGCGCGGGGTGCAAACGTTGCCGGGCAGGTTGGCCAGCGTGCGCGTAAAATTGACGCCCTGGCCGATCGCACAGCCGATTTTGGCGCCGTACTGGGCGTTTTGCACCTCGCTGCTTTCACTGACGATCAGGTGCAGTTTGGCAAGCGTAGGCGTGGGGGCCGGAGCGGATTTGAACTGGTCGAAACGGTAGAGCGCGCGCTCGGCGGCCTCCAGGGTCTTGCGCGCCTTCCAGGCGGTGTCGCGCCCTTCCAGCAAAATATCGGTGAAGGCGGTGCTGGCTTCGTCGATGGGCAGTTTCACCACCGCGGTCATGGCGGCCTCCATCGCCTTGATAACGGCCGCTTCCTGGCACTTTTCGCGCTCGCCAAGGCCGACCAGCAGAAGCCGCTGCGCGCCAAGCCCGGGGGCGAAGGGGATCAGCTGAACGTTGCCCAAGGCTGCGTCGAAATCGCCGCGCTCGAGTAGTTGACCGATCAGCCGCTCGCTCGCGTCGTCCAATTTCGCCACCGCGGGCAGCAACTCGCTATCTTTATAGACGGGCAGAACAAGGCACGCCGTTTCGGATTTGGCGGGATTGGCCGTCTGAACGGAAAATTCCATGACGTCTCCAACAAGACAAGCATCAAGTGATTCGCGATAATACCGCGATCGTACGTTGTATTAGTGTACCCAAGCCATGAACGCATTGCATGGTCACCTGCAGGCTTAGCCGGAGAGCGCGTTGATTTTATTTCGGTACTTGACTCGTGAAGTGTTACTCACCATGTCGGCGGTGGCCGGCATTTTGTTGCTGGTCATCATGGGTAGCCGCTTCATTCGCTACTTCGCCGATGCCGCCGAGGGCGATTTTCCCGTCACCATTCTGGGCAGTTTGATGTTTTATCACCTGCCCGGGTTCATGGAGCTGATTCTGCCGTTGGCGTTTTTTCTCGGCATTCTGCTCGCCTACGGCCAGCTCTATATGAATAGCGAAATCACCGTGATGGTCGCCTGCGGCATGAGCCCCACGCGCCTTTTGCGGGTAACGCTGCTGCCGGCCTCGGTCGTGGCCGTGCTGGTGGGGCTTTGCAGCCTGTGGCTCACCCCGGCCGGCGCGCTGTTGACCGACGCCACCATCGAGGAGCAGCGCAGCCGTTTGGATGTCTCGGTGCTCGCCCCCGGGCGCTTTCAGTCCTTTGGCGGCGGGCGCACGGCGTATATCAGCGATTTCAACAGCGACGGCACCGAAATGCAGGAAGTGCTGGTGCACGAGCAGGCCAACCCGGATAGCGACAGCCCGCACAGCTACATCACCCGGGCGCGCGCGGGCCACCAGGAGACCCGAATGGAGACCGGCAGCCGCTTTCTGGTGCTGGAAGAGGGCGAACGCTACGGCGTCACCCCCGGGCGCCAGGCCGCCGAGCGGCTGGTGTTCGATCGCTACACGCTGCGGTTGGGGCTCAGCCGCGAACGCCAGGAACTCGATTCACTGGAATACGCCACCACGGCGGATCTATGGCGCGAGCCCGGGCCGCGCGCCCAGGCGCAGTTTCAGTGGCGGGCGGGGCTTCCGCTGATGGTGTTCGTGCTGGCGCTGCTGGCCCAGCCGCTCTCCCAGGTCAACCCGCGCCAAGGGCGGTTCGCCAAGCTCTTGCCGGCGGTATTTTTGTACGTCGCCTATTTAAGCCTGCTGCTGGCCGCCGTGGATGCCATCGGCAGCGGTACTCTCGCCACCACGGTAGGGGTGTGGCCGGTGCATGGGCTCTTTTTGGGGCTCGGGTGTCTGCTGATCTGGCGCTCGCAACGTAAAGGAATGCGCTAATGCTCAGTATTTTAACGCCGGCGGATCGTTTGGACCGCTACATCGCCCGCAACATACTGGGCGCTATCGTCATCGTACAGATCGTGCTGCTGGGCCTGGATATAACCCTGGCCTACATTGGCGACCTGGGCGACACCCAGGGGAATTACTCGGCGCTGGACGTGCTTTTGTATCTTGGCATGCGCCTGCCCTGGCGGTTTTATCAATACGCCCCGGTGGCGGTGCTGATCGGCGCACTGATCGGCCTGGGCACCATGGCCTCCAGCAACGAGCTGACCGTGATGCGCGCGGCCGGGCGCTCGCTTGCGCGTATCGTCTGGGGCGTGATGAAGCCGGTGCTGTTAGTGGTAGCGGTAGTGCTGCTGGTGGCGGAGTTCGTCAGCCCCCGAACCGAGCAGTTCGCCGAAGCCTGGCGGCTGGAGCAGCGCCAGGGGGAAGGTACCATGCTCACAAGCCGCAGCGGCTGGCAGTTCGAGGGTGACAGCGTCTACCGTTTTGGCGCCATTCGCGCCGACAACGTGGTGCTCGATTTGACGCGCTACCGTTTCGAAGAGCGCCGCCTGGTCGAAGCGACCCGTGCTGAGCGCGCTTACTGGGAAGAGGGCGTTTGGCAGTTGGAGGCCGTGAACACCACGCGCATTTATGACGACCACACCGAGTCCGAGTACGTGCCCCAGGCGATGTGGGAAACCGCGCTAACCCCCACCCAGTTGGAGCGGCTTTTACGCGATATCGAAAGCCAGGCGCCCAGCGAGCTGTGGGCCTACGCCAACTTCCTGCAAAGCCAGGGGCTTAACGCCGAGCAGCCCTTGCTCTACTTCTGGCAGAAGGTGTTGATGCCGCTGACCATGGCCTCGCTGGTCCTCATTGCCGCCTCGTTCGTTTTCGGGCCGCTGCGCACCGTAGCCGCCGGCACCCGGGTTTTCTACGGGGTCGTCACCGGGCTCGTTTTCAAGTACGTGCAGGATCTGCTGGCGCCGGCTTCCAGTATCTTTGGTTTCTCGCCGGTATGGGCGGTGCTGGTGCCTACGTTGGCGTGTGCCGTCGTTGGGGGCTACTTCCTGCACCGAAACGGCTAACCGCTTAAAAGATTCGAAAAGCCGGGTACCCAAAAGTGGCCCGGCTTTTTTTGTGCGATTTTTTCAATCCTGGGCCTGGGCGCTAACGTACTGTATTGGTTTTATAAAACGCGAGGTAACTAAAAACGCTTAACAAAAGCGACTGATTTTTACTTGATAAGATGTATGCGAATCATTTACATTCGGTTTATGCATTTTATGAGGTGATGTCATGTACGTGTGCATGTGCAAGGGTGTGACCGACCATCAAATTCGCCAGCAGGTGAGCGACGGCGCGCGTAGCTTTCGCGACGTGCGCGAAGCCACCGGCTGCGCGACCCAGTGCGGCAAGTGTGCCTGCCTTGCCAAATCCATTACCCGTGAAGCGATTTACGACGAGCGCCAGCAAGCCGATATGGGTCTCGCTTACGCCGTATGACGCGAATCACTATTGTTTAAGTTGCTTTTAGCAAACAACTGATTTGTTTGAATTTTTAGCTTGCTCCTTTATACTCTCAGTCATCCGGGAGTATGCCTTGTGGGCCGCTGCTCCTTTAATGACGTAACTGCTTGATTGTCCGAAAAACCTTTTACGACAAAAAGAGCGCACGCACAAAGAAGGTGATATATGAAAGGCGATCCCAAGGTTATTCAACATCTCAATATCGCACTGGGTAACGAACTCGTTGCGATCAACCAGTACTTTTTGCACGCCAAAATGTACAAGGACTGGGGCCTGAAGGCGCTGGCCAAGTGGGAATACGACGAATCCATCGAAGAGATGCAGCACGCTGACAAGATCATCGAGCGCATCCTGTTTTTGGAAGGGCTGCCCAACCTGCAGGACCTGGGCAAGCTGCATATCGGTGAAAACGTCAAGGAAATGCTCGAGTGCGATCTCAAGATCGAACACGACGGCCGTAACGACTACATCGAAGCCATCACCTACTGCGAAAGCGTGAAAGATTACGTGACCCGCGACATGCTGCGCGATTTGCTGGCCGATGAAGAAGAGCACATCGACCACATCGAAACCGAGCTCAGCTTGATCGATAAAGTCGGTGTCCAGAACTACATGCTGCGCCAGATGCAAATGGCCGGCGAAAACGAATAAACCTTCGTTTAGCCCAAAAAAACCCCGAACCAGGTTCGGGGTTTTTTTATGGGCGACCCTTTATTTGGACGGGTCGACCTGCTCGGTTTGCGCCCCGGAGTTGGGTTTGGCGCCCCCCAGGCTTGGCTCTTGGCCCAGCGGCTCCGGCGTATTCTTGATCGAGTACTGGCTGCGCCCGTCAAGCGAAGGTCCTTCGCCCCAGCGGCCTTTCGGTGCGTCCTTATCGAGCAGGGTGTTCAGGTAGTAGTAGGAGTGCTCGGTCGCCTCGTGCTCTTCCGGCGTCGAGTTGGGAATCGGTAACTGCGCTTCCATTCCACCCAGCTCCTCGATGATGGCCAGCCACTGCTGCTGGTGATAGGTATCCCGGGCGATCAAAAACGACAGGAAGTCCTTCATGCCGTGATCGTCGGTCCAGTTATAAAGACGCGTGGCCAGAACGCGTCCGCCGGATTCCGCCGCCACGTTGGCCATCATGTCCGCGCCGATATTGCCGGTGGCGTACACGTGGCTCATATCAAAAGGCACGCCGTTGGCGTTGACCGGCATGGCCGAAAGGCCCGATGACAGCAGGTGGCGCGGGTTTGCGCCGCCCAGGATGGCGTTCATCACCGGGTCCTTGGCGGTTTCTTCCTGATAGGAAACCGGCGCGCCTTCCAGATTGAGCGCAACGGCATGGCCCAGCATCTCGATGTGCGATAGCTCTTCGGTGGCGGTCGACATCAGCATGTCACGAATACGGTCATCGCCGCGGGCGCCCATCGCCTGGAAGAAATACTGCATGGCCACGCGAATTTCGCCCTCGATACCACCAATCGCCTGTTGTAGCAGCATGGCGAACTGGGGGTTGGGCTTGTCGACCTTGACCGGGTACTGAAGTTTGGATGAATGATGAAACATGATTACTCTCCTTAGTCGTTTGCCAAGGGGTTCCTTGGTCATTACTCCGGCGACTCTTTGTTCAGTAAATGTTCAATAAAAATGAACGTTTACTATTGAACAAGCAGTGCGGAGTAACTGGCTTTTACGTTTCGTCAAAATGTAGTGCTTCCTGCCTTTCTCAGCCTGGCACATAAGAAGAGATATTCGAGTATTAATCGCCATTATTGTTTGAGTAGTTTATTTTTAATTTAAATCAAATGTTTATAATATATTTAGTTTGATTTATGTTATGCGTTTAGGTGTATTTAATTAATGTTAGTTGGTTTCAATATTGTCTATAACTATCAATGCGCTGCTCTTTTAGTCTAAATTAAGTTGGCTGTTTTTATGTTAAGAAGTTAATACAGGTTAATTACTTCTGATGCTTTAGACGATGTCGTGAAGTCTGGCTTGGCGATGAGAGCACGACACTAAAAGTACTTTTTAAAAGTATTCTTTAAAAGTACTTTTAAAAAAACCGCCCGGCGGTATTAACCGTCGAGCGGGCTGGAGCTGGATCTAACGCTGGGAGAGGAGGTTAGCGGTTCTGTGCTGCGAAGGCGTCAGATCCTTCGAACGCCGCGACCGGCTCGTCCACGGAGAAGGTCGCCCGGCTCAGGCGGCGTACGCGCTTCATGAACAGCGCGATGCACACCAGCGTGCCAAGTGCGGCCACTACGTAGCTCATCTGCAGCGGAAGGCCGAACCCGATCGGCGCGAAGGCCAGGTAGGTAAAGGTCGCCATGGTCATGAAGACCGCAGGAATCGCCGTGATCAGGTAGGGCTTGCGTGACAACACCAGATACATGGTGCCCACCCACAGGGCGATCACCGCGGTGGTCTGGTTGGCCCAGGAGAAGTAGCGCCATAGCAGGGTGAAGTCCATGTGGGTCAGCGCGTAGGAAATCACGAACAGCGGCAGGGCGATCATGATGCGCTTGGCGATCGGCTTCTGGGCGATTTTTAGGTAGTCGGCAATGATCATGCGCGCACTGCGAAACGCGGTGTCACCGGAGGTGATCGGCAGCACGATAACGCCCAGAATGGCCAGCGTACCGCCCACGGCGCCCAGCATCGTGGTCGAGACTTCGCTCACCACGGCGGCAGGGCCACCGGCGGCGAGTACGTCAGACAGCGTCTGGTCGCCGTAGAATAGGCTCATGGCGGCGGCGGCCCAGATCATCGCGATCACGCCTTCGGTAATCATCATGCCGTAGAAGATACGGCGCCCGTTGGATTCGTTCTCCGTGGTGCGTGAAATGATCGGCGTTTGCGTGGCGTGAAAGCCGGAAAGCGCGCCGCAGGAGATCGTTAAAAACAGCAGCGGGAAGATCGGGGCGCCTTCCGGGTGCATGTTGGCAAACGAGAGCTCCGGAATCGGCGCGCCGGTCACGATCAAGCCAATGCCAATACCCGCGGCGCTAAAGAGCAACAGCGCGCCAAAGTAGGGGTATACCCGGCCGATCACTTTATCGATCGGCAACAGCGTGGCGATCAGGTAGTAGGCAAAAATCGCCAGCGTAATGCCCACCAGCGAAAGCGAGGTCATGTTCGCCAAAAGCGTCGCGGGGGAGGTCACGAATACCGTGCCCACCAGTAACAGCAGCAGCAGCGCAAAGCCGTTGACCACGTGTTTCATCGCCTTGCCCAAAAACTTGCCCGCCAGTTGCGGCAGGTGGGCGCCGTGGTTACGAATCGAGATCATGCCGGTCAGGTAGTCGTGCACCGCACCGGCAAAAATGCAGCCGATCACGATCCACACAAAAGCCACGGGGCCGTAAAGCGCGCCCAGAATCGGCCCGAAAATAGGCCCCACACCCGCGATGTTAAGAAGCTGAATGAGTGAGTTACGCGTGGTGTTCATCGGCACGTAGTCGATGTTGTCGCGCATGCTAAAAGCCGGTGTCGGACGCTTTCGGTCGGCGACGAACACGCGGTCAACGAACTTGCCGTAGGTAAAGTACCCTATTATTAGCAGCAGTATCGAGGCGATGAAGGTGATCATTGGGGGCACCCGGTGGTGGTCGGTGGCAAGGGGGAACGGGCGGGGCAGCAGGCGTTAGGCACGGCTGGCCTGCCCAAGCCTGCGAATGTATCTGTTCGCGGCGGGATTCGCTCTACGACTTTAGTTTCCCTTGCCGGGCCACGGGGCTTTATAACGCAAAACGGGCAGCCATGGGCTGCCCGTTTTCGATTCACACGAGTGCGAAGATTAGGACGTGGGGGTAACGCCACACAGCATGCGGGCACCGCCGCCGCCCAGATGCGGCTCGTCTTCGTAGGTGTCGCCACCTTCATGAATGATCAAGGCGCGGTCGGTCATGTCGTCCATGCTCAAGCGCGGCGCGAGTACCGGAAGGTTCGCTTCGCCGTCTTCGTTCACCGTGAGGACCGGAAGGTCGCCCAGGTGGCCTTCGCCGTAGGGGCCCTGGTGGGTATCGGTTTCTTCCGGGTCGTAGTGACCACCGGCGGCCTGGGCGGCGGTCATCTCGCCGTCGTCATCCTCGGCGGGTTCGCAGCTCGGGTTCTGGTGCAGGTGGAAGCCGTAAATGCCGGGCTCCAGGTCGGTAATGGAGGGCGTCAGCAGCACGCCGCCGAACTCCGAGCTTTCTTCGATAGTCACGGTGCCCAGCGCTTCTTCTACGCCGTCGGCGGTGACTTCGTGCATGTTTACTTCCAGCGAGTCGCTGGTTTGGGCATGGGCAGCGCCTGCTAGTAGAAGGGCCGCTGCAATACCGGTAAGAGGGGTTGCTAAACGCATGTGGTTTCTCCTTTCCTGTTCCATGGAAGCCCCGAAGGGTGCCTTTACAAGGTAGCTGCTTGGCGCCGGTGGCGCCAACGTGGCCGAGGGTTATTATCCTGGCCGGGTGACAACCGCCGGCGAAGCCGCGACAATAGCGCCACTTTTTTTGCGGGGAAGGCCATGGCGGCGTTACGCATTCTTTATCAGGACGAGCACCTGGTGGCGCTGCACAAGCCCGCCGGGCTTTTGGTGCACCGCTCCAAACTCGCCCGGGGAGAAACCACCTTCCTGCTACAAATGCTGCGCGACCAGCTGGGCCAGCGGGTCTATCCGGTTCATCGGCTGGACCGGCCGACCTCCGGGGTGATGGTCATGGCGCTCTCTTCCGAGGCCGCGAGCAAGCTAAGTCAGGCGTTCAACGAGCGCGTGGTGGAAAAACGCTACCTGGCGGTGGTGCGCGGCAAGGCGCCGGACGCCGAGACCCTCGACTACCCGCTGCGCGAAGAGGACGGCACCCGCCCCAAGGCGGAAATGCCCGCCCTGGCCGCGCGCACCGATATCACACGGCTGGACAGTGTGGAACTGCCGGTGCAGGTCGACCGCTACCCGGTGGCGCGCTACTCGCTGGTCGAGGCGCGCCCGCTGACCGGGCGGCGCCATCAAATACGCCGCCACCTGTCCCGCCGCGGCTACCCCATCATTGGCGATGCCAAACACGGTAAAAGCGTACACAATCGCTTTTTCGCCGAGCAGCTTGACGCCCCACGGCTATTGCTGGCGGCCAGCCACCTGGCGTTCGACCACCCGTTCCAGTCGGACCGCTTGAGCATCGGCTGCGCGCTGGACCCGGTGATGACCGCGCTTTTCGAGCAGTTGGGTTGGGCCGGGCACCTGCCGCTGGATGGCGTCCGTCTTGAGGCGCTAACACCGGATACCGACGCGACCCCGGCACGTTAACCCAATATTTGCTCTAACCGAACATTGATAGAGAGTTTGCCATGTCGACCGACTATGACTTCCGCTTTGGCGGCATTCGCCGCCTTTACGGCCAGCGCGCAGCCACTGCCTTTCGTCACGCCCACGTGGTGGTGGTCGGCGTGGGCGGGGTGGGCAGCTGGACGGTCGAGGCGCTGGCGCGCTCAGGAGTTGGCAAGCTCACGCTGATCGACCTGGACGACGTCTGCGTCTCCAACGTCAACCGCCAGCTTCACGCCCTCGATGGCACCATCGGCCAGCCCAAGGTCGCGGTGCTGGCTGAGCGCTGTCGCTTGATCAACCCCGACATCGACATCATCGCCGATACCGCGTTTGTGACCCCGACGAACCTGTTTGATCGCATTCCTGATGATGCCGACCACGTGGTTGACGCCATCGACAGCGTGATCGCCAAGGCCGCGCTGATCGCCTGGTGCAAGCGGCGCAAGATCCCCATTACCGTGACGGGAGCGGCCGGCGGTCAAACCGACCCCACGCGCATTCAGGTAGCGGATCTCACCCGCACCGAGCACGACCCGCTCCTTTCCAAAGTGCGCTCGCGCCTGCGTCGGGACTACCACTTCTCGCGCAACCCCAAGCGGCGCTTTTCGGTCGAGTGCGTCTACTCCGACGAACAGCTGGTCTACCCAAGCGCGGACGGCGAAGTGTGCCTACAAAAGCCCGGCAGCGGGGATGCCACCCGGCTGGACTGCGCCTCCGGCTTTGGCGCCGCCACCTTCGTCACCGGCACCTTTGGCTTCGTGGCGGCTTCCAAAGTGCTGGAGCGCCTGGCGAAAAAAGCGGCGTCCGAGCCCCGGCCAGCCGGCGTTTAAAGGCAAAAAAACACCGCGCCACCCGCAAAGGGTAGCGCGGCGAGACGTTCATCCGCGTGGGCGATCGAGCGCGCTTAAAAAGGAGCGCTCGCGACTTATCCGCTATAGATCCCGAAGGGGAGCCCAAGGGCATACCAGACAAAGTAGAGCAGCGACCACCCGGCGAGCACCGCCAGCGAGAAGGGCATGGCCGAGGTGAGCAGGTTGCCCAGCGTGAACGAGCGGTTATAAAGGTGGATAACCGCCAGAATGAGCGGCAAATAAGGGTTGATGGGCGAAATCGGGTTGGTGGACGAGTCGGCGATACGGTACGCCGCTTGAATGGCCTCCGGTTCCAGCCCCAGTAGCATGAGCATGGGCAGGAAAATGGGCGCCAGCAGCGCCCACTGCGCCGAGCCGCTATAGAAGAACAGGTTGACCAGCGCGGCCAACAGGATAAAGCCCGCCACCACTACCAGCGCCGGCATGTTGATCTGGGTTAGCCAGTCGGCGCCGTTGACCGCGGTGACGATCGCCAGGTTCGACCAGTTAAAGATAGCGATGAACTGGGCCACCATAAAGACGATGACGATGAACCCGCACATGTCCCGCATGGCCTCTTCCATCAGTTTGGGCACATCGCTTGGCCGCTTGATCGTGCCTACCATCACGCCGTAAACCACCCCGCAAAGAATGAAAAACAGCATGATGAGCGGCACCAGACCATTCATGAAAGGCGAGGGCAAAAGCCCCCCATCCGGGTTACGCAGCCCCGAGCTTGCGGGCAGCACCAGCAGTAAAATCGCCGCTACGTAGGCCAGCGCCGTAAGCCCCGTATAGCGCAGCGCCCGGCGTTCAAGGCCGCTTAGCGGCGCGGTATGGGCCTGGTCTTCCACCTCATGCTCGGGTCGAAAGCGCTCGAGCATGGGCTCGACGTAGCGGTTATTCATGACGGTGATGATCAGCGTGATTAGCGGTACCGACGCACACATGAAAAACCAGTTCGACACGACGCTGACTTCATAACCGGGCCGGACGCTCTGAACCACTTCGGTCGAGATGCCTGAAAGCAAAAGGTCCGTACCGGCAATGAAGAAATTGGCGCTAAACCCGGCAAACACCGAGACGAAGGAAACAATGATGCCGGCGATGGGGTTGCGCCCGGCGGTCTTGAACATGATGGCCGCCAACGGCGGAATCAAAAACACCGCCGCGTCGGACACGAGATTGCCGATAATCGAGGTGATGATCACCGCCGGCGTTATAAAGCGCGGCGACACGCCGCTGAGCATACGCTTGATCGCCGCATCGGCCAGCCCGGTTTTTTGAATCATACCCAGCGCCAGGATCATGACCAATACCAACCCCAGCGGGCGAAAGCTCGTAAAGTTGGTGATCGCGTTGGTCAGCATGAAGCGCAACCCCTCCCAGCCAAGCAGGGAGCGTACTTGAATCAGCTCCTCGGTGGCTGGGTGGACGACCGGCTCGACCCATACGCTCATCAGTGCCGAGAGCACCAGGGCGATGACGAACAGGCCAAAAAACATGATGAAGGGGTGGGGCAGCGCATCCGCCATGCGCGCAATACGATCCATCACCCCGCCACGCCCCGCGTGGCCGGTATTGTGCTGTTGCATAATGATTCTCCAAACGACGCGTTTACTGGGCGGCGAGCTCGCGCTGCACCATGTGAACGAAGAAGGAGGCGCCGGTTGGAATGATGGTGTCGTTAAAGTCGTAGCTTACGTTATGAACGCTGACCCCGCCGGTTTCGCCCTCCAACCCGTTGCCCAGCAGCAGGTAGCAGCCCGACACGGCATTGAGCATGAACGAAAAGTCTTCGCTGCCAGAAAGCGGCTGGCAGTTGGCGTTCACTTTTTCCGCGCCGACGACCTCCTGGGCGACCTCGGCGGCCAGCGCGTAGGCCTGGCTATCGTTGACGGTGGCCGGGTAGCTGCCCGGGCGAACGGTCAGCGTCGCCGTGGCGCCAAAGGCACTGGCGCTACTTTCGACCAGCGTTTTAAGACGCGCCAACGCGTGCTGGCGGACTTTCTCGTCGAAGGTGCGCAAGCAGCCCATCATGCTGGCGCTGCCGGGGATCACGTTGAATGTCCCGCTGCCGGCATGCAGGTCGGTAAAGGAAAGTACCGCCGACTCCAGCGGTGACGTATTGCGGCTCACGATGGTTTGGGCGCCGCTGATGATCGCGCTGATCACCGGCATCGGGTCGACGGTATGCTCGGGCATCGCCGCATGGCCGCCTTTGCCCTGAATCTCGATGGTGAAGCGGTCAGAACCGGCCATCAGGGCACCATCGCGTAGCCACAGCTCGCCCAGCGGCACGCCGGGCATATTGTGTAGCCCATAGACTCGCTCGCAGGGGAAGCGCGTAAAAAGTCCGTCGTCGATCATGACCTTGGCACCGGCAAGCCCCTCTTCCGCGGGCTGAAAAATAAAGTGTACGGTGCCCGCAAAGTCGCGGTGCTGAGCAAGATACCAGGCCGCCGCCAGCAGCATGGTGGTGTGGCCATCGTGACCGCAGCCGTGCATTTTGCCGGGGGTTTTCGAGGCGTACTCGAAGGTGTTGGCTTCGGTCATCGCCAGCGCGTCCATATCACCGCGCAAACCGATGGCGCGGGATGAAGGCGTGTTGCCGCGCAGTACGCCCACCACGCCGGTGCCGCCAATGCCGGTATGCACCTCGTCGAACCCCCAGGCGTTGAGCTTGTCGGCTACCAGTTGGGCGGTGCGTTGCTCTTCAAAGCCAAGCTCGGGGTGCTGGTGAATATCCCGGCGCCAGGCGGTAAATTCAGCGTTGTTCTCTACAATAGCGTCGATCATTAGCGTTTCCTGATTGCCATTTTGTAATGAGGGCGTTCTTTTGAGCACCCCATCTATCGCTTTTTTAGCTATTAATCACTTTATATTGGCGTGTCTAGGCGGTTACAGTGACTTATAGATATCAGGCTATGAGTAAATGTTATGGCTCACCGCGGCTTTACCGATGCGCAAATCGAAGCCTTCATGTGGATCGTCAAAACCCGTAGCGCGACCGACGCGGCGCAAAAAATGCTCGTTTCCCAGCCTGCGATCAGCCGTATGATCAAACAGCTGGAAGAGCGGCTGGGCTTTGCGCTGTTCGAGCGCCACCACAACCGGCTGCTGCCCACGCGCCGGGGCACGCTGTTTTATGACGAAGTAGAGCGGGTCTACCTGGGGCTTAGCCATCTGCGCCAGTTTGCGGACCGCCTCAAGGAACGGCCGGCCGGCCAGCTACGGGTCGTGAGCATGCCATCGTTTGCCATGGCGGTGTTTCCCGGCGCCTCCACACAGCTGGCCGAGATGTTTCCCGAACTGGAAATCAGCCTCTACTCGTTTCGCTCCTATCAAATCCCCGAAGACATGGTGGCCCAGCGCTTCGATTTCGGCATCACCACCGACCCCCGCGCCGACCCCCGCTATCAAAGCTATCGCTATAAGCTGCCGGGCATTTGCGTGATCCCAAGCGATCACCCGCTAACGGCCAAGGCAGTGATCGATATCGAAGACTTGCAGGATGAAGCGCTGATCTGCGGCGAACCCGGCGAGCAGAGTCAGCGCATGATTACCCAAGAGCTTGACGCTAACGGCATCACGCTTCGTAAGATGTGGAGCGTTTCGCTCGGCGAGATGGCGACACGGCTGGTCGCCAACGGCACGGGTCTGGCCATCCTCAACAGCGTATCCGCCTTCGATGCGAAGCGTCACGGTGTCGAAACGCGGCCAATCAGTTTTTCCATCGATTACGACTTCCAAATCATCATGCCGTTGGAAAAAAACGTTGAGGGAGAAGTGAACCACGTCAACCGTGCGCTAAAGCAGCTGGTCGAAGAGCAGATGCGGCAAAGCCTTGCCCTGCTGGGTGCCCGCCGCCAAGCCTGGCAGCTTCATGCCGAATAAATTACCCCACTGTAAGGAGTTTCTATGCAAGCCCCCGTTCCCGGCATTTACCGCCACTATAAAGGCGCACTTTACGAGGTGCTTGGCACCGCTCGGCATAGCGAAAGCGAAGAAGAGCTGGTCGTTTATCGCGCACTGTACGGTGAGTACGGCCTCTGGGTGCGTCCGCTCGAGATGTTCAATGAGCACGTCTCGATCGAAGGACGCGACCAACCGCGCTTCGCTCTGGAGAAGGCTTTTTAGTCAAGTTTACTTCGATTATGTAAGCGATTTCTTACATTTGTGTAAGTGATTCGCTCCTTGTAGCGGATACGTTTGCGCTTGTCGCCCAGGTCGTTATTCTCGTCATTCTCTAGTGACGGGTTAAGAGGCAAGGAGCAGCGTAATGGCAAAAGGAAAAGGGCTTCAATTCACTCTCACGCTTGCGGGCGTGGATGGCGTCGCGGTCATCGACTTCACCCACCGCGAGGCGCTCTCCGAGCCCTTCGAGCTGACGCTGAACGTCGCCAGCCGCGAAGGCGACCTGGACGCTTCCGAGCTTCTTGACCGCGAAGCCACGCTGACCGTCTGGCAGGACGGCGAGCCGCTGCGCCGGGTCCACGGCATCATCAGCGAGTTCGGCCGGGGGGATCGTGGCCACCGGCGCACCTTCTACTCGCTGACACTGCGCCCGGCGCTCTGGCGCACCTCGCTGCGCCAGAACTCGCGCATCTTCCAGAAGGTCGACCCGCTCACCATCATCAACACCCTGCTGGACGAGCGCGGTATTACGGACGTGGCGTTCGCCGTCAGTCGCGAACCCCTCGAGCGCGAATACTGCGTGCAGTACCGCGAGACGGATCTCACCTTCATCGAGCGCCTCGCCGCCGAGGAGGGCCTGTTCTATTTCCACGAGTTCGAGGACAGCGAGGGCGGCGCCCACCGGCTGGTGTTCTCCGATGACCCGCAGGTGCTGACGAACCTGGGCGAGCGCACCTACCACAGCCGCGCCGGCGGCACGCCCCCCACCCGCCACGTGCGCAAGCTGAGCCACACCGCCCGGGTCGCCGCCGCCAGCGCCCAGCTCAAGGACTACAGCTTCAAGAACCCGGCCTACGCCCAGCTTCACGATCACATGGGCGATGACGTCGCCGAGCACGGCCAGCAGACCGACTACGAGCACTTTGACTACCCCGGCCGCTACAAGGAAGACGCCTCCGGCAAGCCCTTCACTCGCATCCGCCTGGAGCACCTGCGCCGCAACGCCACCACGGCCAGCGCCCAAAGCGATTTGCCCGAGTTCGCCCCCGGCGCGCGCTTCACGCTGACCGACCACGACACCGAAAGCCTCAACCGGGACTGGCAGGTGGTCGCGGTGCACCACGCCGGCGAGCAGCCCCAGGCGCTGGAAGAGGACAGCATCAGCGCCAGCGACACCGGCGGCATGACCCGCTACGTCAACCAGGTCACGCTAATGCCAGGCGACGCCGCCTGGCGCGCCACGCCCAACCCCAAGCCAAGCGTCGATGGCCCCCAGGTGGCGTTTGTGGTCGGCCCGGAAGGCGAAGAGATTCACTGCGATGAGCACGGTCGGGTCAAGGTCCAGTTCCCCTGGGACCGCTACGCCGAGCCGGATGACACCGCCAGCTGCTGGGTGCGCGTCTCCCAGGGCTGGGCCGGCGGCGGTTACGGCAGCATTGCACTGCCACGCATCGGCCACGAGGTGATCGTTTCGTTTCTGGAAGGTGACCCGGACCAGCCGCTGGTCACCGGGCGCACGTACCACGCGGTCAACCAGCCGCCCTACGATTTACCGGCGAACAAGACCCGCACGGTGCTGCGCACGCAAAGCCACAAGGCCGAAGGCTTCAACGAACTGCGCTTCGAGGACGAGGCGGGCGAGGAACAGATCTGGGTCCACGCCCAGAAGGACCTGGAGCTTCTGACGCTCAACGACCGCACCGAGGAGATCGAAAACGACAGCTTCCTGAACGTCAAAAACGACCGTATCAGCGAGGTCGATCACAATGATCATCACACGGTGCACGGCGACCGCTTCGAACATGGCGAAGGCGATCAGCACTTCACCGTGCAGGGCAGCCTGCACCTCAACGCCGGCCAGGCCTGGCTCAGCGAAAGCGGCCGCGAACTCCACATCAAGGCCGGTCACAAGGTCGTGCTGGAAGCGGGCAGCGAGATCACCCTCAACGCGGGCGGCAGCTTCATCAAGCTGGATGGCGGTGGCATTACCATCGTCGGGCCGACAGTGAAGGTGAATGCGGGGGGCAGTCCGGGTAATGGGACCGGGCAGGCGGCGCAGCCACCATTACTGCCCGGTCATACCAGGGAGGAGGAGCATACAGACGTCACCATAGGTCCCATTTTTGGTAAACGCTTGGATCAGGCGATGGCGGATGGCATACCGTTAGTCGAGCTGTGCCAGCTTCAAAAGGACAACTCCTGTCCGCTCTCGGATTGCCCATGCAAGAACAAGGCAGCGCCATGAATATTATTAGTGCTCTTTCACTCAAAGAGTTACTGAGTAGCTCCGACCAAAGCACGTATTGGCTAATATTGGAAGAGACAGGCAACACGCTTGCGTCGTTATATAGTCGTTTCGGAATAATTGACTATGAACTTCTGTTTCTTAAGACGCGCTACTCCGGCTTTCTCAAAAGAAGCCCTATCGTGCTTCCCGTCAACCAGGATTCTCGGCAAATCCTCGAGGCGTTTGCCTCTGATGCAAGAACCGCTATCGCGCCTGGTGTGATGGTCAGAAGCAGTGAGCCTCGCCAAAAAGTGCTTGACCATTTGCGAAAGTGTTTAAGTGTTAAGTTTTATGGCAACCGCAAAGGAATGATGCGCTTTTATCATCCTGATGTTGCCGCTTTGCTCTTTTCGAACATGTCGGAAGTCAGTGATCAGTGGTTCGGCCCACTCGATAGGTGGGTATGGCAAGGGGCTGAGCTTAATATGCCACTTGGAGATAAACTTCCTTGGCAAGCGGTAACACGCAATACAAAGACGGTGGTCCAGGAAAACTTACCTGAGGGCTCCCTTTCGCTGACTAAGTCACAGGAACAAGCACTGGAGCGCTATATAAGAATTACCAGTGTATTCCAGCAATATCGCAAGCCTCATGAGTCATTCGATGATCTAGCGGTTAGAAAAAGATTTCTTGAAAGTGAATTAGCCAATCAATTGCTGGCTATGGATTTAACCTATGATAATCGGCGGGATAAAACCGCTAGCGGTTCAGCAAGGAGCTACTCATGAGCCAGGAATTAAGTCGTCACAAGGCATGTGAAGAGCCCAAACTCTATATTCAAGTCTTGGGCACCAATCATCCCGATGCTCACCGCTTTGTTTTTTATGATGAGCAGGATGAGCAAGAAATCTCTGCGCTGACCGAAGCGGTAGAAGAGGAAGACCTGCCCGACCCACTCAGTCGAATTCATAGTTGGGAGTGGGAGGATGAACCTACGCGTAATGTCTGGTTGGAAATCAACAGCAGCGAGGGTGGTCCTATACGAGTGCCACTTTTCAATGGCGTGAATGAAACTCCCTGGCAGGAGAGCGAGTACACCACAGCTTACCAGCATTATGTTGTTCAGCCGGTTGTCCCCCTTGCCTTCTGGGAGTCACTTATCGACGACGCTCATCATGCAATGCCCTGCCGCAGTGGTTTCCTTTATATTAGCTATAGAAGTTCTTTATGGCGGGAAATCGAGGTGGCCATTACGGATGATGACGAATGGCTATTTCGGGACGTCAACCTGGCCCAGTATCGCGATGGAAGCGGCATATTTACGGAAGAGAACCAGCGACCGGCAACCGGGCAGGAACTAAAGGAAATCTGGCTACCTGCTCGCCAAGCGATGGGGTGGCTCAGCAGTGCCGTCAAGGTGGCGTTTTCTGATGTCCAGTGGTCGGCGGCACGATTAAACCGGCTGGAGGAAGACGCTGACGCACTGAATCAACGCTTCCAGTCAGTCTCATTGCATCGACCCGAAGAACGTGTCTCGAGAGGACGACTACTCTTGCCGGAAGTATTACCCGAGCAGCGGGCAAGAACTCCTTGCCTGGAGTACCAAATTGCTCACCCGCCGCTATGGGTAAACGATTTGGCGGGCAATGATGTGTCGGCGGTGTATCAGGAGGCGTTAAGCGAGCAGCAAAGCCTGGCGGAAGGCGGCTCCGACGCAGTAAATAACGCCTGGGGCATCAACCGTGAAAACTCGCCGCTGCGTTACGATGTAGGGCTGCGCGCAAGCGCAGTCGAAGTGGTCAATCAACAATACCGTGGCGAACGGGCCCCAGACGGCTCTGAAACCGTAGAAGGCGACACGGCCAATGCTGAAGCCTGGGAGGGACTACCTTCAGGAACAGATGTTTTAGCCGACGCCCGTGAGCGCAGTATTCCGGGGCTGGTAATCGATGATCCTCTGTTTGAGCTTCGCCATGCCATGAGCCAAATGCAGTTTGCCCAGGGCTACCTTGCTTCACTGTTAGAACGTTGTGCAGTTCACCCACACTACCGTAGCGCACTCCTTATCCAGAAACGTGTTATACCGGAAAATATCGGCGGGGAGAGTAATCCGAATCACGACTTTGCTTCTGAAGAAGAGCTTAGCTATTTAGGAGGATTGTTTCATACATGCGTTGCCACCTTGGCGCGGGATATTGCCCACCGGTGCTGGGAGTTCCATCAGTCACGGTTGGCCTCTTTAATAGGTAACGCTACCTATCAACAAGCGTTGGTCGATTACTTCAGCCTGGAGGGAGTGGATTATTTAAGTGGTTTTAGCTTTTCCGAGCAATGCCTGACGCTGCTCAGCATGGACCGTAAGCGAGTCGATACGTTATATGAAGAGTCGATGACGACTCTATTTCAGACGCCAAACAGAGACAATGCCCCGCAGACGGTAGTAAGTATCATGGAAGAAGGCAGTTCGCAGCTTCTCCATGCCATGTGCTTTCCTGAGACTGAGGCCCACCCCGTTGAAAAGCCGTTCGTCCTGCCCGAAGACGAAACCAATGATGGCACGGGAAAGTTTCGTCCCAAGGCGCTGTCGGATCTGAATGGGCTGGGAGAGGAAGCGCTGGAGGATAGTCAAACCGTAGAAGTGTCGCTGCTTGCCGCATCCGCGCGCTTTGATGCCATCGGCGAGCTAAACCGCTGGTCAGGCGCCATGGATAATGTGTTTGGCCGTATCGCAGAGAGCGGTAAACAGGCACTTTCTCAGGTAGCAGATAAAAGTGAAATGATTAGCATGAATGCCCGTATGTATATGCCGGCTTTCAATGCGGCGCGGGGAGCGCTTTATACTCAGTTAGGGGATTTAACCTTGGATGCCTTGGGCAACAAGGACCTGAATGGCTATGTCGTCGTAGGTGTTGAAGATGTTCAAAGCGGGTTAAAATTTGGTCTGGATGATGCTGAACGCGATTATATAGGGCGCAACAACCATAAAAGATTTTATGGTCAAATTTACCGGACTTCTGATGGAACGCTGCTTGGAGGAACGAATAAAGCAAGAATTGAGTCATTAAAAGACGTTGGTGAGGCGCGCGAGATGCGATTTGTCTTTGCTCCGGCGGACTCAAAGGCGGCAGAGTATATAAGAACCGGGCGGCGGCGGATAGGGTTTGCTGAACGGGCCATTAGTAGGGTTAAATTGCCTTACATATTGCTGATTTTTCAAGGGTTTAACTTGAGTCATGCTTCTTTTTCTTTAGATTCTGAAATGGGGTTTAAAGATGGGTTGAGTCTAGTTAATGCACAGCTAGATCTTGGCTTGGCTACCCTGAATTTAAGTGACTATATTGCCAGACGCCATCAAGCACCTCAAGCTATTGCGGGAGTAAGCAAATTTAGCCAAAAAGTGCTTTGGCGAAGTGGTCAAACTAATTTTATCACCGCACTATTTCCTAAGTTGATCCGAGTCAATTGGCTAGCTTCTAAAGGGGCGGGCGTGCTTTCCGTAACTGCAATGCTGGTGGAGGCGACGGAGCGTTATCAGTATGGAGATAACGACGCTGCGATTGCCTTTGGTTTTGCCACGGCAGGCGCCGTGATGACTGTGCTTGCTTTTTCCGGCCCGGTGGGCTGGGTTGGGCTGGCCTTGCTGGTAAGTGGTGCCGTCATAGGTACCCTGCTAACCGACGGCCCCTTTGTACAGTGGCTCAAGAACGGCCCCTTTGGCGCGCAACGTGAGGCGGCCCCTTGGTTGCTAGAGCCTGAAGAGGCTTACTATCGGCTTCAAAGCTTGCTGGCCGACATTTCCATCAGCGCGCGCCGCCTTACCCCGCAAGAGCAAGCTGCTTTACGTGCGGATGTAGCCATGACTCATAACAGGCCCAACCCATCATCAATTTTAATGGGCGAACTTTGGCAGAGGCAGCTTCAGGCAAGTAGTGTCAACACTGTGATTGAGGTGCAAAGCGCCCTGCCAGGCATGGGGATTGAATTGCAGGATGTGGCAGTAATAGGCCTGTTCGAATCTCAAGTGAGTGATGCGGATCTCGGGAGTAATACGCGCCCCGTAAATGTTATCCCCACGCTGACCCAGTTATCCGCTAATAAAATCAATTATTATATACATACTCCAGAGAATCATCTGAGTGGTCTTGTTTTCATCCGTTATGGGCTGGAGGTGAGTATCCAGTTTCGTAAAAGCGTGCATGTGCCGTTTGAGGTTGACGAGTTCTATCCGGCCCCTGAACCATTGGATGAAATGCCGAGGGGTTTGGATAATGTATTTAATAGAGAGTCTCTGAATAAAGATTATTGGAAAACGGAGTCGATATATGTCTAATCCTATAGATGACCATGACGTATATACTGAAACTGCTTATATCCCCAAAAAACGCATAGAGTGGGAGCATGACAATACCGACCGTGAGAAAATAATAGGGACGCCTTGGAAATGGTATAAACGCACGCAGGATAATGCCCCCAGTGACGAGTATAACGGCGCTAGCGCTAAAGCATCGGAGAACTGGGTGAAGGAGAAAGCTCGGCGTTTCAAGAATGGTGATAACTTGTTTAAAGTAATGCGTGTTATCTATAATCATGAATCCATCATGCCACCAAATTTCAGTTTTATTTCACAAGTTTTTGTTGTGTGTATGGCTTTTGGTAAAGGAGGAGCGTTTTTTTTTCCTGCATCGTACTGTTTTTTTTTATTAGTGTTTTTTTTAAAATTTTTATTTGGGGGGTGGGGTTGGGATGATGTTTTAAATCAGATAATGGCCGTAGGTGTTATCTTCTTTTATACAACTTTAGTGTCGCTAGTTGTTTGGAAAGGGGGTAGGCTTCTTGAGCAAAAATTCCCCCGATTTTTATACCATATGCGCAAGGCTCCTCTCTGGCAGCTCAATCGCCAAACGGGCCTATTTACGGTGTATAACCCCAAAAAAGCCTGGGAGGAGCGGGTGTCGGCACCTTTTTACGAGTTTGATGCCTATCTTGAAAGCGCGCCGGATACCCAAGGTAGCCCTACTTATTCGCTGATGCTCTACCACCCTGAAACGGGGCTTCGTCAGAAACTGGATGCTCAGTTTCCGCCTACCAATATGCCCGGTGAGTTGGTGGCCGCATGGCAGTTTATCCAACGCTATATGGATATTTCCCAGCCGCTACCAGATGTCCCCGCTCTGGAAATACACCGTCACAAAGACCCTACCACGGCAGCCGCTGACCAGCGCAAAGGTCGCAACCCGCGTTACTGGCGAGATATGAGCGAAGCCGAGGTAGAGAAAATTCAGGAAGATAAGTACCAGAAGAACATTCGTTTGCGCTAAGGCAATTGCGCACAATAGGGCAGACACTAAAAAGTGTGCTCTGCCCGAACTTGCTTCAGGCCTTCGTGACACCGGCGGCATGACCCGCTACGTCAACCAGGTCACGCTGATGCCCGGTGACGCCGCCTGGCGCGCCACGCCCAACCCCAAGCCAAGCGTCGACGGCCCCCAGGTGGCTTTCGTGGTCGGCCCGGAAGGCGAAGAGATTCACTGCGACGAGCACGGCCGGGTCAAGGTCCAGTTCCCCTGGGACCGCTACGCCGAGCCGGATGACACCGCCAGTTGCTGGGTGCGTGTCTCCCAGGGCTGGGCCGGCGGCGGTTACGGCGGTATCGCCATTCCACGCATCGGCCACGAGGTCATCGTTTCGTTTCTGGAAGGCGACCCGGACCAGCCGCTGGTCACCGGGCGGACCTATCACGCGGTCAACCAGCCGCCCTACGATTTACCGGCGAACAAGACCCGCACGGTGCTGCGCACGCAAAGCCACAAGGCCGAAGGCTTCAACGAGCTGCGCTTCGAGGACGAGGCGGGGGAAGAGCAGATCTGGGTCCACGCCCAGAAGGACCTGGAGCTTTTAACGCTCAACGACCGGACCGAGGAGATCGAAAACGACAGCTTCCTGAACGTCAAAAACGACCGTATCAGCGAGGTCGATCACGATGATCATCACACGGTGCATGGCGACCGCTTCGAACATGGCGAAGGCGATCAGCACTTCACCGTGCAGGGCAGCCTGCACCTCAACGCCGGCCAGGCCTGGCTCAGCGAAAGCGGCCGCGAGCTCCACATCAAGGCCGGTCACAAGGTCGTGCTGGAAGCGGGCAGCGAGATCACCCTCAACGCGGGCGGCAGCTTCATCAAGCTGGATGGCGGTGGCATTACCATCGTCGGGCCGACAGTGAAGGTGAATGCGGGGGGCAGCCCGGGTAATGGGGCCGGGCAGGCTGTGGAAGACCCGCTATTGCCCGGGCGGGCGGTAGCGGAGGCGCACGAAGCGATTTCCCCCGTATCGCTGCCAGCCGGGTCGTTACCCAGGTTGAACGATTACCAAATGAGCGATGCCGCGCTCATGCCGCTGTGCGGCAAAATACACAACACCCAGTGCACGCGTGAGGACTGCCCATGTCTAGCTGGCTAAAAGAGATTCCCGCGCGCAGCCAGCCATGTAAGCGGCCCGCGACAAGCGAAAAAACGTGGTGGCTGATACTCGATCAGCGCCGTGATCCGGCGCGATGTGCCGCCTGGTTGAATCAACCGGGTCGTAACGAGTTCATGACGCTATTTGCCGGCACGCCGCTGGCACCGCTGATTGAAGCGAGCCCGTGGCTGGTAGAAGTAGTGCCTGGCAGCCCGGCGGCGCTGGAAGCTGAAGCGTTTTGTCATCGACAACTGGGATGGATAGCGACGGCCAAACCTGGCGCCACACTGAAAAGCATGGCCGACCACCTCGGAACACTCTTTGTTCTATCGGACCCGCATGGCGGACAGTCGCTCATCAACCTGCAAAAACCCGCCGCCTGGACCGCCCTGCTGGCCAGCGCTGATCCAGTCACCTGGCGTCATCTTGTTGCCCCGTTCAGCGCGCTCTACATCCCCACGCCTGAAGGAAGTTGGCGAAAGTGGCCGGCGCCTGAAGAATTGGCGGGCGATCCACCCTTGATTCGTCTGGACAGGGTAACGGAGCAGGCCCTCAAGGAGAGCAGCCGCGCCTGGTGGTTAAGCGCTGCCACTGGCACGCCCATGGAGGCGTTGCCTGACCACTGGCTTGCACGACTGGCTGCCCTCAACAGCGCCCGCATTACTCGCGGCAGTCACCTGCTGCGCTTGCTGCCGCTCATCCAGCGGGAAGCCCCGCTGACCCCGCAGGAGCAGGCGACCCTGGCCATGGACGCCCCGGCCCGCAAGAAGACAAACGCTTTGGAGAACGTGGCATGAGCAACTTTCAGGCTTTGGGTGGTTTTGCCCCGGATGCACCCCCTTCCGCCGCACAAGAACGTCAGATCGCGCTATCACAAACCCATATGTGCCTGGAACAGGACCAGCAATGGGCCGATATCATCTACATTCCCGGCACCCGGTCATTCTGGCTATTGACCCATGACGTCTCGGATATCCTGATGGGCGCCGCCGAAGAGTTGCAGAGTGCGATGCAACAAGAAGACGTGCAAGCGCGCCTCGAGCAGCTAAGGGAATTCGGCATTCTGGATAGCATGATGCCTGCTGACCCGGTGAGTTTTCTTCCCCAGGAGGGCCAACAGAAGCATCGTGAATTGCGCGATCAGCGAGAAGCGCTTGAAGCTGAAAAGCCGGATGCGGCGGATTATGCACCGGCTGACCGCATCCGGCTAACCAACGACATGCGTAGCTGGGTTGCCAGGATCTCTTCTTTGGAAGAAGAAATGGCGGATCTTGAATCCAGAGGAAAGGAAATCGCAAGGGAGCAAGGCTACCTCCTGTCGGGCGATCACTTTTATGGCGGTTGGGAAGACGCAATTGAGCGAGAGCTGGAAACCTACAGAACATGCCGGCGCAATATGAAAGAGCAATTTCCATCCTATGACGAGTCACAATGGAAAAAACCGCTTAGCGAGGCCTTGGCCGAGTATCGCTCGATGCTGGAGGATTGCGAGTCTGATGTGCCACACAATTCATCGTGTAATCCTGCCCTAAAAGACCAGTTAGAGAATTACGTCATCAGGTTGGAGCCATCTGTCAGGGCATATCACGACAGTATCCTGGCGCTGGCAACCCTGGGTATTGCCACGCCCGAGTGGGCGTTAGCCGATATGAGCGCCAGCGCTAGCTATCAAAAAATCGGCGAAGGGGCGGGCGCTTTCGGGGAGTACTGTAGCCTATTGGCCGAACTGCACACGCTGCATGAAGAGGTCAGCGATAAATTGTCTGCCTGGAAGAGTGCCACCGCCAGTGATACTAGACTCCCCACTTTCCTGTTCGAAAACGAGCGCGAGACCTACAAATCGTTGATGAGGCGCCTCGATGAGATCCATGAACGGGCTCAAACTTCGGTGGCCAACACCAAGCCGCTTCGCGTGCTGATCTGGAACACCGACCTGGAGGACACTCGCCCTTCGCTGGGTTACACCAAAAGAGCCATGGATGTGCTGGTACGGGGGGACTTCCCATTGCGCGAGTTCAGCTCTGCGCTGGGTGAGAAGTCGTTAAGCCATTTGAGCCTGTGGCAGATCCTCCTTGAGGCGAGCAGTGCCGAGGGGGATCAGATCAGGGCCGCGCTAACGGCTGATGAAATTTTGCCCGCGCGGCTGTGGGAAGCGCCGGAAACCGCCCTCAGTCAATGGCTTGGTAATAACGGCTGTTACCGAATCGCCCACCGCAGTGATTGGCACGAAGACCCGCTTGGCTACTTCGATCCCGAGGCCTTCTTCCAGTATCTCGACGAGCAATGTGTCGAGGTCGATTCGCTCGCCGACGAGAGCGCGAAAGAGCGCTGGGGAGAAGCGCTCAAGAAGATCCTCTTTATCGGCCCCAGCCGCGAGAAGCTGCGGCTGTTCGATGCCAGCGCCCAGGCGCAGATGCTCCGACTGGTGGGCATGGCGAAGTATGAACTCAACGAAGCCGATGAAGGCGGGGAGGGGCCCGAGCATCGTGTTGAGCTGCAAAATATTTCGGTCAATGAGGGGGGCTGGAGTAACGATTATAATGGTGGTAGTGGGAGCCTCGGTGCCAGTGCCAACAGCACTGACGAACGCGCGCTTTACAACCAGCCGGCACCCGGAAGCGAGGGAGGCCCCAGCGGGAGAGGTTCCGAGGGCAGTGGGTATGAAAATGGTCGTGCTTCTGCGGGGAAGGGCGGGTTAAAACCCAGTGCTTCCTACCAGTGGTCGCTGGAATCCAAGGGAACCTATAACCTTGCCAAGGGGGAGCTTGCCTTTAAACGTATCGAACTACCCAAGCGTAGCGAGGCCAAACCGATCGAGGTTGCATTGGGCCAGCACGAAGGCGAAGAGAAAACCCGCTCGTTGGGCTGTTATGGGATGTCCATTGAAATCGTGATGAAGGGATTTGCCGGTGCCAACATCGCCTTGTCCAACAAAATCGGCGTTGAGCTGGATGACCAGGGCCTGAAGCTGATCGGGATGGACCTGCGCAGCCAGGAGGCGAACATCGCCGGTATAGGGGCGTTTGCCGGTGTCAAGGCCGGCGGCGAGATATCGCAATCTCTGGATTGGAAACCCCCTAGGGAATTGAAAGACCTATTGCCCCACTGGCAAGCGCTGAACGAGCTGGGAATGGGCGGGCAGCGCGAGCGTTCACTGGATGACTGGCGCAGCCTGGCGAAAGCCAACTTCGAAATCGAAGGCAGCGCCGGGGCGGGCGCCAATGCCGACTTCAAGCTGGGTAGGGAGGGCGGCAAATTTGTACTGCGCATATCTGCCAAGCTGGTTGCCCTGACGGGCATGGGCAGCAAGATCCGTTTCGAACTGGACCCCGCCTATCTCGATTTATGGCTGGCGATGCTGTATCGCGCCTACAAGGATAACCAGTACGAAACGCCAACGTGGATTACCCCGGAGGCCGAAAGCACGCTGGGCAAGCTGAGTTACTTGTATGCCACACTGCTATTGAGCGGTGGATTACTGGCCGCGCGGGGGCTGGAGCAGGTCGATAACTTATTTACCGAGCTAACCGGCGGACAGAATGCCGGGCCGATAGCGTATGCGTTGGTTAACGACCCTCGGCAAGAAACATTGTCTGGTTGGGTTCAGGCATTAACTCCTAAGGCATTCGGCGCTTTACTATATGTACTCACGAATACGCCGCGATCATTCAAGGCCGACCGTGAGATCAAAACGGCGCAACAAGCACAGGATGTTCAGCAGATCGCCATCTCGAAATGCCTGGAGTGGCTTGTGGATGGCGTGACCACCGGGCAGTACGGTAGTTGCCGCTTTGATATGCAGACATCGACGCCCGAGCAACCGGCGCAATACCTGTTTACTAAAGCCGTGGCCCGCATGACTGTTGGGGGGAAATTGAATAATAGCAGTCAGCTAACGGTGCTATCAGAGCCGCGAGAAGGATATAAAAACACTATTGCGAGCGGGTACTTTGGCCGCGAAGAAAAAACGCCTTATCAGATAGGGCGCGAACGCTTGCAGAACTTTATGGATAAAAACCCTGGCGAGCAAAGTAACTCAGTAAGATACGCCAAAGAAAGCTTTAGCGTTAATATGGCGCGCCTCGGTTCCGTAGACTGTAGCCAAACATCATGATGCTGACATGGATGAAGAGATAAAAATGCAAAAATTGACGTTGAAACCGTTAGCGACGCTCACTTTGTTGATATGCGTACTGATATCCAGCGTCAAGGTAATGGCGCTTGATGAAGATACCCAGGCTGCCAAGGATGAAGGCATGCGGCTCTGGGGCATCCACCAGTGGGAAACGATGCAGCCGCCACTGGAAATTGCTGCAGAAGCAGGCGATGTCGAGGCGATGTACTACCTCGGTGAAGCCAGCCGGCTGCTTAGCCGCGGCTTATCCAATGCAGCCATGGACTGGTACTACCAGGCTGCCCAGCACGGTGAGCCCTATGCCATGCTGCGCCTCGACTCAGGGGGCGCCTGCAAACTGGGTGGCGTTTGCCCCGAGGACGGCAACGACTGGCGAGACGCGGCCCTCGATGCGACCCTGCCCAAGGCCGAAGACGGCGACCCGGAGGCCATGATGGCGCTCTACTCCATCTATGCCGTAGAGGACAGAGAGGCCGCCAATCACTGGCTGCTGGAAGCGGCCGAAGCAGACAACGTCTATGCTCAAGACTGGTTAGGGCGAAGAATTCGAGATGGTGAAAGTGGCACCAGGTACACCAACGATACGGAGCGCCTGGAAGCGGCTGAGGTTTGGTTTCGTCGGGCGGCCGAGCTGGGCTACCCACCTTCCATGAGCAACCTGGCAGGGATATTGGCGAATCTGGAGCGTTACAATGAGGCTTGGGAATGGATGGAAAAAGCCTCTGATGGGGGGCTTATCAATGGCCGGCAGTGGTTAGCTGATTGCAATATTATGCCGAATACTGAAGGAAGGAAGCTATGTGATGGCGCCCCCTCTCCTGATCCAGCAAAAGGGTGGGCCATTGCTCTCTCTATCGATGAGGAGGTACCCAATACTTTCTCGTCTACTACTTGGTATATATTTCGTCAGCATGTCACCCCTGAAGAGCGTGAAGAAGGCGAGGCCATGAAAGAGGAGTGGTTGAATTTAGCACCGCTTTCCTATTTCCCCGATAAGTTTGGCTTTTAATGAGGGGCTGTCTTTACCGTACTTTATACTGCCTCACTGCCGCCGTCGTTCTCACGGCGGCAGCACCTGTTTACTCACTCGATGAAGACACCCAGGCCGCCAAGGACGAAGGCATGCGGCTTTATAACGCTTATCAACGCTCGAAAAGCGAGTCGTACCTGAAAACGGCAGCAGAAGCGGGGGATGTCGAGGCAATGTACTACCTGGGCGAGGTGTATCGCTTACGGCATATGGGATTAACGAATGATGCCAAGGACTGGTACTACGAGGCCGCCCTGCACGGCGAGCCCTATGCCATGCTGCGTCTCGACTCCGGTGGCGCCTGCAAGTTGGGCGGCGTTTGCCCCGGTGAGGGCGACGACTGGCGCGAGGCGGCTCTAGAAGAGACCTTGCCCAAGGCCGAGGAAGGCGATACCGACGCCATGGTAGCGCTCTACTCCATCTACGCCAAGTTAGTCGATAGCGACACGGCCAATCGCTGGCTGCTGGAAGCGGCCGAAGCAGACAACGCCTATGCCCAAGACTGGTTAGGGCGAAGAACCCTCGGTGACCAGGATAGATACAAAAATGATACCGATCGTCGGACAGCCGCTGAAGTTTGGTTTCGTCGCGCTTCGGAATTGGGATATGGGCCTTCCATGAACAATTTATCATCTGTATTAGTTCAATTAGGGCGTGAGGAAGAGGCTTATGAATGGATGATAAGGTCATCTGATACGGGAGTAGTCGATGCAAGGATGGGGATTGCCTGGTGTTATCTTGAGCCTGAGTTCGATGTGATTTGCTTGAATGAAAAGAATATAGCGATAGGCGTAGGTGTTCTTGAAGCTATGGTAGAAGAAGTTAATAAGTCTGAGGCAGAGTATTTGTTGGATAATGTGGCAGAACCCCTCACTAATGAAGAGAGAGAAGAAGCCAATGACGTAAAAGCTCAATGGCTTAATCACGAGCCGCCACTCTCCTATTTTCCGCCCAAGTATGGTTATTAATGAAAAAGCCGCTTTATCGAGCGCTATGCAGTCTCGCTACCATCGCTGTTGCCCTAACGGCGTCGATGCCTGCCTATTCGCTCGATGATGCTGCCCAGGCTGCCAAGGACGAAGGCATGCGGCTTTATAACGCCTATCAACGCTCGAAAAGCGAGCCGTACCTGAAAACGGCTGCTGAAGCTGGGGATGTCGAGGCGATGTACTACCTGGGCGAGGTGTACCGCTTACGCCATATGGGGTTAACGAATGATGCCAAGGACTGGTACTACGAGGCCGCCCAGCACGGCGAGCCCTACGCTATGCTGCGCCTCCATTCAGGCGGCGCTTGTAAGCTGGGCGACGTCTGCCCCGATAACGGCGACGACTGGCGCGATGCTGCGCTCGAAGAGACCTTACCTAAAGCCGAAGATGGCGACACCGATGCCATGCTGGCGCTCTATTCCATTTATTCCAACTATGCCACGTTGGAAGATATGAACGCCGCCAATCACTGGCTGCTGGAAGCGGCCGAAGCAGACAATACCGATGCGCAGGATTGGTTGGGGAAAAGAATCCGCGATGGTGAAAGTGGCACCAGGTACACCAACGATACGGAGCGCCGGGAAGCGGCTGAGGTTTTGTTTCGTCGGGCGGCCGAGCTGGGCTACCCGCCTTCCATGAGTAACCTGGCAGGGATATTGGCGAACCTGGAGCGTTACGATGAGGCGTGGGAATGGATGGAAAAAGCCTCTGATGCGGGTCATATGAATGGCCGCATGTGGTTAGTTGCGTGCAATATTGTGCCCAACAATGAAGAAAACGAGTTATGTAACGGCGCGCCGCCGCCCAACCCGGCAGAAGGGTGGGCCATTGCCCTCGCTATCAATGAGGAAGTACCCAATACTTACTCTTCTACCGCTTGGTACAGATATCGCCAGATTGTTACCCCTGAAAAGCGTGAAGAAGGCGAGGCCATGAAAGATGAGTGGTTGAATTTAGCACCGCTTTCCTATTTCCCCGATAAATTTGGCTTTTAATGAAAGGCTGTCTTTACCGCACTTTATACTGCCTCACTGCCGCCGTCGTTCTCACGGCGGCAGCACCTGTTTACTCACTCGATGAAGACACCCAGGCTGCCAAGGACGAAGGCATGCGGCTCTGGGGCATCCACCAGTGGGAAATCATGCAGCCTCCACTTGAGATTGCCGCCGAAGCAGGAGATGTCGAGGCGATGTATTACCTCGGCGAAGCAAACAGGCTGCTTAGCCGCGGCTTGTCCAATGCAGCCATGGACTGGTACTACCAGGCCGCCCAGCACGGCGAGCCCTATGCCATGCTTCGCCTCAATTCAGGCGGCGCTTGTAAGCTGGGCAACGTCTGCCCCGAGGACGGCGACGACTGGCGAGACGCGGCCCTCGATGCGACCCTGCCCAAGGCCGAAGGCGGCGACTCGGCCGCCATGATGGCGCTCTACTCCATCTACGCCGTAGAGGACAGGGAGGCCGCCAATCACTGGCTGCTGGAAGCGGCCGAAGCAGGCAATACCGATGCGCAGGATTGGTTAGGGCGAAAAATCCGCAGCGAAGATGATAATTATGAAAGTTATACCAGTGGGAAAGAGCGCTTGGAAGCGGCCGGGGTTTGGTTCCGCCGTGCGGCCGAGCTGGGTTATGCGCCTGCGATGAGAAACTTATCTGCAAATCTTGCCCAACTCGGGCTGGAAGATGAGTCTTATGAATGGATGGTAAAGGCATCTGAAGCTGGCGTCATTGATGCACGCTTAGGAGTCGGTTGGTGTTACTTGGAACCAGAGCACGATGCAATCTGTCCTGAGGAAGCTAATATAGTCGCTGGAGTCGGTATTATAGAAGCAATGACAGAAGAGATTCAAAGAGATACGTATCTGACCTTGGTGAACGATATTGAGACTCCTCTGACGGAGAGTCAGCGTAAAGAAGCCGATGAGATTAAAGCCCAGTGGCTTAACCACGAACCACCGCTTTCCTATTTTCCCGCTAAATTTGGTTATTAATGGCAGCGCTGCTTCATCCCTCTCTATCCGGCCAGTCTTGATGAATGGTCGCAGCCCGTGCCCGAAGCTCAATGGGCCAAGCCCAGCCAGGAACTCACGCGCCTCTCAAACGAGGTCAAAAAGCGTCATGCTCGGCAGCCGAACCGGCCAATTACGGCCATCTTCGCCGAGGTTTATGCCAAGGAAGCGCCTCTTTCTGCCTGAGGGGACAAGAACATCACAGCCAGTGCCCAAAGCGATTTGCCGGAGCTCACGCCCGGCGCGCGCTTTACGCTGACTGACCATGACACTTCGAGTCCAAACACTTGGACCAGCTGGATGGAGAAGGCAACTATCAGGCAAGTGAAGCCTATATCTATATTGACCCGCGCGGCGGGATAGGCAGCGACAAGCGTTACACGCCTTCAACTTTTATACGCCGGGACGAATCGGGAAGCTGGCAGCGGATAGAGCCATAAACGACATATATGTAATTAAAGCCATTAGGATATAAACAATGAGTTTAAAGGCACCGGATCTGCCACAGCCAGATACTCATCAACCTCATCAGGCAGGAGAGACCCAATCCCCCCCGGGGGGGCTTATTACCTATCTTTCCCCCAAACCGTTGCCCACTGGTCATCAGGCACTGGATTTAAATGGTTCGATTAGTAGCCTTAATGAGACGTGCCTGGATGTAGGCGGTGGATACATGGATGCTTTTGGTTGGCAGCTGCTGACCGGGACGACTTTTGGGCTATTTTTATTATCTTCGTTAGTTTTCCCAACTATTTTTTGGCTGCTGCTACCTGACGCTTCATTTGATTTTATCTGGAGTAACTATACATATGGATTTTGGGTAGGTTTAGCGGGAGGAGGAGCAGTTTTTTTAATAATGTATTCAGGCCACTGGACAGCGCTTAAAAGCATACGCAATACACCACCCGTGCGCTTTCACCGCCAGCGACGCGAAGTCTGCTTTGTAGTAGAAGAAACAAAAGAAACAGTCATTGTGCCCTGGGAGTCCCTCATGGCTTGGGTAGTCGAGGCACGCGGTGTTACTCAATACGGTGTACAGCAACAGTTTGGCGTAGGCATGGGCTACGCGCATCCTGAAACGGGGCATTGGCTAAAAATCGAGTTCATGACCTTCGCCAAACCGCTGGCGATCAGCCAGTGGGAAGCCGTGCGTGCCTACATGGAGTATGAGGTGAACACCCATGCCGAAATACAGGACCCGCTAACCGCGCGCGAAGAAAGCGATCCCCCCTGGGAAGGCGTACATACCCTGCGCCGGGCGCGCCGGCGAATGAATGAACGCCGCGCCAGCGGCGAGATCGGCTGGCTCTACTGGGGCGCCTGGTACGCGATGGACATTATTCAGCTTTGGAATCTGCCGGGCTATTTGACCGAGTGGGACAACCGGCGCTTGAGTAAGGCGCGCCCCAACCTGCTGCCGCCTGAGATGATCGAATGGTCAAAACCACTGCCCGAAGAACATTGGGCCAAACCAAGCGATGAGTTGGTAAGGTTATCCGAAGAGGTCAAGCATATTCGCGAGCAAGACCCGGCCTTGCCAATTGAAATGGTGTTGGCTGAAGCTTATCGACGTCAGGGTATCACCGCATAAGGTCACTATGTTCAAGACGAATATTCGCTCTGCTCTGCCCCCCATGCGCGCAGGAGAACGGGAAAGCCGCGCCGGGGGCGAGCAATACTGCTTAAGCCCCTTGCCGCTACCGGTGAATAGAGAATACGCCGTGGATGTGGCGCATATCGACGTGCGCCACGATGACGCCACCATGGATATCCGCCAAGGTGCCAGCCCGGATAGCATGATGACGGCGGGACATATGCTGAGCGTCGGTATCGTAGCCATAATGGCCTTCTGCCTTGTTGTATGGGTAGGTATCGGGGGATTTCCACCTGACCCTCAGTTTGCAGCCGCATGGGGGGGGGGGCTGTATTTCGTAACTCTTTTTACGTTTATCGCTGGTATTGTCACGGTTAACTTAGTCTTACAACGCATGCCACCTATTCGATTAAATCGTCAGCGTCGTGAAGTGGCCTTTGTGATTGATCCTCCGGGCCGCTTCTGGCTGCCTGCTCCTTACAATCTTTGGATGATTTCTATCGTTGGGACCGCTTCCACCATTCCGGGGGGCATGGGCATCATTGAAATAGGCGAGTGGCTACGCGGTGCTCGAGAAAACTTTCCTGTGGGGTTAACGCTACTGCATATGGGGGCCATGGCCTTTCTCTTTATATATCCGGCGATTTACGACACTATCTGCCGACTCTGCAAGCGCGAGCGCCGCACGGTACTGGTGCCCTGGGAAGACGTGATTGCGGTGTGTGGTTTCAACCCGAGCCTGGGGCCGGGGGCCATCACCGGCTTTGGCTGGAACTTTGCACTGCTGCCCCCGGACCCGGAGCGCCCCGGCTATACGCTACCGGGGGCGGGCATCATCGTCAGCGTGGGCGGGCTACCGGGGGCGCTGTCCCAGTGGGAGTACATCCGCCGCTTTATGGAAGAAGGTACCGAGGCCATCACACCTGCCGCCCGTGAGTGGGGCGTCGAGTGGTACGACGCCTACGTGGCCCGGGAAAAGGCCGAGTGCGAACGCACCAATGCCCCCGCCCGTTGGCGACGCTTTCGGCGCAAACGGCTGTGGGAACACGCCCGCTTTGCCCACTGGTACACCGAATACCGCATGAAACACATTCTGCCGAAAGCCGTGCCCCATGACTGGCTGGCCGAGTGGTCGAAACCCTTGCCGAAGTCCCGGTGGGCTACCCCATCAAAAGAAGTCACCGAGCTAAGCGAGCTATTACGGGCAGCTTACTTGCGTGGCGAGAAATTCATCGAAATGGGCGATATCGCCCAACACTTTGGCGTCGCGGTGCCCGCGGCCAGCCAAAAGGCCTACCCTTCGTTTCCCTTCAGAAGTAACGCCCAGCCAGTTTCGGATTACCATCAGTAAGGATCGTGTCATGACACAAAAAGTAGCCGTGGGTCCCTTGGCCGTACTAGCTGCTGCCGGGTCATCAGAAGTGATCGAATAGCAATCGGTGCGCGCTAAGCCCAGGAAGCTTTCAATAGCCTCGCCAAATAAAGAGTGGCCGGCCCGGCGCCGTGGTGGTTTTGGTGAACCAGTTGTAGCTGCAAACTGCGCTGGGCGCCTTCGGCCAGGTTGAGGGGCACCAGCGCCCCGCGGCCGAGTGCTTCCTCCACCATGTATTCGGGCACCCAGCCATAGCCCAGCCCTTCCTCGATGGCCTCGATGACGGCGTCGAAGCGGTTGAAGCGCCAGATGACCGCCGAGGTGAAACTGTCGGGAACGTGCTCGGTGAGATGGGCATCGCCGCTACTTTCGCATTTGATGACGTGAGAGAGCGCCAGGTCCTTGCGGGTAATCGGCTTTGAATGCAGGGCCAGCGGGTGCCTGGGGTGGGCAACGCACACCAGCCGGAGTTGGCCAAGCTCGTCACTGAGGGCGCCGGCGGGGCGTTGGCTTGTCAGGTAAAGATCCGACTCGCGGTGTTGAAACCGGCCCAGCAGGGTCGGCAGGGTCACGTAGTCGATATCCAGCAGCGTGGCGGGAAAATGTGTTTTGAAGCGGGTCAGAATGTCCAGTAGCCAGCGCGACGGCACGCAGCTTTCGATGCACAGGCGTACCTTGATTTCATGGCCCTTTGCCAGTGAGCGCGCGCGGCCTTCGATTTGCAGCATGCCTTCTACCATGGCCTTGCCATCTTCGAGCAGCAGTTCGCCGATAGGCGTCAGCACCGCCTTGCGCCCGCGTATTTCGATCAGCGTGGCGCCCAGTTGCTCCTGCAGTTTATTGACCGCGTAGCTCACCGTGGACTGGCTGCGCTCCAGGTGCTCCGCCGCTTTTTGAAAGCTACCTTGCTCGATCACCGTTTTGAACACGTTCCAGTGGTCCAGCGTCGTTTTGGGGTTCATGGCGCTCAACGTATCTAAAAATTGGATCTATTTTAGCTATAATTTGATTTTTTAATCCAAAATTTATTGGCTAATCTGGGCTCGGAGGTAATCCCATGAGCCCTGCAAAACTGTTTTCTATTCTTCTCGCGGCTTCGGCCGTCGATATGGCCGCGGCGTCTACTTCGCTGACGACTGAGCACCTCGAACTCACCGGCGAGAGTCACTCGGGGGTGGTGAGCTACCTGGGGATTCCCTACGCCCAGCCGCCGGTGGGCGCGCGTCGCTGGCGCGCGCCCGAGCCGCTGACCGACACGACGCCAGTGCATAACCTGGGGCGCTTTGGCCCTGGCTGCGCGCAGCCCTATATCCAGGCGATGGCGGATCAAAACGTCGACCCGGAACAGACCAGCGAAGACTGCCTGTATCTCAACGTCTGGGCGCCGGAAGACGCCGCCGAGCGCGCCTATCCGGTCATGGTCTGGCTGCACGGCGGTGGGTTTAGAATCGGCGGTAGCCAGCTTGGGCTTTATAACGGTGAAGCGCTGGCGCGGGAAGGCGTGATCGTCGTGACGCTCAACTACCGCCTGGGGCGGCTGGGCTTTTTTGCCCACCCGGCGCTTGGCGACGAGGAATCGGGCAATTTTGGCCTGCTCGATCAAATCCAGGCGCTGCGTTTTGTACATCAGCATATCGGGGCGCTGGGCGGCGATCCTGACAATGTCACGCTGTTTGGTGAGTCCGCCGGTGGCGCCTCAATTCTCTATCTTATGGCCGCCCGGCAGGCGCAGGGGCTTTTTCATAAAGCGATCGTCCAGTCCGGCGCGATCGATATGCCGGAACTAAGCGGCGAGCAAATGGCGACGCTTGGCGAACGCTTTGCACGCAATGCCGGGGTCGCGGATGCCGATGCCGAGGCGCTGCGCTCGCTGCCGCTGGAGGCGGTATTGAACACCTCGCCTCAGGATAAAACCGACACCATGCCCTTTATCGATGGAAAGCTTGTCGAGCAAAGTGTCTATCAGGCGTTTGCCGAAGGCGAAGTGGTACCGGTGCCACTGCTTATCGGCAGTAACGACTATGAGGCGGGCTTTTTCCCGCCCGGCTTTAGCTTGCGCGTGCCGGAGATGATGAGCGCGGAGCAGTGGCGTAAGGCAACGGCCTACACCGATGACTACGGCGTGGCGCAAGATGCTGACCCCAGCCAGCGCCGCTACGCCCAAGCCGCCCAAATTGCGACGGACCTGTTCGTGACCCAGGGCACCCGCCGGGTGGCCCGCGACCATGCCGCCCAGGGCAATCCGGTGTACCGCTACAGCTTTACGTATGTGCCCCCGAGTGAGCGCGACACTACCCTGGGGGCGATTCACACCGCCGATGTTCATTACGTGTTGGGGAACGCGCTTTCCGGCGATGCCGACACTCAAGCCATGAGCGCCGAGCTGCAAAAGCGCTGGGCCGCTTTCGCCCGTACCGGTGAACCAACAGCGCGCCACCAGCGGCGCTGGCCAGGCTACCAGCGCAGTAATGAAATCCTGCTGCACTTTACCTCCGATGGCACCCGCACTGGCGCGGACCAGGCCAGCGCCCGGCTCGACTTTTTGGAGTCGCTGGACAGCCTGCAAATCAATTAATACGGTGAGACACTTCATGACAAACGATCAGCCCTGGCCCGATTTCGCGGCCGATACGACGCTTTCTGATGCGGTCTACAAGAAGGTAGTGCCCCACCCGGAAACACCCGAAGAGCTGCTGGCCAAGGGCCGCACGATTACCGCGCGCATTCAGCAAGTGGTGCCCGAAGAGCGCCTGCCGGGCAAAAAAATCCCCTACTGCATTCGCGCGGATATGGGCGAGCGCTACCTGATCGCCGGTACGGTCGTAAGCGTCATCGCCCGCGCGGCGGATTCCGGCAATATGTTCGAGATGTGCACGGTGACCGGCGGCAAGGGCGCTGGCCAGCCAGTGCACCATCACCGCGAGCACCATGTGGCGCTCTATTTGCTGGATGGCGAGGCGGAGCTTTGGCTCGACGAGGAGCGCTACCAGATGAAAAAGGGCGATTTTGCCAGCGTTCCGGAAGGCGTCGACTACGCTTTCCGCTTTGGCGCGCACCGTACCAAAATGCTGGTGTGGTATGCCGGTGAGGGAATTCAAGCGGTGCTCCAGGCGCTGGGCGAGCCCACCGCGCTCTATATTCAGCCCGAAAACGCGCCGCTCGACTGGCAGCCCGAACGCATCGCGGCGGCCGAGCACGCCGGCGATATTACCTTTGCCCCCGACCCGTTCCCCGAGCGGCCGTTGTTGCCCATCACCCGAACCTCGGTGCCTGAGCAGACCGTGGCCTACACCCTGGCGGCGGACGAGGGCCAGAAGTTCGCCGGCGGCCCCGAGTATTTTGCTCTGCTGGCGACCCAGCAAAATACCGGCGGCAAGTTCTTCGTGGTAATGAGCCAGGGGCCGCAAACGCCCATGATTCCCAGGCACTACCATAACCTGCATACGGAGAACTTCTTCTGCGTGGATGGTGGGCTGGACATGATCGTCAATCATTCCACGCTTAGCCTGGCGCCCGGAGATTTCGCCTCCATCCCCGCCGGGACTATTCACGCCTACCAGATGACCAGGCCGTTTAACCGCTTCATGGGTTTTTTGACCCCGGGGCTTTTCCAGAATTTCTTTGAAACCCTGGGCGAGGCGGGCTACGAGGCCAACGTTTACCCCAGCGAGCCGCGCCAGCTACGCTTTGACCGGGTGATCAAGGAACTCGAAAGCCTGGATCTGGTGGTGGTCGAAGAGCAGATGCAGGCCAAGGAAGCCGGCGGCCACTGATATGGTCAGCGTGCTCGCAGCGTAATCCGCGTAAGCTCGGAAGGTTTGCCCAAACGCAGGGCGAAACCCGGCCACAGCGCGGTGCCGTTATTCAGATAAAGCGTCATGCCATCGACCTCATAACGCCCGGATACGAAGCCGTTGTTGGCGCGGGCGACGATCCGATCGAGCCCCACAATCATGCCGCCGTGCGTGTGCCCTGAGAGCTGTAGGTCAACGCCTTGCGCGGCGGCCCTGGCGGCGTTGCGCGGCTGGTGGTCGAGCAAAATCACCGCCGCCTCCGGTGGGGCTCCTTCCAGCGCCTGGGCTAAATCCGGTCCCGGACGGCCGCGCCCGGTGGCGGCGGCGTCCGTCACCCCCGCTATCACCAGTGCGGCCCCGTCGCGTTCGATAACGGTGTGCTGGTTGGCGAGTATCTGCATACCCAGCGTCTGATAGTGCGAAAGCCACTGCTCGACGCCGAAATAGTACTCGTGGTTCCCCGGGCTTACGATTACTCCGTCCGGCGCCGAAAGCCCGGTGAGCGGGGCGACATCGTCGCGGCGCGCCGCCAGCTCGCCATCGATCAAATCCCCGGTAATCAAAACGACATCGGCGCCCAGGGCGTTGGTCTGCGCCACGACCTCCTCGACCCAGGGCCGCTCGAACAGCCGGCTGATGTGTAGATCGGTCAGGTGAGCGATCTGGTAACCCTCGAAGGCCTCGGGCAGCCCGGAGATCGCGATCTCGACATCCTTGAGCGGCGGCACCCTTGCCGCTTGGCTAACGCCGAACGCGGCAACGCCAAGGGCAAGGGCGGCCAGCGTATAGCGAAGCGCGGCGGGGATAGCGAGCAGGTGTCCTTTAGCCAGCGCCAGCAGCGCGGTAACGGCGTCGGTGACCAGCAGCATCAGCGCCAGAAAAATCATCGCGCCGAACAGCGTATTAACGGCCAGTACGACCGCGCGCGGCACTTCCGGTGAAAACATGCTGCCGAAGGCTAGTTGGGTCAGCAGGTGATGCTGCGACACCGCCAGCAGCAACACGCTCAACGCCAGCTTGACCCACAGCGGCCAGCCAAGGGGGGCAATGAAGCGAATGATCACGATCAGACAGGGCAGCGAAACGGCAAAATGAAACATCGAAGGCTCTCGTTGGGTAAAGGAACGCAAGGCACGGTCCAGGAGAAAGGCTGAGCTGGAAAAGCCGCCAGGCGCCGTGCCCCTTGGCCGGTTAGCGCCGTAGGCCAGCTCATTGGCCATCACCCGCCAGAATGGAAAGACGGCCACGATATCACGCGCAATGTCGGCGTTGGTCACTTCCGCAAAACCCAAGGCGCCAGGCGTTTGAGGGGATAGCGTACCCGGGAAGGCCCGCCGTGGTGTGATTATAAGCGAACAAAGAGGCGTGCGCCTCTCCGTGGTAGGTGGGGGATTTTCACTCCCAGGTAGGGAAAGGGTCCGGTAATGCAGTCCAGGCCTCGACGCCCGCGAGACGTTCGTCTTCCGATAAAAGGCACGCATCGAGGGCGGCGCGCATGCGCTCCTGATTCAGGTTCTGGCCGATAAATACCAGTTCCTGGCGCATATCGCCAAAGGGCTCCTGCCATTTTTCCGTGATAAACGCGCGGTACTCCGGGTCGTCCGGCCAGCGCTCTTGCGGCACGGCCTTCCAGAACATGCCCGCCGCGCCGTGGTGGGCGATACCGCCGGCCTGGCTCCACTGGCCTGCCCAGTGCGGGCGGCTCGCCAACCAGAAGAAGCCTTTCGAGCGCAGCAGCCCCTCGCCGAACCAGTCGGCGTGTAGCAGCTCAAAAAACTTCTCCGGGTGAAAAGGGCGCCGCGCGTGGTAGGCGAAGCTGCCAATACCGTACTCCTCGGTTTCCGGTACGTGCTCGCCGCGCATCTCTTTTAGCCAACCCGGGGCTTGCTGGGCGCGTTCGAAATCGAATCGGCCGGTGTTGAGCACCTTATCGAGCGCTATTTTACCCTGGCGGATCGGCACTATCTCGGCCTCCGGGTTGAGCGAGGCGAGCACCGCTTTCAAGGTCTCGAGCTCGCTTTCGCTCATCAGGTCCGTTTTGCTAACCAACAGCACATCGCAAAACTCGATCTGGTCGGCCAGTAAGTCGGCCACGTTGCGTTCGTCTCCATCGCCCAGGCTTTCGCCGGCCTCTTCAAGGCTTTGAGCCTCGCGGTACTGATGCAAAAAGTTAGCGCCATCGACCACGGTGACCAGCGTATCCAGGCGTGCAACCTGGGAAAGGCTTTGACCGTCGTCATCTTCGAAGGTGAAGGTTTCGGCGACCGGAAGCGGCTCGGAAATGCCGGTCGATTCGATCACCAGATAATCGAAGTGCCCCGCTTTAGCGAGTCGGCCGACCTCTAAAAGAAGGTCTTCACGCAGCGTGCAGCAGATGCAGCCATTACTCATTTCCACGAGCCGCTCTTGCGTCCGGTTCAAACCGATGTCATGCCCCGGTGAAGAAGTGTCGGGCCCACCGCGCACCAGCGCCGCGTCGATATTGATCTCGCTCATGTCGTTGACGATGACGGCCACCCGCAAACCTTCACGGTTGGCCAGAATATGATTGAGCACGGTGGTTTTGCCCGCGCCTAAAAAGCCCGAAAGTACGGTGACGGGAAGTGGCTTGAATTCAGGCATGACGGTTAGTCTCCCATTTTGTGTTATGTAATATTATAACAATAAAGAAAGGATGAAAACATTCATGTACTCAAGAGGAGTAGCCAACACCTGGTTTGACGAGTAACGCTGATTGAGACCGCCTGGAAGTAATTCAACGCTAAAGGCGCCTGCACCGAGTTGGGCATTGGCCACAGGGCATTACCGTCCAAACATCAAAACCCCGAGTAGCGGCGATCCAACGGTGGGCGGTATTTGAACGGCGGTGAATCCGATACATTAGTGGAGTTGTTACACTGTTACCCAAGACCCGCCGTTCAGGGGGCGCGACATTGACGAAATAGAGCAGGCGAACAATGTTGTTTTAAGGCATGGGCTTAAATGCCGTTAACTGATCCATTTGAAGGCGCTTCATATCATGTTTCCTGACTCTGCACCGGATGTTCTAAAGCAGTTATCAAGAAGTTTAATCAGCAGTGACCGGGAAGAATTTTTTCAACACCTTACGTTTTCATTAGCATCGTTGCTCGATGTCGATCATGTGTTCATTGCCCGTATCGATGCTCATGGGAGCTTCGTATCGCCGCTGGCGTTTTACTCGAACGGGCAGTGGATAAGTGAAGCACCGTACTCGATCAAAGGGGCCGTGTGTGCCCAAATCAATCCCCGTTGCGAATTCATGGTAAGCCAGGGCGTCTGTGAGCAGTTTCCTGATGATCCGCATCTTGCGGCGCTCTCTGCCGAAGGCTTTTTGGGGGTGCCCATGCTGGATGCCGACGCCAACTGGCTCGGCGTCATAGCGCTCATTCACTCTTCCCCTTTGACCCTGCCGGATTTTGCCATCGATACGCTGCGTATTGCGGCTTCCTTGGCGGGGGTCGAGCTTTCGCGTCAATTGGCGGGGGCCAGCGCAAAAGTGCATATTGACCGCCAGCGCCGAGCGCTTCGGCTATTGAGTGAAGGCGGCGAGACGGTATTCAATGCCCCAACCGAGGCCGCCCTGATGCAAGGCTGTTGCGATGTGGCCGTGGGCACCGGTGGCTATGCGGCGGCCTGGATCAGCCGGCCCGACGCCACGCGGCGCGCGGATTCGCTGAGCGTCACCACAATGGCGGACCGGGATGGCGAGGAGGTTGCCTGGTGCAGCCCACGCCAACTCATGATCAAACGCTATAGCCACGTCGTCACCCAAAAAGCGTTCGAGCAGGGCCGCCCCTTGGTGGTGAGTGAGCTTACGAACACCGGCGGGGTCAACGGGAATCTCAAGGAGGGGCTGCTGGCCCTCGGCGTCAAAGCGTTTATTGCGCTTCCTCTGATGTTTCGCGATGTTCCGCTGGGCGTGTTGAGTTGTTATCACGCCCAGGACGCAGCCATTTCCGAAAAAGAGCTCAAGATCCTCGGCGACCTGGCCAACGATATCGCGTTCGGGCTGGACAATTTTCTGCGCCGCCAAAACGAGCAGAGCATTCAGCACGCGGTGACCCACGTAGCCACCGCGGTGTCCGCCGGCCACGGCAAGGCCTTTTTGTCGCAACTGACCGTGCACATGGCGACCGCGCTCTCGGCAGAGGTCGGGTTTATCGCCACGCTGGACAAAGAGGACCCCCATATCGCCACGATGGTATCGATTCACGTCAATGGCGAGGAGCAGCCCGAGCTTCGCTACCACCTGACGGGGGTTCCGTGTGAGGATGTCATCGAGCACCGCGAGTGTATGGTGCTGGAAGGCGCTTCGGTGCGCATGCCCCGCGAGGCCAACGGCGCGCTCGACTGGGTGAATGGCTATATCGGCCACCGCCTGGATGACGCCCAGGGCAAGCCGATCGGTATCGTTGGCGTCATGTACGAGCAGGCGCTGACGCACACCCACATTGCCCGAGAGGTACTGCAGATATTTGCCGCCCGGGTCGCCTCGGAGCTCTCCCGCCAACAAGACGAGAGCCTTATCCGCGAGCTGGCCTACCGGGATGAAGGCACGCGGCTACCCAACCGCGCCGATTTCATTCGCCAACTGACACGCCACGTTGAGGCCAAGCCGCCTCGGCCGCTGGCGCTGCTGCTATTGGGGCTCGATCAGTTTAAAGAAGTGAACGACACGGCCGGCCACCACGGGGGCGATATGGTGCTCAGCGAAGTGGCCCAGCGTTTCGCGGCGGTGCTCGGCGATCAACATTACCTGGCGCGGCTGGGCAGCGACGAGTTCGTCGTCATCTGCCGTGACACCGGCCAGCAGGCGGCCCACGACGTGGCCGCATCGCTTCAAAAGGCGCTCGAAGTTCCGATCGTCGTCGAACAGCACTCGGCGGAGCTCAGCGCAAGCGTGGGCATATCGCTGTTTCCGGAGCAGGCGACGAGCGCTCAGGGCCTTCTGAAGTACGCCGATACCGCCATGTATCAGGCCAAGCGGCAGCCGGTTAATACGCGCCTTTTCCAGCCCTGGATGGAGCAGGTCATGCGCGAAAAGCTGGACATGGCCAAACGGTTGAGCGCCGCGATCGCCGATAAAACCCTCGGCCTGCACTTTCAGCCGCAGGTGGATATGCAAACCGGCGAGCTGATCGGTGCCGAAGCGCTATGCCGCTGGCAGGATGACGTGCTTGGCAGCATCTCGCCGGGTGTTTTCATTCCGCTGGCCGAAGAGCGCGGCATGATGATAGCGCTGGGGCGCTGCGTGATCGAAAAAGCCTGCCAGCATCTTGCCCACTGGAAGGCGCAGGGGCTCACGTTTCGCGGGCAGTTGGCGATCAACATAGCGGCGGATCAGTTCGACGACAGCGACCTGGCCGATGCGCTGCTCGAAAACTGCAGCGCCTACCAGATCGCCCCGTCCGCGCTGAGTCTGGAGCTGACCGAAAGCGGCATCATGATCAACCCCGAAGAGGCCGTTGCGATGACCCGCCACTTCAAGGAGCAGGGCATGGGCCTGGCCATCGACGACTTCGGCACCGGCTACTCGTCGCTTGCCTATTTGAAACGCTTCGCCGTGGACAAGATCAAGATCGACATCTCGTTCATCCGCGACATGCTCACTAGCGAAAACGATCGAATGATCGTTGCCACCATTATCGCGATGGCCCACACCCTGGGTCTGGAGACGATCGCCGAAGGGATCGAGAGCCCGCCGCAGATCAAGCCGCTTATCGACATGGGCTGTATCCAGGGCCAGGGCTACTACTTCGACCAGCCGTTGACCCCGGAGGATTTCGCCCGTCGTTGGCTCGGGGGCCAGGCGTGAGTTGGGCTGTCGCCGGTTCGCCGCGGGTGGTGCGTGGCGCAGGGAAGGGCGCCGGATTTGCCGAAACTTGATAGGCGAAGCGGGCGGTTAGCGCTAAGGTGGGGAAAAGCCAATAAACGGTCCCGATGCTGGCCGCTGGTCGTTGCGTGCCAGGTATCGAGGACCTTCTAGTGCGAAGGAGACACCCCATGGCCGGGAACTACCACACCCAAGTGGGCAGCCGCTGCTACCGCTTTAAAAGCCTTGCCGAGCTGATGGCGAAGGCCACCCCGGCGCGCGCCGGCGACCGGCTGGCCGGTGTGATGGCACAAAGCGCCGAGGAGCGCGTGGTTGCCCAGATGGTCCTGGCGGAGCTTCCGCTCACCACGTTTTTGAGTGAGGCGTTGATTGCTTACGAGAACGACGAAATCACCCGGCTGATCATTGACGACCACGACGCCAGCGCCTTTGCGCCCATCAAGCATCTGACCGTGGGCGATTTTCGCAACTGGCTGCTGTCGGACCAGGCCACCCCCGAGGTGCTGGAGCGCGTGCGCGCCGGGATCACCCCGGAAATGGCCGCCGCGGTGAGCAAGCTAATGCGCAACCAGGACCTGATTCTGGTGGCCAAGAAGTGCCATGTGAGTACCGCGTTTCGCAACACCCTGGGGCTACCCGGGCGCCTCTCCACGCGGCTTCAGCCCAACCACCCGACCGACGACGTGACCGGTATCGCCGCGAGTATTCTGGACGGGCTTTTATACGGCAGTGGCGACGCGGTGATCGGCATCAACCCGGCCACCGACAACGTCGCCCAAAGCGTGAAGCTGATGCGCCTGATGGACGAGGTGATTCGAAAGTACGAGATCCCCACCCAGTCCTGCGTGCTGACCCACGTGACCAACACGCTGGAAGCGATCGAGCAAAACGCCCCAGTGGACCTGGTCTTTCAGTCCATCGGCGGCACCGAAGCTACCAATCGCAGTTTCGGCTTCGATCTGGCAACGCTTGCCGAGGCAGAAGCCGCGGCGCAGTCGCTCAATCGTGGCACGGTGGGGCGCAACGTCATGTACTTCGAGACCGGCCAGGGCAGCTCGCTCTCCGCCGACGCCCACCATGGGCTGGATCAACAAACCTGCGAAGCGCGCGCCTACGGTGTGGCGCGCAAGTTCAGCCCGCTGCTGGTCAATACCGTGGTCGGCTTCATCGGCCCGGAGTATCTCTTCGATGGTAAAGAGATCACCCGCGCCGGGCTCGAGGATCATTTCTGCGGCAAGCTTTTAGGCGTGCCCATGGGGTGCGATGTCTGCTACACCAACCACGCCCAGGCCGACCAGAACGACATGGACAACCTGCTCACGCTTCTGGGCGTGGCCGGGTGCAATTTCGTGATGGGCATTCCAGGCTCGGATGACATCATGCTCAACTATCAGACCACCTCGTTTCACGATGCGCTCTACGCCCGCCGGGCGCTCGGCCTCAAGGCCGCGCCGGAGTTCGAACAGTGGCTTTCGCGCATGCAGATTTTCAGCGATATCGACGCCCACCGGCTGAGCGATGGCCTGCCCGCCGCCTTTGCCAATAGCCTGCGCCATCTACCCGGGAAGGGCCGCCATGAACACTAAACCAACGTCTGGAACGCCCACCGAAAGCCCACACCGCCACGAGCCGGTCGTCGTCGAAAACCCCTGGCAGACGCTGCGCGCCTTTACCGACGCGCGCATTGGTTTGGGCCGGGCCGGGGTGAGCCTGCCCACGAGCAAACTGTTGGAATTCCAGCTGGCCCACGCCCAGGCTCAGGACGCGGTGCACTGCCCGCTAGCACTAGAGGCCCTGAGCGAGACATTGACCGAGGCGCTCGCCCTCGAAATCGCCCCGATAGCGCTGCACAGTCACGCCGAGGACCGGGCCACGTATCTACAGCGGCCGGACTACGGCCGCCGGCTCGACGACGAGTCCCACGGGCGGCTCAAGGAGCACGCCACCACCGAGCGCGCCGACCTGGCCGTGGTGATCGTCGATGGTCTCTCGGCGCTGGCCGTGCAGCAAAACAGCGCGCCGTTTTTACAAGCGCTCTACCAGGCGTTCGAGGAAGACGCGCTCGATTGGACGCTCGCGCCGCTTAGCATCGTCGAGCAGGGGCGGGTCGCCATTGGCGACGAGGTCGGCGCGCTTTTGAACGCCGATGCCGTGCTGGTCATGATCGGCGAGCGCCCGGGGCTTAGCTCGCCGGATAGCTTGGGCCTCTACATGACCTGGGCGCCGGAAGTGGGCCTCAAGGATGACCGGCGCAACTGTATCTCCAACGTGCGCCCGGCAGGGCTCGATATGAAGAGCGCTTCCCGAAAGCTGTTGCTGCTGTTGAAGGAGGCGCGCGAGCGTAAGCTTTCCGGTGTGAAGCTCAAGGATCGCAGCGAGGACGACGTGGTCGAGGGCATCGGATCGACACGTAACTTTCTAGTGGCCGACTGACTGTTTTTTATCCGGCATATCGCCTAGGCTAACAAGCATTTCCGGCCGCCTTCACTTTAGTTCGAGCGGCCCTTTGAATGGCAAAGGAGGGGGTTATGTTGACAAGCGAGCCCGCAGACGGCAGCCACTTGCAGGCGGTGTCGTTGCCGCACCTGGTCGTGTTTACCGGCTCTGGCATCAGCGTGGAAAGCGGCATCAAGACGTTTCGCGCAAGCGACGGCCTGTGGGAGGAACACCCGGTCGAAAAGGTCGCCACCCCGGAAGGCTTTCGCGATGACCCCGAGCGCGTACTGGCTTTCTACGACCAGCGCCGCGCGCAGATTCGTAAAGCCAAACCCAACGCGGCGCACAAGGCGCTGGCCGCCCTCGAGCAGGATGGCTTCAGCGTCTCGATCATTACTCAAAATATCGACGACCTGCACGAGCGCGCAGGCTCTTCTCATGTGTTGCATCTTCATGGCGAGATTCTAAAGGCGCGCTCCACCGTCGATGCGCGCCTGCGCTACCCGGTCACCGGTAATATCGCCCTGGGCGAGGTGTGCGACAAAGGCAGCCAGCTGCGCCCGGATGTGGTCTGGTTCGGCGAATCCGTGCCGCTTTTCGACCAGGCCTGCGAACTGGCAAGCCAGGCGGACTTCTTTCTGGTGGTGGGTACCTCGCTTGCGGTCATGCCCGCCGCCTCGCTTTTGTCCTATATCGGCGCGGAAACCCCTTGCGCACTGATCGACCCGGACGCGGATGCCCTGACCCCGCCCGGTGTCCTGGCGATCAACACCACCGCCGGGGAGGGTGTGCCGGCGCTGGTCAACCAGTGGCGTCGCCAAAGGAGTTTCGAGCTCTCCTGATCCGGGGGCGGGCGCTGGATCTATGGCGCCCCGCCCGTTTTCACTGGCCCCGGCAGGCGGGTCTGGCTCGTCACACGCCGGGCGCTGCTTTATACTCGGCGCCCTTTGACTAACTGGGTGCGCGGATGTCTGCCTCTGATACTACCTGTGAACAGGATGCGCCGGCCGAGCATCCTCAACCGCCGCGGCGCGAGTTCAAGGCGCGTGGCAGTTTCGTGATCCGCTGTGAAGGCTGTAACCTGCCCAAGCTCAACTGCCTGTGCCCTTACAAGGCCGTGGCGCAAAGCCACGCCCAGGTATGGCTGATCACCCATTCCCTCGAGCATTACAAGCCGACCAATACCGGGCGGTTGATTGGCGATGTGCTGGCGCAAACCCGGGTATTTACCTGGTACCGCACCGCGCCGGACCCGGAGTTGATCGCGCTGCTCGAGGATCCGCGCTACGCGGCTTTCGTGATCTTTCCGGATGACCACCCGGACTACGCCGAACGCGTGGTGGGTATCGACGCCGTGCACAGCGCCAAGCGGGAGGCGCGCATACCGGTATTTATCATTCTGGACGGTACCTGGCGCCAGGCGCGGCGCATGTTTCGCAAAAGCCCTTACCTGGACGCGCTGCCGGTGCTGCCGCTACATACCGAGCGCGAAACCCGCTACCGGCTAAGAAAGCCCGCCTCCCGCGCGCACCTGTGCACCGCGGAAGTGGCCACCGAGCTTCTGCGCCAGGCCGGCGACGAGGACGCGGCGAGCGTGCTGGACGATTACTTCGACGTGTTCAACGAAAGCTACGCGGAGAGCCGTTTCTATCGCAAGATCGACGAGCCGACCCCAGCCATGCGGCGGTTGCTGGCACGCAAGGCGCAGGGCTAGTTAGGCAGCCAGCGCAGCAGCACCTTGCGCACCCAAAACCAGCGGTTGATAAGCAGCGCGGCGAAAATCAGGCTGCACCCCAGAAGCTGCAGCAGGGACATGGTTTCGCCAAACCACCAGCCGGCGAGTAGCGCGGTCCACACCGCCTCGAGCATGAGTATCACCGAGGCGTGGCTTGGGGTGGTCATGCCCTGGGCGGTAATCTGCAGGAAAAAGCGCAGGGCGCTGGCCAGCAGCGCACTGGCCATGAACCAGCCCAAAATCGAGGTGCTGAGCACCACCGGCTGATGCTCCACCAGCAGCGACGTAACGCTTAGCACCACCCCTACCGCGAGCAGTTGCAGCGTAGTGAGCGCCAGCGCCGGTACGTGGCGCACCACACGGGTGTTGACGTTGATCAAAAACGCAAAGCACAGCGCAGCGCACACCATATAGAGCTGGCTGGCTTCTACCCGAAAGCCTGCGTTGAGCGAGAGCAGCGCAAAGCCCGTCAGGGCGACCGGCAGCGCCACCCAGGTCGAGCGGGGCGGGCGGTCACCGAACAGCAACCGCGCGACCACCGGCACCAGCAAAATCCCCAGGCTATTGATAAAGGCGCTTTCGCCCAAATGGTCGGAGTGGCTGAGCCCAAGAATCCAAAAGCCAATGGCGGCACTAAACAGCACCCCCACGAACAGGCCGCGGCGTATACGCCGCGCGGGCAGCCTGGCAAGCGATGGCCAGGCAAAGCCGAGCAGCACCAGCCCGGCAAGCAAAAAGCGGGTGCCGATGAACAGCAGCGGCGGCATACCCGCTAGCGCCTCCTTGGAAAATATCCAGCCCGCCGCTGCCACCATCGTGACCAATAGCAGCAGCGCATCCGCTTGCCAGGGCGCGCGCTCGATGTTGTTCACACGGCGCTGCCAAACAGCGCACCGGCGATTCTAAAGCCGGCCACCCAGGTGCCCACCGCCGAGCCCAGCGTTGCCAGAATGAATACCAGCAGCGTGCGCGAAACGCGGTTTTTCCACCAGCCTTTCAACTGGGTCACGTCGTGGCGCAACGAAGAGAAATCGCGCACCTTGGGCTTGCGCATGTAAAGCTCGACCCCGGCGGCCACGAACCCGGCGCCAATCGTTGGGTTGAGCGAGGTGAGCGGGGCGGCGAAGAAGGTAGTGATCACCGTGACCGGGTGGGCCAGCGCAATAATGGTCGCCCCGCCGGAGAGAATACCGTTGATCAAGAACCACTCCAGCACCAACTGCCAGCCAAGCTCGGTATTGCGCGAAAAGCCGATCGCGAAGCCGGTAATCACCAGGGCAGTGATGATCCAGGGCAGCGCCTTCCATATTTTGGAAGGCGGCGGCGTGGTCTCCAGCGCTTCGCGCTCGGTTTTGGGGGTCTCGGGCAGCGGCGCGCTCAGGTGCTCCGTGGTGCCTTTCAAGTGGCCGGCGCCCAGCACCACCAGCACGTTCTTGTAGCGCCCGGGTGGGGCTTGCTCGGCCAGGCGTAGCGCCATGTAACGGTCGCGCTCGCGAATCAAAGGGGTATAGAGGTTTTCCGACTCGGCGGCGAATTCGCTGAAGGTGGCCTCCAGCATGTCGCCCTCCTTGAGCTTTTCGATCTCTTCCTTGGACACGTCCTGGCGGGACATGACGCTGCCGAGCAGCCCGCTGAACAGCGAAAAGCGTTGCCACCAGGGGACGTTGCTGTAGATACGCTTTAGCGTCACGCCCACGTCGCGGTCGATCATTAAAAGCGACAAGCCGTGGTTCTGGCTCGCCTCGACCGCCGCGCGCATCTCGGCACCTGGCTGAATGCCGGACTGGTCGGCGATGCGCTGCTGAAACGCGCCCAGGGCGAGACTGGCCGCTACCATGCCCGCCTTACCCTGCTTGAACACCTGGAAAAGGTCTTGCTCGCCCATCGCGTCCGGGTTGGTCATGCTGTGGTGGCGGGCCTCGCAAAGCTCGATGGCCACGGCATCGAAGGCGCCGCTATCGAGCAGGCGCGTGACGTCCTCGGCGCTTTGGGCCGATACGTGGGCGGTGCCCAGCAGGGTGTAGCGGGTCGCGCCTATGTCAACGGTGTTCAAGGGCCCGCTGGTCGCCGGAAGCGCCTGGGCCGGCTCGGTGGAGGAGGGTGCGTCGTCATCAATCATGGTTGTCTCACTAAAAAAAGGGGGCCTCGCGGCTTAGCGGCGCCAGAACGCGGGGGTGAACAGAACCAGTACGGTAAAGATCTCGAGGCGGCCTAAAAGCATCGCCAGCACCAGAATCCACTTGGCCAGGTCCGGCATGTCGCCGTAGTGTTCGCTTGCCTCGCCAAGCGCCGGGCCTAGGTTGTTGAGCGCCGAGCCAACGGTGGACCAGGCGGTGATTTGATCCACGCCGGTCGCCATGACGCCGACCAGCATCAAAAAGAACAGCATCACGTAGGCGGAGAAAAAGCCCCAAACGGCCTGGGCGATGCTGTCGGGCACGCTCACCTTGCCCACCTTGACCGCGATGACCGCGTTGGGGTGGATCAGGCGCATTACCTCACGCATGCCCTGTTTTAAAATCAAAATGATACGAATCACCTTCATGCCGCCAGCGGTCGAGCCGGAGCAGCCACCGATGAACGCGGCCACGAACAGCATGAAGGGCAGCGCCCCGGGCCAGCCGGAAAAATCCGCCACCGCAAAGCCGGCGGTCGTGGCTACCGAGACCACTTCAAAAAGCGCATGGCGCAGGCCGTGAAGGGTGTCGTAGGTGCCGGTAAACCAAAGCGTGAAGGTCGCGATGGTGACCAGACCCGCAAGAAACAGCATCAGAAAGCGCGCTTCCGGGTCTTCGAAGTAGTGCAGCAGGCGCTTCTCCCGCCAGGCGATGAAATGCAGGCTGAAGCTGAACGCCGAAATCAGCATGAAGGAGACGCAAATCAACTCGATGGCGGCGTTGTTGAAGTAGCCGATGCTGGCATCGTGGGTGGAGAAGCCGCCGATGGCCACGGTCGAAAAGCTGTGGCCGAGCGCGTCGAACCAGTTCATGCCCGCCAGCATATAGGCCACCAGGCACGCCATGGTCAGCGTGGCGTAAATGTACCAGAGCGCCTTGGCGGTTTCGGTGATGCGGGGGGTGAGCTTGGAGTCCTTGAGCGGGCCTGGAATCTCGGTGCGGTAAAGCGCCATGCCGCCCACGCCCAGCGTCGGCAAAATGGCCACTGCCAGCACCACGATCCCCATGCCACCCAGCCACTGAAGCTGCTGGCGGTAGTAGCGAATCGATTCGGGCAAAAAGTCGATGCCGGTAATCACCGTGGCCCCGGTCGTGGTGAGCCCCGAGAACGACTCGAACACCGCGTCAGTGAAATCGAGGGCGGCGTCGCCGAACAGCATCAACGGGATCGAGCCGAAAAACGCCAGCACCGTCCAGAACATCGCCGCGATGATGAACCCATCGCGAATGCGAAGCTCCTTGTGCGCGCGCCGGTTGGGCAGATATAGCAGCAGGCCCGTGGCCACGGTAATCGCGATGCCGCTAATAAAGGCGTACCAGACGCCATCGCGAAACCATAGCGACATCAGCGTGGGCGGCAACATGGTAAGGCTGAAGAGCATCAGCAACAGCCCTAAAATGCGTAGAATGACCCGCAGGCTCATGGAATCGAACGGCTCCTGGACAGTGTTTAAAAGAACGTAAGGCCGACTTGAAAAAGCCGTTCGACGTCGCGAATCCGGCGCTTGTCGATCACGAACAAAATCACGTGATCCCCGCTTTCCACCACGGCGTCACCGTGGGCGATGATGACTTCCTTGCCGCGCACCATCGCCCCGATGGTGGTGCCCTCGGGCAGGCCGATATCGCGCACCGCCCGGCCGACCACTTTGGAAGACTGCTTGTCACCGTGGGCGATCGCTTCGATTGCCTCGGCCGCACCCCGGCGCAGGGAGTGCACGTTGACGATGTCGCCCCGGCGCACGTGGGTCAAAAGGCTCCCGATGGTCGCCTGCTGGGGCGAGATCGCGATGTCGATCTCGCCGCCCTGGACCAGATCCACGTAGGCGGCGTTGTTGATCAGCGTCAGCACCTTTTTCGCCCCCAGCCGTTTGGCCAAAAGCGACGACATGATGTTGACCTCGTCGTCGTTGGTCAACGCGCAGAAGATATCGCAATCCTCGATATTCTCCTCTTCCAAAAGCCGCTTGCTGGTGGCGCTGCCGTGCAGCACCACGGTGCGGTCGAGGCGCTCGGAAAGGTTCGTGCAGCGCTCGAGACTGTGCTCGATGATCTTGACCTGGTGGCTGTGTTCCAGGTGCTCGGCCAGGCGCTCGCCGATGTTGCCGCCGCCGGCGATGACCACTCGGCGAAAACCGCGCTCGACCCGTCTAAGCTCGCTCATCACCGCGCGAATATCACGCCGGGCGGCGAGGAAGAACACTTCGTCGTCGGCTTCGATGATCGTATCGCCCCGCGGAATGATCGGCCGGTTGCGCCGGTAAATGGCCGCGACACGGGTGTCCACGTTGGGCATGTGGCGCCCCAAAAACGCCAGGTCCTGGCCCACCAGCGGGCCACCGTAAAACGCCTTCACCGCCACCAGTTGAACCAGCCCGCCGGCGAACTCCAGCACCTGAAGGGCGCCGGGGTGTTCGATCAAGCGGCGCACGTGGTCGGTCACCACCTGTTCGGGGCTGATCAATACATCGATGGGGATGGCTTCGTGGGCGAATAGCCCCTTGCGAGTAAGATAGGGCGTGGCGCGTACCCGCGCGATCTTGGTCGGCGTGCGAAAAAGCGTGTGCGCGACCTGGCAGGCGATCATGTTGACTTCGTCGGAGTTGGTCACCGCGATCAGCATGTCGGCGTCTTCGCAGCCCGCCTGACGCAGGATGATCGGGTAGGAACCGGCGCCGGTCACGGTGCGGATATCGAGCTTGGTGTGAAGCTCACGAAGCTTGGCCGTGTCCGTGTCGACCACGGTGATATCGTTCTCTTCGCGCGCGAGGTGTTCGGCCAGCGCCCCGCCGACCTGGCCGGCGCCAAGAATGATGATTTTCATGGCTGAATCGGTTCCATTGAAAGCGCCGGCGTTTTGATGAAAAGAGCGAAAGGGCGCCGCAAATAAAGACGGCGGCCAGTGTAAACCAGCCGCCGTCGAAAAGCAGTGAGGAAATTAATCCAGCGTGAAGCCGACCTTCACTGTCACCTGCCAATGAGCCACCCGGCCGTTTTCGATATGCCCGCGGGTGTCGATGACATCCAGCCAGCGCATATGATCGATCGACTCGGACGCCTTGGCGAGGGCGTTTTGCACGGCGTCTTCGATGCTGGTTTCAGAAGAGCCGGTGATTTCTACGTGCTTGTAGATATGATTACTCATACGATTTTTCATCCTTGTGGTGAATAAACGGCTTCGAGCGTTTGGTTACGCCAAACGCTTTTCCAGCCTGGCATAAAAAAAGCCATCGTGACTGCTTTGTTGCGAAAAGAGCTGGCGGCCGTGGCCGCTCGTCTCGCCCCAGGCCACGTCCGACGGGGTGGTGGCCCGCGCATCCGGGGTGCGGCTGATGAACGCCTCGATTTGTTGGGCGTTCTCCTGGGGCAGCACCGAGCAGGTCGCGTACAAAAGCGTGCCGCCCGGGCGCAAAAGGCCCCACAGGTTATCCAAAAGCGAGGCCTGGAGCTTGGCCAGTTGGCCAATATCGCTTTGACGGCGCAGCTTTTTGATATCCGGGTGGCGGCGAATCACGCCGGTGCCCGAACAGGGCGCATCGAGTAAAATAGCATCGAAGTGCGTGCCGCTCCACCAGTCGCGCTCGGCGGCGTCGGCATGGCGCAAATCGGCGCTGAGCTTGAGCCGGCTGAGCGTATCGTCGACCCGGGCCAGGCGCTGGTTATCCATGTCGATAGCGGTCAGCGCGATATCGAACTGCTCGAGCAGGTGGGCGGTTTTGCCGCCGGGGGCGGCGCAGGCATCGAGCACCTGGGCGCCGGGGCGGGGCGCAAGCGCCGGGCCCAGAAGTGCCGCACTCAACTGGGCCGCCTCGTCCTGAACACTGACCCAGCCCTCCTTGAAGCCTGGCAGTATCGAGACGTCGCAGGGCGTTTCCAGCGTGATGCCGTCCGGGGCGTGGGCGCACAGGTGCGCGTCGAGCCCTTGATCGACCAGCTTGCCAAGGTACGCCTCGCGGTCGAGCTGGCGCTGATTGACGCGCAGGGTCATGGGGCCGGGGTGGTTATTGGCCTCTACCACTTCGCGCCACTGCTCGGGCCAGGCCTCGCGCAGCACTTTCAAAAGCCAGGGCGGGTGTTCCAGCGCCACGCTTTCGTCGCGGTCCACCTCGGCTTGCAGTGCCTCGCTTTCGCGCTGAAGCCGGCGCAGGCAGCCGTTCAATACCCGGGTGGCCCACTCTTTTTTCAAAAGCCGCGCCGCGCCGGCGGTTTCACCCACCGCGGCGTGGGCGGGAATACGCATGTACAAAAGCTGGTAGATGCCGATCAATAACAGCGCGTGAATATCCTGATCGCGCTTTTTGAACGGCTGCTTGAGCAGTTTCGCGGCCAGCGCTTCAAGGCGCGGCAGGCGGCGGCAACTGCCAAAGCAGAGCTCTTTCAAAAGGCCCCGGTCCCGGGCGATCACGCTGTGCTCGTCAAGGCCGGCCAGCGACCCTTGTTCGTTGAGGACTGGCGTCAGCGCGCGCGCGGCGGCGGCGCGCACCTCCTGGCCACTGCCTTCCTGGGGGCGCTTGGCGCTCATGAGTTCTCTCCGTGATGCGTCTGTTCGATCGTTGGCGTGCCCAGCTGGCTGCCCGGGGCAAGCCGGGGCTGTGGGGCGTTGAGTAGTGCGCTGACCGGCAGCATTTTGGCGCCGGGGAGCTGCACGTGGCTAACGCACAGCACCTGGTGGCCGTGCTCGCCGCAGGCGATGCGCAGATGATCGTCGCCGTGGGCCAGCAGCGTGCCCGGGGCGGATGAATGCGGGGCCGGGCCTTCGGCGCGGGCCATGTAAAGGCGCAGGCGCTCATCGCCCAGCGCGCACCAGGCGACCGGCCAGGGGTTGAAGGCGCGGATTTTGCGCGCCAGCACATCGGCGCTTTGTGTGAAGTCGAGCTCGGCTTCCGCCTTGCTCAACTTGGCCGCGTAGGTGACGCCCTCCAGCGGCTGGGGCGTGGCCGTGGCGCTCGCCTGGCGCAAAGCGTTGAGCGTTTCGATCAGCGCCCTGGCGCCGTCCTCGGCGAGCTGGTCGTGAAGCGCCCCGCCGGTGGTGTGCTCTGTGATCGGCGTGCGTATTTCACTGAGCATCGCGCCGGTGTCCAGGCCTGCATCCATCTGCATGATGGTTACGCCGGAGGCCGCGTCGCCGGCTTCGATGGCGCGCTGAATGGGCGCGGCGCCGCGCCAGCGGGGCAGCAGCGAGGCGTGAACGTTGATACAGCCAAGACGCGGGGTGTCGAGGACGGCCTGGGGGAGCAAAAGCCCGTAGGCCACGACCACCATGATATCGGCCTCGAGGGCGGCGAGCTCGGCCTGGGCGGCGGGGCCTTTCAGGCTCATCGGCTGATAGACCGGCAGTTCATGCTCGAGGGCCAGACGCTTGACCGGGCCAGGGGTAAGCTTTCGCCCACGCCCAGCGGGCCGGTCGGGCTGCGTATAAACGCCTACCACCTGGTGGCCGCTTTCGAGCAGGGCGGCAAGGTGTGATTCGGCAAAATCCGGGGTGCCTGCAAAGACGACGCGCAGTGGGGGCATGGGTCTACCTGTTCGGGCTTTTTTCAGAAAATAGCGAGAGGGGCGTAAAAGCCGCCCGGTGGGCGGCTTTTTGATCGCTTAGGCGTCCTGCAGCTTGTGGCGCTTTTGCATCTTTTTCATGATGCGGTCGCGCTTCAACGCCGAGAGGTAGTCGACGAAAAGTACCCCTTCAAGGTGGTCGTACTCGTGCTGGATACAGTGGGCGAGCAGGCCATCGGCTTCGAGCTCGTAGGCCTCGCCGTTGCGATCCTGGGCATTGAGTTTGACCTTGAGAAAACGCGGTACCTCGGCGTAGTGCTCGGGGATCGACAAACACCCTTCGGAGAGCGGCTCTTGCTCTTCGCCGATCGGCTCGTAGCGCGGGTTGATCAACACCAGCGGCGCGTCACCGTTTTCAGAGACGTCCATCACCACCACGCGCTGGTGAACGTCGACCTGGGTGGCGGCAAGCCCGATGCCGCGCGCGTCGTACATGGTTTCCAGCATATCGTCGACGAGCTGGCGGACGCTGTCATCAACGGTCTCAACCGGTTTCGCCTTGGTTCTCAGGCGCTCATCGGGAAATTCGAGAATGGGACGTGTAGCCATGGCGTTACTATCACCGTTATTCAATCTGTGGTTTCAAAACAGGGGCTAGAATAGAGGTTAAAAACCGCGACAGGTTCCGGCGGCGGGTCAATGACCGCGCTTGAAAGTCGCCCGCGCCCCTGCCTCAATTGGGTTAGCGCGTCTATGTGTTTTACTATAGGCCACTATATCATGCTGGCGGTATTTCTGGGCATGCGCGCAGGCGTGTCTTCTACCGCTCTCACCCCTTTCAGGGAATCGCCATGGCCGTTAAAAAATCCCTTCGTTATAGCGCCTTCGTCGCGCTTTTGCTGGGGGGCTCGCTTGCCGCCAGTGCCGCAATGGCTTGGGAGCGTATCCGCGACGACGCTCCCGAGCGCTACACCGTCGTACAGGGCGACACGCTTTGGGATATCTCGGCGCGCTTTCTACGTGCCCCTTGGCAGTGGCCCACGCTTTGGCAGGCCAATCCGCAGATTCGAAACCCTCATCGTATCTACCCAGGCGATACCCTCGTGCTTGGCGACTGCGCCGGCGCCCCTTGTTTTGATTTCGAGCCCGGGCGCCCAGTGGTGAAGCTTTCGCCCCAGGTGCGCCGGGTCGAGCCCCGCGAGGCCGTAACGGCGCTGCCCCGCGAGGTGGTCGATGTATTTTTACGCCAGCACCGCGTTCAACAGGCCAATGAGCCGCTTCGCGAGCTTGGCTACGTGGTGGGCGGCGAGAACGAGCGCTTCATCAGCGGCGCCGGCGACACGCTTTACGTGCGCGGCGAGCTCCCAGCGGACACGCGCATGGGTTTTTATCGCCCCGGCGAGCCCTACTTGTCTGGCGAGGGCGAAACCCTGGGGCGCGAGCTCGTCTATATCGGCGAAGCGCAACGGGCCAGCCAGCAGGGCGAGATCGCAAGCGTCAAAGTGCTGAGCGCCCAGCAGGAGGTGCGCAACAACGATATCCTGCTCACGCTGGACGATACCTTCGAGGCGGATTTTCAGCCGCGCGCGCCGCTCAATGACGTGGCCGGGCACATTATCGCCGCCCCCGGCGGGGTGCGTTTTATCGGCAGGCTGCAAATCGTGGCGCTGGACCTGGGGACCGAGGACGGCCTACAGCCGGGCCACGTACTGCGCGTGGACCAGCAGGGCGAGCTCATCAACGACCCGCGCACCGGGGAGCTTTTTCAACTGCCCAATACGCAAAGCGGGCTGGTCATGGTATTCAAGCCCTATAACCGCATGAGCTATGCGCTGGTCATGCAGGCGTCCAACGTATTGGCGATAGGCGACGAGGTGCGCTCACCCAGTCGCCCGAATTAAAAAAAACCGGTCGTCAGGATTAACAAAAGGGGGCGGGAATGGATACGAACGCATGGCTGGCCGTGGAAGCGCTACCGGGGATGGGCGCCCATCGCATCAAGGCGCTGGCCCAACGCCAGCCCAGCTGGCCCCAGGGGTGGCTTGCCGCGCTGCCGGGCCCGGCGGCAAGTGCGCTAAGGCTCTGGCTCGATCATCCATCTAAAAGCCCGCTGCAGGCGCGGGTGAACGCCACGCTCGACTGGCTCGCCGGTGGGCCGCGGCGCCACGTGCTTCATCCGGGCCATCCCCACTGGCCTGCTTTACTCGATGAGCTACCCGACCCGCCGCCGGTGCTTTGGGCGCTGGGCGATCTCGACGCGCTCAAAGGGCCGGGTATCGCCATGGTCGGTACCCGCAAGCCGACCGGCGAAGGCGCCCGAAACGCTCGGCACTTCGCCCGGGAACTGGCCCGGCGCGGCTGGTGCGTGGTGAGCGGCATGGCGCTGGGCGTAGACGGGCTGGCCCAGCAAGCCGCCCTCGACGAAGGGGGCGCCACCGTGGCGGTGCTGGGCGGTGGCGTGGATATCATCTATCCGGCGAGCCACCGCGCGCTTTATGAGCAGCTAAGCCAAACCCCCGGCGCTTTGGTGCTGGCCGAGCACCCGCCCGGCACCAAAGCGCGGCCCGCTTTTTTCCCGCGGCGCAATCGTATCGTCACCGGGCTTTCGCTGGGCACGCTGGTGGTCGAGGCCACCGAGAAAAGCGGTAGCCTGGTGAGTGCAAGGCTTGCCCTGGAGCAGGGCCGCGAGCTCTTCGCCGTGCCGGGCTCGATTCATAACGTCCAGGCCCAGGGCAGTCTGGCGCTTTTAAAAAGCGGCGCGACCCTGGCGCGCCACGTCGACGATATGCTCGATGAGCTTGGCCACTGGGCGCCGGCGTACATGCCCGCAGCCCAGACGCCGGCACAACCCCCAACCGAATCTTTGCCGGCCATGAGTCACTCGGCTGAAAGCCCGCCGCCGGATGCGCTGCTTGCCGCGCTTTCGTCGGCCCCGACCCCCATCGACCTGCTGGTGCAACATACCGCGCAAAGCGTGGGCGAATGCCAGCAGCGCCTTTTGATGCTGGAGCTCGATGGCCTTGTGGCCCAGCAGGCGGGCGGCTGGGTGCGCCTTGGCTAGGCCGTGGTAGGATAAACCCACGTTGGCTGGCTACGCCGAATACTCAAAGGAGGCCTTGATGACATCGACGGTGGAACTTCAACGCGCGACCCAGGCGCTTCGCGAAGGCGGCGTCGTCGCGTGCCCGACCGAGGCGGTGTGGGGGCTTGGCTGCGACCCGGACAACGAGCAGGCGCTCACCCACTTGATGCGCATGAAAGAGCGCGACCCGGCCAAGGGCGTCATTTTGGTGGCGGCCAGCATCGAGCAGTTCGGCCCCTGGCTTGCCGGGCTTCCGCTTGCGCTGCACGCCCCGCTTGCGGCGAGCTGGCCCGGCCCCAATACCTGGCTTGTGCCGGACAACGGGCGCAGCCACGCTTTGGTGCGCGGTGCCCACCAAAGCGTGGCGCTGCGCGTCACCAATCATCCTGGTTTGAAAGCGCTGTGCGACGCCTTTGGCGGGCCGCTGGTGTCCACCTCGGCCAACCGCGCGGGCGAGCCACCGGCCATGACCGAGCAAGAGGTGCAGACGCTGTTTGGCACGGAGCTTGGTGCCATCCTGCCCGGCGAGCTGGGCGCCCAGGCGCGCCCCAGCACTATTCGCGACCTGGCCTCCGGCAAGGTGCTGCGCTTTTGATATGAGCACCTTTCTGATGGACGCTATGGTAGCGCGGCTGGGCGCGGCGCGGGCCGGCCAGGCGCCGGGACCTTTTCCCCAGGACGGTCTGGTGCGCAACATCCACGGCGACTTCACGCCGATGATGTGCGGCGGCATCAGCGCGCTTTTACTCCAGATGCTGCACCCGCTGGCGCTGGCCGGCGTGTGGGACCACTCCAACTTTCGCCACGACATGGTGGGCCGGCTGCGGCGTACCAGCGACTTTATCGCCACCACCAGTTTCGGTACGTTCGAGCAGGCCGAAGAGGCAATTGCTCGGGTGCGCCGGGTGCATGCCCATGTACGCGGCCAGGCCGCCGACGGCCGCCCGTACGCCGCCGATGACCCGGACCTGCTCACCTGGGTGCACGTTGCGGAAATGAGCCGCTTCATGGCCGGTCACCTGCTGTATCGTAACCCGAACCTGAGCGCGGCCGATCAGGACCGCTACTTTTTCGAAACCGCCTGCATCGCCGAGGCGCTGGGGGCGCGCGACGTGCCCGACAGTAAGGCGGCGGTCGAGACGTACCTCGAAGCCAAACGAAGCGAGCTGGTCTTCGACGAGCGCACCCGCGATGTAGTCAAGGTGCTGCTGGCCGCGCCGCCGCGGCATCTGATATTGCGCCCGGGCGGGGCGCTTTTTATGCGCGCGGGGATCGATCTTCTGCCCGAGTGGGCCGCGCGCCAGCTCGAGCTCGATATGCCGAAACTTCAGCGCCGGCTCGTTCGCGCTAGCATCAAAGGCGCGATGCCCCTGATCAGCCGCGCGGTGCGAAGCGGTGCCTACCGCCGGGCGCTGACGCGGTTTCAGGGCCGCACCTGAGCCATTTGATTGCCCCTTCACCCCTTGCGCCTTACCGCTTACCATAAGCGTCTACCCTTTCAGGCACGGCTTTGGAGATACTGTGGCCCACGAGCACCTTGACGACGTTAAAACGTACCTGATGAACCTGCAGGACCGGCTCTGCGAAGGTCTTGCCGAGGCCGATGGCCGCGGCACGTTCAGAGAAGAGAGCTGGGAGCGGGAAGCCGGCGGCGGCGGGCGCTCGCGGGTGATCGAAAACGGCGCGATTTTCGAAAAGGGCGGAGTCAACTACTCCCACGTGTTTGGTGAAACGCTGCCGCCTTCGGCGACCGCCTCGCGCCCGGAGTTGGCCGGGCGCAGCTTCCACGCGGTGGGGGTGTCCTGGGTGCTGCATCCGGAGAACCCGCATGTGCCCACAAGCCACGGCAACGTGCGCTTTTTCATCGCCGAAAAAGAGGGCGAGGCACCGGTTTGGTGGTTTGGCGGCGGCATCGATCTCACCCCGTACTACCCGGTGTTCGAAGACGTGGTGCACTGGCACCAGGTGGCCAAAAACGCCTGCGCGCCCTTTGGCGATGAGGTTTATCCCCGCTACAAGGCGTGGTGCGACGAGTATTTCTACCTCAAGCATCGCGATGAAACCCGCGGGGTGGGAGGGCTCTTCTTCGACGACCTGAACGCGCCGGATTTCGAGCACGCCTTCGCCTTTCAGCGCGCCGTGGGCGATAGCTTTTTAGAGGCTTACCTGCCGATTATCGAGCGTCGCCGTGACACGCCCTGGGGCGAGCGCGAGCGCGAATTCCAGCTCTATCGGCGTGGGCGCTACGTGGAGTTCAACCTGGTGTGGGACCGGGGGACGCTGTTTGGTTTGCAAAGCGGCGGGCGCACCGAGTCCATCTTGATGTCGATGCCGCCGCTGGCCCGCTGGGAGTATGGCTATACCCCAGGTGCTGGCAGCCCCGAGGCGCACCTGGACGACTACCTGACCCCGCGCGATTGGCTGACCGAGGCCGAGAACCTGGGAGTGAGCCCGTGAGCGATCACTACTGTGTGCTCGGTAACCCGGTCAAACACTCCAAATCACCGATGATTCATCAGGCCTTCGCCGAGCAAACCGGTCAGGCCCTGCGCTACACCGCCGAGCTTGCCCCGCTCGACGGTTTCACCGCCGCCTGGCAGCAGTTCTGCCACCAGGGTGGGTATGGTGCCAACGTGACCGTGCCGTTCAAACAGGATGCCTTTGCGCTGTGCGATACGCTCAGCCTGCGCGCTCGGCGCGCCGGTGCGGTGAATACCCTGATCAATGGCCAAAACGGCCGCGTCTATGGCGACAATACCGACGGCGTTGGCCTGCTGCGGGATCTAAAGGCCCAAGGGGTGGCGCTGCGCGATGCGCGCATTCTGGTGCTGGGCGCCGGTGGCGCGGTGCGCGGCGTGCTCGAGCCGCTGTTGAGCGAAGGCCCGCAGGAAATCGTGGTCGCCAACCGCACGGCCGACAAGGCCGAAGCGCTGGGCCGGGATTTCGCGGATTTAGGCAAGACAAGCGGGGGCGGGTATCACGCGCTTTTCGGCACGTTCGATCTGGTGATCAACGGCACCAGCGCAAGCCTGGCCGGCGATTTACCGCCGTTACCAGACGGGCTGTTCAACCCGGGGGGTTACGCCTACGACATGATGTACGGGGCAGAGCCTACGGTATTCATGCAGTGGGCTGATACACGCGGTGCCACCACGGTAGACGGCCTGGGCATGCTGGTCGAGCAGGCCGCAGAGGCGTTTTTCCTCTGGCGCAACGTGCGCCCGGATACCGCGTCGGTGCGCGAGATGCTTAGGCAATCGCTTGCCGGCTGAACGCGGCGCGCCCTGGGCACGCCGCGATAGGGACTACGGGCGCGAGCAGTTCGGCGTGCGGCCCTGGCTTCTGGCCTGCTCATAGGTGGCCATGGCCTGGCCCATGCCGGACTGGAGCCCACTGATACGTTGATCCTGACTTGGGTGGGTCGACATCCAGGCCGGCGGCGCGCCGCCGCTGGAGGCCGCCTGCATGTTTTCCCAAAGGGTGACGCTTTCCCGCGGGTCGAACCCAGCCTGGGCCATCAGGTCCTGGCCGATGATGTCCGCTTCGCTTTCATGACGGCGGGAGAAGGGCAGCGCGATGCCGTACTCGGCGCCCATACCCAGCACGCCCATCAGTTGCTGGCCGCCCGCGGACTGCATGCCCGAGGTGCTCGAAATCATCGAAAGGCCTAGCGAGGTCGCGCTCTTGGTCGAGGCGCGCTCGTTGGCGTGGTTGGCCAGCACGTGGCCGATCTCGTGACCCACGACCGAGGCGAGCTGGTCCTGGCTTGTGGCCAAATCGAGCATGCCGGTATTCACGCCCATGTAGCCGCCGGGCAGCGCGAAGGCGTTGGGCTGCTCCGATTCGAACACGCGCACCTGCCAGTCCGAATTACGCTGTTCGCTGGGCAGCACATCGACGATGGCGTTAGTGATGCACTGTACGTAGCGAAGGCTTGCCTGATCCCCCATGGGCACATCCTGCTGGTACTGAGCGAAGGCCTGCTGGCCCATCTGATTGAGCTCGGCATCCGAGAGCAGCAGAAGCTGCGAGCGGCCGGTCGGCGAGGTGCTACAGGCCGCAAGTGAAGCGCACAAAGCCGTAACGGCGAAAGGGCGAAGCCAACGCATGAAAGATTCCTTGTGGGTAAATGGTATGAACGGTTCGATGACGGTAGTTTTATCATAACGTATTGGGAGGGCAAGTATGGATGACGAATTAACCAGGCGCCTTACACGCCTTTTAGAGCGCGCCGAGCACTGGCTGCCTCCGGCGCCGGCACCGGTGGACTGGTCCACTCAAAGCGCCGCTTTGTGGCAGCGCCATCCGCTGGGTGGGCGGCTGGTGCCGGTACCGCCACGCGATACCACGACGCTGGATGATTTGCTCGGCATCGAGCGGCAAAAAAAGGCGCTCCTCGATAACACCCGGGCGTTTTTGAAGGGCTTGCCCGCCAATCACGCGCTTTTGTGGGGCTCTCGGGGGAGCGGCAAATCGTCGATCGTTCGCGCGCTGATCAATACGCTGGCGGCGGACGGCCTGCGCCTGATCCAGGTCGACCGCTATGACCTGGCAAGCCTGCCGCAGCTGGTCGAGGAGCTTCGTCACGTTCCGCACCGCTTCGTGGTCTACTGCGACGACCTTTCCTTCGAGGGCAACGACGACGCCTACAAGGCGCTCAAAAGCGTGCTGGACGGCGCGCTGACCGGCCCGCCGGAGAACGTGCTGATCTACGCGACTTCCAACCGTCGCCACCTGCTGCCGGAATCGATGGCGGATAACCAAAGCTCGCAGCTGGTGGGGGAAGAGCTTCACCACGGCGACGCCGTCGAAGAGAAAATCTCGCTTTCGGATCGCTTTGGCTTGTGGCTTGGGTTTCATCCTTTCAACCAGGCGACCTACCTGGACGTCTGCGCTCACTGGGTCGTAAAGCTGGGCGGCGAAGACGCCTGGAACGACGCCGCCCGCGAAGAGGCGGTTCGTTTCGCCACGCTGCGCGGCGGGCGCAGCGGGCGCGCCGCCTGGCAGTTTGCCGCCCACTGGGTCGGGCGCCTGGGGCTTTAACGTACCGGTGTGAGCTGGCCGTCCTGGCCCACGTTCAGGCGAATGGTCGGCGTAAACAGCCCCGATGGCAGGGTCATGCCAAGCCCGCGCAGGTTCCCCGGCGTAATCGCCAGCTCGCTGCCCGCGGGGAGCGAGCCGTGGGAGGCCAACTGCTGCGCCAGGTTGAGCATCGGGCGAAGACGCTGCGGGTCGGTGGCCAGCACGTCGAAGGACACCGGCAGGCGCAAATTCGCCCCGTCCCCCGGCGTTAGCGAGACCTCCTCGGCGTAGCGCCCGGAGACCGGATCCGCACCGGGCATATCCAGCGTCCAGTTGAACCCCGACATATTGACCGCCGGCATTCCCGCCGGCAGGCCAAGCCCCAGCGCCATGGTTGCCTGAATCGGCAAACTACCCGAGCCCAGGCTGGACGCGATCAGGCTCGATAAGTTAGTAGTGTCGAACCCCGCGTTCAGATCATAAGGCCCCACCTTGACGTTCTCGACACCCAAGGACGTGACCGCCAAGCGAAAAGCAAAAAGGCTGGTTTGAGGAAGCGCCAGACAGCCGGTGAGTAGGCTTGCCAGGCTTAGAAGCGTTAGCCAGCGCCAACGGCGCGCGAGATGAGCCATGAGTCCCTCCTGTGAAGGGCGAAAGGTGGTAGGGCCAGCAATGAAAAGCCAGGCCATTTGAGGTAGAGCGGTGATGTTTGTCAACTGGTTTATCACATGGCCCCTAAGCGGGCGAACGCAACCCATCCAGTAAGGGCGGCTAACGCCGCCATCGCCGAATGAATTCAGCTCCTACGGTGGGCTCGAGCGGAGGGGGTGGTAGGGCAGGCTTCAGCCAGCGATGCAGCGCAACGCGCTGCAGTGGTGGGCGGCCACCATAAAAAAACGCCCGCTGAATAGCTCAGCAGGCGTTTTTAGAGAAGCGTCAGGCTCGTATTAGCGGCGTTTCTGGCGTGCTTCCTTGGTGCGGTCCAGCTCGCGCTTTTTGGCTTTTTCCTTGTCGCTGGCGCCGGCCATGTGATCATAGGGGTTGTCGCCGGAGCGGAACTCGAAACGCATGGGCGTGCCGCGGACTTTCAACACCTTGCGGAAGGTGTTGGTCAGGTAGCGCCGGTAGGCTTCGGGCAAGGAGCTTGTCTGGTTGCCGTGGACCACGATGATCGGCGGGTTGCTGCCGCCCTGGTGGGCCATGCGCAGCTTGATACGCCGGCCGTTGATCATGGGCGGCGGATGCTGGCTGGTGGCATCTTGCAAGAGCGTGGTCAGGCGGTTGGTCGACCAGTGGGCGTTGGCCGCCTCGAAAGCGCGCTCGATGGACGGGTAGAGATCCCCCACCGCGGTGCCGTGTAGTGCAGAGATAAAGTGCATCTCGGCGTAGTCGGCAAAGCCCAGGCGGCGCTTGATCTGGCTGCGCATCTTCTCTTTGGCGTCGCTCTCCAGGCCGTCCCACTTGTTGACCGCAAGCACCAGCGCCCGGCCGGTGGTCAGCACGTAGTCCAGCAGGTGCAGGTCTTGCTCGACCAGGCCGCTGCGCGCATCCAGCACCATCACCGCTACGTGGCACTCCTTGATGGCATCGAGGGTCTTGATGATCGAGAACTTCTCGGCGATCTCGCTGACGTTCTTGCGCCGCCTGACCCCTGCGGTATCCACCAGCACGAACGGCTTGCCGCGGCGCTCGAAGGGGATCTCGATGGCATCGCGGGTGGTGCCGGCTTCGTCGAACACCACCACCCGGTCTTCGCCGAGCAGACGGTTGACCAGGGTGGATTTCCCCACGTTGGGCCGGCCGATCACGCCGATACGAATACCCTTGCTGCCGGTATCCGCCGGAATGCTTTCGTCGCGGGCGGGGAAGGGCTCGAGCACGGTGTCCATCAAAAGCGACACGTTGCGCCCGTGGGCGGCGGCGATCGGCCATGGATCGCCAAGGCCCAGACCCCAAAAATCCCCCATCGCCGAGTGCTCTTCGAGCCCGTCGGTTTTATTGACCACCAGCCAGGTTTTCTTCTGGTTGACGCGCAGGTGGTTGGCGATCGCCTCGTCGGCGACGTTCAGCCCCGAGCGGCCATCGACCAGAAACAGCACGATATCGGCTTCGTCGATCGCGGCCAGGGACTGCTCGGCCATGGCCGCGTCGATGCCTTCCTCGTCCCCGCTAATGCCGCCGGTGTCGATGACCGTGTAGGTCTTGTTACCCAGCAGGCCGTTGCCGTATTTACGATCGCGCGTCAGGCCGGGGAAATCGGCCACGAGAGCATCGCGCGAGCGTGTCAGGCGGTTAAACAGCGTCGATTTGCCCACATTGGGCCGACCGACTAGAGCGATGACGGGTGTCATGGAGTGAGTTCCAACGTTTGCAGCCGGCCATTGTTGGCCTGTACATGAATGGTGCTGCCTTCGGTGACCGGGCGCAGGGTGATGCCCGACTTGTGCACCCGGGTACGGCCGACGATGTTGCCTTCGCGGGCATCGATGAGATGCACGTAGCCTTCGAAGTCACCCACGACCAGGCGACCATCGGCAAAGGCGGGGGCGGTCAGCCAGCGATCTTCCAGGTCGTCGTTGCGCCAGATTTCCTGGCCGCTGTTGGCATCCAGCGCCACGACCTGACTGTCGTCGGTGACGACGAACAGCGTATTGCCGACGAGTACCGGCGTGTGGCGGCTAGAGAGGCTGGTCTCCCAAAGCGTGCCGCCCTGGGTCGCCTCGAGGGCCACGACACGGCCGTTATAGCTGGTGACGAACAGGCGTCCGTCCTGGCTTAGGACCGGCTGGCCGGCAAGATCCACCAGGCGCTCGACTTCGCTGCGCCCGCGGGGCGTGGCGATCTGCATGTCCCAAAGCGGCTGGCCACTGCGGTTATCCAGCGTAGCCAGGCGGCCGTTGGCCAGGCCCACGAACGTAACCGGGTCGATTACCATCGGTGTGCCGGTACCCCGCAGCGTAAGCGCGGGTTGGGAGCTGGTGTAGACCCAGCGCTCCTGGCCGGTTTGGCGGTCAAGCGCGGTAATTTGGCCGTCGACGCTTTGCACGACCAGCAGCTGCTGATTGGCCTGGGGCGCGGCGAGCACTTCGCTGGAGACCCGCGAGCGCCAGTTGATGCTGCCATCAGACTGGTCGATCGCGATCACTTCGCCGTTACGCGTAGCAAGATATAGCTGGCCGGCAATGGCGTTCAGTGCACTGGAAAGCGGCGTGTCGAGCTCGATACGCCATTGGCGGTTGCCATTATTGGCGTTGAACGCCATGACCACGCCCTGGGCGTCGGCGGCGAAAACGGTGTTGCCTTCGCGAGTGGGCTCGATGGGGTAGCGAGCGCGCCCCAGGCCGTCGCCGACGCTTTGCCGCCACACGTTCTCCACGTTCGTGGTTTCGTTGAAGCTGGTGAGCTCCTTCGGCGTGAAAGCGGGTTCGCTCTTGCTGGCGCAGCCGGCAAGCATTACCAGCGCTGCCGCGCCTAGCGTGGCGCGCAGAAGCGCTTTATTGAATAACGGTTTGGAAAGGCTGATCGTCATCAGGAGGTCGCCTCCTCGGCGCCAAGGTCGTCTAGCTTAAACTGAATGCCGTAAAGCGACTGGTTCTGACCATCTGCGGCCAGCGCCTCTTGCCAGGCCGTGCGGGCGTTATCGGTATCGTCAAGGGCTGCATAGGCGTCGCCGCGGGCGTCAAGGCGCTGCGCGGCCAACGAGTCGGCCATCGGCTCGTCCAGCAGCGACAGCGCCCGGTCCGGGTTGCCCTGGGCGATTTCCACCCGGGCCAGACGCAGCCGGGCCAGGCTTTTCACGTAATCCCGCGAGGCGTTGTCCGCCACGCGCTCGAGCGCTTCCCGGGCGCCGTCCAGGTCGTTCTGGTCGACGGCCAGGCGCGCTTCGATCAAAAGCGCAAGCTCGGCGTAGAGCGTGCCACCGTGGTCATCGTTGATCTCGTCGACCAGACTACGGGCGGTTTCGAACTGCTCGGTGCTCTGCTCCGGCGCGTTGCTGATGGTCATCAACTGCTGGTAGCGCACGGAGGCCGCCGCCGCCTGGCCTTCCTGGTAGTTCTGCCAGGCATGCCAGCCGAATACCCCGGCCGCCGCGATCACAGCGCCGGCGAGCAGCGAGGTGCCGTTCTCTTTCCACCAGCGCTTGATGACATCAAGCTGTTCTTCTTCGCTTCTCAGCTCCGCCACGGGCGGCCTCCTTGTTCTGGCATAGTGGGTAGGCCGGTTTGGCCCACCGGGCCTTGCGGCCCTTGAATGGTCAAGCGCTTAGCGGGCGATGAGTGCGTCGAGCGTGTCGACCAGCGCGCTCTGCTCGAGGGTTTGCTGCTCGCGCTCTTCGCGCAGGAACTTGAGTGTGACCGTTTGATTGGCCACTTCGTCTTCGCCCAGCAACAGCGCCACGCGGGCGGCGCTTTTATCGGCCTTTTTCATGCGGCTTTTGAAACTGCCGCCACCGCAGTGAAGTTGCAGGCCAAGGCCCGGCAGCTCATTGCGTAGCCGCTCGGCTAGCGTCAGTGCGGCGGTGGTGGTGCTATCGTCCATCGCCAGCAGGTAGACATCGCACCCGCCCAGGGCTTGTGCGGGGACCAAATCGAGCGTTTCCAGCAGCAAAATCAGCCGCTCGATGCCCATGGCAAACCCCACCGCCGGGGTGGGCTTGCCGCCCAACTGCTCGACCAGGCCATCGTAGCGCCCGCCGGCACACACGGTGCCCTGGCTTCCCAGTGCGGTGGTGGTCCACTCGAATACCGTGCGTGAGTAGTAGTCCAGCCCGCGCACCAGGCGCGGGTTGACCACATACTTGATACCCGCGGCTTCCAATAGCGCCGTCAACTGCTCGAAGTGCTCGAGCGACTCTTTGTCCAGGTGATCCATCAGCTGCGGCGCGCCGTCGAGCATGTCCGCCATTGCCGGGTTCTTGGAATCCAGAATACGCAGCGGGTTGCTTTCCAGGCGCCGTTTGGAGTCCTCGTCGAGAACGTCCTGATGCTCGTTGAAGTAGGCGACGAGCTTGTCACGGTAGGCCGCACGGGCGTCGAGCGAGCCCAGCGAGTTGAGCTCCAGCGTCACGTGCTCGCTTAGGCCTAGTTCCTGCCAAAGGCGCGCCGAGAGTAAAATCACCTCGGCGTCGATATCCGGGCCTTCGAAGCCGTAGGCTTCTACGCCGACCTGGTGGAACTGGCGGTAGCGGCCCTTTTGCGGGCGCTCGTGGCGAAACATCGGGCCCTGGTACCAGAGCCGCTGGGTCTGGTTGTAGAGCAGGCCGTGTTCCATGGCGGCGCGCACGCAGCTGGCGGTGCCTTCCGGGCGCAGCGTGAGGCTGTCGCCGTTTCGGTCCTCGAAGGTGTACATCTCTTTTTCGACGATGTCGGTCACTTCACCGATCGAACGGGCGAACAGCGCGGTTTGCTCGACGATCGGCATGCGGATTTCGTCGAAGGCGTAGCGCTGCATCAGGTTGCGCACCTTCGCCTCAAAAAATTGCCAGCGAGGGCTCTCGCTGGGCAATAGATCGTTCATACCACGAATGGCTTGAATCTTTTTAGCACCGGACTTGCTCAATGAGGACTCCTTATAAGCACGGGCAGCCTCTTGCGGGGCTGCCCGTCTTTTACGGCGTTACACGCTACGCGTGATGACGTCGTCTTGTTGCTGCTGTTTGAGACGGACTTTTTCGCGGATCATCGCTTCCAGGTCGTCGACCAGGTGGTCGTTGCGTAGTTTGCTGGCCGGTTTACCGTCGATATAGACCAAATTGGCCGGTGAGCCGCCGGTCAGACCGATATCGGTCTCTTTGGCTTCGCCGGGTCCGTTGACCACGCAGCCGATCACCGAGACGTTGAGCGGCGTCATTACGTCTTCCAGGCGCTCTTCGAGCTGGTTCATGGTGTCGATGACGTCGAAGTTCTGGCGCGAGCAGCTGGGGCAGGCGATGAAGTTGATCCCCTTGGCGCGCAGCTTCAAGCTCTTGAGCATGTCGAAACCGACCTTGATCTCCTCGACCGGGTCGGCGGCCAGCGACACGCGAATGGTATCGCCGATGCCATCCATCAACAGCATCCCAAGGCCGATCGACGATTTTACCGTGCCCGAGCGCAGCCCGCCGGCTTCGGTAATCCCCAAGTGCAGGGGCTGTTCGATGCGGCTGGCCAAGTCCCGGTAGGCGGCCACCGCCATGAACACGTCCGAGGCCTTGACGCTGACCTTGAAATCGTGGAAATCGAGCCGGTCGAGGTAATCGATGTGGCGCATGGCGGATTCCACCAGCGCTTCCGGGGTCGGCTCGCCGTACTTCTTCTGCAGGTCTTTCTCGAGCGAGCCCGCGTTGACGCCGATACGAATCGGAATACCGTTATCCCGGGCGGCGTTGACCACTGCCTTGACGCGATCTTCCCGGCCAATGTTGCCTGGGTTGATGCGCAGACAGTCCACCCCCAGCTCGGCGACGCGCAGGGCGATCTTGTAGTCGAAGTGGATGTCCGCCACCAGCGGCACGTCGACACGTTGCTTGATGCGGCCAAAGGCTTCGGCGGCGTCCATGTCCGGCACCGAGACGCGGACTATATCCGCGCCGGCGTTTTCCAACTGCTGGATCTGGCCGACGGTGGCGTCCACGTCAAGGGTGTCGGTATTGGTCATGCTCTGCACCGCAATCGGTGCATCGCCGCCTACCGGAACCTTGCCAACGTGGATCTGGCGGGACACTCGGCGTTTGATTGGAGAAGGGGCGTGCATAAGACGGATCACTCTCCTAGAGTAAATCGGGCAACGTTATTGGCACCGGCGCGCTGGCCAAGATCGACACTCTCGCCCAGGTAGATCAATTCCACGCCGGTGGCGTTACCGATGGTGAGTCGAAAAGGCGGTTCGCCTTCAACTGTAGCCGTGGTGCCCGGAGTTTGCAGGCCCACGAAAACGCGCTGATTGGTGGCATCGAAAATTTCGGTCCAGGACTGCTCGTTAAAGGTCAGTGCCATCGTCCTGGCGTCTGTCTGGGCCTGCTCTTCGCCGCCCTCGGCTTGCGTTGCGGCAATCGTCTGGGCCGATGCGATCGCAGCCTCGGACGGCTGCACCGGCTCGGGCTCGCTGACCGGTGCTTGCTCGGCGCTTTCTTCGTCTGCGCCGTTCTGGGCATCGCTTGGCGCGGGGGAGGAGACCGGCGTGTCAGGAAGGTCCGCGGCCGCGTCGTTTTCCGGCGTGGCGAACTGGCTCTCTTCTTCGGACGAGGGCGTGGCGCCCATGCTCGGCGGCTCGCTGCCGCCACGGCTTTGCCACCACATCACCGTCACGCCGATCAGCCCGGCAATCACTAATAGCGTCACCAGCTTGAAAAGCCAGGCGCCGGCCCGCGACGGGGGCCGCGAGGTCGTCACTGGCGTCACCTTGCGCTCGGCATCGGCGGTGCCAAAGCGTGCCTGATACGCCTCCAGCACGACCCGCTCATCCATCCCCAGGTATTTGGCGTAGGCCCGCAGGTAGCCGCGCCGGTAGGTGACCACGGGGATCTCATCGTAGTGGTCGCGCTCGAGCCCTTCGACCACGGCGGGGCGTAAATTCAGCGCCAGGGCGGCGTCCGTGAGCGGTACGCCAAGCTGTTCACGCTGGCTGCTGAGCAGCTCGCCGGGAGAGGCGGTTGAGGTCGTCGTATTCTCGTTTAAATGTGTGTCGCTCATGGCTGAGCATCCTTCAATAATTAGGTGATCAGGGCGCTGCGCCGTCCAGTGACCGACGCTGATAATCCGCGGCAGCTTGTTCATCGCCGCGGGCGCGGGCAATCGTGGCGGCCAGCGTTAGCGCCTGTGGGTCGGGGCCGGCCAACTGCAGGTAACTTTGCAGTGGCGCCCAGGCGCGCTCAAAATTGCCCTGAGAAGCTTCCAATTCGGCTAACATTAAATACCCGCGCGGACTCCGCGGGTCGATACTTTGGGCACGCGCGAACCGCTCGCGGGCGCGGTTGATATGGTTCAACGCTACGTAGCACTGCCCTAAATTGGTAAAAAGCTGGGCGCGGTTGGCGTACTGAGCGTCCTGGGAGGCGATCTCCAATTGCTCGCAGGCCTCGTTGAAACGGGCCTGCTGGTATAAAAATGCCGCGTAGTTGTTACGCGCGCGGGTAAAAGAGGGCGCCGCCTCGACGGCCTGTTGGAAATAGCGCTGGGCCAACGCGTTCTCGCCCTGTTGCTGATAGACCAGCGCCATGCCTTGAAGTGCCTCGGCGTTTTGCGGGTCGGCCTCTAGGGCGCGGTCGAGGGCGTTAAGCGCGCGGGGAAGGTTGCCGCGCTCGAGGTAGGCAATGCCGAGTTCACTGTAGGCGGTGGCAGCGTCCTGACCGGTGCGCTGCGAGGAAGGCGTGCTGGTCGTCGCGCACCCGGCGAGCATCAGGCTACCCAGTAGCACGGGCAGTATCGATACTCTAAAGGGGGTCGCGCGCCTACCGTCAATCATGTACGCCCTCGTGGGTGAATGTTAAACCGCTACCTGCTCGACGCCGGTCTGTGTCGGGTGACGGCCTTTATCAAACGTCGATGTTAACCAAACGCCGATGTTTATCAAACGCCGATGTTTATCAGACCATTATGCCAGGTCGAAACAGGGTCCATCAAAGCGCTGTGCCGGATGGAAGTCAAGGCGCGTTAGTCAGCGTCGAGCTGTACCGACTGAATATGGCGCGCACTACGCTTGGTACGGTCCTTCACACGCCCCACGAGCTGCCCGCAGGCGGCGTCGATATCGTCGCCGCGCGTCATGCGCACGGTGGCGTTGTAACCCAAGTCGTAAAGCCACTGCTGAAAGCGCATGACCTGATTGCGCGAGGGCTTCTCGTAGCCGGAGTTGGGAAACGGGTTGAACGGAATCAAATTGATCTTGCAGGCAAGTTCCTTGAGCAGATCGGCGAGCTGCTCGGCGTGCTCCTGCTGGTCGTTGACATCCTTGATCAGGGTGTACTCGATCGTCACCTGCCGGTTTTCCGGGCACTTGGCCAGGTAGCGGTGGCAGGCATCCAGAAGCGCGCGGATGTTGTACTTGCGGTTGATCGGCACCAGCTCGTTTCTGAGCTCGTCATTGGCGGCGTGCAGCGAGATCGCCAGGCTTACGTCGATCTCGTCGCCGAGCTTATCGAGCATGGGCACCACGCCGGAGGTGGAGAGCGTCACCCGGCGCTTGGAGAGGCCGTAACCGCTGTCGTCGAGCATCAGCTTCATGGCTGGCACGACGTTGTCGAAATTCAGAAGCGGCTCACCCATACCCATCATGACCACGTTGGTCACCGGGCGGTTGGCCGTGTCGCGGCGCGGGCCGACGCTGCGTTGCGCGACCCACACCTGGCCGATGATCTCGGCGGCGGTCAGGTTACGCTGAAAGCCCTGCTTACCCGTGGAGCAGAAACTGCAGTCCAGCGAGCACCCCACCTGGGAGGAGACGCAGAGCGTACGGCGCTTGCCGTTTTCCGCCGGGATCAGCACCGTTTCCACGTAGCTGCCATCTTCCACCTCGAGCACCCACTTGCGAGTGCCATCCGTCGAGGTGCCTTCATACACCACCGCCGGCCCGCGAACTTCCGCCACCTGGGCGAGCTTTTCGCGCAGCGCTTTGGAAAGGTTGGTCATCGCGGCAAAATCGTCGACGCCCTCCTGGTGAATCCACTTCATCATCTGGGCGGCGCGGAATTTTTTCTCGCCAATCGAGAGAAAGAAAGCTTCCATCTGCGCGCGGGAAAGCCCCAGCAGATTTTGCAGCGCCGGTGTGGCGGATGCATCAGAGGAGGGTTTGGAGGCGACGGTCGCATCCGGCGTATGTTGGGCTACGGTGGTGGTCATGGCTCAGCGCTTGGAAAGGGCGGGGGCGAACCCCCGCAAAAATGGCCAGCAACGCGTGTGAAACGCCAGTGCGTGATTAGCGCGGGCAGATTTCGTCGTTGCCGAAGAAGTAAGAGATTTCGCGCTCGGCGCTTTCAGCGGAGTCGGAACCGTGAACGGCGTTGGCGTCGATGGTTTCAGCGAAGTCGGCGCGGATAGTGCCCGCTTCAGCTTCTTTCGGGTTGGTCGCACCCATCAGGTCGCGGTTTTTGGCAACGGCGCCTTCGCCTTCCAGTACTTGAACGACGACCGGGCCAGAGGTCATGAAGCCGACCAGATCTTTAAAGAAGGGGCGCTCTTTGTGCTCGGCGTAGAAACCGCCCGCTTTCTCTTCGGAAAGATGGAGCATCTTGGCGGCAACGACGCGCAGACCGGCGCTTTCAAAACGCGCGATGATGTCGCCAATCGCGTTTTTTGCAACGGCATCGGGCTTGATGATGGAAAGAGTGCGTTCGGTCGCCATGGTGTAGCTCCTTAGAGGGTATATAACAGAAAGTGCCGCTTCATCATGAAGCGGCGCAAAAATCTAGTGGCAGGCGCCAAGCGCCATACCAAGTGGGCGCGATTATAGCGCCTCCCAGCGGGGATGAATACCGGTTCGGCTAAACGGTGAAGCTCTCGCCGCAGCCGCACTCATCCTTGACGTTGGGGTTATTGAAGCGAAAGTAGCGGTTGAGGCCTTCGCTGACGTAATCGACTTCGCTGCCGTCGAGCATTTCCAGTGCCTGCGGGTCGACATAGACGCTGGCGCCATGCTCTTCAAAGCGCACTTCGTCGTCTTTCGCTTCGTCGGCGAAGTCCAGTACGTAGCTATAGCCCGAGCAACCGCTTGGTTTGACGGCGACGCGAAGCCCCAGGCCCTGACCGCGCTCATCGAGCACGTGACGGATCTGTTTAGCGGCGTCCTGAGTAATCGTTAGTGTTGCCATTGGCATGCTCCTTGAACGTTTCGGCCTTAGCGCGGCGGTGTGCGTAAACCGCTCACCGCATGGTGGATCAGGCCAAGCGCATGATCGATCTCGTGTTCGGTCGTAAAGCGCCCAAAACTAAAGCGCAGCGATGAGTGGGCGAGTTCTCGCGGGATACCGGTGCCCAGTAATACATAAGAGGGCTCGACGCTTGCAGAGTTGCAGGCCGAGCCGGTGGATATCGCCAGATCGCGCAGCGCCATCAAAAGCGGCTCACCGTCCACGCCTTCGAACGCCACGTTGACGATGTTGGGCACGGCGTGCTCGCTTGCCGCGTTGACGTGCACGCCGCCCAGCCCTTCAAGGCCTTTCAAAAACCGTGCGTTCAGGCGCGCGATGTTGACCTGGTCGGCCTCGCCGACCTCGCGCATCAATGCAAAAGCTTCGCCCATACCGGCAATCTGATGGGTGGGCAGCGTGCCCGAGCGCATGCCGCGCTCGTGTCCACCGCCGTGGATAAGCGCTTCGACACGAATATCCGGGTGGCGTTTCACGTAAAGCGCGCCTATCCCTTTCGGCCCATACGTTTTATGCGCGGAAAGCGACATCAGGTCGACTTCCTGGGCGGCGGCGTCGAGCGTAATACGCCCCACCGCCTGGGCGGCATCGGTGTGAAACGCCGCGCCGAATTCGTGGGCCGTTTTGGCAAGTGCGGCGATGTCGTTGACCGCGCCCAGCTCGTTGTTCACCGCCATTAGCGAGACCAGGGTGGTGTCGTCGCGAAGCGCCGCTTTGAGCTGTTCTGGCGTGGTGCGGCCATCGCTCCCCGGGGTGATCCAGGTGACCTCGAAGCCCTCGAACTCCAGGGCCCTAGCGGTATCGATCACCGCCTTGTGCTCGATGGTCGAGGTCACCAGGTGCATGCCGCGCTCGCGGTTGGCGCGCATGAAACCGGTCAGCGCCAGGTTGTCGGCTTCCGTTGCGCCGCTGGTCCAGACGATTTCCCTAGGGTCTGCGCCAATCGTATCCGCTACCTGGCGGCGCGCCTGCTCGACGGCCTGCTCGGCCTGCCAGCCCAGCATATGGCTGCGCGAGGCCGGGTTGGCGAAGAGCTGATCCACCGTCAAGTAGCGCTGCATGACAGCGGCCACGCGTTCATCCACCGGTGTGGTGGCGGCGTAGTCCAGATAAATGGGAAGCGAGGGGGTGGAAGTCGTCGTCATGGGTTCCAGCGGCGTTTTAAATCATTGGGAAGAGGCGAGGATGCTCGCATCGACGCGGTGGCGCTGACGGGTCGCCGTTTGTAAGACGTCCGGGCGCTTGGCGAGCTGGCCCAGGGTGACGTCATCAAGAAACTGGCGAATCTGACCGGAGAGCTCGCACCATAAGTAGTGGGTCAGGCAGATGTCACCCTGCTGGCAATCCGACATGCCCTGACAGCGCGTGGCATCGACGCTTTCGTTCACCGCGTCGATCACCTGGGCGACGCTGATATCGTCGAGTTCGCGGACCAGCAGATAGCCGCCGCCGGGGCCGCGCACGCTTTTGACGAGCCCCGCCCGTCGTAGCCGTGCAAAAAGCTGCTCCAGGTACGAAAGCGAAATCTCCTGACGCTTTGAAATATCGTTCAGACACGTGGGGCCTTGCTCGGCGTGAAGCGCCAAATCGAGCATCGCCGTCACGGCGTAACGGCCTTTGGTGGTCAAACGCATAGGAAATCCCGGTGCCAACCTTGGGCGCACTGACAAAAATAGAGGACCATTATGGGAAATCCCGAGTACTTTGGTCAACTATTATGGTCAGCGACTTTCCGGGTGCCTATTGGGTGGGGGGAGTCAGGCTAGCGCTGGGTGTCGTCCGTCTTTGATGCGGGCGTCGGCGTCGTGGGTCCGGGCTCGAGGCCTTCGCAGCCGGTTTCGTGTTCGTCCAACACGCCGGCAAAATCCTCATCTTTGAGCTCGGGCAGGCGGCCTTCGCGGTAGCTAGCGTCGAGCTTGCCAAGGGTTGCGCACATGCGCTCCATGCGTCCGTCGACGGCGTGCATGTGATCGAGTATTGCCTGTATGGAGCGCGCCACCGGGTCGGGCATGTCCTGGCTCACGCCGTAGGCGTCGAAGCCGAATTTCTGGCACATGGCCTCGCGCCGGGCCGGGTCGACCTCGGGCGTGGCGTCCACGTCCGGGTCCGGGCGCTGAACGACCTTACCGGGAATCCCCACGACGGTCGCCCCAGCGGGCACTTCCTTGGTGACCACCGCATTGGAGCCTACTTTCGCCCCGGCGCCTACGGTGAACGGCCCCAAAATCTTTGCCCCGGCACCGACGATGACGCCGTCGCCTAGCGTCGGGTGGCGTTTGCCCTTGTTCCAGCTGGTGCCGCCCAAGGTCACGCCCTGGTAGAGGGTCACGTTGTCGCCGACCAGCGCGGTTTCACCGATCACCACGCCCATGCCGTGGTCGATGAAAAAGCGCCGCCCGATGGTCGCACCTGGGTGGATCTCGATGCCCGTTAACGCCCGGCCAAAGGTAGAAATCGTGCGCGCCAGCCACTTGAGGTTTTTCTTCCAGAGCCAGTGAGCGCCGCGGTGAAGCAGCAGCGCGTGAAGGCCCGGGTAGTTGGTGAGTACCTCGAGGAAGTTGCGCGCCGCCGGGTCGCGGTCGAACACGCTATTAATATCTTCACGCAAACGTTCAAACATGGGGGGTCCTTCGTTCAGGCAACAGCGCATTTTTCGTTAGGCCAGGGCGCCGGGCGCACGCGAGAGTCGCGCCCTGGGCTCCGGCCTTTGAGTTCGTGGCGTCAGTTTAGCGCGCCTTTTCGCCCGCCGCTTTTTCCGTGGCGGTGAGCACGCCGCGCAGAATGTTCATCTCGAATTTTTCGACCCGCGCGCGCAGGTAAAGCCGCCTTAACCTGGCCATGAGCTGGCGGGGCTTTTCCGGGTCGTGAAAATCGATGGTGATCAGCGTGCGCTCCAGGTGCTCGAAGTAGCGCTCGAGTTCCTCATGAGTGGCCAGCGTATCGTCGCTTTCGACCGGTGATGCCTCCTGGTCCGCAAGCCAGGCCACGCGGCACTCGTAGCTAATCACCTGCACGGCGGCGGCCAAATTCAGCGAGCTAAAGTCCGCATTGGTGGGGATATGCACGTGGGCGTGGCAGCGCTGAAGCTCTGAGTTGGTCAGGCCGCTGTCCTCGCGGCCAAATACCAGCGCTACCTGGGCGTTGTCCGCCCGGCACTCGGTGGAAAGCGTATCGCCCAGCTCGCGCGGCGAGAGCATTGGCCAGGGGAGGGTGCGCGAGCGGGCGCTAGCGCCGACGGCCAACGTGCAGTCCGCGACCGCCTCTTCGAGGGTGCCCACCACCTGGGCGCTGTGCAGCAGATGGTCCGCCCCCGAGGCGCGGGAGATACTGTCCTGGGTGATGACCTCGCAGCGCGGCGCGACCAGGCGGAGGTCTTTAAGTCCCATATTGTGCATGGCGCGGGCAACGGCGCCGATATTGCCGGGGTGACTGGTGCCAATAAGAACAATGCGGATGCGCTCAAGCATGAAAGGGCTCGGTAGTGACGTTAAACGCGCAGTTTATCATGAGTCGATAGCAAGCCCGAGGGGGCTCTGTTAGAATTGCGCGCCAAAGGCACGTTCACCTTTTCTGTGCCGCCGTTCTTTAACATCACTGTGCAAGGTTTGATCATGAATCCGATGGTCCAGTTTACGCTGCGCGCTGCGCGTAGCGCCGTTGAACAATTTTTACGCGTTCGCGAGCGTATCGAAAACGCTCATGAGGAGTCCAACCTCGAGCGGCTTTTGGAAGACACCGCGCGCAAGGCGGAAGCCACCGTGGTCCACCAGCTCCAGCGCGGCTACCCGCAGCACGGCGTAAGCGGCCGCTATACCCCGCACAAGGCGGGCGAAGGCGACGGCGCCGACATCGTCTGGAACATCGAACCGCTTCACGGCTACTCCAACTTGTCCGTGGCGGGTAAAGGCTTTGCACTTTCCGTGGTGTGTCTTAAAAAAGGCCGCCCGGAGCACGCAGTGGTGATTTCCCCCTTCGGCGATGACGAGTACATCGCCAGCCGCGGAAGCGGCGCCCAGCACAACGACAAGCGTATGCGCGTCAGCAAACCGACCGCGCTTCCCGGTACCCGCATGGCGATGAGCCTGCCGCCTTCCTGGCTGCGCGATACTCACCTTCCCGCTTATCTGAGCGTGGCCCAGCACGTGGCCCCGCAAACCGACACGCTGATTGCCACCGGTAGCGGCCTGCTGGATATCTGCGAGCTTGCCTGCGGTCGTGTGGATAGTCTCTTTGTGCTCGGTCTCGAAGAGCAGGATCTGCACGTCGGCTCGTTGCTGCTAAAAGAAGCGGGTGCCTTGACCGGTACGCTTCAAGGCCAGCCCTCGATCAAGCCCGAAGGCCAGCTAATGGCCGCCGGCCCGCGCCTCTACAAGGCGTTGATCAAGCAGCTGGCGCCGCATGTTTGAGATCCTGGTTCGAAACCTTTTTGCGTGAGTGGCGGGGAGAAGGGTGTAGGTGACTTGGCAGGGACTCGGCAAGATGCTGCTACGCGGGTTACGCTAGCCCGGATGCTATAAAAAGGGCCGGCCTCAGGAGGCCGGCCCTTTTGTTCAATGTGTGCGCACCTTTAATGACTTGGTTTTTAACGACTTGGTTTTTAATGGCTAAGTTTTTAACGACTTGGTTTTTAACGACTTGGTTTTTAATAACTAAGCCTTTAAAGCCTTGCCCTCCTGAACAACGGCGTGCTCTTCATTCGTGGCCCGGTTCACCAATTCCCGGGCGTGCCGGGTGGCATCCTGGATCTCGTTGGAAAGCTTTCGCACTTCGCTGGCCACCACGGCAAAGCCGCGACCGCTCTGCCCGGCTCGGGCCGCCTCGATGGTGGCATTGAGCGACAGGATATTGGTCTGGTCGGCAATACGCTGGATAGTCGAAACGATCTCATCGACGCTCTCGATGGTGCGCTCTAGCCGCGCCTGCTGGGTCTTTTGCGCTTCCTGCAGTTCATGCTGTTCGTGCTGTACATGAATATCCACCAGCGCGCCGACTACCCGCAGGGGGCGCCCTTGGTCGTCCCGGCGGGTCTGACCGCGGCCGCGAAACCAGCGGTACTCGCCGTTTTTGCATTTCAGCCGAAAAGGCAGGTCGTAGGGCGTACGGCCGCTGTAGTCGTTTAGGTGGTCGGCAAAGGCCTGAAGCGCGCCCTCCTTGTCCTCGGGGTGCAGCCGTCCTGACCAGCTCTCCAGTACATCCGGAAACTCCTCGACGGTTTCAAAGCCCAGCAGGCGGCGAAACTGGGGTGACCACCAGAAGGGGTTGCGGGGGTTGACGGGGTCCCCGGCAATGACTTCCATATCCCACAACCCGTCACTGAGCAGTTCTCGCGACAGTTCGAACCGGGTCACCACCTTGTCGAGTTCGGCTTCTCGTAGCACCTGTTCGTGAATATCGCGCAGGGAGCCGGCCACTATGAGCGGCGAGCCATCGTCGTTGCGCAGCGTGTCACCCTGGGCATTGAACCAGCGGTACTCGCCATTGCGGTGCGCGATCCGGTACTCGATGTCAAAGGGTGTGCGCCCGGTCGTGTCCAGCAGGTGCGCCCCAAAGGCCTCGAGTACCCACTCCTTGTCCTCGGGGTGCAGCCGATCCGACCAGCTACCCAGCACGTCGGGAAAATCGGTGGTGTCGCGAAAGCCCAGTAGCCGGCGCACCTGCTGCGAAAACCGCAAATTGTTGTTCGGGTTCGACGTATCGCCATCGTACACCCGCATGTCCCAGACGCCGTCTCGGGTAACGTCGCAAATCAGCTCGAAGCGCTGCTGAAGCTCTGCCAGCGCCTCTTCGGCTACAGGGTCGCTTGCTGGGGTCGCTTGGTTCAGAAGTTCATCAAGCCGCTGGGCGACTGGTCGCAAGCGGCGCGCTTGGCGTTCGTTGTCGAAAGAGGGCGTTTCCCCGCGCTCGATCTGCGTCAGTAAGCGAGAGACGGCCTCTTGGTCCCTATGAGTGGTTAACCACTTCATCTAATTCTCCAGAATGTTCGCCTGGGGGAAGGCGGATAGGGGGAAGTTGGTGATTTTTGTAGATCTTCAAACGTGTATCGACGTTTATTTTGATTCCTTTAGGGACCCGGCATTGAAAAAGCCCCTACGGTTTTTCAACCATAGGGGCTCGTTCAAGAAGCACCGCGTTCTTGCCTATAGCGCTATTAAGGCAGCTCTTCTTCCTCTTCGTCGATCACTTTCTTCGTCGGGATCAAATCTTCCCGCGAGAGTTTCAGCGGCAGCAGCAGCGCCCCGGAAATGTAGATCGAGGAGAACGTACCCACCACGATGCCGATGAGCAGCGCCACGGCGAAGTTCTGGATCATGTCGCCGCCCAGAATCAGCAGTGCCAACAGTACCAGCACCGTGGTACCGGAGGTGGCGAGCGTGCGTGACAGCGTGGCGTTGATCGCTTCATTGAAGATCTGCGGCATGTCGTCGATCTGCGAGGTGCGGATCGCCTCGCGGATGCGATCGTAAACCACGATGGTGTCATTGAGCGAGTAGCCGATGACCGCCAGAATCGCCGCTAGCACGGTCAGGTTAAAGTCGAGTTGGAACAGCGCGAACATGCCGACCACGATGATGACGTCGTGCACCAAGGCCAGCAGCGCACCGATGGCGAACTTGTACTGAAAGCGCAGGGCGACGTAGAGCATGACCACGCCAAGCGCTACCATCAGGCCCATCCCGCTTTGATCGCGCAGCTGATCGCCCACCTGGGCGCCGACGAACTCGGCGCGAATCAGGTTAACGCTGTCGCCGCTTTCGCGTAAAAGGCCGACCACTTCGGTACCGACGTCCGGGTCGAACGCCTGCTGTAGGCGAATCAGCACCTCGGTGGAGGCACCGAAGGTTTGTACCGACACATCCTGGAAGCCGTTGCTTTCCAGTAGTTGGCGCACGGCATCCAACGACGGCGCTGCGCCGTAGCGCACTTCGATCAGCGTGCCGCCGGTGAAATCCAGCCCCAGGTTCAGGTTGAAAACGGCGATGGCGATGATCGAGACGACCAGCATGATGGCGGAGGCGATAAACGCTAACTTCCGCCGACCCATGAAGTCGATTTGCAGGTGTGATAGGGGTTTCATGACCACCTCTTGAAGTCGGGGCGAAGCGCAGGGATCCGGAACATGGTGATTAGATCCATAGCTTTTTGACGGGTTTGCTGCCGTAGGTCAGGTTGACCATGGCGCGCGTCACCATCAGCGCGGTGAACATCGACGTCAAAATGCCGATTGAGAGCGTTACGGCAAAGCCTTTCACCGGACCGGTGCCGATCGAGAACAGAATCACCGCCACCAATAGCGTGGTGATGTTGGCATCGACGATCGAGGTAAAGGCGCGCTCGTAGCCGGCGTGAATCGCCTGGGGAATCGACAGCCCGTTTCTAAGCTCTTCGCGGATGCGCTCGAAGATCAACACGTTGGCGTCCACCGCCATCCCCAGGGTCAGTACGATACCCGCAATGCCGGGAAGCGTAAGCGTGGCGCCCAGCATCGACATCACCGCGACCAGCATGGTCAGGTTCAAACCCAGTGCAACGGTCGCGAATACGCCGAACACCTTGTAGCGGGCCAGCATGAACAGCACCACCAACAGCAGGCCGATCTGTACCGATAGCAGGCCGCGCTCGATGTTCTCGGCGCCCAGGCTTGGCCCAATGGTACGCTCTTGCGCAAAGTAGATGGGCGCGGCCAGCGAGCCGGAGCGCAGCAGCAGCGCAAGCTCGGCGGCTTCGGTGGGGGAGTCCAGCCCGGTGATGCGGAAGCTATTGCCCAGCGCGCTCTGGATGGTGGCCAGACTGATCAGGCCGCGCTCCACGTAGGGCTCGCGCTCGATGGTCTCTTCGCCGGTGTCCGGGTCGGTGACCACGGTGTCTTCGCTTTTGTGCTCGATGAACAGCACCGCCATGTTGCGCCCGATATTGGTGCGCGTGGCGCGGTTCATGAGCGTACCGCCGGTGCCGTCCAGGTTGATGTTGACCTGGGGGCGGCCGTTTTCATCGAAGCTGTTGCTCGCGCTCGAAACGCTGTCGCCGGTGATGATCACATCGCGCATCAGCTCTGCCGAGCGCCCCGGCTGGTTACGAAACACGTGGGTTTCGGTTTCCATGTCCGGGGTGTCGTTGCGCGCTTCCAGGCGAAACTCCAGGTTCGCCGTCGCACCCACGATGCGCTTGGCGGCCACGGTATCCTGAATGCCGGGCAGTTCGACCACGATCTGACTCGGCCCCTGGCGCTGCACCATGGGCTCCGCTACGCCCAGCTCGTCCACCCGGTTGCGCAGGGTGGTCAGGTTCTGGTTGACCGCGTAGTCCTGGATCTCGCTGACGGTCTGGTCGCTCATCGACATCACCAGTGTCGAAGAGCGGCCGCTGCCTTCACTTGCGTAGTCAAAGTCGGGGAATTCGCGGCTGATCAGGCGTCTTGCGGCGTCCCGGTCATCCGAGCTTGCAAAGTCCAGCGAGAGCGACTGGCCGTCGATCTCGGTATTGCGGTAGCGAATACGCTCATCGCGCAGAAGCTCGCGCATGGCGCTGGCGTTGACTTCCAGGCGCTGGGTAATGGCCGCGTCCATGTCCACTTCCAGCAAAAAGTGCACGCCGCCACGCAAATCCAGACCCAGGGTCATGGGCGAGGCGGAAAACGCCTGCAGCCAGCCGGGCGTCGCGTCGGCCAGGTTCAGCGCCACGGTCGCGTCGGGCCCGAGTACCTCAGACGCTACATCCCGGGCGTTGAGCTGGTCGTCGTCGCTTTGCAAACGAATCAGCCACTGGCCGTTTTGCAGTTCGGTGCCGGTCACGTCGATGTCGTTATCGGCCAGCGCCTGCTGGATGCGCGAAATCTCGCGCTCGTCGAGGGTATCGCCTTGGGCGCTGCTTACCTGAATGGCGGGGTCGGCGGGAAATAAATTGGGAAGCGAGTAGATAAGGCCAACGATCAAGACGACCAGTATCAGTAGATACTTCCACAGGGGGTAACGGTTGAGCATGTAAGCCCTGCCTTCAATGACATACGGAATTGCCGTACGCGGTCGAACCGCGTACGGCAACGTTTACCATCATCGACCATGTCACCCGTGCCGGGGTGGCTGGCACGTTCGGCAGGGTGGGGCAATGATTAGATGGACTTGATAGTACCTTTGGGCAGCACCGCGGCCACGGCATTTTTCTGCACGTTCACTTCGGTGCCTTCGGACACTTCCAGGGTGAGAAACTCATCCGACACCTTGGTCACACGGCCCACCAGGCCGCCGCCGATGACGACTTCATCGCCCTTGTCCAGGCTGGTCACCAGCTGCTTGTGCTGCTTGGCACGCTTGGCCTGGGGACGCCATAGCAGGAAGTAGAAAATCAGTACGAAACCGACCAACATGACGATTTGGGCGATCCCGCCGCCGCCGCCGACGGCTCCTTCGGCATGGGCCGGGGAGATAAAGAAATCCAGCATCGAGCGAACTCCTGGGTTAGACGTTAATGGGTGAAGCGGTTAAACCACGCGCCAAAGCGCGTGGCGATCAATTCGCAAGCGGTGGCACGGGCAGGCCGCGCTGGGCATAAAACCCTTCCACAAAGGCGGTCAATGTACCCGCTTCGATTGCCGCGCGCAAATCCGCCATGACGCGCTGATAGAACCGCAGGTTGTGGATCGTATTGAGCATCGAACCCAGCATTTCGTTGCAACGATCCAGGTGGTGCAGATAGGCGCGCGAGAAGTTTTTACACGTATAGCAATCGCACTCGTCATCGAGGGGGCGCGTGTCATGACGGTGCGTGGCATTGCGAATCTTGACCGTCCCCGTGGAGACGAAAAGATGGCCATTACGCGCGTTGCGGGTCGGCATTACGCAGTCGAACATATCCACACCGCGGCGCACGCCTTCTACCAAATCCTCGGGCTTACCCACGCCCATCAAGTAGCGGGGGGTGTCGTCCGGCATCCAGGTGGGCAGGTAGTCCAGCACCTTGATCATCTCTTCCTTGGGCTCGCCGACGGAAAGCCCACCGATCGCCAGGCCATCGAAGCCGATCTCCAAAAGGCCCTTCAACGAGCGCTCGCGAAGATCGGGGTGCATACCGCCCTGGATGATACCAAAAAGCGCCGAAGGCGAATCGCCGTGCGCATCCCGGGAGCGCTGGGCCCAGCGAAGCGACAGCTCCATGGACTTCTCGGCTTCATCAAAAGTGGCCGGGTAGGGCGTGCACTCGTCAAAAATCATCACCACGTCCGAGCCCAGCGAGCGCTGCACGGCCATCGACTCTTCCGGGCCCATGAAGACCTTGCTGCCATCCACCGGCGAGCGAAAGTGCACCCCCTGCTCGGTGATCTTGCGGGTCTCGCCCAGTGAAAAGACCTGGAAGCCGCCGGAGTCGGTGAGAATCGGCTTATCCCATTGGGCGAAATCGTGCAGGTCGCCGTGGCCTTCGATCACTTCCGTGCCCGGGCGCAGCCATAGGTGGAAGGTGTTGCCCAGGATGATCTCCGCACCGATCTCCTTGACCGCTTCCGGCGTCATGCCTTTCACGGTGCCGTAGGTGCCGACCGGCATGAACGCCGGGGTTTCGACCGTGCCGCGGGGAAAGTGCAGGCGTCCGCGCCGAGCGCGGCCATCTTCCGCCAGTCGCTCGAAGCGCATAAAGCATTCGTTTCGCATTGTCGTACTCGTCAATAATCGTCGGTGAAGCGCTAATAAAAGAAGGCGTGCTCAGCGGGTCAGCAGCATGGCGTCGCCGTAGCTGAAAAAGGCGTAGCGCTCGTCCACCGCTGCCTGGTAGGCGTGCAGGGTGTTGGCGTACCCCACAAACGCGGAGACCAGCATCAAAAGCGTCGATTCCGGCAGGTGGAAGTTGGTGATCAGCGCATCCACGCAGCGCCACTCGTAACCCGGGTAGATGAAGATATCGGTTTCGCCGCTGTAAGGGGCGATCTGGCCATCGTCGCTTTTCTGGCAAGCGCTTTCCAGGCAGCGAACGCTGGTGGTGCCCACGGCGATGACCCGGTTGCCCGCTGCGCGGGTGTCGCGCACTTTCTGGCAGGTCGCCTCGGACACCTCGATCCACTCGCTGTGCATGTGGTGCTCGAGGATGTTGTCCACCCGCACCGGCTGGAAAGTGCCCGCGCCCACGTGCAGCGTGACGAAGGCGCTGTCCACGCCTTTTTCGGCCAGCGCGTCCAATAGCGGCTGATCAAAATGCAGCCCCGCCGTGGGGGCGGCCACCGCGCCTTCGCGGCGGGCGTACACGGTCTGGTAGCGCTCGCGATCACTTAGCTCGTCTTCGCGCGTGATATAGGGCGGCAGCGGCATGTGGCCGTGGCGCTCCAGAAGCGCGATCATCGGCGTCTCGCCCAAAAAGCGCAGCTCGAACAGCGCATCATGGCGGGCTTCCACCACGGCGTGAATGTCGCCCTCGAAGATCAGCTCGGTTCCAGGCTTCGGTGACTTGCTCGAGCGCAGATGGGCAAGCCCCCGGTGGCTATCCAGCGGGCGCTCTAAAAGCATTTCCACCTTGCCGCCGCTGGCCTTGTGGCCATGCAGGCGGGCAGGGATCACGCGGGTGTCGTTGAAGACCAGTAGATCGCCCGGCGCCAAAAGCTCGGTCAGCTCCGTGAACTGGCGATGCGCGAGCGCGCCGTTTTCGGCATCGACGCACAGCAAACGGCAGTCGCTTCGCTGCTCGGAGGGGTAGCGAGCAATCAGCTCATCGGGTAGCTCGAAATGGAAGTCCGCGCGCTGCATGGGCAAGCTCTTTTCAGTGATCAAACAGGCGCCATAGGATAGCGCTTTCGCATCATAAAGTCAGTCGATGTGATTGACCTGGCGGCGATTCTCCGTATAATGCCCAGCCATTGCCGGTGTGGCGGAATTGGTAGACGCAGCGGATTCAAAATCCGCCGCTGTAAAAGGCGTGCCAGTTCGAGTCTGGCCACCGGTACCATCTTTTGAGGGCCTGACGTTTTTCGTCAGGCTCTTTTTTATGCCCTGAACTTACAGCCTTTACGCAACCCACGCGTCGGCCACCGCGGCGCGCGTGTCCCACGCCATCCACCGTTTCATGTACTATCCCAACGTCGCTTTTCATAGCGCCTGCGACGTTTTCAATAGATGCCGAAATGAAAAAAGCGGCCACCTGAGGGTGGCCGCTTTTTTTGGGGTAGTTAACTCAGTTCAGGAATAGGCCTGAGTTGGCGGGAGTGGGAGCTTCGTGAGGGTCTTTTTTCAATTTGAATATACTCACTGCCTTAACCAGCCTGTTTGCCTGACTATCCAGACTGTCTGCCGCCGTCGTCGCCTCTTCTACAAGCGAAGCGTTCTGCTGAGTCACCGCATCGAGCTGCACAATGGCATCACTGATCTGACGAATACCTGTGGTCTGCTCGGTAGCCGCCGCGCTAATCTCGTTCATCATGCTGGTCACGTTTTGAACGTGTGCCACGATATCCTGCATGGTCACCCCGGCTTCGTTAACCAGCTTCCCGCCCGATTCGACTTTCGTGACGCTATCGGTGATTAACGTTCTAATTTCCTGGGCGGACGAGGCACTGCGCTGCGCCAGGCTTCTGACTTCACTGGCGACTACCGCAAAGCCTCGCCCTTGTTCCCCGGCACGAGCGGCTTCGACCGATGCGTTCAGAGCCAGAATGTTGGTTTGGAAGGCAATTTCATCGATGACGCCAATAATGTCGGAAATCTTGCGCGAGGAGGCCTGTATTTCATTCATCATGGTCTCGACACGCCCGACCACTTCGCCACCCTGAGTGGCGACATGGCTGGCGCCTATGGCCAACCTGACGGCCTCTTTAGCCGTCTCTTCCGTGCTGCTCACAACGCTGGAAATTTCATCCATCGCCGCGGCAGTCTGCTGCAAGTTGCTCGCCTGCTCTTCGGTACGCTGAGAGAGATCCGTATTGCCCGAGGCGATCTGGCTGGAACCGGTCGCCACGTTTTCACTACTGCTACGAACCGTGCTCACCACATCGCTCAACGAACGCTGCATGACCGCCAGAGAGGCCATCAGACTGTTCGCCCGGGTGTTTCGTGCAGTGAAGTCTTCGGACAAGTCACCCTTTGCTACCTGGTCTACCAGCGTTCTTACCTCGGCCGGTTCAGCGCCAAGCTGTCCGATGATGGCGCGGTAGCCCCACCAAAGCATCAAAGCGACCGTGACGCTAAGTAGCGCCGACAACACAAGCATCGCACTTGACCAGAAATCTCGCGACGCTTCGGCCGCCACGATGGCGTTATCGGTGCGCGTATCGAGCATGGCATAGAATTGATCGATGGGCTCCATGATATGAGCGGCGTTCGTGTTGTACTCATCGTCGAACATCAATTCGATGGCTTGCCGCTGTGCCGTTTGGCTGGCCACGCCGTCCAGGGAATTGGCTTGTTCGGTCAACTCCATGGCACGTGTTTCCATGAGTACGAGATCCTGGGAGCGCTGTTGAGATTCGGCGAGTAGCGCAAGCTCCTCATCGGTAAAGCCCTGTTGGCGCATGAGGTTGAGCAACGCCGCCGGTTCTTCGAAGCCACCGGGCGGGGTGATACCGGCACCACGAAGTTCCCAATAAATTCGATTGTAGTGCGCGGGGCGGGGCGCCTCTCCATTAGCGATATCAATAATTTCCCGATACTGGTTTGCCCATTTTTCTTCACCGGTCACCACATAACTTCTGGCAAGCCTTGTCAGCATGAGAGAGTTCAGACGTAATTCGCTGGCTAGCAGATAGGATGCATAGCGGTCATGATTCGCCGCATCGACTTTCAAACTTTGCTGTTTGGTCATGTAAGACGCCAACAAGACGAGCAGCGATACCATGGCGACGACCGCAAAAAGCGCGAGAAACACGGTTCTGACCGAAACTGCCTTTTCGATTTTCATTTATAAACTCTTGGAGGGAAGCATGCCATTTATTAGGCCGCTAATGATTTGAGACAGTGTAATATCGGCAAGTGCGTTTCTTTCTTTAACTTTGATGGGTGTTTTTAGTGCGAAGAGTAAGGCGCTGGGCAGGCGGATAATCGCGCGTGAATCGGTCTTGTCCAGATAACCCCGATTCAGGAGGTCGGGGTCAGGGCGTAAAGGCCGCTCGCTTTCTATCCAGGCGCTTCGATGGCCCGTTCCAGTGTTGCCAGCCGCCCCGGCACCAGCGCATCCGCCACCGCGGTAATGCGGATTACGTTATTAAGCTTTGGATGGGCCAGGCGCGCGACCAGCACGCCTTCTTCCAATAGCTGCTGGTGGACGGTGGCGGCCAACTCGGCGCTCGGTAGACGAATGCCGACAAAGTTGGTGGCACTCGGGAGTACATCTGCCCCCAGGGCGCGAAAGTGCTCGGCCAGTTGCTCGCGGCGCGCTTTGACATCCGCTACGTGCGTGTGCACCTCATCAAGGTTGTCCAGCACGACCTCGGCGGCGGCCATCGCGACCGACGAGACCGCGTAGTGAATACGCACTTTCATCATCATCGAAAGTACCTCGGGCTCGGCAATCGCGTAGCCGATACGAAGCCCGGCCATGCCGTGGGCCTTGGAGAGCGTACGCAGGCGAATCACCCCCGGCAGGGCGCGGGTGGCAAAGTCGCTGCCCGCATCGTCGCGAAAATCGCCGTAGGCTTCATCCAGCAACAGCCAGCAGGTAGCCGGCAGCGCTTCGCGGAGGGTGAGAATCGCCTCGTCGTCGTGCAGGTGGCCGCCGGGGTTATCCGGGTTGGCCAGGTAGACCAGTTGCGCCTCTTCCCGGTGGGCGGCGGCGGCCAGCGCTTTTAGGTCGGGGGCCAGCACGCCTGGGGCCTCGCGATAGTCCGGCTCGACCAGCCGGCAGTCCTGGCCTCGGGCAAAATAGCCAAAGGTCGGGTAGGTGCCCGCCGTCGCAATCACCGTTTCCCCGGCCTCGCAGGTGGTGCGCAGGGCCAGCGCAATCAGGCTATCCGCCCCGGCGTCCACCAGCAGGTGCTCCAGCGGCGTCCCCAGCTGCTCGCTCAAGCGGGTACGCACGCCCATGGCTTCGGCATCGCCGTAGCGGTAAGCGTGCTCGGCCAGGGCATCACCAAAGTGCGCACGCAGCGCCCGATGCGGCATATCCAGCCCTTCGTTGGAGCCCAACTGATGAGGAATGGCCCGCCCAAGACGGCGCTCCAGGGCCTTGATACCGGGGAAGGGATTGACCGGGCCTTCGCCGGTCAGGTGCTCGGGGTAGCGGGGCATGATGATTTCCTGCAGTTCAAATGACACGTGCGCCGACACGACAAAGTGCTACGGCGCTGGCGAAGCGAGTATCTAGTATCCAAAAGTTCAGCGGATACATAAAGCCTTGGCATTCAAGCCGCACTCGTTAAGCCATCAGGCGAGTAAAAGCGGGCTGCGTAGAGGCGCTTGGCGGTGATGATTGCGCCACTCCTTCGCTGACTCTCTTCCTCAGCCAGATCTTTTCTCGAAGCGCACCATCTTCACCAAGCGTACTTTTATTACGCCTTGCCGTGGTGCAGGCCAGCAGTGCCTGTCCAGCTATTCGCTTTACAAAAAATATCGCGGGCGGGCCTGTGTCTAGCGCAGCGGATCGATTGGCATGAAAACTGCATTTCATGAAAACAAGTAAAAGATTTTTGTTTTTCATAATGACGATCTCAACCAAGGCTTTTCAGCGCTGCATGAGCAGGTGTCATCCGCGGTTAGAGGCTTGGGTCGAAAATAACATGGTGAGGTAAAAAACAATGCTGGATTGGACGACAAGGGCGGGCCGACGGGAGCGGGATTTCAAAGGGTATGGCGAAACACCGCCCACGTTTCAGTGGCAAAACCGAGCACGAGTAGCGGTCAATCTGGCCATCAATTACGAAGAAGGCACCGAGCGCAGCCCCCTGCTGGGTGATGAAGAGCGTGATTCCAGGACGTGGAACATCAGCTCGCTTCCTCCCTCCGAACGGGATCTGATTCAGGAAGGCGAGTACGAATATGGCACCCGGGCGGGGATTTGGCGCTTGCTGCGGCTTTTCGAGGAGTTCGACGCACCTTTCTCCATGTTCGTCTCTTCCGAATCGCTACCGCTTCTACCCGAGCTTGTCGAAAAGCTTAAGCGTAGCGACTGTGATTTCGTGTCTCACGGGGCGCGCTCGATCTCTCGTGTGGGGGTTTGTGAAGCCGAAGAAAGAGCAGAACTGCGCCACTGTATCGATCAAGTCAAGCAACTGACCGGGAAGCAAATCATGGGGGCCTTCCCGCGTCCGCCGATTACCGAGAATACACGCCAGATCATGGCGGAAGAGGGCCTTCTCTACGACTGTGCGACGAGCAATGACGACTTGCCTTACTACGCCGATGTAGCCGGTCGACCCATGCTGGTCGTGCCCTACGCTCTGGATACCAACGACGCGCGATTCTGGGGCGGCCAGACCGGGCCTGGTTATACCAGTTCGGCAGATTTTTATGACTACCTGCGCAGCACGTTCGACACCCTTTATCGCGAGTCGGGTTCCACGGGAAAAATGATGTCGATCGGGCTACATGCGCGAATCATGCGGCCCGGGCGAATCGAGGGCGTGCGCAAGTTTCTCGAATACATCAGCCAGTACGACGACGTCTGGATCGCTAAACGAAACGATATTGCGACCGACTTTGCTCAGCGGTTTGCGCCCGAGAAAGCGTGGAACTGGGCGGAGTAACGAAGCGGCTATTTCCCGGACATTTTCATTATAAAGAGGAAACACCATGCGTAATCTCCCCGTTGTCCCGAAGCTCCTTAAGAGCAGCGTGCTTATGGTATCGCTTGCGTCCCTACCGGTCGCCTTCGCCCAGGAAGAATCCACCACCCTGACGCTTGTCAACTCGCAGTGGCTGGATGCCTTGCGCGGTGAGGCGCTATGGAATGCGATGTTGGAGTACCCGGGCCAGGAGGTGGGTGTCGCCCTGGAGCGGCAGATGATTCCATCGGCGGAAATCAATACGAAGCTGATGACGGAGCTGTCGGGAGGCCAAGCAGCCGACCTGATGATCATGCAGGAGGGGCTTTTTCACACCGCCGCGGAAGCCGGTTTTCTGGCTGACGCCGAAACGGCGGTCGCCGGTGTGGATAACCTGAACGCGACGAACGACAGCGCCGTTGTCGATGGTGTGCGCTACGGCGTTGCCTGGCAGCGCGCCCCCTACGCGTTGATCTATAATCAGCCGCTGATCGAGCAGGCGGGCGTCTCAACGCCTGAATCCGTGGACGAGCTGATCGCGTCTGCCAGTCAGATGCGCGATGACACGGACGTGATCGGCTTCACCGCTCGCCATAGCATGGCGGACTACGTGGGCTGGTACATGGACTTCCAGAACTGGGCGTACGGTTATGACGTTCACTGGGTGAACGATGAAGGCGAGCTGACCATCAACACACCGGAAGCCGTTGAGGCCATTGGCGCGTTCAAGCAGGCTTACGACGCGAGCATCATGCCCCAGGGGGATGATTTCCCCACCCAGCGCGTACGTTTCAAACGCAACCAGGTGGCCTTCAGTATCGACAACAGCGGCGGCACGTTGAATATCGCCAACGGCGGCGCTTTGGACTCTCGTGACCTTAGCGCGGCCTCGCTACCGTTTCCGCACCCCGGCGCCCATCAGCAACTGTTCATTGGCGTCAATGCTCAAAGCGAACATAAAGAAGAGGCATTAGCGTTTTTGGCGTGGCTCGTTTCCGAGCCGGGCCAGCAGGCGCTTCGTGAAGCCTCGGGCCCGGACACGCTGGCCACCGATATTCCCGTTACCGATGCGTTCCTTGCCGATAACCCCTGGGCCGAGGCCTTTATCGAGCTGGGGCGTCACTCGCGCAGTACATTGATCCCCGGTTACGAGCTGCAAACCCCTGCGATCATGCGCACCGTCATGGGGGCCGTCGAAAGAGTGATCGTGGGTGATGAGGACCCAGCCGACGCGCTGGAAGCGGCTCAGCGCCGTATCGACGTGAGATTCTGATACCCGGTGATAACGAGGGAGCATTTCATGACGATACGACTGACAAGAGAAGCGAAAGCGTCCCTGCTTCCCTATCTCTTTATCGCGGTTCCGCTGATTTATCTGGGCATCTTCATGTTCTGGCCGCTGGTGTCGCAGATGTTCACCAGCCTGACCACCGCGCGGTTGACCAACCCTAGTGGTGGCCAGTTCATTGGGTTAGGTAATTATCAGCTTCTGTTGAATGACCCTGGCTTCTTTATGACGCTGCGAGTCACGGTCGTTTACTCGTTGGTGGCGGTACTGGCAAGCGTCACGCTTGGGGTCATTTCGGCGCTGGCGATCAACCGGCCCTTTCCAGGGCGCTCTGTGGTCAGGGCCATCCTGCTATTTGGCTGGGCGGTGCCGAACGTGGCGGCCGCGCTGATCTGGCTTTGGATGTACAACGAGCAGTCCGGCGTTCTTAACCAGTTGGTCGAAATGGCCGGGTTCTCGGCGCAGTCCTGGCTTTCGGATCCCGACCTGGCGCTGGGTGGTGTTTTGCTCGTTACGATCTGGCAGGCGACCCCCTTCGTCATGCTGGTGGTGCTGGCGGCCCTTCAGTCGGTACCAGAAGAGGTGCGCGAGGCCGCAAGAATCGACGGCGCGGATGCGCTCAATGTCTTTCGTTTCGTCACTTGGCCCCATATCCGGCCCGCCGTGCAGTTGGTGGCACTGTTGATCGCTGTCTGGTCGATACGCCGTTACGACATCATCTATCTATTGACCGGAGGCGGCCCGCTACAGAGCACCGGCACCCTGGTCGTCGAGCTTAGAAAGATCGCGTTCGAGGAGTACGACCTGGGGCTTGCCAGCGCCTACGGCGTCGTGGGGCTTGGGTTGGCGCTACTGGTTGCGGCCTTTCATCAAATAGTCGAACGTCGCCAGACGGCGGCCGAGAGGCGAGCATGAACCCTATCAAACCGCTCAATATTCTACGTACGCTACTGATTTGCCTGTTGGTGCTCTTTGCGGGGTTCCCGCTTTACTGGATGCTCAATACGGCGCTCGCCGACAGCGAACAGCTTTACGGCAGCGGGCAGGCGCTGCTTCTCAACCTGATGAATCTGCCCGAGCTTTTCCTCTCGTTGAGCGATGTGCCCGCGTTAGGTTGGCTATTCAATACCTTCTTTATCGCGGCGGGTACCACGGTGCTGAGCCTCGCCCTGGGGGCGCTGGTGGGGTACGCATTGAGCCGGATGCAGTTTCGCGGCCGCGGGTCGATCGGCTTTCTGCTATTTACCACCCAGGTAGTGCCCGAGGCGCTGGTCGTGGTGCCGCTCTATACCATGTTTATCTCGTTGGGGCTGCTCAATAGCTTGTTCGGATTGGTACTCGCCAACGTTGGCTTCTCCTTGCCGGTCGCCGCCTTCGTGATCAAGGGCGCGGTCGACAAGGTCCCCTATGAAATCGAAGAGTCCGCTGCCATCGATAACTGCCCGCGTTTCGGGACCTTCTCGCTCATCGTGCTGCCGCTGATTGCGCCCAGCCTTTCGGCGGCGGCGGTCATCTCGTTTTTCTCCGGATGGAACGAGTTTCTGTTCGCCTCCACGTTTCTTACCGACCGCGATCTGTGGCCCGCAAGCGTTGGCCTGGCCTCCTTCATCGGCCAGTACGAAACACCGCTACCTACCGTGATGGCGTCTGCACTGATTTTCAGCGTTCCCGCTATCGTTTTCTTCCTGCTCATTCAACGGCGCATTGTCACCGGGCTTACCGCCGGTGCGGTCAAGGGGTAAGTATGCCTGAACTAGCCTTTCGCGATGTTTCGAAATCCTTCGGCACCCAGACGGTGGTCGACAGCTTTACCGCCGATGTAAAAGATAGCGAGTTTCTCGTGCTGCTGGGGCCTTCGGGCTGCGGTAAATCGACCTTACTGCGCATGATTGCCGGGCTCGGCGAGATCTCTTCCGGAGAGCTCTTGTTTGATGGCCAACGCGCCAATGAGTGGGGCCCGCGCGAGCGTGGAATCGCGTTCGTTTTCCAAAGCTATGCGCTTTATCCGCACATGAGCGTGCGCGCCAATATTGCGTTTCCGCTGATCATGAATCGCTTTCGCACTTGGCAGCACCTGCCCATCGTGAACGCCTTTTACCGCTGGAAGCTAATGCGCGACCCTAAGATCGCGCGTAAGACCCAAGAGATGGCCGAGCAGTTGGAACTGACGCCGATGTTGGATCGGCGCCCGTCGGCGTTATCAGGCGGTCAGCGCCAGCGAGTCGCGCTGGCGCGGGCGCTGGTGCGGGCGCTGGTGCGTGACCCGTCGATCTACCTGCTCGATGAGCCGCTCTCCAATTTGGATGCCAAGCTGCGCACGCAAATGCGCTCCGAAATATCGGCGCTCCACCAGAAAGTGGGTAAAACCTTCATCTATGTTACCCACGACCAGGTCGAGGCGATGACCATGGCGACCCGCATCATCATCATGAATCAGGGCGTCATACAGCAGGTCGGTACTCCGGAGGAGATCTACGATAACCCGTGCAATATCTTCGTTGCCCGGTTTATCGGTTCACCCGCCATGAATCTCGTCACGGTTGATGTTGAAGGTAATCGGCTCACGTCGTCTTGCCATCACGGCTGGGTGCATCCAGGCGTTGTGCCGTCAAAAAAGCAGGTGACGCTTGGCATCCGACCCGAAAAGCTCGAGATGGTCAGCCGCGAAAACGGCTTGCTCCATGGCCGGGTGGCGGTTATCGAAAGGCTTGGGGCGGAAACGATCGTCGGTGTCCAGTTGGGCACTGAAGAGGAAGGGGCGGCGCTGATCGAGCGGGATATGGTGTTCGCACGCATACAGGGCAATGTACGCTGCGCAGTGGGCGAGCCTTGTTCCTTGAGCTATCAGGCGGCTGATGCTTACTGGTTTGACGCTGAAAGTGGTGAGAGGATGCTGGACCCGCACGGGCAAGCCATTGATCGACCGGCGGGCGAGCCTGTTGCCCTGTCGTAAAGAATCCATCGGAGAAGTGCTTCTGTCCTTCTACTCCGTCACCATAGTGGCGGAGTGAATGGCCTTAAAAGCCGCCGATTAATTCGTTGCGCCACGGGGAGACGTCATGGCGAAGCAATCCAATCAAACGACACAAGATACGCCAGACGCTTCGTTTCTCGCCCGTGTTAAGCGAAGCCTGGCGGCGCTGCACCCGGCGGAAAAAAAGCTGGCGGACTTTATTCTGGATTTTCCGGGTGAACTCGCCAGCTACTCGGCCACGGAGCTTGCGGGTCTTGCGCAGGTGTCCAACTCCACCGTCTCCCGGTTTATCAGGCGGCTGGGATACGAAAGTTTCGAGGCGGCCCGGCGCCATGTAAGAGAAGAGCAGCAGTCCGGGTCGGCCCTGTTTCTGGCCGGCCGTGGGGCGGCCGCCCAGGGCGTCGCTCTTGAAACCTACGCAACGCTCGGCCAGAACAACATAAAAGCGACCCTTGGCCGCCTTCATGAGCAGGAGGTGCTGGCCATCGTCAAGGCGCTGCTCAAGGCGCGCAGAATATGGGTGTCGGGTGCCAGGGCGAGCCAGTCGTTAGCCGCGTACTTTCAATGGCAGCTTTATCAATTGAAGGACGATGTCCGCTTCGTTTCCGGCATGGATGGAAGCCTTGGCGAGCACCTGAGCGCGATTGGCGCAAACGACGTGGTGGTGCTGTTCGGAATGCGGCGAAGGCCCACCCAGTGGCACGCGCTTTTGGAGCTTTGCAGTGGCACTGGGGCCAATATACTGGTGATCACCGACGACAACATGGCGACCGACCCGGATGCCACTTGGCATCTGAAATGTATTTGCCAGAGCCCTGGGCCGCTCGACAACCACGCCTCGGCCATGGCGCTTTGTCATCTTTTGATCGATATGGCGTTCGTCCAGGCGGGTCAGGCTGAGCGCCAGCGCCTGGCCGAGAGCGACGCCTACCACTACCAACTGGGTGAGCTCGGCACAAAAAGCCGCTAGTGGTCGCCCATTAGGGCGAAGCGGATTTCTCCGACACCGTTGAGCAGGTGCCGGAGAAGTAACGCTTTATGGCTGTCAAACACTTGCTCGATCAGCGATGCCCGTGTTGACCAGCGTTTCATGGGGGATCGGCGAAGCCGTCAGGTTGCCCGCCGCAATGCCACGCTGCCAGCGCTGATAAGAGGGCTCATCGATGCGCGGCGTCGTCCACATGCCCCAGCGGCGGTAGTCATCGACCAGGGTGACCAGATCCTCGATATCATTGTGGGGGAAAAGCCGGGTCAGCAGCGGGCGCATTTCCTCGGCCGGGTGGTCGATCACGTACTGCATGCCGCGCTGGAGCCCACGCATGAAACGTACCTGCTGCTCGGCGTCGTCGCCCGCGGTGCCCGGGGTGGTGTAGTAGACACTCCAGGGGATGTCGCCGCCGGACTGGCTGAGATGGGTCACGATAAAGTTGTCGGTTTCCCGCGCCAGCTTCAAAGCAGAAATAGGGTCGATCATCAGATAATCGCCCAAACCCCCGACGAATAGCTCCTTCATCATTTTGCCCGACAAACTGCGCGCCATATTGACGCTATCGAGTGCGACCCCGTTCTCCTCGAGCAACAATTCCAGAAACATGCCCGGGCTCGAGCCGTTGCCACCGGGTACCAGGATGGTACTGCCTGCCAACTCCTCGAATTTCAACGCTTTATCATGACGGCCAACGATGGCCATGGGGCAGCGCGCCGAGAGCTGGGCGAAAGGTTCCAGGGCTTTGCCGTGGCCGTGATACATCGTGGGTACCCAGATTCCCCCCAGCGCGAAATGCGAGGTGCTGTTCTCGATTTCATCGATCACCTGGTCCCAGGGCTCTGGCACGATGGCGCTGACATCGAGACCTTCCTCTTTGAAGTAACCATTCTCAACAGCGACATATTCCGGCAAATAGTTGAGGCTGTGGCCGGTAGCGGCAATCTGAAGTGTTTGCATATCGATCTCATTATGTTGAAGCGATCAATCGTCCGAGCAGCTTGCCTTTTGACCTATCGAGGGGCGCGTTTCGCTGGAACAGACGATCAACGTATGAAAATTAATTTTCTCATTAGGCTTTTATAGAAAAGCAATTTTCGTGCCACTGCCTGGGTGTCATGAAACGCCGCGCCTGGCGGTGTAATTAGCCTTAAGATAACGCACTATAAAAGATCAGCAGTGTGTATTGGCGCGCTATAAGTGGGCCTGGCATGACAAGGCCTGAACAAAGGCTGGGCCGGCGATGCGTCAAGAAAGGGCGGGGCGGTTAAGTCCCACAACAGTAGGACAAGCTGCTCAAGTGTCTGGCAAGATAGACCTTTTAGACTCTTTATTTAGACTCTCTACCGCTCAAGGACACGCATGGCGCATCTGCTACGCATCGTGATGATTCACGGCCACCTGGAAGGCGTGGTCGAGCTGAGTGTGGATGGCCACACCAATATTTGCGGCACCAACGCTTCGGGCAAGACCACGCTCCAGCGCCTGGTCCCGGTGTTTTATGGCGAGCTGCCCAACAAGGTCGTGCCCAAGACGCGCATGAAGTTCGATGCGTTCTACCTGCCCCACCGCAACAGCTATCTGGTGTACGAGTACCGCCGGGAGGCGGGCAATATCTGCCAGGCGGTATTGACGCGCAAAAGCGACGGCGGGGTCGAGTACCGCTTCGTCGCCGCACCCTACCGCCCTGAAGACTATCTGGTGACGGGGGAGAACGGCGTGGAAGCGCTGGAGTACGCCCAGTGGACAAGCGGTCTTAGGCGCAACAATATCAGCGTCTCCTCCAAGCTCTCGGCGACCTCCGAGTACCGCGCGGTGATTCAGAACGACTTCACGCCCACCCCCGGCATGGCGATGCACGGCAACCGCAAGGAGGCATTGAAGCTACGTCAGCTTGCCGCCCAGTACAGCCTGGTGGCGCCGGAGCACCGCATTCGCCATATCGAAAAGCTGGTCTCGGCGGTGCACGCCAAGGAGGGCAAGATGGACACCCTCAAGACCATGCTGGCGGCGATTTTCGAAGAGGACGGCGTGGAGCTGCCGGTGACACGGGTGCGCAGCGCCAAGGCCCGGGACTGGATCGCCCAGATGCGCCAGTCGATGCGCCTGGAGCCGCTACAGCGCTCCCTAACCCGCCTGCACGGTATCGACCGCGAACTCGCCCACCTGGACGCTACCCTCTGGCAGTTGAAGCCGCAGCTGGACGCTGACCTCAACCGCGCCGAGCGCGCCCTGGCCGATGCCGACGCCGCCCGCGCCGAGCAGCAGCGCGCCTTCGAGTCCGAGCGGGTGCGCTTCGAGGCCGAACGCGACCGGCTCAACGACCAGCTCAGCGAGCAGGAGAGCGAACTCAAGCAGGCTCAGCGCGATTTGAGCGACCTACAGCAGCAGTTCGAAGCGTTCGAGGCCGCCGACATGCCGGCCCTTGAGCAGGCGCTCAACGGCCTGCCCCAAAAGCGCGAGCAGTACGAGCAGCTAACGCGCCACCTGCGCACGCTGCAAGAAGCGGTGCAGGCAAGCCAGGCGCAAAAGGAGGAGCGCCTTCGCGAGCTTGGCGACACGTTGGCCCGCCAGAGCGAAGAGACCCAGGCGCTAATGGACGCCCTGGCCGAAGAGAAAGCGGGCTACCGCGAAACCCAGTGGGAGGCCCAGCAGCAGCTCGACGCCCGCTATCAGGGCGAGCGCCAGACGGTGGAGGCGGGCTACCAGACCCGGCTGACCCAGGCCAGCGAGCAGCTGGCGGTATTAAAAGCCGCCCTCGACCACGGCGGGCCAACCGCTGAAGAGAGCGAAGAGGCCGCGCTGGTTCAGACGCGCGTCGACCAGGCCCAGGGCGAGCGTAACGCCGCCGGTAGTCAGCTCGAAAGCCTGCGCCAGGAACTCGCGGGCCTCAAGCGCGAGCGCGACAGCGCCGAGCAGACCCACGCGGATGCGCGCAAAGCACTCCAGGCGGCCAATCAGCACCGCCAGGCGCTACACCAGCAGCGCGACCCGGCCCAGGGCACGCTGCGCCATTTTCTGCGCTACCACGCTCCCGGTTGGGAGCAGCGTCTGGGTAAGGTGGTTGCGCCGGCGCTGCTTGAGCGCCGCGATCTCGCGCCCACCCTGGTCGAGGCGCCGGAGGACATCGCGAGCCTGTACGGCATTGCCCTGGATACCCAAGCCATCGAGCTACCGGAGTACGCCCAGGACGAAGCCAACCTGCTGGCCGCCATCGAAGCCGCCGAGGAGGCGGCGCTGCGGGAAGAGGCCAACGTGGCCAGCGCTGAAAAACAGCTCAAGCGCCACAACGAACGAGTCAGCGCCTGTGAGGAGGCGTTCGGCCAGGCGCAGCAAGGTATCAAGCGCGCCGATCAGGAGGTCGAGTACGCTCTTGAAGCCCGCCGCCAGTGCCAGGCGCGCCACGCGGAGGCCCAGCGAGCCCGTCAGAATGACCGCAAGGCGGCGCTTGACGAGCAGCAGGGGCTGCATCAGGCCCTGAAAGAAGAGCGCCAGGAGGCATTGGACGCGCTGCACGCCGCCTATCAGGCCGAGCAGCTCGAACTCAAGGCCGACGCCCAGCAGCGCCTGGCCACGTTCGATCGTCAGCTCACCCAGTACAAGGAGCAGCTGCAGGCGCTGCGCGACGAGCACAAGCGCCAGAGCCGCGAGGTCGAGCAGGCCTTTGATCAGGCGCTGGAAGAGCAGGGCGTCGACCCGGTCACCCTGAAACAGACCCGCACCCGGCTTGGCGAGCTTGAAAGCCATATTCGCGATACCGCTGCCCGCCAGGAAGAGTTGGAGGCCTATCAGCGCTTCATGCGCGTAAGCTGGGGCCAGCGCAAGCCCGAGCTCGTCGAGCAGGAGAGCCGCCTGACCCGCGAGGTCGGCGACACCCAACGCCAGCGCGACGACAAGCAGCAGCGGTTTCAGGCCACCAAAGCCGAACACCAGCGCCAGATCAGCGCCTTTGACGCCACCCGGCGCGAAAGCAACGAGCTGCTTGGCGAGCTCAAACCGCTGATGAAGCAGCTTGATGATCTCAACCTTGCCGGCGACCCCAGCCCCCAGCAGGCCACCCCCGGCGATAGCCAGGAGCGCATCACCCGCACCCGCCAGGCGCTCAAACAGCGCGCGGAAGAGCGCGACGCGCTGCGCAAGGGCTGCCAGGAGGTCGAGAGTCAGCTGATCAAAGGCGCCAGTTCGAGCTTTGTCGACGCGCTGGAAAGCGAACGCGACAAGCTCCGCGACTCGGACGAGCCCCGCGCGCTGCTGCCGATACTGGCTGGCATGCTGCAACTGCTCGAAGACCAGCAGCAGCAGCTCGTCCAACAGGGGCGCAACCTGAGCGATGATCTGGACAAGTTCTTCACCGTGTTTAGTGACCTTAACCGGCGTATCAGCGCCCAGAGCAAGCGGCTTTCCGACGAAGTGGCGGATGACCTGGCCCTGGACGGCATCAAAAAGGCCGAGGTACGCATTCAGTCGACCATCGATGAGCTGGGCTTCTGGGAGCCGCTCAAGCTCTTTGCCAAGCGCTACAAGGCGTGGCGCGAATCTGACCAGACGCTACCAAGCGACGACTACCTGAACGCCCTGGCGGACGTGGTGGATCTGTTGCGCCACGACCAGCCCTACAGCTTCGAGAGCCTGCTGCGCCTGGAGCTTCACCTGAACGAAGGCGGCACGGATCTGGTCATCCGCAGCGACCGCCAGCTGCTCGAATCCTCGAGCCACGGTATGGCGTACCTGATTCTGTGCAAGTTTCTGCTCGCCTTTACTCGGCTTCTGCGCGGGCGCGCCGAGATCGCCATCCACTGGCCGATCGATGAGATCGGCACGCTCGCCTATCACAACGTCGAAAAGCTTTTTGAGGCCTGCGACAGCAACCGCATTCATATCGTTGGCGCCTTCCCCAACCCCGAGTCCGACGTGCTGCTGCTGTTCAACAACCGCTACTTGATTGACCGCGACGCACAAAGGCCCGGCGTGCGCCGGCTCAAACGCATCGAGCCGCGCCAAAGCCGCCTGGCCGAACGCCTGAAAGCCCGCAGCGAGGAGGTGACCGTATGAGTGATGGCTCACTTTTTGACGATGCGCCAGCCAGCGGCGCACATGACGACGACGCAGGTAACGACTCCGCACTTAACGCCGCGTCGCCTGCCCAGAGCGTGAGTGCGCAGCACTCGAGTGCCCTCGACCTGCTGCCCCACGGCCCGCTGCTGGAGAAACTGTTGGCCGGGGAATTCGTCTGCGCGGTCAGCGACGAAGCCGCCTTCCAGCGCCTGCAGGATGAAGCCCTGCGCGAGGCCTTCGATGCCTACCTGCGCCCGCTCAACCGGCGCCTGGCCACCAACGAGGATAAAAGCGTCTACTTCCTCGGCTGGCGCCAGCTCGACGACGCCGCGCGCGAGCAGCTCTCTCGCCAGTTGAACGACACCGTGCACAGCCTGCTGCCGCTTTTGGAGTGGCTGCAACTGGTCCAGGAGGCGCTTGGCCGCGACAGCGTGCCCGCCCCAGGGGACGTGCTCAAACCCGGCGAGCTACAGGCCAAAAGCGAAGATAATCCGAGCCTTCGCGAGCGCATCGAGCGGGTGGCCGGTGACGCCTTCTTTGGCTCCCAGAGCGACCAGCTCGACGCCCAGGTGAAGCAGGTGTTCAAGCGTTTGAAAGAGCACGGCTACCTGCTGCAGCCTCACGGCGACCGCCAGGTCTATCTGGTGACCGGCAAGGTGGAGTACCTGCTCGACCTGGTGCGCTTTATTCGCGACGAGGAGCACCTGCCGGTGGCCGATGACGCCAGTGCCGCCCAGGAGACGCTGCTGTGAGTGAATCCGAGCGCGACCCGCAACGCGGCGACGCGGCCCTTGAAAGCCGCCAGCTGACCACCGGGGTGGAACGTCTGGCGCTGCTCGGCCGCCACGCCGAGGTGCTGATGCAGGGTTACACCCAGGACGAAGTACCGCTGGCTGGGCTCAGCACCAGTGCGCTGCGTAAACTGCTGGCCGCGCGCATCGTCTGGCGCCCGGACGAGCAGGGTGGGGTCAAACTGACGCCCAAGGTGCGCGAGCTGATCGCCGAGATGACCGCGGATGAAGCTCGCCGCCACGTCAACGCCGACGTGGCCGAAGCGCTGGAGCTGATCCGCAGCCTGATCGGCAGCTACCGCGAATCCAGCAGCCGCGGCGACTACTGGCAGCAGGAACAGCAGCTCACCCGGCTGCGCCAGGCGGTGGACGACATGAACGGCCGCTTTGCCGATGCCATCGACAGCCTCTGGCAGCGCCTCAACAGTGACTTTGGCTTTGTCAGCCAGCTAAGCGACAAGGTGCGCGAAAACGACCGCGCCCAGAAGCAGGTGGTGCGTCTGCTCGACGGCCTGGCGTTGATCGACTTCCATGAGCTGATCGAACTGGTGGGCAGCGACGGCACCCTGCGTAAGGTACTGGTCAGCCAGCTGCAGCAGCAGATCAGCCAGCACTACACCAGCCTGCGCGAAGTCCAGCACCGCCTGATCGAGCTGATGGCGCGCTTTCGTCACCAGCAGGCGCGCAGCCGCCTTGTGTCCGGCATGGCCGCCTTTCTGCGCGAACACCCAGGCTTCACCCCCGGCAACTACGCCCAGCGCAGCGACGTGCCCGCGCTTTTCAACCGCGCCGCCCCCATGGTGGCCGCCGGTGCCGCCGCGCTTGACCGCACCCAGGACACGCCGACGCTGGCCGCGCTGCTGAGCGCCATCCCCACGCCCAGCCGCCCCGCCGAGCTGACCACCGCCGCCAGGCCCGCCCATGCCCAGGAAGACGCCGCCGTGGCCGCCCGCCAGCAGGCGCTAAAAGAAGACGTGGAGACGTTCTACCTTAACGTGGTGGACGCCGCCTCAACCCAGCCGGTCAGCGCGCTGGCGTACCTGGAGCAAAGCGGGCTCGCCTGGAACGACGAGATTTGGCTATTCGAAGTCATCGCCGAGTTCCAGGGCCTGCCGCGCAGCGAACAGCAAGCCTTTATTCTCGACCAGGCCGAGGAGCCTGCCAGCGACTACAACGACGTGCGCCTGATTCGCGATGTCTCGCTACAGCTGGCGCTGCCCCAATGAACCTGCCCGGCCGCGCCCGCGCAGGGCTGAACGACGTGCAGCGCCTGCTGCGCCAACAGGACCGCGTGGAACGGCCCCGCCGCCAGTGGGTGGACGACGTCGTCGCCTGGTGCCGCGAGCAGGACATCGACCTGGGCCCGCGCCTGACCAGCCAGGCGCTCCGCTTCGATGCTACGCTGCTCGCCGAGATCGACGCGGTGCTGGAAAGTGCCCACCTGGCCCCGCTGGGCCGCTCGCTCAGCGGCTTGACCAGCAGCGCCCAGGCAAAGGCAGGTATCGCGGAAGACAAACAAGGCCGCGAAGGCCCCCGCGCTCGGCGCGTACTGCTCAACATGGCCCATCAGCCTATGGTCGGCATTACCCACGCAGCGCGCAGCATTCACGATGTCGATGTGAGAGACCTCTCCCTGGGCGCCTTCGGCCTGCTGATTCAGGTCGAAAACCTGGACAGCTTCTACGCCTTCGACCCCAGCATCGCCGCGCTAGATGGTTTCGCCCAACCGCTCATCGCCTACCGCGGCGACAGCCACTACGGCGGCGGCTTTGCTTCACTTGCTGAGGCGTGGCGCAAAACCCGCCGCCCGCATCTCTACGCCGGCGACTTCGACGCCAAGGGCATAACGCTGGCGCTCGACAGCGGCGCCACCCACCTACTGCTCCCCGACATCGAATGGCTCACCCAGCACGCCACGCCGCTGCACCAGCCCGCCGGGCAGTTGGCGTTTCAACGACGGCTGCGGCAACTGCACGTTAGCCTGCCGCCGGATCATCCGCTGAGGCCTTATCTGGCGCTGTTGGAGCAGCAGCGGGGATTATTGCAGCAATGGTTCGAGGGGGAGGAGGTGTGCGTGAGGCTAGCGTAATGGCCTATCTATTTATTGGGCGGCCCGCGCTATTGGGTCCTTCAAACTCAGGCGCACTGCCGGGTGATGCGCATGCGTCAGTATGATTGAAACCGGCAAAACGTGCGTGCACGCGAATTTTGGATATCCTGTCAAATTTTGCTTTTCTCTCAACAGAAACAATGGGATAAAGTTAATTTCTGCGGCAGCATAACCTCAATCAATGTGCTAGCGCGTTTAATGAGGTTATGTAGCCTTCCGTATAATCGCTTTTAGAATAAGTCACAAATAGTACAAACTTGAAAAAAGGGCTGAAAACCATGATAGAAATAAATTATATTTTAATAATCGCAGCTGCTTTTTTTGTAGTAGCCAGCCCCGGGCCAGCGACTCTAGCCATTGCAGGGACATCTATGAGTCAAGGGCGTTTACATGGTGCGACTTTGGCGGCCGGAACGCTAACAGGGTCTTTTTTCTGGTCTTGTTCAGCAGCATTTGGTCTTAGTGCTATTATGTATACGAATGCATGGTTATTTGAGCTGGTTAGATACGTTGGAGCATGCTACTTAATATTTTTAGCTTACAAGGCGTCTCGTTCATCCATTTATCACAAAGATATTGAAATAAATGGTATCTCTAGATCAAGTTTAATGAAAACATACCTCCGAGGTGTTGCCATTCACTTAACCAACCCGAAAGCCATTTTGTTCTTTGGGTCATTGTATTCCATTGGTATACCAGCTAATGCCTCCCCACAGGACTTAATCAAAGTAATAGGTGTTGTTGGTTTAGAAAGTTTAATCATATTTCAAGGTTACGCTTATATATTCTCAATGCCCAAAGTTCGTAGTACGTATCTAAAACTTCGCCGCTGGTTTGAAGCTTTTTTCGCCGTTATTTTTGGAGCGGCAGGGTTTAAGATATTAACAGCTAAGTTAGATTCATAGTTATTCTAACAAACGCAATCAGCCGGGCAAATTAATCGCTATGCGCTAAGTTTTCCGCTGTTGCGGGTGTTAGGCAGCAATTGGGAGAATCATGGATAAGTATCTGAAGTATTGGAAACGCGGTTGGTGGGCATGGCTTCTGATGCTCTGCTCTAACCTCGCAAGTAGCCTCCTCGTAATCCCATTGGTTTTTCTCTTCGGAGAGAACCAGATTGGCTACTGGAGTGCGCTACTCGTGGTATGGATTTTAATTGTCACCCCTTTGTCGGGCTGGCTTTTTGAGAAATTTGCAAGTAGCTCTGCAAGGATCAACGGTTCGCAAGGCGGTGACTGATACTGCCTAAAAAATCATTTAAGCCGAGGCCGCTTCGCGGTGCGGCTTAACTCATTTTTAGCCTCCAATGATCAGCATCTTACTAAAACTGATTTGCTCTATCGCCGGACTGTTCGGGGGGGGGCATTCTTGCGTTCACATGGTTTGCCTTTCATCAAGACTACTTTGCATCGCTAGACAGTGGCTCCACTGCTTTAAAAATTGGTGTCACCTTCATTCGGGTAACATTCCTGCTCTTGTGTGCTTGGGCTGCATGGCGTCAGCCTTATCAAGCGGCGCCACTTTTTAATACATAGCCTCTCGTTCCTCAGTTGGCCCCTAAACCTGAGCATAGCCCCCGTCAACGAACACCTCACTCCCTGTCATAAAGCTGCTGTCCTCCGACGCTAGAAACGCTACCACCGCTGCGGTTTCTTTGGGGTCGCCCAGTCGCTCAAGCGGTATGGCCCGTTTCATCTCGCCCACGGCCTCAGAAGGGAGTAGTTCCATCACCTTGTCTGTTTGGGTCGGGCCAGGCGACATGACGTTTACGCGAATACCCGTTCCCCTAAGATCATGTGCCCAGCTGCGCGCCAAATTGCGCACGGCCGCCTTGGAGGCGCTGTAGATGCTCATGGCCGGGGTGCCCATGCTGCCCACCGTGGACCCGGTCAGGATGATAGAGCCGCCATTGTTCATCAGGGGCAGCGCCTTCTGCACGGTGAAGAGGGTGCCTTTGACGTTGATGTCGAAGATGTAGTCGTAGTGCTCGGCGGTGATCTGCCCCAGGGGTGCGAACTCGCCGACGCCCGCGTTGGCTACCAGTACGTCCAGGTGGCCTTTCTCTTGCTGGACTGTCTCGAATACGCGGTCGAGATCCTCCGGTTTCGTTACATCCGCCTGGAGCCCCCGGGCGTTGGGGCCCAGTGCCGCCGCCGCGCTGTCGAGGGCGTCCTGGCGCCGGCCGACAATAAAGACGAAGGCGCCTTCCTCGATGAGGCGCTGGGCCGAGGCCAAGCCGATGCCGCTGGCCCCTCCTGTGATCAGTGCGATTTTGCCGTTAAGCCGATTCATGTTGGGGTTTCCGTGTGTGTTGACTCGATTCGCTTTAACGATATATAACCCACTTACTAATGTTCAAGTATGCACCTTTTGGTAAGTAGGGTTATGGCGAAAGAAAACTCAGAAAACCCACGCTTCATTTGCGGCCTACATGCCACGCTGCACGTGATGACCGGTAAGTGGAAGCCGTTGATTTTGTTCTTTTTGAACAAGGGCCCGACGCGTTACGGCGAGCTCAAGCGAAGCGTTCGGGGGGTAAGTGACAAAATGTTGATCCAGCAGTTGAAAGAGCTTGAGTCCGACGGCATCGTCAAGCGAACCGACTATGGCGAGATTCCGCTGCGCGTCGACTACTCGCTGACGCCTTTTGGGGTAAGTTTGGTGCGTGCCATGGAGCCGCTTTGTAGTTGGGGTGAAGCGCACGAAGAGGACATTGCCGCCGCGATGGACCGCCGCCAAGCTAGCCGGTAGGAGGTCGATGAGCTGAACGACCGCTTCGTTAACGCTAAGCGGTGGCTCAAATCCGCTGATCGCCTACCTAGGCGATAGTTATTACGGCGGTGGTTTTGCCTTATTCGCAGAGGCGCTGCGCAAAACTCATCGGCCAAATATCGGCGTTGTCAGTTTCGATCCCCAAGCGGTAAAAGCTATGGATAGCAACGCCATTACATCTGCCTGCTGAGTCGTTTCCCTACCCGCGCAGGTTGCGTAAACACCTTGCTACGCTGACCCCGTGCTCCTCTAATTCATGGGTACCTAACACTGCTATTGGAAAAGCAGCGAGGGCTTAAGCCGCAGTGACTTGGTGGGCAGGTGAGGTATGTTGGGGGGGAGTGATTGCGTATCTATTGGTCGTGAGACCATACCCTACAAACTGGGGCCCCGCATGCGCCATGCCGAATGTCCGTATGATTGAAACCAGCAAAACGCGAAGGCACGCGAATTTTGGATATGTAGCCAAATTTTGCTTTGCTAGCAATAGAATCAATGAGGTAGATTAGATCAGTGTGGCTAGATAACCCCAATGAACGCGCCAGCACGTTTATTGGGGTTATGTAGCCGGCTATATAATCACTGTTATGCATCAGATGCCACCCCAGCATTTTGCACATATTAACTCGAAGGAATGATCTTGAATTTTCCAATAAAAATTAAAGCAAATATAAACAGCCACAATGGCGACTTTTCTAGAGATGTAGAGCTTCAAGGAGGGTTAACCGTTCTCATTGGTCCAAATGGGAGTGGTAAAACTCACCTTCTGAGAGGTTTAAAACAGCCACTAGCTTCCATGGCAATTGGGAAAAAGGTTCGCTTTCTGTCCGCTGGGAGAATGGGACTTCTCGAGCAATATCGCTCAGATTTCGATGGTCAGCGCGGAAGTAACCCAAATTATGAAAACGCAAGCTTTGGGTCAAAAAGAGACACAACCCGACGACATCTAACGGAAACACTTAATGGTGACTTCCAAACTCTTTCTGAGCGCGCAGATATATTAATTAAGGTGCAAGAGCGATTAAAAAAACTATTCAAACGGGATTTGATCATTGAATGGGATGCTGGAACTTTAAAAGTGGTATTTGCAAGATTGGATACCACATCTAAACCTTACTCGTCAGGTCGAGAAGCATCAGGATTACTTCACCTTGTCGGTATTCTGGCGGCCTTATATGACGATGAAGTAGGTGCCTTATTAATTGATGAGCCTGAAGTATCGCTCCACCCACAACTACAGTCATTTTTATTGAATGAAATTACAGTAGCAGCAGGGCACCCTTCTGAAGGTGGGTATAAAAAGATAGTGATTATGGCTACACATTCGACAGAAATGCTCCGAATCACCAAGCCTAGTGACTTGACATCGCTAATATTTTGCCATGATTTAGATAAACCTCCTGTCCAGCTCAATCCCAACGATGAACAATTGAAAAACAAAAAGCTTCAGGCTTTGATTGCACGGCTAGGGCAAGAGCATAAGCTTTCATTGTTTTGTCGAAGGCCACTCTTAGTAGAAGGGCCAAGTGATGTAATGATTGCATCGTTCATTTCCAACAAACTTGAACTTCATCTCGAAGCGGCAGGTTCTCAATTGCTACCGGTAATAGGCAAAGGTCAAATGCCAGTTGTAGCAAAATTCATGAGGCTTATTGGCAAGAACCCAGTGGTTCTTGCAGATGCTGACTCATTTACAGACGACATGGACTTGGCTCAATGTTTTTTAGCCAACTCCCATGCTGCAGATACAAATGCTTCGAAACTTGGAGCGCCATCAGCTATAAAGCTTGCATCTTCAACATACAGTGATTTTTGTTCATTGGTGAGTAATAACTGGGGAGATATATCTAACCTAGCTGAAAAACATCCTTACTATGTTAACGCCGAAGAACCTGTCGATGAAAAAGTTAAAAGGAGGTCTGTTTTTTGCACTTTAATGCAACTTGCCAACTTGGATTTGAATGGTTTAACCAATGCTGATAAGTGGTCTTCCATGAAAGAGCGCCTTACAGTTGTATTACAATTACTAGAAAGTTCTGGGTGTTTTATCTTAAGAAAGGGGGCGATTGAGTCATACTATCAAGCTTCTGATATTTACACGTCAGAAGGAAAGCCCACAGCTGCTGTAGATGAAATTGAGCATCTAGATCGGATTTCAATCGTAGCAATTAGAGAAAACCTAAGTGATTTAGTCCGCTGTATTGAATACGCCTCTGACGGTAAACGCATTGACGAAGCGGAATCACTTAGAGATATTCTTCTGTCCATTGCAGCACCAGCATCTGCCAGATTAAACGCTAATGAAAAAACAACAACCCAAGACATCAACATATTAGCCAAAACTATTCTTGGGGAACGCGCTAATATATTTAAATGCTCTATTAATGGTGGAAAATTAACGATAGACATAGAAAGTAAAATTCTGAATGTTAAAGGCTTTCCTGTAACAATAGATAAAAACGATGATGTAGTTAAAATCATTGAGCGTGTTTTGCGTAGCAATGCATAACAAGTTGCTGCACTTGGAAAAATTACTCGCTGCGCTCCTGATTTTCCGGTGAGCAAGGCGTTAGAATAAAGAAATTGGAATTTACTTTTAAATCGGATATTTATAATGGAAATAAATTATATTTTAATTATCACAGCTGCTTTCTTTGTAGTTGCTAGCCCTGGCCCAGCCACTTTATCAATTACAGGGACATCTATGAACCGAGGTCGTTTACATGGAGCAACTCTGGCAGCTGGTATTTTAACTGGGTCTTTATTCTGGTCGTGTTCTGCAGCATTTGGCCTTAGCGCTATTATGTACACAAATGCATGGTTGTTTGAACTTGTAAGGTATATTGGAGCATGTTATTTAATATTTTTAGCCTACAGGGCAGCTCGCTCAGCAATTAGCCAAAAAGACATGGAAATAAATAGTATTCAACACTCTAGTTCAATGAAGACATATTTTCGAGGTGTTGCAATTCATTTAACTAATCCAAAAGCAATTTTATTTTATGGGTCACTATACGCCATAGGCATACCAGCAAATACAGCTCCAGAGGACCTATTTAAAGTAATAGGTGTTGTTGGCTTAGAAAGCCTAATAATTTTCCAGTGTTACGCATACGTATTTTCAATATCTAAAGTTCGCAGAGTATATTTAAAGCTTCGTCGATGGTTTGAAGCATTTTTTGCCATTATATTTGGCGTCGCTGGTTTTAAAATATTAACAGCTAAGCTCGATACTTAGTAATTCTAACAAGTGTGTCAAATCGACGCATTTACGCTGCGCTTCAATGCGCAATTTACACAAGCGTTAAATTCAATCAAAGATAAAGGTGAAGATGAGCCCCGAATGGATCGCTATTACAATTTCTGGAACGGCCACATTTGCCGCTTTCGCAGTTCCAATTGGTTTGCACATCTCCGGTGTGAAAAGAGATGCTGCCAAGCGATCTAGGCGAGCAGAGAACATCTCAACGATGGTGATTTCGGAGCTGGCCGGGTTAGTTCCGTCGCTGAAAGCAGTTTTTCAATGCAAGGGCGTTGTCGAATCAGCTGAGAACGTTGAAAGACTTGAACCCTTAAAAAGCAGGCTAGACCTCAGAGGGACACCTATTATTGATTCTGCGATCGATTGGATCGATGACATGGATCATCCAAGTTCAGCAAAATTTTCTGAGGTATATGCTCAGGTAAGTCAAGCCAGAGAGGCGTTGAGAGAGGTCTATTCAACAGAAAGTATTCATGTTGCGCAGTACCGCTACAAGCGATTGGAAGAGCTAACGAAATGTTTGCTTTCTTCTATAAAGAAACTTGTGAAATCGACCTCTCACCTCAATCCGGAGTTGTCGGAAATGTTCATTGCTGAGTTGGACGCCGAGCTGAATAGGTTTGTCATTCATGACACGCGAAAGGAATAAACACGCCCTCTCCAAGTCAGTCTAGTATGGAATTTAACCAGTCATTCAAGTTCGTTCCGGCCTTCGGCCTACACCGGACGCCCTAGTCGGGCGCCGCTTAATATTGGCGTTATACATATGGACCCTAAGAAACTTTTTATCGACGACCGTATGAAGGGGATTTGCGCCTATTGCGGCGGCGTGCCAAATTCGCGTGACCACGTACCGTCAAAGGTTTTGTTGGATGAGCCGTATCCTGAGAACTTGCCCGTCGCGGAATCCTGCACCTCTTGCAACCAAAGATTCTCGGCGGCTGAAGAATACCTTGCCTGCCTTATCGAGTGCGTGACTCATGGTACGACCATTCCTCATGATGGTTTTAGGCCAAAAATAGCTGCGACGCTCAAGGCCAGACCCTCTCTTGCAAGTAAAATTGAGAGTGGAAAGCAAGTTGATGGGAATGGAAACCTGATATGGCAGCCGGAAGGAGAGCGCGTTAGCGAGGTGGTGCTAAAGCTTGCCCGTGGTCATATTGCCAATGAACTAGGTATTCGACGTGTTGAGAATCCTGAGTTTATAGATATTTATCCGTTGCTTGCCATGCCAGAAGATCATTTAGAGATGTTTTTTTCGTTACCATCAAGTCATTTCTACCCAGAGATTGGTAGTCGAGCATTTGTAAATATATGGTCTGGCAAGCCTAGCGCTTTTGAGAATTGGTTAGTTATGCAGGAAAGTCGATATCAGTATGCCATCGGTCTGTCCGAGGGGGATTGGGTCAAGATAGTTATAAATGATTACTTAGCTTGCCATGTCGCATGGGACTGAGAATGTATAACAATCGCAGGTACAGCGACGGCTTTTTCATTCCGGCTGCGCCTCCACTACAAAGCCGCGCGTGCTGCGGCCGTTATGAGCTTCAATGTAGGTGGAAATATTGAACTTTATAAGTAGGTACATTTTAAAGTCCTTGCTGGGTAAGCCAGCTCCTGACAGAATACCCAGGAGCGGAGAAAAGCGCTTTCGGTTGACTGCAACGTTGTCTACTTCCGCTCGCCAAACAAAAGCTGGACGCTACTTTGTGATGAAGTTCTTCCTGAAGGGGTTACCGGAAAATACTGGTCCGATGGTGAGGAGATTGGGCGCGTATCAATTCCCTTCCGCCTGATGGGCAACTATGAATTAGATATTACCCATTTTTATGGACGCCATGACCTTCGTTATGGGTCTATTGCTCAATATTTATGGGAGGGTATAGTTCCTGTTGATAAAACAAAGATCCTGATTGGAAAAGGAAGTCAGTTTCTTTTTAATAAGAAAGAGCTTGTACGGTCGGAGCGAATAGAAGTTCTCAAAATCATTCTAGAAAAAGAGCTTGATCAAAGGCAGTATGAAATTAGCTCGGTAGCACTTTCGTCACTACTTTACACAGCAAAATGGTTTTTTCACCCTGACAAGTCGCGCCAACTAAGATATAACGATTTATTGTTGTCTTCACTTCATGACAGTGGCGACCTTGAGAAAACTCAGTACGGCTTCAGGCTGTCTTCCAAAGCATTGGTTACCATTGCTCAGTACGAAGAAGACCAGAAAAAGCATCGCGAGAATATCTCTCAAGCAAAGTCAATGAAGTGGCTAACCTTTGCATTAATATTCGTTGGCCTCATTCAGGCTTTAGTAACCTTTTAGGGGCAGAATGCGGGCTCATAACAAAGCCAGGCACAGCGACGGCTTTTTCGTTGTGGCTACGCCTCCACTACAAAGCCGCGCGTGCTGGCGGCGTTAGCTGTCAGATCCCCAGAGCTTGCCAGACCTCGGCGCGTTGCAACAATAGAATACCATTCCAGAACGCTTCAACTTGTCTTGTGGTGTCCCTTTACTTGATTTGAGTGAAGTCAGGGTCAAAGATCAGCGACTGATGCGCCGCGCCGCCGGCTTTGACGCCCGCTGCTGCAGCAAGGGTCGCGTTTGGCATAGGGCTTGCGAGGTCACCGGCGGCGAAAACGCCTGGTACCGTCGTTGTATGCGTCTCGTTGACGTCGAGATATGGGCCGGTCGGCCCATCCTTTGTCGCGCAGCCCAGTTGTTCTGCTATATCGCTGGCAAGGGTGGTTCGGGTGGCAAGAAACAACCCCGCCAGCGGGATTTCACGCCCGTCGGCAAGCTTTGCGGCGGTGAGCGTGGGCGCTAGTCCGAGCAGGCCCGTAATCGGCGTTGTCTCGATTTTTACACCACGTGCGGAAAGTGCCTGATGTTGTTCCGGCGTCGGCGTGATGGCGCCTTGAGTAAATAATGTTGTTGGGCCCCAATCGGGAAGCAGCATCGCCTGGTGTATCGCTATGTCGTTTCTCGCCAACACTCCCACAGGTTGTTGGTTCAATTCGTAACCGTGGCAATACGGACAGTGCAGCACCGTCGCCCCCCAGCGTTCTGATAGGCCCGGTAGGTCGGGCAGCGTGTCTCGAACACCATAAGCCAGAATCAGTCGGCGCGACACGATATCGCCTGCCTCCCTCAGCGAGACCCTGAACCCGCCATCCTGTTGATATGCCGCCACGGCCTCGTCATCCAGGAAGCTTACGGTTGGATACGCGCCTAGCTCGTTGCGCAACGCCTCCTTGATCTGTGCCGGGCGTCGGCCGTCTTGGCCCGGGAACCCGTGCGATGACATTGCAAATCGATTGCGCGGCGCGCCGTTGTCGATAATTAATACGCTGCGGCGGGCGCGGGCCAGTTGCATGGCCGCCGACAACCCCGCAAAGCTGCCCCCGATGATGATCACCTCATGATCCATGATAATCCCTGCCTTTATGCTTTACGAAACATATAGAGTTACATGGAGTGGGGGTCAAGGCAATACACGAAACTTTATTTATTACGTGATGCCTGTTAGGGTCCTGGCTTTACAGATTGCGAACTTGAAATGGATACCACCTATGCCACGCGATCTTCGCATGTCCCGCTTATTGCACGTGCTTATTCACATGGACCGCCATGTGCATCGCGCGACGTCGGATGATATATCCAGGATGATCGCTACCAACCCCGTGGTGGTGCGCCGGATGATGAGTGGGCTGCGTGAGCGCGGGATTGTCACGTCGGAGAAGGGGCATGGTGGTGGCTGGAAACTGGTACAGCCGCTTTCCGAGATCACGTTGGGCACCGTTTATGAAGCGGCAGGTGCGCCGTCTATATTCAATATCGGACCCAAGGCCGAGTCGGCCGAATGCCTGGTCGAACAGGCGGTGGATGCCCAGTTGAACACCACGCTACAGGCAGCTGAAGCGAGCCTACTAGCGCAGTTCTCGAAGATAAGCGTTGAAGACTTGGCAAAGGATTTCGAGCGCCGCACTGCCGAACAACAGCAGACATCATGACGCGTCTATGACACCTGTTCCTATACCGGAACTGCCCGTGGGGCGGGGCCGCAAGACCGCTGCGATCTCGGTTGTGCCCGCCTGGCCAGCACCTTATGTGCGTTTGGGGAAAAAATGAAAAAGTGGCTATTGATAGTGCTTGCTTCGCTGTCGCTGTCCGCCGTGGCGGACGACGAGGCGCTTGATTGCAATAACATAATGAACACGCTCGAGACCAATCGGTGCGCGGCTATCGAGTTAGAGGCCGCCGAAGACGTACTCACCCGCTATCTGGAAACGAGCGTTGAACATAACGCGGCTGATCCTGAGCTAGTCGATGCTATCAGGGTGGCTCAAAAGCAGTGGCAGGCGTATGCCGCTGCCCATTGCGGCGCTGTCTATACGCAGTGGCGCGAGGGGAGCATTCGGAACGTCATGGGCATTACGTGCAGTACCCGTTTAACGAAACAGCGAACGCACGACATCTGGCAAGACTTCCTGACCTATATGGACAGTACGCCGCCGGTGTTACCGGAACCCTCCGTCGAGTAACGCCTTTATCCTGTACATAACCTCCTGATCAACGCCTTACTCACTTAAGCCTACCTTCGCCATGAAGGCGCGGGCGTCCACTGTCTTGTCCTTCTAACCGATGATCGCACCGAGTAGCGTCGCCTTGACGCCTGCCATGTTGTTGGCATTAGCGCAGGTGGAAGTGCAGGGCTCGAGCCAAGTAGCTATCGCCTCAAAGCCAATCTTCTACTCGAAGCCCGGGTACACGATTAAACTCACGCACGTTATTGGTGACCAGAATCAACCCTCTTGAGCGAGCATGCCCGGCAATCATCTGATCATAGGGGCCGATGGGGGTGCCCGCTTTGGCCAGCTCGCTTCGTAGCTCTCCACTGTGGTAGGCGGCGCCAGGGTCGTAGTCGAGTACTTCCAGTCGGGCTGCGAATCCTTCTATCACACTTAAATTTTTCTCGGGAGAAGCGGATTTCTCCGCACCATACACCAACTCCATGAGTGTCACGGTACTGATGCAAATCTGCTCGCTATGCTGATTAAAGGTCTCGCGAACATGAGCCGGTTTATGTTTGATGGTAAAAATGCAGATATTCGTATCGAGCATGTACTTAAGCATCAAAACGCCTCACGTTCCTGCTCAACGGGCTGCTCGCGTTCACCCATAAAGTCTGCGGTGACGCTTGGGCCGTCGAACCAGCTGTCCCACGCTTCACCTGCGGGCGTAATCAAGCGCGCGCGACCCACTGCAATCACATCAACACGTGTAACGCCCTCCGGTAGCGCGAGCGATTTAGGCATGCGCACCGCTTGGCTACGATTACTTTTAAACACCGCTGCTTTTTCCATGGCCGCCTCCTTTTCAGTACTGTCGTTACTTGCTATATGCACGTAGCATGATTCCTATAGTTTGATCGAATTATGGGATATGTCAAAGGGATATACATTATGCAAAAAGTGAGAATTGACCTGGTGTCCGACGTCGCCTGCCCGTGGTGCGCCATCGGCTACCGCCGCCTGGAGCAAGCGCTGGAAACCTTGAAGGGTGAGATCGAAGTCGAACTTCACTGGCAGCCCATTGAACTCAACCGGGACATGCCGCCCGAAGGCGAGCCCATTCTGGAGCACCTGTGCCGCAAGTACGGCAAGGATGCGGCCACCATGGAGCAGTCCCAGCGTGAGATCATGGCAGTGGCCGAAGAGCTCGGCTTGAATTTCCGTGGCGCCGTGGAGCGCCGGGCGAATAATACCTTCGATGCGCACCGTGTACTTGCCTGGGCGGCCACGCAGAACCTGGAAACGCCCCTGCAACTGGCCCTGTTCGATACCTACTTTGGTGAGGCGAAAAATCCGGCAGACCCGGAGGTGCTACGCGAGAAGGCGATCGAGGTGGGGCTTGATGGCGACGCCGCCGAGGCCATCGCCCGGTCGGATCAGTATGCGGACGAGGTGCGAGCGGCACAGCAGAAATTCATGGAGGCCGGAGTGAGCGCCGTCCCGGGCTTCATCCTCGACGGCCGCTACCTGATTTCAGGCGCCCAGCCCGCGGATGTGCTGGTCGATGCGCTGCGTCAGGTGGCGGAAGAAAATGCTAACCGCTAATGTATATCGACCAGCCGGGCTTTGCTTGACCATGTAGGCGCGGACAGGGCGATAGTGTTGAAGGCGATCTTTTCACGCAAAGCCAGAGCGTGATTGACGCCCGGTAAGGCGGTAAAGTCGCTGTTAATTAAAGAGCCCACCGCATCGCCGCTGCGCTAACGATAAAAGGCCATTGGGAGTCCCGTTATGTTCGAGTACACCGTCCTCCACTGGATGAGCTTCTTATCGGCAGCGGTACTTTTGAATCTCTCGCCCGGGCCGGATATCGCGTTCATTCTGGGGCAGACGCTGCGCAACGGCCGCCGGCAGGGGCTGGCGGCCATGTTGGGTATCTGGACGGGGGCCGGGGTGCATGTGGTGATGGCAGCCGCCGGGCTTTCGGCCATACTGGCCACGTCTGCGCTGGCGTTTTCCATCGTCAAATGGCTGGGCGCTGCTTATCTGATATGGCTCGGTATCAAGATGCTGCTGTCGCGGGGTGATTCTTTTGTCTCCGGTGAACATTCCAACAAACCAGGTAGTCGCTCTGTCTATTGGCAAGGCGTGCTGGTCTCCGCGCTTAACCCCAAAGTCGCCATTTTCTTTCTCGCCTTTTTGCCTCAGTTCGTGGTGCCCGGTGCTGGGTCTACTGGTGCGCAGTTGTTTCTCCACGGCACTCTTATCATCGTGGTTGCAGCATTCATTGAGACACCGTTGGTATTGGCCGGGGCGCGGCTGGGGGCTTTTTTAAAGCAAAACCGGCAGGTGGGGCTTTGGCTGGATCGAGGGCTCGGGGCTTTGTTCGTTGCATTGGGCGTAAGGCTTGCCGCTAGCACCCGGTAGCTTCAAATGTGCCGAACATCGGCTTTGAGATTGAAGGCGAGTCGGTCGCGTTTGCCTTTAGGGGCGGCGAGTATGTGAACGCCTACCATATGGCGCGTCTTGCGGATAAGGGATGACGGATAGTCAAAAGATAACCCACATGACATTACGAGCAGCAGAGCAAACAGATCTCGCAAAGGTTTTAACCTGGCCCACCACGGAGCAAGCATTTCTTATGTGGGCGGGGCCAGCAGTGCGTTACCCGGCAACGCCCGCCAGCGCGTGGGCTGATATCGAGGCCTCCGAGCAAAACGCTTACGTCCTTCTGGGTGTTGAAGGCCAACTGGTGGCGTTTGGTCAAATGCTGCAACGTGAAGGCGGCGTTATCCACTTGGCGCGGCTGGTGGTCGATCCGGCTTTGAGGGGGCAGGGCGTGGGTAGAGCGCTTTGCGTGGCGCTGATGGAAGAGGCCGCATCAAAGCAACAGGTCAGTGCGTTTACGCTCAAGGTCTTTGAGTCGAACAAACCTGCTTTCCATCTGTATCAGTCGTTGGGTTTCGAGTTCAACGGCAGAGCGGAGTCCGGCGCGGTGGCCATGATCAAACGAGCAGCGCGCGGTTGATGAGAGGATAAAAGCGGAGCGCCGAAGCGCCCCGCTTTTTAAGCCTTACTCGCTCAGGCCCACCTTCTCCATAAACGCGCGCGCATGCACATCCACCGCCTTGATGGCGCTGACGACCTGCTGCGGCGTGAGTTCGTACGCCAGGTTGTGGCTCGATTCGCCTTCTTTCAGCGCAGCCTCGGCTACGCGGAACAAATCGTCGTCGCTGGCCTCGTCGAGCTTGAGCGCCTTCAGCGTAACCGGCAGGCCCAGCGCCAGGTACAGGTCCAGGTACTCTTCCAGTTCTGCCTGCGGGGTCTGGTCGAGAATCAACTGAGCCATGGTGCCGTAGGCGACTTTTTCGCCGTGGGTCAGGTCGTGGATCTCGCCGTGCAGGGCGGTAAAACCGTTGTGAATGGCGTGGGCGCCTGCCAGGCCGCCGCTCTCAAAACCGAGCCCGCTGAGCAGGGTGTTGGCTTCGACCACGGCCTCGAACGAGGGCGTGACGATCTGCGCCTGGTTGGCCTGGTAGGCGAGCATGGCGTGCTCGAAGAGGATCTCTTCGCACTTCTCGCCAATGGTCGCGCCCAGAAGCGTGGACTTGCCGCCGGCCATGTTGTTGGCATTGGCACGAATGGCGGCGCGGGCTTCGACCCAGGTGGCCAGCGCATCGGCAATGCCTGAGGCCAGAAAGCGCGGCGGCGCCTTACAGATGATGCCGGTATCCACCAGCACCAGGTTGGGGTTTTTGTCGTAGAAGCGGTAGGAGTCGAATTCACCTTCATCGTTGTAGATGACCGAGAGCGCACTGGTCGGCGCATCGGTGGACGCCGTGGTCGGCAATACGGCACAAGCGGCTTTGAGCTCATCGGCCACGCCCTTGGCGGTGTCGATCGTCTTGCCGCCGCCGAAGCCGATGACGACCTGCGCTTGTTGCTGGCGGCCCAGCTCACTGATCCGCTCGATCTCGCGCGTAGATGCTTCGCCTTCGAACACGACGCGCTCGAAACTCACGCCTTCGTTTTCCAGGCTCTCGCTTAATTGCTTACCGGCAATTTTCCAGACCACGTCGTCGGCGATGAGTAGGGCTTTTTTGCCCAGTGCCGAGACGTAGTGACCGGCGCGGGCCGTCACACCTTCACCCTGAACGTAGCGGGCCGGGCTGATGAAGACTTTCTCGTTGGTCGCTTCCATGGCAAATAGTCCTGTACGTAGAGTGAGTTGCATGATCAGTGTAATCGTCTGTGACAGTGATGTACCCACTTCGTTTCGATTCAAAACCGATAGATTGACGCGGGTCATTTCATGGCGAATGGGTAAGCTCCAGGATAAGCTCGCTTTATTAAGTTTAGGTAAACGACGATGAATAAATACGCACAGATTGCACGAAAGGCGGTCGATCAATATCGCTCCGGCGCGGCACCCAAAAAAAGCATAACCAGCAAATGAACGTCGTGATCTCGCTATGGGAGCGCGGGAACCTGCTGGCTTAACCGCCGTGGTGCTTTGAAAAGAGCCGTTCGACCTCACAATTAGCCGGTAAAAGGTGGCGCTTGGGAAAAAGAAAAGTGGAGGACATTCTATGTTGCTTGGGCTGCCGAGGAAGTGCTGCCTGGGTACTGCCGTGGACGTTTAAAAACATCGTCATTATGTTGCTGCGGTGGGCGCTTTTGGTCGGTGGATTCGGTACGTTAATGCTGCACGTATCCAGTACTCTTTTATATGTTCTGGGGGCGGCGCTTTTATTTACCTTCTTTGACCAGACCAGAAGGTTCTACAGAACACGATTGGTTTGCAAGCGTTGCGGGGCACCTATTGCTGACGAAAAGTTGGCGTGGTCGCGGTACCGGCGTATCCCCGGTTTATTGAACAACATTCCCTGTTGGCGGCGCATTCACGTCGCCATTGATACGGGTATCGTTGCAGGATTGATGCCTGCCAAATGGTTAAGAAAGATCAGAATCTCTCATCACCAGTTCCTGGCGGCGAGCTTTGAGAATAATGACGAAGCAAGAGCGGTTCGCCACCTTGAAGTGCTGGAAACGCTGGAAGGTGAAAGAGGCCTTATCGATCTAGGGTCCAGGTGCTTGGATGGCATAGGGGTGAAGGAGGACCATGAAAGAGCCTATCAATGTTTCGAGAAAGCGGCGGCCTTGAACGGCAAGTGGTTGATGTATGCAGAGTTCAACCTTGGTTGTATGCACATGGCGGGGCAGTTCGTTCCAGTGAACGATGTAAAGGCCGGCCAGTACTTCGAGAAAGCAGCCAATAAAGGACATCCGGCCGCCCAGTATAATTGGGGATTGGCCTTGATCGATGGCTGGGCGGGCTACGAAGATTATGCGGCGGGGGCCGAATGGCTCGAGAAAGCGGCCGCTTCCGGCATACCCGAGGCTCAGGACACCCTGGCAATGTTCGAGAACGCTAACCATCACACGGGCTCACCATGAACCTGCTTTTTCTTGGCACCTCTGCCGGCGTCCCCACCAAGCAGCGAAACGTCTCCGCCGTTGCCCTTTGCGAGCGTAAGGGCAAGGGCTGGTATCTGATCGACTGCGGCGAGGGCACCCAGCAGCAGATCCTTTACACCCGCCTTTCGCTGAATGCGCTGCGCGCTATCTTCATCACCCACGTGCACGGCGACCACTGCTACGGGCTGCCGGGGCTTTTGGCGAGCGCGGCGATGAACGGCCGCCAGGCGCCGCTCACCGTGGTGGCGCCCGCTGGCATCCAGGCGTGGATGAAAGCAACTTTCGAGACCACGTCGCTCTCGCTGCCTTTCGCCGTGACGTTCATGGACGCCGACGCGCTGCCAAACGTCGAGTTCGAGAACATGGCGGTCGCCACCTCACGGCTTTCTCATGGGGTGGCCTCGTATGCCTATGGCTTTACCGAAAAGCCCAAGCAGGATTTGAACGTCGAAGCATTAACCGCGCGGGGCATTCCGCGCGGCCCGCTGTGGGGCCAAATTCAGCAGGGCGTGGATATCGAGTGGGGCGGCGAGACGCTGAAAAGCGCAGATTATCGAGTCTTCAAAAACCCGCCCGGCAAGATAGTGATTGCCGGTGACAACGACAGCCCCGAGCTTCTCACAAAAGCGTGCGCGGATGCTCAGGTGCTGGTGCACGAAGCCACCTACACTGCCGCGATGGCCGAAAAGGCGGCCGAGGTAGGGCACAGCTATGCACAACAGGTGGCTGCGTTGGCCGAGGCGGCGGCGCTGCCTAATTTGGTGCTGACGCACTTTAGCCCGCGCTACCAGTCGCATACGCAAGGCTCGTCTTCGATCGAGGAGATCCGCGAGGAGGCCAGGCGCGCCTATTCGGGCACGCTTTATCTGGCGCGGGATTTCGCCGAGTTCAGTTTGGATAAGGAAGGCGTGCTATCGCAGCACGGTCAGTCTTGACGATGTTCACCCGTTCGATTTCGAGGTGACCTAAACAGCGCTGGCGCTCAATCAAGCGCCAGCGAGTCAAGCTAAAACCCGTGGCTATCGCTAGCGTCCGTGTTATCGCCGTTTGAACGGATTCAACCCATTGGCCTGCATCATCATCATGCGCTTGGCAAAAGGCAGGCGCTCGGCCAGGTGCAGGCTAAAATCGCCCAGCTGGCGCAGCGGCTTGGCGCCGGTGAATAGGTGGTGGAAGCTGTCTGTGGCGGCAATCATCGCCTGGTTGGCCAAGCGGCGCTGCCACTCGTAGCGCTTGAGCGCGGCGCTGTCACCGGCATCGGTATGGCCCAGAATCAGCTCGGCCAGGGCGTCGGCGTCGTGCAGGCCAATGTTGAGCCCCTGACCTGCCAGCGGGTGTACCACGTGGGCGGCGTCGCCCATTAGCGCCAGGCGTTTGGCGGTGTAGCTTCTGGCGTGCTGGCGTTTGATGGGGAAGCTTGCATGGGCGACCACGCGGGTAATGCCGCCCAGCCGCTTGGGGTACGCCGCTTCAATGGCGGTTTTAAGAGCGTCGTCGTCCATGGCTTCGCGGGCTTGGGTGGCGCCTTCCTGGTCGTACCACACAAGGGAGGCGCGGTGGCCGGGCAGCGGCAGCATGGCAAGGGGCCCGGTGGGCGTGAAGCACTGCCAGCTCACATCCTGCTGGGGTAGTACCGTCTCCACGTTGATGATCATCGCGCGCTGGTGGTAGTCGTGGGTGGCGATCTCGATACCGGCCAGCTCACGAAGTTTGGAGTTCGCGCCGTCGGCACCGACCACCAGTTCGGCGCTGAGCGTCTGGCCGTTATCCAGCTCCACCAAGCGGGTGCTTCCGCTTGCGTAGGTCGCCACCAGCGTGGTTTCGGTATAAAGCGTCACGCAGGCCATGCTTTCCAGGCGCTGCCACAAGGCGTGCTGAAGCGCGATGTTCTCGATGAACAGGCCAAAGCGCTCCATATCGCTGTCCTCGGCCGAAAACAGGCTGTGCCCGGCGCCTTCCTGGTTCCACACTTCGATATGGCGAAACGACGAGGTGCGCTCTAGCGGAAGGTTAGTGTGGCTTGCCTCGATGAAGCCGAGCGAGCGTTTGTTCAGCGACGAGATACGCAGGTCATAGTCGCCCTCGGGGGCCTTGGGGGGCGTGCTGTGTTCGATCAGCGCCACGCGGCGGCCGGCTTGCCCCAGCCGCGCGGCCAGTGCCGCGCCCACCATGCCGCCGCCAATGATGATGATATCGTGATCTCGCTGCATGAAAGGGCTCCTTGTTAGGCCGGGGCGGGCACGTTGTATGCACCGCCACTGTCTTACAGTATCGTTGAGATGTTAACCGCTTTCCTGGGGTGAAGTATTGACGCAGATAAAAAACCTGACTGAAGTCGAGCAGGCGGGCGAGGAATTGGCGGCGTTCATACTTCGCCACCCGCGGCTTTTCATTATTACCGGTGCCGGGGTCAGCACCGATAGCGGCATTCCCGATTACCGCGATGCCAACGGCCAGTGGAAACGCTCGCCGCCGGTGCAGCACGGTGACTTCATGGGAAGTGCCAGTGTGCGCAAGCGTTACTGGGCGCGGGCGCTGATCGGCTTCAAGGCGCTGGGCAGCGCCCAAGTGGGGGGCTCGCACCGGGTTCTGGCCGCACTCGAAGCCAAGGGCATGGTGGAGATGCTGGTGACGCAAAACGTCGACCGGCTTCATCAGCGGGCGGGCTCGAAGCGCGTGGTCGACCTGCACGGCCGGGCGGATACGGTGAGCTGTATGCGCTGCGGTTACAGCATCATGCGCTACGCCATGCACGCGGAAATGGCGCGCATGAATCCCCGCTTTGCGGCAATGGATGCCGCCCACGCCCCGGACGGCGACGCGGATCTGGAAACCGATTTCTCGAGCTTCAAGGTGTACGACTGCCCACGCTGTAGCGGGATATTGAAGCCCGACGTGGTCTATTACGGTGATGTGGTGCCCATGGCGCGCCGGCTCGAAGCCGAGGCGGCGCTGGCCCGCTCCAGTGCGGTGCTGGCCGTGGGTACCTCGTTGATGGTGTTCTCCGGCTACCGCTTCTGCCGCGAGGCCCACGCCCGGGGCCTGCCGGTGGCGTCACTTTCGCTGGGCGTGACCCGGGCCGATCACCTGCTCACCCACCAGTGGCGCGCGCCGCTCACCCCGGTACTGGCTCACGCGTTGACCTGCCTGGAGCAAGCGGGCACTAACGCGCTTTAGAGACCCAGGGGTTATCCGCCACCCAAAGCCGCCAGGGCGCGTCGCGATCCGCCGGGGCGGCGTAGTCGATACCCACACGCGGTCCGCTCGAAATACGCTCAACGGCCTCACCCCGGGCGACCCAAAGCTGTTCCGGCCGGGTCATGTCTTCACCGTAAAGCGATTTGTCGATTTGCAGTGCCCGGGTGAGCTTGCCCGGGCCGTTGCAGAGCGCCTTGCCCTGCATGGGGCGGTAGTAGCGCATGGCCTCTTCGTTGACGGCAGGCTCGACCGCACGCACCAGCACCGCGCAGGGGTTGCCTTCGGGCTGGGTGACGATATTCAAAAGCCAGTGCATGCCGTACACCAGGTACACGTAGGCGTGGCCGGGCGGGCCGAACATCGCCTCGGTGCGCGGCGTTTTGCACCGGTGGGCGTGGCAGGCGGAGTCCGCAGCACCCCGGTACGCTTCGGTTTCCACGATGGTGGCGGCGACCAGCTCATCGCCCACCCGGCGCACCAACTGGCAGCCCAGAAGCTCGCGTGCGACCAGCAGGGTATCGCGGTTATAAAACGGCCGGGGCAGGGGAGTATTGAGCGAGGATTCGGAAATATTAGGAAAACCCATGATATCGCCATAAACTTGAGTCAGGTGCTAGGGTATTACCCCAGCCCGACTATTGAAAGTGGAGGCCTTAGTGCTGAACTTCGATCACGAGTACCAAACGCTTCCCGAGCCACTGTGGCGTGCCTGCGAGCCTTCGGGCGTGGCATCGCCCAGCTTGATCGCCTTTAATGAGGCGCTCGCCGCAACGCTTGGCGCCCGCGCCGTGCCGGATGACGCCACGCTTGCGCAGTGGTTTAGCGGCAACGCTATCCCTGACGGCGCAAGCCCCGTCGCGCTTGGCTACGCCGGGCATCAGTTTGGCAACTTCGTGCCTCAGCTGGGCGATGGCCGCGCGCTGCTGTTGGGCGAGGTGGTGGATAGCGAGGGCAAACGCTGGGATGTCCAGCTCAAGGGCAGCGGGCGAACGCCGTTCTCCCGCGGCGGCGACGGTCGCTCGCCACTTGGGCCGGTGCTGCGCGAATACCTGGTCAGCGAGTTCATGGCCGCTATCGGCGTGCCCACCACCCGGGCACTGGCGGCGGTGGCCGCAGGCGAGCGCGTAGTGCGCCAAATGCCCGAGCCCGGCGCGGTGTTCACTCGGGTCGCCTCGAGCCACGTTCGCGTGGGCACCTTCCAGTTTGCCGCGCGTCAGGACCAGGCCACTTTAAAAGCGCTGGCGGACTACGTCATCAAGCGCCACTACCCCGAGGTCATGACCGAAGACGACCCTTACCTGGCGCTGCTCGAGTGCGTGACCCGCCGTCAGGCCGAGCTCGTCGCCCGCTGGATGAGCGTCGGGTTTATCCACGGCGTGATGAATACCGACAACACCAGTATCAGTGGCGAGACCATCGACTACGGCCCCTGCGCCTTCATGGAGCAGTTCGACCCGAGCAAGGTGTACAGCTCGATCGACGAAGGCGGGCGCTACGCGTTTAGTAACCAGCCCGCGGCGGCCCAGTGGAACCTGGCGCGCTTTGCCGAAACCTTGCTGCCCTTGATGAACGTGCAGGGCGAAGAGGGTGTCGAGCGCGCGGTAGAGGTGATTCGCGGTTTCGACACGCACTTCGATCATGTCCGGCGGCAGTTGCGCATTGCCAAGCTGGGGCTCGAAGAGGATGCGCCGGAGCTCGCCGACACCCTGATGGACGAGCTCGAAACGCTGATGCAGCAAGGGCGCATGGATATGACCGCCACCTTCGATGCGCTGACCCATTACGCCATCGACTTCGACGACGCCAGCCGTGAGGCGCTGTTGGCGCTCTCCCAAACGCCCAAAGCGTTAGACGTATGGCTCGAGACATGGCGGGGCAGCGAACTGGCCGAGCACGCCACGCGTCAGCACACCATGCGCCGTGCCAACCCGGTGGTCATTCCCCGTAACCACCGCGTGAAAGAGGTCATCGACGCCGCCCTTCAGGGGGATTTTGCGCCGTTTCATACACTGCTGGCGGCGGTAACCCACCCGTTCGATGAGTCGTCCAGCGCGCGCCGGCTGGCCGCGCCGGCCACCAGCAGCGAACAGGTACTGCGCACCTTCTGCGGTACCTAGCCGCTACACGCCATGGTATGGCGGGAGCGCGTCATGGCTATGCTATACTGTGATTTTTTACAGTTAAGGCGGTGGCTTTTCACGTGGCGCTGCTTTTCGACACGGAGGTAAGCAGGGGCCCGTGCGCAAGATTATTCACTGTGACTGCGACTGCTTCTACGCAGCGGTCGAAATGCGCGATAACCCGGCGCTTGCGGATATTCCTATCGCCATTGGCGGTTCCGTGGAGCAGCGCGGCGTGGTTGCCACGTGCAACTACCCCGCGCGGGAATACGGCATCCACTCCGCCATGCCCATGGGCCAGGCGCTCAAACGCTGCCCGCACCTCACCATCATTCGTGGCGACATGGCCAAGTACAAGGACGTGGCTCGCCAGGTGTTTGCCATCTACCGCGAGATGACCGAGCTGATCGAACCGCTGTCACTGGACGAGGCGTTTCTGGACGTCTCCCAGGTGACCCAGTTCAAAGGCAGCGCCACGCTGATGGCCCAGGCCATTCGCGAGAAAGTGCGCCGGGAGGTGGGCATTACCGTCTCCGCCGGCGTTGCCCCCAACAAGTTTCTGGCCAAGATCGCCAGCGACTGGAACAAGCCCGATGGCCTGTGCGTGATTCCGCCCGACGACGTCGAGCGCTTCGTCGAGGCGTTGCCGGTCAAAAAGATTCACGGCGTCGGCCCGCGCACGGCGGAAAAAATGGCCAGCCTCGATATCCACACCTGCGCGGACCTGCGCACCCGAGCGCTCACCGAGCTGATCGAGCACTTCGGGCGCTTTGGTAAACGTTTGTTTGATCTAAGCCGCGGCCATGACGAGCGCCCGGTCAAGACCCACCGCGAGCGCAAGTCGATCAGCACCGAACAAACCTACTCCCAGGATTTGCCCACGCTCGAGGCCTGCCGGGGCGAGCTTCCCGAGCTTTTGAGCGATTTGGAGCGGCGCTACGCAAGACTGGACCCGCCCCCGGCGGTGAAGGGGCTAATAGTCAAGGTGAAGTTCAACGACTTTACCCAAACCACGGTCGAGCACGCCGACCCCGCGCCGAACATGGCGCAGTTCGAATCGCTTTTGAACGTTGGCTGGGCCCGCGGGGCGCGCCCGGTTCGCCTGCTGGGGGTGGGCTACCGTTTGGCCGACGGCGCCCCGGACACCCAGCTTTCGCTGTTTTAAGGGCCCCAAGGGCTTGGCCTTGACGCCGGTTCAGGCTTTGATTAAAACAGCTGTATGACCGATAGCGGCCTAATGGCTGCTGCGCCCCGGATCGCCGGACCGTACTATTTCTTATACCGCCAGAGCCCTTATGACAGAGCCCTTATGACACTTTCACGTCCTCCCCTGGTCTTTGCCCACGCCAACGGCTTTACCGGCGACAGTTACAAAAGCCTGCTGGCCCCCTTGGCCGAGCACTTCGATCTTCAGCCTATCGACCGGGTCGGGCACCACCCGCGCTTCCCGGTGAATCGCAATTGGTCCAACCTGGTCGATGAGCTTTTACATTACCTGCCTACGCACACGAAGGTGCTGGGCGTGGGCCACTCGCTGGGTGGCACGCTGATGGCCATGGCCGCACTTCGCGAGCCCAAGCGCTTTTACGGCGTGGTCATGCTCGACCCGCCCTTGATGATGGGCGTCGATGCTTGGGCGTTGAAAGCGGCCAAGCGCTTTGGTTTCGTCGACCGGATCACCCCGGCCGGCAAAACGCGCAACCGGCGAAGCGTTTGGCCCAGCCGCGAGGCGATGACCACCTCGCTCAAAAGCCGTGGGCTTTTTCGCACCTTTACCCCACAGGCGCTTAGCGACTATGTTGAAACAGGCACCCGGCTACTCGAGGACGGCCAGGCCGAGCTGGTGTTCGAACCCGGCGTCGAGGTCGCCATCTTTCGCAATCTGCCGGATCACCTTTCGTTCCGGCTGGCCCGGGTTCAGGTGCCGGTGGAAATCGTCGCCGGCGCGGGCTCTGACCTGCTGACACCCAAGCGCATTGGCCGCCTGCAGCGTAAGGGAATGTCGGTCAACCAGGTGCCGGGCGGGCATATGTTCCCCATGGAGCACCCGGAGGAGACCCGCACGGCGATTCTCGATGCCTGGCAGCGTATCCAGGCCCATTGAGGCGCCTTACCCCAAGCCCTATCGATAACGACCAGGAGAGCGACCATGTATCTTTCCGTACAGCTAAGCTACTACCCGCTGACCGACGACTTCAAACCGGTGGTCAAGGAAGTCGTCCAGCGCCTGGAGCAAAGCGGGCTCGAGGTTCACCCCAACCGCATGAGCACCCAGGTGTTCGGCGAATTCGACGCGGTCATGGCCGCCCTTAACGATGTCATGAAATGGTCCTTCGAGACCCACGGCAAAGCGGTATTCACGGCGAATTTTCTCGAAGGGGATCGCCGACCCAGAGATTAGAGTATTAAAAAAAACGCCGCCCGGTAGGGCGGCGTTTTTGCGTTCAGGCGGCGTTTGGCTCGGCGATCAGGTCAGCGAATCCAGGCAGGATTCGATGATGTCCAGGCCTTCGTTGAGCACGTCGTCTTCGATGGTGATCGGCATCAAAAAGCGGATGGTGTTGCCGTACATGCCGCAGGAGAGCAGGATCAGGCCTTTTTCGCGGGCTTTTTTGCAAAGCGCTCCGGCCAGGTCCGGGTTCGGCGCCTTTTTGCCTTCTTTCTCGGTGACCAGCTCGAAAGCGGCCATGGCGCCCAGGTTGCGCACGTTATCGATGCAGTCGAACTTGTTCTGCCACTCGTGGAAACGTTTGACCAGTTTGTTACCCAGCGCCAGGCTCTGCTCGAGAATGTTTTCCTCCTCGAACACTTCGAGTACCGCCAGGGCGGCGGCGCAGGCGGTGGGGCTGCCGGTGTAGGTGCCGCCCAGCGAGTTGGGGCCAGAGGCGTCCATGATTTTATCGGTACCGACGATGGCGGAGATCGGCATGCCATCGGCCATGCTTTTCGCCATGGTCATGATGTCGGGCTCGACGTCGCTGTGTTCGATGGCAAAGAGCTTGCCGGTACGCCCGAAACCCGACTGCACTTCGTCGACGATCATCAAGATGCCGAGCTCGTCGCAGATGTCGCGAACGCGTTTGAGAAAGGAGGCAGGGGCGGCGTAGAAGCCGCCTTCGCCGAGCACGGGTTCGAGTACGATGGCAGCGGTGTTGGTCGGGCCGGCGTCGGTTTTCAGCGCCATCATCAAGCCACGAATCGCCTCGTCTTCGCTGATGCCGTGATAAGGCACCGGATAGGGCGCACGGAAGACGGTGCCCGGCATCGGGCCGAAGTCGGTCTGGTAGGGCGCAACCTTGCCGTTCATCGCCATGGTGTAGAAGGTACGCCCGTGATAGCCGCCGTCGAAGCAGATCACGTTGGGGCGGCCGGTGGCCGCACGGGCGATCTTCACGGCATTTTCCAGCGCCTCGGCACCGGAGTTGGCCAGCATTACCTTGGCATGGCCGCGTACCGGCACGACCTGGCTGAGCTTTTCGGCTACCTTCACGTAGCCTTCATAGGGCATGACGGTCTGGCAGGTGTGCATTACCTTGTCGAGCTGTTCCTTGACCGCCGCGACGACCTTCGGGTGGCGGTGGCCAATGTTGAGTACGCCAATGCCACCGGCAAAATCGATGAAGCGGTGGCCGTCGGCATCCCAAATCTCGGCGTTCTCGGCACGGGCGGCAAAGGCCGTGGCGGGGCTTGCCGCGCCGGCGGCCACGTATTTTTGCTTTAGCGCGTTAAGCTCGGCATTGGTCATGGCGGGTTCCTTTAGCATTGGGCATGAATCACGGGTAGGGCATTAGCATAGTACGCCTACGCCGCTATTAAAATTCTGCGGGTGCCTCTGGCTGAGCCACCACGATCCGATTACGCCCCTGCGCCTTGGCACGGTACATGCCTTGGTCGCCGCGCTCGATCAAATCCTCGGCGCAGGAGGCCGGGGTGCTGGCGACACCGGCGGAGAGCGTGATCGTCAGTGCATGCTCGGTGAAGGTCTGTTCTTCTATGTGGGCGCGAAGACGCTCGGCGGCGGTTTGGGCTTCGCTACTGCTGGTTTCGGGCATGATGACCAGAAACTCTTCGCCCCCTAAGCGCACCTGCACGTCGGTGGCGCGAAGCCTGTTGTTGATCGCGGCGGAAAGCTCGGTCAGCACCGTATCGCCGGTCGCGTGGCCATAGGTGTCGTTGATGGTTTTGAAGCGATCCAGATCGAACATCATGACGCTGAGATCGCCACCATAGCGCCGGCAGCGCTTGAGTTCTTCGCTGAGATGGCAAATTCCAGCCCGCCGGTTCAAAAGCCCGGTAAGGCCATCGTGGCTGGCCAGGTGGTCCAGGCGGTCGTTCGCCTCTCGCAGCCGCTCTTCCAGCTGTTTTCGTTCGGTGATGTCGATCACGAAGGTCACTTTGCGCGGGGTGCCATCATCGCCTTCTACCCGAGCGGCTTCGGCAATGATGGTGCGCAAGTCGCCGTTTTTACAAAAAACCTGCCACTCCTGGCGCATCTCGGTCGGTTGCGTACCTTGAAGGAACTCATCGTGCATGGCGCCAGCCTTTTCGCGGTACTCCGGCGATACCATGACAGTGAAGTGCTGGCCGATGAGCTCTTCCTGGGTGTAACCGTAAAAGTTGCAGTAAGCTGGATTGACGAGCTCGAAACAGCCCCGGTTATCGGTGACGCAGATTCCTATGGGCGCGCTAGTCAGTACGCTCCACGCATTGCGTTTGGAGCGTTTTACCATTTCTTGTAATTGCTGGGCCGAAATGTCAGGCATTCACCACTCCGGGATTTAAATGCGCGAGCGCTTCGTCTCGCAGTGCCACGAGCCGTGGCGTAAGGTCCTCACCCAACGAGTCGATAGCGGGCTTGGCATAAAAGTAGCCTTGCTGGCGCATAATACCAGCGCGGGCCAACCAAAGCGCTTCACTGTGCGTTTCGATGCCTTCGGCAATTACCATGGTGTCGAGCTCCTGGGCCAGCGAAACGACCGCTTTGAGCAGGGCCTGGCGGCGCGGGTCGCTGTCGCAGTTCATGACGATTTCACGATCGATTTTAAGCGTGTCGGGGTTCAAGTCTGTGAGTAGATCCAGATTGGCGTAGCCGTTGCCGAAGTCGTCCAGGGCGGTCTTGAACCCCATGTTGTGATACGCATCGATGATATTGGCCAGGTGATGACGGTCCTCGACGCGCTCGGTTTCGGTGATCTCGAACACCAGGCGACTGGTGGGCCAGCCAACGCGCCGGGAAACTTCCAGGGTCGCCTGTATGCAGGCGTGGGGTTCGTATACCGCGTTGGGGAGAAAGTTGATCGAAAGGTCGGTCTGCATCCCCAGCGCGCTTGCCATCTCGATGGCTTTGACCCGGCAGGCCTGATCGAAGCGGTAGAGCAAGTCGTCGGTGACTTTGGAAATAATGCTCCAGGCGGACTCGCCGTTCACACCGCGCACGAGCGCTTCATACGTGGTGACCTGCGCTTTCGATAGATCCACGATAGGTTGAAACGCCATGGTGAAATCAAAGGGAAGTTCTCCATCGCAACGATTACACCGACCCTCTACCCGAGCGCAGTTACTCATGAAAAATCCTCTGTTAAGCCCTTGGTGTTTTGGGTGTTCAACACGTCTTGGCGCGTTTTATGACGCGTGACTTCAATGTGAATCGTAGCAGTTTAGTCGCAGAGGGGGGTTGCGTACATGACGGGCGTTAAGGTCCACACACCCTTTTAATTTATGTTGAACAAGCTTTCAGGAGGGGCGAAGTTGGCTTAAGCGCCCGGTGCTGGCGCTCGAGGCTGCGCTAGATGATACCCGCCTTATAGAGCGCTTCGCGCTGGGCGGTGGTGATGCCGATTTCTTCCAGCACGCTGTCGGTATGCTGGCCTAAAAGCGGTGGGGCGGTTTGGGCGGATACCGCGTGACCGTCGATACGAACCGGGTTGGCCACCAGGTCGACGCTGCCCGCCATGGGGTGGGGCAGCGTCTGCTTGAGCCCCCGTGCCTTGACGTGAGCATCCTCGAAGACCCGGTCCAGGGTATTGATCGGCCCGCAGGGCACGCCGGCGTTTTCCAGCGTCGCAAGCCAATGGTCGATGGGCCTGAGTGCAATCGCTGCCTCTAAAAGCGGCACGAGCGCCTCGCGGTGGGCGACCCGGGCACCGTTGGTGGCGAAACGGGCATCTTCACAAAGCGCAGGCTGGCCGATCGCCGCGCAAAAGCGCTTGAACTGGGCGTCGTTACCCACCGCGACGATGATATGTCCATCCTGGGTGGCAAACGCCTGGTAGGGCACGATATTGGGGTGAGCGTTACCCAGCCGCTTGGGTACCTGGTGGGAGGTCAGGTAGTTGGTGGCCTGGTTAGCCAAAACGCCCACCTGAACATCCATCAGCGAAAGGTCTATATGGCAGCCTTCGCCGCTTTCGCGGCGTGCATACAGCGCGGCGAGGATGGCGTTGGTGGCGTAAAGGCCGGTGAAAATATCGGTGATCGCCACGCCCACTTTCACCGGGCCGCCACCGGGCACTTCGTCGGGTTGGCCGGTCAGGCTCATCAAGCCGCCCATGGCCTGGATCATGAAGTCGTAGCCGGCCCGGTGGGCGTAGGGGCTTTCTTGACCGAAGCCTGTGATCGAGCAGTAAACGAGCCCCGGGTTGATCGCTTGCAGGCTCTCGAAGTCGAGCCCGTAGCGCTTCAGCCCCCCGACCTTGAAGTTCTCGAGCACCACGTCGGCGTCGCCGGCCAGGGTCTTGATCAGCGCCTGGCCTTCGGGTTTTGCCATATCCACCGTGACCGAGCGCTTGCCGCGGTTGGCGCACAGGTAATAGGCGGACTCGAAACTTTCGCCAAGCCAGGGCGGGCCCCAGTGACGGGTGTCGTCGCCTTGGCCTGGGCGCTCGATCTTGATCACATCGGCGCCCATGTCGGCCAGGGTCTGGCCGCACCAGGGGCCGGCCAGCACGCGGGAAAGGTCGAGCACCTTAATGCCCTTAAGCGGCGTTGGCGTATCGCTCATGGGGGCTCCTTGCGCGGGGCGATGGATTAGAAAAACGCCTGTAGGCCGGTCTGGGCGCGGCCCAGAATAAGGGCATGGACATCGTGGGTTCCTTCGTAGGTGTTCACCGATTCCAGGTTCACCATGTGGCGAATGACGCCGTATTCATCGGAGACGCCGTTGCCGCCGTGCATGTCCCGGGATACCCGCGCGATATCCAGCGCCTTGCCGCAGTTGTTACGCTTGATCAGCGAGACCATTTCCGGCGTCCAGTTACCTGTATCCATCAAACGGCCGACCTGTAGCGCGGCTTGCAAGCCAAGCGCGATCTCGGTTTGCATGTCGGCGAGCTTTTTCTGAATCAGCTGGTTGGCGGCAAGCGGGCGGTTGAACTGCTTGCGGTCCAGGGTGTATTGGCGGGCGGCGTGCCAGCAAAACTCCGCGGTGCCCATCACGCCCCAGGCAATGCCGTAACGCGCCTTGTTCAAACAGCCGAACGGACCTTTCAGCCCACTGACGTTAGGCAACAGGTTCTCTTCGGGAACGAAGACGCCGTCGAGCACGATCTCGCCGGTGATCGAGGCGCGCAGCGACACCTTGCCTTCGATTTTCGGGGTGGAGAAGCCCTCGAACCCGCGCTCGACGATGAAGCCCTTGATCTGGTCGTCGTGAGCGGCGGATTTTGCCCAGACCACGGCGATATCGGCGATCGGACTGTTGGTGATCCACGTCTTGGCACCGGACAAGCGGTAGCCGCCGTCGACCTGCTCGGCGCGGGTGATCATCGAACCCGGGTCGGAGCCGTGATCCGGCTCGGTCAGGCCAAAGCAGCCGACCATTTCGCCGCTGGCGAGCTTGGGCAGATACTTCTGCTTTTGCTCCTCAGAGCCGTAGGCCTCGATCGGGTACATCACCAGCGACGACTGCACGCTCATCGCCGAACGGTAGCCGGAGTCGACCCGCTCTACCTCGCGGGCGATCAACCCATAGGCCACGTTGTTGACCCCCGCGCCGCCGTACTCCTCGGCAACGGTGGCACCTAGAAGTCCCAGCTCGCCCATCTCGGACATGATCTCGCGATCGAAGCGCTCCTCACGAAACGCGCTGAGCACGCGTGGCTGAAGATTTTGCTGGCAGTAGTCCCGCGCGGCGTCGCGGATCTGGCGTTCTTCGTCGGTAAGTTGCTGCTCGAGCAGCAGCGGGTCATCCCAGTTAAAGCGTGACATGGCGAAAGCCCTCTTGTTGAGTACTTGCAATGTATCGCCGTTTCAAAGAAATATCTACATTTTTATAAAACGTCGACTTTAGTCGATGCCTCGTGCCCGTAGCACCTCGGTAATGACCGGTACCGGGGTCATCAGGTGCTCGCGCATCATGCCCGCGGCGCGTTCGCCATCCCGGGCCAGAATCACCTCGACCAGCGCGCTGTGCTCCTGGTGCTTTTGGGCCAGCGCACTGGTCGACATCACGGTTTCCTGCAACCAAAGGTGGCGGTAACGCTCGACCTGGTTGAACAGCGCATCGCGCATTTGTAGCAGGTGGGGGGAGTTGCAGCCGCTGGCAATAGCGGTATGGAAAGCCTGGTGGCGCTGGTCCCAGTTATCGAGAAGCTCATCCGGGCTGCTGACGTCGGTGACCTTGCCCAGCCGGTGGGCGGTGGCCAGCACGTCGGCTTCCCAGTCATCGTCGCCACGCTCGATGGCCAACCCCAGCACCAGGCCTTCGAGCTGGGCGCGGGCATCGTAAATATCGCCCAGTTCGGCAAGCGACATGGGCGCGACGCGGTAGCCGCGCTGGCTAATGGCGACCACCAACCGGTCGGCCACCAGCTGGGAAAGCGCTTCTCGCAGCGGGCCGGTGCTCACCCCGTAATGAGTTTTCAGAAGGCTCATCAAGAGTTTCTCACCCGGCGGGTAGCGCCCGCGAATGATATCCCGCTTCAAATCGCGGTAGGCGCTAATGGCCAGGTTGGGCCGGGGTAGGGGCGGTTCCATCGAATCTCCTGGGGTGGCGGTCAAAATAGGCGTCATTATTGCGTAATTTTGAAAATTTATCTCAAGTGACGCTATTTCGTGAAAGGGCGCCGCCAGGCGTCGGCCGGTGAGCGCAGCGGGGGCGAATGCTTTTACGATGCCGTGGCTATGGCACTATCGTCCCATTAACGTTTGTTTTGAAACCGTGCTAACGTCATTAAAGCGGCTTTCAAAAACCACAAAGCCGCATTGCGCGACCTTGCGACTCCAATATCAATAAAGCACCCATGAGAGAGACAACGCCCATGCGAACGCTAAAATACGCTGCCGCCACGACCATGTTAGCGCTGGCGCTACCCGCCAGTGCACAGCAGCTCTCGATTGCCACCGGGGGCACCGGCGGCGTCTACTATCCAATTGGTGGCGGTCTGGCCGAAATGATCAACGACCATATCGAAGGGGCGCAGGCGACCGCGGAAGTTACTGGCGCCTCGGTCGAGAACATGGGGCTGATCATGCGTGGCGACGCGGATATGGCCACCGCTTTGGCGGACACCGTCTATCAGGCCTACACCGGCACCGGCGACTTCGAAGGCCGTCAGGTCGAAAACACCCGGGCGCTGGCCTCCCTCTACCCCAACGCCGTACAGCTGGTCACGCTTGCGGAGTCCGATATCCAGAGTATTAGTGACTTGGCCGGTAAACGGGTGTCGGTAGGCGCGCCGGGTAGCGGCACCGAGCTCAACGTCAGTGCGCTGCTCGAGTCCAACGGTATCAGTTACGATGACTTTGATCCGCAGCGGCTGAATTTCAACGAAACCGCCGATGCCATCCGCGATGGCGATATCGACGCTGGTTTTTGGAGCGTGGGCCCGCCCACCAGCTCGATCATGAACCTGGCGGCTACGCGCGATATCCGCTTGATAAGCCTTTCCGAGGAAGAGATTGCCAACGCCCGTGAAGACGAAGAGGTGTTCGCCCCCTACGAGCTGGCGGCCGGTCTTTACGACGGTATGGACGAAGCGGTGCAGACCATCGGTATTCCCAACGTCCTGGTGGTCAACGCCGATATGGACGAAGAGCTTGCCTACCAACTTACCCAGGTGCTTTTCGAACACACCGACGAGCTGATCGCCGTTCATCCGGCGGCCAACGACACCACCGTCGAGTTCACGATGGAGTCCACGCCGGTGCCGCTACACCCGGGCGCCATCCGCTACTTCGAAGAAACCGGCGCTGAGATCCCCGATCGCCTGCGTCCGTAAGCCTACCCGAGGCGTTCGGTCATGCAGTGGCTAGCGGCGTCGCTGATAGCGCTTTCATTGACGGCGCTACAAAGCGCCGGTGCCTGGGGACAGGCGCCGGCGCGTTTGACGGTGACCAGCGACGCCGGCGCCGTGCTGCTCGATCACCCCATCCCCGATGAAAGCCGCTGGTGTATGGCCTGGAACCACTCGGTGGCGCACTTTACCGTGCTCGACTGTTACCAGAACCGCGGCGGGCAGATGGTGCTGGAGCGTAGCCACCAGCCGGACTTCGCCGCGGGCCTTGGCCATATTGCCGGGCGCGGGGTGCAGGTTTCCGACGGCGAAGGCGGCTATTGGATCAATGCCATCGACGAGGCCGTGCCTGGTAATCGCTACCGGCTACGCGTAGGGGCGCTCTCGGTGAGCCATCGCATCACCTGGCCCGATAGCGGCCATGAAACGGTGAGCCTGAGCGAGCGCGCCCCCGGTGAGCGGGTGATCGTCGAACTCACCGCGCCGTGAGCCGGTGTCCGCGGCTATCCCTTGACGTTAAAACTCTTTGCTTGCTAACCCTTTCGAGGACTCCATGAGCGAATCCACTCAACCTGCGGTGGTCATGCCGGGGGCAAACGCGGTGCAGCCCCGCCAGGCACTTTGGGCCATCACGATCGTGGCGGTTGCCCTTTCGCTTTTCCAGCTCTACTCGGCGGGCATTCAGCCGTTGGGGCTTTTCTATCAGCGCAGTATCCACCTGGCGCTGATCATGTTGCTGGCGTTTTTGATGTTTCCCGTGTTCGGCCCGACCCGAGCACGCGGCGTACTTGGCTGGGCGCTCGACGCGATCTTCTTTGCCGGCGCGTTGATCACCGGCGGCTACCTGGTCTTCTTTTTGGATGAGATCATCAACCGTGCCGGGTTCTGGAACCAGACCGATATAACCGTGGCGATCATCGCCACGGTCACGGTGCTGGAAGCCAGCCGCCGGGCGGTGGGGTTTGGCATGACCATCATCGGTCTGATCGCGATCGTCTACGCGCTGGCCGGGCCCCGGGGGGAACTGGCTTGGCTTGGCGATTGGTTGCCGGGTATTTTGTCTCACCGCGGCTATACCCTCGACCGCGTAGCGGGACAGCTTTATCTTGGTCAGGAGGGTATTTTCGGCCTGCCGCTCGGGGTGGCGGCCACCTACATCTTCATTTTCGTGCTGTTCGGCGCCTTTTTGGAGAGCACCGGCGCGGGGCGGTTTTTCATCGATATGGCTTACGCCGCCACCGGGCGCCAGCGCGGCGGCCCGGCCAAGGCGGCGGTACTCGCCTCGGCGGGCATGGGCTCGATCTCCGGCAGCGCCATTGCCAATGTGGTGACCACCGGCGCCTTTACCATTCCGCTCATGAAAAAGCTCGGCTATCAGCCCAAACAGGCCGGCGGCATCGAGGCCGCGGCGTCGACCGGCGGGCAAATCATGCCGCCGCTGATGGGGGCCGGGGCGTTTTTGATCGCCGAGTACACCAATACGCCGTACCTGGACATCGTCAAGATCAGTATCCTGCCGGCCATCATGTACTTCGCCACGGTGTATCTCTTCGTGCATATCATCGCGCTAAAGCAAGGCATGCAGGGCATGCCGAGAAGCGAGCTGCCCAAAATGCGCCAAGTGATGAAGGATGGCTGGCACTTCTTACTGCCGCTGGCGGTACTGGTCTGGCTGCTGGTCATGAACCTTTCGCCCATGCGAGTGGGCTACTACGCGGTGGTAACCATGGTCGCCGTGGCGGTGATTCGCTACGCGCTTTGGTACTTCTTCGTCGCCCCCGGCCAGGGCCATCCGGTGACCTTCGAGCGCACCAAAAACGTGGTGTGGGCGGGGCTTGTTAAGCTGGTCGAAGGGCTGGAGCTTGGCGCGCGCAACGCCGTGGCGGTGTCCATGGCCTGCGCGGTGGCGGGTATCATCGTTGGCGTGGTGGGCCTGACCGGGCTGGGGCTCAAGTTCTCCTCGATGATGCTCGCTTTCTCCGGCGGCAACCTGGTGCTTGCGCTGGTCATGGTGCTGCTGGCGAGCCTGGTGCTGGGTATGGGGCTGCCGGTCACGGCGAGTTATATCGTACTGATCGTGCTGGTCGGGCCGGCGCTCACCAGTGAATTCGGCGTGCCGCTTTTGATCGCGCATCTGGTGGTGTTCTGGTACTCCCAGGACTCCAACGTGACTCCGCCGATCGCGCTGGCCGGGTTTGCCGGGGCGGCGATTGCCGGCAGTAAACCCATGGAAACCGGCTTCCAGGCCTGGAAGTTTGCCAAAGGGCTCTACCTGATCCCGCTGTTCATGGTGTTCAACCCGGAGATCATCGTGGGCGGGCCGGTGCTGGTCGTGGTCTGGAACGCGGTGATCGCGATCTTCGCGCTGTGCGCCTTTGCCGCCTCGCTCGAGGGGTATCTGTTTACGCGCATGTCATGGCTACCGCGCCTGGCGATTGGGGCGGCGATCTTCGGCGTCTTCTACCCAAGCCTTTGGACCGAAATAGCCGGCGTGGTGGTGATCGCGGCGGTAATCGGCGTCAACTACCGTGCCAGCCTGCGCGAAACGCCCGCCGTCACGGCGTAACCCAAGCGTAGAACCACCGCGTATAAAAAAAGCCCGGAACAGTGTTCCGGGCTTTTTCGTTAGCGCCTTTCATCAGCGCCGGGCAGCGCGCTTTAGAAGATCGATTCCGCCGCGCCCGAACCCTGGGAGCCGCTGGCCTCCTCGAGCTCGCGGCTAATGGTGCGCGCCTGGTAGGAGGGCAGATGGCCCTCACGGAAAAGCTCCACGAGCCCGCCGGACTGGCTGTCGTACAAGCGGCGGCCGCTGTCCGGGTCGACCCGCGCGGTGACGATGGAGGCGGGGCGCTCCGGCAGGGCCGAAGGCGTGCCTTCCAGGGCGCCGCCCATGAAGTCGATCCAGATCGGCAGTGCGGCGCTGGCGCCGTATTCCGCGGTGGTTTCGTTGCTGTCCTTACCCACCCAGACCGTCGTGACCAGGTCGCTGTTGAAGCCGGCGAACCAGGCATCGCGCTGGTTGTTGGTGGTACCGGTTTTACCCACGATGTCGTCGCGGTTCAGGCTGAGCGCGGCGCGCCCGGTGCCCGAGGTGATCACGTCGCGCAGCATGTCGCGCAGAATATACACCGCGCCGGCGTCGGCGACGCGCCGGGCGACCGGATACTCCTTGCCGTCGATCTCGACGCTCTCCTGGCCTTCGGCGCAGCTCGGGCAGGCGATCTGCGGCGTGGCCTCATCGAGGATCTCCCGGTCGTCGTCGCGGGTGACGCGCTCGATGAACCAGGGCGAGACCTGGAAGCCGCCGTTGGCGATCACCGCGTAAGCGTTGGTCATTTCCATGGGCGTGAGGCTCGCGCTACCCAGCGCCAGGGAAAGCCCGCGGGGCAGCCGGTCGACCGAGAAGCCGAAGCCTTCCAGGTAGTTGATGGTCGGGTTGACGCCCATCGTTTGGAGTACGCGAATGGTGACCAGGTTGCGCGAACGTGCCAGCGCCGGGCGTAGGCGCATCGGCCCCTGGAAGTCGCGGCTGGAGTTCATCGGCCGCCACAGCGAGTTGCTGCCGTCGTCTACCACCAGGGGCGAGTCGTTGACCACGCTCGCCGCCGTCATATCGCCGTCGTCGAGGGCGGCCAGGTAGATGAAGGGCTTGAAGATCGAGCCCGATTGGCGCTGGGCCTGAATGGCGCGGTTGAACTTGCTGGCGTTGAAGTCGAAGCCGCCCTGCAGCGCCAGAATCGCGCCGGTGCGCGGGTCTTGAACCACCAGCGAACCTTCGACGTCCGGGCGCTGAGAAAGTCTTAGCGATTCATCGTCGTTCTCCACCACGCGGATCAGGTCTCCGCGCACGGCGATCTGATCGGCGCTTGACGGCTCGCCGCCGCGGCTGCGCGGGCTTTGGTAGGCGCGTGCCCAGTTCAGGCCGTCCCAGGCGATGGTTCTAAGTTCGCGGTCGCGGGTCAGCACCTGCATTTCTCGGCCGCTGCTCTGGACCACGATGGCCGGTTGCAAAAGGCCGTAGTTGGGCGTGCGCTCGAGCACCTGTAGCCAGTTGGAGACGTCGCCGTCGATGCCTTCGATCTCGGTCTGGCTGCGCTCCGCGGCCTGGCGCGCGGTCTGGCGGATTTCCGGCGACTCGGAAAGCTCCTCTTCAAGGCCTTGAGTATTCGTTTGCTCTTGGGCTTCGACGAGGCTGGCGGCGATGTCGCGCTGCTCCGCGCCGCGCCAGCCGTGGCGCCGGTCGTACTCGATCAAGCCGTTGGCCAGGGCGTTGCGGGCGGCGGGTTGAAGCTCGCTGTCGATGGTGGTGTAGATCCGATAGCCGCCGGTGTAGGCGGTGTCACCAAAGCGTTCGACCGCATACTGGCGAGCCATTTCCGAGACGTAGGAGGCATCCACTTCGGTTTGGGTGTAGTGGCGACGCGCGGTCACCGGGTCCTGCACCGAGGCCTGGTAGGTATCGTTATCGATATAGCCAAGCTCGCGCATACGGAACAAAATCCAGTTGCGGCGAATCAGTGAGCGCTCGGAGTTGGCCAGCGGATTGAACGCCGACGGTGCCTTGGGAAGCCCCGCGATCATTGCGGTTTCGGCAAGCGTTAGCTCGGCAAGGGGGCGGTCGTAGTAGGTTTCCGCGGCGGTGGCGATGCCGTAGGCGCGGTTACCCAAAAAGATCTTGTTGACATAAAGCTCGAAGATTTGCTCTTTGGAGAGCACCTGCTCCATCTGCAGCGCCAGCAGGATTTCACGAATTTTACGCGTGAAGGTCTGGTCCAGCGTCAGCATATAGTTACGCGCGACCTGCATGGTGATGGTCGAGCCCCCGGACTGGATCGAGCCGCCGCTTCGGGCAAGCTCCACCGCCGCGCGGGCAAGCCCGCGCGGGTCGACCCCGGCGTGTTCGAAATAGCTCGAGTCCTCCGCGGCGACCAGCGCGTTGATCATGTCCTGGGGGATTTCGTCGAAATCGACCACCATGCGCCGCTCTTCACCGAACTCGCCGATCAGCCGGCCGTCGTTGGTGAAGATACGCAGCGGGGTATGCAGTTCGAAATTTTGCAGCTGGCGAACGTCGGGAAGCCCCGGAGAAAAGTAGATGGCAGCACCTACCACGGCCAGCACGGCGGCGCCCACCAGGGCGGCAGCCATCGAAACCAGTGACAGGATAAGGGTTCGAAAAAACGTCATGAACAGAGGGCACCCGTGGAGATAAGATAAGTACGGCGTCCAACTGGCCGTATTGCGCAATTGGCGACCATTATAAGAAGCCAGGCCCTCGGCCACCAGTGTTGATATGCCATGATTGCCTCAACGTGTGGCGGCGCCCAAAATAAGGTAACCTCGGACGACGCTCGACAAGACGACAAAATCAACGGGACCACATGCGCCTACCAAAGTCTGGAAAGGGGTTGATCGGGGTCGATATCACCTCGGCCACCGTTAAGCTTTTAGAGCTCAAGCAACTGGACGGCAATTTTCAGGTTCAGAGCTACGCCGTGCGCCCGCTCAAAGAGGGGGCCGTGGTGGAGCGCCGGATACGCGATATCAGCGATGTCGCCCGGGTGCTTCGAAACGCCGTCGAACACGCCAATCCCTCGACCCGTAAAGCCGCGGTCGCCGTTCCCGCCAGCGCCGCCATTAGCAAAACCCTGAGCTTTCCCGCTTCGCTGGGCGAAGACGAGATTGAGGCGCGGATAATCGAGGAGTACGACCGCCACATTCCTTTTCCGTTCAACGAGGTGGCCTTCGACTTTCAGCGTTTGGGGGTGGTGCCCGATGACGAAAGCCAGCAGCAGGTGGCGCTGGTGGCGTGTCGTCAGCGCGACGTCAGCCAGCTGACCGATACGCTGGTGCAGGCCGGGCTCGAACCCGCCGCGGTGGATGTCGAAACCTTCGCCGTCGAACGCTCGTTTGGCGAGCTCAGGCGGGCGCTCAACGTCAGTGACGACCCCAGGGCGTGCGTGGCCCTGGTGGATCTGGGCGCTAATATGAACGCGTTCCACGTGCTGCGCGACGGGCGCATTACCTACAGCCGCGACACGGTATTTGGCGGGCGCCAGTTGACCGATGCCATTCGCGAACGGTTCGACCTGAGCAACGAAGAGGCCGGCCTTGCCAAAAAGCGCGGCGGCCTGCCCGAGGATTATCAGGCCAACGTGCTAACGCCTTTTATCGAAACCGTGGTGCAGCAGGTGGGCCGCTCGCTTCAGCTTTACTATACCGCCGGGCGCAAACAGCGGGTCGAGCACCTGGTACTGGCCGGCGGGTCGAGCGTGATCCCAGGGCTTGCCGAGCGTATCGCCGAAGAGAACGGTCTGGCGGTGACGCTGGCCAACCCCTTTCACCGGATGCACATCTATAAGCGGCTGAACGTCGAGGGCCTGACCAACGACGCGCCAGCCATGCTCACCGCCTGTGGGCTTGCCATGAAGGTAGGCCAATGAATATCAACATCAACCTGTTGGCCTGGCGGGATGCGCGCCGGGAAAAGCGCACCCGGCAGTTCTATAAAATGCTGGCTTTGGCGCTGGTCGTGGGGGTGTTGATGGCGCTGGCCGTGGGGCTTGTGTATCAGCAAGAACTCGATGGGCAAGAGATGCGCAACGCCTACATCACCCGCCATGTCGAGCAGTTGGAGCACCAGATTGCCGACGTGAAGCGCTATCAGGAAGACGCGGCACAGCTCAGCACCCAGCTCGAGCTTTTCAAAACCCTGCAAAGCGAGCGCACCGATACCGTCGAGCTTTTCAACGCGCTGGCCGCTAGCCTGGCCGACGGCGTGGTCTACGAGCAGTTAAGCCGGGAAGGGGAGCGGGTTCGCCTCACCGCGACGGCCAACGACGAGCGCCAGGTCTCAGAGCAGCTGCGCCGCATTGCAAGTATGCAAGGCTTTGCCGTGCCGGTACTTTCCGAGGTGACCAGCGCCCCGAACCAGCAAGGGCGGCGGTTTGGCTTCGAGGTCGTCCAGACGCTGCACGATACAAGCCCTGACGCCGGTCAAGGGGAGGCCGCCCAGTGATGACGCGAGCCCGGGCGCGCCACGAATGGCAGCGTCTCAAAGAAGTCGACGTACAAAGTCTGGATCTCAAGGAGGCGGGCAGTTGGCCGGTTTTTTTGAAGGCGCTTTGCGTGGTGCTGGTATTTGCGCTTGCCTTTGGTGGGCTAATGGCGTGGCAGGTCAGCGACAAACGCGCCCGATTGTCCGAGGCGCAGCGCGAAGAGGTGCGACTTTTGAGCGAATACCGGGTCAAGGCCTCGGAAGTGGCGCTTTTGCCCAACGTGCAGAACCAGTTGACGACGCTCGGCGGACAGATGGACCGGATGCGCGCCATGCTGCCCACCAGCGCTGAGATTCCCTCGCTTTTGGACAGCATCAGCGACGCCGCGGTGGATAATCGGCTGACCATCGAAGTCGTCCGGTTGCGTGCGACCGTTAGCAACGAACACTACATCGAGCATCCGCTGGATATTCAGGTGCGCGGGGGATATCACCAGCTCGGCCGCTTCGTGGCCGACATCAGCCAGCTCGCGCGTATCGTCACCCAGCACGACTTGACCATTACACCGGTCGAGCCGCAAAGCGACGTGCTCAGGCTCTCTTTGGTGGCGCGCACCTACAGCTATATCGACGACCCCAGCCACGAGGAGGCGGCGCCATGAGACAACGCCGCGTGTGCATGATGGCCCTGGTGGCGACCCTGACCGGCTGCAGCGATGCACGGCTGGACGAGCTGGACGCCACGCTTGCCGATATCCGCCGCGCCCCTAGTGGTCAGGCTTCCCTTGCAAGCGCGCCTTTTCCCGAGGCGGCATATTTAAACTACCAATATAGCGAGTCGCGCAGCCCGTTTTTGGCGCCTGAGCAGTTGGCGCGAAGTGAGACAATCTCGCCACGAAACAGCGCCCTGGCCCCGGATACCCAGCGCCCCCTGGAGCCGCTGGAGGCCTTTGCGCTTGCCTCGCTGCGCCTGGTGGGTACGCTGCAAATGGGGGGCCAGCGCGTGGCGCTGATCGCCACGCCCGACGGCAGCGTCGTGAACGTGCGAGAAGGTAATCACATGGGATCCAACTACGGGGAGGTCACCCGTATTTCGCTAGAGGAAGTCACTCTGCTTGAGCGCGTATTCAGCGAGCAGGAGGGCTGGCAGGAGAGCCCGGCCGCGCTGTCACTCGACCCCTAGCCGGCTGTTACTACTTATCGCTTGATAGACGTTGATCCGGGACCCGTTGTTTATGCTCATCACTGCCCGCTATACCGCGCTTTTTTTGCTCGCCCTTTGGCCTGCCATGGCCAATGCCGTGCTTTTGACCGATCTTCAGGTGCGCGAGGCATCCCAAGGGGAGGTGGAGCTTTTGCTCTCCTTCGACGGCCCTCCCGCCGAGCTCACCGGCTACGCGCTGGAGTCGCCGCCGCGTTTGGCGCTGGATTTGCCGGATACCCAAAGCGGGCTTGAAAACCGTAACCTGGTGGTCGACCAGGCGGGCGTCGAGCGGATCACGACCATCGAAGGCGGGGGGCGCACGCGCTTGATCGTCGAGCTGCAGGGTGCGCATACGTTTCGCTCGGCGCCGTCCCCCAGCCGGCTAAGCGTTTTTCTTACCCCAACCGGCGGTACTCCCCCGGCCGCGACGGCGTCTGCATCTGCTTCCACCTCTACTGCCCCGGTTGCGGCAACGCCGTCGGCGTCCGTTGCCAGCGCTTCCACCCCCGCCAGTGCCAGCGGGCCTCAGGTCGAGAACATCGATTTTCGCCGCGGCGCCAACGGCGCCGGGCGGCTGCTGGTCACGTTTAGCCAAAGCGGCGTAAGCGCCAGTGTCGAAGAGGCCGACCGCGGCGTCGTGCTTGCCAATCTGGAGGGCGTGACCTTGCCGGATTCACTCGACCAGATCCTCGATGTCACCGACTTCGCCACGCCGATCAACCGCATCACGCCGCGCGCCACCGCCCGGGGGGTGCAGTTGGAGCTTCAAACCCAGGGGGCTTTTGCGATGCTCTCTTCGCAGAGTGGGCGGGTGCTGACCGTGGACGTGGAGCCCGTCGCCGAATCCGACTCGCTTGCCCAGCGGGGCGAGGAGAGTTTCACCGGCGACCGGCTGAGCCTTAACTTTCAGGATATCGAGGTGCGTTCGGTACTGGCCACGCTTGCCGAGTTTACCGGTTTGAACCTGGTGGCCAGCGACAGCGTGACCGGGCGGGTAACGCTCAACCTGAACGACGTGCCCTGGGACCAGGCGCTGGCGCTGATTTTGCAAAGCCAAGGGCTCTCGAGTCGCGAAAAGGGCAACGTGATCGTCATCGCGCCGGCGGGGGAGCTTGCCGATATCGAGCGCCAGGAGATCGAGTCGCGTAATCAGCGCCAGACCCTCACGCCGCTGGTGACCGAGTTCATCGAAGTGCGCTACGCCCGCGCCGAGGATTTTGCCCAGCTTTTGCGCGGCGGCGACGGCTTCGGGCTTTTGACCGACCGTGGCCGGGTCACCGTCGACCAGCGCACCAATACGCTGCTGGTTCAGGACACCGCCGAGCAGATTCGCGAAATACTCGCCACCCTCGACCGGCTGGATATCGCCGTGCGCCAGGTGCAGATCGAGGCGCGCATCGTCATCGCCCGGGACACCGCCTCGCGCGAGCTAGGCATCAACTGGGGCGCTTCGAGCACCCGCGGTTTTCAGCTCAACGAAGATGGCACGACCTACGGCCGGCGCAATATCAACCCGGCTGGCATCAACCGTGCCCAGGGCGGGCTCGCCGTCGATTTGGGGGCCGGTGCGGTGGCCGGCACCGGGTTTAGCTTTGGTTATCTCTCCGGCGACGTGCTGCTGGATCTCGAACTCAGGGCGCTCGAGAGCGAAGGCAAGAGTCAGACGATCTCCCAGCCGCGCATCATCACCGCCAACCAGCGCACCGCCACCATCCGCCAGGGCGAGGAGCGCGCGTTTCAGAGTGTGGATGTGCAGGGCAATCCGGATACCCAGTTCAAGGAGGCCGAGCTTTCGCTGGAGGTCACCCCGCAGATCACCCCGGATAATCGCATCATCATGGATCTCGTGATCAAAAACGACAGCTTCCGGGAAAGCGAATTCGGCGGGGAGCCGCCCATCGATACCAATCAGATCGAAACCCAGGTGCTGGTCGACAATGGCCAAACCGTCGTGCTTGGCGGTATCTTAACCACTGAGCAGCTCAGCCAAATTGCCAAAACCCCGTTATTGGGTGATCTACCCGTCCTCGGGCGGCTATTTCGCTACACCCAGGAGAGCAATGAAAAGGTAGAGCTGTTAGTGTTTATTACTCCACGACTACTAGATGATGGTTTGGCGGTTCGCTGATGCAGGATTTACCCAGCCTTTTTTTGGTCGGCCCCATGGGCGCCGGCAAAAGTACGATCGGCCGCTTGTTGGCCGCAGAGCTTTCGCGCACCTTTTATGACAGTGACCATGTCATACAGGATCGCTGCGGGGCGGATATTCCCTGGATTTTCGATGTCGAGGGCGAGCTTGGCTTTCGCCAGCGCGAAATGCAGATGATCGACGAGCTGACCCGCTTGCAAGGCGTGGTGCTGGCCACAGGCGGCGGCGCGGTACTGCGCGAAGAGAACCGTCAGGCGCTGCGAGAACGCGGCACCGTGGTCTATCTGCTCACGACCGTCGAGCAGCAGCTAAGGCGCACCCGCCGGGACAAAAACCGCCCACTTTTGCAGTGCACCAACCGCGAACAGGTGCTGCGGGACATGTTCACGGCCCGCGATCCGCTCTACCGCGCCACCTCGGATGTGACCGTGCGCACCGACCGACGAAGCCCGCGGTCGGTGGTCAACGATATTCTCCGTCGTGCTCAGCGTCTCAACGACCCGCTCGAAAGCGCCTACCCGACCGACTCCAAGGTATCGTCATGACGTCACGTGCCAAGCGCACCCTGAACGTAGCCCTTGCCGAGCGCAGCTACCCAATTCACATCGGCGCTGGCTTGATCGCCGAGCCGGGTCTGCTCGCCCCTTATATTGCGGGTAGCCAGGTCCTCGTGGTGACCAACGAGACCATCGCGCCTTTATATCTCGACACGCTCTGCCAGGCCTTGCCCGAGGCGTGTAGCGTACGCACGCTGGTACTACCCGACGGCGAGCAGTATAAAAGTATCGAGCAGGTCGAGCGCATTTGGGATGCGCTGCTCGGCGCTGGTTTCAACCGGCGCTGCACGCTGGTGGCGCTTGGCGGCGGGGTGATCGGCGACATGGTCGGCTTCGCCGCCGCCGCCTACCAGCGGGGCGTCGCGTTCATTCAGGTGCCCACCACGCTGCTCTCCCAGGTGGACTCCTCGGTGGGCGGCAAAACCGGCGTCAATCATCCGCTTGGCAAGAACATGATCGGCGCGTTCTGGCAACCCAAAGCGGTACTGGTCGATACCGATACGCTGACGACACTGCCTGGCCGCGAGCTTTCCGCCGGGCTTGCCGAGGTGATCAAGTACGGCCTGATTCGCGACGAGGCATTTTTGAGCTGGCTCGAAGCGCACATGGAGGCGCTTCGCCGCGTCGAGCCCGAGGCCATTAGCGAGGCGATCGCGCGAAGCTGTCAGACCAAGGCGGATATCGTCGCCGATGACGAAACCGAGCAGGGCGTGCGGGCGCTTTTGAACCTGGGGCACACCTTTGGCCACGCCATCGAGGCACACCAGGGCTACGGTAACTGGCTTCACGGCGAGGCAGTAGGCGCCGGCATGGCCATGGCCGCCACGCTTTCTCACGCGCTCGGCATGCTCAGTACCGATGATCTGGCTCGTACCAGAGCGGTGATCGAAAGCGCCGGGCTGCCGCTGGCCGCCCCCGAAGGCATGCAGGTCGAAGATTTTTTGAGCCGTATGCGCTTGGACAAGAAAAACATCGATTCCCGGCTTCGCCTGATACTGCTTGAGGCCCTGGGGCAGGCGGTGATCAGCGACCAGACACCCCCCGCGACGCTCGAAGCGCTGCTCCAGCGCTACCCCAGAGCCGTCAATAAAGGTGTCGTCGACCCGCGTTAGTCGTCTGCGCCCTGAAACGACAAGACCCGCCACGATGGCGGGTCTTGTCGTTTCAGGGCGCAGGAACCTGCATCACCTATGTTAATCGGTATGCGGTATGCGCTATCGGCATGGGGTTTTGTGTCATCGTTAGACTAAAGTCTATGCGCCCGTTGGGGCGGCAAAAGCGACGCTGCTTTTTGGGTTAAGTGATTGACCCGACTATATTTTTTACCCAAGGGTTAATGCAAATGCAGGATTTGGCAAGGATTTTGAGAAATTTCAGGCGGTCGGGCGATTGCGCCAGGTAGGGGCGAGTGGCTATGCTGATCGGCCATTTTCCTGCGGCAGCGAACGCATCAGAACAGGGGGCTCGGGCGGGAAATACGTAGCATAATAAAAAGAAAACCCGCTATTAAAGCATAGAGTCGCTGCCAGTAAAACACCTTGACTAGAGGCACGCCCATGAACAAAGGTCTTCATCAGCCTGGCGAGTTTCGTGATAACTGCGGCTTTGGGCTTATTGCTCATATGCAAGGGGACGCCAGTCACGATCTTTTAAAGACGGCCATCGAGTCGCTGACGTGCATGACGCACCGCGGCGGTATCGCCGCTGACGGCAAAACCGGCGATGGCTGTGGGCTGCTTTTAAAAATGCCCACTCGGTTCATGCGTGAAACCGCCAAAGAGGCGCTGGACGTCGAGCTTGGCGAACACTTTGCCGTGGGCGTGATCTTTCTACCCGTTGACGAGGCGCGCGCCCAGCGTGCCCGCGAAACCCTGGAGCGTGAACTCGACAAGCGCGGACTCAAGCGTATTGGCTGGCGCGAAGTACCCACCGACTCCAGCGTATGCGGTCCCATGGCGCTGGATTGTCTGCCGCGCATCGAGCAGGTTTTCATCGAGCCCGGCGATAGCGGCAATTTCGCCGTGGATCTCTTCATGGCTCGGCGCTACGCCGAGCAGACGCTCAAGGATGACGAGGACTTTTACGTCTCCTCGCTCTCCTCCGAGGTGGTCTCCTATAAAGGTCTGGTAATGCCGGAGGATCTGCCGGCGTTCTACAAGGACCTGAACGACCCGCGCCTGGAAACCGCCATCTGCGTCTTTCACCAGCGCTTTTCGACCAACACCGCGCCGCGCTGGCCGCTGGCTCAGCCGTTTCGCCTGCTCGCTCACAACGGCGAGATCAACACCATCGAGGCCAACCGCGGCTGGGCCAACTCGCGCAAGGCCAACTTCGCAAGCGAGCACCTGCCGGACATCGCCGAGCTCGACGAAGTCGTCAACACGACCGGTTCCGACTCCTCGAGCATGGACAACATGCTCGAAGTGCTGCTCACCGGCGGCATGGAACTTCACCGCGCCGTGCGTATGATGGTGCCGCCGGCCTGGCAGAACGTCGAGACCATGGACGCGGAACTGCGCGCCTTCTACGAATACAACTCCATGCACATGGAGCCCTGGGACGGCCCGGCGGGCGTAGTCATGACCGATGGCCGCCAGGCCGTGTGTATGCTCGACCGTAACGGCCTGCGCCCGGCACGCTGGGTGATGACCAAAAACGGCTACATTACGCTGGCCTCCGAAACCGGCACCTATGGCTACAAACCCGAAGACGTGGTCGCCAAGGGGCGCGTGGGCCCGGGGCAGATGCTCGCCGTGGATACCCAAACCGGTGAAGTACTGCACACCGACGATATCGACAACCGCCTGAAGTCCGCCTTTCCCTACAAGCGCTGGCTCAAAGAGCAGGCCAGCTACCTGGAGTCGGCGCTGACCGAGCTTGCACGTTTTCAGAGCATGGACTCAGATGCGCTCAACGTGCAGCAAAAGATGTTCCAGGTCACCTTCGAGGAGCGCGACCAGTTGCTGCGCCCGCTGGCTGAAAGCGGCCAGGAGGCAGTGGGCTCCATGGGCGACGATACGCCGATGGCGGTGCTTTCCAGTCGCCCGCGCCTGCTCACCGACTACTTCCGTCAGAAGTTTGCCCAGGTGACCAATCCGCCGATCGATCCGCTGCGTGAGGCGATCGTGATGTCGCTGGAGACCTGTTGCGGCGCGGAGCTCAACGTGTTCAAGGCCACCCCCGAACACGCGCACCGTCTGATTCTGACCACGCCGGTCCTCTCGCCGCGCAAGTTCACCGCGTTGGTCAGTCAGGATGATCCGGCGTTTGCCAGCTGCCCGCTGCCCCTTGGCTATAACCCGGATGAAACGAGTCTCAAGCAGGCCGTGACCGCGCTTTGCCAAAAGGCCGAAGAGCAGGTCAAGGCGGGCTGCGTGCTGTTGGTGCTCTCGGACGCCGAGTTACCCAAAGGCGAAGTGCCGATCCAGGCCGCGTTGGCCGTCGGCGCGGTGCACAGTCACCTGGGAAGGCTGGCGCTGCGCCCCAACGCCAACATCATCGTGGAAACCGGCTACGCCCGGGATGCCCATCAGATGGCGGTGCTCTTTGGGGTGGGCGCCACCGCGGTTTACCCCTGGCTTGCCTACCAGGTCATGGCGGACATGCACCGCGTGGGCGAGTTGACCGGCAACCCCGCCGACTCCCGCGAGAACTACCGCAAGGGCCTGCAGAAAGGGCTTTTCAAAATTCTCTCCAAAATGGGAATTTCCACGCTCGCCTCTTACCGCGGCTCCATGCTGTTTGAGGCCGTCGGGCTCAATGACGAGATCATGGAGATCTGCTTTATCGGCATGGCCTCGCGCATTCAGGGGGCGGGTTTCAGCGAGCTACAGATGCAGCAGACGCTGATTGCCAAAGACGCCTGGACGCCGCGCAAGGGCATCTCCCAGGGCGGCCAGCTCAAGTACGTGCACGGGTTTGAATACCACGCCTACAACCCGGACGTGGTCATGACCTTGCAGGCGGCGGTGCAGGAGGGCAGCTACGCCAAGTGGAAGAAGTTCGCCCAGCACGTCAACGAGCGTCCGGTGGCGACCATCCGCGATCTGTTGAAGCTCAAGCTCACCGGCGATTCGATCGAACTCGACGAGGTGGAGTCCGTCGAGGATCTGCTGCCGCGCTTCGATAGCGCCGGCATGTCCCTCGGCGCGCTCTCGCCGGAAGCCCACGAGGCGCTGGCCCAGGCGATGAACGAAGCCGGCGGGCGCTCCAACTCCGGCGAAGGCGGCGAAGATCACGCCCGCTACGGCACGATCCGAAGCTCCAAAATCAAGCAGATCGCCTCGGGGCGCTTCGGCGTCACGCCCTCGTATTTGGTCAACGCCGAGGTGCTACAGATCAAGGTGGCCCAGGGCGCCAAGCCCGGTGAGGGTGGCCAGCTACCCGGCGGCAAGGTGAACGAACTCATCGCCCGGCTGCGCTACGCCGTTCCCGGCGTGACGCTGATTTCACCGCCGCCGCACCACGATATCTACTCGATCGAGGATCTGGCGCAGCTGATTTTCGATCTCAAACAGGTCAACCCGGACGCCCAGGTCTCGGTGAAGCTCGTCTCCGAACCTGGCATCGGCACCATCGCCACCGGGGTGGCCAAGGCCTACGCGGACCTGATCACCGTCTCGGGCTATGACGGCGGCACCGCGGCAAGCCCGATGACCTCGATCAAGCACGCGGGCTCCCCCTGGGAGCTGGGCCTTCCCGAAGTCCACCAGGCACTGCGCATCAACGGGCTGCGCGACAAGATTCGCCTGCAGACCGACGGCGGCCTGAAAACCGGCCTGGACGTGGTCAAGGCGGCGATTTTGGGCGCCGAGAGCTTTGGCTTTGGCACCGCGCCGATGGTCGCGCTGGGGTGCAAATACCTGCGTATTTGCCATCTCAATAACTGCGCCACCGGTGTCGCCACCCAGGACGACTACCTGCGCGGCGAACACTTTCGCGGCACCGTCGACATGGTCAAAAACTACTTCCGCTTTATCGCCGAAGAGGTGCGCGAGCTGATGGCACTGATCGGCGTGCGCCAGTTGACCGACCTGATCGGCCGTACGGACCTTTTGGAAGTGATCGAAGGCAACACCGCCGCCCAGCGGCGGCTGGACCTGACGCCGCTTCTGGAAAACGATTACGTGCCCGCGGACGCGCCGCAGTTTTGCACGGTGAGCCGTAACGTACCCCACGACCCCGGTGCCAAGAACCAGGAGGTATTGGGCGCTCTTAAAGATGCCATCGAAAACCGCGCTGGCGGCGACTTCAGCTTCGATATCACCAACTGCGATAGAAGCGTGGGCGCACTCAGCTCTGGCGCTATTGCCAAGCGTTACGGCGAAGAGGGCCTCGAGGAGGCACCGATTACCGCGCGCTTTACCGGGGTGGCCGGCCAGAGTTTCGGCGTCTGGAATGCGCGGGGCTTGAATCTATATCTCGAGGGCGACGCCAACGACTACGTCGGCAAGGGTATGAACGGCGGGCGCATCGTGATCGTGCCACCCAGGGTGAGCGAGTTCGAAAGCCACAAGACCTCGATCGTCGGCAATACCTGCCTTTATGGCGCCACCGGCGGCACGCTGTATGCCGCGGGCGTGGCCGGCGAGCGCTTTGGTGTGCGCAACTCCGGCGCCATGGCGGTCATCGAGGGCGCGGGGGATCACTGCTGCGAATACATGACCGGCGGTATCGTCTGCGTACTGGGTGAAACCGGCGTGAACTTTGGCGCGGGCATGACCGGCGGCTTCGCCTATGTGATCGACGAAGAGCGCAACTTCGTGGATAAGTACAACCATGAGCTGGTGGAAATCCACCGCGTGAACACCGAAGCGATGGAAGCGTACCGCCGCCACCTGCGTGAAATGATCGAGGCCTACGTTGCCGAGACCGGTTCAAAACGCGGCGCGGCCATTTTGGAAGACTTCAGCGACTATGCGCGCCACTTCTGGCTGGTGAAGCCGAAGGCGGCGAGCCTGGGGAGTTTGCTGGATCAATCTCGGCGTCAGCCGCAGTAATCCAATGTGTCCATCGCCGAGAGGAGAGAGATCATGCCCAACCGTTTGAACAACGATTTCCAGTTTATCGATGTGGGTCGTAAAGACCCGCAGAAAAAAAAGGCGTACACCCGCGCCAAAGAGTTCGCCGAAATCTACGAGCCGTTCAAGCCAACGGACGCGGCAAGCCAGGCACACCGCTGTCTGCACTGCGGTAACCCGTACTGCGAGTGGAAGTGCCCGGTGCACAACTATATTCCCAACTGGCTGCAGCTGGTGGTGGAAGGCAACATCATCGAAGCCGCCGAGCTTTCCCACAAGACCAATTCGCTGCCGGAAGTGTGCGGGCGGGTCTGCCCCCAGGACCGGCTCTGCGAAGGTGATTGCACGCTCAACGACGGCTTTGGTGCGGTGACCATCGGCTCGATCGAGAAGTACATCACCGATACCGCCTTTGCCATGGGCTGGCGCCCGGACATGTCCAAGGTGGTATGGACCGATAAAAAGGTCGCGATCATCGGCGCCGGCCCAGCGGGCCTCGGTGCGGCGGACATCCTGGCGCGTAACGGCGTCAAACCCGTGGTATTCGATCGCCACCCGGAAATCGGTGGGCTTTTGACCTTCGGTATCCCCGAATTCAAGCTCGAAAAGAACGTCATGGAGCGCCGTCGCTCGGTATTCGAGGAAATGGGCATCGAGTTTCGCCTGAACGTCGAAATCGGCGTGGACATCGAGTTCGATACCCTGGTGCAAGAGTATGACGCGGTCTTTTTGGGCATGGGCACCTACCAGTACATGGAAGGGGGCTTTCCTGGCGAAGACCTGCCCGGCGTGTACAAGGCGCTCGATTTTCTGATTGCCAACGTCAATCGCCGGCTGGGTTTCGAGAAGGACGCCAACGACTACATCTCCATGGAAGGCAGGCGCGTGGTGGTGCTCGGCGGTGGCGACACCGCGATGGACTGTAACCGCAGCTCGATTCGCCAGAACGCGGCCAGTGTGACCTGCGCCTACCGCCGTGACGAAGAGAACATGCCGGGCTCGCGCCGCGAAGTGGCCAACGCTCGGGAAGAGGGCGTGGAGTTTCTTTTCAACCGCCAGCCCGTCGCCGTGGTGGGCGAGGAGAAGGTGGAAGGCGTGAAGGTGGCGCGCACGCGACTGGGTGAGCCGGACGAAAACGGCCGCCGCCGTCCGGAGATCGTGCCCGGCTCCGAAGAGGTGATTCCTGCGGACGCGGTGGTCATCGCGTTTGGCTTCCAGGCAAGTTCCATCCCCTGGTTCGAAGGTGCGAGCGTCGATGTCGACGAGCGCCGTCTGGTCAAGGCCCCGGAGCACGGCCACTACGCCTTCCAGACCAGCAACGAAAAGATCTTCGCTGGCGGCGATATGGTGCGCGGCTCCGATCTGGTCGTCACCGCGATCTATGAAGGCCGCCAGGCCGCCGAGGGGATGCTGGATTACCTGGGCGTTTGAGTTTGACGTTTTAGTGTGACAAAAGCGGGCCGTGGCGACACGGCCCGCTTTTTTATGGTGTTTTGGAAATGGTGCCTGGAAAAGGGTGGCTGGGCCGGGGAAGGCTGGCGCCTTCCATCGCCCAATGGAATTGGGCTCCTACAAGGGTGGCAGTGGCAATGCTGTTGTAGGAGCAGGCTTTGGTCAGCGGCCTGTTTGAGGAGGCAGGCGCCCCGCTGACCCGACAGTTCAAATTGAGCCTTTAGGCGTACTCTGTTATTCTGCCATCCCATCCTGGTGTGGCTTTCTGCAACACCCATTGATCACGTTCTTACAGGTTTTCCATGACACGATATATCTTCGTGACCGGCGGCGTTGTGTCCTCTCTTGGCAAGGGCATCGCGTCGGCCTCGCTGGCGGCGATTCTAGAGGCCCGCGGCCTTAAGGTCACCATGCTCAAGCTCGACCCGTACATTAACGTGGATCCGGGCACCATGAGTCCCTTCCAGCACGGCGAGGTGTTCGTCACCGAGGATGGCGCTGAAACCGATCTGGACCTTGGCCACTACGAGCGCTTCATTCGGACTAGGATGACCCAGGGCAACAACTTCACCACCGGCCGGGTCTACGAGCACGTGCTGCGCAAGGAGCGCCGCGGCGACTACCTGGGCGGTACGGTGCAGGTGATTCCGCATATCACCGACGAAATCAAGCAGCGCGTCTATGACGGCGGTAAAGGCTTCGACGTGGCGCTGGTCGAGATCGGCGGCACCGTCGGCGATATCGAGTCGCTGCCGTTTTTGGAGTCGATCCGCCAGATCCGTAGCGAGCAGGGCGCCAACCGCGCGCTGTTCATGCACCTGACGCTGGTGCCCTACATCAAGACCGCCGGCGAGACCAAGACCAAGCCGACCCAACACAGCGTGAAAGAGCTGCGCTCCATCGGTATCCAGCCGGATATCCTGATTTGTCGTAGCGAAGTCGAGCTCGAAGAGAGCGAGCGGCGCAAGATCGCGCTGTTCACCAACGTCGAAGAGCGCGCGGTGGTGCCGCTTCAGGATGCCGATACCATCTATCGTATTCCGCTGATGCTTCACGAGCATGGCCTCGACGATATCGTCTGCGACAAGCTGCGCTTGGAAGCCGGGCCCGCCGATCTCACCGAGTGGGTGAAAGTGCTGGACTCCAAGCTCAACCCGCTGAAGTCGGTCAGCATTGCCATGGTCGGCAAGTATATGGAGCTGCTGGACGCCTACAAGTCGCTCAACGAAGCGCTGATTCACGCCGGTATCCAGGGGCGTATCAAGGTCAATATCGACTACATCGACTCCGAAGACATCGAGCGCCACGGCACCGAGCGTCTGGCGGGTAAAGACGCCATTCTGGTGCCCGGCGGCTTTGGCGAGCGCGGTGTGGAAGGCAAGATCAAGACCGCCCAGTTCGCCCGCGAAAACAACGTGCCGTACTTGGGGATTTGTCTGGGGATGCAGGTTGCGGTCATCGAATTCGCGCGCAACGTGGCAGGCTGGACGGATGCCAACTCGACCGAGTTCACCCACGACACCCAGCACCCGGTGGTGGGCTTGATTACCGAGTGGATCAACGCCGAGGGTAAGATCGAGCTGCGCGATGCGGCCTCTGATCTTGGCGGCACCATGCGCCTGGGTGGGCAGGTCTGCCACCTGGCACCCAATAGCCGTGCCCGCGAAGCTTACGGCTCGGATGAAATCGTCGAGCGCCACCGCCACCGTTTCGAGGTGAACAACCAGTTCATCGACGAGCTGGAAAAAGCGGGGCTTGTGATCTCTGGCAAGAGCGTGGATCAGTCGCTGGTCGAGATGGTCGAGCTTTCTGACCACCCCTGGTACGTGGCGTGTCAGTTCCACCCGGAATTCACCTCCACCCCGCGGGACGGCCATCCGCTGTTCTCGGGCTTCGTGAACGCCGCGGTCGAACACAAGGCGCAACGTACGCGCGCTCACGCCGCGCCCCACGACCACGATTAAGGGGACGATCATGACCTCACACGACTCTTCGCCGTCCACTTCCAGCGAGCGTCATATTTCCGTTGCCGGCCTAACCGCCGGCAATTCTTTGCCGCTGATGCTGTTGGGCGGCATGAACGTGCTGGAGTCTGCCGAGCTTGCCGATGAGGTGGCCGCCGCCTACGTCGAGGCCACCACGGCACTTGCCATGCCCTACGTGTTCAAGGCCAGCTTCGACAAGGCCAACCGTAGCTCCGTGCACTCCTATCGTGGGCCGGGGCTCGAGAAGGGCCTCCAGATCCTGGCCGATATCAAGGCGCGCTATAACGTGCCAATCATTACCGACGTGCACGAGCCGTACCAGGCCGCCGCCGCTGCACAAGTGGCCGATATCATCCAGCTGCCCGCGTTTTTGGCCCGCCAGACCGATCTGGTCGTGGCCATGGCCGAAACCGGGGCGGCGATCAATATCAAAAAGCCGCAGTTTCTCGCCCCGCACGAGATGCGCCATATCATCACCAAGTTTCAGGAGGCCGGGAACGACCGCCTGATGCTTTGCGAGCGTGGTTCGAGCTTTGGCTACAACAACCTCGTGGTGGACATGCTCGGCTTTGGCGACATGAAACAGACCGGCTACCCGCTCTTTTTCGATGTCACCCACGCGCTGCAGCGCCCGGGCGGGCGTGCTGACAGCGCCGACGGGCGCCGCGCCCAGGTGGCGGAACTCGCCCGGGCCGGCGTTGCCGTAGGCTTGGCCGGGCTCTTTTTGGAAGCGCACCCGGACCCGGACAACGCCAAGTGCGACGGGCCCTGCGCGCTGCCGCTGGATCAACTCGCGCCGTTTTTGACCCAGCTTTCAAAGCTCGATGCACTGGTGAAGGGCTTCGAGCCGCTCGCCATTCGCTAACCGGCCGGCCAGGCCCTGATATCAGGTTCGAGGACCTGAACTGACGCACGCGTGCGTCAACGGGAAACATCGCTATTCAGTAAACCGACAATCAAAGGACGCTGTCATGACCAAAATTGTGGATATCACCGCGCTTGAAGTGCTGGATTCCCGCGGTAACCCCACCGTAAGCGCCACGGTACGTTTGGAAAGCGGCGCGGTAGGCCAGGCGTGCGCCCCCAGTGGCGCTTCGACCGGCTCCCGCGAGGCGCTCGAGCTTCGCGACGGCGACAAGACGCGCTACCTGGGCAAGGGCGTTTTGAAAGCCGTGGGTGCGGTCAATGGCAGTATCCGCGAGGCACTCGTCGGTATGGACGCCCGGGATCAGCGCGGTCTGGACAACGCCATGCTGAAACTCGATGGCACCGACAACAAGGCGAACCTGGGCGCCAATGCGATTCTTGCGGTATCGCTGGCGGCGGCCAAGGCGGCGGCGAACGCCAAGGGTGTGGCCCTTTACGCCCACATTGCCGAGCTTTACGGCAAGCCTGGCCACTACAGCATGCCCGTGCCGATGATGAACATTCTCAATGGCGGCGAGCACGCGGATAACAACGTCGATATCCAGGAGTTCATGGTTCAGCCGGTGGGGGCTTCCAGCTTCTCCGAGGGGCTGCGGGTCGGCGCGGAAATCTTCCACGCGCTGAAAAAGGTGCTCGCCGCCAAGGGGCTCTCCACCTCCGTTGGCGACGAAGGCGGCTTCGCGCCGAATCTTTCCTCCAACGCCGAGGCGCTGGCGGTGATCAAGCAGGCGGTGAGTGATGCCGGCTACACCCTGGGCCAGGACGTCACACTGGCACTGGACTGCGCCTCCTCCGAGTTTTACAAGGATGGCCAGTACAATCTTTCCGGCGAAGGCAAAAGCTTCGACGCCCAGGGCTTCACCGACTACCTGGCAGGGCTTTGCGATGACTACCCGATCGTCTCGATCGAAGACGGTATGGACGAGTCCGACTGGGACGGCTGGAAAGCGCTGACCGACAAGCTCGGCGACAAAATCCAACTGGTGGGCGACGACTTGTTCGTGACCAACACGCGTATCCTCAAGCGCGGCATCGACGAGCAGATCGGCAACTCGATTTTGATCAAGTTCAACCAGATCGGCTCGCTCTCCGAGACCCTCGATGCGATCCAGATGGCTCAGGATGCCGGCTTCACCGCTGTGATCTCCCACCGCTCTGGCGAAACCGAAGACACCACCATTGCGGACCTGGCCGTGGGCACCGCGGCGGGCCAGATCAAGACCGGCTCGCTTTGCCGCTCGGACCGGGTCGCCAAGTACAACCGGCTGCTGGCGATCGAAGCCGAGCTTGGCAGTGTCGAGTATCCGGGCTTGAAAGCGATCAAGGGACAGTAAAGTCCAGGCCTCTGGTGTAAGCATTATCTTAAGAATTTGTAAGAGATCGCTTACTTAGGCCGTCGATATCCGCTTATAAGCGTTAGGATTCGAGCGGTTTTTTCGACCGGTATTTCGCCAAGTGTTTGAAATAAAAGTTTTTTGTCATCAAGGCGGGCCTGCGGGCCCGCTTTTTTTTGGGCGGTTGGCGCTTTTTGTGCAGCGCTGGATCTCTGGCACACTGTGATCAGGACAAGGGGAGGCAAGGATGCTTTAGGCAGTATAGAGCGTAATGTTGAAGGTGCGCCGAGTGACCAGACGATCGTGGCCTCGGCAGGGAGAAGCACCCAGGAAGTTCGACACAGGGAGTGGTCAGAGAAAGTGCTTGGAACGGGCGGCCTATGGGCCGCCTTTTTTATGCCCGCATGGGCGCCGGCGGTGGGCTAATCGCTAAATCTATCAGTAGTTATAAGAAAAACGCATTGTTATTCCTTTCCACTATTAATTACCATTGCGCGCCTGAATTAGCAGGCTAGCCAGTTGGCCTGCTTTCCCGGTGCGCTTTTGCACCGCACTCGCTATCAGGAGGCGGCTACTATGCCCTGGTTAGTTGTTATCAACGTATTGATTTTGGCGTTAGCGATCGCGTTTTTGGCGCGCTGGCAGCGCCGCGGAGCGAGTCTTTCCCGCGTGGTGCTGGTGGGTCTGGTCGCTGGCGTCGTGCTGGGCGCCATTTTGCAGGCGCTTTACGCCGATACCGCCACGCTGACCGGCACCCTCGACTGGGTGAATCTGGTCGGCGGCGGCTACGTGCAGCTTTTGAAGATGATCATCATGCCGCTGGTACTGGTGACGATCCTTTCGGCGGTCACGCGCCTTCACGACGCAAGCTCGCTTGGCAAGATCAGCTTCGGGGTGCTGGCCATTTTGATGCTGACCACCGCGATTTCAGCGGTGATCGGCATCGGCATGACGCAGCTGTTCGGCCTTTCCGCAGAAGGTCTGGTACAGGGCGCGCGGGAACTCGAGCGCGGCCAGGACATCATCGAGCGCAGCGCCCAGGTATCGGATCTCACCGTGCCGCAGCTGCTGCTGTCGTTCATTCCCAGTAACCCGTTCCAGGACTTGGCCGGCGCGCGTCCCACCTCGATCATTAGCGTGGTGATCTTCGCGACCTTTTTGGGCCTGGCCGCACTGGGCATCAAGCGTGAAAACGCCGCGCTCGGCGACAAGCTGATCGAGGGCATCGACGTGGTGCAGAAGTGGATCATGCGCCTGGTACGTATGGTGATCCGCCTCACGCCTTACGGGGTCATGGCGCTGATGACCCGGGTGGTGGCGACCTCGAATCTTGACGACATCCTGGGCTTGCTCGGTTTCGTGGTGGCCTCCTACGTGGGCCTGGCGCTCATTCTGGTCATGCACGCGCTCTTTTTGTCCGGGGCGGGCGTCAATCCGCTGCGCTACTTCAAGAAAGTATGGCCGGTGCTCACCTTCGCGTTCACCTCGCGCTCGAGTGCTGCGACCATTCCGCTCAATATCGAAGCCCAGGTGGACCGCATCGGCGTGCCGCCGGCGATTGCCAACTTCGCCGCCTCCTTCGGCGCGACCATCGGCCAGAACGGCTGCGCGGGTCTTTATCCTGCGATGCTCGCCATGATGATCGCCCCCACGGTAGGGGTCGATCCACTCTCGCTCGAGTTTTTGGGTACCCTGGTGCTGGTGGTAACGCTTGCTTCCTTCGGCATTGCCGGGGTCGGCGGCGGGGCGACCTTTGCCGCGATCATCGTGCTCTCGACGCTGGATCTGCCCATTGCGCTGGCCGGGCTTTTGATCTCGATCGAGCCGCTGATCGACATGGGCCGCACGGCGATCAACGTCAACGGTTCGATGACCGCGGGCACGGTCACCAGCCGCCTGCTCAAGCAGCACGACGGCGCGGTCTTCGCCGCGGACTCCGAGGAGCTTGGCGAGCCCAAAGCGATCTAAAGCGCTTTCTTTTAGGCCAAAAAAAGCCACCCTCGGGTGGCTTTTTTTATGGGCGATACTCGAACCTAGCGCTCGAGCTTGTCCATCTTGCCGGTTTTGCCGTCCCACTCTTCGGCGTCGGGCAGCGGGTCTTTCTTCTCGCTGATATTGGGCCAGACATCGGCAAGCTCGGCGTTGATCTCGATGAAGGGTTGCTGACCCTCCGGAAGCTCGTCTTCCGAGAAGATCGCCTCGGCGGGGCACTCCGGCTCACACAGCGCGCAGTCGATGCACTCGTCTGGGTGAATCACCAAAAAGTTCGGACCTTCGTAAAAGCAGTCGACCGGGCAGACTTCTACGCAGTCGGTATATTTGCACTGAATGCAGTTTTCGGTAACGACAAACGTCATCGGTTTATCCCTCTTGCATGGCCACCGCACGGTATGGCCATGGCGTGTCGTGAATGATAGTTAATCGTGAATGGTTATAAATCAGCCGTTTTTTAGAAGCTAAAAAATATGGGCCGTATTCTAGAGGTGCCTATGCCCCGCGGCAAGCGTCAACTGCACCGCTTATAGAAGCTCGCGCCACTGATACAAAAGCTCGAGGGCCTCGCGGGGCGACAGCGCGTCGACCTCCATGCCCTTGAGCGCTTCCACGACCGGGTGCGGCGCACTGGCGAACAGGTCGTTTTGCTGGGGCGTTTGGCTGGCACCGGGTTGGCGCTCGCCCCCATCAACCGGTTGCCCCTGTACGCTTCGTTGCGGCTCACCTATATCGCGTTGCTGCTCGTCTATATCGCGCTGCTCCAGGGCCACGAGCTTTTGCCGCGCCCGGGCAATCACCCCGGCGGGCACCCCGGCCAGTTGGGCGACCTGCAGGCCGTAGCTTTGGCTGGCCGGGCCTGCTTCGATACGGTGCATGAATACGATGCTGTCGCCGTGCTCGGTGGCGGTCAGGTGGATGTTGGCCACGCCCTGGGTCTGATCGGTTAGCCCGGTCATCTCGAAATAGTGGGTGGCAAAGAGCGTCAGCGCTTTGGTCGCGGCCAGCTGCTCGGCGCTCGCCCAGGCAAGGGATAGCCCGTCGAAGGTGCTGGTGCCGCGGCCGATCTCGTCCATCAACACCAGGCTCTGCTCGGTGGCGTTGTGCAAGATATTGGCGGTTTCGGTCATCTCCACCATGAAGGTGGAGCGCCCGCCGGCCAGGTCGTCCGAGGAGCCGATACGTGTGAAGATGCGATCCAGCGGGCCGATTTCCGCGGATTGGGCGGGCACGAAGCTGCCGCTATGGGCGAGCAGGGCGATCAGCGCGGTCTGGCGCATGTAGGTCGATTTACCGCCCATGTTGGGACCGGTAATGATCAGCATGTGCCGTTGGGGGGAGAGGTCGATATCGTTGGGCACGAAGGGCGTTTGGCTTACGTGCTCGACCACCGGGTGGCGCCCGGCGCTTACGTGAATGCCGGTGTGGGCGGTGAGCGTCGGGCGTACCCAGTCCAGCGCCTCGGCGCGCTCGGCAAAGGCGCACAGCACGTCGAGTTCCGCCAGCGCCTGGGAGGTGCCCTGAAGCTCGTGGAGCAGAGTGTTGAGCTCGCCCAGAAGCCGCTCGTAGAGCCACTTCTCCCGCGAGAGCGCCCGGGACTTGGCCGAAAGCGCCTTGTCCTCGAACTCCTTGAGCTCGGGGATGATGAAGCGCTCGGCGTTTTTCAGCGTCTGGCGACGAATGTACTCCGCCGGGGCCTGTTGGGCTTGGGCGCGGGGTAGTTCGATGAAGTAGCCGTGAACCCGGTTGTAGCCCACCTTCAGGTGGGAAAGGCCGGTGCGTTCTCGCTCGCGGCGTTCGAGCTCGATCAAATAATCACCGGCGTTCTCGGCAAGCCCTCTGTGCTCGTCGAGCTCGCTATCGAAGCCCTGGGCGATGACGCCGCCGTCGCGAATCACCACCGGTGGGTTGTCGATGATCGCCCGGCTCAGCGTATCGGCTATCTCCGGGTAGGGGCGAATATGCGGCTTGAGGCTATCGATGGCGCTGCCGCTCTCGACTTCTTCTAAAAGCCCTTGCAGCGTGGGCAGGGCATTGAGCGCGTCGCGCAGCTTGGCCAGGTCGCGTGGGCGGGCGCTGTAGAGCGCCACGCGGGCCAAAATACGCTCGATATCCCCCAGTTCGGAAAGCGCTTCGCGCAGCGCCATATAGGCGCTGTTCAGGGTGAGCAGTGCCACGCCCGCTTGGCGGGCCTGAACGATTTGGGTTTGGCGCAGCGGGCGGTTGAGCCAGCGCTTTAAAAGCCGCGAACCCATGGCGGTGGCGCAGGTGTCCAGAACGCTTGCCAGGGTATTGTCGGTGCTGCCGCCCAGATTGAGGTCGATTTCCAGATTACGCCGGCTGGCGGCGTCGATCACCACCGCGTCGTCCCGGTTTTCCACGGTAATGGCGGTCACGTGGGGCAGGCGCGAGCGCTGAGTGTCCCGGGCGTAGTCGACCAGCACGCCGGCGGCGACCAGCGCGGTGGTCAGGTGGGCGCAGCCGAAGCCGCGTAGATCCTGCACCTCGAACTGATCACAAAGGCTGCGCGTGGCGCTTTCCAGATCGAAAAGCCACTCGCCCTGGCGGCGCAGGCTGCGCTTTTGCGACCACGCCTCGGGCAGGGTCAGGTTTTCCGGCACCAAAAGCTCCGCCGGCGCCAGGCGGGTCAACTCGGCCAGCATCTCCGCTTCGCTTTCGACTTCGAGCACGTTGAAGCGCCCGCTGGAGAGCTCGAGCCAGGCCAGGCCAAAGCGCTCCTTGCCCGGGCACAGCGCCACCAGCACGTTGTCGCGGCGAGCATCGAGCAGTGCTTCGTCGTGCAGCGTGCCGGGGGTGACGATACGCACCACCTGGCGCTCCACCGGGCCCTTGCTGGTGGCCGGGTCGCCGATCTGCTCGCAGATCGCGACCGATTCGCCAGCGCTGACCAGTCGGGCCAAATAGCCTTCGGCGCTGTGGTAGGGTACACCGGCCATGGGAATCGGCTTACCGCCGCTTTGGCCGCGGGCGGTCAGGGTGATATCCAAAAGCGTGGCGGCACGCTTGGCATCGTCGAAGAAGAGCTCGTAGAAATCCCCCATCCGGTAAAAAAGCAGGACCTCGGGGTGTTCGCGTTTGATTTTGAGGTATTGCGCCATCATTGGCGTGTGCGCGGGGCTGGCCTGTGACATGGGCGTCCTGATTGAGCGTGGCGCAAACGTATTGCGCCATGTTCTATGGGCAAGTGAAACGCAGTATTCTACGCTGAACGAAGCGCTTACATGAAGGAGTCTGCATGGCCGCTGACGCGTCTGGTTTGAAAAATCTCGATCTGGCGCTTCTTTCGAAGCGCCTGGGCAGGCTTTGCCTTGCTCGAAACGTTACGCTGACCACCGCGGAGTCCTGCACCGGCGGTGGGATTGCCACGGCGATTACCGCCGCGCCAGGTAGCTCGGGCTACTTTGAAACCGGCGTGGTCACCTACTCCAACGCCGCCAAGACCCGCCTGCTGGGCGTCGCAGAAGAGACCCTTGCCGCCCACGGCGCGGTGAGCGAGGCGGTGGTCAATGAAATGGTCAAGGGGGCGTGCCGGGAAAGCGGTGCAAGCCTTGGCGTGGCGGTGAGCGGCGTGGCAGGCCCGGGGGGAGGCAGCGTCGATAAGCCCGTCGGGCTCGTCTGGCTTAGCGTGGGCAATGAGGCCCGCCAACACGCCCAACGCTTCGTCTTTCCCGGTAGCCGTCAGGCGGTGCGCGAGCAGGCGGTACGCGAGGCGCTGGTGGCCCTGATTTTGCGCCTATCCGACTAACGAAGCGGTAATCGAAAGGCGCTGGAAGTACCCAACATGGCCTGGTTTGACGTAAATAAATAGCGTGTCAGGGATAGGTTTTAGCGCTATTATTTGGCATAATACTGGCTAATTATACAGGTTGTTACGAGGACGCTTTAAATGGCTCAAGATGAAAACCGCACAAAAGCACTGAACGCCGCGCTCGGCCAGATCGATCGTCAGTTCGGCAAGGGCACCGTCATGCGTTTGGGCGATGCGCCGCGGGTGGTCATGCCATCGGTATCAACCGGCTCGCTCGGCCTCGATATCGCCCTCGGCATCGGCGGGCTTCCTTATGGGCGCGTGGTGGAAATCTTCGGGCCGGAGTCCTCGGGTAAAACGACGCTGACGCTGTCGGTCATTGCGCAGGCGCAGAAACAGGGCAAGGTGTGTGCGTTTGTGGACGCCGAGCACGCCCTCGACCCAAGCTACGCGGAAAAGCTGGGTATCAACCTGGACGACCTGCTGGTGTCCCAGCCGGATACCGGTGAGCAGGCGCTCGAAATCACCGACATGCTGGTACGCTCCGGCGGCGTCGACGTCATCATCATCGACTCCGTCGCCGCCCTTACGCCGCGCGCCGAGATCGAAGGTGAAATGGGCGACACCCACGTGGGTCTTCAGGCGCGCTTGATGTCCCAGGCGCTGCGTAAGATCACCGGCAACATCAAAAACGCCAACTGCCTGGTGGTATTCATCAACCAGATCCGCATGAAGATCGGCGTGATGTTCGGTAGCCCCGAAACCACCACCGGCGGTAACGCGCTGAAGTTCTACTCCAGCGTGCGTTTGGATATCCGCCGTACCGGCTCGGTGAAGTCCGGCGACGAAGTCACCGGTAACGAAACCCGCGTCAAGGTCGTGAAAAACAAGGTCGCGCCGCCTTTCCGCCAGGCCGAGTTCCAGATTCTTTACGGCAAGGGGATCTACCACGCCGGCGAGGTGATCGACCTGGGCGTGCAGTGTAATCTGGTGGATAAAGCCGGTGCCTGGTACAGCTACAAGGGCAGCAAGATCGGCCAGGGTAAAGCCAACGCTTCCCAGTACCTGGAAGAGCACCCGGAGATCATGGAAGAGATCGAAAGCCAGATTCGCGAGCAGCTTCTTGCCAAGCCCGACCCTAAAAAAGAGGAAAAGGAAGAGGTCGCGGCGCCGGCGGATGTCGATGCCGACGGCGAAGATAGCCTGATCTAAGTGCTGGCAATGCAAAACTTCGGAGACGTCCGTGTTTGGCACTCATAACGCGACCCCGCGCGGGGTCGCCATGGATCTTCTGGCGCGGCGCGAGTACTCTCGCGCCGAGCTTTTCGAGAAACTCACGCAAAAGAGTTTCGATGAAGTGGAGATCGAAAGCTGTCTGGACGCCCTGCAAGAGCAGGGGCTTCAAAGCGACAGCCGTTTCGCCGAGAGTTTCGTGCGCTCACGCATTCTGCGCGGCCAGGGCCCGGTGCGTATCAAAATGGAGCTTAGGCGCCGCGGTGTGGAAAGCGATCTTCAAGCGGAGGCTTTCGAGTCCGTTCAGGCCCAGGAGCGAATCGACTGGTTCGAGCTTGCCTTCGAGACGCTTTCAAGACGTTTCAGCGATTCCGGGGCGCCGGCCGGTGAATCGTTCGTTCCCCCTAAAGAGCGCGCCAAACGCGAACGTTTTCTCGCCAATCGCGGCTTCGACTTCGATCAAATTCGCTACGCGCTGTCCCGGCTGGACACTTGAAGCGCGCATTCAGTCTCTCTGGTTTTCCCCTAATTTCCTCTGGTTTTCGCCTAATTCCCTCTGTTTGACCCGGCCGCGCCCATCGTGGCTTTAGTCGTGGGGCAACTTCGTTATAATAGATGTTTTGCGTGCCCCAGGGTGGTGGCGACAGCGCCCCGAGGCATCACGTTTTATTGTCACGGAACCCCTATGAAAAGCGCAGAGATCAGGCAGGCCTTTCTAACCTATTTCGAGGAGCACGGACATACCGTGGTTCCCTCGAGCTCGCTGGTACCGGGCAACGACCCGACGCTGTTGTTCACCAACGCGGGCATGGTGCCGTTCAAGGACGTGTTTCTGGGGCGTGACCCGCGGCCCTACGTACGCGCCACCTCGGCCCAGCGCTGCGTGCGTGCCGGCGGCAAGCACAACGACCTGGATAACGTCGGCTACACCGCGCGCCACCACACCTTTTTCGAAATGCTGGGTAACTTCAGCTTCGGCGACTACTTCAAGCGAGACGCCATCCGCTTTGCCTGGCGCTTTTTGACCGAGACCCTGGGGCTACCCAAAGAGAAACTTTGGGTCACCGTGCACATAAGCGATGAAGAAGCCGAACGGATCTGGAAAGACGAGATCGGCATCGACCCCGCGCGTTTCTCGCGCCTCGACGAAGACAACTTCTGGCAGATGGGCGATACCGGCCCCTGTGGCCCGAGCTCGGAAATCTTCTTCGATCACGGTGCTGACGTATGGGGTGGCCCGCCGGGAAGCCCGGAAGAGGACGGCGACCGCTACATCGAGATCTGGAACCTGGTCTTCATGCAGTTCGACCGCGACGCCCAGGGCACGCTAAACCCGCTGCCCAAGCCGTCGATCGACACCGGCATGGGCCTCGAGCGCGTGGCGGCCGTCATGCAGGGCGTGCACTCCAACTACGAGATCGACCTTTTTCAGAACCTGCTCAAGGCGGCGGCCCAGGCCACCGGCTACAGCGACCTGGAGGCGCCGTCGCTGCGCGTCATCGCCGACCATATCCGCTCCTGCGCGTTTTTGATCGCTGACGGCGTACTGCCGTCCAACGAAGGCCGCGGCTACGTACTGCGCCGGATCATCCGCCGCGCGGTGCGCCACGGCCACAAGCTCGGCGCGACCGGCGCGTTTTTCCATACGCTGGTCGCCGCCCTCGACGCCGAGATGGGGGATGCCTACCCGGAGCTTCGCGAATCCAGCGATCAAATCGCCCGGGTGCTGCTCAAGGAAGAAGAGCAGTTCGCGCGCACCCTGGATCACGGTATGGGGCTCTTGAGTGAGGCGCTTGATTCTTTACAAGGCGATACGCTGCCCGGCGAGACGGTCTTCAAGCTTTACGACACCTACGGCTTTCCCTTCGATTTGACCGCCGACGTGTGCCGCGAGCGCGGCGTCAAACTCGACGAAGAGGGCTTTCAGCAGGCACTGGAGGCCCAGCGCGAACGTGCCCGGGCCGCGAGCCAGTTCGGCGCCGATTACAGCGCCAATATCGAGCTCGACGGCACCACGAACTTCACCGGCTACGAGCTTTTGGCCGATGACGCCAAAGTCACCGCGCTGGTGGATAGCGAAGGCAACGCGCTCGCCGCGCTCGAGGCAGGTCAGAAGGGCATCGTGGTGCTGGACCGCACGCCGTTTTACGGCGAGTCCGGCGGGCAGGTAGGCGATACCGGCTACTTGCATGTCGAGGGCGGACGTTTTCAGGTCAACGATACGCAAAAGCAAAGTGGTCACCATCTGCATCAGGGCGTGATGGTCGAAGGCACGCTCAGCGTGGGGGCGGATGTGCGCGGCGAGGTCGACACTGGCCTGCGTGCTGCCACCGTGCGCAACCACTCGGCCACTCACCTGCTGCACGAGGCGCTTCGTATGGTGCTGGGCGACCACGTCCAGCAGAAGGGGTCGCTGGTCAACGCCGAGCGGCTGCGCTTCGACTTCAGTCACTTCGAGGCATTGACAGCGGAGCAGCTCAAGGAAGTCGAGCGGCTGGTCAATGAGCAGGTGCTGGCCAACGCGCCGACCAAAACCGAGCAGATGAGCCTCGATGAGGCGAAAGCCAAAGGGGCTGCGGCTCTGTTCGAGGCGAAGTACGCCGACAATGTCCGCGTGTTGACCATCGGCGCTGACGATTTCTCCATCGAGCTCTGCGGCGGCACCCACGTGGCGCGAAGCGGCGATATCGGCTGCTTCCATATCGTGACGGAGGCGGGCACCGCCGCCGGCGTTCGCCGTATCGAGGCGATCACCGGCGAAAACGCGCTGGCGTACTTCTACCAGCAAGAAGCCGCCCTGGAGCGGCTGGGGGCGCGGCTCAAGACCAAGCCCGAGCAGGTCGAATCCCGCATCGAATCGCTTTTCGAGCGTAACCGCACCCTCGAAAAAGAGCTCGAGCAGCTCAAGGCGAAGCTGGCAAGCTCGGCGGGCAGCGATATGTTGAGCCAGGCGCAGGAAGTCGGCGGCGTGAAGCTGCTGGCCACCCAGCTCGAAGGCGTTTCCGGCAAGGATCTACGCGGTATGCTCGACCAGCTCAAGAACAAGCTGGGCTCCGGGGTGATCCTTTTGGCGGTGGCCGACCAGGCGGCGGGCAAGGTGAGCCTGATCGCCGGTGTCACCGACGATTTGACTCACCGCGTGAAAGCCGGCGAGCTCGTCAATCACGTGGCCGCCCAGGTGGGCGGCAAAGGCGGCGGGCGGGCCGATATGGCTCAGGCCGGGGGCAGCCAACCCGATGCCTTGCCGGGGGCGCTCGAGAGCGTGCCGGCCTGGTTGGAAAGCGTGCTCTAAGCAAGAGGCCGGTGGCAGCGTTGCCACCGGCTTTTTTTATATTCATCGGCGTAGTAACTGGCACGGTTTTCCAACGCCAATGCCGGGCTAGTCTACTATTACTCTTTTACTCCGAACCCATAGGGAAAATGGCATATGGCACTATACGTACAAAAGTTCGGCGGTACGTCGGTCGGCTCGGTCGACCGTATCAAGGCCGTGGCGGAAAAAGTAAAAGGCTTTCGCGATCAGGGCCACCAGATCGTCGTGGTCGTTTCTGCCATGAGCGGCGAGACCAACCGTCTCACCGACATGGCCCAGGCCTTGAACGACGACCCGACGCCGCGGGAAATGGATATGCTGCTCTCCACCGGTGAGCAGGTGACTATCTCGCTGCTTGCCATGGCGCTTCAGCAGTTGGGTGTCCCGGCGACGTCCCACACCGGCGCCCAGGTCGGTATTCACACCGATAACGCCTACACCAAGGCGCGCATCCAGCGTATCGAAACCGACGATCTGAAAAGTGATCTCGATGCCGGCAAGGTGGTGGTCGTGGCGGGCTTTCAAGGCGTGGATGAAGACGGCAACATTACCACCCTGGGCCGGGGTGGCTCGGACACCACCGGCGTGGCGCTGGCGGCCGCACTCGGCGCCGACGAATGCCAGATCTATACCGACGTCGATGGCGTTTACACCACCGACCCCCGTGTATGCTCCCGTGCTCAGCGCCTTGAAAGCATCACCGTCGAAGAGATGCTGGAGCTTGCAAGCCTGGGCTCCAAGGTGCTGCAGATTCGCGCGGTGGAGTTTGCCGGCAAGTACAACGTTCCGCTACGGGTGCTCTCGAGCTTCGAGGATGGCCCCGGTACCCTGATTATCGCAGATGCTGACCAAGACGAGGATTCCATGGAAGAACCGCTGATCTCCGGTATTGCCTTTACCAAAAACGAAGCCAAGCTGACCCTTTTGCACACCCCGGATGTTCCCGGTGTTGCCTCGCGCATTTTAGGCCCCATTGCCGATGCCAATATCGAAGTCGATATGATCGTGCAGAACGTGGCGCCGGCCGGCGACTACACCGATTTCACCTTTACCGTGGCCAAGGGCGATTACAAGGCGACCAAAAGGCTTTTGGAAGAAACCGTGATCCCGGATCTCGGCGGCGGCGAGCTGCGCGGCGATGACAATATCGCCAAGGTGTCGCTGGTGGGTGTGGGCATGCGCTCCCACGCTGGGGTGGCCTCGAAAATGTTCCGTGTGCTGGCCGACGAGAACGTCAATATCCGTATGGTCTCCACCTCGGAGATCAAAATTTCGGTGGTCATCGACGAAAAGCACATGGAACTGGCGGTCAACGCACTGCACAAGGCGTTCGGGTTGGATAATGCAAATGTAGAATCCGAATAACATTTGTGCTCCAAACCTTCTACGCTAAGAGGTAACTTGCTACCGTAGGTGGTGAGCTTTCTTGCAACGGAAGTTCAAGTGTCATGGAGCCAGAGGCATCAGTCGTTGGTGACTGGTGCCGCTTTGCCGCATAATGGCGGCGTTGACGCCTCTGGCGGACACGAACCGTTGTACAAACGTCTGAGAAGGAGATCAGCCATGCTCATCCTAACGCGCCGCGTAGGCGAGACACTGATGATAGGTGATGAGATCACCGTCACGGTGTTAGGTGTAAAAGGTAATCAAGTCAGAATTGGTGTTAACGCCCCCAAGGATGTCGCCGTACATCGTGAAGAGATTTACCAGCGAATCCAGCGCGAGCGCGATACTGAAAGCGAACCCGAATAAATGGCGCCTTATACCACGTCCACTAAAGGGCGTTTAAGCGCTAACCCAAAGCCGGCGCGAAAAAATTTCTGCTTAAGTCTGGACAAGCCTCAGTATTATCGGTAATATTCGCGCCGTGCCGTTGAGGAGAGGTGGCCGAGTGGCTGAAGGCGCTCCCCTGCTAAGGGAGTATAGGGTTTATAGCCCTATCGAGGGTTCGAATCCCTCTCTCTCCGCCAACCGCATAACCCGTAACATGATTGCTTGAAGAGCAGTTGCTTTAAGATAAGCGCCCGTAGCTCAGCTGGATAGAGTATCTGACTACGAATCAGAGGGTCGGAGGTTCGAATCCTCCCGGGCGCGCCATCTTGTAAGCCTTCAGTGCTTTTAGTTCAATGTCTGATCTAACAAGCCTTTCGTTGCCAAGTGATTGATGTTACACTGTTTTTCGTCGATTAACGACGATCAAGCGCCCGTAGCTCAGCTGGATAGAGTATCTGACTACGAATCAGAGGGTCGGAGGTTCGAATCCTCCCGGGCGCGCCAGATTCCAGGAAAACCCGCCTTTTCAAAGGCGGGTTTTCTGCGTTGGTGCCCTGAGTCAGTACGCGTAAGGCGGCTGCTTAGGCGCCGGATATCGAGTCGGTTCAAAAGGATGGAACCTGACGCAGGAGGGCGGCTCGCGCTCTCTGCGGTCGTTTAAAACGCCTGCCACTTTACGTGGTCAGGCGTTTTTTTTGGCCGGGCGCTTTTGGGTTAGGCGGGGGTGGTGGTGATGGGTTGTGGCGTCGCCGGGACGAGCTCGCGCAAGAGCGTGTCGAGGTCGGTCACCCGCTTTAAGCGCTGGAAGTGCTGATTGGCCTCATGGTTTGACTGGCGCATTTGGGCAAGCCACTGCTTGACCAGCGACACGACCACACGGTCCGGTAGCGCTTCGCGCTGGCGCCTGGCGTAGTCGGCAATGACCCCGGCGCGCATCGCCCAGGTTGTCTCGCCCAGGCGCTCGCCGGTGTCGAGCCAGTGGCGAATGCGCGGCGCAAGCCAGGGGTCCGCCAGGGCGCTGCGTCCCAGCATCACATCCTGGCAGCCCGAGAGTGTGCGCGCTTTCCAGTAATCCTCCAGCGTCCAGATATCGCCGTTTGCAACGACGGGGATGCCAAGGCGTGCGCGAATTTTGCCAATCCACTCCCAGTGTGCCGGTGGGCGGTAGCCTTCGTCGCGGGTGCGCCCGTGTACGACCAGCCGCGAGGCCCCACCTGCCTCGGCGGCCTGGCCGCAGGCAACGGCCAGGCGCCGGTCCGAAAAGCCCAGACGAATCTTCGCCGTCACCGGTATTTGTCCTTCGAGCGCCTGGTAGACCGCATCGACGGCCTGGTAGACGCGCTCGGGGCGGCGCAATAGCGACGCACCCCCATCGTGGCGGTTGACCAGTTTGGCCGGGCAGCCAAAGTTCAGATCCACGCTGACTGCGCCCAAGGAAGCCGCCTGGCGCGCGTTTTCGGCCAGCGCCTCGGGGCTTGAGCCCAAAAGCTGCAGATGGACCGGCACGCCGCTGGGCGTGGTCACGTGCTCGAGCTCGAGTTCGGGGCAGTGCTTGTAAAACACGCGGGGAGGCAGGCGGGCATCCACCACGCGGACAAACTCGGTGACCGTCCAGTCGAAACCGGGCTGACGCGTCAGTAGATCGCGGGTGAGGGCGTCGATCACACCTTCCATCGGCGCCAGGCCGATCTCCCCCTTTTGTAGTAAATTAACAACCATGGCTTCCACTTTAGCGTCATTGCATTCTATTCTGAATGTGGCAGGTTAGAGGATTGTCCTCACTGCGCCAAGCGCCTTTAGAGGCGTTTGGTGTGCCACTCAATGACATGACCAGGCGGGGGAAGTATGCAAGAAGGAGAATTACTCCAGGAAGGACTGGCCCTAATGGCGATGGGGATGGGGTTCGTCTTTGTTTTTCTTACCATCCTGGTGATCAGCGTCACGCTGATGTCGACGGTCATACGGCGCTTTCAGCCCACCCCGCAAGCCGCCACCCAACCCGCCGGGCGAGCAGCCCCACCGGAGCCTGCGGGTCAGGATGACGAAACCATGGCCATCATCTCGGCTGCCGTGCATCGTTACCGCACATCAAGTACTCGGTAACGACAGGAAGCCCTAGCGAACTTTACAAAAGCCCAGCGCTGTATTTTGTTAAGTTTACTAATACAACACCTATTTTTGAGAATAGAGCATGAACGAGAACAAACGCCCTCTAGGAGTTACCGATGTCGTCCTTCGCGATGCCCACCAGTCGCTGTTCGCTACCCGCCTGCGCCTGGACGACATGCTCCCTATCGCCGAAAAACTCGACAACATCGGCTTCTGGTCGCTCGAAACCTGGGGTGGGGCGACGTTTGATTCGTGTATCCGCTACCTGGGGGAAGACCCCTGGGAGCGCATTCGCGCGCTGAAAGAGGCGATGCCCAACACGCCTCAGGCAATGCTGTTGCGCGGCCAGAACCTGCTGGGCTATCGCCACTACGCCGATGACGTGGTCGACAAATTCGTCGAGCGCGCCAAAACCAACGGCGTCGACGTGTTTCGCGTTTTCGATGCGATGAACGACCCGCGCAACCTGGAACGCGCGATCAAGGCCGTGCGCCAGGTCGGCGGCCACGCCCAGGGTACCATCTCCTACACGGTGAGCCCGGTACACACCCTGGACAGCTGGGTCGAGCTTGCCAGCACCATCGCGGACATGGGCGCTGACTCGCTGGCGATCAAGGACATGGCCGGGCTTTTGACGCCCTATACCGCTTTTGATTTGGTCACGCGACTCAAAAAGAGGCTCTCGATTCCCGTGCATTTGCACTGCCACGCGACCACCGGGCTTTCGACGTCGACCATTTTGAAGGCGGTCGAAGCGGGCGTGGATAACGTGGATACCGCGATCTCGTCGATGTCGATGACCTATGGCCATAGTCCGACAGAGTCCGTGGTCGCCATGCTCAAGGATACCGACCGCGACACGGGCCTGGATTTGGAAGCGCTCGAGGATATCGCGGGCTATTTCCGCCAAGTGCGCAAAAAGTACGCGGCGTTCGAGGGCTCGCTCCGGGGTATCGACTCGCGGATTCTGGTCGCCCAGGTGCCCGGCGGTATGCTGACCAATATGGAAGGCCAGCTAAAAGAGCAGGGCGCCGGCGACAAGCTCGACGACGTGCTCAGCGAAATTCCGCGGGTGCGCGAGGATCTCGGTTTCATTCCGCTGGTTACCCCGACCTCGCAGATCGTGGGCACCCAGGCGGTGATGAACGTAATGATGGGAGAGCGCTACAAGTCGATCTCCAAAGAGGTACAGGCGCTACTGAAAGGCGAGTACGGTGCTGCCCCCGCACCGTTTAGCTCGGAGCTTCAAAAGCGCGTATTGGACGGCGGTGAGCCGATCACCTGCCGCCCGGCGGACAACCTCGCCCCGGAGATGGAGCGCCTGGACAGTGAGCTTGAAGAAAAAGCCCAGGCCGAGAACATCCGCCTGGCCGAAGGTGAGTCGCGCATCGACGACGTGTTGACCTATGCGCTGTTCCCGCAGATCGGCCTCAAGTTTTTGAAAAACCGCGACAACCCGGACGTCTTCGAGCCCGCGCCCCAGGCCGACCCGCAAAGCGTGGCCGTAAGCGAAGAAAAAACCAAAGCGCCGGCCAAAGCCGCCCCCGCCCAAGGGCCCGAGACCTACACCGTCAAGCTCAACGGCAAGGCCTACGTGGTCGAGGTCGCCGAAGGTGGCGATATCAGCCAGGTCAGCGAAACGCCAGCCAGCGGCGCGCCAGCCGAGCAGCCTGCCAGCCAACCCGCCGCGCCCAGCGGCGAGGGGATCGATGCGCCGCTTGCGGGTAACATCTTCAAGGTCAACGTGAAGGTGGGCGACCAGGTCGCGGAAGGCGACGTGGTGGTGATTCTCGAAGCCATGAAGATGGAGACCGAAGTGCGCGCCCAAAGCGCCGGCACGGTGTCCAGTGTCAACGTGAGCGAGGGCGATAGCGTCGCCGTTGGTGACTCCCTGGTCGAGCTTTAAGGGCATACGGTAATGGATAAATTAATCACCCTATGGGAGGGCTCGGGGCTTTATAACCTCGCGCTCGGCCAGGCCGTCATGATCCTGGTGGCGCTGGTGCTGTTGTATCTCGCCATCTACAAGAAGTTCGAGCCGCTTTTGCTGGTGCCAATCGGCTTTGGCGGCATTTTGGCCAATATCCCCGAGGCGGGCCTTGCGATCTCTGCGCTCGACCAGGCGATCGAAGTAGCGCGCCCGGCGATTTTGCAGCAAATCGGTGCGGCACTTGGCGTGGCGCTCGACCCGGTTGCCGGGGCGGAGGCCTGGCGGGAAGCGCTCAAAGCGGTTGCGCATAACGCCGCGCCAGAGCAGATGCGTGCCGCCCGCGATATCGCCGTGGGGGCGGGTTACAGCAACGGCGTGCTGTATAATTTCTACAGCGTGGCCATTGGCTCGGGCATCGCGCCGCTGGTCATCTTCATGGGCGTGGGCGCGATGACCGATTTCGGCCCTTTGCTTGCCAACCCGCGCACGTTGTTTCTGGGCGCGGCGGCGCAGTTCGGTATTTTCGCCACGCTCTTTGGGGCGGTTCTGCTCACCTCGATGGGGGTGATGGACTTCTCGCTCAATCAGGCGGCGGCGATCGGGATCATCGGCGGTGCGGACGGGCCGACCTCGATCTACGTCTCGAGTGTGCTGGCACCCGAATTATTGGGCGCGATTGCCGTGGCGGCCTACGCCTACATGGCGCTGGTACCGTTGATTCAGCCGCCGATCATGCGTCTTCTGACCACCGATAAAGAGCGCAAGATCACCATGACGCAGCTGCGCCCGGTGTCGAAACTCGAGAAGATCGTGTTTCCGCTCATGCTGTTGATTTTGGTGGCGCTGTTCCTACCGGACGCCGCGCCGCTTTTGGGCATGTTCTGCTTTGGTAACCTGATGCGCGAGTGCGGCGTGGTCGAGCGCCTGGCGGATACCGCCCAGAACGCCTTGATCAATATCGTCACCATCGTGCTAGGGCTCTCGGTGGGCTCCAAGCTGATGGCCGAAAGCTTTCTGGCCTTCGAGACGCTGGGGATTCTGGGCCTTGGCATCGTGGCCTTCGGGATCGGCACCGCCGCTGGCGTGTTGATGGCCAAGCTGATGAACCTGGTCAGCAAAATGCCGATCAACCCGCTGATTGGCGCCGCCGGGGTCTCCGCGGTGCCGATGGCGGCGCGGGTGGCCAACCGGGTGGGGCTTGAGTCCAATCCGCACAACTTCCTCTTGATGCACGCCATGGGGCCGAACGTGGCCGGTGTGATCGGCTCGGCGGTGGCCGCCGGGGTGATGATCAAGTATTTGGGGTAAGACAGGTGGACGTATACGGGTATGCGTGCTGTGTCGAGTAGCTCTACGCGAGGGCGCTGTGAACCCCTCCCTGGGCGCTACTTTCGCCATCTGACCGCCATGGATGGCGGGAATGCCGGAAGCGAAAGGAGCTGTCTTCCGGCCCTGGCGAAAGACCCTCGCTACGAGCTACTCGACACGATAGCTGGATGGCACCTTGAGTATCGCCCTGACAGCGCCTCACATTAACGTGGGGCGCTGTCGGTTTTGGCAGGCTGAATATCCAGCGTGCTCTTCAAGCGGTTTTCCAATGCGGTGAAGTCTGCGGCCTCGTCTTTGGGCCAGGCCACGGTGAGCGTGACGCCCTGGCTGTCGTAGTCGGCGGCAATCGGCGCGCGCTGCTCTTCGAAATAGGCGCGGGCTTGGGCTTCCTGGGCGAACGCTACTTTCAAAAGGTAGTGTTCACGCTCGACGATTTCCCGGGTGGGTAGGGTTTCGAGCGCCTTGTTCACGGCCTGGGCGTAGGCGCGGGCGAGCCCGCCGGTGCCAAGCTTGGTGCCGCCAAAGTAGCGAGTCACCACGCAACCGACTTCGCCCAGAGCACTGCCCAGAAGCGCCTGGTACATCGGCCGGCCTGCGGTGCCGCCGGGTTCGCCGTCATCAGAGAAACCAATCGCGGTTTGCTCGCCGGGCGGGCCGGCAATGAAGGCAGTGCAGTGGTGGCTGGCACCAGGGTGGGCGGCGCGGGCGGTTTTTAGAAGCGCTTCGAACGCATCCGGCGTCGGGGCGTGGCAAAGCCAGGTGATGAACTGGCTTTTTTCGACGACGATCTCGGCCTCGAAGTGCGTGTCCAAGGAAAGATTCGGGGCTCGGTAGCGCAAACGGGGCTCCTGAAGGCGATTAGTGGCGCTTCTCGGCAGCGGCGGGGCTTTTGCCCATTACCATGCCCAGCACCTGGATATCGCCATTATGCAGGAAAACCGCCGGCATCGCCTGGTCCTCGGGGCACAGATGCACGCCAAGCCTGTTGATCGAGAGTTCCTTGAGCACCACTTCGTGCTGGTTGATGGTGGCCGTGGCGGTTTCCCGGTGCGGGCCGCGCTGGTGGCGGTGGATCACGATCACGTCGCCGTCGAACAGGTTGTACTGCTGCATGCGATTACCGCGAACGCGCAGCGCATAGGTGTTGCGCCGGGTCACGTCGCGCTCGGCGCTGGCGGCGCGGGGCGTAGCGTACTCTCTGGTGCTCGGGGCTTTGGGGCGCAGAGCGTTCGAGGTCTCAAGCGGTCGTGATGCGATCATTTGTTTCTCTCCAGCAATCGCCCGCTCCCTGGGCGTGAACAAGTGAAAAGCGACGCGGGTGCATGTCTTTTCATACAGTGGTTGGAGTATAAACCTGTTTTTGCATACAGTGCTAGCCCTGTATGCAGACTTCTGTGTCGTAACACGCTCTTCTTTTTGGCAGGGCCCCGTGGCTGTGGGCTTTAGTAAAGGGGCGTGATGCTCGAGGCGGCGCTACGCTGGCGCAAAAATGCCTTTTTGTGTAGAGTGCGCGCGATATCCACGCCTTGGGAGACCGCTTTGAGCCTGCGCCTTCAAGCCCGAAAGCTTGCCTGCGAGCGCGATGACCGCTTTCTATTTAAGGGGCTCGATGTCGAGATCAACGCAGGTGAGCTTCTGCGTGTCGAAGGCCCCAACGGCAGCGGCAAAACCACGCTTTTAAAGATACTGGCGGGCCAGCTCAACGATTACGAGGGCGCGCTCTATTTCAACGGAAAGCCGCTGGGCCAATGCCGCGATGATTTTCTCGCCAATCTGGTGTATCTGGGCCACGCGCCGGGCGTCAAAGCGGGGCTGACGCCGTTGGAAAACCTTGCCTGGTACCAGGCGTTGGATGGCGGGCCGGTAAGCGAGGCGGCCTGCGAGCGCGCGTTGGGAGACATCGGCCTGGCCGGATTCGAAGACGTGCCGGTGGGGCAGCTGTCCGCAGGCCAAGGGCGGCGCGTAGCGCTTGCCCGACTGAATCTGACACCCCGGGCGCTTTGGATACTCGATGAGCCGTTCACCGCGATCGACCGGGAAGGGGTAAAGGCGCTGGAGCAAACACTTTGGGCCCACGCGGACGAAGGCGGCAGCGTGGTGATCACGACCCACCACGCCCTGGGGGAACAGACCCGGGTGCGGCGTATGACGCTTGGCGAGAGGGTGGACAGTGACGCCGGCTGATCAAAAGACGTTACTTCGAACCGCCCCCGGCGGCGCTTTTCGGGCGTTCAAGGCGACGCTTACCCGGGATCTCACCCTGGCCTTTCGCCGTCGCGGCGAGGCGCTCAATCCACTGGTGTTTTACGCGCTGGTGATCACGCTGTTCCCAATCGGTATTTCGCCGGACCCCGCGCTTTTATCGGTGATAGCCCCCGGGCTTTTGTGGGTAGCGGCGCTGTTGGCGGCGTTACTCTCGCTTGATACGCTTTTTCGCAGCGATTTCGAGGATGGCAGCCTCGAGCAACTGCTGATTGCCCCGCAGCCGCTACTGGCGCAGGTGGTGGCCAAGGTGGCCGTACACTGGCTTTTAACGGGGCTGCCGCTTGCACTCATGGCGCCGGTGCTGGGCGCGATGCTGGCACTTCCGGCGGGAAGCTATGCGGTGCTGGCGCTTTCACTACTGCTGGGCAGCGCTACGTTGAGCCTTGTGGGCGCGATTGGCGCCGCGCTAACGGTGGGCCTGGCACGGGGCGGCGTGCTGACCTCGCTTTTGATTCTGCCGCTTTATATTCCGGTGCTGGTGTTTGGGGCAGGCGCGGTGCAGACCGCCATCGCGCTCGAAAGCGCCGCGCCACAGCTTGCCATGTTAGGGGCGCTGCTGGCGGTGGCGCTTTTGCTGGCGCCGCCGGCGATTGCCGCCTCGCTTCGTATCAGTATCAACGGCTAAGGATGCGCGCCATGTGGGCTTTCATTCATAAGTTTGGTTCACCCAAGTGGTTTTATAGCTTGAGCACCCGGCTCGAGCCCTGGTGCTGGGCGCTGGCCGCCGCCTGCCTGATGGTCGGGACCGTATGGGGGTTGGCGGTGGCGCCAGCGGACTACCAGCAGGGCGAGAGCTTTCGCATCATTTATGTTCACGTGCCCGCTGCGCTGCTGGCCCAGTCGGTGTTCGTTTCCATGGCGCTGGCAAGCCTGGTGTTCATGGTGTGGAAGATCAAGGTGGCCGACATGGCCGCCAAGGTGATGGCACCGTTCGGCGCGGCCATGACGTTTACGGCGCTGTTTTCCGGCGCGGTGTGGGGCGTGCCCACCTGGGGGACTTGGTGGGAGTGGGACGCGCGGCTGACCTCGATGCTGATTCTGCTTTTTTTGTACCTGGGCGTGATCGCCCTGCGCGGTGCGTTCAATCGCCGGGACAGCGGCGCCCGGGCCGCGGCGCTTCTCGCCATGGTCGGAGTGATCAATATCCCGATCATCAAGTACTCGGTCGAGTGGTGGTACACCCTGCACCAGTCCGCCACCTTTACGCTGACCTCGCGCCCGGCGATGCCGGCGGCCATGTGGCTGCCGCTGCTCGTCATGCTGGTCGGGTTTTATAGCTTTTTCGCCGCGATTACGCTTGCGCGCACGCGCAGCGAAATTCTGCGCCGGGAAGGCGACAAGCGCTGGGTTCGCGCGCTCCTAAGCGGAGATACATGATGGCGTTCACCTCGCTGACGGAATTTTTCGCGATGGGCGGCCACGGCGTTTACGTTTGGTCGGCTTGGGGCGTCACTGCCTTGCTGCTATTACTGTGCCTTTTGCAGGCGCGCCTGGAGCGCCGCGGGCTGGTCAAAGCGGTGAGGCGTCGCGCCCGCCGCGAGCGGGCCCGCGCGCAAAACGGCCCACGCTCTTCTTCACACCCTGGGGGTAATGATGACGCCTAAACGCAAGCAGCGGCTTTTCGCGCTCATCGGCGTGGTGGCGCTGGCGGGCGTGGCCGTGGGGCTGACCCTCTTTGCGCTGCGCGCCAACATCAATTTGTTCTTCAGTCCGGTGCAAATCGCCCAGGGCCAGGCGCCACTGGAGCGCCAGATCCGCGCCGGCGGGCTGGTCAAGGCGGGTTCCGTCGCACGCGACCCGCAAAGTCTGGACGTCGCCTTCGTGGTCACCGACTACGTGGACGAGGTGAGCGTTTACTACAGCGGTATCCTCCCGGATTTGTTTCGCGAAGGCCAAGGCGTGGTGGTGGTCGGCGAGTTGCAGGCCGACGGACGCCTGAGAGCGGACAAGGTGCTGGCGCGTCACGACGAAAACTACATGCCGCCGGAGGTCGCCCAGGCGCTTGAGGAGGCGGGCTACTCACCGGCGGACTATCAGCAAAAGGCCGAACGGGTCGTCAAACAGTTGGAAGGGCCGGGCCGCCCTCAAACGGACGGGAATTAACGTATGTGGGTAAAGATGATTCCCGAAGTGGGCCATTTCGCGCTGATTCTGGCGCTGATGCTGGCGCTGGTTCAGGCCACCCTGCCACTGGCGGGCACGCTAACCCGCCGCCCGCTCTGGATGGCCTATGGTGGCCCCATGGCGGCGGGGCAGTTTCTGTTCGTGGGTCTTGCCTACGCCTGCCTGAGCGCAAGCTACCTGCTCGACGACTTCAGCGTGGCCAACGTGGCCAACAACTCCAACTCGATGCTGCCCTGGTACTACAAGGCCAGCGCCGTTTGGGGTAATCACGAAGGCTCGGTGCTGCTTTGGAGCTTGATGCTGGCCGGCTGGGGCTTTGCCGCTTCCCACTTTTCGAAGCCGCTGCCCCGGGATATGGCCGCCCGGGTGCAGAGCGTGATGGGCATGATCAGCGTCGGCTTTTTGGCCTTTATCCTGCTCACCTCCAACCCTTTCGAGCGGCTGTTGCTCAATATGCCAAGCGACGGCGCCGATCTGAACCCGCTCTTGCAGGATTTCGGCCTGGTGATCCACCCGCCCATGCTCTACATGGGCTACGTCGGCTTTTCGGTGGTCTTCGCCTTCGCCATCGCCGCGCTGATCGGCGGGCGGCTGGACGCGGCCTGGACCCGTTGGGCGCGGCCCTGGGCGAATATCGCCTGGGCGTTTTTGACGGTCGGCATTGCGCTGGGCAGCTGGTGGGCTTACTACGAGCTTGGCTGGGGCGGCTGGTGGTTCTGGGACCCGGTCGAGAACGCCTCGCTTTTGCCCTGGCTGACCGGCACCGCGCTTTTGCACTCCCTGGCCGTGACCGAAAAGCGGGGATCGTTCAAAAGCTGGACGGTGCTTTTGGCCATCACCACTTTTTCGCTCTCGCTGATGGGCACGTTTTTGGTGCGCTCCGGCGTGCTGACCTCGGTGCACGCCTTCGCCAACGACCCGGCCCGCGGATTTTTCATCCTGGTGCTTCTGAGCGTGACGGTGACGCTGTCGCTTTTACTGTTTGCGCTGCGCGCCCCGCGGGTCAGCCACCAGGTCGGCTTTGGCTGGCTATCCCGGGATTCGCTGTTGCTGGTCAACAATTTGCTGCTGGTGATCATGACCGTCACCGTGCTGCTCGGGACCGTTTACCCCTTGATTCTCGACTCGCTGAATTTGGGTAAAATCAGCGTGGGCCCGCCGTATTTCAACGCGCTGTTCGTGCCGCTGACCGTTTTGCTGTGTCTGTTCATGGGCCTTGGCCCGCTGGCGCGCTGGAAGCACATGGGCGCGGGGGAGCTCAAGGCGAAGCTTTGGCTGTCGGGGCTGGCCGCACTGGTCATCAGCGCGGTGGCGCCGCTTTTGTACGCGGGCGAGTGGAATCTGTGGGTGAGCCTGGGGCTTTTGGCCGCGCTCTGGATCGTGCTGCCGCTGGTCCGTGATGTCTTCGATACCTGCCGCCGGGCAAGTTCGGTCACCCGCGGGCTTGGCAAGCTCTCGCTCGCCTACTGGGGCATGGTGCTGGGCCACGTCGGCATGGCGGTCACGATCGTCGGCGTCACGGTGGTCTCGAACTACAACATCGAGCGTAACGTGCGCATGGCGCCGGACACCACGGTCGAGGTGGCGGGTTATCAGTTCACCATGCAGGAACTGATCAGCCGGCGCGGGGCGAATTTTCTGGCCGATACCGCGGTGATCGAGGTGCGCAAGGGGGACGACGGCCGGGCGTTCATGATGCAACCGGAGAAGCGCCTTTACCTGGCCACCCGCATGCCGATGACCCAGGTCGCGCTGCGCCCGGGGCTCTTTCGCGACCTTTACGTGGCGATGGGCGAGGACCTGGAGGACGGCAGCTACGCCATGCGCATTCAGTACAAGCCCTTCGTACGTTGGCTTTGGCTGGGGGCGCTGTTGATGGCGGCGGGGGCGGTGCTGGCGGTGATCGACAAGCGTTACCGGCGCTCTAAAGCGCGCCCCCACGCCCTCGAAACTCCTGTGGAGGCGCTATCATGAGACGCTGGCTGTTGCTGCTGTTACCGCTTGGTTTTGTCGGCATTGCGCTGTTCTTCTACCAGGGCCTTTCCCGCGACCCCTCCCAGCGCGACTCGGCGCTGATGGCCCGGGCGTTCCCCGCGTTTGAAGCGAGCACGCTGCGCGACCCAGAGTCCCAAGTGGATGAATCGCTTTTGCGCGGCAAGCTCACGCTGGTGAACGTCTGGGGGGAGTGGTGTCCGGCCTGTAAACAGGAGATGCCGCAGCTCTTGACGCTCGCCGAGCATGGCATTCGCATGGTCGGCGTGAACTACCGCGACACCCGGGAAAAGGGTGGGCAGTTTTTGAGCGAGTACGGCGACCCTTTCGAGGTGAACATTTTCGACCCGGAGGGCCGTTTGGGATTCGACCTTGGCGTTTACGGTGCCCCGGAAACCTTTCTGGTCGATCGCGACGGCGTGATCCGCTATCACCACAAGGGCTACATCGGCCCCGACGATGTCGATGCGCGCATTCTACCGGAGGTCGAGAAATGGCGTTGAGGTCTCTTTTCGTTCTGATGTTGTTACTGGTGAGCCCTTTAGTGCTGGCCGCTATCGAGGTGCGCGAGTTCGACGACCCGGTGCTCGCGCAGCGTTATGCCGACCTGACCGCCTCCATGCGCTGCCCACTTTGCGAAAACCAGGCGATCGACGACTCCAACGCGCCGATTGCCGCGGACATGCGCCAGCGCGTGTTCGAGCTTCTCCACCAGGGCCAGTCGGACAGCGAAATCGTCAACCATATGGTGGCCCGCTTCGGCGAGTACATTCTTTATAACCCGCGTCTGGAAAACCGCACCTATTTGCTTTGGGGCGTGCCCATTGCGCTGGTGCTGCTGGCGATGGTGATTCTGGCGTTGATCGTGCGCGCCCGGCGCCAAGCCTCGAGCCAAGCGCTGAGCGCGGCGGAGCGCGAACGCCTGGACACCTTGATCAACCGCGAGAGGTCACCATGACGCCGCTTTGGATTGCGATTGCGCTCGCCGGACTCCCCGCGCTTTGGCTGCTACTCGCCCCGCTTTGGCGAGCCCAGGCGCTCCATGAGGCCCAGCGCCGCTTCGAGGAAGCCGACGGCGCCAACCAGCAGAACGTGGCCATTTTCAAACGCCGCCTCGCCTCGCTCGAAAATGCGCAGGCGAATGGCGACATCGATCAGGCGCGCTTTGACGAGGCCAAACTCGAGCTCGAGCGCAGCCTGCTCGACGACACCGCTGCTACGCCCCGGCGCGCGCTCAAGGCCCCGGGGGCGGGGCGCTTGGCCATTCCTGTGGTGGTGGTAGCGGCACTGGCGGCGGGCGTTTTTATCTATCAACAAAACGGCGCCGAGGGCGACCTTGCCCTCTACGCGCTGCAACAGTCGGTGGAAAACGACCCCAACCCCTCCATGGAGCGCTACCTCGAGCGTTTGAAGGGCGAGGCCGAGCGCCAGCCTGAAAACGCCAACGTGTGGGGCATGCTGTTTAGCTTTTACCGGCAAAGCGGCGAGCTCGAAAAAGCGGATGAGGCACTGACCCGGCTCATCGAGGTCGACGGACGCGCCCCGGCGCTTTTGGGCGAGCTCGCCGAGCTTCGCTTTTTCATGGCCGGGCGCAGGCTCACCCCGGACGTTCGGGCGCTGGCCGACGAAGCCCTGGAAGCTGACCCGCGCCAGCCCAAGGTGCTGAGTCTTCTCGGCGTTCACGCCTTCGACGAAGGCGACTACGCGCTCGCCATCGACCGCTGGCGCCGGGCGCTGGCGAGTCTGGAGGACAGCGACACGGTGGAGGCGCTGCGCGAGGGGATTCGCACGGCAAGCGCCCGGCTGGAGGACGCCGATAGCGCTAACGTTTCGACCGACGGTGTGTTTGAATAGCCCGCTCGATTTTTATCTGCTTTATAAAGAGCCGCAATGCGCTTAACGTCCATACGCCTTACCGGGTTCAAGTCCTTCGTCGACCCCATTACGGTGCCCTTCGATGGCAACATGACCGCGATCGTCGGGCCCAACGGCTGCGGCAAATCCAATATCATCGACGCGGTACGCTGGGTGATGGGCGAGTCCTCGGCCAAGACGCTGCGCGGCGAGTCGATGGCGGACGTCATCTTCAACGGCTCTACCGGTCGCAAGCCGGTCGGTCAGGCGGCGATCGAGCTGAAGTTCGATAACCGCGACGGCGGTATGGGCGGCGCCTACGCCCAGTACGCGGAAATCGTCGTCAAGCGTTTGGTCACCCGAGACGGTCAGTCCAACTACTTTTTCAACGGCCAAAAGTGTCGCCGTCGGGATATCGCGGATCTCTTCATGGGCACCGGGCTTGGCCCGCGCTCCTACGCGCTGATCGGCCAGGGCATGATTTCGCGGCTGATCGAGGCGCGCCCGGACGACCTGCGCGCGACCCTGGAAGAAGCGGCGGGGATCTCCAAATACAAGGAGCGCCGCCGCGAGACCGAAAACCGTATGCGCCGCACCCAAGAGAACCTGGAGCGCCTCGACGATATCCGCGAAGAGCTCGACAAGCAGCTCGAACGCTTGAAGCGCCAGGCCGAGTCCGCCAAGCGCTACCAGACCTTGAAAGCCCAGGAGTACCAGCTCAAGGGCGAGCTTGCGCTGATTCGCGGCCGCGCCTTGCGCGCTGAGCAGACCCGCCAGGAGAGCCGGGTGCGCGAGCTCGAAATCAGCGTCGAAAAAGACGTTTTCGGCGTGCGCGCCTGCGAAACCCGCCTCGAGCAGGCCCGCGCTCAGCACGATGAGCTCTCTGAGGTACTCGAGCGTCATCAGCAGCAGTTTTTCGAAACCACCACGCGCATTGCGCGCCTCGAGCAGGATCAGGCCCACCGCAAGAGCCGCGAAAGCCAGCTGGCAAACGACATCGACACCGCCCGGCGCGACCTTGACGAGCAGCGCCGGGTCAGTGAAGGCGACCAGACCCGTTTGGCCGAGATCGAGGCGCGCTGGGAGACACTACTGCCCGAGCTCGAAGCTCAACAGGAGCAGCTCGAAGTGCTCGAAGAGACGCTGGCGCAAGCCGCCCCGGCGCTCGAGGCCGCCGAGCAGCGCTTCGCCGATATCGATGCGCGCTGGCGCGATGTCAGCCGCGACGCCGAGCGCTGCCAGGACCAGATTGTCGATCTGGAACAGCGTATCAAGCGCCAGCAGGCCGAACGGGCCCGCCGCGAGCAGCAGCGCGGTGAGCTCGACGACACCGCTTCGCTGCAAAAAGAACATGCCCAGAGCCTGGCCGAGCTGCAGGAGGCCGAGCGCCGCGCCGAACACTTTCAAACCGAACGCGAACAGCGCCAGGCCCGCTACAGCGAGGCGCGCACCGCCCATCAAAGTGCTCTGAGCGTGCGCGAAGAGAAGCGCGGCGAGCTCAGCCAGTGCCAGGGCGAGCTCGCCTCGCTCAAGGCGTTGATCGACGCAGCGCTTGCCGACCACGACCCGGATCTGCACACCCACCTCGAAGCCCTGGGGCTCGAAAACGCCCCGCGCCTTGGCGAGACGCTCAGCGCCTCGCCTGGTTGGGAGCCGGTGGTGTCCTGGCTGCTCGCGCCCTGGCTCAATGCCCGCATGGTCAGTGGCGCTACGCTCAAGGCGCTGCCCGAGGCGCTGGCTACCGACTGGTGTTTGATTCAAAGCGAGGCGAGCGCCGCGGCGAGCGACGCCCGGCTCGACTGCCTGGTCAGCGGCGCCGGAGCGCTTGGGGAGTGGCTCTCGCGCATTCACTTTGTCGAGAGCGACGACCAGGCTCAGGCACAAGTGGCGCACCTCGCCCCGGGCGAGAGCGTGGTTAGCCGTTCGGGCCTTTGGTGCGGGCGCGGCTGGCTGCATCAAAAGGCTAGCGGTGAAGGCGTCGATGCGCTGTTGATGACACGGCGGCGCTTTGACGAGCTAAGCCAGCAGCGCGAGGGCGTCGAGCAGGCGCTGGCGGAACTCGACGAGCGTTGCGAGACGCTGGCTCGAACGCTTGAAGCGCTCGAGAGCGAGCGCGAGCAGCGTGGTGAAGAGGAGCGCGAGCACGGCAGCCTTCGCCAGCAACTGGCGGTGAAGGAGCAGCGCCTGGCCCAGCGTCTGGAGCACCTGCAGGGCCGCGCCGCGGAGATCGACGAAGAGCTTGCCACGCTAAGAGAGGACGAGGAGAGCCTTGCCTTGACCCTCGAGGAGCAGCGCGAGCGCTGGGGTGAAGCGATGACGCGCCTGGAAGAGACGGCCACCGCCCGGGAAGAGAGCGTCGAGCAGCGTACCCGCGCCCGCGAAGAGTCTGATCGCCTGACCCGGGAGCAAGCGCCGCTCAAGGCGAGCCAGCAGGCGCTGGCGTTGGAGCGCGAGCGGCTCAATACCGAGCGCGATAGCCTGCGCGCCCAGCAGAGCCGCTCGAGCGAAAGCGAAGAGCGCTTGAAGCTACGCATCGAAGAGCTCGAAGAGGCGCGTGAAACGCTTTTGGAGCCCGACGAGCTGGCCGCCGAAGAGCTCGAGGAGCTTCTCCACGAGCGCGAACAGCGCCAGGCACGGCTGAGCGAAACCCGAGAGCAAGCCCAGGTGATCTCTGAGCAGCTCAAAAACGACGAGCTCGCTCGGCAAAATCACGAGCGCACCCTCGAGCAAAGCCGGGAGCAGCTGCAAACCCTGCGTATGGAGGTTCAAGCGCTGGCGCTCAAGGCCACCACCCAGGACGAGGCACTGGCCGAGCTTGGCCACGACGCCGAGGCGCTGGCCGCCGGGCTTGCCGATGATGCCGAGGAGTCGCGCTGGCAGTCGCTGTTGGAAGGCACGACCGAGAAGATACGCCGTCTTGGCGCGATCAACCTCGCCGCGATCGAGGAGTACGACCAGCAGGCCGAGCGGCGCGACTATTTAGAGGCGCAGCATGCTGAGCTTACCGAGGCGCTGGAAACCCTGGAGCGGGCGATCAAGCGTATCGATCAGGAGACACGGGTGCGTTTTCGCGAAACCTTCGATCAGGTCAACGCCGGGCTGCAGGCGCTTTTCCCGCGGGTATTCGGCGGCGGCGCGGCGTGGCTAACGCTGACCGGCGACGACCTGCTGGAAACCGGCGTTGCCATCATGGCGCGCCCGCCGGGCAAGAAAAACAGCACCATTCACCTGCTTTCCGGGGGCGAAAAGGCGCTAACGGCGCTGTCGCTGGTGTTCGCGATCTTCCAGCTCAACCCGGCGCCGTTTTGTATGCTCGACGAAGTCGACGCGCCGCTGGACGACGCCAACGTCGGCCGCTACGCAAAGCTCGTCAAGGAAATGTCCGAGAGCGTGCAGTTTATCTACATCACCCACAACAAGATCGCCATGGAGGCCGCCGAGCGCCTGATGGGCGTGACCATGCAGGAGCCTGGCGTTTCGCGGCTGGTATCCGTGGGTATCGAAGAGGCCACCGCGCTAGTCGACTGACCCGTTAATACGAGATCGACCGTTGGCGGCTATTACGCTTTGTTCATGATTTTAGCCCGGCGATGATAAGTGCTCTATTCATCCCTGGGCTTGAATAAGTGTTAGCCAAGCGTGGAATGGGCGCTCTTTTGTCAGCAGTCCGGCGCAAAAGGGGCTGCAACGCTTGCCGATGATCGATTAATCGCCGCCTCTCGCTATTCGTTTGAGCGCGACACTTCATAAGCGGCTGACTGGCGGGCTTCGAGCCGGCCAGGTTCAGCCGTCAAAGTCGCGAAGGCGCAGCCGAAAGGCTTTGATAACAGGGGATTGCAAACGGGTTATTGGGTCCCGTTACGATTAAGGTGAGCGCTCTACTACTGGAAATACATATAGTTAAAGCATTAATGGCCACAGTAGAAAACGAAGAGTGTTGTGTGTTCAAACTCGCAAGAACTAACGAACACTTGTTGCGATTATGCTTAGTTGTGCTTGTTTAATGATCGAATATGGTTGTAAGATTTTGTCATCTAGCGTTAATGCTTCTACAATTGTCGCATTGGTAAGCTTTTCGGCGAACTTTACTTCATTGCTAGCCCAGGGCGTTAGCCATGAATAAAGAAGCGCTGAAGTAAAAGTAAAAGGGCGTTGTTGCACGAAGGTGGCCGACCCAATCAAGCGCCAGGATGGCACTTTTGGCCGTTGGGCTTGTCGAAAAGCGGGGCTTGCTACGTCGATGGCTGGCGAGTAGCGGGGTAAGCTTTATTAGATAGAGCAGCAGGTTGCCCTTTTTTGTAGCAGACGCACTATGCCTGGTGGTAAATATAGCGTTTGGATGGACGCGGCTATCATCAGGGGTAGCGCCTTAAATCGGTTAAAATGACCCGTGGAATGCTCGACATGGAATTAAGAGAGTGGTTAATCATTCTAGGATTGGCGTTGGTGTCGCTTATCGTGGTCGATGGAGTGCGAAGGCTCCAGCGTCAGCGTCGGGTACCGCGTCTTGACCAGGCGGTCGACAACCTGCCCAAGGCATCGGTGAATGAACTCGATGACGAGGCTAAAGAGGCCGAGCTAAGCTGGGAGCTGCCCAACGGCGGCGCCCGGGTCGTCAAGCCCGCCGATTACAGCGGTTTGGGTAAAAAGCCCAAGCTCGAGCGTCAGGACCATCCCGGGCCCTCCAGGGTACTCTCCGATTTCAAGCGTTCGTTTTCCAAAGTGGCGTCCCGCTCTAAAAGCGCGGCAACTAGCCAGCGCTTCGCCTATCAGGGCGGTTTCAGCGAGCGTGATGAAGAAAGCCCCGACGCTTCCCGCGCTGCCTCTAAAGCGAGCGCCCCGGCCAGTACCGCCGAACCAACCCGCGCGGCGAGCCCGAGCGAGCGCTCCGCTGATCAAAGCCCTGTTAAACACGCCCCCGTTGAAGAGCGTCGCGAGCCGAGCCTTTTTGCCGATGAAGCGCCTTTAAGTGAAGCGCCCTCGGCGGCCGAGCCCACCAGCGGCGCAGCCTCCACATCGCAAACACCCCTCGATACGCCGCACTCGCCTGGTGTGGCGCCCACCGAACCTGCTTTTTCTACTCAGGCGGTTGGCACTGAGCCGGTGGAAGCCGCAGCGCCTAATGAGAGCGAAAAAGCCGATACCGCGACCGACGAGCCCGTGCTGCGCGCCGAGCCCGAAGACGCCGCCTTTGCCAAAACCAGCGAGTCGCGTCAGCGGCGCCAGCTGCGCTCCAACACCGCCGGTGAACTCGATGACGACGCCATAGACGAGTACCGTCTGGTCGATTTCGAGGGCATGGGCCGCTCCTTCAAGCGTCGCCTGATCGAGCGTCGTCAGGAGCGCGCCCGTAAAAAGGCGGAAAAAGCCGAACGCGTCAAGGCGCTTGCCAAGCAGAAAGCCGAGCGTAAGGCGCTGGAAGCCGAGCAGCGCCGCGAGGCCCGGGAAGCCGCCGAAGCCGAAAAGGCGCGTATTGCCCAGGAGCACGCCCGGGCCCGCGAAACCGAGGCCGCTCACGCAACGGCGCAGTACAATGACGACGAGCTTTACAGCGCCGAGCCTTCGATGGGCGCGCTGCGCGGCCAAAGCGCAAGAGACGCGCGCTTCGACGAAGACGAGGCGGCGTTCGATGAGGCCTACGACGCACCGGCTTTTGACGAAAACGTCGTACGCCCCCATCCGGCGCTCGAAAAAGCGCTGCGCCACGACGTATCGGGCGCGCGCGCCAGGGAGACCCTGACCGACGCCTCGGAAATGGTGGTGATCAGCGTGCTCTCGCGGGACGAAGAGGGCTTTGACGGCGGCAAGCTTTTGGAACTGATGATGGCCTGCGGATTGCGGTTTAGCCGCGAAATGGGCGTTTTCCACCGCTTCGAAACCGAAAGCCCGGACAGCGAGCTGCAGTTCTCCATGGTGAACGTGGTCAAACCCGGCACCTTCCCCATCGAAGAGATGGACGAGTTCGCCACCCCCGGTATCTCGTTTTTGATGCCGCTACCCGGGGCGCTCGATAGCTCCGCTGCGTTCGAAGCGATGGTCGAGACCGCCATGGTGGTCGTACGTCACATGGGCGGCGAGCTCAAGGACGAAAACCACAGCGTCATGACGGCGCAGACCATCGAGTTTGCTCGCCAGCGCGTGCATGAGTTCGAGCGCCGCCACCGCCTGCAGCGCCACACCGCCCGCTAATCGGCTTTTTAAGTGTCTCAAAACACCCGCCTCGCCAGGCGGGTGTTTTTGTTACTAGAGCCTAACGCCGCCAGGCTTTAGGATAGCGCCACTACGTACTGTTTTACGGAACCCTATTGCATGAGCCAGCCTTCCCCCCAGGTGCGTGAGGAAATCGCCGCGCTGCGCGCCGAGCTCGACGATGCCAACCACCGCTACTACGTGCTTGACGAGCCCGCACTGACCGATGCCGACTACGACCGCAAGCTCCAGGCGCTCAAAAACATCGAAGCGGACTACCCGGAACTGGTGACGGTCGATTCGCCCACCCAGCGCGTTGGCGCTGCCCCGGCGGAGGGCTTTCCCGCGGTGACCCACGCGCTACCGATGCTCTCGCTGGACAACGCGTTCAATCGCGACGACGTCGTTGCTTTCGCCGAGCGCGTGGCCGAGCGTTTGGAGCGAACCCCTGACGAGCTCGAGTTCAGTTGCGAGCCCAAGCTCGACGGCGCGGCGGTGTCGCTGGTCTATGAGCAGGGCGTATTGGTAAGCGGCGCCACCCGGGGCGACGGGCGCACCGGCGAAGGTATAACGTCGAATTTGCGCACGCTGCGCTCGGTGCCGCTCAGACTGCGCGGCGATAATGTGCCCGAGCTTTTGGAAGTACGTGGCGAAGTCATCATGCAACACAAAGGCTTCGAGGCGCTCAACGAGCGCGCCCGGGAAGAAGAGAGCCGCGTATTCGCCAACCCGCGCAACGCCGCTGCCGGTAGTCTTCGTCAGCTCGACCCACGGATTACCGCCAAGCGCCCGCTGGAGTTTCACGGCTATCAGGTGGCCAGGTTGGAGCCGGATAGCGGCGATACCACCCACAGCGCGCTGATGGAGCGGCTGAAAACGCTCGGGTTTCGCTCGAGCGCGGAGCTTGCCACGCTCAAGGGGCCCCAAGCGGTCGCCGACTACTGCGAACGGCTCGGCGAGAAGCGCCTGGCCCTGGGGTTTGATATCGACGGCGTCGTGATCAAGGTCAACGATCTGCGCGCCCAGCGTGAGCTTGGCTTCGTGGCCCGCGCCCCGCGCTGGGCGGTGGCGTTCAAGTTTCCGGCCCAGGAGGAGATCACGACCCTCAACGACGTCGAGTTCCAGGTCGGGCGCACCGGCGCCATTACGCCGGTTGCGCGGCTCGAGCCGGTCACGGTGGCCGGCGTGACGGTCTCCAACGCGACGCTTCACAACGCCGATGAAATCACTCGGCTGGGCGTCATGATCGGCGACACCGTGGCGATTCGCCGGGCCGGCGATGTCATCCCCCAAGTGGTTCGGGTGGATACCGACAAGCGCCCGACCTCGGCGAAAGCGATCGTGTTTCCCGACGCCTGCCCGGTATGCAGCTCACAAATCGAGCGCGTCGAGGGCGAGGCGGTCGCGCGCTGCTCCGGCGGGCTCTTTTGCCCCGCCCAGCGCAAGGAGGCGCTCAAGCACTTCGCCAGCCGCAAGGCGCTGGATATCGACGGCCTGGGCGTGAAAATCATCGACCAACTGGTCGAGCGCGACTGGGTGCAGACCCCCGCGAACCTTTTCGAAATCGGCGTCGAGCGGCTGGCAACGCTGCCGCGCATGGCGCAAAAGTCCTCGGAAAACCTGGTGGAGTCGCTCGAAAAGGCTAAAAGCACCACCTTTGCGCGCTTTATCTATGCCCTCGGTATTCGCGAGGTGGGCGAGGCCACCGCCGCCAACCTGGCGAGCCACTTCGGCACTCTACAGGCGCTGCAGGGCGCCGAGCAGGCCGCGCTCGAGGCGGTCAACGATATCGGCCCGATCGTCGCCGCCCACGTACATACGTTTTTCAAGCAGCCGCATAACCAGAACACCATCGCCGATTTGATCCGGGTGGGCGTTACCTGGCAAGAGGTGGAAGTCACCCAGGGCCCCAGGCCGCTCGAAGGCCAGACCTGGGTATTGACCGGCAGTTTGGAAACCATGACCCGCGACGAGGGCAAGGCACGCCTTCAAGCGCTGGGCGCCAAGGTCGCGGGTAGCGTGTCCAAAAAGACCACCGGCGTGGTCGCCGGCGAGGCGGCGGGCAGCAAGCTTGCCAAAGCCCAGGAGCTGGAGGTGGACGTACTCAGTGAGGACGCCTTTATTCAACGACTTGCCGAGTGGGAGCAAACGTCATGAGCCGATTTATCGAAGTACCCGCACGGATGCTACCGCCGGAGACCCTCGACGCGCTGCTCCAGGCGTTCGTGACCCGCCAGGGCTACGACACCACCGACACCAGCGGTGAAGGCATGCACGGCTGGGTCATCGAGCTCAAGCGCCAGCTCGAGCGCGGCGAGCTTTTGATCGCCCACGATATCGAACTCGAGCAGACCGAGGTCATGACGCTTGCCCAGTGGCGCGCCTTCGGGCGCGATATCGCCGATGACGAAGAAGAGGGCGACTACTAAATCATGCGGACTGAGCGCGGATCAGCTCGCTGATCAGTCGCCTTCCCGGGTGCAGGTGATCGACGAGCGTATACTCCAGCGGCCGCGGCTCATCGCACATGCGCGAGGCGATCACCTCGGCGCACAGCGGCGTGCTGGCAAGCCCGCGGCTACCGTGGGCAGCGGATATCCAGAGCCCTTCGTGATGGGCGCCAGAAACCGGCGCCACCCGAGAGGCATCCTTCTGGAGCGCAGCATAATCGCTTCGCCACTGCTCGAATACCGGCACGGGGCCCGCGTAGGGCGTTTTGTCCGGGCTCGCCGCGCGTACCGCCGCGCGCCCGGTAAGGCGTTCCGGCGTAAGTGGTCCGCTCATTCGTTCGAGTTCATCGAGCCACTCGGGCAGGGCCGCGCTTAGCTCATCGATATTGCGCTGGTGATCCTCTAGGCGTATGTCGCGCTCGCCGTCGTTGGGGATGAAACTCGCCCCGAAGGTGAGCACGCCGTCCGCCGGTGGGCAGAGATAGCCGCCGGCGCACACCACCCGCGTCGGCGCGTTGACGCCGTCGGGCAGCGCCAGCGAACTCACCTGGCCGCGCACCTGCTGAAAGGGGAGTGTGCGGGTCTGTTCCAATGCATTGGCCTGGTGGGCGTTGGCGATGACCACCTGGTCGGCCTCGGCGCTCGTGGCGTGATCGAGGGTAAGCTGCCAGCCGCCGGGGGTCGGGGTCAGCGCCGTGACCTGGGCCTGGCGGTACTCGATACCCGGGTGCGCCAGTAGTGTCTGGCAGAGTAGCGCAGGGCGCACCCAGCCCGCCTGCGGGTAAACCAGGGCGTGCTCGACGCTGCCCGGCACGCCCGTAAGGGGAGCGAGTGAGCCTTCCTGCGCTTTCACCACCGCCTCGCCGAGCGGATGGCGCTTTAAAAAGCGCCGCTGGCGGTCCGCTTCCTTATCGCTTTGCGCAATCTGCACCACGCCGCAGGGCGCCCAAAACGCATCGTTTTTGGGCACCTCGCCCAGCCAGCGCGCGCTGTACAGAAGTCCGGCTAAATAAAAACGGCTCTGGTCGTTGGTCTCGGCGGCGAGTTTGACGTAAAGCGCGCCCTGGCGGTTACCCGAGCCGCCAGCGCCGGGCGCCTCGGCCTCGTACACCGTCACCTCCACACCGCGCCGGGCAAGTGCTGCCGCGACGCTCGTTCCGGCAAGCCCTGCGCCAATCACCGCGACCCGCTCGGCTTTTTGTACCGCGGGCGGGGTGAACCAGGGCGTCGCGTCGCGGCGGTTATCCACCGGGGGAGATTCGATCTCACCGGCCAGCATCTCGCGCTTACGCCCAAAGCCCGGCACCTTTTTGATCGTAAACCCGGCGGCCTTCAGCCCGCGCTTGACGATGCCGGCGCAGGTAAAGGTGGCAAAGGTGGCGTTGGGGCGCGAGCGCGCCGCCATGGCCTCGAAAAGCGCGGGTTGCCACATGGCCTCGTTTTTCGATGGGGCGAAGCCGTCGAGAAACCAGGCGTCGACCTGACCATCCAGCAGCGCCAGCCGCTCGGTGGTGTCGCCAAAGTGCAGGTCGAGGGTGACGCGCTCGGACAGGTGCAGCCGGTGGATACCGCTGACCGGCTCGGGCCACTGGGCGCATAGCACCTTTGCGTGGCGCGCAAGCGAGGGCCAGGCGCTTAGCGCCCGCTCGAGCGCCTCGCGCTCGAGCGGGTACATTTCTGTGGATAACAGATGAAGCCGAGCATTAGAGGCGGCGTGTTCTTCAAAGCAGGCCCAGGCGCAGAGCATGTTGAGCCCGGTGCCAAAGCCGGTCTCGCCGATCACGAAGGGACGACCCGGCGCCCAGCCGGCGAAGCGCTCCGGCAGGCGGTTGGCGTTCAAAAAGACATGCTCGGTCTCGGCGCGGCCATCCTCGCGAGAGAAGTAGACGTCGTCATAGCGCGTGGAGTGCGGGGCGGCGTCATCCCAGGTGAGCTGGGGGGCGGTTAACGCTTTTAGGGGTGGTAGAGCAGGGTGGCGCTGGGTCACACGGGTATCCGTTGTCGGGGCGTAGGGAAAAGCGATTAAAAAATGACCAATTTGTTAATACGGGCGTTATCTCTCGCTTTAAGAAAAGCGTCCGCCATGTTTTCACAGAGTTTTCCACAGCCTCTGTGCAAAACCCGGCGGTGCCGCATAGCTGCCTTTGAAAATCAAGGCAATACTTTTTTGAAAGGCTTCACCGTTACGGTAGCGTAGACGCCGGCATCCACGTAGGGGTCCTGATCCGCCCAGTTTTGGGCATCGTCGAGGCTTTCGAACTCGGCAACGACCAGACTTCCGCTAAAGCCGGTATCCCCCGGGGTTTCGCTGTCGATGGACGGGTGGGGCCCGGCCAGTACCAGGCGACCCTCGTCGCGCAGCGCTTCCAGGCGCGCAAGGTGGTCCGGGCGCGCCGTCAGGCGCTTTTCCAGACTCTCGGACACATCTTCACTGATAATGGCATATAGCATGAGGCTTCCTTGGACGTAAGCGAATGGGCTGGTCGTCGACCAGGCATTGATGGATAGGCCCGTTGACCGGGCGGGGCCAAGCGCTCACTATAGCGTGCTTGCAAGCCGCGAACGGGGCACGGCGGCGGGTCGTATGACCGCTGCGCGCCGTGTAACATGCGCTGTGTGAACGCTGCACACGTACTTATACGTGAAGCGCCCCTATTCTGACAAACTCCCCTTACGACGTCATGCCTATGCCTCGACTGCCCGTCACCGTGCTGCCCACTACCTTCGATGCCGATCACCGCTACCCGGTCGATTTGCACATGCACTCCACCGCCTCCGACGGGGCGCTATCGCCCTCCGAGCTGGTGGCGCTGTGCGCAAGTCGTGGGCTCTCCTTCATGTCGCTGACCGACCACGACACCATGGACGGGGTCGACGAGGCCGCCCGCGCCGCCGAGCGTGAAGGCCTCTGTCTGGTTGCAGGTTGCGAGCTCTCTACCCGCTGGCAGGGCATCAATATTCACGTGGTAGCGCTGATGCCCGGCGGCGTTCAGGGGCCGCTGGTCGAGGGGCTCGAATTTCAGCGCCGGGCGCGCATCAAGCGCGCCGAGGTGATCGCCGAGCGCCTCGAAAAGCTTGGCCTGCGTGACGCCCTGGCCAAGGCGCAGGCCCAGGCCGGAAGCGACCGGCCGCTGGGACGGCCGGACTTTGCCCGGGCGCTGGTGGCCGAGGGCCTGGCGCCGGACTGGGCCGGAGCGTTCAAGCGCTACCTGGGCAGCGGCAAAAAGGGCGACGTCAAAGCGCACTGGCCAGAGATTGGTGAAGCGGTGGAGTGGGTCGTGGCCTCCGGTGGCGTGGCGGCGATCGCCCACCCGCTGCGTTACGGGCTGACCCGGCGCAAGCGCGGCCAGTTGATGGATGCGTTTACCGCCGCCGGCGGGCAGGCCGTGGAGCTGGTCAGCGGCCAACAGAACCCGGACAGCACCCGGGATTTGGCCCGCCAACTCGACGAGCGCGGACTTTACGCCTCGCTCGGCAGCGATTTTCACTTTCCCGGCAGCCACTCTGCCCCCGGCAGCATGAGCGAAATTCCGCGTACCGCGGCGTTACCCATCTGGCAGCACCCACGGCTTGTCCACATGCACCAGGCACCCGGCGGGCTGCTCGGCGCAAGCCAGTAGCGTCATCCGAAGCGTAAGGCCTCACTAACCGCTATGCTTGAGGTAGGCCCATCCGGGCGTTTCAACAGGCAAGGAGCGAGTAATGAGCCAGTATTTTCAGATACATCCGGAAAATCCGCAAAAGCGCTTGATCGACCAGGCGGTCGAGATCATCCGTAAAGGCGGCGTGGTTGCCTACCCGACGGACTCCGGGTATGCGCTGGGCTGTCACCTGGGCGAGAAAAAAGCGATCGAGAAGATCAAGTGGCTGCGCTCGCTCGATGACAAGCATAACTTTACGCTGATGTGCTCGGATCTCTCCGAGATAGGCACCTACGCCAAGGTGGATAACGCGGTGTTTCGCCTTCTAAAGGCGCACACGCCCGGCCCCTACACCTATATTCTGGAAGCCACCACCGAGGTGCCCAGGCTTTTACTGCATCCCAAACGGCGCTCGATCGGCGTGCGCGTGCCGGATCACCAGATCACCCACGCGCTGCTCGAGGCGCTGGGCGAGCCCATGATGAGCGTTACGCTCATTCCGGTGGACGAAACGCTCCCGCTGAACGAGCCCGAGGAGATTCGTGAGCGCTACAGTGCGCATCTGGATTTGATCATCGATGGCGGGCCCTGCCACCTGGACCCGACCAGCGTGATCGACCTGCGTGAGCTGCCACCGAAGATCGTGCGGCAAGGGCGTGGCGACACGACCCCCTTTGAAAGCTAGCGTCGGTCCGCCCTGACGAGGGGCGCCGAGCGTTAGGTCCCGGCGCCGTCCTCGTCTCCATCTTTATCCTTTGCTGGCTCATCGCCCTCTCGGTCAGCGTCCTGCTGCGCCTTCTCCTTTTTGCGCTTTTTCTCCTCTTTTTCCTCGCGCGGGTCCTCGCTGAATTCGTCGAGCCAGGTGCCGCAGCGTAGACAATAACGGGCGCGCTTTTCGTGACGGTCGTGGCCGCAACCCGGGCAGGCCTCTTCCGAGTAGCGGTCCTCGCGAATCGAGCGGATCACCTGGGCGGAGAACACCCCGGTGGGCACGGCGATCACCGAGTAGCCGATCAGCATCAAAATCATGGTGATCGTCTTACCCACTGGCGTGACCGGCACGATGTCGCCGTAGCCCACCGTGGTCATGCTCACGATGGCCCAGTACATCGCGATCGGGATGCTGGTAAAACCCGCCTCTTCGGATTCGATGGTGTACATCAGCGCGGCGAAGAGCGTGACCACCATCAGGATGCTGCTGAAAAACAAAAGGATCTGGCGCAGGCTGCGGTGCAGCGCCTCCAAGAGCATACGCCCCTCGCCGACGAACTCCATCAGTCGCAGAATACGGAAAATCCGCAGCACCCGTAAAAGCCGCACGATGACCAGCGCGTGGGCGCCGGGCACCAACAGCACAAGCCAGGTAGGCAGAATGGCGACCAAATCCACGATGCCGTAAAAGCTCTTGATATAGACCGTTGGGCGTTCCAGACAGTAAAGGCGCACCAAAAGCTCGATACTAAAGGCGGCGGTGAAGCACCACTCCATGTAGAGGAAGATATCGCCATAGCGCTGGGCGTAACCCTCGACGCTACCCAGCAAAATCACCGAGACGCTCATCAAGATCATGACGATCAGCACCAGGTCAAAGGCCTTGGCGGCGGGCGTGTCGGATTCGAAAATGATGTGGAAAAGCTGCGAGCGGATGCCTTCCGGTCCCGGCGCGAGATGAAAACTCATGGCGATATCCTTAAGTAACGAGCCCGCTTAGCTTAGCGCGCTTTCAAGGGCCAGGCGATGCGCCAAGCTCAACGCGTTATAGCCAAACGTAATGCTGGGCACGTTGGAATCGAGCGCCCGGTAAAGCGCCGCGGCGGTTGGGCGAAGCGTCTCGTCCAGATCCTTGTGATCGGCCAGGGTTTTGTAGGCGTGCGCGGCGCTTTCGAAATGCTGGCTTTGCCCGCTGTCCTTGTAGGCGTCCAGGGCAACGGTGGCGCGGTGAAGCCACTCGCCGGGCGTTTCGGCTTCGGGGAGCGACCACTGCCCGTGGCCCAACGCATTGCCCCGGGCGGCCTTGCTCGAATCGCTCGGGCGAAGCGCGGTTTGAGCCGAAAGCGACAGCGCCAGCGACCAAAGCGCTGAGGGCGAGCCCGCCTTGAGTTCGAGCTCGACTTCGCAAATGGTGGCGCCGGCGCCGTTGCACTCGATTTGGCCTTCATCGAGCACCAGCTCGATGCGGCTATCGCTCCAGTCGATCAGCCAGCTGCGCCGGTCGAAGTCGGTACTCAAACTCGGTGTCAGCGCAGAAAGCGCGCCGCCCAATGGGCCTTCGAAAGGGGGCAGGGCCGCAAGCGCCTGGGTATCCAGCCCGTTTTCCACGGCCATCTCCCACTCGTTGCGCGTCGAGAGCCCGCCGCCGCCGTGGCCTTTGGTTTTCACCGTTTGAAGGGTCTGGGTATCACTCTGGCGAAGCCGCAACGCGATCCCGGCGCCAGCCAAATCCCCTTTGGGGGTGTCGAAATAGGTATTTTTGAGCTTTTTTTTCACCGGCTCCTGGGAAAGGGCCGGAAAGCTTAGAAGGGCATCGATGGACGCCGCAGGCAGCGCTAACTTAAGCTCGACTTCAAGCGGGGCGTGATTTTCCATGACAATAGCTACCTTGCTTTTGTGAACATTGCGTTAAATTTTGACGTCTTTTATGAACTTTTCATGACGGGGGCGGGCGCACTCTTTATACTGGCGCCGCCATTTTCAGGCTTTCCACACTCAGGATGAAAGGCACTATGGTTACCTCCAATCCTTTTTCCGCCATGTTTGGCCGCTCGCCATTCCAGCCGCTTTTGGCCCATATCGTTAAAGCCAACGAGTGCGCCGACCAGCTGCTGCCCTTTTTCGAGGCCTCGCTTGCCGGTGACTGGGATACGGCCGCCACCCTTCGCGAAAAGGTTACCTGCCTCGAGCACGACGCGGATACGTTGAAAACCGAGCTGCGGCTCAACCTGCCCAACACCATGTTCCTACCGGTCTCGCGCTCGGATCTACTCGATCTGATCAGCGTGCAGGATAAGATCGCCAACAAGGTGCGTGACATTACCGGCATTATGCTGGGACGTAAAATGCGGGTGCCCGACGAGCTGGCCACACCCATGCGCGACTATATGCGTACCAGCGTTGCCTGCGTGGCCCAGGCGCGCCAGGCCCTCGAAGAGCTCAAGGAGCTTTTGGAGTCCGGCTTTGGGCGCAACGTGTCGGATGTAATGCACACCATGATTCGTGAGCTGCATACCCTGGAACACCAGGCGGACGATCAGCAGGTGGCGATCCGTCGCCAGCTTTTCGAGCTCGAAAGCCAGCTTCCCCCGGTCGACGTGATCTTTCTCTACAAGATCATCGAGTGGGTGGGCGAAGTATCGGACCGCGCAGAACGCGTGGGTAGCCGACTGCAGATTTTGACCGCGCGTTAAGGGGACCGCATGCAGATTATTGCCCAATATGGCGATGTATTTATCATTCTCGCCTGTGTTTTTGGCTTTTTCATGGCTTGGGGGGTCGGTGCCAACGATGTCGCCAATGCCATGGGAACCTCGGTGGGGTCCAAGGCGATCACCATCAAGCAGGCCATCATCATCGCCGTAATTTTCGAGTTTTTGGGCGCCTGGCTTGCTGGTGGTGAGGTGACCTCCACCATTCGGGGCGGCATCATCGACCCGAACCTTTTGGAGGCGAATCCGCAGTTTTTGGTTTACGGCATGCTCTCGGCGCTCTTGGCCGCGGGTATCTGGCTGATGGTCGCCTCGGCCCGGGGCTGGCCGGTCTCCACCACCCACTCGATCGTCGGCGCGATCGTCGGCTTCGCCGCGGTGGGCCTGGGGGTGGACGCAGTGGCCTGGGGCAAGGTGGGCCAGATCGCCTCGAGCTGGGTGGTCTCGCCGCTTTTGGCCGGTACCATCGGCTACGTGCTGTTCAAGTCCGTTCATCACCTGATTTTTGAAAACAGCGACCCCTTCACCGCGGCCAAGCGCTACGTGCCGGGCTACGTGTTTTTGGTTGGCTTTATCGTCGCCATGGTGACGCTCACCAAGGGGCTTTCCCACGTGGGGCTCGATTTGAGCTTTAGCCAGAGCCTGCTGCTTTCGATTCTGATCGGCGCGCTGATCATGGGTCTGGGGGTCTTGATGCAGCGGCGCATCAAGTTCGAGCAAAGTGCCAACGACCACTTCGGCTACGCCAACGTCGAGCGGGTGTTCGGCGTCTTGATGATCTTCACCGCCTGCGCCATGGCTTTTGCCCACGGCTCCAACGACGTGGCCAACGCGGTGGGCCCGCTTGCCGCGGTGATCAGCGTGGTCAGAAGCCAAGGCGTGATCGACAGCGCCGCGCTGGTGCCCTGGTGGGTGCTGGTACTCGGCGGCGGCGGCATCGTGTTTGGCCTGGTGACCTACGGGCATCGCGTGATCGCAACCGTGGGTACCGGCATTACCGAGCTCACCCCGAGCCGCGGCTTTGCCGCAACACTTGCCGCGGCGAGCACCGTGGTACTGGCCTCCGCCACCGGTCTTCCCATCTCGACCACCCATACGCTGGTGGGCGCGGTGCTCGGCGTGGGCCTGGCCCGCGGTATGGCGGCACTGAACCTGCGGGTCATCGGCACCATCGTGATGTCCTGGCTGATCACGCTGCCCGCCGGCGCGTGTCTGGCCATCGTGTTCTTCTTCATGTTCAAGGGCATGTTCGGCTAAAAAGCGCCCCACGCCCCACCCTCTAGCGCGGCACCGTTTTGCTCCTTGCCCTGCGGCAAGATTGGCAAAACGGTGCCGCGCTTTTTGGGCTCTGGTAAAGTAAGTCCTTTGTCGTGACGCAAGCTTCCCATTCACCTGCTGCCGGAGAGCGGCCCCTTGGATACACGCTTCCCCTTTGTCGACTGGTTCCGCAACGCCTCGCCCTACATCAACGCTCACCGAGGGCGAACCTTCGTTATCCTGGTCGAAGGCGATGCCATGGCCTCCAGTCGCGGCGAGCAGCTAATCCAGGACCTGGCGCTTTTGCATACTCTTGGCGTTCGACTGGTGGTGGTGTTCGGCGTGCGCCCCCAGGTGCAAAAGGCGCTGAGTGAGAGCGGCATCGAGCCGGTGCACGTGGGCGGGCGCTGGGTCGCCGACCGCGCGGTGATGGCTCAGGTGGAGCAGGTGGCGTCGCACCAGCGGCTTTGGCTGGAGGCGCGCTTGTCGCTTGGTTTGCCAAGCTCGCCGCTGCACGGCGTGGAACTGAGCGTGGTGTCCGGCAACCTGGTCACCGCCAAGCCCTTGGGCGTGCGCGAAGGCGTGGATTTCGATCACAGCGGTGAGGTGCGCCGGGTGCGCGGCGGCGCCATCGAGGAGCTTTTGGCCCAGGGGTCGCTCGTGTTGTTGCCGCCGCTGGGGTTTTCCAGCACCGGCGAGGTGTTCGACCTGGACGCCTCGGAAATCGCCCAGCACGCCGCGGTCGCGCTCAATGCCGACAAACTGATTTTATTGGGCGACTCCGAAGGGCTCAAGGACGAGCAAGGCGGCCTTTTGCGCCAGTTAAGCCCGGACGAGGCCGCGCCGCGCTTCGAGAGCGCCGCGCCGGGAAGCGAACTGGCCCGCCATTTGAGCGCGGCGTGCAGCGCGGCGCGCAAGGGCGTGGCGCGCACCCACCTGCTCTGCTGGCACGACCAGGACGCGCTGCTGGGCGAGCTCTTCACCCGGGATGGCGTGGGCACGATGATTACCGAACAGCACTACGAGCAACTGCGCCCGGCGACGCTTAACGACGTGGGGGGGCTTTTAGAGCTTTTGGAACCGCTTGAGCGGCGCGGCATGCTGGTGGCGCGCTCCCGCGAGCGCCTCGAGCACGAGATCGACGACTACCAGGTGATCGAGCGCGACGGCATGGTGATCGGCTGCGCGGCGCTGCACGTCTTTGCCGATGCGGCGATTGGCGAGCTGGCCTGCGTGGCGGTGCACGAAAACTACCGCGGCGGCGAGCGCGGCGAGCGGCTGGTCGAAGCCGCCGAGCAGCGCGCGCGCCGGCGTCTGCTGGCCTCGATTTTCGTGCTCACCACGCATACCGCCCACTGGTTCGTCGAGCGCGGCTTTCAGGGTGCAAGCCTCGAGGACCTGCCGCCGCTCAAGCGCGACGCCTACAACCACGCCCGCAAATCCAAGGTGCTGATCAAAACACTCACTTAACGCAGGCAAGACGGGGCGGGCGAAAAACTGGATAATGGGCGCCATCGCTCAGCCTCGTAAAACGAGTAGGGCACACTCATTGATTCGGACGTCCCCCCATGGAAATCAAAGTTAACTACCTCGATAACCTGCGCCTCGAGGCGAAGTTCGACGACTTCAGCGTCGTCTCCGACCAGCCCATTCGCTACAAGGGCGACGGCTCCGCCCCGGGGCCGTTCGATTACTTTCTGGCCTCGTCCGCCATGTGCGCGGCGTATTTCGTGAAGGTGTACTGCAACGCGCGCAATATCCCCACGGACAACATTCGCCTGTCCCAGAACAACATCGTCGACCCGGAGAACCGCTACAAGCAGATTTTCAAGATCCAGGTCGAGCTTCCCGAGGATATCTCCGAAAAAGACCGCGAGGGCATGCTGCGCTCCATCGACCGCTGCACGGTGAAAAAGGTCGTGCAGACCGGACCGGAGTTTCAAATCGAGGTGGTCGAGAACATCGACGAGGACGCCCAGGCCCTGCTGATGGGCGCGCCTGAAAGCAGCGAGACGTTCATCGAAGGCAAGGATGCGCCGCTGGAGCAGACCATCGCCCGCATGAGCGGCATTCTCAGTGATCTCGGCATGAAAATCGAGATCGCCTCTTGGCGCAACATCGTGCCCCACGTCTGGTCGCTGCACATTCGTGACGCCGCCGCGCCCATGTGCTTCACCAACGGCAAGGGCGCCACCAAAGAGAGCGCGCTCTGCTCGGCGCTTGGTGAGTTCATCGAGCGTTTGTCGTGCAACTTTTTCTACAACGACCAGTTTTTCGGCGAAGAGATCGCCAACGCCGATTTCGTCCACTACCCCAATGAAAAGTGGTTCCAGCCGGGCCCGGATGACGCGCTACCCGAGGAGATCCTCGACGCGCATACCCAGGCGATCTACAACCCGGAAGGCGAGCTTGCCGGCTCGAACCTTTATGACACCAACTCCGGACGCGTGGATCGCGGCATCGTTTCCTTGCCCTTTGTGCGTCACTCGGATGGCGAGACGGTCTACTTCCCGTCGAACTTGATCGAGAACCTGTTTTTAAGCAACGGCATGAGCGCGGGCAACACTCTGGCAGAAGCCCAGGTGCAGTGTCTTTCCGAGATTTTCGAGCGAGCGGTCAAGCGCGACATTCTGGAGCAGGAACTGGCACTGCCGGACGTGCCGCAAGAGGTGATCGCGAAGTACCCGGGCATTAAAGAGGGCATCGAGGCGCTGGAGGCCCAGGGGTTCCCGGTGCTGGTCAAGGACGCCTCGATGGGCGGCCAGTTCCCGGTGATGTGCGTCACATTGATGAACCCGCGCACCGGCGGCGTGTTCGCCTCCTTCGGCGCTCACCCGCGTTTCGAGGTGGCGCTGGAGCGAAGCCTCACCGAACTTCTGCAGGGCCGTAGTTTCGAAGGCCTCAACGATCTGCCGCTGCCGACCTTCAACTCCCAGACCGTGGCCGAGCCCAACAACTTCGTCGAGCACTTCATCGACTCCGTGGGCGTGGTTTCCTGGCGCTTTTTCAGCGCCCAGTCGAACTTCGATTTCGTCGAGTGGGACTTTTCCGAGGGCGGCACCAGGACCTCGCAACAGGAGGCCGACACGCTCTTCTCGATCTTTGCCGAGCTCGACGCCGAAGTCTACATGGCGGTGCACGAAGATTTGGGCGCGCCGGTGTGTCGTATTCTGGTGCCGGGCTACTCCGAGGTGTACCCCATCGAAGATCTGATTTGGGACAACACCAACAAGGCGCTGGACTACCGCGAGGACATCCTCAACCTGCACCGCCTGGATGACGCGCAGTTGACGGATCTGGTCGAGCGCCTGGAAGAGAGCCAGATGGACGATCATGCCGATATCATCACGCTGATCGGCATCGAGTTCGACGAGAACACGGTCTGGGGCCAGCTCACTATTTTAGAGCTCAAACTTTTGATCTTTTTGGCGCTGAGCCGCCTGGAAGAGGCGCTGGACTGCGTGGAGATGTTCCAGCAGTACAACGACAACACCGTCGAGCGCGGACTCTTCTATCAGGCCCTCAACGCCGTGCTGGAAATCGAGCTCGACGACGAGCTGGAACGCGACAACTACCTGCCCAATCTGACCCGCATGTTCGGCGAACAGACCATGGCGGCGGTGGTTGGGTCGATAACCGGCGATGTACGCTTTTATGGCCTCACGCCGACCAACCTGCAGCTCGACGGCCTCGAGCGCCACCAGCGCCTGATCGAAAGTTACAAGAAACTTCACGCCGCCCGCGCGCGTCGGGCCTCTTGAACCATTACTCACTGACCGGAAATGCCATGACACCGATGAGCCTGACTTCAATCGCTGCCGCCCTGACGCTCGTCTCCGGCGCGAGCCTTGCCCAAAGCGCCGAGCAGAGCCAAAGCGAGGTGCGCAAGCTCTACAGCGGCCAAATGATGCCCGACGAGCAGGTGGAGCTTTCGCGCCATATCGACCGGCTGTTCCCGACCCGTACGGTGAAGGCGGCAAGTTCCCCGCATCAGTTCGGCCAGCGCGACGCTTCATTAGAGAACTTCTCGCTGACCCATGAAGGCGTCACCTACGATATTTATGACTTCATGGCGCTCAACCGGGTGAGCGGGCTGATGGCGGTGCACGACAACGACGTGGTGTTCGAGCAGTACGCCCTCGGCAACACGGCCAGCACACCCTGGATGTCGATGTCGATCGCCAAGTCGATCTCCTCGACGCTGATCGGCGCCGCACTCAAGGATGGCCATATCGAGAGCCTCGATGACGCCGTCAGTACCTACGTGCCCGAACTCGTCGGTAGTGTCTACGACGATGTCAGCGTCGAGCAGATTCTGCTCATGGCTTCCGGGGTGGCCTGGGATGAAACCTACGCCGACCCGAACTCGGAGCGGCGTCACATGCTCGAACTCCAACTCTCCCAAGAGCCCGGTGCACTGCTGGAGTTCATGGGCGGTTTAGAGCGGGCGGGGGCACCGGGCGAGGTGTGGAATTACAGCACCGGCGAAACCCAACTGCTCTCGGCGATCATCAACGGCGCGGTGGGTACGAGCGCCTCCGAATACCTGTCCGAGAAAATCTGGGCCGATTACGGCATGGAGACGGATGCCAAGTGGTGGCTCGATAGCGAAGACGGCCAGGAAATTGGCGGCAGTGGGCTTTTGATTACGCTTGCCGACTACGCTCGCTTTGGCCAGTTCGTGCTGGATGAATATAACGCGCCCAACGTGCTGCCCGAAGGCTGGGTCGCGGAGTCGGCAAGGCCCCATGAGATCGGCGGTGAAGAGATCGAGTACGGCTACTCCTGGTGGCCGGAAGGCGAGGGCGCGTTTTCAGCGGTGGGGATATTTGGCCAGTGGATCTTCATCGACCCGGACAACGACATGGTGATCAGTATGACCAGCGCCCAGCCCAAGGCGGAAGCCATGGAGATCGTACCGATCACCGAATTCTTCCACGCGCTGAGCGATCACCTGGCCGGCGAGTAGAGTAATCCGGTTGCAACGCCTGGCCCGCTGGGCGAGGCGCAGGATAGATGGTTTAACGCTCCCGTTCACCCCAAGGAGGCGCTCGTGTTCATCAAGGAACAGCAGTTGGAAGGCCAGCACATCGTGCTCGAGCCACTCAATGCCGGTCATATCGAAGGGCTTGCGCGCGCGGTCAACGACGGCGAGGCCTGGAAGCTCTGGTACGCAAGTGTGCCCCACCCGGACGATATGGCCGCCTTTGTGGAGCGCGGGATGGACGCGGCGGCGGCGGGCAACCTCGCTTACGCCGTGCGCCATAACGCCAGCGGTGACATCGTCGGCACCACGCGGTTCTACGGGGTCGATGCCGCCAACCGCCGGGCGATGCTGGGCTACACCTGGTACGCCCAAAGCGTGCGGCGCACGCCAGTGAATACCGAATGCAAGTTGTTGATGCTGGCCAACCTGTTCGAGGCATCGAATGCGGTGGCCGCGGAGTTTCGCACCCACTTTTTCAACCACGCCTCCCGCGCGGCCATCGAGCGCCTGGGTGCCAAGCAGGACGGCATTTTGAGATCCCACCAGATCATGCCGGATGGCTCGCTGCGCGACACCGTGGTCTACTCGATCATCGCCGCCGAGTGGCCGGCGGTGCGCAGCCATCTCGAAAGCAAGCTGGCGCACTTCGCGCCGGCGTAATGAGTCGGCCCCGAGCTGGCTTTATTCGCCGAACGGGGCCTTCGTCGGGCCAAATACGATACTTTAAGTGAGCACGCGCTCAGACCTTGCCGGGCTCAGCACCAGCACCGAAAGCGGCGGCAGGGTGAGCGCAAGGCTCGCGCTCTGGCCGTGCAGCGGCGCATCATCGGCAACGATATGGCCCAGGTTGCCCAGGTTGGAGCCGCCGTAGCACTCGGCGTCGCTGTTGAGCCGCTCTTCCCAGCGACCGGCGACCGGCACGCCCAAACGATAGCCGTGGTGCGGGACCGGGGTCATGTTGGCCACCACCAGCACCGGCTCGCCGCCGGCGCTGGTGCGAAGCCAGGCGAAGACGCTATGGGTCTCGTCGTTGCTCATCACCCAGGTGAAGCCCCGCGGCTCGCTGTCCTGCTCGTGAAGGGCGGGGAGCGTCGCGTAGAGGCGGTTGAGATCGCCCACCAGTCGATGGATGCCGGCGTGTCGTGGCTCATCCAGCAGTGCCCAATCCAGCTCACGGTCGTGGCTCCACTCGCGCCACTGGCCGAACTCGCAGCCCATGAACAGAAGTTTCTTGCCCGGCTGTGACCACATGAGTGATAGATAGGCACGCAGGTTGGCGAACTGTTGCCACTCGTCGCCGGGCATCTTGCCGATCAGCGAGCCCTTGCCGTGCACCACTTCGTCGTGGGAAATCGGCAGCACGTAGTGCTCGGAGAACGCATACACCATGGGAAAGGTCATCTCATGATGGGCGTGAGAGCGATAGATCGGATCCTTGGCGATATAGGTCAAGGTGTCGTGCATCCAACCCATGTTCCACTTGTAGGCAAACCCCAGCCCGCCTTCCGCCGTCGGTTGGGTCACCCCCGGCCAGGCGGTGGACTCCTCGGCGATCACGATGGTGCCGGGCGCTTCTTCGCTGACCACATCGTTGAGATGGCGCAGGAAATCGATGGTCTCGAGATTCTCCTGGCCGCCGTGGCGGTTGGGAATCCACTCGCCTTCGTTGCGCGAGTAGTTGCGGTAAAGCATGGAGGCCACTGCATCCACGCGCAGCGCATCGATATGAAAGTGCTTCAGCCAATGAAGCGCCGAGGCCAACATGAAACCGTGCACTTCCCGCCGACCCAGGTTGTAGATGTAGGTGTTCCAGTCCTGATGAAACCCTTCAAAGGGGTGTTCATACTCATACAGGGCGGTACCGTCAAAGCGTGCCAAGCCATGGGGGTCGGTAGGGAAGTGCGCTGGCACCCAATCAAGAATCACACCGAGCCCGGCACGGTGGCACGCATCGACGAAGTAGGCGAAGTCGGCGGGTGTGCCAAAGCGGGCGCTGGGAGCAAACTGGCCGAGCGGCTGGTAACCCCAGGAGCCGCCGAAGGGATGCTCCATGATGGGCAGCAGCTCCACGTGAGTGAAACCCAGCTCGAGCACATAGGGAATCAGGTGCTCGGCCAGGTCCCGCCAGCTGTAAAGCTCGCCGTTGTCGCCACCGTGCTTGCGCCAGGAGGCGGCATGCACCTCATAAATACTCATGGGGGCAGAGGGCGCGTGAGCCTTTTCCCGCTTTTCGATCCACTCATCGTCATGCCAGGTAAACGGCGTGGTGTCGGCGACCACCGAGGCGGTTGAGGGTGGTGCTTCGGTGGCCAGCGCCACCGGGTCTGCGCGCAGCCCAAGCGCGCCATGGGCCTCCAGAATCTCGTATTTGTACGCTTGCCCCGGGCCAAGGCGTGGAATGAATAGCTCCCACACCCCGGCCGGGTGGCGCAGGCGCATTGCGTGGCGCCGGCCATCCCAGCTGTTGAAGTTACCCACCACCGAGACCCGCCGGGCATTCGGCGCCCAGACGGCAAAGCGCACGCCCTGGATGTCCTCTACCGTCATGGGCTGGGCGCCCAGGCAGTGCCCCAGGTTGCGATGGTTGCCTTCGCCCAGCAGGTAAAGATCCGTCTCACCCAGGAGCAGGTCGAAGCTGTACGGGTCCTCGGTGATCTGCTCGCCCTGGGGCCAGCGGATGTGCAACTGATAGGGTGCGGCGTGGGGCAGCCGCGCGGCGAACAGGCCGGGGATCTGCAGGCCCGTCAGGTAGCAGCGCACGCCGCCATCCCGGTCCAGCACATCCACCCCGACAGCGCCGGGCAGGTAGACCCGCAGGTATTCGCCCTGTTCGTCGGTATGCATACCCAATACCGAAAAGGGATCGCGGTGGGTGCCTTCAACCAGGGCAGTGGCATCGTCTTCGCTCAGCCGCAGTGTGTCATCCAGCACGGGCCGGGTAGTCGTAACATCATTCATTGGGCTCTCCTGGGCTTAGCTGGTCAACAATGGCCGCTAGGCCGCGCAGCGGCACGCCAAGCCAGGTCGGGCGGTTAGCGGCTTCGTAGGCGATTTCGTAGGCGGTCTTTTCGAGCACGAACAGGTCAACGGCCGCCGCGGCGCCGTTGGCTTTCTGCCACGCGTGGGGAAGATCCAGCGTGGCCTGCCAGTAGGCATTCAAGAACACCTGACGCCCTTTAAGCAGATACTGCTCCACCACCTGATGGCCCTTGCCGGCGCTGTCGGCTTCACTGTGGCCCCCTTGGGCCTCTTCGATCCTGGCGTAGGCGTAATCGAAGGAGCGCAGCATACCGGCCACATCGCGCAGCGGGCTGTCCTTGGCGCGGCGCTCTTCAAGCGGCCTTGCCGGCTCACCCTCGAAATCGATGATATAGGCATCGTCGTGGGCCACCAGTACCTGGCCAAGATGCAGGTCGCCATGGATCCGGGTGATGAGGCTTCCCTCGGCAAGCGCGGCCATGTTGTCGATGGAGGAGAGGAGTTCGTCACGCTTTGCCAGAACGCTTGCGGCAATCTGCTGGTCGGCGTCATCGGCGGCGCCCATGTGCCGTTGAAGCAGCGCCAGCGCTTCTTCAACGCGCTGCGTCACGCGCTCTTTCCAGTGTGTAACCTGCGCGGGCCCGGCTACTTCGCTGGCAAACGCCGGGTCATCGGTAGGCAGCGCCAGCACCCTATGCAGCTCGCCCAAGCGCTGACCCAGGGTAGCGGCAAAGGCTTCCAGCTCGTCGAACGCGCCGTAACGCGCCTTATCCTTCACGAGTTCATGGGACTGCTCGTCCGCCAGGGCCTCGCGAATCGCGCGCTCGAGGGTCGAGCGGGTCCATGACCACGCATCGCCCTGGTTATCGATAAACCCTTGCACAATCATCAGGGTCTGCGGCGTGCCCTGTTCATCGACCTGGGTCACTTCCCCCAGTAGCGGGGCGGTGTTGATAAAGCCCCGCTCGGTCAGGTAACGGCCGATCTCGGCTTCCGGGTGAACGCCGGATTCCAGGCGACGAAACAGCTTGAGCACTAGTTGATGGTTGATCACCACTGAGCTATTGGACTGCTCGGCGCCCTGCTGGGCAATCTCCGGGTGCTCCGGCAGCGAAAGCTCGATAAGCGCCGGCGTTGGCAGAAAATGGATAGCGCCTCTCGCGCTTGGCAATACCACTGACTGACGCAGGGCATCCAGAACGGCCAGGGTAAAGGCATCCAGCGTCAGCGCGTCGGTGAGCAGGCCTACTTCATGGAAGCGGCGTACCCTCGCCATGGCAAGCTGTTGGGCAAGAGGGCTGCTCTGCTCATCCTCGGCCAGAAACGCCAGCGGTAGCTGATAGCGCTCGCTGCCCTGGGCGTGGGTGATCTCAAGCTCGCTGAGCAGCAGGGCATGGCCGCTGTGCTCAAGGCTTGCAAGCGAGTGCAGATGAATCGCCTCGACGCGCGCCTGCTTGGCCGCAAACCAGCGCCGCTTGGTCAGGTAGTGCGGCAAGGTTTCGCGCTCGAGCAGCTGCCTTGAGGCGCCTTCGAAAATCTCCTCGAGACGCTTTTTGATGATCAGGGTGACGAAATCCGGCATCGGCGCGGGTACTGGCGTATGCCACTCGGGCATGGCGGTTGCCGGGGCCAGCAGGAACCAGAAGAAACCGTAGGGTGGAAGTGTGAGCAGATAAGGCAGGCTGCCCACCGGCGGGAACGCACTGCCGCCGACCATCTCTACCGGCACTTGCCCTGCAAAAGCGGAAAGATCGAGCTCGACCGCTTGGGCAGTGCTGGCCACGTTGGCCACGCACAGCAGGGTTTCGGACTCGCCGTTATCCAAGGTCATCTCGCGCAGGTAGGCGAGAATATGCCGGTTGGCCGGATAGAGCGGGCGCAGGGTGCCGCGGCTGAAAGCCCGGTGCTGGCTGCGCACCGCCAGCAGGCGGCGCTGGTTGTTGAGCAGCGAGTGCGCGTCGCGGGTCTGGGCCTCGACATTGACGGTCTGATAGCCGTAGAGCGGGTCCATGACCGGGGGAAGTACCAGTTGGGCCGGGTCGGCGCGGGAGAAGCCGCCGTTGCGGTCTACCGACCACTGCATCGGTGTGCGTACGCCGTCACGATCGCCCAGGTAGATATTGTCACCCATGCCGATCTCGTCGCCGTAATACAACACCGGCGTACCCGGCATTGAAAGCAGCAAGCTGTTGAGCAGCTCAATGCGCCGCCGGTCACGTTGTAAAAGCGGTGCCAGACGCCGGCGAATCCCCAGGTTGATACGCGCCCGGCGGTCAGAGGCGTAGTGGTTCCACAGGTAGTCACGCTCCTTGTCGGTGACCATTTCAAGCGTCAGCTCGTCGTGGTTGCGCAAGAAAATCGCCCACTGACAGTTGACCGGAATGTCCGGCGTCTGGCGCAGGATGTCGGTGATCGGGAAGCGATCCTCCTGGGCCAGCGCCATGTACATGCGCGGCATCAGCGGGAAGTGGAAGGCCATGTGGCACTCGTCGCCATCGCCAAAGTAAGGGCGGGTGTCCTCGGGCCACTGATTGGCCTCGGCGAGCAGCATACGGTCCGGGTAGCGCTCGTCGAGCACCGCACGGATCTTCTTGAGCACCACGTGGGTTTCCGGGAGATTTTCGTTATTGGTGCCTTCACGCTCGACCAGATAAGGAATGGCATCGAGGCGCAGGCCGTCGACCCCCAGGTCCAGCCAGTACGCCATGACCTTGAGAATCTCGTCGAGTACTACGGGGTTGTCGAAGTTGAGATCCGGCTGGTGGGAGTAGAAACGGTGCCAGAAGTAGGCGCCGGCCACCGGGTCCCAGGTCCAGTTGGAGGATTCGGTGTCCAGAAAGATGATGCGCGTGCCTTGGTAGGCTTGATCCGTGTCCGACCAGACGTAGAAGTCGCGCTCTGGCGAGCCGGCAGGGGCTTGACGCGCACGCTGGAACCACTCGTGCTGGTCGGAAGTATGGTTGATGACCAGCTCGGTAATCACGCGCAGCCCGCGCTGGTGCGCCTGTTCGATGAAGCGCTTGGCATCGTCGAGCGTGCCGTAGTCGGGGCTGACGCCGGTGTATTCGGCGATATCGTAGCCGTCGTCGCGCCGAGGCGACGGGTAGAACGGCAGTATCCAGATCGTGTTGACGCCCAGGCTTACGATATAGTCGAGCTTCTGGATCAGACCTTCAAAATCGCCGATGCCGTCGTCGTTGGCGTCAAAGAACGACTTGACGTGCACCTGATAGATCACGGCGTCCTTGTACCAGAGGGGGTCGTCGAGAAAGTCGATCGTCTCGACGGCGTGTCGTTCGCTGCTGGCATCCATCATGGGGCGTACCCTCCCTGCATTCATCGATGTAAACGAATCTTTCCAACCGGTGAACCATTCACCGGTCGTTTATGGTTTCGGCGCCGCTAGCGCCCGGTTCGATCGCTGTCCGGGCTTGCAAGCCCCGCGCTAACCCGCCAGACGGTGAAGGGCAGCGCCTGCTCCAGGCGCAGCGACTGCCAGCGCCCGTGCCAGTGAACGCGCTTGCCGCTCATCAACTCCTCACCGAAAAGCGCCCCGTCATCAGGTTGGTCGAAAAGCGCGAAGGGCAGCTCGAAGGTGCCCTCCTGGGCGTCGAAGGGGTCGAGATTCACCGCCACCAGCACGACGTTGTCGCGGCTAGGCGTGGCCTTGGAAAAGAGCAGCAGGCGGTCGTTGTCGATTGGGTGAAAGGTGATGCCCAGATGCGTTTGCAGCGCCGGATTTTCGCGGCGGATACGGTTGAGCTGGGCGATCTCGTAGCTGATATTGCCCGGCGCCTGGTAGTCGCGCGGGCGAATCTCGTACTTCTCCGAATCCAGATACTCCTCCTTGCCGGGTACCGGGGCGCTTTCGCAAAGCTCGAACCCCGAGTACATGCCCCAGAGCCCGGAGCCTAGCGCGGCAAGCGCCGCGCGCTGCAAGAAGCCACTGCGCCCGCTGGTCTGTAGAAAATAAGGGTTGATGTCCGGCGTATTGACGAAGAAGTTGGGGCGGTAACCGTCACGCAGCGGTGCTTCATTGAGCTCTGTGAAGTATTCGGTCAGTTCGGCCTTGGTATGGCGCCAGGTGAAGTAGGTATAGCTCTGAGTGAAACCAAGCTTGCCTAGGCGCAGCATCATGGTCGGGCGAGTAAAGGCTTCCGCCAGGAACATCACGGCGGGGTCGCGGGCGCGGATATCGGCGATCAACCACTCCCAGAAGGGCAGCGGTTTGGTGTGCGGGTTATCGACGCGAAAGATCTTCACCCCTTCATCGACCCACGCCTGGACCACGTCACGCAGCTCGCGCCAAAGCCCGGGCACCGCGTCCTCGGCGTAGAAGTCGACGTTGACGATGTCCTGATACTTCTTGGGCGGATTTTCGGCGTAGCGAATCGTGCCGTCGGGCCGCCAGGAAAACCAACCCGGATGCTCGGCAAGCCAGGGGTGATCCGGCGAGCACTGAATGGCGAAATCCAGCGCAAGCTCGAGGCCGTGATCGAAGGCGGTGCGTACCAGGTCGCGAAAATCCTCACGGCTGCCAAGCTCCGGATGAATGGCCTCGTGGCCGCCCTCGTCGCTTCCGATTGCGTAGGGGCTGCCCGGATCCGTTGGGCCGGCCTCGAGGCTGTTGTTGGGCCCTTTGCGGTGCTTTCGCCCGATAGGATGGATGGGCGGGAAGTAGAGCACATCGAAGCCCATGTCGCGGATCAGCGGCAAGCGCCGGTGCACGTCCCTGAACGTGCCGTGGCGGCTGGCGTCCTGGGTCTCCGAGCGTGGAAAAAGCTCGTACCAGCTGGCAAAGCTCGCCTGCAGGCGCTCCACCTCCAGAGGGTAGTCGGCATGGGTGCGGGTCAGGTGGGGGCGTGGGTCGGCATCGCTCATCAGCCGCGCGGTATCGCGTTCGAGCAGCAGCGCCACCTGGGCGCCTTCGTCCGCCGCCTGGGCCTGGGCGTCCAGGCGCTCCTCTAGGGCTTGGCGTAGCGGGGCGCTTGCCCGGGCGGCGGCGCGCTCGAGCAGCAGGCGGCCCTCCGCAAGCTCCAGGGCGATGGGCACGCCGGCAGCGTGCTTTTTGGAAAGCTCGTAGCGGTAGGTGGCGAAAACGTCCCACCAGGCTTCGATATAAAAGACGTGGCGGCCTACCCGAGTGGGGGTGAAGTGGCCCTCCCAGCGGTCGAGCCCCAGGGGCTTGGCGAGCTGCATCGGGGCACGCTGCTCCTGGCCCTGATCGTCGACCCAGCCGATTTCGGCGGCCAGCACGTCGTGGCCGTCGGCGAAAATGGTCGCCGAGACGCGCACCGGCTCATCGACGGTGGCCTTGGCGGCGAAGCGCCCATCCTCCAGGGCCGGGGCGACGGCCTCGATGGCGATGCGCGGTGCTTGAACGGCCCGGGACAGCGCATCGCTTTCGCGGGGGACGTCATGATGTATCGAAGCCATAGCGTAGCTCTCCTTGCTCAAAGGCATGTCGAATGAACCTAACGGCCAGGCGCGCGGGGACCGGCGGCACTGACGAGTTCCAGAAGCGCCAGCGAATGGCTGGCCAGGGCAAACGCCTCGCCGGGGGCGTCGAGTTCCAGATCATCCGGTCGGGCGTTGTCCAGGCGGCAGTGCCAGCGGCCCTGGGCTGGCTCGGGCAGGGTGAAACGCACGTCCTCATCGCCGGCGTTGAACAGCAGCAAAAGAGTGTCATCGGCCCCGGCCCGGCGGATACCGCTTGGCTGGGCGCGGCCGTCGAGCAACAGCCCCAGCACGTGCAGGCTCGGGTCTTCCCAGCGCTCCACGCTCATCTCTTCACCGTCCGCGGCAAGCCAGGTCACTTCCTTGAGGCCCAGCTCCTCGTTGTACTCGCCGCTGAGAAAGCGGCCGCGGCGCAGAATCGGGTAGCGAAGGCGAAGGGCACTCACCCGACGGACGTACTCGATCATGGCGTGGGCGTCGCCTTCGAGGTTCCAGTCGAGCCAGCTGATCTCATTGTCCTGACAGTAGGCGTTATTGTTGCCCTGCTGGGTGCGCAGCAGTTCGTCGCCGGCCAGCAGCATCGGCGTGCCCTGGGAAAACAGCGTCGTGGCGATCAGGTTGCGGATTTGGCGCAGGCGCAGCGCCTTGATCTCGCTATCCTCGGTGGGGCCTTCCTCGCCGTGGTTGAAGGAGATGTTGTGGCCGTGGCCATCCTGATTGTTTTCGCCGTTGGCGTCGTTGTGCTTGTCGTTGTAGGCCACCAGGTCATACAGGGTGTAGCCATCGTGAGCGGTAACGAAATTCACCGAGGCGAACGGGCGCCGCCCCCGGCGCTTGAAGATATCCGCCGAGCCCATCAGCCGGGCGGCAAGCTCTTGAAGCTGGCCTTCGTCGCCGCGCCAGAAGGCGCGCACGCAGTCCCGGTAACGGTCGTTCCACTCCGCCCAGCCCGGGGGGAAGCCGCCTACCTGATAGCCGCCGGGGCCGCAGTCCCAGGGCTCGGCGATCAGCTTCACCCGGCCGAGCACCGGGTCCTGGCGGCAGGCGTCGAGAAAGCCGCCGCCTTCGTCGAAGCCATGGGGCTCGCGGCCCAAAATCGTTGCAAGGTCGAAGCGAAAACCGTCCACGCGCATTTCGGTGGCCCAGTAGCGCAGCGAGTCGGTGACCATTTGCAGCACGCGCTGATGGCTCAGATTCAGAGTGTTGCCGGTGCCGGTGTCGTCGATGTAGTAGCGCGGCTCTTCCGGCACCAGCCGGTAATAAGAGGCGTTATCGATCCCCTTGAGCGAGAGCGTCGGGCCGAGCTGGTTGCCTTCGGCGGTGTGGTTGTAGACCACATCGAGGATCACTTCCATGTCCGCGGCGTGGAAACGGGCCACCATCTCCTTGAACTCGTTGACACTCTCGCCGGAGAGATAGCGCGAGTGGGGGGCGAAGAACCCCAGGGTGTTGTAACCCCAGAAGTTGTGCAGCCCCTGCTCCTGCAGGCGCTGGTCGTCGACGAAGGCGTGAATGGGCAAAAGCTCGATCGATGAGACGCCTAGTGAGCGGATGTAGCCCACCACGTCATTGACCATCAACCCGGCGAAGGTACCGCGCAGGGCCTCGGGCACGGCGGGGTGGCGCATGGTGTAGCCCCGCACGTGGGTCTCATAGACGATGGTGTGATCCCAAGGCAGCTGTACCTCGCGCGAGCGCCCCCAGGTGAAGGCCGGGTCGACCACCTTACAGCGGGGCATGAACGGGGCGCTGTCGCGCTCGTCGAAGCTCAGATCCGCGTCTTCGTGGCCGATGGTGTAGCCAAATAGCGCGTCGTCCCACTGGATTTCGCCAACGATCTGCTTGGCGTAGGGGTCGAGCAAGAGCTTGTGATGGTTGAAGCGGTGGCCCTGTTGCGGCGCGTAGGGGCCATACACCCGATAGCCGTAAAGCAGACCCGGGCGCGCGTCCGGTAGATAGCCGTGCCATACCTCGTCGGTGTACTCGGGAAGCTCGATGCGCTCGATCTCGTGCTCGCCGGTGGCGTCGAACAGACAAAGCTCTACCCGGGTGGCATGGGCGGAGAAAAGCGCGAAATTCACCCCTAGCCCATCCCAAGTCGCACCCAACGGAAAAGACCACCCTTCGTGCACGCGGGAGCGGCGCATCACGCTAGGCGATTCATCGGCGGCTACGGTGCTGTCGCCATCCCGCGGCGTCTGGCTTATCGTCATCGTCTTCATTCCTTGAGCCCTGGTGGCTCGCAGGGGGCGGTATAGGCCACCCCGGCCCAACACGGGGGAAAGTGGCTATTTTTCAGTTTTGTGCGAGCGCTTACGCGGCGCCGCCTTTTTGGCCGGCGGTGTCGCTCTGGCCTGGTCACTCTTTTGGGCCCCGGCACTCACGCGCGCGCGTTCCGGGGCGGGCACTGGCTCGACGCCCGGGGCGTGACCACGATCCTGAACCGGCAGGTCGTCGGTGACCTCCGTTAAGCGGGCCTCGTCCTGGGAGGGGCTTGCATCGAGGTCGTCTTCCGGCTCATCGAGGGGCAAACGACTTTCTTCGATGCCGCGCTCGTCTTCCTCCAGGGGCAGGTCCTCTTCCATGATCGGGGGCTCGTCCAGGGGGGCGAGCAGCTCGTCCTGGGCATCGCTTTCGGCGTGTTGTTCGGCGGCGACGATCTTTCGCGCCCGCTCCCAGTGCTGTTGTTGCTGGCCCTCCGGGCGCCCTTCGGCTTCCCAGATGCTGTAGGCCAGTTGCCGGACACGTTCTTCATCGATCATTTCAACTCTCCCTGCGCCTCGCGCGCTGTCATTGCTCATCGGGGGTGAAAGCGTTCGCGTCGCCGTCACCCGCCGAACTATCTTCATTTAGAAATACCCCCACCGGCAGCGTGGACAGCAGCTCGCCAAGCGCGATCTTCTCGCCCTGGGATGCCACACTCGATTGGGTCAGTACGCTACGCCAGCGCCCCGGCACGCCCTCAAGGCGCGTGTCGCCCCAGTGCGGCAGGGGCTGTTCGCTTGAATCCAGCAGCGCCGCGCTCAGGCGCGGGACCACCACCAGCAGCGTTTGCCCGTTATAGCGGCGAAGAAATGCCACCACGCGCTCGGCGTGTTCGCCGCTGGCCAAAAGGGGCTGATAGCTGCCCTTTAAAAAAAGCGCCGGATAGCGGCCTCGAAGGGCCAAGAGCCTGGCCGTCACCAATTGCTTGATGTGCCCGTCCGGCCAGCTTTTTAGCGCCTGCTCTAGAGCCGGGGCGCTTGAAAGCGCGGCCTGTCGCGCGGCGTAGTCCACCGGGCGGCGGTTGTCCGGGTCGACCAGGCTGTAATCCCAGAAATCGTTGCCCTGATAAAGGTCGGCGACGCCGGGTACGCTCAGGCGCAGCGTCGTTTGTGCCAGGCCGTTGACCGCGCCGGGCAGATCGAGCATTCGCGCCGCGTGGTGAAGGCCGTCGCGTAGTGCAGACGTGGTGAGAAGCCCCTCTAGAAAGCGCCGGCACACCTGCTCGTAAGCATCGTTGGGCCAAAGCCAGTGGCTTTTAAGCTTTGCCTCGCGCAGCGCCTTTTGTTGCCACTCGCCCAGCCGCTGGATAAACGTTGCCATGGCTTGGGTATCCCGGGGGGCGAGGGTGGGCGGCCAGGCGGCGACAATGATCTGGTAAAGCAGCAGTTCATCGCCAGGCGAAGGCGCCACACCGTCCTCTAACGTCTGGCGCAAGGGCGCGGCCAGGGCGCGCCATTCGCCCACAAGACGCGTGAAGCGCGGGGCGTGTTCGCTCAATGCGGCAAGCCGGGCGCGAACGTCCTCGCCGCGCTTGTGGTCGTGGGTGGCGGTGGTCACCATGGCAGATGGAAACGCCTGGGCACGCAGGGCGTTGGCGGCGTGAAAGCGCGCCGGCGTATGGTGGAAGTGTTCGCCGTCGAAACCCACGTCGTTTCGCGATAGCAGCGCGGCGCTGCGATACCCCGCCGTATCCTCCACCGCCTTGGCGGCCACCGGCGAGGTGAGCTGTTGAAAGCGCACGATGGCGCGGTTTCTGAGCGCGCGCTCGGCCTTGTCGGCGCAGTCCCGGGGTGCTTCGCCCCCCAGCCAGCGCGTCAGCGCCTCGAGGGTGTCGCGATCCGGCAGGCTCAGCGCGCGTCTGGCCCCGGCCATCGCCTCTTGAAAAAACGCCTCGTCCGCCGGGGGGCGGCCGCTGTCGTCGGCGTAGCTGCGGTAGATGGGAAAGTGCACCACCAGGGCGTACAGCGCCCGGCGAATAGAACCCAGCGTAATGTCGCGATGCGAAAGACCGGCGCGGGCCACAGCGTGAAGCGCCCGGGCGCAGGCGGCGTATTCGCTTGCCAGCAACGAGGTGAGGATTTCGCCCCGGGCGCGGCGTACTTCCTCCATGAACGTAAGCGCGCGGCCGCTCACGTCGCGCCACAGTGCGCGAAAGGGCTGCTCCCCCGCCGGGTCGTGCATGAGCCCTGACACCTCGTTCATGAACTCATAGCCGCTGGTGCCGTCCACGCCCCAATCCGTGTGCAGCGTTTCAGCGTCGCCGAGAATTTTCTCGACATACAGCGCCACCCGCCGCGGCGCCTCGGTGGGTCGGCTCGCCTCCAGCGCGTCCAGGCGGCTGCGCAGGCGCAGGCAGTAGCCCCGCGGGTCGGCCAGCCCGTCGACGTGGTCGATGCGCAGGCCATCCACCCAGCCTTCTTTTACCAAGCGAAGCGGCAAGGCGTGCACGGCGTCGAAGACCCCGGGGTTTTCGATGCGTAGCCCGCCAAGCTCGGTGACATCGAAAAAGCGCCGCCAGTTGATCTCGTCACTAGCGGTGCGCCAGTAGGCCAGCCGGTAGTGCTGGCGCGAAAGCAGCGCGTGCAGCCGGGTGATGCCATGCGGGCCGCTTGCCTTGAATAACCCCAGTACGCCCTCGAGACAGGCGCGGGCGTCCGGCGCGTCGAGCACGTGGTTCAACTGGGCATAGGCCTGGCCCGCCTGCAGGGCCGCGGGCGCTTTATGGGCCAGGGAGTCGAAAAACGCGGCCTGCTCATGAAGCGCGCTGTGCTCGGCAAAGCGCAGGATATCGCCGTAATGGCGCGGGTCGATGGGAAAGCGGTGCTCGTGGTAGGCAACGTGAAAGCCGCCCTGGTCAAAGCGCAGGCAAAGCTCGCCGGCGGCCAGCGTCTGTTGGTAGGGCGCGCCCAGAAACGGCGCCAGCAGCTTGCCTTTCAACAGCGGGTCGGGGGAATCCCAGTCGATATCGAAAAACCCGGCATAGGCGCTCTGCTCACCCCAGGTCAGCACGTCCTGCCACCAGGGGTTTTCCGAGCCGCCCACGGCGAGATGATTGGGCACGATATCCAATACCAGCCCCATCTGGTGGGCGCGAAGCGTCTCGACCAGCGCTATGAGCGCGGCTTCACCACCGATTTCGTCGTCGATACGCGTGGGGTCGACGCCGTCGTAGCCGTGTGGCGAGCCCGCCCGCGAGGCCTGAAGCGGCGAGGCATAGAGGTGGCTCACCCCGAGCGCGGCGAAGTGCGCCACCAAACGCTCGGCCTCCCAAAGCGTGAAGCCCTTGTGAAACTGGAGCCGAAGCGTTGCGCGAATCTCATTCATGGAAAGGCCCCTTGTTGGGCGCGGTTTTAGGCTCGGCTTCGGACGAAAGCGATTCGATGGGGTGCTGGTGCCTGGCCCGGGCAAAACGCTCGAGACGCTGGCGTGTTTCCGGACCTGAGAAAAGCGACGGGCTGTCGGCGGCCAGGCGGCGGCGCCAGTTGGGGTGCTGCTCGCCGCTGTTGGGAAGGTTCGGCTGCTCCTCCAGACCCAGAATGTCCTCGACGGGAATCAGCACCAGCGGTGCCGAGGTGGCGGCCAGGTGGTCAAGGCAGGCATCGATCACCCGCGTGGCGGGGATGTCGGCGGCGGCAAGCGCGTCAGGGGCGGACGAGGCGCTGAGAAGCCCGATAGTACTCGCCAAGCGCCCTCGCTCGAACTTGCGGGCAGCCTCTTCGCTTGCGCTGCTTTGGTCGGGCTTCAAGAGCCCAAGCTTGCTTCGCCACTGGATGTCGCGGCCCGCCCACCAGCCCGCTACCGTCGGCAGGTCGTGGGTCGTGGTGGTGGCAAGCGCGGCGTCGGACCACCGGTCAGCGCTCAAAAAGCGCTGCTGGTCGTCTTGCTCGAACCAAAGCACCTGCATGCCGAGAATGCCCCGGGCGGCGAGGGCCTCGCGAAAGTCCGGTGCCACGGTGCCCAAATCCTCGCCGATGACGATCGCCTGGTGGCGAAAGGACTCCAGCGCGACCAGGCGCAGCAGATCCTTTAGCGGGTAGCGCAGATAGCCACCGGCGCCTGGTGAAGCGCCCGCGGGCACTAGCCACAGGCGCTGCAGGCCCAAAACGTGATCGATTCTAAGCCCGCCGGCGTGGGCGAAACCGCAGCGCAGCATGTCGATGAAGCTTTGAAAGCCCGAGTGCACGAGCCCCCAGGGCGAGAAGGCCGCAAGGCCCCAGTCCTGCCCGTCGGCGTTGAACAGATCCGGCGGCGCGCCGATCGAAAGGCCGTCGAGCATTTCCCCCGGGCGGCTCCAGGTCTGGCTGCCCGCCGGGTCGACGCCGACCGCCAGATCGGCGATCAGCCCGACCCTCATACCCGCTTGCCGGGCGCTTCGATGCGCGCGCTCGAGCCCTTCGGCGGTGAGCCACTGGAGAAAGGCGTGAAAGCCGATCTCGAGGGTATGGCGTTGGGCGAAGGCCGTGACCGCTTCGCTTTGCGGATCGCGTAAGGCCTCTGTCCAGGCGTGCCAGTCGCCGGGGCCGTTGATCTGTTGAAGGGCCTCGAAGCGGCAGTGGTGTTCGAGCGCCTCGTCGCCGGCCTGGCGAAACGCCTGCAACTGGTCGCGCCATTGCCGCGCTTGCGGGTCATCGCCGTTGATGACGTCATCGTACAGAAAGCGCAGCCAGCCAAGCTTGGCCCGGGCCGCCTCCGGCCAGTTAACGAACGCCTCGGCTTCGAGGGCGGCAAGTTTCTGCTGCGTGTGACCATGCGCCTTGGCGCGTGCGACCGCGGTCTCGCCCAGCAGCGTCTCCGGGGCGCAGTGAAGCACGTTGTACAGTAGCCGGCTGGAGGGGGAGTAGGGGCTGTAGTGATGCACATTGGCGCTGAACATGGCGTGGGTGGGGCTGATCGCCAGGGCGTCCGCCCCCAGCTCCCTAAGCTGGGCAGCACTTTGGACGAGCGTCTCGAGATCCCCGATACCACCGTCGCCGGGCCGACGCAGTGCGTAGAGCTGAACCGCTGCGCCCCAAAGCCGTGGCGCAGCGCTTTGGGCTGCATCCGCCGGGGTGAAGCAGCGCGGCGGCGCTACGGCCAGGGTGAGCGTGGCGCGCTCGATCGTCAGCCGGTGGTAGCCCGGCGCGTCGATGGCGGGCACGCGAGAGGTTTCATCGAGTGTCCCCTCACGGCGCTCCCCACTTTCCAGAACGAGGGCGAATGGGGTGCCCGGGGCAAGCGACGAAGGGAGCGGGGTGGGGGCGTCGACATCCGCGGTAATCAGTGGCGGCCAGTCATTCGGGCTTTGCCCAGCGCTTAGTTGATTCAGGCGCCGGTGGCTTTCGGCGATCGCGGCGGCGGAGTCGGTGGCAAAGCCAAGACTATCGAGCAGGCGGTGCTGGGCATCCTGGGAGAGTCGGCAGGCGGCGCCATCGCTGTCCTCCCACTCGAGCAGCAGCCCCGCCGCCTGAGCAAGATCCTGAAGGGGCGTATTCATGGCGTGTCTCCGTGTTCGCCGGTCATCAGCCACGCCGCCGCCGAGCGCGGTGGCAGCCGGCCCGTCTCGGCGGTGCTTGCCACGCCGTCGCGGCTTTCGCATAAATGCGTTTCCAGGCAAAGCGCTTGGCTTTCAAGCATTGTGCTCTCCACGTCGGTCTCACCCAGGTTGATCGCGATCACCAGCTGTGCGCCGTCGCCCAGACGCCAGCGGGCGAGTACGGCTTTGTCGCCCAGAACATCGGCCCCCAGCGATCTTGCCCCTTCCAGGCGCGGCACGATCTGGAGATGGCGCAGGGATAAAAGCGTGCGGTAGCGCTCGAGGATGGCGTGGTGGGGCGGTAGCGTTCGCGCCTGGAAATCCGGCAGCGAGGCATCGAAGGTATCGGGGGCGTTGGGGTCGGGGATGTGCTCGCGAGCCTTTGATTCCTTGAATGCGGCGAAGTCGGCGAACTCCGCCCGGCGCCCTTCGCGCACCGCCTCGGCCAGGGTTTCGTTGTGATCGGTGAAAAATAGAAATGGGCGCTTCGAGCCCCACTCTTCGCCCATGAACAAAAGCGGCACCATGGGCGACAGCAGCAGCAAGAGGGTGGCCGCGGCCAGCGCATCCGGGTCGGCGAGTACGCTAAGGCGCTCGCCCAGCGCCCGGTTGCCGGTCTGGTCGTGGTTTTGCAAAAACGCCACGAACGCGGTGGGGGCAAGGTGAGCGCTGGGCTCGCCCCGGGGCCGCCCATGACGCGAGGCCGCGCCCTGGTAGATGAACCCCTCGTTAAGACAACGCGCAAGGCGCTGAGTGGGCGCCTCGGTGAAGTCGCCGTAATAGCCCTCGCTTTCGCCGGTTAGCAGAACGTGCATCACGTTGTGCCAGTCGTCGTTCCACTGCGCGGTGAATAGCGGCGCTTCGAGCAGCGAGGCGCTGTTGGCCTCGTTTTCGAGCACCAGGTGCACGTGGCGGTCAATGGGGATCACGCGGCGAATCGTCTCGGCGAGTTCCACCAGAAAGTTCTGCTCGCCGATGGCGTGCACGGCGTCGAAGCGCAGCCCGTCCAGGCGGTACTCCGTGAGCCACATCAGGGCGTTGTCGATGAAAAAGCGGCGCACCATGGGCTCGCGAAAGTCGATGGCGGGGCCCCAGGGCGTGTCGACGTCGTCGCGAAAGAAACCGGCGGCGTAGTGGGCCAGGTAGTTGCCGTCCGGGCCGAAGTGGTTGTACACCACGTCGAGAAAGACCGAGAGCCCCAGGCCGTGGGCCTCGTCGATCAGCGCTTTCAACTCGTCGGGTGTGCCGTAGCTTCCCTGAACCGCGTAGGGCAGCACGCCGTCATACCCCCAGTTGCGCGTGCCGGGGTAAGCGGCCACCGGCATCAGCTCGATGGCGGTGACGCCCAACGTCTGCAGGTGGCTCAAGTGCGCGCGCACGCCGTCGAACCCACCGAGTGCGCCCGCATGAAGCTCGTAAAGCACGGTTTCTCGCCAGGGCCGGCCCCGCCATTGTGCGTGGCGCCAGACGTAGTGGGCCGGGTCGATCACCACGCTCGGCCCATGAATATCCCCCGCTTGGGCGCGGGCGGCGGGGTCGGGTACGTTCAGCGTGCCTGCCGGCGTGACGACCCGGTAGCCATAGCGCGCGCCGTGGCCACAGGCAAGCTCGGCGCTGACGCAACCATTGGCCTCTTTTGCCATGGTGACACGCTCGAATCCTTGTACCTCGAGTTCGACCTGTTCGGCATCCGGTGCCCACAGAACGAATCGCGTTCGACCGTCGTCGAGCACGTTGGCCCCCAGGGCGGGGCGCTGACTGCGTTCATGCATCGCTTCGACTCCTTCAAAGACGCTGCGTCGTGATGCGTTCGGCCTCGATGGCCTGCTGATAGAGCCTGGTGTAGGGAATGATGGACTGGCGCCAGTGATAGCGTCCGGTCATGGCGGCGCCGCGCATGGCGTTAAAAAGGTCCGTGCATTTATGTACGGCGAAGGCGCGCTGGATGGCGCGCATGTAGCTGCCGAACTGCATGTCGTCGAACAGAAAACCGGTCACACCGTCCTCGATGGTATCGGCAAGCCCACCGGTGCGGTGGGCGATGGGCAGCGAGCCAAAGCGCTGGGCGTACATCTGGCTCAACCCGCAGGGTTCGAAGCGCGAGGGCATGAGCAGAAAATCGCTGCCAGCGAATAAACAGCGCGCCTGGTACTCGTCGAAGCCGATATAGGCGGCCACAGCACCTTGATAGCGCCGCGCCAGCGCGCGAAGCGCCTGCTCCACGTCATGCTCACCGCAGCCCATGAAAACGATCTGCCCCCCGGCCTCGACGATGGCCTTGGTGGCCTCGATGGTAAGATCCAGCCCCTTTTGATGAACCAAACGCGAGATCACCACGAACAGCGGCCCGGCACCCGGTAATAGCCCGTAGCGCAGGCGTACGTAATCGGCGTTGGCGCGTTTCCCACGCCAATCGTTGGAGGAGAACGCCTGAATCAGATGGCTGTCGGTGCGCGGGTCCCAGGAGTCGTCGATACCGTTGGGGATACCGCTCAAGCGCCCCTGATCGGCCTTGCAGCGAAGAAGGCCGTCCAGCCCGCAGCCGAATTGGGGCGTGGTGATCTCCTGGGCGTAGGTGGCGCTCACCGTGGTGACGCGGGAGGCATAGTTGATACCGGCTTTCATGAAGGAGAGATCGCCGTAATACTCGACGCCATCGATATTGAAGGCGTGCTCTGGAATGCCCAGCGCCGCCCGCCGGGAGCCATCGAAAAGCCCTTGATAGGCCAGGTTGTGAATCGTAAAGATGCAAGGCACCGGCGCGTTCTGCCAATGCAGATAAGCCGGGGCGAGGCCGCAGGCCCAGTCGTTCAGGTGCAACAGTTTGGGCTGCCAATCGAGCCCCGCCAGGCCCAGGGCGATATCCGCCGCCGCCTTGGAGAGCCGGGCGAAGCGGATGTCGTTATCCGCCCAGCCGGTGTCCTGGCCATCGCCGTAGCCGCTGGAGCCGCGCCCGTAGGGCGTGCCTTCGCGATCGAAGAGTTCCGGGCAGAGCAGGACGTAGACGATCAGACCGTCGCGGCAGGTGATCTGGCCGATCTTGCACGCCGGCAAGTCGGCGAAGGCGGCAAGCTCGCCGACCGGCGTGATCACGACATCGGCGGTAAGGATATCGCGGTAACCCGGAATCAGTACTCGGACATCGTGGTGTGCCGATAGGGCCCGAGGCAGGGCCGACGAAACGTCCCCCAGCCCACCCACCTTGACGAAGTCGCTCATCTCGGTGGTAACGAAAAGTATTGATTTGGAGGGCGAATCGTCAAACGGTGGGCGGCGGGTAATCGAAGTGTTATCTGAAGTTGTTCGATGTCGTCCGATGACATTTTTTTCTGAGTTATAACGCTTCGTCTTCAAGTGAGTATTCAAAGAAGTGTTTATTTTATAAGATGTTGGCGTTTGATAGTTTCTTTTTAAACTCGCTTTAGACTCGACTTTATGACTGTTTTTATTGCCCAATACCCCCTCGTCCATGCTCAACCTCCCCGGTTATCATGGTAGATACTGTTGGATTAGATAACTCATTATCTCGGCGACGTTCCTGTCGGCCGCCCGCGCCAAGCTCTGTGGCGGGTTTCTCTATTACTTTAGTCGAAATAAATAATAAAGCTGTAAGCTTTTGGCTATCCATAACGTTGGTTAACCAATATGTTGCTTGTTTTATTGATTTATACTTAGCGATCTCTTTGGTTGAATTAATATAAATGCTTTTAATGCATGACGTTAAAGTACTTTTTTTAACACCGGTTAGCATTCGATAGGGGCTGAAGTTTTTGTTTTTTTAAATCGAAGACAAAATAATTCGAGGGCAGGAAGGGAGTGAAAGAATAAAGCAGGGCGATGATTTGCAAGGTCCGCTGTGAAAAGTCCGATACAAAAATTCCGATACAAAACACTCGATGCAAAACCTTCGGCTTGAAAGATATCGGGACTTTGCCCCACGGCGGTGGGGCACCGTGGGGCAAAGAGCCTAAGGGGATAGCGAGAGAAAAAAGAGTATCAGGGGAGGGGACAGAAGCGACAGAATGAATCCGCTGACCACCGCGACCGGCACGCAGGCCACGCCGCCGTGCTGCTGGATGACCGGCAAAGTGAAGTCCATCGAAGTGGCGCCGCCAAACCCGATCGCCAGTGCGGCGTGGCGGTGAATGATCAGCGGGATCAAGATAAACGCCAGAAGCTCCCGGGCCAGGTCGTTGAAAAATGCAACGCCGCCCAGCAGTGGCCCCAGCTGGTCGCCGATCAAAATGGCGGACAGCGAATACCAGCCAAACCCCGAGGCCATGGCCAGGCCTTCGCTCACGCTTAGCGAGAGAAGCGGCGCGGCGACAACCCCGGCCAGCAGCGAGCTTGCGGCCAGCGTCACCGCGATGGCAAGCCCCAGCCGGTTGAGCAGAATTTGTTTGAGCGCCATGCCGGAGTTGCGCAGTTGGCAGCCAATCAGCGCAAGCAGCGCGTAAAGCGCCCACTCGGCCAGCGTATCCGCCGTGGCGAACACGCCGCGGCCCAGAACCGGGGCGAGCAAAAGCCCGGCGGCCACCCCGGCCACCACCGTGACCAGCAGCAACAGCGACCCTTGAATGGCGGCAAGCTTGCTGGCCGGCGCATCCTTGACCACCGGGGAGGTGCCAGCCTTGAGTGCCATCCGGCGCGACAGCCACCCAAGGGCTGCCAGGTTGAACACGGTGGTAAGGCTGAAAAGTGTCAGGGCACTTGCGCCCAGGCGCGAAAGCTCGCCGGTCAGGTTTTCGAGCCCGGCCAGGCTTATGCCCATCAGTAGCAAAATGAGATACACCGAAGCGCTAACGCCCCGGTTGATCAGATGCTGGAGGTAGGGTGAGCGAACGCGCACCAGGTAGCCCCCGATCAGGGGCAGTAGAACGATCAATAAACCCGTGAGCATTTAGGGGGCGGCGCCATCGCTTGGGGTGAACTCGGTCAACGTGATGGTGGTATCCCGGCGGCCGTCCTTGACATATTCCACCGAGAGAATCAGCCCGGGCCACTCGGGGGCGAAGCTGATTTCCATATGGCGGTCGGGTTTCTCGACATCCGTAAGCGTCACGCTCTGGGTATCGAACTTGCCGGCGGGCAGGTCAACGGTGGCGGTATCGTTGGTATAGTACTGAAAATGTTCGTCGCGGCCGCGATGATCGAGAAACTCGAGTTCGCAGGGCGCCCGTTGTGTGCACTCTTCAGAGCCGGCGCGGCGGGAAAGGTCGAACAGCGCGGCCTGGCGGTCGAGTGCCGTGAGTTCACTTTCACCCAGTTGGTAGCTGTCGCCCACGCCGAACAGCGAGTAGCTGCTCGAGTACAAAAGCGAACGGGTGGTGTCATCGTCAGCGGTAAAGCGGCTTCGCTCCTCGCCTTTGGCAACGGCGACGGAAAAGCGCATGCTGCTCAACCAGTGGCCTCCTTCCTGGCTTAGCGTATGGCGCACCGTGGCGCTGGGCCAGTTGCGAACCTCGAGGCGGTAGCGCGCTTCAAAAGGGCGCGGATCGTTGAAGCCCGTCTCTTCGCTGGAGACGGCGGTATGGGCACTTCCCATACCCAAGGCAGCGAGCAGCAACGCGCCGATTCGCCGGGGGTTGGACATCGCTTTCAAAATACGGGGCACAGGTTCCACTCCTTTGTGTGCAAATCGTCCTTAAGAGCCTCGAACCAGGCACTTCGTTCACCCCAGGCCTTTCATTATGGGCATCTGGCGTGCGCTAGTAGCCGTCATCCGGGTTGACCGTGGCGAGTGACTCTCCATCCTCGAAGGCGTGAAGGTAGGAGATGACCTGGTCGATGGCATCCACAAGCGGCGTGGGGGCCGCCATATGCGGCGTAATAATAACACGCGGATGCTGCCACAGGGCATGCTCGGCGGGCAGCGGCTCCTGCTCGAACACATCCAGTAGCGCCCCGCGTAGATGCCCCGGCGCCTGGCCATCGCCCAGCGCCTCGATCAGCGCATTTTCGTCGATCAAGCTGCCCCGGCCCGGGTTGATCACGCTGGCGCCTTTTGGCAGTCGATGAAGACGCTCGGCGTTTAAAATATGCCGGGTCGCCGGGGTGTCCGGCAAAATGGTCACCACGCTGCGTACCTGGCTTAAAAGCTCATCGAGGCCCGCCTCGCCGTGCAGGCAGCGAACGTTTTTCAATTCTTTTGGCGAGCGGCTCCAGCCAAGCACCGGAAAGCCCGACTGATAAAGCGCCGCCGCCACCGAACGGCCGATCGCCCCCAGGCCCAAAACGCCGACCGGCCACTGGGATTTCTCCACGACTTCCTGGGTTTGCCACTGCGCGCTGGGCTGCTGGGCCGCGTAGCGGTCCATGCTGCGGTAAAAGTGCAGCACCCCATAAAGCACGTAGTCGGCCATCAGCTCGCCCATGCCGGCATCGCGCAGTTTGACGATCGGCACGTTGGCGGGGCGCTCGGGGGTGTTCAAAAGATGATCCACGCCGGCGCCCAGGTTGATGATGCCCTTGAGCGCCGTTTGCTCGGCCAGTAAATAGCCCGGTGCTTTCCAGACCGCCAGATAGTCGGCGCCGAGGCGATCCGCTTTGGGGGCGTCGCTTGTGAGCACGGTGTCCTTCGGGAACGCCTCTAAAAGGGCGGCTTGCCACTCCTGGGCCTGGTCGGTATGTACCACTATTTTCATGAAGCGCTCCTCGAAATCGCATGTTGCGGGTTACCAGCTATCATGGGTTAAGTGGGGTAAGGGCTGCAAGGAGGCGGCCGTGCCCCGGCGCGCGCTCAAAGGCGCGCTTTCGCCATCGGGAAAGGAGATCCAGCATGACGACCAGCGCCCAGGTAGTCACCCGCCAACGCAGTGGCAAGGGCTTTACCTACCGCACCGAAGACGGTGAAACGCTCAAGGACACCCAGTGGCGCGAGTGGATCAAATCGCTTGCCATTCCGCCGGCCTGGCGGGACGTCGAGATCACGCTCGACAAGCGCCATCACATTTACGCCACCGGGCGCGACGACGCCGGGCGCAAGCAGTACGTTTACAACCCCAAGTGGCGTGAGAAGCGCGAGGCGAAGAAGTTCGATCGGATGATCGCCTTCGCCCAAAAGCTTACGCCGATGCGCCGGGTGACCGGTCAGCACCTGCTCCAGGAGGGCCTTCCCCGGGAGAAAGTGTTGGCCTGCATGGTGCGCCTGATCGACAGCGCTTATTTTCGTCCGGGGAGCGAGCGTTACCGCCAGCAAAACGACTCTTATGGGCTGACCACCATGCGCTCCAAGCACTTGACCATCGACGGCGACGAGCTGATCTTCGACTACCGGGGTAAAAGTGGTCAGGACCAGCACCGGGTGGTCGAGGACGCGCGCCTGGCAAGCGTGGTGGCCGAGCTCGACGACACGCCAGGCTATGAAATCTTCAAATACTTCGACGAAGACGGCAACAAAGTGCGCGTGGATAGCAGCGATCTCAACGACTATATCCACGAGGTAATGGGCGAAGCCTTCAGTGCCAAGGATTTTCGCACCTGGGCGGGCACCTCGATCGCCGCCCTGGCGCTTGAAGAGGTGGGCATCGACGACGATGAAAAAATCAGCGAAAAGAACGTGCGCCAGGCGGTCGAAAAGGTCGCCAAGTCGCTGGGCAATACGCCGAGTATCGCCAAGGCAAGCTATATCGACCCGCGGATCGTGGAGAGCTACCTGGATGGCCAGACGCTGGAAAACTTTCGTCAGCTGGTCGACGTCGAGCTCGAACACGACGACCTGACCGGCCCGGACGAGCGCGCCGTCCTCCAGCTTTTGAAGAGCCGCCTTGCGCGTAAAAAGTAGCGCCAAGCGGTGGACGTCTTCTCTAACCCCCTGGTGGGCATCGATTCACGCCCCAAAGGGGTTTTTGATAAAGGCTTTGACCGGTAGCCAAGGGTGGGTGCTAGTATCGGTTGAAGACGACATTTTGGCGGCGCTCACGCCAAAGCTGTCGCTGCATTGGCCCAGCAAGCTGGTTTTTAGTGATTTTTAAGGGCGAGTTACTCGATGAATGAGGTTTCCCTGCCTTTCACTCGCGAAGAGTATGCCAATCGCCTTTGGAAGGTGCGCGCAGAAATGGCCGGCCGCGGCATCGACGTGCTGATCGTCAGCGACCCCTCCAACATGGCCTGGCTAACCGGCTATGACGGCTGGTCGTTCTACGTGCATCAGTGTGTGCTGGTGGGTCTGGAAGGGGAGCCGGTCTGGTTCGGCCGCCGTATGGACGCCAACGGAGCGCTTCGCACCTGCTGGATCGACCCGGACAACATCACCTATTACCCCGACTACTACGTGCAAAACCCGGACATGCACCCGATGGAGTATCTGGCCCAGTCGGTGATGCCCGGGCGCGGCTGGCACACCGGCGTGGTGGGTATGGAGATGGACAACTACTACTTCTCCGCCAAGGCGTACCAGAGCCTTTTGCGCGAGCTGCCTCACGCGCGTTTCATGGACGCCAACGCGCTGGTCAATTGGTGCCGGGCCATCAAGTCCCCCCAGGAAATCGCCTACCTGCGCGTGGCGGGGAAAATCGTCGAGGGCATGCATTCACGGATCATCGAGGTCGTCGAGCCCGGGCTTCCCAAAAGCAAGCTGGTCTCCGAAATCTACCGGGTAGGTATCGAGGGGTTTGTGGACGAAACCGGCAAGGTCTTCGGCGGCGACTACCCGGCCATCGTGCCGATGCTGCCCACCGGCAAGGACGCCGCCGCCCCGCACCTGACCTGGGACGACACGCCGTTTCGTAAAGGCGAGGGCACCTTTTTCGAGATCGCCGGGGTGTTCAAGCGCTACCACGCGCCGATGTCGCGCACCGTGTTTCTAGGCACGCCGCCGACGGATTTCATCCGCGCCGAATCCGCGCTTTTGGAGGGAATCGAAAACGGCCTGGCGGTGGCCAAACCCGGCAACCGCACCGCGGATATCGCCATGGCCCTGGGCGCGGCGATGGACAAGTACGGCTTTGACCGCGGCGGTGCACGCTGCGGCTACTCGATCGGGCTCTCCTACCCGCCGGACTGGGGCGAGCGCACCATGAGCCTGCGACCGTCGGATGAAACGATTCTAAAGCCCGGCATGGTGTTCCACTTCATGCCCGGTCTCTGGGTCGACGAGTGGGGCCTGGAGATCACCGAAAGCATTCTGATTACCGAAACCGGCTGCGAGACACTGGCGAACTTTCCGCGCCAGCTGTTCGTCAAGTAATGCCGCCGATGAACGAATCGACCAAGGATACAGTGATGAGCTCTGAGACGAACACGCAACGGCCAAGCCCGGTTTCCGCCACCGTCGATTTCGAGGCTGACGGCGTTCAGCACGGTTTCTTGAAGCTGCCGATCTCGACGGACGTCTCGGCCTGGGGGGCGGTGATGATCCCGGTGACCGTGGTGAAAAACGGGGATGGCCCCACCGCGCTTTTGACCGGCGGTAACCACGGCGACGAATACGAAGGCATTACCTCGCTGCTCAAGCTTTCCAGCGCGCTGAAAGCGCAAGACGTAACTGGCCGGGTCATCATCGTGCCCTGCATGAATACCCCGGCGGTGATGGCGGGCACCCGCACCTCGCCGATGGACAAGGGCAACCTGAACCGAAGCTTTCCCGGCAACCCGGACGGTAGTGTGACCGCGCAAATTGCCGACTACTTTACCCGCGTGCTGGTCCCCATGAGTGACGTGGTCCTGGACCTGCACTCCGGCGGGCGTACGCTCGACATTCTGCCCTTCGCCGCCTCCCACGTGTTGGATGACAAAGCGCAGCAGCAGGCGGCACTCGAGGGCGCCAAGGCGTTTGGCGCGCCCTACGCCATGGTGATGTTCGAACTCGACGCCGAGAAACTCTTCGATACCGCCTGTGAGCGCCAGGGCAAGACGTTCGTGGCCACCGAACTTGGCGGCGGCGGCACCTCCACGCCGCAGAGCATGGCGATCACCGAGCAGGGCGTGCGCAACTTTCTGATTCATTACGGGCTGGTGTCGGGCGAGGTTGCCATGCCCAAAGATGGCCAGGTCTATCTCGATATGCCCGATGCGAGCTGCTACGTACAGAGCCAGCATGAAGGCGTGTTGGAGCTGACCGTGGCGCTGGGCGATGCCGTGAAAAAAGGCCAAACCATCGCTTACGTTTACGATATGGCGCGAAGCGGTACCGAGCCCGTGGCCTACCAGGCCGGGCGCGACGGCATTTTGATGGCCCGTCGCGCCCCGTCGCTGATCCATATGGGAGACACGCTGGCAGTGATCGCCGATGTCGTCGACCGTTTGGAGGCGTGAGTAACCGCGTGCTAAAACTCGACCGCTTCGATTTGAAAATTCTCGATATTCTCAGCCGGGATGGGCGCATCACCAAGTCCAAACTGGCCGAGGCGATCAACCTCTCGATAAGCCCCTGCTGGGAGCGGGTCAAGCGCCTCGAGCAGGCGGGGGTGATCGAAGGCTATACCGCGCGCATCAATCCCGACGTGCTGGTGCCGCGCAATACGGTCTGGGTACAGATCGAGCTAAAAGCGCATAACGCGGAGAGTTTTACGCGCTTCGAGGCGCTGGTGCAGGAGACGCCGGAGGCCACCGAGTGCGTCGCGGTGGGCGGCGGCGTCGATTACCTGGTGAAATTCGAGGCGCGCTCGATCGACAGCTACCAGCGGCTGATGGATCGATGGTTGGTCTCCGATGCCGGTATCGAGCGCTACTTCACCTACATCGTCACCAAGACGGTGAAGAAAAGCGCGGTAGAGATCGACGCCGCGGATATCCTCTAATCGTCGCTTAGAAGCGACAGCTGAATATCGTCCGGGTCGCCGTAAGAGCCTTCCCCCACCCGGTTGCGCCCGGCGCCTTTCGCGGTATAAAGCGCTTGATCCGCGGCTTTGATCAAATGGGGTAACCCCTCTCCGTGCTCCATACTCCCCGTGCAGACGCCCACACTGACCGTCACGTACCCCGTGTGGGAGGCCTGATGGACGATCGCGAGCGCTTCGACGCCGGCCCGGATCTGCTCGGCCAGCAAGGCCCCCGTTCTGCCGCTGTCCGAACTATCGGTATGAAGGACCAAAAACTCTTCGCCGCCGTACCGGCAGGCCGTATCGTGCGGGCCGCACGCGCTCTGAATGGCCCGGGCGATTTGTTGCAGACAGGCATCGCCTTCGTCATGGCCATAGGCGTCGTTGAACGCCTTGAAATGATCCACGTCGATCAAGATGACCGCCGCGAACTTGTCCGGTACGCGCCGATTGCGCGTCAGCGAAGCGGCGTGCCGGTTCAGCCCCCGGCGGTTGGCGAGCCCGGTCAACGGGTCCACATGAGAAAGGCGGTCCAGCGTCTCGTTGCGCTTGGCAAGCTCGACGCGAAGCTCTTCCGCGTTGGCGTGCTGTAAATAGAGCTGCAGCGACTCCGTCGAGAAGCGGTAGTTCGCCAAGAGGGTCAATATCACGGTGGGCACGCCCACCACCAGGTGATTGATCACGTATTCCGTATTTGCGCCGGGTAAAAACCAGATGACGGTGTAAAGGCATACGCAAATGAAGAGCGAGGCGCCCAAGGTGTACTCGAACGGATGGGCCAGCACGATGGCCAACGCGAGCTGAAACACCAGCCCCGCATAGAAGTAGTGCAGCACGCGGGGGTCGCTGGTGCCCAGCAGGCTCAAGCACCATATCAGCAAGGCCAGGCTGACCATGATGGTGCTGGCGAGCTCCTTGTGGCGAATGGAAACGGGGCGCTGTAGATACCAGAACATAAAGGTGGCCAGCGGTATGGCCACGACAAAGCGCATGATCGCCGAGCGCAGGCCGGTGTCCGACAGCAAGTAGATGTCCACGGGAATGTAGGAGAAGTAAAAAATCGTCAGCAGTGCGCTGAGCAGGCGCAACGTGCGAAGCCGCCGGTCGTTGCGGTCGATATCGTAACGCTCTTTTACCGTGGTCGTGCCATTGGTCTGGGCTAGCAGCTGAAAGTAGGGCAGTCGGTACACAGTGATCTCGTAGAGTTATCGCTTTTCTGAGCTACCGCGCGAAGAGAAAGGGAAATTACTAATCCAGGGGCTGGTAAATTTGACTGAGAGCCCTTGGGAGGATATTAGCACCAAATAGCGCTGATCATGGCTTGGTTATATCCGTGAAACCTGCGTTTTAATTGCTTTCGATCCTTCGCGAAGTGTGCTCGCCAAAAAAAGAGACGTTAATGCAGGGCCTGGCAAAAAAAGGGCCGTTCGATGTGCGGGTTTTCAAAAACACTTCGTGTGCGCTTTTCCTTAGGCTTGAATGACAGCAGGCGACACGTTTTGCGTCGCCTGCCGATCGTTCACGCGCAGCCAGGCCGTGCTTTAAACGAGACGGCTTAAGGAAGATGTTCATGACCACGCTATCGACAACGCTTGCCAAACGACTGGAGGACCCGCGTCTTTTCCGCCAGTACGCCTACGTGAACGGTCAATGGACCCACGGCAAGGGCGGGCGCGAAGAGGCCGTGCTCGACCCGGCCACCAACGAGGCCATTGGCCATATTCCGCTTCTCGAGGCCCACCAGATCACCGCCGCCGTGGACGCGGCGGAAAATGCTTTCGGCCAGTGGCGCCTGCTGCGCGCCGACGAGCGCTGCGAGCGTCTGCTTGCCTGGTATGATCTGATCCAGGCGCACCGCGAAGACCTGGCGATGATCATGACTCTGGAGCAGGGCAAGCCGCTGCCGGACGCCCGGGGCGAGGTCGAGTACGGGGCCAGTTTCGTACGTTGGTTCGCCGAAGAGGGCAAACGCACCTACGGCGAGACCATCCCCAGTCATATTCCCAACGCAACGCTTGGCACGATCAAGGAGCCGGTGGGGATCGCGGCGATGATCACCCCCTGGAACTTCCCGCTGGCGATGATCACCCGTAAGGCCGCCGCCGCGCTGGCTGCGGGCTGCCCGGTGATCATCAAACCCGCCAACGAGACGCCGTTTTCGGCGCTGGCGCTGGCGGAGCTTGCCGAGCGCGCCGGGATTCCCGCCGGCATTTTCAACGTGGTGCTGGGCGAGCCCGCCGAGGTTTCCAAAATACTGTGCAGCGAACCGCGCATTCGCGCGCTTTCGTTTACCGGCTCCACCCGGGTCGGGCGGCTTCTCATCGAGCAAAGCGCCCACACCGTCAAGCGGCTTTCCCTGGAGCTTGGCGGCAACGCGCCGTTTATCGTCGGCCCGGACATGGACCCGAAAGAGGCCGCTTATGCTGCGGTGGCCGCCAAGTTCCAGACCGCCGGGCAGGACTGTCTCGCCGCCAACCGCATTCTGGTCCACGAATCGATTCATGACGCGTTCGTTGCCGAGTTTACCGAGCGCATGGCCGCACTCACCGTGGGTAACGGGCTGCACAGCGAGACCGACCTGGGCCCGCTGATTCACCGCCAGGCGGTGGAGAAAGCCGCCGCCATCGTCGACGACGCGATCTCCCAGGGCGCCACCCTGGTGGCCGGCGACCAGCACGATGCGCCGGGCGAGAACTACTTCATGCCGGTACTGCTCACCGGTGTCACGCCGAAGATGAAGGTCTGGCGCGAGGAGAACTTCGCCCCGGTTGCCGGTATCACGGCCTACGCCAGCGACGACGAGGTCATCGCCATGGCCAATGACACCGAGTACGGCCTGGCGGCCTATGTCTATACCCACGATATCCGCCGCATCTGGAAACTAATGCGCGCGCTCGAGTACGGCATGGTCAGCGTCAACTCGGTCAAAATGACCGGCCCACCGGTACCTTTCGGCGGTGTGAAGCAGTCCGGTCTTGGCCGCGAGGGCGGCACCACCGGTATCGACGAGTACCTCGAAACCAAATACTACTGCCTCGGGGCGCTGGGCTCGGTTTCCGGAAGCTAAGTGACGGCTGACGACCCATCAACAAGACCTTCCCCTTGTGGGGAGGTTGTTTTTTTTCAGAGAGAACGCCATGAGCTTGCACCAGGATCTGATCGAGCGTGACCGTAAGGTCACGTTTCACGCCTCGACCCACCTCAAGGATTTCGCCCAGGGCGACGCCCCGGGCCGGGTCATCACCGGCGGTCAGGGCATCAACATCGTCGACAAGGATGGCCGCGAGTTCATCGACGGCTTTGCCGGGCTATATTGTGTGAATGTCGGCTACGGACGCACCGAAATCGCCGAGGCGATCTATAAGCAGGCGATGGAAATTTCCTACTACCACACCTACGTGGGCCACGCCAACGAGCCGCAGATCGAACTCTCCGAGCGCATCCTGAAAGCCGCCGGCATGAACATGTCGAAGGTCTACTACGGCATGTCCGGTAGTGATGCCAACGAAACCCAGCTCAAGATCGTGCGCTATTACAACAATGTGTTGGGCCGCCCACAGAAGAAAAAGGTGATCTCGCGGATGCGCGGCTACCACGGCTCCGGCATCGCGTCCGGGTCGCTGACCGGCTTGAAGGCGTTTCACGACCATTTCGATCTGCCCATCGACACCATTCGCCACACCGAAGCGCCGCATTACTACCTGCGCGCCGCGGAGCAGCACGGCATGACCGAACGCGAATTCTCGGCGTACTGCGCCGAGAAGCTCGAGACGATGATTCTCGAAGAGGGCCCGGAGACCGTGGCGGCCTTCATCGGCGAGCCGGTACTTGGCACCGGCGGTATCGTGCCGCCGCCGGAAGGCTACTGGGAGGCGATTCAGGCGGTGCTCGATAAGTACGATGTGCTTTTGATCGCCGACGAAGTGGTTTGCGGCTTTGGCCGTACCGGCTCGGAGTTCGGCAGCCACCACTACGCCATGAAGCCGGATCTGGTCACCATCGCCAAGGGGCTGACCAGCGCCTACCAGCCGCTTTCGGGGGTGATCGTTGGCGACAAGGTGTGGAAAGTGCTCGAACAGGGAACCGGTGAGTTCGGCCCGATCGGCCACGGTTGGACCTACTCGGGCCACGCCTTGGGCTGTGCTGCTGGGCTTGCCAATCTGGACATCATCGAGCGCGAGAACCTGGTGGGTAACGCCGCAGAAACCGGCAGCTACTTCCAGCAACAGCTCAAGGCCACGTTCGAAGGCCACCCGCTTTTGGGCGACGTGCGCGGCGTGGGCCTGATGGCCGCCCTCGAGTTCTCCCCGTATGCCCGCGAGCGGTTGCACTTCGACCCGGCGTTGAAAGTCGGCCCGCGGGTCGCCGCCGCGGCGCTTGAAGAGAATCTGATCGCCCGGGCCATGCCCCAGGGCGATATTCTCGGCTTCGCACCGCCTTTGACCATCAACCGCCAGGAGGTGGATGAGGTGATCGAGCGCACCAAACGCGCCGTCGACCGGGTGACCGACGAGCTGACCCGCTCGGGGGATCTCAAAACCGGCGACCAGGAAGCGGCGTTTACCGTTTAAAGCGCTGCCGCCGCCTCATCCCGCTGCTTTCAATGCCGCTACGAAATGTAGCGGCATTGTCGTGCCAGACAGACTAACGTTGGGAGAAGCCGTATTTTGAAGGCTTATCAGCGTAAGAGCGCCGTGCTTAACCGTGTTTAAAAGCGATGCTAGGCGGCGTGTTCTATCACGGCTTTCAGGATATTGTATTGACCTAACTGTTCTGGAAGAACTCTAGCCGCATACGTGTTTTCGAGCTCGCTGCGAATCTGGTTATAGGCACGAATTTTTAAGTCGTTTTCGGTGATAGGGGCTTGGCTAATAAACACCATGTCTTCAGGGCCCTGCTCAGAGGCCTCAAGGCGGCGTAAATGTGACAACCATTTATCGCCCTTTTCGATAATCCGGCTGGCGTCATCCAGATCGAAGCTGATGGGCTTGATAGCTTGGCGTACACGACCGCCTTCATACCAAACAAAGGGCAGTTTGACACGCACTATATCGTCGCCCAGCGTTTGCTCCGCATAGTGACGATTAATACCTTTGAGCCAATGCGTTACGTTTCTGGTAAGAAGCTCTTCGGATGATGTAGCGTTCTTGAAATCATGATGCACATAGCGATTAAACAGCTCATCCAGCGCTTCTTTTGGGTGCTGGGCTGCGATGGTCCCCGGTTTGCTAAAACGAAACATCGCTTCACGGGGTTCTATCAGGTCATTGAAAATGCGCGCTTGTACATCCGGTTGCCCCTGGTGCTGGTTAGCCAGGTCAACGGTTCTTTTGAGTTCTGTTACAAACTGCTGGCGTGCCTGGGTGAATACGTTGGCTGGCAGCTTATCGAAAAAGCGGGTAATACGTTTTCGAGAAACGGTTTCAACGCGCTGCAGAAATACACCGTTATTGCAGAGCATGACGATTCCCAGATTCGCGAACTCCCCCGTATCGAGATAGGGCTGAAAGCGCAGTACCGCGTAGTTACAAATAATCGCGCTCATATCAGACTCCAAAAGGAAGGGTCGCGTAGGCGTGCCAGTAAATCAAAACGCTCTGCCAGGGTGGGGTGTATTTCCGTGGCCTCATCATCAACATCGAGATGAAGCCACTCTAACGGTATTGAATCAGTGATCATATCCCAGTCATCCAATGCCGCGTCAAGCACCGCCGCATGGCGCGCGCGAACCTCTAAATCATCAAAATGAGTACGCTGGTGGCTAAATACATGATTGTTAAAACAGCCTGTACGATCAATAGGGTCAAACGCCAGGTTGTGATCGATAACCACCAGGCCACGCGTTTCGCTCCAAAGCAGGTTGACGTTACCGCCTTGGCTGCTCAGGCAACGATCCTCATTGTTGATCCAAATATCGAATAACAAAAGCCGTTGCTGGGTCGCTTCACTGACGTTGCCCGCTTGCGAGAAGGTCAGGTCCTGGCTGTAAGGGACTATTTTAGACGCAAACGCCAAGCCGCCTTTTAAATCGAAAGCGCCGGGCTCCAGGGAAAAGTCCAGCATGCCTGCCGGAAAGCGCATCAATGCATAGTCTGCAATGGGCAGTTCGCAGCGCCTTGCCAATTCGGAGCAAATGAGCTCCGAGACCAATGAGGGCGGGCCAACACCGCTTGCGCCCTTGACGATATATTGATCACCCTGCGTGTCGCGAACAATGAAAGGCTTCGTGCGGCCTTGCGTTGATTGGCGCAGTATCTCCCTGGCTTCGACGATGCAGGGCATCATGGTCACCTTACCAACCGCCACGTTTCATCCTCTTGTTGGGCCTGGCCAAGGGCGGCGAGGGCAGACAGCACTTCGTTGACGCCCTTAAGCGGCTTGCGTTTGAACTGAGCGGCCAGAGTTTCTGCGCTGTGAGGGTGAGTCGCGAGCATGTCGCGTAGCAGGGTCACTTGAGTGGCAAGGTCTTTAGGCCAGGCGGCTTTGGTTTTGTCGATGATCGGGGCGCCGGCCTCGTTGGTACTGCCTTGCAGCTCGGTTTGCGTGGGCGCGGTTTCTTCCGGCGCTTGGTACTCCGGGCGCAGCCAGCGTATCTTGCCCTGCGACTCCTCCAAAGCGCGCTGCTGGTTGAGTGCGACCAAGCGCATTAAAAGCTCTTCTTCGGCCTCGGCCTGGGCGGCGGGTTTATCCGGCAAAGGCGTGGTCGCCCCGGGCAGGCCCACCAGTTTATCGGCCAGGTCGTCCCAGCCGTAGGCGTTGAACACCGCACGATCCAGGCCGTCGTGATCAGCCAGCAGGGTGCTCACCAGGCCTTGCTGGTTGATGGTTTTTTCTTTGGCATTGAGTTCTGCACCGGCGCGCAGTTTTTCCATGACGTTATACATGCCGGTCAGGGTTAGCGAGGGGTGTTCTGCCTGCTGGCGCTTGCGGTGAGCGTTGATCTGTTCGGCGAGTTGGCCGATTTGCGCGGCCTGCTCGTCGGTAAGATCAGGGAAGGGGAATGCTTCAAAGCTTTTGGTTTTTACATATGTTGGATCATTGCCAACACCCAATGCGCTGCCAGACACGTTTGCCCATAGGGCATGGGGACGGGAGGATAAAACCCCAAGAAAAGAGTTGCTTTCAATTGTGCAAGCAATCAATTTACTGTCAGGTAGTGTATCAGCATTCAAATACTGAAAAGTACGATGCTTCGAGGTCTTTACTGTTGCAATATAACGTTTGAGAGGAGGTAATGCTGCCCTGAATCTTGGGCAAGCCTCTCCAAATAGCCACCAGCGTTCTTTACGAGAAGCACGAGGGTTGTGATCTCTTTCAGGCTTAACTCTTTCCTTTATCCATTGATAAACTTCAGGAAACTTAATTTTTACTTCATCTATATTTAAGCCAAAAAGATCAATGACAAGAACATTGCGGGGCTTACCAGTTAAATCACGCCCATTAAGATATGGGCGGATATGAAGGTCAAGTTCTTCACGCTTGCCTAAGCCAAGATCCTTAGCATCTTGTTGAGTAACTACAAAAGCTTTGCCATGGGGCTCAATGCCAGGGAATGTCAAGTTTTTATTAGACTCTAAGACTTGTGCCGCCGCCACATCCGCCCCAATACTCAGATCAGCAAACACTTTGCCCACGCGGCGGCTAAGTGCCACCGTGCGGGCTTCGTGGCTTTCATCGCTGCCCTCGTTTGTTACTTGCTGCAATAATCCTAGTGCTTCCCCTGCGCGCCCCACGGTCATGGCAATGCGCACGGCAGCGCCATCGTTGCCATCTACCCAGGGGTGATCGGGAATCGCAAAGGTCAGCGAGAGCGGTTTTTTGGCATCGTTCAGGTGCGGTTCCAGCACGCGGCGGTTAAAGGTCTGGCGCAGGCTGTTGGTGGTAATAAAGCCAAACTGCTGCGCACCGCCGGTGCGCACCGTCTCGGCGGCAATATGCCACCAGTACATCACGAAATCGGCGGATTTCGGCACGGTGGCTTTAAATACATTGCGCACCGCGTCGACGTAGCCATCGCCCAGCGTGCGGCGCATGGTAGAGGCACCAATAAACGGCGGGTTACCCACGATATAATCGGCCTGCGGCCACTCGGCGCGCCTGGGGTTATGGTAGCGATAGACCGTCGTGCGGCCGGTTTCGTCAGGGATCAGCTCGCCGGTAGCGGGGCTTTTCTTCATGCTGATGCCGTCCCAGATCGTGACGTTCTCGCCGTGTTCATCCAGCAGCGGCTCGCGGCTATCAAACTCGATCAGCGCGTCGCGGTTTTCAATGTTGTGAAAATCCTTGAGGATCGGCTCGGGCAGGTCGAGCGTGCCGTTAATGCGGTAGTGCCACTGCAGGTAACCAATCCAGAGTACGATTTCGGCGATAGCGGCGGCGCGGGGGTTGATCTCCATACCCAAAAATTGCTGGGGCGAGACGGTAAGGCCTTCGGCATCGAAGGAATCCTGACCGCCGCTCAGGTCGGCAATCAAATTCAACACCTCGCCTTCCAGGCGTTTCATGTGCTCGAGCGCCACATACAGGAAGTTGGCGCTGCCGCAGGCGGGGTCCAATACGCGTACTTGGCACAGCGTGTGGTGAAAGGCGCGTAGGCTGGCGAGCGCTTTATCGGTTTTACCTTTCTGGTTGTGGGTTTCCGCCACGACCTGAGCCGTCGCCCATTGCTGGCGCAGGGGCTCGATAAGCGTGGGCATGACCAGTCGCTCCACGTACGCGCGTGGCGTGTAGTGGGCCCCCAGTTTGTGCCTCTCGCGGGGGTCAAGAGCGCGTTCCAGCAGCGTGCCGAAAATGGCCGGTTCTACAAAGCGCCAGTCCGCTTTAGCGGCGTCCACTAACAGCTGAATTTGCTCGGCAGTCAGAGGTATCGGGTCAATCCCTTTAAACAAGCCGCCATTGAAGCGCATTATTTTGGCTGTCAGCACCCCGCTAAAACCGCCGCTGTTCATGCTTTCCCACAAATCTTTTATGGCGTCAGCGAAGTGCTCTGGGGTTTGTTTCATGCGCTCCAAAAACGCGGTAAAGCTTCCCTTGGGAAGTAGCTCCACGTCTTCGCTAAACATGGTGAACAAGCAGCGCTTGAGAAAATGCGCTACTCGATCGACATCAAAACCGTCGGTCTCGAGTTTTTTGGCAAGCGTTGCCAGCTTGGCGCTTACCTCGCGGGTTACACGCGCCGCGTATTTGCTGGGGTCTAGTGTATCCGGCGCCTCCCAGAGTGCCTTGAGGCGTTGCTGTACTTCGGGCTCGCGAAGGTCTTTAAGTTTTATCTGGTAATTGCGCGGGTCGGGGAAGGGTACATAGGTGCCGCCGGAGCGTGAAAATTCGGAGTAAAGCGCTATCGTTCGGCCAACATCTGTTACCACGATAAACGCCGGGCGCCCTTCGGTGGCGGGAAGCGCACGTACGTACTGGTCGGCCTGGTTGTAGGCCGCCTGCATTGCTTTGTCCCAGCCTTTGGTTTCCAGCCCCTTGCCGGTTTGCTTGGCTTCCAGAACAAACGCTCCGCGCTTGTAAAGATCGATAAACCCGCGGTTTTCGCTACCGTCCGAGTTTTGAATATCCACCCGGCGCTCAAAGGTGTAGGCATTTTCGCTGTTATCTTTGCTGGCGGGGCTTGGGGTGGGCAGTTCAAGCAGTGCGCATAGCTCAGAAAGAAATAGCTGATAGTTGGCTTTTTCAGTGCCCGTCGTGCCTTCCCAGCGGTCAATGAAGAGTTCGATAGCGTCTGGAGCCGCAACGGCATTGGGTTCGTCAAACATCAACAGCATCCTTTGAGCAATATTAAGCTGGATTAGATATTACCATGTTGTTATCGAGTGCAAAGTTTTGGCCTCAATGCGCCGTAAAGAACTTAATGCATGAGCACTTTAAACATGGTTATTAAGCGCCGCTACTCGGGTAGCGGCTTTTCTGTTTTGACCTGAGCAGGCTACGCTAAAGGCACGGTTCGAACTCTTGAAACGAGGTGCGCAATGCAACCAGTACTGGCCTTTGATGTATACGGCACGCTGATCGATACCCAGGGCGTTGTCGAGGAGCTTAAACACCGCCTGGAGGATCCGGACAAGGCGCTGGAATTTTCACGGCGCTGGCGCGAGAAGCAGCTGGAGTACAGCTTTCGCTTTGGTCTGATGGGCGCCTACGTAAATTTTGCCGAGTGCACGCAAAAGGCGTTGGTATTGACCGACCGCGCGATGCAAACCGGCCTTTCCGACAACGACTGCGACCACCTGATGGCCGTGTACGGCGAGCTGCCCGCCTTCGATGATGTGGCGGGTGCGCTTGGCCAGTTAAAAGAGGCCGGGCTACGCTGCGTGGCGTTTTCCAACGGCACCGAAGAGGCCATGGGGCGCTGCTCGGCCGGGCCGGGGTCACCGTCTATATGGACGATATGGTCAGCGTCGACCGTATCAAGCGCTTCAAACCCGACCCCGCGGTCTACGCCTACCTGCGCAGCCGGCTCGATACCCGCCCGGAGCATACCTGGCTCATTTCCAGCAACCCCTTTGACGTGATCGGCGCCAAACATGCCGGTCTTAAAAGCGCCTGGGTGCGCCGTCGCTCGGATACCCCCTTCGACCCCTGGGGGATCGAGCCGGATATGACCGTGACCGGCCTGGACGACCTGGCCAAGCGAATGGTGAGCCAGGCGAACACCAGCGCCTGATAGTGGCATGGCGCTATAGTGATATAGCGAAAAAATCGGCCTGGCATGACCGCCAGGGGTTGGGTCTATTAGCGTTTAATGTTCTATAGTGTGCGTGCTAAAAGTCATTTTCGTTATGAGGGGTGCTTGCCCCGCCGAGGAGGAACGATGTCATCACGTATCAATGCAGTCGTACCGGATTTCGAAGCCGATACCAGCCAGGGCAGCATTCGCTTTCACGACTGGATTGGCGATAGCTGGGCGATTTTGTTCTCTCATCCGAAAGACTTTACCCCGGTCTGCACCACCGAGTTCGGCGCGGTCGCAAAGCTCAGTGAAGAGTGGAAAAAGCGCGGCACCAAAGTGATCGGTGTTTCTGTTGACGGCGTCAACGACCACAAGCGCTGGGCGGGCGATATCGAAAGCTACAGCGGAAGTTCGGTCGATTTTCCGATCATCGCCGATGAAGGTCTCAAGGTATCCAAGCTTTTCGATATGCTGCCGGAAGATGCTTACCTGCCCGATGGCCGCACCCCGGCGGATAGCGCCACCGTGCGCTCGGTGTTCATCATTGGCCCGGACAAGCAGTTGAAGCTCTCCATGACCTATCCGATGACGGTCGGGCGTAACTTCGGCGAAATCCTGCGTGCTCTCGATGCGCTGCAGGCGACCGCCAAGCACGGCGTTGCCACGCCCGCGGATTGGACCGTGGGGCAGGACGTTATCATTCCGCCCAGCGTTTCCAACGAAGACGCCAAAGAAAAATTTGGTGAGTTCGATACGGTGCTGCCGTACCTGCGCAAGACCCGCCTCAAATAACGGGCACAAAAAAGCCTGCAATGATGGCAGGCATTTGATAAGAAGAAGGGCGGCGATTAGCCGCCTTTTTCTATACCCGCAGGGTCGCTTACGCGGGCTGCAGGGCGAGCTGATCCACCGAGTTGGAGACGCCTCGGGCACCGGTGAGAATCTCGTTGACGATGGTCTCGATCTCGCCGACGCTTATCTGGCTGTTTTTACCCTGCTCGACGACCTGCTGAACGGCCAGGCTCGTGCGCTCGACCAGGTCGCTGTTCTCCTTGAGCACGCGCGTGATCTCTGCCACGGCTTCGCTCGAGCCTTTGGCCAGCTGGCGTACTTCGTTGGCGACTACGGCGAAACCACGCCCCTGTTCGCCGGCTCGGGCCGCTTCTACCGCAGCGTTGAGCGATAACAAATTGGTTTGGTTGGCAATTTTGGCGATGGATGCGGTGATGTTATTGATGGTTTGCGCCTGTTGGTTGAGCGCGGCCATCAATGCCTGGGCATCTTCCAGAGTTTTGGACGCGTGTCGGGACTCCTCGACCACCTTCTGCAAGTGCGTCAGGCCGTTTTGGGCGATCTGTTCGGTTTGGCTTGACGTGCTTTGGGCGTTGAGCACCGCGCGCCGGGCAGCCTCGTTCTCTTGAACGGCCGAGGTGATGTCGGTGGCGAACTTGACGACCTTGATGACGTTGCCTTTGCTATCGAAAACCGGGTTATAGGTCGCTTCCAGCCAGATGCTCTGGCCCCGGCTGTTGAGTCGCTCGAACTTACCCTGCTTGAACTGGCCGCTAGCAAGCTCGCCCCAGAACACCGCGAGCTGGGGAACGAAGTCCGCCGTGCAGAAAATACGGTGATGCTGGCCGGTGATTTCGCCGCTTTTATACCCCATGGTGCGCTCGAAATTGACGTTGGCATTGAGGATAGTGCCATCCGGGGTGAACTCGATGACCGCCATGGAGCTGTCCAGCGCTTTCAGCACCGCGCTTTGGCTCTCTGCCGACTCGTGCTGCGTGGATATGTCGCTTGCGATCTTGATGATTTTGACCACCTTGTGACGGCGATTTCTCACCGGCAGGTAGATCGCTTCGAGCCAGACATCCTCACCGGTCGCGCTGATACGCCGAAAGCTGCCCTGCTGGGACTCGCCGTTGACAAGAGCTGCCCAGAAGCGCCGGTAGTCGGGGGAGCCGACCTCTTCCTGGGCGCAGAAGATGCTGTGGTGTTGGCCGACGATATCTTCGAGAGAGTAGCCGACCTTTTCCAGAAAGAGGGGACTGGCATCTTCGATAATGCCCTCCGGGGTGAAATGGATGCTGGCAGTATGTTCCTGCAGCGCCGCGGGTAGGGCGGAGTGTGTGATGTAAGCGAGCATGGTGGCTTCTCGGTGAGCTTCATGATTGTACAAATATTTTTGAATTGTACGTTTTTCATACAACTTTTATCGGATTATACTAGTGCGAAAGTAGCCAAAGTCTAACTATTTTTTGTGAAAGCGCGTGAGCAGGTGCGTAGACGATAGTGGACGGGGGAGTGTGACCATCATCCTGCTTTGCTCTTCGTTTGGCTAATAGTGGTTTACTACATCCAATATAGAAGTTGACTAATAGTGGGTGGCAATCGAAGGCTTGCTTGCTATAATCCACCGCCCAGGCGAAAGCTCTATCCGGGCTTATCGCTCAATTTTTAGTTCAAGATAGTTGCCGTCCATGTCCTTCAAACTGCGTTGGAAGATCCTTCCACCCTAGCGTTATGCCCCCTCCTTGCGGCTTCTAGCCGTGTTTTGTCGCCCCCGGACGACGCGTTTTCGCGTGTCTGTGGCGTGTAGTGAATAATTCAGCACATTTTTGACCAGGATATGGGTATGGCGCTTTTTAGCAAGCACGAATGGTTTTCAAACATCAAAGGCGATTCGCTTTCGGGAATAGTGGTGGCGCTTGCGCTGATCCCCGAGGCGATCGCCTTTTCGATCATTGCCGGGGTGGACCCCAAGGTGGGGCTCTACGCCTCGTTTTGTATCGCGGTGATCATCGCCTTTACCGGCGGGCGCCCGGGTATGATCTCGGCGGCCACCGGCGCCATGGCACTTCTGATGGTGACACTGGTGCGCGAGCATGGCCTCGAGTATCTGCTGGCGGCCACGCTGCTGACCGGTGTCCTGCAGATCGCGGCCGGTTATCTGAAGCTTGCCGAACTGATGCGCTTCGTCTCGCGCTCGGTGGTGACGGGCTTCGTCAACGCCCTGGCGATTCTGATCTTCATGGCGCAACTGCCGGAGCTTACCGATGTCACTTGGCACGTCTACGCCATGACCGCGGCGGGGCTTGGCATCATTTACCTGTTTCCTTACCTGCCCGCTATCGGCAAGTCGCTGCCCTCGCCGCTGGTGTGCATCGTGGTGCTGACCATCGTGTACATGGTAAGCGGCATGGAGATTCGCACGGTCGGCGATATGGGCGAGCTACCCGATACGCTGCCGGTCTTCTTGTGGCCGAATGTACCGTTGACCCTTGAAACCCTGACCATCATTTTCCCCTACGCGATCATGCTGGCGGTCGTGGGCCTTCTGGAATCGATGATGACGGCGACCATCGTCGATGATCTGACCGATACCCCAAGCAACAAAAACCGTGAGTGCAAGGGGCAGGGCGCGGCCAACATCGGCGCGGGTCTTCTCGGTGGCATGGCCGGCTGCGCGATGATCGGTCAGTCGGTGATCAACATCAAATCCGGCGGGCGTACCCGGCTTTCCACGCTGATTGCCGGCGTTGTGCTGCTTTTAATGGTGGTATTTCTTTCCGATTGGGTCTCGCAGATTCCCATGGCGGCGCTGGTGGCGGTGATGATCATGGTGTCGATCGGTACCTTTAGCTGGGAGTCGATTCGCGATCTGAAAAAGCATCCCATGAGCACCAATATCGTGATGCTGGCTACCGTGGCCGTGACCGTGGGTACCCACAATCTGGCGCTTGGCGTATTCGTCGGCGTGCTGCTGGCGGCGCTGTTCTTCGCCAACAAGGTGGGCAACATCATGTATATCGGCTCGACCGAGGTCGAGGCAGGGCGTGCACGCGAGTATCAGGTAGTCGGCCAGGTATTCTTTGCCTCTTCCGAGCGCTTTTTAGCGGCGTTCGATTTCAAGGAGAGCCTGGATAAGGTGACGATCGATCTATCCCGTGCGCACTTCTGGGACGTGACCGCCGTACAGGCCCTCGATCGCGTCGTGATCAAGTTTCGCCGCGAAGGGACCGAGGTGGAACTGAGAGGGTTGAGCGAAGCCAGTGCCACGGTGGTCGACCGTTACGCGGTGCACAACGACCCCCAGGCCGTCGAGAAACTGATGGGCGGCCATTGATGCACGGCCACTGACGAACAAGGAGAACAGCATGACCGAATACGTCGTTGCCGCTATCGACGGCTCCCGATTTTCAGAGGGCGTCTGCGATTACGCCGCCTGGGCGAGCCGGGCGTTGAACGCGCCGCTGAGTTTCGTCCACGTGGTCGACAATCACTCCACGGCCCCCAGCGAACAGGATCTTTCCGGCAACCTGCGTTTTGGTGCCCGCGAGCACCTGATGGAAGAGCTCTCTACCCTCGATGAGCAGCGCGCCAGGATAAACCGGGAACAGGGGCGGCTAATGCTGGAAGCCGCCCAGACACGCGCCGTTGAAAAGGGCGTGACCGACCCCGCCGTGCGTCAGTTGAACGGCACGCTGGTGGAGACGCTGGTCGGGCTCGAAAACGAGACGCGGCTGGTGGTGGTGGGCAAACGCGGTGAAACCGCGCATCAGGCCAGCCATCATTTGGGCGCCAATCTCGAGCGCGTGGTGCGCGAGATGCACCGTCCTGTCCTCATGGTTCCGGCCGGTTTCAAAAAGCCCCAAAAGGTGCTGATCGCCTTTGACGGCAGCAAGACGGCCCGCAAGGGGGTGGACATGCTGGCCCGCTCGCCGCTGTTTACCGGCTGCGAGTGCCACGTGCTGATCACCGGGGCCGAGACGGCGGAAAATCGCTCTCAGCTCGACTGGGCGCTGACCACGCTTCGTGACGCGGGTCACGAGGCGCTGGGCGCCATTCGCGCAGGCGAGGTCGATGAGACGCTCGATACCTACGAGCGGGAGCACGGCATCGATCTGCTGGTCATGGGGGCCTACGGGCATTCGCGCATCCGCCACCTGCTGGTGGGCAGCACGACGACAAGAATGCTGCGTCAAAGCGAGTTACCGGTTCTGGTTCTTCGCTAAACGCCTCTGTGACAGCCGCTCGCCCAGCGCTACGCCACAAAGCCACATGACCAGGCTGAGCGAAACGTAGAGCAGGGCGAGCCCGGGCTCGCTTTGAAGCAGTGAAAGCACTTCCAGGCTGAACAGCGAAAAGGTCGTAAAACCTGCGCAGAAACCCGTCACCAGCATGGGCTGCAGGCGCGCCCAGACGCTTTCGCCCCGGTGCGACGCTTGGGTGGCAAGCCAGCCTATCAAAAGTGATCCTGACGCGTTGACGATTAGCGTGCCCCAGGCAAAGGCGCCGCCCAGCGCGGCCAGCGCCCAGAGCGAAACGCCGTAGCGGCAAACGCTGCCAAGCGCGGTACCCAACCCCACCGCCAGGTACGCTTTTACGCCTGCCACACGCCACCTCCCGACAGCCACCAGCCCACTCCCGCCATCAGTAGCCCCAGGGCAAGTGTGCCCATAAGGTTGGCCACCGCCGCCAGACGGCGCTGGTTTTGCCAAAGCGAAAGCGTTTGTAGGCTAAGCGAGGAAACGGTGGTGTAGCCGCCGAGCAATCCGGCGACCAACATAAGGCCGAGCGGGGAGCTTGAAAGATGCTCGAAGCCGTAGTGGCCCAGCAGGCCGCCAGCGGCCAGGGCGCCGCTTGTGTTGACCAGCAGCGTGCCCCAGGGAAACCCCGGCCCCCAACGCCTTGCCGCAAGGTTGACGACGGCGAAACGCCCCATGCCGCCAAGCCCGGCGCCTAGGGCCAGCAGTGTCACGTTGATCAGTCCTTGCCCCATCGATTCCTCTCGTCAAAGGCGTCATCGGAGAGAGTATAACAGGCCCGCGGCGGCGGGCCCTGGACAATGGGTTCAGGCCGTAGCGTTGTCCGCTGGGGCGGGGGTGTTGGCACCGGATTCGAGCGAGGCGTTGATGCCCGCAAGCAGCGCTTTCAGCGAGGCGCTGACCGTGTCGCTATCTTCGGCGAAGGCGCAGATGCGCTGGCCGTCGACATTGAGCTGCACGAACGCAATGGCGTTGGCTTCGCTGTCGCCGCCGAGGGAGTGTTCGCTGTAGTCGACGATCGCCACGTGGCTGCCGGAGTGCTTATGCCAGGCATCGGTAAAGGCGGACATGGCGCCGTTGCCGGTACCCGACAGTCGCAGCGTTTGCGAACCTTCCCACAGGGTGATTTCGATACCTTCGTTTTGGCCCCTGGAGAGGCGGTAATCCGCCAGGGCCAGCGGCGCCGGGTGGCTGAAATGATCGAACATCACCTGGCGAACCATTTCGCTGGAGAGCTCGCTGTTGCGCACTTCGCTCTCTTTTTGAACGTAGGGGGCCAGCGCCAGCATCATCCAGCGCGGCAGGTTGATGCCGTAGTCGCGCTCCAGCAAAAACGCCATGCCGCCTTTGCCGGACTGGCTGTTCACGCGGATCACCGCCTGGTAGTCGCGGCCGATATCGTGGGGGTCGATGGGCAGGTACGCCACCTGCCAGGGCTCATCACTCTTCTGGTGCTTGAGCGACTTGCGGATCGCATCCTGATGGCTTCCGGAAAACGCGGTATAGACCATCTCGCCGACCCAGGGGTGGCGGGGGTGCATGGTAATGCCCGTGCACTCGTGGACCACCTGGATGATCTCGTCCGGGTTGGAGAGATCGAGCATGGGGTCGATCCCCTGGCTGTAGAGGTTCATGGCCAGGGTCACGATATCCATGTTGCCGGTGCGCTCGCCGTTGCCCAGAAGTGTGCCTTCGACTCGGTCCGCGCCGGCCAGCAGCGCAAGCTCCGCGGAGGCCACCGCGCCGCCCCGGTCGTTGTGGGTATGTATTGATATGATCACGCTGTCGCGCCGGCTGATGTGCTGGCAGAAATACTCGATCTGGTCGGCGTGATGATGGGGGCCGGCCACTTCCACAGTGGTGGGCAGGTTCAGGATGCAGGGGTTGTCCGGGGTGGGCTGCCACACGTCCATGACCGCCTCGCAAATCGCCAGCGAGAAGTCGATCTCGGTGCTCGAGAAGCTCTCCGGCGAGTACTGAAAGCGCCAGTCGACATCCGGGTACTTGGCCGCATAGGTTTTCACCCAAGTCGCGCCCTGCACGGCGATATCGGTAATGCCACCGCGGTCCATCTCGAAGACCCGTTCGCGCTGAACGGTGGACGTCGAGTTGTAGAGGTGGATGATCGCGCGCTTCACGCCAACGAGCGACTCGAACGTCTTCTCTATCAGGTGCTCGCGACACTGCACCAGCACGGCGATGGTCACGTCCTCCGGGATCTGGTCCTCCTCGATCAGCCAGCGCACGAAATCAAAATCCGGCTGGCTTGCCGAGGGGAAGCCGACCATCACTTCTTTGATACCGACCTTGACGATCTGGTGCCAGAAGCGCTTTTTCTGCTCGACGCTCATCGGCTCGAGTAGCGCCTGGTTGCCGTCGCGCAGGTCCTCGCTCACCCAAATGGGCGCGCGCTCGAGATCCTGGTCCGGCCACGTGCGGTTGAACGCGGGAACGCGGGGGGCAGGGCGGTATTTGCGATGATCGAAGGCGGACATAAACGCTTCCTGACGGTTGTTCGGAAAAATGAGCAAGGCCTGGCGAACACTGGGCTTCTGGATCACAGCGGCCCCGACGCCGGGCTTTTACGATAGCACCAGTATAGCGCTGCAGCCGTAGAAGATTATTGCTAATCAAGAGGACTTGCGCGGATAATTGGCAGAAACTATCTTTAAAACTCTATTTTACGGCAGGAGATAGCCGATGTTGCCGACTCCGTTAGAGCTCGATCGCTATGACCGGCATATTCTCGATGTGCTTCAACAGGAGGGGCGCATCAGCAATCAGCTGCTCGCCGAACGGATCGGGCTTTCGCCTTCACCGTGTCTTCGCCGGGTACGCGCGCTGGAAGAAAACGGCCTGATCACAGGCTACCGCGCCGAGGTCGATGCCCGCCAGCTCGGGTACGACCTGATGGTCCTTTTGCATATCGCCATGGACCAGCATACCCAGGAGCGCTTCGATAACTTCGAACGCCACGTCCGCGAGATCCCCAACGTCATCGAGTGTTTGATCATCACCGGCCAGGCCGCGGATTTTCAGCTCAAGATTCTGATTCGTGATATGGACGAGTACCAGCACCTGCTGCTGCGTGTTATCAACCGTATCGAAGGCGTCACCGGGGCGCACACGAGCTTCGTGCTGCGCCGGGTGTTCGAGCACCGCCCGGTCTCCACCCGCCCCTGATGGGCTCCGTCACCCAGTACTCTCAAACTCTTCTCAAACCGTTTCAAGGAGAAAAATCATGTCGATCGAGCGCCACGATACCAAAGCACGCATGAGCCGCGCGGTCATCCATCAAGGGGTGGCGTATCTGTGCGGCCAGGTGGCAGGCCCCGACGCCCGCCAGGGCGATATTACCGAGCAGACGCAAAGCATGCTCGAGCGCGTCGATGCGCTGCTAAAGGAGATCGGTTCCAGCCGCGAGCAGCTTTTGAGCGCCACGGTGTATCTCAAGGAGGGCGGTGACGTGGCGGCCATGAACGCGGTGTGGGACGCCTGGGTGCCGGAAGGCTACGCCCCGGCGCGCACTTGCGTGTGCGCGGCGATGCCTTCCGAGGAGCTCAAAGTGGAAATTACCGTAACCGCTGCGGTGGGCGAGTAGCGCTCACGCGGCGCCGTTTGAACGCTACTCCAGCGGAAAGCGCGTGTCGCGCAGGCTCTCCTTGATCTTTTTAAGGTGCGGTAGAAAATCCTCGCCCCGGCGAAGCGTGACGCCGGTGGCCAGCGCATCGATCAGGGTGAGCTGGATGACCCGCGAGGTCATCGGCATGTAGTGGTCGGTGTCCTCCGGGGTGGCGACGTCCAGGGTGGCCGTACACTCCCGGGCCAAAGGCGAGTCCGGCGCGGTAATGCCTAGCACCACCGCCCCCGCCGCTCGGGCGATTTGGGCGATATCGACGAGCTCCCGAGTGCGGCCGGTGTAGGAGATGATCACCACGACATCCCCGGTATGGCAGGCCGCAGCCACCATGCGCTGCATCAGGACATCGATGTAGGCCATGACCGGCAGGTTGAAGCGAAAGAACTTGTGCTGGGCATCCTGGGCCACCGCACCGGACGCGCCCAAACCAAAAAAGTGAATGTGCTTGGCCTGGGTGAGGTAGTCGACCATGCGCTCGACTGCGGCCATGTCGACCTGGCGCTCGGCGTCTTTTAGCGCCGCAATCGTGGCGCCGAAGATTTTCGGGGTGTACTGGGTGGCGTTGTCGCCAGGCTCGACGGCGCGGGTTACGTAGGGCGTGCCGCCGGCCAGACTCTGAGCCAGCTTGATCTTGAAATCCGGATACCCCTTGGCGCCAAAGTTGCGGCAAAACCGGTTGACGGTAGGTTCACTGACGCCTGCCCCCTGGGCAAGGCTTGCGATGCTTAGGCTCGTGGCCGCGGCCGGGTCGTTCAAAATGACATTGGCTACCTTGTGCTCTGAGCGGTTTAAGTCGTTGAGCCGTTCGCGCAAGCGGTCAAGGAGGTCGTGGGCCATTGGGTTTCCTGGGCGTTCGTCGTGGGGGAGTGGGCGCCCCACCGAGTACAAAAGTCGTAAAATTCATCGGCGGGCAAAGGCTGAGAGTAATAATACCCCTGCGCCGCTTCACAACCAATGGAGCGCAGGTAATCCGCCTGGGCTTTCGTCTCGATTCCCTCGGCCACGACGTCGCAGCCTACCGCGTGGGCCAGCCGGGTAATCGCCAGCGCCAGGTGGCGGTCGACCTCCATGTCCTCAAGATCCATCACGAAGGCGCGGTCGATCTTTAACGTCGAGAAGGGCAGCGTCTTGATGTAGGCAAGCGAAGAGTGGCCGGTGCCGAAATCGTCGATGGCGACGGCGATGTTGTTCTCGGAGAGCTTGGCAAGCTGCGCGCGCGCATTGTGCATATCGCTCAAAAGGCCGGACTCGGTCACTTCCAAAGCGAAAAAGCGCATGGGAACGTTAAACGCGGCCAGGGTGCTTAAAAGCGTCTCGGCAAAGTCGCGTCGGCCGAGCTGGCGAGCGGCGACGTTGACCGCGATATGAAAGTTATCATCCAAAAGCCCTTGTTCGCGCCAGGCCACGATGTGGCGCAGCGCCTCTTCGATGACCCACTCGCCGATAGTGAGAATATCGCCGCTGGCTTCGGCCAGCGGAATGAACTCCGCCGGTGATATACGGCCAAGCGAAGGATGATCCCAGCGCAGCAGCGCCTCGGCGCCGATCACCTGGTTGGTCGAAAGCGACAGCTTGGGCTGAAAGGCCAGGCTCATTTCCCCGCGCTGGGTGGCGCCGCGAATCGACTGCTGTAAGTGCAGGCGGTGGCGCTGTAGCGTTTCGAGCTCTTCGTTGTAGCTCTGCACGCGCACGGGGCCGTTTTTCTGCGGCAAGGCAAGGGCGGCCATGTGCACCAGGCGCTCCGGGTCGAAGGTGCCTTCCGCACTGCTGATGCCGATACGCACGGCCAGCGGCAGCAGTAAATCGCCCAGCGTCTGGTCCTGGTTGAAGCACTCCAAAAGCTGTACCGCCTGGCCGATCAACTGATCGATACTGGTTTCCGCAAGCACGACCAAAAGCTCGCTACCACCCCACATGCCTAGCTTGGCAGTGTCGCCTAGCTGCCCGTAGAGTTGTTGGCTTACGTGTAGCATGAGTTTGTCGGCAATCGCGTAGCCGTGAAAGCGCACCACCTCGTCGAGCTGGTCGATGGCGATAAACAAAAGCCCGGTCGGCGTGTTTTCCTTCGCCGCCATACGCAGCATCTGGGTCATCGCCCGGCGGTTGGGCAGCTTGGTGATGGTATCCGTGCGCGCCTGGTGGTCGAGCGCCTGATGCTGCTGCGCCGTTAGCCGTTCCAGGGTTTCGGCTTGCTGAGTGCGCAGCTGGTAGCGGTGTTCGACCTCCAACACGTTGTGGACGCGCTGCATGACGTCGTCGTGCTTGAAGGGTTTGGTGATGAAATCGCGCACGCCCATGGACTGGGCGCGACGCCGGGTTTCATCGTCGATTTGTGCCGTTAAAACGATGATGGGAAAGGCGTGGTCACCGAACGCGGCGTTGAGCGCCTCCATGACCGCATAGCCGTCCATATGCGGCATGCGGATATCGAGCAGCATCAGATCCGGGCGCTGTCTTTGGCAGTAGCTCACCACCTCACGCGGGTCGCTCATGCCATGGGTGTTGTCAAATCCGTGATCATCCAAAAGATCGAGTAACAGCTCGACATTGGCAGTATTGTCATCGACCACTAACAGATGTTTGCGGGCTAGCTTCATGGATCACTTCCAGGCGCAACGTGGAGAAACTCTTTGAGCATGCTCGAAAGTTTCTCGATATTGATAGGTTTGGTCAGGTAGTCGTTAAAGCCCGCCGCCAGGCCTTTTTCGATATCCCGCGGCAGCGCATTGGCCGACAGAGCGACCACCGTCATGGCCTCGAGTCCTGGTGTTTGGCGCAGGGCTTTAAGGGCCTGATAACCGTTCATGCCTGGCAGGTGGATATCCATTAGCACCAGGTCCGGGACCGCGTGGCGCAGGATATCCAGCGCAAGCTCGGCGCTGGCAACGGTTTGCAGCTCGATTTCTTCGAAATCGTCGATAATGTCCTGCATCAGCTGCTGATTCGTAGGGTTGTCCTCGACATAGAGCACTTGAAAACGCCGCTTACCGCTTTGCGGACGTAGCAGGCCGGGCGCGGACGTGTCCGTTTTGGCCACGCCGTGTTCGGTTAGTGGTAGCGTGAACCAGAACGTCGAGCCTTTACCCGCCACGCTGCTGACACCGATATGTCCCTGCATGTGTGTAACGAGCTCCCGGGTGATGGCAAGCCCGATACCGGTACCCTCGATGGTGGTGTGTTCGGCCTCCAAGCGGTTGAAGGGCTGAAAGAGCTCGTGCTGGCGGGCATCGTCGATGCCTATGCCGGTGTCGATCACGCTGATCTTTAACGTGTCTTGCTGGGGTGTCACGACGATCTCGATCAGTCCGTTGTCGCAGTTGTACTTGATCGCGTTGGAAATCAGGTTCAAAAGCACCTGCTTGGTGCGGGTGTAGTCCGCCATGACGTTCAAGCCGGGATTCACCCTGGCGCGCTTGAGCGTGATGCCCGCCGCTTCGATATTGGCCTCGAGGGTGGCGCAGGCGTCGTCGAGCACGTTGGCGACCAGGATCGGCTCGAGGGACAGCGCCAGATGCCCCGCCTCGATTTTGGCAAGATCGAGCACCTCGTTGATCAGGCTCAAAAGGTGCTGACCGCTGGTTTCGATTTGGCCGACCTGACGCTGCTGTTTTTCGCTGAGGGGGTCGCGGCGCCCCTTGCTCATCAGTTGGGCAAAACCGATGATGGCATTGAGCGGCGTACGCAGTTCGTGGCTCATCGACGAGAGGAATTCGCTTTTCGCCTGGTTGGCCTTTTCGGCCTGGTCCCGGGCGATCGCCAAATCGCAGGTGACCTGTTCGCGCTCGGCCATTTGCCGGTACAGATTGATCAGCAGCGCACAGGTATCGGTAAACGGCTGAAGCCAATCGAGCAGCGCCTGGTTGAGCGGCTGTTTGCTGTTGGCAATGGCGTACATGCCGATAAGACGTTCGCCGCTGTAAATGGGCACACCGAGGTAGTTGTCCAGACGCGGGTGCCCGGGTGGAAAGCCGCCGCGCGTGCCATGGTCATGCACGTCGTCGGTCATCACGACCTCACCGTGAGCAAATACCCGGCCAAGGAGCGAGCTTGGATCGGTCAGCGTCATGTCACCACTGCGCAGGCGAGACATCAGCTCCTGGGAAGAGGTGCTCCAAAAAAGATCGGTAATGGCGTGAATCTTGAGGGCATTGGTAGTATCGGTTGGCAAGACCTCGCCGATCAGAGCGTAGTCGCTGTCGGTGAGCTCGCGCAGCGCCTCTGAAAGAAACGTCCAGAGCTGCTCGCCGGACATCAGCGCCTGGTAGTCGGTAATACCCTGATGCAGTACCTTCAAAAGGCCCTGCTCCTTTACGATCCGTCTGTTGGCTTCGTAAATGGTGGTCAGATCGGTCAGCACGCCCAAAAATTCGACCACCTTGCCCTGGTTGTCGTGAATGGCATTGACCGCCAGGTGTACCGGCACCCGGTGGCCCTGGCGGTGCATCGCCTCGACTTCGCGCCCTCGGCCGATCACCTTGGGGGCCCCACCGGCCAGATACCGCGAGATGAACAGATCGTGTTCGCTGGCAATGTGGGGCGGGGTCAAAACGGCGATGTTCTTGTTCAAAAGCTCGTGCGCTTCGTAGCCCAAAAGGCTCAGCGCGAAGGGGTTGATCGCGATGATGGCGCCTTCGCGATCAATGCGAATCTTGGCGGTGGCGCTTTTACTGAACAGGGCTTCGAAGCGCCGCGCGGTGCGCGTAAGCTCGGCCCTTAGCTTGTGCTGGCGGAAAATCTCTTCGACCTGGCCTGCCATGTTGGCCAAAAGCCGCTGTTCGCGCTCGGTAAAGTGGCGTGGCGTTTTGTCGATCAGGCAAAGCGTACCGATTACCTGGTTGTCGACCGGACGCAGCGGGTAGCCCGCGTAAAAGCGAATGTGCGGGGGCCCTAAAACCAGCGGATTGTCGGCAAAGCGCGGGTCCTTGAAGGTGTCTTCGACAACCAAAACGTCGTTTTTGTAAACGGCATGGGCGCAAAACGAAAACTCCTTGGGGGTTTCGCTGACGTCCAATCCGGTATGCGACTTGAACCACTGGCGTTTTTCATCGACCAGTGAAATCAGTGCAACGGGCACTTCGAAGATATCGCAAGCAAGCTCGGTCAAACGTTCCAGCGTTTCGTCGGGAAGCGTGTCCAGCACCTCCAGGCTGTGCAAGGCCGCTAGGCGCTGGGGTTCGTTGTCGGGTATATCGGCGGCTTGCATATGTCGTCCATAAAATTGAGCCAATTCATTGTTTATCGGACGTTTGGGCCCGGGCTTTAATAATCCGGCACTGAGCGAGGCGTTTTACAGGTCAAATTGGGTAAATCGCGCGGCCGGGTTCTAGTGGGCAAACGATTGAGCGATACTGAACGTCTTGAGTGTTAATGATTCAATGCGAGGTGCCCATGCAAGGTGGCATGTCTTCCCAAGCGCTAACACTGGTGACGCTCTCAGCAGTCGACGGCGTTGCGCCCGCGCAGTGGGATGCGCTGGTAAGCCCGGAGCAGCCCTTTTTACGCCATGCGTTTTTGCGCGCGCTGGAGCAAAGCGGCTCGGTAAGTGAGGCCACCGGCTGGCAGCCACGCCATTTAAGCGTGTGGCAGGGTGAGCGGTTGGTCGCGGCGCTGCCGATGTATCTAAAAAGCCATTCCAACGGCGAGTACGTCTTCGACTGGGGCTGGGCCGAGGCCCTCGAGCGCGCCGGCGGCGACTACTATCCCAAGGCGTTAAGCGCCATTCCGTTCACGCCGGTGCCGGGCCAGCGCACGCTCCTTGCAGATGATATCGACCCGCAAAGCGCCTACGCGCTGCTGGCCAAGGGGTGGCGGCGCCAGTGCGATGAGTTGGGCCTTTCGAGCTGGCACCTGCTGTTTGCCAACGACCAGGAGGTGGCTGCCTGGCAGGCGCAAAGCCCTGATCTGATTACCCGCCAGGGCGTGCAGTTTCAGTGGCACGATCGAGGCTTCGAGGATTTCGACGGCTTTTTGGCGAGCCTGACCGCCAAGCGGCGAAAGACGATCAAGCGCGAGCGGCGTCTGGTGGCCGAGCAGGGGATTACGCTGCGCCGTCTGGAAGGCGACGAGATCGACGAGGCCGCCATGGCGCACTTTTTTCAGTGCTATACGATCACCTACCACGAGCGCGGCCGCCCGCCGTACTTGAACGCGGCATTTTTTGACGCGCTGCGCCGGGACATGCCGGCCTCACTGGTGCTGGTTCAGGCGCTGGTGGAAGGCCGACCTGTGGCCGCCGCGCTCTATTTTCGCGGTGCCACCACGCTTTACGGGCGCTACTGGGGCAGTGAGGTGGTCGCCGACTGCCTGCACTTTGAGGCCTGCTACTACCAGGGCATCGAATACTGCCTCGCGCGGGGGCTGACGCTTTTCGACCCCGGCACCCAGGGCGAGCACAAGCTGGTGCGCGGGTTCGCCCCCACCCCCACGCAGTCGCTTCACTATGTGGCGCATCCCGGCCTTGCCGCCGGGGTGGCCGAGTTCTGCGCCCAGGAAGGGCAGCACGTAAAGGCGTACCGGGCAGCCGCGTTAGAAGCGCTACCGTTTAAAACCGAAGGCTAAAGACACGGCTCGCCGCTTCGCCCGCTAAATGGCATAATGCGCGCCGTTCACGCCTGCCCCAAAGGCACTTGATTACAGGAACTTCAGATGCATCGATGGCTGGTCGTCGCCTTGCTGGGCGTTCTAGGTTTTTTACAGTATCAGCTATGGCTGGGTAACGGCGGCTGGCAGGATTTGCAGCGCGTCGAGGCGCGCGTGACAGTCCAGGAAGCGGCGAATGCGCCCATGCGCGAGCGCAACGCGCGCCTGGCCGCCGAGGTCACCGACCTTAAAACCGGTTTGGATGCGATCGAAGAGCGCGCGCGCAGCGATATGGGCATGGTGCGAAGCGACGAGCAGTTTTTCTGGGTGCCAGGGGTTGCGATCCAAAACGAATTGATTGGCCTGAACGCGGCACTGGTCACCCAGCCAAACCTTGCGCCCGCGGCGAACGCCCCGGACACCGACAATGAGTAAGGCGTTGTGGCTGGTGGTCCCCGCGGCGGGGCAGGGGCGGCGCATGGGCAGCGCCACCCCCAAACAGTATCTGCCGATTGCGGCGCGCCCGGTGCTGGCGCATACCCTCGAGCGTCTTTACCGCGCCTTTCCCGAAGCGCGCCTGGTGCTCTGCCTGGACCCGGCGGATCGCTGGTTCGACCCGGCCTGGGTGCCGTTTGCCCAGTGGCAGCGGGTCGAGGGCGGTGATGAGCGCATGGACAGCGTGCAAAACGCGCTCGATGCCATGGCCGCCGCCCCGGACGACATCGTCATGGTGCACGACGTGGCGCGCCCCTGCGTGACATCCCGGGATCTGCACGCGCTTTACCAGGCGGCGCTGGAGCACCCGGGCGGGGCGCTTCTGGCCATGCCCGTGGCGGATACCATGAAGCGTGAAGGCGGGCCTGGTTTGAGCGCGACAACCGAGCCCCGCGACGGGCTTTGGCACGCGCTGACGCCCCAAGGCTTTCGCTTCGCGCTTTTAAAGCGTGCCCTCGACCAGGCCGTCGAGAACGGCGTAATGGTGACCGACGAGGCCTCGGCCGTCGAGGCGCTGGGCCAAGCACCGCGGCTGGTCAGTGCGCGGCGCGACAACCTGAAAATCACCCACCCTGACGACCTTGCCCTGGCGGCGGCCATTTTGGCGCTACAGGCAGGCAACAGCGAAGAGTAGTCTCGATGCGTATTGGCCATGGATTTGACGTACACCGCTTCGGCCCCGGCGACCATCTAATGGTCGGCGGGGTCAAGCTCGCTTTCGAACAAGGTTTCGTCGCCCACTCCGACGGCGACGTGCTGCTCCACGCGATCAGCGATGCCCTGCTGGGCGCCTGCGCGCTGGGCGATATCGGCCGCCACTTCCCCGACACCGACGCCGCCTGGCAAGGCGCGGACAGCCGCGAGCTGCTGCGCCACGTAATGGCGCTGGTGCGGGAGGCGGGCTTCGTGGTCAACAACCTGGACGCCACGATCATGGCTCAGGCGCCTAAAATGGCGCCGCATATCGACGCCATGCGCCGTGTGATTGCCGAGGATATCGGGGCTGATATGGGCCTGGTCAACGTCAAGGCCACCACCACCGAGCGCCTCGGCTTTACCGGCCGTGGCGAAGGCATCGCCGCCGAGGCGGTCGTGCTGCTAAAGCCGGCGGCCAACTAATGGGGGCACTGCCCGTTTGGCCGCGGGTGCTCGACGCCCGCTTTGGGCCCCGCGCGCCGGGAAGCTACCGCGCCTCGCCGGAGGATTTTTGGGTCGACGAGCAGCTCGACTTCACCCCGGAAGGCAGCGGTGAGCACCTGTGGCTGCGTATCGAAAAGCGCAACCAGACCACCCTCGACGTGGTGAACGCGCTAAGCCGGCTCTGCGAGGTGAGTCCCCGCGTCGTGGGCTACTCGGGTATGAAGGACCGGTCCGCGGTCACGCGCCAGTGGCTCAGCGTACAACTGCCGGGGGCGAGCGCACCGCCGACCCTCGATTCCGCGCTCGAGGCGCTGGGTATCAAGGTGATCGAGCAGGGGCGCCACCCAAGAAAGCTCAAGCGGGGCGTTCACCGCACTAATCGCTTTCGCCTGCGGGTAAGCGGTGAGGCAATCAACACGGATACGTTCCTGCCTCGCTGGGAGGCGCTCTGCCGTGAGGGGGTGGCCAACTACTTCGGCCCCCAGCGCTTTGGTAATGAGGGGCGCAACCTGCAAAAAGCGGCGGCCATTTTGCAAAAAGGCTGGCGCAAGCGCGACGACCGCCAGGGAATGCTGCTTTCCACCGCGCGTAGCTTTCTATTCAATGAAGTGCTAGGCGCGCGGATCGCGGACGGCCGCTGGAGAACCCCGCTTTTAGGCGATACCTTGATGCTCGACGGCACGCAAAGCGTGTTTAATGCCCAGGCCGAGGACGAGGGGCTCGAGGCGCGGGCCGACGCCCTCGACCTGCACCCGACCGGCCCGCTTTGGGGCACCGGCGAGCCGACAACCGGCGAGGCACTGGCCTACGAGCAGGCGCTTTACGCCTCCCACCCGGCGCTTTGCGATGGCCTGGTCAAGGCGGGCGTGAAAAAAAGCCACCGGGCGCTGCGCGTCCGCGTTATCGAGCCCCGGCTTACCTGGCAGAGCGCGGCCGCGGTGCTCGAATTTTCGCTGCCCAGGGGAAGCTTTGCCACCTCACTTCTCGGCGAGCTGATCGATCATCCGGACTTTTGAACCAGGCTTTACGCCCAGACAACGCCCCAGGAGAGGCCCATGCGACGACTGCTGCTATCCAATGACGACGGTGTGTATGCGCCGGGTTTGCGCGCGCTGCACGACGGGCTGGTGAGTCATGCCCACCTGCGCGTAGTCGCGCCGGACCGGGACCGCAGCGGGGCGAGCAACTCGCTGACGCTTTCGCGCCCGCTGTCGCTCACCGCACTTGATAACGGCTTTTACAGTGTCGACGGCACGCCCGCCGACTGCGTGTATCTGGGCGTCAACGGCGTGTGGGACGAGCGCCCGGACCTGGTCATTGCCGGTATCAACCACGGCAGCAACCTGGGCGACGACGTGCTCTACTCCGGCACGGTGGCCGCGGCCATGGAGGGGCGCAACCTGGGTATGACCGCGATGGCGGTGTCGCTTTGCGGTGGGCGCCACTTCGAGACCGCGGCGCGCATGGCGGCTACGCTGGTGGGCGCCGCTGGCGCGCTTTCGCTGCCACCGCGCACGCTTTTGAACGTCAACGTGCCGGATCTACCCTGGGAGGAGATACAGGGCGTCAAGGTGACCCGGCTTGGCTATCGGGGGCCGGCGGAAAAAGCGCTGCCGGTCCAGGACCCAAGAGGGCGCACGCGGTACTGGATCGCTCCGGTCGCGGCCAATGCTGACGACGGCGAGGATACCGATTTTGCCGCGATCAACGCAGGCTTTGTCTCGATTACGCCGCTCCAGACCGATTTAACGCGCCACCCCGCCCGCGCGGACGTGCAAGCCTGGCTGGACGCTTTTGACTGAGCTCTCGTCAGGAGAGCGCCGTGGGCGGGGCATGACGTCCCAGCGCACGCGTAATCGTATGGTCGAACGTCTGGTGGGCCAGGGCATTACGAATACCCGGGTGCTCGAGGTGATGGCCCGCGAGCCACGCCATTTGTTCGTCGACGAAGCGCTTGCCCATCGCGCCTACGAAGACACGGCGCTGCCGATTGGCTGCGGGCAAACGCTCTCGCAGCCGTTTACCGTGGCGCGGATGACCGAACTGGTGCTAAAGGCCAGGCCGCAGCGCGTGCTGGAGGTGGGAACCGGGTCCGGGTATCAGGCGCTCATTCTGGCGCGGCTGGTGCCCTCGCTCTACTCCGTCGAGCGTATAGCGACGCTTGCCGGCCGCGCCGCCAAGCGGCTCGAATATCTGGATGCCCGCGTCCAGTTGGCCCTGGCCGACGGCGGCGAAGGCTGGCCGCAAAAAGGGCCTTTCGACGTAATTTTATTGACCGCCTGCGCGCAGACGCTCCCGGAACCCTTGTTGGAGCAGCTAACCCGCGACGGCGTACTGATTGCCCCGCTGGAGGCGCCGGACGGCAGCCAGTGGTTAACGCAGGTCAAGCGTATCGGCGGCGCGTTCGAGAAACGAAGACTCGAGCCGGTACGGTTCGTCCCTTTATTGCAAGGAGTGGTGGATTGAAGCATCGACGCTTGGGCGTATTTTTCAAAGGCGCGGGTATGGGCGCCGCCGACGCGGTCCCCGGTGTCTCCGGTGGTACCATAGCCTTCATTACCGGTATCTATGAAGAGCTGATCCATACCATCCGGCAGTTCGGCCCCAGCGCTTGGGGGGCCTGGCGTCGGGGTGGTTGGCGCGGGCTTTTTGCCCACCTCAACCTGGGGTTTTTAATACCGCTACTGGCGGGCGTCGCGGTGAGTTTGGTCAGCGTAGCGCATCTGGCGCTTTGGCTGATGCAGGCGCATCCGCTCTTGCTCGACGGTTTCTTTTTTGGTTTGGTGGCCGCCTCGGCGCTGGTGGTCGGCCGCGCCACCGGACGCTGGCGGCTTATCTATATACTGCCGCTTTTGGCCGGCTTTTTGCTCGCTCGCGGGCTGCCGGCGCTGATGCCGCTGATTTTACTGCTGGGTAACGAGGCGCTGATCGTGATGACCGCCGGTGCCATCGCCATCAGTGCGATGCTGCTGCCCGGGGTCTCGGGGAGCTTTCTGTTACTCACCATGGGGCTTTATGGCACCATCATGGGGGCTATCAAAAGTCTTGATATGAGTATTATCATGCTGTTTGGCGTGGGATGCCTTGTCGGCTTGATGCTTTTTTCACGGTTTTTAGGCTGGCTTTTAAAGCGCTATCACGCGGGCACCATGCAGCTATTGCTTGGCTTCATCGTCGGCTCGCTACCGGTGCTATGGCCCTGGCGCGAACTACTGAGCTACCAACAGGGGCCAGAAGGGCAGATGATTCCACTGGCCCACCGCTACTTACTGCCAAGCGAGTACGCCGCGTTGACCGGTGCTTCCGCCCAGGTGGTGGGCGTGGTCGCATTGATGCTCGTTGGGGCGCTTCTGGTAGTATTACTCAATCGGCGTGCAGCTCAAAGGCCACGCAGTTCGACATAAAGCGCGCGGCGTTGAAAAGGAGTAGGGTTTGCATGCGTAAGGTTTTGACACTGTCTTTGTTAGCGCTGGCCGTTAGCGGCTGCGCTAACCAGCAGCCACACACCCCGCAGGTACGGGACTTGAGCGAAGCGAGGCGCGCCGTGGAAGACTCGCCTCAATACACCGTTGCCCCGGGCGATACGCTTTACGGTATCGCCTGGCAGCACGACCTGGACTACCGCGAGCTGGCGGCGCTCAATGATATCGACGCGCCTTATCAGATCCATCCGGGCCAGACCATTGCGCTGCGCCAGGGGGCGGGAAGCGCTCCGGCGCGTAATCAGGCCTCCCATCAAGGCGGTGACATTCAAGTGTCGCGGCAAAGCGGCGCGGTCGCCACGGGCTTGAACTCGACGACCGTGGCAGCTAGTAATCAGGCCGCCAGCCAAAGCGACAACCAGCAGATGGACTGGCTCTTGCCGGATGAAAGCGCGATCGAGCGTAATCAGCGCATCAACGCCGAGCGGGGCGAAAGCGAGACGCCGGATACCCCGAACGCCAGCGAGCCCGAAACGGCACAGGACGCCCAGCAAAGCGAGTCGCCCCAGGCGGACGAGCGCCCCCCGGAGCCCGAACAGGAACCCGAGCCGACGCCGGAGCCCGAGCCGGAACCCGAACCCGCCGCCGAGCCAGAGCCCGAACCGGCGCCCGCCGCTTCCGCGCCGGATCGCTCCTCGCGAAGCTTCACCCCGGTCGACGATGTCAACTGGCGCTGGCCCACCGATGGGCAGGTGAGCGGAAACTTCGGTGAAGGCGGTACGATTACCGCCGGGATTGATATCACCGGACAAAAGGGGCAACCTGTAAGAGCTGCCGGTCCTGGCATCGTGGTATACGCCGGTAGCGGTGTGCGGGGTTACGGCAACCTCATACTGCTCAAACACAACGATCAGTATCTCAGCGCCTATGCTCATAACGACAGTTTGAGCGTCAGCGAAAACGATGTGGTCGAAGCGGGAGAAGTCATTGCCACGATGGGCGATAGCGATACCGACAGCGTCAAACTCCATTTTGAGGTGCGCCGCGATGGCCAGCCCCAAAACCCCTTGGAATTTTTACCATCGCGCTAACGCGTTCTCTCTAAACGGCTTGGTAAGGGCGCTTGGCGCCATTGGAAGAACCCGGATAGCTTGATAAGAGCGTCATATAACAATAACGGTGCACGCGCACACTGAAGTGCGGCCACCCATACTTTTCTACATGGCGGTTAGGCAAGACAACGGGGGTAAGACCATGAGTATGCTGGAGAAGGACCTACAGGAGGTTGACCTGGAGACGGTGGAAGAAGCGTTGGACGACGCTGAAGACACCGCCACCGAAGAGGAAAACGCCTTCGAAAAAGCGCTGGGTCGCGAGGATCGTCAAGCGACCCAAAGCCTGGACGCTACGCAAATTTATCTCAACGAGATCGGTTTTTCGCCGCTGTTGACGCCAGAAGAAGAGGTCTATTACGGCCGTTTGGCGCGCAAGGGTGACCCGCTTGGGCGCTCGCGAATGATCGAATCGAACCTGCGCCTGGTCGTAAAAATCGCCCGGCGCTACCTCAACCGTGGCCTGACGCTGTTGGATTTGATCGAAGAAGGCAATCTGGGGCTGATCCGGGCCGTCGAAAAGTTCGACCCCGAGCGCGGTTTTCGTTTTTCGACCTACGCGACCTGGTGGATTCGCCAAACGATCGAACGGGCGCTGATGAACCAGACCCGTACCATTCGTTTGCCCATTCACGTGGTCAAGGAACTCAATATCTACCTGCGCGCCGCGCGGGAACTCACTCAAAAGCTCGACCACGAGGCAACGGCGGAAGAGATCGCCGAGCACCTGGATAAACCGGTCGAAACCGTCAAGAAGATGCTGGGGCTCAACGAGCGCGTCTCCTCCGTGGATTACCCCATGGGTGGGGAAAGTGACAAGCCCTTGATCGATACCCTGGCCGATGACGATGTCTCCGGCCCGGAATCGCTTCTGGTGGATGGTGACGTGCGCGAGCACGTGGATCACTGGCTCGACGAGCTGAGTGAAAAGCAGCGTGAAGTCGTGGTTCGCCGCTTTGGCCTGCGCGGACACGAATCGGCGACCCTCGAGGAAGTCGGCGCTGAAATCGGCCTGACCCGGGAACGGGTTCGTCAGATACAGGTGGAAGCCTTAAAGAAGCTTCGCCGCGCGCTGGAGAAACAGGGCCTTTCTCTCGACGCTATTTTCGAGAGCTAATACCTCCAGCGAGCCTTAAAAAAGGCAAGACCTAACGCACCGGATTAACTATCCGGTGCGTTAATGTTAGTGGGCTACCCATTCGGGCGCCTTCAATATCCGATTTCATGAACGACCGTCGTCAGGCGCCGCGAGGCGTTTGTAAGTGAGAACCGTTAAAATGCGCCCGCTAGCGGCCCATATCGATTTAGACGCGCTGCGTCATAACTATCAGCTAGCCGCGGGCTGCGCGCCCCAAAGCCAGTCCGTTGCGGTCATCAAGGCCAACGCCTACGGCCACGGCGCCCTTGCCTGCGCCCGCGCACTGGCCCCCCAGGCGCCGGCCTTCGCGGTGGCCTGTATCGAAGAGGCCATCACCCTGCGCGAGGGAGGCATACAAGGGCCCATCGTGCTGCTCGAAGGCTTTTTCAGCGCCGACGAATTGGCCCTGGTGGATACCCTTGGCCTATGGGTCAGCGTGCACAGCGACTGGCAGGTCGAGGCGCTTTTAGCCTGCACGCCCGAAAAACCGATCCCCGTGTGGGTGAAGGTGGATTCGGGGATGCATCGGCTGGGCTTTGACCCACAGCGCGTGGAGGATGTCTGGCACCGCTTGAGCACCGCGCCTCAGGTGGGCGCGCTTCATCTGATGAGCCACTTCGCCACGGCGGACGCCGGCGAGCGTGGCTATTTCGACCAGCAAATGACGACGGTCAAAGCGCTCGGTGAAACCCTCGGCGCTCCGCTTTGCCTGGCGAACTCTCCCGCAACGCTTGCCCACCGTGACGCCCACGGCGCCTGGAACCGGCCTGGTGTGATGCTTTACGGCAGCAATCCACTCGATGTGGATAACGCCATCACCCGCGCGCTTCGCCCGGTCATGAGCCTGCGCTCAGAAATCATCGCCCTGCGCAGTGTCGAAAAAGGCGAGCCGGTGGGTTACGGGGGGCGCTGGTTAGCGCCGCGGCGCTCGCGCATCGCTGTGGTGGCCGCAGGCTACGGTGATGGCTATGACCGCCACGCCAGTGACGGCACGCCGGTACTCGTCAACGGCCAGCGCTGCCCCATCGCCGGGCGGGTGTCGATGGATATGCTCACGGTCGATGTGAGTGATATCGACGCCGGGATTGGCAGCGAGGTGGTGCTTTGGGGCCAAAGTGCCCACGGCGCGTTGCTGTGCGTCGATGAAGTGGCCCGCCACTGCGATACGATCAGCTATACGCTGTTGACCGGGGTCTTGCCTCGCGTGCCGCGCATTTACAGCGGCGCGCTCACTTAACGGTTACTGGTATGTCTAAAAAAACGTTTCCCCGCTCTTTCGCGCATCCGCGCTACTGGCCCACTTGGGTCGCCATTGGCGCGATGTATCTCGTCGCTTGGCTGCCCTGGCGGCTTAAGCTTTGGATCGGCAAGATGATCGGTCTGCTCGCCTGGGCGCTGATCAAACGCCGGCGCCACATTACCGCCACCAATATCGCGCTCTGCTTTCCCGAGAAAAGCCCGGAGGCCCAGCGACAGCTGGTCAAGGAGACCTTCATCGCCAACGGGATCGGGCTGGTGGAAACCGCCACCGGGTGGTGTCGCAGCGCGCAGGGCTTCAGGCACCGGGTCGCCTATAACGGCGAGGAGCACCTGGCCCGGGCGAAGGCACAGGGCAAGGGCGTACTGGTGGTCGGCATTCACTTTTCGACGCTGGATTTGGGCGGGGCGCTGCACTCGCTCTTCTTCCCGGCGGACGTGGTGTACCGGCCGCACAACAACCCGCTGTTCGAGCGTTTCATGACCCGCGCCCGTTCGCGCATTTTCGGCCAGGCTATCGACCGGCACGACCTGCGCGGGGTGGTGCGCCGCATCAAGGCGGGGCATATCGTGTGGTACTCGCCGGATCAGGATTTCGGCCGCGATGTCAGCGTCTTCGCGCCGCTATTCGGTCAACAGGCGGCGACCATCCGCTTGACCTCCAAGATCGCCCGTATGACCGGCGCGCCGGTGGTGCCATTGATGTTCCATAGAAACCCGGACAACCGCACCTATACCATCGAGTGCCTGCCCGCCTTCGAGAACTTCCCGAGCAAGGACGAGGTAGAGGATGCCACCCGGGTCAACCAGTTCATCGAACGGGCGATTCGCAAGCACCCGGAGCAGTATCTGTGGCTGCACCGGCGCTTCAAAACGCGCCCGGAAGGAGAGGAAAAGGTTTACTAGCCGAGGATCGATACAAAGCTATGCGCTCAGTGGGAGGAGGATCGTGTAACCCGTAGCGGGGGTCTTTCGCCAGGGAAGGCGAAAGTAGCTTACAGGGAAGTATTCACAGCGCCCCCGCGTAGGGTTGCGCGAGCCTCCGGGCCCGGAGCCGCCATCAAAAAAAGCCGACGCGCGGGCATCGGCTTTTTCGTCTTCGATCGCCAAAGGCTAATCGATATTGCGCGAGTAGAAGATCTCCAGCATCTCCTTGCGCAGGCGGTTTTCGATTTCCCGCGCTTCCTCAAAAGTGATGTCCCGGCGCGAGGTGCCGAACAGGTAGTTATCCAGTTCGAAATCCTTGAGCAGCATCTTGGTATGGAACATGTTGTCCTGATACACGTTCACATCCATCATCTGATACGCCTGCTTGGTATCCTCGGCCAGGTAGTCCTGAATCGAGGTGATGGCGTGATCGATGAAGAGCTTTTTGCCGTCCACATCCCGGGTGAAACCGCGTACCCGGTAGTCGATGGTGACGATATCGGAATCGAAGCTGTGGATCAGGTAGTTCAGCGCCTTGAGCGGGCTGATGTGGCCACAGGTGGAGACGTCGATATCCAGCCGGAAGGTGCTGATGCCGTTATCCGGGTGGGATTCCGGGTAGCTATGCACCGTAACGTGGCTTTTATCCAAATGGCCGACCACGGTTTCCGGTAGCGGCCCCGGGCCCGGCTTGGTCTGCGCGGGTAGCGGCTCGTCCAACTCGTGCTCGGCGATCAGCACCGTCACGCTCGCGCCGTGGGGCTCGTAATCCTGACGTGCGATATTGAGCACGTGAGCACCAATGATATTGGTCACATCCTTGAGAATCTGCGTCAAACGCTCGGCGTTATAAAGCTCGTCGATATAATCGATATACTCGCCGCGCTGCTCTTCGGTCTTGGCGTAGCAGATATCGTAAATGTTGAAGCTTAACGAGCTGGTGAGGTTGTTAAACCCGTGGAGTCGGAGATTATCAGGCAATTCCGCGCCTCCTGGTAGCAGTGAAAACACCCCGACGAGCCAGCGCCGGAACCGGATCCGTACATGTTCCTGATTTTACGTTGCCCGGGGACCGGGCGGGCGTATTATGCCCGCCCGGTCCCCGAGTTGCATCCAGCGACGCGATTTTAATCCGCCGCGGCGTCCTGAATTTCGAAGGAGTGGGTCACGTCGACCCCGCCCTTGACCAGCATGATCGAGGCGCTGCAGTACTTCTCGGCGGAAAGCTCGACGGCGCGCTGGACCTGCTTCTCTTTGAGCGCCCGCCCGGTCACCACGAAATGAACGTGGATGCGGGTGAATACCGAGGGCACCTCGTCAGCGCGCTCGGCGTCGATCTCCGCCACGCAGTCCGTCACGTCTGCCCGGGCCTTGTCGAGAATGTTGAGCACGTCAAAGGCGGTGCAACTACCCATGCCCATCAGCAGCATTTCCATGGGGCGGGGGCCGGTATCGCGCCCGCCGTGATCCGGCGGGCCATCGATCACAACGCTATGGCCACTGCCCGATTCCGCCACGAACTGGCGGCCGTCTGTCCACTTCACCCGTGCTTTCACGCGGCTCTCCTTGCTAACGATTCGTACGTGGCGCGCAGCATAACACGCCTTTGCGCCAACCGGCGCTATCCCTCTACCGGCCAGCCGCCTTCGCCAATGGCGCTCAGTGCGGCGGTATCCGGGTTGTAGAGGTACACCCAGGCGTCGCCAAAGCGAGTGGCAAGCGTGACGCGCTGATACTCGCCGTCAAAGGGCGCTTGTGGGCGGTGATCTTCCAGTACATCCAGCGCCGCTAAGGTCGCTTGATCGACGCGGTAAATCTCCAGCGCGACCCCTTTGGAGTCACGGCGTTTGGCGCCGGGGTAGGGGCCGACGTCGTAGAGCGTAAGGAGCGCGCTCCGGTCATCGCCCAAAAACTCGGCGCCCTCCAGCACGTGGGCGTTGTTGAGGCCTTTTTTCAGCGTGCCGTAAACCGCGACCAGCGGCGTCAGGGCAATATCATCGGCAAGGCTCACGGGGCCTCCTGTCAAAAGGGTAAATCAGTTTAGCGCGCTGCCAAATGGCGTTCGAGCACGCCAAGCCGCGCCGGCGTGCCCACGTCGACCCAGTGGCCGGCAAAGTGCTCGGCGCTGACCAGGCCCTTGGCTATCGCCGCTTTAAAAAGTGGCGCCAGGGCGAAGGCGCCGGCGCTGCAGTTTTCAAACAGCGCCGGGTGGAGAACGCCGATGCCCGAATAGGTGAGCGCGGGTGTGGCCATCCGGGCCAGGCCTTCGATGATGGCGAAGTCGCCCTCCGGGTGCTGTGGCGGGTTATCCACTAACACCAGGTGGGCCAGCTTGCCCGGGGCAAGGGTGGGCGTGGGCAGCCAGTCGCACCAGACATCGCCGTTGACCAGCAAAAAGGGCGCCTCGCCTAAAAGCGGTAGCGCGTTGAAAATGCCACCGCCGGTCTCCAAAGGCGTTGGCTCGACGCTATAGCGAATCGAAAGCCCGAAGCGCTCGCCATCGCCCAGCGCCTCGATGATCTGATCGGCGCGGTAGCTTACGTTGATGACGACCTCGTCGATACCGGCCAAGCGTAGGTGCTCCAGGTGGTGCTCGATCAGCGCCTTGCCGCCTACCGGCAAAAGCGGCTTGGGGCAGGTGTCGGTCAGCGGGCGCATACGCGTGCCAATCCCGGCGGCCAGAATCATCGCCTTCATGAAGTCTCACCCAGCTTTGCGGTGATCGCGGGGCGCAGGGTGTCACGCAGCCAGGTGGTGAACGCGGCGTGCTGGCCAAGTGCTGCCAGGCTGTCCTCGAGGTGGTTCAAAAAGTGCGGCAAACGGGCCAGGTACCCGGTTTTGGCGTCGCGCAGGGTCAGGCGGCAGAAAATCCCCAGCACCTTGAGCGAACGCTGGGCGGCCATGGCGCGGCACTGGGTCAAAAACGTGGTTTCATCGACTTTCGAGCAGAGGCGCCCGTCCCGGCGTGCCTGCGTGTAGAAGTGCCTGACCAGGGCGTCGAATTCGGCGGGCTCGAAGCGCCAGTAGCGCCCGCAAAGAATCGAGATGACGTCATAGCTGATGGGGCCGGCCACCGCGTCCTGAAAATCGATCATGTAGAGCTTTCCGGCGTGGGGCATGAGGTTCATGGCATCGAAATCCCGGTGTACACTCACCACCGGCTGCGCCAGCGCCTGGGCGATCAGGTCGTCGTTCAGCGCGGCCAGGCTTTCCGGCGCCTCGAGGCCAAGCCACTGGGTTAAACACCAGGTGGGGAACAGCTCGAGTTCGCGGCGTAGTAGCGAGGCATCGTACGGCGCCAGAGCGTCAGGGCTGGCGGCGTTTTGCAGCCGACCGATCAGCTCGAGCGCTTCACCGGCGCGCGCGCGGGCGCTGGCGGCATCGGTAAATGCCGCCTGAAGCGGGGTATCGCCCAGGTCTTCGAGCAGCATGAAACCGGCGTCAAGATCGGCGTGGTAGATGGCGGGCACGGGAAGGTTCGCCGCGTGCCATTGCCGGCCGATGGCGACGAACGGCGCCGAGTCCTCTTGCTCGGGCGGGGCGTCCATGACAATTTGTGTTTCGCCTGAGGGTAGTATCAGGCGAAAATAGCGGCGAAAACTCGCATCCCCCCCGGCCGGGGCGAGGGTGAGAGCGGACGGCGCGAGACCGTTTTTTTCAGCGACCCATCGGGTGAGGGCGTCGATCCTGGAAGTGGGCATGCAAGCTCCTTGCTGGTCGGACATCTAGCGAGCTGTATAATACCGATTCTGAATGCCAAGGATAACGAACATGGGCAAGCGATTTACGCGCACTGCGCCGGTAGGACACACGCTGGTGGGCATTTTTGCGCTCACCGCGTATTCAGCGATGGCGCAGAGTGAACCCTTGCCTGCCGAGGCGCTGGACTGGCAACCGTACCGGCCCGCCGAGGCCGAGGGCCAGCTATGCCGCGGGCGCTACGTCATGCCCGGCTACCGGTTGCCCGCCGAGCGAAACCCCGAAACGCTCTCGATCGAAACGACACAAGCCGACTACGCCCAGGATGGCGAAGCGTTGCTGCGCGGCGACGTAGTGCTGCGCCGGGCGGATAGCGAGCTCCAGGCCGCGCAGGTTTTTCTGCCGTCCAGCCGGGAACAGGTCGAGGTCGAAGGCGGACTGGCACTGCGCAACGGCCAGGCGCTTTTGCGCGGCGACCAGGCCACCCTGCGCCTGGACGAAGACCGCGGCCGTATCGACGACAGCCGTTTCGTGCTCTACGAGCCCCACCTGCGCGGCCAGGCCAGCCAGCTCGAACAGACCGGCGAAGACCAGTACCGGCTGCACGATGCTCGTTTTACCACCTGCGACCCGGGCGAAAACACTTGGCAGTTGGTGAGTAGCGACATCCGCCTCGATCAGGCCGCGGGCTTTGGCACCGCGCGCAATGCCCGCCTCGAGGTCAAGGACGTGCCGGTGTTTTACTGGCCCTGGGTGCGCTTTCCGCTGGATGAGCGCCGCCAAACCGGCTTTTTGTGGCCGACCCTGGGGTTTTCTAACAGCGGGCTGGACTACGCCCAGCCGTTTTACTGGAACATCGCACCCAATCAGGACGCCACCATCACTCCGCGCTTGATGAGTGACCGGGGCCTTCTTTTAAACGGCGAGTACCGCTACCTGCTCGATGAGAGTCAGGGCATGGTCGAGGGTGGCTATCTGGCCGACGACGGCGGTCGGCGCACCGGCGATAACCGTTTCGAAGGCCAGGATCGCTGGTATATCGACGCCCGCCACCGCGGCCGCGTCAACCCGCGCAGCAACTACAGCTTGCGCTACGGCGGGGCCAGCGACGGGCGCTACTTCGACGACTTCGGCGCCGAGTTCGGCCGCAGCGACCGCGCCGCCATGGAGCGTTTCGCCCAGGTCGATTACCGCGGCGAGCGCTGGCAGCTCGACGCCCGCGCCCAAGGGTTTCAGCGCCTGGAAGACCCGCTAAGCGACAGCGACAAGCCCTTTTACCGGCTACCGAGTTTGACGGCCAACACGAACAACTGGCAGCTCGGGAACGGCTTTTATAGCCAGTGGCGCTCCAACGCCACCTACTTCTGGCGCGATGTCGATGAAACCCTGGTGCCGGAGCGCGAAGCCGCCAACGGCTCTCGGCTTCACCTTTCGCCGGCGGTGGGCTGGCGTTTCGAGGAGCCCTGGGGGTATATCGAGCCGCGCACCGAGTTTTGGAACACCGCCTACGAGCTCGATTACGGCGACCGTGACACCAGTCGAAGCACCTCGCCTACGCGCAGCGTCGCGATTACCTCTATCGACAGCGGCCTGGTGTTCGAGCGCGAACTGGCGCTGGGCGAAAGCGACTACCGCCAGACCCTGGAGCCGCGGCTCAACTACGCGTACGTTCCACGTACCGATCAGGTGGACTTACCCGAGTTCGACAGCCGCGAGCGCGCCTTCTCCTGGGACCAGCTTTGGTCGCCCCATCGCTTCTCCGGCGCTGACCGGGTGGGCGATCTCAACCGCGTGTCGTTAGGCGTTCAGTCGCGTTTGATCGAGGATGGCGCCGGGCGGGACCGGCTGAGCTTCGGTGTCGGCCAAAGCGTGTACTTCGCCGAGCGGCGCATCGACAGCGACGGCGACCCGGATACGCTGCCGGACCGCCCGGAAGAGAACCCGAACGTGAACCCGCAAAGCCGCTACCAGGCGACCCGCGAGCGCTCGCCGCTGGTCACCCGGCTCGATTGGCAGATCAGCGATCGCTGGAGCACCGGCTACGAGTGGCTGTACGATGATCAACGCGAGCAGACCGAGCGCTCCAGCGTCGACGTGGCTTATCGTCATCCCGAGGGCCACGTAGTGAACCTTGGCTACCGTTGGGAGATCGAAGGGTACGACCCGGGCGTGGTACCCGGCGACGACGGCTTTCGCGACTATAGCCGCGAAGAGTGGGATCTCTCGGTGGGCTACAAGGCCGCCCCGCAGATCGACCTGATCGGGCGCTATCTGTATGACCAAACCAACGACCGGGCGCTGGAGCAGCTCGCCGGTGTGCAGTGGAACGACTGCTGCTACGGCGTGCAGGTGGTCTGGCGCGAGTGGATCGACGATAACGACACCGCCCGAGTAGGGGACGATTTCAGCGACCGCGGACTGTTTCTGCGCTTCGTGTTCCGCGGTTTGGGCGGCGTGGGCCAAGGGGCGAACACGTATTTCGACCGGGCGGTTCCGGGCTATACCCCGTCACCCTTGTAACGCATGACCATCCAATACCCCGCTTTTATTCAATAGCGACGACAAGAGATTTTTCTATGACGATGAACAAGAGCCTGGCAGGTGGCGGTTTTTCACGGCAGCTAAAGTGGCTGTCGACGGCCGGGGCGCTGGCGCTTTGTCTGGGCGCGAGCGCGGCGCTGGTAAGCGTTAACGCCCACGCCCAAGACTTTCAAAATAGCCAACGCCAAACCCTGGACAGCGTGGCCGCGGTGGTCAACGACGGCGTGATCATGCAAAGCGAGCTCGACGAGCGTATGGCGCAGGTCGAGCAGCAGGCCCAGGCCCAGGGCGGAAACCTGCCCCCGCGCCGCCAGCTCCAGGAGCAGGTGCTCGAGCGCATGGTGCTCGACGAGATCCAGCTGCAAATGGCCCGCCAGGCCAATCTAAGCGTCGACGATACCGAGCTCAATCGTCAGCTAAGAACCATCGCCGAATCCAACGGCCTGAGCATGGACGCCTTTGCCGACGCCGTCGAAGCCGACGGTATGTCGCTTGCCGAGGTGCGCGAAGACGTGCGCCGCGAGATGCTCATGCGCCAGGTCCAGCAGCGCCAGATTCAGCAGCGCGTAAGCGTCAGCGACCGCGATGTCGAGCGATTCCTCGAGCAGCAGCCCGCCCAGCAGGGCCAGGCGTTCATCGAAGAGAGCCAGGCGCGCCACATTCTGGTGGAGCTTACGCCCACCCGCAATGAAGACCAGGCGCGGGAGCGCGCCGAACAGGCCCGCGCGCGCTTACAGCAGGGCGAGGCGTTCGGTGCGGTGGCCCGCGAGCTCAGCGACGACCGGGGCAGCGCCATGAACGGCGGCGACCTTGGCTGGGTACGCCCGGGCCAGACCGTGCCCGCCTTCGAAGAGGCGATGAACGACCTAAGCGCCGGCCAGGTCTCCGCGCCGGTGCGCTCGCAGTTCGGCTATCACATCATCGAAGTGCTCGACCGCCGCCGTCAGGACGTGACCGACGAGAGCCGCCGCGAGCAGGTACGCCAGGCGATTTTCCAGCGCCGTGCCAACGAAGAGCTGCAAAACTGGCAGCGTGAGATTCGCGACCAGGCCTTCGTGGATATCCGCCGGTAATGGCTGAAAGCGCTCCTCTTCCGCTGCTGATCACTACCGGGGAGCCCGCCGGTATCGGCCCGGAACTGGTCCTGATGCTGGCAGCCCAGGGGCGTCTCGGGCCCGAGACGCTGGCGGTGGGCGACCCCGGAATGCTGCAAGATCGCGCCGCGCGCCTTGGCCTGGACGTGGAGATCGTCGTCGCCGAGGGCGGGCATTTGGAGCGCCCCGACACGCCGCATCTGGGGGTTTGGCCGGTAGCGCTGAAAGCGCCGTGCACCCCGGGTGTCCTCGACCCGGCCAACGCCGCCTACGTGATCGAAACCCTCGACGTGGGCGTTCGCGCCTGCCAGCAAGGCCTGGCCTGCGCCATCGTCACGGCGCCGCTGCACAAGGGCGTGATCATCGACGGCGGCTTCAAGGATTTTACCGGCCACACCGAGTGGCTGCGCGACGCCTGTGGGGTCGACGAGGTGGTGATGATGCTGGCCACCGACTGCGCGCTGCATACTCAGGCAAGCAGTTGGCAGGGCAGTGGGGACCTTCGCGTGGCGCTGGCGACCACCCATCTGGCGCTTCGCGACGTCGCCGATGCGATCACCTTCGAGCGTCTGACGCGGATCGTAACGATTCTTGCCGCCGATCTAACCCGCCAGTTCGGTATCGCCGCCCCACGCATTGCCGTGTGCGGGCTGAACCCTCACGCCGGGGAGGACGGGCACTTGGGGCGCGAGGAGATCGAGACGATCACCCCGGCGCTTACTCACCTGCGTGGCCAGGGAATCGACGTGCGCGGCCCTTTCCCGGCGGATACGCTGTTTACCCCGCGCCACTTGCAAGAGGCTGACGCGGTGCTGGCGATGTATCACGACCAGGGGCTTTCAGTGCTAAAGTATGCAGGCTTTGGTCGGGCGGCCAATATCACCCTGGGCCTGCCGCTGGTGCGCACCTCGGTAGACCACGGCACCGCGCTCGATTTGGCCGGGCGCGGCGTGGCAAACCCGGATAGCCTTCTGGTGGCGCTCAACCTGGCGCGCCGATTAAGCGGCCGCCGCGCCGCCGCGCTGCCCACTTAGCCGTCACCGGCCCGCCCACACCGTTACATGCTCTATCCTACTCAAGGACTTTCGTTAGATGTCTCAAGCGCCCCTTCAACACCGAGCTAGAAAACGCTTCGGTCAGAACTTTCTTCGTGACCCTGGCACCATTTCGCGCATCGTTCGCGCTATTGGGCCGGCGAAGGGCGACCGGCTGATCGAGATCGGCCCGGGCCAGGGCGCGCTGACCGGGCCGCTTCTGGACGCCAACGGCGCCCTTGAAGTGGTCGAGCTCGACCGTGACCTGATCCCGGGGCTGCGCGTGCAGTTTTTCAACTACCCGGGCTTTGTCATCCACGAAGGCGACGCGCTGAAGTTCGACTTTCACGCGCTCAAGGGCGACGGCCCGGCGCTGCGCGTGGTGGGCAACCTGCCTTACAACATCTCGACGCCGTTGATCGTACACCTGCTGGGCATGGGGTCCGCGGTGGCGGATATGCACTTCATGTTGCAAAAGGAAGTCGTCGAACGGCTGGCCGCCGAACCCGGCGGCACCGACTGGGGGCGGCTGTCGGTCATGGCGCAGTATTACTGCCAGGTCGAGCAGCTCTTCGTCGTGGCGCCGGAGGCGTTCGTGCCGCAGCCCAAGGTGGATTCCGCCATCGTGCGACTGACCCCCCATGAGGAGCTGCCCCACACGGCGACGGATCCGGCGCTTTTGTTCGAGCTGGTCAAGCTCGCCTTCGGCCAGCGGCGCAAAACGCTGCGCAACAACCTCAAGGGGCGGGTTAGCGCCGAGACCCTGGAAAGCCTTGAGATCGACCCGGGCCGGCGCCCCCAAACGCTGACCGTAGAAGAGTACGTCACGATCGCCAACCACGTGGCCGCGCTTTCGCCGGCCGCCGAGCGGGGTGATTCGTGAGCCAGTTAGCGATCGAGGTGAGCGTGGTCCCGGCGTACTGCCCGGAGGAGTCTAGCGAAAGCGAGTCGCGTTACGTGTTCAGCTATACCGTGACGGTGCATAACCAGAGCCCGCACAGCGTGCAGCTGATGGCGCGTTACTGGAAAATCACCCAGGGCAGTGGCGACGCCCAGGAAGTACGCGGCAAGGGCGTGGTCGGCCAGCAGCCGCTCATCGGCCCCGGCCAGCGCTTTCGCTACACCAGCCGGGCGATTCTGCAAACCCCGGTCGGCGTCATGGAAGGCGCCTATACGCTGCTCAACACCTACACCCAGCGCGCTTTCGACGTCGCCATCGCGCCGTTTCGCTTGGCCGCGCCCAGCCAGCTCCACTAGCCAGGCATCTCCCCACGCAGCTTTTCGTCGAGGTGAACGCCAAGGCGCAGGGCGAGCTGCACGATGGTGAGCGTGGGGTTGGCGTGGCCGGCGCTTGCGAACACGCTGGAGCCGGCCACGTACATGTTTTGCTGGGCGAAGAGTCGGCAGTCGCGATCGACCACGCCCTGGTCGGCGCTATCACTCATGCGCGTACCACCCATGTGGTGGCGCCCGGCAATTTCCCCCTCTTCGGGCAGCGCTACCGGCTCCGTGGCCAGCCAGTCGGCGAACTGCACGCGGCCAATATTCTGCTTAAGCAGGTACTCGCCCAAAAGCATCAGGCTTTCGCGAATCGTATGCCGGTCGAGTGCCGACTGCTGCCACACCAGCCGACTCAACGGCACGCCCAGCGCATCGCGCTCGTTAGAAAGCTCCACGGCGTTGTCGAATCGCGGCTCCTGCTCCCAGGCCGCGCGCAGGTACACCCCGTGCATGACCGGGCCACCGGCTCTTCCCGCAAGTTCGGCGCCAAGCCCGGGCGCCTGCTCGGCAAGCTCCGCGATGAGCGCCTCGGTGGCTTCCGGGGCCATGCGGTGCAGACGCAGCCCGCAGTTGAGGATGCCACGCTCGGCCATAGCGGCGGCGGTGGGCGAGAGATAAACGTTGTAATCGGTGTCGAGCCCGAAGCGGGCGGGCTCGAACAACAGCGCCTGGCCGATGGTCGCGTGGGGGTGCTCCATCCAGTAGCGGCCAAGCGTTCTGTCATCCGGCACCAGCCGCCCGCCGCTTTGCTGATTGCACCAAAGCAGCAGGCGCGAGTTTTCGATACCGCCGCAGGCCAGCACGAAGGTGCGCGCGCGTATGGTTTTGCGTACGCCATCGAAGTCGCTAAACGTAGCCGCGTGCACTCGGTCACCGTCGGTCTCGAGCCCGACCAGGTTGGCGGTCAGGCAGTAGGTGAGGGTCTCGAGCCCGTTCAGGGTGGCGGCGAACTTGTCCTTCATGCGCACGGCATGACCCAACGAGAAATAAACGCGCTCGAGCCCTGCGCCGTCGATGGGCGCATCCGGTGGGATGGTTTCCAGGTCCAAAAGCGCCGCGGCGGCTTCAAAATAAGGGGCGAGCGCTTGCTTGCCGATCGGCCAGCCGGTTTGTGGCGCGGCGGTCTTGGCGGTGAAGTCGTGGGCGTCAAGCGTCCGGCACACGCCGCCCCAGTGGTTGGTCGAGCCACCCATATAGCGAAGCCTGATGCTGGCCAGATCCAGGTAGGTGTCGCCTATACTGGTACCCTGGTAAAGTGCCTGGGAGCGCTCGCTTCGCGAGGCCTCGCCGCCTTCGCATAGAAGCACCTGGTGGCCCTGCTGGGCCAGGGTCATGGCAAGGGTAATGCCCGCCGCCCCGGCGCCGATCACGCAGACATCATAAGGCTGGCGCTCGCTTAGCGCTTCAAATGGCTGATACATTAGCGGTTAGTGTCCAGATCGGCGGGGGCGAGCAGCCAGCCGTTTTTGATCACCGGTGCCTTGGTTTGGGCGGCAAAGGTGCTGGCCCAGGGCGCGCCGGCCAACAGCGCGCTCCCGGCGCCCAACGAGGCGGCTTTTAAAAGCGCCCGGCGCGCAGGGTCTTTCGCCGTTGATGGCTGACCGGTCTTCGTTAAAGAGATAGCTCGCATAGGGCCCGTTTTTCGTTGTGATGGTCGTCCCCCCAGATTAGCCGATCGGATGCCGGGAGCGGGGCATTTTCTTTAACGTTTTAATCTTTATTAGCCAACCATAAGGCTTTTTTTATGAGTACATACGCCATCGGGGATCTGCACGGCTGCCACGCGGAGTTCGTCGCCCTGCTCGATAAGCTCAGCTTCGACCCGACCCGCGATACGCTGTGGCTGGTGGGGGATCTGATCAACCGTGGCCCCGGCTCGCTTGCCTGCCTGCAAGAGGCCAAGGCGCTGGGAAGTGCCGCGCGCTGCGTACTGGGCAATCATGATTTTCACCTGCTGGTGGCCGCCCGGGGCGGCGGGCGGCTCAAGCGCGGCGACACCCTGGACGATATTCTGGGCGCCCCCAAACGCGAGGCGCTGCTCGACTGGCTTCAGGCCCAGCCGCTGGCGGTCGTAGAAGAGACCACGCTGATGGCCCACGCCGGGATACTTCCGAGCTGGAGCGCCGAGGCCGCGCTTGGCTACAGCGCCGAGGTCCAGGCCGCGCTTGCAAGCGAGGCTTCCGGGCGCTTTCTCGAGACGCTTTATGGCAATGAGCCGGCGCGCTTCACCGAGGCGCTGGATGGTATGGACCGGCTGCGCGCCCTGGTCAACGTGTTTTGCCGTATGCGCTTTATCAGCGCCGATGGCACCCTTGATTTCGCCGCCAAGGAGGGCCTGGATAGCGCGCCAGCCGGTTTCTACCCTTGGTTTCAGTTCCCGCGGGAGGACGATATCCGGCTCATATTCGGCCACTGGGCTGCGCTCGAGGGCCAGACCCCCAAGGCTAAAATCGACGTCCACGCCTTGGATACCGGCTGCGTGTGGGGCGGCGCGTTGACTGCGATGAACCTCGATACCGGCGAGCGCATCGCGGTGGCAAGTCAGAATGAAGGAGCTTGAGGTGGCCGAACACGATCGTCGCCTGGGGGGGCTGGAGGTTTACCGGGTGGGCGGCGCCGTGCGCGATGCGCTGCTGGGCTGGCCGGTTTATGACAACGACTGGGTCGTGGTGGGCGCCACGGTCGATGCGATGCGTGAGCGCGGCTTCAAGCCCGTGGGCCGCGATTTTCCCGTGTTTTTGCACCCGGAAACGGCCGAGGAGTACGCCCTGGCGCGTACCGAACGCAAGGCCGGTCACGGCTATAGTGGCTTCGAGGTACACGCAAGCCCACAGGTAACGCTCGAAGAGGATTTGCTGCGCCGGGATTTGACCATCAACGCCATCGCCCAGCGCCCGGACGCCACACTTTGCGACCCGTTCGATGGCCAGGGCGATCTCGAAAAACGCGTGCTGCGCCATGTTTCGCCGGCGTTTGGCGAAGACCCGCTGCGCGTGCTGCGCACCGCCCGTTTTCTGGCCCGCTACGCAGGGCTTGGTTTTGTCATCGCCGATGAAACCCTTGGGCTGATGCGCCGGATGAGCGACGCCGGCGAGCTCGAACACCTGGCCGCCGAGCGGGTATGGGTGGAAACCGAAAAGGCGCTGGGCGAGCCGAGCCCGGCGGCGTATTTCACCACCTTGAACGATTGCGGGACGCTTGAGAGCTGGTGGCCAGGGCTTGCGGCGGTGCTTGTCGAGGCGCTTGCGCTGATGCGCCTGGCCCCGCCCGAGCAGGGTCAGGCGCTGGCCCACTGGCGGATGGCGTTACTGGCAAGTGCCCTTAGTGATGCCAAACGGGAGGCGCTGGTCGAGCGGCTGCGCCTGCCCAATGCCGTGGCCGCGCTTTGCCGCCACGTGGCGCTCACCCGTGCGCTGTTGAAGGCCGGCCTGAGCGGCGAGGGCGTGTTTAACTGGCTGGAGCGGCTGGACGCCTTTCGTAAACCCGCTCAGGTCGAAGCACAGCTTGAGCTGGTGGCGACGCTGGCGCCGGATTTACGGGAACCGCTGACCCAGGCATTTGGGCACGCACGCGAGATCAACCCCCAGGCGCTGATAGCCGAGGGCTTTCACGGTGGGGAGCTTGGCCAGGCGCTGCGCGAGCGGCGCCAGTGGGCGGTTTCTGAGGCGCTGTCAGGTTAAAAAGCTCAGGGCGAGATCGTCACGCCGCGCCATTCGAAGGCCACCGGCCAGAGGCGCTGGTGGGGGAAATCAGTGCGCTCGAAAAGCGTTTTGTAAGGGGTCTGGCAGCGGGGGTGGCGCTGGTCGGGCAGAAGCTCCGCAAGCGGCTGGAGCACGAAGGCGTAGCGGGTGATGTCGTCCCGGGGAAGCGTGATATCCCCCACTTGCGCGCAGGTGTCGCCCACGCTCAAAAGGTCGATATCCAGCGCCTTGGGCTGGTGGCGCTGGGTGGCGACGCGCGGGTTCAGGGCCGCTTCCTGGGCCTTCGTCCAGGCGCTGAGCGCCTGGATACTCCAATCGCTTTTAAACGCCACCACCGCGTTATAAAAGTTGGTTTCGCCTTCGCAGCCGACCGGCTCGCTTTCGAAGACCCGCGAGATGCTGACCTCGCCAAAGGTTTGCTCGAGTACCTCGAAACAGGCGCCCAAATGACGTCGTGGCTCGGCGTTGCTGCCAAGGCTTAAACACACCAGGTTCACGGCGTGGATGCCTCGATGACCTCGGGGATCTCGCCGCGCACGATTTCAAGGCCGACGCTTTGTGCCTGGGGCACTGCACCGGGCTTGCGCACGGCCAGGCGTAGCCAGCTGATCGGAAACTCGTGGCGCAGGTATTCGCAAAGCCGTTCGGCGAAGGTTTCGATCAGCGCGAACTGATGCGCGTCGGCGAACTGCTGAATACGCTGGCAGATCGCGGCGTAGTCCAGGGTCAGGCGTAAATCGTCGGTCGCCGCGGCCGGGCGTATATCCGTTGCAAGCGTTAGATCCAGGCGCAGCGACTGGGTGATGGTGCGCTCCCAATCGTAAACGCCGATAACGGTTTCAATCACCAGGCCTTCAATTAAAATACGGTCCATGCGTCTTATCCCCATCACAGTCAGGAAATAGTGTACGTGAGCAAGCCGGTCAACGATACAAAACAGCGGGTTGTTGCCGGGTGGTAGCGCTTCTCTGCGTGGTGTTGGGTTACCTTTGCGGTAGCTGGCTCGCCGCGCTTTTCGTGTGCCGCCTGGCCCGGGTGGCGGATCCGCGGAAGTGCGGCTCCTGCAATCCCGGTGTTTCCAACGTGCTGCGCCTTTACGGGCCGCGCCTGGCGGGCGCGACGCTTGTCCTCGATGCCGTCAAAGCGATGCCCGTGCTTGCCCTGGCCAAAGGTCAGGGGCTGCCGGTATGGGTTCAAGGCGGGGTGGGGCTTGCGGTGCTGCTTGGCCACAGCTACCCACTGTGGCATGGCTTTCGCGGCGGCAAGGCGGTGGCCTGCGCCTTTGGGGCGCTGCTGGTGCTGGTGCCGTGGGTGGCGCTATCAAGTGCGGCATGCTGGGCGCTGCTGGCCTGGCGGCTGCGCACCGCGGCGGTGGCCTCGCTTGTAAGCGCGCTGCTCGCTTTGCTGCTGGCGCTCTGGTTTTCCCCGGCCTACGTGTATGTGGTGGGCGCTTTTACGCTGGTGGTGTTCTTACGCCACGCGCTCAATATTCGCCGTTTGCGCCGGGGCGAGGAGCCCGACCTTGGCGGGCGCCGCTAACGCGCGGGCGGGGTGAGCGACGCCAGTGGCCAGCGCGGCGTGGCCTGCATGATGCCGATCTGGTCATGCTCGCAGGCGTTCAGGCGCATCGCGCCCACAAAAGCGATCATCGCCCCGTTGTCGGTGCAAAACCGCGCACGGGGGTAGAAGGTATCGGCGCCGCGCTTTCGGGTCTCGACGGCCAGGCGCTCGCGCAGGCGCGCGTTGGCGCTGACCCCGCCGGCCATCACCAGCCGCTTGAGGCCGGTTTCGTCCAGCGCCCGGCGACATTTGATCACCATGGTATCGACGACTGCCTCCTCGAACGCCCGGGCGACGTCGGCGCGGGCCTGCTCGTCCAGCGCCCCCTCGGCATCGAGTTTTTTCAGCGTCGTCAGGGTGTGGGTCTTGAGCCCGGAAAAGCTGAAGTCGAGCCCGGGGCGGTCGGTCATCGGCCGCGGAAAGCGAAAACGCTTGGGGTCGCCGCGTTCGGCGAGTTGGGCGACCCGCGGGCCGCCGGGGTAGGCAAGCCCCAGCATCTTGGCGGCCTTGTCGAAGGCTTCGCCCGCGGCGTCGTCCACGGACTCGCCCAGCAGCCGGTAGCGGCCGAGCCCGGCCACTTCGACCAGCTGGGTATGCCCGCCGGAGACCAAAAGCGCGGCGAAGGGAAACGCCGGGGCGTGCTCCTCGAGCATCGGCGCGAGCAGGTGGCCCTCCATGTGGTGCACGCCCAGCACCGGAATATCCAGCGCCCGGGCCATGCCGTGGGCGGTGCTGGCCCCCACCATCAGTGCGCCGACAAGCCCCGGCCCGGCAGTGTAGGCGATACCGTCCAGATCCTGTTTGCCAAGACCGGCCTGGTGCAAGACCTGGTCGATCAGCGGTAAAAGCTTGCGGGTATGATCTCTTGATGCGAGCTCAGGCACGACGCCGCCGTACTCGGCGTGCATGGCCACCTGGCTGTAGAGCGCATCGGCTAAAAGCCCTTCGCCCTCGGGCTTTTGTGTATCAAATATCGCTACGCCGGTTTCGTCGCAGGAGGTCTCAATGCCAAGCACACGCATAGGGGGTCTCTGTAAATCACTTGATAGCGGCGATTTTATCACGCTTGCCCGGCGAGCCGTTATGCGCTTTCGTCGTTCACCGCCGGTTGACGCCAGGAAAAGCTCGACTAGCTTTATTGAAGGTCCGTTTATCCACTTCGAGGAGATTGTAATGCGGGACCCGTTCAGTATTACCCGGCGTAGGCTTTTGGGCACAGTGTCCGCCATCGCGGGGGCGAGCTTGATTCCCGCCGCTTACGCAAGCGACTCCTCAAACGAGCGCGATGAAGACGCGCCCGAAGGCTCCCCAAGGCGCTGGTGTATCAAAGGCGCCACCGTGCTGACCATGGAGCCGGACAAGGCACCGCTGGAAAAGGCCGACATCTGGGTCGTCGATGGCAAGATCGAAGCGGTCGGTGAAAATCTCGATACCGGTGATAGCGAAATCATCAACGGCGAAGGCTTCATCGTCATGCCGGGACTCGTCGATACTCACAACCACCTGTGGCAAACCCAAATGCGCGGTATGTTCGGCCAGCGCGAGGACAACCTGTTCTTTCCGCTGACCAACCGACTGGCCGAGCATTATCGCGCCTCGGATATTTGGGTCGGCGAATATCTGGGGGCGATGGAGAACATTAGCGCCGGGATCACGACCAGTAACGACTTTTTCGACAATAACCGTAGCCCCGAGCATAGCCAGGCGGCACTTGAGGCGCTGTCCGCCTCGCCGCTGCGCGCGCGGCTTCTTTTCGGCAACGAAAGCAAAACCAACGGCAGCCAGATCGACCTGGAACGCTTGAGCGAGCTTCACGAAAACTGGGAGCGTTACGGCGAGCAGGGGCGCCTTTCCCTGGGGTTGGCTTGGCGGCTGCCGGATAATCTGGGCAACCAGGACGCGCTGACCATGAAGCGCCGGGAGTTCGACACCGCGCGCGAACTTGACCTGCCGATTGCCGTGCACGTAAGCGGCGAAGGCCACCATGAGATGTTCCAGCACCTGATCGATGGCGAGTTTTTGGTACCCAAGCTTCAGGTGGTGCACGCCACCGACGCGCGCGAGGAGCACCTTGCAGCTCTGGCCGAGGCCGGGGCGAGCCTGTCGCTGACGCCGGTCACCGAGCACCGGGTCGGCTACGGGATCACCCGTCTTTCCCACTTCAAGGACGTCGAGCGTTTGGGGCTGGGTATCGACGGCAACGCCCTGGCAGGTTGCGGTGATATGTTCGCGGTGATGAAACACGCCGCGCTTACTGAGATTGCCGCCAGCGGCGAGCAGCAAAGCGTCGACTGCGAGCGCCTGGTTTCCCTTGCCACCCGTAAGGGCGCCGAGTCCATCGGTATGGGCGATGAGATCGGTACGCTCACCGCGGGCAAGCAGGCGGATCTGATCATGCTCGATACTAAAAGCGTCAGCCTTGGCATGCTGCCCACCGAGCCCTATGCGTTTATCGTATTCGCCGCCACCCCGGCCAACGTGTCGCTGGTCGCCGTGGGCGGGCGCATCGCCAAACGCGGCGGCGAGCTTCTGGACCTGGACGAAGAGCAGCTCGCCTCGCGCATTGGCGCCTCGCTTTCACACCTGCGCGAGCAGCTTTGAGCCCTGGCCGCTAACGGCGTTTGGCGAAGGCGGCCCAAAAGCGGCCGGTTGCAAAATTGCCTTGTGGCGACTAGACTACTCGGCGCTGTAAAAAGGGTCGTACACTGTATCTACAGATGTTGTATAAAGCGGTGTACGCACTATCCGAACTAAGTCTCCTTAAGGTGGTGAGTGCTTAATGCCTTCTGTAAAAGTACGTGATAACGAGCCGTTTGACGTCGCCCTGCGTCGCTTCAAGCGTTCTTGCGAAAAAGCCGGTGTTCTTTCCGAAGTACGCCGTCGTGAGCATTACGAGAAGCCGACTGCTGAGCGCAAGCGCAAAGCGGCCGCGGCCGTAAAACGTCACGCCAAGAAAATTCAGCGTGAGCAAAAGCGTTTCGAACGGCTCTATTGATCCGTACCCAGAAATATCCACGTCGGTTTTAGTGGATATTTCAAGAGGGATGCCAAGCGGCCGCCGTAAGGTGGCCGTTTGTTTTTAAGGGCGTCCCAAAGAATCGATGCTTACAAGAGAAAGTGGCGTAACCCAAGCACGTCGTTTGGGTTACATTATTTTATCTTGCCCCGCGCAGGAAACCTTCACCCATGGCCGGTCAGATCCCCCAGCGATTCATTGACGACCTATTGGACCGCGTCGACGTCGTCGAGGTGGTGGGTGAGCGCGTGCAGCTTAAAAAGGCCGGGCGTAATTACTCGGGCCTTTGCCCCTTCCATCAGGAAAAGACCCCCTCGTTTACGGTGAGCGCCGACAAGCAGTTCTACCACTGCTTTGGCTGCGGCGCCAACGGCAACGCGCTACGCTTTTTAATGGAGTACGACAAGCTCCCTTTCCCCGAAGCCGTCGAACAGCTGGCCGCACGCCAGGGGCTCGAGGTTCCGCGCGAAGGCGGTGACGACCCCCGGGAGCGCAAGCGCGAGCAAAAGCGCAAAGAGGGCGTGAACCTTCTGGAGCTTGCCGGTAGCTTTTACCGCGAGCGGCTCAAGATGCAGGAAGGTCAGGAGGCCAAGGCGTATCTCAAAAAGCGCGATTTGTCCGATGAGGTGATTAGTACCTACGGTATCGGTTTCGCCCCGGATGGCTGGGAGGCGCTCAAGCAGCACCTCAGCGCCAAGGGCGTGAGCGAAGAGGTCCAGGTCGAATACGGGCTTTTGATTCACCGTGAAGATACTGGGCGCACCTATGACCGTTTCCGCGACCGGGTGATGTTCCCCATTCGCGACCTGCGCGGGCGCACGCTGGGCTTTGGCGGGCGCATCATGGGGGACGGCCAGCCGAAGTACCTGAACTCGCCGGAAACGCCGGTGTTTCATAAAGGCCGCGAGCTTTACGGACTTTATGAGGCCCGCCGGGCGGTCAATAAGCTCGAACAGCTGATCATGGTCGAAGGCTACATGGACGTGGTGGCGCTGGCGCAGTACGGCATTCACAACGCCGTGGCAACCCTAGGTACTGCGACCACCGAAGATCATCTGCATCGCCTTTTTCGCTTGGTCAACCGCGTGGTGTTCTGCTTCGACGGCGACCGCGCCGGGCGTCAGGCCGCCAGCCGGGCGCTGGAAACGGCGCTGCCGCAGATGATCGACGGGCGCGAAGCGCGCTTTTTGTTTCTGCCCGAAGGCGAAGACCCGGATTCGCTGGTACGCCGCGAAGGCGAAAAAGCCTTTCAGGACCGGGTCACCTGCGCGATGCCGCTGTCCGAGTTCTTGTTCGAGCAGGCCGGCCAGGGGCGCGATTTGAATACGGTCGAGGGGCGCGAACGCTTCGCAAGCCAGGTGCTGCAGGCGATTGGTAAGGTGCCGGAGGGCATGCTCCAGTCGCTGCTGTTCGAGGCGCTTGCCAAACGAAGCGGGCTTGCCAAAGAGCAGCTTCAGGCCATGCTCGAAAAACGCGCCCCGGCGCCTCCCGCCGAGGTCGATGTCGACGAGCCGGCGCAGTCCGCGCCTTCCCTTGCGGCCCCTCGGAAAGCGGCCAGGCCGCGGTCGGCGCTTGGCAAGGTGCTCTCCAGCGTCGAACGTATCAATCAATTGCTGCTTTTCGAACCGCGGTTGGTCGAAGCACTCCCGGGCGAGCTCGATTGGCTGCCGGAAGACGACAGCCATACGCCGCTTTGTCGCGAGCTGGTCACGCTTTTGCGCGCCGGGCGCTATAAAAGCCCCCAGGTGGTGCTGGCGCATTTTCAAGGCAGCGAAGAGGGCCAGGTGCTGGCCGAGCTTGCCCGGCGGGAGCTTTTGATTCCGGCGGCTACGCGCGAAACCGAGCTTTTAGGGCTGGTCGAGCACCTAAGTGCCCATCAGCGCAAGCGCTCGCCGGAAGAGGAGTACCACGCGCTGCTGGCGCTCGAGCGTTCGGGGCAGAAGCTGGATAAAACCCAGCGGCAACGTTTGGCCACACTGGTGGTCGAACTGACACGCAAGCAGTAGCGTCATAACAGGAAATGAAATCGAGAAGCGCTCGAAGCGAAGAGCAGGGTAGGGCGTTTGAAAAGAGCGCAGTGTGCGGGGTTGAATTTCCGCCGCCAGGCGCCATATAGGGAGCATTGCGGGCCATAAAATGGCCTAACCGAACAAACTAACACACCTGATTCGCCGCGCAAATACGTTTCGCTGGGAAAAATACAGCAAATTACGCTATAATGTTCGGCTTGTTGAGTTTAATCGATTCAGCGCCCCAGGTGTTTCATTCTTCTTCGTCGAGATAGGGTTTCTATGGCTGGAAATGCGCAGCAGCAGTCGCGTCTGAAGGAGTTGATCGCGCGCGGCAAGGAACAGGGCTACCTGACCTATGCCGAGGTCAACGACCATCTACCCGAGGATATCGCCGACCCGGATCAAGTGGAAGACATCATTGGCATGATCAACGACATGGGTATCAATGTCGTTGAAGAAGCGCCGGATGAAGACACTTTGATGATGTCGGATCACTCCACGGACGAGTCCGCTGCGGAAGAGGCCGTTGCGGCCCTTGCCGCCGTGGAAAGCGACGTAGGTCGCACGACCGACCCGGTGCGCATGTACATGCGCGAGATGGGTACGGTCGAGCTTCTGACCCGCGAAGGCGAAATCGAAATCGCCAAACGGATCGAAGAGGGCACGCGGGAAGTGATGTCGTCACTTGCCTATTTGCCGGGCGCGGTGACCTCCATCCTCGACGCCTACGACGCGACCCAGGACGAGGAAGCGCCAGGGCGACTGTCGGATCTCTTCTCCGGCTTCATCGACCCGGACGAAGGTATTCCAGGCGTTGCCGAAGCCGAAGTGGTCGAGCCCGAAGTCGACCCTGAACCTGGCGATGACGCCGAGATTGACGGCGACGGTGAGGACGAGGACGACGATAGCACCGCCAGCGAAGGCGGCCCAGACCCGGAAGAAGCGCGTGCGCGCTTCGAGCAGATCCGTGAGCAAAACGCCGCTGTGGACACCGCGTTCAAAAAGCATGGCCGCGGCAGTGCCGAGCTCAAGGCCGAGCAGGCGCGTCTGGCCGAGCTGTTCTCGCCGATCAAGCTCGTGCCCAAGCACTTCGAGCGCCTGGTGGGTCAGGTGCGTATCAGCGTCGAGCAGGTGCGTGCCCAGGAAAAGGCCATCATGCAGCTTTGCGTGAAAAAGGCCAAGGTGCCGCGCAAGCTGTTCATCAAGTCCTTCCCCGGTTTTGAATCGAACAAGGGCTGGCTGGATAAATTCCAGGAAGAGCAGCCGAAGTACGCCGATCGTTTGGAGCCGCTGCGCGCTGATATCGCCCGCTGCCAGCGCAAGATCGCCTTTGAAGAGGACATGGTCCAGCTGATCGTGTCGGATCTTAAAGAGGTCAACCGCAAGCTCTCGATCGGTGAGGCCAAGGCGCGCCGGGCCAAAAAAGAGATGGTCGAGGCGAACCTTCGTCTGGTGATCTCGATCGCCAAGAAGTACACCAACCGTGGCCTTCAGTTCCTGGATCTCATTCAGGAAGGCAATATCGGTTTGATGAAAGCGGTCGACAAGTTCGAATACCGCCGCGGTTACAAGTTCTCGACCTACGCCACCTGGTGGATTCGTCAGGCGATTACGCGTTCGATCGCCGACCAGGCGCGCACCATCCGTATTCCGGTGCACATGATCGAGACGATCAACAAGCTCAACCGCGTATCGCGTCAGATGCTTCAGGAAATGGGCCGCGAGCCCACGCCGGAAGAGCTTGGCGAGCGCCTCGAGATGCCGGAAGACAAGGTACGCAAGGTCCTGAAGATCGCCAAGGAGCCGATCTCCATGGAGACGCCCATCGGTGACGACGACGACTCGCACCTGGGCGACTTCATCGAAGACGGTACCATGCTGCTGCCGATCGACCTGGCCACCGGCGAAGGCTTGATCGAAGCCACGCGCAACGTGCTCGGCGGCTTGACCGCCCGGGAAGCCAAGGTGCTGCGCATGCGTTTCGGGATCGACATGAACACCGACCACACTCTCGAGGAAGTGGGCAAGCAGTTCGATGTCACCCGCGAGCGTATCCGCCAGATCGAAGCCAAAGCGCTTCGCAAGCTGCGCCACCCCAGCCGCTCGGAGCCGCTACGCTCGTTTCTTGATGAGTAGTGAAGCGTGAATGGTAAGTGGTAAGTGGTAAGTGGTGAGTAGTAAGTGGTAAGTCTTGGAAAGCAAAAGCCCGCCGTTCTTTGAACGGCGGGCTTTTTCGTGCAGCGGGCTTTTTATAGCGTGTAGTAAGTGGCGGCCCCCGGGCCGACCGGTAGTCCAAAGACGAACACCCAGATGAAGAACAGGATACTCCAACCCACCAGCATGAACAGGGTATAGGGCAGCATCAGCGCGACCAGGGTGCCGATTCCCATGTCCTTACGATAACGCGAGGCGACGGCCAGGATCAGACCGAAGTAGCTCATCATCGGCGTGATCAGGTTGGTGGTGGAATCGCCGATCCGGTAGGCGGCCTGGATGACTTCCGGAGCGTAGCCCATCAGCATCAGCATGGGCACGAAGATCGGCGCGGTCACCGCCCACTGGGCCGAAGCGCTGCCCAGCGACAGGTTGACGAAGGCGCACATCAAAATGAACAGCGCGAAAAGTCCCGGACCGCTCAGGCCTAACGAGTCCAGAAGGCTCGCGCCGGCGACCGCCGTCACCGTACCGAAGTTGCTCCAGTTGAAGAGGGCGACGAACTGCGCGGCGAAAAACACCAGTACGATATAGAGCCCGAGGCTGCTCATGCTCTTGGCCATGGCGTTCACTACGTCGCGGTCGGTGTGCATGGTGCCCGCCATACGCCCGTAGACAAAACCGAGCAGGGTGAACGATACCGCCACGATCACCACGATACCGCTCAAAAAGGGCGAGCCACCAATCGCGCCGGTTTCCTGATTACGCAGCACACCGCTTTCCGGTACCACCAGCGCAAGGAGCACGGCGACAATGGCGAGTAGGGCCAGGCCGGTCCCCTTGAGCGCGCGCTTTTCACTCGCTTCCAGCCCTGCCATTTGCTGGTCGTCGATATCGCTTTCGGCATAGGCCTGGTCGAACTTGCCAAGCTTGGGCTCGACGATGTACTCGGTCACCAGGCCCCCGATGATGGTCACGAAGAAGGTGCTCACGAACATGAAAAACCAGTTGGCCTCGGCGCCCACGATATAGGCCGGGTCGAGAAGCCGCGCCGCTTCCTGGGTAATGCCGGAGAGCAGCGGGTCGACGGTGCCGATCAGAAGGTTCGCGCTATAGCCGCCGGACACCCCGCAAAACGCCGCGGCCAGGCCCGCCAAGGGGTGGCGACCCAGGGAGTGAAAGATCATCGCGGCCAGCGGAATCAGCACCACGTAGCCGAGTTCGGCGGCCATGTTGGACAGTATGCCGGCAAACACGACGGCGTAGGTGACCAAACGCGGTGAGCGATTGAGCACCAGCGCGCGCATGGCGGCGGATAAAAGCCCCGAGTGCTCCGCCACGCCTACGCCGAGCATGGCGACCAGCACGGTGCCAAGCGGTGCGAACCCCGTGAAGTTGGTGACCACTTCGGTGATCAGGCGGCGAAGCCCGTCGGCGTTCAAGAGCGAATTGACCGTAATCCATTCGCCTTCGTTGGCGGGGCGCGGGTCGGCCACCGATACGTCTAAAGCGCCGGCAATGCCGCTGGCCACGACCACGAGAACACACAAAATGGCGAATAGCGTCACCGGGTGGGGCAGCAGGTTGCCCAGCCACTCGACGCTATCCAGAAAGCGCGTGAACGCGCTGCGCTTGGATGCCTTTTCGGCGCTGTTGGGGTTTTCCATGAGAGGAATGTATCCGGTTGATTATTGGGAAGGTTTAAAAAGTGTTAAACGAAAACACTACGGTCATGCCAAAACCTTCGCAAATGGCTTTACGCATAGCGGTATATAAAAAATGAAACGCCGCCTCGAGGGCGGCATTAAAAAGCGGGCGGCAGGACGTATCAGGGCAGGGATTTGGTCGCCTGGCGGGCAAGGTAGACGCGCCGGGCCATCAGCAGAAGCTCGAGGGTGGCGAACAGGATCAGGCTATAGCCAAGAAGCTCGACGACCTCTTCCGCGGCGTCCTTGAAGGTGCGCTCGTAGCTTTCGCCAAGCACTGCTTCCCAGAAAATGCTCCGCCCGTACAGGCGCGAAAAGACGTAGGTCGTCAGTACTCCGCCGGCGAAAAGGCCGAAAGCGAAGGTGTTGCTGTAGTAGCGGAACTCGTCCAAAAACTGTTGGCGCTTGATGACCACCCAGGCAATCGAAGGAATCACGATCAGCGCGACCAAAATTTTCCAGGTATTGCGGGCGATGTACTCGTCCAGAAAATAGTCCTGCTCGCGGACCAGCGAGGAGGCAATAAAGGCGAACAGCAGTAGCGTGACCGTGGGCCATACTTTTAACACCTGGCGCACATAAATCAGCATGAGGCAGCAGGTCGCCAGCACCGCAGTTTGGGTCAGCTCGGTAAAGCCGTTTTCGCTAAAGCGAAGCACGGGCATATAGAGCGCTTCCAGGTAGGCGCCCTGGGCGATTGCACCGATGAACAAAACATAAAGCGTTGCACGCATGAGAGTCGTTTTAAAATTGATGGGCCAGTTGGGTGGGGGGAGTGACATTGAGCTTCCTTACAAGACATAGCGTCGGCTATAAACATTCATTGATGAATGTTCATTATATCGTCACTTCGTCGTGCTCGCACGCTGATAATGCCGTCAAGGCGCTCCATGGGCGCTTTTGTCACCCGGTTGTCACTTTTTAACCTGGCGCCGCGCGTGGGGGTAGCTTTTTTTCGATATGCACCGCGAGATAGTCGACCAACTGGCGAATCTTGGGTGAAAGATGGCGGTGGCGGGGGTAGACCGCCCAAACGGCGGTATCGTGGTGTTGAAACGGCTCCAGTACCGCGATTAGCTCGCCACTTTCAAGGTAAGGCGCCACATAGTAGTCGGGGAGCTGGGCAAGGCCGAGCCCTTTCAGGGCGGCGTCCAGTAGCGCAGGTCCGGAGTTTCCGCTCCAGCGCCCCTCCAGGCGAACCTCGCGACGCTGGCCGTTGACCTCGAAAAGCCAGTAGGGGCGCGAGCCCAAAAGGCAGGGGTGCTGGCTGAGTTCGCTCAGCGTGTGGGGAACGGGGGCCTGGCGAAAGTAGCTGGACGCGCCGACGATATATTCGCGGCGCTCGCAAAGACGCTTGGCGATCAGTGAGGAATCCTTCAATACGCCCATGCGGATCGCGATATCGAAACCTTCGTCGATCAGCTCCACTTCGCGATTGGTGAAGTGCATGTGCACTTCGAGCTCCGGGTGCTGGCACTGAAAGTCGTTGACTAGCGGCGCCACGAAGCGCTCGCCGAAGGTGGTCGCGCAGGTCAGTTTTAAAAGGCCCTTGGGCTTGGCCTGAAGCTCGCTAATGGCCTGCTCGGCATCGCGCAGACCATCGAACAGATGACGGCAGTGCTCGACGTAGAGTGAGCCGGCCTCGGTGAGGCGGATTTGACGCGTGGTGCGATAAAGAAGCTGCACGCCGAGCTGATTTTCCAGCTGGCTGACGAGACGGCTGGTATGCGAAGTAGACACTTTTAGATGACGAGCGGCGGCAGAAAACGTCCCTAGCCGTACGACTTCGACAAACGCTTCGATACGGTCCCAACGCTGCATGATGCTCCTCGAAGCCCATTGTTGCTGTCCAGCAATAATGTTGTGAGTATATCCCTATTTATCCTTGGCGCCTAGCTGACTACACTGACCCACATCGAGTAAGGTCTTTGCTCTTTGTCCCAGGAGATATGGTATGAAATCACGCGCTGCTGTAGCGCTTGAAGCGGGTAAGCCGCTCGAGCTAGTCGAGATCGATGTAGAAGGCCCCAAGGCCGGTGAAGTGCTGGTCAAGATGGAAGCCACCAGCGTTTGTCATACCGATGCCTATACGCTGTCGGGCAAGGACCCGGAAGGTAACTTCCCTGCGGTACTGGGCCACGAAGGCGCCGGTATCGTCCAGGAAGTAGGCGAGGGCGTGACCAGCCTGAAACCCGGCGATCACGTCATTCCGCTTTATACCGCCGAGTGCGGCAAGTGTAAGTTCTGTCTTTCCGGCAAGACCAACCTTTGCAGCAGCGTACGCGCGACTCAAGGGAAGGGCGTCATGCCCGACGGAACCTCGCGTTTCTCACTGGACGGCCAGATGCTGCATCACTATATGGGCACGTCTACCTTCAGTGAGTACACCGTCGTACCGGAAGTGTCGCTGGCCGTGGTCTCCAAAGAGGCGCCCATGGACAAGATCTGCCTGTTGGGGTGCGGTGTGACCACCGGTATCGGCGCGGTGCTCAATACCGCCAAGGTTCAGCCCGGCGACACCGTCGCGATCTTCGGTTTGGGCGCGATCGGCCTGGCGGCGATTCAGGGCGCGGTAATGGCCAAGGCGGGCCGTATCATCGCCATCGACGTCAACGAAGACAAGTTCGAGCTGGCCAAGCAGTTCGGCGCCACCGACTTCGTCAACCCGAAGAAGTACTCGGACCCGATCCAGCAGGTCATCGTGGACATGACCGACGGCGGCGTGGACTACTCCTTCGAGTGTATCGGCAACGTCAACGTCATGCGCTCGGCGCTCGAGTGCTGCCACAAGGGCTGGGGCGAGTCGATCATCATCGGCGTGGCCGGCGCCGGCGAAGAGATCTCCACGCGGCCTTTCCAGCTGGTGACCGGCCGGGTCTGGAAAGGCTCTGCGTTCGGTGGCGTCAAGGGGCGCAGTGAGCTTCCGGGCTACGTGGAAAGCTACATGAACGGTGAGATCAATATCGACGATTTCATCACCCACGACATGCCGTTCGAGAAGATCAACGAAGCGTTCGACCTGCTTCACAAGGGCGAAAGCATTCGCACCGTTCTGCACTTCTAACGTGTCGTCAGGTGGCCGCGTGCTAACGCTATCGTCACAAGCGTGACCAAACGCGGTGGGCTATCCCGCCGCGTTTTCATCTTTAGGAGCTTACTCATGAGCATGAGCGAAACTCTGGAGCTCGTCTCCGCCAACCGCAGCTTCGGCGGCTGGCACAAGCGCTACCGCCACTACTCGCGGGCGCTGGACTGCAACATGGTCTTTGCCGTTTACCTGCCACCCCAGGCTGAAAACGAGCGCGTACCGCTGGTCTGGTGGCTTTCCGGGCTTACCTGCAACGACGAAAATTTCATGCAAAAAGCCGGCGCTCACCGCGTGGCCGCCGAGCTTGGCATCGCCATCGTATGCCCCGATACCAGCCCGCGGGAAACCGACCTGCCCGGCGAGCACGAAAGTTTCGATCTGGGCTCCGGGGCCGGCTTCTACGTCAACGCCACCCAGCCACCCTGGAAGAGCCACTACCGCATGTACGACTACGTGGTCGAAGAGCTCCCTTCCGTGGTGCGCCAGCACTTCCCGGTGAATGGGCGGGAGTCGATCAGCGGACACTCCATGGGCGGACACGGCGCGCTCATTCTGGCGCTGCGCCATCCTGGGCGGTTTAGCTCGGTATCCGCGTTCTCCCCGGTCGTGAATCCGATGAACTGCCCCTGGGGCCAGAAAGCCTTTAGCGCCTACCTGGGCGAGGACGAGTCCCGCTGGCGCCAGTACGATGCCTGCGAGCTGGTCGCCAACGGCGCCTCGCGTCAGCGTCTGTTCATCGACCAGGGCGACGCCGACCAGTTTTTGGAAGAGCAGCTCAAGCCCGAGCGTTTAGAGGCCGTGTGCGAAGAGCACGACCATCCACTAACGCTGCGTCGCCAGCCAGGGTACGATCACAGCTACTTCTTTATCGCCTCGTTCATCGAGGAGCATCTGCGTTATCATGCGCAGCACCTCATGAAACCCTAAGGATGTCGTAATGCTCAATCGTGCGCTGCGCCGCTATTTGCGTCTTCTATGGCGCGTTGTATGGCGTGGCGCACTCGCCTTCGTGCTGCTATCCGTAGCGCTGGTGCTGCTCTTTAGCGTGGTGCCGCCGCCGGGGTCGATGATCATGGCCGAGCGCAAGGTGCAGAGCATTATCAACCGCGAGCCGATCACCATTACCCGTCAATGGCGAAGCTTCGAGGATCTTTCGAGCAACGCCAAGCTCGCCGTGATCGCGGCGGAAGATCAGCGTTTTCCCCAGCACCGCGGCTTCGATCTGGTCGAGCTCAAACGCGCCTGGCAGGCGCGCCAGGACGGATCCCGGCTACGTGGGGCCAGCACCTTGAGCCTGCAAACCGCCAAGAATGTCTTTCTGTGGAGCGGGCGCAGCTGGCTGCGTAAAGGGCTCGAGGCCTGGTTTACGCTATTGATCGAAACTTTTTGGAGTAAAACGCGCATTCTCGAGGTGTACCTGAACGTGGCCGAGTGGGATACCGGCGTATTTGGCCTGGAGGCCGCGGCGGATCACTACTTCGGCGCCTCGGGGAGTGCCATGACCGAACGTCAGGCCAGCTTGCTGGCCGCGATCCTGCCCGACCCACGTAACCGCAGCGCTTCGCGCCCGGACGGCCAGGTCGAGCGGCGCAGCCAGTGGATCCGCCAGCAAATGCGCAACCTGGGCGGCGTGGGCTACCTGGAGCGGCTTTAAGCTTTCTCGGTAGGCTTCACCGGCACGCCCGTCGCCGCAACGCTTTGCCCTCTCATCTTTTAAAACGTCAGATTGAATATGTCAGGCGCTCGCCACAAAAGCGGGCCATTGGCGCTTGAAAGCAGCGCCGACGTTGAAACGACACGGCCTATAAGCCGCTTTGTTACATTTATTAACAATCTGTTGCGTATAATTTCACTAAAAGTTGAACCTGTGGAAGCATGTCGCGTCTGAATCACCACATACATAATGCGCAAAGAGGTTTCTTATCATGCAACGTTTGACTGCTTTGTTTTCAGCTGCACTGCTTGCAACCGGCCTGATGGCAGGTACCGCCAACGCCCAGCAAGCGCAAGACCCGGCGCAAGACCCGATGGCCACCCAGCAAGCGCCGGCTCAGGACTTCTCTGATCAGCAGCTACAGCAGTTCGCCGATGCTTCTCAAGAAATCGCCGTGATCTCTCAAGAGTACACACAGCGTCTGCAGGAAGCAGAAGACGAGTCCGCACAGCAGGAAGTACGCGCTGAAGCCAACGACCGTATGCTCGAAATCGTCGAGGACAGCGGTTTGGATGTCGATACCTTCAACGCGATCGGCCAATCCATTCAGCAGGATCCGGAAATGATGCAGCGCGTGCAAGAAATGGCTAGCGAGTCGTAACTGGCAATATGCCTGGTGTGGCGGGCGTATAGCAATCAGTAGCGCTTAAACGCTCGCCTGCCGCTGCATTACTCGAAAGCCCGATGCTTTGCATCGGGCTTTTTTGTGCGCGCTGCTTTACCGAGTGCTTGAATACCGCCAAACTTGCTCCACTGAAGTGAGCGTTGCACTCAAGGAGTCGCTATGGATGTGGAATTGTGGGAAATACGCCAGCACATGGGACAGTTCCCTCCCTTCGATGGACTGTCGGATGAGCTGCTGGACGCGATTGCCGAATGCGTAGAAGTTCGCTATTACAAAACCGGTAGCGAAGTGCTAACGCTCAACGAAGTGCTCGATGAGCTTTGCTATATCCGAAGCGGGGCGGTCGAAGTGTACCGCCGCCGGGGCGAGCTCTATAACCGGCTGGGCGAAGGCGATATTTTTGGCCATTTCAGCCTGTTGAGAAATCATCGCGTGCGCTTTCCCGCCACGGCGATCGAAGATACGCTCATGTACTTCATTCCCAAGCATATCTTTCAGCGCCTGTGTGAAGAGGACGAGGACTTCGCCGACTTCGTCGAACTCGAGCGCCCCAGACTCGAAAGCGCCGCCCAGCAGCAGCAAAAGTCCAACGACATGATGGTCACGCGGATTCGCAAACTGGTGTCGCGCTATCCGGTCATGGTGGAGTCCACCATCAGCGTGCAGCAGGCGGCGGTTCAGGTCAGCCAAGCCCAGGCCTCGGCCGTACTGGTCATCGACGAAGGCAGTGAGAACCCGCGCTACAGTTTCAAGGATAGCGAAGGCAAGACCTGGCAGATGTGCGGTATTTTGACCGACAGTGACTTTCGTAACCGGGTCGTCGCGAAGGGCCTTTCGCCGCAGACGCCGATAGGCGAGGTCGTGTCGGATAAGCTCATTACGGTCCAGTCCGACGCCTCCATCTATGAAGCCATGCTCATCATGCTGCGAAGCAATGTGCACCATTTGCCGGTACTCTACCGCCAGCGCCCGGTGGGCGTGGTGCATCTCTCCGACATCATCCGCTACGAAACCCACAGCGGGCTTTACCTGGTGAGCAACATCTTCAACCAGTCGAGCGTTCAGGGCCTGGCCCGCTTGGCGTCGGATGTTCGCGCCTCGTTCGTGCGTATGCTGCAGGAGGGCGCCAACTCGGTGATGGTGGGAAGTGCGCTCTCGACGATCGGGCGCAGCTTCTCCCGGCGGCTTTTGGAATTGGCCGAAGAAGAGCTGGGGCCGCCGCCGGTGCCGTACTGCTTCATGGTCAACGGCTCCATGGCGCGTAACGAGCAAGGCATCGTGACCGACCAGGATAACGCGCTGGTACTTTCGGACCGCTTTGACCCCGCCCAGCACGACGACTACTTCAAGGCGCTGGCCACCTTCGTCAGCGACGGCCTCGACGCCTGCGGCTATACCTACTGCAAGGGCGATATCATGGCCACCAACGAGCAGTGGCGCCAGCCCTTGCACGTTTGGAAAAATTATTTCGAGGAGTGGATCGCCAACCCCACGCCGGAGAAACTGCTACATAGCTCGATCTTTTTCGATCTGGACAGCATTTACGGCGAGGACCACTACGTGGAAACCTTGCAAGACCTGATTGCCCAAAGAGCGCCAGAGGCCCCGCGGTTTTTGGCCGCGATGGCACGCAATGCCCTCAATCGCACGCCACCGCTCGGGTTTTTCCGCACGTTCGTGATGGAAAAAGATGGCAAGCACAACAACTCGATCAATCTAAAGCGCCGCGGCACCGCGCCCATGGTGGATCTGATACGCGTTCACGCCCTGGCGTGTGGCTCCAAGGCCCAAAATAGCTTCCAGCGCTTGAACGACATCGACAATACGCAGCTACTTGCCTCCGGGGTGAGCGACAAGCTCAGCTATGCATTCGAATTTTTGTGCATATCGCGGCTTCGTCACCAAATGATCGACCTTCAGGAAGAGCGTGAACCGGATAACAACATCGAGCCGGAAAACGTCGACGATAGCGAGCGTCACACGCTCAAGGACGCGTTTCAGATGTTGAGCAACGCGCAGAAATTCCTGAAGTTCCGCTACCCCATGCCGACCCAGCGCTAGAGGCTACATTATGAAAGGAATAAGGCCGCGCCAGCGCATCAATCACGCCGACTGGGCCGGGTATATGGCCAAGCGCGTTAGCCAGGCTCAGGACCCGGCCCTCAAGGCCTTTTTCGATACCGCGTTGCCAGGCCCCGATACGCCCATCTCAGACGTACCCATGGTCGCGCTGGATATGGAAACGACCGGATTGGATGAGCGCCGCCACGCCATCGTCAGCATCGGCTTGATCCACTTCACGCTCGACCGTATCACGCTCTCGTCGCGGCGTTATTGGCTGGTCAAACCCTCGAGGCCGCTTAACGGGGAGTCGGTGGCCTATCACCACATCACACACTCGGAAATCAGCCACGCCCCGGATCTGGACGAGATTTTGGGCGAGCTTTTGGACGAGCTGGCCGGTCGGCTGGTCGTGGTGCACTTTCGCAATATCGAGCGGCCGTTTCTGGATGCGGCGGTGAAGTCGCGCCGCAAAGAGGGCGTACTGTTTCCCATGATCGATACCATGTCGCTGGAGGCGCGCCTTCATCGTCAAACGCTGTGGTCGCGGTTTCGCCGCTGGCTGGGTAGGCCGCCGGTCTCGATTCGCCTCGATGCCAGCCGTCAGCGTTACGGTTTGCCCACCTATCAGGGCCACCATGCGCTGGTCGACGCTCTGGCCACCGCTGAGCTCTTTCAGGCTCAGGTAGCGCACCGTTACTCGCCGGATACGCCGCTCAAGAACTTCTGGTGCTAGCCGCCGCCATTTGTTGAGCGCAAAAAAACGGGCAGCCCTAAGGCTGCCCGTTTTCATTTTGCCGCGATAAAGCGTTTGGCTAAACCGCTTTGGGTTCGCTCATCAAGCCCTTGATGATGGCATAGCACGCCACCAGAAGAATAATGGCAAACGGGAAGCCGGTCGACACCGCCATGGTTTGGAGAGCCGTCAATCCACCGCCCAGCAGTAGCGCAATGGCAATGGCGCCTTCAATGATGGCCCAGAAAACGCGCTGGGAGGTGGGGGCATCCACTTTGCCGCCCGCTGTGATGGAGTCCACCACCAGGGAGCCCGAATCGGACGAGGTCACAAAGAAGATGATGACCAACAAAATGGCGACGAAGGACGTGATTTGTGCCAGTGGGAGTTGTTCCAGCATGACGAACAGCTGAAGATCGACCCCCGCATCGCGCACGGCGCCAATACCTTGGCTTACAACCTGGTCGATCGCTGTGCCTCCAAAGGTGGTCATCCAGAGGACAGATACCAGCGACGGTATGATCAACACGGAAATCAGGAATTCCCGTACCGTACGGCCCCGCGATACACGAGCGATGAACATGCCGACGTACGGGGACCAGGAGATCCACCATGCCCAATAGAAGGTGGTCCAGCCCTGGCTAAAGTTGGCATCTTCGCGGCCAAAGGGCGTTGAAAGTGCGGTGAAGTTAGTGGCGTAGCTCCACAGGTTTTCAAAAAAGCCCGACATGATGAACAGGGTAGGGCCAACGGCAATCACGAAGAACAGCAGCAACGCCGCCATGATGATGTTGATCTTGGAAAGCAGCTGCATGCCTTTGTCGACACCGGCCGCGAGGGACGCGATGGCCAGCATCGTGATGCCGATAATCAACAAGATCATCGTAATGTCGCCTTCCGGCGCGCCAAACAGATAGGTCAGGCCCGCGGCCGCCTGGCTAGCCCCTAGCCCGAGCGACGTTGCCAAACCGAAAAGCGAAGCAAACACGGCAAGAATATCGATCAAATGGCCGGGCCATCCCCAAACGCGCTCGCCCAAAATGGGGTAGAACACCGAGCGCATCGAAAGCGGTAATCCCTTGTTGTACGAAAACAGGGCCAGCGACAGTGCCACGATGGCGTAAATCGCCCAGGGGTGCAGGCCCCAGTGATAGATAGTGGCGGCCATGGCCAGTGACGTAGCACCCGCAGCGTCACCCACGGCGCCCCCCAGCGGCGCCCCACTAGAACCCTCAAACGAGGTTCCGAAGTGGGTGATGGGCTCATTGACAGCGAAGAACATCAAGCCAATGCCCATGCCCGCGGCAAACAGCATCGAAAACCAACCCATATAGGTGTAGTCGGGTTTCGCGTTGGTGCCACCCAGACGTATTTTACCCAGCGGGGAGAAAATCAAGCCAATACATAAAATAACGAAGATATTGGCAGCAGTGATAAAGAACCAGGACAGTTTGCCTGTTAAAAAGTCAAAAATGGCATCGTATATCGGCGAAATCGTATCTTGCAGCGACAAGGTCAATACCACGAATAGCAATATGACGATCGCTGAAATGCTGAATACCTTGCCGTGCAGGTCAAGGTTAAGACCCATTTTATTGGTCGTAAAGTTGTCCTGGCCGACGACGTAGTCGGTATCGATCAGGTTCGCTGCTCCTTCGGGCGCAGGAATCCCCTCCGACCCGGGTTCCTCCGGGGCATCATTTGGTTCTTGCTTATCCACGGGTACCTCTCCGTTCTGGTTAGAAATACGCCTTTGGGCGCTGTGTCATTCTTGCTGCGCCATATCTTAACAAGAATTGTATCCATGAGTCGTGATGATTGTTGTTTGTAAAATAATGGATGCGGAAAAGCGCCAACCGTCCAATGGCTGATACGGGGGCTACTAAGCCGGTCATCTCGCCCTATACGCTACACATACAAAACGGGCGGCCCCAGGGCCGCCCGTTTCGTGTTGCTGCGCTTGACGCGTTTGGTTTACACCGCCTTGGGTTCGCTCATCAGGCCCTTGATGATCGCATAGCTTGCGACCAACAGGATGATGGTGAACGGGAAGCCGGTCGAGACCGCCATGGTCTGCAGTGCGGTCAAGCCGCCGCCGAGAAGCAGCGCAATGGCGATGGCCCCTTCGATGATGGCCCAGAATACACGCTGCGGTTTGGGAGCATCCACTTTACCGCCAGCGGTGATCGAGTCGATGACCAGTGAGCCCGAGTCCGAGGAGGTCACGAAGAAGACGATGACCAGCACGATACCGATGAAGGAGGTGATCTGCGAAAACGGCAGCTGCTCGAGCATCAAGAAGAGCTGGAGGTCGCCGTCGCCTTCCCGTACGGCTTCGATGCCCTGGCTGATGAACTGGTCGATGGCGGTGCCACCGAAAGCGGTCATCCAGAGGACCGATACCACGGTGGGCACGATCAATACCGAGATCAGGAACTCGCGTACTGTACGTCCGCGGGATACCCGGGCGATGAACATACCGACGTAGGGCGACCAGGAGATCCACCAGGCCCAGTAGAACGCTGTCCAGCCTTGCGTAAAGCCGGTGTCATCGCGTCCGAAGGGGTTGGCGAGCGCAGGCAGGTTGACCACGTAGTGGAACATGTTTTCGAAGAAGCCCGTGGCGATGATCATTGTCGGGCCGACACCGATCACGAAGAAGAGCAGCGCCGCCGCCAGGGCGATGTTGATCTTGGAGAGCAGTTGTACACCTTTGTCGACGCCGGCAATGATCGAGCAGATGGCGATCATCGTGATGCCAACGATCAACAGGATCATCGTAATGTCGCTTTCCGGGGCGTTGAATAGATAGGAGAGGCCAGCGGCTGCCTGGGTGGCGCCCAGCCCCAACGAGGTGGCAAGACCGAAGAGCGTCGCGAATACCGCCAGGATATCGATGACGTGGCCCGGCCAGCCCCAAACACGCTCACCCAGAATTGGGTAGAACACCGAGCGCATCGAGAGCGGAAGCCCCTTGTTGAACGAAAAAAGCGCCAGCGAGAGCGCAACGATCGCATAAATTGCCCAAGGGTGTAGGCCCCAGTGGTAAATAGTGGCCGCCATGGCGAGCGCCGTCGAGGTGCCCTCATCGCCCTGGGCACCCATCAAAGGAGCGCCGGAGCCCCCTTCCATAGCGGTACCGAAGTGGGTCAACGGCTCGCTGACGCCAAAGAACATTAGCCCGATACCCATACCCGCAGCAAAGAGCATGGAGAACCAGCCCATATAGGTAAAGTCCGGCTTGGCGTCGGCTCCGCCAAGGCGAATTTTGCCTAGAGGGGAGACAATCAGCCCAAGGCAGAGAATCACGAAGAGGTTGGCGGCAAGGATGAAGAACCACGCCAGGTTACCGGTCAAAAAGCTAAATATAGCGTTATAAAACGGCTCGATCGTGTCCTGAAGGGCGAGGGTTATAACCACGAACAGCAGGATAATCACCGCCGAGATACTAAATACCTTGCCGTGAAGGTCGAGGCTGAACCCCATCTTGTTGGTGGTGATATTGTCCTGACCGATGACATAATCCGTATCGATAAGATTCGCTGGCCCATCCGGTGAAGGAATCCCCTCGCCGACCGGCTCATCCTGAGATTCATTGGGTTTTTCATTTTCCACTGGATTTTTCTCCATGTTGAACCGAAGTCGTTGCTTTACCAACCTTTTATAAACGCGGCCGGTGCATCGCAATACACCGGCCGACCGATCACGGCTTGGGTTTACGAATCAAGCCACTGCTCGACCACATCCTGGTTCTCTTCGACCCATTGTTTGGCGGTTTCGTAAGGGTCGCTGCCGTCTTCCTGGTTCATCAGCATGACCTCGCCCATCTGCTCCGGCGTCCACTCGAAAGCGTCGAGAATGGCGTAAGCTTCGGGCATTTCGTCTTCGAAACCGTTGCGCACCACGGTGTGGATCTGTTCGGCACCGCCGAAGACGCCTTCCGGGTCGTCCAGATATTTGAGATCCCAGCGCGCGAACATCCAGTGCGGGGTCCAACTGGTGACGACGATATCTTCTTCGTTATTGATCGCATTGCTGAGCGCGGCGACCATGGTGGCGTCACTGCCGCTACGCAGGTTGAGCTCAAGGTCATAGGTATCGACGACTTCCTCGGCCAGGCCCATCAGGCCAGCACCTGGGTCAATACCGATGATCTCGTTGTCGAAAAGGGCTGCGTTATCGTTTAGCGCGTCGATGGAGTCCACATCGGTGTACTCGGGGACGACCAGGCCGAGCTTGGTGCCGTCCAGGTTGGGGCCGAGGTCTTCTACGTCGCCGTCGATGCGCTCCATGTATTCGGCGTGGGTGGTCGGCAGCCAGGCCGCCACGATGGCATCGGCATCGCCAGTAGACAGCGCCTGGAACATGGCCGCCGCGGACAGAGAGGTCATGTTCACCTCGAAGCCTGCCTGTTCGAGCACCGCGGCGATCACGTTGGTGGAGGCTACTTCCGAGGACCACTCGACGTAGGCGAGATTGATCGTACCCTGCTCCTGGGCCTGGGCAAGACTGCCCGTCATCAGGGTGCTACCGGCAACCACACCAAGGGTGGCGAGACGAATCGAACGATTGATGCGTGTTTTCATGTTGTTTCCCTTATTGATGAATGACGCTTTTATAAGAGGTCAACGCCTCTACTTGATGAGAGCCAAAACGTACTGGAACGCGTCCCGTTTTGGCCTCTCAAGCCTGGTGGCTTATACGCCGGGCTTCAACTTTCAAGCCCGGCAATAAGCCGAATGTTCTACTGCTGACGCGTTTTGCGAAGCGATTGAGTCAAACGGTCAAGCAGCATGGCCAGAATGACGACGGCAATACCGGCTTCGAAGCCGTCGCCTGGGCGAAGGCGCTGGATGGCGCGCCATACTTCGCTACCCAGGCCGTCGGCGCCGATCATCGCCGCAATGACCACCATCGAGAGCGCCAGCATGATGGTCTGGTTTATACCGGCCATGACCGTGGGCAGCGAAAGCGGCAGTTGCACTTTGAAAAGCTTCTGAGCGCGGGTCGCGCCGTAGGCATCGGCGGCTTCGATCAGATCCGTCGGGACCTGGCGAATCCCCAGGGTCGTGAAACGAATGGCCGGCGGCATGGAGAATATGACGGTGGCAAAAATGGCCGATACCGCCCCAATGCCGAAAAACGGGATCGCCGGAATCAGATAGACGAACGCGGGCATGGTCTGCATGAAATCCAGAATCGGCATGATGACGCGATAAAGCCGGTCCGAGAGCGCTGCCAGAATGCCGATCGGTAGCGCAATCACCACCGCCACCAGGGTAGCGATCACCACCAGCGTCAGCGTCTCGATCATCGGGTTCCAAAGGCCCAGATTCCAGATAAGTGCCAGACCCGCTATCGCGCCAATGGCCAGCCGTGTGCTTGCCAGCCGCCAGCAGAGCAGGGCGATAAGCGCCATCAATGCCCACTCGGGTAGCCACATCAGGCTGTCATTCAGGCTATTGATACCGGTTTGAGTAAAGCGGGAAATAGCCCGCGTAACGACCGAGTACTCGCTGGTCAGCCATCTCAGCGCAGTCTCGATCCAGTTACCCAAGGGAATGCGTGGAATATCCATTACTGCTCTCCTGCTCGTGCCAGTTCATCGAGTACCGCGCCTTTAACGACCACCCCGAGCAGCCGCTTTTGTTCATCGACCACGGCAATCGGGAAGCTCTTTTCGCTAAACATGGCGAACAGGTGCTGCAGGGGCTCCTCGGGGGGGACCTGACGGAAATCCTGGGTAAGATACCCGGCGAGCGAGTCGGCGCCGGCCTCTATTGCTTTGCTCGCGGCGTCCGCCGTTAAAAGCCCGTGCAAGCGGCGGTCGCGATCGGTCATGTAGATAGAGTCGAGGCTGTAATCGCGCATACGGCGCAGCGCAGTGCGTGGGCCGTCGGTGTCCCGGGCGCTGGTGCGCACCGGGCGCATGGCGCTTTCGGCGGTCAATATACGCGAGCGATCCACGCCTTCTATAAAGCGGCGCACGTAGTCATCCGCCGGTTTGGTCAGAATTTCTTCGGGGGTGCCGATCTGAACGACTTCACCATCTTTCAATAGCACGATGCGATCGCCAATGCTTAGCGCCTCGTCCAGGTCGTGGGTGATGAAGACGGTGGTTTTTTGCATGCGGGTCTGCAGTTGAAGAAGCTCTTGCTGCATGTCCTTGCGAATCAAGGGGTCCAGTGCGGAGAAGGCTTCGTCCATGAGCAGCACACTGGCATCGTTGGCAAGCGCTCGGGCAAGGCCCACGCGCTGCTGCATGCCACCGGAGAGCTGGTTGGGGTAGGCGTCCTCCCAACCTCCCAGCCCCACCTGCTGGAGGGAGCTATGGGCAAGCTCCCGACGCTTGGCCTTGTCGATACCGCGAATCTCGAGACCGAATTCGGCGTTTTGCTGAACCGTTCGATGAGGAAAGAGCGCGAAGTTCTGAAAGACCATCGAAAAGTGGCGCCGGCGGCACTCCAGCAGCGCTTTCTCGCCTAGCGAAGGGATGTCTTCGTCGTCGATGACGATTTCACCTTCGGTGGTTTCGATAAGCCGGTTCAAACAGCGGATAAGCGTTGACTTACCCGAACCTGAAAGCCCCATGATGACCAGGAGCTCGCCTTCATGGACATCAAAAGAAATATTGGAAAGGCCCAGCGTTTGACCGGTTTTCTCGAGAATCTCGGGGCGCTTAAGGCCCTGATCGCGAAGCTCGAGTGCTTTCTTTGGTTGTTTCCCGAATACCTTGCTTAAATTCCGAACCCGAATTTTAACAGGACGTGTTTCATCCATTGACCGTGCCTTTTATTGAAGTGACTTGTCGTTGGGCATCCTTGTGGCGCGAGCACCACAGCAACCATTGATCCTGCTGCCCCCAAGAGATCATAAAAGCAAATTAACCATTACTCTTTGATTTATTAAATTTTATTATACATAAACGATGCCGGTGTGTCACAACGCTCAAACTACACGGTTAACTAACGCTACATGTGTCATTTTGATCCCACCTCAATCAGGATAGATGAAACCTGGAATACGTGGATTATTTTTTTAAGTTATTGTTTTTTAAGTTGGTAATTTTTTATATGGTGACTTTGGCACGCAATGTGTAACAGTTTTACCAAACACTATTTTCGTAGTTTCAAATGCTCTACCCAGCCTTCGCGACTCGTTGGCTGGATTCGATAAAGTAGTTGAAGCAATCGATGAATTAACGGAGACAGGTCTTATGGATAAGCAAGCGAAACCGTTCAAGCGCAAGTCGCTCATCGCACTCGGCATGTTGGCTACGGTAAGCTCGCTAGCGCTTGCTGGCTGCGGCAACGATGAAGAAGAAGTGCCGCCGACTCAGCAGCCCGAGACCATGCAGCAAAACGATGGCGTCACGAATGAGCCGGGTACCATGAACGACGACCCCGCCATGAACGACGATCCGGCTATGGGTAACGACCCGGCCATGAACGACCCGGCGGCCAATGACCCGACGACGACGGACCCGGGCCTTGATAACAATGCCGCCACGTCGCAAGAGCCGATGCCCGGTGATGAGACCGAGCCCATGAACGATCAAGACCCCGAAGAGAACCCGGGCTTTGGTGAAGGTACCGACCCCATGCCGGGTGACGAAACCAACGACGACGAACAACTGAACCAGTAAGTTTTTACCGCTCCCTACGGTGGTGATCCGGCACGGCTGTCTGTTCCCTGCGGCTGTCATATGCGGTTCATCACCATTACCCCCGCCCCCCGCGGGGGTTTTTTTGGTTACTACCCTGGTGAATGCGTCTAAAAGCCGATTGACCGAAAACCGCTGCCCGGCTAGGCGTTTAGCGCGCTAATCGAGCTGGTAAAAAACGGGCGCTAGCGCTACGTTTAATAAGCCCCGTTCGGGACTACCGATTCAAGGATTGCCTTAAGGTCAAGGAGAAGGACATGGCGACAAAACGTAATAATCGCTTTACGGCACTTTTGTTGAGCGCTTTGCTAGCGCTGGGTGCACTTGGGCTGGCGGGCTGTGGTGACAATGACGCGCCCAACCCGGAGGCAGAACCGGAAGAAGAGCAGCCCATGGGGACCGGGCCCATGTCCAACGATGACGCAGGTGAAACACCCAGCGACGACGTTTAAAATCTCGGGCGTTAAGCCCTGATAGGCAAAGCAAAAGGGCCAGGCAGTTACACTGCCTGGCCCTTTGCCGTCGAGATTGCCGGTTTCGCAGCGAATGGCTGCGTGCAGCTCGGCGTTTAGCTGTCGTCTTCCAGGCGCCGGTATAGCGTACGCCGCGCAATCCCGAGTACTTCCGCCGTACGGCGCTTGTTGCCGCCGGTCGCTTCCAACACTTTGCGGATATAGCGCTTTTCGACCTCTTCAAGACTTGGCCAACGGTGCTGCGCCGGTGCTGGCGCCTGGATGCCGGGAAGTACCTCGCCGCTTAGCGTGGGCGAGAGCTCGGCCTCGGAGTGCGAGCCCGCATGGTCGCGAAGCCGTTCGGGCAGGTCGCCGTGCTTCAATAAACCCTCTTCGCTCAGCGTGACCGCGCGCATTACCGCGTTCTCGAGTTCGCGCACATTGCCGGGGAAGGGGTAGCTTAAAAGCGTGTTCAGCGCATCGGGTTCGATCTGCTCAATCTGCTTGCCCTGGGCTTCGGCGTGCTTGTCGATCAGGGCGAAAATCAGGTGCTCGATGTCGCTTCCGCGTTCGCGCAGCGGCGGTATGCGTAGCGAAAACGTTTCCAGGCGGTAGAACAGGTCGCTACGAAAGTTCTGGGCCTCGATCTCTTTTTCCAGATGACGGTGAGTGGCGGCGATAATACGCACATCCACCGGCTCTTCGCGCTCGCCGCCCACCGGGCGTACGGTTTTTTCCTGCAACGCGCGCAACAGTTTGGCCTGCAGGTTGATGGGCATTTCGCCGATCTCATCCAGAAACAGACTGCCGCCCTGGGCGCTTTGGAAAAGGCCTTTGCGCGCCTCGTTGGCGCCGGTGAAAGCGCCTTTTACGTGACCAAAGAACTCGCTCTCCATCAGGTCGGCGGGAATGCTTGCGCAGTTGACCGGCACGAACGGCGCCTCGGCCCGCGGGCTCTCCTGGTGAATCGCGCGGGCGAGCAGTTCCTTGCCGGTGCCGCTTTCGCCCAGAATGAGAATCGGGGCGTTGCTCTTGGCAAGCCGAGAGGCGTCGTGAAAAAGCGCCTGCATGGCGTGACTTTTACCCACGATGCCGTGGAAGTGGTTGAGCTCGCTGTCGTGATTGAGCGCCAGGCGCTGGCGCTCTAGCACCCGAAACACCGCTTCGCGTATGGCGTCCAGATCCAGTGGTTTGGTGAGAAAATCATCGGCGCCGAGTTTGAGCGCCTCGACCGCCTGGTCGATGGTGCCAAAGGCGGTAATGACGATGATACCCAGCTCCGAGCCGCTTTGGCGCAGTTGCTGTAGTAGCTGGATACCGGTCATGCCGGGCAGGCGTACATCGGTGATCATCATGGCCACGGGCGTGTGGCTTAAAAGCGCCATGGCCTCTTCGGCGCTGGGTACGCCCAGCGTCTGATACCCCGCGTCGTGCAACTCCTCTTCCAACAGCTCACGGATCGCGGGGTCGTCTTCGACAACCAGTAACGGTAAAAGGTGGTCCTGTTCGGTCACAAACGTCTTCCTCAAGCGGATGCGGTTTCACTCAAGGGGAGGGTGATTTCAAACCCGGCCCCCCCGAGGGCGCTATCGAACACGCCAATCGTCCCGCCGTGATCGTTGATAATGCGGTGTACCATGGAAAGCCCCAGGCCACTGCCCTGGCCTACGGGCTTGGTCGTAAAGAACGGGTCGAACACCTGCTGGTGATTCGACGCCGGAATGCCCGGGCCGTCGTCCTCGACCCAGAGCGTAATTTCGTCTTCCTGCTGCTGCGCGCGTACCTGAACGAGGCTGACATCCGGCGCTTGCGCGGCGTTGCGCAGCAGGTTGGTCAGTACCTGCACGATCTGTTGGCCATCGACCAGCACGCAAAGCGACGGGTCGGGGAGCTTGATATCGAGGCGAATGCCGCGCGGCTCCAGCTCCTCTTCCACCAGCTCGCTGGCACTCATGATCAGCTGGTCAAGCGACTGTCGGTCTTTCTCCACATTGTGCTGGCGGCCAAGCTCCATCAACTGGCGCACGATCTCCACGATGCGCTCGACCTCGCCACGAATGCGCCCAAGCCTTGCCCGCTCGTCGTCGCCGATCACATCCCGCCGGGCCAGACGCTGCGCCTGGCCATTGATGACGGTAAGCGGCGCGCCGATTTCGTGGGCAACGCCGGCGGCGAGTACGCCGAGCTCGGCAAGCTTTTTGGATTTACGCAGACGCTTTTCGAGCTCGATTTCCCGCCGCCGCCGCGCGTCGATGTCCTGGTCCTTTTCGGCCATGGCGTCGAGCATACCGTTGAGCCCCGAGGCAAGGCGGCGGTACTCGACCGGCCCCTCGACGCTTGCCCGCTGGCTACGATCCCCGTCCTCGACCAAAAGCATAACACGCAAGAGCTGGTTCAAAGGCCGTTCGATATAGCGGCGAAAGCCCCACCAGATGCTCAGCACGATGCCGCCGGCACCAATGATGAACACCAGCACCGCGACGATGCTGATAAAGCCCGTATAGTTTTCGATGCCGGTGTTGAGCCGGTTGACCTGCAGGACGCCATACACGCTGCCGTCCTGGGTGCGCAGCGGAATCAGCGCCGAGTAGTAGGTCCAGCCGTCGTGCTGTCGGTAGTTGCTGTAAAGGTCGTCACGCTCGATCACGCTTTGAATTTCGTCCGGGGTAAACAGGTTTTTACCCAGCCCCAGGCCATAAATTTCCCGGCCCTGCACGTCAAATACGTAAGCGCCGTAAATACGGTGAAACGAGAACGCGGACTGCAGCGCCTCCTCGAGGGGGGCGGCGCTGTCGCGGGCTACTGCGTAGCTTAATGAAGTGCTCAGCGCCCGGGTGATGATTTCGACCTCGGTTTGAAGCTTGGAACGGACGTTATCTTCGAGGGCTTTGATGGCCACGAAACTAAACACGACCAGTGCAATAAACAGCGGCACGATGACCGTTAAAATCATTAAGTTACGTAAGCGCATCGGGTATCCATCGTGCCAGCAAAGGTGTCAAAGGTTAATCGACCGGCATCAGACGATAAAGCCCGGCCTGGTCGCTATCGGTCAAAAGGTAGATGCCGCCATCCGGGCCCTGGCGCACGTCGCGAATGCGCCCGATCTGACCTTCCAGTACGACTTCGCTTTCGACCACGCGCTCGCCGTCGATCACGAAACGCTCGAGCTTCTCGCTGGCAAGCCCCCCGGCCAGCAGGTTGCCCTGCCAGCGGGCAAAGCCTTCGCTTGAGACTTCCGCAAGCCCGGAGGGCGCAAAGCGCCCCTCCATGTCCACCGCCGGGTCCGTCATGCCGGGGGCGGAATCCGCCCCCAGCGGCTCATTGGTGGCGTAGTCGTTGCCCAGGGTTACCTCGGGCCAGCCGTAGTTGTGGCCGGCCTTGATCAGGTTAATCTCGTCGCCGGTGCGCGGGCCATGCTCGGAGACCCACGCCTGGCCGTTTTCGCGCACCACCATGCCCTGAATGTTGCGGTTGCCAAGCGTATAGATCTCATCGAGGGTGCCGGCATCATCGATAAAGGGGTTGTCCTGGGCGGCGGTGCCGGTGTCGGTCAGGCGAAGGGTAGAGCCCGCGTGATCATCGCTTGCCTGGGCGCGGCTGGGATCGGAGCCCCGGTCCCCCACGCTCATCAACAGCGTGCCGTCATCGAGCCACGCCAGGCGTGAGCCGTAGTGGCGGCCGGGGCCCGAGGCGCGGTCCTGCTCGAAAAGGTGCTCGACATCACCCAGCTCTTCGCCTTCCCAATGCACCCGCGAAAGTGCGGTACGCGTGCCGTTGGCGTCGGGCTTGCTCCAGGTGAAATAGATCCAGTCGTGTTCCCCGTCGCCAAAATCCGGATGGAGCACGACGTCCAAAAGCCCGCCCTGGCCCTGACGGCTCACATCGGGCATGCCGCTGAGCACCTGCGCATGGCCCTCGCTATCCACCAGGTTGAGATGACCGCTACGCTCGCTGACCAAATACCGCCCGTCGGGTAGAAAAGCGACCGCCCAGGGGCGTGTAAAGCCGTCGGCCACGCGTTCGATGGAAAACGTGGCGGCATCGGTGGTCACGGCGTCGGTGATGATTTCGGCCTGAGCGCTATTCAAACCACCCAGCAGCAACAGCCCGCCCAGTAACGGTGAAAAAAACGGTGAAGCACGGCGGTCGAGGTGCTTGGGCGTCAGGGCAGGCGTTGTCGTCATGAGCGTGATCTCCGGCTTGGGAATTATAATTAATCTAGCAGTGACTACGCCCAGCGGGGTAGGTTCCGTTAAACGCTACATCATCAGCGCCAGTAGCGCCGGCAGATAGAAAAGCGCCAGCAGGGTCGAGCAGAACACCAGGCTTGCCACGTAGACCGGCTCGCGCTTGGCGCGCTGGGCGAACAGGTAATTGAACACGGCCACCGGCATGCACATCTGCAAAATCAAAATACTCTGACCCAGCGGCGGCAGATTCAAAAGCGTCGAGACGAGCCAGGCAAGCCCGGCGGCCAGCGGAATGCGGACCAGGCTAAAGCCAATGCCAGAGCGCAGGTTCTTGACCTGAATGCTGGCAAGCGACACCCCCAGGGTGATCAACATCAGCGGGACGGTAAACCCGGACATCAGGTCCACGGTATTGGCAATCCAGGCCGGCAGCGCCGTGTCGGTCAAAAGCAGCGCCGTGGCGATCAAAATCGCGTAGACCGTGGGGGTTTTGACCAGGGTTTTGAGCGGATTGCCGCGGCTCGAGAGCATCGCGCCGATCGTGAACTGAAAAAGCGAGACGGTCACCATGATGGTGATGCCGTAAATAAACCCGGCGCTGCCAAAAGCGTAGAGCACCACCGGCAGGCCCATATTGCCGGTATTGGGATACATCATGGGCGCCAGGATGACCCGCCAGTCCTTGCGCAAAAGCCGCGCGGCTCCAAAGGCCATCAGCCCCATGAGACTCAGTACCAGGGCCGTTGCCAGCATGGTTTTACCGAACGTATGCGCGTCGATCGAGGCACCGGCAAGCGAGGCCAGCACCAGCGCCGGGGTGCCGATATTGAACACCAGTCGGGTGACGAAATCGATCGGGTAGGGGTAGCCCAAACGGACCCACATAAAGCCGAGCCCGGCCCCGGCGAGCACCGGGGCCATGACGGCGAAGAGTTCAACGAGCATGAAGCGTCCTTGGCGAGCGTAAGCGCCTATTGTCGGCAATTAGGTCGTTAGCTGGCAAGGTTTCCCGGCGCGGCCCGGCAAAAAGCCCGGCTTTCCAGCTAGGCCGAAAGGGGCGGCACTTGCCACGGCGTGGGCACGCGCTCGCGCAGAAAGCTCAACAGCGCGCTGACCCGGCGCGAATGATGGCCGTAGGCGTAAAGCAGCGACACCGGCAGAGGTTTGGGCTCCCACCCGGCCAGGCAGTGCACCAGCTCGCCCGGGTGATGCGCTTCGCGCTGGGCGACTATCCAGTGGGGTAAAAGCCCGATGCCCTGGCCGCTGGCGATCGCGTTGATATGCATCACGGTCAAATCCACGCGCAGCCGCGAGCGGGGCGGGGAGAAAACGTATTCCGGCGCGTTTGCGTGATAAAGCGCTAGTCCCTTCGATGCGGTATCGAGCAGGTCGATCCAGGCATGATGATAAAGCTCGCTTGGGTGGGTAAGTGTGGGCGCTTGCGCCAGGTAGCGGGGGCTTGCGTAAAGCCCGCGGGTAAGCTGGCCCAGCCGCTCCTGATTCAGGCCGCAGTCGTCGATACTACCCAGCCAAATATGCACGCTGTTGCTATCGAGTTTGGCGGGGGGTGTTTCGCGGCAGCGCAGGGTCAGTTCGATCCCTGGGTAGCGGGCCAGAAACGTCTCGGCCAAGCCGGCGACCCAGTCCCTTGCCAGTACACCGTGCGCCTCCAGCGTGATCTTGCCACTAATCTCTTCGCGCAGCTCCGAAAGCGCTTCCTGGCTTTGCTCGGCCAGTGCTAAAAGCTCGTTGCAGTAGCCGTGAAATAACAGCCCCGCCTCGGTCGGAATCAACTGGTTCGCCTGGCGCCTTAAAAGCGGCTGGTTCAAGCGCGCTTCCAGTTGGCTGATACGTCGACTCAGGGTGGATTTGGCCAGATCCATTTTCTGAGCGCTGCGCGTCAAACTACCGGTGGCCATTACATCCGAAAATGCGGCAAGTTCATCGAAATCAAGCATGGGAAAGGCCCGCGAGCAGAGATATTGCTGCTATTGTGCCAGCTTGGCATGTAAATGAAAATAAGAGGCATTTGTGTTCACCCAAAGCCGCTCTGTTGGAAAGGCTAACCACGGGTAGCCTTTTTGCGGTGGGTGAGCCGGGCGCGGGGTGTTCGTAGCGTGCTAAAAAAGCCCCGGTGTTTGCCGGGGCTAAAAATCAGTAAGCGAGATCAGAGAGCATCGGTCGAAAGCGACCCGCTTTAGAAGTCGTAGGTGGCGGAGAGCCAGTAGCTGCGGCCATCGACCGCCACACCGGTATTCGAGCGCCCGGTTTGCGTGTAGCGGTAGGCGACGTAGGTATCGCCGTCGAAGGTGTAGGTGTCGTAGTCGGAGAAGTCCTTGTCGAGCAGGTTATCGACCCGGCCGGTCAGGCGAACGTTGTCCGAAAAGCGGTAAGACGAGCGCAGATTGAACAGCTCATAGCCATCCAGGTCGTTACCCACCTGCTCGACCAGCGCGGCGGAGTTACCCGAGACGCTGCCGCTAAAGCGGTCGCGAGAGGCGTAGTATTCGCCTTCGAGCGTCGTGGTCCAGCGCGCGTTGATCGCCCAAGAGAGCTCCGCAGTCAGCTTGTGTTTGGGCGCATTGGTCAACGCCTGGCCTTCGTTGTCGCCGGAGGTCACTTCGGTATCGGTGTAGGTGTAGCCGCCGCTGATGCTCCATTTAGGTGCGAACTGGTAGCGGCTGGTCAGCTCGATACCGCGGGTTTCGGCGCGGTCGACGTTGATTTCCTGGTTGAAGCTATCCTGGGTGGTGAAGTCGCCCACGCTGATACAGTTGGCGGCATCCGCAAACGGGCGGTTGCCGCTGCTATCGACAAACTGGCAGTTCGGAAGGTCGTCGCCATTGGCGATACGGTCACGGAACTGGGTAAAGAAGACCGTCGCCCCGGCGGAAAAGTTATCCAGGTTGTCGTAGATCGCGCCGATTTCGTAGTTGGTGCTCTTTTCCGGCGACAGGTTGGGCGAGCCCAGGCTTGCCGAGAGCCCCTGGTTGCCAAAACCGTTAACGCCGTCGTGCAACTGGTTCAGCGTCGGGGTCTTATAGCCCTGGCTGATACCGCCCTTGAGTGTCCACTCGTCGGTGGTATTCCACACCAGGTAACCACGCGGGCTGAAGTGACCGCCAAAGGCGTTGTGGTGCTCAAAGCGCCCGCCCAGGGTCAGCGCCAGATCGTCGCGTAGAAACCACTCGTCCTCGAGAAAGACGGCCCAGCTCGACTGGTTGAACGTTTCGTCGCCGGCGGTGGCGTCGATGAGTTCGGCGTCGATGTACTGCCCGCCCACGGTGACCATGTGATCATCCAGCGGCGCCACGAATTTGGTATCCACCACGATATCGCGGTTTTCCAGCTGGCGCGGCTCGCCGCCCTGGGCCACGTAGCCGTAAGCCGGGGCGTTACCCGCGGGCAACGTGCGGCCCAGGGACTCGGTTTCGTTGCGGGTAATGCTGGTGTCCCAGGTGCCCGCGCTCAAACGCGCGGAGTGGCCCAAAGCGATCTGGTCGCGATTGAAGCGCAGCTCGTCCTCGTAGCCGAAGTAGGCGTCCGGTTCTGGTGTTTCGCAGTCGCTGCGGCGCAGGCCGTCCAGGCTTCCCAGGCGGCAGTCGTCGTTGTCGTAGGTCTGGCGGGCGCGCTCGGCGTCCAGCCAGATTTCGTGGGTATCGTCCGGGGTGAAGCTCACCCGGCCGCCGATCGAGTAGATGCGTGCCTCGGCCGGGCGGGGGTCACGGCCGACGCTCTCTTCCACCAAACGCTCGGAGCTTGAGCGGTCGAACAGGCGCCCGCGTAGCTGCACGCCGAGGGTGTCTTCCACCAGCGGGCCCGAGGCGTAGAGATTGAGGGTGGAGCTGTTGCCTTCGTCGCGGTCCTCCTGGAAGGAGGTCTCGACACTGACCGACCCCGCCCATTCGGTCCCCACCCGGCGGGTGATGATGTTGATGACACCGCCCATGGCGTCGGAGCCGTAAAGCGTCGACATCGGCCCGCGAATCACTTCGATACGCTCGATAGCGGAAAGCGGCGGCATGAAACTGGTGGAGGTGGAGCTAAAACCGTTGGGCGTGACATCGCCGGAGGTATTCTGGCGGCGCCCATCGATCAGGATCAAGGTGTAGTCGCTGGGCATGCCGCGAATCGAAATCTCCCGCCCGCCGGTTTTGCCGGTGCCGGCACGGGTATCCACCCCGGGGATATCGGCAATGGCCTCGGCCACGTTGGTGAACGGGTTCTGCTCGAGTTCCTGGCGGGTGACCACCGAGATACTGGCCGGCGCATTGTTCAGCGTTTGCTCGTACCCGGCGGCGGTCACGACCATATCGTCGAGGTTGTTGGTCACCTGTTGGGCGTGCGTGGCAGTAGCAAAAGCGCCCAGGGCGACGGCGCTGGCAATGGAGGTGCGAGTAAAACGAGGCATTGAAGAACCCTTGCGATAAAAGTGGCTGTCTTGTTAATGAGACTTGTTATCAAATGCAATGGTGAGTCTAAAAATAATAGTTCCCAATATCGAGCGGAAATTAAGGAACGCCGTGTTGCTTAATATCGAACGACAAATGAAAAGCGCGCTGCATAGCCGCCAGGCCGCTAACGGCGCCAACACACTTTTTGAAAGGGGGCAGGGGTCTTCGATAAATTGGTAATGCAATTGCTTTTGAGAATCGTTACTATCAATGGCATTAACAAACAGGAGAGTTTCGATGGCGGGTATAGCGCGGGGTAACACGGTAGGCCGTTTGGCAATGGCGGGCGCTTTGGTCAGCGCACTTTTCGCGGGGCACGCCCAGGCACGGACGCTCGAAACCGGCTTTGGCGAGGTGGAGGTCGAAGGCACCCCCGAGCGTGTGGTGACGGTTTACGAAGGCGCGCTGGACACCGCCATTGCCGCCGGCATCATGCCGCTGGGCGCAGTCAGTACCCGTGGCGGCACCGACGTGGCCAACTACGTGACCGAGTACTTCGACGATGAGCGCCCGGAGATGGTCGGCGTGGTACGTGAAATCAATATCGAAGCCGTGCTTTCTCAAAAACCGGATTTGATCCTGGCCGCCGCCCAGCTCCCCGAAGAGCAGTACCAGCTGCTTTCGCGCATTGCGCCCACCATCGTGCCGCCCACCCAGACCTTCAAGCCGGACAACTGGGAAGCCGAAGCGCGCCTGTTTGGCGAAGCGCTCAACCGCCAGGAGGCGGTGGAAGAGGCCATTCAGGCGGTGGAAGCGCGCGTCGAAGAACTTTCACAAAGAATTCAGGAAAACCACCCGGACGAGAACGCCTTCGTGGTGCGCTGGATGCCCAGCGGCCCCATGGTCATGTCGCAAAACCTGATTGCCACCGGGCTTCTCAACCGCGTGGGTATCGATGTGAGTGATGCCGGGCTGGTCGAAGAGGGCAGTGCCCACAGCGATGCGCTGAGCCTGGAGAATATTTCCATGGTCGACGGCGACTGGCTGTTTTTGGCCACGCTCAACGAAGACGGCCAAGAGGCGCTGGACGCCGCCCAACAGAGCAATGCCTTCAACCGCCTGAACGTCGTACAGCAAGACCGAGTGATACCGGTTGACGGCCAGCTCTGGAGCAGTGCCAGCGGCCCGTTGGCGGCCATGGCCATTCTGGATAGTATCGAAAACGCCTTGCTGCCGTGACCGGAATCGCCCACCCACTTAGTGGGGCGGTCACGCGCCAAACGCCCCGTGTTCTGATGATGTATCTGCTCACCGCCCTCGTGGCGGTGAGTGTGTTGAGCCTGTTGATCGGCGCTGGCAGCGTAGGGCCGGTGCGAGTGCTGGCGCTTTTGCAGGGCAGCGCCGACAGCGAGGCGCGCTTTGTGGTGCAGGAGCTTCGCGCGCCGCGCATGCTGATCGGCATCGTAGTGGGCGTAGCCCTTGGCGTGGCCGGGGCGCTTTTACAAGCGGTATCGCGTAACCCCTTGGCCGAGCCGGGGCTTTTGGGCGTGAGTGCTGGGTCGGCGTTCGCCGTTGCGCTAGCGCTGGTGCTCGGCGCGAGCGCGGCGACGCTGCGTATTTCCGTGGCTCAGCTGGGGGCGCTGGCCGGGTGTGTCTGTGTGCTGAGCGTGGCGCGCTTTCGCGGCGTAGGCAACGACCCGGTTCGCCTGGTGCTGGCCGGTGCGGCGTTTTCCGGGCTTTTGGGCTCGCTGACCTCGCTGATTTTGCTTTATGACCAGCGCGCCGCGGACGAGATCCGCTTCTGGGTCGTGGGGAGCCTGGCCGGGCGGCGCCTCGAGGATTTGGCCGCCGTGCTGCCAAGCCTGGCCGTGGCCGGGGTGATGGTGGTGTTCACCGCCCGCCCGCTGGCGGCGCTGGCGCTGGGCGAGCGCGCCGCTTCCGGGCTTGGCCATCATCCTTCGTTGATCCGCTGGATCGTGATCGGCTGTGTGGCGCTTTTGGTCGGCGCGGCTACGGCGATCGCCGGGCCGATTGCGTTCGTGGGCCTGGTGGTGCCGTTCGTCGCCCGGGCGCTGGCCGGGCCGGATATTCGCCGCACGCTCTGGTTCTGTCTGCCCATCGGACCTCTGATCGTGCTGAGCGCCGATATCATTTCGCGGGTCGTGGTCGCCCCCTCGGAGCTGCCACTGGGTGTGTTGACCGCGCTTTGCGGCGCGCCGGTGCTGATCGCGGTAGTACGAGCCCGCCGTTTACCCATGCTTTGAGCCCGCGCCTTTTGCGGCGTGGCCTTTTACCACGGTAACTATTTACACGGTAATTATTGTTAACAGTGACGATGGCAACCAAAACGACAGCGAGCCCCGAGTACATGCCGGAGCTCTCTTCCCAACACGAGGCGGTGGACGACGTGCGCGCATTCAAAGCGAGCGACCCGGCGCTGCCCGGCTATTGGCGCCTGGCCTGGCACGCCAATGGGCAGGCGTACAGCGTACTGTTCGAGCGCCGCGCGGTATGGGTCAACTGCGCACTCATTCTCGCGCTGTTGGTAGCCGGGGTCGTGTATCTGGCCTTTGGCAGCGTGCCGCTTTCCATTAGCGAAGTGATTCCAGCGTTGGCGGGCCAGGGCGATATCATGACTACCTTCATGGTGCAGGAGCTTCGCCTGCCGCGCCTGGCCGGCGCCTGCCTGACCGGCGGGGCCTTTGCACTGGCGGGTATCCTGATGCAGACGCTGGCGGGTAACCGGCTGGCAACGCCTGGTATCATCGGTATCGACAACGGCGCGACAGCGTTCGCGGTCGCCTCGGTCATCGGTATTGGTACGTCTATCGCCCCGCCCGCCATGGCGCTGGCCGGGGCCACCACCGCCGCGGCGATTACCTTTGGCCTTTCTGCAGGTAGCGGCACCCAGGGGTATCGGTTCATCGTGGCGGGCATTGGCGTAGGCGCGGTGTTTGGCGCGCTGACCCAGTTCATTCTGGCCCGAGTCCCCATCGACGACGCCAACGCCGCCTACCCCTGGACCGTCGGCACCCTCAACGCCCGTTCACCCGATGCGGTACTGCTTCTGGCCCTGGGGTTGGTGGTGGGTATCGTGCTGGCCATGGTGCTGGCACGCTCGCTCACGCTGCTGCGCTTTAGAGACGCCGTGGCCAGCGGGCTGGGGGTGAAGGTCAAGGCTTGTCGCATACAAGTGTTGGCGCTTTCCGTGGTGCTCACCGGGCTTGCCGTCGCGGTGGCAGGCCCGGTAGGCATGGTCGCGCTGATCGGTCCGGAAATCGCCCGTTCGCTTTCAAGTTCGCGCCACGTACCGGTGCTGGCCGCCACGCTTGCCGGGGCGCTGGTCATGGTGCTGGCGGATTTGGCCGGGCGAACGCTTTTATCACCCATCGAAATTCCCGTGGGCATCGTGACCGCCGTGGTGGGCGGCCCCTGGCTTTTATGGATCTTGATGCGCCCGCAACGGAGCCACCCATGAGCACCTCGCACGACACGCCTACGCTTGCCACCCAGGCGCTGAACATGAACTACGGCGCACGCCGGGTGATCAACGAGCTAGGCCTTGACCTGCCTAGCGGCCAGGTGACGGCCATTGTGGGGCCCAATGGCTGCGGTAAATCCACGCTGCTTTCGGGGCTTGCCCGGCTGCACAAGCCGGAAAGCGGCGCGGTACTGCTCGACGGCGCCGATATCCAGGCATTACCCGCCAAGGCGCTTGCCAAGAAGCTTGCGCTGCTGCCCCAGGAGGCCGTGGCACCGGAAGGGCTCACTGTCACCGAGCTGATCCGCTTTGGCCGCCAGCCCCACCAGGGGTGGCTGCGCCAGTGGTCGCCGGAGGACCAGCAGGTCGTCGAGTACGCGCTCAAGGCCGCTGGGTTGGAAGCGCTGGCGGACAGGCCGCTCGAGGCGCTTTCCGGCGGGCAGCGCCAACGCGCCTGGATCGCCATGACCATCGCCCAGCAAACGCCGCTGCTCCTGCTGGATGAACCCACTTCCGCGCTGGACCTGGGCCACCAGATCGAAGTATTCGAACTGGTGCAAAAGCTTGCCCGTGAAGGGCGCACCGTGGTGATGGTGCTGCACGATTTGGCCAGCGCCTGCCGCTACGCCGATCATCTCATTGCCATGTGTGAAGGGCGTATCGTCGCCGAAGGTACGCCCGCCGAGGTCGTGACCCCGGCGCTGGTACGTACGCTTTACCAAGTAGACTGCACGCTTTTAAAAGACCCGGACACCGGCAGCCCCTTGATTGCCAGCGTGCGCCGGGCGGCGGCTACTTAAGCGCTAGCGGTTGATCAGCACTGCATCGAGGGTGACCGGCACATGGTCGGCAATTTGCTGGTAGCCCAGCAGCGACATCACCGTGCGCACCGTGTTGTTGGCCATGAGCGTGCTGCCATTCAAGGCCATGGGCTCGGCGTGGATTACGCGCACCTGGTTCAAGCCTTCGCGGGTGAAGCGCAGCGGCACGTCTTCTTGCTGATTGATGCCCTCGGTCTGTACGCGAAAGGTTAGCGTTTCGACCATCGACTCGCCGATATCCAGACGATCGAGGCGCTCCGGCGGCATCTGCGCGGTCAGCGTCACCAGCGTGGAATCGGTGAGTAGCCGCGCCCATACCGGCAGCTCGCCAAAGCGCGAGAGCAGATCGGTCTGGCTGAGTTTCAACGGCAGGCGAAGTGTGCCGTCCGGCGAAATCTCGCCCTGCAAGTCACGCACCTGATGATGATGGGTTTGCGGCGAGCCGCCGTCGAGCTGGGTGATGCTCGCCTGCACCTGGGACTGGCTCGAATCCAACTGCCAATCCGCCGACACCGGCATCGCCAGCACCAGCGGTAAAAGAGCAAACAAAGCTTTCATGGCATGTCTCCACAGTAAGGACTCATCAGCAGACTCGCCCACAGTGCAAAAGTGCCGCAATAAGATCAAGATAGCGCCCCAGGGGTAGCCTCGCCCGGCCACATTCGCTATGATATGCACGCCTTTCGGGCCCATAGCTCAGTTGGTTAGAGCAGGGGACTCATAATCCCTTGGTCGTCCGTTCAAGTCGGACTGGGCCCACCAATTCCTCGTATTCTTTCTTCTCCCGTATGACGTTATGAACCCTTGCTTTTGGGTTTATTCGCTTCTCCTCCTTATATAATTTTCTTGCTAGCATATTTCGTTACGCTATTTAGGAAGCTGTTAACGGTTTTTTTAAAAGCAGCTTTTGCGGATTAAACGTAACCTCGAACGTTAAAATACTGCTTCTCAAAAGAAAGAGTCATGGTCATGATACAACCGACACCAGATACCCAAACCATGCTCGATAGCCTCCGTACCGCCGTCTCTGAAACTCTTGAACGTAAGCGACGGCTCGGGCATTACGCCGTTATCTGGCAGGATGGTAAGCCTGTTTTAGTGGGTGAGGACGCGCCGACGCAGCAGGTAGACGATCAATAGCCTCACTGCTGATAGCTAGCCCATGCTTTTCTTATCCAAGTCTTTGCCTCTATTTAACCCCGGTACTCTGTGTACTTGAGCCATAACAAGGGATTATGAGTCCCTTGGTCCTGATTTAATCGCGCGCTTCCTTTTTGATACCTTTGCCAAGCGATGCTTTTCGGCTGCTAGCCCGCTAGCGTGTGTGTATCATACCCGCCCATTGATAATGAACGATGGATCTGGGGACGCACCGTGAACACAGAAAGCCACTCTCATCTTGCCGCCTTTATCTGGTCGGTGGCCGATCTGTTACGCGGCGACTTCAAACAGTCTCAGTATGGCCGGATCATTCTTCCTTTTACGCTGCTGCGGCGCCTGGAGTGTGTGCTCGAGCCCACCAAACAGACCGTGGTGGACGCGGCTCATCAGCATCGCGACAAGCCGGACGGCGTACGCGAGCAGCTTCTACTGCGCGCATCGGGACAGCCCTTTTATAACGCATCAAAGCTGACGCTGGGCACGATCTCCTCGACGCAGACCGCCAATGACCTGATGAGCTACGTGCAGTCGTTCAGCCAGGACGCACGCGAGATTTTCGAACACTTCGAGTTCGAGAGCTTTGTGCATCAGCTCAATGCCAATGACCTGCTTTATGAAGTCGTCAAAGCGTTCGCTAAAACGGATTTGAGCCCGGCACGGCTTTCCAACTTCGGTATGGGCCTGGTCTTCGAGGAGCTGATTCGCAAGTTCGCGGAAAGCTCCAACGAGACAGCGGGGGAGCACTTCACCCCGCGCGATATCGTCCACCTGACCACCTCGCTGGTGCTGACACACCAGGACGCCAAGCTCAAGAGTGGCGGCATCGTGACCGTGTATGACCCAACGGCGGGTACGGGCGGCTTTCTATCGGAAAGCGACGAGTACATGCAGCAGGTGAGCGGCGGTATGAGCGTTTCGCTGCATGGCCAGGAGCTGAACCCGGAGTCCTACGCGATCTGCAAGGCCGACATGCTGGTCAAGGGCCAGGAAGTTCGCCAAATCAAGCTGGGTAATACGCTCGCCAACGACCAGTTGGCCGGTGAACACTTTGATTTTATGCTCTCCAATCCGCCCTTCGGCGTGGAATGGAAAAAAGTCCAAAAGCAGGTCATCGAAGAACACAAGCAAAAGGGCTATAACGGTCGGTTTGGCCCGGGTCTGCCGCGGGTGTCTGACGGCTCACTGCTGTTTCTGATGCACCTGGTGAGCAAGATGCGGCCGACGCAGCAGGGCGGTTCGCGCATCGGCATCATACTCAACGGCTCGCCGCTGTTTACCGGCGGTGCGGGCAGCGGAGAGTCCGAAATCCGTCGCTATCTGCTGCAGCACGATCTGGTCGAGGCGATTATCGGCCTGCCCACGGATATGTTCTACAACACCGGCATCGCCACCTACGTGTGGATTCTCTCGAATGCCAAACCCGCCGAGCGCCGTGGCAAGGTGCAGCTCATCAACGCCACCGGCCGCGCCAGCAAGATGCGCAAGTCGCTGGGCAGCAAACGCCAGTACGTGGCCGATGACGATATCGAAGCGATCGTGCGGCTTTACGGTCAGAACCAGGCAGATGAAGAGAGCAAAATCTTCCCGGTGGAAGCCTTCGGCTACCGGCGCATTACCGTAGAGCGCCCGCTGCGCCTGAACTTCCAGGCAAGCCCCGAGCGGCTGGCGAAGCTGGATGACGAAAAGTCCTTTCAGAAGCTTGACGAGGCCGAACGCGAGGCGATCAAGGAAGCCTGCGCGACGCTTGACCCGGACGAGCGCTATACCAACCGCGATACCTTCAACAAAGCGCTCAAGGAGGCGCTAAAAACGGCCGGATTGAAAATCGGCGCGCCGGTGCAAAAAGCACTCCTCAACGCGCTTTCCGAGCGCGACCCGGACGCCGATAGTTGCCACGACAGCAAAGGCAATGTGGAGGCCGATAGCACTCTGCGCGATAACGAGAACGTACCGCTGGATGAGTCCGTCTTCGACTACTTCGAGCGGGAAGTACGGCCCCACGTGCCGGATGCCTGGATCGATGAAGACAAACGCGATGAGCTGGACGAGCGCATCGGGATTGTCGGTTTCGAGGTTCCCTTCAATCGCCACTTTTACGAGTTCAAGCCGCCGCGCCCACTAGAGGAGATCGACGCTGATCTCAAGGCCTGCACCGACCGGATCAAGCAGATGATCGAGGGGATGTCGGCATGAAGGGCATCGTCAGGCTTTGTCTTACACATTCATTGACAGTAACAGGGGGATGGCATAGCATATTGTGTAATATACCCGCCATGCCTCTCAATGAAGCACACTTTGGCGGGTTTTTTGTGTCTGGAAGTTTTGTGCCGAGAGGTCATGTATGAGCGACTTCCAAAAGCCTGCACACAGCATTGACGATCAGATCGCCACGCTACATGGCCGTGGTTTGGAGATACCGGACGCCGAGCGGGCGCGGCACTATCTGCGCAATATCAGTTATTTTCGATTTTCTGCGTATACTCGACCTTTTTATCGGCCCGGCCTAGAGGAACACCGTTTTCTTGAGGGTAGCGCTTTTGACGATGTGTTGAGGCTGTACGTATTTGATCGCGAGCTGCGTCTGCTTCTGCTGGATGCTATCGAGCGATTGGAAGTCGCATTGAGGGCCCAGTTGGCAAACACCCTGGCCGAGCACCATGGCCCTCACGGCTATCTGGATGCGTCAATTTTCGATACGCGCTACAACCACGGGTGGTTACTCAATAAGCTGGAGAGCGTATCTCAAGGGCGAGACGTCGAGTCCTTCCTGACCCATTACCGTATGAAGTATCAGTCAGCCCCTACCCAGCCCCCTATTTGGATGGCGGCAGAGCTTTTGACCTTCAAAGAGGTCTCGACGCTGTTTGCGAATTTGCGATTACCCCAGGATACCCAACGCATCGAGCGCCATTTTGGCTGGAAAGCGCGCGTACTGCGCTCGTGGTTCCGCAGTCTTTCAGACTTGCGTAACGTCTGCGCCCACCATGGTCGCGTATGGAATCGTGTCTTCGGGAGCCGCCCAGAAAAACCAAGAAAAGTACCGGCTATCTGGCCAACGATCCCCAGTAAAATTGCCACAGGATCACACGAAAACCCTGAGCAGCGCCTCGACCCGCACCGACGGCTCTACTTCCAATTGGTCGTGATCGAGTCATTGATGCAAGCCGTGGCTCCCGCAAGCCAATGGGCCGAGCGCCTTATAGCGCTACTGAACCGCTACCCGGACGTATCGCGCCCCCATATGGGCTTTCCTGAGGGTTGGGAACAAGAACCCTTCTGGCAAGAGGCGGTGATGAATGCAAGAGAGGGAGTAAAGGGATGAGTTTTCCGCAATATCCCGAATATAAGGACTCTGGCGTCGAGTGGCTGGGTGATGTGCCGGCGCATTGGGAAGTACCAAAGTTAAAGCATCTTGTCCGCATTAGAAATGGTCGGGATTACAAGGCGGTCGAGGTAGACTCAGGCGGCTATCCGGTTATTGGCTCAGGCGGGGAGTTTTCCAGAGCGGACAGCTACCTTTATAAAGGCAAATCGGTTCTGTTGGGAAGAAAGGGTACGATAGATAAGCCATTGTATATTGATGGCCCGTTCTGGACCGTAGATACGATGTTCTACACAGAACTCACTCATAATGTGGATGGCCGTTTTCTTTTCCATTACGCCTCTTGCTTTAGGTTTGATCAATACTCAACAAATACTGCTTTGCCAAGTATGGCACAAGAGGATTTGGCCAATATTCGATTAGCTGTTCCTGAAGTTGATGAACAAGCCTCCATTGCAGCCTTTCTTGACCACGAAACCGCCCGCATCGACGCACTAATCGGTGAGCAAAAGCGCCTGATCGAGCTGCTTAGGGAAAAGCGTCGGGCGTTGATCTCTCATGCCGTCACCAAGGGGCTGGATCCCGATGTGCCGATGAAGGAGTCTGGGGTGGAGTGGCTTGGAGAAGTGCCGGCGCATTGGATTGTTGCTCCTATTAAAATATTTTACAAATTCTTGGATGGGAAAAGGATACCGCTCAAATCTGAAGATCGAGGAAGTCGACAAGGCCTGTTTCCTTACTATGGTGCTTCCGGTGTTATTGACTGGATAGACGATTATATCTTTGATCAAGATCATATCCTTGTGTCTGAGGATGGGGCCAACCTTTTAGCAAGGTCATCTCCAATTTCCTTTGTAGCTAAAGGTAAATACTGGGTAAATAACCATGCTCATATACTAAGTCCTATCGATAATAATTTAGTTTACTGGGCTGAGGTGATTGAAAATTTAGATCTTGCTATTCATGTAACGGGGTCTGCTCAACCTAAGCTCACCAGTGAAGCTCTTGGTTCAATTATGGTGGCGTCACCTCCTTTACCTGCTGAGCGTTTAAAAATACAAGAAATGATTTTCAAACTTGATAAAGTAGTTCAAGAACTAATTAATGAAGCAGTTGAAGGTATTAAGCTACTAAAAGAACGTCGTTCTGCCCTAATCTCCGCCGCCGTCACCGGCAAGATAGACGTCCGCAGCTGGCAGCCAGGTCAGGCGGGTGAACAATCCGAGCTCTCCATGGTCGCCGAATCGCGCGCCACCTACCGCTGAATCCGAATAACAAGGAACGACAATGACGCAGGGCCGCAGTATTCGACTTTTTCTGGTGGATGGCACGCCTAACGGCCTGCTAACCGCCGAGATCATGAACTGGACCGGCCACGTGCTGACCGGCCCGCGCACCAAACTGAGCGAGTTGGTGCAGCGCCCGGAGTGTAAACGTACCGGCATCTACTTTCTGGTCGGGCCGGACCCGGACAGTAGCCTGCGGCCGCTGGTGTATATCGGCGAGAGCGACGATGTCGCCAAGCGGCTCAAACAGCATAATCACCCAGAGGTCACGGGGCCGGGCGGCGGCAAGGATTTCTGGGAGCGGGTTTGCCTGATTACCAGTAAGGACCAGAACCTTACCAAGGCCCACGTCAAATACCTGGAAAGCCTGCTGATTAAAAGCGCCGCCGAGGTAGGGCGCTGCAAGCTGGTGAACGGTACCGCCCACGAGTATATCAACTTGCCCGAGTCCGACCGCGCCGATATGGCATTCTTTGCCGAGCAGATTCGTACTGTGCTGCCGGTGCTGGGGTTCGACCTGCTGCGTGATTCGGCCAAGCCATCTTCTCGAAAAACGTCGCCAGAGCCTGACGCTGAGCCAGCGTCTACTGACGCGTCTCCCTCGTTTTATCTGGAAATACCCAAGCACGGAATCAAGGCGCAGGGCCAAGAGCTTGATGGTGAGTTCTTCGTGCTTGAAGGTTCGCTGGCACGCCGGGACTGGACGAGTGCAGGGCATAGTTATGAAAAGTTACATCAACAATTGTGTGAAGAAGGGGTGCTGATGGAGGTGGGGAGCGGGCTTCGCCGTTTCGCTAAGGACTATGCTTTTTCTAGCCCGAGTGCAGCCGTCGCTATGGTGTTTGGGAGAGCTGCCAACGGGCGCAATGTCTGGAAAATTGAAGGTACCAAAACCACTTACGGCGAATGGCAGGATCAGCAAGTGAGCGCTGCCACCATGGAGCCAGTCTCGCTATAAGTGTTCTCGACATGAAGAAAGCACCACAAGTGGTTCAAAGTGCTTAATTAAACGTTATTGTGTGGCTAATCGGCTTCTCCTCCCAGGCCCGAGTCGTTAGGCTATTTAAAAATAGAGCCAAGCGCAGGGGATACAATGGGAGATAGCAGGGAAGCCCGCTTTCAGCAGGATATTGTTGCCTCGATGGTAGAGGGTGGTTGGCTTGCGGGCACCGCTAAAGGCTATGACCGCGCCTCGGCCCTCTACCCCGAAGACTTGCTGGGCTACGTACGCGATGCTCAGCCCGACCAGTGGGATAAATTCTGCAAGGCCAACCCCCATTCGCCGGAGCAGGTTTTTCTTCAGAAAGTCGTCAACGAGCTGAAAAAGCGCGGTACGCTCGAGGTGTTGCGCCACGGCTTCAAGGTGCCGGGCGTCAAGTTCGACCTGTGCAGCTTTCAGCCTGACCACGGCATGAACCCGCAGTCGCTGGCCCAGTACCGCGCCAACCGCCTGCGAGTGGTGCCTGAAGTCGCCTACTCACCGCATGCCCAGGGCAAGGGCGCCGCTCAGAGCTACAACCCACGCCTGGATCTGGTGCTGTTCGTCAACGGTATCCCCACTGCCACGCTGGAGCTCAAGAGCCAGTTCAAGCAGACGGTCGAAAACGCCAAACGCCAGTACCGCCAGGACCGCCCGATCAAGGACCCGGTTACCCGTAAGCCCGAGCCGCTGCTGACGTTCAAGCGTGGCGCGCTGGTGCATTTTGCGGTCAGCCAGACCGAGGTGGCCATGACCACCCAACTGGCCGGGTCGCAAACGTACTTTTTGCCATTCAACCGGGGCACCGAAGACGGCGGTGCCGGTAACCCGCCTGCCCAGGATGAACAACGCTACGCCACCGCCTACCTCTGGGAGCAGGTATTCGCCCCGGACGCGTGGCTTAAGATTCTCGGTCGTTTCCTTCACCTCCAGGAGACAACCACGGAGGACTTTCACGGCCGCCGGAGTACCAAAGAGGCGCTTATTTTCCCCCGTTACCACCAGTGGGAGGTGGTCAACCGGCTCGTCGATGCGACGCTCGCCGAGGGCCCGGGTAATCGCTACTTGGTGCAACACAGCGCCGGGTCCGGTAAATCGAACTCCATTGCCTGGGTGGCGCACCAGCTGGCCAATCTCTACGGCAGCGATGGCGGCAAGCTTTTTAACTCGGTCATTGTGGTCACCGACCGCACGGTGCTCGACAGCCAGCTTCAAGACACCATCTATCAATTCGAGCACGCCCACGGGGTGGTATGCCCTATCACGCGCGAAGGCGGCAGCCAGAGCAAGTCCGAGCAGCTGGCCGAGGCGCTGGAAAGTAATACCCGCATCATTATCGTCACCATCCAGACCTTCCCGGCGCTTTTTGATGCCCTCGAAAAACGCCCGACGCTGGCCAAGGGACGCTATGCAGTGATTGCCGATGAGGCCCACTCATCACAAACCGGCCGCTCTGCTACCAAGCTCAAGGCGCTGCTGGGCGTAGCAGATGAAGAAGGTGAAGGTGACGGGGCGGAAGTCAGCGCCGAGGCGATGCTGGGGGCGGCGGTGGCTGCCAGGGGCCCCAGCGATCTAATCAGCTACTACGCCTTTACGGCAACGCCCAAGGCCAAAACGCTCGAGCTGTTCGGGCGCCCGCCGGAACCGAGCCTGCCCGCCAGCGACGACAACAAGCCCGAGCCGTTTCACCTCTACTCCATGCGCCAGGCCATCGAAGAGGGCTTTATTCTCGATGTGCTCACCAACTATGTGACCTACAGCACCGCCTGGAAGCTCGCCCACCCGGATGGCGAAGAGCAGGAAGTGGATTCCAAGAAGGCCTCGCGCACCATTGCCAGGTGGGTACGTCTGCACCCGTACAATATCGCTCAGCGGGTCGAAGTGATCGTCGAGCATTATCGTCAAAATGTTCAGCACCTGCTGGATGGCCAAGCCAAGGCGATGGTCGTCACGGCCAGCCGCGAGGAGGCCGTGCGCTATCAGCTCGCGATGCGCGAGTACATTCAGCGCCATAACTATCAAAGCGTTCACCCCATGGTGGCGTTCTCCGGCAGCGTACCGGCCGATGCTTACATTCCGGAAGAGGTCAGCGAGACAAGTCTGCTGCTCAACCCTGAGCTGAAAGGGCGCAAACTGGAAAAGGCGTTTGATACCGAGGAGTACAACGTAATGATCGCCGCCAACAAGTTCCAGACGGGCTTCGATCAACCCAAGCTTTGCGCCATGTACGTGGATAAAAAGCTGAAGGGGGTCGAGTGCGTGCAGACCCTCTCCCGCCTCAACCGGCTGTTTCCCGGTAAGCAGACGTACATTCTGGATTTCTATAACGAGGAGCAGGTGATTCTCGACGCCTTCGCCACCTATTACCGCAAGGCGGAACTCGCGGGCGTCTCCGACCCGCAGGTGGTCTACGACCTGCAAGGTAGTCTGGATGCCAGCGGCATTTATCACTGGCCGGAGGTCACCGCTTTTGCCAGCGCATTTTTCGATCCAAAAGCTTCAGCCGCGAGCTTGAGCTATCACTGCCATCCGGCCCAGCAGCGCTTTAGCCAGCGCTATAAAGCCATACTCGATCAGCTCCAAACCTGGCAGCACGCCCGCCAGGTAGCCGAAGCCAACGGCGATGATAAAGGCCTGAAACGCGCCGAGCAGGAGCTGAAAGACGCGGGCACGACTCGCGACGAGCTCGACTTGTTCCGTAAAAATCTCGCCAGTTTCGTACGCACCTACGAATTTCTCAGCCAGATCATTCAGTTCGACGATACCGAGCTCGAGCAGCTCTGCGTGTTTGCTCGTCACCTGCACCCGCTGCTACGCATCGACCGGCTATGGGAAGAGGAAGGGATCGACGTCAGCGAGCTGGAGCTCACCCACTACCGCCAAACCAAGCACGAAGAGAAGCGCCTGCGCATCGATGAAGCCAAGGGCGACTACGGCCTGACGCCGGTCAGCGAAGTGGGCTCCGGTAAACCCCATGACCCCGAAAAGCAGCGCCTGGCCGAGATCATCGACCGGCTCAACGACCTTTACGGTTCGGAGGTGAGTGATGACGATAAGCTGCACTTCGCGAATGGTATTGCTGATCGTATCGAGCGTGATGAGGCGGTGATGAACCAAGTAAAAAACCACAGTGAAGACCAGGTGATGCACGGCCTGTTTCCCAAGAAGGTGACCGACGCTGTAATCGATGCGCTTGGCGATCAGGAGACGCTGAGTATGCCGGTGTTGGAAAATGAGGAGATGGGACGGCAATTTGCGCAATTGATCCTGAAACTACTGGTAGGAAGGGGCGCATGTAATGTGCAACCAGGGGAGTAAACTATCGACTTTGCAGGTGAGAAGGGCTGGAGGTGTCTACGAAACCTGGGCGATTCACTTGCCATCTTGCCCCCCAACGTCACGTGGCGTCTATTGCTAGGCGCTTGCGAGCCTGCTCGAATCTGAACGGGATCTATTTAAAACGCTGTCTGTTGGAAACAGGCGCTCGGCACGTCTGCCAAGCGGGAGGCGGCTGAGCAACGTCAGCGCAATAGAGCTGTCAGCCCAGCTTGATCGCCGTTCCATCAGCTTCCGCCTCCCCATGGCCCCCTTTATGCATAACAATTCACCATGGTTTCACTTCTTTTCGTGATCACTGCTGGGCGACCCACCTGGCGAGGGGTGCCTCATGCGTGCGTTGACAATGCTCAGACCGGTCAAGTCGATCCTCCAAAGCGTGGCGCTTCTGCTGCTGGGCAACGGCCTACTCAACACGCTGCTTACACTCCGCGGCACAAGCGAGGGGTTTTCGACCACGCTATTGGGCATGGTGATGTCCGGGTATTTCGTGGGCTTTATTTGCGGGACCTGGATGAGCCGGCGGTTGATCAAGCGGATGGGCCATATCCGCACCTTTGGTTTTTGCGCCTCAATATGCGCCACCATGGCGCTTTTGCACCTCGTCTTCATCAACCCTTGGGTGTGGCTACCGCTGCGTATTATTTATGGGCTTTCGTTCATTACCCTGATTACGGTGATCGAAAGCTGGCTCAACAGCCAAGCGGCGAGCCACGAGCGGGGGCGTATCTTTGCCGTTTATATGGTGGTCAACCTGGGGGCGCTGGCGACGGCGCAGCAGTTTTTGCGGCTGTCATCGCCGGAGGGCTTTCTGCTGTTCGTGATGATCGCGATTTTGATCAGTTGGGCGGTGCTGCCCATTACGCTGACGCGGCGCGTGCAGCCGAAGATCTCCGAGCGGCCGAAAAGCAGCCTGCGGGCGCTTTTGGGGTTTGCGCCGCTGGCGGTGGCGTCCGCGGCGCTCTCCGGGCTTGCCATGGGGGCGTTTTGGTCGATGACGCCGATCTACGCCACCCACTTGGGGTTCGATATCGCCGGGGTGGGGCTGGTGATGAGTACGGCCATTATCGGTGGGGCGCTCTTGCAGATTCCCATCGGGCGTTTTTCCGATCAGCACGACCGGCCCGTGGTGCTGATTTGGGTGGTACTGAGCGCGGCGCTGGTGGCGGCGGCCATACCCTTTGCACCTAGCCATAACGTGCTCCTGGTGCTCTACTTCTTGTGGGGCGGGCTGGCGTTTTCGCTCTACCCGCTGGCGGTGGCGCAGTTGATCGACCAGCTCCACCCGGATGAGATCGTCGCGGGCTCGGCGGATATGCTGGTGATGCACGGCGCCGGCTGCGCGGTAGCCCCCTTGGCGGCGGGCTCGCTGATGCACGCGGTGGGCGATCACGGCTTGCCGCTCTATATTGCCTGCGTCTTCACGTTGCTGGGCGTGTATGCAATCTATCGTCGGCGCCGGGTGCGGGCATTGAAAACTCACACCGCCCACTTCGAGCCGATGGTGCAGAGCAGTGCCGAGGTGCTGGGCATGATGTTCGACGCCGTGCAGCCGGATCTCTTCGATGACCCGAGCTTTTATGAGGAGCACGAGCGCCGGCGGCTGGCGGATATCTTTCATGCCGGTAGCCGAAGGTGAGGGCAGGGTAGTAGGCCCGTTGGTGCTCTCGATAAAGCCGGGACTGGCGGGCGTTTGATCGTGCAACGCCTTGTTCCGGCAAAGCGGCTTGAGTCGGCCTCGATATTGTGATTGTGAATAATAATCCGTATCATTCAGCTTTTCTGACCGCCCATTTTGCTCTTTAATGAGACTGCCCTCATGCTTCGACCTCCGTTTGCAGCCGCACCGTTATCGTTTGCCGTTCGCCGTTCAATGCTCATCTCGTTGGGAAGTGCGCTGAGCATGGCGCCCCTGGCCGCACTGGCCCAAGAGGAAACGGTGGATATGGGCACGACGGTGGTCACCGCCACCGCGCTCAAGGTCGCAACGCCGGATATCGAAACCCCGCGGGCGATCTCCACGGTCAGTGAGCAGGAGCTCGAAGATCGTGGCGTCAACAAGTACGACGAAACCTTCCAATACCGCTCTGGTGTCACCTCGCAGCCCTACGGCAACGACAACAACGCGGACTGGTTCTTCCTGCGCGGCTTTAGTGCGGAAAACGCCACTTACCAGGACGGCCTGCGCCTGTTTCGTACCGGCGGCTACTTCTGGTGGATGAACGAAACCTTTGGCCTGGAGCGGGTCGATCTCTTGAAGGGCCCGGCGTCGATTCTTTACGGCGAGGCGCCTCCCGGCGGTGTGATCAACGCGATCAGCAAGCGCCCGACGGATGAGCCCCAAGGCAACATCACCGTAGAGGCGGGCAACGACGGTCACCGCCAGGTGGGCATCGACGTGTCCGGCCCGGTGGGCGAGCGTGACGATATGCGTTATCGCACCGTGGCGCTTTATCGTGACCAGGACGGCGAGCTCAACGGCAGCGAGAAAGAGCGCTACTACTTCGCGCCGAGCCTGGCCGTGGATTTCAGCGACGACACCACGGTCACGTTTTTGGCAAGCGTCCAGAAAGATGAAGGCACCCCCACCTCGGGCTTTTTCCCCGCTTTTGGCACGGTGAACGACTCGCCCTTTGGCAAGATCGACCGCCATACCAACTACGGCCAGCCCGATTACGACCACCTGGATCAGCGCCAGGTAGCGCTGGGTTACGAGCTTGAACACCAGATCAACGATACCTGGGAGTTTCAGCAAAACGCGCGCTACACCAATCTCGATCTCGAGCTTAGAAACGTCTACCCCAACTCCTACGTGACGCCGCCGCGGGGTATCTCGCGGGGCGTGATCGACCGCGACGGCGAGTACGACGGCTTCACGATCGACAACCGCCTGATCGCGCGCACCTATACCGAAAACACCGAAAACACGCTGCTGTTCGGCGCGGACTATCAAAAGCTAGATTTGAACTACACCAACCGCGACAGCTTCCGCACCGCCGGGGACGGCTCGTCGCTGTTCTCCAATATCGACACCGTGGATCTCTACAACCCGGACTACGCCTCGTTTAGCGCGCCGGATACCGGCGACCCCACCGAGCACGATGTCGACCGCCGCCAGCTCGGCTTTTACGTGCAGGACCAGCTGCGCGTGGCGGACAGCTGGGTATTTTTGGCCGGAGCCCGTTACGACAATGTCGATAGCAGCGACGATTTCTCGGATGCCACCGGCCGTTCCAGCGAAGGCTATGACGACGAGCAGCTCTCGCTGACCGCCGGCGCCATGTACCTGGGCGATAACGGCGTTTCGCCCTACGTAAGCTACAGCGAATCCTTTACGCCGGTGGCGGGCATCGGCCCGAGCGGCTCAAGCTACGAGCCGCTGGAAGGCCGCCAGCTAGAGGCGGGGGTTAAAATCGCGCCCTTCGATGTCGACGGCTACGTCACCATTGCCGCCTTCGATATCAAGGAAAGCAATACGCTGATTTCCACCGATGCCCCGGTGCAGGAACAAGCGGGCGAGCGCCGCTCCAACGGTTTTGAAGTAGAGGGCGTGGGCTACCTGACCGATGAACTGCAGCTGACCGCCGCCTACACCTACACCGACGCACGCTATGACGAAAGCGACGACCAGCAGGACGAGCGCGTGCCGCTGATTCCGCGCCACTCGGCTTCCGCGTGGCTGGGTTATGACATGAGCCGGGCGCTGCCGGGCCTGTCGGTTGGCGCTGGCGTGCGCTATCTGGGCGAAAGCGAAGCCAGCCCCGGCAGCAGCGTCGAAGGCAATGTCTCCTCGACCACGCTTTATGACGCCATGGCCCGTTATGAGATCGACGAGAACTGGTCCGCCCAGGTGAACGTCAAAAACCTCACCGATAAAGAGTACGTCAGCGGCTGCGATTTCTACTGCTACTACGGCGACTCGCGCAGCGTGATCGGAAGCGTCAGCTACCGCTGGTAACGATGCAGCCCCGTACGGTTTGTGAAGCGCTTTGAAACGACTCGGCCCGGCATGTTTGCCGGGCCGAGTCGTTTGGGGAGGCGCTGTCGTTTGGTTAAGCGCGTTCTAGCGGGCGTGTCGGCTGCGCCGGCGGCGAATGAGCCAGTAGGCGAGTAGCACGACGGCCAGCACCCCCAGCCCCAAACCGATCCTTGCCAGCAGCACCAGCGGCGAGCGCGGTCCGCCTTCGCGGATCACTTGAACGTCGTCGGCGGAAACCTCGAGGGCGGGGCGGCCCTGGGCATCGGTTTTGCCGAAGTGGCGCAGCAGGTAGTTGGAAAGCGCGGCGATCTCGTCGTTGTCCAGGGAGTTGAACGCGTTGGGCTGCTCGCCGAAGGGCGGCATGAACACGTGCTCATCGCCTACTTCGCGGTCGACGCCGTAGAGAATCGTGGCGATCAGGTTACTGGCGTTGTCGTCCCCCAGCGCGCCGTTTCGATAAAGTCGCGGGTAGTAGCCGTCTTCGGTGCCGCGGCCATCCAATTGGTGACAGGAGGCGCAGTTGGCCGAATAGAGCTGGGCGCCGCGGCTGTCGCCTTCGAGCCCTTCGGCATAGCCATCGCCGCGAAAGCTTGCCAAGTCGTCGGACGCCTCGCCGTGGCTAAAGTGGTTGCCGCCGTCGTCGCCGGTCGAGGCGGTGGCGGGAAGCGATTCGATATAGGTGGCCATGGCGTTCAGGTCGTCGTCGCGCAAATGCTGGAAGCTGTGGGAGACGGCTTCCGCCATGTTGCCGGCGGCCTGGGCCTGGGCGAGTTTGCCGGTGCGCAGGTAGGTGACCAGCTCGTCGTGGCGCCAACTACCGATGCCGCTCTCCTCGTCCGGGGTGATGTTGGGCGCGTACCAGGGCCCGACCTGGGCGCCGGCCATGGCTTGGTCGCGCTGTTCCTGCATCAGAAAGCCGCGCGGCGTATGGCAGCTGCCGCAGTGCGCCGGCCCTTCGACCAGGTAGCGCCCACGGTTCCACTCGTCGGAGTGCTCCGGGTCGTCGGCGAGCGGCTCGGCGTCGTGAAACAGCAGATTCCAGCCTTTCATCGCGACGCGCAGGTTCATGGGGAACGGCAGCTTGGTCGGCGCCGTGGGCGCGTCCACCGGCTCGACGCCCTCCATGAAGTAGACGTAGAGCGCGTGAATGTCCTCATCGCTCATGTGCGCGTAGGCGGTGTAGGGCATCGCCGGGTAGAGGTTGGCGCCATCGGCGCGAATGCCCTGGCGCAGTGCCCGGGCAAACTGCGCTTCACTATAACCGCCAATGCCGTGGTTTGGCGCAGGCGTGATGTTGGTGGAGACGATGGCGCCAATGGGCGAAGTGATCTCCAGCCCACCCGCCATCGGCTCGCCGCCGGGGGCGGTGTGGCAGGCGGTACAGTCTGCGGCGGTGGCCAGGTAGGCGCCCCGGGCCAGGGTCTCGTCTTCGAGGTCTGCGCCAGGCGCATCGGCCAGTAGCGGCAGCGGGGCAATGAGGCAAGCCGCGGTCAGCGTGCGGGCGAACAAACGTTTGGACATCATGCACCCCTCGCCTGGCCGATCAGCGCCTCGGCGGCCTTGAAGGCCAGCGCGACCATGGTGATCGTGCTGTTGCCGGTGGCGGTGCTCGGCATCGCGCCGCCGCCGGGCAGAAAGAGGTTGGCGTGATCGAAGGAGCGGCAGTCCGTATCCACCACCGAGTCCGCCGGGTCGGTGCCCATGATGGTGCTGCCCATCAGGTGTTTGCTCTGGGCGAAGGTGGTGGGTTCCTGGACGTCGACCGCGCCCATGGCCTCGGCGATGCGCCGGGCGATCGGCATCGAGTAGACCTCGGCGGAGCGCCGCGTGTAGTCGCCCACGTCGTAGTAGACGTGGGGCTTGGGCAGGCCAAGCCAATCCTTTTTAGCGGAGAGCGTCAGCCGGTTATTGGGGTCCGGCAGGATCTCGTGGGCGGCCACGACGTTGACCGTGCACGCCGCGCGACGACGGATCTCTTCGTCCAGCGCCCGGCCGACCTTGCCGGTTTTCAGCGCGTTGAAGGTCTCGTAGCGGTTGCGCGCGAAGTTGTTCATCCGAAAGTAGGCACCGGCGTGTTCGGCGCGGAAATCGCCCTGGGAGGTCTCCATGATGCCGCTGTTGACCACCGGCCCCTGGCCCAGCCAGTAAGGTTCGTCCAGGGTCAGCGTCAGGCCCATCTGCGGGTGGTCCATCATGTTGCGCCCCACCTGGTCGGAGCTGTTGGCGATGCCGCTTGGGTTGCGCGAATCCGCGGACATCAGCAAGAGCTTGGGTGTTTCGATGGCGTTGCAGGCGATCACGAAGTGGTTGCCGGTCACCCGGTGGCTCTGGCGCTCCGGGTCCAGGTAGTGCACCGCCTCGATGCGATTGCCTTCGCCGGTTTCGATGTGGTTGGCCACGGCGTTGGAAAGGATTACCGCACCTTTCGCTTCCAACCGACCCAGCGCGGTGGCGGCGTCGTACTTGGCGCCAATCGGGCACACCGGCACGCAGTTGTTGTTGCCGCAGCACGCCGGGCGATCGTCATAGGGCGAGCCGCTGTTGCGCGCCTGAGCCACCGGCAGGTTGGTGTAGCCCAGGGCATCCTTCACCACCTGGCTGAATTTCTCCTCGCCCGGGGAGAAGGGCAGATGGGGCATCGGATAAGGTGCCGAGCGCGGCTGGGGCGGCCACTGCAGCGCCGGATCAGAAGGCCCACAGATGCCCAGCTTCTGCTCGGCCATGTTGTAGTAAGGGTCGAGGGTGGCGTAATCGAACGGCCAGTCCCGGCCGACGCCGTAAAGCGAGTTCAGGCGCATGTCGTCCGGGGTCAGCCGCCAGCAGGTGCCGGCCCAGTGCCAGGTCGAGCCGCCGGCGTAGCGGATATAGGTCTGGGCGTAGGAATCCGGGCCGTCGAGCTGCAGGTAGTCGTCGTTCGGCATCGGGTGCGGCGCCCAGGGCTTGGGCGGGTAGCTCGACGAGGCGCTGCCCTTGATACCCAGCGGCAGATTACGGTAGTTCTCGACGATTTCGGCGCGGGTCACCCGCGGGCCGGCGTCGAGCATTAGCACGGAGTGGCCGGCGTCGAGGAGCTGTTCGGCGACGACGACGCCGACGACACCGGTACCGACGATGACCACGTCGGCGGAAGCTGTTTGAGTCATGGCGAGTCTGGGGTCTTTTTTAGTAAAGGCGTTGGCTTAGAAACTCGGAACGGGCAAGAGCGGGGCCGGTGGGCGGCTCCAGGCATTCGGCGCCGAGTAGGCGTAGGTGGGAATCGGCACGATGTCGATTGTGGTCTGATACGTCAGCGCGTGCTCGAAGGTGAACTGTTCGGCATCGGCGGCGCTGCTCGAGGCGCCGCTGTACCAGGCGGCAATCACCCAGTAGGCGAAGTCGCGGGGCTCGCCTTCGGGAATCGCTTCGAAAAACTGCTCGACCTCGACGGCATCGTGTTGCTCGGCAATGGCGACGATCTGGTCGATACGCTCGTCCAGGCGGGCGTACTTCTGGGCGGCGAAGGCGGCGATGCGAAGCCCGGTGCCTTCGTGGAGCTCATGATTGATCAAAAGCCTTGAAAGCTGCATGAAACGCTGGTGAAGGGGCGTGCCTTCGAAGGCCTGCGCCCAGGCCCTGGTGGGGCCCGTGAAGGTGAAATAGCCCAGCAGGCTGGCGCCGCCGATCAGCAGTTGGCGGCGAGAAACACCGGATGAAGAGTGACGTTTTTGCACGCGTATTCCCTTGATGATGCGAGGTCGGACAACCGTATTTGAAACAAAGGCAACGCGGCCTAAAAGCTTTCATGGGGAGGTCGTTTGCGGGCTAATTGTATAGGCAAATACGTCAGACATTAAGCCGCTTTTCAAAGTGTTGGGCGTCCTCACTGCTCGAGGGCCTGGGATCACTTCGTATCGAGCCCTAAAACGGATGCTAGACCTCGTTATAGGGCCATTGATGGGGTCAATTCCGCTTATAACTAATAGTGTCGGTGTGGCGCGACTAAGGTATAATATGCGCCGATTAATAGCGTGTTAAGACGTAATCGGCACGCTGATTTAGCCGCAAAGCGGTCCACTGCCGCCGATGCTGATCGGCGGCGGGTACGCAAGGGAACGAACGAACATGGCAACTATTACTCGCCGCCGCGTCATCCAGATGGCCGGCGGCTTTGCGCTTACGGGCGTGGCCGGGCGCTGGCTAGCAGTGCCCGAAGCCCTGGCCGGGCCCCAAGACGCCTCCGCCAATGAAGTGAGCGAGTTTCTCGACGTCTCGCGCCGGCTGATTGCGCGCGACGAGCTCGACGAAAACCTCGCAAGCGCCTTGGTGCATGCCTCCAAACTCGCCCTGGAGGATTTTACCGAGCACCTGACGCGCCTAAAAACCCTGCTCGATGAGCAGCCGGCGCTGCTCCAGGCCTCGCGCCTCGATTTTGGCGAAGAGTACGCGGTGGAAGAGGCCACGGCCCGTTACATGCTCAGCGGCTGGTACACCGGCGTGGTCGGTACCGGCGAGCAGACGGTCTACGTCACCTACCTCAACTCGCTCTCCAACCAGATTGTCGCCGACAAACTGGTGCCTTCGAGTTTCTCCTACGGCCCCTGCGGCAGCTGGCATCGAGCCCCTTAAAGAAGGTTTTTTCAAAGGCAGAGCTTTCCAAAGAGAACGCTTGCCAAAAACCAGGGCTTTCTAAAAACCAAAGCTTTCCAAAGACCGTAGCTTTTTGAAGAGAATAAGTGATCCCCATGAGTAACGATAAAGTTGCCGACGTCGTCGTGGTCGGTGCGGGCATTTGTGGTTCCTTGCTCGCCACGCGCCTGGCCCGGGCCGGGCGCTCCGTGCTGCTGCTGGAATCCGGCCCCCGCAAGGGCCGCGGCGAGCTGGTGCAGAACTACCGCGAGTCCGCCTTCAAGTCCGATTACATGGCGCCGTACCCCTATTCGGAGATGGCCCCGCACCCGCGCTTTTCGCCCACGGCCAACGAATACCTGGACCAGGCCGGGCCGCACCCCTACAACGCCCAGTACATTCGCATGCTGGGCGGTACCTCCTGGCACTGGGCGGCGCAGATGTGGCGCTTCGTGCCCAACGATTTTCGTACCCAAAGCCTTTACGGGGTCGGCGTGGATTGGCCGATCAGCTACGACGATCTCGAGGACTACTACTATCAGGTGGAAGTGATCACCGGCACCGGCGGTGAGCCGGATAACGGCTCGCCGCGGGCCAAGCCCTACCCCATGGAGCGCGTGCCGGCCTCTTACTTGCAGCAGCGGGTCACCGAGCGGCTGGCGCCGGATTATCGCGTCATCGACGACTCCACCGCGCGCAACAGCCGCAACTTCGACGGCCGCCCGGCATGCTGCGGCAACAACAACTGCATGCCGATCTGCCCGATCGACGCCCAGTATCACGGCGGCATCGCCGCCCAGGAAGCCGAGCGGGAAGGGGTCGAGATCATTACCGAGGCGGTGGTCTACAACCTCGAGCACGACAGCGAAGGCCGGATCAGCGCGGTGCACTATTACGATTGGGAAAAGGTGAGCCACAAGGTCACCGCCCAGACCGTAGTGCTGGCCGCCAACGCCATCGAGACGCCCAAGCTGCTGTTGATGTCGACCAGCGACACCTTTGAGCACGGCATCGCCAACGTGCGTGACAACGTCGGGCGTAACCTTTGCGATCACCCGGCGATTGGTATCAACTTCGATGTCGACGAGCCGATCTGGCCCGGCCGCGGCCCGGTCAGCCCGTGCTCTATCGGTGACTTCCGCGACGGCGATTTCCGTACTGAATACGCGCCGTTCCGGATCGATATCTCCAACGGCTCCAAGGTCGATACGGTCACCAAGGAGCTGCTTGCCGAGGGCTACCACGGCCGTGAGCTGCAGGAGCAGGTGCGCTACCGCGCCGCCCGCCGGTTGGGGATCAAAAACGCCATGGAACAGCTGCCGGACCCGAACAACCGCGTCACCCTGAGTGACAAGCGCGACGCCCTGGGCCTGCCCACGCCGCGCATGCACTGGAGCATCGGCGAGTACGAGCAGCGCGGCACCGAAGTGACCCGCGAGCACTACGACCGCATCGCCGAAATGCTGGGGGGCACCAACATCAAGCACAGCCGCAGCGGCGCGTTCTCCAACCGCCAGCACATCACCGGCACGCTCTCCATGGGCAATGACCCGGCCACCAGCGTAACCGACCAGTGGGGCCGCGCTCACGATCATGAAAACCTCTTCATGGTCGGCACCGGCGTGATGCCCACCGTGGGTACCTGCAACGTCACCTTGACCGCGGCGGCGCTGGCGCTACGCACGGCGGACCGCATTCTGGAGGAGACCCAGCATGGATAATCGCCTCAAGGCAGGGCTTTTGTTGGCCGCAAGCGGCTTTGCGAGTGTCGCCATGGCCCAGACGGATGAGCCGAGCCGCGAGCTGATCCAGCGCGGCGAAGCGGTGGCCATCGCCGGTGACTGCGCCGCTTGCCACTCGGAGCCGGGCCGGCCGGCGTTTAGCGGCGGCCACCCCATCGAGAGCCCGCTGGGTACTATCTTCACCACCAATATCACGCCGTCGGATGCGGGCATCGGTGGCTATTCCCTCGACGAGTTTTCCCGTGCGATGCGTGAAGGCGTGCGCGCCGATGGCGGGCATCTCTACCCGGCGATGCCCTACACCGCCTACGCCAAGCTCACCGATGACGACATCGAGGCGCTCTACGCCTACTTCATGCATGACGTAGCGCCCTCCGATGAAGTTGCGCCGGAAACCGAACTGCCGTTCCCATTCAACCTGCGCTTCTCCATGGCGGCCTGGAACGTGCTGTTTCTGGACAGCGGCCCCTTCGAACCGGACCCGGAGCGCTCCGAGCAGTGGAACCGCGGCGCCTATCTCGTTGAAGGCGCCACTCACTGCGGCACCTGCCATACGCCGCGTAATTTGCTGATGGCCGAGAAGTCCGGCCAGGCGCTCAGCGGCGGCTCGTTGGGTACCTGGTACGCGCCGGATATCACCGATGACCCGGAAAGCGGCATTGGCGGTTGGAGTCGCAGCCAGCTGGTCGACTACCTGCGCACGGGGCACGCCGATAACGGCGCCACTGCCGCGGGCCCGATGCTCGAAGCGATCGATCTGAGCTTCTCGCGCATGCCGGAGGAAGACATCGACGCGATCGCGGTCTACCTGCTGCCGGAAGGCGAGAGCGAAGAAGCCAGTACGCAGGCTGGGGTAGAGGATGAAGAGGGCAGCGACAACGCCGACTTTTCTAACATCGGCCAGCTCATGGATGACGATACCCCGGCCGCGCTTGCGGATATCGGCCCCGGCGAGCGCATCTACCGTGACCAGTGCGCGGCCTGCCACGCCCCCAATGGCAGCGGCTTGAACGGTTTGCCTCCACTGGCCGGTCATCCGGTGCTCGACAAACCCAACGCGGATAACGTCGCCATGGTGATTCTCGAGGGTGTCTGGCCCGAGCACCGCCAGGGCATGCTCGGTTTCGCCGACGAGCTCGACGATGGGCAGGTGGCCGAGGTCACCAACTACCTGATGAGTGAGTTCGGCGAAAGCGACGTCACCATGGAAACGGCGCGGGTGTCCGAGCTGCGCGCCGGCGGGGCGGGCTCGGACCTGCTCCTGCTGGCCCGTGTGGGCATGGTAGCGGCGGGCGTTGCGATCATCGCGCTGCTGGGCTTTTGGCTCTGGCGCCGGCGCCGCCATTGAGCCACCGGGCCCTTTTAAAAGCCTGAACCAGCAACCCCGCTCCACGGAGCGGGGTTTTTTATGCCTGGCCGCCGAGGGAATGCCTCAGCCCCCTTCTGGGCCTGCACCGCCACCCAAGGCAGCAAAAGGTGCTTATAAGCGTTTGTTTACAGTTTGTGTCATTTTTTTATAATTTGTATACACTGGGCAACGAGGCACGTAGAAGTATAAAAGGCTTATTCAAGCAATCGGCATGTTTTCGAGTTGACCGGCAGATTAAACACTATAGGGATGACGTCCTACTCGCGCATCGGGTGTTTCGAACGGCGCTAAAGGCATGACGTTTCGAAAAAGCCGAGGGCAGTAAAAGCAACGCCTGGCGGGCGTACAGCGGTGGTCAAGAAGATGCAGCCGGACAATCTTACTCATGGAGAAAGGGGTCATGCTGGACGGTGAGTGCAATGACGATAAAGTTGACACGGTCAAAAGCAAAATAGCCGTGAGCGAGCAGCGGGGGGAGGCAGATACCGCGCTACACGCCGAGAAAGAGTGGGCCTACATTACGCTCAATTCGATTTGCGATGCGGTGTTGACCACGGATACTCAGAGCCGTGTGACCTACCTCAATAAAATGGCCGAAGAGCTCACCGGGTGGACACGAGCGGAGGCGTTTGGCAATCCGCTCGAACGGGTGCTTCCCCTGGTCGATAACCAGACCCACGCCAGCGCGCTCAACCCTGCAGGGCGCGCCATGGCCGAAAACCGGCCAATAGAACTCTCCCTTGACGCCGTTTTGACGCGTCGTGATGGCAGCCAGCTGGAAATAGAGGATTCCGCCGCGCCGGTTCATAATCGTCATGGCGAGGTCGTCGGCGCGGTGGTGATTTTTCACGATGCCTGCCAATCGCTCACGCGTTCTGCCCGATTTGCCTACCAGGCGCAGCACGACCCGCTCACCGGACTGCCCAACCGCTTTCTGTTTGCCGAGCGCCTGTCGTGTGCCATGAGCCAGGCCCGGCGCCGTCAGCAGCCATTGGCGCTTTTGTATCTGGATATCGATCACTTCAAAGCGATCAACGACACCTTTGGTCACGCGCTGGGAGACCGCTATTTGCAGGTCGTGGCCGAGCGGCTCAAAGCCTGCTTACGCACCACGGATACCATCTGCCGTCAGGGCGGCGATGAATTCGTCGTGCTGTTGACCGAAATCATCGACGCCTCCAGTGCGCTGGGCGTGGCCGATAAGATCCTGGCAGCGCTCGCCAACCCCTGCCAGCTCGAAGGTCACGAGCACGCTATCAGCGTCAGCATCGGGGTGAGTCTTTACCCGGACCATGCGCAGAGCGAAAGCGAGCTTCTCCATCTTGCCGATATGGCGATGTATGCCGTCAAGCAAAGCGGACGCCACCAGTGCCTGCTTTATCACGCCGACATGCAGCAAGCGGCGGGCAACTTTCTTCAAGAGGTCGAAGGCGTGAAAAGGCGCTCGTGAGCTCTGCCAGGCGATTCAAAATGCGCTGAACGCCACCACCACCGCGCCGAATACCGCCACGCCTGCCGCCACCGGCCAGCCTAGCGAGCGTAGCCGCCGCCACACCAGCAGGGTCGTGAGCAGCCCAAGGGCGGTGCCCAGCCAGGAAGCGGCGTTGGGGTTGACCGGTATGATCGACACCCCAAGGACCGCGGCGATCATCAGCGGACCCAGAATGGCCAGCCACTCCGGCATCGCCGCGGGCCCTTCGCTTTGATCCAGGCGGCGCTGCATCCATAGAAACGGTATCACGCGAATCAAAAGCGTCCCCAGTGCCGAAAGCACAACGGCGACCCACAGTTCCACGCTCATGGGCGCCCCCTATGAGAAAAGCGCACCGCGTAATAGCAAAGTGCCCCGCAGGCCGCCGCAAGCGGAATGGCCACGTTGCTCGCGCCGGTTAAAGCGAGGACCATGGCCGCCGTGATGGTAGTGCCAAGCGCCAGCGACCAGCGTAGATCGATAAAGCGCGGCGCGGTCATGGTCAAGAACAAGGCGGGCAGCGCGAAGGGCATGATGTCGCCGAGTAGCGGCCAGTAGCCGGTCACCGCTTCACCGCCTACCGCGCCCACCACCGTGCCCAGCACCCAAATCGCCCAGGCCATCAGCGCAGCCCCTAAAAACCAGCCAAAGCGGTCGGGCTTTGCGACCCCGGGCAGCTTTGTCAGCGCCAGCCCGAAGACCTGATCGGTCAGCCCGTGCATTAGCCAGGGCCAGTGGCGGCTGCGCGGTAAAAGCGCCGCCAGGTTGGGGCCGTACACTACGTGGCGCACGTTGATCAAAAGTGTCAGTAGCACGACCAGCCACAGCGGCGCCCCGGCCGCGACCATGCCCACGAACAGAAACTGGGACGCGCCGGCGTAGATCAGCACCGAAATCGCCGCGGCCTCCCAGGTCGTGAATCCGGCCTGAGAAGCCACCAGGCCGAAGGATAGCGACACCGGCACGTAGCCGCCCAGCAAGGGCAGGCCGTCGAGTACCCCTTGCCTTGCGGCGCGCCACAAAGAGTGGGGGCGCGCGGGGTGATCGGTTGACTGACGCATAAAGCAAGGCCTTTAGTGATACGTAATGGTAATGAACATCGAAGCACTATCGCGCTGGGTGCGGTAGAGGTGCGCCCGGCCGGCGTCGATGCTCAGGGTGTCGCCGGGTAATAGCCGAGTCAGCGCGCCGTCTTCACCGGCTTCGAGCTGGCCGCTAATCAGCATCAGCGTCTCCCGGGCGCCTGGCGTATGAGCATCGGCGCGGCGCTCGGTAAAGGGGGCGCAGCGCATCCAGTAGGCATCGGTTGGGGGCGGGCCACTGCTTTGCTCGATAAGCTGTACCTCGACGCCGCCATCGCCCAGTGCTTCGTTGACCGGGGCTATTAGTGTCCCGAACGGTACGTCGAGCTGCACCGCTAGCCGCCAGATCGTATCCAGTGTCGGGTTGCCGATGCCCTGTTCGAGCCGGCTAAGGTTGGACTTCGCCATGCCCGCCGCGCTTGCCAGCTGACTAAGCGAGTGCCCCCGTGCCTGGCGAAGGCGCTGTAAATGCTCTCCCAGTACCCGCAGGGCGTTTTCGTTCATGGGGGGCAAAGCTCCAGGCGCGTCATACGGTGGTCGAAGCGTTCTTGTACCAAGCGTTCTATATATGGAACGTTTTAACCAAAGAACGCCGGGGCGTCAACCCGGCGTTCAAGAAGTGATGGGATAAACCCGGAGAGCTAGGTGTTTTTCCTGCGTGCCCGGCAGGCGGCGGCGGTAAACAGCACGTCGGTGGAGGAGTTCAGCGCGGTTTCGGTGGCATCCTGTACCACGCTGATAACAAAGCCGATGGCGACCGCCTGCATGGCCACTTCCGTGGGAATACCGAACAGGCTGGCGGCCATGGGGATCAGCATCAAGGAGCCGCCCGCCACGCCGGAAACCCCACAGGCCGCCAGCGCCGATACGATGCACAGCAGAAGCGCTGTGGGGAAGTCGACGCTGATACCCAGTGTATGGGTCGTGGCCAGGGTAATCACGGTAATGGTGATCGCCGCGCCGCACATGTTGATGGTGGCGCCCAGCGGGATCGAAATGGAGTAAGTGTCGGCGTCCAGCTCCAGGCGGCGGCAAAGCTCCAGGTTGACCGGAATATTGGCGGCGGAACTGCGCGTGAAGAACGCGGTGATGGCGCTACCACGAAGGCACGCCCATACCAGCGGGTAGGGGTTTTGCCGGGTCACGAAGTAAACCAATAGCGGGTTGCTGATCAGCGCGACGATGGCCATGCAGCCCACAATGACCGCCAACAGCTGGGCGTAGTTGAGAAGCGCCTCCACGCCGGACTGCGCAATCGTGCCTGCCACCAACCCGAAAATCCCCAGCGGGGCCAAACGAATCACCAGGGTGACCAGCCGGGTGACCGCCGTGGAAAGGTCGGCAAGCGCCTGGCGGGTGCCGTCGCTTGCCTGGCGCAGTGCCAAGCCCAGTGCGATGGCCCAGACCAGAATGGCGATAAAGTTGGCCTCCATCAGGGCGCTGACCGGGTTGGCCACCGCGTTGAGCAGCAAGTCGCGCAGCACGCTGAGAATATCGCCAGGCGGTGTCCCGTCGGCCTGGGGCGTATCGAGCGCGATTTCGGTCGGCAACATAAAGCTGGCGGCCACGGCGATCAGCGCCGCGATCAACGTACCGGCCACATAAAGCCCCAGTACCGAGCGGATCTGGGTGGGTCGGCCCCGTTGGTGCGCGGCAATCGCCGCCATGACCAGCACGAAGACCAGAATGGGCGCGACCGCTTGCAGCGCACTAATGAATAGCTGGCCGAGCAGCGCAACGTGGGCCGCCCCCGCCGGGGCCCAAAGGGCGAGCAGCACCCCGGCCACGATGCCAATGAGAATTTGGGAAATAAGGCCCAGCCGTAGAAGAGGCCGAAACACCGTTTGGGCAGTCGCAATCATTGCAGAGCTCATGGTCAATCACTGGAAATGGCGCCGAAGCGAGTCGCTCGCGCCCGCGAGAAGCGAAGCATTCTAGCAGTTGAGGCGTGAGTGAGGGGGCTCATGATAAAAAACGTTACGGTGTACACCGGGCGGCGTGATACGGAAAAAAAGCAGGGCGGTTCATGTACGTGAACGTTACAACGCAAAACGGCTTGCTTTCATCAGGAAAGCAAGCCGTTTTGAAATTGGCTCGTCCAACTACTCTATAGAGGAGAGCTCTTTACACCAGCGCAGCGGTCGATTCGGTTTTAACTGCTTTATCGGTTTGGGTCGCTTTTTTAGCAGCGCGCTCGCCGACTTTCTGGGCGTGGGCCGTAGCACTCATTGCATCGACCATGGCAAAACCCTTGTCGGTGAGTTCGATGACGTCCGGCGAAGAGCCCCATTTCAGCAGCATTTCATCCAGATGACGCTCTGCGGTTTCGAAATGGCCGCAATGGCTCAGCATCTTGGCAATCGTGAAATCGCACTGCGGGGTATCGTACATCTCTTCGCGTAGCTCTTGAATAGCAAGCTTCAGGCCAGCTTCAGAGATGTTTTCCAGTTTTAATCTATGCATGCCACCACTCCTTGTGAATGCGATTACTTAACTTAAGTATTTATTTATACGCGTCTTGTACCAATTCACAGTAATACACCTTTCAAGGAGAATCAATCATCAATTTCGCTGGGCGGGCAAAAAGCTGCCTGTATAAAAAAACCCCGCCATGTAAGGCGGGGTTTTCGTTATGAAAAACGCGGTACTAAAGCGGTAGGGGCAAGGCCAGCGTCGCGAGGCTACCGGCTAAAAAAGAAGCGAAAGTTAACCATAAAAGGTCATTTTTTCTCTCTTTTTCTCGAGTAATCCTTTGTTCATTAAGGAATTTTTCGAGATGTTCGCGACTGCCTGGCTGTGCTCCATTGAAAAGATGTTGGCGTATCATCTTAACTCCTTGAGCGTCTATAACTTACATTATCCCCTCGAACGTGTACGGCTTACAAAACCCGATGCTTATACAGACATTCTCTGGGTCTTGGCGAAAGTATAGACTAACGTGTACCCGGGTGGTTCATAAAACTTATACAAAAAGTTCATCTTTCGTTCGGGCATTCGGTTTGAGGGGCTGGCAATCGTCCTCGATGCCCGGCACGGTATAGAAGTCCCCCACTCGGGTCGAAGAGTAAAAAAGACCGTTAGCGTACTATTCAACTAAAGTTGTTAGACTTTGGTCGTAAAAACGGTTAATTAACTGGACTATTGCGCGCTTGCAGTGAATAAAGGGCCCGCTACAATCAGCAACGCTATTTTAACCATCCCGTAAGGTTCGCTAAGGCGACGCGCCTTTTTGCTCACTCGACTTCAAGCGGTACTGCTCTATGCTCAGAACTGCCACCTACACGCTCTGGGGCCAGCTTTGGCACTATCACCACCAGGCCAAAAATCTTTTACTCTGCGCGCTGCCGACAAGTAGCGCGCCCGGGGCACCTCACGGCGGTTCAGGCGCCCCCGAGCAACCCGAGGGTGGCGAACCGGGCAACCAGCCGCCGCGCCCGCCCGCCTATAACAAGGCCCAAACCGTGGGGCTCGTGCTTGGGCCTTTGCTGTTCGCCTTGACGATCATGTTCTTCCAGCCCGAGGACCTGAGCTTCGAAGCCCGCATGGTGTTGGCAACGACGCTTTGGGTCGCGGTTTGGTGGGTGACCGAAGCGATCCCGATTCCGGCGACGTCGCTGTTGCCGATCATACTGCTGCCGATTACCGGCGCCCTCGATGGGGGAGCGGTCACTGCCGCCTACGGCAATCCGATCGTGTTCCTTTTCCTGGGCGGTTTCATGATCGCCCTGGCCATGGAGAAGTGGGATCTGCACAAGCGCATTGCCCTGACGATCATTTCGATTCTGGGCACCAGCATCAATAGCATCGTGTTCGGCTTCATGGCCGCGACCGGCTTTTTGTCCATGTGGGTTTCCAACACCGCCTCGGTCATGATGATGCTACCGATCGGTACCGCGATCGTTTACCAGGTCACCCAGGAGCTCAACAAAACCGAGGGCGATCACAGCGTCGAGATCGAAAAGTTCAGCAAGGCGCTGATTTTTGGCGTGGGTTACGGCGGCACGATCGGTGGCCTGGGCACGCTGATCGGCACGCCCCCCAACATCATTTTGGCGGCGGTGGTCAGCGAGCTGTTCGGCTACGAAGTCTCCTTCGCCGGCTGGCTGATGTTTGCTTTCCCGGTGGTCGTGGTTCTGCTGGTGATCGGCTGGCTGATGCTGACCCGGTTTATCTACCCGATGAATCTTGGGCATCTGCCCGGCGGCAAAGCGCTGATCAAAAAAGAGATGGATGCGCTGGGCCGTACCAGCTTCGAAGAGAAGGCGGTACTGGCGGTCTTTCTGATGGCCGCGTTTTTCTGGATTACCCGCTCGTTTCTTTGGCAAGGCCAGATCATCAACATCCCCGGTATCAGCGATACCATGATCGCCATTGCCGCAGCGGTTGCGCTATTTTTGATCCCCTCGCCCAACAAGGGGGGCTGCCTGCTGGATTGGGATATCGCCAGAGATGTGCCCTGGGGCATTCTGCTGCTATTCGGCGGTGGTCTGGCCATTGCCGCCGGCTTCAACTCCTCCGGGTTGGCGGCCTGGATGGGCGATCAAATGAGCGTGCTGGAAGGGGCCAACTTCCTGCTGGTCATTCTGCTCTCCACGGCAATGGTGCTCTATCTCACCGAGATTACCTCCAACACCGCCACCGCGACGATGATCCTGCCCGTGCTGGCCTCGTTGGCGCTGGCATTGAACGTACACCCGTTCGTGCTGATGGTGCCCGCGGCAATGGCGGCGAACTGCGCCTTCATGCTGCCGGTCGGTACACCGCCCAACGCAATCATCTTCGCCACTGGCAAGATCACCATCGTCGAAATGGTGCGCAACGGTTTCTGGCTCAACATCATCGCGCTTTTGTTGATCGTGGCGGCAACCTACTTCCTGCTGCCGGTTCTTTGGGGCATCGATTTGACCACCTACCCGGACGCGTTTCGTAACTAGCCGCTTGGCAACCGAGCGCTAAAAGTACGCCTATTAAAGCCCCACTTCGTGTGGGGCTTTTTTTATGCCATGGACCTGCCCGAACGCCTTTCGTCATTGAACCGACGCTATTCGCTCACCCCCAATGAGCGCTAAAGTAACCCCATTTGGCTAATGTGCGCGATCCACTACGCTGTGAAGGAATTTATCGTTCAGCGCTTAGACTCGAAGGAGACCAGGATGAAGCAGGACACCAATAAGCAGGCCCGAATTCGTAAGGCGCTGGGGGTCAACCCCTTTATCGACGAGGCGAAAGAGATCGAGCGGCGGGTGGATTTTCTCTACCATGCGATGCGCGATGCCGGCCAGCATACCCTGGTGCTGGGCATCAGCGGCGGGGTGGACTCCACCGTGGCCGGGCGGTTGGCCCAAATGGCGGTCGAAAAAGCGCGTAAGAAGTATCTCGACGCGCGGTTCTACGCCATGCGCCTGCCCTACGCCGACCAGCACGACGAGGCGGACGCCCAGCAGGCGCTCGAGTTCATCCAACCCGACCACCTGCTGACCGTGAACGTCAAGCCGGCCAGCGACGCGGCGCTCAAGTCGCTCGAAGAGGCGGGGCTCGAGTTCAAGGACGAGCACCAGCGCGATTTCGTGCTGGGCAACATCAAGGCGCGCCAGCGCATGCTGGCCCAGTACGCGGTGGCCGGCACCCACGGCGGGCTGGTGGTGGGCACCGACCACGCCGCCGAGGCCGTTATGGGCTTTTTTACCAAACATGGCGACGGCGCCTGCGACGTGGTGCCCTTGGCCGGTTTGACCAAGCACCAGGTGCGCCGGATCGGCGAAACCCTGGGGGCGCCGGAGGCGCTGGTGAAAAAAGCGCCCACCGCGGACCTGGAAACCCTGAAGCCGCAGCTGGCCGACGAAGAGGCCCTGGGCGTCACCTACGCCGATATCGACGCCTTTTTGGTGGGCGAGAATGTGGGCGGCGAGGTGCGAGCGACCATCGTACAAACGTACGCGCGTACCGCGCATAAGCGCAACCTCCCCGTCGAGCCCTGGCTTGCCTTGAAAAGCCGCTAGCAGGGTAGGCTGAGCGCCGTTTTGCCCGTGTCATTTTGCCCGTGCCATTTTGGAGCGAGCCAATGGGAAAGTGCTAAGATGCGGGCACTTTTTACAACGGCGAGCCTGCCATGCGACTACTTCACACCGCGGACTGGCATCTGGGGCGTTTGTTTCACAACGTCTCGCTGCTTGAAGACCAGCGCTTCGTTTTGAACCAGCTCGTCGAGATCGTCGACCGGGACGCGGTGGATGCGGTGCTGGTCGCTGGTGATGTTTTCGACCGCTCGGTTCCCCCGGCCGCCGCCGTCACCCTGCTCGACGACATTCTTTTCGAGCTTTGCGAAAAGCGTGGCTTGCCGGTGGTGATGATCTCTGGCAACCACGACAGCGCCGAGCGGCTGCGCTTTGGCGCCCGTCATCTCAAAAAGGCGGGCCTGCATATTCTCTCCGACCTGGGGGAGTGTGATGCGCCGGTCACGCTCACCGCCGGTGGTGTCGAGGTGGATGTTTTCGGCATTCCTTACGCGGACCCTGCCCACGTACGCAGCCAATTCAAGGTCGATGTGCGGGATTTCGACGGCGCCCACCGCTTCTTGCTCGAACGTATCGAGGCTGCCCGCCGCGGGGGTACGCCGACGTTTTTGATGAGCCACTGCTTCGTCGACGGCGCCAGCGCCTCGGATTCCGAGCGCCCACTGAACCTGGGCGGCGCGGAGAGCGTGGCCTGGGAGCCGATGCAGGGCTTTGATTACGTCGCCCTTGGCCATCTGCACGGCCCGCAGTATCGCGGCGGCGAACATATCCGCTACAGTGGCTCGCTTTTGAAATACAGCTTCTCGGAAGCCCGCCAGCGCAAGGGCGTCACCCTGGTGGATATCGACGAGCAAGGGCAGGTAAACTTCGAGCACCGCCCGTTAACCCCCAGGCGCGAAGTGCGCGTACTGGAAGGCGAACTCGAAGCGCTTCTGGCCGCCGCCCAGGCGGAAGACGCCGCCCGCCGCGCCGACTATGTGCTGGTGCGTCTTTCTGATCGTCACGCGATTCTCGACCCCATGAGCAAGCTGCGCGCGCTGTATCCCAACGTGCTGCACCTGGAAAAACCCGGCATGCTCGAGGCTCACGGTGCCCAGCAGCTCGACCGAGAAAAGCTTGATTTCAGCGCCCTTGACATGTTCAGCGACTTTTTCGAGCAGACCAGCGGGGAGGCAATGAGTGATGATCAGCAAGCACTCATGCGCGAATTGATTGGCGAGCTCAATAAAACGGAGGGCGCTTCATGACCCCGCTGGCGCTGAGCATGCAGGCGTTCGGCCCCTTCGCCGGGTGTGAGCGCCTCGACTTCACCGCGCTGGGCGACCACCCGCTCTTTTTGATCAACGGGCCCACCGGGGCGGGCAAAAGCTCGATTCTCGACGCCATCTGCTTTGCGCTATACGGCCAGACCACCGGGGACGAGCGCACGGCGAGCCAAATGCGCTGCGACCAGGCCGACGCTTCGCTGTTGACCGAGGTCACCCTCGATTTTCGCCTACGCGGCGCGCTCTACCGCATTCGTCGCGTGCCCCAGCAGGAGCGCCCCAAGGCCCGCGGCGAGGGCACCACCACCCAAAGCACCGAGGCCCAGCTTTGGCGCCTGACCGAGGACCGCCAAGAGGATAAGTGCCTGGTCGCCAAAAGCGTAAGCGAAGCCACCGGCCAGGTGCAGACGCTGCTGGGTCTGGACGCCGTTCAGTTTCGCCAGGTGATGGTGCTTCCCCAGGGCCGGTTTCGCGAGCTGCTGGTCGCAGAGTCCAGGGATCGCGAGAAGATCTTCGCAAAACTCTTTCAAACGCATATTTTTCAGCGCATCGAAGAGCAGTTGCTGGAACGCTCGAAAGAGATCGTCGCCAGGGTCAAAAGCCACCATCAGCATATTAGCGGGATCCTGGCCGGCGGCGAGCTCGAAAGCGAGGCGGCGCTGGAGGAGGAGGCGAGCGCGCTAACGCCCCGGTTCGAACAGGCGCACGCCCTGCGCGAAGCCGCCGGCCGGGCACGCCGTGCGGCGGAGAAAAACCGCGACGTGGGTGCCGCGTTGAAGCGCCAGTTCGCCGCCCGCGACGCCCTGGCCAACGACAAGGCCGCGCACATCGAGCAGGCCGAGGCCATCGAGCGCGCCCAGGCGCAGCTAAGCCAGGACGGCCAGGCCCAAACGCTGCGCGCCCCTTTTGATGCCCGCCGTCAGGCGCATCAGGCGCTGCAGGCCGCGCAAGCGGAGCAGCGCCAGGCCAACGAGGCCTTGAGTGAGCAACGCACCCACGTGGAAACCGCCAACGCCGCGTTCGACGCGGCCCGCCGGCGTCATCAGGACCTGGGCGAGCTGACCGAGCGCCGCCGTCAGCTGGGCGAGTATCTGGAGAAAGGCCAGGCGCTTCACGCGCTAAGTGCCCGCGTGCAGACGGCGGCGGCCCACAAACAAACCGCCGAGGCGAATTTTCAGCGCGACGAGAAAGCCCTCGAAGATACCCAGCGCCGGGGCGAGGCGCTCAGTACGCAGCTGGAGGCGCTGCAAACCGAGTACCAGCGCTTGGCAGGGGCGCCTTCGGAGCTTGTCCGCCACCGGGAGCTTCTTGCCAAGCGCCAGGAGCTGGAGGCGCTCGACCGTCAGGCCCCGGCGCTCGACGAGCAGCGCCGCGGTGGCGAACAAACCCTCGAGCGTTGTCAGCGAGAGACCGAGCGCGCCGAGCGCTACGCCACCGAGCAGGAAATGCGCTGGCACCAGGGGCAGGCGGCGCTGTTGGCGCGCACCTTACAAGCCGACACGCCGTGCCCGGTATGCGGCAGCCCCGACCACCCGGCCCCCGCCGAAGGCCAGGTCGACGTGGTCACCAAAGAACAAGTGGAACAGGCCCGGGTAGCGCTTGAAAACGCCCGCCAGGCGAGCAACGCCGCCGAGCGCGCGCTGCAAGAGAGCCGCCAGAAACGCCAAAACCTCGATGAGCAGCACGCTCAGGTGAGCCAGGCCCTGGGCGAGTGGGCAAGCGCGCCCCTGGCCGAACTCGAGCACGCCGTGAGGGCGCAAGGCGAACATGCGGCGCGGCGTGGCCAGGTAGAAAGCGAGATTACCCAGCTTCAGCAAAGCCGCGACGCGCTGCGCCAGGAGTGGGCGGCTCAGGACAAAACGCTCAAAACCCGCCGCGCCGAGATGGACACCGCCCGGGAGGAGGCGCTGCGCCTGGCAAGCCACTACGAGCAGCTAAGCGAGGCGCTGCCCGCGGACGCCCGCGACCCCCAGGCACTCAAGGCGAGCCTGGCCGGGCTTGACAGCGACATTGCGCACATCGAGAGCACCTACCAAAAGGCCCAGCAGGCGTTTAACGAGCACGAAAGCCAAAAAGCCCGCTGTGAAGAGCGGCTAAGCGGCGCCGACAAACGCCTGGCGGAGTGTAGGATCGCCCTTGAAAAAGCGGACGCCGCCTGGCGCGAGGCGCTGGACCAAAGCCCCTTCGAGGACGCCGCGGCCTTCGAGGCCGCCAGGCTCGACGCCCAGCAGCGCCAGGCGCTTGCCGAGCAAGTCGAAAGCTACCGGCATCGCCTGGCCGAACTGGAAGGGGCATTGGCCAGCGCCAACGCCCAACTGGGCGAGCAAGCGCTGCCGAATGTGGCTGAGCTCGAGGCGGCGGTCGAGGCCGCCCAGCACGAGGAGAACACCCGGCTCGAAGCCTGGCGCTCCCTCGATGCCCGGCTTGCCAACCTGGCCGCCATTCGCCAAAAACTTGCGGATGCCCATGCGGCTCAGGAAAAGCTCGAGGCGGAGTACCGGCTCTGGGGCACGCTCAGTGACGTCGCCAACGGGCGCACCGGCCACCGCATCAGCCTGCAGCGCTTCGTGCTGGGGGTGCTGCTCGACGACGTGCTGATTCAGGCCTCCGAGCGGCTGGTACGCATGAGCCGCGGGCGCTACCAGCTGGTGCGCCGCGAAGACCCCTCGAAAGGCAATAAGGCGTCCGGCCTGGAGCTCGATGTCGCCGATACCTACACCGGCAAGCAGCGCTCGGTGGCGACCCTTTCCGGCGGCGAATCCTTCATGGCGGCGCTTTCGTTGGCGCTGGGGCTTTCAGACGTGGTCCAGGCCTACGCCGGCGGCATTCAGCTCGACACGCTGTTCATCGACGAAGGTTTTGGAAGCCTCGATCAGGACGCCCTGGATCAGGCGATCGAGGTGCTGTGCGATCTGCAGATGAGCGGGCGCATGATCGGCATCATTTCCCACGTCAGCGAACTTAAAGAGCAAATGCCGGTTCGTATAGAGGTGCAGGCCAGCCGGCACGGCAGCACGACGGCGATCAAGGGAGCGGTGACCACCTAGCGTCGTCTTTCAAAGTGTCTCGTCGTAAAGCAAGGAGCAGCGAATGAACGCAAACGCCATTTTACAAAAATTGATGCAACAGGCCGGCGGCACGGCCCAGGGCGGCCAGGGCAGCGGTGTGGATGTAAAAGGGATGCTCGATGGTCTATCGCGCCAGCTCGGCGGTAATGAAGCCGGCACTAAAGGCAGTGGTCTCGACATGAAGAGCCTGCTGGGCGGCGGCGCCATGGGGATGCTGGTCGGCTCCAAACGCGGACGCAAGCTGGGCGGCAAGGCGCTTAAGTACGGCGCCATTGCAGGGGTCGGCATGCTTGCTTGGAAGGCGTGGCAGAGTAGCCAGGCCGCCAAAGGGGGTAGCCCCGCGCCGCAGAGCAATGATGAAGGCGAACGCGTGGAGGCACTCACCGGCGAGTTACAGGAGCGGCGAAGCCTGGAGCTTTTACAAGCGATGATCATGGCCGCCCGGGCCGATGGTCATATCGACGAGCAGGAGCGCGCGCTGATCAGCGAGCAGATCGATACCCTGGGGGCCGATGACGAATTGCACGGCTGGGTCGAGCAGCAGTTAAACGCCCCACTCGATGCCAAAGCGCTGGCCCGTCAGGCAGATTCGCCCCAGGCGGCTCGGGAGATGTATCTGATCAGCCTGGCGGTGAGTGATGAGCAAAACCCCATGGAAAAAGCCTGGCTCGAACAGTTGGCCACCGAGCTCGAGCTGGACGCCGAGATGGTGACTCAACTCGAGCGCCAGGCGGTTCAGGCCGGCTGATGCTCGAAACGCTCAACCTGTGGCTCGCCTCGGGCCTGGGGCTTGGCTACGCTCCCGTCGCACCCGGCACCGTGGGGTCGCTGCTGGGCGTAGCGTTTGCCTGGGCGTTACTGGCGCGCCCGCTTGGCCAGCAGGTAGGGGCAGTTCTGGTACTACTGGGGATCGGTGGTGGCGTGTGCCACTACGCGGGCCTTTATCACGGGGGGCTTGATCACGGCAGTATCGTGCTCGATGAGATCGTTGCCTTCCCGCTGGCAGTGCTGGGCCTCAAGGCGGCGCGAACGCTTTGGGGTATGGCGCTGGCGTTTGGTGTGTATCGGTTTTTCGATGCGTTCAAGCCGGCGCCGGTGCATTTGGCCGAGTATGCGCCGGGCGGATTGGGCGTGGTGCTCGATGACGTCATCGCCGCGTTGTTGACCTGGCTTATCCTGGCCGCGGTGCTAACGCTTTATCGACGGCGCGGCGCGCGAGCTAACGCGTAGCCTTGCAACAAAACAGCAAAAAACGCCGTAAGCAGCACTTGCGGCGTTTTTATACGGCAGTGAACTCAAGGCGCAAATACCGCCTTGCCTCGAGGTCAGTACCCGCCGACAAGAAAGCCGGTTTGAGGTAAAAGGGGGCGAAAGCGTCTAACCTGCTTGTAGGGTGGCGGGTTGCCACTCCATTAGCTCAAGGAGTCCACGGATGAACGCGAGTACTATTCTTAAGCAGTTGATGCAGCAAGAGGACGGCGAATTCGGTATCAAGGGTGTGCTGGATGATCCAGCACACCGGTCGGATGGTCAGCCGGGTCACCGCTTGGGCCGTCATGCATCGGGCCCGTCATCCCGTTCGAGCGGTTTCGATACGAAGAGTGCGCTGGGCGGCGGCGCTATGGCAATCCTGATGGGCTCCGGGCCTGGCCGCAAGCTGACCGGCAAGGCGATTAAATATGGCATTGTGGCGGGCATAGGCGTATATGCCTGGAACGCGTGGCAGAACTCCCAGTTACGCAGCGGCCGTGGTGGCGAAGCGGACACCGAGTGGGAAAGCGGCCAGGCCAGTGCGAAGGACGACCACGTCGACTCCCTCAGCGGCGAACGTCAGGAGCAACGCAGCCGGGCACTGCTGCAGGCGATGATCATGGCCGCCCGCGCCGCCGTTCAAAACGACGAGCAGATACGCGCCTCGATGACCGGAAAGATGCACGCCCTGGGCGCTGATGATGAGTTGCACGCTTGGGTCGAGCAGCAGCTAAATGCTTCACTGGATGCCGAGGCACTTGCCGAGCAGGCGGACTCGCCCGAGGCCGCTCGTGAGATGTACTTGATTAGCGTGGCCGTTATCGATGATGGGGATCCCAAGGGGCGCGCATGGCTCGACCAGCTTGCCAACGCGATGGATATCTCCGATGAGCAGGCTTCCAGGCTCGAGCGTCTGGCGCGCGAAAGCAGGTAACCACACCTTCAGGGCATAAAAAAACGCCGCAAGCAGCGCTTGCGGCGTTTATCGTTTCTAACCAGTCAAACTGGCCAGCCAAAGGCGTTGCGGTATTACTCGCTAACGACGATGACCGCCTTGGCGTTGACGAATTCGTGCATGCCGAAGCCGCCGTGCTCGCGGCCGTAGCCGGAGTCCTTCACGCCGCCGAAGGGCATTTCCGGGGTGGCCACGCCAAAGCCGTTGATGAAGACCATGCCGGTATCGAAGTACTTGCTGGCAAGCTCCGCGGCACGCTTGGTGTCCTTGGAGATGATACCGCCGCCCAAGCCGTAACGGCTGTCGTTGGCGATGCGCATGGCGTCTTCGTCGTCTTTTGCACGAATCAGCGCCGCAACCGGGCCGAACAGCTCGTCATCATAAGCCGGCTGGCCGGGCTCGACGTTTTCCAGCACGGTGATCGGGTAGAACGCACCGGGGCCAGTGGGCTTTTCACCGCCGCAGAGGATTTTGGCGCCTTTGCTCACGCTTTGCTCTACCTGGTCGTGCAGGCCGTCGCGCAGATCGACTCGCGCCATCGGGCCGACGTTGGTGCCGCTCTCTTTCGGGTCACCCACTTTAAGGCTCTTCATCTTCTCGACGAAACGCTCTTTGAAGGCCTCATAGTTTTTCTCGGTCACCACGAAGCGCTTCGCGGCCACGCAGGTCTGGCCACCGTTATACACCCGGCCCGTGACGCAGGTGTCGACGGCCAGATCCATATCCGCGTCGTCCAGCACCAGGTAGGCGTCGTTGGAGCCAAGCTCGAGAACGGTTTTCTTGAGGTTCTCGGCCGCCTTGGCGGCTACCTTGCGGCCAGCGCCGTCGCTACCGGTCAGCGTCACACCGCGCACGTATTTGTGCTCGATGATCTTGTCCGAGACATCGTGGGAGATGACCAGCGTGCGGAAGACGTTTTCCGGCAGGCCGGCTTCACGGTAGATTTTCTCGAGTAGCAGGCCGCTGCCGGTGACGTTTTCGGCGTGTTTGAGCAGCACCGCGTTACCCGCCATGATGTTGGCGATGGAGTAACGAACCGCCTGGTAGGCGGGGAAGTTCCACGGCTGAATGCCGTAGATTACGCCCATCGGCGAGTAGGTGACGAAGCCACGCTCGCCGTTGCCGGGTTTACGTTCTTCATCGGCAAGCTTGGTCGGGCCTTGCTCGGCAGTGTAGTCGCAGATACCGACACACAGATCGATTTCCCCACGCGCTTCTTCCGGCGGCTTGCCCATTTCGTCGACCATCAGGTTAACGAACGCTTCCTTGTTGTCGGCAAGTGCTTTACCGATCGCCTTGACCACCTTGGCACGCTCGTCGAGCGACTTCAGGCGCCACTGTAGAAAGGCTTCATGGGTCTGCTCGACCACCTTGAGGGCCTGGCTTTCATCCATCAACGGATAGCTTTCAAGGTTCTTGCCGGTGGCCGGGTTGACTGTCGTGATGCTGTTGCTCATAAGATCTCCTATCTATAGATCAACGCTTGTTTGATGTCGCGGTGGCGAAGACACCGCAACCAGTACGGTGAACTAAATAGTTACTAGCCGACTGGTCTAATTGACTCGCCTGATACTCTAGTAGAGAAATCCTGCTTTGGCAAAACCTGTTTTTTAAAGCGACGACTTCAAGGTAGCTCGTTTTGATCATTTACCAAGCGCGAAGGTTCCAGGCGGCGGGGTTCCCAGGCTCCAGACTTGGGCGACACGGCCGGGTCGGCCCTTTCGCTGCGTTCGGGTGCCGTTTGCGTTTTTAGTGCTTTTAAGCCTTGATGAAGATAAACGGGCAGTGGCGTTTTATATGGCCCGATGCCAGATAATCAACGTCCGGGAGGCGTTATGGCCAAGACCAATAACAAGGATGCACGCCAAATCGATCAGCCGTTCGACTACATCGTCATCGGGGCCGGCACCGCCGGGTGTTTGATGGCCAACCGGCTAAGCGCCGACCCCGCTAACCGGGTGCTTTTGATAGAGGCGGGCGGGCGCGATAACTACTACTGGATTCACGTGCCGGTGGGCTACCTTTACTGCATCAACAACCCGCGCACGGACTGGCTTTTCAAGACCGAACCGGCCAAGGGCTTGAATGGACGCTCGCTCATCTACCCTCGGGGTAAGGTTTTAGGGGGCTGCTCGAGCATTAACGGCATGATCTACATGCGCGGGCAAGCCCGCGACTATGACCACTGGGCCAGTGTCACCGGCGACCCGGCCTGGCGCTGGGAGGCGTGCCTCGAGGATTTTATCCGCCACGAAAGCCACTACCGCATGGACGCGGCGGGCGGCGCCGACACCGAGCATCGTAAATTTCATGGCCGCGACGGGGAGTGGCGGGTCGAAAAGCAGCGGCTCAAATGGCCGGTACTGGATGATTTCGCCAAAGCCGCCCAGCAGGCGGGTATTCCGGCCACCGACGATTTCAACCGCGGCTGCAACGAAGGGGTGGCGTACTTCGATGTGAACCAGCGCGCGGGCTGGCGTTGGAACACTGCCAAGGCGTTTCTGCGCCCGGCGCTCGAGCGCCCGAATTTGACGCTTTGGTATTCGACTCAGGTCAATACGCTCTGCCTCGATCAAGCAAAGGTGGCGCTGCGCTGCACGGGGGTTGAAGTACTGCGCGGTGGGCGCGTGCAGCGAGTGAGCGCCGATAAAGAAGTGGTGCTCTGCGCCGGGGCGATCGGCACGCCGCACCTTTTACAGCTTTCCGGCATCGGCCCGCGAAAGCCTCTGGAAAACGTCGGTATAAAGGTAGTTAAGGAGCTCCCCGGGGTGGGCGAAAACCTGCAGGATCACCTCCAGATCCGTTCGGTGTATCGTGTCAGCAATGCCCAAACGCTCAACACCCTCGCCGGCACGCTATGGGGCAAAATGGGCATCGGTTGGGAGTATTTGACCAGGCGAACCGGGCCGATGAGCATGGCGCCTTCGCAACTGGGTGCCTTTACGCGAAGTTCCAGCGACTACGTCCACCCCAATATCCAGTACCACGTGCAACCCTTGAGTTTGGAGGCCTTCGGCCAACCGCTACACCCTTTTCCAGCGATTACCGCAAGCGTCTGCAACCTGAACCCCACAAGCCGAGGTACGGTGCGACTGAAAAGCCGCGATCCCAAAGTGGCGCCCATGATCAGCCCCAACTACCTGAGCACCGCAGAGGATCAAAAGGTGGCCGTGGATTCACTTCGCGTCACCCGCCACATTGCCGCGCAGCCGGCATTTGCCCATTACAAGCCACAAGAGGTCAAGCCCGGCGCCCAGTATCAAAGTGACGAAGAGCTCACTCGCTTGGCCGGGGATATCGGCACTACCATCTTTCATCCGGTGGGGTCCACGCGCATGGGTAAAGCGGAGGATGAAATGGCGGTAGTCGACAGTCGACTGCGCGTTTTCGGGGTAGCCGGGCTGCGTATTGCGGATGCTGGCATCATGCCGACGATCACCAGTGGGAACACCAATTCACCCACGCTGATGATCGCTGAAAAGGCCGCACGATGGGTTTTAGAGGGGCGTTGAAAGGGCCGTCATCGTATTGACATTTTTTTCAAATATAATTTGACATGTGCATTGGTAGGGCACATCCTTCAAGCAGTAGGTTAGCAAGTCGAACGTTGTCAGCAGCATTGAAACGCTTTAGCGTTGAGTCTGGTGAAAGTTTCTTGTTCTACCCACTGTAACTCGGGTATTACCCGGCTTTAGATTAAGCTAAATCGAGGATTTTCGATCATGGCAACTGGTACCGTTAAGTGGTTTAACGACACTAAAGGCTTCGGCTTCATTTCTCCGGACGACAATGGCGACGATCTGTTCGCGCATTTCTCTGAAATTCAAGCTGACGGCTTCAAAACTCTGCAAGACGGCCAGAAGGTTTCCTTCGACGTCACTCAGGGTAAAAAAGGCCTTCAGGCTTCCAACATCAAAGTACTGTAATTTTACAGCGTTGATGTTTTCCGATTGCCGTTAAGGTAAACGGAACGAAAAAACCCCGCCAATCGCGGGGTTTTTTGTTTTTATACAAGCTCTTTTTCATATAAAGCTTTTTTCATACAAGGTCGCGCGGTATGAATTCGTCCCAGCTTTGCGAATACACTCGCGTTTCGCCTTCCCAAGCGTCCAGCGTGGCCTGAATACGAAACGCGTCGGCGCTGGCCGTAAGCCTGGTATGGGTGAGGGTGCGCACCTCCCAGTCACCGCGCCGAAAAACGCGTTCCCAGTCGGTGATTCCCTCGATACTGCGATAGTCGCCGTAGGCGTAACGGTAGCGCTCGGTCACCTTGCCGCCGATTTCGAGGTCGATATCGTCGAATCGGTAGCGCCCTTCATCGTTGATCACCTCGAGCTCGTTGACGTCGGTCGCCAAATCGCGGATGACCCGCCAACTCTCGCTACCCGGAGCAAGCACCGTGGTATCGAGCCCGGGTGCGGACACCGGCGGCTCGAAGGCCGGTAGTGCCGCCTCTTCTTCGGTGCGCGGCTCGCGGGTGGGCAGGGTCAGCCGGCAGGCCTCGGGGTGAAAAGTGAGCCGGGCGGGCTCCGGCGCGGGCCAGGCAATCGGCCAATAGCTGGTCGAAAGCGATACGCGAATGGCGTGTCCGGCGACGAACTGCTGGGCGATATGCTTGAGCGCTACCTTGACCCGGTAGCGTTTGCCCGGCTCCAGCGGCTCGGGGTGCTCGTCGCTGTCACGGTGGGTCAGGTTCAATAGCCCGTAGGAGACCCGGGTGGCCTTGTCGTCCGGGTGAATGTCGATCAGGCGCACCGCGACCATGGCGACCGGCTTGTCCGAGGAGAGCTCGAGCTCAAGCACCGGCTGGCCGCAAATCTCCAGCGGCGACGCCAGCATGGCGGTTTGAAAGACCAGCGCGCCGCCGTCCTCATCGCGCTGGTCGTGGGGCAAATCCGGCGGGGCGTTGTAGGAGCACCACTTGCCCGCGTGAAGCCCCACCGATAGCGAGGAGCGCAGCGAAAGCGGCGTGTCGCTTGTTGCTTCCCGGTTGGCCTCGGTTTCCGGTACCAGGTCGTGGCCGGCGGTCAGCATGAAGTGTTGGGGCACGATATTGGTGGATGGCCACGTGGGTTCGGCGACCCAGCGGCCCGGGCGGTGGTCGTAGCGGGTGGAGGGCGGCGCCGACTCCTGCATCCATACGCGCAGCATGGGCTCCTCCATGATGGTGTTGTCGATGCCCTTGAGCCAGTAGTCCCACCAGCGCAGCGCATCCTGCAAAAAGCCGATGGCCGGCCCCGGGACTCCCAGGTGCGGGTACTTGTGCGACCAGGGGCCAATGAGTCCTTTGCGGGGCACGTCGAGGCCCTGCATGAGCCGGAACACCGCGTTGCAATAGCCGTCCGCCCAGCCGCTGATGGCGTAGACCGGGCAGCGAATCGCGCTGAAATCCTCGCACACCGACCCATGCTTCCAGTAGTCGTCGCGGCGCTGGTGCTCGAGCCACTGCTTAAGCCAAAGCCCGCTGCCCGCCAAGCGCTCATGCCACATCTCGCGCCAGCGCTCGCCGACCAGTGCCGGGTCCGGCGGGCAGGCGTTGCCGTCGAACATGGTCGATGCCCAGGAGAGGTTATCGACCAGTAGGCAGCCGCCCATGTGGTGAACGTCGTCGGCGTAGCGGTCATCGGTGGAGCAGATGGTAATGATCGCCTTGAGCTGGGGCGGCTGGAGCGCGGCGATCTGCAGGCCGTTGAAGCCGCCCCAGGAAATACCCACCATGCCGGCCTTACCGGTACACCAGGGTTGGCGCTCGAGCCAGGCCAGAATTTCCACGCCGTCATCGAGCTCCTGGGGCAGGTACTCGTCATAAAGTACGCCGTCGGACTCGCCGGTACCGCGAATGTCCACTCGCACCCCGGCGTAGCCGTGGCCGGCCCAGAAGCGGTGCATGCCGGCATCGCGCTGGGCGGTCAGGTCACGTTTACGGTAGGGCAGGTACTCGACGATCGCCGGGACCGGATCGCTCTCGGCATCTTCTGGTCGCCAGATGCGCACGGCCAGTCGCGTACCGTCGCTCATTTCGATCCAGGTCTCCTCTTCGAAAACCCGGCGGGGCAAGTTATCCACGATCTGCATCAGCACACTCCTTTGCAAGCGCAAGCGATGGGTTACCCGACGACCTCGGCGAAGTCGAAGGTGAGCCGCTGGGCAAGCGCCAAATAGTTTTGTTCCAGCGCCTGGCTGCTTTGAGCGCCCATCCAGATATAGGCCAGCGCGTAGCTATAGGCGTCCTGCTCGGGCAATGCCGAAAGCCGCTGGCCGGGCGCGACTTGAAGGTCGATCAGGGTGCCGGGAAAGTCCGCTTCAAGCGCTTCGATCTCTTGCTGGGAGGGGACCCGGGAGACCGTGGCGTCCTCGAAGAACACTCGGTAGAAAAACTTGCCGGCCACCGGGTAGTCGCCTTCGCGATGCGGCATGTTCGGTTTCTGACCCAGCGCCAAATCGACGGTGACCTGTTGATGGCTGACGCCGTCGACTTTCTCGAAGATATCGCAATGAGACTGGGAAATACGCGTGTTGACCTCCAAAAGCCAGATACGGTTTTGCACCTCGTCCCAGAAAAACTCTACGTTGAAGGCGGCGTTATCAAACCCGATATGCTCGAGCAGCATCGTGGTCAGCTCACGCATCTTGTGCTGGATTTTATCGGGCAGGGTGGAGGGGTAGTGGTAGCAAAGAAAGCTGAGTACCCGCGGGTAGCGCAGCGAATCCACGATGCCGTAGGGGACGACCTCCCCCTCGAATACGTAGCCCTCCACGGTGCACTGCCAGCCGCCGATGATCTCTTCGGCCATACAGAAGCCGCCGTCGACCTTGCGCACCTCGTCGGGGACCTCGGCCTGTTCGAGGATATAGTTGAAAGGCTCTGAAATGAGCCCAATGTCGCTACGCAATTTTGCGATGGCGGACTCGAAGTCCTCGGGACTGTCGATGCGAAATCCAAGGCGCGAGCCGGAGGACTTGATCGGTTTGACGAAAAAAGGGAAGTAGAGCCCCGCCTTGCCGATCTCGGTCAGCGCCTGGTCATCGAAGGGATCAAAAGCGGTGAAGCGGGGAATGTAGTTGCCGATCACCTCGCGCTGGCACAGCCGGCTCCAGTACTTGTGCTCGCACTTCAGAAGGCTTTCCAGAGTGGTCGTGCGGGTATCGAAGCGGCTGCATAGAAGTGGCAGCATGGTCGAGACCGGAAAGTCCATGTAGCCGACGATTGCGTCGATGTCGTGCTCGAAGGCCGAGAGCGTTTGAGTGGCGCGTTCGACCATGGACTCGATGGGAAATATTTCGGTGTCGTAGACCTCAGCGGGTTCGATGACCCCGTGAAAGTGAAAATGCTCGGCGCCTCGAAGCCGCTTGAGGCGTTCATGATTGAAGTCGTTGAGACCGACGACGAAGATATGACGCGTTTTCATGTAGTACTCCCAGTATTCACGGATAGATCTGGCCGTACACCACGATCGATCAGCGCATTGAACAGCTGCGAAGTAAGAAGAGGGGTCAAGACCCGGTGACATTGTTTTCGTTCTGGTAACGGCCACCCGTTTATTAGCTTAGTTACTTTTTACGGGTACCGTTATTTTTTACCGATACCGCTACTTTTTTCATAAGCTGCGGGGCTGTGTTTTAAATCGCCGGAGGCGGCGGATATGACTAAAACGATTGCGCGCGGCGCGGTTAGGCCGGCACGGTCGCTTGTTTGCTTATGCTTTTATGATATTAGTGTGTTTCTAAAAATAACTTTTTAGAATATTTGCCAGGCGGCACAATGGCAGCGTTTTCTGTTTAAGGCGCGTGTCATGTCACTAGATGCTTGGATTGCAATCGGGGTCGTATTGACGGTGTTTCCGTTAATGGCGCTCTCGCGGCTGGGGCCGGATATCATCCTGCTCGGCGCGGTGGTGGTGCTGATGACCCTGGGCGTGATCGACCCGGGCCAGGCGCTGGGTGGCTTCTCCAACGCGGGGCTTTTTACCGTGGCCTTCATGTACGTGCTGGTGGCGGGTATTCGGGAAACCGGCGGGATCGATCTGATCATCCGCTTTGTTCTGGGAACGCCTGCCACCGAGCGGCGTTCGCTGGTGCGGCTGGTCCTGCCGGTCGCCTCGCTCAGCGCGTTTTTGAACAATACGCCGGTCATGGCGACCTACATCCCTGCGGTGATGAGCTGGAGCCGGCGTATCAAGCGCTCGCCCCAGCGACTTCTAATGCCGCTGAGTTTCGCGTCGATTCTGGGCGGTACGGTGACGCTTTTCGGCACCAGTACCAACCTGGTGGTCTACGGGCTTTTGACCGAGCGCTACCCCGATGTCTCCATGGGCCTTTTTGATCTAGCCTGGGTGGGCATACCGGTCGCGGTGGCGGGGCTTGCCTATCTGATTTTCGTGGCACCCAGGCTTTTACCCAACAGGGAAGGGATGGGCAAAGTTTTTGCCAACCCGCGGGAGTTCACTATCGAGATGGAGGTGGACCCGAGCGGCGTACTGGTCGACCGCAGCGTCGAGGAGGCGGGACTTCGACATCTTCAGGAGTTGTTTCTGGTCGAGATCGAGCGCGCGGGCAACGTGGTCAGCGTCGTCGGCCCCGGCGAGCGGCTGAAAGGCGGCGACCGGCTGGTGTTCGCCGGTACCAGCGATGCGGCGGTCGAGCTTCAGCAGATTCGTGGGCTGGTTCCCTCGAGCGAGCACGCCTCGAATTTGGAGAAAGAGTTCAAGGAGCGCCGCCTGGTCGAGGCGGTGGTTTCCAGCCAGTGCCAGTTTATTGGCCAGCGGATTCGCGACGGCCGCTTTCGCACGCTTTACGGCGCGGCGGTGTTAGCGGTGTGCCGCGGCGGTGAGCGAGTGACCGGCAATCTGGGGCAGGTACAGTTGCAATCCTCCGACGTGCTGCTTTTGGAGGCGCGTCCGCCGTTCATCGAGCGCCACCGGGAATCCCGGGATTTTCTGCTGATCAGTGAGCTCAACGGTGCCGCCCGGCCGGTGCACGAAAAAGCTCCGTTGGCCTGGGCGATTCTGCTCGGCGCAGTGCTGCTGGCGGCGGTGGGCGTGCTGAGCATGCTGGGTGCGGCGATGCTGGGCGCGGCGCTGGTACTCTTGACCGGCTGCTGCACGGTGGGCGGTGCCAAGCGCGGCCTCGACACCCAGGTGCTTTTGACCATTGCCGCTTCGTTCGGGGTGGGTGCGGCGCTTACAAGCTCGGGGGCGGCGGACGCGCTGGCCGGGGGCGTGCTTTCGATGGTGGCGGGCAGCCCCTGGCTTTTGCTGCTGGGCACTTACTGTGTCGTGGCGCTTTTGACCGAGCTGGTCACCAATAACGCCGCTGCGGTGATCATCTTTCCGGTCGTGACGGCGGCGGCGGAGAGTCTGGGCGTGAGCATCATGCCGTTCGTGGTGACCATCATGTTTGCCGCCTCGGCCAGCTTTTTGACGCCGATTGGCTATCAAACCAACCTGATGGTCTATGGGCCCGGCGGCTATCGCATCACCGATTTCCTCAAGGTAGGCGGCGGTTTGAACGTGCTGACCGGCGCCATTGCCGTTGCGTTGATTCCGCTGGTGTGGCCGTTCTAGCCGAACCGCTCGCCCAGCGCCTCACTTTGCGCTAGGGTGTCGCTTTTATTGCGAGGAAATCACGCTATGTCAGAGCCTGGTGAGTTGATCGTCGAGCCCAAAAACGGGCAGCCTGCGGATGCCTGTGTATTCATCATCCACGGACTGGGCGCTGACGGTCACGATTTCGAGCCGCTGATCCCGGCCATGGGGCTTTCCAAAAACCTGAATATTCGCTTCATCATGCCCCACGCACCGCGCTTGCCGGTGACCGTGAACGGCGGCATGGTGATGCCCGCCTGGTACGATATTCTGGCGATGGACCTGGGGCGCCGGGTGGATGAAACACAGCTCAAGCACTCCGCCGAGCGCATCCAGACGCTGATTCAAGAGCAGCTCGACCAGGGGATGGATAGCCGCCGGATCATCGTAGCCGGCTTCTCCCAGGGCGGGGCGGTCGCCTACCAGGCCGCGCTCACGTTCGATCAGCCGTTGGGTGGGTTGCTGGCCATGTCGACGTACCTGGCCACCGGCGAGAGCATCGAACTGGCCGCAGCGAACCAGTCGGTGCCGGTGGAAGTACATCACGGCAACTTCGACCCGGTGGTACCGGAGACCCTGGGCCGGGCCGGCGCCGACCGCCTGAAAGAGAAGGGCTACAGCGTTAACTACCGCCAATATCCCATGGCGCACGCGCTCTGCCCGCAGCAGGTCAACGATATCGGAAAATGGCTGCAGGCGCGCTTGGGTTAGCCCAGCGTCGACAAGCGAATAAAAGGCAAACACAGTCGTTTTTTTCAAGCCGAGGGGTACCCGCAAAGGCCTATGCTAGCGTCTATCGACCTTTTGGAAATGGGCCTGGCTCTTTGCCTTGGCCTTTCCGCCTTTGTCTGCCTGTTCGATCGCCACGTGGCGCGGGCAACCTGCGCCTTTGTCGTGTTTGCCCTGCTCATGGTGCTCGTTTGGGGGTGGTTGGGCGCGCCCTGGCTCGCCCTGGTGGAGTTCGTGCTGGGCGTACTACTAACCGGCGCTACCCTGTTTTACGCCCTCGGCGCCTTTGGCTATCACCCTCGCTATTTCTCCTTTCACGAGCTCACCGTTAGCGATTTATGGCCACGCTTTGGCTTTTTTCGCCGCGTATCCTCGTCAAGCCGCCACATCGATACCTTTCGTGGCCCGGTCAGCCATCGTCTCGCCCGGGCGGTGCTGACCGTGGCCTGGTGTTTCATGGTCGGGGCGGTGCTTCGTCTCGTCATGCCCGGCATGGCCTACGCGCCTTCGGAGCATCCGCTGATGCTGGTGGCGGTGCTGATCGTGGGCACGGCGATGGGCGCCTTCGCCCTGCATCGGCATCGCCTGCGCCGGCTGATTGCCTTTAATGTACTGGGCTCCAGCGTTTTTTTATTGATGACCGGGCTTGCCGGTACCGTTGAAGGCGCCCAGGCGCTGGTCGGCGTGGCGCTGATGATCGCCTGGCTCGGTTCGCTTTTGGGGGCGCTTGTGATTCGAAAGCTACGCGCCCACGAAGGCGAAGCGGACCAGGAAGACCTGCAACACCCGGAGCGCGCGCAATGAGCTGGCGCTTCGGTCTACTGGAAAGCACCTTTACGCCGCTGCCGCTTAGCCACTGGGCGCTTTTGTGTGTGCTGTTACTGCCGCTTTTGGCGGGGCTTTTGGCGGCGGTTTTTCCGCCCAAGCGGGCGGGCGCGCTGCTCGTCGTCAGCCTTGTCGTGTTGGGCGCCGGTGTGGCGCTGATGGTGGATGCCCAGGCGGCGGGTACTTTGCGCTGGCAGGCCGAGGTGGTGGGGGTGAATCTGTCGCTTCGCTTGAACGGGCTGGGCGCGCTTTTGCTGTTGGTCACTCAGTGCGTCGGCGCCGCGGCGGCGCTCTACGCGCCGGGCTATTTGCGACTGACCGAGGCGGGACCGAATCAGCGCTGGCTCTGGCCGCTCATGGGAGCCGAGATCAGTGCGTTGTCGCTTTTATGGTTCGCCTCGGATCTGTTGACGCTCTATTTCGCTCTGGAGGTCGTGGGCCTGTCGGCCGTGGCCATGCTGCTGTTATCGAACAAGTCCGCCGCCCTGGAAGCGGGGATGCGCTATTTACTGCTCACCCTGGTGGGGTCGCTCACTTATCTGATGGGGGTGGCGCTCATTCTTGGGGAGTGGGGCCAGCTCGAACTGATGAAGCTGGCCGAGGTGGTCGAGCCCGGCGCGGTCGCTTGGGTGGCGGCGTCGCTTCTTGGCGCCGGGCTTGCTCTGAAAGCCGCGCTTTTTCCGTTGCACGGCTGGTTGAGCCCGGTGCACGAGAACGCCTGGACGCCGGTCAGCGCGCTGCACGCGGGGCTTGTCATCAAGGCATCGCTTTATATCCTGATTCTGCTCTGGAGCATTCTGCTGCCCGATACCTTCTGGGCGCCGCGACTCATCGCCTGGCTTGGGGCACTGGCGATCGTCTGGGGCGGGTTGATCGCCTGGCGGGCGGACTCGCTGAAAACCCTGGTGGCCTCGTCCACGGTGGCCCAGCTTGGGTATCTAATGGTCGCCTTTCCCCTGCTGCTTGGCCCGGACGTCGCACCGATCCCCCAGGCGCTTGCCTGGCAGGGCTTCTGGCTGCAGCTGATCGGCCACGCCCTGGCCAAGGCGGCGATGTTTCTGGCCGCGGGCAATTTGATACTGGCGACCGGCGAAAGCTCGCTCAAAGGGCTTTCGGGGACCAGCCGGCATCTGCCGCTGTCGCTGTTGGTCTTTGGGATCGCCTCGATCACGCTGATGGGCCTGCCCCCGAGTGCCGGGTTTACCGCCAAGTGGCTGCTGCTCCACGCCATGGTGCTTTCCAAGCAGTGGGTGGCCGTGGCGGCACTGTTGGCCGGCACTCTGCTAACCGCAGCCTACGTGTTTCGCGTGTTTCGCTACTCCTTCGATGAAACCGCCCCGCATCATCGCTACCAACCCCTGGCGCCGGGCATGGACGCCATCGCCTTGGCGCTTGCCTTGGCCGCGCTTGCTTTAGGGCTACTGGCGCATTTGCCGCTTTCGCTATTACACGGGGGTGGCGTATGAATATGGACTGGTTACCGCTGGCGGCGCTGCTGGTGTCGCTGTTTGCCGCCACGGCGATCTTTGCGCTGCCGGAAGAGGCGCGCGCCGTGCGCACCGTGATCAACCTGAGCGCAGCGGCCTGTAAAGTAGCGCTGGTAACGCTGATGGTGGGGCGGGTGTCGGCCGGGTACGAGGATACCTTCAGTTTTCAGATCATCGGCGGTATCGATTTCGTGCTGCGGGCCGACGCCCTGGGCGTGATGTTCGCCGGGCTTTCCTCGGTTCTTTGGCTCTGCACCACCATTTACGCGATCGGCTACCTGGAAGGGGCGGCCAACCGTAAGCGCTTTTTCGGCTTTTTCAGCCTCTGCGTGACCAGCACCCTGGGCGTGGCGCTGGCGGGGAATCTGTTCACCTTCCTGATTTTCTACGAAATGCTCACGCTTTCGACCTACCCCTTGGTGGCCCACGCGGGCAGTGCCAAGGCGTTGGCGGCGGGGCGGGTGTATCTGCGCTATACGCTCAGCGCCGGGGTCGTGCTGCTTTTGGGCGTGGTGCTGCTCTATAGCCTGACCGGCGATCAATCCTTCGCCTCCGAGCGGGGGCTTGCGCGTTATCTTGACGACCACCGCGTGCTTTTGACCGTGATCTTCGCGCTACTGGTCGGGGGGCTTTCGGTCAAAGCGGCGATCGTGCCGCTGCATGGTTGGCTGCCCCGGGCGATGGTGGCCCCGGCGCCGGTCAGCGCGCTGCTCCACGCCGTGGCCGTGGTCAAGGCCGGGGCGTTCGGCATTCTGCGTATTATCTACGATCTTTACGGCATCGAGCTAAGCGTCGAGCTCGGCGTGACCACGGTGCTGGCGGTACTGGCCTCGTTTACGATCATCTACGGTTCGCTGCGCGCGATCACTCAAAAAGAGCTCAAGCCCAGGCTTGCCTTTTCCACCATCAGCCAGGTGTCCTACGTGGTGCTAGGGGTGTGTTTGGTCGGGCCCTTCGGCACGATCGGGGCGCTGGCGCATCTGCTTCACCAGGGGTTGATGAAGGTGACGCTGTTTTTCTGCGCGGGTATCTACGCCGAGGAGCTTGGTATTCACCGTATCGATGAAATGAACGGCGCCGGCAAGCGCATGCCGCTGACCAGTATCGCGTTTACCGTGGGCGCGCTTGGCATGATGGGGCTACCGCCGACCGCCGGGTTCATCACCAAGTGGTACCTAGGCATAGGCGCGATCGAGGCCCAGATGTACTGGGTCGTGGCGGTGCTGGTGGCCAGCAGTGTGCTGAACGCGATTTACTTTTTACCCGTCGTGTACCGGCTCTGGTTTTGTGAGGGCCCCGCCCACGGGGTGGGCGAGTGGCCCCAGGAGCAGCGCCTGGGGCGGCTGGAAACCCATGGCTGGCTGTTGTGGCCGGCGGTGTTTACCGCGGTGGTGAGCCTGGGCGCCGGGCTTTTGGCAGGGCTGCCGTTTAGTCCGCTGGACTGGGCGACCCGGGTCGCGGTCGGGGAGTATCTGCCATGACGGCGCTCTTTCTACTCGCGCTTGGCTGGCCCGTGGCCGTGGCGGCGGGCGTTATCTGGCAGGCGCTGCGCGTGCCTGCGGCGAAGCGCGGCTTTTTTAACGTTTGGTGGCTAAGTGCTAGCTGGCCTGCGCTGGCGCTTGCGTTTGTCGGCGAGGCCCAGTGGAGCTGGTCGGCCTGGATGCTGGGCGGCCATTGGGAGCTCAACGCGCTGAGCCGCGCCTGGCTTGGGTTTACTGCGCTTTTATGGAGCCTGGCGGCGCTGCACGCCCGCGGCTATTTCAAGCGGTCCATGGCGCGGGCCCGCGAGGGCGAGGCGGCAGAGGGCACTCGGCTGTTACGCTTTACGTTTTTCTGGCCGCTGACGTTTTTGGGCAATGCGTTCTTGATCCTTTCCCAGGATATCGCAAGCTTTTACCTCGGCTTTGCACTGATGACCTTTGCGGCTTACCCGTTGGTACTGCACAACCAGGATGCGAGCGCCAAACGTGGGGCGAGCGCCTATATCCTGTTGGCGGTACTCGGCGAGGGGCTGATTTTGGCAGGGCTTCTGTGGGCCGCGGGGGAGTCCCAGGCGACCACGCTTGCCGGGGTGCGCGAAGGGATTCTCGATGCGCCTCAGGGGGTGTGGATGGCGCTTCTGCTGTGGCTGGGGTTTGGTGTCAAGGCGGGTGTGGTGGGGCTTCATGTATGGTTGCCACTGGCCCACCCGGCGGCCCCGGCCCCGGCGAGCGCGGTGCTTAGCGGGGCCATGATCAAGGCCGGTCTTTTGGGCTGGCTAGTGCTTTTACCGCTGGGCGCCGAAGGCCTTTCCGCCGAGCTCGAAACCCTTGGCGAGGTGATGCTCGCCGCCGGCTTTGCCGCGGCTTTTGGCGCGGCGCTTTATGGCGTGGGCCAGCACCATCCCAAGGCAGTGCTGGCCTACTCGAGCATCAGCCAAATGGGCATGATGACGGCGCTTGTGGCCATGGGCCTGGTCAACACCGCGCTTTGGCCGCTGTTACTGCCAGGCGTCGTACTGTTTGCCGGCCACCACGCGCTGGCCAAGGGGGCGCTCTTTTTGGGCACCAGCATCAGCGAACACCTGCCGCGACGTCCTCCGGTGATTTTATGGCTGGCGCTCGCGCTGCCCGGGCTTTCGCTGACCGGCGCCTTTGGCGCGGGCATCATCAGCAAGTACAGCGTCAAGCACGCGCTAGAGGAGATGCACCATAGCCAGGTGATCATGCTGCTGACGCTGGCGGCGGTGGGCACCACGGCGCTAGTGAGCGTATGCCTTTGGCGCCAGTGGCAGCAGCGCGGCGAAGGCGGCAGTGACGCCTTCCAACTGGGCGGTTGGGCGCTGGCGATTGCCGGGGCGCTTTGTGTGCCCTGGTGGCTGCCGCTGCCCGAGGGCAGTGTGCACGTACCGGGGCTCTCTTCTCTTTGGTCGCTGGTCTGGCCGTTGCCCGCCGGTGTGCTGGCCGTGGTGGTGGGGTACTGGCTTGCCCGAGTGCTTGGTTTGAAGCCGCTACCGCCCGGGGATTTGTGGTGGGGGTACCGCCCGGTCGCCTTGAAAAGCGTGGCCTTTTGTAAGGGCGTGAGTAATAAGACGAAACGGGCGAAACACGCCAGCGTCGATCGCGCGCTCGCTTTGGAGGCGCGCGTTATGACAAAGTTGGTTGAAACCCTGCAAGGCGAGGGATGGATGCGTCGGCACGGCAGCGGTTTGATGATGGCCTTTGCCGTGCTATTGGCACTTTTACTGATTTGGGAGGGCCTGGGATGAGCCGATCACACCAAAAAAGCACGTCCCGGGGCCGGCGCGCCCGCGCCCCCGAGGATATTCCGAAAGTAGGGTTGATGGATGTCGGCTGGCGGGTGATACGCGCCGCGCGGCGCAACCGGCTGACCATGCTGGCGGCGGGGGCCGCCTTCTACGCTTTACTGGCGTTTTTCCCCACCATCGCGGCGGTGATTTCACTGTGGGGGTTGTTGTTCGACCCGCTCGAGGCGGCCCAGCAGCTTTATGAAATTAGCCGGTTCATGCCGCCGGATGCAGCGGGGCTTATGGATCAACAGGCCGAGCAGGTGATCGAGAGCACCGAGATGGGGAACTTCATGGCGGCGATGATTGGGCTGGCGGTCGCCATGTTCATCGCCTCCAAGGGGGTCGCGGTGCTGGTGGTGGGGCTCAACGTGGTGTACGGCGAGAGCGAAAAACGTCCTTTTTTACACCGCACGGTGCTGCTGACCACGCTGACCTTTGGGCTGATCGTCATGACCCTGGTGTCGCTTGCGTTCATTGCGCTGGTGCCCATGGCGGTGGATTCGCTCACTATCGAACCCCCCGTGGACCGGGTCCTGAAGTGGCTGCGCTGGCCGGCGCTGCTCATTTTGATGAGTGTCCTGATCGCGCTGCTTTACCGCTTTGCCCCCTACCGGCGTAAACCCCGTTGGGAGTGGATCAACTACGGTACGCTGCTGGCGACCGCCGCGTGGCTGATTGGCTCCGCGGTGCTTTCGCTCTACGTGCGTAACTTCAGCGCTTTCAGCGAGCTTTACGGCTCTTTGGGCGCGGTGGTGGCGCTGATGATGTGGTTTTGGTTATCGGCCTTTACCGTCCTGTTTGGTGCCGAGCTCAATTGCGAGCTCGAGCGCCAAACCCTGAGTGATACGACGGTGGGCCAGCCGCGCCCGTTGGGCGAGCGCGAAGCCTTCGCGGCGGATACGGTGGGGGTGACCAACCCGATGGGGGAGGACCGGAAAAACCAGGATAGCAAGTAGGTACCCGTCACTGGATAGCCATAGCGCCGCCTGTTAGGCGGCGCTTTTGTAGGTGACGTTTAAGAGATTTATCCAGACAGCGCGGCGGGCCTTTTATAAAAGCTTTTCTTATAAAAGCTCTTCGGCGGCGAGGGCCAGGCGCGAGCGCTCGACGCATTTCAAGGTAATGTGCCCGGCGTGGGGCCAGTCGCGAAAGCGCTCGACCACGGCGGCCATGCCGCAGGTGTTGGTGGAGAGGTAGGGCGTGTCGATCTGGCCCACGTTACCCAGACAGACGATCTTGGTATTGCGCCCGGCGCGCGTGACCAAAGACTTGAGCTGTTTGGGGGTGAAGTTTTGCGCCTCGTCGATGATTAGGAAGGTGTCGTTTAGGGTGCGCCCGCGCATGAAGCCCGGCGAGCGAATCTGGACCCGGGAGCCGATCAGTTGGCGGGTGGCGCCGTTATCCCAGCTCGACTCGCCGTCGTCGTTACGCAGAAGGTTGTCCATGTTGTCGTGAAACGCCCCCATCCAGGGCGACATTTTCTCCTCCTCGGTGCCGGGGAGAAAGCCGATATCCTCGCCCATGGGAATCGGCGCGCGGGTGAACACGATGCGCTCGAAGCGCTTGGCGTCCAGGGTTTGCTGAAACGCGGCGGCCAGCGTCATGTAGGTCTTGCCGGTACCGGCGCTTCCGGCGATGGTGACCAGGTCGATCTCCGGGTCCATCAACAGGTTCAGAGTGAAGTTCTGGCGGCTATCGTGGGCGTGTACGCCCCACACGCCGGCGTGGTGGCGGTAGTTGGTCAGAAGCTGGAGTGTGGCGCTTTTGGGCCCCAGCTCGCGTACGACCGCCTCGAACTCGGCGCCGTTTTCGCTATCCGAGACCAGCATGCCGGTGTGCCACTCGACGGGCATCTCGCCCTTGAGATGGTAAAAGGTGTGGTGGCCCGCGCGTTCGACCTGGACCTCGACATTGAGCGTCTCCCAAAGCGATGCACCTTCAAGCCCCGCATGATCGACGATGCTGGCGCCTTCGATCATGGCGTCGCTGTCCGAGAAGGCGCGGTCGTTATGGTAATCCTCCACCGGCATCTTGAGCGCGGCGGCCTTGATGCGCAGGTTGATATCCTTGGTGATCAGGATGACCGAGGCGTCCGGGCGTTCGTCGCGCAGCCGGCAGGTTTCGGCCAGAATGCGGTTGTCGGCGGTGTCGCTGACTTCGTTTAAAAGCTTGAGATCGTTGTAACAGAGAAAGTGTAAGCAGCCGCTTTGGCCGCTAATACGCGGGATGGGAACGCCGTTTTGAACTTCCCGGAACGTGACCTGGCTTGTGAGCTCCGAGAGTGTGCGGCTGACCTGGCGGGCGGTGCGGGCGATATCGCGGATGCCGTTTTTGTGCTTATCGAGCTCCTCGAGAACGGTCATGGGAATGACTACGTCGTGCTCATCGAAATGGTAAAGGGCGGCGGGGTCGTGGATCAGGACATTGGTATCGAGAACATAGAGCCGTTTGGCTTTCTTATCGAGTTTGACCATCGGGGAAGTCGCTCCTGAGTTGACGGCAACATCGACACTGGCAGGGCTTGTTTACGCATCAATGACACTGCCCGTGTTGACTCTTTCGGGTGTCATTAATCTCCTCTGTGGCTTTTTTATAGAGTGGAAGGCGCCGCTACTTTTCGCCACTCCCGCGTTTCAACGAAACCGACGCTAAGCTTCGATGGCCAAAAATTGCGCCACTTTGTTAAGCAACACCGTGGCCACCGGCCCCTGGTGCTCGCCTTCGAGCGTGCGGTAGTGGTAGCTCTCCAGCGCAAGTTCGTGGGGCAGGCGGTTGAGCGTACCGGCGCTTAACGCCTCGCTCACCAGCAGCGAGGGGAGCAGTGCCCAGCCGGTGCCCTGAATCACGGCGTCGCGAATCAGCTCGAACATGGTCAGGCTCAAGTAGTTGGCGGAAAAAAGCGCTTCGCTGACCAGCTTGTCATCCTGAACGTGGCTCAAACAGATCTGGGTGTACTGGGCCAGGTCATCGCGGCGAACGCTTGGCAGGCGGCTCAGCGGGTGGTGCGGGGCGGCGACCAGGCGCATGTCCACCGGCGCCAGGCTCTGCGCATTTAAAACCACGCTGGGCGCGGCGTAGAGCCCAAAGGCGATATCCACGGTTTGGCGGGCGATCAGCGCGTGGTGGGCCTGGGGCGGGGCCAGGTAAACAGAAATGGCGGTGAGCGGGTAGCGCGCCTTGATGTCGTGCATCACGTTTTGCCAAAAGGTTTCCGGTAGGGCGTCGTCCCGGGCGATACAGAGCTGACTTTCAACGCCCAGGCGTTGCTGCTGGCAATATTTGTTGATCCGCCCGGCGCTGGTCATCAGGCGGTAGCAGTCGGGCAGAATGCTTTCCCCCATGGGCGAAAGCGTAAGGCTATTGCCGGAGCGCTCGAAAAGAGCCACGCCCAGGTGGTCTTCCAGCGCGCTCACCATAGCGCTAAGCGTGCTGCGCTTCATACCGGTATGGCGGGCGGCGCCAGCAAACGAGCGCTGCTCGGTGACCTCGATAAACGCCTGGATCTGTTCGATTCGCATGGATGACCCGTTGAGTGCCAAATAGATTGGCGCTGAGCGATTGGTAAGTACTGCTTGTGGCGCCTATTATGGCGCATCTTTCCCCCCTTATTGGATGGTTTTCGAGTGTCTTCCTCAACGCTCGAGCGCCGTGCGCTCAGATTTTCGGCGCTCTCCGCTTCGCTCTTCGCGTTTGTCGGGCTCTTTATCGGATTGGCTTCCGGCTCCATCACCATTTTATTCGACAGCGGCTACTCGCTGCTCAGTTTGGTGCTGGCCTCGCTTTCGCTGGTGGCGCTGGGTCATGCCCAAAAGCCCGCGGATGAGCGCTACCCCTTTGGCCGGCTGACCGTGGAGCCGCTGGCGGTGCTGCTCAAGGGCGTGGTGATTGCGCTGGTATGCCTGTTCTCGCTGGTCTCGGCGCTTTGGAGCCTTTACCGAGGCGGGCGTATGGTGACCCTGGACTTGGCGCTGCTGTTTGGCCTGGCCAACGTGGCGGGGTGTCTTTTTACCTGGTGGCGGCTTGGCCGCTACGCCCGGGGGCGACATTCTTCGTTGATGGCCGCCGAGCTCAAGCAGTGGCAGATGGACACTTGGCTCAGCGGCGCGGTGCTGATCGGGTTCATGCTCACCTTTGGGCTCACCTACACCCCCTGGGCAAGTTATGCCCGCTTTGCCGACCCGGTGATGGTGCTGGTGATCGTCGCCTACTTCATGCCCATGCCGGTGAAGATGGTGCGCGGTGCGCTCAAGGAACTGATGTTCGGCGAGCCCGGCGGTGGTATGCGCCAGGAGCTTGTGCGCCACGTCGCGGATTTCGACGTGGCAGAGCGCGACGTACGCCTGGCGCGGGTCGGTAATTTTCTCATGGTCGACATTCAGCTTGAAAAGGCGCAGATCGACGACGCCGAGGCGATCGTCGAAAGCGTGACCCGGCACTGCCATTACCACCAGCTGCGCCCGGTCACCAGTATCACGCTGGTGACTTAAGCGGTACTAAAACGATTGACGCTTTTCGAGCGCGGTGGTATCTAGCCCTACCGGTAATCACATCGGAATTTCGAGGGTTTCAATGACATGCTACTTTGCCGCTTTCTACCCGCGCTGCTGGCTACCCTGTTGGTAGCGGGCTGCGCCAGCTCCACCGTCGCGCCCCGCTATACGTCGAGCAACCCGGATATCATGCGCGTGGGCGGCGAGCGCCCCTCCAACCCCGACCCGCGCACCGAAGACCTGGGCTCTTATTGCCTAGAAAGCACCGAGCGCTGGAACGAGCAGGGCCGCACCCCGGATGGCCAGACCCTGTGGGCCAAGGACACGCTGCGCAAGGTCGTGCCCTGCCAGTAGGCCTTGGGCTTGTCGAAAAGCGGCGCCCGGCATTTCAATGCCGGGCGCCGCTTTTTGGGTTTAATCGCGCTTTTTTTCGGGTTTGCCTTTACGTTGGGTGCTGGCGAAGTCTTCGAGCTCTTCTTCGCTCATGGAGTCGTACATCTCTTTGGACGAACCCACAAGCTCACCTGGTTTCGTTTCACCGCGCTTGGCCGAAAGGGCCGCGCCCGCCGCTTTTTGCTGCGCTTTCGATTTTGCCGGCATGCCAAGCTCCTTTGGAGTGGAGGGTATTAGTGTGCCTTCGTGATAACGCTTTGCTAAAGTTTAGCAGCGCTTTATCGCCCCGCCAGATGAAGGTGCTAAACGCCAAAACGGTTACTACTGAAACGATACGAGAGTCCCATGACGCCAGCGATCAACACCGCCGAAAAAGCGGGCATCGATTTCGACATTCATGAGTACAGCCACGAAAGCGGGGTGGCCTCCTACGGGCTGGAAGCCGCGGAAAAGCTGGGGGTCGATCCGGCGCAGGTGTTCAAAACTCTGGTGGTGGAGCTCGATGGCAAGACCCTGGCAGTGGCGGTGGTGCCGGTCACCCATCAGTTGGGCTTGAAGCAGGTGGCCAAGGCGGCCGGGGCCAAGAAAGCGGCCATGGCAAGCCCGGAGGCGGTGGAGCGCGCGACCGGCTACGTGCTGGGTGGGGTGAGTCCGCTGGGTCAGAAAAAACGCCTGGCGAGCTTTATCGACGACTCCGCCCAGCGCTTTTCGCGTATCTACGTCAGCGCCGGGCGGCGCGGGCTCGAGATCGCCCTGGCGCCCGAGACGCTTGCCAGGCTTTGTCAGGCGCGCTTTGCGGCGCTCGGCGCATAGCGCGAGGGCAAACGAGGCCGCTTTCTGGTATGGTGCCCGTTAAGCGTATTACCGGCGCCGCCTTGCCCATGAGCAAGTCGCTTTCGCCCATTTCAGGAATTTTTCGTGGCCGATACTTCTTTTGCCTCTCTGGCACTGCCCCCCGCTCTTATCGATAACCTGGCGTCTCTGGCGTACCACGAGATGACGCCGATTCAGGCGCAAAGCTTGCCGCCTATGCTCGAGGGTCGCGATGTGCTCGGCCAGGCCAAAACCGGCTCGGGTAAAACCGCCGCGTTCGGCCTGGCGCTGCTCGCCCAATTGCGGCTCGAGCGCTCACACATTCAGAGCCTGGTGCTTTGCCCCACCCGCGAACTTGCCGACCAGGTGGCCGAGGCGATTCGCGGGCTTGCCCGCACGCTTGCCAACGTCAAGGTGCTCACGCTTTGCGGAGGCGCCCCCTTTGGCCCGCAGCTTGCCTCCCTCGAGCACGGCGCGCACATCGTGGTGGGCACGCCTGGGCGCATCGAAGAGCACCTGCGCAAGGGCTCGCTAAGCCTGGATGGGCTGTCCACGCTGGTGCTGGACGAAGCCGATCGTATGCTCGATATGGGCTTTCGTCCGTCGATCGATGCCATCATTCGCGCCACGCCTGCCGATCGGCAGACCCTTTTGTTCAGCGCAACCTTCCCGGATGAGCACGCCGGCGGCGAGCTTGCCGAGATGACCCGGGGAGTGCTGCGCGATCACGTCAGTGTGGCGGTCACCGAGACCCACGACGATACCACCATCGAACAGCACTTTTTTGCCGTTAACAGCGAACGAGCGCGCATGAAAGGGCTGGTGGATCTGCTGCTTCACTACCGGCCGACCACCAGCGTGGTGTTTTGCAACACCAAGCGCGAAACCGATCAGGTCGCCGGGGAGCTAAGCGACGCGGGCTTTAGCGCCGTGGCGTTGCACGGTGATCTGGAGCAGAAAGACCGTGACCGGATTTTGGTGATGTTCGCCAACCAGAGCGTGTCGATTCTGGTGGCCACCGACGTTGCCGCGCGCGGGCTCGACATCGCCAAGCTCGACGCCGTGTTCAACTACCAGATTGCCCGTGAGCAGGGCGTGCATGTCCACCGGGTCGGGCGTACCGGCCGCGCCGGAGAGAGCGGCATTGCCGCTACCCTGGTCGCCCCGGAAGAGCACTACCGCCTCGAGCGCCTCGGTGAGTATCTAAGCGAGGTGTTCACGTTAGAGGCACTGCCCAAGCCCCGCCAGCAAACCCCTTTCGAGCCCGCCATGGCGACGCTTCAGCTAAACGGTGGCAAGAAGGACAAGCTGCGCCCCGGCGATATCCTTGGCGCGCTGACCGGCGAAGGGGGGCTGCGCGGGGACCAGGTTGGCAAGATCAAAGTACAGGCACGCAGTGCTTTCGTGGCGATCGACCGCGAGGTGGTCAATAAAGCGCTTGGCAAGCTCGAGCGCGATAAACTCAAGGGCCGCGCCTTTCGCGTACGCCGCCTTTAGCATGAACGTATTGAACGCTTACGTATTCACCACGCACGCATCCGCCATCAGGAGTGACCGCCGCACGTTATGAAGATACCCAAACGATTACAGCCTCTGGTCGACGACGGCCTCGTGGAAGAGGTGCTGATGCAGTTGATGAGCGGCAAGGAAGCGCAGGTGTATGTCGTTCTATCCAGCGGTGAAAAACGCTGTGCCAAGGTCTTCAAGGAGGCCAAGCAGCGTAGCTTCAAGCAGGCCGTTCAGTACCAGGAAGGGCGCAAGGAGCGCAACAGCCGCCGCGCCCGGGCCATGGCCAAAAAGACCAAATATGGCCAAAAAGAGCAGGAGCAGGCCTGGCTCTCCGCCGAGGTCGATGCGCTTTATCGGCTTGCAGGCGCCGGCGTGCGCGTTCCCCAGCCCTACGGCTTCGTCGATGGCGTGCTGTTGATGGAAATGATCACCGATGCCAACGGTGATGTGGCCCCGCGGCTGGGCGATGTAGCGCTGAGTGAAGAGCAGGCGATTGCCTATCACGCCAAGGTGATCAACGACGTGGTGCTGATGCTGTGCGCCGGTCTCGTTCACGGCGATTTATCCGAGTTCAACGTGCTGGTCGATGGCGAAGGCCCGGTGATCATCGACTTGCCCCAGGCGGTGGACGCCGCGGGCAACAATAGCGCCGCCGCCATGCTCGAACGCGATGTGAACAACATGCGCGCCTATTTCGGCCGCTTTGCACCCTCGCTTTTAGAGACCCACTACGCTAAAGAGATGTGGGCGCTTTATGAGGCTGGCAAGCTGACCCCGGATAGCCAACTGACCGGCCACTTCGAGTTCGACACCCACTTGGCCGACGTGGGCGAGCTTTTGGACGTCATTGACGACGCCAAAGAGGAGGAGGCCGAACGCCAGGCACGCCTTCGCGACGACGATGGGGAAGACGACGGCTACCCGTACTGACCTTGCGCCACTAACCTTACTTCGCCGCCAAAATGCTAAGCTGCTTCATTGTTTAGCGGGTTAACGAAGGGCGCGGTAGCGCTTGGGGTGGCGAAGTGAAAGGGATGAGAGTGAGCAGGCGCATGGCACACGCGTTGGGGATATCGCTGGGTGCCGGTGTGGTGGGCGGTGTGCTTTTTCAGCTCACCGGTCTTCCGCTTGCGTGGATGCTGGGGCCGCTGACCGCGAACCTGCTGCTCTCGTCCCGCGGTGTTCACGTGGCGGTACCCGAGGGGCTTCGTAACCTGTTTTTGGCGGTGATGGGGCTGGTGTTGGGCAGCCAGGTCACGCCGCAATTGGCTCACCGCGTGGGAGATTGGCCGGTCTCGGCGGTACTTTTGTTAGTGGGGGTGGCGGCTTCCACGGCGGTCGCGGCGCGCTGGTACCGCCGCTGCGGGTTCGATTCGACCAGCGCCTGGTTCAGCGCCGCCCCCGGGGCCATGACCGCGATGATTCTGCTCGGCGACAAGGCCGGCGGCGACCCGCAGCGCATTGCGCTCGCCCAATCGCTGCGGGTCATTTTAGTGATTCTATTTCTGCCGCCGCTGTTTTGGATCTCCAGTGGCGGCGGCGAAAGCCCTGGCGGCGTCGATGCTGCGCTGTCCGACGGCTGGATGTTGCTGTTGATCCCGCTTTTGTTGCCGCTGGGGCGCTGGCTGCGCCTGCCAAGCGCAGCGCTGTTGGCGCCGCTTTTGGCCGCCGCGGTGCTCTCGGGGTTCGATATCGCAAGTCTCACGCTTCCCGAGTGGGGCATGAATGTGATGCTTTGGGTGCTGGGTAGCGCGATCGGCTCGCGCTTCAAAGGCCTGACGGGGCGTACGCTCGGGCGCTATCTGTGGCAATCCGGCGTGGCGACGCTGGCAGCGTTAGCCGTACTGGCCGTCTTCGCTGAACTGATTCATCAGTTTTTGGGCGTAGGGCGCGACGTGGCGTTTCTGGCGCTGGCGCCGGGCGGCATAGGTGAAATCGCCATTCTCGCCGTGGCGCTGGATATCGACCCGGTGTTCGTCGCCTTTCATCATCTTTTACGCATGATCACGCTGATGATCGTGGCGCCTTTCTGGGCGCGTTTTTTAATGCGCCGCTAATAAAGCCGTGCCAGGACTCACGTTTGATACTTTTAAATTCTGGGCTTTAAGGGCTATCCATAAGGGCTATTCATAAGGACTTTCCATGCTCGCTCGCACGCTGAAATCGCTTTTTCACACCTTTGAAAGCCGTGTGAACCCGTACCCGGAAGGCAAGCTCGAGACGCCGCCGAAGGGGCTTTTGCCGTTTATCTGGCACTTCTCAAAACCGATCTGGCCGCTGCTTTTGGTGATGTCGCTGGTCACCGGTGCGGTCTCCGCCGCCGAGGTATTCTTTTTCAGCTACATGGGCGAGCTGGTGGACTGGCTGGGTAATGTCGAGCGCGCCGGGTTCTGGCAGGAAAACGGCCTGTGGCTTGCCGGAGTGGGCCTACTGGTCATCCTGGGGCTGCCGCTTTTGGTGCTCTTGCAGTCCTTGATTACTCACCAAAGCATCTTCGGCAATTACCCGATGATCGGACGCTGGCTTTCGCATCGCCATATGCTCAGCCAAAGCCTGGCGTTCTACCAGGACGAGTTTGCCGGGCGCGTCTCGCAAAAGGTGATGCAGACGGCACTGGCCATTCGCGAGACCGTCACTAAAGTGATGGACCTGCTGGTCTACGCGCTGGTCTATTTCACCGGTGCGGCTTTTTTGTTGGGCCGCGCTGATCCCTGGCTCTTGCTGCCGCTGGGGCTTTGGCTTCTGGGGTATCTGGGCATCATGCGCTACTTCGTGCCGCGCCTTCGCGATGTCTCCATGGCCCAGGCCGATGCCCGTGCCGAGATGACCGGGCGCGTGGTCGACAGCTACAGCAACATTCAAACCATCAAGCTCTTTGCCGATACCGTGCGCGAGCAGCGCTACGCCAAGGACGCCATGGAGGGCTTTCTGACCACGGTGCACCGCCAGATGCGCCTGGTGACGGTAATGAGCGTGTGCTTGACGCTTTTAAACACGATGTTGCTGGTGGGCATTGCCGGTATGGCGATCAGCGCCTGGTATTTGGAGGCGATCTCACTCGGGGTGCTGGCCATCGCCATCGCGCTGGTGATGCGCATTCGCTTCATGTCCGACTGGATACTCTGGGAAGTCGCCGGGCTTTTCGAGAACATCGGTACCGTGCAGGACGGCATGAACACCATCGCCCAGGCGCCGAGCATCAATGACGCCCCTGACGCTGCGCCGCTCGAGGTGCCCCACGGCGAGATCGTATTCGATGCGCTCACCTTCCACTACGCCCAGGCCCAGGGTGAGCACAAGACCGTGTTCGACGGCTTCGAGCTCACCATTAAGCCCGGCGAGAAGATCGGCCTGATCGGGCGCTCCGGGGCCGGCAAGTCCACGCTTGCCAACCTGCTGCTGCGTTTTTATGACCTGCAGGGCGGGCGCATTCGTATCGATGGCCAAAATATCGACGAGGTCACCCAGACCTCGCTTCGCCACCAGATCGGCATGGTGACCCAGGACACCTCGCTTCTGCACCGCTCGCTCAGAGACAACATTCGCTACGGCAGTCCCGAGGCCAGCGACGACGACGTGTGGCGCGCGGTTTGCCGCGCCCACGCGGATACCTTCATCGATGATCTGGTCGACCCGCATGGTCGGCGCGGTCTGGATGCCCACGTGGGCGAGCGCGGCGTAAAGCTCTCCGGCGGCCAGCGCCAGCGTATCGCCATTGCCCGGGTGCTTCTCAAAAACGCGCCGATTCTGGTGCTCGACGAGGCGACCTCGGCACTGGATTCCGAGGTCGAGGCGGCGATCCAGGAGCAGCTCGACGCGCTGATGGAGGGCAAGACCGTGATCGCGATCGCCCACCGGCTCTCCACCATTGCCATGCTGGACCGCCTCATCGTGGTCGACCAGGGCCGGTTGGTGGAAAGCGGCACCCACCAGGAACTGCTCGACAAGGGCGGTATCTACGCAAGGCTCTGGCAGCGTCAGTCCGGCGGGTTCCTGGCTCAGGAATTGGACGAGGGCCTTGATCTGACCCAGGATGCCCCCACCTCATTCCCATACACGGATCAAGGAGATCGTCATGAAAACGATTAAGCTACAGGCACCCGGCGGTTTGGATAAGCTCTCGGCCGTTGACGGGGCGCCTGCGAAAGCGCCTGGAGCGGGGGAAATCAAGGTGCGCCTGCACGCAAGCTCGCTCAACTTCCATGACTACGCGGTGGCTGCGGGGATGATCCCGACCGAAGACGGGCGTATCCCGATGTCCGACGGTGCCGGCGTGGTGGAAGCCGTAGGCGAAGGCGTCGAGGAATTCGCCGTGGGGGATCGGGTGGTCTCCACCTTTTTCCCGACTTGGCTCGAGGGCCCGGCGCGGGTCGATAACTTCGCCACTACCCCAGGCGACGGTGCCGATGGCTACGCGCGGGAAGAGGTAACCGGCTCGGCCAGCAGCTTCACCCACCAGCCCGAAGGCTACAGCCACGCGGAAGCCGCTACGCTCACCACGGCAGGCCTGACCGCTTGGCGCGCGCTGGTAGTGGATGGCAACATCAAGGCCGGTGACACCGTGCTGGTACTGGGCACCGGTGGCGTCTCCATCTTTGCGCTGCAGTTTGCCAAAATGATGGGTGCCCGGGTGATTGCCACGTCCTCCTCCAACGAGAAGCTCGAACGCCTGCGGGAAATGGGGGCGGAGCACACCATCAACTATAAAGAGACGCCGGAGTGGGGCAAGGAAGTCCAAGCGCTGACCAACGGTGAAGGCGTGGACCACATCGTCGAAGTCGGCGGGCCGGCGACGCTGCCGCAGTCCATCGAGGCGATCAAGATTGGCGGGCACATGGCGCTGATCGGCATTCTGACCGGGCGTGAAGGTGATATTCCCACCGCCAAGCTGATGGCCAAGCAGGCTACGCTCAAGGGCTTGATCGTGGGTAGCCGTCGGGATCAGATCGAGATGATTCGCGCCATCGATACCGCGGGCATGCGCCCGGTGATCGACCGCGAGTTCGGTCTTGAAGAGATCGCCGAGGCGTTTCGCCATCAGGAATCTGGCAAACACTTCGGCAAAATCTGCCTGACGTTCTAACGCCTTTGGGCACGGGCTAACCTTGCCCGCTCCCAAAACGATAAATCCCTGCACGCCGTTCAAGGCGTGCAGGGATTATTTTTGGGAAAGGCCCCGCCAAGCGGGCTGATGTCGGGGATCAGGCGCTGTGCGCGGTCGGCTCGGTGGTACGGCTATACACCACGCCCTTGACCTCGAGCTCCATAATGTCCTCGTAGGGGTGCACCACGCCTTCGATATCGCCAGGGTCCCCGGCGGTATTATTGATCAGCGCTTCGGGAATCACTTTCACGCCTTTGATACCCGCATGCTGGATCCGAGCGCTAAAGCGGCTGCCCTGGTGATCGATCAGCACACGCTCGCCCGCAATACACTTGGTGAGCTTGTCGTGAAGCTCTCTTTGGTTTACCGGAACAACGCTCATTGCGACCTCCCGTTTAGCACTGCCCCCAGCGCCCACCCCGTCGTCTGAGGCTTGCGGCTCGAATCTGAGGTGATGGCTGCGTTGGTGAGCTTTTACGTTACGTCCAAACTATGACCGTTGCGCCCTGGTTAAGTTCGATAAGCACCGCTTTAGCGCTTTTGCCGTGCTACTCTTTACGGTCGATACAGTCACTTGAGACGTTATATGGCGAAGCGTTCGGAAAATGCTGCTCACCCGCTGGGCGAGGTCGTCAAACTCGAAGCGTTTTCCACCCCACAGAAAACCCAGCACTCGAGACGCCAGCGCTACGTTCGCGCCGCTAAAACCTGGCTGACCGGCAAGCGTGCCGCCGAACGTCAGGCGATCGAGGAAGAAAAGCTTCGTAAACTCCCCCAAGTGCGCCTGGCGCATTTGGTGCCGCCCATCGATTGGTCCCGGGCCGCCCGCGCGCTGGACGCCGTCATTACCGCCGAGTATGCCAGCGAACCGGTCGTGTTTTTCATTACCCCGCCTTTTGGCGGGCACGGCGACGTGGCCGCGCACTGGGCACGACTGCACGCTATTGATACCTGCGCGGCGCCGAGTATCGAGGCCCTGCTCGACGGCGATGGCAGCTGGATCGCGCAGTTCGACGGCAAATCCCGCTGGGTACTCCCTGCTTTACAGCACTGTTTTTTGCGCACAAGCCAGGGCATACAGGGCGTGCGCGCGTTGCTGGAAAGCGCCCTGGCCGGGCAGCTCGGGCGGGGTGTAATCGGTTGCGATAGCTGGAGCTACGCCTATTTAAAACACGTGGTGGGGCTCGATAGCGTACCGGCTCTAACGCTTCAGGCCGTGGAGGGGGAGCAATTGGCCGAGTACTTTTTGGGCGAGGGCCAAAACGCGCTGACGGTCTACAGTACGCGCACCGGTAAGCCGGTTTCCAACCAACGGCGCGACAAGCGAAGTGCCAAAAGCGAGCTACAGTATCTGGCCGCCTACTGCCGGGGCCACTTGGGCGTGGCGTGGTATTACTGGCGCGAGCGACTGCGCGAGCCTGTTTCAAGCACCGGCGACGATAACGAACTTTGGCTGATCGACGCCCTCGACGAGGCCGAACTGACCAACGATACCGGCGACGTAGCGATTCTGGTCCTTCATGCGCTTTTGATTCATGGCGGCTTGAACGACGCGGCACTTGCCGCGGTACTGCCGTTCTCCTACCACGAAACCCTCAACGCTCGGCTCACGCTGACGCGCCTAAAGGTGCTGGGCGAACACCAGGGGCGCTGGCAGGTGGCCGCCTTGAGCTATGCAAGCGTGCGCGAACTGCTGGTGTCGCGAAACTATCTGGTGGATGCGCTATAGCGTACACGCAAGTGAGTGTTTAGGAGAGGTTCCAGGAGAGTCCCATGGAAGAGCGCAAACAGTACGCCAGGTTATTCAACGATATCGATACCCCCGCGATCCTCACCGTACTGGCGATTTTGCTGGCCATGGTGTTGTTGATCGTTTTAAGCCAGCGCGGGCTCAACTGGCTGGCGAACCGGCTTCACGGCCAACTGCGTTTTCGCGTCTTCGCGCTGGTTCCGCTGACCAGGCTGTTGGTTTTGATCGCGGCCATCGTCTTGATCGTACCGATCATCATCGACCCTTCGCTTCGCAACATGGTGACGCTTTTCGGCGCTATCGGCCTGGCGGTGGGGTTTGCGCTCAAGGACTACGTGAGTAGCCTGATCGCCGGGGTGGTGTCGGCGGTAGAGCTTCCCTATCGGCCCGGAGACTGGGTGCAAATCGAGGATACCTACGGCGAGGTCAAGCATGTGGGGATGCGCACGGTGCATATCCAGACGCCGGACGACGATCTGGTCTCCATGCCGCACCTCAAACTATGGGAGACGCCGGTCTATAACGCCAATAACGGCGGGCCGACGCTTCAGTGCGTAGCGAGTTTTTATCTCTACGTGGAGGAGCAGGCCGGCTGGGTGCGCCAAGCGCTGAAGGACGTGGCGCTGACCAGCGCCTACCTCAAGTTCGAAGCACCCATCACCATCGTGGCCGAGGAGAAGCCCTGGGGGACTCACTACCGCATTCGCGCCTACCCGGTCGACCCGCGCCAGCAGTTTCTGTTCATCACCGACCTTACCGTTCGCGGCAAAAAAGTGCTGAGTAAGGCCGGCGTCCAATCAGCGCTGCTGCCGCCGGATGCTGCGCTGGATTCCAGCGGCGAAATGGCTGGAGCGCCGAGCAAGCCGCGCGGTTAAGCGCGCTTTAGGCGTTCTGCTCGGGTAGCTCCGCACTGTGAAAGACGTTCTGCACGTCGTCCAGGTCGTTGAGCATATCCAGAAACTTCTCGAACATCACCGCATCGTCGCCTTCTAATGGGGTGGTGGTCTGGGGCAAAAACTGGATCTCGTCCGCTTCGAAATCGATCTCGCCAAAGGCGTCGAGCAGTGCCTGCTTGGCCTTGGCGTATTCGGTGTGCGGGGCGAAGACGGTAATGTGCGCCTCTTCCTGCTCGATATCGGTGACATCCACATCGGCTTCCATCAGCGCTTCCAGCACCGCTTCCTCGTCCTGGCCCTGGAAGGCGAAGATCGCGCAGTGATCGAACATATGGCTGACGCTTCCGGGCGTGCCGATCTTGCTCTTGGTTTTGGTGAAGCAGCCGCGCACGTCGCCGAAGGTGCGGTTGGCGTTATCGGTCAAGCACTCCACGATCACCATGGCGTTGCCGGGGCCGAAGCCTTCGTAACGGGAGGTGGAAAAATCCTCGCCGCCGGCGCCGTTGGCTTTGTCCAGCGCCTTGTCGATGACGTGCGAGGGCACCTGGTCTTTCTTGGCGCGCTCCATCAACCCCCGCAGGGCGAGGTTGCTGTTCGGGTCGGTGCCGCCGGATTTGGCGACGACATAAATTTCGCGCCCGTACTTGCTGTATACCTTGGTCTTCGCCGCGGCCGTTTTGGCCATTGACTCTTTACGGTTTTGAAACGCCCTACCCATGTTAACGTCCTTTCGTCGCCTAAAGCCGCCTGAACGTCAGGCGCTATGTTCGTCCGAGCTATGTCCATCAAAACAAGATTCATCAGAGCACTGTTCATCAGAATACTGTTCATCAGAACGAGGTTCATCAGAGCACTGTTTATCAAAAGGGAAAAATTTTACCCAACAGGGTACCATGCTAAAAGCGTTATTTAAGGGCAAGCGTGACGTGTGTCGGCGCGCGACGACAATTCTTCGGAAAAAAAGATGCAGCTATCATTATGGCTTTCGCTGGTGGCGATATGCGTGATGGGGGCGATGTCGCCCGGGCCGAGCCTGGCACTCGTGCTACGTCATACGCTGGGAGGCGGGCGTATCAGAGGCGTCACCGCGGCGCTCACCCACGCGTTGGGCGTGGGCTTTTACGCGCTGCTCACGGTGCTGGGCCTGGGCGCGCTGATCGCAAGCCACCCTCAGGTGTTTCAGTGGATCACTTGGCTTGGGGCGGCCTACCTTGCCTGGCTTGGCATCAAAGCGCTGCGGGCGGGCAGCGCCGGGGTGCTGTCGCCGGCGCTTGCGGCCACGACCCAGCGCCAGGCGGTAAAAGAAGCGCTGTTGGTGGCGCTTTGTAATCCCAAGCTCATTTTGTTTTTCGTCGCGCTGCTCAGCCAGTTCGTTACCCCGCAGATGGGCTTTGACGCCAAGGCGATCGTCGTGATCACGGCGATGGTGATCGACGGCGGCTGGTATTTGCTGGTGGCGCTAGGGCTTTCCCACTCCTCGATACTGCCCTGGCTTCAGCGCTACTCGCACTGGGTCAATCGCGTCACCGGTATCTTTTTGATCGCCTTGGCACTTCGCGTGGTGGCCGGGCCGCTGGTCTAAGAGGGAGAGGCCGTGTTCTGGCTTACATGGTCTTCCCGCCTCGATCATGATACACAGTGATTTAGATATATAGGCAGGGGCTTGTGATGACGATTTTTGAGCAAGACTGTTACACCCATCAGGGCCAACCCTTCAACCTGCGCGCGCTGCAAGGACAGGTGCTTTTGGTGGTCAACGTCGCCAGTCAGTGCGGCTTTACTCCGCAGTTAAAAGAGCTTGAAGCGCTCTACCAGCGCTACCGCGACCGCGGCTTTACCGTGCTCGGCTTTCCCTGCAACCAGTTCGGCCGCCAATCGCCGGAAGGCGCGGAGGCGTTTTGCCGCTTGGGCGAGGAGCGCTTCGGCGTGCACTTTCCGCTGATGGAGAAGGTCAAGGTGAACGGCCCGGAGGCGCATCCGCTGTTCGTTCAGCTAAAGGGGCAGGCGCCGGGGCTTTTGGGTACTCAGATGATCAAGTGGAACTTCACCAAGTTTCTGGTCGACCGCGACGGCCAGGTGGTGGCCCGGTTCGGGCCCAAGGAGCACGGCTATCCGCTGCGCCGGGCGCTTGAAGCGGCGCTGGACAAAAGCCCCAAGGCTTAGCGGGGTTGGGCTACACCTGGCCGCGCGCGACCATCAAATGGTTCATCAGTGCTGCCCAGCGGTGGCGCACCATCATCGTGGTCAAGCCCGAGAACAGCGCCCAGCTCTTGCGCCGCCAGCCAGTCAAACGCAGGTTGTGCGACACCAGCTGCTGCATCAGCTTACGATCGTCGAACTGACGCCACTCGCTGGCGATGGAGAGCTGGTGGCGCGCCATCACCGGGGCAAGCTCCAGGCGAAACATCCACTCGAGCTCTTTGAACGACATCGTGTGCGCCTCGATGACCTCGACCATGTTCGCGTAATCGCGCTCGCCGGGTTCGCGGTCGAGCCATAACGGGGCAAGCGCCAGCCACAAATCGCCGCGCTCATCCACTAACTGCTGTGCATTCATCAAGCGTTCATCACTCTTTTGTAGCCGCCTTATCGGGGCTGTCGCATTCATTGCGTATCCTGACGCTAATGGGCGCGAAGCTCAAGGGCGGACAGCGCCGGTCGAGACGGATAGAATAGGCGCTAACGCGGCGGCGCTGCCCGCTGATGAACGCCCATTTTCGATAAGGAGATCCTTCGTGATTATCAAACCCAAAGTACGCGGTTTTATCTGTACGACGACCCATCCCAAGGGCTGCGAGCAGAACGTGCTCGAGCAGATCGAAGCGACCAAAGCGCGCGGTTTGGATAAAAGCAAAGGCCCCAAAAAGGTTCTGGTGATCGGTGCCTCCAGCGGCTACGGCCTGGCGGCGCGGGTGACCGCCGCCTTTGGCTATGGCGCCGATACGCTGGGCGTGTTCTTCGAAAAACCGGGCAGTGAAAAGAAACCCGGCACCGCCGGCTGGTACAACAGCGCCGCCTTCGACAAGTTCGCCAAGCAGGAAGGCCTTTATAGCAAGGCGATCAACGGCGATGCTTTCTCTTCTGATGCGCGCGAAAAAGCCATCGAACTGATCAAACAGGACCTGGGCGAGGTGGATCTGGTGGTCTACTCGCTGGCATCCCCAGTGCGCAAAATGCCCGATACCGGCGAGCTCAAGCGCTCGAGTTTGAAACCGATCGGTGAGACCTACCGCGCCACGGCCATCGATACCAATAAAGACGCCATCATCGAAGCAGAAGTCGAGCCCGCCACCCAGGCCGAGATCGACGACACCATCACCGTGATGGGCGGCGAAGACTGGGAACTTTGGATGAACGCCCTCGATGAAGCCGGCGTGCTCGCCAAGGGGGCCAAAAGCGTGGCGTTTAGCTACATCGGTACCGAGATCACTTGGCCGATTTACTGGCACGGCGCGCTTGGCAAGGCCAAGGAAGATTTGGACCGCGCCGCCGCCGCTATCGACGACACGCTAAGCCAAAGTGGCGGCGGGGCGAACGTGGCGGTGCTCAAGTCCGTGGTCACCCAGGCAAGCGCGGCGATCCCGGTCATGCCGCTCTACATCGCCATGGTCTATCGCATCATGAAAGAGCAGGGCCTGCACGAAGGCACCATCGACCAGTTGAACCGCCTCTTTGGCGAGCGCCTCTACGCCGATTCCTCTGACGACAAAGGGCTCGACGACATGGGCCGTTTCCGTCTCGACGACTGGGAGCTTCGCGACGATGTTCAAAAAGCCTGCCAGGATCTCTGGCCGGAAGTCACCAGCGATAACCTTTTCGAAATTACCGACTATGCTGGTTACAAGCATGACTTTTTGAAATTGTTTGGCTTTGAGCGCACCGACGTCGATTACGACGCCGACGTTAACCCGGAGGTCGAGTTCGACGTCGTATCGCTTTGACCGTAAGCCCCGGCGGTTAACGAAAGGCGGGCGCCCTTTATCGAAAAGAGGGTGAGGCAGGGGCGCCCGCCCGAGGAAGGCGAGTATGGATACCGAAGAAAGCAGCACCCCCAACGAGAAAAAAGAACACGTACTGGGCCAGCGTGTCCCCGAAAAAGAGCCCCAAAAATCCGCCCACCTGCAGCCCGAAGCCAAGCGCTCATCCAAGGGGTTGCATAAGCTTTTGCCCATCGTGATCACTGTGATGGCCGTCGTGCTGGCACTGGTGATCATTCTGGGGATCGTCAACGGCGGCTAACGCCGCGGAACTCATCCTGGCGTATCGGCAAGCCTCTGCGTTGACTGGCTCGGTGCAATATTTATTGCGTATCGCGGGTTTGCTCACTAGCTTCAATAGAGCATCTTAACTTTAAGGAGACACCCCATGAAACGGACTACATTGGCGGTTGCCATCGCGGCGATTTGTGCAGGCATGTCGATCCATGCGCTGGCCCAGGAAGAGTCGGCCAGCGAAGGTGACCAAGCCGCGGGCGGCTCGACGGAGCAGCAGCAGACCTCCGGCGCTGGCGCCCAGGGCGCCCAAGGCGCGCAAAGCCAGACGAGCACCGAAGACGATAGCGGCGAGATGCAAAGCGGTGATACGGACACCGATTCGGGTACAGATACCGATACGACGGGCGGCAACCAGGGTCAGATGAGCGATGACCAGGGCATGGATACCGACGACGACGCCATGAGCGATGACGCCGCCGGGGGTGATAGTGCAGGTCAAATGGAGAGCGAGCCCAGCCCCACCGATAACGACATGAACACCGAAGATACCATGGCGGACGACACCGCGGTGGACGACGACGAAACCAGCGCCAGCGACGGCCAGATGGGCGACAACGAAGGTCGCACGCCGAACGCCATGGAAGATCCGGATAACCGTGAATCCGATGAAAGCCTGGCTGAAAACGATACCCAGGGTGGCTTGATGTCGCTGACGATCAGCGAGGTCGAAGGCATGACCGTGGTCAACCAGGAGGGTGAAGAGATCGGTAGCGTCGATAACGTCGTCGAGCACAACGACTCCGGCGATCTCTACGCAATCGTCTCCATTGGCGGCTTCTGGGGCTTCGGTGCCACCGATGTGGCGCTGGCGCTTCAGGAAATCAACGTCGAGGACGACCAGCTCGTCATGCAAACGACCTACGGCAGCGACGAGATCGAGTCCGCCACTGAAGAGTATAACGAGGATAACTACAGCCAGGTCGATGGCGACATGCAGGTAGGCGAGGTGGCCAACCACCCCAACCGTAACCAGTAACGCCTGGCTAAAACATCGAGGCAGCAGGGCAAGGGGTTTCCCCTTGCCCTTTTTCTTGCCTGCTATTTCACGCTGATTTAAAACGCTTTGTTGGTTAAGATGAGCCTTTGTCTTTAACCGGTCGTTTCCCCATGGCGCAAGCGTCGCTACATTCTGCTCGTTCGTTTGCCGGCCAACGTATCGGGGTGCTGCTGTTGCCCGGCTTTTCGCTGCTCTCTCATTCTTGTTTGGTCGAGCCGTTGCTGCTGGCCAACCAGCTAAGCGGTAAGCTTCGTTATCAGATCGTCACATTGGGCCTTGACGAGGGCACCGTGCGCAGCGCCGCTGCGCTCACCACCCAGGTCGAGTACGGTTTGCAAAACGCCCCCGTGGCGCTTGATAGCGTCTTTATAGCCGCGCCTTCGCCATTGCCCTATCCGCTTTCTCCAAGGCTTGTCGAGTGGCTTAGAACGCTTGCCAGCAAAACGGCGCTTGGAGGGGTTGCCGGCGGCAGCGAGGTGCTGGCGCGCTGCGGGTTGCTGGACGGCTACCGGGCGACCCTCCCCTGGCAGCGCTTCGCCGCGCTCTCCCAGGCCTACCCGGCGGTCACCTTCACTCAGACGCTGTTTGAAATCGACCGCCATCGGCTGAGCTGCGCCAGTGGCACCGCCGCGCTCGATATGAGCCTGACGCTGATTCGCCGGGACCTGGGCGAGGAGCTTGCCCGAAAAGTCTCGGAGCACTTCGCCTACGAGCGCGTGCGCATGGCCGACGAGCCCCAGCACGTGCCGCTACGTAGCCGCCTGGGCCACGCGCCACAAAGTCTGATAGACGCCGTCGCGCTGATGGAAGCCAATATCGAAGAGCCGTTTTCGACCCTCGAGCTTGCCGAGCATCTGGGCATTTCACGGCGCCAACTCGAGCGGCTTTTCAAGAAGTACCTGCAGGCGGTGCCCAGCCGCTACTACCTGGACTTGCGCCTGCAAGAAGCGCGCAAGCGCCTGCGGGAAAGCGACCAGCCGGTGGGGAATATCGCGCTGGCGGTTGGGTTCTCCTCCGGGGCGCACTTCTCCACCGCCTACCGTAATCACTTCGGGCTTACGCCTCGGGAGGAACGACTGGTGCCTTGAGCGCACCGAGCGTTCGGCAAAAAGGCCGCGTCGAGCGGCCTTTTCTTCCTCCGGTACGCTTTTCGAGTAACGCTACGCCATGGTATCCACGATGCCGCCTTCCACGCGAAGCGCCGCTCCGGTGGTGGCGCTGGCCTGTTCAGACGCTACGTAAACGCACAGGTTGGCGACCTCGTCCGACGTTGCCAGGCGCTGGATGATGGAGGAAGGGCGGTTTTCGTCGATGAACTGCGTTTCGGCCTCTGCAAGCGAGATGCCTTTCTCTTTGGCCTGCGCCTCCATTAGGCGCATGACGCCTTCAGAGCGCGTGGGCCCGGGCAGGATGGCGTTGACCGTAACGTTGGTGCCGCTCAGGGTTTTGGCAAGCCCGCGAGAGACCGCCTGCAGGGCGGATTTAGTCATGCCGTAGTGAACCATCTCGGTGGGAATGTTCAGCGCCGATTCACTGGAAATAAACTCGACCCGGCCCCAGTTGCGCTCGCGCATGCCCTTGGCGTAATGGCGCGACAGGCGTACTGCGCTCATCACGTTGGTATCGAAAAAGCGCTGCCAGGTGTCGTCGTCGGTGTCAAAAAAGTCGCCGCCTTCGAAGATCCCCACGTTGTTGATTAAAATATCGGCCTCGGGCACGCGCTCTATCAGCTTTTGGCAGCCATCCGCCGTTGCCAGGTCTGCTGCCACGCCGGTGGCGTTGGCGCTATCCACCTCACGACTCAAAGATTCGAGCGCTTGGTCGACGCGCTCTTTGGTGCGCCCGGTAATCACTACCTCGGCACCCGCCGCGGCGAGCCCTTTGGCGATCGCGTAGCCGATACCCGCGGTAGAGCCCGTCACTACCGCCCGTTTACCGCTTAAGTCGATGTGCATCTCGCTCTCCTTGAAAAAGCAACTGGATGGCCGCCTAATGCGACCGTCGCGTTAGCACGCTAATCTTCAACGCATAACAACTATGGCGACTGATAATCAAAAATCAAGCTGCCTTCCTGGGGCGTAAGCGCTTCTTTTTTGATAGGTCGTGGTCATCAGTCTTTGCCGCCGAACTGCCGCTTTCCATAATTACCCGTCCCATTCGTGAAAGTGCGAAACCTGCCAGGCTGCGTATACTAAAACCCTTTCGCCCCGATTGGAGACCCTCAATGAGCCATACGCCAAGCCGTCAGGATTTCGATACCTACATGACTCCCAACTACTCGCCCCAGCAGGTGGTGCCGGTGCGTGGCGAGGGTAGCCGCTTGTGGGATCAGGACGGGCGCGAGTATATCGACCTGGCCGGTGGTATCGCCGTGAACTCGCTGGGCCACTGCCATCCGGCGCTGGTGGGCGCGCTCAAGGAGCAGGGCGAAAAGCTCTGGCACCTCTCCAACATCTATACTAACGAGCCGGCTTTGCAGCTTGCTAAAAAGCTCGTCGATAGCACCTTCGCCGAGAAAGTGTATCTCTGCTCCTCGGGGGGCGAGGCCAACGAAGCCGCGCTGAAACTGGCGCGCCGCTACGCCGTGGATCACGTCGGCGAGCACAAGGACAAGATCATCTCCTTTAGCCAGTCCTTTCACGGGCGCACGCTGTTTACCGTCAGCGTCGGTGGCCAGCCCAAGTACTCCCAAGGCTTTGGCCCGATCCCCGGCGGTATCCAGCACGCCACGTTCAACGATTTGGAAAGCGTGCGCGCGCTGATGGGGGAGGACACCTGCGCGGTAATGGTCGAGCCGATGCAGGGCGAGGGCGGCATTATTCCCGCCACGCAGGAATTTTTGGAGGGAGTCCGCGCGCTTTGCGATCAGCACAACGCGCTGTTGATCTTTGATGAGGTGCAAACCGGCGTCGGCCGTAGCGGCAAGCTCTACGCCTATCAGCGCTACGGCGTGACCCCGGATATCCTCACCAGCGCCAAGTCGTTGGGCGGTGGTTTCCCCATCGGCGCGATGCTCACCACGGACAAGATCGGCACCTCTTTGGGCTTTGGCACCCACGGCTCCACCTACGGCGGCAACGCCTTGGGCTCGGCGGTGGCATTGGCTGCACTTAAGGTGATCGACACCCCCGAGGTGCTCGAAGGCGTCGAGACGCGCCATCAGCTTTTTCGTCGCCATCTCGAAGCGATCAACGAAAAGTATGGCGTTTTTAAAGAAGTTCGCGGTATGGGGCTCTTGATCGGCGCGCAGATGAGCGATGACTTCGAAGGCCGGGCGAAGGAGATTCTGCCGCTGGCCATCGAAGAGGGCTTGATGGCGCTGATCGCCGGGCCCAACGTGCTGCGTTTGGCGCCGTCGCTGGTGATCCCCGAAGCCGATATCGAAGAGGCCATGGTGCGCCTGGAGCGCGCGATAAAACGCCTCGTTCACGCTTCATGAGCCGGGCAGACGCAACCATGCCGTCAGAGCGAGTGGGATTACGCATCGTTCGGCCGGTGGCGATGGCGGACATCGACGCCCTGATGGCGCTGGCCGAAAACGCCGTGCCCAAACTGACCAACTTGCCGGCCAATCGGGAACGCCTGGAGGAGCGCATCGAGCGCTCGCTGGAAGCGTTCGCCCGTCAGGCGGAGTTTCCCGGCGACGAGCAGTATATGTTCGTGCTGGAAGAGGCAAACGATGAAGGCGCGGCGCGGGTGCTGGGCACGGCGACGGTACGCGCCCAGGCTGGCGCCACGGATGCCTACTACACCTACCGTCAGGAAACACTGATTCACGCCTCCCAGCAGCTGAACGTGCGCCGCGAGGTGCAGACCCTGGCGCTTTCCCACGAGGTGTCCGACGCCACGCTACTCTGCGCGTTCTCCCTCGACCCACGCTATCAGGGCACCAGCGCCGAGAGCCTGCTGCGCCGGGCCAGGCTAATGTTCATCGCCCAGTACCCGGAGCGCTTCTCGCGCATTCTGGCCGTGGCGTTTCCCGGCTACCTGGATGGCGAGCAGCGCTCGCCGTTCTGGGAGAGCGTGGGCAACCACTTCTTCGCGCGCAGTTTCCAGGAGATCAACCACATCGCGGGGATGCGCTCCAAGAGCTTCATCGCTGAAGTGATGCCGCAGTTTCCGCTCTACTTGCCGCTTTTGACGCCCCAGGCGCGGGCGGCGATCGGCCGCGAGCACCCGGCCCATGAAGCGCCTTTGCAGGAGCTTCTGAATGAAGGGTTCGTGCGCTCGCGCCATGTCGATATTTTCGACGCCGGGCCGATCGTCAAGGCCGAGCGCGAACGTCTGGAGACCTTTCGCCAGGCGGGGTGGCATCCGGTGCGTATCCGCCCGGCGCATACGCTGCCGGATGCCGAGCCCGCGCTCATCGCCAATCAGGGTGAGGATTTTCGCTGCCTGGTCGCGCGTTATGCGCTGTCGCCCACCGGCCAGCTGATGCTCAGCCCCGAGCACGCAAAGCGGCTCAACGTGGAAGAAGGCCGGGCGGTGCTGGTGGCCCCGCTTGCGCTGCCCAGCGCCCAGGATGTTCTTGACGAGGGAGAGATGTAATGCGCATTCGGCCCATTGTCCGTGACGATATCGAAGGGCTTCAGGTGCTTGCGCAGCAGGCCGGGGTGGGCTTTACCTCACTGCCCGACAACCGCGAGTTTCTCGCCGAGAAAATCGAATCCGCCGCGCGCGCTTTTGAAGAGCGCACGCCGGTCGACGACCGGCTCTACTTTTTCGTGCTCGAAGACGACATCACCGGCGAGCTTGCCGGTTGCTGCGCCATCGTGGGTCAGATCGGCCGCGACGTGCCGTTTTATCACTACCGGCTGGGCACGCTCGCCCACTCCTCGATACAGCTCGACTTGCACCGCACCATCGACACGCTTTTTTTGAGCTCGGATCACACCGGCGACGCCGAGGTGTGTTCGCTGTTCGTGCGCCCGGAGTACCGCGGCGAAGCGAACAAGCACCTGCGCAACGGCGCGCTTCTTTCCAAGGCGCGGTGGCTATTCATCGCCCAGTTCCGCGACCGTTTTCCCGATAAAGTGCTGGCGGAAATGCGCGGGGTGTTCGACGAGCACAATAAAAGCCCATTCTGGGAGAGCCTGGGCAAGCACTTCTTCCCGATGGACTTCAACGAAGCCGACCGGCTGACGGGGTTGGGTCAGAAGAGCTTCATCGGCGAGCTAATGCCCAAGTTTCCAATCTACACCACCTTCATGTCCGAACAGGCCCGCGGCTGTATCGGCCAGGTGCATCACCACACCCGCCCGGCGCTCGAGATGCTCAAAAAAGAGGGGCTTCGCTGGGAGGGCTATATCGATATTTTCGACGGCGGCCCCACCGTCGAAGCGTATATCGACGATGTGCGTGCCGTGCGTACCTCGCGAGTGTGCCCGGTAGAGGTCGTTAAAAACGCCGCGCCCCAAAGCGTGAGCCGCTGGCTAGCCGCGACCACCGCCATGGGCGATTTTCGCGCCGCCTGGGTGGGCCGGGGGCCCGACGACAACGGCACGCTCGTGCTCAGCGACGAAGAGGCCCGGCGCCTTGGCGTCGGCACCGGCGAATCGCTCAGACTACTCGATACCAGGGAGACGTCATGACCTCATCTTCTTTGAACGCCAAAGCGCAGCAGATGATCGGCGGCCAGTGGCAGGCCGGTGAAGGCGCGGCCTTGACCAAACAAGACCCGGTCGGCGGGCAAACGCTTTGGCAGGGCGAAGGCGCAAGTGCCGGCCAGGTAGGCCAGGCGGTCGCGGCCGCGCGCCAGGCCTTTGGTGGCTGGGCGCGCACGCCCTTCGAGGAGCGCCGCGCGCTGACCGAGCGTTTCGCCGAGGTGCTCAAATCGCGCAGTGAAGAGCTCGCCGTGGCGATCGCTTCAGAAACCGGCAAGCCGCTTTGGGAGGCGCGCACCGAAGCCGGCGCGATGGTCGGTAAGGTCGCGCTCTCCGCCCGGGCTTACACCGAGCGAACCGGCGAGCGCGAGAAGGAAGTCGGCAGCGCCAAAGCCGTGCTGCGCCATCGCCCCCACGGCGTGATGGCGGTGTTCGGCCCCTATAACTTTCCCGGTCATCTGCCCAACGGCCATATCGTACCGGCGCTTTTGGCGGGCAACACCGTGGTCTTCAAGCCCAGTGAGCAGACCCCGCTGACCGCGGACCTGACCCTGCAGTGCTGGTTGGAGGCGGGCCTGCCCAACGGGGTCATCAACCTGGTGCAGGGCGGGGCCGAGGTTGGTCAAGCGCTGGCGGGCAGCGCCCATATCGACGGGCTGCTGTTTACCGGCAGCGCCAAGGTCGGTGGCCTGCTGCACCAGCAGTTTGCCGGCCAGTTGGACAAAATTCTGGCTTTAGAGCTTGGCGGCAACAACCCGCTGGTGGTCAAGGATGTGCAGGACGAGCGCGCCGCCGTATTGACCATTTTGCAATCCGCGTTTCTCTCCGGCGGGCAGCGCTGCACCTGCGCCCGGCGTTTGATCGTGCCCCAAGGCGAGGCCGGTGACCGGCTGGTAGCGGCGCTTTCCGCGGCAATCGAGAAACTGCACGTGGCCGGGCCTTTTGAAGAGAACCCGGCGCCGTTTTACGCGGGGCTTGTAAGCGTTGCCGCCGCGAACGGCCTGCTCGAGGCCCAAAGTGAACTCGAGGCGCTGGGGGGCCGGGTGATCAACCGAATGCAGCGCCTGGAAGACAACACCAGCCTTTTGAGCCCGGCGTTGATCGACGTGACCGGGCTCGATGTGCCCGACGAGGAGCACTTCGGCCCGCTTTTGAAAATTCACCGCTACGGTGATTGGGACGAGGCGATCACGCTTGCCAACGACACCCGCTTTGGGCTCTCCGCCGGTTTGATCGGAGGGGACCAAGCAGACTGGGACGACTTTTTGCTGCGCATTCGCGCGGGGATCGTCAACTGGAACCGCCAGACCACCGGCGCCTCCGGGGATGCGCCCTTTGGTGGCGTGGGCGACAGCGGTAATCACCGCCCGAGCGCCTTTTACGCGGCGGACTACTGCGCCTACCCGGTGGCCTCGATGGAGGCCGAGTCGCTGGAGATGCCCGAGACCCTGCCGCCAGGAGTCACGCTATGAGCCACGGCCAGGCGGATGTTCGCGAGGTCAATTTCGATGGCCTGGTCGGCCCCACCCATAACTACGCCGGGCTGGCGGCGGGCAATCTGGCCTCCAAGCGCCACGAAGGTCACGTGGCCAACCCCAAAGAGGGCGCGCTGCAGGGGCTTTTGAAGATGAAGTCGCTCATGGAGGCTGGCTACGCGCAAGGGGTGCTGCCGCCCCAGCAGCGCCCGGATGTCGGCGCGCTGCGCGATCTGGGCTTTAGCGGAAGCGACGGCGAGGTGCTGGCGCGCGCCGGGCGGGATGCCCCCCAGCTTTTGCGCGCCGTCTGTTCGGCTTCCAGCATGTGGACCGCCAACGCCGCCACCGTCACGCCCAGTATGGATTCGCCGGACGCCCGCGCGCACTTTACCCCGGCCAACCTGCAGTCGAGCTTTCACCGCTTTCTGGAGCCCGACACCACCGGGCGCGTGCTTCGCTCGATTTTTGCCCATGAGCGCCACTTTAGCCACCACCCGGCGCTGCCCGCCACGCCGGCCTTTTCCGACGAGGGCGCCGCCAATCACACCAGGCTTTGCGGCGAGTACGGCGAACCCGGCGTGCACCTGTTCGTTTACGGGCGTAAGGCGTTCGGCGGCGAGCGCGAACCTCGCCGCTACCCGGCGCGGCAAACGCTGGAGGCGAGCCAGGCCGTGGCTCGCCAGCACGGCCTGGGCGAGGCGCAAACCGTGTTCGCCCAGCAGCACCCGGACGCCATCGATGCCGGCGTGTTCCACAACGACGTGATCGCCGTGGGCAACGGGCCCGTGCTGCTCTACCACGAGATGGCGTTTCTGGACGAAGAGGCGACGCTCGACGCGCTACGCGCCAAAATGACCACACCGTTGATTGCGGTGCGCGTGCCCCAGGAGGCCGTAAGCCTGGACGACGCGGTGAGCTCGTATCTGTTCAACTCGCAGCTACTTTCCAACCCGGATGGCACCATGACCCTGGTCGTGCCCGGCGAGTGCCAGGAGAACGAGGCGGTATGGCGGCCGCTTCAGGATCTGATTCTGGCGGGCTACAACCCCATCAGCGAGGTGATCGTCAGGGACGTCAAGCAGAGCATGCAAAACGGCGGCGGCCCCGCTTGCCTGCGCTTGCGTGTGGTGCTTTCCGAGGTCGAACGCGACGCGATCGATGGCCGCGTGCTGCTCACGCCCGCGTTGTTCGAGGATCTTACCGCTTGGGTCGAACGCCACTATCGCGACCGGTTGGCTGCGGAAGATCTGGCCGACCCGCAGCTTGCTCGTGAGTCGCTCACCGCCCTCGACGAGCTCACGCAGCTTCTCGAGATCGGCTCGGTGTATCCGTTTCAGTTGGGGTAGGGTGAATCATCCCATGACGCCGCTCTTTCAGCCAACCCGTGACAAGGCGTTTGCTTCACGGCTCATTCAGCACAACATGATGTGTTATTACAAGCGGCTCGACATGCACTGGGACGACGCCGTGTTCGATCGCGATTGGCGCGAGCTCGAAAGCTATCAACTGGTGATTGACGCGTGTGCAGTGGGACTTTTATGCCTCAACCGCGACGACCATGCGTACTACATCCGCGAGCTGCAGATTGCCTCAACATGGCAGCGCCAGGGGCTGGGGGCGGCGGCCATCCGTTTTACTCATGATAAAGCGCTGCGAGAGGGGGTCTCTGCCTTGCGCTTGCGGGTTTTCTGCATCAACCCGGCCAGGGCGCTCTACGAGCGCATGGGGTTTCATATCCGTAAAACCCAGGATAACACCCATTATATGGAGCGCCCGGTTTTCTGAACGCCCCCTCTCATCCTCGAAACCTTTCTGGTTGATAACCGAACTCAGGAAAGCGGCTTGGCTTTGCCAACGTTGAGCAGCGCGATACCCGCGCCGATCAGTAGCGCACCCGGCAAGAGCCCTTGCGGGACGCTTTCGCCCTGTAAAAAGATCGCCACCGGTACGCCGAATAGCGCGCCGACGGAGCCCAGCAGGCTCAGCATCACCGGGCCGCCGGTTTTCTGCAGCAGAAAGAGCAGCAGAAATTGACCGGCGAAGACGCCCGCCTGTAGCGCCATCAACGCGACCAGACCGGGGCGTAGGTGGGGCACGGCGAGCGAGAAGCCGGGCAAAAAGCCCACGCCCAGCAGCAGTACCACCGCGGCCACCAGCATGCCAGGCGCCAGTGCCTGGCCAGAGACGCCGGCCGGCCAGCGCAGGGTGCGGTAAATATTGCCAATCGCCAGCAGTACCGGGCCGAGCAGCGCCAATAGAATCCAGTGTACATCCGCATCCGGGGCGGCCACCTTGTGGGCGGCCAGAACCATCGCCCCCGCCAGCGCCGAGAGTACCCCGAGCCCACGGCTTGGCTGGAAGCGCTCCATTTTTAGAAGCAGCGCGCCCAGATAGGTCAAAAGCGGCGGCAGCGTGATGACCAGCGCCACGAACCCGGCGCCGATATGCGCGATGGCGGAGAAGAAGAGCAGATTGGATCCCGCCACGCCGACCAGCGCCGACACCGTATAGTACTCCAGCGTGCGGGCGTTGACCGGCGGCAGTTGCCCCCGGGCCGCCGCCAGGGCCAGCAGGATGAGTGCGGCCCCACCAAGCGACCAGAACAGAAACGCCAGCGGTGAAAGCGCCATTTCACCGGCCTGTTTGGCCAGGTTGGTCGAAAGGCCCAGCAGCGCGCCCCCGGTCAGCAAAAAGAGCAGCGACGCGAGGCGCCTCGAGGTGGGCGAAGTGGCAGAAGTGGCAGAAGGTGAGAGGGCGGAATCGGTTCGCTGCATGACTAGGCTCCGTAGAAATATCTTGATATCAAGGTATCCAGGGTTTTACCTTGACGTCAAGATAAAAAAACGTAAGCTTGGCGCATGGATCACGTCGATAGAATACTCAAGCAGTGGCAGCAAGAGCGCCCGGATCTGGACGTGGCGCCCATGGGCACGCTTGGCCGACTCAAGCGGCTGCATAATGCTCTGATGCGCGCCATGGAACCCACCTGGGCGGCGTTTGGGCTGAGCGACTCGAGCTTTGACGTGCTCGCCACGCTCCGGCGCGAAGGCCCACCCTACGCGCTTTCGCCAAGCGATCTTATGGCCTCGACCATGGTGACCTCGGGCACCATGACCCATCGGATTCAGCAGCTCGAAAAAGCGGGGCTCGTCGAACGAGTCAAAAACCCGGACGACGGGCGCGGTTTTTTGATTTCACTTTCAACAGAAGGCTTTGCGCTGATCGATGCCGCCGTGACCGCTCACGTCGAAACGCAGCAGGCGCTGGTCAGCAGCCTGGATGATGCGCAGCGCGGCGAGCTCGATGCGTTGCTCAAGCAGATGCTGGAAAGTCTTGATCAGCGCACCCAGGAAAACGACACCCAAGAAAACGAGAGGTAACGCGCGATGGCGCTTTTGTTGAAATGTCTGCTTGGGGCGCTGGCGGTGCTGCTTATTGCGCTTTTGTCGCGCACCAAAAGCTTTTTCATCGCCGGGTTGGTGCCGCTGTTTCCCACTTTTGCGCTGATTGCGCACTACATCGTAGGTTCCGAGCGCGGCATGGCGGATCTGCGCACCACGGCGCTTTTCGGGCTCTGCTCGCTGATCCCCTACGCGGCCTATCTGGTCGCCATCTACTACGTAAGCTACCGGCTCACCCTGACCGGAACCCTGACCGTGGCCACGCTGGTGTGGCTTCTGTTCGCGCTGCTGTTGCTATGGGGTTGGACGCGCTTTTACGCCGGCTAAAAGGCGCTCAACTATAAACAGACGTGCGCCGAACTGCTTGCGTTACCGTCTCCATGAAAGCGCGTACGCGTGCTACCTGGCGAAGATCCGGGTGGGTGAGCAGCCAAAGCGGCGTTGCGAGCGCCTCGATGGGGTCGCTCAAGCGTACTAAAGCGCTATCGCCGTCGCCCAGGTAGCAGGGGAGTACCGCTATGCCAGCGCCCTCGCGCACCGCCGATTGCATGCCCAGCAGGCTATCCAGCCGGTAGGCGGCGTTTTTATCCTTCATCCAGTTCTCCAAAACGGCGTCGCCCAAGTGAACGTCCGGGCCTACCCAGCACTCATCGAGTAGGGCGCCGGGCGCGCGCGGGATGGGCGTTGCCTGCCAGCGCGTGCGCTGGCCATACACTGCCAGAGCCACCTCACCGAGCGGACGCCCGACCAGCGCTTCCGGCGGCGTGCGGGTGGGGCGGATGGCGATGTCCGCTTCCCGGCGCGAGAGGCTGTGGCGCTGGTTGGAGATCGCCACTTCGAGGTCGATGTCCGGGTGGCGCTTGCGAAACACGGCGAACACCGGGCTTAAAAGCCCGGCGAACAGTGTGTCGGTGGTGGTGATACGTAGCGTGCCCGAAAGCGTCAGATCCTGGCCGACGACGCGCCGCTCGGCGCCGTACACCTCATGTTGTACCCGCTTGGCAGTGGCCGCCAGGTCTTCGCCCGCAAGCGTGGGGGTATAGCCCTGGCGATGGCGCTCGAACAGCGTGACGTTCAGGCGCTTTTCAATCGCGTTGAGCCGACGAAAGACCGTCGCGTGGCTAACGTGCAGCGCTCGGCTGGCGCCAGAGAGCGAACCCTGTGAAGCGACGGCGAGTACCAACTGCAAGTCATCCCACTTCAACTGCTGTGCATTCATGCAAATCCACTTGTCATTTTTAGGGAATGGGGCGACAAATGCGAACAGGTTAGCCTGTCATTCTACTCAGTGACAGCGAAGGTTAGACATGAACGTATTGATCATTGCAGCCCACCCCGAGCGGCGCTCGTTCAACGGCGCGCTGATCGACACCGCGGTTGCGCAGCTACATGGCGCGGGGCATACGGTAGAGGTCAACGACCTCTACGCCGAGCGCTTCGACCCGGTCGAGCGCGCCGAACACTACGGGCGCCACAATGACGAGGTCTTCGCCCCGCTCGATGAGCAGCGCGCGCACTACGAGCAACAGACGCTACCGGCGGACGTTGCGCGCGAACTCGAGCGGCTCGAGTGGGCGGACCTGGTGATTTTTCAGTTTCCTCTCTGGTGGCACGCCCAGCCGGCCATCTTGAAAGGCTGGTTCGATCGTGTGCTGGTTTACGGGGGGCGCTACACCAGCCGGATGCGGTATAACCACGGCTACTTCCAGGGCAAGCGGGCGCTGCTCTCGGTCACCGCTGGCTCACCCCGGCACGCCTTCCAGCCTTTCGGGCGGGCGGGGGACATGGCCGCCTGGCTCTGGCCGATCCACTCGTCACTCTACTACGTGGGCTTTGAGGTGTTGGCGCCCCAGGTGAGTTTTGGGGTACAGGGCGGCGGTATCGAATATCAACAACAGGACGCGCTGGTCGAACACCTGGAAAGGTGCAAAGAGCGCTGGGCCGAGCGCGTGGAAGGGCTTACTCAGGAGCGGCCCATTCCCTTCGCCGGGTGGGACGACTGGGATGAAACGGGCGTGCTCGAGGACACTACGCCACTTCGCTGGCGGGTGGGTTAGCGCTCGCGAGGCTTCCCGCCATAGGCCGGCCCGGCGGGCGGAAAGAGTGGCGGGTGTTTAACGCGGCGCGTCGATAATGGCGACGCTCGTGATCTGATGAAGGGCATCCATCAGCGAAGCGCGAAAGGTTTGGCCGTGGCCCATGCCCGGAAATTCGCGGTAGCTTGCCGTGATGCCGTCCATGGCGTCGAGGCGCTCGGCCAATCTTTCCGGGGCGTCTGGCGCTACGCTCGAAATGCGCTGAACGTGCGCCTGCACGCGCGGGTCGCTCAGGTCGCGGTGGCTATGGTCGCGTTCGCGCTCGCTGCCACCCAGACTTAGTAGCACCCGTACCGGCTGGCCCGCGTAGCGGTTCGTGAAGTCGCGCTGTGGTTGGCCGAGCAGGGCGCCGTCGGCCCACCAAAGCGATGGGCTACCTGGGGCGTAGGTGGTGAATGCGTCAGGCCGGGTAAACAGCGTATGTAACACGAACAACCCGCCCAGCGAGTGGCCCCATAGCGTTTGCTGCGCTGGGTCGGTAGCCACGCGCTTTTCGATCTCCGCACGGACCTGGCCTTCGATTACCTCCAGAAAGGCGTCGGCGCCGCCGCCCGGGTATTCCGGCGAGGGCTCGCCGTCCTCGAGGGGGCGCGCGGTAAAGGTGTAGTCCTGTAGTCGTCGGCGGTCGATACGCAGGTCGTTGTCGTAGCCGACGAATACCAATACCGGTGGAACACTCTGCTCGCCGAGGGAGTCGAGCAGGGCGGTATCGAACTCCATCAGCGCGGCGTTGGCGTCGAGCATCCAGAACGCCGGAAACCCGTTTTCGGGGGCGCTTTCTGTAGGAATGCCCAGCGTCACCCGCCAGCGGCGCTCGTTGTCGGCGCTTGCCACGTTGAAGCGCTCGAAGTGGTAGCTCTCCGGCGCCTCGTCCAGCACGGTACGTCCCATCGTCATTCCTGGGTCGCGCTGCTGGGCGAGGGCGGTGGTACTCCAAAGCGAAGCAAGCACCAGCGCCAGCCGCCACAGAGAGGTCGTTAGTCGGGGATATCGAGGGTTTCGTGGCATCGTTGATCCGTTATGAATCGGCTACGCGACCGCGAGACGGTGGCGCATAAAAATGACTTAGAGCGTTAATGATAATTGATCGCAAAGCAGTTTGGCGATAGCCGATATCTACTCTTCATGCCCCTATGCATCGGCCGCTGACCGGAAGCTAGCCAGGCCTTGTAGGAGCAGGCTTTAGCCAGCGATTTGCTTGCGGCGCCACTGGCCGGAAGGGAAGGCTGTCGCCTTCCATCGCCGAAGTCTCAGACTACCGATGAATCGGGCTCCTACAAGTGCCTTGGCACCGTAGAAGCAGGTTTGGCTCGTGGTTGTTTGTGGGGTTTGCTGGGCGGTGTCGCTATAATCGATTGGGATTTTTCAACCGACATCAGGACAAAGACCTTCATGGCGCTACGTTTTCACTGGGCACGATTCAACGAGCTAAGCACCCTCGAGTTTTACACGATCGCCCGCGCGCGTGAGGCAGTATTCGTGGTCGAGCAGGCCTGCGCCTATCAGGAGATCGACGCGCTGGACCCGCTGGCGTGGCATCTACGCGCTACCGTCGAAGGGGAGCTTGCCGCCTATATTCGCCTGGTGGGGCCGGGGGATAAATTCGCCGAGCCTTCGATCGGGCGGGTGATGACCGTCCAGGCGTATCGCGGGCGGGAATACGGCCGTGCGCTGATGGTGGAGGCGATTCGCTTTACCGAGCAGATGTTTCCCGGGCAGGGTATTCGCATCGGCGCCCAGGTCTATTTGACCGCGTTCTACGAGTCCCTTGGCTTTGCGCCAGTTGGGGCGCCCTTCGATGAGGACGGCATCCCGCATATCGAGATGGTGAAGCCTGCGCCCGGCTACTCTGATAACGGTACCTGACCACGCTTTTACCGAGAGTGAGTACGACGCCGATTACCGCGCCATGTTCGAGCGCCGTGACCCGCGCTCGCAGTTTCTCTTTGAGCCCCCACTTTGCCATTGATCTAGCGGTCATGCCGTGTCGCAGAGTGGTTCGATATTTCTTGAAAAACGCCAGCAGGCGGGAGACCTTGAGTGGACCTTCTTGTCGCCCTCGGCAGAGTTCGAACCCGGCGAGCGCACCGGCCGGGCAAGGACGAGCTGGAAAAACCCGAGCATAGCCGTTAACGCTTCACCGTTGGCTACTGATAAAAAAGGACATCATCATGTTACTCAAGAAAAGCGTGTTACCCGCCGCGGCGTTGTTGCTATCGACTGCCCTTTTAAACGGCGCGGCGTTTGCCCAAACCAGTGAGCGCGACCTGGCGGCCGAGGAGGCCAACCGCGAGCTGGTCGTCGAGTTCTACGAGCGCTTCTTCAACGACCACGAAACCGACGAGGCGTCAGAGGTCGTGGCCGATGACTACATCCAGCACAACCCCGGCGTACCGGATGGCAAGGAGCCCTTCGTCTCCTACTTCTCGGAGTTCTTCGAAGAGAACCCGGATTCCCACGCGGATATCACCCGCAGCGCCACCGACGGTGATCTGGTCTGGCTGCACGTACACTCCACCAACGGTGAGGACGACCCGGGCGAAGCCGTGGTCGATATCTTCCGCGTGGAAGACGGCATGATCGTCGAGCATTGGGACGTCATCCAAATCGTGCCGGAAGAATCCGCCAACGAGAACACCATGTTCTAAGCACGCGCTAACGTACCGCTTTTCAATGCAAGAGTGTGAAGCCGGGCGACTGCCCGGCTTTTTGCTGCCTGAAGCCCATCGAAAGACCAAGGCTCGAACTAGGGCGCTTACCGCTCGGCGGGTTTTCGGTTAGAGTCGCCTAATAGATGCCCGGAGCCACCCATGAGAGAACGACTCGACACGTTGCTCGCAGTGAATCATCAGGAAACTCTATGGAAAACCGCTTGAATATCGAGCGCTTGAGCGCAGACAGCCCCTTCGTACCGGTCGTGGCGGCCTGGACCTTCGAGGCCTGGGGATATCTGCACCCCGAGCAAACACTCGAAAAACAGATCGCATTCATTCGCTCCGAGTGTGGTGAGCAGGGCGTGCCGACGACGTTCGTGGCGCTCGAGAACGGCGTGGCGGTGGGCACGGCGTGCTTGATCGAAGACGATATGTCGACGCGACCCGAGCTGGGTCCCTGGCTCGCCTCGGTGTTCGTGCCGTTTGAAAAGCGCGGACAGGGGATCGCCTCGCAGCTGGTCAAGCGCGTGGAGGAGGAAGCCCGGGCCACCGGTATCGAGCGCTTTTACCTTTACACACCGGACCAGCAGGCGCTCTATCGGCGACTGGGTTGGCAAGATGTCGAGCAAGTCGAGTATCGTGGCGAAGCGGTGACGATCATGGCGTGCCATTTCGTTGCAGAGAATAGCCAAGGATGAAGGAGGCGATATGATCAGCGGCCGCGCGCTGCACTATTTCGATACCGTGGCCCGCTGTCGTTCGCTGCGCCAGGCGGCGGCCCGGCTCAATATCGCGCCGACGGCCATCAGCCGCCAGATCGACATGCTAGAGCAGGAACTGGGTGCGCCCCTTTTAGAACGCGGTCCTGGCGGCATCCATCTGACCGAGGCAGGCGAGCTGCTCGCCGCCCAGGCTCGGCATACCCTTCGCGATATGGAACGCGTTCAGGAGCATATCGCCGACTTGCAGGGCCGGCGTACCGGGCGTGTTCGCCTGGTTGCCGCCGAAGGCGTGGTGGCCGGGCTATTGGCGCCTACCCTGGCCGACATGGGGCGGCGCTACCCGGGGTTACGTTTCGATATCGCCATTACCAGCGCCGGGCAGGTCGTCGAGCAGCTCCGTCTGGGTGCCGCGGATATCGGGCTTTCGTTTTTCACACCGCGCCACGACGATATCGTCGTTCTGGAAAGCACGCGGCTCGAGCATCACGCCGTCATGGCGGCAGATCACCCTTTGGCAAGTGCTCGTGAAGTGTCGCTCCAGGCGTTGGCCGGGCACCGCATCATTTTGCCCGGCGAGACGTTCGGCGCCCGCCAGGCCTTCGAGCGCAGCGCCCACCGAGCGGGCATTCAGCTTTTGCCATCGTTCGATACCGCTTCGCTTGAAACCCAGAAAGCGCTGGCGCTGAACGGGGCGGGGGTGCTGATTTTGCCGCCCATGACGGTGGCCCGCGAGTGTCAGCGCGGCGAACTCGTCAGCGTACCGCTAGGGCCCAACGAGCTGGAGCCCGCCCGTATGGATCTATGCATCTATCGTCACCGCACGCAAAGCGTCGCGGTGGACACCTGCCTCGCCCTTCTAACCGACTCCCTCCAAGCTCTAAACGCCGCATTAGACCAATAGCGCACACAAAAAGTGGACACGCGCTTATAAAAATTGAAATATTAGGTGCACTGGTGTGCGCCTGTGTGTCCAGGGCGCTGCTTGCCATCTCATAAGTCATCAACGCTGACGCAATAGCGACATCAGGGGAACCGTTATGCGACGTTCGTTCGTCTTGCCCACCTCCCGTGCCGGGTGGGGGCTTTTGATCGCCTTTATCGTTTTGGTGCTGGCCGGTATTTGGCCCGTGATCGGTCTGGTCAACCAGGCGCTACTGGTAGGGGGGCTGCCGCTTTTGATCGTGTGGAGTTACGGGGTCATCTTCGCCTGCGTAGGTGTGATGCTTGTAGGCAACCGGATCGTCGAGAGGGACGGCCATGAATAGCCTCTGGCCGCTGGTCATTACGCTTGGGTACGTCGCCATCGCCATGACGATCGGCTTGAAGGCCCGCGCCGGTCACCGTATGGATACCCTCGAGCAGTGGGGGGTGGCCGGGCGTAGCATGGGCCCTGTCACGCTTTACCTGCTGATTGCGGCGGGCAGCGTGAGCGCCTACACCTTCATGGGCGCGCCGGGCTGGGCCTACTCGAAGGGCGTGGCGGTGTTTTATGTCGCGATTTATCTGGCGTATCTGGCGCTGGTGGCTTGGTACTTCGGTCCAAAAGTGTGGCAGTTCGGCGAGCAGTTTGGCCACGTGACCCAGGCAAGCGCCATTGCGGATCGCTACCAGAGCCCGGCGCTGGGCGCTTTGGCCGCGCTGGTCATGGCGGTGGGATCTGTCGCCTACGCGGTGCTGCAAACCGTAGGCTCGGCCTACATTTTGTTCGTGATGAGCGGCGGGGCCATACCGGTCTGGCTGGGCGTGATCATCGTGCTTGCCTGCATCGCGGTGTATCTCTATGTCAGCGGCCAGCGTGCCATCGGCCGGACCAGCGCCTTTCAGGGCGCGCTCATGCTGGTGGTGGCTTGGGCGGTCGGGCTATGGGCGGTACACAGTGCGACTGGTGGTTTGAATTTTGCCGATGTGTTCGAGCGTATTCAGACGGATCACGGCGCGTTTCTCACGCTGCCCGGCGCCGGTGGCGATATGAGTTTCAGCTTCTGGACCACCTCGATCATCGTTTCGATGTTCTCGTTCATGCCGCCGGTTTGGACCCAGTGGATGTGCGCGTCATCGGCGCGCACGATTCGGCGAAGCGCCACCTGGCTGCCTACTTACTATGTGGTGATCCTGCCCATGGTGGTGGTCGGCTTTATCGGTATCTACTCGCTGCCGGATTTGGCGCGGGCCGACACCGTGGTGCTGGAGTACGCCATGGCGCATCTACCGGTGGTGCTGGTCGGGCTTTTGGGCGCGGGGACGCTGGCCGCCTCGATGTCCTCGAGCGAGCCGTTTATCCACTCGGTGGCGCTCTCGACCACCAAGGATGTGCTGCAGCCGCTTTTCAAACTCTCGGACGCCTTCACGGCGAAACTTGCCCGCTGGCTGGTGCTGCCGGTGATGGCGCTGGTGATCGCGCCGCTAGCGATTGCCGAGCCGGGCAGCCTGGTAATGATTTTGCTCGTGGGCCTGGGCTTTGCGTCCCAAGTGCTGCCGGCGTTCATCGGCATGTTCTTCTGGCCGCGAGCCTCGAAGCTCGGCGTCATGGCGGGGATTCTGGCGGGGTTCGTCATCACGGTGGCGTTCACGACGCTTTGGTCGCATCCGCTGGGGATTCACGCCGGATTCTGGGGCTTGATGCTCAATTTACCGGTGTTCGTGGCGGTCTCGCTTGTCACGCCCGCCGTGGAAGCAAGCGTGGTCGAGCGGTTTTTCCGCATCGCCGCGCCCCGGGGCTTTCGGCAAGGCAGGTCACTGTCTTAATCCTTTAATGAAAAAAGGCGAGGATGGTGGGTCAGCATGTATCGACAACGTCCACCCAACAAGGCAGTGCCATGAGCCAACGGCTAGCCGGGCGCAATCGCCCTCAACAGGTCATCGGAGCGCTTTATGGCGCCAATGAAGCGCTTTCCAGCGCACAGCGTCAGGCCAAATTCGCCCAAATGGCGGCCTCGCCGTCGCGGTTTTTTGATGCCGCGGACGTCCTTTACTGGCAGGACGTGTGGAGCGACTGGCGCTTTACCCTATTCGGCGGCTGGCCGGCAACGCAAACCTGGCTGCACGGCGACGCTCAGCTTTGCCGCTTTGCTGCATCGGCCTACCCTGGCGAGCCTGTCCGGTTTGGGCTACAAGGCGTGGACCGGGCCCTGATCGGCGACTACCAATTCGATCTCTGGCGCCTGGCCACCAGCCTGGTGCTGGAAGCGCGGGAAAACGCCGGGCTCTCCGCCAAGGCCGTCGACCAGGCCTTGAATGAGCTCGCCACGGGCTATCTTGAAGCCTTGAGCGCGCACCGCGAGGGTAAAACCCTCAAGGCGGGCGGGTTGAAAAGCGCCAAAGGCCCGCTCAAGGATTTTCTCGGCAAGGTGGCGGACAAGCAGCACCCTCAGCGCTCGCTGGAAAAATGGACCGAGCTTACGGATACCAAAGGGCGCCAGTTCGCTGCGCGGCCGGGCAAGCTTGCCAACTTGCCGGCAGACGTGGCCAGCAAGCTCAAGCGCATCATCGAAAACGAGTATCAGCAAACCCTGCAAGCGAGCGCTAAAGAGGGGGATGCGAACCACTTTCGGGTGAAGGACACCGCCCGGCGGCTAAACGCCTCGGGGCTCGAGCACTACTACGTGCTGCTGGAGGGCGGAGGCGATGGCCAGCACGACGATGTGCTGATCGAGGTCAAGGAGCAGCGCCCGCCCCAGGCGTATCACCTGCTGGGCAAGGCCGACCAACAGGGCTGGCGAAAGCTTTTTCCCAACGAGGGGCTGCGCCACGCCGCCGCCTTTCACGCCCTGGCCGCCCACGACGATGCGTATTTGGGCTGGCTGACGCTAAACGACCGGGTGTTTGGTGTGCGCCGCATGCCCGGCTTTGCCAAACGTCTGCCTGCCAAAAAGCTCAAGGGAGCCAAGGCGTATCGCAAGTTTGCGCGCCAATGGGGCGAAATTCTCGCCGCTTTGCACGTGCAGGGGGCCAAAGCGCTGGCGCGAGGGGAGGAAGGTTTCGCCGATGCGGTGTGTCAGCGTATCGAAGGGCGCGAGGCCGCGTTTATCGACAGCGTGTCGCGCTTTGCCAAAGGGTACGCCGACTGCGTCGAGCAGGATTACCGGCTATTTATCGAACACTTCATGACAAGCGCGAGCTGACCAGGACAGCCGGCATAAAAAAAGCCGAGCATTGAGGCTCGGCTTTTCGACACGGCGCTTTTAGTAGAACCTGCGCCCGTGCGCTTTACTGGCCGGCGGCGCCACCCACCACGCCGCTTTGAAACGCACTTTGGCGCTCGGCTCGGGTGAAATCGCTGTTTCGCAGGTGGCTTTTCACGGTGTCTTCAGGCGAGCCCGCCATTTCGCGGAACATGCCCATCGAGCCCAGCAGTGCCGAGGACTCGTAGGGTACGAACACCCGCTCGCCGTCCTTGGCCATGTTGGGCAGCACCTTGATGTAGCTCTGGCCCAACAGATACCCCACCACGGTGCGCTTGTCGTCGTCGCTTTCGCCGATGGCGTTGAGCACCAGCTTGATGGACTCCTGCTCGCCCTGGGCGCGCAGAATCGCCGACTGCTTATCGCCTTCGGCGTTGAGGATGGCGGACTCGCGCTGGCCCTGGGCCATGGCGATCGCCGCGGACTTCTCGCCCTCGGCCTCGGTCACCGTGGCCCGGCGCTTACGCTCGGCGGCCATTTGCAAGCGCATGGCGGTTTCGACCTCGTCGGGCATGGCGATATCCTGCACTTCGACCCGCGAGATCTTCACGCCCCACTTGGAGGCGGGCTCTTCCATCGCGGCCTGAATTTCATTGTTCACCTCGGCACGGGATTCGAACAGCTTGTCGAGCTCCATCTTGCCCACCACCGAGCGCAGCGTCGTCTTGGCGAGTACCTCGACGGCCTGGCTCATGTTCGCCACCTCGTACACCGCTCGCTTGGGGTCGATGATCTGGAAGTAGAGCGCGCCGTTGATGCGCACCGTGACGTTGTCGGTGGTCACTACCGGCTGACCCGGAAAGTCCATAACCGTTTCGCGGCGGTCGATGCGCGTCTCGTCGGTGGTGATCGCCTGGTACTCTTCACCGAGCTTGCGATAGCGCAACATGGTGATCGCCCGGGGCTGCTCGATGAACGGGATGATGATGTTGATCCCGCTTTCCAGCACGCGGTTGAACGAGCCAAGGCGCTCGACCACCATGACTTCGGACTGGCGAACGATCACCAGGCCTTTGGCGATGATCGCGATACCGATCACGACGATAATAAGGCTTATGATCAAGCCTGGGCTGATAGGTAGATCCATGGTCAGGGTTCCTCGTGGTTGGCGTTGTCCGGGGGATAGGAGGGTTCGGGTGGGGGTGTAAGCACGACAAGGGCGGTGGTGCCTTCGAAGCGTTTGAAGATCACCGGTGACCCGGCGGGAAGTTCGGTTTCGCCGCTTTCGAGCACGCGCAGGCGGTAAAAATCGCCGTTGACCTTGATGCCCGTGGCGTTATCGTAATCGCGCTTCAACGTGGTGTAGCGGTTGCCTTTTTCCACGCCGGTGCCGGTCGTGCCGTAAGCCACGCCCCGGGGTGAAAAGCGTGGGCGTATGACCATGACGCCTATGGGCACCAGCAGGCCGGCAAATATGCCCATGCTGACGAGTTGCCAGGGGAAGGTAAGGCCCAACAGGGTGACCATCGCCGTCAACGCGGCGGCCACGCCCAGCGCCAGCAGCAGCATCGCGCCGGAGGTAAGCTCGGCCAGGCTAAGCAGCAGGGCCAGCACCAGCCAGCCGTAGGCGGGGTTCCACTCCATAGACGTTCCTCCTTCTTTAAGGCGCCGGTTCAAACCGCCGACAAATGGCGCTCGCGCGTAGGTTAAAATGCGCGTTAGTGCTAGCTTACCGCAATAAAAGCCGCCGCGCGCCCTGTTTGGGTGCGCGCAATCACGAGGAGAGTCACGTGTCGGGAGTGGTGTACTGGCTTGATATGGCCGGGGTTATCGTCTTTGCGCTGTCCGGGGTCGTGCTGGCCTGTCGTTCGCGAATGGACCCGTTCGGTATGCTGGTGCTGGCAGCGGTGACCGGCATCGGCGGGGGCACGCTGCGCGATCTGGTGCTCGGTATTCACCCGGTTTTCTGGGTGAGCGACCCGACCTATCTGTGGGTCATCCTGGCGACCGTCGGTGTATCGCTTTTGGGCTTTCACTACATTCATCGTCTTTCGTGGCGTTTTCTGCCCGTCGCGGACGCCTTCGGCTTGGCGATTTTCGTGGTGATCGGCACGCACAAGGCACTTTTTTTAGGGTTTTCGGGCGTGGTAGCGGTGGTCATGGGCATCATGACCGGCGTGGCCGGGGGCATGCTGCGCGACCTGCTCGCCCAGCGCGTGCCGATGGTGCTGCGCGAGGAAATCTACGCCACCGCCGCCATGGCCGGCGCCATTGTCTATGCGGGGCTCTACACGCTGGCCGTGCCGCTTTCTATTACCATCGCCGCCTCTTTAGCGGTTACGTTGGGCCTTCGCCTGGCCGCCATTCGCTGGCACCTGGCGCTGCCGCAGTTTGCCTGGGTCAACGTGGCACCCAAAGCGGATGACAGCGGCGCGCCCATGTCGACCCGGCAAAAGGCTCGGGAGCGGGTGCGCATGATTCGCCGTGAGCGCCCTGAGCGCAAGCGCTGACCCACTGTCACGGGCGTGGGTAGCGGCTGGCCTGGCGCCAGCGGTCGAACCAGCGCCTGGGCTGCAAAAGGCGCAGGTTGGGTTCGCTTTCCAACAGCTCGACGCCCAGGCCAAGCGCGCCCAGGCGAACATAGAGGCCGCCGTTGACGCTTTCTTGCTCGAGGGTGATATCCGAAAGCAGCAGCAGCGGCCCGCCGCGCAGGGTGATCCCGTGAAGTGCGATACGCTCGCCGCTCATCTCAAGCTGCGCCTCGCCTTCGATGCCGCGCACGTCGAGCAGCCGGCCCAACCAGTCGTTTTGTCGCGCGCGGGTCAAAAAGAGCCGCGCCAACAGGCCGGAGTCGCGCATGGAGAGACGCAACGAACTCTCCAAATGAATGGGCTCGCCCCAGGTGAGCGCGGCATCGGTCATCGCCAGGCGCACCCACCAGCCGGCGTCCTGGGCGCCTTGCTCGCTGAGCCGGAACACGTTTTCGAGTTTGACGTAGGAGTCGCTTGCGCGAAAACGCCGGCTTTGCCAGTCGCCTTCGCCAAGCGCCAAGTGAAGCTCGATGTCGCCGCGCAGGCGCTGCTCGAGAAGTGAAAGCTCGGTTTCGAAGGCGCGCAGCGTGATCTCGCCTTCGGCCTGGTAGCCGGTCAGGCGCCACTCGCTTTCAAGGCTTGCCTGGCCGCCCAGCAGCGCGAAACCGTCGGTATCCGGCAGGTAGTCGCTGTAGCGGGTGATGTCCGGTACCTCGACCACCGGCAGCGCAATGCGCGTCGTGAAGTGTTCCGGGGACGGTGACTGCCGGGCCTGGCGAAAGTGTGCGGTTTGGGTGGTCAGCGCTAGATGGCGCCCAGCGAGCGCGGCGCGGTCGTCGCCTTCGCGCAGCAGCGTGAATTGGGGAATGCCCAGCGTCAGCGAGGCGTCGTCGGCGCTGGTGATCTCGGCGGTCAGCTCGCCCCGGCCGGCGGCCACGTAGTCCAAAAAGTGCGCTTCTAAAGCGTTGGCATTGACGCGCAGACGAGTGGGGGCGAGCAGCTCAGCACCACGAAACGCGCCGTCCAGAAAGAGCTCGCCGCGCCCGGCCAGCGCCAGGCCGTGGCCCTCGGGCAAAAAGGCGTTCAAAAAGCCGAGCTGCTGAACGCCGCCTTGCAGGTTGAACCGCCCCGCGGTAACGCCGCCCTGGCGCTGAAAACGCCCCTGGCGGAGCCGCAGCGCGCTCTCCATGCGCTCCCCCGGGGCGTCGGCGCTTCCCACCTGCCAGCGAAGCGAGGAGCCGCTCAAATCGAAGGTTTCACCGTCGAGCGAGGCGCTGGCGATCGTGAGCGCAAGCTCGGCGTCGCTTGTCAGCGTGCGCGGTTGGGTGTCATCGGCCAGGCGGGTGACCCAGCGTTCGCCGGCAAGCGTGACTTCGCCGCTTAACAGGGCGTTGTCGATCGAGAGCGCCCCCTGGCTGCGGGCCTGGCCGCTGACGAGGGCAAGCGCGCCAGGCGCTGGCAGTGCGGCATCAAGGTAGGGGGTGAGCGCGGCAATGCTTGGCAGGCGCGCGTTTTGCCAGGCCAGGTTGGCGCTAACGTGCTCCAGCCCCACGTCGTCCAGCGGGCTTTCAAGGTCCAGCGCTATCTCGGCATCCGCCAGCAGGGTGCGCTCGTGATGGGTCAGGGTGGCCTTATCGAGGGCGAGCCGCGCCTGTAGCGGCGCATTGGGTAGACGCTCGGCGGTAAGGACGCCGTCGCCTCGGGCCTGAAACGCCTGGTAGGCGGCACTTAGCGCCTGGGCCTCGATGTGGATATCGCCCCGGTAAAGCGCGGCGTCCTGCACCTCTGCGTAGGCGCGCAGCCGCCCCTGGCCGGTGAAGGCCAGCGGCGCGGGCGCGGCGGCGCGGGCGTAGCGGTCGAGCATGTCCAGCCGCGTAACGTGGCCGTCGAGCTCGAGTGTGGCGCCGCTAGGGGGCGCGAGCCGGTCGATGCGCCGATTGGGTATCGAGGTCGCCACGCTTAGCGCGGTATCGGTGGCATAAGGGGCGCTGTCGGCCAGCACGACGTCCTCGAGTGTGGCTAAAAAGTGAAGCTTGCTATCGTCCACTCCCAGGCGTACCTGGCCGTTTCCCGTGGCGCTTTGTATGGCCTCGCTTTGCGACTGGGCCACATCGAGCAGTGGCGCGGTATCCACGCTAAAGCGAAGCGCTGGCGCGCTCAGAACCAGCTCGCTTTGCTCGGTGAGCACGCCGCCCTCGAGGCCAAGCGAGGCCTCGAGGGCGCCGCTGCCGGAAAGCCCAAGCCAGGGAAGCGCCTCGAGGTAGGGCATGAAGACATCCCAGGCATCGGCGCTGGCCGAGGCGTCCAGCCGCGCTGAAAGTGCCTCGAGCAGGGCAGGGGTGAGGGTTTGTGGCTCATCAAGGCGTGTGACGACGGGGGCCAACGTGGCCTGGGCATCCAGTTGGATGTCGCGGGCGAGTATTGCGCCATCGCTTGGGCGCAAAAGGCGGCCTTGCGTGACGGCTAGCATGAGGTTACTGGCTGCCAGCGTGTCTCCGCTTAGCTCGCTGTCTCGTAGGTGGAGCTCGCCTTCGGCTTCCAGGGCGATATCGCCTACCTGAAAGCGGCGTATGCCCTCGGCGTCCAGGGCGTGAATGTGTAGCGCGCCGCGTAATAGCGCCAGCAAAGAGAGCGAAAGGGTGGCGCGTTCGGCCTCGAGGCTAACGGGGAGCGCCTTGTCTTGGCGGGTTAGGGTGAGATTTTCGACCTCCCACTGCCCCGGGTGGGGGCTCGTTGCGCGCTGCCACTGAATGTCGACGCCGTCGAGGTTCGAGAGCTTACCGGCCATCCATTGGCTGTTGAGCACCAGGGTCGTGGCAAGCCACCAGGTAACAGAAAGTACGAAGGCGCTGATTAGGACTATAATCAGTGCCAATAGCCATCGCGGGTAAGGAGCGGTTTTGCGGGACATACGGCTTTTGATAATGGCTCCTTTCGGCGCATGTTTTATGGCATTATGCGCGACAAGGGACTGAGATGGGTTTTCGATTTCAACGCTAGGCAGGCAGCAAAGCCATGTTCAAGGATTTTTACACGCAGCGCGGGGAGTATGTGGTGATCTCCGCCGAGCAGGCCAGCCGTTTCGCCAAAGGCGTCGCCGGCGATTACAACCCTATCCATAACCCGGATGCGCGGCGCTTCTGCGTGCCCGGTGACCTGCTATTCACACTCGTTTTAGCCAGGTTTGGATTATCGCGCCACATGGAATTTCGCTTCACCAACATGGTCGCGGCACAGACACCGCTCAGGTTTTGCGAAGCCGACGACGGCCAGATCCACGTATGCGACGACACGGGCAAGTGCTACCTGCACGTTACCCGCCGTGGTGATGTCACCTTCGAGCCGGACGTGGTCGAAGGCTTCGCGCGCTGCTACGTGGCGTTTTCGGGTAAGAACTTCCCGCACTACTTGAAGCCGTTAATGGAAGAGCATGGCGTCATGTTCAACCCTAAACGCCCGCTGGTGATCTACGACAGCATGGGCTTCTCTTTGGCGCGTCTGGACGGTTTTACGCCCAACCTGGCGCTGACCGACTCGTCGCTTTGCGTTCAGGGCAAGCGCGCCGAAGCGCTATTGGAGTTTGCCATCGAATCCCAGGGGGAGTCGGTCGGGGTCGGGTCCAAAAAGCTCGTGGTCAGCGGGCTTTGTGACTACGACGACGACCAGATGTCGGCCATCGTCGACGAGTTCTACCGGCTGAAAGCGGCCTACGAGGCCGCCTGAGCCGCCAGGTGGGCGGGTGTCTAGCCTAGCGGCAGCACGTCCACCTCGACCTCTACGTGGTGGCCGCCGCCGCCATTCATCACCCCCTTCAGCGGGGCGACATCGAAGTAATCGCGCCCCCATCCCACCACCGGGTGGCGCTCACCGGCAAGCGTCCCGTTGGTCGGGTCCAGTGCCAGCCACCCCCACTGGGGAATCCACAGCGCAAGCCAGGCGTGGGAGGCATCCGCCCCCACCAGCCGGGGCTGGCCCGGTGGCGGCTCGGTCTCCAGGTAACCGCTCACGTAACGCGCGGCCAGCCCGATCGAGCGCAGCGCACCGATCATCAAGTGGGCAAAGTCCTGACACACCCCGCGGCGGCTGGCCAATACCTCGTTGATTGGCGTAGCCAGTGTCGTGAAACTGGGGTCGTACTCGAAGTGCTCATATACGTAGCCATTGAGCGCTATGGCCGCGTCGATGAGCCCGCGACCGGGCGTAAAGCACTGCCGGGCGAAATCGCCAAGCGCGCGATTTCGCCGCACGAAGGGCGAGTCCAGTCGGTAAAGTTCGGTCTCGAAGCGCGGGGTGGCCTTTAAAAGCTCGGCGGTGTGCTCCCAACTCCCCGAGGCGGTGGGTAGCGCGTTCATTGCCCGTGTTTTGATCGGCGTGGTCACCGTCACATCGAGGGTTTGATGAAGTGCTTCCACCGCGAAATAGAGCACCCGGTTACCGAAGACGTCGCGGCGTTCGGCCTGGTGGTGGGGCGTGGGTGTAATGGCAAGCGTCGAGGCGCCGCACTGCTGGTGAGGCGTTTTGCGCGGTAGCATTCGTGCTTCGCTATGGCACAGCGTGACCGGCGCGCTGTAGTGATAGCGAGTGGTGTGGCGCAGGGTGTACTTCATTCGTCGCGCTCCATGCTGACCAACTGGCGGGCGCGTTCTACGTGACTGAAGTGGCTATGGCTGATCGCATCGGAGAGGGCGTTGAGCGGCGTCAGCAGTTCGTCGAGCAACTGCCCAAGCGCCTGCTGCGCCTCCGGGGTATCGCTTAGGTGGCTTAGCCGGTCGATGTCGGCCAGGTGCAGGGCGGCGTTGGCCTGGATCAGCAAGCGGCGCTCGGCGTTGCGGTAGGGGGTGGCGCTACCCGGCAGGCGCTCGACCTGCTTATTGAGCCGCTTGAGCATGAAGCCCACCGAGCGGGGGTTGGTTTCATCGAACAACAAAAGGTCGATAATGGCCGCCGGGTGGAGTTCGCTGCGGTAGCGCCGCCGGTAGGCAGTGAAGTTGTCGGTGGTGGCCAGCACCACTTCCCACATCGCCAGGCGGCGCTCAGGCTGGGCATTGAGGGTGAGCTTCAAAAGCCCTAAAAGGCCCAGCGCGCGGTCCAGAAAGCGGCCGATGTCCAAAAATCGCCAGCCGTAGTGGTGGGGCATGGTTTCGTTGCAAAGCCCGAAAAAAGCCGCCAGTTGGGCAAATACGCTTTCGCAGGCGCGCCGCGCGCCGCGGGTATCAAGGCTTGGATGCAGCGTATCGAGCTGGTGGCGAAGCTGGTGAATAACGCGCCAGGAGTCGTCGCCCAGGTGGTCGCGCACGCTTTGCGCGTTGTGCAAAAGCTGCGAGAAAAGCGGCTGCAGCGCGCGGTGATCATTGCTGTCGAACTGGACCAGCAGCGCCGTCTGCTTGGCCAAAAAGCCGGCCGGCCGGGTAGAGCCCTGCGCTTCTGGCTTACCGCAAAGGTCGAGCGCTTGCAAAAGCTCGTCCAGGACCTGGTCGGCGATGGCGTCCTGGTCGTACTCCATTAGCCGTAACAGCGCCTCGCGCAAAAGCCGCGCGCGGCTATCCAGGCGTTCGCCGTAGCGGCCCAACCAGTAAAGGCTTTCCGCCACGCGGCTGGGCAGGTCTTCGTTGTCGCGGGTGACCACGATGGGCCCACGGGCCTGCTTGAGCTGGCTCACGTGGGGTTGGGCGCTGGCCGCGGTCACCCATACATCCTTCACCACCGGGCTTTCGAGCGACGGCGAGCCCGGCGCGCCTTGCCAGCAAAGCCCGCCGGGCATGACCTGGTACTCCTCGCGGGGGGCGCCGGCGGCCGTCGCACTTCTAGGCGTGCGGGCCACGAAGCAGCGCAGGTTGAACGTGGCCGGGACGAGGGTTTTGAGCTTTTCATCGAATACCGGCAGCGTTGCCGAGGCGGTCTGCGCAACGGCGGCGGCCAGCAATAGAGGCTCTCCCAGAAGGTGCTCGCAAAGCGCCGGCAGGTAATCGGCCAGCGCGCTGTTTTCGAGTACCCCAACGCCGAGGGCGTTTGAAACCGCCACCCCTTGGGTGCGCGCGGTTTGTAAAAGCCCGGGCACGCCGATGCCGGAGCCATCGTCGAGCTCCAGCGGGTCGCACTCGGCGTCGCGGCAGTAGCGCAGCACCACGTCGACAGGTTTTAGCCCGCCCAGGGTGCGTAGCCAGAGCTGGCCGTCCCGTACTACCAAATCCTGGCCCTTGACCAGCGCGATGTTGAGGTAGTTGGCAAGGTAGGCGTGCTCGAAGTAGCGCGAGCTTTGCGGGCCCGGCGTCAGCAGGACCACGGTGGGGTTATCGCGATGCTGGTAGGCCAGCACGGTGAGCGTTCGGTGATGGGCATCCAGAAAGCTCGCGAGGCGTTTTAGCGGTGCGTTGCGATACATCTGCGGCAGCGCCCGACCCATCAAAATACGGTTTTCCAGCGCGAAGCCGGTGCCCGAAGGCGTTTGCAGGCGGTCACTCACCACCCGCCAGTGGCCTTGGCTGTCCAGGATGACGTTGACGCCGTGATAGTCGATCGGCGCTCGCCCGCCGGGCTGAGCGCCGTGGCAGGGCAGCAGGTAGTCCGGTGAAGCCAGCAGTGCCTGAATCGGCAATAGTCCGGCGTCGAACAGGCGCCGCGCGCCGTAAATATCGTTGTAGATCGCGTTGAACAGACGGCTTCGCTGAACGAGCCCCGCCTCGAGCGCCTGCCACTGGGCCTGGTCGATCACCCAGGGTAGCGGGTCGAGCCGCCAGGCGCGGCGCTGACTCTCGTCGTGCATGTTGAAGATCACGCCGTTTTCGGCCAGCAGCGCCTGGATATCCTCCTGTTGGCGGTAGCGGCCCTGCTCGCCGAGCGCGTCGAGGCAATCGAGCAGTTCCTGCCAGCCGGGGCGCAGCTGGCCCTTTTGATCCAGCATGGCGTCAAAAACTGCGGGCACCGTGTTGCCTGGCTGTTCAAGATATCCCTCGACCAGCCCGGCGGGCGAGGATGTAACAGAGGCCGTCATACAAAGGTTCCTAAAAAGGGCAATAGTAACCCGTTAGTGGGGGGCGCGGCGTAAATCCAGCGTCAGCGGAAACTCTATGCTTGGCATCTCTATCGCGGGCATTTGAAAGCCTTGCCGATGGCCGCTTGCGCTAAACCGGCCGAGCCGGCGCGCTTCGGCTTCGAAAGCGTTGACCGGAAAGGTCTCGAAATTGCGCCCGGTAGGGCGCGCCACGTAGTAGGTGCAGCCCGCGACCGAGCGCTCGTTCCAGGTGTCGATCACGTCGAATATCAGCGGCGCCTGGGCGGGGGTATGCGGGTGCAGCGCCGAAGGCGGCTGCCAGGCACGGTAGCGCACGCCGGCGACCGCTTCGCCGCTGCGCCCGGTGGCTTTCAGCGGCAGGCGACGGCCGTTGCAGGTCACGATATAACGCTCGCCACTCATGCCGCTTACCCGGACCTCCAGGCGCTCGACCGGAGAGCCTGCGTAGCGCGCGGTAGCGCCGGCGAAGGCTTCGTCGCGCGGCACGTGCCAAGGCTCGATCGCCTGGCGCAGTTCGATATCCAGCGCCGCCGTATGCAGGCGGCCGTGCACCGGAAAGCGGAATTCGCGGAAGGGTTCGAACCATTCGAGCTTGAAGTCGAAACCGTGGCGACGAAGGTCGTCCAGCACGTCGTTCAGGTCTTCCCACAGGTAGTGGGGCAGAGCCCAGCGGTCCTGCAGAGCGCTTCCCCAGCGCACCGGCTTGGCGCGGTAAGGTGCTTTCCAGAACCTGGCCACCAGCGCGCGGATCAACAGCATCTGCATCAGGGCCATACGCGCGTGGGGTGCCATCTCGAAGCCGCGAAGCTTTAAAAGTCCTTGCGGCTTGCTATCGCTATCCGCTGGGTAAAGCTGGTCGATGCAGAGCTCGGCGCGTTGGGGGTTGCCGGTCGAGTCGGTCAACAGATGGCGCAGCAGGCCCCCGGCACGCCAGGGCTCTGCCGCGTCGTCCTGGGGTATCTGTTGAAGGGCGATTTCCAGCTCGTAAAGCGCTTCGAAGCGCGCCTCATCCACCCGCGGGGCCTGGCTTTCCGGGCCGGTAAAAAGCCCCGAGAATAGATACGAAAGACTGGGGTGGTGCTGCCAAAACGTGATCATGCTTGCCAGCAGTTGCGGGCGACGTAAAAACGGCGAATCCTCTGGGGTGAGGCCGCCAAGGGTTACGTGATAGCCACTACCCGTGCCGGTGTGGCGGCCGTCGAGCATGAACTTTTCGGTGCCCAGTCGCGCCTGGCGGGCCTGCTCGTAAAGCCCCTCGGTTTGTGCCACCAACGTTTGCCAGCTAGCCGTGGGCGGAACGTCGACCTCGATCACCCCGGGCTCCGGGGTGAGTAAAAAGCGTTCAAGGCGCGGGTCGTCAGGCGGGGCGTGGCCTTCGATCACCACCGGGCAACCTATGTCCCGGGCACACTCTTCGATGTTTTCGAGCAACGCCAAAAAGTGCTCCAAATGGGTCAGCGGCGGTAAAAAGATGTACAAGCGCCCGTCGCGCGCCTCGATGCAAAGACTCGTATGCACCAGGCTTTCGTCCCGCGCCTGCCCGGTGCTGGGCTGGCGTTGCATCGATTCGTCTTGCGCAGGGTGCGGGGTCGCCTGAAAAGGGCGCTCGACGGCCCAGGGCTTGGCCGGCTGCGCCAGGCGCAGGCCCATGGGCGAGCCGCCGGGTGCCAGGTAGAGATGGTCGCGCTCGAGCGGCCAGCATCCGGTTTCCCAGCGGTAGCTTTGGGCAATGGCGTGACGAAGGGGCAGGACGTAGCCGACGACCGCCTCCAGCCCACGCTCCAGAAGCCTTGCCAGGCGGTGCCGCTCGGCAGCGTCGGTTGGATCGATTTCGCGCGGGTCGATATCGGCGGGTAGCGTTTGTGCTTTCCAACGGTAATAGGCGGCGTCCTCGAAGGCCGGCATCCAGAAGCGCGCCTCGACCCCCAACTGCTCGGCAAGCGCGTGGGTAAAGCTTTTGGCCAGCATGTCGTTGGCGTATACCCTGGGCGCGTCTTGTGTTGCGGCCAACCACTTTGGGTCGCGCCAGAGGGCCACGCCGTCCTTGCGCCAGTAGCAGGCCTGCACCCAGCGGGGCAGCGCCTCGCCGGCGTGCCATTCGCCTTGCTGCTGCAAAACGCCGCCGCTTGCGAAGGCGTTTTGCAACCGGTTCAAAAGCACCTCGGCGCGCTCGCGCTTGTGCGTGCCCAGGGTCTCGGTATTCCACTGCGGACTTTCGATGTCGTCGACCGACACGAAAGTGGCCTCGCCGCCCAGACTCAGGCGAACGTCCTCGCGGTGGAGGGCGTCATCCACTTGGTCACCGAGGGCGAGAATCTGCGCCCACTGCGCCTCGGAATAGGGGCGGGTGACCCGGGCGTCTTCGTGGATACGCTCGACGCTCATCGTGACATCGAAGCTGACCTCGCATTTTTCCGAGAACCCGGTAATCGCCGCCGCGCTACCCGTGGTCGGCGTGGCGGCAAGCGGAATGTGCCCCTCGCCGGCAAATAGTCCCGAGGTCGGGTCGAGCCCCACCCAGCCCGCACCGGGCAAAAATACTTCGGTCCAAGCGTGCAGGTCGGTAAAGTCGGTTTCGGTGCCGCTCGGGCCGTCCAGTGCCTTGATGTCCGGGGCGAGCTGAATCAGATAGCCGGAGACAAAGCGCGCCGCCAATCCCAAGTGACGGAAAATTTGTACCAGCAGCCAGGCGCTGTCGCGGCATGACCCGCTGCCAAGGGTCAGCGTCTCTTCGCAGCCCTGCACGCCGGGCTCCATGCGCACTCTGTAGCTGATGTCACTCTGCAGACGCTGGTTGATCGCGACGAGAAAATCCACGCAGGCCGCAGGCGTTTTGTCCACCTGGGCCAGCCACTCGGTGAGTCGCGGGCCCGGGGATTCCACCTCGAGGTAGGGGCTCAGCTCGCGCGCAAGCGCTTGTGGGTAGACGAACGGCAGGGTTTGGGCGATATCGTCGAGAAAAAAGTCGAACGGGTTGATCACCGTCATGGGGACGATGAGTTCGACGGCAATGGTGAGCTCGTTGCGCGGAGTGGGGAAGACGATGCGCGCGTTGAAATTGCCAAACGGGTCCTGCTGCCAATTGACGAAGTGGTCGTTGCCGGAAATATCGAGCGAGTAGGACTCGATATGGGTACGGCAGTGCGGCGCCGGGCGCAGGCGAACCACGTGGGCCGATAAATGAACGGCCCGGTCGAATCGATAGGTGGTACGGTGGTGCAAGGCAACGCGAATGGTCATGGGCCACCCTTGAGTTGAGCGGGTATCGGTCAAAAGCCTGGATCGTACCGGCCTGGCAGTGGAGCCTGTCGCTGATTAAAGATGGGTGGGAGTCAGTATCCCCTTAGCTTAGGCACTTTGCAGCAGAATTTGCGTTTAATGAGGGGGATAGTTGAAAAGCGTTTACAGAACGTTACCCAATAACGTGTTTTTACCGCGGATGGGCCTAAACTGAATTGATCGGACCCGCGCGTCCGTCGCCGCGCCAGGAGAGAGCGCCTATGAGCCAAGTGAACTGGAATCAATACGCCTGCCGCGACTATTTTGACGAACTGATCGCCGCCCCGGGTCAACCTCGCGCCTCGGCGCTCGAGCTTTGCAACATGCTGGCCGACTTCAGCGCCGCAGAGCTTGCCGAGCGCAAAACCGCCGCTGAAGTCGCCATTCGCACCATGGGCATTACGTTTACGGTTTACTCCGAAGGCGCCATGATCGACCGGGCCTGGCCTTTCGATATCGTCCCGCGCATCATCTCGGCCCGGGAGTGGCGTAAAACCGAGGCCGGCCTCAAGCAGCGCGTCAAGGCCCTGAACCTGTTTATCGACGATCTTTACCACGACCAGAAAGTCGTCAAGGATGGGGTGCTACCCGCTGAGGTGCTGGCGCAATCGGTCAATTTTCGCCCGCAGTGCGTGGGCATCGACCCGCCACACAAGGTGTGGGCGCATATTTGCGGCTCGGACCTGGTACGCGGCGCCGACGGTACCCTGTACGTACTGGAGGACAACCTGCGCATCCCTTCGGGCGTTTCTTACATGCTCGAAAACCGTAACGTCACCAAGCGCGTGCTCCCGGAGCTATTCGCCTCCGGCAAGATTTTGCCCGTGGACGACTACGTGGCCCAGCTTTACGACATGCTGGCGGCGATGTCGCCGCGCCCGGGGGACGACCCTCAGGTGGTCGTGCTCACGCCGGGCATCTACAACTCCGCCTACTTCGAGCACGCCTATCTTGCCCAGCAAATGGGCGTGGAGCTGGTGCAGGGCAGCGACCTGCTCGTCGACGAAAGCGATGTCGTTTACATGCGCACGGTCGAAGGGCGCCGCCGGGTGGACGTGATCTACCGTCGGGTCGATGACGAGTTTCTCGACCCGGAGGTCTTTAACCCGGAATCGAAGCTGGGGGTGGCGGGGCTGATGCGGGCCTGGCGGGCGGGCAACGTGGCGCTGGCCAACGCCCCGGGTGCGGGCGTGGCAGACGACAAGGTAGTGTACGCCTTCGTGCCTGAGCTGATTCGCTACTACCTGGGGGAAGAGCCGCTGCTGCCCAACGTACCGAGTTATCTGTGCATGTTCGAAGAAGACCGGGAGTATGTGCTCTCGCATCTGGACGAACTGGTAGTCAAGCCCGCCAATGAATCCGGCGGCTACGGCATGTTGATCGGCCCGCGCTCCACCAAAGAGACCCGCGAGGAGTTCGCCGACCTGATTCGCGCCAACCCGCGTAACTACATGGCCCAGCCGACCATCGCGCTTTCGACCACGCCAACGCTTGCCGGTGGTTTGCCGCAGCCGCGCCACGTGGACCTGCGCCCCTTCATACTTTCCGGGCCGGACACCTACGTGACCACCGGCGGGCTCACTCGGGTCGCACTGGTGGAAGGGTCGCTGGTGGTGAACTCCTCCCAGGGCGGGGGGAGCAAGGACACCTGGATCGTCGAAGTGGACGAACAGGACGAGGCGAGCGCCGCGCCATCGAAAGGAGAGCGTCATGCTGTCACGGGTCGCTGAGAATCTTTACTGGATGGCGCGCTATATCGAGCGCGCCGAGGACACCGCCAGGCTTTTGAGCGTCAATAGCCACTTGATGCTCGATTTGCCGCACAACCTGCCGCTTGGGTGGGCGCCGCTGATCGAAATGACCGGCACGCTCGAAGATTACCAGGCGCGTTTCGATACCTTCGACGAGAAGGGCGTGGTGCATTTTCTGTGCGCCGATATCCAGAACCCAAGCTCGATTCTCGCGGCGCTTGCCAGCGCCCGCGAGAATCTGCGTACCACCCGCGATGTGGTTCCCCGGGAGATATGGGAAGAGGTGAATCATCTCTATTTGAGCGTGGCAGATCACGCCGAAAACGCGGTAAGCCCGCGTCGGCGCGACACCTTCTTGAAAAACGTGATTCGCAGCTGCCAGACCTTGACCGGGCTGATCGAGGGAACGCTGAGCCACGGCCCGGCGCGCACCTTCATCGAGCTTGGTCGCCAGCTCGAGCGGGCCGACATGACCACTCGAATTCTCGATGTGCGCTCGGCGAGTCTTTTGCCGCAAAACCCGGAGGAGCTTTTACCCTTCGAGAACCTGCAGTGGATGAGCGTGCTGAAGTCGCTGACCGCCTACCAGATGTACCGCCAGCAGGTGCGCCTGCGGGTGCGCGGCCCGGACGTGCTGCGTTTTTTGCTCCAGGATACGCACCTGCCGCGGGCGATCGCCTGCAGTCTCGAAATACTCGCCCACGAGCTTCAGTGGCTGCCGCGTCAGGACCGCGTGGTCGCGACGGTATCGATGGTGCGCGCAGATGTCGTCGACGCCGATATCCAGGCGCTGGCGCACTCGCCCAGCAAGCTACACGCCTTTGTCGACGAGCTGCAGGTCGGCTTCGCCAAAATCCATCAGACGTTGAGCACCACCTATTTCGTGAATAGCGAAGACGTTCCCCGGGTCACCCAGAGCCAGTCGCAAAGTAGCCATAGCGGGGAGCAGGATAGCGACTAGCCCCGGCTTTGACCGGACACCGGCACCGGCGATGAGCGCGAGCCGGTACGAACGCTTGCCGCGCCCCGGCGGCGCCAAAGCTGCCGGGGCACCCCCCCCAAACGCGCATTAGTGGCACAGCCCCTAAAGCGCCAATTGACGTTTACGTTAACTTGCTGCTATATCTTGGCGGCCATACCCGCCCGGTAGTTGGCGGTAGCATCGGCATAACGATAAAAACGATAACGCTGCCGCGGGCGCCCTCAATAAAGCAATAACAACAGCATCAGGAGAAACGCCGTGGCTCTACGCGAGATTCCGCTTTTTATCGACGGTCAGGCCGTCACCTCGCAAAGCGGGGAGTGGCGCGATGTGATCAACCCGGCCACCCAAGAGGTCGTTGCCCGTGTGCCCTTTTGCACCCCGGAAGAGGTCGAGCGGGCCATTCAAAGCGCCCAGACAGCGTTCAAGCAGTGGCGCAAGGTGCCCTTGAACAAGCGCATGCGCATCATGATGACGTTGGCGGCGTTGATTCGCGAGCACACCGGCGAACTGGCCGCGCTGATTACCGAGGAGCACGGCAAAACCCTGCCGGACGCCGAAGGCGAAGTAGGTCGTGGGCTCGAAGTGGTCGAGCACGCCTGCTCGATCACTTCGCTTCAGCTTGGCGAACTGGCCGAAAACGCGGCCAATGACGTGGATGTGTATACCCTGCACCAGCCCCTGGGCGTTGGTGCGGGCATCACGGCGTTCAATTTTCCGATCATGTTGCCGTGCTTCATGTTTCCGCTGGCGATCGCCACGGGCAATACCTTCGTGTTGAAGCCTTCGGAGCAGGACCCGAGCGCCACCCTGCGCCTGGTCGAACTTGCCCACCAGGCGGGTATTCCGCCCGGTGTATTGAACGTGGTGCACGGGGGCCCGGAGGTCGCCAACCAGTTGGCGGATCACCCGGCCATCAAGGCGCTTTCGTTCATCGGCTCGTCTCACGTGGGGTCGCTTTTGTACCAGCGCGCCGCCGCGGCGGGCAAACGAATGCAGGCGATGATGGGCGCCAAGAATCACTGCGTCGTGATGCCGGATGCCAACCGCAGCCAGGCGATCAACAGCCTCTTGGGCTCGGCCTTTGGCGCGGCGGGCCAGCGCTGTATGGCCAACTCCGTCCTGGTGCTGGTGGGCGAGGCACAAACCTGGCTTGCCGATATCATCCAGGGCGCGCAAAACATGCGCGTGGGCCCCGGCACCCAGCGCGATGCGGACCTGGGTCCGCTGGTTTCCCCTCAGGCCAAAGTGCGGGTGGAAGCGCTCATCGAGCAGGGCGTAAGTGAGGGGGCGACCCTCGAACTCGACGGGCGTGGTTACACGGTCGCGGGCTACCCGGAGGGCAACTTCGTTGGCCCCACGCTTTTCAGTGGCGTGACCCCGACCATGCGCATCTATCAGGAAGAGATATTCGGCCCGGTGCTATGCGTGGTGAACGTGGCGACCCTCGATGAAGCCATTGCATTGATCAACGCTAACCCCAACGGCAACGGCACTTCGATTTTCACCAGCGCCGGGTGGGTGGCCAGGCGCTTCGAGTCTGACATCGACGTGGGCCAGATCGGCATCAACGTGCCCATTCCGGTGCCGGTGGCCTATTTCAGCTTTACCGGCTCGCGCGGCTCCAAACTTGGCGACTTGGGGCCCAACGGCAAGCAAGCGATTACCTTCTGGACGCAGACCAAAACCGTCACCGCCCGCTGGTTCGAGCCGGAAAACGTCTCCGCCGGCATCAACAGCACGATCTCGCTGAGCTAGCGCTCCCGTTCGAAACGTATCGGCGCGGGGGCCGCGCCGATACGAGCTCGAACCATCGTCGAAGGCGTCTTAACGCTCCAAAAGCGGCAGGCTTTGCTCGAATAGCTGCTCGATCGGGCCGAGCTGGCTTTCGTGCAGGATCAACAGCGTTTTACCGCCACCGCGCTGTTCGCTAAGCGGGGTGAGCAGCGCGAATTCGCCTTCTTCGAGGTGAAATTCGTGAATCTCACGCAGTCCTTCGGCGGTCTCACAAAGCGAGCAGCGGTAGGTGTCGTCCTCACCGTAGACCAGGCGGTGGTACATCTTGAACTGGGTATAGAGCGAAAGGCCGCCTTCGAAAGCGGGCCAGCGCGCCGGCGTTGTCTGAATGTCGTCGTCGAGCGCGACCCCCTTGGCCACGGCGTTGGCGATGGCCTCCGAGAGCGGCCTGGCCAGCAGCGCGCCTTCGTTCGAAGGCTGGGGCGTGCTTTGGCGCGACTGCCCGAAGCCACTGGCCGCGGCGCGAAAGTCTTCGAGCGAGGCAAGCGGGTAATCGATGTGTTTCAGATCATTGGGTTCACAGCCGCCGTTTTCCCAACCGTGCACGATCCTGAGCGTCACCTGGCCGCGGGTCATCGGCCGGCCCAGCAGCATATAGAGCGCGACCTTGACATGCAGCTCGCGCTCGGGGGTGTTGTTCTCGAAAGCTTGATAGGGCGCGGCGAAAAGCCCGTGCAACCGTCCGTTAACGTGTTCTTTGGCTTCGGTGAAGGTCATGATGTTTTCCTCAAGGGCACGGTTTCCTCTAAAAGTATGGCTTTTTAGCCGCAATAGCATTAATTATCGCATCTATCCGTTAACGCCTGGATTCAACGTAGGCTAAAGTTATCAGCCTTTACGCCGGGTTATGGCACTTCTTTAACGTTTTACCAGGGTGGACCGCGATGATTCGCAGTATGTTGACAGCGCCGGACGGCACGTTTCAGACCGGCGGCGAAGAGCTCTTCGCGCAGTGGCAGCAAAACCCGGAGAGCCACATCTGGATCGACCTGCAGGGCGAGGCGCAAGAGACCGAGCGTGCGCTACTCGAGCGCTTCGAGTGTCATCCGCTGGCCATTCAGGATGCCCACAAGGAGCGCCACCCGCCCAAGATCGAAGAGTTCGAGCAGCATACGCTGATCATCTACCGGGGCATTTCCTCTTTCGATGCCGAGCTCAACTTCATCCCGCAGCAGATCGCGTTTTTTATCGGTGAACGCTTTCTGATCACGCTGCACCCGGGCGAGGCAATGAGTGTCGAGCGGCTTTTCAACGCCCAGGGCCAGGCGCTTTTGGCGCAGTCGCCGGAGCGCGCCGCGCTCAGAGTCATGTACACCTCGGCGGGGTTTTATAGCGACAGCCTGCTGGAGTTCGAAACCGCGCTGAGCGACCTGGAAGACGAGCTTTTGGACAACGGCAACGACGTGCTGATGCGCAAAATCATTACCTACCGGTCCCGATTGGTCAAAATGCGCCGTATTTTCAGCTACCACAAGGGCATTACCCAGGAGCTGACCGCCTACGACTACGAACACCTGCCGCGGGATCAAAGCGAAACCCTGCACGCGATCAACGATGTGGCCGAGCGCTTCGAGCGCCTTTATAGCCTGACCCAGATGTACTACGAGATCTGCGGCGACTTGGTCGATGGCTACATCTCGATCTCTTCACACCAGCTGAACATCACCATGCGCGTGCTCACGGTGATTACCGCGATTTTCGTACCGCTGACCTTTATTGCCGGTATCTACGGCATGAACTTCGAAGTCATGCCGGAGCTTGGCTGGCGCTACGGCTACTTCTTCGTGTGGGGCGCAATGTTTGGCATCGCGGGCGTGCTGATTTGGTTGTTCAAACGCAAGGGGTGGTTTTAACCGCGGCGAAAGATTCGGCGCGGGGGGATTGAGGGGCCCTTTAAATTTGATAGGGTCTTTTAAACCCACTCAGACCTTGACGGGTTTGAACTCAACCACAGGAGGCCGTTTATGGCCGATGTGCGCTCCGTTTCGGATACCATGGCCGCCATGCTGCTAACCGGCCACGGCGATGTCGATAAGCTCGAGTATCGAGAGGACGTCGCCACCCCCGCGCCGGGCCCGGGTCAGGTACTGGTCAGGGTCACCGCGACCGCCAAGAACAATACCGACCGCAAGGCCCGCGAAGGGCTCTACCCGACCAAAGGCAAGGAGGAAGTGACCTCCTTTGCGATGGGCGGTGCGCCGACCCTTGGCTTTCCGCGTATTCAGGGCGCGGACGTGGCCGGGCGGGTCGTCGCGGTGGGCGAGGGCGTCGATGCTTCGCGCATCGGTGAGCGTGGGCTTTTGGATTTCAACCTCTACGCTGATGAGCGCGGGGATATCAACCTGACCCCGGACTACTACGGCCACGGCGCCGACGGTGGCTTCGCCGAGTACGTCGCGCTGCCCTCGGATCAGTTCTACCACATCCCCAACGAAGGACTTGGCGACGCCGAGCTTGCCTCGATGGGCATGTGCTCGTATCAAACTGCTTATCACATGATGACCGCCGCCAACGTGCGCGCGGGGGAGCGCGTGCTGGTCAGCGGCGCCAGCGGCGGCGTGGGCACCGCGCTGATCCAGCTTTGCCGCATCGTCGGGGCGATTCCCTTTGCGGTGAGCCAGCCGGACAAAGCGGATGCGCTGATCGCACTCGGTGCCGAGGCGGTGATCGACCGGGGCGATCTTGCAAGCTTCGTCGAGCGTGTGCTTAAGGCCACCCAGGGCGCGAACATCGATGCGGTCATGGATCTGGTGGGCGGGCAGATGACCGATCTCTTCATCGACACCATGATTGGCGATATGCAGGCGCGCACTACCTACCCGCGGTTGTCGATTGCCGGCGCCAGCGGTGGCAACGTCAGTGAAATCATGTGGACGCGTATTTATCTCTACCAGGTGCAGATCTTTGGCGTCTCCCACGGCACCCGTGAAGAGGCGGCGCAGCTAATGGCGTGGATCAAAAGCGGTGAGCTCAAGCCCGTACTGCACGCGGCGTTCAAGCTCTCCAGGCTTCACGACGCCGAGCGTTATTTCATGAACCGCGCCAGTAGCTACCTGGGTAAGATCGTGATCGTCCCCGATGCCCAGTGGGACGATCACGGCGCGGCGTTCGCGCTCGAATCAAACTGAGCGTCGTGACCAATTGACCGGGAGCTTTGCCGTGAAAAAACGCCATACCATTGAACTGATGGACACCCACGCCGGTGGCGATGTCAGCCGTATCGTCACCGGCGGTATCGATGCGCTGCCAGGGATGAGCGTGCGCCAGCAAATGGAGTATTTGCGCGACGACGCCGATGGCTTACGTCGGCTGCTGCTCGAGGAGCCCTACGGCATCCCTGAAATGTCGGTGGATTTGCTCGTGCCCGCGGTCCACCCGGAAGCGGTAGCGGGCTATATCATCATGGAGGTCATGGGGTATCCCATTTACTCGGGCTCCAACACGCTATGCACGGCCACCGCGGTGCTCGAAAGCGGTTTGGTGGCCAAGCAGGAGGGGATTCAGCGCTTCAACCTGGAGGCCCCGGCGGGGCTCGTGCAGATCGAGGCGCGGGTGCATAACGGCGTGGTGGAATCCGTCACCTGCGGCGGCTTGCCAAGCTATATCGATACCTACCGCGAAAGCGTCGCGGTGCCGGGGATTGGCGAGGTCACCTACTCGATCGCCTATAGCGGCGGCTTCTACGCGCTGGTCGACGCCGAGGCGCTGGGCTTCAAGCTGGTCCGCGAGGAGGAGGCCGCGCTTGCCGCCTGCGCCTATAAAATCGTCGAAGCGATCAAGGCCAAGCGCGGCTTCTCCCATTACACCCTGGGGGACGTGGGGCCGCTGCCGTTTTTACACTTCCTGGGGCCGGAGGAGCAGGTCGGCGAGGATTATATTCGCTCGCGCTCGACTACCTACGTTCACCCCGGCGTGATTTGTCGCAGTACCACGGGCACCGGCACCTCGGCCAGGCTTGCGTTGATGCAGTACGAAGGGCGGCTCAACGTCGGGGACAAGCTCGAAACCATTTCACTTCGCGAAACCGGTTTCATCGGTACTTTTATCGGCACCCATCAGGAAGGCGCCTACCAGGTAGTGGAGAACACCATTACCGGGCGCAGCTACGTGCTGGCTACCTCGCAAATCGTGATCAACTGCGACGACCCTTTGGTCGCCTGCGGCGAGCTTCACCATATATTGAGCGACCGCCACGCTGAAGGCGATTAGGGGCAGGAGTAGCGGTATTTGCGCTGGCTCGACTCCTTGCCGTGGCCCCGTGCGGTCCGTAGCGGGGGTCTTTCGCCAGGGATGGCGAAAGTAGCGTACAGGGAGGTATTTACAGCGCCCCCGCGTAGGATTGCCCGGGGCCACTTCCATGCTCAGGTCGACACCTTGCCCCGCAGCGATTTCACCGTGCCCTTGCGGGTTTTGTTATCCACCCGCCGGCGCTTGGCGCCTTTGCTGGGTTTGGTCGGGCGGCGCGCCTTGCGCGGCGTGACCGCCTCCAGAATCAGCGCTTTGAGCCGCGCCAGCGCATCCTCTTTATTGAGCTCTAGAGTGCGATGGCTCTGGGCCTTGATGATGATGACGCCTTCCTTGCTGATCCGTTGATCGGAAAAGGCCATCAGCCGCTCCTTGTACCCCGCGGGCAGGGTGGAGCTCAAAATATCGAAGCGCAAATGCACCGCCGAGGCGACCTTGTTCACGTTCTGGCCGCCCGCGCCTTGGGCGCGGATCTGGCTGATCACGATTTCCCAGTCCGCCAGCGTCACGTTGTTGGAAATTTGAAGCATCGTTAGGGGTTATCCCGCTAGGTTGGTCACCGGTTGGTTGTCGATAAAGGCCAACAGATTGTCGAAGGCATCGTTAAAGTAGAGCTCGAAGCTGTCTTTTTCAACATAGCCCAGGTGCGGCGTGGCGATGACGTTGGGCAGTTCGAAAAGCGGGTGCGAGGTGAGGGGCTCTTCGTCGAAGACGTCCAGAGCCGCGCGCCCGGGCCGGCCGGTTTTCAGAGCCGCCTCCAAAGCCCCCGGGGCAATCAGCCCCGCGCGGCTGGTGTTGACCAACAGCGAGCCGGGCTTCATGCGCGTTAGATGCTCTTCGGTGACGATGTGTTGGGTCTTGTCGTTTAGACGAAGATGCAGGCTCACCACGTCGGCGCGTTCGAAAAGCGCCTGCTGGTTTTGCACCACGCCAAGCCCCGCGTCGATCGCGCGCTCCCGGCTGCCGGAGCGCCCCCACACCAACACTTTCATACCAAACGCCTGGGCGTAACGGCCGACTACGCTGCCGATACGGCCATAGCCAAAAATACCCAGCGTACGCCCCTTGAGGCCCGTGCCCAGGGTGCGCTGCCAGCGCCCGGCCTTGAGGTTTTCCACCTCTTCGGGAATATGGCGCATCGCCGCCAGTATCAGCGCCCAGGTCAATTCCGCCGCGGCATCCGGCGAGCCCTTGCCGGCCATCACCGTGATCCCCTGGCGCTTGCAGGCCGCAATATCCACGTGCGCCGCGCCGCCACCGGTTTGGCTGATCACCTTGAGCTTTGGTAGCCGCTCGATGAGCGCTTGGGTCATCGGCGTGCGCTCGCGAATCAGTACCAGGGCGTCGGCGTCCTTGAAGCGCTCTACCTGGGCTTCGAGCTCGGTCACGGTGTCGTTGTAAATGGTCACCGTCAGTCCGTCGAGTTTTTGAAAGGCGCCCAAGTGGCGAACGCAGTCCTGGTAGTCATCGGGTATCACTATATGCACGGGCGTCTTCCTTGAACTTTTGAATCGATAAACGTCTTTCACTATTAAAGCACAGACATCAGGCGGTATTGACCGCTACCCTTTAACCACTGTCGTTTTAAAACGTTTCAAATAATCCGGCCTTTAGCGGCCGGTCCACCATCAGGCAAGAAGGAGAGCGCCATGGCCCACTACGTAGTGGAAGACAATGAACTAAGTGCGGGTACGATTTACCGGCTTTTCTCGGGCACTATCTGCCCGCGCCCGATTGCCTGGGTGGCCACGCGCGACGCCCAGGGGAGGGCCAATCTCGCGCCGTTTTCGTTTTTCAACGTGGCAAGCGTCGATCCGCCGGTACTGGCGTTTGCGCCGCTACTGGATGGCGAAGGCAGGGCCAAGGACACGGTGAACAACATCGAAGCGGTGGGCGAGTGCGTCGTGCACGTGGGCAGCGAGGATTTGATCGAGGCGCTCAACGCGACCAGCGCCACGCTCGACGCCCAGGAGGACGAGTTCACGCTTGCCGGGCTCGAAAAAGCCGAAATGCCGGGTGTTAGCGTGGCGCGCATCAAGGACGCCCCGGTCGCCTTTGGCTGCCAACGTTACGATGTGATCCGCTTTGGCGATAAACCGTTGGCAGGCTCGCTGGTGTTGGTGCAGGTAGTGAGCATTCACATCGACGAGCAGATATGGGACGGGCGCTACGTGGACATGGCAACGCTCAAACCTACCGGCCGGCTAGCCGGCAACGACTACGTGCGGATCACCGACCGTTTCGTGATCGAGCGGCCGAGCTAATCGAGAGGAGACTTTTTATTGCGCTCTTCTTCGTAAAATTCGCTTAAGTTTAACGAGCCTTGGCCGATATAAGTGCCGCACTGCGCCCGATGTCCAGGGGCAGCGAACGTGATGTCCAAACGGTATGGCCACGCTCTTTATTTTAACTATAAGCGAACACGAAGAATGAAAAAGTCGTTAAGTATCCGCGCTATGCTGATTGGCCTTTTTACGGCGGCCGTGTTGGGAGCTTGTGTGCTCGCAACGACGGGTTGGTTCACCAACCAGCGGCTCGTCAACGCCCAGCATTATATTACCGGGGATGTATTGCCCCTTCAGGAAGCTAGCCGCCACCTGGTGCTGACGTTGGGGGCCTTTGGTCAGCGCCACGCCGATATGCTGGCGGCGCAAAGTGAGGCGGGGCTGGGTGCGGTCACCTCCCAGGACGTATTGAATGAGCGTTATCAGCGTGCCCGCGAAGACCTGTCGCGCCTCTCCCACGCAGACCAGGTGGCGCGTTTGTCGTCGCTGGATGCAAGCTATGAAAACCTGCTCGAAGGTGACAGCGCACTGGATAGGGTGCGTCGGGACACGTTGAGCCTGCGCATTCGAATCGCAGCGCAAATCGACGAGATGGAGCAGCGCATCAACAGCGTCATTCAAAGCGCGCAAACCGTATCTGACCGTACGCTTTACACCCAGTCGCGCCGCGAGGCGGCCCAGCGCGATATGATGGAGGCCTGGCGAGAAGAGGGCACCACCTCCCTCCCGACCCAGCTTTTGGATGATTTGTACGCCCCCCGCGTCGATATCGGTAGGCTGAGCGGCGAGGCGCGAGTGGCCATTGCAAGACTTGCGGATTTAAGCCGTCAGATGCTGCATGCAAGCGACATCGATGAGCTGATGGATCTGCGTAACTATGTCATCGTCCCCCAAGTAGCGCTGGCGCTGCAGTCGCTGGCGGCCATTGCCGAAGCGCCTAGTACCGAAGTGGAGCAACGCGCCGTCATCGCAGCGCTGGCCGACGAGATCACCGAACTCAACGAGCTAATGGTCGAAGACCCGGACTCGGTATACGCGTTGCGCGAAGCGCAGCTTGCGCTGGATGCACGCACCCAGGCGGCGCTTGCCGAAACCACCGCCGCCCTGGCGTCGATGCAGGATGATCTAAGCGATATCAACAGCTACATCACCACCCAGGCCAGCGGCGCCGCCACCGCCGCCGTGCGCCTGGCCGATACCGGGCGCACGCTATTGATATTGGTGACGCTGGGCGTCATTGCGCTACTCGCCATATTTGGCTGGCGCACGCTGGTTCGCGTACTGGGCCCACTGGTACTGATGCGCCGGCAAATGGAGACGATTGGCGGCGACGACGGAGAGCGCGCCGATCTTTCCAAACGTCTGGCGCTCAAGCATGACGACGAAGTCGGTAAGGCCGCGTTTGCCTTCAATCAAATGATGGATACGTTCGAAGCCATGGTGCGCCAGGTGCGCGAAAGCGCCGAAGACATTGCCCATAGCAGTGGCCAGATTGCCGGGGGCAATGAAAACCTGTCCGGGCGCACGGATCAGCAGGCAAGCTCACTGGCGCAGACGGCCTCGAGCGTGGAGCAGATGACCGCCACAGTGAAGCAGACGGCGGACTACGCCGAACAAGCGAAAAAGGCAAGCCATCACGTCGATCAGCGCGCCCGCGCCGCCGGCGGTGTGGCCAAACAAAGCGCCGAGGCGATGAGCGATATTCGCCATTCCAGCGAGCAGATTACGTCGATCGTCAAAGCGATCGATGATATTGCCTTTCAAACCAACCTGCTTGCCCTCAACGCATCGGTGGAAGCCGCGCGCGCCGGTGAGCAAGGACGCGGCTTTGCCGTGGTAGCACAGGAGGTGCGCAAGCTGGCCGGACGCAGTGCCGATGAGGCCGCGCAGATTCGCCATCTGGTCGATGACAGCGTCAAAAAAGTCAGCGAAGGCGAGCAGTTGGTTCACGCCTCGAGCAATCACCTGCAAGACATCATCGATAGTCTGGGCGAGGTGACGCATTACGTCAGCGATATCGCCGACGCCACCTCCGAGCAGTCCTCGGGTATCGAGCAGATCAACGAGGCGATCGCCCAGCTCGACCAGGTCACCCATCAAAACGCCAAACTGGTACAGGAGGCGACTCAGGCAAGCCAACGACTGGATGAGCGGGCCGGGGACATGCACGCTCTGATGAGCCGGTTCCAGGTCAGTGGCTACGCTGAAACCAACGCGCTACCCGCTAGCGAGAAAGCCCCGCAACTGGCTTGAGCGTCGACCCGGGGTTGAATTCGCCTGCCAGCGTCGGCATCTACTCTTTAACAGTTGAAGCGATACACAAGGAGTGAAGTATGACGACGCTCGTAGTCGGTGCCAACGGTCAAATCGGTAAGCAGTTTTGCGAACAGGCCCAGCAGGAGGGCGTAGCCGTCAAGGCGATGGTGCGCCGCGAAGAGCAGGCCGAGTGGTTCAAGGCCCGCGGTATCGAGGTCGTCATCGGCGATCTCGAAGGCGAGATGGCCCACGCCTTCGAGGGTTGCAACGAGGTGGTCTTCACCGCCGGTTCGGGCCCGCACACCGGGCCGGACAAGACGCTGTTGATCGATTTATATGGCGCGATTCGCACGGCGGATATCGCCAAAGAGAAAGGCCTCGAGCGGTTTGTCATGGTCAGCGCTATCCGCGCCGAGCAGCCGCTCGAAGCGCCGGAGAAGATGCGCCCCTACATGGCGGCCAAGTTCGCCGCCGACCGGCACCTACAAAGCGCCGGGCTGCCCTACGTGATTCTAAAACCCGGGCCGTTGAGCGATGACGCGCCGACGCATGGGTTTAGCGACTCGATGGAGGCGAGTGCAGGGGCGATCACCCGCGCGGACGTCGCCTACGCGCTGCTTCACGTGGTCAAAAATCCGGCGCTGAAAAACCAATCCGTGACGCTACTAAACGGTGAACGCTCCATCGACGCGCTGTTTAGCTAGCCGCTCGTATGAAACTCGACGCCCCCGTTGGCGTAATCGCCGACACCCACGGCTTGCTGCGCGACGAAGCGCTGACGCTTTTGGCAGGCTGTGGGGCGATTTTACACCTGGGCGATGTGGGTAATAAGCCCGAAGACGCTTTGATCCTCGACCGGCTCGAAGCGCTCGCGCCGCTTTACACGGTCAGGGGCAATATCGATACCGCGGACTGGTGTGAAAAGCTGCCCGCCACGCAAACGCTGCACGTCAACGGCTGGCGGCTGCACCTGGTGCATCGGCTCGCGGACTTTGACGAGGCGGCTGCCTGCGATGTGGTACTCCACGGCCACTCGCACAAACCGCGCAACGAATGGCAAGGCGATAGGCTTTTGTTCAACCCGGGAGCGGCGGGCAAGCGCCGTTTCAAACTGCCGTTGACGCTTGGCAAGCTTTGGCTTGGCGAGCGTCGTATCCAGCGCGCTATCATCCATCTACCTTTGTAGCGTTTGCCCGGTAGACCACCGGCCAAGCACTTCAAAACGGGTGCTTGAAAACGAGAAGAGAGCGATGCCCCCACCCACTTCGCTTGCCTGTGCCGTTCGAACGCTGCTGGCGAGCGCCCCTGACAGTCAATTGCCGTTCACCTACCAGCAGGTTGCAAAGCAGTTAGGCCTTACCCCTCCACGCACCATTGCAAGAGTGACCCAAGCGCTCGAGGAGCTAATGCGTGAGGATGCGGCGGCAAAGCGGCCGTTTATCGCCGCGCTGGTGGTCAGCCGGCGCGACGCTATGCCGGCGACGGGGTTTTTCGAGCTGGCAACCACCCTTGAGCGCTTTCCTCACGACCCCGCCAGCCAACGCGCCGCCTATCAGGCGGAATACGCTAAAGCACTCGCTACGCGCTAGGCTTGCGACTGGTTGCTGGGGGAGAGCGGCGTAGCGGGTCGAGTAGTCCGCTCAAGCCATTGTGATCGATTTCGTGCATCAGCTGGAGAAGCTGGCCAATCTCTCCCGAAGGAAAGCCCTCACGTGCAAACCAGTTAAGGTAAGGCCCTGGCAGGTCGGCAATGAGCCAGCCGTGGTGTTTGCCAAACGGCATCGTGTAGGTCACCAGCTTTTCAAGATCGTCGGGGTTCACGGTCAACCTTTCTCACTTATTGATAGTCGTCGAAGACCAATGGCGTTAGGCATTGGTCGATAATCAGCGCGTCTGGGCTATTTTATCCCCATCAAAAGCCTTCGGATGGAGCGTTTTTTGAATCGGGCCAAAAATATGATTTTGTTTTCGTAAAAAGCCGCCTAGCATGGCTTTAAAGCGGCACTTTAGCCAAACGACCCTCGCCAAGTGGTGGCGCATTATTCAAGGAGTCTGCCATGAGTCTTTCACCGTTTCACCTTGCCATTCCCGTCTACGATGTTCCCCTGGCCCGCGCGTTCTACCACGACGTGTTCGGTCTGGAAGAGGGCCGCTCCAGCGACAACTGGGTCGATTTCAACTTCTTTGGCCACCAGCTAGTGATTCACGGCCATCCCAAAACGCCGGGCCAAGAGAGCGCGCATACCAACCCGGTCGACGGTCACGACGTGCCGGTGCCGCACTTTGGCGTGCTTTTGGAGTGGGACGAATGGGAGGCGCTGGCCGAGCGGCTGAAAGCGCAGGGCATCGAGTTCGTGATCGAACCCTACGTGCGCTTCAAAGGCCAGGTCGGCGAGCAGGCGACGATGTTTTTGCTCGACCCCTGCGGTAACGCCCTCGAGTTCAAGGCGTTCAAGGACAAGAGCCAGATATTCGCCAAATAAGCCGCTATTCGATGTAGCACTGGGCGCCGGGGGTTAAACCCCCGGCGCCTTTTCGCGTTGGCGGTGCTGTAAAGGTGGGTGACCAAAATAGCGCTTGTAGTCGCGGCTGAACTGGGCGGCGCTGCGGTAGCCCACCGCCAGCGCCGTCTGGTTCACGTTATGGCTTTGCTGGGTGAGAAGCTGCTGCGCCTTGAGCAGGCGCAGGCGCTTTATGTACTGCACCGGGGATGCCCGGGTTATCTGCTTGAAGTGCAGGTGAAACGCGGAGCTGCTCATGTTCACCTGGCGAGCCAGCGCCTCGACGCTGACTTCCTCGGCAAAGTGGTCGTGCAACCTGGCAAGCACCTGCACGATACGCGCGTAGTGGCCGTGCCCCTGAACCAGCGCGCGCAGCGCCGGGCCCTGTTCGCCCTTGAGCGCCTCGTAGACGACGTCGCGGATGCGCGCCGCGCCCATGGCGCTGCACGCTTCGCTTTCGTGCAAGGTGTCAATCAGCCGCGCCACCGCGCCTTGCATGGCGGCGTTCATGGCGACGGATGCCATGGGGCGCGGCGCGGCATTTTGCGGCGCACAGCCGCCCATGGCGGTGACGAGCTCCCCCAGTAGCGCTGGGTCGAGCTTGATCGAAATGCCCAGCAGCGGCGCCTGGGGGCTGGCGTCGGTTTCGCACTCGAAGGGCAGCGGTAGGGTTTGCACCAGGTACTGGCCCGGGTCGTAGTGGATTTCCCGGTCACCCAGGTAGCCGGTTTTTCGCCCCTGGGCGATGATGATCAGGCTGGGTTCGTACATGAGCGGCGTGCGCGCTTGGCGGCGCGGCAGATAGAGCAGCGACACCTGGTCGAGCAGCGAGGCATTGAAGCCTTCGTGGCGCACCAGCGGCTCTATGAGCCGAGCAAGCGGGCTCGAAGGGGCAGAAGAGGTCACCATGATCGGGTTCCAAAAGGCCGTTTAACGAGGATTGTGCCATTTTTGCACGGTTTTTTGTTACTTGATTGCAGGGTTTTGGAGAAAAAGGCAAAAACGGTGGAGCTTCCTTCATCGCAAGATGGCCCAATAGGGTCAATAATGAAGGTACTTTCATTCGACCACTCGGAGCGTTTATGACCCAGGCACACTCCTATGCCGCTTTTGCCGCCGATAAGCCGCTGGCCCCGTTTAGTTTTGAGCGCCGCGAACCGCGCCCGGACGACGTCGCCATCGAAATTCTCTACTGTGGCGTTTGCCACAGCGACCTGCACTTCGCGCGTAACGACTGGGGTATGAGCCAGTATCCGGTCGTGCCCGGCCACGAAATCGTGGGCCGCGTAACGGCAGTGGGCGACAAGGTCAGCCGCTTCAAACAAGGCGACCTGGTCGGCGTGGGCTGCATGGTCGATTCTTGCCGCAGCTGCAGCGCCTGTAAGGATGGCGTCGAGCAGTACTGCCTGGAAGGCTTCACCATGACCTATGGTAGCGAAGACCGCCAGGACGGTACCGTCACCCAGGGTGGCTACTCCGATTCCATCGTGGTGAGCGAACACTTCGTACTGCAAATGCCCGACGGCATCGATCTTGCCTCCGCCGCGCCGCTTTTGTGCGCCGGTATCACCACCTACTCGCCGCTCAAGCACCACGGCGTCGGTAAAGGGCACAAGGTCGGTGTCATCGGTATGGGCGGTTTGGGCCACATGGGCGTGAAACTGGCCAAAGCGCTGGGCGCCGAAGTCACGCTCTTTACCCGCTCGAGCGCCAAGATAGAAGAAGCCAAGCGCAACGGTGCCGACCACGTCGTGGTTTCAAGCGATCAAGAGCAGATGGACGCGGTGGCGGAAACCTTCGACTTCATGCTCGATACCGTGCCGGTCCAGCACGACCTCAACCCCTACCTCGCGTCGCTCAAGTATGACGGCACGCACATCATCGTGGGCCTGCTGGAGCCGATCGAGCCCGCTATCGAAGCGTTCAACCTGGTGTTCAAGCGCCGTGTCGTGGCTGGCTCGTTGATCGGTGGCATCGCCGAAACCGAAGAGTTCTTGAAGCTTTGTGCCGACCAGGGCATCACCTGCGACATCGAGATGCTCGACATCAATGCGATCAACGAAGGCTTCGAGCGTATGGAAAAAGGTGACGTGCGCTACCGTTTCGTGATCGACATGGCCACCCTGAAAGGCGATAAGGCCTGATTGCTCGCGCCTTGACACGTAGCCGATATCCACCGCCCACCTCGTGTGGGCGGTTTTTTACGTACCGTTTTGCAAAACGCTTTTTAAACCTCAGGCAGATGGGCGACGACGCGCAGGCGCACGTAGTCGGCGCTCCAGTGGCCCTGGCCGTCGCTCAAGCTATGAGAAAGAAGATTCAGGGTGTTATCCACCACGGTGTTCTTCATGTTCTCATCGAGGCCGTGCAGAAAGGGCCCGGCAAAGGTGTCGAGCCAGCCGGTCATGCCGGTGGGTAGCGGCGTTGGGCGCGCTACCAGTTCGATGCTATCGACCTTGAAGCCGACGGTTTCGAGCAGGTGGGTATACTCCTGGGCGGTAGGGAAATACCAGGGATGGCGGCCCCGGGCGCTGATGCCACGAAACTGGAGCGCCGCGATCAACGCGGTGCAAATCGCGGCGATGTTACCGTGACCGCCAAACTCGGCTATGAGCCGCCCGCCAGGTTTCAGGGCGCGCTTGATGCAAGCCAATACCGTTTGCGGGTCGAGCAGCCAGTGCAGAACGGCGTTGCTGAACACCGCATCGAACTCTTGATCGAAGGGGAGCTGGTAGGCGTCGATGTGCCTGGCATCGAGGCCGCGCTGACGGGCAGCTTCGACCATTTCTTCGGCGGCGTCCACGCCGACGACGTCGGCGCCAAGCTGGCTGATACGCTCGGTCAAGGCGCCGTCGCCGCAGCCCAGGTCGAGAATACGCTCGCCAGGCCTGGCGGCCAGAAGATCCAGCACGTCGTTGCCAAGCGCCGGCACGAAGCTTGCGTGCTCGGCGTAATCCTGGGCATTCCAGCGCTGGCCCGGGCCTTGCTGATGTTGGTCTTCAAAGGTATCGGACATAGTGGGCTTCCGAGCGTAAAAAGAGAAAGTGTGTTCCAAGCACAGTATAGTCCGCTACCGGTAGCGTAATGAGCAAGTAATTAACGCTACCTTGCTTTATTTTCGCTACGTTATGGCCTCCCTGTAGGATGAGATTTCTACTGTAGAGGGCCGTTTTTCGAATTCGTATTCGCATTGAGGAAGTATGAACGACACGATCAAGTTAATGACGTCTCACCGCTCGATTCGCAAGTTTCGCGATCAGTCGATCCCCCGGGAGCTTTTGGTCGATCTGATCGAAGCGGGCCAGGGCGCGGCGACCTCCAGCCACGTGCAGGCGTACAGCATCATTCACGTCAAGGCGCCGGAAAACCGCGAAAAGCTCGCGGAGCTTGCCGGTGGGCAGCCTTATATCCACCAGGCGTCGACGTTTTTGGTCTTCTGTGCCGATATGAAACGGCCCACCGAAGCCGCCGAGCGCACCGGGGCGAAGGTCGTACGTGGCATGACCGAACAGCTACTGGTCTCCACCGTGGATGCCGCGCTGGTCGCACAAAACGTGGCCGTCGCCGCGGAGTCGGAAGGCCTGGGCATCTGCTATATCGGTGGCTTGCGCAATAATCCCGCCGCGGTCAGCGAGCTTTTACGCCTGCCCGAGCACGTCTACCCGGTGTTTGGCATGTGCATCGGCTATCCCGAGCCTGATCAGATCCCCGAGGTGAAGCCGCGCCTGCCCGTCGAAGCGGTGCTCAAGGAAGATTACTACAGCGAAGACCGCGACCAGGTCGAGGCGTTCGATGAGACCATGAAGGCGTACTACCAGGCGCGTAGCAGTGCCAACAAGGACACCGATTGGTCGCACAATCTGACGCCGCTGTTCGATACCAAGCTGCGGGCCCATATGCGCGAATTTCTCATCGAGCGCGGTTTCGAAATGAAGTAACGCCCTGGCCTCGGCCGCGCCAAGGCCGGCGCTCAGGTTTGCGACAAGTCGTTCAATAGGGTGGTCAGCGGTATCGGCTCGCCCAGGTGGAACCCCTGGGCGTAGTGGATGCCGTGGGCCTGCAAAAGCGCAAGCAGCGCCGGCTGCTCGACGAACTCGGCGATGGTCTGCTTGCCAAAGCCTTTGGCGATGTCGGCAATGGCTTTGACGATGGTTTGGCTGTCCGGGTCGGTCAGCAGGTTGCGGATGAAGGAGCCGTCGATCTTGATGTAGTCCACCGGTAGCTGCCCCAGGTAGTGGAAGCTGCTAAAGCCGACGCCGAAATCGTCCAGCGCCGTTTTACAGCCCAGCTCACGAAGCTTTTGAAGCACGTTGTGAGCGGCAGAAAAATCGGTGATCGCGGCGGTTTCGGTGACTTCCAGTATCAGGCGGCAGGGGTCGACCCGGTGGGCGTGAAGCTCCTCGGTCAAGTACTGGCTCAGCTCCTGGTCGTGAAGCGATTGGCCGGAGAGGTTGAGCGCCAGCGAAATACCGTGCGCTTGAAGCGTGGCAAGCGCTTTCAAGCTGTGATGAATCACCCACCGGTCCAACTGGGTAATCAGCCCGCTATGCTCGGCGATAGGGATGAAGTGCGCGGGCAGCACGAGGCTATTATTGGCGCCGCGCATCCGGAGCAGCGCCTCATAGTGCTTAACGGAATGATCCTCCAGGTGCACGATGGGCTGCACCCAGATATCGAACGCGTCGTTGTCCAGGGCTTGGCGAAGCCGCTCGACCCAGTATACCCGCTCTTGAAGTTCGCCGCGGGCGTCGTCGGCGGTCGAGAGCACGTGCCAGTGGGGGTCGCCGTGCTCCTTGGCTTTGTACATAGCGATATCGGCACTGGCTAAAAGATCGGCCGGCGTACTGCCGTGCAAGGGGGAAAGCGCAATGCCCACGCTTGCTCCAATATGGTGCTTGCGCCCGGCGGCGTTGAAATCAATGGCGTTGATGAGCTGGATGACATACTCGGCCACGTGAGCCGCCTGTTCGCTCGAAATACCGCTCATCAGCAGCGCAAACTCGTCGCCGCCCAGGCGCGCAATGGTGCTGCGCTGCCCCAGGTTGGCGCTGAGCGTAGAGGCGACTTTCCTGAGCAGCCGGTCACCGACGTGGTGGCCGCTAAGCTCGTTGATCTCCTTGAAGCGGTTCAGGTCGAGCAGTAAAACGGCGACCTCGGCGTGCTCCTCGAGCGCTTTTACAAGGGCCTCGTAAAAGTAACGCCGGTTATGAAGCTCGGTCGTGGTATCGCGTTCGGTGAGCCACACCAGGCGCGCCTCGGCGGCCTTGCGCTGGGTAATATCCAGCCCCACGGTAACGCACGCCAGGGAGCCGTCGGCGGCGTGATGAAGCGGCGCGTGATACCAGGCAACGGTAGTACGACGCTTGTCGAGCGCTTCAAACGTGCTTTCTTCAGGTCCCGGCCGCTCATCGCTGCCCACTTGGCCTGTTTGAGTGCGCTCCCGAAGCGGGGCCGGCATCGGCTCGGGCTGATTGAACACCGCGTTGAAATGCTGGCCGATCAGTTCCCCCTCTTGGCACCCCAGTGCCTCGTGGGTAAAACAGTTGGCCAGACGGATATAGCCCTGGCGGTCCTGGCCGATAATGAAGACCTGAGCGGTATTGAGCAGGCTATTGACGAAATCGCGCTCGCAGGCGAGTTCGTCCACACGTACACAGAGCTCGTCGCTGCGCTCTTTTACATCGTTTTCCAACGCATGTAGTTGCAGCGCCAGCGCTCGCGTTGCCTCTTCCAATACGTCGATCTCGTTGCGCCAGCGTGCGGGCCCCGGCAACAGCGTGCCCTGTACGTTTTCGAACTCGCCGCGGGCCAGCGAAGGGAGCAAATGCGCCACGTGGCGAAGCCTGGCCATTGGTCCGAGCAAGATGATCAGCAGTAAAAGTTCTGCGAGTACCCAGCCGATAACGCCGACCAGCAGCAGGGTTTGGGTCGCGGTTCGAATGGAGGCTATCTGTAGTGACGTGTCGGCGACCAGTAAAAAGTAGCCTGTGCTGCGCCAGTCACCGTCGTCCTGCATATAGACCGCGCTGACTTCCAAATGACGGTCATCGTGCTCGACGCTGTAGGGGGCGTTCACCAGCCGGTAGATGGGGACGCTTCTCGCAACGTTTTCGATGACGGGCAGGGCCTGCTCCAAGTGGGTCAGGGCGATAACGCGGCCCTCCCATTCGGGGATGTTATGCACAGGCGCCGCGTTTTGGGTCTCCTCGCCGCCGGTCACCATCAGCGCGAGGTCGCTGCCCGACACCGCTTTGACTTCGCGCATCACGTCGGCCAAATCCCGGGAAAAGATCACCACGCCGCTGCTTTGCCCCTCCAGCAGTACCGGCACCGCCGCAAATTGCTGGCAGGTCAGCGCGCAGCGAAGCCGGGTCAGCGGTGCTTCCATGGTGAGTACGTCATTGATCCAGCGCCGAGCAGGGAAGATCGGCGCTTCGTCTCCCACGCCGAAGTGAAGTACTTGGTCCCCCAACCGATTGAAGACGAAAAGATTGTCCACGCCGCCTTCAAGCTGAAGCGTTGGCCATTGGGCGCTCAACAGTGCGCGCAGCTGGCTTTCGCTGCCGCTTTCTAGCGCCGCGCCAAGCTCTGGCGCCGCCGCTGCCAGCCCCGTTAACTGGCGCAGGCTATTGCTCGAGCGCTGCATGGCCAGGTGTATCTCGCGTTGCTGGCGCTCGTGCTGCTCCTGGCGTGCGGATTCCAACTGACGGGTCAAGTAGTGTTGCCCAAGCCATACAAAAAGCGCCATTAATCCCAGCAGCAAAAGGCTGCTAAGAGCCACTACCCGCCATGTCAAACTTAACCAGCGGGGCGCTCGCCGAGGTGCCGTAGGCTGCATGAATAGTCGTTTCCCGGTAACCAACGCCTAGGCGTCGTGAAAAATGTCACAAGAGCGTATCCCGTGTTGGCTTGCCGTGCGCGCCGTAAAGGCGTTGTTAATCGATGGAAATAACGTGAACCGTATCATCTATACAGCGCCGCTCGAGATAGCCAAGTGCGCCCGGCGTGTTGGCCAGTTTTTCACGCATTTCGGACAAATCGCGCACGCGGTGGGGCGCTGCGCCCATACTTGAAAACGCGACACGATCCCAGGCAAGCTGGAGCTGATGCGGATAAACATCCAGCCACTCTTTGGCAAAGCGTGTGTGCGCCGGGTGGCGGTTAGGCAGCACGAACACCTTAACCACGTGCCCATCCGGCCAGGTTTGCTGGCGCAGGGAAAAGAGGGCGCGAACGCCATCGCGGCTTAGGCCGGAAGTGGTCACCCCAGGATGAGTCACCGGCAGTAAATCTTCGGATGCCCGTGTTTGAGCGTGGACATCGCTTAAACATAGCCAAAGCGCCAAAAGCAGCCCGATGCCCGCAGCGCTTGTCACTACGTTTTTCAAAGAAGGCGTTATCACACCCTGTGTCGGCTGAAAGCGCATTTCATGCATCGCTTTGCAACCCCTTGGGGTGCCCCTTTGGGTGGCATACATCTACGTATTCGCGCGTCAGCAACGTTGGACATGGTGCCTCTCTAAAGTGCTTTTTATTAACAATTGGTTATTAAGCTTATAGGCTTTTACGTATGACGAAAATAGACGAAGGTGTATTAAGCTAATGCCGGCTTGCGATAGGGTATCCGCCTTTATGGGCATGGACCGCGAGCGGGCGCCGCCCCATCCGCTTGCTTGAGTTTAAAGCGCAGATCGCTGACTGGCACTACACTAACAAAGAATCGATACCGCCGCGCCTTGGGGCGGTCACCACGACAAAGGAGAGTCACCATGGCCGGTGGATGGGCAAAAGATGGCGCCGAGCAAGAGCAAATCGAGAGCACGCTGGAAGATGGTGTCGAGCGGGCGCGAAGCCAGTTGCCGAGCGGCGAGAGCAATACCCACTGCGAGGAGTGTCTGGAGCCGATTCCCGAGCCGCGGCGCAAGGCCCTGCCCGGCGTGAAGCTTTGCATCGCCTGCCAAGGCGCCGAGGATCAAAAGGCCACCAGTGCCAGCGGCTACAATCGCCGCGGCAGCAAGGATAGCCAGTTACGTTAGTTCGCTGCGTTGACCGGGCGTATTAAAATTCTTCAACGATTGCGCTAGTGTAAAAGACCATCTCTCGCGTCGCACCCGCCACGCCCTGAAAGGCCCTTACCATGCGCAAAAGACCTACCTGGTCCCGTATTCTCATCCATTTCGCCATCGCGCTGCTGGCGGGTATTTTGTTGGGCAGCGTTATTCAAACTCAAATCAATCTAGCGGCGCTGGGACACATGGGCGTCGAGATATCCGCTTTTCGGCGCGTAATGACGACACTTTGGGACCTGGTGACCTTTTCACCGGTGTATGCGCTGTTGTTCTCCGTTGGGTTCATCGTCTCCCAAAGCGTGGCGCTTTTTATCTCCCGGCTGCTGTGGGCCGGCCGCTACCGGCTGCTGCTTTGCCCGTTGATGGCGATCACGGCGCTGTTCATCACCTTCCATTTGGTAAACTATTTTGCGCCGATGCCCACCCTCATTGCAGCGACCCGCACAACGCTTGGTTTCGTCGCCATGCTCTCGAGCGCGGGGTTTGCCGGGCTGGTACTGGCGCTATTACGCGGGCGCGGCCATTACCACCGCCACGCGGCGCAAGCGGCTAAAATGGCGGCGATCCTTTTAACCGCTGCAAGCCCTTTGCTGGCTACGCCGCCGCCGGCGCTGGCCCAAAGCGCCACACCGGCGTATCAGTTGGAGACCCTCACCGAAGGCCTGGAGCATCCCTGGTCGCTGGCCTTTTTACCCGATGGCTACATGCTGGTGACCGAACGCCCCGGTCGTCTGCGGCTTTTAACCCCGGAGGGGGAACTCCTGTCCGCTATCGAGAATGTCCCGGCGGTATACGCCGCCGGCCAATCCGGGCTTTTCGACGTGCTGCTTTCGCCCCGCTTTGGCCAGGATCGAACGCTTTTTCTAAGCTACGCGTGTGGCGAAGAGGAGGCCAATCACACGTGCCTTGCCCGCGCCCGCCTGGAGGGCGAAGCGCTGGAGCCGGTGGAGGAGATTTTTCGCGCAAGCCCCGCCAAACGTGGGGCCGCCCACTACGGCGGGCGCCTGGCCTGGTTTGCCGATGACACGCTCATTTTGACCCTGGGCGATGGGTTCGACTACCGCGAGCAGGCGCAAAACAACGAAAACCACATCGGCACGATCGTGCGTTTGAATCGCGACGGCAGCGTCCCGGCGGACAACCCGTTCGTGAATGATAGAAGCGCCCGCCCGGAGATCTACAGTTTCGGGCATCGTAACGTTCAGGGCCTGGTGGTCGACCGCGATAACCGCATCATCACCCACGAACACGGGCCTCGCGGCGGTGACGAGATCAACATCATCGCCCCCGGCGCCAATTACGGCTGGCCGATCGCCACCACGGGGCTCGACTACACCGGCGCTCGGGTCACGCCCTTTACCGAGTATCCGGGCACCGAGTCACCGCTTCTCGAATGGACGCCTTCGATTGCCCCTTCAGGTATGACTCGCTACGACGGCGAACTGTTCCTCGAGTGGCAGGGCGACTTGCTGGTCGGCGCGCTGGTGGACCAACAAGTGCGCCGCGTTACGCTCTCCGATGATGCCAGCGAAGCCGAGGATGTCGAAGGCCTGTTTGGCGAGCTCGACGAGCGCATCCGCGATGTCCGTACCGGCCCGGACGGCGCGATTTATCTACTCACCGATAGCCCCCAGGGGCGCCTTGTTCGCGTCACACCCGCCACACCTTGACGCCCAGGCCGCGGGGTTCGCACGGGTCTCGCGGCGCGGCGCATCCACTCTGGGTGAGTTTGTGATTTCCTCGATCAAGACTAAAGTCAATAGAGTGCCTGTACGAACGGGACCGCGCTCGAACAACGCAATCGAGCCGCAATGACTTTGGACAAGGAGGTTATGATGAAGCCTATCAACACGTTCGACCCGACACGGCGTAAAGTGGTTGGCGGCTTGGCCACCGGGGTTGCCGCGGCCATGGCCACGCCCGCCTTTGGTCAGTCATCGACTGCGTCAAGCCAGTCCCGCGCGGGGTCCAATGGTGGTGAAGGCGCAAGCGAAGCGCTCAAAATGCAGGACCCCACCAGCCAGTACCCGGCACCGCCGTTTCCCGAACAGCCACAGGAGTGGCCGGGCCTGGCAAGCGAAATGGAGCCGCGCCCCGACCACGGCGAAGAGAGCTACCGGGGCAGCGGCCGCCTGGAAGGGCGCCGGGCGCTGATTACCGGCGGCGACTCCGGTATCGGCCGCGCCGCGGCGATCGCCTACGCCCGGGAAGGGGCGGATGTCGCGATCAACTACCTCGAGGCCGAGGAGTCCGACGCTCGGGAAGTGATCGAACTAATCGAAGCGGAAGGACGCACGGCGGTGGCGATCCCCGGGGACATTCAAAGCGAGGCATTCTGCCGCGAGCTGGTCGAGACCGCGGTGGAGCGCCTGGGCGGTCTGGATATTCTGGTCAACAACGCCGCGCGTCAGCAGTGGAAGCCGTCGATCACCGATATCTCCCACGACGACTTCGATGCCACCATGAAGACGAACCTTTACGCCATGTACTGGATCACCCAGGCGGCGATGGAGCATCTGGAAGCGGGGGCCTCGATCATCAACACCTCCTCGGTAGTAGCCTACGACCCGCCCAAGGTGCTGCTCGACTACTCCATGACCAAGGCGGCGATCATCGCCTTCACCAAGGGCCTGGCCAAACAGGTCGCCGAGCAGGGCATTCGCGTCAACGCCGTGGCACCGGGCCCGTTCTGGACACCGCTACAGCCCAGCGGCGGCCAGCCGGACGACGCGGTGCAGAACTTCGGCGAAGACACGCCCTTCGGCCGCCCCGGCCAACCGGCGGAGATTGCCGGCATATACGTGCTGCTCGCCTCCCAGGAATCGAGCTTCACCACAGGGCATGTGTATGGCTCGGCGGGGGGCAGTGGTCAGCCCTGATATCGGTTCAGCCTGTGGGGTCATCGGGTATATAATTAGCGGCTTAATTATTGTCTACCCGCAGGCTTGTTCATACTCATGGTTCATATTCGTTACTCCCACCACAGCGAAGATCGCGATTTCGCCCAACACAAGGCCGACACGGATCACCTCGAACAGGCTTTTGAAATCATCGACCGCTACCCCTGGAAACAAGAGATCGCTATTTTCGAGGAACTGGGTGAAGGCGGGGGTATCGACTTCGTAATCGGGGATGAACAAGGCAAACATGCCTACTACCAATTCATTCCCATCGAAGAAGACAAGGGCTTGCTCTCTTTGACCGTCGTCGTCAAAACCGGCCTCTTCAACCTGCTCGGCCGCCAGGCGCTGAGCCGTGATTTCCATCTCGTTACCATCGACACCGCCAAGACCCATATTCAGGAGCTCTTCGAGCACTCCGTCGAATTTCTGTATGAAAAGCACCGGCCCTTCAAGAGCTGATCAAGGTTTTTCTCTTCAAGATACGAGTGATTCGACACCACGGCCGGTGAGAGGCTTTCAATGAAGTATCACGGCGCGATCATCGACGAACGTTTGATGACCGGTCACGAATACGCCTATGCGAAAAAAGTCGTGGCGGCGCATCGCTATATTTTTTGGTTTTTGATGGTGGGTGGCGTCATCACATTTTCTATGGGGGCAGGGCTTCCGGTCGCCTTCAGCCTGGATACGCTGACGCTTGATTGGGTAGGGTTTCGCTCCTCGCGTTTCTGACGCTGGCGCCGATGATCACCGGCGTTTGGATGTTCTGGCTGGGTTATCGGCGCCGCGTGCGTTTCGACCCGCGCGTCTCCATCATTCGGGGCATCCTGACCATTCGCAAAAAGCGCGTGCCGAGCATGAACGGCGGCGGCCACTACGTGAATGAGTACTACATCGGCAACGCCTTGCTGCACGGCCCTCCGGGGTCGTACTACCTTCTCGAAAAGTGCCATGGTCAGGTCATCAATGTACACGCACTCTTTTTGCGGATGTATCCACCGCTGAACCCGGGCAAGCGCTATAAGGGGGTTGAGGAGGCGCTTCTTTTCAACCTCAATGATCGAATCAACCTGAACGGGGCTTTCGAGAAGTACGGGCGAAAGATGTTCAAACGCGATGCTTGGCGTTTCAACCTTCTAAGCGCCCCGCCCATGTTGCTTTGCCCCGGGCTTGGCTTCTACCTGATCTTCAAGTACGAGATCTTCACTTTCTGGGCATTGATGGGAATTCTGGTGGCATCGATCATCGCCGGGGGCCTGATGTACGAATTGCTCGAGTACCTCTACAAAAAGCTCAGAAAGAAACTCGACCCCGATTTTCAGGGCCTGACGCTGGAAGAGATGCTCAAGGGCTAGGCTCGTCGAAGGAATAGGCAACAGAGACCATGAAAAAACAGAAACCCAAGGGCGATACCGCCATCGATGAGGCAAGAACACTCGGCCAGCGTGAAATGACGGTAAACGAGCGGTTTCACGTAAGGCAGGTGGCGCTTTACAAGCGAATGGGGCTTCACGTCACCGCACTGGTCGGCGCCGTTTTCGGGCTGATGGGCATCGCGCTTTTAGTGCTCACGCTGGGGCTTTTGATCCGCTTTCAGATCGTGGGCTTTTTGATCGCGGCGGCAACGACAGGGCTTCTGGGGTATGTCGCGCGAGGAATGATCCGTGAAGGCACCAAGCGAAGGCTCAAAACGGCGGCTCAAGTGACGATGATCAAGGGCGTGATGGAGCAGCAGGCGGTTAGCTACGCCACCTATAACGGCAGAACCACTCTGTATTTCCATAGTATCGGCGACTTTGAGTTCATCAGGCCATTGGATACGGAAATCATCTTCATGTTTTTTGCCGGGAAGCCCTTCGAGGCGCACGTGGTCGAGCTATCTTTTGAGACGCCCGACGGGGCGCCACTGGCGTTGAGAAAAAAGCGCGAGGCCATACTGCTCAAGCTCGAGAGCGAGGAGGGGGATGAGATCAAGGTCGACATCGACGGTGTCTATGCCCGATACGGCCGACGCTATTTCTATCGCTACTTTCTGGCCCAAGCGTTGATCGTTGGCCCTTCTATACTGTTGAGCCTGGTATTGATGATCGGTTACGCCGACCCGCTCGCCAAGTCTTACGGGCTCGGGTTTTTTACCGTGATGTTGGCCATCGTCGTACCCATTGCTATCGCCTTCGCCGCCGGGTCGCTGGTCTATTTCCTGTGCCTGAAGCTTCGCAAGCTGATCAACCCTGATTACGTCAAAACCCACGAGGAGCGGCTAAAGGGGTAGAGCCTTTTCATCCACCTGAAACGCGAGCCGGGCGATGAAATCCTCGACCAGTGGTGAGGTGTTCTCGCGGTGCCAATTCACGTTGAGCGCCAGAGTCGAATCGGGCCCGCCCGCAAGCGGCGCCAGCGCGCAAAACACGACCCCGTCCAAACGCACCGAGCGCGCGAGCGAGGAGGGCACCAGCGCAACGCCCAGCCCGCTTGCCACCAGCCCCAGCAAAGTATGAAGCTGGGCCGCTTCCTGTTTGATGGCAGGGGTGAACCCCGCCGCCTGGCATAGCGCCATCAGCCGGTGATGATAGCCCGGCCCCAGCCCCCGTGGAGTGAAGACGAAATCGCACTCGGCAAACGCCTCAAGACGCACCGACTCGCTGCTTGCGGCGTGGGCCGCGCCGGGGTGGTCGGCGGGAAGTGCCAGCAGGATCGCCTCTTCCAGCACTTTTCGCGTCTCAATCACCGGCGGCAGCGTCAGTTCGCGCATCAGCGCCACGTCGACCTCGCCAGCCAACAGCGCTTCGAGCTGGCGCGCGGAAGGCATCTCGCGAAGGTCGAGCTCGACCTCGGGCAGCGCGCATCGAAAATCGCGCAGCGTCGCGAGTACCGGTGCGTAGCCCGCAAGCGACAGGGTGGCGACCCTCAGCCGGCCAGCCACGCCGTTGGCCACATCGCGCGCCTTGCTGATCCCGGTTTCCAACGTATCGAGGGTGGCGTAGGCGGTTTCCAGAAAGGCGCGGCCAGCGGGAGTCAGCGCGACGTCACGCTTGCCGCGGGTGAACAGCCCAAAACCCAAGCGGTCTTCGAGCCGAGCAATAGCCTGGCTCAAGGGCGGCTGTGCCATGTTGAGCCGGGCGGCGGCGCGGTGAAAGTGAAGCTCTTCCGCCACCGCAACGAACTGCTCGAGCAAGCGAGTTTCGATCATGTGAACCTTGATGAATGAATCGATGAGGCCTTCAGTATTTTAAATGATGCAAAAACGGCTGAGTAATATTTAAAAGATATCAAACCCGCCGTTAATCAATATTAGCCAAAATTAATTGAAGCCGTATCTTGAAAGGTATTCACTCACGCTTTGAAAGGAGCCATCGATGCCGTTCAAGAATCGAACCGCCCTGATCACTGGCGGCGCCCGAGGGCTCGGCTGGGCCTATGCCGTAGCACTCGCTGAGGCGGGCGCCAATGTCGTGATCAGCGACTGCGGCGCCGACCGTAGTGGGGCGGGTAGTGATAGCGGTATTGCCGAACAAGCCGCAGCCGCGCTCAGAGAGCAGGGCTATAACGCCGTGGCCCATAGCGGCAACCTGTCAGAAGAGGCCGAGTGTCAAACACTGGTCGCGCGGGCCGCTTCCGCGTTTCAGGGCCTGGATATCATCATTCACAACGCCGGCTGGGTCGGCTACCAGCGCATCGAAAACGCCCAGACGGATTTTCTCGAGCGCTCATTAGCAGTGAACGTCTGGGCGCCAATGTGGCTTGCCAAACATGCCTGGACTCACCTCAAGGCATCGAGCGCCCCGCGCATCGTGCTGACCACCTCCGACCGCGCCATGTACTTGGGCTACGGCCAGAAGGGCTTGGCCGCCTACGCGGCGGGCAAGATGGCCCAGGTCGGTCTCATGAATGCGCTGGCCTTCGAGGGTGCCGAGCACGGCATCCTGGTGAACGCCGTCTCGCCGGTGGCCCGAACGCGCATGTGGGGCGAAACCGATACACCTTCGGATCTCAAGCCCGAGTGGGTAACGCCGGGAGTGCTGTACCTGGCAAGCGAGCGGTGTCAGGAGAGCGGCTATATTCTGCGTGCCAGCAACGGCCAGTTCAGTGCCACCCGGTTCGAGGAGAACGTCGGCGTCGACTACCCGCGGGATTTGAACCGCGTCAGGGCGGCCAGCGTCGACGAGGTGGCCGAGCGGTGGAACGCGATCAAGGAGCGCGCCCATGCACATCGGTAACCTGAGTCGGTGGGCAGAGGTGAGGGCCGAGCTTGGCGAAAGCCCGGTCTGGGATGAGCGCACCGGCACGCTCTATTTCGTCGATATCACCGGCGGGCGCCTATACGCTTTTGAACCAGGCGGCGGGCTTCAGACACGCTATACGTCAAGCCAGCCCATCGGCGCGCTGGCGCTCACCGAAACCGGTGATCTGATATTTGCCGAGGGCTCGCGGGTCGCGCTGCTCGATCGCCAGACTCGACACGTTACCCGAACCTCGGAGGCGGTAAGCACGGACCCGAATCACCGCTTCAACGACGGCGCCTGCGACCCCCAAGGGCGCTTCGTAAGTGGTTTGATGGATCAAGAGCATGCAAGCGAAAGCGGGCGGCTCTACGGCTTCGATGATCGATTAACGGCCACGCGTATTCATGGGGGCATGGGTCTGCCCAACGGCCTGGCGTGGAACCGGGCGGGGAGCCGCCTTTACTTCGTGGACTCCATGGCGCGGCGCATTTTGCAGGCGGACTACTCGCCGAGCACCGGCGCCCTGAGCAATATCGCCACCTTCGTAGAGACTCCAGCTCATCTTGGGCGACCCGACGGGCTCGCCATGGATGTGGAAGGCGGCATTTGGGTGTGCCAGTTCAACGGCGCCTGCTTGCTGCGCTATAACGCTTATGGTGAACTGACCGATAAACTTCCGGCGCCCGTGCCCCGGCCCACCAGCTGCTGCTTCGGGGGCGACGACATGCAAACGCTTTTCGTGACCTCCGCCCGGTTCGGTATGGGCGCGAATGAGCTCGAACGCTACCCCGAGTCGGGCGATCTATTCGCGGTGCGCCTGCCCGTGGCCGGCGAGCCGCGCTATCGTTTCAAGGCACATTAGCCCGCCCATTCGTTTCATATTGAAGGAGAACCCCATGTTCACCGGCCTCAGTGCCTTTCCGTTAACGCCCATGAACGAGCAGGGGGGTCGCGAAGATGAATTCGTCGCCCTGATCCAGCGCCTGGCCGCTGCGCGGGTGGATTCCATCGGCGTGCTGGGCTCCACCGGGAGCTACGTTTACCTCTCCCGGGAGGAGCGCGCGCGTGTTACACGGCTGGCGGTGGAAAGCGCTGGTGACATACCTGTGATGGTGGGCATCGGGGCGCTGCGCACCCGCGACGTGTTGGCGCTGGCGGAAGACGCCCAGAAGGGCGGGGCGAGCGCCGTGCTGCTGGCACCGGTGTCGTATCAAACGCTCACCGAGGACGAAGTGTTCCGCCACTATAAAACGGTGTGCGAAACGCTTAGCGTGCCGCTCTGCGTCTACGACAACCCCGGCACCACGCACTTCACCTTCAGCGACGAGCTGCATGGGCGTATTGCCGAACTCCCCCAAGTGAAGTCGATCAAGATACCGCCGGTGGCAGGCGATATCGACGCGGTTAGTGCCCGCATCACTAGGCTGCGCGCTTTGATTCCCGACGATGTCACTCTTGGCATTAGTGGCGACTTCGTCGCAGCCACCGCCCTGACTGCCGGCTGCGATGGTTGGTATTCGGTGCTCGGCGGTCTGTTTCCGGAAAAAGCGCTGGCCATTACCCGCGCCGCCCAGGCAGGCAATGCCGAAAAAGCTCAGCGGCTGTCCAGCGAGCTCGAGCCGCTCTGGGCGCTCTTTCGCGAACACGGAAGCCTTAGGGTCATCGCGACCGCGGCGGAGCTAATGGGGCGGATCAGCGCGCCGTGTTTGCCGCTGCCGCTCAAAACCCTCGAAGGCCTTCACCGGGAAAACCTCGCCCGGGCGATCGAGGCGCTATAGATGACGGGGCAAAAGAACGGGCCAGGCGGCTCTGTCGAAAAGACCCTGCCGCGCAGTTGGGTGTGGGACGACACCCGGGCGTTTTTGGCCGTGGCGCGAAACGGCACGCTAAGCGGGGCGGCGGCGGAGCTTCATCTGGGGATTGCCACGCTTTCCCGCCGCATCGAACGCCTGGAGCATGCGCTCGATGTGGCGCTGTTTATCCGGCTTCAGTCGGGCTATCGGCTCACCGAAGAGGGCGTGGGGCTTTTGGAACACGCCGAGGCGATGGAAGCGGCGGCGGCCGCGTTCACCTCGGGAGCGGCCCAGCACACCCCCATCACCGGAAAAGTGCGGTTGGCCACCGCGGAAAATCTAGCCACTGAGCTGATACTGCCCGCCCTCCCGGCGCTCTACCGCCAGTACCCGGGCATCACCCTGGAGTTGGTCACCGATATCACCACGGTCAACCTGCACCGCCGCGACGCCGACCTCGCGCTTAGAATGGTCAGGCCCGAGCGCGGTAACGTGACGCTTCGGCGGTTGGGCACGCTGGGCTATGGGGTGTACGCCAGTGCGGAGGTTGCCGCCAGGCGCGCTTGCTCAAGTAACCCTGGCGGCTTCGACGACGAGGCCTTCATTACCTGGATGGATGAGTATGCCCACCTGCCGGCGGCTCAGTGGTGTGAGCGCACCCTGCAAGGGCGCCCGCCCGCGCTGACCACGACCTCCATCGCCACTCAGGTAGCGGCGGCCAAAGCGGGGCTCGGCCTGGCCGTACTGCCGCATATCGTGGCCTTGAACGCGGGGCTTGTTTGTGTCGCTAGAGAGATCGGCGTAGCGCAACCCATTTACCTGGTCAGCCAGGCCGATATTGCCCAGAGCGGGCGTATCTGCGCCGTGGCGGAGTTTCTGGCCGAGCTGGTCAGCCGCCATCAGGAGAGATTGGGCGGCTGAAAGTAGCGCTTTTTCAGCGTTACTTTTCCGGTGTTATTCGGTCAACTCGATCAGCCGGTCGGCGTAGTCGGTGAAGAGACCATCCACGCCCCAGTCGAGCAAACGTTGCATTTCCTCAACGTCGTTGACCGTGTAGACATGCACGGCCAGGTCGTTGTCCTGGGCCTGGCGAACGAAGCCTTCGTCGATTACTTCGACACCTTCGTGGAGGTAGTTGGTGCCCAGGCCCACCGCGTACTCGGCCACCGCCTGGAAGTCTTCGTCGGTGATCTCACCGGGCCCCGGCGTTACGTCCGTCCACTCGGTCAGGCGTTCACTGTCATCTTCCTCCGGGGAGTACCACACGAGCTGAATCAGCGGAATATCCGCGTTCAGCTCATGAATTTTGAGAAGGCTCTCCTGATCGAAGGACTGGATCAGCACGCGCCCGGTATTAATCATGTCGTACGCTTCCAGGCGGCGCACCAGGCCCTCTTCTACGCCCGGGTTGAGTTCCGGCGACTTGGTTTCGAGATAAAACCGGGCATCCTCGCTGAAGCGGTTGAAGACTTCTTCCAGGGTTAGAATGTGCGCGCCTTCGAAGGCGTGTTCGGCACGCTCGGGGTTTTCCTCGTTGAACCAGGCGCCGGTATCCAGGTCTTTCAGCTCGGTCAGGGTGTGATCGTTGATATGGCCTTCGCCGTTACTGGTGCGCTCGAGGGTGTCATCGTGAAAAGCGACTAGCTCGCCATCAGAGGTCATCTGGATATCGAGTTCCAGGTAATCCGCGCCCCACTCGTGGGCCAGTTCGAGCGCGGCCATGCTGCTTTCCGGCGCATGGCCGCTAGCGCCGCGGTGGGCAATGACCTGAAACGACTGCAGATCCTTTAGCTGTTGCTCCAGCGGCGTATCCGCTTGGGCGGACGTCGTAGCACCAGCGAAAAGACCTAGAGAAAGAGCAGTAACCCACGATGTGTGCTGCATGATCAGTCCTTTAATTGAACGGGGGCAATGACCGTACCTCTTTTGAGACCGCTTTCCAAATGGGCTGGATCAACATTCAAGGCCCACGGTTTCCCGATTTCATCGCTGCGCGCCAACCCCGGTTCATTATTCTTGCGTTGACCTGGCTTGCCATCGATCTCACGCTTATGTCGACCTATGCGGGTCTTGGCTCCAGCATTAGCCGTTGGTTTCAAAGCCCGCGCCGCTACAAGCGGTTCAACCGGGCGACCGGCGGCCTGTTCATGGCCGCCGGCGGCACGCTGATCGCCTCGAACCAGTAGGCAGCGTTAACGCTGGTGATGCTCACTCGCCCGGGCGTCAAGGAGTGACACTTTGGCCAATCTCGTCATCTGTGCCGACGGCACCTGGAATCAGCCCGAAGAAGACCTGGAAGAGGATTATCCGACCAACGTATTGAAGCTGGCGCGGGCCATTTCGCCTTTTAGCGGCGAGGTGCGCCAGCACGTCTCCTACGGCTGGGGCGTGGGCTCCCACGATAACCGGCTGACCGGCGCGCTGACCGGCGCCGGTATCGAAAAGAACATTATCGATGGCTACCGCTACATCGTTCAAAATTACGCCCCGGGCGATGACATTTACCTGTTCGGCTTTAGCCGCGGCGCCTATAACGTGCGTGCCTTGAGCGGGCTGATCAATAATTGCGGCATTCTGAAGCGCTCAGAGGCGGACCGGATCACCCAGGCTTGGGAGATGTACCGGGACGACGCCGACGAAAACTGGCCCGGTGGGGAGGCCGCCAAGGCGTTTCGCGAGGCGTATTGTCATCCTTCTCGCCGTATTCATTTTATCGGCGTCTGGGACACCGTGGGCGCACTCGGTATACCGCTGAGCCTGTTGGGTGGGCTCTTCAATCACGACAACGAATTTTACGACACCAAGATGGGGAGCAATATCGCCACCGCGCGCCATGCGCTTGCCGTGGATGAAAAGCGCGAGGATTTCGAGCCCACCCTGTGGGAGGCCCGTGAAGACGTGGATTTGAAACAGGTGTGGTTTGCCGGCGTACATAGCGATATAGGCGGGGGCAAGGAACCGGATGAAAACGGCCTTCTAACCTCGGACATGCCCCTTGAGTGGATGGCGGACGAGGCCAAAGCGGCAGGCTTGGCCCTCGAACCCCATCTGTTCGAGAATCTAACCGACGGCAGTCAAGCGGCGCTCAATGAATCGCGCAAACACATATACCGGTTGAGGTCCAAACTCGACCGCCCGCTGATCAACGAAGGCAAACCCACGGCGATCCACAAAAGCGTGAAGGCCCGCTACGAGCGCGATGAAGACTACCGCCCGCCCAAACTCGAGGCGCTGGTAAAAGAGCGCGGCTGGGCGGATATCGAACTGGAAAGCTGATGGTAGCCACGGCTATTTGGCGTCGATGGGGTTCGGGCCAATCGAACCGGTGGCTCGCCACTATTTAAAGCGTGAGCGTTTGCCCGAGTCGTAACAGAGCTGGTCTCTGGGCAAGTCGTTGGGCAGTTCGCTCAACGCCTTGCCGACGGCGCGGGCGTTCACCCCTGGTGCAACGCGAATTCCGAAGCCTGTATCGGCCTTGAGCGCATTGACGCCATTGGTATTCAAGACCATAGGCCAAATGATGCCGTAATATTTATGGACTCTGACGCTGTAATCATGCGAGAAAGCCAGCGTCGGTTCATCGGCTTTGGTTGGATCCGATGGTTGAGTGTCGACGACCTCGACAAGACTATTCTCGAAGGAGAGCCAGTAGAGCGGTATCAGGCCGAGTGTCCAACCCGCAACGAATTGAGCAGGGTCCGAATAGCTGCCGTCCTCGGCAACGCTGCTCTTCACGGTCAATCGATAGCGATAGTCACCCGAGGAGCATTGAGCCATGCCAGGCAAATAAACGCCTCTTGTATTCTTTAAATCCCCCCCGACGAACCCCGCGCAGCCGGATAATAGCAGGGCGAGTGCACCGGCTTTGCATAGCGCGGTGACGCTTTTTACCTTCATTAAGCAGCCTTATGGATGAGCATTTGATCGAGGTGTCGATAGTCAGGTAATTGCCCTTGGGGTGTGGCCAAATTCGCCAGGATTTTCCCGGATGCCACGACACGATGCTAAGTTTAACGAATAAAAGATCGCCTCGATAGACTGACCCGGCGAGAGAGGCCGGTAGGCGAAGCCCGCACGAGCGGTTTGGCAGCGGCAGAGTATTTAAAAATAGAATATAAGATTCGATTTTAATTCCTTTTTGACCACTTGAATTTGCCCTAATATAGCGCGCCACACCCGTTGGACCGCAGGCCTTCAGAGGCCGCCAGGCAAATATCAGGATCGATCATGAGTGAGCAAGAGGGCGCGCACTTCAAGCGCAGTATGCAGACGCGCCATTTGGTGATGTTGTCGCTGGGCGGGGTCATTGGTACCGGGCTTTTTCTAAGCTCTGGCTATACCGTACAGCAGGCCGGGCCCACGGGCGCGGTATTGGCGTATCTGGTGGGGGGGATCGTCGCCTGGCTTGTGATGATGTGCCTGGGCGAGCTTGCCGTACACATGCCGGACTCCGGCGCGTTCAGCGCCCACGCCAGCCGCTATATCGGCCCTGGTACCGGCTACATGGTGGCCTGGATGTACTGGCTGACTTGGACGGTGGCGCTGGGCTCGGAATTTACCGCCGCGGCGGTGTTCATGGGGCGCTGGTTTCCGGATGTGCCCGGCTGGTACTGGAGCGGACTATTCGCGGCGATCGTGTTTGGCGTCAACGCCTTTACCTCGCGCTTTTTTGCCGAGTCCGAGTTCTGGCTTTCGTTGATCAAGGTGATCGCGGTGGTGGTGTTCGTCATCGTCGGCGCCGGCGCGATCATCGGCTGGGTGCCGCTGCAGGATGCAAGCGGCGCTAGCGTGGCATCCCCTGGGCTTTCGGCTTTCTGGGGCGAGGGCGCCATGTCGCCGAGCCTCTTGGCTATCGGTACTACGTTGCTGGCGGTGATGTTTGCGTTTTCCGGCACCGAGCTCATCGGCATTGCTGCCGGTGAAACCGTCGACCCGGGGCGCAACGTGCCCAAAGCGATCCGCGCGACGCTTTGGCGGCTGATTCTGTTTTTCGTCGGCACCATCATCGTGATTGCCGCGCTCTTACCGCAAAGCCAGGCCGGGCTGAGCCAAAGCCCGTTCGTCGCGGTGTTTCAGCGCCTGGGCGTGCCGGGGGCGGCGGACATCATGAACTTCGTGATCATCACCGCGCTGCTCTCGGCGGCCAACTCCGGGCTTTACGCCTCATCGCGTATGCTTTGGACGCTTTCCGATCAAGGCACGCTGCCCCCGGCGCTTGGCCGGCTCAACAAGCGCGGCATTCCCATGAACGCGCTGCTGCTCAGCATGATCGGCGGCTTCGGCGCGCTGTTCTCAAGCGTTTACGCGCCGGAAACCGTCTACCTGGTGCTGGTGTCGATTTCGGGCCTCGCCGTAGTGGTGGTGTGGATGGCGATCGCGCTCAGCCAGCTCAACTTTCGCCGCCAGTTCCTGCGTGAAGGCGGCCGCCTTGAAGACCTGGTCTACCGCACGCCGTTCTACCCCTGGGTGCCGCTGATCGCGTTTGCGGCATGTTTGGCGGCGTGCATCGGTATCGCGTTTGATCCGCAGCAGCGCGTCGCACTCTACTTCGGCGTGCCGTTCATCGCGCTTTGTTACCTGGTGCACTACGTGCGCCACCGCGCAGCGCCGCCAATCCCGATAGACACAGCCAACGCCACCCAGGAGAAAAACGTATGAGCGAGTCGAACCCGATCAAGGCCCTGCTGGCGGATGCGCCTTTCATGGTGATCGACGGGGCGCTGGCCACCGAGCTCGAGGCGCTTGGCTGTGATCTCAACGACGCGCTGTGGTCGGCGCGCCTTTTAAGCCAGGCGCCGGAGACGATTCGCCAGGTGCACCAGGCGTATTTCGAAGCCGGGGCGGACTGCGCGATTACCGCAAGCTACCAGGCGACGATTCCCGGTTTCATGCAGGCGGGGCTAAGCGAGGCGCAGGCGCGCGCGCTGATCACGCGCTCGGTCACGCTGGCCCGTGAAGCCCGCGATGCGGTGTGGCAGCCCGGCCAAACCGACCGACCCCAACCGCTGGTGGCGGCCTCGGTCGGGCCTTACGGTGCCTACCTTGCCGACGGCAGCGAGTACCGGGGCGGGTATGAGCTGGACCGGGCCGGGCTGGTCGATTTTCACCGCGAACGGTTTGAGCTTCTATTAAACGCGGGCGCCGATGTGCTGGCCGTGGAGACGCTGCCGTCTCTGGAGGAGGCGCTGGCGATCACCGATTTGTTGGCCGAAAACCCAGGCGCTCAGGCCTGGATCACCTTTTCGGCGAAGGATGGCGAACACATCAGCGACGGTACGCCGATTAAGACGTGCGCGGCGGCGCTGGCGGGCTGCCCGGGGGTGGCGGCCCTTGGTGTCAACTGTACTGCGCTTGCGCATATCGAATCGCTGATCAAGGCGATCAAGCGCGCCTGCGATTTGCCGGTGTTGGTTTACCCCAACTCCGGCGAGGTGTACGACCCGGTGACCAAAACCTGGCACCCCGCGCCCTGCGATCACACCAGCGCGCCTTCCGGGCTTGCCCAGGGCGCCGAGCAGTGGCTGGCCGCGGGCGCTTCCGGCATTGGCGGGTGTTGCCGCACTACGCCGGCGGATATCGAAGCGCTGGCCGCGTGGCGGCGCGCGCTTTAGGCCAACTGACGCTTCAAGGCGCTGGCTCGTTCAGCGCCTGCTTGAACCAGGCCGCCAGCTTATCACCGGCCCGCGGGCTCGTTTGGCTCGGCAGCCATAAACAGAGCCGGGCAGGGGTTTCCACGCTGCCCCAGGGCGCCACCAGCCGTCCATTTTTCAAGTCGTCCTCCACCAGCAGTTTGGGCGCAATGGCCACGCCCAGCCCCGCCACCGCCGCTTCCATCAGGTAGTAAAGGTGATCGAACCCCTGGCCTTTCGTAAGCGCCTCGCTTAAACGCCCCTCTTCGAGCCCCTTGGCGCTTGCCCAGGCGGGCCAGGCCTGGGGGCGAGAGGCGGTGTAGAGAAGCGGCGCGTTATAAAGCGTTGCGGGCGCGTTAGAGTCGAGGCGGGCGGCGACCTCCGGGGTGGCCACCGCGCAGATCTCCTCGACCATTAGCTCGATCACCTCGCCATCACCCGGCCAGGGCGGCTCGATAAACGCGAGCGCTGCGCTGGTTGTTTGCTCATTTGGCTGCTCGGTTTCGCTGACCACTACCTGCAGGTTGAGCTCGGGCAGGGCGCTTTTCAGGCGGCCAAGCCTTGGGATCAGCCAGCGCGCCAGCAGGCTGCCCGGGCAGGCCAGGGTGAAGGGCGCGCCGTCGATCTCACGCTTGAGAAGAGCGCAACTGTCGCGCAGCCGCCCAAACGCTTCACCCAGCCCGCTTTGTAGCGTCTCGCCGTGGCGGGTCAGCGTAATGCCGCGGCCCGCCTTCCCAAAAAGCGCCGTGCCGAAGTGTTCGTCCAGGCTTTTGAGCTGGCGGCTGACCGCGCCGTGGGTCACGCTGAGCTCGTTAGCAGCGGCGGTGACGCTGCCAAGGCGCGCAGTGGCTTCGAATGCGCGCAGCGCGCTTAACGGCGGCAGGCTCTGGTGCATGGTAATCTCGAAATAGTTGATTAAAAATCACAGGTAGCCGACATCTTATCGATTTTTATCGCCGCGTGCCCGGGTTAGCGTAAAGCCACTACTTTCTCTTTCGGCATTCGAGGTCGTGATGAACCAACCCTTTACTCCACCCGCCAGCCTGCCCGATGGCAACGGCATGTTCGGCAGCTTCGGCGGCCGTTTCGTCGCGGAAACGCTGATGCCGCTGATCAATGAGCTGCGGGACGAGTACGCCGCGGCCAAGAACGACCCGGAATTTCAACGAAAGCTTACCTATTTCCAAAACGACTACGTGGGCCGTCCTAGCCCGCTTTACTTCGCCGAGCGGCTGACCGAGCACTTTGGCGGTGCCCGCATCTACTTAAAGCGCGAAGAGCTCAACCACACCGGCGCGCACAAGATCAACAACTGCATCGGCCAGGTGCTGCTGGCCCAGCAGATGGGCAAAAAGCGCATCATCGCCGAGACCGGCGCGGGCATGCACGGCGTGGCCACCGCCACTGTGGCGGCGCGTTTTGGAATGTCGTGTGTGATCTACATGGGCACCACGGATATCGAACGCCAGCAGCCCAACGTGTTTCGCATGAAGCTATTGGGCGCGCAGGTGATCCCCGTTACCTCCGGCACCGGCACGCTGAAAGATGCCATGAACGAGGCGTTGCGCGACTGGGTGACCAATATCGATGACACCTTCTACATTATTGGCACCGTGGCAGGCCCCCACCCGTACCCGGCCATGGTGCGCGATTTCCAGGCGGTGATCGGTCATGAAACCCGCCGCCAGATGCAGGAGAAAGAAGGGCGCCTGCCGGACTCGCTGGTAGCCTGCATTGGCGGTGGCTCCAACGCCATGGGGCTTTTCCACCCGTTCCTTGGCGATGACAGCGTGCAGATGATTGGCGTGGAAGCCGGCGGCAAGGGCGTGAGTACGGGCAAGCACGCGGCGAGTCTCAACGGCGGCACGCCCGGCGTTTTGCATGGCAACCGCACGTTTTTGCTGCAAGACGAGGACGGCCAGATTATTGACGCCCACTCGATTTCCGCAGGGCTCGATTACCCCGGCATCGGCCCCGAGCACGCCTGGCTTCACGAGCAGGGCCGGGTCGAGTACGTCTCGGCCACCGACGAGGAAGCGCTCGAGGCCTTTCAGATTTGCTGCCAACAAGAAGGCATCATCCCGGCGCTTGAAACCGCCCACGCCCTGGCTGAAGTGGCCAAACGCGCGCCCACGCTTTCCCGCGAGCACCTGATGGTCGTCAACTTAAGTGGCCGGGGCGATAAAGACATGATGAGCGTCGCTCACTACCTGGGAGATAAATTCAAATGAGTCACGCTGCTAACCATAAGCCCACCTCGCGCCTGCAAAACTGCTTTGCCGCGCTGAAAGAAGAAAACCGCCCGGCGCTGGTCAGCTACCTGACCGCCGGCGACCCGGACGCCGACACCTCGCGGCGTTTGCTACACGGCCTGCCGGAAGCGGGGGTAGACATCATCGAGCTGGGCATGCCTTTCAGTGACCCCATGGCCGACGGCCCCGCCATCCAAAAAGCCGCCCTGCGCGCGTTGGAAGCCGGCCAGACCCAGGCCAAAACGCTGGAGATGGTGCGCCGCTTTCGTGAAGAGAACGCCACCACGCCGATCGTGCTAATGGGCTACTACAACCCCATCTTCTGCTACGGCGTCGAGCGCTTTTTGACCGACGCCGCGCGCGCCGGGGTGGATGGCCTGATCGTGGTGGATCTACCGCCGGAGCACGACGACGAGCTCTGCCAGCCCGCCGCCCGGCACGGCATCGATTTCATCCGCTTGGCTACGCCCACCACCGACGCCAAGCGCCTGCCCACGGTGCTGGCCAATGCCTCCGGCTTCATCTACTACGTCTCCGTGGCCGGTGTGACCGGCGCCGGTGCGGCCACGCCGGAAAATGTCGAGCGCGCGGTCGCCGACCTAAAACGCCATACCCGGCTACCCATCGGCGTGGGCTTCGGTATTCGCACCCCGGAACAGGCCGCGACCATCGGGCGCTTCAGCGACGCCGTGGTGGTAGGCTCCGCGCTGGTCGACCGTATCGAGCAGGCCAGTACCGCTGACGAGGCGGTGAGCGAGGTGCACGGCCTGGTGCGTGAACTGGCGACGAGCGTGCGCCGTTGCCGGGAGGAAGCGCGCGAGCCGCAAATCAGTTAATTCCTGAATTCAAACATTAAGTGCTGCATTAAAGCGGGTTGTGTCCTGCTTTAATGCAGCGAGTAGGCGGTTGTTTAGACGATAACGGTGTCGTTATGCCGTGCGGGTTAATAAAAAAAATGGTTTTAGTTGCTTGCTGAATATTTTCTTGTTGAAGTGAACGAAATATTTTGGTTTTGGGACGCTCTGCAATGAAAACGGTAGGCTATGCATACCTTCATGAGTACTTGAATCTGGCCGTATGCCCGCCTGAGTATCCTGCCAGGGTGCGCCCTGTTACACGCATTATGTTTTTGGAACAAGAGATAGCGGTGCCTGCCGTGCGCGCTCCTGATGCCTCGTTACTTAACCACATGCTTTTCGCCCTTAAGCACGAAGGTATCAATCTGGCCATTCTGGCCGGTGCCTTGCCCCACTTGTCAGTTAAGCCGCTTCAAGACGCGCTGCACGCCTCTCCCAACGGCATCTATTTAAGAAAGTTGGGCTATTTATACGAGGCGATGGTCAAACCACTGCCGTTCGAGATTGCTGTAAGCGGCCGTGCGGTGCCTCTGTTTGATCCTGACCACTACATTACCGGGCCCACGGTGCGCGATAGCCGCTGGCGAATCGATTTCAATGGACTGGGAACGCTCGATTATTGTGCCACCGTGCGGCGTACGCCCGAGATTGCTGGACTGCTTGAAGAAGACATTTTGGCTCAAGCATCCATCTTCATGGACTCATTGCCCCCGGGAATGTTGGACCGCGCGATTCAGTGGGCCTACCTGAGTGAAACGCAATCGTCGTTTGCCATTGAAAGAGAATCGCCCACGCCGGATAAGCAGCAGCGCTTTATGCAGCTTCTTCGCCAGGCTCATGAGCGTAAGCCGCTGACACAAACGTATCTTGTGGAGCTGCAAAACAGCACTATCAACAATGCTTTCGATAAAGCGGCTTCATTTCGACATGAGCAAAACTACCTGCACAACGGCTCATCCGGAGCACTAGGTGTTAGCTACCTGCCGCCACCGCCCACCCTTTGCCATACGTTAATGCAGGCGCTGATGGACTGGGCAAATCAATGCTCAGAGCATGACGCTGAAAAGGGTGTTTCCCCGCTGGTGATTGCGGCGATACTCTCCTTTGGCTTCGTCTTTTTGCACCCTTTTATGGACGGTAACGGACGTATTTCACGCTTTCTGATACACCACACGCTGTGCCGGATGGGCGGGCTCTATCATGACAATCTGTTGCCCATTTCAGTGGCCATGAAGCGCCATGAAAATGATTACCTGAGTGCACTGGAGAAATTTTCGAAACCAGCTCGCGAATACTGGCGAGTCAGGTGGATAGATGCTGATGAATACCACTTTAATTACCAGGGCCTGAATGCGCTTTACCGGTACTGGGATGCTACACCCGCGGTGGCGTTCACGCTAAAAATGGCAAAAGCTGCCTTGGAAGATGAGTTAAAAACGGAAACACGCTATTTGGCGTGTTTTGATCGCGTTTATGCAGCAATAAACGAAACCTATGATATTCGAGGTAGCGACTTGGCGCGCCTTGTGATGATGTGCCTGAGTAACGACGGGCGCCTTTCAAATAACCTCCGTAAACAGTTTCGCTATCAGGTACCCGATGATGCGCTAGAAGCGATCGAAGCCGAAGCGAAGCGCGTACTTGAAGAATACGCAGATAGTGAGAAGGCTGCTGATACACGAGAATAGATCATTTGTTGAGCTGACACGCTGATAAAAGCAATCATCAGCGTGTCAGTTTTTAGCGTTAAACAATGCCGCGAAGAGGAGGCGGTAAGCTAAACAGCGCCGCCGTTGGCACGCAGCGTTTGCCCGTTCACCCAGCCCCCGGCCGGGGAGGCCAAAAAGGCGACTACATTGGCGATATCCTCGGGCTCGGCGAGGCGCTCGAGCGGTGGCATTTTCGCCAATCGCTCGATCAGCTCGTCGGATTTGCCTTTCAGGAAAAGATCCGTGGCGGTAGGGCCGGGGGCCACCGCGTTCACGGTGATACTGCGCCCGCGAAGCTCCTTGGCTAGAATCGCACTTAGGGTTTCCACCGCCGCCTTGGTGGCGGCATACACCGCGTAGTTCTCGAGCTTAAGCCCCACCACGCTGGTCGATAAATTGACGATGCGACCACCATCTTCCAGGTGCTTCGCTGCCTCGCGCAGGGTGTTGATCGAGCCTTTCAGGTTGGTATCGATCTGTGCGTCGACGTCCCCTTCGTCCATCTCGGCCAGCGGGGCGAGCTTCATAATGCCGGCGTTATTGACCAGCACATCGAGTCGCCCCCACTGGGCAAGCGTTGCATCGAACAGCGCGCGTACCGCTTGGGCATCGGCAATATCCGCTTGAACGGCGTGGGCCTGGCCACCGCTGGCTTCGATCTCCTCGACCACCTGCGCCGCCGCCTTGGTGTTGCTCGTGAAGTTAACGACCACCGCGAAGCCATCACTGGCCAGCTTTTTGGCAATACTCGCGCCGATACCGCGCGAGCCACCGGTGACAAGGGCTACTTTTTGATCGTGCATTCTTTTTCCTTCGAAAGGAGGGGGGAAATTAGCATAGGTGAATAGACGCATTAATGATCAGCCCAGCGCCACTATTTCCAAGTGGGAAGCGGATCGATTAATCAGGTTAAGGCAATGCAACTGTTGAGTATGAATGAAGCGAGCTCATGGTGAGATTCACCATGAGCTCGCAAACGGCCCAACGCTACCGGGAGTGGTTTTCGATTGGAGCAGGGCGTCTATGAGTGTTCGCTCAATGCTTCGGCAGGCGTTTGTTGAGAGACATTTGGCCGGGCGAGGCTTGCCGCGATGAACACGACGGTATTGATGAGCAGTCCGCAGAACCCTGCATGCCAGCCAAAGGGAGCGCTGATAGCGAATTCGAGCAGCAAGGTGATAGCTGAACCTACGGCCAGACCTGCAAGTGCACCGACCTTGGACGCGCGGCGCCAGAAAAGAGCGCCCAGTAACATTGGCAGCAGTTGAACCACGATACCGTATGCGCCCAACAGAAGCCCCACCAGTGACCCAGGGTTCGCCAATGCGAGCAGGTAAGCCAGAAAGGAGAGCAGGACAACGCCATAACGGGTCAGCTTGAGCGCTTTTTGATCCGACATGCTGCGCAGTGAAGGGAGATGCTGTCCCACATCGCGAACCAGAATTGTCGCCGAGGTATGCGCAAGGTTGGCCGCCGTTGACATTGCCGCCGCCAGTGCACCGGAGAGCGCTAGCCCCACCAGCCAGGCCGGGAAATCCGCGATCTCGACCACGACGGTGAGCAGAACACGGTCGGCAGAATCCAGCGGGGTATCTATCAGCAATACGCCTGCAAAGCCGATGATGAGCAGCGGTACCAGCAGGTAGCTATAAAGTGGGTAAAGTACAAAAACGCGTTTCAGCGTTTGCTCGCTCTTGGCGCTGTAGAACTTCATGAAGATATGGGGCCACATGACACAACCCAGAGCGCTGACCAGAATGGCGGTCGAAAATGCTCCCCAGCCCATACCGTCGGCGCCAGGCATCGTCAGGTATTCCGGTGCTTCACGCTGCAGCTCGCGAAACATCTCGCCGACCCCGCCAAACAGCTGATCGGCCGTCGCTAGTCCCAAAAACCAGGCTACAGCGATCATCATGATGCCCTGCAGGAGGTTGGTCCAGCCAATGCCCTGTAAGCCGCTGGCATAGACATAGGCCGCCACCACGGCGCAGGCGAGGAGACTCCCCAGCCAGAAGGGGATCGTGCCCGAGGTCGCAGCCTCGAATAACAGACCAGCACCCGCGATCTGGATGGTCATGTAGGGGATGATGGCAAGCACGCTGATGACTCCAATGAAAAGCCCCAGGAAGTTGTTGCGGGTCGGGTAGCAGGCGGACAAGAATTCCGCTTGGGTTAGGTAGCCGTGAGAGCGTCCGAGCCGGGATATGTAGGGGGCGATGAGCCACCATACGACAACGGATAGGGTTAGGTAGGCAATGATGTATAAAGCGGGAGCACCCCGGCTGTAGGCCCACCCGGGAGCCCCCAGAAAGGCAAAGGCGGAAAATACCTCGGCTCCCAGAATGAAGAAGAGAACCAGCAAGCCCATGTGGCGGCCACCGGCGACGTAGCCTTCAAGTGACGAACTCTGATTGTGTCGAGCCCGAAGGCCGACGGCCAGAACGAGGGCCAGATAGACAACGGTAATGGAGGTGATGATCAGCGGTTCACTCATCGTGCGTCTCCTCTGCTTTGTCGCCCTGGTAAGCGATCGCTAGACCCACGAACAGTGCAAACACCCACGCCACATACCAGAATACGAAGAACGGAAGCCCCAGCACGAAGGGCTCGATCCGGTTGGCGATCAGTGCGCCTGGCCACACCATGGCCAAGGTGCAGATGGAGAAATAGATTAGCATCCAGCGGGCGGGTAACCGGGGGTGGTATTTCATGCGACATCCTCTTTTTAGCGTTGTAGTCTAAAAATGCGTTTAATCAGCCATTGACAGTGCGTTCAAGCCAATGGTGACCAGTAGCCGACAACCGGTGGGAATGATAGCGTCGTTGAAGTCATACCGTGCGTTGTGGAGCGGGTAATCGTTGCCTTCCTTGGAGGTGCCCAGAAAGAAGTAAGCACCGGGGCACTTTTCCAGCATGAAGGCGAAATCCTCTCCGCCCAAACTTGGCTCGGTGTCTCTGATGAGCGCGGGCTCGCCAAGCGTATCGACGACGCACTGCTCGACATGACGAGTTTCCTTGGCGGTGTTGATGGTGGCCGGAAAAATGCGGTGATACTCCAGCTCGATGTCGCAGCCGTAGGTCGTGGCCGTGCCTTCGCAGATTCGACGCACCGCGCTTTCGAGCCGCCCGCGTGTCACGTCATCGAGGCTGCGCGCGGTACCGCTGATACGTACCTCATCGGGAATAATGGCAAAACCGTCCAAATCCCCCCCCTGCAGACCGCAAAGACTCAGTGCTGCAGGGGCAAGCGGGTTGATTTCCCGCGACACGACCGAATGCAAGCTTTGGATTAGCGAGGCCGCCGTGCGTACAGGGTCAATCGACAAGTGCGGATTGACGCCGCCATGGCCGCCTTTACCTCGTACGACAATATCGAGACGATCAGTGGCAGCCATGATCGCGCCCGTGCGAACGGCGACCTGACCGGCCTCAAGCGTGGGCCAATTGTGAAGCGCGTAAATAGCCTGCATAGGAAAGCGCTCGAACAGGCCATCTTCGACCATCGCTCTACCACCCCCCAGACCTTCCTCGGCGGGCTGAAAGACGAGATACAGGGTGCCTGCAAAATCGCGATGTTGGGCCAGGTAACGTGCCGCCCCTAAAAGCATGGTGGTGTGGCCATCGTGTCCGCATGCATGCATGCGTCCCGGCGACTCGGAGATGTAATCGTGCTGGTTGAGCTCCTTGATAGGTAGCGCGTCCATATCGGCACGTAAACCGATACGGCGACCGTTGTCTAATTGATTGCCCGTCACTGTCGCGACAATGCCGGTCTTACCGATGCCTGTTTCAAAAGGCAAATCCAAACGCTTTAGCTCTTCAGCAATACGCTTAACCGTCTCGTGTTCCTGGAAGCCAAGCTCAGGATAGCGATGGAATTCCTGTCGCAGGTTGGTAAGGTCGAGGTGGTGATCTTCGAAAAACGCCGGGTCGATAAAATGTGTCATGGTTGATACGCATTGTTGTGGATGACACTTTTATCCTGGAGGGCTAACTAATATAGAGAAAATCGTTTTTTTAATGCTTTTCCATACTAATATTAGATGGCTAATCGTCACAAAGTAGAATGCCAACGAGGGCGAGATGGATTTCAAGCGCTTAAGTTATTTTCATCTGGTCGCAGAAGAAGGGACGATTACGGCGGCCGCCAAGCGCATCCCACTGGCGCAGCCCGCATTGACACGACAACTTCAATTGCTGGAAGAAGAAGTTGGCACCACGCTATTAAACCGCTCGCGTACGGGGGTCCGATTGACGATGGCCGGGCGGGCTTTCTATCGTGATACGCGAAGGCTGATGGGTGAGTTTGAGCAAGCCAAGCGCAGTGCACAACGAATCGCGGATGGCCAGTTGGGTCAGCTTCACCTCGGCGTTACCGTTATGCATCTTTGGGTACCGCAGATCACGGGGCTTTTGAACTCTTTTCGCGAGCGCTATCCCGAAGTTTTGCTCAAAGTTGATTCACTTCTATCTGCCCCTCAGATCGAGGCGATACGCCGTGAAGAACTGGACGCGGGAATTCTCTTCTTTCCGCCCGACGACCAGAGCCTTTGCAGTCACTGTCTCTACGAGGATCATCTGGTACTTGTGACCAGCGTAACCTCCAGATTGGCCAGGCATCCCCCTCAGCAATTGAGTGAGCTGAACAACGAAGAATTCATCTGGTTCGATCGCAGCGCGACGCCTACCTACCATGACAAGTTGATCCATGCTTTCCAGCGTGCCGACTTCACGCCGCATGTGGTTCAGGAAGGTACTGATAATGCCACAATGCTCTGTCTGGTCGCGGCAGGAATGGGCTGCACAATTCTGCCTGCCATGACCATGGCGGGGGCGCCTAAAGGTGTAGTCAGCCACCGTGTCAGCGATCTCGATCTTAGATTGCCCTTGATGCTGGTATGGCGCCGCGACTCTGGGCTCTCAGCCGTCCAGAAGTTCATCGAGATTGCTGAGGATCGCTCGCTGGGTAGAGATTGAAACGATGGTAGATGCAAAAGAGGTGAACACGGTGGCCGATGGTTTTATGACCACAAACGCGGTGGCCTCCCAAGCCCTTTGGCCACGCCAACGACCGGTAACACACTATGCTGAAAAGAATCATTAGCGGCGGCCAGACCGGGGCACTCGATAATCTCTATACGCGCGACAAGATCGGCGGCGGCTACCGTCAGCGTACCAAACGCGGTGTATAGAACGCCGACGGCACCGCCGTTTTCTACGTGTCCTAACCGAATGGCGGAACAAAGGCCACCGTGCTTTTCTTTATCCGGCAGGTGAAGCCTTATAAGTTGATCGATATTGGCATGGTGATCCCCAAAAACGCCGCCGTGCTGTTGAGCGATTTCCTGCGCGATTTCGATCTGCGCACCATGAATGTCGCCGGGCCTAGCGCCAGTCACTGTTCCGGTATCTACCATCATGTGAACCGCTTGATGTGCCTGCTGTTGGACCAGGTGGTATAAACGATGAGAGAGGGGTTGTCAGGGGAAGCGCGGAGCGCTTGATAAGGCATCGTTTCGGGGATTCTGTTCAACGTTTGAAATTCGATCCATTCCAAACTATTGAAAATAATAAACTGTCAGGCCGCTGTCGTGTTGGTGACGTTGTTGGAAGCGCTATCGGCTTCGATGATGGTTTCTGGAACAGCAGCAAGGATTACACAATGATCGTTAGAAAACTCAGGTTGCAGGTCCCAGGATCAGTTGTCTCAACTCAGTGGATTGAGCGTTAGAACCATCCAGCGAATAGAGAGTGGGCATAAACCGGGGCTTGAGTCTCTTAAATCCTTGGCTGCTGTATTTGAAATCAATGTCGCAGACCTCGAGAGAGAACCCGAAATGAACAGCGAAATCACACTAACCGACAATGAGAAATCCGTTATAGAAAAGGTAAGGGCCATCAAGGATTTTTATGCCCATCTTATTTCTTATGTGCTGATCATCTCCCTGCTGTTTGTCATTAATCTCGTCAGTGGAACGGGATATATGTGGGCATGGTGGCCCGCCATGGGGTGGGGCATAGGCATTATCAGCCATGGCTTGAGTGCTTTTGAAGTACTGAACTTCTTCGGGCCGGAGTGGGAGAAAAAACAGATCGAGAAGAGGCTGGGCAGAAAGCTGTAATGGACAGAAAACTGTAAGCTGCTGCTTCTCGACTGCATCGTTTCGCGAGTAGATACCGCTAGCTGATCGAATTAGCAAGCGGCAGCCACACGTGCTCGAACCCGATCGATAGCGCCACGGCGGCCAAAAGCCCGGCCATGACCCCGTTGAAGCCCTTCACGACGCCGGGGCTTTGGAGGCGCAGGCCGATCAACTGGCCCGCCAGCATATAGCTTGCCGGGGCGCCGGCGGCCAGCAGCGCGAGCGCTACCGCCCAGACGGCCAGGCTAGCGCCTTGAATACCCGCTGCGGGAAATTGCAGCGTGGTGATGGGCAAGGTGGCGACCAGGGCCTTGGGGTTGAGTAGCTGCATGAAAAGCCCGTCGCGAAAGCTCAAAAGGTGCGGGGTAGCGGCCTCGGTTTCAAGCTTTCCGCTGGCGCGGGCGATTTTGAAGGCAAGGTACAATATGTAGGCGCAGCCCAGGGCGCTAATCGCCACCAGCGCCTGGTCGTCGATCCATGCAGCCCCTGCCCAGCCCAGCACCAACAGGTAAACCAGCATGGCGCTGCCCACCCCAAGGCAAAAGCCGACCGAGCGCCTGGCCTGGCCGTTGACCCCCATATTCAAGCCGAGCAGATTCACGGGCCCGGGCGTGTACATGACGCCCAGCGCGTAGGCAATGATTCCTAGCATGGTAAAACCTCGTCCGGTGGTAGGTCGTTTGGCGAGTGATTAGCGGGCGATGTCGCGCTGGTACTGGTGGGGCGTCACGGCGTAAATGCGTTTGAAGCGACGGATGAAATGGCTGAGATCGGCAAAGCCAAAACGCAGGGCGACCTCGTTCAGCGAAGCGCCCTGGGCGAGCGCCGCGCGGGCGGCGTTGATGCGACAGTTGATGACGTACTGGTACGGCGTGATGCCGTAATGCGTTCGAAACAGGCGCAAAAAGTGGTACTTGGAAAGATGTGCCGCCTGGCTTATTTCATCGAGGGAAATATCCTGTTCCAGATGGGCGTGAATATACGCCTTCGCCCGCCCCAGTAGCGCCTTCGGTCGCGTGGTGAGCGTATCGGTAGACGGTGTGCCGCCCAACTGCACGCTTCGCTCCACGATCTGGTAAAGCGCGTTTTCCTGATCGATGGCGCTGCCTACGTTACGGGTCACCAGCCGCGCCAGCTCCATAATAGCGCCGCGCAAGCGGGCATCCTGAATGAGCGTATTGGGGGAGCGAAAGCCGGCGCTGGTGTGGCGCCCCAGCACCTCGGCAAACAGCGGATTCACCTGCGCGGGTTCGGCGTACAGCATCAGGTAACCCAGCGTGTGATCGCCGCCGGGCTGGCCGTCGTGTACTTCTTCCGGATTGAACACAATGACGTTGCCCGGCGGGCTTTTGTGAAACTGCCCGCCGCTAAAGAAATCCTGGCGCCCGGAAAGCGTCACACCGAAGGCGTACTCTTCATGAGCGTGGCGGTCGTAGCGAAAGTCGTCGAGCGCCGCGTGCAGCAACGTCAGGCCCGGCACGTGCTGGCTCTTGATGAACTGAAATCGGCTAGCGTTAGACATTGCGCGCTCCCTGGTGCGTTACCCTGTTAGCTTACGTCAGTGTCGCTAGCCTTCGCTTGTACATAATTGCTCAATCGGTGAGGCTTGAAGGAACGAGTACTGGCAGTGGTATGGCGTCAGGCCTGGCGCTGTGCCGTATCCATCAAGGCTAACTGATCGATAACAAGGAAAAGCATGTTTCCAGTCTCCATTAAAGGCGTCTTGCTACTACCCTCAAGCGAGGTCGTGCTGGCGCTCAATGATCGCAACGAGTGGGAATTGCCCGGTGGGCGTATCGAAGTCGGCGAGAGCTCCTCTGGGTGTATGGAGAGAGAGTTCAAAGAAGAGCTGGATGTCGAGGTAGCCGCTCAGGGCATTATCGATAGCTACCTGTTCGAGGTCATTCCCGGCAAGCACGTGTTCATCGTGACCTATGGCTGTCGTCTCGTGGGCGGCTTTGCGCCGAAAGTCAGTCATGAACATTCAAGAATCGAGACATTCCCAGTGGATGCGTTACCCGCCAACCTGCCGCCAGGCTATGCTCGTTCCATTGACGCATGGCGGTTGTTCAATCACTGATCGTTTTGATGCCAAAAACCAGGTGTTTGGCCCACGGGGCTTGCTTGTGCCCTGGATTCGCCATTGGCATTATCACGCCTTGGCCGTTGATCGACGGCGTTAACGTGGGGACGTTCATGGGTAAGCTTTTTTCACTGTTAGTGGTATTGGTGCTGGGTTATGCGGGCGTTTATTTCTACTACGGCCACGCCGTAGAGCGGGAGGTGCAGCAGGCGCTCGATGAGCGCGGGCTCTCCGGCGTGAATGTGGAAAGTGTCGAGTACGGGCTGTGGGCGCCGGTGAGTACCTCGACGGACGTAACGCTGAACGTGAGCTATCGTGGCTCGCAAGCGGCACTGGACCTGGGAATCGAAGGGCACCCGGTGTTTTCTGATGAGGTCAGTGTGACCCTCGATGGCCTTCAGGCGCTGCGGCTGGGGATAAGCTTTTAGACTTGGCTCGAAGGGGCGCGGGTTGTGTGGAGTATGGGAAGGCATAGCGAGAAGGTGAAATAAGTACTAAAATCAGGGCTTGAATTAGCCCTTTTTTTGGAGCAGCCAACCATGCAGCAGGTATTGGCCCCACTATCCGTCAGTATTTCTGAATTGAAAAAGAACCCTTCCTCGCTGCTGGCGCAAGCCGACGGCGCCGCTATTGCCGTGTTGAATCACAACAAGCCTGCCGCTTATTTGGTCCCGGCCGAGACCTTTGAGGCCATGATGGAAATGCTCGAAGATTACGAGCTTGCCAGGTTGGTAGAGCAGCGCCGAGGCGACAAGGATAAAGCGGTCACGGTAGAGTTGGATGACCTATAGACTTCGGTTTGTACCCGCTGCGTTAAAGGAGTGGGAAAAACTGGGAGCGCCAGTCAAAAACCAGTTCAAAAAGAAGCTGGCTGAACGACTTGAAAATCCTCGTGTACCAGCAGACAAGCTCAGCGGGTATGACGCGATTTACAAGATCAAGCTGCGCACTGCTGGTTATCGCCTCGTGTATGAAATCGTCGACGATGAGCTGTTTGTATATGTACTGGCCGTCGGCAAGCGCGACAAAGGTAAGGTATACACAACTCTCAAGCGCCGTACATAACGTACGTCTTTAACACTTCCCGCATTAATAAATTCCACGAGATTCTACCCTTATGCACTACCGCCCCATGACCCTCAACGATTACGCCGCCGCCGTGGCGCTTTGGCAGCAAACGCCGGGCGTGCGGCTACGCGAAGTGGATTCCCGCGAGGGCATTGCGCGCTACCTTGAGCGCAACCCGGGGCTGAGCGTGATCGCCGAGCGTGACGGTGTGCTGGTGGGCACCATCATGGGTGGCCACGACGGCCACCGCGGGTTTATCCAGCACCTGTGCGTCGCGCCCGGCGAGCGTGAGCAGGGCATTGGCCGGGCGCTGGTAAAGCGCTGCCTGGATGGGCTGAAAGAGGAGGGGATTCACAAGTCGCATTTGATGCTGCTGGTGGATAACGCCGCCGGCAAGCGCTTCTGGGAAAACCTGGGCTGGGAGTTTCGTAGCGATATCTCGCTCTACTCCTTCATCAACGGTGCCGGGCCCAACGCTTAAGCACTTTTCAAGCAACGCTTGGGCCCTGCACCTTTGATCACCGCTTTAACCGCGCATCAGGCTTAAAATGACCGGCAGGGTCATCAACGACACCAATAAAGACGCGATGATGGCAAGCGATATCGTGTCCTGGCGGTAGTCATACTTCTTCGCGAATACATAAACCCCCGCGCCGATCGGCTGCGCCGCCATGACCACTGCCGCCGCCAGCCAAAGCGCGCTCTCTTCCCCCATGCCAAAGAGATACACGCCCGCCAGCAACGTAATGGCGGGCTGTAGAAATATCTTGAGTACCAGCATGGGTGCGACGATGCCCATTGCTTCCCCGGTCACGTGCTCTTTCATATTGAGCCGGGATAAGCCAAGCCCCAGGGCAAACAGCGCCGTTGGGCCCGCCGCACTCCCCAGAAAACCGGCAAACGCGTCCAAAAAAGCGGGCACTTTGATACCGAACAGTACGAAGACGAGCCCGGCGAGTACCGATACGGTCAGCGGGTTGGTGAACGTCGTCTTAAAGGCTTTCCAGAGACTGGCCACCGCCGAGGTGTGTTCCGCGCGCTGGCGGCTGGCGAACAGGTCCCAACTGATGATAACGGCCATGATGGCGGGAATATTGTGCAGGATCGTCGCGATGGCGGCCGGCAGTGCGGCCTCCTGGCCGTACACGGAAATCAGGATGGGCACGCCCATATAGCCGGTCGTGCCATAGCAGGCCCCCATGCTAAGGATCGACGACTGCGGCAGCGACACGCCTTTGAACCTGGCCACCAGTCCCGCTATGACGTAAATGACCACAATCCCCACAAGGGAGGCGCCGATGAAGCCCCACTGTTTGAGTTCGTCGATCTCCGCGTTGGCAATGGCCAGAAACAGCAGGGCGGGAAGCGCGATGTATAAGACGTAATCATTGATGAGTTTATCCGAACTTCCGCTATCCGGTTTTACCTTCCCGAAGCCGTAGCCTAGAAGAATCACCATAAAAATGGGGACAACGATCATGAACATGGCATTTCTCACGGTTTGAATAATGTGGGGAGTGGCAAGGCCCCTCGACTTGAGCGATTTTCACGGCCCGTTCATTTTTTGTTAAATGAATTGTGTCGCTGTTAAAATCGCTTTTATCAATGTTGGGGAGGCAGGGCGGCCATGCAGTCAGAAGGGCAAGATGAAAACCCTCTTAACGGGCGCGGTATCACGCTCGAGCAACTGCGCGCCTTCGTGAGCGTGGCGCAGTACGGCGGGTTTGGCCGGGCGAGCGAGGCGCTGGCGCGTACTCAATCGACGCTGAGCGTGGGCCTCAAGCGCCTGGAAGAGGAGGTGGGCTGTCGCTTGATCGAGCGCCGCCAGGGCCAGGTGATGGGCCTTACCGAAGAAGGGCGGCGGCTACTGCCGGCGGCTCGGGATATTCTTCACCGCACGAGCCGAGCGGTTAATTCGTTAAAGGCCTCACGCCTGGAAGGCAAGATATCGCTGGGCGTGCCGGACGACTTCGCGGTGAGCAATCTTCACAAGGTGATTTCGCTTTGTTTGGAAGAAAACCCGGGGCTTCGGGTTGAAGTCACCGCGGCTTCCTCGGCGGTGCTTTCCGCGATGACCGAAAAGCAGCAGCTCGATATGGTGATTCTCAAGGGCATTGCGGGCCAGCCCGTGGTTTCGAAAACCGAGCAGGTCATTCAGGTCGAGCCGCTTTTCTGGGTAAGCGCCGGCGCCGTCCATTTCGATGAGATGGACGATATCGCGCTGGCCACGTTTATGGACGGGTGTGTGATCCGCAATAGCGCTGTTACGGCACTCAAGAGTGTCGGCCGCTCGCACTATTTTTCCTACGTGAGCGGGTCGTTCGATAACGTCAAAAAGGCGGTCATCAGCGGGCTGGGGGTGGGAATCCTTCCCCAAAGCGCGCTGACCGAGGAGCTTTGCGTACTATCCGAGGCGAACGGTGTACCGGATTTACCGTCCATCCAACTGGTGCTCAGCGTGTCGAACGCAAGCGAGCTGCACGAGCGGTTTGCCCGCTACGTGAGTCGTTCGCTGGTCGAGTGAGTGTGCGCTTTGTGCAATGAGCCATATTGGGCTCGGCGCACAAGAAAACGCCCCGCCGGTAAAGGCGGGGCGTTGGTTCAAAGCGATTTGTCAGACAGCTCTATAGCCCCTGCGCCCCGCGGCGCAGCCAGCCGTGCACGAACACGAGTTTCTTGAGCGTTTCCGGCGTGAGCATGAAGGGGTAGACATCTGCCAGGCCCATGGCGCGGTTGACGTGGTTCACGCCCGCAATCAAGGCCGTGGCGATGTGAATCAAGCGCTCGGCGTCCGGCTCGGCGTAGGCATCCCACTTGTGGTCGCGCGGCAGCTCCGGCGAATCCATGCCGGATGATACGAAGCTGTCGGTGATATCGGTCAGGTGTAAAAGGTGCGAAACGGTTTCCGCCCAATCTTCGTGGGGGTGCGCCGAGGCGTAGGTCGAAACGAAAGCCGTGCGCCACTCTTCCGGCGGCCCTTCGTTGTAGTGGTGCTTGAGCGCCTCGCCGTAGTCGGCGCGCTCATCGCCAAACATCTCGCGAAACTCGTTCATGAAGTCTTCGCGCAGGCTTAGCCGCCACCAAAGCATATGGGCGATTTCGTGACGCATGTGGCCAATCATGGTGCGGTAGGGCTCATCCAGCGCTTCGCGGCGCGTGGTCACCAGTACCGGGTCGGCCTCTGCGATGCTGATGGTCACCACGCCATCCACGTGGCCCATCATCACCGGCTTTTTGCCTTCGGCCAGCAGGTGGAACACCGGCGGCGCACCCGGGTCTTCCGTACGAAACCAGTTCCAACGGCCCAGGTTATCGATCACCCAGCGCTTGGCGGCTTCGGTTTGCGCCCAGTTGGGAATGGCGTTGGGGATGGTCGGGTCCGGGGCCACCGCGGTCATCGCGCAGGCGCGGCAGAGCTGGCCCTTTTGCGCCGCGATCCAGTTACAGCCAATCACCTCGCGGTTGGCGCAAAACGGCGGCATGGGAATGAATGCACGGGCTTGCGGGTCGTAGGCGACCGGCACGCCGTCGGCGGTGACCAGGTTATCGAACCAAAGCGAACCGGCACCGACCGGATTAGAGAAAACGCGCATGGGCGAAGCACTCTCAATAAAGGAGTCTTGAGTCTAGGCGGTGATGGGCGAGTGCGTCCAATGACTTCTTTGCTCAAACGCCTGCTGTAGAGATTGCTTCAATGGGCAGGGAGAGTGAAGGCCAAATCACCAGTTAGTCAAAAAGTGGTTTGGCTAGAGAAACTTCATAAAAATTAGTTATATAGGGAACTCATGATGACTGCCGTCGGGTAGCTCGATATCCACTCGGGCGCGGCCGCCCAGTGCTTCGACATAGCGCTTAAGAGAGCTAAGACGCATATCCTGGCCAACCTTTTCAAGCCCTGCAACGGTTGGCTGTCGGACACCCATTGCAGCGGCGATTTCAGTTTGCGTCTTTTCTGCCAGCAGACGAATTTCAGCCAGCCTGATTTCAAATAGCATATCGCTCGCCTTCGCCTCAGCAGCGGCAACGATCTCTGGTTTTTCTTTTGCCAGCAAGTCTTCAAGTTTGCGTGCCATGGGGACTACCTCACTTTAAAGTTTCCAGATGCGCCGCATACTCTTTGTCGGCAACTGGAATCATTTCATCGTAAAAGCGCTTGTCGTTTCCGCCTTTATCACCAGCACATAAAATGATGCCAGTACGCCTTGGGTCGAACGCAAAGAATGCTCTGATAGGGCGGCCACCGCTTTGTATACGCAGTTCTTTCATATTGGAAAACTGCGAGCCGTTCACCGTGTCAGCATGCGGTCGCGAGAGCATAGGACCCCGTTCGCGTAAAAGAAGAAGAGAGGCCAGGACATTCTCCCGGTCAGCTTCTTCAAGCGAGAAAACCACGCTTCAAAGGTGTCTGTCTGTTCTATTGACCACATGAGTACCTCGGGATTTAATAGGTTATATGCTATATAGGCAATAACCTATTGGCAAGTATTTAAGCAGTAAGCAAGCTCCTTACCCACCACCGTTTCAAACTCAGGCTTAAGTACGTTTCAAGCCGCCACCACTGTTGTATTCAGCGGATTGCCCAACCGAGCACTTGGGCGGTTTATCCACTTGGTTGTCGTGGCAATGCTATGCTGCCCTTGTTTTTTAAAGCCAAGAGAGCCCCATGGACCACGCCGCATCGACCGCGCAGGACGCGCCCCGTTTTAAAGCCCCCGCCGGGGAGATCATCGGCTGGTATGATCGCGGCGTCATTCGCGCCACGGGTATTGCCTACGCCCGTACCGAGCGCTTCTGCCCACCCACCGATGAGCCGCCTGCCACCGCAACGATTCACGCCACCCGGTGGGCCCCGGCGGCGCCGCAGAACACGATTCCTGAGCTCAACGAAGCGCTCGGTGTAGCCGCCGACGAGTTTCACGCAAGCGAAGGCGCGCTGCACCTGTCGGTCACCGTGCCGGAACCCCCCTCAAAAACCCCGCGCCCGGTCATGGTCTGGATTCACGGCGGCTCTTACGTGTTTGGCGCAGGCGACTTGGCGGTGTTCGACGTGCGCCCGCTGGCCCTCGAGCAGGATGTCATCGTAGTGTCGGTTACCTACCGGCTGGGCCTTTTAGGGTTTCTGGGTGGCTACGCGGGGCGGCCCGCCAACCTGGGCCTTCTGGACATGATCTCCGCGCTGCGTTGGGTCAACACCAACATTGCCGCCATGGGCGGCGACCCGAATAATGTCACGCTGTTCGGCCACTCCGCTGGGGGCGATGCGGCGGCGCACCTGATGATTGCCGAGGGCGTTGAGGGGCTTTTTCAGCGCGCGATCATCCAGAGCGCGCCGCTGGGTATTAGCCGGGGCCGCGCAAAGATGACCGCCAAAATGGGTAAAAAGGCCGCCGAGCTTAAAAGTGACGCGCCGCTGGACGAGGTGCTGCGCGTGCAAACGAAAGTAGCTGAGGCCGCCCGCGGCTTTGGCATGAAAGCGGCCATGCCCTTTGGCACCCAGTACGGCCACTACCCGCTGCCTGCTGAGGCCGACATCGACCAGGCCTGGCGCCGCGCGGCGGAAAAAATCGACGTGTTCATTGGCACCACCGCCGAGGAAACCGCGCTGTTTCTGGTCATGTCGCCGGGGTTAACGCGGCTGCGCCACGCGCCGCTGGTAGGGGAGGCCATCGGCCGGGCGATGGTGTCGGCCACCACGCGCAAGGTATACCAGCGCGACGCGCTTAAATTTGCCCGCCGCCATGCTCAAGCCGGCGGGCATGCTTTTGTGTACCGGCTTGATTGGAACAAGGGCCGCACGCCGTTTGGCGCCGCCCACACGATTGACCTACCGCTACTACTGGGAGAGCCCGCCAGCTGGCAGTACGCGGATATCGTCAAACACGTAGATGAAACCACGCTGCTCGAACACGGCCAGCGCCTGCGCAAACTATGGGCGGATTTCGCGCGGGATGGTCGGCTGCCGGCCAAAGGCCGGGTCGAGCCGGGGATAGTCGAGTGGTGGCAGGCCAAGAGTAGATAGACTCACCTGCCGCTTTTAAACATCGTTTTAGGCCACCAGGGAAGCCGCCTTCAAAGCGGCTTCCCCCTCCAGCCCTTCCTGCTGCAGGGCGTCGGACAAGGCCCCCATGGCATCGTTTAGCGCACCGGACAGCTGAGAAATTTCACCTTGCAACGCGTTTATCTTCTGCTGGCGCTGCTCATCGCTCAGTGATTGATCCCGCATCATGGCTTGAAGCTCTTCCTGTTTCTTTCTCAGTTCTTCCTGAAGTTCCACGATGCGCTTCATGAGCTCCTTTATCTCGATAGAGAAGTCGCTTTCGTTGATGTTCTTTTGTTTGGCCTCGGTGGAGGCGCGCGATTCCCCTGGCCCTGCCGCCAGCGCCCGCCCCAAGGGGGAGAGATCAACGTGAATGCCCGCGCTTTTCTCATTGGACTGTGTCGGCGCGCTTTGTGCTGAAGGGGGCGTTTCGCTGGGCCGAAGCGCATTGGCTTTGTAGGACTCGACGGAAAACGTGACCCCGGAATGAATCGAAAGCGTCATATCAATCCCGTTTTTAGTAATTTTTTGAGTTTTCAAAATTTTATCGGCTGCGGCGCGGTTTGCTTTAGCTAAGGGCCGGGCACGGCACGCTCGATTCTGCCCTGAAACGAGCCCGGTTCAGCTTTTATTGCTGCCGTTGAGCCCATTACCCGTGTGCATGAGACAAGACGTCATCCTGTGTATTAAGTTAAAGTAATACATATACAACTAATGCACATGGGAAAAGACATGCAAGGCAATAACGATCGTTCACGGGTTTATAGGCTTTCCTGGCTTGCGTACTTCAAGCCCTTTTTCATGGGCATTGTGGTTGCGATCGCGGGGCTGTTCATTTCCGGTATGGTGAGCCAGCCCTGGTTGAGCTGGGTGGCGCTGGCGGCCGGCATCGCAAGCTTTATCTACCACATCATCTATGTGCGCAGCGTCAGGATTTTCGTCAATGACGCCGGTGTATGGTACGACGAGGGCGTTTTCCCTTGGCAAAAGGGCATGCGGGGCGTGAAGTGGCGCGACCTGGACAGTGCACTGTTCATCACCAACTTTGTCAGCTGGGCACTTCGCTCCTATACGGTGCACCTTGCTCACCGCTATACCAAAGACAGCGAGATCCACATTCGCCATGTCAAAAACGGCAAGCAGTTCGCCGAGATGGTCAACGCCGAGCACCACCGCCAAGTGGGCAGTGAATCACCGAGTATCAACGTGGTGGGCTAAGCGGCTGCGCGCGAATGCCCGCATTTGACACTCGTAATCATCATTGGCTAACGTGCCCAAACCCGTAAGATGTTCCATATCTTATAAAGGTGTTCGTCCAATGAACCATTGATGCCTGCCGTTGCAATGACGGCCAGTCTCCACCAGCCCCTAAACGCGGGGGAGGTCTTGGCATCCTGGGAATACCACATGGCGAACACTTCTATCACCTTGAACGGTGTCTCCTGCGTTTTGCCGGATGGCAGAACGCTTTTTACCAATCTTCATGAGCAGTTCGATAGCCGACCCACGGGCCTGGTGGGGCGCAACGGTGTGGGTAAAACGGTCCTTGCGCAAATGCTGGCGGGACTTTTAACGCCGACCACCGGCCACTGCCAGCTTCCTGCCAACGTGCACTACCTTGCCCAACAGGTTGCCGCCCCCTCGGCAAACACGACCGTGGCGGCGCTTGCCGGTGTACACACAACGCTTGATGCGCTGGCACAAATCGAAGCGGGCAGCGCCGCGCTTGAAAATTTCGAGGCGGTCGATGAGCGTTGGGACATGCCCCAGCGGCTGCGTTTTGAGCTTGAACGCAGCGGTTTGGGGTATCTCGAAGCCTGTACCCCCGCCGATACATTGAGCGGTGGCGAAGCCATGCGGGTTGCTCTGATCGGCGCCATGCTATCAGAAGCGGACTTTCTGATTCTTGACGAGCCGAGCAACCACCTCGACCGACCCAACCGGCAGGCACTCATCGAGCAACTAAAGCGCTGGCCGAAGGGGCTGATCGTGGTCAGCCACGACCGCCAGTTGCTGGACGCCATGGAGCGGATCGTGGAGCTCTCCCCATTGGGGCTACAAAGCTACGGCGGCAACTACACCTTTTACAGCGCGGCGAAGGCGCACGAGCAGCAAGCGGCGCAGGCCCGTCTCAGCCAGCACAAGCTTGCACGCCAACGCGAAGAGCGGGCCATGCACAAGCAGCGCGAGCGCCAGCAGAAACGCCAGGCGCGGGATAGCCGCCAGGCCAAGGGCGCCAATCAGGCGAAGGTATTGCTCGATGGCCAGAAAGAGCGCAGCGAACACTCCATGGGCGCACTACGCCAACAGCACACCGCCAGCCGGGAAGAGCTCAACCAGCGCGTACGCGAAGCCGCCCGCCAGGTCGAAAAAGAGGTGCCCATCGCCCTGCATGAAGTGGCACTGCCACGGGGTACGAATCGCCGAGTGGCCGAGTTGGAAAGGGTAGCGCTACCCTTCGTTGCGGGGGCCACACATCACATTAGCCTGACGCTGCAGGGGCCGCAAAGAATCGGCATCGTGGGGCCGAATGGCGGCGGTAAGTCCACGCTGCTGCGCGTGATGGCAGGGCTGGTGGCGCCTTTAACGGGCACCTGCCAGGTCACGCCCCAAAACGCCTATCTCGACCAGCGCCTTGATCGTTTTGACCCGACCCAAACCGTGTTCGACCAGCTGCGGGCGGCTAATCGTAAAGCGAGTGACGGCGAGCTTCGCATGCTGCTGGCCCAGCTTGGCCTGGATGCGCAGAAAATCACCACGCCCAGCGGCGCACTGAGCGGCGGTGAACGCTTGAAAGCAGCGCTCGCGTGCTTGCTCTACGCCGACGCGCCGCCTCAGCTATTGATGCTGGACGAACCCAACAACCACCTGGACCTGCCGTCCACCCAGGCATTAGAAACCATGCTGCGCGGCTACCAGGGCACGTTGCTGGTGGTCTCCCACGACGATGCCTTTCTCGAAAACCTCACGCTCACGGACTACTTGCAAGCAACCCAGCAAGGCTGGCAACTGACGCCGGTATGACCTTTCCCCTGTGCCCCTCACTGCCAGCGCCCTGTCATTCATAATACTTAAAGGTACTACTGTTCTTTCTAGGCGTTGGGTAAAGTGACTAACGCATGCTGAGCGCCGTACAACGGCCAGAACTCATAACGACGTTCCCCTTCAGCGGAGGCGGTAATGAAAGCGATCCTGTTTGACGTATTCGGCACCGTGGTCGATTGGCGCTCCAGCTTGATCCGCCAGTTTACGGAACTGGAAAAAGAGCTGGGCTTAGAGCTACCCAGAGAAGCGCTGACGGATCAATGGCGCCAGCAATACGCACCTTCCATGGAGCGGGTACGCAAAGGCGAACTCCCCTGGACGAAGCTCGATGACCTGCACCGCGAAAGTCTGGTCAAACTGCTCGACCAACACGGGGTAGCGTTGGACGAGCCAACCATTGATCGCATCAACCTCTTCTGGCACCGGCTAACCCCCTGGCCGGATGTACCGCGCGGCCTTGAGCGCTTAAAAGAAAACTACATCATCGGCACCCTGACTAACGGCAATGTTTCGCTGATGGTCGATGTGGCTCGCAATGCTAAGCTTCCTTGGGATATGATTTTCTGCGCCGAGCTGTTCGAGCACTACAAGCCGGACGCGGAAGTCTACTTGGGCGCGTGCCGCCTGTTAGGCCTGCCGCCGGAAGAGGTGATGCTGTGCGCGGCGCATAATGCGGACCTGGGGGCTGCACGTGGTGTGGGGATGAAAACAGCGTTTATAGCGCGGCCTACGGAGTATGGGCCGCTGCAGAGCAAGGACTTAGAGGCCGAGGAGGACTGGGATATTGTAGTTGAGAATTTTATTGTGCTAGGTAAGCAACTGAGAATGTAGTCATTTAATTCTACCTGAAAACGCTACCGCGCCTATCCGCACTTGAAATGCACCATTCAACTAGGAAATAGCTTGAATATCGCCATCATGCTAAGATTAAGCTTTAAATATTATAGTATCGCCGCTATCATAAAAGACTTTACAGATACTTGGATGTCCAAGTGCCAAGATTGGCTATGAGTTCGACTTGAAGTTAATTTAAAGAAAGTTGATGCTTTTTTTTTAGTGAAATAGGTTGTTAAAAGATTAATATAGCATAGGTATTGCTAACATTGCCTTTGGTGCTCATATGAAAAAATTATTGAATTTAAAAGAAAAAGAAATTGAGGATGTAGCGAGTATAGTTAAAAATAAAATTTTTGTGCCAAGATTTCAAAGAAAGACAACAATTTTTTTATGTGGTGCTGATATAACAGATAAAGAAAAATCACGCTCAAAATTGGCTAATATATTTAATTTTAGATCTTCATTCGAGTTGTTGTATCCTGAGGATTTGTTTGAAGACCTTTTAGCCGGTCAAGGGCAGTATAGCTTGTTGGAGCTTGAGAATACTTTAGCTGATAGTGTTGATGCAATAGTTTTGTTTCCTGAGAGCCCAGGGTCATTTGCAGAGCTTGGGGCTTTTTCAAATAATCAAAAGCTTGCTCAGAAAATGATTGTTTTGATAAGTAATAAATATAAGTCAGATAAAAGTTTTATTAACTATGGGCCCAATAGGTTGGTTAGGAACACTAAGACAGGTAAAGTTTTATATTACGGAGCCGATGAATTAGAGCCTAGTTTAAAAAGTGTTTCTTTTTATAGAAAGATAAGCGGTTATGTGGCTACTATTAAAAAAGAACATCCAGTAAAAAAAGATGTTACAAATATTCTTGAAGTTGGGAATTTTATTCTTCCTTGTATTTATTTGATTGATGAGATAGATAATGTAAATCTGTACAAGTTGGTTGGTTATGCGGCTTCATACAATAAAAAACTCTGTGAGATAGCTACCAAATCATCCCTTGGTAAGCTCATTAAGGAGAGGTTCATCACTAGAACACCTATAGGATATAAGGTTACGCAGTTGGGTGCTTCCTATGTTAGATCAGAATTTTCAAATAGTAGCTTGGATAAAGCTAGAATTGAGTTGATGAATGCACAAAATCGTAGAAATGCACGAGTAAGCTATGATAGAGTAGTTGCAGGTGCTCACCTTTAGCGAGTGGGCTTAGGCCCGCTGGGTAGTGATTCGCTATCCTGCACGAAAACTAGGGCTATAGCAGATCTAAAGATGCGGCACAATCATCTCCCGATGATTGCACCGCATCTTTAGATCCGGTTCTTTAGACGTAAAGGTGTAGCGCCTCCTTATGCTTGATAAACAAAAAATATATCGCCTAAGAAATCTCGGGCTTCCTCCTATTGAAAAAGTTGAAGATCTTGCTAATGAGATGCGATTGTCTATAAGTAAAGTTCGTTATTTGGCTTATAGATCACACTATCTCTATAAAACTTATCAGATTTCTAAAAAAAACGGTTCGCCAAGGGTTATAGCTCAGCCAAATCGAGAGCTAAAAGCTTTTCAAAGCTGGATATTGAGAAATATACTTGATAAGTTGTCGTCTTCTGAGCATTCAAAAGGTTTTGAAAAAAACACGTCTATTCTTGATAACGCATCGCCTCATGTAGGGTCTAATTATGTTCTAACTATAGATTTGGAAGATTTTTTTCCAAGTATAAAAGTAGAAAAAGTCTATTCTATTTTTTATTCTATTGGTTACAGTAAATTAATAAGCTCAGTTCTAGCTAGTGTTTGCACTTTTGACGGAAGCCTTCCTCAGGGAGCTCCAACATCTCCAAAGCTTGCTAATCTAATTTGTGCTAAATTAGATGCTAGATTATATGGATATGCTGGCCCAAGGGGTATTGTTTATACTAGATATGCAGATGATATAACATTCTCAGCACAAACGGCTCAAAGGATTTATAAAGCAAAAGAGTTCGTAAACACAGTTATTTTTGACGAAGGCTTTAATGTTAATCATAGTAAGACAAAGATTTCAGGTACACAAAGGCAGAAGCGCATTACAGGTTTAATTGTTTCAGAACATCGTGCAGGCATTGGTCGGCAAAAGTATCGTCAAATGCGAGTTAAGCTACACAGGTTTTTCTCTGAAGCGGAAAATGATTTCAATCACATTAATGGTATGTTGGCATTTATTTATGATGTGGATCCAAAAATGTACAAAAAGCTATATCTCTACATAAATTCGTTAATAATTAAATATCCAGATAATCCATCTGCTCTATTAATTAATAAAGAGATAACAAAAGGCTCTTAATAAAGTTTGGATTGTAAAGTTTAAAGTGAAGGTGATTTTTAAGACGTATTGAATGTGTTATGTGTGTGGCTTTTTTTAATCCTACGCTTAAACGAAAGTATTTCTTCAAGATTAATTTAGTCAAGAATCTCGTTTGGCTTTCTCTAAGTTCAATACTTAGCGCCTATGTTTTGATACGGTGCGTAAAAAAGTTCTCGCGTCAGGATCAATAAACTATTGTCGGCAGCAATAGTCCGTGTGGACAAACTCCAAACCTTTTGGATTGTGTGAAATCACAGTAAACGAGACATTCAATTACTGGTTTAGCTGGAAGAACAATAATGTCATTCACACAGCTGCTGATCCCCGCATAAATTGAATTTCTGGGCGCGCTTTCAAACTGGCTGAAAAATTGCAAATCCAGCTGCCTGACCCTGAAGCACGCGAGCAACTATCCAAAAGGCTCTCGCCAAATATTTATGCTTCCCAGTGCAGGGCAATGCGTAAAGTGTTGCCCTGCATTCGCTGGAAGCAGATTATTCAGCCCCCACCTCACTCTCTTCCGCCTCAATCTGCCCACGTCCCTGCATCCAATGCATTACCCCCCAGCAGAGCGCGGCCCAGCTTGCGCCAGCGGTCCAGCCGGCCAGCACATCGGTCGGCCAGTGAACGCCCAGATAGACGCGGCTCATGCCCACGAGCAGGGTCAGCAATATCGCCAGTATCAGTAGATACGCTTTTAGGCGCAGCGCGGGCTGTATGCGGATGAGCAGCGCAGCTAGCGTCAGGTAGGTGACGGCCGACATCATGGAGTGGCCGCTGGGAAAGCTCGCCGTGTAGACCATGGCTTCGTGCGGTACGAGGTCCGGGCGGGCTCGGTCAAAGCCCATCTTCATCAGGGTGCTGAGCAGGATGCCGCCGGGCACCGCCACCAAGGCGAAGAGCGCCGCGCGAAAGTGCCTGGCGAGTAGCAGATACCCCAGCGCCCCCAGCGTGAGGAGCACCAACACGCCCACGCCGCCGAGGGCGGTAAAGTCCCGGCCCATTTCCTCGACCCAGCCCGGGCCGATCGGGTCGTTAAGGTCGGCGGGGTTGCGAAGGGCGAGCAGCAAGCGCTCGTCGAAGCTCTGGGTGTCGCCCTCGATGACTTCACCGGCCAGCGCGACGAAGCCCCAAATGCCGCCGGAAATGACCGCCAGGCACACCAGCATGGCGAGTTCGTGGCGGCCGAGCCGAGATAGCAGGGAAACGCCCTGACGCCCGATACGGCCTATTGTCGTTTGATACTTCATTGGCAGCTCCTTTGCTTTGATCCGTCCCGCGCCCCGTCGATTGAGGCGGGCATAGTGTAGCCCAAAGCGGCCGTTCAAGAGTTCGGCAATAGCGAATCGGTTTATCTGGCTTGTTGGCTGTCATTCGCAAGCGAGTAGGTTTATAAAATGGGCTCGCGATAGCCACCACTGCGCCGCTATCCATTCAACAGGAATAACAATGATGCCATTCACGCAACTGCTGGTCCCCACCTATACCCAAATGCTCGGCGCGCTTTCGAACTGGCTGAAAAAGGCGCAAAGCCAGCTGCCGGGCGCCGAGGCACAAGCGCTGCTCTCCGCACGCCTCGCGCCGGATATGTTTCCGCTTTCCACGCAGGTACGCTTTGCCTGCGTGCAGGCGCAAGAGGCGGTCCACCGCCTGCAGGGTAAAGACCTACCGGCCTCGATCAAGGAGTTGCTCGACGAAGGGCGTAACGCGGGTGAACAGTCCGGCACGCTTGAAGATGCCCAAAAGCGTATCGATGAAACCCTCGTTTTACTTAATGGCCTGGCGTCCGATGCGCTGGATGTCAGCGCGGACAAGCCGCTGGTGCTCGAGCTGCCTAACGGCATGGTTCTCGATTTAACCGCCGAGCAGTACGCGCAGGACTGGACGCTGGGGCAGTTCTACTTCCACATCATGACTGCCTACTCCATCCTGCGCAGCGAGAAGGTCGAGCTGGGCAAAGCCGACTATGTCGCGCATATGTTCCCGTATATTCGCCCGGAAACGATGCCTAAAGGCTGATCGACTTCCCAATTCCACTGCCCCGTCACTTCCCGCACTACCGCCTCATTCAACACCCCGCGCTTGGCTTCCACCAGGGTTAGCCACGGCCGGGCGCGGGTGATGCCGGTGTACACCCGCTCCCGGGTCAAAATCGGGTTGATCGTTGTGGGTAGCAGCAGGGAGGTGTGGACGAACTCCGAGCTCCGGGATTTGTGTGCCGTCATCGCGAATACGGTTCTACCGAGTGCAGCCGTGATGGTAGCACCCAGCGGATCGGGTTTGCCGGGTCACTGGTTGGAAAGACGAGGCTTAAGAGCGATCTTCCTGGCGCTCCTAATGAAGAGCGAGGCTCAGCTCGAAAGCCCTTCGTGACCAGGCACGAAACCGCCCAGCAGGCGGTCGATATCCTTGGGAGGCATCGGACGGTAGAAGAAGAACCCCTGGACGAGGTCGCAATGCATTTCGCGAAGCAATGACAACTGTTCGGCGTTCTCGACACCCTCGGCCACCACTTCCAATCCCAGCCGATGACCGATGAAGATGGTGCCCTCCATGATGGCCCTGTCCTTCGGCTGTGTGGGAGCGTCGTGGATGAAGGAGCGATCGATCTTCAGGGCGGTGACGGGAAAGTGCTTGAGATAGCTCAGGGAGGAATAACCAGTCCCGAAGTCGTCGATGGCAATGCGAAAACCGCGATCATGGAGGCGCCGCAGGTCCTCGAGGACGGTCTCGTCGGCTTCGATCAGGACGTGCTCGGTCAATTCGATGCCGATATCCCGCGGACCTAAGCCGTGACGCTGCAGCGAGTCCTCGAAGCGCTTGAGGGCATCGGGACGCACCAGTTGACGACCCGAGACATTAATGTCGATACGGTGCTCATGAAATCCCTTGGCACGCCATTCCACCTGCTGGCGGCAAGCCTCTTCGATGACCCATTCGCCCAGACGATGGATCAAACCGGAACGCTCGGCCAGCGGGATAAACTCGGCAGGCGAGATCGGCGGGCCTTCGGCAGGCGCCCAGCGTAACAAGGCCTCGAGATTCTCTATTCGCCCGCTGGCCGCCGAGACTTGGGGCTGGTAGTGGAGGGCGAGTTCACCGTTATTCACGGCTTCCTCGAGTCGCGTCGAGAGACAGTGCTGGCGAACCAGCTCATCATGGAGCTTCTGTTGGAAGAAACGTACAGTACCCCGACCCTCCAGTTTGGCGCTATTCTTGGCAACATCGGCATTACGGATCAATTCGCGTGACGATTCACCATTCCCGGGAAAGAACGCCACACCCAAACAGGCCGTGACCTGACGCTCCCGACCATTCAGGACGAAAGGTTCTCGAAAGATATTCTGGACATGACGCATGACCCGTCTGACATCGGAGTCCAGGTAGACGCCGGGAAAAGCCAGCACGAATTCATCGCTAGAGACACGGGACACCAGGTCAGTGACTTGCTGGCACTTTTTCAGTCGCCGAGTCAGCTCAATGAGCAGGCGATCGCCCTGATCATAGCCAAGGGCATCATTGATCTCGGCGAAGTGATCGATGTCCAGGTAGATGGTTGTCAGGCCATTGCCCTGGCGTCGACAAGAATCCAACAGGCTGTCCAGGTCGGCCTCGAAGGTCTGGCGGTTAGGGAGATGGGTGAGCCTGTCGAAACGGGTGGCGAATTCCAGGTCACGGTGGGCACGCTTTTGGTCGGAAAGATCGACATCCACGCAGAACATCAAGGGTGAGTCGGTATGCTGATTGAGCATCAGGTGCTGCGAAAAGACCGATACCAGTTCACCGGTTTTGTGCTTAAGCTCGAGTTCTTCGGCGGGTATATCGATCCTTTCTTTGATCCAGACACCATGCGCCTGGATTACCCCGTCACGCATGAAGGCAGGAATGATCAGATCTTCCAGTAACTGTCCCTGGGCTTCCTCAGCGGTATAGCCATAGAGACGAGTGCTACCTTCATTCCAGTAAATCACTCGCCGATCGCGATCATACCCTTGAACCGCCACTTTCGGCAGACTCTCCAGCAGGGCGCGGAATCGCTGCTCACTCTCTAGATGCTGGCGGCGTACTAACTCGACGTCTTCCCTGCCTGCATCATGCGAATCGATGTCATTAGTGGAAGGTGTCGTTGACGCCACCAATTTGAGCGCACCGGAAAACTCCCAGCGGTTCTCCTTCAGGCGTTCCGGATCTCTGTGATGTCGGGAATGGCTGGCAGTCATGGAGTCCACTTAAAGAAAAAGCACTGTCAGGAGCCATTATTATGGCAAACATAGTCATTTGTTGTGGTTATCTTACACCTATGTGCAGTAGGTAACCTACAGATGTACGTCATCAGTGGTCTGATCCTGTTTTCAAAAAACACTCTTTTTCAGTGCATTTTTTGACATATTGTTGCAGATCTTTTCATTTCTCTCCTGTTGACCGCGTTCTTACATCGGCAACACAGGGCAATTCCGCCCAGTTAACAGGAGAATACCATCATGAAACTCGATACCCTCAAGCACGGTTTCGATCCCACCTCCATGCCTTCCAATTATTGGAATGCGGGAGTGGCCGAGGCGCTAAGGAATCAGGAGTGGGCGAAAACCGATATTCGGGAGCGCATCGATTTGACCGCCTGGCAGGCGTTTACCGCTGACCTGCCGCGCGATCCCTATGTCAACCAGCGGTGGAAGCGGATGTCATGGCTCGCCCTTAATGATCAGGGAGATGTCGGGGATATGGGCCAATGTCCCATGGCCCAAGGGGGAGCCTTCAATGACGCGGAGAGCATGGCGGATCGCCTACGCTACTATGATCCGCTGACCAGTGAATTCATGGCACGCCCGGATGTGAAGGCCTTCGTGCACGCCTGGGCAAAGCTCTGGAGTATCGGTGCGCACGAACCCATTCTGATGCAGATCACCGGGGTTCGCGGGGAAGGCAGCATCGACCCCCTTCAGGGACAGGGGATTCATGCCGATGGCTGCAAGGCCCTGAGTATTCTGGTCCTCAATCGGGAAAACGTGGCGGGTGCTGAAAATCACCTCTACGGCGACAAGGCTGGCACGCAACCCTTGGTCGATATCACCCTGGATCCGGGTGATATCCTTCATCTGCGCGATGACCGGCTATTCCACAGTGTCGACGGGATCGAACAACTCGAGAGCGAAGCACCCTTCGAGCGGTTCATCATCATCATCAACAGCCGTTTCGTGGACGGCTTTCAGAACCGGATGCTGCGTCGCCACTTCCCGGAAGCGGTCCTCAATGAGAGCTAATGGCTCTCGGTAAATTGATAACCTGGCAACACCCACGCCCCCGGAACTCCGGGGGCGTCTTGGTTGTGGCCCCTATGCGACGGTTCCGCTGACCCGCATTACCTCTCGCACTACCGCCTCATTCAACACCCCACGTTTGGCTTCCACCAGGGTTAGCCACTGTCGGGCGCGGGTGATGCCGGTGTACACCAGCTCCCGGGTCAAAATCGGGTTGATCGTGGTGGGCAGCAGCAGGGCGGTGTGGACGAACTCCGAGCCCTGGGATTTGTGGACCGTCATCGCGAACACGGTTTCCACCGAGTGCAGGCGCGAGGGCAGCACCCAGCGGATGGGTTTGTCCGGGTCGCTTGTGGGAAACGCCACACGCAGTAGCGGCTTGCCGGGGTCGCGCGGATCGGGTACGGCCAAGGTGATGCCGATGTCGCCGTTCATCAGTTTCAGGCCGTAATCGTTTTGGGTGACCAGCACCGGGCGGCCTTCGAACCAGCCTTTTTCCAGGGTGTAGTCGTTGCCTTGAAGTACGCCTTCACCACGCAGCGTTTTGGCGATGCGCAGGTTCAATCCCTCTACGCCCCAGGGGCCTTTGCGCAGCGCGCAGAGTAGCTGGAAGTGGCTGTAGGCCTCGAGCACCGCGCTTGCCCAGGCGTTGAACGCCGCCGGGTTCTCCTCGAAGGATGCTCCGTTGGGGCGCTCGCTATCCAGCGCTGCCAGGTAGTGCCGGTAGCCGCTGGGCGGGGCGATGGGCTCGCCCTTGGCATCGGTGCGGCCCTGGCCGGCGTTGGCAAAGCCGCCGGGGCTTCCGTGAATGACCAGTTTATCCAGTGCGGCGTCGTCGGTTAGCGCCAGGTGGTGCAGGTCCGGGTAGCCGTGGCGCAGTACGTTTCTCACGTGCTGCTGCTTCTCTGCATCGCTTGCCGCGTGGCTTGGTTGGTTGATCGCCTTCGCCAACTGGCCGATGCCGCTGTGTTCATCGAAGCGGTGGCTGACCCGCAGCATGGTAATCGCCTGGTCCTGGGGTTGGCCGGCGGGGTCGATGAACTCGGCGGGTATCGGCTGGCCGGTGGCGGCTTCCAGCCACTGGGCGGTGTGCGGGGTGTAGTGGGCGGCTTCGGCGCGGCGGCATAAGTCGCCCAGCACCGCACCGGCTTCGACCGAGGCGAGCTGGTCTTTATCGCCCAGCAGTACCAACTGCGCCTGGGCGGGCAAGGCGCTGAGCACGGCGGTCATCATTTCGATATCCACCATTGAGGCTTCGTCGATGACCAGCACGTCCAGCGCCAGCGGGTTGTGGGCGCTGTGGCGAAAGTGGCGGGTGTCCGGCCGGGCGCCCAGCAGGCGGTGAAGCGTGGTGACGTCAACGGGAATGGACGCGTGTAGCTGCTCGGCGCTGGCGTGCGCGCGGCCCTCTTCCCAGAGCCTGGCCAGCGCCTGGGTGGGAAGCTGGCTGACCTGACCGGCGATGGATTCGTTCAGGCGCGCGGCGGCCTTGCCGGTGGGGGCGGCCAGGCGAATGCGTAGCGGCTGCTCGGCTTGGGCCAGTTGCAGGGTTTGCAGCAGGGCCAGCAGGCGCACCACGGTGGTGGTTTTGCCGGTGCCGGGGCCGCCGGTGATGACGGCGAAGCGGCTGCGGGCGGCGAGGGCGCAGGCGGTTTTTTGCCAGTCCAGTTCCAGGCTTGGCGGGAATAAGGTGTTTAGGGTTTGGGGGAGGAGGTCAGGTTCAGTGGCGCGGCCGGGATGACTAGCGTCATCCTTCGCCGACGTGTCGGACCACCAATGAATCGGGCTCCTACAAGTAGTAGCCAGACTATTGCTATGTTCTGAAGTAACAAGTCGATCAGCGATTTCCGCGTGGAGGGTTTGTTCGAACTGCCAGTAGCGGCGTAGGTAGAGCCTTGGGCCGCTTACAACCAGCGGGGTGTTGCCGGGGCCGGGGCTTGCAAGCGTTGGGTGGGCAAGTGCGGCTTGCCATTTATCTTGTGTGAGGGTGGCCAGTACCTGGCTTGGTAGCGGCGGTGGCTCTAACAGGTCGTCGCCTTCCGGCGGTAGCGAGAGCGCGAAATCCGGTGCGGCCAGGGTGGCGTTAATATCCAGGCATACGTGGCCGCGGCCGAGCTGGTGGCTGGCCAGGGCCGCGGCGAGTAGCAAAAGTGCCGGGGCGTCCGGGGCCTCCAATGCGAGAAAGCGCGCCAGCGCCCGGTCCAGGTCGCGCAGCCAGCCGCGGGCTACCCAGCGCTCCAGAAGATCCAGCAGGGCCTGGGTGTCATCAAGCGCCGGGTGGGGCGTCCCCGGTGGGGCTGCGGGCTCTACTGGGCCTGGTTCGGCGGCGTCGTCGCTGAAGAGATCGAACGTTTGGGTGTCGTGGCGGCTCACGCGGTGGCCTCCTGGGCGGTGCCGGTAAACAGGGCGTCCAGCGCTTCGATCAGCGCAACGGGGGCGGGCTCGGCATAAACGCCGCGCCCGGCGCTGCGGCTGCCGCGCAGGAACACGGTGAGTGAGCCGCCCAGGTGCTGGTGCGGGTCGTAGTCACTCACGCGGGCTTTCAACAGCCGGTGCATGGCAAGTAGGTAGAGTGCGGCCTGCAGGTCGTAGCGTTTTTCCAGCAGCGCCTGGCGCAGGGCGTCCGGCTCGTAGGCGGTGTCCCCCGGGCCCAGGTAGTTGGATTTCCAGTCCAGCACATAGAAGCGGCCCTCGTGCTCGAAAGCCAAATCGATAAAGCCTTTGAGCATGCCGTTCAGTGTGTCGCGGTCCAGCGCCGGGCGGGCATGGCCGGGCAGTATATGGCGGCTTACCAGGGCGTCAATGGCGCGGGTGTCCACCGTGTGGGCGGCCAGCCAGAACTCGAGCTCGACCTGGTATTCGGTAATCGCTACCAGCGCCACGCTTTGGGTGGCGTTCAGCGGCAGCGCCGTGGTGAACAGCGCCTGCAGCCAGCCCGCTAATGGCTCCTGCCAGGCTTGCCAGCCGCGAAGCTGCACCCGGCGCCAGAGCATGTCGTTAAGCTGCGCTTCGTCGTCTGCGGCGGCCTGAAAGCCGAGCCTGCCCGCCCACTCCAAAAGCCCGTGCAGAAAGGTGCCCGGCCCCGGCCCGCGGGGGAACTTGTGCAGGTGAAACGCCTGGGGTTCGGTGGCATCTCTTGGTTCGTCCAGCACCTCGAAGGCGGTAGCTTCCTGGGCGGTGGTGGGCTCCAACGGCGTGGCGGTGGGGGCGCTGAGCGTGCCGGAAAGGCGCAGCGCCGAGTAGCTGGCGATCCACCAGTGCTCCCGGGCCGGGCGGGTGGGCGTGCGGGCGTGGCCTAAAACGTGGGCCTCGGCGGCCGGGGCCAGGCGCAGCGCGGTGGGCGCCGGCGGCGGCGCTACGCGGAGGTCACTGCCCTCGGCCAAAGCCTCGAGTGCGGATGTGAGCGCACCAGGGGCGATGGGCTCACCGGCGTTCATCAGGTAGCCCATGGCGCTGTCCTCACCCTCCTTGAGCGGGGCCAGGCCCAGCCAGGTGGCGTGGCGGGCGCGGGTCATCGCCACATACAGCTTGCGCAAATCCTCGCCCAGGCGTTCGCGGTCGGCGGTATTAAGTGTTTCGTCGTCGGCGCTCAGGCTTAGCTGCAGGCGGCCGGTGTCGTCGTGCCAGCGCAGCGGTAGGTCGTCTTTTTTTACCGGGCGGTGGTTGCTGATGAAGGGCAGAAACACCAGCGGGTACTCGAGACCCTTGGATTTGTGAATGGTGACCACCTTGACCAGGTCCGCGTCGCTTTCCAGGCGCAGCTTGTGGCTGTCGTTCTGGTTGTCCGGCTCGTTAATGGCCTCGGCCAGAAAGCGGATCAGCGCGTGCTCACCGTCGAGCTCTTGGCTTGCCTGCTGTAGAAGCTCGCCCAGGTGCAGCAGGTCGGTGAGTAAGCGCTCGCCGTCTTCGAAAGCGCCCAGCAGCCGGGCGGGAATCTCGAAATCCACCATCAGCTTGCGCACCAGCGGCAGCACCCCCTGGCGCTGCCAAAGCCGGTGGTAGTGGCCGAACTGCACCACGCGCGCCTCCCAGGCAAGCTCATCCTGCTGAAGGTGGTCGAGCTCGGCAAGCGTTAGCCCCAGCGCCGGGGTGGCCAGCGCCGCCCTTAAGTGCGCCTCAGCCTGGCGGGAGCTTGCCAGCGGCTCGGCGCAGGCACGCAGAAGCCGCTCGACCTGGGCGGCCATGGGCGAGCTGAACACCTTGTCGTGATCCGATAGATACACGCTTTTCACCCCGCGGGCGGCCAGCGCCAGGCGAATCGCCCGCGCCTCACTCAGCCCGTTGACCAGCACCGCCATGTCGGAGGGCTTGAGCGGTGTGAGCGTCTCGCCGTTTTGGAAACCGCTTTGGCCTTTTTGGCCTGCCTCCAGAAGGGTGGCCATCTGGGTGGCGCAGCGCTCGGCCATCTCGGTGTGGTAGGCGGTTTTGGAAAGCACCTCGTCGGCTGCCAGCGGCCACAGGGTCATCGCCGGTACCGGCTCCCCGTCGTGCACCAGCCACTCGTCCCGGCCGCGGGCATCCACGGGCAGAAACGGCAAGGGGTTTTCGCCGCTTTCATCGCGAAACAAGAACGCGCCCTGGGGGTGGGCGTCGGCGTAGCGAAAGCAGTGGTTGACCGCCTCCACCATGGCGCGGGTCGAGCGGAAGTTGGTCGAAAGCGTGACGTGGCGGCCGTTGGTGTCCGCGCGCGCCTGCAGGTAGGTGAAAATGTCCGCGCCGCGAAAGGCGTAGATGGCCTGCTTGGGGTCGCCGATCAGCAAAATGGCGCTCTCCCGGGTGGGCGTGGCGACCTGGTACACCGCATCGAAAATACGGTACTGCACCGGGTCGGTGTCCTGGAACTCGTCGATCAGCGCCACCGGGAACTGGCGCTTGATTTGCGCGGCCAAGGCCTCCCGGTTGGGGCCTTGCAGGGCGCGGTCCAAATGCGTCAAAAGCTCCGTCGGGCCCATTTCGGCCCGGCGCTGCTGCTCCCGCTCCAGGCGAACCTTGCACCACTGCACGGCGTGAATCAGAAGGTCGTTGTAGGGCTCGGGTAGGGTGTTGAGCTCGGCTTTAAGCGTTGCCAGCGCCTGCCAGGCCTCCATGAGCGGCGGCTCGCCTTCTTTCCATATTTCCCGCATGCCTTCCGGGGTCATGCGCTTCCAGGCGGCATCGGTCAGCGCCGGGCGCTCCAAATCCGTTTCACTCCACTGGCGCAGCGCGTCCAGCCAGTTAGCGCGGCTTTTGGCGTTAAGGCTTTTGCCATTGAAGGCCTTGGCTTTCGCCGCCGCTTCGAGCTCGGGCCCGAGTTTTTCGAGCCACTTGCCCCAGGGCGCTTTTAGAGTGGCCAGAGCCTGGCTTTTCTGCGCCTGGGTCTCGGTTAGCGTTTCCTGGGGCGCCGTGCGCGGGTGGCCCAGGGCGTCGCTTTCGGCCAATAGCTTTGCAAGCTCGCCGTGAAGTTCCTCCGGGGATTTCCAGTATTGGGTAATCTGACCAAGTGCCTCGGCGTCCAGCGGGTAGTAGAAGGTGCGCCAGTAGTCGCGCACTACTTCCTGCTCGAGCTCGCGCTGGTCGTTTTCCAGGTTCAGCGAGAAGAGGCTGCCGCTATCGAAGGCGTGTTCGCGCAGCATGCGGTAGCACCAGCTGTGAATGGTCGAAACGGCGGCCTCGTCCATCCACTCGGCGGCAAGCTCGAGGCGCCGCGCGCAGGCGGGCCAGGCCGCTGGGTCATACTGCTCGCGCAGCGCGACCAGTAGGGCATCAAATTGGGTTTCACGAAACACCGCTGCGGCTTCCACCAGCCGCGCGCGAATGCGCTCGCGAAGCTCTTGCGTGGCGGCGTTGGTGAAGGTGACCACCAGAATCTCGGGCGGGGTAAGCGGGCGAATGAAGGCGGTGTCGTCGTCCTCGGCTTGGCCGCCCAGCACCAGGCGCACGTACAAAAGCGCAATGGTGAAAGTTTTGCCGGTGCCTGCGCTTGCCTCTATCAAACGGCTGCCGTGCAGGGGCAGGCGTAGGGGATCAAGGGGGGCAGGCTGGCTCATAAACTCTCCGGGCGGGGCGGTGGAAAGCGCCTTTATAGCGCCAGCTTGGCACTATATCGCGATGGTTTGAGGGGATCAAAAGCGCCGCGGCGGTGCCTCGGACTGTGAGATAGCGCCTTCACCTGCTAATCTTGTCGGCCAGCCCACGCCAGGACGCCCTTGGGTTCACCCTGAAAACTGGCTGCGCTCGGCAATACAGCGTTAAAAATCAGCTCAGAATACTCATTTACTTTATGTAAACTCGGGCGCGAGTCCGATCCGTTCTTCGCCAATTTTTGCCTTGTCTTGCCTTCGCTCGCACAGTTTTCAAGCCGAACCCGAAAAGCTACCGAGGCACTTAGTTTTTGCTGACGATGAGACACCATGCTGACATCGCTTCTCGATAACGATTTTTACAAGATCACGATGCAAAACGCCGTGATCAAGCGCTTTCCCTACGCGCACGCGCACTACGCGTTCATCAACCGGGGCGAGCACAGCTTTCCTGAAGGGTTCGGTGCCGTACTTCGTCAGGAAGTGGACAAGATGGCCTCGCTCGCACTGACCGAGGAAGAAAAGAACTACCTGGAAACCACTTGCCCGTACCTGGACCCGACCTACCTCGATTTTCTGGCCGGTTTTCGTTATGACCCGTCCGAGGTCGTCATCGAGCAGCAGGGCAGCGAGCTTTCCGTGGTGATGGAAGGGCCCTGGTATCGCACCATTTTGTGGGAAGTGCCGTTGATGGCGCTGATCAGCGAGCTTTGGTACGTGCTGCGTGACGAGCAGGCGCCGGATAACACCGACGAGCTGATCGAGCAGCGCACTAAAGAGAAGATCGAACACTACCGCCATTTGGGGCTCAAGATTGCCGAATTCGGCACTCGGCGGCGCTTCTCCTTTGCGGTACACGACCAGGTGGTGGGCGCGCTTCGCCTCTACGGCGGCGACACCTTTACCGGCACCAGCAACGTGCTGTTGGCCATGCGCCACGGGGTGAAGCCGATCGGCACCCACGCCCACGAGTGGTTCATGTTCCACGGCGCGCGTTTTGGTTTCAAAATGGCCAACAGCTTGGCGCTGGAACATTGGGTAGACGTGTACCGCGGCGATTTGGGCATCGCGCTGACCGATACGTTTACCAGCAAAGCCTTTTTCGAAAGCTTCGATAAGAAGTTCGCCAAGCTTTTCGACGGCGTGCGCCACGACAGCGGCGACCCGGTGGAGTTCGCCAAGGCGACCATCGAGCACTACAAACGGTTGGGCGTGAACCCGCAAAACAAGACGATCATTTTTTCCGACGCACTGACGCCGGAGCGCGTCGAGCACATTCAGGCGTTCTGCCAGGGGCGTATCGGCACCGCCTTCGGCATCGGCACCAACTTCACCAACGACGTAGGCGTCGAGCCGATGAACATGGTGATCAAGATGGTCAAGGCGCGCCCGGAAGGCCAGGGGTGGCTGCCGGTCATCAAGCTTTCCGACGTGCCGGACAAGCATACCGGCGACCCGGAGATGATTACGCTGGCCAAGAAAATCCTCTCGCTCAGCCACGCCTCCCCGGAGGCCTGCCCCTAAGCGGCCTCGCTTAAAGCGTTTCTAATCGGCGGGTTTTTCACGCCCGCCCTTGTTGGAAGGCTTCTTCACCGCGTTAAAAAGCGGCGCGTAAAGGGTTTCGACCAGCTCCGCGAAGCCTTCCCCCTGGGCGGTGCGGGCACCGAACAGCCGCGCGAAGTCCGGCCACTGGTGGGCGAGATACGCGCTTTTGGTGACATCCCCGGCCATGTAGCGCCCGCCCTCATAGGCGCTTTGCGCACTGGCGTAGGCCTTGCTCTCGGTGTCGCTCTCCGGCGTGCCCAATTGATTGAGCCACTCGAACCCCGCTTGGGGTGCCAGCGGTAGCGGCCCTTGCTGGCCGCGCTGCCAGGCGCTTAGCTGGGTCGTCAGGTGGGCCTGGGCGGTCTCGGCGGCCAGCGGCTCGAAGGTGGCGAGGCCTGCCTTGGAAATCAGCCGGGTGGTCAGGGGGCCATGCAGGTTGCCCGCCAGGTGCGCGACCCAGTGGCGCAGCAGGTGGTGCCACTGGTATTTGCTTTGGCGTACCAGGCTGGTGCTCAAAAGCAGCACGCGGCAGCGCTCGCCCTGGTCACTTTCGCGAAGCTCCCCCAGCCAGTCTTCAAGCCTGGGGCCGTGGTCGGTCTCCAGGATGATCGGCAGCGGCGCGTTTATCTGCCTTGGCCACTCGTTAAGCGCCTTCTCGTACTCCTCGAAAAGGGCTTCCATAGGCTCGGCCAGGGCGTCGCGCATGCGCTCGCCGAAGGCGCCGATGGCCAGCACCCCCTGACCCTTGAAGCGTTCAAGTTCGGCGTGCAGCGCCTCGATGCGCGGCTCGTCGTTATCTACCGCGCGGCGCTGGGCGGCAATCAGTTGATCCTGCAACTGCCAGTTCTGCAGGCCATCGAGTGCGAAGGGTTCGGCGTCGAGCTTTTCGATCGCTTCCTGCTCGAAATAGACCCCAAGGCGGGTGTTGAAAAAGCTCTTCACCGGCTCGCGCAGGAAATTACCCAGCTGGGCCAGGTTCAGGGTGGCCGATTCGTCCTCGATAAGCGCGGGCAGCGCGGCAGCTTGCCGGGTGGTTTGCGCAGTGTGTACCTCGCGCCACTCGTGGGCGTAGGTAAAAAGCCCTTGGGAGGCCGCCTCGAAGTAGCGCCGGCTAAACGGCTGAAGCGGGTGCTCGGTGGTCAGCCGCGCGAGCAAGTCGTCGCTTTCGTGCTGCCAGCCTGCCTCTAAATGCTCGCGAAGTTGGCCCACCAGCACGGAAGGTGGTAGTGGCGTGTTGTCGATCTGGCTTCTGCCCACCCAGCTCACGTAGAGCTGGTCGCGGGCGGAGAGCAGCGCTTCCAAAAACAGGTAGCGGTCGTCTTCCCGCCGCGACCGGTCACCGGGGCGGTAGTCGCCGCCCATCAGGTCGAAATCCAGCGGCGGCTGGGAGCGCGGATACTCGCCGTCGTTCATACCCAGCAGGCACACGCGCTTGAAGGGGATCGCGCGCATGGGCATCAGCGTTGCGAAGTTGACGGCCCCTGCCAGAAAGCGCTGAGAAAGGCTGTGCTCGTCGATCTGCGAAAGCCAGTGCTCGCGCACCATGGAAAGCGGTAGTGCATCCTCCAGCGCGGCTTCCTGGGTGCTCTCGAGCATCTGCTGCAAGCCGTTTTCCAGCTTGGTGAGCATCACGCTTTCCGCGGGGTCGTCGGTCAAGAAGAAGGTTTCGAGAAGCTCGCGTAGCCGGGCGACCCAGGTGGCGGGGTCCGCCGGCTGGCAAAAGCGCTCCCAGGTGACTTCCAGCTTTTCCAGCAGCGTAGCCAGCGGCCCCGCCAGGCGCGCCTCGAGCCCGCCGATATCATCGAACGGCTCGATACCCTGCCAGGACTCGGCCGCCCCCACGCTATAGCCCAGCAGCAAGCGGCGCAGGCCAAAGGCCCAGGTGTTCTGGGTGATGCCTTCCGGCAGTTCCAGGTGTTCGCGGGCGCGGGCGTTGAGCCCCCAGCGAATGCCGGCACCGGCCATCCAGCGCTCGAGAATGGGAATATCGCGCTCTTCCAACCCAAAGCGCTGGCGCAGGGCGGGCACGTCGAGCAAATCCAGCACGTCGCTGGTCGAAACGCGCAGCTCCGGCAGGCGCAGTAATTTTTCCAGCGCGATCATCATCGGCAGGCGGTGGCGGCTGGCCTGATCCGAGAGCGTATGCGGGATATAGCGCGCATCGTCCTGGGTGAGCTTTCCAAACACCGCCTCGATATGCGGCGCGTAGCGGTCGATATCCGGCACCATGACGATGATATCCCGCGGGCGAAGGTTGGGGTCTTCGCTGAAGGCGGCGAGCAGCTGGTCGTGGAGGATCTCGACTTCGCGCTGGGGGCCGTGGGCGATGTGGAAAACGATCGAGTCGTCTTCTGCGCTTGGTGCGCCCCAGTGCTCGCGGGTTTCACCCACCGGGCGTAGTTCGCGAATGTCGTCTTGTAGCTGGCTCAAGAGCGTCCCTTCACCCTGGCAGAACGGCTCGAACATATCGATACGCAGCGCGCGCTGCTCGAAAAGGCTCTGGTAGTCGCCGGTGTCGTCGTGCTCGTCGATCAGGCGCAGGTAGTCGCGGCCCTGCTTGCCCCAGGCGGCCAACAGCGGCTGGGCGTGCAGGTGCAGGGCCTCGGTGGCATCGCCGGTGCCGAGTACATCCAGCGCCTCGGGCATGCCCTCCTTGCGGCGCTGGCGGTAGCGGCTGGCGCGCAGCAGGTCCTTGTGTTCGATGATATCCGCCCAGTAGTACTGGCAAGGGTTATGTACGCAGAGCACGATCTGACAGCAGCGCGAAAGCGCGGCCAGGGCCTCGAGGGTCTGCTGGGGCAGCGAGGAGATACCGAAGATGATCAGCCGCCGGGGTACGTTTGGCGGGCATACTTGGCCTTCCAACTGCTCGGTGGCGGTTAAAAAGCGCTGGTGCACTTGGGCGCGGCTGCTGTCGAGCCCGGCCTGGCCCTGGGTGGCGGCGACATCCTCACGCAGGCGCCGCCAAAGCGCGGGCTGCCACATCTGATGGGGTGCAAGCTCACGGCGCTCGCCGCGGGCGCTGATGAGCACGTCGCTGCCCGCCGCCCAGGCTTCCAGCCAGTCCGCCCGGTACACCTGGTACTGATCGAACAGGTCCGCCAGGCGTTCGGCGAGCTGGTAATGCTTGCGCTGGTCCCGGTCGAATTCGAGAAACCGCGCGAGAGGCTCGAACACTGGTTCATCGACCAGCGTGGGCAGAAGGCGCAGAAGACGCCACACCAGGCGCGATTTGTCGAAGGGCGACGTTTCCGGAACGGCGTCGTCCTGCGCATTCACGTGACTCAGCACCGTGCGGTAGGCCTGCCAGAGAAAGCGCGCGGGCAGGGTGACATCGAGTGCGGCCGCGATGCCCGCGCCGCCGTTTTTCGGGTCTTCGGCCAGGGCCAGCTTCAGCCACTGGCCGATGCCGTTGCTCTGCACCAGGATCGTTTCGTTTTCGAGCGGGCCCAGCGGGTGCAGGCGCATCCACTCCACCGCCACGGCGCGTAAATCTTCCAGCCGATTGGCGTGAATCACCATGAAACCAGGCGTTAATGGTGGCGCGAAAAGGCTCGACATGAACACCCCCGTGAGCGGTTGGAAACAGGCCTGAACTGCCTGTCGTTTTTGAAACCGGGTCGTTTTTTAAAACTAGTAGGAGAGGGTGACGTTACCAATGCCCATCAGGCCCAGGAAGGTCATGCCCACGAACAGCAGCAGGTAGAGCAAAATCAGCACGCCGAAGATGGTGAAGTGGGTCTTGAGCTTGCCAAGTGCAAAGCGCAGCTCGCGCTCGTCGCCGCTTTGATAGGCACGCTGGCTGGCACTGGCCGCCTGGAAGAGTACGATGCCCGCCCAGATGGGAATCCAGGCGACGATAATGCCGATGATGGTAATCGCCGTTAACAGCCCGCCCAGAATCAGCATTACGCCGATCAGTTGCATCCAGAGTTTACCGCGGTATAGCGGCTCCGCGACGCTTTTTAAAAGCTCGTGTTTCTCCTGGGGTTCCATGGCGTCCTCGTGTGTCGAGTGAAAATCAGTGCGTTGTTGAAAGGCCATGATCTTAATGAGTTTCGACACTTTTGTCTTTACGCGCCGCGCCCCGGGAATTTTGCCGGATAATTGCCTTAAGCATCTTGCAGTGAGGCCCGCGCATCGCCAAGCTATGGGGTTTTATTAGAATATTTTATTAGAACACTATTAAAAATTCAGGAGCCTGCCATGACCGAGCCGACCAGCCCTTCTCAGAACGATTCCCAGGACGTTGCAGCGCAAGGCTCGCGGCGCCACTCCGCCCCGGTCGTGGACGGCCCGGGCAAAGCCGCCAGCCGTGCCATGCTGCGCGCGGTGGGCTTCAACGACGACGACTTCAAAAAGCCCCAGGTGGGGGTCGCCTCGACCTGGAGTATGGTGACACCGTGCAACAGCCATATCGGTGAGCTGGCCGAACTGGCCCGGGACGGCGCCGACGCCGGCGGCGGCAAGGGCGTGGTGTTCAATACCATCACCATTTCTGATGGTATCGCCAACGGCACCGAGGGCATGAAGTACTCGCTGGTCTCCCGCGAAGTGATCGCGGACTCCATCGAGACGGTGGCGGGCTGCGAAGGGTTCGACGGGCTGGTCGCCATCGGCGGCTGCGACAAGAACATGCCCGGTTGCGTGATGGGCCTGGCGCGCCTCGACCGGCCCAGCGTGTTCGTCTATGGCGGCACCATCATGCCGGGCAAGGGCCACACGGATATCGTCTCGGTGTTCGAGGCCATGGGCGCGCATTCGCGTGGCGACATGGACCTGATCGAGCTCAAGCAGATCGAGGAAACCGCGATTCCCGGCCCCGGCTCCTGCGGCGGCATGTACACCGCCAATACCATGGCCTCGGCGATCGAGGCGCTGGGCATGAGCCTGCCGGGAAGCTCCGCGCAGAACGCGATTTCCCAGGAGAAGCGCGACGACTGTAAAGCCGCGGGGGAGGCGGTGCTCGAGCTTCTCAAGGCCGACATCAAGCCTTCCGATATCATGACCCGCGAGGCGTTCGAGAACGCGATTACCATCATTATCGCCCTCGGCGGCTCGACCAACGCGGTGCTGCACCTGATCGCCATGGCGCGCACCATCGACGTCGAGCTCAATCTCAAGGACTTCACCGAGATCGGCAAGCGTGTGCCGGTGGTGGCGGATCTGCGCCCCAGCGGCCACTACATGATGAGCGAGCTGGTCGCGATTGGCGGTATTCAGCCGCTGATGAAAATCCTGCTGGATGCGGGGCTTCTGCACGGTGACTGCCTGACCGTGACCGGCAAGACCCTGGCGGAAAACCTGGCGGACGTCGAACCCTACCCGATGGATCAGTCGATCATCGCGCCGCTGGACAACCCCGTGAAGGCGCAAAGCCACCTGCGCATTCTTTACGGCAACCTGGCCCCGGAAGGCGCGGTCGCCAAAATCACCGGCAAGGAAGGCACGCGCTTTAGCGGCCCGGCGCGGGTGTTTGGCTCCGAAGAGGAAGCCCAGGCGCGCATCAACGACGGTACCGTGGTGGCCGGCGACGTGGTGGTGATTCGCTACGAAGGCCCGAAAGGTGGCCCAGGCATGCGCGAAATGCTCACCCCGACCTCGGCGATCATGGGCCGGGGCCTGGGTAACGACGTTGCTCTCATCACCGACGGGCGTTTTTCCGGCGGTAGCCACGGCTTCGTGGTCGGCCACGTGGCCCCTGAAGCCTTCGAGGGCGGCCCGCTGGGCCTGGTCGAAACCGGCGATATCATCACCATCGACGCCGAGGCGGATACCATCGATATCGACGTAAGCGTTGACGAGATGACCCGCCGCCAGAGTCAGTGGCAACAACCTGCGCCGCGCTACACCCGCGGCGTACTGGCCAAGTACGCCCGTCAGGTAAGCTCCGCGAGCACCGGCGCGGTGACCGACGCCACGCAATAAAACAGATAGCAGCCATGAACCCCACATGTGTGGGGTTCAGCCGTTCTGAAACAAGACCTGACGTCTTTTTAATGGTTTTTTTAAACGAATAGGTAGGTCGCGATACCTGGCAAAGCAGTCAAGATCATGGATACTCCGTTAATCGATCATCCCTCTATAGCGCTCTTCCCAATCGCTCATTTCATATTAGTTTTTTTGTATAAACTATTGCAAAAAAACGAAAAAGGGTTAATTATTTTTAGCCATGTTGCGGTAATGTTCAAATACGGACTGTCAGCGAATGGTCTATCAGGGAAAAACAGTGAGGGTTTATCGTGTCGACTTATGAAAATATACAAGCGCTGTACATTGCCATGTACGACCGTCCGGCCGACTGGGGTGGATTGCTTTATTGGGCCGACCAGTACGATACCAATGACTTTAAAGAGATTAGCCGATCATTTACTCAGTCATCCGAGTTCGATGAGCTATATGCAGGCCTGAGTGCAGACGAACGAATCAATGTACTTTATCAACATCTATACGGTCGTGACGTAGAGGCAAAAGGCCAGGCTTACTGGGCTGATAGGCTTGATAGCGGCGAGAGATTTGCTGATGTCGTGCAGTACGTTATCGGCGCATCTGCCAACCAGGATGCAGAAGCTTTGGCGCAGCGTGTTAATAATGCACTCGATAAGACCTACAGCGATCTTATGGATATGCTGTATACCGGTTATTACGGTCGCGCAGCAGATGCAGAGGGTAAGGCGTATTGGGTCAATGCTTTGCAAGTTGCGGGAGGAGACCTTAATCCGGTTATAGAGGCGTTTGGCAGTGCAGACGAATATTTAGAAAAGTATGGCGATCTGGATAGCAAGGCACAGATTGCTGCTCTTTACGACAATATGTTCAATCGTGAGCCTGATGCAGAGGGGGCTGCCTATTGGTCTGAAAAACTTGCCGACGGTTCACTATCGCTCTCTACGTTGGCGTTTACGCTGGCGCAATCGGCCGCAGCGGACGATCGGCAAGCGCTTGAGGAGAATATTACAGCGCTTAATACCCCTCCCGAACCAGAACCAGAACCAGAGCCAGAACCAGAACCAGAACCAGAGCCAGAGCCAGAACCAGAACCAGAACCGGAACCAGAGCCAGAGCCAGAACCGGAACCGGAACCGGAACCAGAGCCAGAGCCAGAACCCATTGATGTCAAAATCGCTTTTGATGGTTCGGCTATAAGGGCCGGTCAGGCAGGGGCAGAGCTTGGCTTTTTAAGTGCGATTACGGATACATCTGTCGAGACAGACTACGATTTTAATGTATCAGGAGATGAGCGTTTCGAGCTTGATAGCGATGCTGAAGAGGGCTGGCTGCTCAAATTGAAGGAAGATAGCTCGCTTAATGATGATGAACAAGTAGAGCTGACGCTAACAGTAACCGATGGCGAAGATGTTGCTACAAACGATACGTTGATTGTCGGTGATGGGTTCTTGTCAACGGGCGAGGGCACGGACGTACTCCGAGCGGATGATGATGGGGCTATTCTGCGTGGCGGCGGTGGTACCGATACGATGCTGGGTGGTGAAGGTAATGACACTTTCGTCATCGTGGGTGATGTTTCTGCCGGCGGTAAGGTCGAGAGTACAGATACTACTCAAGCACTGGGCTTTCCGATTACCGACTTGAATGGCAAGGTATTCAATGAAGATGATAATGGTGGTGCGGGGCGAATCGATGGTGGTGGTGGATCGGATACGCTTTATGTCATTGGTAAAGCCGATCTGAGTAATTACGATATTACGGGTGTTAGCACTGTGGAAATTCGCTCCTCAGTGGCATTCAGCATCAAACAGCTTGAAGAATTCATCTCTCTAACTGGAGACGGAAGCAGCACCTTACGCATCAGCGCCGATGAACCAACGACTTTCAGTTTGGGGGAGGGCGTAACACTTGCCTACCTGGGAGAGATCGAGTTGGGCGAAGGGGTGACCCTGGAAGTCGATTCGCTGGATGACATAGGAGGCGCTCGAATTCTCAGCGGCGCTGGTAAGCTGAGTGCCACATCTGATCTGGGCAGCATGGCGGGCTATACCCTGACGGATAGTCTGACTGTAGAAGGCACCGATGCCAGTGAAGCTCGCCGTGTTGACTCCGTGGGAAAAGAAGTCGATGAAACCGGGGTAATCCTTGGTAGCGCTGGCGATGACTATTTAAGAGGCACCGCTGGCGATGATGTTATCGACGGTCTTGATGGAGATGACGTATTGGTAGGCCTGGGTGGCAAGGATACCTATCGCATCTCAGGCTCAGGCGAAAAAACCATTATCGATAGCGGGCGCAACAGCATACTGGATCTCTCCATGGCTGAGGGGGCGGCTGTCGTTGATCTTACCGACGGTGGTGAAGTGAATGGCGGTGCTGAAGCAGGCGGTGCCAGCATTTTGTTGGGGACCGGTGTAGGTGCTACGGGGCTGCAGCCACTCGATATCATGCTATCTCAAGACCTTTCGAGCTCTTTTACAAACGATTTGTATACCATTAATGCGTCGGGCTTCATTGATGACCTGATCGCAGGAGTGCGTAACATCCAGCCCAACAGCGCGTTTGGTGTAGCGTCGTTTGTCGATAAACCGATCAGACCTTTTGGCAGTCCGCCGTCAGACTGGACTGAAGCTGATTATGAGTATCGCACCGATACGCCGCTATCGCTCGATCCTGAAGGTCTGCGCCAGGCTTACGAAGAAATGGTCATCAAGTCCGGGGCTGATGGCCCCGAAGCGCAGCTGACCTCACTACTCCAGATTGCGCTACGCGCTGAGGATCCGCTGGTTTATCTGGACGATGGCAGTGTGGACATGGACGCTACCGGTATCGGTTATCGTCCGGATGCGCTTCGTACACTGGTGCTGCTAACCGATGCGGATTATCACGAGGCTGGTGACGGCGCTGAAGGTTCCAGGTCTGGCCTTGATTTGCCACCCAACAATGGTGACCGAGTTTTGGATGGTGATCCGATGGGGACCGGTGAGGACTACCCGTCCATCGAGCAGGTTAGAGAGGCGCTGGAAGAAAGCAGTATTTATCCTATTTTTGCTGTTACCTCTTACGCCACTTCGGTTTATGAGGATCTTGTCGAGGAACTGGGGTTTGGTTCCGTGATCGAGCTTTCTTCAGACAGCAGCAACTTGGTCGATGTGCTCACAACGAGTCTGGAAGATTACAAGGCTGATTTCGTGGCGGAGCTAATCGGTACTGATTTTGACGATAAGCTAACGGGTAACAGTCTGGATAATGTGATTGATGGCAAGGCGGGTGATGACTGGATCTATGGATTAGGTGGTGATAATACCCTCACTGGCGGGAAGGGGGCCGATACTTTTGTTCTGGGCTTTTCGGGCTCGACCCGAGGGGTTACGACTATCACCGATTTCTCAGCTGACGAAGACGATATCATTGCCCTCGATAGCAGTGGTTTGCTGGACTTTGGAGAAGACGTAACTGATGGTGAAGCCTTGGGCACTGAGCGTTTCGTGCAACGCGATAATCTGACCGATATCGAAGCGGGCGACACTGGCGTAGTAATCGTGCAATCCGAGGCGAGTTCCGCGGATATCGCAGAGGTGCTCTCGGACGAAAGTGTCGCTGCGTATGTCATGGTATTTAACAGTGATAACGACGTTGCAGAGCTATGGTTCGATGCCGATTGGAGCGATAGTGATGATCGCGAGCAAGTCGCTGTCGTTGAGTCACTGGATGAGTTGGCCAACGTGGTCGGCTTGAGCGAGAGTGACTTTGCCCTATCGGTCATCGCCTGATAGTGGGTTTTAAAGACCATGATATGACGTAAGGAGGCAACAACTCACTCCTGTCATTAAGTCGTCAAGCGCAAGGTTTATCCTTGCGCTTTTTTATGCCCGCAAGGAAAACACCATGGCGAAAAAAGCAAGAGGTCGAACGCGAGTTGGCGAAGTTTTCGGGACTTTCTTGCTACTCGGCCTAACCTCCTTTGGCGGCCCCATCGCGCACTTGGGGTACTTTCGTACCGAGCTCGTCGCCCGGCGGCGCTGGCTTTCCGAGGCGGCCTACGCGGATCTGGTGGCGCTTTGCCAGTTTCTACCGGGCCCGGCGAGTAGCCAGGTCGGTTTCGCGCTGGGGCTTCTGCGCGCCGGTCCCTGGGGCGCGGCGGCGGCGTGGCTTGCCTTTACGCTGCCCTCGGCTATCGTGCTTTTCCTGTTTGCGTTGGGGACGGCGGTGCTGGAGGGTCCGCTCGCCGAGCGCGTAATTGCCAGTCTCAAGGTCGTGGCTGTGGCGATCGTGGCCCACGCCGTTTGGGGAATGGCACGCAACCTGTGCCCGGACAAGACCCGGGCGGGCATTGCTCTTGGTGCGGTGTTCGTGGCGGTACTGGCCAGTGGGCCTTTGGGCCAGGTCAGCGCTATCGTGCTGGGCGGTGTGGTCGGGCTTTTGCTTTGCCGCGAAGCCGCCGCCCATAGCGATAGCGAAACGCTTCACTTTGGCGTGTCCCGCCTGGCGGGGTATGGCGCGCTCTTGCTCTTTGTCGGGCTTTTACTCGCACTGCCGCTTTTGGCCCATCAGGCCCTTTGGCTTGATATTGCCGATGCCTTTTATCGTTCAGGGGCGCTGGTGTTTGGTGGTGGGCATGTGGTGCTACCGCTGCTCAGCGCCGAAGTCGTCCAGCCTGGCTTTATCAGCGACGATGCGTTCATGACCGGTTACGGTGCGGCGCAGGCGATACCCGGGCCACTATTCACCTTTGCAGCCTACCTGGGGGCGCTGCTGCCGGGTATCCATAGCGTGCCGGGCGCACTGCTGGCACTCGTGGCGATTTTCGTACCCGGGTTTCTCTTGTTGATTGGCGCGCTGCCGTTCTGGAATCGTTTTCGGCAATGGGGGGCCGCTCAGGCGCTGTTGCGTGGCGCCAATGCGGCCGTCGTGGGTATTTTGGGGGCCGCGCTTTATCAGCCCGTGTGGGTAAGCGCGATCCTCACGCCTATCGACTTTGCGCTGGCGCTGACCGGCTTTTTACTGCTGAGCGTTTGGAAGCTGCCGGCCTGGGCGGTGGTCATCATCGTGGTGCTGGGCGGGGTGGCTTTTTAGGCCGTTGAATGGACGACGCACGACGTGCATAAAAAAACGCCCCGCAAGGGCGGGGCGTCTATGGATTCTGGCGAGAGAAGGCTGTCGCTAAGGCGCCTCCAGCTCTAGGGAGCGGCGCAGGACGTTGAGTTCATCAATGTCCAAGTGCTCGAGCCGTCCAGCGAGCAGGTCGCTGATTTTTTGAACGGGAAGGCCTGCTCTGCGGGCGATTTCCCGGCTTCCCAGGTCTGATACGGCGACCAGACGTGTGATAATACGCATCAGGCGCGTACGTTTTTCAAGTTCCCTGACATCGAGGTCAGGGCTGCTTCGCGGAGGGTCCAGCGTTTCTGCGTGAGCAGTCGAGTATGCCGTACTCATGTGACTCCATCAGTCAAAAGTGACCCCTACACAATGCCGCTAACCCAAGCGCTTTTCAATGCCTGTTTCGATGAAAAATTCGTCATTTGATCCAGGCCCTTAAAAGGGCGTGCTCTGGTAAACTATCCGCCTTCAAAATGTCAGCCAAGCCTTGCGGCTTTCGTTTGTCTTCACTAAGTCTTGAAACGGTTTTAGGCCTCTGGCCGAGGAGCGAATACATGTCCGAGAGCGCACCCCGAGTGGGCGTGATTATGGGGTCGAAATCCGACTGGCCCATCATGGAGCACGCCGTCACCATGCTCGAGCGTTTAGGGGTTGCCTGCGAGACCCGCGTGGTGTCGGCGCACCGCACGCCGGATTTGTTGTTCGACTACGCCAAAAGCGCGGCCGAGCGCGGCCTGCAAGTGATCGTGGCCGGAGCCGGTGGTGCCGCTCACCTGCCGGGTATGGTGGCCTCGCAAACGCCGCTTCCCGTGCTGGGGGTGCCGGTCGAGTCCAAATCCCTAAAGGGGCTGGATTCGCTTCTATCGATTGCCCAGATGCCCGGCGGCATTGCCGTGGGCACTCTGGCCATTGGTAAGCCTGGTGCGACCAACGCGGGGCTTTTGGCCGCGCAGATCGTGGGGCTTCAAGATAGCGCCGTGCGCGAGGCGGTCGAGGCCTTCCGCCAGGAGCAAACCCAAACGGTACTGGATAACCCGGACCCGCGGGCCGACACCGAAGCTTAAGGAGGCCACCATGAATATTGGCGTATTGGGCGCTGGTCAGCTGGGGCGAATGCTGGCACTTGCAGGTTATCCTTTAGGTAACCGCTTCACCTTTCTGGATACCACCGGAAGCCCTAGCGCGGGTATCGGCGAGGTGATCGTCGACCCGAACAACGAGCACCTGGCCGCGTTTCTCGACAAGGTGGATGTCGTTACCTATGAGTTCGAGCACCTGCCCGTCGAGCTCGTGCGCGAGATCGAGCGCCACAAGCCTGTCTACCCGGCAAGCAAAGCGATCGCGGTGTGCCAGAACCGGGTCGAAGAGAAGGCGCTGTTCGACCGTTTGAGTATTCCCACCCCCGCTTACCGGGTGGTGGAGAGCGCCGAGGCGCTTTTGGACGCGGCCCGTGAGCTTGGCTGCCCGGTCGTCGCCAAGTCGGTCACCGAAGGCTACGACGGCAAGGGCCAGGCGGTGCTGAAGTCCTTTGATGAGGCGTTCGAGGCCTGGCAGACCATCGGGCACTCGCAGTTGATCGTTGAAGCCTTCGTGGATTTCGTGCGCGAGGTATCGATCATTGCCGTGCGCGGCCGCGATGGCGAGGTGGTATTCTACCCCATGGCGGAAAACCAGCACGTTGACGGCATTTTGCGCTACTCGGTGGCCCCACTGCCGGATTTGGACGAAAGCCTTCAGCATACCGCCGATGGCTACATTCGCGCGCTGCTCGACGAGCTCGATTACGTGGGCGTGCTGGCGCTCGAGCTTTTCCAAACGCCGGATGGTAGCTTGCTCGCCAACGAGATGGCCCCGCGGGTACACAACTCCGGCCATTGGACGATGGACGGCGCGGTCACCAGCCAGTTCGAAAACCACTTGCGCGCCGTGCAGGGGCTGCCGCTAGGCGCCACCGACGCCATCGCGCCGACCTGCATGGTCAACGTCATCGGCCGGGAAGGCGATAACCCGGCTCTATTGGCGATACCCCATACGCACCTGCACCGTTACGACAAGGATGAGCGGGCCGGGCGCAAACTTGCCCATATCAATGTATGCGCCGAATCCCACGGTGCACTTTTAACCAAAGTGCGCCAGTGCCAGGCGCTACTGCCCGATGCGCCGCCGGTGCAGTGGAGTTTCAAGCCCGTTGCCTGATGTTTTTGTTTTTAAACCGCCTCACGTTAGGCGGTTTTTTTAAAGCCTGACGACGAGAGTCGCTTTGACCGTATAAATCATATAAAACTAGTAATTTAAATTTCGCTTTAGACGGTTGCCTTCAAGCTGGCAATACAATTGCGCAGGGATCGAATATGCTCTGGAAGCTTAAGCCCGCCATGGTTACGGACAATAGCCGCTCTTTCGACTTGACCGGTGACGTCTCGTTGTGCGAGTTGGAGGCCGCGAAAGTCAGGCTTTTATATGAAAAGCTCTGGCAGCCGGTGGTTAGTAGCCTTCTCGTCGCGCTATGCGTGTCGTCGATCATGTGGGCCAGCATCGAGACGTCGACCATCGTGCTATGGTTGGTGGCGCTTTTTGCTATTTCGATATTCCGCTTACTGCTGGCCTATCGATATCAGCGTGTAGCCTATACCGCCCACTCGCGAAGGTGGCTTTACGCTTTCGCTTTTGGCGCGCTTTTTTCGGCGACTTTGTGGGGTGCGGCGGGGGTGCTGTTTTTTACTCCGGACCACCCCGGCCAGGTCGCCACCCTGGCGATCATCATGGCGGGGGTCGCCGCGGGGGGAACGACCACGCTTTCATCGGTGCGCTGGGTCGGTCTTGGCTTTATCAGCCAGATTCTCTTGCCGCTCTCCGTGGTGTTTTTCATCAATGGCGAGACGTTGATGGGCAGCATCATTCTGATTTTTTTGGTGCTGATGCTGGCCACCTGTTCACGTTTTCACTGCATTTTTCACGATAACATTTCCCTGCGCGTGAGCATCGAGGCGCGAGAAGAGCAACTGCTGGAAAGCCAGAACCGCTATCGCTCGATTTTCGACCACTCTCCGCTGGGCGTTTTAAACTTCGACCGCCATGGCACCATTAGCGATTGCAACGACCAGATGCTAACGATTCTGGGCGGCGAGCGCGCGGCGTTCATCGGCTACCGAATGCTGGACCGCGTCGCCAACCAGGAGGTGGCCGAAGGGGTGAGGGACGCTCTCGAAAAAGGCTCGGGCTATTTCGAGGGTACCTTCTACCTGCCCGGCGCTGAAACTGGTACCCCTTTGCGCGCCATTTTCAGCGGGGTGAATAGCGCCAGCAACGAGCGCGTCGGAGGTATCGCGATCGTCGAGGACTTTACCGAACGCACCCAGAACGAGGCGATCATTTATCGCCAGGCGTATTACGATGCGCTGACCGATCTGCCCAACCGGCGTCTTTTCATCGAACGCCTCATGGGCCTTGCCGAACAGCCCGAAAGCCGCGACAGCACTGGCCTGGTCATGTTCATGGATCTGGACCGTTTCAAGCTGATCAATGACACCTTTGGCCACGCCGCAGGCGATGACCTGCTGGTGCAAATAGCCAAGCGTCTGAAAATGCATTTGGGAGAACGGGATATGGCCGCCCGGCTGAGCGGCGATGAATTCGTGATGCTGATGCTCTTTGATCAGCCCCTGACCGAGGAGGCCGAGCACGTCGCCCTGGCGTGCATGGAGGCGCTTCAAAGCGCGCTTGGCGGGCGCTACAGCCTGGAGGGGCAGCAGGTCGAGGTAACCCCCAGCATGGGCTATACCTGCTTTAACGCCGCCAAGTGCGACCACACCGAAATTCTCAAGCAGGCGGATATTGCGATGTATCAGGCCAAAGCGGAGGGGCGGGCCCGGCTTCGTCGCTACCGCCCCGAAATGCGTAAAGCGCTGAACCAGGCCGCGCTACGCTCGAATCTGGTTAAATCGCTAATCGACCGCTAATCACAAGCCATAGCGCGATAAGCGCGAAGTGGCCCGGGTACCAGGCAAGCCACAGCCGCCGGGGCATCTGTTTGAATACTTTGGGGATATGCTGAGCGCCCCCCGCGGCCAACACCAGCACCAGGACACACGTCCCTACGGTGAAGGACTTGGACATATCCGAGGCGTTCATCTGACCGGCGACCCAAAGCACGGGAAACGCAGCCAGCCCCGCCCAAAGCCGGGACTTCAGGGCATCCCGGGTTTCGTTGAGCGCATGCATGGCGAACATGAAAAACGGAATGAGCATTAGCCCGTTGTGGCCGTACTCCACCCAGAATCCCAGCAGGTACCAAAGCGTCACCCCGACCGCCGCGCCCAGCAAGAGCCAGCCAAACCCCAGGCTCTGATGGCGGTAGTGCTGCCATCCTTGGCGCACCAGCGCCCCGATCGCCAGCCCGCTTGCCAGCGTAAAGCAGACATTCAAAATGAAGGCGTCGCTTAGGCGGGGCATCATCATGTACGGCACCTGGGCGGCAATGCCGATCACCAGCACTCGCCGGGCGTAGCGCAGCGGGTTGCGCGTGTTGAAAAGCCCGTGCCAGGCCACCATCGCTGCAAACAGCGGGAAGGCGATACGCCCGATCGACGAGCCCGCCCAGCCCAGATCCCAGTCGCTGGGCAGCACGTAACGTACCAGGTGGTCGACGGTCATGGTGAGTAGCGCAAGCCACTGGGCCCAAGCGGTCCAGTGGGAGAGTGGCCGTTCGGCGCGCTCTTGGGGCGTGGGTGACGCAGCGGTCCGGGCGCGAGCGCCAGAAAAGAAAGCCATAAAACCTCCGTGTTTAACATGACCCTATGAAGCAGGAGTAACGTTTTCGATCAGACCCAGGCGTGGCGTTCGAGTTCATCGCCCCACGCCCTGGGCCGGCGCAAGGGCAACGAGCGCTTACTATACCCTATAAACGAAAAAACCCCGGCGAGCGCCGGGGTTTTTATCTTCAAACGCTTGGGCGTTATTCGTCGCCGAAGTAGCGCGCGTAGATCTCGTCGTAGGTGCCGTTTTCTTCGAGGGTGGCAAGTGCTTCGTTGAACCGCTCGGCCAGGGCTTCGTCGCGCTGGCGGAAGGCGATGCCGAAGCCGTCGCCAAAGTACTCCTTGGGCTCGGTGATCTGCTCGCCGACGATGGTGTAGTCACCTTCGTCGCTTTCTACCAGCGTGGACTGGCCGATCGGGAAGTCGAGGAAGACGATATCCAGACGCTCGGCGTCCATGTCCAGCACCATGTCATCGGCGGTGGAGTAGCGGCTGATATCGGCTATGCTGTCGTAGTTGTCGGTCACGTAGTTGTCTTGAAGCGTGCCGCGCTGAACGCCGATGGTCATGCCATCGAGCGTCTGCTCATTGGCTTCGTCGATGTCCAGATCGCTTGCCGCGAACCAGGCCGAGGGCATGGTGATGTAGGGCTCGGAGAAGAGCACCTGCTGGCGGCGCTCGTCGTTGATGGTCATCGATGACATGACCGCATCGTAGTTGCGCGCCAATAGCCCCGGGATGATGCCGTCCCACTCCTGCTCGACCCACTCGCAGGTGACGCCGACCTCTTCGCAGAGCGCGTTGCCCAGGTCGATGTCGAAACCGGTCAGGTCGCCTTCCGGGGTGCGGTACTCCATGGGCACGTAGGGGACATCCACGCCGATACGCACGTTGTCGTAGTCGCGCGCCTGGGCATTCGAGGCGGCGGCCACGGCCAGGCCGATCAGGGAAACCGAGAGTAGCTTTTTCATCATGGCGCTCCGTTGCAAAAGGGTTCGTTTCAATAGATCTCTTTTAACGTAACTCAGGTTAGCGATGGCGCAAAGACCCAAGTGCTTCGTGAACCAACGTTTGTTTGACGATGGCGGCGCCTGACTACAGGCTTTGGGGGGTCAAATGCGCCAGTAACCGTTTCTCCAGAAAACGGAAGAAGAACAGAATCGCGAACGTCAGGCACAGATAAATCAGCGCGACGAACAGAAACGGTTCGAAGGGCGTATAAAAGCGCGAATACACATAGCGCGCCGCCCCGGTGAGGTCCATGAGCGTCACGACGCTGGCGATGGCGCTGGCGTGGAGCATGAAAATCACTTCGTTACCGTAGGCGGGCAGGGCGCGGCGAAAAGCGCTGGGAATGACGATGCGGCGCATCAGCAAACCTGGCGACATGCCGTAGGCTTTGGCCGCCTCGATTTCCCCCTTGCTGGTCGCCTTGATGGCACCGCGGAAAATCTCGGTGGTGTAGGCCGCCGTATTGAGCGTAAAGGCGATGAGCGCCGGATAGAACGCCTCACGAAAAATCGGCCACAGAAAGCTCTCCTGGATGCCTTCGAAAAAAACCACGCCGTAGTAGATGATGTAGAGCTGGATCAGAAGCGGCGTGCCGCGAAACACGTAGGTATACACGTATACCGGCAGGCTGATCCATTTGCGGCGAGAACTCCTCAGAATGGCCAGCGGCACGGCCAGTACCAGGCCAATCACCAGCGACAAAAACACCAACTGCGTGGTCGTCACCAATCCTTCCCAGTAGTGACCAATGGTCGAGGGCGTGAAAATAGTGTTATCGGCGAGAAGGTCGTTGAACCAGGTGGAAATATCAAACATCTCAGTGCTCCCCAAAACCGACGTTGTAGCGCTTTTGCAGCCGGGCGAAGATCCACTCGGTAACGCTTGCGATCAATAAGTACGCCACCGCGACGGGGATCAGGAACACGAAGGGCTCGTGGGTCGCCCGCGAGGCTTCGGCGGCGACGCGCACCATGTCGGTCAAGCCGATCACCGAGACCAGCGCAGTGGTCTTGAGTAGCACCATCCAGTTATTGGAGAGGCCGGGCAGAGCGTGGCGCATCATCTGGGGAAAGCGAATGCGGCGGAACACCAGTGTGCTGCTCATGCCGTAGGCCTTGCCCGCTTCGATCTGACCGTTATCCACCGCCATGAACGCCCCGCGAAAGGTCTCGCCCATGTAGGCGCCAAAAATGAAGCCGATGGTCAGCACGCCCGCGGCAAAGGCGTTGAAGCTGATATAGATATCGATGTCGTAGTTGTAATAGAGCACGTCGCTGATCGCGTTGACACCGATCTGGCCGCCATAGAACAACAGCATCATCAGCACCAGATCCGGCACGCCGCGAATCAGGGTGGTGTAGACCCCCGCCACCCAGCGAAGCACCCCATGGCGCGACATCTTGGCCGTCGCCGTTAAAAGCCCCAGCCCAATGGCCAGCAGTAGCGACAGTACCGCGAGTTGAACGGTGACCCCGGCGCCTTCAAGAAGACGCGGGCCATAGCCTTGCAAATCGAGCATGGTCACATCCGGCATCAGTAGTTGGGGGTCAGAAACTGCTTAAGGCGTGGCGAGCGCGGGTTATCCAGCACTGCCTCTGGCTTGCCGGACTCCTCGACCACGCCCTGGTGCAGGTAGATCACCTGGCTCGATACCTCGCGGGCAAAGCCCATTTCGTGGGTGACGACGACCATGGTGCGGCCCTCTTTGGCCAAATCGCGCATGACCTTCAGCACATCGCCCACAAGCTCCGGGTCCAGCGCCGAGGTCGGCTCGTCGAACAGCATCACTTCCGGGTCCATGGCCAGGGCCCGGGCAATGGCGCCGCGCTGCTGCTGGCCGCCGGACATCTGCGCCGGGTAGGCCTTGGCCCGGGCGGTCAGCCCCACGCGCTCGAGCAGCGCATAGGCGTGCTCGGTGGCCTCTTTTTTCGATTGGCCCAGCACGTGTACCGGCGCTTCGATGATGTTGTCCAAAAGCGTCATGTGGGCCCACAGGTTGAAGCTTTGGAACACCATCGAGAGCTTGGCGCGCATCTTCACGACCTGTTTTTGGTCCGCCGGCTCGCGCCCGTGTTTGGTGGTCTTGAAACGGATGGGCTCGCCGTGAACGAACAGCTCGCCTTCATCCGGCTGTTCGAGCAGGTTCATGCAGCGCAGAAAGGTGCTCTTGCCTGAACCGGAGGCCCCGATCAGGGTGATGACATCGCCTTTATGGGCTTGAAGAGAAAGGCCCTTGAGCACTTCGGTATCGCCGAAGCGTTTTTTAATGTTGCGAACTTCCAGGGGGGTAGGCGCCGCGGCCATAACATAGGCTCCAGTACAAGTTTGCCACTCTGTCACAGGTGTAAAACACGTGTTTGGGGCGTGGCTGACGCGAAAAAGGGGCGATTCTATCAGGCCTTATGCCCGAAGTGCTCGCTCTTATGAGAATAAGTGATCAACGCCGGGCGTTGGCCACCTATTCGAGCGTGCCCCTTACATTATTGTTATCTATCGCCAGGTCTTGCTGTTGAGTCTTGATATCGGGTCTTGGTATCGAATCTTAGTGTACGGTGTTTAACGCCCAAGTGCTCGCGCTCATACCGGCACGGCCAGAAGGGCGGCGCGGGCGCCAATTTCCACCCGGGCGTTGGGGAACACGACGTGAAGCGGGGTTTCGCCCACCTGGAAATCACCGCCCTGGCCGTCTTTGGCCAGACAAGCGCCCGGTTCGAAGCGGGTAAAGTTCGCCACACTCTCCTCGAAACAGAGCGTGAAGTCCTCACAGTGGCGTATCAGTTCGTGCGCCACCTTGAAAAAGCGCGGCGGGGAGGCTGCGCTTTCCGGTTCTTCGCCGGCCCCCAGTGCGCTGATCAGGTTGGCCATGGGCGCAAGCGGCGCCAGGTCGTTATGACCAAACGCCGCCACCTGCCCTAGCTCGAAGGTGAACGCCTGGGCCTGGTGGTAATGTTTGCTGTAGTGAGAGAACGTAAAGCTTGGCTGGTGCTGGTGAAGCACCGCTTGCATGCCGGCAGCGGCCAGCCACGCCCACTGCCGGTCCTCGGTGGCGGTGTCGGCGAATGGCTCCACGACAAAGCGCGGGTAAAGGCTTTGGCGAATCGCGGTGTGAAGGTCGTAGTGAAGGCGGGGCAGACCTTCATGGCGGGCGAAAAAGTCGTCCACCTCGTTCATCAGCACGCGGGCGCGGTCGGGCTCTTCGCCCATGGCGGTCAGCTCGCGGTCGAATAGCCGGTTCAGGTTGGTGCTGATAAACCGAGTTTGGGCCTTGAGCGCCGGGATATTGCCCAAAATTACCAGCACCGGGGCTTTAAGGCGCGCGCTACCCACCTCGAGCGCGGCAAGCCACTGGCCCAAAAGCTCGACCGGGGCGGTTTCGTTACCATGAATAGCGGCGGAGAAAATACAGGCGTGGGCGTGCGCTTCAATCGTTTTGGGGCTTAGCTCTAAAATCCCCGGCGCGCGCAATTGGTAGTGCCCACCTGGGAGCGTGCCACCGCTTTTGGCGGGCGCTTTACCCTCCAGCGTCCAGTCCAGCCATTGGCTCAGCATGAATGACTCTCCGTTGTTATCAATGCGCTTGGGCTTTTATATGTAGCACGCCCCGATGCTTGCGACAAAGGCGGCGTCGCTTGGCTATAAAGCACCAGGGCGCCCGTATAAACGCCCATAAAAAAGCGCCTGACCCGTTAGCGGGCCAAGCGCTTTATCGACACTTATCAAAAAGCGGCACCTTTATTCGGCGCGCTGGCGCTCCATCTCTTGCTGGTATTCGCCGGCAAGCGAGGTTTTCTGGTTGTCCGCCAGGCCGCGACCGGCGAGCTGAAAGACTTCCTGCTCTTCTTCGTCCAGGTGGTGGGTCACCAGGTGCTGAAGCTGCTTGGCGTGGGTCAGCCAGTTCGTGGCGCTGTAGTCGGTGTCGTCCAAAAGCTCGATCAGTTCATCGATCTCGTGGTGTTCGGCGACGCTGTGGCGCGCTTTTTCCTGGGTGAGGTCGATATCCATCATCGGAATATAGAGCGAGCGCTCTTCGGCATTGGCGTGAAACTTAAGCTCGGCACGTACCTGCTTGTAAAGCGCGTCGCGCTCGCTGCTGTCGCCGTGGGTCTCGACCAGACGGGCCAAAAGATCGCGCTGAAGATCGTGGTCTTTGCGCAGTGCTTCAAAAATCGTCATTCCCGGCTCCTTGGATGCAAGTACGATAATCGCCTTGAAAACTAGTGTTAGTTTTGCAAAAGCGCAAGGCGCTTCGGCCATCACGGTCAGTCGAGCGTCAACCCCCTTCATTTAGCTTAATTTTCCGCTAGGCTAGAGGAGGAGTTGATAGTCGACCCTGAAATCTCGAATGGAGAAAGCAATGACCAAGGTGCTGGTACTTTACTATTCCATGTATGGCCACGTGGATACGCTCGCGGCGGCGGTCGCCGAAGGCGCGAAAGAAGTCGACGGTGTCGAGGTCACGGTCAAGCGTGTACCCGAAACCATGCCCGAAGACGCCTACAAAAATGCCGGCGGCAAGCAGGACTTCGATACCCCCGAGGCCACGCCGAGTGAGCTGGCCGACTATGATGGCATCATCGTCGGCACACCAACGCGTTTCGGCAACATGGCGGGGCAGATGCGTACCTTCTTTGACCAGACCGGTGGTCTCTGGGCCAACGGTTCGCTGCGCGGCAAGGTCGCCAGTGTGTTTACCTCTACCGGTACCGGCGGCGGTGAAGAAATGACCGTCACCTCGACCTGGTCGACGCTTGCCCACCACGGCATGATCATCGTGCCGATCGGCTACGGTATCGAGGAGCAGTTCGATATTTCCGAAGTCAGCGGCGGCAACCCTTATGGGGCGGCGACCCTGGCCGGCGGCGACGGCTCTCGCCAGCCAAGCGAGCGCGAGCTCAAGCTTGCGCGTTTTCAAGGTAAGCTCGTGGCCGAGACAACGGCCAAGCTCGCGAAATAACGCCTTCACGAGCGGGCTACGCGAGTGTAAAAAGCCCCAAGCGCAACACCGAACGTTTGAAAGGAAAGAGTGCTCCCCGAGGGGGCACTTTCTTATTTAGCGAGCACTAAAGCGGGCCAAGCGAAGGTAGCGCTCTTTCGACGGCAGCAGGTGCTGTTTGCACAGCGTACAAAGCCACTCGCGGTCCTGCGCCTTTAGCGCCTCGATCATGGCCAAGTGCTCGTCGCGGGCGTGCTTGAGGCTTTCCGGATCGGACATGGCGACAAACCGAATCGAGTGTGCCTTTTGGGCGAACTCGTTGATGCACTCCGACAGGTAGCTATTGCCGGTCGCCGAGAACAGCGCTCGGTGAAAGGCAATGTTCAGACGAAACACCCGGTGAAGATCCTGCTCTGCGACCGCTTCGCTGTGCTGCGTTTGGATATCCACCAGCGCTTGCAAGGTCGCCTCGGAAACGGGCAGGGCGATCGACTCGGCTCCGGCGATCTCGAGAAGCTCGCGCATGGCGTAGAGCTGCTCCACTTCTTCCGGCGTATAGGTCCTGACGAATGCGCCTCGATTCTTGATGCGCTCCACCAGGCCAATGGTCTCCAACTGAAACAGCGCTTGGCGTACGACGTGGCGCTTGCAGTCGAAGCGTTCGATGAGGTCTTCCTCGACCAGACGCTCTTTAGGGCTCAGCCGGCCCAGCACGATGTCCTCTTCGATGGCGTCGACAATATGGTCGGTACCGACCGTCATTAACGACGACGTGGCATTTTTGTCTTTCATAGATAGTCGCTTATATCCTTGCCAGGAAATTACGGTCGGTATGGTCGATACCTTCCGTAAAGGAAGTATCGACCATGGTAGCAAGAACTCTTAAGCAGGCGTAATTACTGGCCGCGCGGGACGCTGCCGACGGGCTCGGGGCGGCAGAATGCGAAATCACAGCCGTGCTCGGCTTGAAGTATCTGCTCGAGAAACAGACGCCGATAGCCCCGCTCTTTAGCCGGCTCGATACGCGGGGTCAGAGCCTTGCGCCGCTTGGCGAGTTCGGCCTCGTCGACCTGCAGATTCAAGCGGCGCTGGGATACGTCCAGCTCGATGAGGTCGCCGTCCTGTATCAAGGCCAGCGGGCCCATTTCCGCCGCCTCGGGCGAGATGTGCAATATGATGGTGCCGGCGGCGGTCCCGCTCATGCGCCCGTCAGAAATACGCACCATGTCCTTCACGCCCTGGGCGGCCAGTTTCTTGGGGATGGGAATATACCCGGCTTCCGGCATGCCGGGCGCCCCCTTGGGACCAATGTTTTGCAGTACCAGCACGTCGTCGGCGTTAACGTCCAGGTCTGGGTCATCGATGCGCTTGGCCAGATCCTCCAGCCCAGTGAAGACGACTGCGCGTCCGGTATGGGTCATCAGCTCTTGTGATGCGGCGGACTGCTTGATGATCGCGCCACCGGGCGCGAGGTTGCCCTTCACGACGGCCATCCCGCCTTGAGCGTAGATGGGGTTCTCGGCGCTGCGAACGACCTGCTGATTGAGAATGTGCGGGCTTGCCTCCAGGTTCTCACCCAGCGTCTTGCCATTGATGGTCACCGCATCGAGGTGGAGCAGCGGCTTGATCTCCCGAAGTAGGGCTGCCAGCCCGCCGGCCTGGTGCAGGTGCTCCATGTAGTGCTCACCCGAAGGCTTGAGATTCACCAATACTGGTGTTTCCCGGCTCATGCGATCGAACTCGTCCAGGTCGATGTCCAGCCCCAGGCGCCCGGCGATGGCTGTCAGGTGAATGAGCCCGTTGGTCGACCCCCCTAGCGCCAGCAGAACGCGCAGCGCATTTTCGAAGGCGGCTTCGTTCATAATGCTTTGCGGGGTAATCTGCTCGACGGCCAAGCGTACGGCCTCGGTACCGGTTTGCTCCGCGATACGGTGACGGTCGGCAAAGACGGCGGGGGCGGTGGCGCTGCCGGGCAGCATCATGCCCATGGCCTCGGCCACACACGCCATGGTGCTCGCCGTGCCCATTACCGAGCACGTGCCCACGGTGGGTACCAACTTGTCGTTCACCTCGCTGATTTCCTGCTCGTCGATCTCCTGGCCGCGGTAAGCGGCCCAGTAGCGTCGACAGTCCGTACAGGCGCCGACGCGGGTGCCGCGGTGTGAGCCGCTGAGCATCGGTCCGGTGACCAACTGAATGGCCGGCACGTTGGCGCTGGCGGCGGCCATCAACTGCGCGGGTACTGTCTTGTCGCAGCCGCCGATCAGCACCACTGCATCCATGGGCTGGGCGCGGATCATCTCTTCGGTGTCCAGCGCCATCAGGTTACGCAGGTACATGCTGGTGGGATGGGAAAACGACTCGTGCAGCGAGATCGTCGGAAAATCCACCGGCAATCCGCCTGCCAGCATGACCCCTCGCTTGACGCTTTCGACCAACCCTTCGACGTTGCCGTGACAGGCGTTATAGCCGCTGTAGGTGTTGGCAATGCCAATGACCGGGCGGGAAAGGGCGTCGTCGGTATACCCCATTCCTTTGATAAACGCCTTGCGCAAGAACAGCGAAAACCCTTCATCGCCATAGTTCGTCAAACCTTTGCGCATCCCCTGGGAGCTGTCGTAGTTGTTTTTAGTCATGGCAAAACCCTCTTCACGGCGTATTTGATAATGAATGGTTGTTTTATTAATAATATTATTGACAATCTTGTCAATAAAGTACTAGATTTTTTCCAGGCATGCCAAGCAAAACTCACAAGGCATACCGCATGAGCGACCCAACAAATACGACAAACAAGGTGGTTACCATGAAGTACAAACTGCTCTCCGTATCCCTTCTGACCGCCATGACGGCCGTCCCGTTAAGCGCCAGCGCCCAATACTCGGTGACCGATGAGATTAAGGTATTGCAGGGCTTTCAGGCCGGTGGCGGAAGCGACGCCCTGGCGCAGCTGGTGCACCCTCATCTAAGAGAAATTCTCGGGGTCAATTTCATCAACGAATACATCCCGGGCGCGACCGGGGCGATCGCCTGGACACGACTGGCCCATCAGTCGGAGAAGGACGGTTCGGTGGTGAGTATCACTAACACCCCCATGTTGATGACCAACTACATCATCAACGACTCGATCTCCTACAGCATCGACGAACTTACGCCCATCGCTAACGTCGTGACCGACCCGGGCATCATCGTGGTCAATCCAGATAGTCCTTATGAAACCGTAGAAGATCTGTTCGCTGCGGCTGAAGAGAACCCGGGACGCATCACCATCGGTAACTCCGGCGTCGGCGGCGACGACTACTTTTCTACCATCATGCTGGAGCAAGCCACGGGCCTCGATTTCGAGCTCGTACCCTTCGCCGGTGACGGGCCTTCCGCTACCGCGGCCATGGGTGGGCAAATCGATGCATCCTTCAATAACGTGGGTATCGTTTACGGCCATATCCAGGCCGATAGTCTGCGCCCGCTAGCCGTATTCGCCGAGGAGCGTCTGGACATGCTGCCCGATGTACCCACCTTGAAAGAGGTCGGTTATGACGTGGTCAACGGCTCATCGCGTGGCTATAGCGCGCCGGCGGGTATTCCCGATGAAGCGCGTGACCAGCTCATCGCCGCCTTCGAGGAACTAGCCACCAATGAAGAGTTCCTGCAGCAGGCCCAAGACCGCGCATTCAACGTCGATATCGTCACCGGTGATGAGTACATGGAAATGATGCAGAACATGGAAAGCACCTTCGGCGACATCTGGGCCGAAATCAAAGACGACGTCTGATCCTTACAGCCCTCATGACAACCATCATGACAACGACGGGAGTGTTGAAATGAACTGGAGTCGTCTGTCGCTGGGCGTATTCGGGGTGGGAGTTGCGCTGTTCTTTTTCATCAACAACCTAGCGTACCCCGCGCGGGCGGCCCAGATGCCGCTGATCTTTTCGACGGCGGTAGGGCTTTTAGCAATCGCCCTGATCGTTCAGGAATTATGGGGTGCCCGAAAAAGAGCTCGATTGGCTACTGCAGAAGGTGAGGACGCCGCGTCAGGCGCCTCCACGCCGATGCAGGGTTACGTCAAGGCGTTCGGCATTTTCCTTCTGGCCCTGGTGTACGCCTACAGCATCAACATTGTGGGTTACTTCATTGCATCAATCGCGTTCATGGCAGCCGCGCTTTTGATCGTGCGCGAAGTCAGCATCAAGTACGCCTTGATCGGCACTTTGGCGCTGCTGGGAACGATCGGCCTGGTCTTTTTCTACTTTCTAGGCCTGAACATGCCCACACTTCCCACCTTTTATAACAATTTTTTATAACAACGTTGAAAACACGGGGTGAGTCATGGACCCAAGTTTGGTGTTAGCCGGCATTACAAACGTTCTATCCTGGTCGAATCTGCTTTTGATCGTGGGTGGTACGCTGCTGGGAATGTTCGTGGGTGCCATGCCGGGGCTGTCCGCCACCATGGCGTTGGCGCTGCTGTTGCCCATTACCTTCAGCCTCGATCCCGCCTCGGGACTGAGCATGTTGGCATCCCTCTACGTGGGCGCCTCTTACGGGGGCTCCATCGCGGCTATCTTGCTCAACACGCCGGGTACACCCTCGGCGGCGGCCACCGTGCTGGACGGCTATCCGCTCTCTAAACAAGGCAAGGCAGGGAAGGCGCTGGGGATATCGCTGTTTTCGTCGTTCTGTGGCGGCTTGATGAGCGGGGTTGCCCTGCTGGTGGCCGCGCCGCTACTCGGGGTCATCGTGCTCAAGTTCGGTCCGGTGGAGCTTTTCGCTATCGCCGTGCTGGGCATCACGATCATCGGCTCGCTTTCCCAGGGCTCGGTCATATCCGGGCTTCTATCCGGTGGGCTTGGTCTTTTGGTGAGCACGGTGGGTATGGATCTGATCACCGGCACACCCAGGATGACCTTTGGCGAGATCAATCTGTTTTCTGGCATCAGCTTTACGGTGGCGCTCATCGGGCTTTTTTCGATCCCTCAGGCGCTGCTGCTCATCGAGAAAACCGGGCTTGGAAAGAAGAAGGTCGCCAATAAGGTCACTGACCGGATCATGCCTTTATGGGCTGACATCAAGGCGCTGATGCCCAACATCGGCCGTTCGGGCGTGATCGGCGTCATCACCGGTCTCATTCCCGGTACCGGGGGCGATACCGCTAGCTGGTTCGCCTACAACGAGGCCAAGCGCTTCGCCAAGGATAAGAGCCGCTTCGGCAAGGGTGATCTGGCGGGCCTGTCGGCTCCGGAAGCGGCCAACAACGCCGTGGTCGGCGGGGCACTGATACCCACCATTGCCCTGGGTATTCCCGGGAGTTCGTCGACCGCGATCCTGCTCGGGGCGCTCATGGTACACGGCATCCTACCCGGCCCGAACCTTCTCACCGAACACGGCGATGTAACCTACACGCTGATCTGGGCGGTGATTCTGGCGAACTTTGCGCTGCTGGCTGTGGGGCTTCTGTTTACCCGCGTATGCGTCGGGGTAACCAAGGTGCCTGACGGCTTCGTCGCTACGGCCATTATCATTTTGTGCGTAGTGGGCTCGTTTGCCATCAACAACAGCTTTTTCGACGTGGCGTTGATGTTCGGATTTGGCCTGTTCGGTTACTGGATGATCAAGGCCGGCATGGCGCCGGCGCCCATGGTGGTCGGGCTCATCCTGGGTCCCGTCATGGAAACCAGCTACCAGCAATCCATGCTGATCGGGGGTAATAGCCCCATGGTGTTCGTCCAGAGCCCCATTGCCCTTGCGCTGTTGCTGCTGGCGCTGTTCTCGGTGCTTCAGGCCACACCCCTGTTCGGCGCGCTGCGCAAACGTCTCAAGAAACAATCAAATCAGCAGGTATGACGCTGAAGCAAGCGACTGAGTGACTCAGTCATCATCCTTCGAGTAATAACAAGAGAGGACTCTATGAGCACCATTAAAGACGTCAAAGCCATCACTGTCAGCGTACCGCTGGACAACCCGACGAGCTTTTCCAGCCGGCAAGTTCTGAAGCGTGAGTACGCCCTGGTGGAAATCACCTCGGACTCGGGCCACAAGGGCATCGGTTTCTGCTACGGCGGCAGCAACGCCGGTGGCCTGGTCACTCAGGCGGTGCGCGAGCTTCTGCGTCCGGTATTGCTGGGCGAGGACACCTACCGGGTGGAGGGCCTATGGCAGGCGATGTACCAGGAAGCGCTGTTGCACGGGCGCACCGGCTCGGTGATGCGCGCGATCAGCATCATCGATACGGCGCTTTGGGACCATAATGCCCGCGCCGTGGATCTGCCGCTCTACAAACTTCTGGGGGCGCATGAAACCGAGAGCGTTCCCGCCTACGCCAGCGGCGGTTACTACCTGGAAGGCAAGACGCCGGAGGACTTGGGTAACGAGATGCGCGCCCACGTCGACAATGGCTTCAAGGCGGTCAAGCTCAAGGTAGGCCGTGAATCGCTGGCCAATGAGGAGGCGCGCTTGGCCGCGGTACGCGAAGCGATAGGGCCCGATGTGCGGATGATGATGGATGCCAACAACGCCTGGCGCGACTTGCCGTCCGCCTGTGAGTTCATGCGTATGGCCGAGACTTACAACCCTTACTGGATCGAAGAGCCCTTCAGTCCGGACGATATCGATAACCACCAGCGGCTGGCCGAGCGCACCTTCGTGCCCGTGGCCACTGGCGAAATCGAGGCGGGCCGCTGGCGCTTCAAAGAGCTTCTCGACAAGAAAGCGGCAATGATCCTGCAAACCGATGCCGCGGTGTGCGGTGGTATCACGGAGTTTCGCCGTATCACCGCCACCGCGGCGAGTTACGGGGTGGATGTTTGCCCGCACTGGTTCCACGATCTGCACGTCCACCTGGTGGCATCCTCGCCCAATGCGCCCTACGTTGAACACTTCGGTAACGACCAGGTACTCAACTTCCGCCGTTTGATCGACACGCAGCTCAAGACCGAAAACGGTCGACTACTGTTGCCCAAAACGCCAGGACTAGGGTTCGATTTCGATGCGAAGACCATCGCGAACTACGCAGTGGACGAGTGGCACTGATAAAAGGAGGCGTTATGGATGCTAGTATTCAATCCGGCCAAGTCTGGTCGCCGGTGATCACACCCTTCAATGAGCGTCTCGAGCCGGACGCTCGGCGCTTCGCCGCCCACTGCCAGTGGTTGATCGATCAGAATGTGGGGCTTGCGGTATTCGGTACGAACTCCGAGGCCAGCTCGCTGACGGTACAGGAGAAGTGCCGGCTGCTGGACGCCTTGGTCGAGCAGGGCGTGAGCGGCGAGCGCCTAATGCCCGGTGTGGGGAGCTGCAGCATCGGTGACACGATGACGCTTGCCCAGCACGTACTTGAGTGCGGGGGAGCGAACGTGCTGATGCTTCCGCCTTTTTACTACAAGGGCGTCTCCGAGGAAGGGCTCTTTCGCTATTTCAGCGAAGTGATCGAGCGGGTCGCCTCATCGCGTTTGAAAGTGTATCTCTATCACATTCCGCCGGTCTCCCAAGTGCCCATCACACTGGCGCTCGTCGAGCGGCTGAAAAAGCGCTACCCGGATACCATCGCTGGCCTCAAGGACAGTTCCGGGGAGTGGGATAACACCGCCTCACTGATCGACGCGTTCGGCGATGACATGAATATCTATGCGGGCAGCGAACACTTTCTTCTCCAGACCCTGCGCGTCGGCGGAGCAGGCTGTATAAGCGCCACGGCGAACGTCAACCCGGGACCAATCGCGGCACTTGCTCAACGCTTTCAGGACGAGAACGCCGAATCACGCCAGCAGGCGCTTTCGCAAGTGCGCCGCGTGTTCGAAGGCTTTCCCATGATCCCGGCCTTGAAAGCCGCGACGGCTCACTATGGCGGCGATGATACTTGGCATCGCCTGCGCCCACCGCTGGTGGAACTCTCCGAGCCCCAGCGCGGCGAGCTTTGTCAGGCGCTGGACGCGCTGGACTTCACCATGCCCGGCTACGCCACATCAGTCTAGGCGTCTGGCCCGGCAAGCCCCGCTTGCCGGGCCAGCGCTTTGGAGGTGAATGATGAAAAAGCGTGTCGTGGCGGTTCGCCGCCTGCATGCCGAGCAGTTGGCCCAACTGGAACAGCAGTATGACGTCGACTATTTCGCCGAGCTCGATGAACGCACCATGCCAGCGTTTCTGGAGGCGATGCAAACGGCACATGGACTGATCGGCGGTAAACTCGCCGTCGATGAAGCGCTGCTGGAAAGTGCCAAAAATCTGGGAATGATTGCAACGATTTCGGTCGGATATGACAACTTCCCGGTCGAGGCGATGACGCGCCGGGGGATCGCTTTAAGCAATACGCCGGATGTACTCACCGAAACCACAGCGGATACGGGATTTGCGCTGATCATGGCGGCGTGTCGGCGAATCGCCGAGCTGGACCGGTGGGTGCGCGAGGGGAATTGGCAAAGCCACGTGGTGGAGGCGCAGTTCGGCTTCGACGTACACGGCAAGACCCTGGGGATTGTCGGCCTAGGGCGTATCGGGGCAGCCGTGGCGAGGCGCGGGGTGCTCGGCTTCAATATGCCAGTACTCTACAGCGGCGCTTCATCCAAGCCGTACCTGGAAGAGGAGCTCGGGGCCTCGCATTGCTCGCTCGAGGCGTTGCTGGCCCGGTCAGACATCGTTTGTGTGACGGTGCCGCTATCACCTAAGAACCATCATCTACTCGGCCCTCAGGCCTTCAAGGCGATGAAGCCTTCGGCCGTGCTGGTCAACATATCAAGAGGCGCAGTGGTGGATGAGCCCGCGCTGATCCACGCGCTCGAAACCCGCGAGATTCGAGCGGCAGGGCTCGACGTTTTCGAACAAGAGCCCTTGTCTTTTGACTCGCCCTTGCTGAACATGCCACAGGTAGTGCTGGCGCCGCACATCGGCTCGGCCACTCATGAAACGCGCGCTTCAATGGCGCAGTTGGCGATCGATAACCTGCTGGCCGGGCTTGCCGGGCGGCGCCCTCCCAATATCGTGAACCCAGCCGCGTGGGCGCCTACACAATAGGAATCGGTGTGAAGCGACTGGCGAAAATACACAACCTGCACGACTTCGAGCACGCAGCGAAAAAGCATCTACCCCGGCCCTTATTCGGCTATGTCGCCAATAGCGCCGAGGAGGGCAAAACCTTCGCCGAGAATCGGCGTGCGTTCGATGATTACGGCCTGATGCCCAGGGCGCTGGTCGATGTATCGCGCATCTCGACCGAGACCACGTTGTTAGGCAAGCCCTACAGCGCGCCGTTCGGCATCGCGCCGATGGGCATCAGCGCGCTGACCGCCTACCGGGGCGATCTCGTGCAGGCCCGGGCGGCGGCCAAAGAGCAGTTGCCGATGATTCTGAGTGGAAGCTCCTTGATTGCGCTGGAGGAGGTTCTGCGCGAGGGCGAAACCGATTGGTTTCAGGCTTACCTGCCGGGCACGCTGGAAGACGTTGAGGCGCTGCTGGCGCGCGTGGCCCGGGCGGGGTTTAAAAACCTGGTGATCACCGTGGACTACCCGGTGCCACCCAATAGCGACAACAATCGCAAAAGCGGCTTTTCGTCGCCGCTTCGACCCAGCCTGCGCTTGGCCTGGGACGGGCTGGTTCGCCCGCGCTGGCTGTTCGGTACCTTCCTGCGCACGCTTTACCACCACGGCATGCCGCACTTCGAGAACAACTACGCGCATCGCGGCATCGCGGTGCTCTCCAAAAACGTCAACCGCGACTTCTCCGGGCGCAGTCACCTGCAGTGGGAGTATCTCGAGCGGGTGCGCGCGCTTTGGCCGGGCAAGCTGATCGTCAAGGGGATTTTGAACCCGGCGGATGCCCGGAAAGTGGAGGCGCTGGGGGGCGATGCGGTGATCGTTTCCAACCACGGCGGGCGCCAATTGGACTACAGCCCGGCCGCGCTCGAGGCGCTGCCGGCGGTGGTGAGTGCCGTGTCGATTCCGGTGATGGTGGATAGCGGCTTTCGCCGGGGTACCGACGTGATCAAGGCGTTGGCGCTCGGGGCGTCGTTCGTGTTCATCGGCCGGCCCATGAACTACGCCGCCGCCTACGCTGGCGAGGCCGGCGTGCGCCACGCGCTGACACTTCTTCGCGAGGAAATAGTGCGCGACATGGCGCTGCTGGGCGTAACCGACATTGCTTGCCTAAGCCGCGAACACCTGATCGAGCGACGGCCAAGCCTGGCCTAACCCGCAATTCTCTTCGCAATGGCCTCGCCCAACGTTTCGGTCGTACCTTGCCCGCCGGCGTCTGCGGTGAGTACCTGGGGGTCGCCTTCGGCGAGTACCGCCTCGATGGCATCGACCATCGCTTTAGCGGCTTCCCCATGGCCCAGGTGTTCGAGCATCATCGCGCCGGACCAGATCTGGCCGATGGGGTTGGCGATGCCCTGGCCGGCGATATCCGGCGCGCTGCCGTGCACCGGCTCGAAGAGACTCGGGAAGTTACCTTCCGGGTTGATGTTGGCCGAGGGCGCAATGCCGATGGTGCCGGTACACGCCGGACCCAGGTCCGACAGAATATCGCCGAACAGGTTGCTGCCCACCACCACGTCGAACCAGTCCGGGTGCAGCACGAAGTTCGCGGTCAGGATATCGATGTGGAATTTATCCACTTCGATCTCCGGGTACTGTTTGGCCATTTCCAGCACGCGTTCGTCCCAGTAGGGCATGGTGATGGAGATACCGTTGGATTTGGTCGCCGAGGTGAGCTTCTTGCGCGGCCGCGTCTTTGCCAAGTCAAAGGCGTACTTGAGGACGCGGTCGACGCCTGTACGGCTCATCACGGTTTCCTGAATGACGACTTCTCGATCGGTGCCTTCGAACATCTTGCCGCCAATGCTCGAGTACTCGCCCTCGGTGTTTTCCCGCACCACGTAGAAGTCGATATCGCCGGGCTCACGGCCGGCCAGCGGGCTCTTGATGCCCGGCATCAGCTTGCAGGGGCGAAGGTTGACGTACTGATCGAACCGGCGGCGAAACTGCAAAAGCGAGCCCCACAGCGAGATATGATCCGGCACTTTCTCCGGCCAGCCCACCGCGCCGTAGAACAGCGCATCGAAGCCCTTGAGCTGCTCGAACCAGTCGTCGGGCAGCATCTGGCCGTGTTCCAGGTAGTAGTCGCAGCTACCGAACTCGAAGTGGGTGAATGCCAGGTCGATGTCAAAGCGTTTGGCCGCGGCTTGTAGCGCGCGCACGCCTTCGGGCATGACTTCGGTGCCGATACCGTCGCCGGCGATCACTGCAATGGTGTGGGCCATCAATAAGCTCCTTCGAAAACGCGCTGTCTTCATCGAGTAGTGTAGCGACTTTAGCGCCTTGGCTGGTCAGGCTACACTGCAAATGATTGTTGCCCAAAGCGATTGTTGTCCAAAAATGGATGAGGCGTGAGCGTGTTCGATGTCGGATCGAGAGGAGGGCACGATCAAGCAAGAGTGTCGAGACGTGCCAGGGGCGACTGGTTGAAGTAGTCGCAAAGCAGCGCAAAGAGCGCCGGATAGGCGCTTTCCAGATGCCGCGGGGCGGTGAAGAAGTATTCGCAGCAAACCGCGAAGCACTCGCCCGGGTGGCTGGCGGCGTAGTCGTCGATGGGCGGCTCGATTCCTGCCGCGATACAGCGGGCCAGGTCGTCCCACACCTCGGTGAACACTGCGTGCCACCGAGTGGCGGTCAGCGAGCGGGGAAGCGGCGGAAAACCGTCGATATCCATCGAGTTGCCCATATCGAGCTTGTGGGCAAGCTCATGGATCAATACGTTGAAACCGGTAAAGCCGCCGCTATCTTGAAGGTCGGTATAGGAGACGACGACCGGGCCCTGGTAGGAGGTTTCGCCGGCGCGTTCGTCAGTGAGGTGGTGCACCACGCCGAATTCATCCATCTCCTCGACCTCGCGGGTGAAGCTATCGGGCAAAATGACGATCTCGTGTACGTTGCCAAACGCTTCGCGGTGCTCGGCCTGGTTCCAGCCAAGCGTGAGCAGGCACGCCTGAGCCGCCAGCGCCAGCCGGTCCGCATCGTCGAAGAGCACGCCTTCTAGCGCCTTGTGCAGGGTCAGGCGCTTGGTGCTTAGAAAGTGCCTGGCGCGCTCGCCAAGCCGGGCGGCCTCGAACTCGGAGAGCGCGGCGAGTAGTGGCGTGCGCTCCTGCGCTTTTTGCCAGGTCTCGGCGAAAGGCACGGGCGTCGAGCGTTTAAACCACCGGTTGAGCATCACGTTTTTTAACCTCTATGGTAAAGCTGCGTATCGTTATTGGCTTCGCCAGGTTTCTCCAGTGCGGTGGAGGCGTGCGGGCAAGGCCCATCTTACAACGCATTATCACAACGCGAGGAAAGCCCATGTGGTCACAAAAGGAAATCAGTCTGGAGCCGCGCGCCCGGGGTTTTCATTTGATTACGGACGAGGTCTCGAAAGCCCTCAGCGCCATGGCGCGGGTCGAGGTCGGCCTTTTGCACGTTTTCATCAAGCATACGTCGGCGTCGCTGACGATCAACGAAAACGCCGACCCTACGGTAAGAGCCGACTTCGAGAGCTACTTCAATAAGGCGGTGCCGGAAAACGCGCCTTTTTATCAGCACGTATTCGAAGGCAGCGATGACATGCCCGCGCACTTGAAAGGCAGCCTTTTGGGCGCCAGCGTGCAAATCCCCGTCACCCGGGGCCGGCTGAACGTGGGCACCTGGCAGGGGATCTACCTGTGCGAGCATCGCAACCACGGCGGCAGCCGCCAACTGGTGATCACGCTGCAAGGCGAGTAAGGCGCCCCGGTGAACGCGGTCACTGTTTGTCGCGTAGTACTTTATCGCGAAGTACTTTGTCGCGTAGTGCCTTGCGACGGGCGCTGCGCGCATCGGCGTAGCGCTTTAAACCGAACAGTAGCGCTCCCCCCAGTACCAGGCCGGCCAGTGCGAACAGCACCTCTTCACGGCTGGCCGCGGTCAGCAGCGCGCCCAGCTGGCTTCCCAGTAAAATGATGATCGCAAGGCTGGGTACCAGCCCCAAGGTGGAGCCGATCATGTAGTCGCGAAAGCGCAGATGAAAGGCGCCGGCCAGCATGTTGGTCAACGTAAACGGCGCCAGCGGTATCACGTTGATCAAAATCATGGTGCGGATACCGCGCTTGGAAAGATAGCCTGATAGCCCGCGCAGGTGGCGGCCGCCGTAATCCATCAGCGCGTCGCGCCCCAGCCAGTGGCCGATCCAGTAGGAGAGAATCGAAAAGCTGAGCGTTCCCAGAATGGCGTAGAAAAGCCCCCAGGCCGGGCCAAACAGCAAGCCGGTGGCCACGACCAGCAAGGTGAGGGGAAACATCACCAGCAACAGCACGTTATACGTCAAAATGACCGCCGCGAACATCCACGGCGCGCGCCGCCACTGGCTGACGTAGGCGATGCTCGAGTCGAGGCCTTCCGCCGTCATGAAGCCGGCGCGATCGAGCCACCACCAGGCAAATACTACGGCAATGAGTATGGCCATCAGGCCAAGGCCTTTCCAAAGCGTGCGTGACATCCCATTCACCACCGGCCGTTCTAAAGAGCGCCAGCATACGCTAGCCGGCCGGTGGGTTGAAGATGTCGTTAATCGAGCGTTGCTTCGACGACCGGCCAGGCGGGTTCGCCGTCGGCGGTGGTCACCCCGGCCAGCATGTCCTCGAGGCGCTCGGGGTGGTCACTCATCCACTGTCTGGCGACCTCGGATAAGTCTCCCTCCTCTTGCCCGAAGGCCTGAATCATCCAGCTCTGCTCGTCGGCGCTAAAGGTGAACTGCTCGAAAAAGGTCACCACGTTCGGATGGGCGTCGGCGTATTCGCTGCGCAGCACCGTGAGCACTTCGCTTTCGCCGTTGTTTTCACCGAACAGGTCGTTGGGGTCGTCCAGATAGCGCATGGGGAGCTCAAGGTTCATCCAGTGCGGCGTCCAGCCGACCCAGACCACCGGCTCTTCGCGGTTGATCGCGTCTTGCGCGGCGCTAAGCATTCCCACTTCGCTGGTATCCTGAAGGCGCCAGTCGCCAAAGCCGTTTGCGTCGCTGTCGATCGCCTCCTGGAGAATTTCGCTGGCCGCCGAGCCCGCGCCGAACCCCAGAATTTGCCCGTTGAACATGTCGCGGTTGGCGGTCAGGTCAGAAAAGCTCTGAATGCCGTTTTCATAGGTGTACTCGGGCACCGCCAGCGTCATCTGCGCGCCGTCCACGTTGTTGGCGACATCCACCAGCACGCCGGACGCCTTGCGCGGCTCGAACATCTCCCGCTGGGCGGGTAGCCATACACCCAAAAACGCGTCGATGTCGCCGCTTTCGATCCCCTGATAAATGACCTGAAGGCCGATTTGCTGGGCGCGGGTATCGTAGCCCAGCGCGTTTAAAAGCTGCTCGGCGATTTCGGTCTTGACCGTGATGCCAGGCCAGGCGGGAACGCCGAAATCGAGGGTGTCGTTGTCGGCCAGTGCGGCGGGGGCTGCGCCGCACGCGGCGCCAAGCGCCAGAGCGGAAACGGCCACCCGGGCGGCCAAGGGATGCACTTTCATACTGTCTCCTGTCGTTGTTTGTCGCCTTCGTCTGCGCTTTTTATGGGACGGCCCATTGCGCAGCGCTTCATGAAAGACGCTAAACAAGATAGTCACTGGTGCCATAAAGGTCGAACTCTGCCAGGCCACCTGGGGGGGTGAAATTAATCAAATCGCTTGCCATTTTGGTGCAGGCGTGAAGAATGGCCCGGCTTACAGGTTATAAATTAAGGTGTGCCTTTATGGATTTTTCTCTTCCGCCGCTGCTGACCGCACTGGTCGACCGCGGCAACGGCCTGCTTTGGGGTAGCGTGCTGGTCTACCTGCTGATTGGTGCCGGGCTCTACTTCACGGTGCGCACCGGCGGCATTCAGGTGCGCTACTTTGGGCACATGTTCAAGCTGTTGCGCAGCTCGCGCCAAGCCAACGGTGGTATTTCCTCGTTTCAGGCGCTCTCTACAAGCCTTGCCGCGCGGGTGGGTACGGGCAATTTGGCCGGCGTGGCCGTGGCCATTTACTACGGCGGCCCCGGGGCAATTTTCTGGATGTGGATGACCGCGGTGGTGGGGATGTCCACCAGCTTTATCGAGTCCACCCTGGCCCAGGCTTATAAGGTCGACCACGGCGACAATACGTTCCGCGGCGGACCGGCGCGCTATATCGAGCGCGGGCTGGGCCTACGCTGGATGGCGGTGCTTTTCTCGGTGTGCCTGATCATCGCGTTTGGACTGGCGTTCAACAGCGTTCAGGCCAACTCCATTGCCCAGGCCATGGAGCAGGCGTTCGAGATTCCTACCTGGGTCATGGGCCTGGTGCTAATCGTCATCGTCACGCCGATCATCTTCGGTGGGCTCAAGTCCATTGCCAAAGTGGCCGAGCTTGTCGTGCCGCTCATGGCGCTTCTTTACCTGATTCTGGCGTTGGTAGTGGTCGCGTTGAACGCGGCGGATCTGCCCGCAGCGTTCATGACGATCATTCGCGGCGCGTTTGGCCTCGAGCAGGCGGCGGGGGGCGTGGCTGGCTATGCGATCTCTCAGGCGATCATGAACGGTATTCAGCGCGGGCTGTTCTCCAACGAGGCGGGTATGGGCTCGGCGCCGAACGCCGCAGCGACCGCCAGCACTCGTCCGGACCACCCGGCCGCTCAGGGCTTTATTCAAATGCTCGGCGTGTTTCTGGATACGCTGGTGATCTGCACCGCCACGGCGGCCATCATTATCATGTCCGGCCCGGAGCTTCTGGCGGGTGAGGAGAACAATGGCATCCAACTGACCCAGATGGCGCTATCAAGCCACGTGGGCGAGTGGGGCAGCGCGTTCATTGCCGTGGGCATTTTGCTGTTTGCGTTCACCTCGTTGATCGCCAACTACTCCTACGGCGAGTCCAATATCGAGTATCTGGCCGGGCGGCGCGCGCCGGTGGCCATATTGATCTACCGCCTGGCGGTGCTGGGTATGATCATGGTGGGCTCGGTGGCGAGCCTGGGGGCTATCTGGAACTTCGCCGATCTCTCCATGGGGATGATGGCGGTGATCAACCTGATCGCGATCCTGATGCTGTCGCCCGTCGCCTTTGCGCTGTTTCGCGACTACGAAGCACAGCTCAAGGCAGGCCACGAGCCGGTTTTCCGGCCCCGGCAGTTTCCCAGGCTTGCCAACAAGGTCGACCCCAATGCCTGGCCCGATCGCGACTAACGCGTAAAGTACCCGAAGGTACTGGCGCGCGAATACCAGAGCGCAATGCAAAACCTCGCCTGAGCAAGGCGGGGTTTTTTTATGCCGATAAATCGCTTTTATCGAACTAATGGCCCGAAAGAATGCGCTTAACGTTTTATAAAATCGACGTAAAATAGCGCTTTTCATTCGTGTTCAGGAGCTTTGCATGACCCGCGCTTTACTCGTTACCTCCTCCATTCTTGGGGAAATCGGCCAGTCCAACGCCTTGGCGAGCCACTTCAACGCCCAGGCCAGCGCCCGCGGTGTCGACGTGCGCGTTCGCGACGTGGTGGCCAACCCGCTACCGCACCTGGAGCTTGCCGAGCTCGCCGCCTGGCAAACCCCGGTACAAGAGCGTAGCGACGAGCAAAAGCGCTTGGCCGCTTACTCCGACGACATGCTGGGAGAGCTTCGTGAAAGCGACGTCATCGTCATCGCGGTGCCCATGTACAACCTGGGCGTACCCTCGCAGCTCAAAGCCTGGTTCGACCGGGTACTGCGCGCTGGCGAAACCTTCCGCTACACCGATACTGGCCCCGTCGGTCTTGTCGAGGGCAAGCGGGCGATCATTCTAGCGGCGCGCGGTGGCCAGTACGCCGGCACCGAGCTCGACAGCCAAACGCCGCACCTGAAAACCATGCTAGGCTTGATGGGCATTACCGATGTCGACATCGTCTTTGCCGAAGGCCTGAACATGGGCGAAGAGCAGCGCGATGGCGCCTTGAAGGAAGCCTACCAGGGCATCGACCAGCTGGTCGGCACGCTTTAAACGCATTCGAAATCATCTAGACGGGGAGGTGCGGTGCGCCCGGCGCTTTTGGAGCAAATCTACACCATCGTGGCGCAAATACCCGAAGGCCGGGTGACCACCTACGGGCGCATCGCCGCCATGACCGAGGGCGCCACCGCGCGCTCGGTCGGCTCCGCCATGCGCCACCTCCCCGCAGGTCATCAGCTCCCTTGGCACCGGGTGATCTCCGCCAGCCTAAAGCTTGCCGACCACGGCGGCGCAACGCGCCAGCACGAAAAGCTGCGCGCCGAAGGCGTGGCCTTCGACGCTAAAGGCCGCGTGCCGCGTCATTTGGTGTGGCCCGACCACCCGTAGGCGCAGGCTTTAACCAGCAGCCAGCGATGCAGCGCACCGTGTTGCTTGGGTTGGGTTGGGTTGGCGGGCCGATATTGTCGCCTTCTCTCACAGGGAGGCTGGCGTCTCCATCGCCCGATGAATCGGGCTCCTACAAGGATGGGGGCTTCCATCGGTGGTATGCCGGCACACCGATAAATCGTTGCGGGCCGGAGGCGTCGACGACGAGTGCCGCACAACCAGGTATACCCAACCCCCCGTAGGAGCAGGCTTCAGCCAGCGATGCAGCGCACCGCGCTGCTTGGGTTGGCATGCTAATAATTTCGCCTTCTCCCACAGGGAGGCTGGCGCCTCCATCGCCCGATGAATCGGGCTCCTACAAGGGTGGGGTGCTTCCATCGCGGGTATGCCGGGCCGCCGATAAATCGCTGCGGGCCGAAGGCGTCGCCGGCGAGTGCCGCGCCACTTGATGTGGACTAACCCCCCGTAGGAGCAGGCTTCAGCCAGCGATGCAGCGCACCGCGCTGCTTGGGTTGGCGGGCCGATATTGTCGCCTTCTCTCACAGGGAGGCTGGCGCCTCCATCGCCCGATGAATCGGGCTCCTACAAGGGTGGGGTGCCGTCATCGGTGGTATGCCGGGCCGCTGATAAATCGCTGTGGGCCGGAGGCGTCGCTGGCGAGTACTGCGCCACCAGGTATGCCCAACCCCCCGTAGGAGCAGGCTTCAGCCAGCGATGCAGCGCACCGCGCTGCTTGGGTTGGCGGGCCGATATTGTCGCCTTCTCTCACAGGGAGGCTGGCGCCTCCATCGCCCGATGAATCGGGCTCCTACAAGGGTGGGGTGCCGTCATCGGTGGTATGCCGGGCCGCTGATAAATCGCTGTGGGCCGGAGGCGTCGCTGGCGAGTACTGCGCCACCAGGTATGCCCAACCCCCCGTAGGAGCAGGCTTCAGCCAGCGATGCAGCGCACCGCGCTGCTTGGGTTGGCGGGCCGATATTGTCGCCTTCTCTCACAGGGAGGCTGGCGCCTCCATCGCCCGATGAATCGGGCTCCTACAAGGGTGGGGTGCCGTCATCGGTGGTATGCCGGGCCGCTGATAAATCGCTGTGGGCCGGAGGCGTCGCTGGCGAGTACTGCGCCACCAGGTATGCCCAACCCCCCGTAGGAGCAGGCTTCAGCCAGCGATGCAGCGCACCGCTTGGGTTGCCGGGCCAATAGCTTCGCCTTCTCCCACAGGGGAGGCTGTCGCCTCCATCGCCCGATGAATCGGGCTCCTACAAGGGTGGATTGCCGCCATCGGCGGTATGTGGCGAACCACGAATAAAATCCGGTTCTGGCGTTATGGGGCTACCGTCTTAGTCGTCCAGATTCGCGCCGGACTTCCAGGACCAGTCGCGCCAGCGCAGGTCGAACAGGTCCTTGCGGCGGTCTTTCATGTTGGTCACCGAGCCTTCGGCGCGTACGACCGTCAGGCGGGTCAGGTCCAAATCCGAGAAGAAGATCATCTCGGTATTGGGCGTGGTTTCCGCCAGCACTGCGTCGTGGGGGAAGGCGAAGTCCGACGGCGTGAATACCGCCGACTGGGCGTACTGGATGTCCAGGTTCTCGATGGAGGGCAGGTTGCCCACGCTCCCGCACAGCACCACGTAGCACTCGTTTTCGATCGCCCGGGCCTGGCCGCAGTGGCGTACGCGCAGGTAGCCGTTTTTGGTGTCGGTCCAGAAGGGCACGAAGAGAATATCCATGTCTTGGTCGGCCAGCAGCCGGCCAAGCTCGGGAAACTCGACGTCGTAGCAGATCAAAATGCCCACCCGGCCGGCGTCGGTATCGAATACGCGCAGCTCGTCGCCGCCTTCGATGACCCAGTCGCGGCGCTCTTGAGGGGTGATGTGCAGCTTCGCCTGCTTTTCGATCTCGCCGTCGCGGTGGAACAAGTAAGCCACGTTATAAAGCCGGTCGTCCTTGCCTGCCTCGATCATCGACCCGCCTACAATGTTGATATTGTAGGAGACCGCCATGCGCGAAAGCTCGCTTTTGAAGCGCTCGGTAAAGCCTGCCAGAAAGCGGATGGCCGCCATTTGGTCCTGCTGCGCCGCGCGGTCCTGAAGCCCCATCAAGGGCGTGGTGAACAGTTCCGGGAACACCGCGAAGTCGCTTTGGTAATCCGACAGCGCATCGACGAAGTACTCGATTTGCTGAAGCGCGGCCTCCACCGAGGAGAATTCGCGCATCTGCCACTGCACCGCGCCGACACGTACCTGGGTGGGGCGGGTATCCAGCACGCTTTCGGCGGGCTCGAACAGGATGTTGTTCCACTCCAAAAGCGTCGCGTAGCCGCGGGACTGCTCGTCTTCCGGCAGGTATTTGCGCAAAAGCCGCTTGACCTGGAAGTCGTTGGCGAGCTGGAAAGAGAGGATCGGGTCGTAGATCTCTTTGCGCGAGACCTTGTCGATATACTGGGCCGGGGTCAGCTTGTCGGAGTGCTGGTGATATTCGGGGATACGCCCGCCGGCGAGAATCGCGCGCAGGTTGTGCGAGCGGCAAAGCTCCTTGCGCGCTTCGTAAAGGCGCCGGCCCAGCCGGTAGCCGCGGTAGTCCGGGTGAATCAGCACGTCCAACCCGTACATGGCATCGCCCTCTTCGTCATTCAAAATGACTTCGCGATGGCCGATCAGGTCGTCGTAGCGGTGGGGGTTGGAGAACGCGTCGTAATCCACCTGTACGGTCAGCGCCACGCCGACCAAAATGCCGTCGTCCTCGATCGCTATCTGGCCATCGGGGAATTCCTGGATGAGCTTGTCGATCGTGTGTCTGGGCCAGGCGCCGCCGATGTCGTGATAGACCGCATCCATCAGCGTTTTCAATTGGTCGTAGTCGTCGCTTGTCAGATTGCGAAGATTAAGGTGCAGTTCTTCCAGGGACATAGTATTGGGTACCCACCATAAAAAAAGTCGTTAGCCTAGTGTATCACTGCTGCGCGCTGCGGTTTTTATTACCGGGGACGGCGACCAGCGGTCGTGTCAACGTTTGCGCCATGATGACGCCGGCCAAAATCAGAACACCGCCGAAGAGATGAAAACCTGCGATGCGCTCGCCCAGAAACGCCATGGCGATCAGCGCGCTAAAAAGCGGCATCAAATTGATGAAGATGCTCGATTGGTTGGCGCCGATTTGGCGCACCGCGCGCATCCACAAAAAGGTGGTAATGATCGAGGCGGGAATGCCCGCGTAGAGAATCAGCCACACGTTTTGAGCGTCGACCGGCGTCATTGGCCCCAGTAGGTAAGGCGGCAGCAAAAAAAGCACCGCAAAGCACACCTGGCCGTAAAGCAGTACCCAAGGGGGCAGGTTCATCTGCCAGCGCTTGAGCATGACGCCGTAAAGAGCGTAGCAGATGGCGGCAACGACCATTAGCGCATCACCAAACGCCACCTCGAGCTTCAATAGCGAAAGCGGGTTGCCCTGGCCGAGCAGAACGCTTACGCCTATAAACGCCAATAGCCCGCCGACCACGCCGCCAACGGTCGGCGGCTCGCGCAGAATCAGCGCGCTCAAAAGCACGGTCAAAAGCGGCACCATGGCCGCCAGAATCCCCATGTTGGTGGCAGTAGTGCTCTCGGCGGCAACATAAGCAAGCCCCTGCCAGAGCCCCATGCCCAAAAGCCCCAGCACGGCAAGCTTCGGCCAGTGGCGTTTGATCTCGGGGAGATGTTTGAGCGCAGTGGGCAGCACGAACGGCGTCATGACGACAAGCGCCAAAAGCCAGCGTAAAAAGGCGATGCTGCTCGGTGCAATAGCGCCGACGGTGAGCTGGTTGATGGTCATGTTGCCCGACCAGATCACCACCGTCGCCAGCGGCGCGAGAAAGTAAATCAATGGCATAGCGAGTTCCCTGCTGGTTAGCCGGGTAATGTGACGCGCTTTGACGCTCTGAGCAAGAGGGCGTGGCTCAAAGGGCGCGCTCAAAGGTCTGTACGGCGTCGCATCAATGTCATACGCTTGTTTGAATATTTTAAAGCCGACTATTTAAATAAAACGCGAGAGACCGTGATGACGCAGCCGCCCGTTTACCCGCACCTCTTTGCCCCGATTCAGCTGGGGCATTTAAACCTGCCCAATCGCGTACTGATGGGCTCGATGCATACCAACCTGGAAGAGACGCCGAACGGCTTTGCTCGCCTGGCGGCGTTTTACGCCGAGCGCGCCCGGGCGGGGGTGAGTCTGATCGTGACCGGTGGTATCGCGCCCAACCCGGAAGGCGCGGTGTTCGAAGGGGCGAATGCCTTGACGGATTCGAGCCAACTGGACGAACACCGCCAGGTGATAGAGGCAGTGCATGCTGAAGGCGGGTATCTGTGCATGCAGATTCTGCACGCCGGGCGCTACGCCTACTCTCCACACCTTGTCGCGCCCTCGGCGCTTCAAGCGCCGATCAACCCGCACACGCCGCGTGCGCTCGAGACCCAGGAAGTCGAAGGTCAAATCGACGACTACGTGCGCTGCGCTATGCTCGCCCAAGAGGCGGGCTACGACGGCGTCGAGGTGATGGGCTCGGAAGGCTATTTGATCAACCAGTTCATCTGTCGGCGTACCAACACCCGCGACGACGCCTGGGGGGGCGATTTCAAAGCGCGTATCCGCTTTCCCGTGGAGATCGTCCGGCGTATTCGCGAGGCGGTCGGCGAGCGCTTTCTGGTTATCTTTCGCCTGTCGATGATCGACCTGGTGGAAGACGGCAGCACCTGGGAGGAAGTGGTTGCCCTCGGCCAGGCGATCGAGGAGGCCGGGGCCAACGTGATCAATACCGGCATTGGTTGGCACGAGGCGCGTGTACCGACCATCGTTACCAGCGTGCCGCGAGCGGCGTTTACCGAGGTGACCCGGCGCATTCGTTCCTCGCTTTCGATTCCTTTGATTACGACCAATCGCATCAATATGCCCGAGGTGGCCGAGCAGGTACTTGCCGATGGCCACGCGGACATGGTCTCCATGGCGCGACCGTTTCTTGCCGACCCGGCGTGGATACAAAAGGCCGAGGCCGGGCGAGCGGAAGAGATCAACACCTGTATCGCCTGCAACCAGGCATGTCTGGATCATACCTTCGCCGGCAAGCTGACGTCGTGTCTGGTCAACCCGCGGGCCTGCCACGAAACCGAGTTTAGCTTGGCGCCTACTGCTGCTGCCCGGCGGGTGGCGGTGGTCGGCGGCGGACCGGCGGGCTTGGCAACGGCGGTGGCCGCCGCCGAGCGGGGCCATCGGGTGGCGCTTTTCGAGCGCCGCGGCGAGCTGGGCGGGCAGTTCAACTACGCGCGCAAAATCCCCGGTAAAGAGGAGTTCGACGAGACGCTGCGCTATTTTCACGTCATGCTCGATAAGCACGACGTGGACGTGCGTTTGAATACCGAGGCCACCCTGGAGGCATTGAGCGAGTTCGATGTCGTCGTGATCGCCACCGGCGTGACACCGCGTACACTCACGCTGCCCGGCGCGGATCACCCCAGCGTATTGAGCTACGCCGAGGCGATCGAAAACCCGGAGCGCGTGGGGCGGGAGGTCGCGGTGATCGGCGCCGGCGGTATCGGCTTCGACGTCTCGGAGCTTTTGGCTCATCAGAGCCACCCGGCGCTTTCTATTGCCGCCTGGTGCGAAGAGTGGGGCGTGGATATGGCGGTCAATGAGCCCGGCGGGCTCAAGGCGCCGGCACCGGCGGCGCCGGCCCGGCGTATCACCATGCTGCAACGTAAGACCACCCGGCCCGGCAAGGGCCTGGGCAAAACCACCGGCTGGGTGCACCGCGCGGCGCTTAAGGCCCGCGGGGTGAAAACCCTGAGCGGCTGCGAGTATGTGCGCATCGATGACGAAGGCCTGCATATTCGCCTGGCGGGCGAAGCGCAGGTGCTCAAGGTGGATACGGTGGTGGTGTGCGCCGGGCAAGAATCGGTGCGCGATCTGCTCGCGCCGCTCGAGCAGGCCGGCCCCGAAGTACACGTGATCGGCGGCGCCGATGAGGCCGCTGAACTCGACGCCAAGCGGGCGATCGACCAGGGCATGCGGTTGGCCGCCTCGCTTTGATCCTCGAAGCACCGTTTGGGAGGGCCGGGTGACGACCCGGTCGAATTAGCGCTAGACTAGCCTTTTGTCTTATGGCGCGTACGCCGCGCCGTAAGGTGTTCGTTCATTGTGTAAGCGGGTGGCACCCAGCTCGCTTCATGATCGTCAGCCAAAAGGACCCAGCCATCATGGCCTCGGAGTGCACCCCCCGATTTCTCGCCAGCGATAATACCTCCGGTATCTGCCCGGAAGCGATGCAGTACCTTTTAAAAGCCAACGACAGCGACGACCTGGCCTACGGTAACGATAGCTGGACTGCCCGCGCCGCGGATCGCTTTCGTGAGATGTTCGATTACGACTGCGACGTCTTTTTCGTCTTCAACGGTACCGCCGCGAATTCGCTGGCGCTCTCGGCCATGGGGCGCAGCTACCATAGCGTGATCTGCCACGAGCTTGCGCATATCGAAACCGACGAGTGTGGCGGGCCGGAATTTTTCTCCAACGGCGCCAAGCTTTTAACCTCGCCAGGCGCCAACGGCAAGCTGACCCCGGAAGGCATCGAGGCGCTGGTCACTAAAAGATCCGATATCCACTATCCCAAGCCCAAGGTGGTATCCCTCACCCAGGCGACCGAAGTCGGCACCCTTTATTCTCGGGAGGAGCTTCTAGCGATTCGCGCGGTGGCCGATAAGCACGACCTGCGCCTGCATATGGACGGCGCACGCTTTGCTAACGCCTGCGCAAGCCTGGGCGCGACGCCGGCGGAGTTGACCTGGCAGGTGGGAGTGGATGCGCTGTGTTTCTCCGGCACCAAAAACGGCCTGGCCTTTGGCGAAGCGATTCTGTTTTTCAATCGTGAGTTGGCCGAAGACTTTTCCTACCGCTGCAAGCAGGCGGGCCAGTTGGCGTCCAAAATGCGCTACGTCTCCGCCCCTTGGCTCGGGCTTTTGGAAAGCGGTGCTTGGCTCACCAACGCTCAGCACGCCAACGCCATGGCGCGCTATTTGTCGGAAGGCCTTGCGGCGCTTCCCGGTGTTTCGCTGATGTTCCCCACCCAGGCCAATAGCGTTTTCGTGGAGCTTCCGCCCCACGTGGTCGAACGGCTCAAGGCCCAGGGCTGGACCTTCTATACCTTCATTGGCGCGGGCGGGGCACGCTTTGTCTGCGCCTGGAACACCACCGTCGAGCTGCTCGACCAGCTTCTGGCCGACGTCAGCGCGGCGATGGCCTAGGTACTTTTAGGGCGCGATTTCCTGGTTTGCGTTGGTAAAGCCCATCAGCGACAGGTTCACGTCCAGGCGCTGGCCGTCCGGGGCGATGGCGCTGACGGTGGCGCTACTTCCGCTGCGTAGCTGTTGCAGCATGCTCGGCTCCAGCGGAAGATCCGCGCGGCAGCCCTGCTCGTGGCAGAACTGGTAGGGGAAGCCGACCGGCTCGTTGTTATCCACCTGCAGCTGCATACCCGGCGCCAGATTCACGCCCAGCGGCAGCATGAAGGCCATGACCGCGTTGCCCTGGGCCTGAGGCGGGTAGCCGACCATGGCGCGCATCAGCGGCTCGTTGCTGTCCGGGTTGTTGATGATCTGGCTCATGGAGCAGCCCTGCTGCTGGCCGGCCCCCGAAGGGCAGCCCACTTCCCAATCCTGAAAGCTTTGAGTTTCGACGTTGGGGGCGCTCGTCTGCTGGGCCTGAGCCGTGGAAGCGGCGGTAGCGGCGAGCAGGGGTAATAGAGCGGTCATCAGCGCGCGACGAATCGGCATGGGTTCATATCTCCCGGGTTTGCAAAGGGCGAGCCGAAGCGGCCGCCATCATGTAATAAATGGTTACCTGCATTCGAACATAAGGCAAGTCCCATGTTCCAGCCTCGCGTGTAGAAATCGGCCGCTACGTCTTCGGTACGCTTTAAACCTTCGCGGCTCTTAGCGTTGAAGGTTTTGTCCTCACTTTTTGTGTGGCTGACTACGCTGATAGAACGACACCCCGTTTGGCACGCCGCGTTTGAGATGTGTGAGTAGGCGGTATGCCTGAGGCTTGGTCACAGGAGAGTTTCATGAGCATCTTTGATCACGTTCAAGACCGATTCGCACGCACACAGCAAGAAGAGTTGACCCTCGAGGAGTATCTCGCCCTTTGCCAACGCGATCCTAAAATCTATGCCAGCGCCGCCGAGCGCATGCTGGAGGCGATCGGCGAGCCCGAGGTGATCGATACTGCGAAGGATGCGCACCTTTCGCGCATTTTTTCCAATAAAGTGATCCGACGCTACCCGGCGTTTGCCGAGTTTCACGGCATGGAAGAGGCCATCGAACAGATCGTGGCCTACTTTCGCCACGCAGCCCAAGGCCTCGAGGAGCGCAAGCAGATTCTCTACCTGCTGGGGCCGGTGGGCGGCGGTAAATCCTCGCTTGCCGAGCGCCTGAAGCTTCTGATGGAGCGCATCCCGTTTTACGCGCTCAAGGATTCGCCGGTTCAAGAGTCGCCTCTGGGGCTGTTTTCGCCGGAAGAGGACGGCGAAGTGCTCGAAAAAGAGTACGGTATCCCGCCGCGCTACTTGAAAAGCGTGATGTCGCCCTGGGCGGCCAAGCGCTTGAAGGAGGCCGGCGGCGATATCTCCTCGTTTCGCGTGGTGCGCCTTTATCCTTCAAGGCTCAACCAGATCGCGATCTCCAAGACCGAGCCCGGCGACGAGAACAACCAGGATATCTCCTCGCTGGTCGGCAAGGTCGATATCCGCAAGCTCGAGCTCTTCTCCCAGGACGACCCGGACGCCTACAGCTTCTCCGGCGGGCTTTGCCGCGCCAACCAGGGGTTGATGGAGTTCGTCGAGATGTTCAAGGCGCCGATCAAGGTGCTGCATCCGCTTTTGACGGCAACGCAAGAGGGTAACTACAACCCGACCGAGGGCATGGGCGCGATCCCGTTCAACGGCGTGATATTGGCCCACTCCAACGAGTCCGAGTGGCAGGCGTTTCGCAATAACCGCAACAACGAAGCGTTTCTGGACCGGGTCTATATCGTCAAGGTGCCGTACTGTTTGCGGGTCTCGGAAGAGGTGAGCATCTACCAGAAACTGCTCGAGGAGTCGTCGCTGAGCCAGGCCCCCTGCGCGCCGGACACCCTGCGCATGCTGGCGCAGTTCTCGATTCTTTCAAGGCTCAAGGTGCCGGAAAACTCCAGCGTCTACTCCAAGATGCGCGTCTACGACGGTGAGAATCTCAAGGACACCGACCCGCGAGCGAAGTCGATCCAGGAGTACCGCGATGCCGCCGGGGTCGATGAGGGCATGCAAGGGCTCTCCACGCGCTTTGCCTTCAAGATTCTTTCAAAGGTGTTCAACTTCGACAGTGTTGAGGTGGCCGCCAATCCGGTGCATCTGCTTTACGTGTTGGAGCAGTCGCTGGAGCGCGAGCAGCTCCCCTCCGAGGTATTCGAGCGCTACATCGGTTTCATCAAGGAGTTTCTGGCACCGCGTTACGTCGAATTCATCGGCAAGGAGATCCAGACCGCGTATCTCGAATCCTATAGCGAGTACGGCCAGAACATTTTCGATCGGTACGTTACCTACGCCGACTTCTGGATTCAGGACCAGGAGTATCGAGACCCGGATACCGGCGAGCTGTTGAACCGCCAGTTGCTCAACGAAGAGCTCGAAAAGATCGAAAAACCCGCGGGTATCTCCAACCCCAAGGATTTCCGCCACGAAGTGGTCAACTTCGTGCTGCGCGCGCGGGCCCAGAACAACGGCATGAACCCGAGCTGGCAGTCCTACGAAAAGCTCAGAGGGGTGATCGAGCACAAGATGTTCGCCAACACCGAGGAGCTTCTCCCGGTGATCTCCTTCAACGCCAAGGCATCGAAGTCGGACCAGAAAAAACACGAAGACTTCGTCGCGCGCATGGTCGAGCGCGGTTACACCGAAAAACAGGTACGGCTGCTTTCGGAGTGGTACCTGCGGGTGCGTAAATCCCAGTAGTGCAGGCGCCCATCTCAACGCTCTGACGCTTTGGAGGTTTTATGACCTACTTTATCGACCGCAGGCCGAACGCGAAGCACAAAAGCGCCGTCAACCGGCAGCGCTTTCTGGAGCGTTATCGCCACCATATCAAACGCTCGGTAGAAGAGGCGGTAAACCGCCGCTCGATCACCGATATGGAGCGCGGCGAGAGCGTCTCCATTCCCACCAAAGACATCTCCGAGCCGGTCTTTCAGCACGGCCCCGGCGGGCGGCGCGCCGTGGTATCGCCAGGCAACAAGGAGTTTTTGGAAGGCGACAAGATCCGCCGCCCGCCAGGAGGCGGTAACGGTAAAGGGGCCGGCGAGGGCAGCCCCGGTAAGCAGGGGCAAGGCGACGACGAGTTCGCCTTTACGCTAAGCCGCGAAGAGTTTCTCGAGTTCGTGTTCGACGGCCTCGAGTTACCGCATCTAGAGCGCACGCCGCTCAAGACCATGGAAGAGATCAAGATGGTGCGCGCCGGGCTCGCCCGCGACGGCGTGCCTTCGCGCATGAGCGTGACCCGCTCGATGCGCGAAGCCTACGCCCGGCGTATCGCCATGCGCGCCCCTATCAAGCGCGCCTTGCGCGAAGCCCAGGCGGCGCTTGCCGAGGAGATGGGCAAAGACACCATCTTGAGAAATCCCGCCCGCGTTGCCGCGCTGCAGGCCGAGATAGAGCGGCTGGAAAAGCGCATCGAGGCAGTGCCGTTCATCGACACCGTCGACCTTCGCTACCATCAGCTGGCCCCGGAGCCGCAGCCCTCGAGCCAAGCGGTGATTTTCTGCGTCATGGACGTGTCCGGGTCGATGACCCAGAACCACAAGGATATCGCCAAGCGTTTTTTCCTGCTGCTTTATCTGTTTCTGGAAAAGCACTACGAGAAGGTCGAGCTGGTGTTCGTGCGCCACCACACCGCCGCCCGGGAGGTCAGCGAAGAGGAGTTTTTCTACTCCCGGGAAACCGGCGGCACGATCGTCTCCAGCGCGCTGACGCTGGTCAACAAAATCATCCATAAGCGCTATCCACCCGGCCAGTGGAATCTCTACGTGGCCCAGGCCTCCGATGGCGACAACTGGGACGACGACTCCTCGATCTGCCGCAACATGCTGATCAACGAGCTGATGCCCCACCTTCAATACTACGCCTACGTCGAAATTACCCCGCACGAGCATCAGTCGCTTTGGCACGAGTATGAGAACGTCGCCAAACGCTTTAGCGAGCGCTTTGCCATGCGCCAGATTTTCGAAGCCGGCGACATTTATCCCGTTTTTCGCGAGCTGTTCAAGCGCCGCTCCCACGCGCAAGCGTGAGCGGCCACTCAATTGAAAAGGAGGGCGCGATGCGAGTCTCCCCCAATGCCTCCGCACCCGGTCCTATAGCGACGGGCTCGGACTGGAATTTCGACATCCTCGAGCGTTTCGACCAGGCGCTGGCCGGGCTTGCCGACGAGTACCGGCTCGACACCTACCCCAATCAGATCGAAGTGATCACCACCGAGCAGATGATGGACGCCTACGCGAGTGTGGGCATGCCGGTGGGCTATCATCACTGGTCCTTCGGCAAGCAGTTTCTGGCCGTACAGCAGGCTTACAAGCGCGGCCAAATGGGGCTTGCCTATGAGCTCGTCATCAACGCCGACCCCTGTATCGCGTACCTGATGGAGGAGAATACGCTGATGATGCAGGTGCTGGTCATGGCCCACGCCTGCTACGGCCACAACTCGTTTTTCAAGGGCAACTATCTGTTCCGTACCTGGACCGAGGCGGACTCGATCGTCGATTACCTGGTATTCGCGCGCCGCTATATCACCCAGTGCGAAGAGCGCCACGGCACCCACGCCGTCGAGCAACTGCTCGACGCCTGCCACGCGCTACAAAATTACGGGGTGGACCGCTACAAGCGGCCATCGAAGATTTCCGCCGCCCAGGAAGCGACGCGCCAGCAGGAGCGCGAAGCCTACCTGCAAACCCAGGTCAACATGCTCTGGCGTACTATTCCTAAGCCTTTTGAGAAAACCGAGCCGCTACTGGGTCAACTTCATGGCGAGGACGACCCGCTGGGCCTTCACGAAGGCGGTCGCTACCCGGCAGAGCCCCAGGAGAACCTGCTCTACTTCATCGAGAAGAACGCGCCGCTACTGGCGCCCTGGCAGCGCGAGATCGTGCGTATCGTGCGCAAGCTGGCCCAGTATTTTTATCCCCAACGCCAGACCCAGGTAATGAACGAAGGCTGGGCCTGTTTTTGGCATTATACGCTGATGAACCGGCTCTATGACGATGGTCACGTGGACGAAGGACTGATGCTCGAGTTTTTGCAGTCCCACGCGGCGGTCATCAACCAGCCGGACTTCGACAGCCCCTACTACAACGGCATCAACCCCTACGCGCTCGGGTTTGCGATTTTTCGCGATATCAAACGCCTGTGTGACGAGCCCACTGACGAGGATAAAGCGTGGTTTCCCGATATCGCCGGCACTGCCTGGCGGGAGACCCTGGAGTTCGCTATGCGCAACTTCAAGGATGAGTCGTTCATCCAGCAGTTTTTATCGCCCAGGGTGATTCGTGACCTCAAGCTTTTTGTCATGGTGGACGACGATCAAAGCGATACGCTCGCTATCGGGGCGATCCACAACGAGCAGGGATATCGCCGTGTACGGGACGCGCTTGCCGCCCAGTACGCGCTTTCGCTACGCGAGCCCAACATACAGGTATTCGAGGCGGCGATTCGTGGCGACCGGTCGCTCACGCTGCATCACGTACAGGAGAGTCGCCGGCCGCTGGAGCGTAGTGTCTATCCGGTGATGCGCCACCTGCAAAAACTCTGGGGCTTTCCGGTCCATCTGGTATCCATGGACGAAGGGCGCGTGACCCATCGCTACCGTTGGCCGGTCGAGGAGGCGAGCGCAGAGGAGGGCGCGCAGCCTTAGTGACTACCCCGCCGGCAGGCAGGGTAGGAAGGGATCAACCTTTTGACGTCCAGGACTGGCACCAACCATTCGGGGCGACGCTATTTTCCGGAAAGAGCTGACAGCCTTCGTTGCCTTCGGTGAAAAACATGCAGTTGGAGCACAGTTCGCCTTCGCTGAAGGACGGGTGGTCACTGGCGTTTTCGGCCTCTTCGACATAGTTGAGTGCCTGGGCCGCGGGGGCGCTCGGGTCCAAACGCGGCAGCGACTGCGCGAAAGCGGTTTTAGACATGATGCCAACACCCAGCGGCAGGGCGGCAAGGCCCAGTACGCTGTCACGCATAAACTTACGCCGGCTCTGATCGGCCATGGTGTCTCCTTGGTTGCTCGGTCTAACGGTTCACGGTCTGAAAGCGTTACGGACGAGGCGCTAAAAGACGCTCTGATTTTCGCCGTATTATAAAGTGTTTATCTTGAGCCTACCTTAACCCATGCGTTTCACCGCGACTAATGGGTTTCACGCCGCGCGGCAATAGGCCACATTAATCGCGTCGTTTGGCGGGACGGTGGGGGCTGGTATACTCGGCAAACGTTTAGACACGCTGGATTCAAATACGTTGACCTACGAGGGCGCCATGCAAAACGCTGTCATTTTGATTAATACCGAAAAAGGCCAGGTAAAAGGCGTCGCTGAGCGGCTGGCGGAGGTCGAGGGCATCAGCGAGGTATACTCTACCTGCGGGCGCTACGACCTGGTGGCGATTGCCCGCACCCGTGACTTCGAGAGTTTGGCGGAGCTTGTGACCGAGCGCCTGAACGCGGTAGAAGGCATTAGCGATACGGAAACCCTGAACGCCATGCAGGTGCACTCGCGCCACGACCTGGAAACCATGTTCTCGCTGGGCTGGTAGTCTTCTTGCCTTGAGTAGTAGCGGCGAAGTAGTAGCGGCGAATTAGAAAAAGAAAACAAGGCAAGGTAGGGAGAAACACGGTGGGAAAAACGCTTTCGCGCTGGGGCCGCCGGGGGCGGCGCTTTGGAGTGGCGCTGCTATTCGTGGTGGTCGGGGGCGGGCTTTGGGAGTTCCAGGAGCGCCAGCAAGTAGGCGAGGCGGTCTGGATGGGCGCACCCACTTGGGAGGATCTGAGCCTGACCACTTTTCACCGCGTGCTGCGCAACGACGGTTTCATCGTGGGCTGGTCGGATGTACGCATCAATCCGCTGTGGGTGAGCTACCAGCTGAGGGCCGTGCCGGACGATACCCGTATTGGCTCGCGGCCCAACTTTCGCGCCGACTGGCGAACGCTCTGGCCGGTTGGCACCGACAGCTATTCGGGCAGCGGCTATGACCGTGGCCACATGGCGCCCAACTACGCCATCGCCGCCGTTTACGGACGAAACGCCCAGCTCGATACCTTCCAGATGAGCAATATGAGCCCTCAGCGTCCGAAGCTGAACCGCCAACTGTGGCAACGTTTGGAGGAGTCGGTGATGGATCACTTCGCACCGCGCTTCGACTACCTGCAGGTCATTACCGGGCCGGTTTTCCCCGAGCGCTTCACCGACAACGTATTGAACCGGGTGGGGCTGGTCGAAGTGCCCGAGGCATTCTATAAAATCATCGTGGCCCCGCATGCAGAGGCGCCGTTGGCGCTGGCCTTCATCATGCCGCAAGACGTGCGCGGCAACGAGCCGCTGGCGGATTACCTGGTCACCATCGACGAGATCGAAGCACGCACCGGACTCAACTTCTTCCCCAACCTCTCGCCACAACTCGAAGCGGTGCTGGAGGGCGAGCTACGCACTCAAGGGTGGGCACTTGAAGAGGTGTCGAAACGGCCAGGGCGGTTTCATTAAGACGCGTTGCTGGAGGGGCATCGGTTTGAGCCACCTTCGTTTTTTAAAGCGGTGTTTCCAGGCATGGAGAGTTTTGGACGAGCGTTGTTGGGCAGGTCAGGGAGCGACTGGATGTGCGTAAAAAGCCACGGTGTTGCTTTAGGTACAGCATCGAAAAGAAGGTAGAGTAATGACGATAAACCAGAAAGGGGTAGAGCAAGGAAGGGGGAATAAGTACCGTTAAATGATGCGGACGGGCCCATGTTGCTCATGGTGCCCAGGAGAGGACTTGAACCTCCACGTCCATACGGACACTAGCACCTGAAGCTAGCGCGTCTACCAATTCCGCCACCTGGGCGCATCATTTATTGCTTGTATTCGATTGGTGCCCGGGAGAGGACTTGAACCTCCACGACCATACAGTCACTAGCACCTGAAGCTAGCGCGTCTACCAATTCCGCCACCCGGGCGAATACAAACCCTTGTTTTACACCATCTGCCATCGTGAAAAGGGGTTAACTCGACGTTTGATGGTGCCCAGAAGAGGACTTGAACCTCCACGTCCATACGGACACTAGCACCTGAAGCTAGCGCGTCTACCAATTCCGCCATCTGGGCAAGTGGCGCGTATGATACCGAGCCATGGTTTAAATGCAAGTGTTGCATACGGTTTTTAAGTAAAAAAAGCGCGATTGGGTACGCTGACGGTTGGGTGATTGAAGCGGCAGCGCTATACTGCACCAATGACCAAACAAACCATGAAATTTTTCAGCGCGTTTTATCTTGTAAAAACGCCTGACCGTCTCTATAGGGCGTGCTCTTGCGCGGCCTTTCTTTTTCGCCTCCCGCAAACGCCATCAAGGACGACGATCACATGAAGTACTGGACGTTAAGTGATGACCCACACGCCGAGCGTGAGGCACATAAATACGATAATCCGGCACCCAGCCGGGAGTATCTGCTCGCCGCGCTCGAAAGCTACGGCAAGCCGATCACTCACGAAAACATGAGCCGCATGCTCGGCATCGAGGATGAGGATCATCTCGAAGCGGTGCGTCGCCGCTTGGCGGCCATGGAGCGCGACGGCCAAGTGCTGCGCGACCGCCGCGGTGCCTACGCACTGATCGACAAGCTCGACCTGATCAAGGGTAAAGTACAGGGCCACCGTGATGGTTTTGGCTTTTTGGTGCGCGACGACGGTAAAAAGCCGGATCTGCTGCTGCCCGCGCGGCAAATGCGCCGCATCTTCCATGGCGACCATGTGCTGGTACGGGTCAGCGGCCGTGATCGTCGCGGGCGCGACGAGGCGACCATTGCCGACGTCATCGCGCGCAATACCCAGACGCTGGTCGGGGTGTATCGCAGCAACACGCCGGAATTCGGCATCCTGATTCCGGAGAACCCGCGGATCACTCAGGAAGTGCTGATTCCGCATACCGCAAGCGAAGGCGCGAAAGACGGTCAGGTGGTCTCGGCCAAAATCACCCAGCAGCCCGCCACCCGCGTGCAGCCGGTGGGCGAGGTGGTCGAAGTGCTGGGCGAGCGCATGGACCCGGGCATGGAAATCGACATTGCCATTCGCAGCTACGAGATTCCGGCAGAGTTCCCGCCGGAGGTGATCGATCAAACCAGCACGATCTCCGCCGAGGTGCTGGAAGAGGACAAGCAGCACCGGGTCGATCTACGCGACAAGCCGTTGATCACCATCGACGACGAGTCGGCCAAGGACTTCGACGACGCGGTTTATGCGTGGAAGACCAAGTCCGGTAGCTGGAAGCTGATCGTGGCGATCGCCGACGTTTCGCATTACGTTCGTCCCGGCACCGCACTCGACGACGAAGCGCGTACGCGTGGTAACTCGGTGTACTTCCCGGGCCAGGTCGTGCCCATGTTGCCGGAGCTTCTCTCCAACGGCCTCTGTTCGCTGAACCCTCATGTCGACCGCCTGGTCATGGTCTGCGAGATGAACATCTCCAAGACCGGGGCGATCAGCCGCTACTCGTTCTACGAGGCGGTCATGAACTCCCACGCGCGTATGACCTACAACAAGGTCGCGGCGATGCTGGAGCCGGAAAGCGAGCAGGGCAAGGCGCTGCGTGAAGAGCACAAGGGCCTCGTCAAGCCGGTCGAGGATCTTCGCGAGCTTTATGGTCTGCTCAAGGAGGCCCGCGAAGCCCGCGGCGCGATCGATTTCGAGACGACCGAAACGGCGATCATCTTCAATGAAGAGCGCAAGATTGAGGAAATCGTCCCGCGCAGTCGTAACGACGCGCACAAGATGATCGAGGAGTGCATGCTGGCGGCCAACGTGGCCACCGCGCGCTTTCTGGACAAGCACGACCTGCCGGCGCTTTACCGGATTCACGAACGCCCCACGCCGGAGCGGCTGGAAAAGCTGCGCCTGTTCCTGAGCGAGCTGGGTCTCTCGGTAGGTGGTGGCGACGAGCCCACGCCCCAGGATTATCAGGCGCTCAGAGAGGCGATCAGTGACCGCCCGGATGCCGATATCATCCAGACCGTGATGCTGCGCTCGATGAACCAGGCGGTGTACTCGCCGCAAAACGAGGGGCATTTCGGCCTCGCGTATCAGGCCTACGCCCACTTCACCTCGCCGATTCGCCGCTATCCGGATCTGCTGGTGCATCGCGCGATTCGCTCGGTGATTCGCGGGCCGCGCCAGACCAATACCGTGGTGCGCGTCGAAGGCGCACCGGTCGAGCCGCCCAGCAAGTGGTGCCCCTATACGTTCGAGCAGATGCTCGAGCTCGGCGAGCACTGCTCGATGACCGAACGTCGGGCCGACGAAGCCACCCGCGATGTGGAGAGCTGGCTCAAATGCGAGTTCATGTCCGACAAGCTCGGCGAAACCTTCGACGGTACCATCGCCTCGGTCACCCAATTCGGGCTGTTCGTGCGTCTGGATACCTTCTACGTCGAAGGGCTGGTCCACGTCACTTCGCTGCCTTCGGACTACTACCATTACGAGGCCGAAAAGCATCGCCTGAAAGGCGAGCGCACCGGCACGACCTACCGGCTGGGCGATGGCCTGTCCGTGCAGGTCGCTCGGGTGGATATGGATGATCGCAAGATCGACTTTGGCCTGACCGATGAAAAGCCGCGCCCGCGCCGCCAGCCGCGCAAGCGCCCGGGTAAGGGTGCCGAGGCGTCGGCAGCGTCGGATAAGCCTGCGAAATCCGATAAGCCGGATAAGCCGCGTCGTCAGCCGGCCAAGCGCAGCGCCGCGGGTAAGCCCGAAACAAAGGCCGAGGAGCCCACCACGCGTAGCGGGCCCAAGCGCTCGCGCAGGGCGCCCAAGAAACCATCGTTGGATAAGGAATAAGCATGAAGTCAGCATCCCGGCGTGGCGCGCGCAGCGCCGTTCAGGTGCCTGAAGGCCTTGAGCAGGTGTACGGCGTCCACGCGCTTGAAAGCTTGCTGGAGCGGGGCGAAGCCCCGCGCGAGCTTTGGGTGCAGCAGGGCGCGGGTAGGCGCCTTGACGTGCTTGTCGAGCGTGCTCGAGCAGGGGGCGCGCGGCTCAAGGAGCAGCCCAGGGAAATACTCGACCAGGTGACCAGTGGCGCTGCCCACCAGGGCGTGGTCGCGTTTTGCCCGCCGCTCACCGCAGAGGGCGAAGAGTCGCTATGGCTAAAGCTGCGCGCCTGGCAGGCCCCTGCGCCGCCGCTTCTACTGGTGCTCGATGGCGTGACCGACGTGCATAACTTCGGTGCCTGCTTGCGCAGTGCCGATGCGGCCGGCGCCCACGGTGTAATCGTCGCCAAGGATAACGCCGCCCCGCTCAACGCCACGGTGCGTAAGGTGGCCTGCGGCGCGGCAGAGGTCGTGCCGGTCTACCAGGTCACCAACCTGGCGCGTACGCTTGCCAAGCTCAAGGAGTTTGGCGTTTGGGTGACCGGTACCGCCGGTGAGGCCGACGCGGCGGTTTACGACATCGATTTCAAAGGGCCCACCGCGCTGGTCATGGGGGCCGAGGGCAAGGGCATGCGCCGGTTGACCCGGGAAAGCTGTGACCATTTGGCCAAGCTCCCCATGGCCGGTCAGGTCTCCAGTCTCAATGTGTCGGTGGCTGCGGGTATCTTTCTATTCGAGGCGGTTCGCCAGCGCCAGCTTGCAAGTTGACCCTAACCCCCCTAAAATGCGCTCGCCCGTTTATTTGCCGCGGGCGCTATGAGGCGTATGCCTCTCAAAACGACAGTTCTGCTTGATGCCTTGAATCGAGGCGCCGTTTTAAGCGGCGTTTCAGACAGGCATTTCAGTTAACTCCTTGCTTCCCTGTCACGGCCGCTATGGCGGGCGCGCATCGGAAGCTGTCAAACCGCAAGGAGATTCCATGCGTCATTACGAAATCGTGTTTATGGTCCACCCGGATCAGAGCGAGCAAGTGCCGGCTATGGTCGAGCGCTACACCAGCATCGTGACCGAAAGCTCGGGCACCGTGCATCGCCTGGAAGATTGGGGCCGCCGCCATCTGGCATACCCGATCAACAAGATCCACAAAGCCCACTACGTGCTGATGAACGTCGAGTGCACCGGTGAAACCCTGGAAGAGATCGAAAACATCTTCCGTTTCAACGATGCCATCATCCGTAGCCTCGTTGTCCGCTGCAAGGAAGCGGTCACCGAAGCATCGCCGATGATGAAACCGGCAGAAGAGAAGCGCCCGCGTCGTGAAGATAAGCCGCGCAACGACGACGCTGACGCCGACTCTGAAACAGAAACCGAAGAAACTGCCTAAGTTTCTCCACCGCACGTTTTAAAGGAGCTCATCCATGGCACGTTTTTTCCGTCGCCGTAAGTTTTGCCGCTTCACCGCTGAAGGCGTCAAGCAGATCGACTATAAAGATCTGGACACGTTGAAGGCTTACATCACCGAAACCGGCAAGATCGTTCCGAGCCGTATCACCGGCACTAAAGCACGCTACCAGCGCCAGCTGGCGACCGCTATCAAGCGTTCGCGCTATCTGGCACTACTGCCCTATTCCGATAGCCACCAATAAGCGCTTGACGTAATGCTGGCACTGGCACGTTGGCTGATGCAGAAAACACCCTACGCCGTTGGCGTAGCGGCGCTTGCATCCCTGGTGCCTTGGCTCTTTTGGATCGGGGCCGCCGTTGCTGCTTTGGTGACTCTGCGCCGCGGGTTTGCACCGGCGCTGCCGGTTATTTTGGCTGCCGCCATCCCCGCCGGGTTCTGGTGGGTACAGGGCGACGTCATCCCGCTGGCAAGCGTGCTGTTGACCACGCTGATGGCCGTCATTCTGCGCGAGCGGATGCGCTGGAGCGAAGCCCTGATCGTAGGCACGCTGGCTGCCGCCTTTATGGTGCAGCTAGGGGTCTTCAGCCCGCCGGGCGGGTCAGAGCTGATGCTCGAGCAGCTAAGAGAGAGCTCGGCTGATATCGACAACATGCTCAACGAGTTCGCACGCCAGGGCTACGATACCCGGGCGCTGGCCGCCATGGTGGTCGGCGGTGTGACAGGGTTGATCGTTTTGTTGGTGTCGGTGGCCTGTTTGGCCCTGGGGCGTAGCGCGCAGGCCGGGCTTTATAATCCCGGCGGCTTTCGTGAAGAGTTTCACGCGCTGCGCCTGTCCCCCAAAGAGTTCGCGCTATTGGCGATTCTTGGTGTGGTGGGGCTTTTGCTGGGCGGCGAAGCGATCCTGATCGTTGGCTGGGTGCCGCTGTTAGTGGCCGGTATTGCGTTAGTGCATTGGTTTATTGGATTAAAGGGGATGAACGGGCTGTGGCTGGCGGTATTTTATGTACTGCTGATCACAACCTTGCCCACGATTCTCATTGTGCTGCTGTTGGGGCTGATCGATACTTTCGCGAACGTTCGCGCACGCCTTACCCGCAGCAATTGACTAGAGGTTTACGAGATGGAAGTCATTCTGCTCGACAAGATTGGTAAGCTGGGCGGCCTGGGTGACAAGGTCACTGTAAAGCCCGGTTACGGCCGTAATTACCTGGTACCTTACGGCCTGGCCGTACCGGCTACCAAGGAAAACGTAGAGGCGTTTGACGCGCAGCGCGCCGAGCTCGAAGCTCAAGCCGCTGAGCGTAAAGCAGAAGCCGAAGCACGCGCGGAGCAGCTCAACGACATCGAACTGTCGCTGGTCTCCAAATCGGGTGATGAAGGCAAACTGTTCGGCTCGATCGGTCCGCGCGATCTGGCCGATGCGATCTCCTCTGCTGGCATCGACGTTGCCAAGAGCGAAGTTCGCATGCCGCTGGGTCCGATTCGTCAAACCGGCGAATACGACATTGCCCTGCATCTGCATGCCGAAGTCGACGCAACGGTTCGCGTTGTGGTGGTTGCCGAGTAACGCTCGCGCATCCATCGACGCCAAAAAGGGCGCGGGTTCTCCCGCGCCCTTTGTTGTTTAAGCCCCTTAAAACCGTTCAAACTCTTTGAAATGGTCGAGGGTCGAAGCTGAGCCGGCTTTGCAAGGCATGCGGCGTCTTGCAAAGCCGCCTCGAAGGCCGTTTAACGCATGCCAGACGTTGAACGGTTCGATTGAGTAAGATAGTGGCCGCCACGCCACGCATATCGCGCTATTGAAAGGAGCCCGCGATGGAGGAGTCCTCCACGGACCAGGAAACCGCCGCGCTCAAGTTGCCCCCGCACTCGCTCGAAGCCGAGCAGTCGGTGCTGGGCGGACTGATGCTCGACAACCAGGCCTGGGACAACGTCTCGGAGCGCTTGGCGGCGGATGACTTTTACCGCTATGAACATCGCCTGGTGTTCAACGTCATGATCCACCTGGCCGAAGCCGGCCAGCCGCTTGACGTGGTAACGCTTTCCGAGGCACTGGAAGCCCGCGACCAGCTCGACACCGTCGGCGGGCTGGGCTTTCTGGCCGAGCTTGCCCGCAACACGCCGTCGGCGAGTAATATTCGCGCCTACGCCGATATCGTGCGCGAGCGCGCCACGCTCAGAAAGCTGATTCGCGCGGCCAACCAGATTGCCGATGGCGCCTTCTCGCCCCAGGGCCGCCCGGCAGACGAGCTTTTAAACGAAGCCGAACGGCTGGTGTTCCAGATTGCCGAGGAGCGGCCGAAAACCGGTGGTCCCATTGGCATGAGCGAGCTGTTGACCAAGGCCGTCGACCGTATCGACGAGCTTTTCAACATGAAAGGTGAGATGACCGGGCTCTCGTCGGGGTTTCGCGATTTGGACGAAATGACCTCGGGCTGGCAGCCTTCGGATTTGGTGATCATCGCCGGGCGACCTTCCATGGGCAAGACCACCTTCGCCATGAATTTGGTGGAGCACGCGGTGATCTCCAGCGACAAGCCGGTGATGGTGTTCTCCATGGAGATGCCTGCGGAGTCGCTGATGCTACGTATGCTCTCGTCGCTTGGCCGTATCGACCAGACCCGGGTGCGCTCGGGCCAGCTCGAGGACGAGGATTGGCCGCGGCTGACCTCGGCGGTCAATTTATTGAAGGACAAGCAGCTTTTCATCGACGACACCGCCGCGCTTTCACCCAACGAGATGCGCTCGCGCCTGCGCCGGATCGTGCGGGAGCACGGCAATATGTCCTTGATCATGATCGACTATCTGCAGCTAATGCAGATCCCCGGGTTTTCCGAAAACCGGACCGGCGAGATCTCGGAAATTTCCCGCTCGCTCAAAGGGCTGGCGAAGGAGTTCGGCTGCCCGGTGGTCGCGCTCTCCCAGCTCAACCGCTCGCTGGAGCAGCGCCCCAACAAGCGCCCAGTCATGTCGGATTTGCGCGAATCCGGGGCCATCGAGCAGGATGCGGACGTCATCGCCTTCGTTTACCGCGATGAGGTGTACAACCCGGACAACCCGGATAACCAGGGCATTGCCGAGCTCATCATCGGCAAGCAGCGTAACGGGCCGATTGGTACGGTACACATGGCCTTTATCGGCAAGTACACCCGGTTCGAGGACCTGGCGCCGGACAGCTACGGGCAAGCGTTTGGCGAATAACTTGAGCCCCCGAGCCCAGGCCGTATAATGCCGCCCCTTGGTTTCAAGCCGAAACGTTTTAGCGAACGTTTGAAGACCGACGATATGAAAGCCGATCGTTAAATTCAGATGTTGAAAAACAGATGTCAGCAACACAGGAGTAGCAGCATGGCGGGTGGTGGTTTCAAGCGGGGTAACCGCAAACGTCTTCCCAAGCTGGAAGGGCGAGGGGAGCTCGAGTCGCTGGAGCGCGAAGGTCCTTTCAAGGAGTGGCTGGGCATGCCGGATCTTTACCGCTACTACCTGGTGGTGAACGGTGAATCCTTTAGCTATCAAACCGAAGATGGCGAACTGCCCGTGGTCGTAGGCGATAAGGTCGTGTTCCGCTACAAGGAAACCAAAGGCGGCAACTGGATCGACCGTAATTCCCTGGGTAAAGCGATCGATCCTTCGCAGTACCAGTAGCGCAGTCCCCGTAAAAGGGCCGTGGGTCGCGTTTAACCATTCGGTCAGGAACTCTTTTGTTGGGTGGGCGTCTTAGCGCCCTGGTGCAGTGACAAAAGCGCAGTTCGAGAATTTGCGCTAACGTTACAATGTACGGTAACAATAATGTCATGGGGAGGCGTCACGCTGTGCCCCATGACCCCTAACAAAAGGAAGGATCCATGGATTTAAACGCACTCAAGGGCTTCGTCGAAGAGTCCGATAACTTCGAAATTCGCGTCATTACCCATTCGGGTAGCCGCTTTTATCAGGTAGAGCTCGAAGATGTTGAGGGCAGCCGCCACATGCTGACCCGGCAGAACAAGCCGATGCTGTTCCGCTCCCTCGACGATGTCTATCTCGAGTTAAAGCGTGCCGGTATTCACCGCGCCTACCTGGTTCAGCACGTGCCCCACGATGAAATGATCGGCCGCGCTGCGCACTATAGTGAGCCACTCACCTCGCGGATGCCGCTGGTTTTCTAATACCCCTGGCGCTGCTTTAATTTTTCACCCACCCGCAACGAGTTTTTCGTACCACTGCCCCAGCCGTACACGGTGGCGGGCAAATAAACGGTAGCCTGCATTCATCACCCCGCGCAGGCCCGGCAAGCAAGAAAGCCAGACCCATCGCCGGTAGCCCAACACTGAATAGAGGGCCCGGCTCGCATCCATTCCGATATACCACGCTCCGTTGTTGTCGAGTACGTGCAACTTCCCCATGAGCGCATCGAAAGCCGGCCCCGAAGGCATGGGCTCGAAACCTTCCGCGCGAATATCGACAAGCTCCACCCTATTGCGATGATGATGTTTGGAGAGCCAGGCGACCTCTTTTTGACAAAACGGGCAGCGGCCATCGTAAAAAAGCGTGACCGGCGCGGCGGCGTTTTTGGCGGCTTCGAAAGAATTTTTCATGGTGTTACCGGCCTTTATAGCCTTGAGTGAAGGGGGCTGTCCGTAGCACGGCCTGTTTTAGTGGGAGCTTACGCAAAAGAGTTCGGCCTGGACATAATTGAATCCGTAGTTATACAAATAATGTTAATAGTATAACTTCATACCGCGAATTTGCTGAAAAGTGGTAAGCTTTCGCTACTAAAAATCTTCAGGAGGGATGGCCATGAATGAGACCGTTCAGACAGATCAGCCAGGTGAAGGGCGCCTGATGCACGCGCCGGCGTCGCATCCGCCGGTGGCGCGTAAAAAGGTCGGCGTGGTGCTGGCCAATCTGGGTACGCCGGATAATACGGACTACTGGTCCATGCGGCGCTACCTGAACGAGTTTCTGTCCGACAAACGCGTCGTGGACTACGCCGACTGGAAATGGCAGCCGTTATTACAAACCATCATCTTGACCAAGCGGCCCTTTGCCTCGGGTAAGGCGTACAAGAGCATCTGGAATACGGAAAACGACGAAAGCCCGCTTTTGACCATTACCCGCGCGCAGACCGACAAAATCGCTCGGCGTTTGAAGGCGCTCTACGGCGATGACGTCGAGGTGGATTTTTGCATGCGCTACGGCAATCCGTCGACGCCCAGCGTGCTCAACGCCATGCAAGCGAAGGGGTGCGAGCGGATCGTCTTCTTTCCGCTTTATCCGCAGTACGGCTCGCCCACCACGGCCACGGCCAACGACCAGGCGTTTCGTAGCCTGATGAAAATGAAGTGGCAGCCTGCGCTGCGTACCGTCCCCGCCTACTTTGACCACCCGAGTTATCTCAGGGCGCTGGCCAACTCGGTAGAAGAGGCGTATAGCGGTTTCGCGACTCGACCCAGCAAGCTGGTGGCAAGCTACCACGGCGTCCCTGAGCGTTACTTGATGGAAGGTGATCCCTACCACTGCCACTGCCAGAAAACCACGCGGCTACTGCGCGAAACCCTTGGCTTCGATAAAGAAGAGATCGACACGGCGTTTCAGTCTCAGTTTGGCCCGGAAAAGTGGGTCGGACCGCAAACCGTCGAGCACGTGGCCGAACTTGCCCGCCAAGGGCACAAGCATATAGCGGTTATTTCGCCGGCGTTTTCGGCGGACTGCGTTGAAACCCTCGAGGAAGTCGAAGAGGAGATACGCGAGGGCTTTATCCACGCGGGGGGCGAGACCTTTAGTTATATTCCCTGCTTGAACGATCGCGACGATCATATCGATGCGCTGGTCGAGGTGATCAACACGGAACTGGGAGGGTGGCTTTCAACGCCGCGTTAAGAGAATAATATAAGGAAATTCAAGCATTAACCTAGCAGGCTAAGTGAATTTTCGGGCGCGTGCTTGCACGCGCTCGATGGCAACCCGCGGCTTGCTGTTATAAGGTTTACGCCTTTAGTATCACAGTTATTCAACGCTGCGGTAATGGAGTCGCCGCGACATGTGTGCCCATGGTCCTGGGCATCACTCAGGGAGAACACGTTAGATGCAGCTCGCCATTTTGCTAGGTTTTTTACTGGCCGCTTCAGCCCCCTTGATGAACCGCTGGTTCGGGCAGCAGACAAGCTTCTTGCTGGCCCTGTTTCCTGGTGCCATCGCGGCGTGGCTTTTAAGCCAGGCGGGCAGTATCGTCACAGAAGGCCCGCTGCTTTTAGAGTGGCAATGGGTGCCTTCACTGGGCATCAGCCTGACCTTCATGATCGATGGTCTATCGTTGCTGTTCGGCCTTTTGATTACGATCATCGGTACCTGCGTGCTGGTTTATGCCGGCGGCTACCTGAAAGGCAGCCCGGACATCGCGCGTTTTCACGTGGCGATGCTGGCGTTCATGATGTCGATGCTGGGCCTTGTCATGGCCGACGGGCTGTTGACGTTGTTCGTGTTTTGGGAGCTGACCAGCATTACGTCGTACCTGTTGATCGGCTTTAACCATACCGATCTACAGGCGCGTAACTCCGCACGGCAAGGCCTGTTCGTAACGGTGGCGGGCGGGCTTGCGCTAATGGCCGGGCTGGTGCTTTTGGGTATTGCCAGTGGGTCCTGGTCGTTCTCCGAGATACTGGCTGGAAGCGAAGACCTTCGCGAGCACGCGCTTTATGTACCGATGGTGGTCTGTCTTCTGTTGGGTGCGTTTACCAAGTCCGCGCAGTTTCCGTTTCACTTCTGGCTACCCAATGCCATGGCCGCACCCTCGCCGGTGTCGGCCTATCTGCATTCCGCCACCATGGTCAAAGCGGGTATCTACCTGATGGCACGCCTGCAGCCAGAGCTTGGTGGCACCGAGCTTTGGGTATGGACGCTGTCGCTAGTAGGCGCGTTCACCATGTTTACCGGCGCCTTTTTGGCGATCCACCATACCAATATCAAAAAGCTGTTGGCGTACTCCACCATCATGGCGTTGGGCACGCTGACCATGCTGTTGGGCATTGGCACCGACTATGCCATGACCGCCTTTGTCACCTTCATGCTGGCCCACTCCCTGTACAAAGGGGCGCTGTTCATGGTGGCGGGGATTTTGGACCACGAAACCGGCACCAAGGACGTGACCGAGATGGGGGGGCTGCGAACGGTGATGCCGGTGACTGCCACGATTGCGTTCGTCACCGCGCTTTCGCTTTCCGGGGTGCCGCCGCTATTTGGCTTTATCGGCAAGGAGCTGATGCTCGAAGCGGTGCTCGGTGCGGAAGGCTTTCAGGCGGTGCTTTTGGGGCTTGCTTTCGCCTCGGCGATCATGACCATCGCGGTGGCGGCCATCGTCGCGCTGCGCCCGTTCTTCGGCAAGTATCGGCCAACGCCGATCGAGCCCCACGAGGCGCCGCCGAGCATGCTCATTGGCCCGGCGCTGCTTGCCTTTGGCTCGCTGTTTTTCGGGTTGGCCCCCGCGTTTTTCGGCATCGACGCACTTTTGACCGCGGCGGCCAGCGCCATCGTGGGAAGAACCCTCGAGGTATCGCTTTCGCTTTGGTACGGCGTCAACGCCGCGCTGATTCTGTCGGTCGTGAGTCTGGCGCTGGGCTTTTTGCTCTTCAAACGCTGGGATAGCGTGCGCGGCCGGCTCAGCGTGCTGGCGCCGATCCAGCGGCGCGGGCCAGAGGCGGGTTACGAAGGCGCGATGAACGCGATCGTGCGCTTCTCCGAGTGGCAGACCCGCATTCTGCAAAACGGCTATATGCGCAACTATATTCTGGTCATGCTGGTGGTGTTGATCGCGCTGGTGGGCTATTCGCTGCTGGTGCGCCATACGCCGCTTTTGAGTTTCGAGCTGGACGTACGCTTTCACGAGCTCATCGTGGTGGGCACCATGGCGATGGGCGCCATTTTCGCGACCATTTCGCGCTCCCGGCTGGGCGCGGTGGTCTCGGTGGGCATCATGGGCTTTTCCATCGCGCTGATCTTCATCCTCTTTAGCGCGCCGGACCTGGGCATTACGCAGCTGCTCGTCGAGACGCTGACGGTCATTTTGCTGGTGCTGGTACTGTTCAGGCTACCGCGCTTTTCCAATCTATCGACCAGCCTTGAGCGCGTGCGCGACGGCGCGATCGCCACGGCGATGGGCGTGTTGATCTTTTTGCTGGTCATGACGGCGTGGAGTATCGACCAGTTCGAGTCGATCTCGACCTACATGGTGGAGAACAGCGCGCCACTGGCGCATGGGCGCAATATCGTCAACGTGATTTTGGTGGATTACCGGGCGCTGGATACGCTAGGCGAGATGTTCGTACTGGCGCTGGCCGCGATCGGCGTGATCGCCATGCTCAAGCTTCGTCATACCGCGCTCGAAGAGGCCAAGGCCAGTGACGATAAAGCGGCGGCCAAGGAGCCTATCGATGGTTAAATCAGGGACGATCATCCTCAACACGGCGGCGCGTTTTTTGATGCCGCTGCAGCTGATGTTCTCGGTGTTTCTATTGCTGCGCGGCCACGACGAGCCGGGCGGTGGCTTCATTGCCGGGCTGGTGGCGGCGGGGGGCTTTACGCTGTATTTGTTTGCCTTTGGGGTAAGCGCCACCAAAGAGGTGCTGCGCATGCTGGACCCGCGGGATTTGATCGGCATTGGGCTGTTGCTGGGCATGATTTCCGTCGTGCCCGCCTGGTTTCTCGATCAGCCCTTTTTGACTGCCCAGTGGTGGACCATCCCGATCATCGAGTTCAAGGCGTCGACGCCGCTCATTTTCGATGTCGGTGTGTATCTGGCGGTGCTGGGCTCGGTGGTGGGTATGGTCATGGCATTGATGGAGGTGGATAAAGATGAACCTTAACGAGCAGGGAGGCCGTTTATGGAGCCGATAATGGCCCTGGCGATCGGGCTTTTATACGCCACCGCCGTCTTCATGATGCTACGCCGATCCATCGTCAAACTGGTGATCGGGCTGCTGCTTTTGTCCAACGCCGCCAACCTTTTGATCTTTACGACGGCGGGAATGACCCGCGGCGCGCCGCCGCTTATTCCCGAAGGTATGTACCAGCCGCTTGGCGAAGTGGCCGACCCACTGCCCCAGGCGGTGGTGCTAACCGCCATCGTGATCGCCTTTGGCGTGCTGGCCTTTGCCGTGGTGTTGATCCGCCGCGCCTACGAAATCGTCAAGGCAGACGACCTGGATAAGATGAAGGATACCGACACGTGAGGCCTGAAGTTGCACTGCCCGTTTTACTTCCGCTGTTGTCCGGGGCGCTGTCGCTGCTTTTCTGGCGCTCGCGCCCGATGCAGCGCTTTCTTGCCGTGGCGGGTAACGTTGCCTTGCTGGTCGTAAGCCTTTGGCTGTTCGTCTCTGTGTTGAACGACGGCTACGTGACCATGCAAATGGGCAGTTGGCCGGCGCCGTTCGGCATTACGCTCATCGCCGATATGCTCAGCGCGGTGATGATCCTGATGACCGGTATCATCGGCCTGGCCATGGGGATCTACTCGCTGGCCTCGACCGGGCGCGGCCACGAAAAATTCGGCTACTACCCGTTGATGCACCTGCTGCTGGCGGGGGTGGCCGGCGCGTTTTTGACCGGCGATATCTTCAACCTCTATGTCTGGTTCGAGGTCATGCTGGTGGCGTCCTTCGCGCTTCTGATTCTGGGCGGGGAGCGCGCGCAGATGGAGGGGGCGATCAAGTACGTGACCCTCAATCTTTTGGCCTCGGTGATCTTTTTGACCGCCATCGGCCTTTTGTACGGCACCGTGGGCACGCTCAACATGGCCGATATCGCCGTGCGCATCGAACAGCTCGAGCATTCAGGCATGGTCGAGGTGTTGGCGGTGATGTTCATGGTCGCCTTTGGTATCAAGGCCGCCGCCTTTCCGCTGTTCTTCTGGCTGCCCGCTTCGTATCACACCCCGCCCGTGGCGGTGTCGGCGCTGTTTGCCGGTCTTTTGACCAAGGTGGGGGTCTACTCGCTGTTTCGCGTTTTTACCTTGATGTTCGATCAAACCATGGGCTACTTGCAGGACATCATGCTATGGGGGGCGGTGCTGACCATGGTGACCGGGGTGCTGGGCGCCGCTGCGCAGTACGAATTCCGCCGTATTTTGTCCTTTCATATCGTCAGCCAGATCGGCTACATGATTCTCGGGCTGGCGATATTTACGCCGCTGGCCATCGCCGGCGGGGTGTTCGCGATCATGCACAACATCGTGGTGAAGACGAATCTGTTTTTGATCAGCGGTATCACCCATCGGCTGCAGGGCACCTACCAACTCAAGAAGATGGGCGGGCTTTACCGCCAGTCGCCTGGGCTTGCCGTGGCGTTTTTCGTCTCGGCATTTTCGCTGGCGGGCATACCCCCGCTTTCCGGCTTTTTTGCCAAGTTCGTGCTCATTCGCGCAGGCCTTGAGGCCGAAGCCTACGTTGCCACCGGGATTGCGCTGGCGGTGGGGCTAATGACGCTCTACTCCATGGTGAAAATCTGGAACGAGGTTTTCTGGAAAGCGCTTCCCGAGGATAACGAGGTGCCCGCGGCGCAAACGCCCGTGGGCGATGATGGGCGTCTTCTCAAGCCAAGTCTTTGGATCATGTATCTGCCCGTGGTCGTGTTGGCGTTCATGTCGCTTGCCATCGGTCTCTTCGCCGAACCGATCATGCAGGTCATGACGATTATCGGTGAGCAGCTCTTCAATCCGGCAGGCTATGTGGAAGCCGTACTGGGCGGCGCCGATAGTGCCGACGCGGCGATCGTCGAGCCTTTTGAATTACAGGCCGAGCAGGTCGGCGCGCCTGGGGAGGAATTGCCATGACCGGCGCGATTTGGAATTTGCTGCTCGGCCTTGCCTGGGTGCTGCTGAGCGGCGACTTCACCGGCCTCAATCTGCTGGTGGGGATGATCTTTGGCTATATCGCGCTGGTGCTGATCGAGCACCAGGTCGACGCGCTCAAGGGCTATCCCGCGCGCATCCCGCGCATCATTCGCTTTCTCGGGTTTTTCATCAAGGAACTCATCCAGGCGAACCTGCGGGTCGGGTTCGATATTCTGACGCCGCCCTGGCACATGAAGCCTGGTGTGATCGCCATGCCGCTGTCGGCGCGCACGGAGATGGAAATCACCATGGTGGCGAACCTTATCTCGCTGACCCCGGGAACCCTGAGCCTGGACGTCTCCGACGACCGGCGGGTGCTATATATTCATGCCATGTTCCTCGACGATGAGGACGAGCTGCGGCGCAACCTCAAAGAGATGGAGCACCGCGCACTGGAGCTATTTCGCTAATGAGTACCGTCATTTTAATTAGCCAGGTCATCATGGGGCTGGCGCTGGTGCTTACCTTCGTACGCGTGGTACGCGGGCCGAGCCTGCCGGACCGTGTCGTAGCGCTGGAACTGTTCTCGACCACGGTGGTGGGGCTGGTGGGGGTTTATGCCGTCCAGTCCGAAGTGGCCAGTTTTCTGGACGCCGCCATCGTGATCGCGCTGATGGGCTTTCTTGCCGCGATCGGCTTCGCCCGCTTTTTGGAAAGAGGAGGGCCGCGGGATGATTGATGTCATAAAAGGAACGCTGCTGCTGGGGGGCTCGCTGTTTATCCTGCTGGCCGCGATCGGGCTTTTGCGCCTGCCGGATCTTTTGACCCGAATGCACGCGACTACCAAGGCCGCAGCGCTCGGCGTGATACTGATCATGCTCGCGGCGGCTATGCATTTTGCCGAGGTCGGGGTGGTGGCGCGCTCCTTTGCGATTATCCTGTTCATTCTCATGACGGCGCCGGTGGCTGCCCATGTTATCGGTCGGGCGGGCTATTTCGTGGGCTCCAAACTATGGAGTGGCACCGTCAAGGATGAGCTCAAGCCCAACTACGATCCGTTGACCCACGAGCTTAAAAGCGGGCTGGAAACCCAGGAAAATGCCAAGCGCCCACCTCGTGCCAGCGACCCCTGATCCACCAACGCTTGATCGATGCCAGCGTAAAAAGATGAAACGATACGTTTTTAATTAACTTATGATAATGAATTAAACCGCTTCTTATGAGGCGGTTTTTTTGTATCCGTTTGACCCAAAGCGAAAAAACATGGACACTGTCCATGTACAATAATAGTATTGTATAAGATACCTTGTTCAGCTATTACGCTTGACAGCGTCGAGACACTCCATAGACATGCCCCGGATCTGGTTATTAAGCCCACGATGACCGCGTTCTATGCCCGCATCCATACATGAAGTTGTATTGGACGCCAAGCTGTTTGGAGCGCTACAGCGGATAACGCCGCCCATGCACACCCAGCCAGCAGAGCACGCTTAGGAGGCACCTGACATGAATTTAACGACCGATATTGTTTGGCTACACGACAATCTACGCGTGGCGGATAACCCGCTATTAAGATTCGACGCGCGGCCGGATCAACTTATCTGTCTCTATGTGCTGGATGAGCGCTTGCTCGAACCCTGCCTTTCCGGAGAGCAGACGCCGCGCTTGGGGCCTGCGCGGCTGCGTTTCATATGGCAAAGCCTGATGGAGCTTCGCGGCGAACTCTTGCAGCGCGGTAGCGACCTTCTGGTACGTGTCGGCGACCCCGCCTCGACGGTCGTAAAGCTTGCCAGTGAGTATCAGGCGCGCAGTGTAAGGGTAGCGACACACTCGGGTTACGAAGAGGCTGAGCACATCAGCCGCGTGGCTGAGTCGTTGCCTTCACCCAGCGTGCTTGAATGCATGGAAAACGGCTATCTTTTCGACCAGCAAGATCTTCCCTTCGCATTGGAGGATATGCCGGCCAGTTTCTCGGCATTTCGCCAGCGCCTGGAAAAACACTGGGAAGTCTCGGAAGCGCTCGACGCCCCCTTTACGCTGCCAGGCTGGCCCGAAAATGCCTCCCGCGGCTTTCCACCGCTCCATGCCGTGAGCGAAGAAAGCGCTTTTTGGCAGCCAGATGACCGTCAAGGGTTCAATTTCGTCGGAGGGGAAACAGCGGCCCGTAGCCGTCTCGACCAGTATCTTTGGCAGCAAAGCGGCGCCGAGTCCTATAAAAAGACGCGTAACGGCCTTTTGGGCGCCAACTTCTCGACCCGGTTCTCCCCTTGGCTTGCTCGCGGCTGTCTTTCGGCGCGTCAGGTTTACAAGGAAATCAAGGCCTGGGAGAAAGTGAACGGCGAGACCGAGTCGAGTCAGTGGATCGTTTTCGAACTTCTCTGGCGCGACTACTTCCATCGCAACGCTCAGGTGGAAAAGGCCAGGCTTTTTGGCAGTGAAGCGCTGCCCGAACCCTGCGACAAATTCGACCTCTGGCGGGAGGGCAGTACCGGCGTGCCGTTCATTGACGCCGCCATGCTCGAGCTCAGCCAAACCGGATGGATCTCCAGCCGGGCGCGCCAAAACGTAGCCAGTTTTCTGATCAAGGACCTTGGCGTCGACTGGCGCCTTGGCGCCTGGTGGTTCGAGCACTGCCTGGTCGATTACGATGCAGCCAATAATTGGGGCAACTGGAGCCACCTTGCCGGTACCGGCCGCGATGGGCGCAAGGACCGCTACTTCAACGTGTTGAAACAGGCCAGGCACTACGACCCCAAAGGGCTCTACGTCGCGCATTGGCTGCCTGAGCTTGCATCCTTCGAACTCAGCGCGAAACGCCACCAGCCGTGGCGCTGTGCGCCAAAGACGTTCGAGCCACCCTGTGTGTCACCCCGGGAGTGGAGCCGGTGGTTGCTTGACGAACCCGTGCCGGGCGCTTTTGAGCCCAAAGAGCCGTTGAAATCCGATGAGGGTCGCGAAGAAGTCTCTTATACCGAAACCAAGCTGACCCGTTCATTGGAGAAACAGGCTGTCCAGAGCCGCCAGCCCGTCGAAGAGCCTGAAGAAGCCGAAGAGTAGGGGGAGTGCTAGCCGCTTTCGTTGACTTCATTAGCTGGTAAGTACTGCCAATCCAGGCCATTATCGATCTCTGCCAAGGATTGCCCGGAGATTGATACTATGTCGTTGAAAGTTAATATATTAGCAGGTTATCGAGGTCTGCAAGTAGGCGCGCTTACCCTGGCCGTTGGCGGTTTGCTGGCCGCGACACCTGTTCAAGCGAACCTGCAGCTAATGAGCGAAGTGGATGCGCGCGGGGCCCAGCAGCTAAGCGCAGCCAGCTTCAACCAGTGGCTCGAGGATTTTCGTCGCTACGCGCGCAGCCAGGGCATTAGCGAGGCGACGCTGTCAGAGGCTTTCGACGGTTTGCGCTACCGCGAGCGTGTCATCGAACTCGATCGTTACCAGCCGGAGTTCGTTCGGCCCATTTGGGCCTATCTGGACTCCGCCGTCTCCGATGCACGGGTAAGCAATGGGCGGGAAAAGCTCCAGGCGCATCGCCAAACCGCTGACCAGATGCAGAGCCGTTTTGGCGTGCCCGCCGAGATCATCGTGGCCATCTGGGGCATAGAGAGCAATTACGGCAGCAACTTTGGCGACTTCTCTACCCTCGAAGCACTCGCCACGCTGGCCTTCGACGGCCGTCGTCGCGAATTCGCCCGCAACGAACTTCTTGCCGCGCTGCGTATTATCGATGAAGGCGATATTTCCGCCGAGCAGATGAAAGGTTCCTGGGCCGGGGCCATGGGGCATACCCAGTTTATTCCTTCGAGCTTTGAAGCCTATGCCGTCGATGGTGACAACAATGGCCGCCGCGATATCTGGGGCAGCATCCCCGACGTCATGGCCTCCACCGCCAACTACCTTGCCAAGGCCAACTGGCAGCCCGGTAAGCCCTGGGGGCGAGAGGTGATCCTGCCCGATGATTTCGACTACGCGCAAACCGAGCGTCGCTCGACGAGCGAATGGGCAAGCCAGGGCGTGCGTGCGGTCAACGGCGAACTACCGGGCTTCGACAGCGGAGCGATCATCGTGCCCGCGGGTGCCCAGGGCCCCGCGTTTTTAGTCGGGCCCAACTTCCGTTCGATCCTGCGTTACAACAACGCTACCAGCTACGCCCTCGCGGTGGGAACGCTGAGCGACGCCATCGCCGGGCGCGCGGGTATTAGTCAGGCCTGGCCGCGGGATGAGGCACCTTTAACGCGGGACGATGTCAGAACCCTCCAGCAGCGGCTCAACGCGGCTGGCTACTCGGTCGGAACGCCCGACGGCATTATGGGGCCCAACACGCAAAGCGGTCTGCGCACCTTTCAGCGTGACCAGGGCCTGACGCCGGATGGCTTCGCCACGCAGTCGCTGCTGGAGCGCCTTCGCTAATGGCGGCGCAGTACGGTAATTTTTACTCAAGGATGACACGCAATGAGCAAGGCTTTTTTTAAAAAAGTGAGCGTTTTCGCACTCACGGGCGCGGTACTGGCCAGTACCAGTGCCTTGGCTGATGAGCGTAAAGTGTACGGCTGGGTCGAAAATGCGCTGATCGACTCCTGGGATATTACAGTGAAGGCGAAGCTCGATAGCGGCGCCTTGACGTCTTCGCTTGATGCCCGGGATATCGAGCTTTTTGAAAAAGACGATGAGGACTGGGTGCGCTTTCGTCTGCAGTTAGAGGACCAGCAGAGCGGCGACACGTTTAGCGATGAGATCGAGCGTCCGCTGTATCGCGAGCTGACCGTGCGCGGCGCTGGCGGTAAGGATGACCGTCCGGTCGTGCTGCTTGATATCTGCATGGGGGATACGATCTATGAAGAGCAGTTTAGCCTTCGCGACCGTGACGAAATGAACTATCCCATGCTATTGGGCCGGCGCAGCATTGGCCATCTGGGGCTTCTCGATGTCGAAAGCACCTTCCTGCAGAGCCCGGACTGCGGCGATGATGCCGAGTACGTGGCCCACGACCCCAGCGAAGACGAGGAGTAAAGGCATCTGCAGCGTTAGCGTTATGCAGTAGATACCAGGCGTACAGGCCAGGCGCCTCGCTTGGCCTGTACTGATGCGCATAGGCGTTGCGCTAAACATAGACGTCGCGCTAAAAAAGCTTCGAAAGTAGCGCCGTCACGGCGGTCTCCACCCGTAGGATGCGTGGGCCCAAATGGATGCCCTCGCAGCCTGCCTCCAGCAGTTTCTCCACCTCCCAGGGTATGAATCCACCTTCTGGCCCGACCAGCAAAAGCGTTGGGTCGGTAACGCCGCGCGGGCAGGCATTGCGCATGCCTGGATGAGCCAAAAGACCGTGGTGCTCGGCCAAAAGCGTCGGCAACCGATCTTCCAGAAAGGGCCTAAATCCTTTGGCCAGTGAGATATCCGGCAGGATCGTATCCTGGGTTTGCTCCAGACCTAGAATGAGGTGCTGATGTATTTTGTCTGGTGTGAGTTCCGGCGACTGCCAGTAGCTTTTTTCCACGCGTTTCGTGTGCAAAAGGGTGAGGTGTTTGACCCCCAGCGCCGTCACGTGCTCCAGGGTGCGGGCCAGCATACGCGGGCGCGGTAGCGCCAATACCAGATGAACGGGAAGCGGCGGCGGCGGCGCTTGCGTAAGCGTCGTCACCTTGAACACCGCGCGCTTCTCGTCGAGTTCCAAAAGCACCGCCTTGCCCACGCAACCGCCGAGCACGCCGACAGTAAACTCGTCGTTCACTTGGGCGCGGTGAACGCGCGTCAGGTGTTCCAGGCGGCGGGTGTCGGTCAGGGTAGCGCGCCAGTCGGCGCCAAGCTCGTCGGGGGCAAGCAGTATCAGGTTCATGAGGCTCATCGAAATAGGACTGGATAAAGAGCCGAGTGCAGGTTGTCGCCTCACTTGGCTTGCATGCGTGCGCGTTGCAGGCACAATACCAGCAACGGCGGCAAAAGCCTTTACCGCGTTTAAGGAGATGCGCTGTGCGCGTGATTCGCAAATATGCCAACCGGCGATTGTACGATACTCAGCAGAGCCGGTACGTAACGCTTGAAGACCTGCGGCGGTTGATTATCGACGAAGAGCCATTCCGGGTCGAGGACGCCAAAAGCGGTGAGGATCTGACGCGGACGATTCTGCTATCGATCATCATCGAACAGGAGCAGGCCGATAATAATTCCGAGGTTTTTTCCAACGATCTTTTAGCGCAGCTGATCCGTGTCTACGATATGTCGTCGCCACTGCCGCTGTCGCGCTATCTTGAGCAGGGCACCCAACTGATGTTGCAGCAGCAAAAGCGGATGCAAAACCAGTGGCAGCAAGCGCTCAAAAACTCGCCCATGGAGCTGATGCGCGAGCTTGCCGAGGAGAACATGCGTTTTTGGCAAAGCACGCTGAATAAGCCAGGCCCGACGGATGACGACAGTGATAACGAGCGCTCCTAGCGCCACGCTACAGTTTTGCTGTGGCATAATGCGTCCAGGTAACGCATCCGCTCGATAAGGAAAGACATGAACGTTTTGATGATAGGTGGCGGCGGGCGAGAGCACGCCCTGGCGTGGAAACTCGCGCAGTCGGCACAGGTGACGAAGGTGTTCGTCGCGCCCGGCAATGCGGGGACCGCTCGGGAGCCCTCGCTTGAAAACGTGGCCATCGAGGCCACCGATATCGATGGCCTGCTGGCGTTTGCCCAGCGCGAAAACATCGCGTTGACCGTCGTGGGGCCCGAGGCGCCGCTGGTCATTGGCGTAGTGGACCGCTTCCAGCAGGCGGGGCTTGCCATTTTTGGGCCCACCCAGGCGGCCGCCCAGCTCGAAGGCTCCAAATCCTTCACCAAGGATTTCCTTGCCCGCCATCAAATTCCCTCCGCCGCCTATCAAACCTTTACCCGGGTCGACGACGCGCTCGAGTATCTGGCCGAGGTCGGCGCACCGATCGTCATCAAGGCCGATGGCCTGGCCGCGGGCAAGGGGGTGATCGTTGCCATGAGTGAGGCGGAAGCCAAGGCGGCGGTTCGCGATATGCTCGAAGCCAACGCCTTCGGTGATGCCGGCGCGCGGGTGGTCATCGAGGAGTTTCTCGAAGGCGAAGAAGCGAGCTTTATCGTCATGGTCGACGGCGAAAACGTCGTCCCCATGGCCACCAGCCAGGATCATAAGCGCGCCTTCGACGGCGACACCGGCCCGAACACCGGCGGCATGGGAGCTTACTCGCCAGCGCCGGTAGTCACACCGGAGATCGACGCGCGGGTCATGGAGCAGGTGATTTTGCCCACGGTGCGCGGCATGCGCGATGAGGGCAACGCCTACACCGGCTTTTTGTACGCGGGCCTGATGATCGACGAGGCCGGCAACCCGAAAGTGATCGAGTACAACTGCCGCTTCGGTGACCCGGAAACCCAGCCAATCATGATGCGCCTGACCTCTGACTTCGCCGCGCTTTGTTTGGCCGGGGCGAAAGGCGAGCTAGCCGGTTTTGAGTGTCACTGGGACAGCCGCGCTGCGGTGGGCGTTGTGATGGCCGCGGGCGGCTACCCCAATAGCTACCGCAAGGGGGATGTCATTACCGGGCTTGACGAAGCGGACACGCGACACTGCAAGGTCTTCCACGCCGGTACCGCGCAAAACGAGCAGGGCGGTATCACTACCGCCGGTGGGCGTGTGTTGTGTGTCACTGCGCTTGGCGAAAGCGTGTTGGAAGCCCAGGCAAAGGCCTATCTGGGCGTCGAGCAGATTCACTGGCAAGATGTCGAGTATCGTCGCGATATTGCGCACCGGGCCATCGCACGCGAACAGTCACGCTAATTTTAATAACCGTTTATCAAGGAGTGAGGTATGGAGCGCGTTACGCTGGATTTTCCTGAGGCAGCGATTATTCACCGCCACTCCTTGTCGGTGCGCATCACGGATATGAACTACGGCCGTCACTTGGGCCACGATGCGCTGGTGGGGCTGATCGCCGAGGCGCGTGCCCAAGCGTTGGCCGCGCTTGGATTCCCGGAGTGGGATCTGGCGGGCTATCCAAGTGTCGTGGCCGATTTGACCGTGTTGTACCAGCGTGAGGCGTGCTTCCCCGAGGTGCTATCGATCGAAACCGCCGTTCCCGAACCCGAAGGCAAGGGACTTGTGGTGTATCACCGGGTTTTGAATGCGCAGGACCAGCGCGTCGCGACGGCCAAACTAACGCTGATGCTGGTCGATACGGCCGCCCGACAAACCGTCGAGGTGCCCGCAGAGGTCAAACGTGCGCTCGCCCATGCCCGAGGTGTCTAATGTCGCGTGAGTATCCGATTATTGCGATCACTGGCTCGTCCGGGGCGGGCACGACCACGGTCCGACGTAGCTTCGAGCGTATGTTCTTGCGCGAGGACATCCACGCGGCGATCGTCGACGGCGACGCCTTTCACCGCTATACCCGTGATGATCTGCAGCGTATCTTCCGCGAAGAGCCGGATCGCAAGGACGAGCTCTCGCACTTTGCCGTCGAGGCCAATTTGCTCGATCGCCTGGAGGGGCTTTTTGCCGAATACGGCGAGCACGGCTCGGGCACCTTTCGTCACTATATCCATGCCGAAGACAAGCAGAAGATCGAGGCCGGTTACCGTGTCGGTACCTTTACCGAGTGGCAGTCGCTACCCTGTGGAACGGATCTGCTCTTCTACGAAGGGTTGCACGGCGGCCTGGTGACGCCGGAGTACGATATCGCTCGCCATGCCGACCTTTTGATCGGCGTGGCGCCCACCATGAATCTCGAGTGGATTCAAAAGATCGACCGCGATACCAAGCTGCGTGGCTACTCTCAGGAGGCGGTGATCGATACGATCCTGGGGCGTATGGGCGACTACGTTCGCTATATTCAGCCGCAGTTTTCGCGCACGCACATCAATTTCCAGCGCGTTCCCACGGTAGATACCTCCAATCCTTTCGAGGTACAGGATATTCCCACCGACGCGGAGTCCTTCGTGGTGATTCGCTTTCGTGACCCTTCCACGGTGGACTTCCCCTGGCTTTTGGCCATGATCAAGGACGCCTTCATGACGCGCCCGCACACCCTGGTGGTACCCGGGGCGAGGCTGTCGCTTGCCATGGAGCTCATTTTGGCACCGCTGCTGCGCCATTTGCTGGCACAGCGGCGCTTTCGCTAAGCAAGCGTCCGGTTCGTTAGCGACGCCTCATCGTCAATACGACAGTCAATCGACCTGGCCAGCGAACAACACAGCCAGTGGACAACACAGCAGCGAATAACAGGAGCACGTCATGGAGTGTCTTTTCTGCAAGATCATCAATCGCGAAATACCTGCCGATATCGTTTATGAAGACGAGCACGTATTGGCGTTCAACGATATCGATCCCAAGGCGCCCACCCATCAACTGATCATTCCCAAACAGCATATCGCCACCCTGAACGATATCGAGCCCGATCACCTGGCCATCGTTGGGCGGCTTCAATACACCGCGGCCCGCCTGGCCAAAGAGCAGGGGTTTGCCGAAGACGGCTACCGCGTGGTGATGAACTGCAACGCCATGGGCGGTCAGACGGTCTATCATATCCATATGCATTTAATGGGCGGACGGCAGTTTACCTGGCCGGCCGGTTAACGCGCACGACAGGATCAAACGAGGTCATGCCAATGCGGGAACGCCACTTGAGCCGATCGGATCGGTTTATTTCACATATCGATAGCGCGCTGCGCACGCTGATTCCCAATACCCAGGGAGCGCAGCGCGCCAATCCCTCGGCTTTGACCCCCGAGGCGGCGCTTAGCGAGCTGGAGCGTCGCCACGCGGCCAGTACGCTACGGGTGCTGCATGTGGCCACCGCCGGGGTCCAGGGGCTATGCCAGGGGCAGGTGGGGCTTATTATGCTGCCTAAAGCGCGCCAGCAAATCGATCACTCCCAGCGCGAGGCAATCGATCATCTGGCGTGGTGCCAGCAACGTCTCGAGCAACTCGAAAGCCGCACCAGCTACTTTACGCCGGTTTACTATGGGGCCGGGGTGGGGCTTGGGATCATGACCGGTTTGATCAACGACCGCTTCGGACTCGGCATGGTAGCGGCCACCAAGGAGCTGATCGGCCGTCAAGTGACCGAGCAAATGGCGTATTTACCCGCCGAGGATCATCGCTCCCGTACGCTTATACGTCAGGTCGCCTCCGATAACACTCATCACGCGCAGTTGGCGATCGAAGCGGGGGGTATGCGTTTTCCCGCTCCCCTCAAATGGGGGATGGGGTTGCTGGGCAATACGTCGCTCAAAAAAGCGCGCTATACCTGAACGGCTTGACGAACCCCACTGGCTGACCAATTCTAGAGAGTGTCAGCATATGCTTTAACGTGGCTTATGGGCTTCGTTAAAAAACACATAGGCACCCGCCAGCGCGAGCGGCGGCTTCAGGGAAGCAAGCCGGTTGAAAGGCACCGCAATAAAGGAGACGTAAAATGCTGGGTAACGCACTGCTTTTTTTGGTTATCGCGATCATCGCCGGGGTGCTCGGGTTTTCCGGCATTGCCGGGGTGGCCTCTACCATCGCCCAAGTGCTGTTCGTACTTTTTTTGATCCTTTTTCTCGTTTCGCTGTTTACCGGCCGGCGCCGATAGGGCGCTGGGTGCAGGTATAAAAAAAGCCCCTTTACAGGGGCTTTTTTGTGCCAAGACTTCGTACCAGCAAAACGTTGCCTATGCGTCGATGCGCTTGTACTTCATCCGCTTGGGCGTGTCGTTGCCTACGCGTTTTTTGTGGTCTTCTTCGTAGTCGGTGTAGTTACCGTCGAAGAACACCACTTCCGATTCGCCTTCGAAGGCCAGGATGTGCGTAGCGATCCGGTCCAAAAACCAGCGGTCGTGGGAGATCACGATCGCACAGCCCGGGAAAGCGAGAAGTGCTTCTTCCAGGGCGCGTAGGGTTTCGATATCCAAGTCGTTCGAGGGCTCATCGAGCAGCAGAACGTTGGCGCCTTGCTTGAGCGTTTGCGCCAGCTGTAGGCGACCGCGTTCGCCGCCGGAAAGCTCGCTGAGGCGTTTTTGCTGGTCGTTGCCCTTGAAGTTGAAGCGCCCCACATAGGCGCGTGAGGACACCTCAAAGCCGTTGATGTTCAGGATATCCTGACCATCGGAGACGGCTTCCCATACGGTCTGTTTGTCGTCCAAAGCGTCGCGCAGCTGTTCGACGTAGGCGATATCGACCGTATTGCCGATGACCACTTCGCCTTCGTCGGGCTGCTCCTTACCGGTGATTAGCTTGAACAGCGTCGATTTACCCGCGCCGTTGCCGCCGACGATACCGATGATCGCGCCCGGCGGTACGGTAAAGGAAAGATCCTGGTAGAGGAGCTTGTCGTCGAAGCGCTTGGTCACGTTATGAAACTCGATGACCTTGTCCCCCAGGCGCGGGCCGGGCGGAATATAGATCTCGTTGGTTTCGTTACGTTTTTGGAAGTCGCCAGACTGCATCTCTTCGAAGCGGTTGAGGCGCGCCTTGCTCTTGGCCTGACGGCCCTTGGCGTTACTGCGTACCCACTCGAGTTCCTGCTTGATCGCTTTCTGGCGCGAGGCCTCCTGTTTGGCTTCCTGGGTCAGGCGCTGCTCTTTTTGCTCGAGCCACTGGGAGTAGTTGCCTTCGAAAGGAATGCCCTGACCGCGGTCGAGCTCGAGAATCCAGCCCGCCACGTTGTCCAGGAAGTAGCGGTCGTGGGTAATCGCCACGACGGTGCCGCTGTAGTCGTGCAAAAAGCGCTCGAGCCAGGCCACGGACTCGGCGTCCAGGTGGTTGGTGGGCTCGTCGAGCAGCAGCATGTCCGGGTTGGAGAGCAGCAAGCGGCAAAGCGCGACACGGCGGCGCTCACCACCGGACAGATTGCCTACTGTCGCCTCCCAGGGGGGCAGACGAAGGGCTTCGGCGGCCACTTCCAGCTTGCGCTCGATGTTGTGTGCGTCCGCGGCCTCGATCATGTTCTCCAGACGCGCCTGCTCGCTTGCCAGGGCGTCGAAGTCCGCGTCGGGCTCGGCGTAGGCGGCGTAGACCGCATCGAGTTTCTCCTGAGCGGCTTTTAGCTCGCCCAGCGCCTCTTCGACGGTGTCGCGAACGTTTTTCTCATCGTCGAGCTGCGGCTCCTGAGGGAGGTAACCCACGTTGATGCCAGCCATCGGGCGAGCTTCACCTTCAAACTCTGTATCGACACCGGCCATGATGCGCAGCAGTGTGGATTTACCCGCGCCGTTCAAACCCAGCACGCCGATCTTGGCGCCAGGGAAAAACGAAAGCGAGATATCCTTGAGAATTTGTTTTTTGGGCGGCACGACTTTGCCAACCCGGTTCATGGTGAATACGTATTGCGCCATGGAAATCCGTTAGGTTGTTGAACAGTGTGATCAAAAAGTGATGTGGGCGTAAATGATAGTGCCCCGAGCGAGTAAAGGCCAGAAAGAGGGCGGCCAACATGATCGCTCAGTGCCGTGAAGACGCTAAAAGGGCGCTCTTGCCGCTAGTCGTTCCAGTCGTCTTCGATAGCCCGCTTGAGATTACGCTCTTCAAGCCAGGCTTCTACCTGGCGGCGTGCGCGCAGGGTATCGCCCTTGCTGGGCTTTTGCTTGCCGTACTGCTCGTCGTTGACCGCATCCAGGCTTTCGAAATCGTCGGCTTCGAGGTTTGCAGTGCTAAACGTATCGCGATTCAAGGGGTCACGGCTCATGAGATGCCCTCCAACCCAAGCCGGCGTACCGGCGTTTTATAGGCTTAGCGCTAAACGTTGGCTAAGCGCCCAGCGCACCACTGCGCTTAGGCGCTGTATAACGCCGCTTGGATTGAAGTTCAAGCTTTAAATGCAGGCAGGGTGAATCAGGCGCTTTCCTGCTGTTTTTGCAGCTCGGATAGTGCCCGTTGGGCTTCGACGCGCTCGGAGACGTCTTTTTGTACGCCGACGCAGTACATCAAGTTATCGCTTTCATCGAATACCGGCGTGATGGAAAGCTCGTTCCAGAACATGGTGCCGTCCTTGCGGTAGTTGCGCAGCACCTCGCGAGAGGAGCGACCGCTTTTGAGCGCCTCGCGGATCCGGTCGAGGGCGTCCTGGTCGCGGTCATCGTTTTGCAGAAAACGACAGTCCCGATAGAGAATTTCATCGGCGGTGTAGCCGGTCAGGCGTTCAAAGCCTTTATTGACATAGATGAGAATATTTTCATCGCCTTCCTGCTCGGACACGACGATGCCGTCGTCCGATGCATCTACAATGCGCTCGAGTAATTCAGGGTTGATTAAAGGAGATCGTTTCATAAAAAATCCTGTTGCTAATCGCTCTTCCGTTGCCATGGCGCTGTACGTCAGCGCGGGAATCAACGGTACTTAAACACGCCAAACAGCATTAACATAGGCAGCAACGCTGGCGGTGGCAAATTATCCTCTCCGATCCAATGAGCGGGCACGCAAACGCGCGCCTGGGAGGGCTCATTCGACCTCGGGCAGCCGGTAGGCGCTGAGTATGGCGCAAAACGCCGTGAATGCCAGTACGAGCAGCAGTAGGGCACTGCCTAGCCACTGCGCCAATGCGCCCACCATGCCCCCCACGGCAAGCATCAAGACGCCGGTCAGCGTATTGGAGAGCGCCACGTAAAGTGCACGATTATCCTGATTGGCGATATCGACCAGGTAGGTCTTGCGGCCAAGGCGCACGCCATGGTGAATGATCACCAGCAGCGCGTAGACGACGGCGTAGGGCACGATGCTTTGCGTCCATTCGTTGCCGACCCACACAAGGCTTGCGCCCATTAGGCAGCAAAGCGTCGTGCCCAGGGCGGCGTAGCCCATGACGCGGCGGCTGGATTGATCGGCAAGCCTGCCCCATACCGGGCTAGCAACCATGGCCGCCAGCCCCGACACGACGACCAAAAAGCCCAGGTTGCCCAAGCTGGTACCGCTTTGCTGTTGGCCGAGCAGCGCGATGTAGGGAAGCGCCAGGGCGCTCGAGAGTAATAACGCGCGGGAAACGTTGAAGTGCAAAAAGGTGCGGTCGGTTTTTAAAAGCGAAAACCCGTACTTGATGCTCTGCCAGGCATTTTCGCCGCCCTCTACCGCGCCGGGTTCTTCCTTGATGCGCGCCACGCAAAAGGCATTGAGTAGCCAGCCAAGGGCTGCGACGGCGAGCAGTGTAGCCAGCGCCCACTGGCCGGGGCTTTCGTTAAACAGCATCAGCACGCCGCCGGCGGCAAGGGTAGCGGCGCCGGCGACGCTACCGCTATAGCCCATGAGCGTGCCGCGGCGGCGTTTGGCGATGGTTTTACCCATTACATCCTTGGTGGCGATGGAGGAGATGCCCCGGGCGAGCGAAAGCAGCACCAGCACGCCGAGCACCAGTGCCCCGCCCAACGAATTACTGCCCCAAAGGGCCAGTAACGCTAAACAGAGCGCGCACACCCCTTGAAGCACGGCGCCGGCGGCCCATACCCATTTGCGTCTGGGCTGGGGCCTGATGAAACCAGCCACGAATATCTGCGGAAGCAGCGCGCCGGCTTCACGGATGGGGACCAAAAATCCCACCATCCATACCGGCGCGCCCATGAGGCCCATGAGCCAAGGCAGCACCAGCCGGGCGCTCGAGAGCTCGTCGGCCAGCTTATTGCCTAGCGCTGCAAACAGGTGCAAAAAGAAGTTGCGCGGCTGCTCGTGGCACGCTTGTTCCGGTATGTCCTGACACATTCGGCTATCGTCATCGCCGGTCAACCATTCGAACAGTCGGGTTTGGGAAATGGGCGGCTCAGCCATCGCGGTTCCTTGGCAGTTATTAATACAAGGTGACAGAATGCCGTTTTATCACCGCAGGTTAAAGCACTCGAGGCCGACACGATGCCGCGTATAAATGTCCGCTACTGCACGCAATGTCAGTGGCTTCTACGCAGTGCCTGGTACGCTCAGGAACTTCTTTCAACCTTTGGCGAGCAGCTTGATGAGGTGGCGCTGTCGCCTTCTCATGGTGGCACGTTCGAGATCTGGTGCGACGACGAGTTGATCTGGGAGCGCAAGCGTGACGACGGCTTCCCGGATAGCAAGGAGCTCAAAAAACGCGTGCGCGACAGGATCGACCCGGCCCGGGATCTTGGACATATCGACCGATGAATCAGGACCGCCAGGCAATCGCATTCGGGTTAGGGGCAGTTGCGCTTTGGTCGACGGTGGCGACGGCCTTCAAGGTGGCGTTGGGTTACATGAGCCCGCTGGAGCTTATGTGGATCGCCGCGCTGGTCTCCTGGATGCTGATGGGGGCGCTGGTCATCAAGCGTGGTCACATCGGCAAACTGCGCCGCGGATGGAAAACCGCGGCCTGGGCTGGGCTGATGAACCCGGTAGCCTATTACCTGGTACTGTTTGCCGCCTACGACCGTTTACCAGGCCAGGAGGCCATGGCGCTCAATTATACCTGGGGGCTGGCCATGGCGCTTCTGGCCGTACCCCTTCTGGGCCAGCGTTTGACGCGATGGGACATGGCGGCGGGCGGCGTGGCCTACGCCGGTGTTTGGGTCATTGCAACGCGCGGGCAGGTCTTCAATCTGGTATTCGAGGATCCGCTGGGCATCGTGCTGGCACTTTGTTCAACGCTTATCTGGGCGCTTTACTGGCTTTTGAACGCCCGCGATGCGCGGGAGCCGCTGGTCGGTCAGTGGCAAAATTTTAGTGTTGGCTTGCCAGTGCTGACGTTTCTACTACTTTTAGGTCCGGGGGTTCAGTGGCACGGTTTGGCTGCGTTGGGCGCAGGTGTCTACGTCGGCTTGTTCGAGATGGGGATCGCCTTCATTTTCTGGCAGGTGGCGGTGCATAAGGTGTCGCGCACGGCCAAGGTGTCCAATCTGATTTTCCTCTCGCCGCCGGTATCGCTGCTGCTGCTGCACGTGGTCGTGGGAGAACCGCTTTTGGTATCTACTTTCGCGGGGCTTGGACTGATTTTAGGCGGTCTTGCCTTGCAGCAGGTACAAAGTGGTGAAAAAGACTGATTAAAAGAACGTGTTTTTTAGATTCTTATTGTAAAGTTTTGTGACTTTTGTTCTGATACGTTGCCTTAACCGTTAATGCTATTAACTTAAGCCAGGTTGTCGTGGCTGCTCTTTCCGGTCGTAGAAACATAAGCCAAGCGTCAGACCTTGACGCCGCGCAAAAAAAAGATGCCGGAGAAGTGGCAGAGTACGCCGCGATGTCATCGCAAGAGTTTCAACGTAAGAGTGGAACGCTCAACAGGGATCCATGGATATGAAAGACAACGTAACAACGAAATTAAAGTATCTGTTTTCAGCGCGTGCGTTTCGCCCCATTACGTTAACGACGCTTGCGTGTCTGCCGCTTTCTGCTCTAGCGCAGTCGCTACCCGCCAGCCTCTACGCGCCGGGGTCCACGGATTTGCCGAGCGCCATCCAACAAACCATCATCACCAACCCGCAGGTCAACGCGGCTTGGGCGAATTTCAACGCGTCGGCAAGCGATATCCGGGCCGCCCAGGGTGGTTATTTGCCGACCATCGATGTGCGCGCCGGGGCAGGGCGTCAGGACCGGGAAAACGACGGGCGAGGCAGCTACAGCAGTGATTTTGCCGAACTGACTCTGTCACAAATGGTATTTGACGGTTTTGCGACCCGCAGTGATGTCGAGCGTCTGGACCGGGCCCGCCTGGTCGCTTATTTCGAGCTTTTAGGCGCAAGCGAAGAGGTCGCACTCGAGGCCTTTGGCAGTTATATCGACGTACTTCGCTATCGTGAGCTGGTACGCTTGGCCCAGGATAATTACCGCCAGCACCAACGCGTTTTCGGTCAGATCGAAGAGCGCACGCTTTCCGGCGCCGGGCGCGGGGTCGACCTGGAACAAATCAGCGGTCGTCTGGCGCTCGCCGAATCCAACCTGATGTCGGAAGCGTCCAATCTTCACGATGTGACTGCGCGTTATCAGCGTGTCGTCGGTGAGCTTCCCGCGCAAAACATGACGCCGGCACCTTCGCTGGCGGCGGACTTGCCGGCGGATGTAGCTCAGGCCGTTAGCATGGCCTTCGAAGGCAACCCGGATTTTCAAGCGGCGATGGAGAATATCGCCGTGGCCCGTGCCCAGCAGGAAAGCGCACGCGCCGGTTATATGCCGCGCCTGGATATTCAAGGACGTACCGGCACCAATAACGATGACAACCTCACCGGGCGTAGTGACGAGCACAGCATCCAGCTCGTGGCGAGTATGAACCTGTACCGCGGTGGGGCAGACCAGGCAACCTTCGACGCGGCCGCTTCGCGGATCGAACAGGCGCAGAGTCAGCGTGAGCTTGCCTGTACCAACGTGCGCCAAACCACACAGATCGCCTATAACGATACCCAGCGTCTGCGCGAACAGCTTAGCTACCTCAACGAACACCGTCAGTCCATTGACCGCGTGCGGGGTGCCTATCAGCAGCAGTTTGATATCGGTCAGCGCACCTTGTTGGACGTTCTCGACAGCGAGAACGAGTACTTCGAAGCCAGCCGCGCCTACGCCAACGCCGAGTTTGATTTGACCCTTGCTCAGGCGCGTACACTTGCGTCGATGGGCCAGCTCATGCAAACCCTCAACGTGACGCGTGACGATATCCCAAGCCTTGCCGAGCTCGACTATGACGGTACGACGTTAAGCTCCGCCGATACCTGTGCCGTTAACGGCCCCAGTGGCTTTACGTTGGATGATTTCACACAGGGTATTTCGGCCTCCTCCTCGAATTACTCGACGGCGTATCCGGCAGAGTAACCAGCGCCTGGCGCTGACCCCCTGCACATGTCACCGGTACACTGCGGATGCCGCCGTGTACCGGTTTGCGGCTTTCCTCTGCCTGAGTGACCAGTGCGTCTGGCAACGCCGCTGGAAGCTTTCGGTCTTCGAGGGGAAATAAGGGGATTGGGGGTGTCTTTTTAAGGCCTTTAAAAAGGGCGCTTTAAGATTAAATATAGCGAGATGGCTCAAAAAAATCAGGGCGTTGGGTGGGATGTAAAGCGCCTAACGTTGAGCGCTCGATGTTCTACTTTTCAGCGATGACTCGACCTCGCGGTAAACCGACGGATAGGAGATTAGGTTTTAGTGGCTCAGCAAAAGCAGGTCGTCTCTACCAGTACTCCATCTCGCGAGCAAGCGGGGGATGAGCTTCTTGAATGTTTGAAAGCGATCGCCTCCTATCATCAGCACGAGGTATCCTCGGAGGCGCTCAAGGCGGGGTTGCCTTTGGAGCAAGGGAACCTCACGCCGTCGGTTTTTGGCCGCGCCGCGCACCGCGCTGGCCTGACGGCGCGCATCGTTAAAAGCCCTTTGCTGGGGCTCAATCCTTCGCTATTTCCTGCCGTGCTCCTGCTGGAGCCGGGACGCGCTTGTGTGCTTTTGGCACTGGACACTCAACAGCAAAAAGCCAGCGTCATCTTCCCGGAGCTTTCCGAGGCCGCCGTCGAAGTGGCGCTCGACGAGCTCAATGGTGGGTACAGCGGCGAGGCGATTTATGTCCGGCCCAGATTTCAGGCCGACAACAGTACTGAACCCGGCGTCAAGAAAAAGCGCGATCAACACTGGTTTTGGGGCGTCATCAAGGAAAACCGCCGTCTTTACCGCGACATCATCAGCGGGTCGATCGCGATCAACGTCTTTGCGCTGGCCATGCCGCTTTTCATCCTTAACGTCTATGATCGCGTGGTGCCCAATCAGGCGACCGACACACTTTGGGTGATGGCGGCGGGCGTGTTTATCGTGCTGTGCTTCGATTTGGCGCTTCGTCTGATGCGTAGTGCCTTTGTCGATTTGGCGGCGAGTCGAGCGGACGTGAAGCTCTCCTCGGCGATCATGGCAAAGGTGCTGGGGATGCGCCTTGAAGAGCGTCCTGCTTCCACGGGCTCGTTTACGTCGACGCTGCAGTCGTTCGAATCGGTGCGCGCCTTTATCGGCTCGGCCACCATCGTCGGTATCGTCGATCTGCCTTTCGTGCTCATGTTCGTGGGTATCATCGCGCTCATCAATCCGTGGCTTGTGTTGCCGGTTATCGTGGGGATCCTCTTTGTACTGCTGTACGCGCTGGGCGCGCAGGGCAAGCTGCACGAGCTCTCCGAAACCACCTGGGAGGTGGGGGCCCAGCGCAACGCGCTGTTGGTCGAGTCGGTCTCTCAGCTCGAGAACGTCAAGGCGCTACGCGCCGAGAGCCGCATTCAGCGTCATTGGGAAAAAGCCTCGGCCTTTTTATCGCGCACCGGCGCGCAGTTAAAGCTGGTCAGCTCTTCGGTGTCGAGCGTGGCACTCTGGGCGCAAAACAGCGTGGCGGTGTGCGTCATCATCGTGGGGGTCTATCAAATCATCGAAGGCAACCTGACCCAGGGCGGGCTGATCGCAAGCTACATGCTCTCTTCCCGGGCGATGGCGCCGATTAGCCAGGCCGCAGCGCTGCTGGCCCAGTACCACCAATCCTCTACGGCGCTCGAGTCGCTCAATCGGGTCATGGAGAAAAAAGAGGAGCGCCACGAAGGCAAAGCTTACGTCGAGAAACCGAGTGTGGCCGGCCACCTTCAGCTCGAAAAAGTCACGTTGCGCTACCCGGACGAAGAGCGCGATGCGCTGCGCGACGTGTCGGTGACGATCGAGGAGGGCGAAAAGGTCGCGCTTCTGGGGCGTGTCGGTTGTGGCAAGTCGTCACTCAACAAGCTGCTTTTGGGGTTCTATCAGCCAAGCGCTGGCGCGGTAATGCTCGATGGAGTGGATATCCGGCAGTTGGATCCGTTGCAGTTAAGGCGCCATATCGGCTACGTGCCGCAAGAGGTAAGCCTCTTTGCTGGCTCGCTTCGCGACAATATCGTGGCCGGCGGTGGAAGTGACCGGGTCGACGATCATGCGTTGTTACGGGCGATCAAAATCGCCGGGCTCGAATCCCTGGTGAACGCCCACCCCAAGGGTGTGGATTTACAGGTTGGCGAGCGCGGCCAGGCGCTTTCCGGCGGGCAGAAGCAGGCGGTCGCCATTGCCCGCGCCGTGGTGCAAGACCCGCCGGTGCTGCTGCTCGATGAACCGACCAGCGCTATGGATAACGCCAGTGAAGAGACGTTCAAGGCGAACCTGACCCGCATTTCCGAGGGTAAAACCGTGCTGGTGGTGACCCACCGTACCTCGCTATTGTCGCTGGTCGACCGCATCATCGTGATGGATGCGGGTAAGGTCGTGGCCGATGGTCCGCGGGACAGTGTGGTCGAGGCGCTGCGCAACGGTCAGATCGGGAGGGCCTCATAATGGCGAAAAAGTCCTCTACCACCGAGCAAAAAGGGTTCGAAGCGATCGGCCGTTTCTCTGAAAAGGGCCAAAAGCCCTTTCGCCCTTTTATGGATCGGCTGTTCGCCCGCCGAGTAAGTTCTGCCCACCTCAACCGGGATTGGGCAAGCGATACCGACTGGGCGCGAATGCAGCAAGAGCCCATTCGCGCGCGGCTCTTTCTCTACGTCACCTTGCTTGCGTTCATTGCCGTGCTGGTATGGGCGTACTTCGCCCAGATCGACGAAGTGACGCGGGGTAACGGCCGGGTGATCCCCGCAAGCCACCTTCAGCGCATTCAATCCTTTGATGGCGGCGTGGTCGAGCAGATCAACGTGCGCGAAGGCCAAGTCGTCAGCGCTGGCGAAGTGCTCATGCAGATCGACCCTACCCGGTTTGTCTCCGATTTTCGCGAAAACCGCGCTCAGCGTTACGCGCTCGAAGCGCGTTCCGAGCGCCTTCGCGCGCTGGCCACGGGGACCGCGTTCGAACCATCCGACGAGCTCCTTCAAGAAGTACCCGGGATCGTGTCTCAGGAGCGCGAGGCTTACGAGAGCAGTATCGAAGAGCTTCGCGAGCAGGAGAACGTACTGGAAGACCGCGTTCGTCAGCGCCGGGAAGAGCTAAGAGAAGCCCAGTCCCGTCGCGACACCGCCGGGCGTGAAGCCAGTATGGCAAGCCAGGAGCTGAACCTGACGCGGCCGCTACTTTCGTCAGGCGCGGTATCGGAAGTGGAAGTATTGCGCCTCCAGCGCGAGGTGTCCCGGGCGACCGGCGAGCGCAATCAGGCGGACGCTTCCGTAGCGCGGCTTCAGGCGGCGGTCGAAGAGTCGCAGACCCAGCTTCGCGAACTAAGCGCCGAGCGACGCAGCGAGTGGCGCAGTAATCTGGCGCAAACCGTGGGCGATCTGAACGCGCTTCAGCAGTCGGGCACCGGTTTGCAGGACCGCGTACGGCTAACCGAGATTCGCTCGCCGGTGGATGGTGTCATTCAGCGTATCCACATCAACACCATCGGTGGTGTCGCCCAGCCCGGGCAAGAAGTGGTCGAAATTATTCCAAGCGATGACCAACTGCTGGTCGAGGCGCGTATTGCCCCCCAGGATATCGCCTTTTTGCACCCGGGGCAGGCCTCCACTATCAAGTTAACCGCCTACGACTACGCCATTTACGGCGGGCTTCAAGCTGAACTCGAGCATATCAGTGCCGATACGATTACCGATGACGATGGCAACACCTTCTATTTGGTACGGGTACGTAGTTTGCAAGACGAGGACGCGGCGCAGCGGCTGCAGGTCATTCCTGGCATGACCGCGCAAGTCGATATAGTGACGGGCAAACGAACGGTCATGCAGTTTTTGCTCAAGCCCGTTTTAAGAGCGTGGCGTGACTCAATGGGAGAGCGCTAATGAAACATCTATTTTTAACGGCGGATGGGATATTGAAGGCGCGCTGGCAGGAAGCGTTCCCCGGTGCCGCAGCGCTTACTCCGGATAGCGGGCTTGGCGCCGTCGATACCGGCGATGTGGTATGGCTGGTTACTACGGTCAACGACTGGCCTGCGCTGATTGGCACGATTACGCAAAAAGGCGCCGTGGTGGTGGTGTTGAGCTACGCCGCCGACGACCGTGAGGCCCTGCAGGCCCTCGACCACGGCGCCCGCGGCTACGCGCATACGCTTTCCGCACCGGCGATGCTCGAGCAGGTGGCGCTGGTGGTCACCAATCACGGCATCTGGGCGGGGCAGTCGCTTCTGTCCAGGGTGCTAGGTGGTTCCGCTCAAGCGCTTCAACAGCGAAGCGGCGGCGAACGGGGGCTTTCAAACCAGCATTTGGCCTTGTTGACCGAGCGCGAGCGTGCGGTAGCCCAGGCGGTTTCAAGCGGAGCGAGTAATAAGGAGATCGCCCGCCAGTTGGATATCAGCGAGCGCACGGTCAAAGCGCACCTAAGCGCGATTTTCAAGAAGCTGGCGGTGCGCGACCGGCTACAATTGATGCTGAAGCTCGCCGCGGATGCTGAAGCCCGCTCCTTTGAGTAAGTAGTCGCTGTTTCGACTCGATTTTCCCGCGGCTACGCCGTTTTAAGACGGTGCCTCTCACGCCGCGGGCGCTAAAATAAATGTACTACCTGTCCATCGGTACAATAGGTTTATCCCCCCTGATTCCCTAGTATGGCGCTATAAGCCGCATCTCCCTTCGTGCCACCCACGAGCCTGCGGCCACTAACGTTTATCGGGGATCTACTTCATGGCAATAGCAACGGTCATTTCCATCACGGGCGACGCCTGGGTCGTGGACGCAGCGGGCAATATCCGCGAGGTTCACATTGGCGACACCCTTAACGAGGGTGAAACGCTCATGACCTCGGACGGTGGCCGAGTAGAGCTGGATTTTGCCGATGGCACCGGTGCCAATGTGGTAGAAGGTGGCCAGGAAGTGGTCATTACGCCCGAGCTTGAAAGCGATGCGATCGTGACCAGCGACGAGGCCAGCGTTCTCGATGACGATATCGAAGCCCTGCTCGCGGCGCTCGAAGATGAGGATACCGACCTTCTCGATATTCTGGACCCCACCGCCGCAGGCGGCGCCGCGGGTGGCGGCGGCGAAGGCCACAGCTTCGTGCGCGTTGCGCGCATCTCCGAAGACGTTAGCCCCTTAAGTTTCTCCACCGCAGGCCCTGCCGCGGGCGCCTCCCCGGCATTCTTCGAGTTCTCTGGTGGCGAGCTGGATGATGCCGATGACGGCCTCACTCCTCCTGCGGCCCCGACCGATCCTGCGGACCCGACCGATCCTGTAGACCCGACCGATCCCACGGACCCGACCGATCCCACGGATCCGACCGATCCTGCGGACCCGATCGATCCCACGGACCCGACTGATCCGACTGATCCGACCGATCCGACCGATCCCACGGACCCGACCGATCCGACGGACCCGACTGATCCCACGGACCCGACTGATCCCACGGACCCGACCGATCCTACGGACCCGACTGATCCTACGGACCCGACGGACCCGACTGATCCTACGGACCCGGCTGATCCTACGGACCCGACCGATCCAACGGACCCGACTGATCCTACGGACCCGACTGATCCGACCGATCCAACGGACCCGACCGATCCTGTAGACCCGACGGACCCGACGGACCCGACGGACCCGACTGATCCCACGGATCCGACCGATCCAACGGACCCGACTGATCCCACGGACCCGACTGATCCCACGGACCCGACTGATCCGACCGATCCAACGGACCCGACCGATCCAACGGACCCGACTGATCCTACGGACCCGACTGATCCAACGGGCCCGACTGATCCCACGGACCCGACCGATCCGACGGACCCGGAAGATGGTGATGCAGACGCCGACGCGGATTCCGATGCAGATGCGGACGCTGATGCAGATGCCGACGCGGACTCCGATTCTGATGCCGACGCAGATGCGGATTCTGACGCGGACGCCGATTCAGATGCGGATGCGGACGCTGATTCGGATGCCGATGCCGATGCGGATGCCGACGCTGACGCTGATTCGGACGCTGATTCTGACGCGGATGCAGATGCTGATTCCGACGCTGATGCTGATGCTGATTCGGATGCCGACGCAGACGCAGACGCCGATGCTGATTCGGATGCAGATGCAGATTCCGACGCGGATGCTGACTCTGACGCGGATGCGGACGCTGATTCCGACGCAGATGCGGATTCTGACGCGGACGCCGATGCGGATGCAGATGCAGATGCAGATGCGGACGCCGATGCTGATTCGGATGCAGATGCTGATTCGGATGCAGATGCTGATGCAGATGCAGATGCTGACTCTGACGCGGATGCTGATTCGGATGCCGATGCAGATTCCGACGCAGATGCAGATGCCGACGCGGATGTGGATTCTGACGCGGATGCGGATTCAGATGCGGATTCCGACGCAGATGCGGATGCGGACGCTGATTCGGATGCCGATGCTGACGCCGATGCCGATGCCGATGCCGATGCCGATGCCGATGCGGACGCCGATGCCGATGCGGACGCCGATGCGGACGCCGATGCTGATTCGGATGCAGATGCTGATTCCGACGCGGATGCAGATGCAGATGCAGATGCGGACGCTGATGCAGATGCCGACGCGGACTCCGATTCTGATGCCGACGCCGACGCCGATTCCGACGCGGACGCTGATTCCGACGCGGACGCCGATTCGGACGCTGACGCTGATTCCGATGCGGACGCCGACTCTGACGCGGATGCCGATGCTGATTCGGATGCAGATGCTGATTCGGATGCAGATGCTGATTCCGACGCGGATGCTGATTCAGATGCGGACGCTGATGCAGATTCCGACGCTGACGCTGACGCTGATTCCGACGCGGACGCTGATTCCGATGCGGATGCCGACTCTGACGCGGATGCCGACGCCGATGCAGATGCGGACGCCGATGCTGATTCGGATGCAGATGCTGATTCCGACGCGGATGCAGATGCGGACGCTGATGCAGATGCCGACGCGGACTCCGATTCTGATGCAGATTCCGACGCCGATGCCGATTCGGACGCTGACGCTGATTCCGATGCCGACGCCGACGCCGACGCCGATGCAGACTCCGACGCCGATGCTGATTCAGATGCTGATGCTGATGCTGATTCGGATGCAGATGCAGATGCTGATGCCGACGCGGATGCCGATTCAGACGCTGATGCGGACGCGGACGCGGACGCTGATTCCGATGCGGATGCGGATGCGGATGCTGATTCGGATGCAGATGCAGATGCTGATTCGGATGCAGATGCAGATGCAGATGCAGATGCAGATGCAGATGCAGATGCTGATGCTGATGCCGACGCGGATGCCGATTCCGACGCAGATGCGGACGCCGACGCGGATGCTGATTCAGACGCCGACGCTGATGCTGATGCTGATGCGGACGCAGATGCAGATGCCGACGCGGACTCCGATTCTGATGCAGACGCTGATTCTGACGCAGATGCGGATTCCGACGCCGATGCTGATTCGGACGCTGACGCTGACGCTGATTCGGATGCCGATGCCGATGCGGACGCTGATTCCGATGCAGATGCTGACTCAGACGCGGATGCCGATTCCGACGCAGATGCGGATGCCGACGCGGATGCGGATTCTGACGCGGACGCCGATTCAGATGCGGACGCTGATTCCGATGCAGATGCAGATGCAGATGCTGACTCAGACGCGGATGCCGATTCCGACGCAGATGCGGATGCCGACGCCGATGCTGACGCCGATGCAGATTCCGACGCGGATGCTGATGCTGATTCGGATGCCGATGCCGATGCCGATGCTGACGCGGACGCGGACGCGGACGCAGATTCCGACGCCGATGCTGATTCCGACGCAGATGCGGATTCCGATGCTGATTCGGACGCTGATGCGGATGCGGATGCAGACGCCGATTCCGATGCAGATGCAGATGCGGACGCCGATGCTGATTCGGATGCAGATGCAGATGCAGATGCCGATTCCGACGCAGATGCGGATGCCGACGCCGATGCTGATTCGGACGCTGACGCTGATTCCGATGCGGACGCCGATTCTGACGCCGATGCAGATTCCGACGCGGATGCTGATTCAGATGCGGACGCTGACGCTGATGCTGATTCGGATGCCGATGCAGACGCCGATGCTGACTCTGACGCGGATGCAGATTCCGACGCCGATGCTGATTCGGACGCTGACGCTGATTCCGATGCGGACGCTGATTCCGATGCGGACGCTGATTCTGACGCCGATGCAGATTCCGACGCGGATGCTGATTCAGATGCGGACGCTGATGCTGATTCGGATGCGGACGCTGATTCCGATGCGGACGCTGATTCTGACGCCGATGCAGATTCCGACGCGGATGCTGATTCAGATGCGGACGCTGATGCTGATTCGGATGCCGATGCCGATGCAGACGCCGATGCTGACTCTGACGCGGATGCAGATTCCGACGCCGATGCTGATTCGGACGCTGACGCTGATTCCGATGCGGACGCCGACTCGGATGCAGATGCAGATGCAGATGCAGATGCGGATGCTGATTCAGATGCGGACGCTGATGCCGATGCCGATGCTGACGCGGATGCGGATGCTGATGCTGATGCTGATGCTGATGCTGATGCTGATGCTGATGCTGATGCTGATTCGGATGCCGATGCCGATGCTGACGCCGACGCGGATGCAGATTCCGACGCCGATGCTGATTCGGACGCTGACGCTGATTCCGATGCAGATGCAGATGCGGATGCTGATTCAGATGCGGACGCGGACGCGGATGCCGATGCGGACGCCGATGCTGATTCGGATGCTGATGCTGATTCCGACGCGGATGCTGATTCCGACGCGGATGCTGATGCTGATGCTGATTCAGACGCCGACGCCGACGCGGATTCCGATTCAGATGGTCCTCATGAGCCAAAAGCCAAAATCACCATCGACAAGATCGCTGGCGACGACGTGATCAATGGCCAGGAAGCTAAGGACGACGTACGCGTTACCGGCACCGTCGGTGGCGACGCCCAGGCGGGTGACACCGTCACACTGACCGTGGGTGACAACACCTACGAAGGTGAGGTTACCGCCGATGCCGATGGCAACCTGACCTACGCCATCGACGTGCCCGGCAGCGTGCTGGCCGAGAACGACACCGTTTACGCGGAAGTCACCGGCACCGACAGTGCAGGCAATGACTACAGCGCCGAGACGGATCGCGACTACAGCGTCAACCTCGATGCCAGCGCCAAGATCACCATCGACAAGATTACCGGCGATGACGTGATCAACGGCGAGGAAGCGAAGGGCGACGTATGCGTCACCGGCACCGTGGGCGGCGACGCTCAGGCGGGCGACACCGTGACGCTGACCGTGGGCGACAACAGCTACATCGGCATCGTCGGTGAAGATCAGACCTACGCCATCGACGTGCCCGGCAGTGTGTTGGCCGAGAACGACACCGTTTACGCGGAAGTCACCGGAACCGATAGCGCAGGTAATCCTTACAGCGCCGAGACCGGCCGCGACTACAGCGTCGATATAGCGCCTTCATCTGAAGGCGGCTACGCCCTGGGTGATGAAGATAGCTCCAGTGCCGGTCACGATGACTTCCTGCTCAAATGGGAAGATTTCAATATCACCGACAAGGGGTGGATCGAATCCGATCCGGGTATCGTTGTCACTGAGCTGCCAACAAGTGGCTGGCTGCAAGCGAAAGAGGGTGATGGATGGCGTGATGTCGAAGAGGGCGAGCGCTTCTCCAAAGCACAGATCGACGCAGATGAGTTGCGCTTCAAACCCGAGGCCAACGAGTCGGGCTTCGATGGTTATGGTGGCGATGGTGTGGGTAACATGCAGGCTGACTACGCGAAATTCAGCTTCAAACCCGCAGGTGAGCTCAAGGATGGTAAAGAGTCCACCTTCACCATCGACATTACCCCTGTCGCGGATAAACCGAACGTCGAACTAGAGGTTGCCGCTGGCGATATCGTTCCGGGGGCAGGCGCTGGTAAGACGCTGCAGGTGAACGGCGGTAGCAGTCAGCGCGGCGGCTTCGATGTTCGGGACGGTCAAATCGTCAAGATCGGCGATAATGTGCGTGTATGGCTCTCGGAAGGAGATATCGCTCCCGAGAGTACCGGTACTGGGGTGGTCGCTTATTATGACCAGCATGGAAACCCGGCTGGTGACGCGGATTACTGCGACATCTTCGTAGTTCGCCCGGACAGCAAATTACTCCATAACGTAACAGGGGTACGTAGCGGCGAGCCCGACGCGTTGGCGGACTACATCTTCATGTCTGGCCCTGCTAGCGGGTATGCCGTCTCGGTTGGAACCAACAACCGCAATGGTCAAATCAATACCCTCGAGAACGTCCATGTCAGCCATAATGGTCACTCCATCATCGAGGCAGGCAATCAGGTCGAAGGGTTCATCTATGGCGATGGTACCTGGGAAGCTCAAGACAAGTGTAATCCTGAACCGCCGATGGAATCCGTAGAGGGCGAGAAGCCTCTTCAGGAGCTAGTGGTCAAAGTTTCTGCCCAGTTGACCGATACCGACGGCAGCGAAGTGCTTTCGGGTATTACGCTGAAAGGTATCCCGGAAGGCGCAAGCGTCGAGCTTAAAGACGCGCCGATGGGCATTGGGCTGGTCGAGCAAGATGGCGTATGGACGATTACGAACCCCGAGCATTTGTCCGGCCTGAAGGATATTCAGCTGTCGCTGAAAGTGCCTGCGGGTAGCGAGCCTTTCGAGATCGTCGCCGTGGCGAGTTCTACCGAGGTTTACCGCGATGCTGATGGTAACCCGGTGGCGCTCGAAGGCGTGACGCCAGCGTATGGTCTGGCAACTGAATATGTCGATGTGACCTCTGACAACATCATCGTGCCTGAAGTGAGCCTGGCGGTCGAAACGGTTCATGGCCTCGAGACAGTCACGAAGGATGGCTTTGCTGATCTGGGCGTGGGCGGCTCTGGCGACGGCTGGATCAATGATCCACGTCCGCCGGCAGATACCGAAAAGGCCTACTTCGATTTCGGCAAGGCGCATGCGGGTGAAACCTTCACGTTAAGCTGGACGCAAATGGCGAAAGGCGGCTGGGAAGATGGTCGTACCGGCTGGCATCATAGAGGTGGCACTCGCGATACGTTCAAGGTGTTTGTCAATGGCCAGGAGCAGTACGAAACGTCCTGGTACGATCCCAACAACAGCAACTGGACCCGTTTCAAGCCTGAGCATCAGTCGCTGACCGTAACGCTGGATAAAAACGGTCAGGCGGTCGTCGAGTTCGAGGTGCGCTCGACCGAAGCCAATGAAGTCGTGGATGTCAGCAATATCAAGGCCGAGCTGAACGTCGAAACGACGATTTACAAGGTCGACCTTTCCGGCAGCATCGCGGAGGGTGAAATCGACTACTACGAAGTCGAAGTTGACGGTGGGCAGTTACTTTACAACGGTAACGTACTGGCCAGCGAAAACGGCGTTTATCGCGTAGAGCCTAGTCAGTTGGGCAGCTTGACCGTGAGGCCGGATGTTGGTTTGGACACCTTCGATGTGCGCGCAACCTCGTTTAGCGACAAGGGTGTAAGTAGCGATCAGGCGCTGGTGAATGTCGATGTGGAAATGCCCTCTACGCCCCCGGAGGTAAGCATCGATCTTATCGAGACAGGGCAAGAGGCAGGTGTCGATGTATTGACCAAGGTATGGGGCAGCCTCAAAGATGGCTCCTTCGGCACCACAGGCATGTCGGTGAATACCCACGATGCCAGTCAGATGGTGAGCGGCTCCAGCCTCAAGGCCGATTGCAGTCGTAATCTGAAGATCGTGTCGAAAACCGGCAGTAATGAAACAGCCTATCTGCAGGTCGGGGATACCTACTCGATTAAGTGGCAGGAGCTCACTGGATATAAGACTCTTTACTCTTTGAAGCACCTTCTCGGGTACAAACAGGCAGTGTGGGAAGACCACGCCATGGAAGGCACGGTTACCCGATCTGACAAAACCGATGTCAATGGGTCGGGCAACGATGTGGTCGTCTTCTCCGGAAAGGTCAATGGCGTAGCTAAAACGCTCGTCATCGATAACGGTCCGGAGGGTGTTCGCGAGGGCACTTACCATGTCCAGAACCACTACTACACCAACGACAAGGATGACAGCACCGTTGGCTTCCGTGAGATGAAGATTGCCGGCTCTGCCGATGCGGATGCAGAGGTGACGGTCACCGATAAGCATGGCCAGGTGGTGGATACCGTCAAGGCGAATGCTAACGGTGAGTGGACGACCGCTCTGAAACGCATCGATGGCGACAGCGGTGAACTCAAGGCTACCGCGGTCGATAAAGACGGCAATATCTCGGTCGACATCAAGCATTACCAGCTTGGTGACACGGGCAACAACGTGCTGCACGGTACCGAAGCCAACGATCTTCTCTACGGCGGCGCAGGTAACGATACGTTAGTAGGCGGCGATGGAGACGACACGTTGATCGGCGGTAAAGGCAACGACACCCTCTACGGCGGAGCGGGTGATGACACGCTGATAGGCGGGCCTGGTGACGATATTCTCGTCGGTGGCCTCGGTGCCGATACCTTCAAGTGGGAGTTCGGTGATCAGGGTAGTAGCCATAACGCGGCCACCGATGTGGTCAAGGACTTTACTCAGGGGGTATTTGGTAAGGATGCCCAAGCGGATCGTCTGGACCTCTCCGACTTGCTGAAAGGCGAGAACAACGAGAGTATCGATCAGTACATTCGCGCGGAGCAGCAGGGAAGCGATACGGTTCTGCATATCAAGTCGGAAGGTGGTTTGTCTGCGGATAACAGTAACGCCGACCAGCGCGTGGTACTCAAGGATGTCACGATGCCGCAAGGCGAGAACTCTTCGGACTTTATCCAGAGTATGCTGCAGGATCACCAGCTAAAAATCGATCACTAAGGCGAAGGCGTTACACCAGCCTTGCAAAACGAAAGGCCGCCTGCGGGCGGCCTTTTTAACCTTGAATATTGGGTCATCAAGAAAGGGTGGTTGCGATGTTTTATATTAAACGCAATGCGGCGGGTGCGATTGTGCTTCTCAGCAAAGAGGCGTCCAGCGAGTTCTCGGAGCAGATCGCGGCCGACGACCCGGAGGTGCTGGCGTTTCTGGCGGAACAGCCCGGATCCTCGGCCAGCTTCCTCGCCTCGGATCTGGCCTTCGTGCGGGTGGTGGAAGATTTAATGGAGGTGTTGTTGGATAAGGGCGTGATCTCGTTTACCGACTTGCCCGAGGCGGCGCAGAACAAGGTGATGCAGCGTAAGTCGCTGCGCTCCAAAAACAACGTCAACCTGATCAGTGAGGACGGCGGTATCATTTGATACCGCCGTGGGCCTCGATCAGGGAGTACGAACGCCCGGGCCGGTAGCGCCATCCAGGCCCATACGGAAAAGCTGGCTCAGCTCCTGCTCGGTCGTTACCCCTTCGGCAATCACCAGAATGCCCAACGAGTGGCAAAGCGTGGTCATGCTTCGCAGAATGCTCTGCTGCTCGAAGGATGCGTGAATGTCGCGCACCAGGCTGCTGTCCACCTTCAAATACGAAAGACCGATATCCTGCAAGTCGGCAAGCCTTGTGAACGCCGCCCCCACGTGCTCAATCCCGAATTGGCAGCCCAAGTGGCGCAGCGCCGAACAGAACCCGCGGAAGCTCGCAATCGCGTAGGGGTCGAGGGTGGCGGGTATTTCGAAGCAGAGCCTGGGGGCTAAAGCGGCGTTTCTTTCCAACAGCGTACGCAGCTCGGTCACGAACTGCGCATTGGTGATGGTGGCGATAGAAAGGTTGATACCCAGGGTCTGGCCGGGCTCGGCACGTAGAAGCTCCAGCGCCTGCTGGATGACGGCCTTGTCCAGCGAAGCCTCCAAACTGAAGCGCGCAAGCCAGGGAATGAACACGCCGGCGCTTTGCCACTGCTCGGCCAGTTCAAGCCTGGCGGGGCTCTCGTAGTGGAGCACGTTTTGGTGGTTGTCCAGTACCGGAAAACGGCCGAGCTGGGGGCCTTGCAGGATGGCCAGATCCAGCGCCGAGCGCCAGTCCGCGTGGGTCGCAAACAGCGCCTGATGCTCGCGCTCACGAACGATTACGCGGGGCGCTGGTTGGGCGCTTTCGGCCTCGGCTAATGCGGTATCCAGCGTTGCCAGCAGCACGCTTCGTTCATCACTGGATGAGTAGCTGGTAATCGCGGCGGGCAGGCGTACCTCGACCTCGGGGAGGTTCGCCGTGGCGGCCGTAAGCGCTTGGCAAAGCTCTTCGTAAAGCGCCTCTATATGGCTTTGATGCGGCAGCACCAGCATGAAATCGCTACCGTTCAAACGACCCACCAACGCTTCTTCCGAGGTGGTATCCAGCACTTCCAACTGCTTTACGAGCGCTTTCAACAAGGCGTCCGTTTCATCGTGGCCGAGTCGTTGGTTCAACTGGGGTAAATCCTGTACACGCACCATCACCATCAGTCCGTTTGCCCGGGCGTCGTCGCTATCCAGCAGCGCGGCCAAGCGCGCCATAAAGACATCCCGGCTAAGTGCTCCGGTCAGGCGGTCTTGCTGCAGGTCACGGCGCAGCTCGTCAAGCTTTTGGCTTTCGTGGGTCAGCATTTGACGGACATTGTTGGATAGCGCATTCATGGCGCGGGCCACTTCGCGAAGCTCGAGCGTACTGGGCTCTTGTATGGTCGTAAAACGCCGGGCGCTGATATCCCGTGCCTGAGCGACCACGCGGGTCAACGGGCGCTTGATGCTGCTGACGATCACCGCCGCAGCCGCCAGGCTCGCCACCCCCGCGGCGATGAACCAGCCGGCCAGCTCCAGAAAGCTTTTCCAAAGCGCGGCGTAGGCAAAGCTATATTGGCTTTCAAGGGTGAGGGTGCCGAACTGGCGCCAGCCATCCTGAATGGTGGCTTGCCCCGGCGGAATATCGAAGCGCACAAGCGCACGAAACCAACCGGGGACGCCCCCCTGGTACGCGTTGGCGGCGCGCTCGATCAGAACATCACCCGCGGTGTCGCGCAGCACGATTTGCTGGTAGTAACCGGTATCGAACTGCGCCGAGATCAAAAGCTCGAGGGTCACGATGTCCTTATCCAGCTGGCTCATCGAAAGCGCCAGTGCCGTGGCATTGTCCTCATTCTTGATGCTGATTTCCTGCTCGATATAGCCACGGCTGGTGGTAATGCTGATCGCAAGGCTTCCAATAAAGGAAAGCAGCAAAAGCCCTATAATAGCCAGCCAAAGCTGTTTGATAAGCGACATACGGCACGTCCTTCTATAAAAAGCCTTGTGATTGCATACGCTCTAAAGCACTTCGCCAGCGCGAAAGCCGGGCAAGCGGGTCAGCACGCGACTGTGATGAGCCTCCGGCCCATAACCCTTCGCTGTTGAAACTGAAAAGCGGGTCCAGGTCGGTACGCTGCGAAGCAGGAGAAATCGACGGTGCGATATTGTCCAGAATGAGCGGCTCCGCGTTAGGCGTCGAGTAGTAGCCTAGCACCATATGCGCCTGGGTGACTTGGCTGCGGCCTATCCGGGCACGCACGTAGATCATGCGCAGGCGCTCGCCGGGCACACCCAACTGCTTCAGAGTAATGTATTTAGCAATGGAGTAGTCTTCGCAGTCGCCCTGACCCTTGCCCATGGCCTCGAGCGGGGTCGCCCAGTAATCCTCTTCGCCCCAGGTGACAATGTCGTCGACCCAGCGAATGTTGCGGTTAAAGAAGTCGTTGACTTCACGCAGCTGGGTTTGGATATCTCGATTGGCCGCCCGCTCCAAAAGTGCAAACCAACCCTCCAGCACGCTCACACCGGACTGCCCATAGAGCGCGCTCATCCGCTGGCGTAAGCGCGCCGGATCGTAGGCCGAAGCACTGAAGGGAAAAAGCCCCAGCCCCGCGCCCAGCGCCAATAGACCGGCGCCGGTCAACAGCGCCCGTCGGGAGAGAGTCGGTCTGGAAGAGGGTGAACACCTGGGCATGGAGGCCTGGCCGCCGTCAAATAAAGCTTAAGATTACAAGTTAGCGGCCGGAAGTGCTATAACCCTCATCATAAAAAGAGTTGATCGGTATGAGTAAAATAATCCGCAGTGTCTGCGCGCTGGCATCACTTAGTCAGCGTTGTCCAGCAGCGGCTCGAGGGCGGGCCATACGTTGTCCATGATAAGAGGCTGGGCCTCGGCGGTGGGGTGGATGCCGTCGCTTTGCATGAGCTCGCGGTTTAGCGCGATATTTTCCAGCAAAAAGGGTATCAGCGGAATATCGTACTCATCGGCCAGGGAGTGATAAACGCCGGTGAACGCGTCGCGGTAGGCCTGTCCGTAGTTGGGCGGAATATCGATACCCAGCAGCAGCACTTGGGCATCGATTTGCTGGCTTTGTTCGATCATGCTGGCGAGGTTAGCGCGCATTTGGCCCGGCGGCAGACCGCGCAGGCCGTCGTTGCCGCCGAGCTCCAAAAGAACGATGTCCGGCTCGCGCTTACTGAGTATCTCCTCGAAGCGCTCGGCACCACCGCTGGTCGTCTCACCGCTGATACTGGCGTTGACCACGGTCGCCTCATCTTCCAGGCGCTGCTCCAAAAGCCTGACCCAGCCCTGGTCTTGTTCGATACCATAGGCCGCACTTAGGCTGTCACCCATGACCAGAAGCGTTGGCCGGGTGTCGGCGCTTGCCAGGCTCGCGTTAAAGATGACTACCAGTGTCAGTAGTCCCCCGGTTACCATGCACGTAAGCCTATGCCACGTTAAAGGGATGCCACGCTTCATGTCCTACTCCTCTGAACCGGATACGAGATCGTCTGCTCATCTTGGTACTCAACAACAAAGCTTAACTGATGACCCGGCGTCATCGCACGCCTTGGGTGTAATACAAGGGCCGCCGGTGCTGCTGGCCGAACAGCTTTGCAAGCAGGTGAAAAGCGGCGAACGCTCGCTGACCATTTTAAAGGATCTTTCGCTGAGCGTTGCCCAAGGGGAAACCGTGGCGATTTTAGGCAAAAGCGGGGCAGGGAAGTCGACCCTTTTAGGCCTTCTGGCCGGGCTCGATACGCCAAGTGACGGCGAGCTGAGCCTGTTTGGTCATCCATTGAGTCGTCTGGACGAAGATGGCCGTGCGGCACTGCGCGCCGGACGTGTAGGGTTCGTGTTTCAGAATTTTCAACTGCTGCCCACGCTCAGCGCACTGGAAAACGTGCTGTTGCCGCTGGAGCTTTCGCCGCGCGCCGGTGAAACCCAAACCGCGCACGCCTGGCTTGACCGCGTGGGGCTTGGCGAGCGCGTGGCGCACCTGCCCAAGCAGCTTTCCGGTGGCGAGCAGCAGCGCGTGGCCATTGCCCGGGCCTTCGTGACCGATCCCGAACTGGTCTTTGCCGACGAGCCCACCGGTAATCTGGACCCGGAGACCGGCGCTCAGGTGATCGACCTGCTTTTCACGCTGAACCAACAGGCCGGTACCACCTTGATTCTGGTCACCCACGACCACGCCCTGGCACGGCGCTGCGACCGCTGTCTGCGTTTGGAAGGTGGACAGTTGACGCCTTTCGACCCAGGCCATGTCACCCAAGGCGGTGTCGATGAGTAGTGTGAATTGGCGCCTGGCCGGGCGTAGCCTGAAGCGGGATCTGCGCGCCTCGGACGTGCGCGCGCTATTCGTCGCCCTGGTGTTGGCCGTAGCAGCTTCGACCATGATCGCGTTTTTCCTCGACCGCCTCGAACGCGGTCTCGAGCGTCAGGCGGGGCAGATGATGGGCGGTGACCTCGTTCTCGAACAGCGCGAGCCCTTCGATGATGCGCTGCGCGCGACCCTCGAGCAGGCCGGTTTTGCGCTGAGCGACCAGGTCGACCTGGTATCGATGATCAGCCGCGGCGAGCATTTTCAGCCCACCAGCCTCAAGGCGGTGGACGATGTTTACCCCCATTACGGCGTCACCCTGGTCGACTTTGGCCGCGGCGCTGAAGAGATCGCTTCCGGCCCGCCAACCGGCGAGGCCTGGGCCGACCCGCGGCTTGCCGAGCTGCTCGAATTGACGCTGGGCGAAAGCGTTCGAGTCGGCCAGACCGAGCTTGTGATTACCGGTATCCTGGAGCGCGAAGCCGACCAATCCGCCGGGTTTAGCAGTTTCAACCCACGCCTGATGCTCAATACCGCCGATCTCGAAGCCACCGGGCTCATCCAGCCGGGCTCGCGTATCGAATTCGAGATTCTAGCCGCCGGCCCGCCCCGCGCGCTCGATAGTGTACAGTCACTGCTGACCGAGTTGAGAGAAGCCGGGGTGGAGGTGCGCGATGTGCGCGTGGACCGCCCCCAGTTGGGTAACGCTCTAGCGCGGGCGGAGAGCTACCTGGGCCTGGCTGGGCTTGTGGCCGTGCTGCTGGCCGGTGTGGCCGTGGCCATGTCGACCAAACGTTACGTAGAGCGCCACCTGGACACCGCCGCACTGCTGCGCTGTTTTGGGGCCAGCCAGTACCAGCTCGTGACGATCTTTGCGCTACAGCTTTTGGGGCTTGCGCTGATCGCCTCGCTGCTGGGGGCGCTGTTGGGGCTGGCGGGCCAAGCGGTGCTTTTGTGGCTGTTGGCGCAGTTTTTACCACTGATGCTCCCGCCGCCGGGCATCATGCCGCTAGGCTTGGGTGTGCTGACCGCGCTTGCCGTGCTGGTCGGGTTTGCCGGCCCTACGCTTTTGCGTATCAAACAGGTGAGCGCGCTCAAAGTGCTGCGCCGGGAGCTGGACCCGGTGCCTCCAGCGGCCTGGCTGGTAGTCGGCGTGGCAAGCCTGGTATTCGGCGGACTGTTGTGGCTTTATTCGGGTAGCTTCTCGCTAGCCCTGGGGCTTTTGGTGGGCGGCGCGGTGCTGCTAGGCGTGCTGTGGGTGGTCAGCGCCTTACTGTTGGGACTGGTTCTCAACGCCGTGGCGCGGCTTTCCGGGGCGACGCCCTTGAGCCAGGCGTTCCGGCTGGGCGGCCGCCAGCTCGCCCGGCGCAAACAGGCAGGAAGGGGGCAGCTGCTGGCATTCTCCGTGACGTTCTTTGCCATGGCCATGATCGTGCTGGTGCGTGGCGACCTGTTGACCACCTGGCAAAGCCAGCTGCCCGAGGATACGCCCAACTACTTCGCGATCAACATTCAGCCCAGCGAGCGCGACGCCTTCGACGCCATGGTGTCGCCGCGGGTGGATACCCAAAGCGCGCTCTATCCCATGGTGCGCGGGCGTATCACGGCCATCAACGACCAGCCCCCGCGCGACGCCGTACCCGAGGATGCCCGGGGCGACGGCGCGCTGCGCCGCGAGCTCAATCTGACCTGGCAAGCAAAGCTTCCGGAGGGCAACGACATCGTCGCTGGTCAGTGGTTTGAATCAGCGGCCAATGCCTCCCAAGGCTTTATGAGCGAAGTCGACGCGACCCCCGGTGCGGCCACCGTTCCCATCTCCGTCGAGCAAGGCCTGGCCGAGCGACTCGGCCTTGCGCTTGGCGATACGATGGCGTTCTCTATCGGCGGCGAGGCGATCGAAACCCGTATCGCAAGTCTTCGAAGCCTCGACTGGGATAGCTTCAAGCCCAATTTTTTCGTGATCTTCCCGCCCGGCGTGCTGGAGAGCTTTGGGCACAGCTATATTACCGCGTTCTATCTTCCCGATCGTGAAGAGGGGCTAATTTCGCAGCTGGTCAGGGATTTCCCCGGCGTGTCGCTTTTGAACGTGGACGCCATCCTCGGCCAGGTGCGCGACGTGTTGGGTCAGGTTACTCGCGCCGTCGAGCTGATTCTACTGCTCGTCCTCATGGCCGGGGTCAGCGTGCTGTACGCAGCACTCACTGCCAGCCGCCCGGTGCGCGCGCATGAAAGCGGGCTTTTGCGCGTATTCGGCGCGGGCAATCAAATGATCTCCCGCGTGCAGGGCGCCGAGTATGCGCTTTTGGGCTTCGCAAGCGGCTTGATGGGCGCCTTTTTAGCCGAAATCGCCAGCGCTGCGCTTTACCTTTACTGGTTGGATTTGACGCCACGCGTACACGTTGCGCTGTGGCTTGCGCTCCCGTTGGGCGGGGCGCTACTGATTGGCGTGATCGGCCATGTGCTGTCGCGAAGCCTTCGTCGCCAGGCGCCGGCGGCAAGCCTTGGTCTGCTGGGTGAGGCTTAGGTGAGGGGCGGTGAATAGTGAATAGTGAATAGTGAATAGTGAATAGTGAATAGTGAGTGGTGAATAGTGAGTGGTGAGTGGTGAGTGATGAGTGGTGAGTGGTGTATGGTGAGTGGTGTATGGTGGCGTGGTTTGAAGGGGGTTGTGAAAGGGTTTTATGAAAGGACTTCATGGTGTGGCTGAGCCGGATGCGATGAAAGTCGCCTCTGGCTGAGGTATCATGGCTGCCTTGCTTTTACTGATGCCCTAGCCTACGAGGTTTCCCCATGTTCAGCCGCGATATGACCATTGCCGGGTTTGATGATGCGCTTTTTGAGGCCATGCAGAAAGAAGTGGCCCGTCAGGAAGATCACATCGAACTGATTGCCTCGGAAAACTACGCAAGTCCCCGCGTACTCGAAGCGCAAGGAAGCCAGCTCACCAACAAGTACGCCGAAGGCTACCCCGGTAAGCGTTACTACGGCGGCTGCGAGTTCGTGGACATCGCAGAAAACATGGCGATCGACTACGCCAAGGAGCTGTTCGACGCGACCTACGTCAACGTTCAGCCCCACTCCGGCTCTCAGGCCAACAGCGCGGTGTTTCAGGCGCTGGTCAAGCCCGGGGACACCATTTTGGGCATGAGCCTGGACGCCGGCGGCCACCTGACTCACGGTGCCAAGCCCAACTTTTCCGGGAAGCACTACAACGCCATCCAATACGGCCTGAACGATCAGGGTTTGATCGATTTTGATCAGGTGGCCGCGCTTGCCCGCGAGCACCAGCCGAAAATGATCATCGCCGGCTTCTCCGCCTACTCGCAGATCATCGACTGGGCAAAATTCCGCGAAATCGCTGACGAAGTGGGCGCCTACTTGCTGGTGGATATGGCCCACGTCGCCGGTCTGGTCGCGGCAGGTGTTTACCCGAGCCCGCTGCCCCACGCCCACGTGGTCACCTCCACTACGCATAAAACCCTGCGTGGCCCGCGTAGCGGCGTGATTCTGTCCGCCGAAAACGACGCGGATATCGAGAAGAAGCTGCAGTCCGCTGTCTTCCCCGGTGGTCAGGGTGGCCCCTTGATGCACGTCATTGCCGCCAAGGCGATTTGCTTCAAGGAGGCGATGGCACCCGAGTTCAAGACCTATCAGCAGCAGGTCGTGAAAAACGCCCAGGCCATGGCGAAGGTGTTCATCGATCGCGGTTTCGATATCGTCTCCGGCGGCACCGAAGATCACCTCTTCCTGCTCTCGCTGGTCAAACAGGGCGTCACCGGTAAAGACGCCGATGCCGCGCTGGGCCGCGCGCATATCACCGTCAACAAGAACGCCGTTCCCAACGACCCGCAAAGCCCGTTCATCACCTCGGGCCTGCGTATTGGCACCCCGGCGGTGACCACCCGCGGTTTCAGCGAGACCGAATGTAGCGAACTCGCCGGCTGGATCTGCGATCTGCTGGACGTACTCGCCAGCGGCGATGACACGACCGCGGTCGAGGCCTCGATCAGCGAGAAAGTCGCGAAGGTTTGCCAGCGTCTGCCGGTTTACAAGTAAGCGTTAAAACGCTTTTCCCGCTGGGGAAGTCAAAACGGGTGCCTGGCGGCACCCGTTTTTTATTGCCTGTTTAAAGTGTTTTTAGGGTTTTCAGGCAGTGCTGCACCAGTTGATGGGCGCGCTCGCTCGAGCCGGCTTCCACGTAGCAGCGAAGCTCCGGCGCGTTACCGGAGGGGCGCAGGTGAATGATCTCGCTATTTTCAAACGTGGCGCGCAAACCGTCGGTGGTGTCCAGCGCGCTGATAGCGGCTTCAACGCCCAGGGTGCGCGTCAAACGTTCGGGCTCGGCTTGCCACTGCTGCAACAGTTGCTGGCTCTTTTGGGTCGCAAAGTTTTTGAGCCGGTCGCTTGCGGTGTAGCGCTCGGGCAGGGCGTCGTTGAGCGCGGAGAGTGGCTTTTGCGAGCGCGCTGCCTCTACCATTAGGGTCAAGGCGGGCAGCAAAGCATCGCGGGTGGGCAGGGCGGCTAGCGTGCGGTGCTGCTGATGAAGCGTCGACTCGAGGAGAAAGCCGCCGTTTGCCTCGAAACCGGCAACGCGCTCGAACTGCGTGCGCAGTCGTTGCATTGCCGCCAGCACATAGGGCGAGCCAATACGTGTGCGCTCGACGGTTTCAAAAGCGCCGCACGCCTCGATCGCCGTATTGCAGCTAACCGGCACGGCCAGTGCCTCGATGCCGAGCGTCCGCGCGCAGAGCAAGCCCACGATATCGCCCCGAAGCCAGGTGCCGTTCTCGTCGCCTAGCAAGGGGCGGTCGCCGTCACCATCCGTTGATAACAGCGCGTGCAAATCGTGCTGCAAAGCCCAGGTACGCCCCAAGTCCTGGTCTTCTTCGCTCACTGCTTCGGTATCGACCGGTACGAAGTCGTCGCTGCGCCCCAACACGATGACCTTGGCCCCCAACGCTTCTAAAACGTGTGCGTTGAGATCCCGGCCGGCGGCGGAGTGCTGGTATAAGCCCACGCGCCATCCTGCCAGCGGCTTACCGTCGAACCAATGCGTGTAGCGAGCGGTGTATGCCTGGTTGGCCGCGTCGGAAACGACTTCTCTGGCCGGTGGCGCCAGGGGAGGCATCGCTACGCGACTGGCTAGAATCGCCGCTTCGTCGGCTTTGGTGATTTCTCCATCCGGGCGGTAGAACTTGATACCGTTACGATCAAACGGAATGTGGCTTCCTGTAATCATGATGCAGGGCACCTCATCGGCCATCGCCTTGAGGGCAAGCGCCGGGGTGGGGAGAACGCCATAATCATCCACCGCGAGCCCCAGCGCCTTGGCCGCACTGGTACAGGCCGCCGCCATGGCCGGGCTGCTGGGACGCCGGTCCATGCCCAGCGCGATCCGCTCGACCTTCGCGCCTGCGCGCATCGCGTCGATAAAGGCCACGGTAAAAGCAGCGCATACCTGATCGGTGAATTGCTCCACCAGGCCCCGCGCGCCGCTGGTGCCAAAGGCGATGCCGCTTGCATCGATAATCTCGGAGGTGGTGGGGGAAGCGTTCAAGAGCGTCTCCTGTTAGGGGAATAAAGTCAGCGTGTCCGGCATTCTAATGGCGCGCGGCGTGGCTTGCCATGGCCGTCACCCAAAACGAAAAAGCCCTCGCAAAGCGAGGGCTAATAAGGCGACTGGGATGGCTGAGGGCTTATACCTCGGCGCCCAGGTTCAACCCCACCAAAATAGGGTCATGGTCGGAGCTACGAAACGGGTCCGCCGCGTAGAGGTTCTCATTTTGGCGCTCGGTGGTGAATTCGGTGCTGTAATCCAGCGCGCTCGCCTCATCCGAGTTGATATGCCACGTGGTCGTGCCGGTGACTTGATCGGCAAGCGATTCGCTTGCCAGCGCATGGTCGAGCGACCCCCAAAAGCCATCGAACACGTAGCTGTAGTCGTCGTCGAGCAATTCGAAACCGGCGTCCGTCAGGGTCGTGACCGGATCTTCCATGGCATAGGCGTTCAGATCCCCCAGAATGAGGACATCCTGATCGTCGCTGCCGGTGGGGTTGGTCTCGAGCCAGGCGAGCAGCTCTTCCGACGCTTCAACGCGGGTGGGGTTGTTGTTGCCCTGGCCGTCACCGATGGCGTCTTCGCCATTGATCACGCTGCCCTTGGACTTGAAGTGATTGACGACCACGGAGAACTGCTCGCCGTTGTTGTCAGTAAAGGTCTGCATCACCGGCGGGCGATTACCAAAAGCAAACGCGCCATCGGTCTTGGTGGCGGCATCGCCTTCAGGGCTTACGGCTTGGCTGTTGTAGATGACCCCAACGGTAATGGCGTCGTCGCCGGCACTCTCGATATTGCCTTGCGCGTCCCGGGGCGTGCTGTACGCCCAGGTAACCCCCTCGATGCCCTGGTCCTGGATATCCGCATTGAGCGCGTCGACCAGGCTTGCCAGAGCACTATCTTCGCCGTAGCCGTTGTTCTCGACCTCCATCAACCCTAGGACATCGGCACCGCTTGTGTTGATGGCCTCGACGATCTTGGCTTCCTGGCGGGCGAACTCCTCGGCGTTATTGGCGCCTCGTGGGCTGTGAGTCGTGCCATTGAGGGTTTGTGTCTGCTCGCCGCTATCGCCCAGGGTATTGAAGTAGTTCAGTACGTTGAACGAGGCGACCTTGACGCTGGCATCCCCTAGCGCATCCACGTCCGGCGTGGCTGGGCGCTCGTCGCCGTAGAAATCCAGACCGTCTACGTTCTGTACCTTCCACTCGTCAAAGCTGAAATCCAAAACGCCCTCTAGTGTATCCAATTGGTCGCCACCGCGTAGCGGGTTGGACGCCGAGAGTTCTTCACCGTTACGGCCGTAAATAATCGGGTCCGGGTTCTGGGCGGAGTTGGCATCGTCGATCTTGATGGTCCGCGCGTCGGCGTCTTCCAGCCACGCCTGGTAGCCTTCGACACTGGGCGCATTCACCTCGGTAAACTGCTCGAGGCGACCGCCCTCTGACAGCGTGACCTCGCCATAACGGCCCAGCTCATAAAGCTCGGTGACGACCAAGGGCTTGCCATCCATTGCCTCGATGGCCACCCGCATGCCTTCGAAGGCCTCAAGACCTTGCTTGTTGGCAAAGGGTAGCTTGATGACCTGGCTTTGCGGCAGCGGCTGGTCGTTTTGCAGAACGTTCAGGCTCGAGCGATCCGCGGTCAGCTGTGTTTTATCGTAATACTCGGATACGGTACCGCCGATCCGGACCTGGTCACCGGCCGAGAGTTGCGATAGCCACTCGCCGCTGCCGCTGCCCGCGTAAACGAAGATGCCTTCCGAGGTGAGCGGGTTATCGTCGTTGTCTTCATCTTCTTCCTGCAGGAAGAAACCATCGAGGCCCGGAGTGACCATGGTGACGATTGCTTCCAGCGTCACGGCTTCGCCGTCCAGAGCACTGGTACCGCCTTCGCCCTGGACTGTGGAGATCAGCGTGATTTCGGGCTCGGGCATAATGGCCGTGCCGGGGGAGGCGAGGGCGGCAACGTCGCTGCCGTCACCGCCTAGTGCGGTAGAGGTGCTGGCGCCTTCTTCACCTTGTTGCGTGAATGCCTGACGATCCACGTTCCAGGACGCGGCATCGTTACCCGTCGTATCCGGGTAGGCTTCGAAGGCGATCTGGTTTCCATCGACACGCGGGTCGCCTTGCCAAAGGGTAACGGCGTCGCCACCGCTGCCCAGGCCCGCGGCGTTATTGGCGTAGCCGATCTTGAGGTTGTCGATATTGGCCAGGTTGCTCCATGCGTCTCGGAACTGGGCAACTGCCTCTTCTCCGCCATCGACGATGACGATGGCCGACTCGCCGGGTGCGAGGGTGGTAAGTCCCTCGATCGGCACGGCATCCTGCGGCGAGGCACTGTCGTCGTCGTAGTAGAGCGGGGCGCTGCCAAAGTCCAGCGACTCGTCCGAGCGGTTGGTGATCTCGAACCAGTCCTCGGTCACATCTGCGCCGTCCTGGCCTGGCCAGATTTCGGTAATCGCGAGACCGATGTCGGTTTCACCGGGGACGTAGGGCGCTTGTGTGGTGCCGATGCGGAAGGTCTGGGTCAGCCCTTCGGGCATGGCGCTATTGGCGAATTCCCAATTGTCCGGGTTGCTGATCGCGCTCAAGAGCTCGTCCGCCGTCCCGTAGCCTTCACCGGTGAACGCCGCGTTGCGTTCGCGGCCTACCGCCACTGCCGTCAGGCCGTTTTCAAGACCGGTCGGTAGCGCCGAGTTGTTGGAGTTGGTAGAGGTTTCCTGCCACTCGTCGCTGTTGGTCTGTACCGCGTAGATAAACTCGGGGTTGGTGTCCTCGCCCACAAAGGCGAGGACCTGGTCGCCGCTGACCGACAGATTGAAACTGCCATTACCCACGGCGGCGCTGTTGGCATCCGAAAACTGATCGGCGTCGCGGGTATGGGAAACGACGGTGCCGGGGGCCACACCGCCCTCGGGGGCGGTCCATTTCACAGCGCCTTCGTTGGCGCGGAAACCGTCGCCCATCCAGCCAGAGTCGGTAAAGGTGATTTCAGCCCCTTCGGCGATACCGCGCAGCGCGACGAACTGGAACTCCTTGTCGCTGCCGCTCACGGCGGTGACCGCGATATCGCCGGCGCGCGGAACCATGTCCGGAAACGCGTCGAACGTGACGTCGGTGCCGATAAATTGCTGCTGGCTATCGGGAAGGTCTTTGGATTCACGGCCATCGTCGAACCAGTCCACCGTGCCGCTATCGAACAGCACGCTGGCGGCGATACCGTCGTCGCTGGCCACGATATCAAATAGCGCTTCGGGCTTGGCACCGATTTCCCGAGGCAGGGTGTTCAAGTCGACACCTTCGATTTCGCGCACGGCGTAATCGCCGTCCCAGAAATAGAGGCCGAAGCCGGTATCGTCGCTATCGTTTACCGGGCCTGCCAGGATCAGATAGCCTTCGTCGCCCGCCGATTCGATGGCACGTACCGCGCGTCCGTCCATGTCCAGGCGCAAGGGCTCGCCAAAAGAGGCTTGAGTCGCTCCACCGGTTACTAACTCAGCGGCGTTGGTAACCGGCAACAGCTGCGCAAACCCACCGTCCAGCGGCGCGCGAAGCCCCAGATAAAGGGTGTCCTCGATAAAGACAGCGCCTTCGATATTGAGGCCTTGCTCGAGATTGAGCGCGTTCTCGCCAAGCCCGTGGCCATTACCCGAGTCCCAGGCGGCCAACTGAGCGGCCAGTCCAGTAAACTGCCCCACCACGTTGATCGACAGATCATCAGCGCTATCACCGGTGACTTCCGTTGCGAAAAGCAGGGAACGCTGGCTGGTTTCGTGGGAGCCCAACCAGTACTGCACGCCCTGGTAGCTGGCCACCGCTTCCAGATCGGCTTCCTGGCCATCGCTAAGCCCCAGGGCCTCGTTGAGATTGAACTCGCTGAGGGGCTCGCCGCCGGCTGCGCGATCATAAAGGCGTAGCGTTTGGTCTTCGTCATCGGCGACCAGCATCAGGTTTTCGCTAATGGCGACCGCCGCCGAGGCATCCGAGCTGCCCTGATAGTAGCGCTCACCAAGATCAAAAATCGGCTGGGGTGTTCTATCCAGTTCCGGCTCTTCCGGTGGCGTTGGTTCGCTTGGCTCTTCCGGTATTTCGGGCTCTTCTGGCAGCTCTGGTTCGCTTGGCTCTTCCGGTAGTTCGGGCTCTTCCGGCGGCGCTGGCTCGCTTGGCTCTTCAGGGGCTTCTGGCTCCTCAGGGGCTTCTGGTTCTCCAGGTGCCTCTGGCTCTCCAGGTTCTTCCGGCGCTTCAGGTTCACCGGGTTGTTCGGGCTGAGCTGCTTCCCGTTCTATTTGATCAACCAGGTCGTCCAGCAACGTATCGAAATCGTTGGTCGTATTGCCGCTGTTATTCCCGGTCAACGCTTGCAGCGTTTGAGCGGGTTTGAGTTGCTGGCTTTCACTGCTGGCGGCTAGTGCTTGGGCGATCTCGTCGCGGGAACTGCCCGCTTCGAGCAGCTCTAGCCAATAGGATGCCCCGGAAATGTCCGGGGAACGGCCCAAAATGCCAAGGTAAGCCTGGTCAAGCCAGTCAGCATCGCTCGCTTGCCCGGTGGTTGCCTGAAATTCGGCCGACGCTTTTAGATGGCCGGTAATCTCCTCCAACGACATGCCCGAACGGTACATGTTGGCCCAGTAAGAAAGCCCTTCGATATCCGCCGGGCGTAGCAGGTGGGTCGTGTAAAGCTCGGTCAAGGGCTGGATGGTCGAAGTGAACTCGGCGCCAGACATCAAGGTGCGCGCTACGGCCTCGGTATCCAGTGTGCCGCTTTCCAGTAAGCCCACCCAGTAGTTCAGCCCCTCTTCATCGGCCTGACGAAGTAAAAGTGTTTGATAAAGCGTACCGATGATCGTTTGATTTTCCATATCTAAAAGCCCCCCTAGAGCGGTGGTTCATTTGTTGTGTCTATGCATAAAGCGGCAGTGGTGGCGTCGTAACAGTTAGCATTGAAAGTTACTTGATGTTACGAGCGATCGGCTCAGCCTAACCACTCAATATGTCGATACCGTGACGCTGGGGTGTGCAAATTATTGCAAGTTGATGATTGTTAATTATTGTTTATAGCAAGGCCCAATACATAAAGACCACCTGGCTTTATTCAATCTGTCATGCTTTCGTCATTAATCGCCAGGTAATATTGCTAACTGTTTCAAAAGCCTGCCACGAAAAACGGTTACGGAAAACAAGGGGATTTCAATGAGCAACTTTCAGCTACAGCTTCTGCACGCATCGGACATGGAAGGCGGCGGGGGCGATCTACTAAACGCACCGAACTTCATCTCGATAGTCGATCATCTGGAAGATCAGTACGCTAATAGCCTGTTTGTGAGCTCGGGCGATCTGGTCTTGCCGGGGCCTTACCTGAACGCGGCGGCGGAAGAGAGTTTGCAGTCGGCCTTCCAAACGGCGGTGGAAGATGTGTATGGGCTGGAAGCGGGCTCCATGAGCGGCATAACGGCCGCATCGGGCCGTGTTGAAACGCTATTGATGGACTTGATCGACGCCGCAGCCGTTGCTCTTGGTAACCACGAATTCGACCTTGGCACGGGATTGATTGCCGACATGATCGCGCCGGTCACCAATGGCGACAGGGCTGCGGATGTCGAGTGGCTGGGGGCTCAGTTCCCCTACCTTTCCGCTAACCTGGACTTTTCCAACGATGCGGCGCTGAGCGGCCTGGCAACCAACGAAATTTTTTCCAGCGAAGCGTTTCAGTCCACGCTGGAGGAAGTGTTGGCCGGTGCCGATAAGCCCAAGCTTGCGCCGGCGGTCATTGCTGAAAGCGGTGGTGAGCAAATTGGTATTATCGGTATCACCACGCAGATTCTCGAGAGCATCTCATCAACGGGCGATGTCGATGTCATTACCGGCGGGCGCGACGACATGCAGGCGCTGGCGGGTGTAATCCAGCCGGTGATCGACGAGCTCGAGGCGCGCGGTGTCAACAAGATCATCTTAAGCTCGCACCTGCAGCAGATTCAGTTCGAAGAAGAGCTTGCCACGCTGCTGGATGGCGTGGATATCGTGATTGCGGGGGGCTCTGATTCTCTGCTCGCCAATGAGCAGGATATCGATCGTGGCCTTTTCCCCGGCGCCGGCGAGCCTTACAAGTCCTACCCCATCTTGACCCAAGATGCCTCCGGTAATGACGTCGTGGTCGTTAATACCGATGCGGGCTGGCGCTACGTGGCGCAGCTCGTGGTCGAGTTCGACGAGAACGGTAATCTCATTCCCGAGTCGATCGACCCGGCGACCTCCGGCATTTACGCCTCTACCGACGAGCAGGTCGAAGCGCTATGGGGCAGCCTCGAGGCCGCGTTTGCAGAAGGTACCAAAGGGCAGGTGGCACAAGATTTGGTTGGCGCTGTCGGTGCCTTCGTCGAAGAGCAGGATGGCAATATTCTGGGCCTCACCGATGTTTACTTGAACGGTGACCGAGGTACGGTGCGTACCGAAGAGTCTAACCTGGGGAATCTGACGGCTGACGCCAATCTCTGGTATGCCAAACAGGTCGACAGCGATGTCATGGTCTCTTTCAAGAATAGCGGCGGCATCCGCGAGCCCATCGGTGATGTAGTGGTGCAAGGGGGCGATAGTGAGCCCAGCTACCAGCCGCCGGGCGCGAATCCAGCAATCGGCAAGCCGGAAGGCGGCGTATCCCAGCTCGATGCCGGCTCGGCGCTACGCTTTAATAATGACCTTGCCATTCTGACGCTGACGCGTAGCACGTTGTTGGACGTACTCGAGCACGCCGTCGCGGCTTCGGCGCCGAATATCACCGCCGGGCAGTTTGCTCAGGTGGGCGGTATTCAGTACAGCTTCGATTGGGAACAGCCCGCCGGGGAGCGCATTCAAAGCGCCGCTATCCTGAACGACGATGGTCAGATTCATGATGTTCTGGTCGCCAACGGCCGCTTGGTGGGTAACGCCGAAGAGAGTGTGAAGGTGGTGACCCTTGGCTTTATGGCGGACGGGGGAGATGCCTATCCGCTCGAGGGTAATTACATCGACCGTGTCGATCTAGTGGACGCTTATGACCTGGATGGCAAGTTCGACTTCGCCGAAAAAGGTACCGAGCAAGACGCCTTTGCCGAGTACATGGGGGCGATGTACAGCGAAACGCCTTTTAATGAAGCCGAAACACCGGTCGGTGAAGATACGCGCATTCAAAATTTGGCTTTCCGCGACGACGCCGTGCTCAGCGATGCGGTCGACCCGCTGCTACGCCTGTACGATGCTGCTTTTGATCGCGAAGCGGATGGCACCGGCTTGGGTTACTGGCTGGACGCCAGCGAAACCGCAGGGCTTGGTGATATCGCCAACAGCTTCGTAGCCTCTCAGGAGTTTGCGGCTCAGCACTCCGACATTCAAGACGATGCGTTCATTGAACTGATGTACACCAACGTACTCCAACGCGAATCCGATGCGGCCGGCAAGCAGTACTGGCTCGATGAGATGGCTAATGGAGTCGACCAGGGCAACGTTATGGTCGGCTTCACGGAGTCTGACGAGAGCATGCTACTTTTTGGATGATGCTTTTAGCTGAATCGGCTCTCGATACGCCTTTTCGAGCGACCTCAGCTGGATAGACAGAGCCTGCAAAGACAACGCCCCTACCCCTGGCAGGGGCGTTTCTGTTATGCTGCGGCGATTCTACCTCGCGTGATTTTATTGATTCTACGGTGACCCCTCCATGGCAAAGCAACAGGAAGCAACGGATCTACAGCGCGCATTGAGCGCCTGTAAAGGTTCGTTCGTGTCGGTGGGCTTTTTCAGTATGTTTGTCAATCTGCTGATGCTCGTGCCCCCGATGTATATGCTCCAGGTTTATGATCGCGTTCTAACCACCCAAAGTTTTGACACTTTGTTAATGCTAACGCTGGTGGTGGTGTTTCTTTTTATGGTCATGGGCGGGCTGGAGTTGGTCAGGTCCCGTATGCTGGTAAGAATTGGTAATCGCTTGGATACCACGATCAACCAGCGCCTCTACAGCGCCATGTTTAAGCGCAGTCTGGTGGCCCAGGGAGCCCAAAGCGCCCAGCCGCTAAATGACTTGACTAGTTTGCGTCAATTTCTGACCGGCAACGGATTATTTGCGTTTTTCGATGCGCCTTGGGTACCCATTTACCTGGGTATTTTGTTTATTTTTCACCCTTGGCTTGGCTTATTCGCTACCGGCGCGGGCATCATTTTGTTTGTACTCGCGGTCGTCAATGAGAAATCGACCAAAGGACTTTTAGCCGAGGCGAATAGCGAACAAATCCAGGCCCAAAATTTGGCAAACTCCAACCTTCGTAACTCGGAAGTGCTCCACGCGATGGGAATGCTGCCGGGCATCATGGGTCGGTGGTCCAAGCGCCACCACGAGTTTTTGGCCAAGCAATCCCAGGCCAGCGACCGCGCAGGCGCCTTGACGAACACGTCCAAGGTGTTGCGCCTGATGTTCCAGTCGCTGATTCTTGGCTTGGGCGCATGGCTTGTACTCAATGGTGATATGAGCCCGGGCATGATGATCGCGGGTTCGATTTTGATGGGCCGCGCGCTAGCACCTATCGACCAGATGATCGGCGGTTGGAAAGGCTTTGTGGCCGCCCGCGGAGCTTATAGCCGTTTGAACGATCTACTGACCCAAATCCCCGATGAAGATCGTCACATGTCGCTACCGGCCCCTCAAGGGGTTATCGATGTCGAAAACGTTGCCGCCGCGCCTCCCGGTGCACGCATGGCAACGATTCGCGGGATCAATTTCAATGTCGCCCAGGGCGAGCATGTTGGCATTATCGGCCCCAGCGCTGCCGGCAAGTCGACCTTGGCGCGCGTATTGCTGGGTATTTGGCCTACCCAGGTAGGCGATGTCCGCCTCGATGGCGGCGAAATCAATCAGTATAACCGCGACGAGTTGGGGCCCTATATCGGCTATCTGTCCCAGGATATCGAGCTTTTCGACGGCACCATCAGCGAGAATATCGCCCGTTTTGGCCAACTTAGTCCGGAAAAAGTAGTAGAGGCGGCCAAAAAAGCCGGCGTTCATGAAATGGTTCTTGAACTTTCCGATGGCTACGACACTGTTATTTCTTCTAATAGCGGTGCGCTATCCGGTGGGCAGCGTCAGCGTCTGGGGCTAGCGCGGGCGCTATACGGCAACCCCGTCCTGGTTGTACTGGATGAGCCCAATGCCAACCTGGACGATGCCGGCGAGCGTGCCTTGAGCGAAGCTATCGCGAGTCTGAAACAAGAGGGCACTACGCTGTTCGTAATCAGCCATCGCACCAGCGTGCTCAAGTCCATGGATAAACTGTTGGTGATGAAAGAGGGGCAAGTCAGCATGTTTGGCCCAAGAGATCAGGTGCTTGCCCAATTTGCCAAAAAATCGCGCCCCCAGGTAAGTCAGCAGAGTTCGACGCGTCTCTCTGCGATTTCCGGCGGTCGTAACGGTGGCAGCGAGGAGTCGTAGAATGAGCAAGAATAACGAGCAGCTTCCGGCAAAAAATGAAATTGACGTCACACCACAAGGCCCGGCTACGATCGACGGCGAAGCCGAAGAGGCGCTGCCCACTAGCGACAAGGGGTATCGTAAGCTCGGATACGCTATCCTGGGCCTTGCGTTGGGTGGGTTCGTGCTGTGGTCAGTGACTGCATCGCTCGCCGTTGCCGTAGTGGCGCCTGGCAATGTCTCCATGGAGTCGTTCAAGCGTACCGTCCAGCATTTGGAAGGCGGTATCGTACGCGAGTTGCTGGTCAACGACGGCGACCACGTTGAGGCCGGTCAACCCCTGGTCGTGTTAAGCGACACTCAGGTACGCTCGCAGTTGGAAATCGCCCAATCCCAGTATTATATCAACCGCGCCATGGAAGCGCGGCTGCTCGCCGAGCAGCAGGGCGATGACATACTGGAGATGCCGGAAGAACTCAGCAATATCGACATCGAGCGCGTTCAGCGGGTGACCGCCGTACAACAGGGGCTCTTTCAGGCGCGGCGCCAATCGTTTAATAGCTCCATGGAAGCCATGGACGAGCAGATCGTTCAGATGCAGGAGCAAATCGAAGGGCTCGAGTCGCGTACCCGCGTGAATAACCAGCGGATTAGCTCACTGCGCTCCGAAGCACAGGATTTCCGCTCGCTGTACCGTGAAGGGTTGGGTGATAACCAGCGCCTTCGCGAGCTCGAACGCTTGATACTGCAGTATGAAGGCGATAACGCCGAATTTCAGGCCAATATTGCCCAACTGCGTTCGCAGATCAGCGAAAACCGTCTGCAGAAAGAAACCACTCGCCAAGAATTTCAGGCTGAAATCGGTGAACAACTGCGTACTGCGCAGTCGCAAATTGCCGAGGCAGAAGAGCAAATTACCTCATTGAGAGATCAGGTGAACCGCACGGTCGTCAGCGCGCCGGTTTCCGGCACCGTGGTGGGCCAGCAGGTACACACGATCGGGGCGGTAATTCGCCCCGGCGACACGATTATGGATGTCGTGCCCTCAAACGATGGCTTCGTGGTCGAAGCGCGCGTACCTACTCGCGAGATCGACAGTCTCTTTATAGGCCAATTTGCCGAAATCCGTTTCTCGGCCTTTAACCAGCGCTTAACGAGCCAGATCGACGGCGAGATCATTCATATCAGTGCCGACAGCTTTGAAGATGAAGCGACCGGCCAGCGCTACTATAAAACGCGCATAAAGGTCACCGATGAAGGTCAAGAAGATATGACCGAGCAAATGCAACTGCTTTCCGGTATGCCGGCAGAAGTGATGATTCGCACCGGCGAACGCACCTTTGCAAGCTATATCGGCAAGCCGGTCACCGATATGCTCGCGCGCGCCATCCGGGAGGATTAATGACAAGGACATCACGTTTTGCGCTAAGCGCACTAGCGTTTTCCGTCGCACTGGTTAGCCACTCGGCGCTCGCGCAAACTGATATGCCCGCCGACCCGCAGGCATTAAGCGAGTTTTCGACACTTTCTGACGCGACCGCCAGTGAGCCTCAGACGCTGCCATCGCTACCTGGGTTATTCGTGCGAGCGCTCCAACACGATTCGGACCTTTCCAGGCAGCGCCTGGAGCTCGAGGCGACGCGAGAAGAGATCCCGATGGCACGTTCGCGTCTGCTACCTGAGGTCTCGGCCAGCGGCGGCTACCTCTGGCAGGACTCGTCCAATCTTCAAACCGTCGGCGACGAAGATTTAGGCATTCCCCGAAATTCGGAGCGGCCAAGAGAAGTCGACGAAACTTTTTACCAGGTCCAACTGCAGCAGCCTTTGTTTAGCCTGGAGCGTTGGCGCGGCGTCGATGTCGCCAACGCCGAGGTTAGCGCCGCCGAGCTGCGGCTGGCGGTCGTCGAGCAGGAGTTGGCGCTCCAGGTTAGTGAAGCGTACGTTACGGCCTACCTGGCCGCACAGCGTCTGGGGCTTTTAGAAGCTCAGCAGGAGTCGCTGGATTTGCAGGTTCGCCAGGCAGATCGTGCCTTTGACTTGGGGATAGGCAATCGCGTTGATCTGCTGGAAGCGCAGTCGCGCTACGACCAAGCGGTCTCCGACGCGGTCGAGGCAGAAAACGAGCTGGATAACGCGCTGAGTGAACTGGAAAGACTGACCGGCGTAATGCCGAGTTTTGTCAGCAGCTCGCCAGGCGAACTAGGTGATGTCGTGCTGGCTGACGAAATCGGCGAAGTGGACGGCTGGCTTTCGCGTACCGGGCAAAATCTGAATGTTCTGTTGGCGGGCGAGCAACAAAGAGTGACCCAGGCCGATGCAAGCGTTAGTCGCTCGGGCTACTACCCCGAACTCAACCTCAATGTCAGCTACTCGGACCGCGACAGCGACGACCCCTATCGCGAAAGCGAAGACTACCGCGCAAGCGTCGAGGTAAGCGTACCCATTTACCGTGGCGGCTACACCAATGCAAGTGTTCGCCAGGGTGAAAAGCGTATCGAAGCAAGCCAAGCGACAGTCGATAACGAGCGTAACCTGGCCATGCAAGAGGTGCGCCGGCGCGTTAGGGCGCTCAACGGTGGCGAGCGCCGCCTCGAGGCCTTGAATCGTGCAATCGAGTCGGGTCAGCTCTTTTTGGATGCTGCCGAGCGCGGCGAGCAGTTGGGCCTTCGGGACCTGGTCGACGTCCTGGATGCGCGCTCGAGCTTCTACGATCAGCGTATTCAGTACGTCAATGCCGTGGGTGACTACGCTTTGGATCTGTTGTCGCTTCATGCTGCAGTGGGTAGCCTGGAGAGTCAGGATCTGGACCGCATCATGGCGTTACTGGCCTCCATGTCCACCAACGTACAGGTCGCCCGGTAGCCAGCAGCTATGGCCGTGATAAAAACAAGTCAAGGCAATGAATGGCTGCGCCGGGCTATGCGCTGCTTCGATGCAGGCGTCGCTATTTTGGTGGCACTAGCCGTACTTTCCTCGATGCCGCGTATCGACATCGAGGGTAACGACTACCTGTTTTTCATCCTCATCGGTAGTTTGCTGCTTCCCGCGGTAGGCGAGTTGATCGGCCTTTACCAACCTTGGCGCGGGCGCAGCCTTTATACCATGCTCGGAATCTATCTGGCCGCCTGGCTTGCGACTATTGGGCTGCTCAGTCTGCTATTGGTGGCCATCAAGGAAACACAGAGTTTTTCACGCCTCTGGATGGGGGTTTCCGCGCTGGCGGTGTTGGGCGTGGGAAGCGTGATGCGTGCGCTACTCTATATTTATTTACGCAGGCTTCGCGCCCAGGGGCACAACCTCAAGCGTGTGCTGCTGGTCGGCAAACAGGAAAACATTGCGCTGTTGGAGGAGAAAATCGCGGCTATGCCTCAGGCCGGCTATACGGTAGTCGAGCATTATACCGACGAGGGCGGGGCTGCATTTTTTCAACGCATGGCGGCGTTTGCCAAGGCCAATATATTCCAGCGTAGCTTTGACGAAATCTGGTTGGGCTACCCGCTGGTGCAAGGAAACCGTGTCCGCCACTTAACGCGGCTATTAGCCGGAATACCGACCAGTATCCGTTTTTTCCCCGATTTGCCAGATATACGCCTGCTCAACCACCGCATCACCCAGGTAGCCGGGCTTTATTCGCTTGAACTCAATTACACCCCGCTCAATGGCCCCATGAAAGTCATCAAGGCGCTTGAAGATCGCGTGCTGGGGTTGGCGCTTTTCATATTATTCAGCCCGGTAATGATGGCGGTGGCCATCGCGATAAAGTGGAGTATGGGCGGGCCCGTGCTCTTCAAGCAGGAGCGTCATGGCCTCGATGGCAAACGCTTCAAGATTTACAAGTTTCGCACCATGCACTTGCATGAAAGCAGTCAAACGCATCAGGCGTCTCATCTTGATCAGCGGATAACCCCCGTAGGGCGCTTTCTGCGCCGCACCAGCCTGGATGAGCTTCCCCAGCTCTATAACGTGCTTCAAGGGCGCATGTCGCTGGTGGGGCCCAGACCCCACGCGATGGATCATAACGATCACTATAAAGACCATATCGATATTTATATGCAGCGCCATCGTGTCAAACCTGGCATGACCGGCTGGGCGCAGGTGAATGGCCTGCGTGGTATTACCGATGACGTCAAGCTGATGGAAAAGCGGGTAGAATACGACCTCTACTATATCGAGCGCTGGTCTTTGGGTTTTGATTTGAGAATTTTGACGATGACGCTCACACGAGGGTTTGTAAATGGCCAGCCGTAGATGGGCGAGGCATTTACAACTTTGCGGGCTTGTTTCAAGGAGGAATGATGATTTTACCGGTTATTTTGTCAGGGGGAGCCGGATCCCGGCTATGGCCTGTTTCCCGCGAGCACTATCCCAAGCAGTTTCTGAATTTACATCGTGACGACGCCAGCTTGCTGCAGGAAGCGGCGCTGCGCCTTGGCGATGTAGCAGATTCCGACGAGCCGCTAATCGTCTGCAACGAAGAGCACCGTTTTTTGGTCGCCGAGCAGATGCAGCAAATAGGTTTCAAAAATAGCCAGATTCTCCTTGAACCCTGCGGGCGTAATACGGCACCTGCGCTGGCGTTGGCTGCGTTGGCCGCCAGCCAAAGCAACCCCGAAGCCGAGCTTTTGGTCATGCCCGCCGACCACGTCATCAAGGATACGCAGGCGTTCGCCCAGGCCGTTGAGCAGGGGCTGGAGCTGAGCCAGAAAGGGCGGTTGGTAACGTTTGGTATCACCCCGACGACTGCGCATACCGGGTATGGCTATATTAAACGTGGCCAGGCGTTATCCCAGGGCTTCGAGGTAGAAGCCTTTGTCGAAAAGCCGGACGCGGTAGCCGCAAAACAGTATTTGGAAAGCGGCAGTTACCTCTGGAACAGCGGCATCTTCTTGTTCAAGGCGAGCAGCTTTCTTGCGGCGCTGGGTGAATACGCCCCGGATATTCTGGAAAACTGTCAGGCCGCATTTGAAGCGCGCAGCGAAGACATGGACTTTCTGCGTATCGATGAAGCCATCTTCGAGAAGTGTCGCAGCGAGTCGATCGACTACGCGGTCATGGAGCACACTACACAGGCGGCGGTGGTGCCCATGTCGCCTGGCTGGAGCGATATTGGTGCCTGGGATGCGCTCCATGAGCTGCGCTCCAGTGAAGACCCGGTCAATGGCAATGCGGTTCATGGCGATGTCATGCTCCACGAAACTCAAAATAGCCTGGTATATAGCGATTCGCGTCTGGTAGCTGCTGTGGGAGTGAGCAATCTGGTAATCGTCGAAACCGACGACGCCGTACTCGTTGCCGACCGTCGTCATGCCCAGGATACCAAGCTCATCGTCAACGCCTTGAAAGCCGCCGGGCGCAAAGAGTTTCAATCGCACCAGCAGGTTTACCGCCCCTGGGGGCATTATCGCACCATGGTATTGACCGATAGCTTTCAAGTGAAAGAAATCGTGGTTAAACCAGGCGGGACCCTCTCACTGCAAATGCATCATCACCGCGCCGAGCACTGGGTCGTCGTGGAAGGCACTGCGCGCGTTACCCAAGGCGAAGGGCATGGCGATATCTCCAATTTACGCAGTTTTTTGCTATCCGAAGATCAATCGACCTATATCCCGCTGGGTACGGTGCATCGGCTGGAAAACCCGGGCGTTATTCCTCTGAAGTTGATCGAGGTGCAAACGGGCTCTTACTTGGGAGAAGACGATATCGTTCGTTACACCGACAAGTATGGTCGTGAATAGGAGTCCTGCGCAGTAATGAGAGTCGCCATTATTCATGATTGGCTGACCACCTGGGCCGGCGCCGAGAAAGCGCTGGCCGAGCTGCTCAACTGTTTCCCTCAGGCTGAAGTTTTCACGACGGTCAACTTTTTGGAAAAGCGCGATATCCCCGCGCTGAACGACAAAGTCATTCACACCAGCTTCATCCAGCGTTTGCCCTTTGCGCGAAAGCGCTACCGGCACTATTTGCCACTGATGCCACTTGCCGTTGAGCAGTTCGATCTAAAAGGTTTCGATCTGATTTTGTCCAGCAGCCACGCCGTTGCCAAGGGCGTGCTGTCCGACCCGAATGCGGTGCATATCTGCTACTGCTACAGCCCCATGCGCTACGCTTGGGATATGCAGCACCAGTACCTGCGGGAGTCGGGCAAAACACGTGGCGTGATGAGCGGGCTTATGCGTTGGCAGTTACATCGGCTTAGGCAATGGGACTACATTAGTGCTCAGCGTGTTGACCACTTCGTCGCTATTTCGCGCTACATTCAGCGGCGCATCGCCAACTGCTACCGCCGAGAAGCCGAGGTCATCTATCCGCCGGTCGAGGTAGATAAATTCCGCCACGACCAGCCCCGTGAGGCGTTTTATCTGACGGCCTCACGGATGGTGCCCTACAAGCGTATCGATCTGGTGATCGAGGCGTTCAACCGAATGCCCGACAAACAGCTCGTCGTCATTGGCGATGGGCCAGATCATGCCAAGCTAAGCGCGATGGCGGGGCCGAACGTGACGTTATTGGGTTACCAGCCGGATGATGTGCTGATCGACCACCTGGAGCGCACCCGAGCCTTTTTGTTCATGGCCGAAGAGGATTTCGGTATTTTGCCCGTGGAGGCTCAGGCCGCCGGGGCGCCGGTCATTGGTTATGGTGTCGGAGGCTTAGCTGAAACCACCCTCGATGCTGTCTCCGGGCTCTTGGTCGCAGAGCAAACCAGCGAGGCGCTTATCGAACGGGTGGGCGAGTTCGAAGCCCTGCGCGAGGTCGAGCCCGATGCCTTCGCGGCGGCGGTGTGTCGACAAAGTGCCGAACGGTTCTCTACCGCTAATTTCACCCGGGCGATTCAGTCACTGGTTAACAAATACCTCACAACGTGAAGTGCCGTCTTGATGGCCAGGCGTTCAGCGCAAGCGTTCGTAATGACGTAGGCACTGCGCCATCGGCTGCTCGCCCAGCCAAGCGATGACCTGACGGGTATAACGGCTGCGCGCTTCGTCGACAAGATGAAAGTTGGTATCGAAGAAGTCGTCGGTCTCATACATGGCATCACCAGGCTTGCCGACCCATTGGAGACCGGCGGCGCTTACTTTATCCGGCAAAGAGGCATAAAAGTGCGCCTCGACCGGCGAGTCCGTGTAGACCGGTTGATAGCGTAGCGGAGGCGGCATAAAGACAGGACAAGCGCCTTTTTCCAATAGCCGGTCGCGAAACGCGCGTAGTTGTGCGCCGGCAAATTGACCCTGGCGTGCGGTGTGGCCGTAGTTCTCTGCCGGTAGCGAGGTCAAGAAGTTCCAGTGGCGTGCTTCGCGTAGCGATCTAGCCGTATGTTGCTGGTCGCCGTGGCTATCCAGGTTATGGGCGCCGTAATCGCCGCTCACTGTGAAGCCCTCGGGCAACCCTCGGTAACCCTCCAGAATACGTGTTAGCGATGTCCTGGCAATAACACTGAGCGCCTGCTTCAAGGGGAGTTGCATGAAGGCTTCAGGGTGGCTGTTGGCCCAGTGCACCAAAGGGCTCGAGACGGGCTGATCCTGGTTGTAAAGCGGATACTCTAAAGGCAGAAGTACCAGGTCGCCGGACTGGATAGTGGGTTCGGCGCTTGCCAGAATGACGGGAAGCGAGATACCCGCGTTAACACCCAGGTTGACAGCGGGGCGCTGATAGGCCGCCTCCAACGCCTTACTGTCGATTCCAAACATGGCCGAGGAGCCGGCCACCACGACGATTTTAGGAGACGTGACTGCCTCGGCCCTGGCTTGCTTATAGCTGATCGCCCCGTCGATCCACGCGTTGTTCGGGTGTGGCCGGCCCAACTGGCCCGCCCAGAAAATCAACCAAAGGCTGAGTATTATCAAACCACCCGCGAGCAATCCCGTTAAAAAACGCACCATATCCTTGAGCTCTCTTTACATGTGCGCGCGGCGCTTAAAAGTTGAAATACAAAAAAGCCTGGCCGGGTAGATCGACCATGGCCTTGGCCACTATCACCAAAAGCACCCCCACAACGCCTCCCTGCCATAAACCCCGCGATGGAAGCGCTAGCCACTGGGCCAGACGCATGCTGTTGGGCATCGTTAGGACGATGAACGAGCCGAACAGTAACAACGCCCCAGGGGATTGCAACGCCATGACACCTTCAGTCAAGGCGTTGCATATATCGCCAAGCGCTCCCCATTGCCAGTGGCCAAGGCCTGAGTACAGCGCCCAGGTGTGCTCCAGACTGGTAGCCCGAAAGGGGACCCAGGCCAGCATGACCAGGGTCAATGTCAAAGGCCAACTGACGCCGCGTGGTAGCCGCACGGAGCTAAACCGTCGCCATACCACAAAGATGGCTAATAGCAGACCGTGTAGTCCCCCCCATAGTAAAAATTGCCATCCGGCTCCGTGCCAAAGCCCACCCAATAGCATGGTTGCCATGAGCGCTATTACATGGCGCGGCAGGCCGTGACGGCTGCCGCCCAGCGGCACATAAAGGTAGTCGCGCAGAAACTGTGAGAGCGTAATGTGCCAGCGTCGCCAAAACGTTTGAATATCCACCGCGCGGTAGGGCGAGGCAAAGTTTTCGGGCAGCCTTATACCGAATAAGAGGGCCAGCCCTAGCGCCATATCCGCGTAGCCAGAGAAGTCAAAATAGAGCTGCAACCCGTAGGCCCAACCTGCCAGCAAGGTGTCTCCAGCGGCGATATTTTCGGGCGGGAGGGCAAAAAGTTGGTCCACGAAGGGCGCCAGGTTATCGGCAAGCAGCAGCTTCTTCGCAAGCCCGATGGCGAGCAGCACCAGCCCGCAGCGCACTAAAGCTGCTTCGGGGGGCCTTAGGCTTGCCAGCTGCGGCGCAAGGGTGCGGTAGTGGACGATAGGGCCAGCAATGAGCTGAGGAAAAAAGCTAACGAATACGCCATAGAGCGATAAAGGCCCGCGCGCGATTTTTCCCAGGCGGACATCTACCAAAAAAGCGATCTGTTGGAACGTAAAAAACGAAATGCCCAAAGGCAGTACCAAAGGGCTAAAAGCCTGGGGCGGCAGTTGAATCATTGAAAGCAGGAAAACCGAGTATTTGAACCAACCCAAAAGCCCAAGGTTGAACGTAACCCCTAGCCAGAGCCACCCCGGGTGCGGTTTGGCGACCCGCCCGGCGAGCCAATAGTTGATACCAATGCTCGCCAGTAACAGGGGCAGCAAGGTAATATCCCATGCCGCGTAAAAAACCAGCGAGGCGAGTCCAAGCCAGGCAAGTAGCAAGCGCGGTGTGGCCAAAAGCGTCAGCAGTAGAAAAATCAGCCAAACAATGGGCAAAAAAACCAGTAAAAACTGTGGAGTGCTAAAAACCATGCCTTTGCGCTCGAACGGTCGCGGGGGTAAATGCTAATGATAGTGCGGGCGTGAGCATACCATAATCGCGATCGCTTAAGACGCAACGGCAGAGTGAAACAGAACCGTTCGCTGCTGGATAACCAGGACCTATTCACCGCTGATAAAGGGCGTACATGGACAGTCATCGCCGAACGACGCTGTTGCTGGTAGCACTACTGGCTACCTTGATGGGCAGCTATCTCTATAAGGGGATTCTCGACCCGACCCATACAGAGTGGCTTCTCGACGAAGGGGACCTGCTTCAGCACTTTTTAGGCTGGCATTACTTTCGCCATGAGGCTTGGGGATGGCCCATTGGCGCGCTGCATACTTTCGGCACCGAAGTGCGTACCAGCATCGTGTTTACCGACTCCTTACCCCTTGTAGCGATTCCTTTGAAACTTATACAGGCGTGGCTGCCCGACCCCTTTCAGTATCAGGGATTAGCGGCACTGTTGCACGTTGTACTTAACGGCGTCGCGGCTTGTCTGCTTTTAACCCGTATCAAGATGCCAATGATAGTGGCAGTCGCGCTGAGTCTTATGGTCGCCGTTATGCCTGCCGTGATTTTTCGCGGCCCAGGCGGTGCAGGGCACGAGTCGCTGATGGCGCACTGGGTGCTGTTATTGGCGATCTATCTGGTTCTTTTTCGCACAAAAGTCAGCATAAGAGCCCTCGTGCACTGGGCGCTGCTTCTGACAGCGGCCGTACTCGTCCACTTTTATCTTTTCCTTTTAGCGGGTATGTGCTGGGCGCTTTGGTGGCTACTGGCAACATTGGAGCGCTACCGTGTTACTTCAATAACCGCTGCGCCCCGCTGGTGGTGGGGGTGGCTGGCTTATACGCTTTTGCAGCCGCTCTCGGTTCTAGGGGTGATGTGGGCGGCTGGCTATCTGTATACCAGTGGGGCGTCGCCTGGATCGGATGGTTTCGGGTTTTATCTTGCTGAGTTCTTGGGGTTTTTTAACAGCTATAGCTATCTTCCGGGTTTCGAAAGCGCATCGCTTTTATCGTTAAACTGGCATCCTTCTATTGGCGGTCAGTATGAAGGAATGAGTTACGTTGGGTTGGGCATAATAGGACTCTGGGGGATGGCACTGCTGCTCTTCGTTGGCCGGCCGCAACGCATAACGGCGCGTTACCGCCGCAGAGCAGGGGCGCTTGCCTTACTAGCAGGTGGGCTTTTCATATTTGCTCTAAGCGATACGCTAGTGTTGGGCCGTCTATCGTTTGGGTTTCCTATTCCCTGGCCGGAGCCACTGCGTAGCCTGTTACGTGCCAGCGGGCGCATGGTCTGGGTGCTTATGTACCTTGCAACCTTCGCCGCGGTCTATGTACTGGCTCACCGGCTCAAGAAACGCCCGCTCATATTCGCAACGAGCATATTGTTGGCGGTTCAAGTCATTGATCTAAGCCGATGGCATCACCACTTTCACACCCAAAGCCAGCAGGCCGCTAGCTACCGCATGGTAGAGGATCCCCGCTTTAGCGGCTGGTCAACCCCGGAGCTTACATCGGCGCTGGCGGAGCATCAGGCGCTTGAACTCACTCACGCTAATGACATTGTGGCCATGCTGCCACTGGCTTGGCTGGCGGGTAAGTACCATATGTCGGTCAATGTGGCCTACGTGGCACGAATCACCGAGCCAACGATTAGTGCCGCCGTGGCGCCCACGCGCCAAGCACTGCTAGCGGGGCATCCGGCGCCGGATGTTGTCTACGCCATGGCTGATCCAGAAATGATCCAGCACGCCTGTACATTGCCCAACATGCAGTGTGTGGCCACGGCGCTTGCGACCTTTGCCTGGCAATCCCCCAATGAGGAGGCTCAATGAGCAATGCACCCTGGTGTCTAAGTATTATCGTACCGGTACTCGACGAGCAGGAGTCGCTGCAACCGTTTGTCGAGCGTATGCTCGAAGAGCTAAACCGGTGCGCACCAGTATTCGAAATTCTTTTCATCGACGATGGCTCGACGGATAACACCCTGGCGGACTTGAAGGCACTGAATGCGGGTGATGAACGCCTGCGCTACGTGTCGTTCAGCCGTAACTTCGGCAAAGAGGCCGCTTTGACGGCAGGGCTTGCCCACGCCAAAGGCGATGCCGTGATTCCCATGGATGTCGACCTACAAGACCCGCCGGAGTTGATTCCGGAATTTATTCGTTACTGGCGTGAAGAGAACTACGACATGGTGTACGGCGTTCGCGCTTCGCGCCCCGAGGACTCCAAGGCCAAGCGCACTACTGCCAAAGGCTTTTATAAGCTGTTTAACCGTATTACCCATTCGCCCATTCCAAGCAATGCGGGCGACTACCGACTGATGTCGAGGCGGGTGGTCGACGTGCTGTTGCAACTACCAGAGCGTAACCGATTCATGAAAGGCCTCTACGCTTGGGCGGGTTTCAAAACCATCGGTGTGCCGTATCAGCGCCCTGCTCGGCAGGCCGGAGAGAGCAAGTTCAGCTTCTGGAAGTTATGGAATTTTGCTCTGGATGGCCTGGTCGGTTTTAGCACCATTCCGCTGCGAGTATGGAGCTATATAGGGGCCTGCGTCGCTTTGGTCGCCTTTCTTTATATGGCCATTGTCATGCTGGATGTAGTGATTAGCGGCCGCGACGTGCCAGGCTACGCCTCGCTCATGAGCGTCGTACTGTTTTTCGGTGGGATGCAGCTTTTATCGATCGGTATTCTGGGCGAGTATATCGCACGGCTATTCATCGAAGTGAAAGGCCGTCCACTGTATGTCGTCGCCGATGCCTCAGCACCCGGCGGTACTGTGGCGGCGAGCCCGCATGCAAGCGAGGAGGAGCTGATCGAGGCTTCATCTGGGGCCTCGAAAAATAGGGCCGGTAATGAGTAAAACCCGCACTGAGCTTTGGCAGGCGCTACGTTTTATCGCTGTAGGGGCTATTGCCACCGTGACCCATATGCTGGTGGCAACGCTGCTTTATGCCGCCATGAACGGTCGCGCCATCGCCGTTATCAACTTCCTGGCTTGGCTTACCGCCTTTGGCGTCTCGTTTTGGGGCCATCAGCGGGTAACGTTCAAACGCTCGACCACGTTTGGGCGTTTTTTGCTGATGTCGCTTTCGGGCTTGGCCATTAACTATGCGCTGCTAGGTGCGCTGCTGCTGACGCCGCTGCCGCCCTTGCTTGCGATGCTCTCAGCCATCGCGGTGGCCGCTATGAGCACTTATATATTGGCGAAGTACCATACCTTTGCTGAGGCTACCGAGCGCAAGTAGGGCCTTTTCCCTTTGGTAACGGTGGTGTGGGCTCACCGCTTGGCTTAACATGGCGCCCTGTTTGGACCCTATTCAGCACGGGAAAAAGGTAACGGAATGCTAACATCCCTTAAAGGGGCCTGGCGTTATCGCCAGTTCATCGCCACCTCCATACGCCACGAGCTGGTAACGCGTTTTGCCCGCAGCCGTATTGGCGGTGCCTGGATGATCATACATCCTCTCTCGATGGTACTGATCTATGCATTGGTACTGTCCGCGGTACTCTCGGCAAAGCTTCCCGGTATTGAAAGCCAGTATGCCTACGCCATTTACCTGACGGCCGGTATGCTAGGGTGGAGCCTTTTTAGCGAAATACTCAACCGCTGTCTCGGGGTCTTTATCGAGAACGCCAACTTAATGAAAAAGCTGGTGTTTCCAAAAATCGCTTTACCCGTGATCATTACCGGCTCCTGCCTAATCAACAACCTCGCGCTCTTTTTGGTGATCCTGGTCGTGTTTGCCGTGCTGGGCCACTTTACTCCAGCCACGCTGCCTTGGGTGCTCGTGCTTACCGGTATCACCGTTTTATTGGCGCTGGGGCTTGGCCTGATACTCGGGGTTTTGAACGTCTTCATTCGCGATATCGGCCAGCTTATGCCTATCGTGTTACAGTTTTTGTTCTGGTTTACCCCGGTCGTGTATCCCGCCGAAATCGTACCTGAATCGCTGCAATCTTTGATCGCCTTCAATCCGCTTTTCCACCTGATTGGCGCCTACCACGATGTACTGGCCTACGGTCAGCCGCCTTCTATTATGGTGCTCGCGGCACTAACGCTTCTGGGAGCAGGGCTGGTACTGGTCAGTGCGCTACTGTTTCGCAAGGCGAGCCCGGAAATGGTGGATGCGCTATGAATCACTCGACCAGAAACGTTTCAGCTACTAATACATCCGCCAGCGCGCAAGCGTTACTGGAAGTGCGCGATCTGGGTAAGGCCTATCGCCGCTACCGTAACGAGCTTACGCGCGTGGCCAGTTGGTTTACGTCCATCAAGCCTCAGGATGAGACCTGGATTCTGCGCGATATCAACTTCGATATCGCGCCGGGCGAGGCGGTCGGTATCGTCGGCCAAAACGGCGCGGGCAAGAGCACGCTGTTAAAGATGATCACTGGCACTTTACGGCCCACGGAAGGCTACATTCGAACCCACGGTCGAATAGCGGCGATACTGGAGCTTGGTATGGGCTTCAACGGCGAGCTAAGTGGGCGCCAGAATGTGCTGCACTCGGCGGGTCTGATGGGCTTTACCCATGCACAAATCAGCGCGGCGATGGACGATATCGAAGCCTTTGCTGAAATTGGCGACTACTTCGATAAACCCATGCGCGTTTACTCCAGCGGTATGCAGATGCGCGTCGCTTTTTCGGTAGCCACCGCGTTTCGTCCGGAAATTCTGATTGTCGATGAGGCGCTCTCGGTGGGCGATGCCTACTTCCAGCATAAAAGCTTTGATCGCATCCGCGAGTTCCAGCGTCAGGGCACTTCGCTTTTGATCGTTTCGCACGACAAGGCGGCCATACAAAGCCTTTGTGATCGCGCCATTTTGTTGGAGCAAGGCAAAGTGCTTCAGGATGGTCTGCCGCAAGACATCATGGATTACTACAACGCCCTGATTGCGCAAAAAGAGAACGCCAAGGTCGAGATCAAGCCTCTGGACAGCGGCCAGATTCAAACCCAGTCAGGCACTGGTGAGGCCAGTATCGCGCAGATCAGCCTGCACGCAGAAAAGGGCCAAGCGCTCGACGTAGTGGACGTAGGTCAGCCGGTAGAGCTCAGAGTGACGGTCGCCGTTCATGCCGACCTACCGGTGCTGGTGATTGGGTACAAGATAAAGGATCGGGTAGGCCAGGATGTGTTTGGAACGAACACCTGGCACACTCACCAAATAGAGCAGCAACTGATCGCCGGCGAGAAGCTGACCTATCGTATGCGCTTTAACGCTAACCTGGGGCCTGGCAGCTACTCCGTTTCGCTTTCACTTCACAGCAGTGATACCCATCTAACGCGCAATTACCAGTGGATAGACCACGCGCTGGTCTTCCAAATGGTGAATATGGAAAAAGACTTCTTTTTGGGCAGCAGTTGGATAATGCCCGTTATTGACTGTGAGCGAGAGGCCGTACCCCGTTCAGAATTCAACGAGTCGACGTAATGGATTTTTATACCCGTTTTACCAACCATTTTCGCGGTGAAAAGGACGCCATCAAGGAGCGTCTGAAGGTTTATGTGCCGCTGCTCGAGCCGATCATGGCACGTTATTCCGAGGCGACAGCAGTAGATCTGGGCTCCGGGCGTGGAGAGTGGCTCGAGTTAATGCGCGAAAATGGCTGGCCGGCCAAGGGGATCGATACCAACGAAAGCATGGCGAAAGCCTGCAATGAAAGCGGTCTCGAGGTTGAGGTTAGCGACGCCCTGGTCGCACTCAAGCAAACCGAAAGTGACACCCTGGCGGCCGTTACCGGGTTTCATATCGCCGAGCATATTCCGTTCGATAGCCTGGTGGAGCTGATCCAAGAGGCAAAACGCGCGCTGGTTCCCGGCGGCGTTTTGATTCTAGAGACGCCCAACCCGGAAAATTTGACCGTAGGGCTTTGGAGCTTTTACCTGGACCCGACCCACCTGCACCCGCTGCCGCCACCACTGCTACATTTCGTGGCCACCGATGCAGGCTATACCAAGGCTACTATCCTGCGTTTGAACGGCCCCAAACCGCCAAAGAGCGATGCAGCCGTTCGTGACTACCTGGACTGGGTCGTCTCGGCGTATCCGGACTACGCGCTGGTCGCCCATAAAGGCGCCGATGACGCCAGCGCCCCCTGGTTCGAATACCTGGATAAGCTGGCCGAGGCCCAGCAGGGCAGTCTCGAAACGCTGGCAGATAAAATCGAGCAACAGACCGATCAGTTGGTTGACGCCAATCATCAGCTCGTAATGGCAGAAGAAACGTTAGTGACTGCTGAGAATAAATGTCAAAAAGCTCTTCAAGAGCGTGACTACTATCAGCAAAAAGCCGAGCAGCTACTTCAAGAAGTCAATGGCATTTACAGTAGTCGCTCTTGGCGTATCACCAAGCCACTGCGTGGCGTCATGCACTTTCACCGCCATTCCTCCATTGCTCAAGGCAAGCTGCTACGTAAAATGGCGCAGATCCCTTGGTTAAAGCGTTTGGCACTGAAGATTTTAAACCGCTTCCCCGCGCTGAAGATGCGTGTATTGAAGCATATGGCCGCCAGCGACAGCCTCTTTAGCCGTAGAGGGCAGTTTAACGCCGAAGATTTCGCTAACCTCGACGCGGATGTCCAGGCGCGAGTGCGCTTGGAAAGTCTGGCGCTGCGCGACGCCCCCTTTGATACCCAGTCGGTGCAAGGTATACGCCTGGAAGGGCATATCAATGGCAGCTACAGCCTGGCCTCGGTCAACCGCCATCTATTGAGCCGCTTACAGCAAAGTGCTAGCCCGCCTGAGCTTTGGCTTGCGCCCCATGAAGGCTCGACAGAGGCCCAGGTAAGCACAGCCCCCGGCGGTGTAGAGGAGGTCGCTCGACTAAACGCGCTGGTCGACCCCGCAGCCTGGCGAAACCTGGCCCCCGAACAGCGTGTGGCGCTTTATCATCGCTACCCACTTATCATACCGGAGCCGGCCCACGGCAAAGCCGTTGCGCTGTTCTTCTGGGAAGAGTCGTCGGTGCCGGCGGACATGGTCGACACGCTCAACCAGCACTACCAGGGGGTGATCGTTACCGCCTGGTTTGTCAAAAAAGTACTCATGGATAGTGGCTGCAGGCTTCCGATTCATGTGGTGGCTTTGCCGCTTGTGGCTAATCCGCACGCCTGCCAGGCCCGCGCGAGTGACCTTGTACGAGTCAGCCAGGGCCAGCCCGTTCATCTTTTGCACGTCTCCTCGGCGTTTCCGCGCAAGGGCGTCGATGTACTACTGCAGGCTTTCGAGCAATTAGCCCAGCAAGACGCCGATTTGATGTTGACGCTCAAGACCTTCCCGAACCCGCACAACCAAACCGACGCTTTGATCGAGGCGTATGTCAGCGAGCACCATCGCCGCCGGCTCACGGTCATCATGGAAGACTACTCCGCCGAACAGATGGCCGCGCTCTATCATCAAGCAGATATCGTGGTGCTACCGACACGAGGAGAGGGGCTCAACATGCCCGCCATAGAGGCCGGCGAGTTCTCGCGGGCGCTGGTGGTCACCGGTTACGGTGCCCACACCGATTTTGTCTCCTCTGCCGACGCCGGACGGGTGGATTACTGTTTCGATCACGCCCAGTCCCACTTTAATAGCGGCCAGGCGCTTTGGGTCGAACCCGGTGTCACCAGTACCGTCGAGCAAATCCAGCGCCAGGTCGAGGCGCTGCGCCAGGGCGGCGAGCGTGCTATGCAAACGGCGAGTGGGCTACACGATGCTATCCAGGCGCGTTTCTTTTCACCTTCTGCCGTGACATCGCTGCTGGCATCGCTTGCCCGGCTGCAAGCGCTGCCCGAGGCGCCGCTGCCCGCGCTTTCGATTAGCCTGTATTCCACTTGGGATGAGCCCTGTGGCATCGCGCAGTACAGCGACCATTTGCTGGAAGGCGTGCGCGCACTAGGCGAGCCGGTTGAAATCGAGGTGCACGCCGCAACTCGACCGCAGGTTGAGCGCACGGCATCACCCGGCGTTATCGGCGAGAGCTGGCAAAAAGGCGCCAGTCCCTCTTTGAGTAACGCCACCGGAAACGTTGTCTGGCTGCAGCATCATTTCGCGTTTTATGAGCTCGATCGTGCGCTTCAACAAGAGGTGAAGCAGTGTCGCCAGCAAGGCAAACGGGTATATATCACGCTTCACACGACCCGACCGGTAGTGGATTTCGATAGCGCACGCCGCCGCATGGTGGCATGCACGCTGGCCGAGTTCGATCGCGTTTTCGTGCATACGCTGGACGACCTTAACTACTTAAAGCGCATTGGCCTCACTGACAACGTGACTCAGATGCATCAGGGCGTTGTCAGCGACGATGCCGTTCAACCGCCGATCGCTCAGGCCCAAGAGACTGCGCCGATCATCGGGTGCTTCGGTTTTCTGCTTCCCCATAAAGGCGTCAATACGCTCATCGAAGCCTTCGCCGTGCTGCGCAAGCAGCACGCGCTTTTTGAGGCGGCAACGCTTAGACTCGTCACCTCGGTGCGGGACGAGTCGAGCTCTCAGGAGGAGTTGACACGCTGCCAGCGCACCGCCGAGCGGTTAGGGGTAGCAGCCAATATCGAGTGGTACACCGACTTCCTGGCACTCGAAGAGGCGCAGCAGCGTCTCGCGGAGTGCAGTGTCGTAGTACTGCCTTATCAGTACACTCAGGAATCCAGTAGCGCTGCGGTACGCACCGCCGTCGCCGCCTGTCCTACCGTACTGACGACGCCCGCGCCTATTTTTGACGAGGTAGCCGATGTGGTGTGGCAAAGCGAGGGGTTCGAGCGCGATGATATCGCCGAAGCGATTACGCAGGTATTGAACGCACCCGCAGAGCAGCGCGGCGAATACCATAAAGCCCGCGAGCAATGGCTATTTGAGCGGCGCTGGTCTACCCTGGCCCGCCGCTACTATGGCCTTTTCAGTGCCGCACTGGTCGATCAAAAGCTTCATGTTATGGCGAAAAACGGCGATTGATACCGAGTGGTGGCTCACCCATATAGCCTTGCCCCGAGTGAGGCATTAATAGTTGTGAAAGGGCGCAATGACCTTGCGCCCATTTATTAATTTTTCGAAGAGAAGGAACTGCGTCATGAATGCGATCGTGACAGGGATAACAGGTCAGGACGGCGCTTATCTAGCCGAGCTACTGCTTGAAAAGGGCTATACCGTATTCGGCACCTACCGCCGCACCAGCTCGGTCAACTTTTGGCGTATCGAAGAACTCGGTATTCAGGACCATCCCAATTTACACCTGGTCGAGTATGATTTGACCGACCTGTCGTCGAGCATCCGCCTGATGCAACAGTGCAAGCCGCGGGAGGTGTATAACCTGGCCGCCCAAAGCTTTGTAGGTGTCTCCTTTGACCAGCCGGTGACCACCGCTGAAATCACCGGTATCGGCGCCGTTAACTTGCTGGAAGCCATTCGTATCGTGGATAGCTCTATCCGCTTCTATCAGGCATCCACCTCCGAAATGTTCGGTAAGGTACAAGAAGTGCCGCAAACCGAGCAAACGCCGTTCTACCCCCGCAGCCCCTACGGTGTTGCCAAGCTCTACGCGCATTGGATGACCATCAACTACCGTGAATCTTACGATCTGTTCGCGACCAGCGGTATCTTGTTCAACCACGAATCGCCGCTGCGTGGTCGCGAATTCGTCACTCGCAAAATCACCGACGGCGTTGCACGCATCAAGCTTGGCAAGCAAACCCGTTTGGAACTTGGCAATCTGGATGCCAAGCGCGACTGGGGGTATGCAAAAGAGTACGTAGAGGGCATGTGGCGGATGCTCCAGGCCGACACGCCGGATACCTATGTGCTGGCCACCAACCGCACCGAAACGGTACGCGATTTCGTGACGTTGGCTTTCAAGGCCGTAGATATCGAGCTTCGCTGGGAAGGCGAGGGCGAAAACGAGTTTGCGGTAGATACCACCACCGGTAACAAGGTGGTAGTGATCAACCCGCGTTTCTACCGTCCGGCAGAGGTCGAACTGTTGATTGGCGACCCTGAAAAAGCAAATCAGCAACTGGGCTGGGCCCCCTCGACCAGCCTTGAAAAGCTTTGCAAGATGATGGTCGAGGCAGACCTGGTGCGTGTCGAGAAAGGCACCGGCGCCTAATAGCGCAACGTTTTTTTAGCCAAGGAGCCACCATGAAAACATGCCTGGTCACCGGGGGTAGCGGCTTTACCGGCCGCTACCTTATAGGCCATTTGAAGCGCCAGGGCCACCGCGTGGTGGCCCTGGCGAGCCAGCCCTGCGGAGCGGATGAAACGCACCACGTCGACCTCAATGATGAGGCCAGCCTGGCTGGCATTATCCGGCAGGTGGCACCAGAAGAGGTATACCATCTTGCGGCGCTCTCCTTTGTGGGCCATCCGACGCCGCTCGACTTCTACCGAGTCAACGTACTGGGCGCCGAAGCTTTGCTTAAGTCTCTTTGCAAGCTAGCATTGCCACCGCGGGTGCTAATTGCCAGTAGCGCCAACGTTTACGGGGCAAACGCCCAAGCGGTCATTGATGAAAGTGTGACGCCGCTCCCCGTTAACCATTACGCTCATTCCAAGCTGGCCATGGAGCACATGGCGAAAACATACGCTCAGCGATTACCGCTGATCATAGCGCGCCCCTTTAATTATACTGGCAGCGGTCAAGCTCCCCATTTTTTAGTGCCAAAAATAGTTGATCATATCAAGCGTCGCGAAAGAGTGATTGAGCTTGGCAATATTCATGTGAGTCGTGATTTCAGCGATGTGCGGGATATTTGCAAGGTTTACACGCGCTTGTTATACCAATGGCCTTCCGATGCCCATAGCGGCGATATTATCAATATCGGTTCCGGCCGTTCGGTTTCGCTCAACGACTTGATCGAAGAGCTGCAATCCATCTCTGGTCACGAAATAGAAGTAACGGTCAATCCGGATTTTGTACGGTCGAACGAAATTCCCGAGCTGAAAGCCTGTACGCAACGCCTGGATCGGTGGGCGCCCGAATTAGATCGGTTTTCACTTCAGCAGACCCTTGAATGGATGCTTTCAAACTAATACACCATTTGTAGCAAAACACTGTTTTTTATTGGCAAATGGCATGATATATGGCAAGCTGAATTTAGCTTGAATGACTAATAGTTTCAGTCTATTGGTGTTTGTTCCAACAAAACAGGGAACTACCAAAGCCTTGGCTTCAAAACGAGGAGCAAACAGAACGTTTGCTTGGCTGATGCTATTGACTTACCTTAGGGTCTACGAGTAAAACATAGCGGTCATATATACACGTGCGGGTGTAGAGAGATACACTAAGTTCGTTCAGATCTTGAGCCCGGGCGCAAGGAATGAGTATTGGAATTGGTGTCATCACCAAGCTGATCTCAGGAGCGAGGCCTCGCTCACTGCCGCCATCGCCAACAGGCATTGTGGCGGCTAATGTCGATTCGACGTCTAAATAAGGAGTTACATCAATGGCTTTGTCAGTCACTGAAATTCAGCAGCTTTATACGGCCTACCTGGGTCGTTCAGTCGATCAGGATGGTCTTGACTACTGGCAGGAACAGGACGTTAGCGAATTCGAACTGCGCGCTAACCTGGCCAACGACAATCAGGCCGAGTACGTTGAAATGTACGGCGATCGCTCTCGCGCCGAACTGGTAGAAGCTATCTACCAGAACATGTTCGGCCGCGACGCTGACGACGACGGTCTGGATTACTGGGTAAACGGTGACGGCGCATCCGTACCGGCCAGCGAGCTTCAGCAACTGTTCATTTCAGCAGCTTCTGAAGAAGACCGCGCCGAATTCGACGCACGCGTAAGCGACGACTTGGGTGGTATCAATCCGGTGCCGCAGCCCGAGCAAACCGATACCATCGACGTTACCTTCAATACCAGCACCGTTGGTAACTCTGAAGAGATCTTCGGTACTTTCGAAACCACTACCGATGGTGAGCTGGTTCAGATTGCACTGCCTTCCTTGGCTGTTCGTAATCAGCAGCAAACCGTTACTTCTATCGGCAAAGCCGAGTGGGACGAAGCCGGTCAGGTCGTAACGACTTCTGCCGATTACACTTTCAACATGTCCAACCAGTTGGGCGCTGAGAAAGAGTACGCTGGTCTGTTCCTGAGCCCGCTGCTGACTTCCGAGTCGCGTAGCGCTGACTCTCAGCTGTTCATCGAGCTGCTCGATATTCGTGCTGCAGGCACCGACGAGCCGCTGGGCAACCTGCCCATCGACGGTATCCGCTTCCAGGTTGACGGCGAAGCGACCGTACTGCGCTCCGACGGCATTTTCGAAGCCAAAACCTACCCGGAACTGCTTTCTGCCATCCGCGATGCGATCGCTGGCGATAGCGATCTGGCCGGTTTTACCGCTGAAATCGGTTCAAGCTTCACCGCAACCGACGGTGGTCAACCGATCCCGGGCGCGGTAGGTAACACCATTATCCTGACCGACTCTCAGGGCCGTGAAATCTCCAACGGTTCGTTCACCTACAGCGACCAGGAAACTGGCGGTTTCACTCTGTACGGTGATCTGTCTACCGAAGCGCCGGAATCCGTCCGTGACCTGATCTCCACTAACCTTGATCTGGACAACGTTGGTTACGGTTCTCAGGGTGGTTCTATCAACCTGGCCGGTGAGTCCAACACCGATAAAGGTATCGAAGAGTTCAATGTCGACGCGCAAAACGGCGTATGGCTGACTCGCCTCGAGTCTCAGTCTCCGTCTGGTAACCAGGCGCTGAAAGAGATCAACCTGAACGGTAACGGCTATTTCCGCGTAGGCCAGCAAAGCGACCAGAATGTATTCAACATTCCGCAGCTGATGGTACAGGCTGCTGCACTTGCTGCCTCTACAGAAGTAACGCTGGCAGAAGCTCTTGAGAGCACCACTGGTCTGGTTGACGTTGAAAAAGTCAATGGACAGGACTTCGACGGTGAAGTGAAGCTGAATGCTTACATCACTGACGACGTCATTGGTCGTGACATGAATCTGCAGGACGATCAAAACGATCCAGCTGCTGATAACGTCAACTACACCTACCAGACTGCTGGTGGTGACGACCAGATCTCTCTGATCCTGGAAGAAGGCGTTCTTCAGCGTGAAGATGCACTTCTTAACATCAACGCTGGTAATGGCAACAACGTTGTTGAAACCATGATCGTTGATGATAACGGCATGGCGGTTCAAAGCGTTAACCAGCAGCTGAACCAGGACTTTGGCGCTGAGCAGGTTACTATCGTAACCGGTAACGGCGACGACGTTGTTCGTACCTGGGGTGCAGGCGACGCAACTATCAGCACTGGCGCTGGTAACGACGTCATCTACGCAGACAACTCCGGTCTGCTGCAAGAAGACGGCGCAACGCGTTGGGAGTTCAACTCCACTGCTTCTGGCGATGACCCCACCGGCGTCTCCAACAGCAACGCTGGTCTGTCTGCTGGTGCCAATGGTACCGAGCAAGTATTCGACGCGTTCAAACTGCAAGTACGGGTTGATTTCAAAGGCTTTGATTCTTCCTGGGTTAACGTAGCGCACAATGGTTCTGCAACCACTTCGCTGCAGATCAATCAGGCTATCAAGGACGCGGTCAACAACGACGCGGTTCTTCAGCACCTGATCGCTGCCAACGATGGTAACGGTAACATTCTTGATATCGTTTCTTTGATCGACGGCGAAAACCTGGGCGATCTGACCATCGACTTCCGTGGTCCGCTTGAATCCGGCGCATCCAACAACGGTGGCCGTCCGCAGCTTGCCGCTGATGAGTCTGGTGCAACTGATGACCTGGATTCCATTCAGGATATCTACACCACTGACGGCGTAGACGGCGACGACGACGATAGCGTTGTAGGCGAAGTAGACGGTATCTCCAGCAGCGTTGAAAGCGACAACACCATCAATGCCGGTAGCGGCAATGATGTCATCGTTCTGGGTACTGGCGAAGACAGCAACGATACTATCGTGCTCGAAGATACCTTCGGCCGTAACAGCATCGTTAACTTCGTCTCTGGTAGCGATTCAGACGACGACGATAACTTCGACCAAGGCTACGACATCCTTGACTTCACCAGCTACCTCGGCGGTTCTGCTGACTTTGGTGGTGATCTGGGTAGCAACCGTAGCGTTGCCGTCACCGACAGCTTCAACTACGACAGCGGCGTCTCTTGGGGCTCACTGACGGCTAACGATGTTGCTAGCGAGTACGAAGGCCTGGGCGAGAACGGCGGCTTCGACAGCATCCTGATGGTTGAAGCAACCGGCAGCGGCGCTGGCCAGTACAAGGCGTTCCACCTGAACTCCTCCTCAAACAGCGATGATCTAAACGTAGAGCTGTTGGGCGTGCTGGACTTCGGTGCTACACAAGAATTTGACGCAGCTAACTTTGCATAACACTTAGCCGCTAAAAAGACTTGTAAGCCCCCAGCTTCGGCTGGGGGTTTTTTATTTGTAGCTACTATTTATGAACACACCGGTTATTGATCTGTCTGAATATTCGCGTGTAGTGAATTTCTGTATAACGAGACAATCATGAGGTTGTATGTCTAATTTTGTACCGCTCTCCTTAAATGGCTTCCAGGGTAAACGCTGGTTAAATACGCCTGATTTTAATTTTGTCTCTAACCAGCGTGCGATTGCGCTCGTAGCACAAGAGCTTCCTCATGCATTAGCGACAATGCCTTTAGGGTTTCGTAAGCTCGAAGATGGGCGACACGAGCTTGTTGCTATCTGCTCGCTGGGCAATCAGCAGAATTTGTTCGTTCATCTCGATGGCCGCTGGTTGGCCGGATATAAACCCGCACTTTTGCGCTCATATCCCTTTTTGACAAAGTACGATAGTGGGCAAGATCGGCACGTACTTTGTATTGATGAAGATAGCGGTTTAGTAATCGATGAATCTAGCCAACAGGGAAATCCCTTTTTTGATGACTCGGGCCAGCTCGGTGAACAGCTCAATAGAGTAAAGGAGTTTTTGACCAAGTGGCAAAAGCAAAGAGAGGTAACCCAGAAGGCAGTCGACATGCTTTCCAGTTTAGGGTTGATAGTGCCATGGAAACTGGAAATAAAGCAGGAAAGCGGTGAAACCCTATCCGGGTTGAACGGCTTTTTTAGAGTCGATGAAGCGGCATTGAATGCGCTGCCTAGTCAAAAAATAGAAGCTTTAAGGCAAGTGAACGCGCTACCCGTTGCCTATGCTCAGCTTTTCTCTCAGCATAGAATTACCGTTCTTACTCGCCTTAACAGCATGCATTCGAAAAATGCTGAGACGCAATTTAATGAAAACGACATAGACTCGCTTTTCAACGATGGCGATGAAGATATTGGTTTTGATTTCGATAGCTGAAAAATTGCCAACCAGGGTGTCCACTCATGCACACACGAGTAGACATAACCCTGCGCATCTTTTAGTGCTGGCCATTCAAGGCCACCGCTATAAGTTAAGTATGGTAAAAAGCTTTCGGCTGTAGGTCGCCTTGCTTATGCAATAGTGTTGAGTCGAAATTCTTTTATCCTTTGTTAGTAATTAAGTAGAATGGCGCGCCTATTTGCAGGCGACAAGAGCGGAACTGGATGTCGGAATTACCCAAAAGCATCGTCATTGAAGGGCGTCGATACCCGACCTGGGCACTAAGCCTGCGTGCGCGTGAAAACTTTATACGCCTTCACCAGGTCGATGAGCACATCGCAACCCTGCAGGAGCGGCTTGCATTTTATACCTCTGCGAAAGCGAACTGCCTGGCTTGCTTGAAAAGCGCGTTGCCATCGAAAATTAACTACTACTGGCATAATGTACCGCTCGAATGGGCGCGTGCTCACTGGCGGCTCGAAGACCGAAGGTTCAACCTGCGCGAGCTGAGCATGACGGGTCATTACCGCGCCAACGACCGCGTACTGGTTTATGTGAAAGGCCATGGGGTCGTAGGGTGGGGGGAGGTGCAGCTTGATACGCACTCGACCCAGCGTCAATTGGCGTGGGGTTTTAGGGTTAAAGAGCTAAAACATGCGTTGCCCGCCAAGCGGCTTAAAGAGTTCGCAGTACGTCATCCCAATCGCGCCTCACAGGCTCTGCCCGATGGCGCGAAGACCGAAGAGCTCGTGGCGGCGTTGGAGACATATCCGGCAGCCGCGAATGTCGCGCTTTGAATAATGAACTTCGACATTCCTTGCTGTAGCTGTAATAATCCGCGCTTGGTTCAATGCTTGATAAGGAGTATTTTGTGGCTGAAGAAAAAGATCAAAAAGTAACCATCGATGGTCAAGAGTATAATATGGCTGATCTGTCTGAAAACGCGCGCAATCAGCTGGTTAACCTGCGCGTAACGGACCAGGAGGTCCAGCGTTTGAATCAGCAGTTGGCGATTGCACAGACAGCGCGTACAGCCTACGCCAACGCTTTGAAAGCAGAGCTTCCCGAGAAAAAAACGCACTAAGCGTTTCTCGACCGTTTTACCAAAAGCGCGGGCCATGGGCTCGCGCTTTTTTTATACGTGCCACCAGACACGGACGAAGCCGAAACATCGACCGGTAAAGAGCTTGCCCCAGATTCATTGACTTTTTAACGATAGCTGAGATATAGCTAGATAAGTGTCGGCCCGCCAACCCAAACATGATGTCAAATAATAACGTGTTCTTCACAACAAACACGAAAGGGAGGGGTTGGAACGGGCAGGCGACAGGGAGCGTTATCAGGGCAGGAGTTACCTATGCTAACGCCAACGCAGCAAGTGCAGTCGTACTATCTAGCGATGTTTGGTCGTGCCGCCGATCCAGCAGGTTTGAATTACTGGTCCAGCGAGCTCGACGCTCAAACCCTGGGGCTTGAAGGGGTTTTACAGCAAATGGTGTTATCCAGTGAGTTTGCGACCCAGCGCGAAACGCTTGCTCAGCTCGATAACAGCGGGTGGGTCAACGAGGCTTACCAACGTCTTTTTGCCCGCGAAGCGGAAGCCGAGGCGGTCACCTACTGGTCCGAGCAGGCACGCGCCGGTAATTCGCCCGAGACGCTTCTTGCAGCCATGCTGAACGCAGCCGAAGATACCGATGCGGAAGCGCTCAAGGCCTACGCGTCGATTGCAGAATTTTACTCCGCGAATGTTTCGGATGAAGATTACGACGCTGCAAAAGTACTCGTGCAGGATGGGTTTCGTTCCAACGAGCAGCTTTACCAGGATCTTGAAAGTCTGAATGAGACCTACGATACCTTGAGCCTGGTTCGGGCCGGCGAATCCCTGGAAGGCCGGCCACTCTACAGCGCTACAGTGGGGGACGGCCCGCGTAAACTAATGATCGTCACCCAGCAGCACGGTGACGAGCCGGTCGGCACCGAGGCCGCTATGCATCTGCTCGAATGGATAAGCGGCGATAGCGAGGCCGCTCAGTCACTGCGTGAGCAGGTAACGCTGACCGTCATGCCACGTGTCAATCCCGACGGCTTCGAGCGCTGGGAGCAACTAGTAGCCGGTGAAAGCGACCCGGAAACGACGTTGGACCCACGCCGCAACGCCGCCGATATCGACCTTAACCGTACCTGGGATTCGACGGAGGATCTCGACCCCGCCTTGATGCCGGAAACCCTGGCGGTGCGCGCGGTGCTGGACGCTTTTCAACCAGAGCTATTGCTCGACTACCACAACCAAAACAACTATCTCAACGAGGCAGGGGAGCTTGAGACGATGTCGGCGCTTTGGCCGACAAACGAAAATGTCGACCCTGCGTTGACGGCGACTTCCCAGCAGGCTGCCATCGCGCTTTCTCAAGGCTTGGAGCTATTCGATTACGGCTATTTGTCGCTGTTTCCGGGCGGGGATGATGCTTCGATAGGTCGCAATGGCATCGCCCTCGACGGTACGTCGGCGTTACTCATCGAGCAGCGCGGTCTGGAAGAGTTCGAGCTGAAATCCCTGGAAGGGCTGGAGCTTGATTTCGACGCGGTGGCAAGCGCACTGACCCTGGAAGGCATTCTCAGCATGATAGGTGTTATGAGTGCACTCGGTGAGGACGGCTTTGCCAGTATCGACCCTGCACTCGCGTTACTCTTGCCCGAGCGGGGCGAGCGCACGCCTTTCGAGGAGCTTTACGCCGAGGAGAGCAGTAACGAAACGGAGGCTGCCCTACAAGCGAGTCAGAGCCCGGAGGATGTCCTCGAGATTGCCACGGCAGGTGTCGCGGCACCAATAGAGCCCGAGTTTCAATTAGCCTGATAAACGCGTTACCTTTTGTATCCGGCCTCCGCCCAATGGCGGGGGCTTTTTTATGCTGGTCTTCAAACACTCGTGGATAAGCTTGAAATCAGGTGTGCTACTATCACCGGCTTTGCTTTGTGCTGGAAGGGCTGGATGGGCGATATTCGATCTTTATCTTTAATGGTCACGGTCACGGTGTTTTTAATGGGCGTGCTTACCCTGGTGTCACCATCGGGTTACTCGCTTGGCCCTGGGGTGCTGCTGTTGTTAAGCGCAAGCCTGCTCTTCAACGGCTCTCGGATCGAACTTTCCCACCGTGATAACGCCGTGATCGCCGCGCTTTTAGCCTATGGTTTGGTGGTGGGGGGTATGTCCGCACTCGAGCTGGGTGCGCCCGGCTTTGACCGCCCCTTGCGCTTTTTGTTAGCGGTACCCGTGCTGCTGCTATTGCTGCGCAGCCCACCTGGCCGTACCGCGCTCTGGGTGGGGTTGGCACTGGGCGCGATAGGGGCCGGCAGCTGGGCCATTTGGCAAAAGCTCGTTGAAAACGTCGACCGGGCTGGCGGGTTTTTGCATGTTATCCAGTTTGGCAATCTGAGCATGCTCATGGGTATGCTGTGCCTGGCCGGGCTTGGCTGGGCGGCGGTACAACGCAAGCGCCCCTTTTGGGTGGCGCTACTGCTGGCAGGCGCACTTCTGGGCATGTTGGGGTCGCTGCTTTCGGGTAGCCGCGGCGGGTGGATTGGCCTGCCCTTTATTGGCTTTGTACTTTATCGGGGCTATGGGCGCGCAGCGGCGCGCCGTTGGAAACTGGCTGCACTTGGCGGTGCCGCCTTGTTAGCGCTGGCCATGTACGCTATCCCACAAACCGGCGTACAAAACCGCGTACAGGCCGGTATTAACGATGTGGCGCAGTACATCTCCGGCGGCGAGCGTGATACCTCTTTAGGTTTGCGCTTTGAGATGTGGCGCGGCGCCAGCATGCTCATTGCCGAGCGGCCACTGTTTGGCTGGGGGGAGAAGGGGTACGTCGAGGCGATGGCGGCATTGGGCGAGCGCGGCGTGATTACGATGGGGGCCAGCGCGTTCGATCACGCCCATAACGACTTTATCGACGCCGCCGCCAAACGCGGGGCGGTGGGCCTTTTGGTTCTGCTGGCGCTTTACATCATTCCGCTTAAAATGTTCGCCTCCGGGCTCAACCATCCGAATTTAGAGGTACGCTCGCTGGCCGTGGCCGGCACGCTGCTGCCGGTAGCGTATATCGATTTCGGCCTCTCCCAAACATTTTTGGCGCACAACAGCGGCGCCATGTTTTACGCTTTTTGGCTAGCGCTGTGGTGGGGGAGTTTTAGCGCTTACCAAAAGCGTGCCGCTCGTCAGGCACGGCCGTAAGCGCGAGGTGCGCTAATGGCCGTGTCATTAGCGTTACCAGCCGCCTTGACCCTCGAGCAGGCTAAGCACGTTGTTGTTGATCGGCAGTTTGAAATCGGCGCTGCCCAGTACCATGGCGTCGCCTGCCCGCACCACGCGGGTACTCACGTAGATAAAATCCTGCCCCTGGGCGTAGGTGCCCATCAGGATCGAGCGCGCGTTGTTCTGCGCGCTTAGCCGCTGAACCTGGCGGGAAAGAATCAGCTCGCCGACGCTCTCTTCGATGAACATGCTGTCGCGCATTTTGACTTCGCGCACCTGCATACCCTGCTGGGCAAGGGCCGAGGCCATGATTTCCGAACTGATCCGCCCAAAGGTCGACGACTGAGTCAGATTATCGATGCTGACGAAAGTAGCCGCGATCATCGGGCTATACCGGGTCAAGTCCGGATTGTTGGCGATCATGGTCATCGCGGCCTCGTGGGCCAGGTCGGACAGATCCGGTGGCGGTGGGGGCGGGCTGGCATTTCGCTGGTTGATGCCCGCGCAGCCGCTCAGTAACAGCACGCTCAGGACAAAAAGCGCCCGGCGCCAAGGGGCACGGCGCGTAATGAAGGCAAACGGTGAAGAAATCATTGCGTGCATGGCCTTACCAGGTGTTGGTGAGTGGGATAGAGGGCTCGACAGGGGTATGGTATACCCGGCGCGGCGCGTATTGGTGGCGATCACCCTTATTGATGTAGTAGATATTCGAAGAGGAGTACAGGATGCGCTCGCCATCGACGATCTGCGTCGTGACAATGATCTCTTCGTTGCCGGTGTGCGTCCAGCTGCCGCTGGTGATATCCGCCGCGACCCCCGCCGGAATCAGCCCCAGCGCCGGTTCGCTCCAACGGTTGATCGGAATCGTAGCCACGGCGATGCCCGCCGTTAGTGCGGTGAACGCGCCGACCGGCGGGCGGATAAAGCCGCGATCGCGATGCTCGACGACCTCGACATCAATAACGACCTCAGCGCTATTATCGGTGGGGTTCATCGTCACGTTGGCGCCTCGGGTGACGAGCTCGCTGGTCAAAAAGGTGCGGAAACCGCGGCCAAACTCGCCACCGCTGTAAGCTACATAGCCGTCCGGCTCCGGGTTTTGAATGTGTAGGTCGCGAAACCGTACGCGCTCGCGCTGAAGGATCTGGCCCGCTTCATGGCGTGCGAGTATTTCCCAATGGTGAGCGGCCTGCATGCGCTGTTGCTCGGAATAGGGATAGGTCGTCGCAATCGGCGCTTGCGAGGTATTGGCGTAAAAGCAGCCGCTCAGGGTAAGACTCAACAGTCCCACGCCAAGCGCGCCTCCCAAACGCGTTGTTCCAGCTAAAAGGCGGGTATACACCGGCTAGTTCCTTCTCTTCACAAAAGGTGTTTTTGATAGACTTGTCGACCACGTCTATATTCCATCGGCCAACGGGTAGAAAACTTGAATGAGTAGAGACACCTATGCTTGAAGACCACCGCGGAGGTCCGCGCCACGACTCGTTGCTGTCCGCGTACCCGTCGGACGATGGCAACAGCGGCTGGATGATCAGCTATATCGACATCATGACGCTGCTCGTCGCGCTTTTTGTGATCATTATCGCCGCAGCGAATGTAAGCCCTGGCTGGTCAAACGACGATCCGCTGGATTTATCGACCAGCGACGCGCCGGACACTCAGCAGCCCGAGCTTCGCGTGCCATTGCCGGAAACGCTAGAGCGTACCTCCGCCCCGGCGGCGAGGGGGCTAAGTCCCACCGCCATTAGCGCCTCGCTTGGCGTGGTGGGGCCGTTACCTCGCAGGCCTATAGCGTCGCCGGCGGAAGTGCCGGTAGAAGCCCTTCCACCCCCTGCGCTTTTGGCCCGCCAAGCGCCTGGCGCTCAAGTCGATGCGCTGGATATTGACGACCCTGCGCCGGTTTTTGAGTGGCTGCTTCCCACGCCGCTCTTTACCGCCCAGGCCACGGCACGCCAAGGCAACGATACGCGTCTAACGGGCAACTCGGCCCTGGCCGACTACATGGTGATTCTAACCGATCAGCCGCCGGTAAACGCGATTGCCTTGAGCGAAGAGGCCATCGAAGGAGCGGTGAGCGCCGCCGAAGGCTTAAACGAGCGCGTCGCCGACTCGCTTTATCTGCCAAGTTTGGAGGGGGTCGAAGTAGCGCGTGTCGCCGAAGGGATTAGCCTGCGCGTGCAGGATCAGCTGCTGTTTCCCTCGGCCACCTCGGATCTCACCGAAAGCGGCGCTTCTCTGGTGGATAGCCTACTGGCGACCATTCAGCGTTTTGATGGCGAGGTATGGGTCGAGGGCCACTCGGATAGCCAATCGATCAATACGCCGGAGTTTTCCTCCAACTGGGCGCTCTCCAGTGCCAGGGCCATCGCCATTGTCGAAGCGCTTGAGGCAGCCGGCGTAGAGGCCTCGCGGTTGCGAGCGGTGGGGCTCGCTGCGACGCGGCCGCTCGAGGACAACACCACGGCGGATGGGCGCGCAAGAAACCGCCGGGTCGAGGTCGTTATCCACGTGGAGTAATTTACCGACAAAAAAAGACCCGCCGGGGGAGGGCGGGTCACTAAGGGCTTGGCTCGGTGTATTCTGCTGGCGTCAGGTGAGGGGTGTACAAGGCCGCCAGCAGGTACAATTCGAGTATAGACATTTTGGCGTTTCTGCCAAGCATTTTTGAAAGATTTTTTATACTTTGTTAAAGCCTTGTTCAAGTTTTCCTGTTTTTCAGTGATAACCCACAGGCAGCGAGTCAGAATGCAGGGTTTAATTTGCATCAATGTGGTGCAAAGTGCCTGCCCCGTTCTGGTGCTCGGAACTTTGGATCGCAGCGCTCGCTTTTTATCTTTTTGAAAGTAAAGATAATACGCTGTGTGGCACGTAATCTGCTTGGTGGCTGATTCACACCGCCGCTCGTCAATATCGGGTGGCCTAAAAACATGAGCAGGTACGCCATGCCGGAACACGTCCCATCACCACGATCGGCCCAAGCGCCTGGCAGTAGAGCGCTGGACCCCGCCTTCGAACCGCGTTTGCTGGTAACGGACCTGGACGGCTCTTTGCTGGACCATGACAGCTACGATTTTTCTCCGGCCAGGGCGTCGCTCATCCGGCTTGGCGAGCTGGGGGTGCCCGTTATCCCCGTGACCAGTAAGACCCGCGCCGAGCTGATTCCGCTGCGCGAGGCCCTCAAGCTCACTTCCACCCCCTTTGTCGCTGAAAACGGCGCAGTGATCGGCCTGCCGCCGGGCTGGTGCCATCCAAGCCTGGACCGCCCAGGCGACGCCAGGGACGGCATCGTCATCAAACATACCGGGGTGGATGCCCGCTTCATTCGCGCGCGACTAAACGTATGGCGTGAGCGCTTGGGCGTGCGCTTTACCCGTATGGGCGAGATGTCCGTTGAGCGGCTCATCGAACTGACCGGGTTGGACGAGACGCGCGCCAACGCCGCACGCCAGCGGGAAGGCAGCGAGCCGCTAATCTGGGAGGATGATGACAAGGCGTTGGAGGGCTTTCGTCAAGCGCTTGAAAGCGATGGCCTGGCGCTGACCCAGGGCGGGCGTTTTCATCATGTAATGGGCGCGGCCTCGGACAAGGGCAGCGCCGTGAACTGGCTGATCAAGCGCTTTAGCGCCCTGCGCGGGCGGGCTCCACTTACCCTGGGCCTTGGCGATGGTCCCAACGATGTCGAAATGCTCGAGGCCGTGAACCAGGCGGTGGTCATCAAGGGGCGTCATCGCTTGACCGTGGCCCCCGCCAACCCGCTTTTATATCGCACCAGCGCAGAGGGCCCCGAGGGCTGGGTCGAGGGCCTCATGTACTGGTGGGGCCAGGCAGACGAACGCTTGGCCGTGGCCGAAGACGACGCCACGACGAGATAAATTGGGTTCTGGGGCCTTATAAGGTCAACGCCGGACGATACGCCAGAGAGGGCACACTATGAGCGATTTTCATCAAAACGGTTTAGTGACGGACTTTCACAACTTGACGCGGCGTCCCGTCGAGGATCTCGAGAAAGATCTGGCTGACTTTGCCAAGCGCCGCCCCATGGGGCTCATTCTGCCGTCGCTTTTTTCCGAGCTCGAGGGGCCAGCCCTGTCGGCGATCATCGACGAGCTCAAACACGTTCCCTACCTTGGCGAAATCGTGATCGGACTCGACCGGGCCGACCGCGAACAGTTCTTGTACGCCCGGGAGTTTTTCTCCCGTCTGCCGCAGCATACGCGCATCCTTTGGAACGACGGACCGCGCCTGCGCGCGCTGGACAGCGAACTCGAAGAGCACGGTCTGGGGGCGCTGGAGCCGGGCAAAGGGCGCAACGTGTGGTACTGCGCGGGCTATATGCTCGCCTCGAACCGCTCGACGGTGGTGGGGCTTCACGACTGCGATATTTTGACCTACGACCGTGGGCTGCTGGCGCGCTTGATGTACCCGGTAGCGCATCCGCGCTTCAACTACAGTTTCTGTAAGGGCTACTACCCGCGTATTGCCGAAGGCAAACTCAACGGCCGCGTCTCCCGGCTAATGGTTACACCGCTTCTGCGCGCCCTGAAAACCGTGTGCGGGCCGCTGCCGTATCTGGATTACCTGGACAGCTTTCGCTACCCGCTCTCCGGCGAGTTCGCCATGCGCCGTGACGTGCTGGAAGGCATTCGTATTCCGGCGGATTGGGGGCTCGAGATAGGCGTACTCTCGGAGCTTCAGCGCAACTATTCGATGCGCCAGATCTGCCAGGTGGACATCGCCGATGCCTACGACCATAAACACCAACCCGTCAGCGAAGAAGACGCAAGCGGTGGGCTCAACCGCATGAGTCTGGATATCGCCAAAGCGCTTTACCGCAAACTCGCCACCCAAGGCGTGAGTTTTAGCAGTGAGGATTTTCGCACGCTCAAAGCGACCTATTATCGCCTGGCGCTCGATTTGATCGAAGCCTACGACCACGACGCCACCATGAACGGACTGAGTCTTGACCGCCACAGTGAAGAGCAGGCGGTCGAGCTTTTTGCCAGCAACCTGCTGGAGGCGGGCAACCTGTTTCTGGAAAACCCACGCGAACGTCCCTTTATCCCCAGCTGGAGCCGCGTCCAGGCCGCCGTACCGGATTTACTGGCGCGCATGCACGAAGCGGTCGAGTTGGACAATCAGGGCAAGGTCTAGCAAGAACGTAGGTCTAGCAAGAACGTATTCAGGCCTAGTGGCAAGCGTAGGTTTCAGCGGGTAATTTCTAAAACGTGGCCTCGTCAGCAAGGGAAGGCCATGCCTTCCATCGCCCAATTGAATGGGGCTCCTACAATAGGCTCATCCACCGTAGGAGCAGGCTTTAGCCAGCGATGCCGCGTAAAGCGCGGCTGGGGGCGGTGCCAGAAAAAAGGCTGGCCTGAAAAGGCCAGCCTTGTGAGCGACAGGCGTTAGAAGTCGCTGGGGGGAGTGTTGGCGCTGGGCAGGCGCTGCGGCGTTTGCGGCGCGGCGTCGTGGATACGAAAGTGCGTTACCCGGTCGCGCAGCTCCATGCTGAGCTGGGCCAGCGCTTGGGTGGCGTGGTTGCTCTCCTGAACCAGCCCGGCGTTTTGCTGGGTCATCTGATCCATCTGGGTGACCGCTTCGTTGACCTGCTCGATACCGCTGCTTTGTTCCTTGGTCGCCGCGGCGATCTCCTGTACCAGCGTGCTGAGCTGCTGAATGTCGCCCACCACGCTATTGATGACATCGCCAGTATCGCGTACCTGCTGGCTGCCGTTGGTCACTTTCACGCCGGAGTCTTCGATCAGTTTCTTGATCTCTTGGGCCGCCGCTGCGGATCGGCTGGCCAGTTGGCGCACCTCGTTGGCCACGACGGCAAACCCGCGGCCCTGTTCGCCAGCGCGGGCGGCCTCGACCGAGGCATTGAGCGCCAGAATATTGGTCTGAAACGCGATGCCGTCGATAGTGTCGACGATGCTGCTCATCTGCGACGAGCTTGAATTAATGGCATCCATCGTACTGACGACAGTGGTCATGGCGTCGCTGCCGCGCTGCGCGTTGGAGGCCGTGGAGGCGGCCAACTGGCGCGCGTGGTCGGCGTGCTCGGCGTTTTGCTTCACCGTCGCCGTCAGTTCTTCCATGCTCGAAGCGGTTTCGGCAAGCGAAGCCGCCTGCTGCTCGGTGCGCGTCGAAAGCTCTTCGTTGACGCCCACGATCTGCTCGACCCCGCTATTGACCTGGTCGGCGCCCTGGTGAATCCCGCCAATCGTATCCGCCAGGTTTTCCCGCATACGGTTGATATTGAACAGCAAACTGTTTTGATCCGAGCGGGCAAGCGTGGTGCTACGGGTCAGGTCACCATCGGCAATATGGCTGACTACGTTGGCGGCATAGCGCGGATCACCACCCAGTCGGCGTCCTACATCGCGAATGATCCAGCCCATTAAAAGCGCCACGGGCAAGCCAATAATGAGAAAGGCGATCAGCGACTGGATCAGGTTGCTAATAAAATCCGCGTTGATGTCATCGGTATAAATGCCCGCGCCATAAGCCCAACCCCAATCAGGTAAGTAAGCGAAATAGCTGATCTTGGGAAACTGCACGTCCCCTGCATCGAGGCGGCGCGAATAGTACTCGACGTGGCCGCCGCCGGACTTGGCCGCCTCCATGAAAGCGCTGTAGAGGTACATACCGCGACTGTCTTGGAAGCTGCTCATATCGTCGCCGCGTTCACGCCTGGGGTGCGCGACGATATCGAGCTGCTCGTCGAAGGCGAAGATATACTCGCCGTCACCAAAGCCGGCGTTGACGATACTCTCGATTGCGCGCTCCTGCGCCTGCTCGCGGGTAAGCTCGCCGCTGGCGGCCCGCGCTTGAAGTGATTCCAACTGGGAACCCAGACTCTCTACCACCTGCTGGATACTGGTGCGCCGCTCCTCCTCCATGGTTTGTCGAGTATCAAAGCTAAGCCAGCCCACCAGAGCCAGCATGGCAAAGCATATGATGGCCAGTACGCCCCACAGTCTTTGGTTCAACGTTAATCGTGTCATGGTGTTCCTGGTTTGGTTTTATTTAAAACAAGCACCTTCAGATACGATGCTTTATATCGGCGGAAACCGGCGGAGCATTAATAAAAAAACCGCTTGCAAAGCAAGCGGATGACTGAAAAGTGGGGTGCGTCGTTTTCCGAGTTATAGTGAGCGTGAGTCAAGGCGCCTCGCTGCCCATCATGTCGATCAAACGCTCCTCGCTTGGTAACCCCTCGATACGGTCGAGGCGGATATGGCCGTCGTCGGTTTCGCGCTGAAAAGCGCTGGTCGGTGTAGCGTTCAGGCCAAGCGCCTCGAAGAGCTGGTTATTGGTGTAAACCTGCTCCTCGATCGCGATCGCCTGGGCGGTGGCCTCGATAGGCTCGCCTTCGCTAAGCGCTTTCAAGGCGGCCGGCGGGTCATCGGCGGCGAGCAGCGTGGCGGCCAGCGCCGGGCTGTTGGGCGCCAATATACCGACCATGATGTGGCGAAGCTGGACCTCGCCGGCCTCGACCCAGGGGCGGGTTTGGCGCCAAAGCTGCTTGCAGTAGCGACAGTTGGCATCGGTAAACATGTAGACCGTCCTGGGCGCTTCGCGGTCGCCATCCTGAATCCAGTGGCTCTGCACAAGGCTTTGCCAGGTCTGCGCTTCCAGCGGTACGCGCACAGAAGCCTCGAGCTGATCTTCGGTGACATTTTCACCCAGGCGATCCATCATCGTGCCGATAATGGCGTGCTCGCCGTCCGGCGTCAGGTAGATGATCATTTCCTGACCTGGCGTGCTGGCGCCAAAGCCAGTGAGCCCGCCGGGGGCTTCGAAGCGTTCGTGAATCATGACGCCCTGATCGCGCAGCGCCTTGATGGGAGCAGGGAGTTCTGAGGCAACGCCAAGCGTCGACCCCAGGCCTGCGCTCACAAGCGCGGTGAGCAGTGATTTTTTAAACGTGACCGGCATGGGGGTAATGGCCTCAAGGGAGTGGGTCGTCGCGCAGCGCAGCGCAGGTCGAGCGATTCAACCCCCTTCGCGCACCAGCCAGCGAACGGCGTAGGGGGGCAGGGCTTGTTCCGGTATCCAGGCCTGCTCGCTATCGAGTGTTCGCCAGGTGTGCCGGTCGAGGGCGTCTGTCAGCGCCTTGCCGGCCTCATCGAGCGGGGCGGGCTTATCGGTCACGTTGAAAAGCGCCAGCAAGGTTCTACCGTCTTGAAGCGGGCCGCGCTCGATGGCCAGTACGTTGTCGCTTGTCGCGATAACGCGCTGGGCGGCGCCTGGATGAAAGCATGGCTCCGAGCTGCGCTGCTTCAAAAATTCGCGTAGCGCAAAGAATATATCATGGGTCGGCGTCGTTGGGCTTTCCAGCAACAGCTCCAGTTCATCGAGTGCCCAGTGGTGACGGTTGATCGAGCGCAGCCGTCCGCTTCGCTCTACGCCCTCGACGTCGTTGAGCGAGCCGGTCAGGGTGTGAATGTAGAGCGCAGGAATCCCCTGAAGCGTGAGCATGATCGCTTGGCTACACAAAAACCGTGCGATCTGCCAGGGGTCCGGTCCGCGGCGGGTGCCGCGCATTGCCTCGAACCAGGTGATGTTGATCTCGTAGGCCGTGTCGCTGCCGTCGGGGTTGCTGCGCATGCTGACAAAACCGCCGAAGCGGTGCATCAATTCAAGCAAAGCGTCGCGCTCGTGATCGGGTAACAGGCCTTCCAGCGGGCGCACGCCGATGCCGTCGTGACTCGCGGTAAAGTTCAAGTAGGTGCAGTTGTCCGGAAGCGTGGGCAGGCTTGCAAGCCAGGCCTGTAGGGTCGAGGTTTCACCCCGGGTAAGGGTGTGCAATAAAAGTGGCGGCAGGGCAAATTGATACACCATGTGTGCCTCGTCCGCGGTTTTGACGGGCTCTGCTGCCTCCGGCAGTAGCCGCTCGAGGCCGAAGTAGCTGATGTTCTCCGCGTGGGGCACGTTGGTTTCGGTGATCAACAGCGTCCCCGGGGCCACCTCGTCGACGATCGCGCGCAAAAGGCGCACCACGGTATGGGTTTCGGGCAGGTGGATGCAGTTCGTACCCAGGCGTTTCCATAAAAACGCCACGGCGTCGAGGCGGATGATGCGAATACCCTGCAGTAGATAGAAAAGCAGAATGCCCACGAATTCGAGCAGGACATCCGGGTTTTCGAAGTTCAGATCGATCTGGTCGTCAGAAAAGGTCGCCCACAGGTGGCGCGTGCCGCGCCGGGTGGCCACGGGCACCAACAGCGGGCTACTGCGTGGCCGGGTCACTTGGGAGACATCCGTCTGCGGGTCGGCCTCGATAAAGAAATCGCGCCCGGGTAGGCTCCCGGTCAGGTAGTCGACGAACCAGAGCGACTCCCGGGAGACGTGGTTGAGTACCAAATCGCCCATGAGGTCGAAGTGCTGGGCAATCTCGCGGATATGCGACCAATCGCCAAGCTCGGGATTGACTTCCCGGTAGTGAATGACCGAAAAGCCGTCGTCGCTGCTCCAGGGAAAGAAGGGCAGTACGTGCACGCCGCTAACGCAGTCGCCCAAGCGGTTGCGTAAAAAATCGCTGAGTACGGTAAGGGAAGGCTGATCCTCAGCGGTGATCGAGTCGCCATAGCTGATCACCCACTGATCCTTTTCGCTCCAAAGTGGTGCGCCGGGGAGTGCGTCGCTCACCCGGGCAACCGGCGTGCCGTCCTGGCTTTCGCCCCTTGCCCGGGCGTCGGCGTAGTACGCCAGGTGCTGGTTGATTCGCCGGACGACCTCGTCCGCGCGGTGGCCATAAAGGTGGGTCAAATAGCGGTGAAGCGTTTGCTCGAAAGGCGTCATGGCGCGTCCTCTTGTGATAGCTGTAACAAACGCTGCAGCTTGTGTGCCAAATCGTTACAATGCTAGGTTATGGCCGCATCGATAGAAAAGGCGGCGGCCCATGCATATTGAACGAACCCTTGCGGGGGTCTTCAGTAGGCCTTTAAAAAGTCTGTTTTTAAAGGCCTGCTTTTAAACGACTCTTGTTCGATAGCGTGCGTTTAAAAAAGCGCTCAGGCGGCACAACGTTATTACTGCTCTAACCATAGGTTGACGGCCATGCATTGCCCTTTTTGTGGTGCTAATGATACTCGAGTCACCGACTCGCGCCTGGTGGCAGACGGCGACCAGGTGCGGCGGCGGCGCCAGTGCGCCAGCTGCCAGGAGCGCTTTACCACCTACGAAACCGCGGAGCTCATTATGCCGCGGGTGGTAAAATCCGATGGCTCCCGTGAAAGTTTCAACGAGGCCAAGCTACGCGCCGGCATGCTGCGCGCACTGGAAAAGCGCCCGGTCAGCGCCGAAGCCATCGAAGCGGCGGTCGAGCGCATTCGCCAGCAATTGCGTGCTCAGGGCGAGCGAGAAGTGAACGCCTGGGATATTGGCGAGGCGGTCATGAAAGCGCTGAGCGGGCTCGACCAGGTCGCGTACATCCGCTTTGCTTCGGTGTATCGCAAGTTTCAGGATCTGGACGAGTTTCGCGCCGAGATCGACCGGCTGGCGCAAAGCCCTAAAGAGGCCTCGAGTGCTACACCGGCAGGCGCTGATAATGAAGCGGTAAAGCCTGGCGGAGAGTCCTGATGAGCACAGCCTTTTCCCCCCGCGACCACGTCTATATGGCAAGAGCTCTTACGCTTGCCAAAAAGGGCCTTTATACCACTGACCCCAACCCGCGAGTGGGCTGTGTGATCGTTCGCTACGATGACGCGGGCGCCGAGGGCGAAGGGCGCGTGGTAGGCGAAGGCTTTCACGAGCGAGCAGGCGAGCCCCACGCGGAAGTGCATGCCCTTGATGCCGCCGGCGACAGCGCCCGCGGGGCGACCGCCTACGTTACGCTGGAACCTTGCTCTCACGTAGGCCGCACGGGCCCCTGTGCCGATGCGTTGGTGAGCGCCCAGGTAGCCCGGGTGGTAATCGCCATGGTCGACCCCAACCCGCAGGTCAGCGGCCAAGGGGTCGAGCGCTTGGAAAAGGCGGGTATCAAGGTCGAGACCGGGCTTTTGGCCTCAGATGCCCAGGCGCTCAATCCGGGGTTTATCTCGCGTATGCAGCGCGGGTTGCCATTCGTGCGCTTGAAAATGGCCATGAGTCTGGATGGGCGCACCGCCATGGGCTCGGGTGAGTCCCAGTGGATTACCGGACCCGAGGCGCGCCGCCAGGTACAGCGCCTACGCGCGCGCTCGAGCGCCATTTTGAGCGGCGTCGAGTCGATCATTTTGGATGATGCGCGCCTGACCCTGCGCGCCGAGCAGCTCGGCCTCGTTAACGGCGAGATAGTCGCCGCCCGCCAGCCGCTTCGTGTGATCATGGACTCGACGCTGCGCCTGCCGCTGGCGGCGGCCTGCCTGCAAGAGCCCGGCCAGACCCTGGTGGTCACCACCGAGCAGCACAGCGAAGAGAAACGCCGTAAACTGGAAGAGGCAGGCGCGCACATTCACGTAATGCCCGCTTTCGCGGCGGGCAGGGTGTCGCTTTCCGATATGCTGAGCTATTTGGCCTGCGAGTACGACGTCAACGAAGTGCTGGTAGAAACCGGCGCGACCCTGGCCGGGGCACTGCTCGATGCGCACCTGGTCGACGAGCTGCAGCTTTTTGTCGCGCCCACGCTTTTGGGGGGCGAAGCACGGCCGCTTTTCGCGCTGCCCGGGCTTACCGAAATGGCGCATCAAAAGCGCCTGGATATTCAGGATATCCGGGCGGTAGGGGAGGATTGGCGCGTTATTGCCAAACCCCACGATCTCGAGACCTGCGGTAACGCCGACTAAATCGCGCGCACGTTGAGAGGCGCTGACCAAGGGTTGGCGCTTGTGGCAAACGCGCTTAAACCTGGCGCGCGCGGGTCAGCCAAGGTACCCTTGCGCGCAAAATCGCACATAGTGCGGCTACTGTTTGGGAGATTCCATGGTGCACGCCTGTTCAGAGGGGCTGTCCCCGATTGCCGATCTGGTCGAAGATATCCGTCAGGGCAAAATGGTGATCCTCATGGATGATGAGGATCGCGAAAACGAAGGCGATATCATTATGGCGGCTGAAAAAGTTCAGCCCGAGCATATCAACTTCATGGCGCGCCACGCCTGCGGGCTGATCTGTATGCCCATGACGCGCGAGCGCTGCGAGCGGCTGGACCTGCCCTTGATGGTGGGTAAAAACGGCTCCGGTTTCGGCACCAAGTTCACCCTCTCCATCGAGGCCCGCGAAGGCGTGACGACCGGTATTTCGGCTGCGGATCGCGCGCGCACCGTACAGGCCGCGGCGGCCCCCAACGCGAAAGCGGCGGATATCGTCCAGCCCGGACACGTCTTCCCGTTGATGGCGGAGCCGGGCGGGGTGCTGCGCCGCGCCGGGCACACCGAGGCGGCCTGCGATTTGGCGGCACTTGCCGGGTGTGACCCGAGCGGGGTGATCTGTGAGATCATGAACGACGATGGCAGCATGGCGCGCCGCCCCGAACTCGAGGCGTTCGCCAACACCCACGGTATCAAGATGGGCACCATCGCCGATCTGATTCACTACCGCATGGTCAACGAGCAAACCGTCGATCTAATCGAAGCCACGCCGGTATCGACCACTCACGGCGAGCTGACGCTGCACGTGTTTCGCGACCGCCTGCAGGGCAGCCACCACCTGGCGCTGGTCAAAGGGCGACCCGCCCCGGAAGAGATCACCACGGTGCGCGTTCACCTGGCCGATACACTGCGTGACGTGCTGGGGCTGACCCAGGCGTCGTCCTATCGTTGGCACGCGCATCGGGCGCTCGATGAGATCGCCACGGCCGAGGCGGGCGTGCTGGTACTGATCGACGAAGGGTATCCGGCCCAGGATCTCAAGGATCAGTTGGAGCTGTTTTTGGGCCGCGTACAGCCACCGCGCACCAGCGACTCCGACGGCTCCGGTAATTACATGACCATCGGCACCGGCTCGCAGATTCTGCGCCATCTGGGCGTAGGCAAGATGCGCCTTCTCAGTTCGCCGTGGAAATTTTCAGCGCTTTCCGGGTTCGATCTCGAAGTCGTCGAGCTCGTAGGCCCCGAAAGCGGCACTGAACCCACGTCTTGATAGATGATTAAGTAGGATTAAATAGATGCAATCCCTTTCGCAAGTTGAAGGCAGTTTTGTCGATGTCGACGGCCGCTACGTGATCGTCGTAGGGCGTTTCAACCACCACGTGGTCGATAGCCTGGTAGAAGGCGCCGTGGACAGTCTGACGCGCCACGGCGTCGACGCTGACAACATTCATATCGTGCACGTTCCCGGCGCCTGGGAGCTTCCTTTGGCGGTCAAGCGGGTACTCAAAACCATCAAGCCCGAGGCGGTGATTGCGCTGGGCGCGGTGATTCGCGGCGGTACGCCGCACTTTGAGTACGTGGCGGGCGGCTGCAACACGGCCATCAACCATCTTCAGCTCGAGTTCGATACGCCCATCGCCAATGGCGTGCTGACCGTGGAGTCCATCGAGCAGGCGATCGAGCGGGCCGGCACCAAGGCGGGTAATAAAGGCACCGAAGCGGCCATGGCCGCCATGGAAATGGTGTCGCTGCTGCGCGCGCTCCCTCTTGGAGAGAGTTCATGAGCGAGCGTCAGCCAAGCGCTGCCCAGCAGGCGCGCCGCGCCGCCCGAGAACTGACCGTGCAGGCGCTTTACCAGTGGGAAATGACCGGCAAGTCGGCCTCCACCGTGGAGACCGAGTTTCGTAGCCAGCTCGCCGACGACGACCTGGAAGACCACGAAAACTGGGTCATGGTGATGCAGATCGCCGACAAGGCGCTGTTTCACACGCTGTTGCACGAAACCGTGCGTCACAAAACCGAGCTCGATCGCGAAATTTCCCCGCTGCTGGATCGCCGCCTGGAAGATCTGGATGCGGTGGAGTTGGCCATTCTGCGCCTGGGCGCCTATGAGCTTGCCAAGCGTCCGGAAGTGCCTTATCGCGTGGCGATCAATGAAGGCGTCGAGCTTGCCAAGTCCTTTGGCGCCACCGACGGCCACAAATACGTTAACGGCATTCTCGATAAGCTGGCCAACCGCTTACGCAGTGCCGAGGTAAGCGCTCGCCGGCTTTAAGGCGAGTTCGCTTGAATCGCGTCAAGGGGCCCCATGTGTTTGGCGAATTCGAACTCATTGAACGGTTTTTAAAACCCGCACCCGCGCTGGCTGATAACAGCGGTGTGGAGCTGGGCTGTGGTGACGATGCTACCTTGCTAACGCCCCAGCCGGGCTGTCAGCTGGCGGTGAGCGTCGACACATCGATCGTTGACGTTCACTTCCCCGCCGATGCCCCGGCCGAGGCTATCGGTCACCGCGCGTTAGCGGTGGCCTTGAGCGACCTGGCCGCCATGGGCGCCAGGTCGCGCTGGTGCATGATGGCGCTTAGTCAGCCCCAAAATGCCTTTCGCGACGCCTTTGATGCCACCCGCTGGTACCAGGCCTACGCGCAGGGTTTTCACGCGCTTTGCGACCAGCATCAAACGGCGCTGGTGGGTGGCGATGTCACCGCCGGTGCGCTGAGCATTAGTGTGACCGTCATGGGCGAGGTACCTGGTAACGAGGCACTCACCCGCGCCGGTGCCAGCCCCGGCGATCTTATCGCCGTGACCGGGGCGCTGGGTGGAGGCGCCGGCGGGCTTTATGTATGGCAGCATGGCGAGCGCGACATGGCGCATCCGCTTTTGCAGCGCTATCTTCTGCCGACCCCGCAGTTAGAGGCGGGTATCGCGCTGCGAGGCCTTGCCAGCAGCGCGCTGGATATTTCGGATGGCCTGCTGGCCGACCTGGGGCATCTGCGCCGGGCCTCCGGCGTCGGGGCCGAGCTTTACCCCGAGGCGCTGCCCAAAGCCTGCGGGCTGGAAGAGGCCCTGGGAGACGGCGCGATGCAGGCCATGCTAAGTGGCGGCGACGATTACGAACTGTTGATAACGCTGGCGCCGGGCAATGTCGCGAAAGCCGAGCAGGCGCTGGCGCGGATTGGCGTAGCGCTCACCGTCATTGGGCGCTGTAGCGATACGCCCGGCGTACGTGGCGTCGATACACAAAACGCCCAGGGATGGCAGCATTTCAACGGGGAAGCGCCATGAACCAGGCACCTTCGAGCGTTTGGCGCCGCCCGACCCACTTTTTTGCCTTTGGCTTGGGCAGCGGCATGGTGCCTTGGGCGCCGGGCACTTTTGGCACCCTCGCCGCCATTCCATTTTACTGGATCATGGCGGATCTGCCGCTGGGCTGGTACTTGAGCCTGGTGTTCGTAGCTTTTGTGGTCGGTGTCTGGCTCTGCGATAAAACCTCCCACGATCTGGGCGTTCATGACCACTCCGGCATCGTTTGGGACGAGTTCGTCGGCTACTGGATCACCATGGCCGCCGTGCCGTTCTCCTGGGAGGCCGCGCTTTGGGGGTTCATCGTCTTTCGCATTTTCGATGTCTTCAAACCCTGGCCCATTCGCTGGGCTGACCGGCGCGTCGCAGGCGGCTTTGGCATCATGATCGACGACGTCATGGCCGGTATCTACGCCTGGAGCACCATGCACCTTTGGTTCTGGCTGCACTAAACGCCCGCCATGGTATAGCGGCGGCAGGTGGTCGCGTTCAAGGATGTTATCTCGGCGGTATTTGCTTTAGCGTAGTGGGCAATGCGCCTCGAGCCGGGCGTCAATCTTGGGCTATCCAGGGAGATGGCATGCGTAAGGAACGTCTTATTGTGCCGGTCATCGTGGTGGCGGCGCTTGTCTGGGCCGTTGCTCAGCTGGTTTCGAGTATTCTTTTCGAGCGTAGCTTGAGCCAAGCGCTGGAAGACCTGGAGGCCCGTGGCGAGTGGCGGGTAAGCCGCAGCGAAAGCCGCCAGGGCTGGCTCACCTCCCGCGGGCGGGTGTTGCTCTCACCGCTTTTGGGCAGACCCTGGCAACTCGCCCTGACCTACGATGCGCGTCACGGGCTTTTGAGCACCGATGTCGAAGGTACCCTGGTGCCTAGACTGGACAGCGCGCTGCAAAAAGCGGTCGGCGAGGTATCCGCGCTTTCGCTGCCGCGTTGGGAAGGGCGCTACCATACCTGGAGTGGTAAAAGTGAGCTACGCTTGGCGCTGGCGCCTTTCGTCATCCAGCAAAACGGCCGGGAGCTCGACGTGCGCGGCGCCCGCCTGCGTCTGGAAGGCGTGTTCGGTGACTGGCGCCTGCGCGCGCTGTTCGACCAGCTTACGCTAAGTGACGGCCAGGCTTACCTTTCGTTTGGCCCCACCACCCTCGAAAGCCGCTACACCTATATCGAAGACGCCTACCATTTCGCCCAGCGCGACCACCTGCACATCGATACCACCACGCTCTACTACCCGGGCTACGAGGTCCAGGCCGCGCCCATCGACCTGCAAAGCTACATGGTGCTCGATGAAAGCGAGCTGCGCTTGCAAGGCAGCCTTTCCGTGGGCGATGTACGCGTGCCCAGCGAAGCCCCGGATACCCCGCTACTGAGCGGTGAAATCGAAGCGGAGCTTTCGCGGCTCAACGCCGACGCCGTGCGCCAAATCATTCGCCGCATCCGTCAGGAGGCGGCCTGGGGCGATACGGACCGGCCCATGGCCGAAGGCTTCATGACACGCCTGGAGCCGGAAGTGCTTCACCTTCTGGGCGACTCGCCCCGGCTCGATGTTACCCGCATTGCCCTCGATAGCCCGCTGTTGGGCATTACCGTCGACGCGGACGGGGCGCTGTTTTTCGACGGTCGCCGGCTCGAGCCGCTCAGCCTGGCAGGACTTGGCGACCCCCAGGCGCGTAGCCGCTGGAAGGAGCGAATCGACGGCGACTTCGTTTGGTACGATGCGCCGACGGTCGCCGCGCTGTGGCTGGGGCTTCCGCTCGGCACCCGGGAGCTTCAATTCGACGTGATTCGCGGCAATTGGCGGGTGAACGGCCGCCCCATCCCAGAGCTTTGGCCCCAGTAGGCGCCCGTCCGCCGGCTTAGCTTGTAAAGCGAACCGAAAGGCAGTAGGGCTAGGGCAAAAGGGTTCTAAGGCCCAAGGGTTGAAGTTTCCTCGCTCTGCCCACATTCCATGGGTAATACCAGGCGGCGCTACCGCCCGTCCCACCTATGGAGGCCGCATGAGCGACCAGGATCATCAGCACGACAACGATTCACCGGTTTGGTTGACCGACGACGAACCCGGCGGCAATGACGGTGTGAAAGACGGCGAACAGAGCTCGGACGGCGAAAAGGCCCACTCGCTGGTATCGGCCAGTGAAATGCTGCCGGAGCGCATCTACATTCTGCCTATCCATAACCGGCCTTTCTTCCCCGCTCAAGTCCAGCCGCTGGTAATCAACAAGGAGCGCTGGGAAGAAACCATGCGCCGGGTGGGCAACACCCCGCATCACACGCTCGGCGTCGCCTTTGTCGGCGAGCAGGGTGTGGATGAACTCGACGAGTCGAGCTTCCCCGAAATGGGCACCGCCGTTCGCGTTCACAAGCTCAAAAGCGAAGACCAGCAGATTCAGTTCATCGCCCAGGGCGTGCGCCGCTTCAAGATCCAACGCTGGCTCTCGAAAGAGCCGCCGTACCTGGTCGAGGTCAGCTACCCCAAAGAGCCCGTGGATGCTGAGGATGAAGAGACCCGGGCCTACGCCATGGCGATCATCAACGGCATCAAGGAGCTTCTGCCGATCAACCCGCTCTACGGGGAGGAGCTCAAGCACTACCTCAACCGGTTTAGCCCCAACCAGCCAGGCCCGCTCACTGATTTCGCGGCGGCCATTACCTCGGCCAAGGGCCCTGAACTCCAGGATGTCTTATCGACCCTACCGGTGGCGGATCGTATGCACAAGGTGCTGCCGCTGCTGCGCAAGGAGATCGATGTTGCCAAGCTGCAAAGCGAGATCAGCGAGCAGGTCAACGCCCAGATGCAGGACCGCCAGCGCGAGTTTTTCCTGCGCGAGCAGCTCAAGGTCATCCAGCGCGAGCTGGGTATCTCCAAGGACGACCGCGAAAACGATGTCGACACCTTCCGCGACCGTTTGAAAGAGCTGAAAGTGCCGGAGCGCGTTCAGCCGCGCATCGACGAAGAGCTCAATAAGCTCAGCGTGCTGGAGACGGGCTCGCCGGAGTACGGCACCACCCGCAACTATCTCGACTGGCTCACCTCGCTGCCCTGGGGGATCACCAGCGAAGACAAGCTGGATTTGACCCACGCCCGGCAAGTACTGGATCGGGATCACGACGGCTTGGGCGACGTTAAAGAGCGCATCGTCGAGTTTCTTGCCGAAGGTACTTTCAAGGGCGATGTCGGCGGCTCGATCGTACTGCTCGTTGGCCCGCCCGGGGTGGGTAAAACCTCTGTGGGCCGCTCCATCGCCGAGGCGCTAGGCCGCGAATTTTACCGCTTCTCGGTCGGCGGCATGCGCGACGAGGCCGAAATTAAGGGCCATCGGCGCACCTACGTGGGCGCCATGCCAGGTAAGCTGGTGCAGGCGTTCAAGGAGGTCAAGGTCGAAAACCCGGTCATCATGCTCGATGAGATCGACAAGCTCGGCCAGTCTTTCCAGGGCGACCCTGCCTCGGCGCTTTTGGAAGTGCTCGACCCGGAGCAAAACGTCGACTTCCTCGATCACTACCTCGATGTGCGCATGGATCTCTCCAAGGTGCTGTTCGTGTGCACGGCCAATACCCTGGACTCTATCCCGGGCCCGCTTCTGGACCGCATGGAGCAGATCCGCCTCTCCGGCTATATCGCCGAAGAGAAAATGGAGATCGCCAAGCACCACCTCTGGCCGAAACTGCTCAAGCGCAACAACTTGCCCAAAAAGCGTATCAACCTGACCGACGCCGCCCTCAAGCAGGTCATCGAGGGCTACGCCCGGGAAGCCGGGGTGCGTCAGCTCGAAAAGCAGCTTCACCGTATCGTACGTAAGTCCACGGTCAAGCTACTCGAAGAGCCGGAAGAGACGGTCAAGATCTCGGTCAAAAACCTCGAGGAGTTTCTCGGCGCACCGCTGTTTAGAAAAGAGAAGGTGCTCAAGGGCGAAGGCGTGGTCACCGGTCTTGCCTGGACCTCCATGGGCGGCGCTACGCTACCCATCGAGGCGGGTAAGGTGCATTCGCTGGACCGCGGCTTCAAGCTCACCGGTAAGCTGGGTGACGTCATGCAGGAGTCAGCCAATATCGCCTACAGCTATACGCTGGGGCATTTGAAAGAGTATGGCGCCGACCCGACCTTTTTCGATCAGGCGTTCGTGCATCTTCACGTGCCGGAAGGCGCCACGCCCAAGGACGGCCCCTCCGCCGGCGTCACCATGACCACTGCGCTTTTATCGCTGGCCACTAAAAAGGCGATCGACCGGCCGCTGGCCATGACCGGTGAGTTAACGCTGACCGGCCAGGTGCTGCCGGTAGGGGGGATTCGCGAAAAAGTGATCGCCGCCCGGCGCAGCGATATTTTCGAGGTGATTTTGCCCGAGCCTAATCGCCGCGATTACGACGAGTTACCCGACTATTTGAAAGAGGGGATGACCGTACACTTCGCTAATCGTTATAAAGATGTCGCGAATATCGTATTCAAGTAATCACTAGCAGGTAGGTTGAGCTTCAATGCGCCACTCTATAAAAGAGTGGCGTTTTTTTTGCCTATTCTTCGAATTAAAACTTGGGGGGTACTGGATAATGACAATATTCGATTTCTTTTTAATAATTGTTGACGGGACCTCAAGGTGCGAAACAACCAACCTGTTACTCAAAAAGAGTACGTGCTCGATGACGAAACCGTACTGATATCCCGTTCCGATTTAGAAGGAAACGTTACCTACGCAAGTGCTGCCTTTGTCAAAGTCAGCGGCTATTCGCGGGACGAATTGATGGGCTCGCCCCACAACATGATCCGTCATCCGGATATGCCCGAAGCAGCATTTCGCGATTTCTGGCACACCATCAAGGCCGGTAATACCTGGCAAGGTCTCGTTAAAAACCGGCGTAAAAACGGCGATCACTATTGGGTGAACGCCACGGTGGCGGCACTTCGCGATGGCGACCGTATCGTGGGCTACACTTCGGTGCGCCGCAAGGCCGCCCCCACTGATATCGCGTTGGCCCAAAAAGTGTACGCCGAGATGCGTGACAAGGGTAAGTCGCGCGGCTATCAGGTCAAAAGAGGGGCGATACAGCGTAAAGGCGCACTGGGGCTGATCAGCCGTTTTCAGTTGGGCAGCTTGAAAGCCAAGCTCACCGGGATGGTGCTAATGGCGCTGGTGCTACTGGGATTGGCTGGCGGCCTTGGCGCCATGGGGGTCATCAAGGCGGGGGAGCGGCTGGATTTGCTCAACCATTCTGGGCTTCAATCCATCGCTAGCCTACAAAATATCGAGCGGCATATCGGGCAGGCGGTCGAGCTCGTGGAGCCCGCCGTGCGAAACCCTCGTCGCGCGGATCTGGATGCGCTCTCGTCCACCATTGATGCGCATTTGCAGGAGATCCGGTCCGAGTGGTCGACATACCTCGCCCATGACGACATGCAGCACCCGAGTGTGCAGGCATTCGATGGGGCCCTTACGCAGTGGATCTCGGGGCTCACCCAAACGATGGACGCCCTGAGCGACGCTAGCGGGTTTGCCGCCTATGAAGCGTTCAACGATATCGTGGCGCCCACTACCGAGTCGATTCGCACGCTCAGTACTCAGCTGGTCGATGACAAGCGCATCGAGGCCACCGCCAGGGTCGAAGAAGCTCGCCAGGAGCGCGAGCAAATGCTGCTCGCCCAGCTGCTGCTGATGGTCGTGGGGCTTTTGGTGATGGTGGGGCTGAGTATTCTTATTTTGCGGTCGGTTTTCAAAGGGTTGGAAGGCGCGCGCTACATGACCTTCCAGGTAGCCGCCGGTAATCTGGCGGCACGTAACCAGCTGCGCAGTGGCGATGAACTGGGCGATCTTGCCTACTCGCTGGACACCATGCGCTTTAGTCTGGCTGCCGTGGTGGGCGAGGTCGAAAATCGCGTCTCGGTGGTGACCCCGGCGGTCGAGCAGATCGCCGTGGAGAACGACAACCTGTCGCAGCGTACCGGTCAGCAGGCTACCGCGCTTGCGCAGACTGCCTCCAGCATGGTCGAGATGACCGCCACCGTGCAGCAGAATACCCAAAACGCCCGCCAGGCGAGCGAGCTGGCCGAGCAAAACGCGACCAGTACCCGCGATACCCGCCAGCAGATGGAGCAGTTGGTGGAGCGCATGCAGCGCATCGCGCAAAGCGCGGAGAAAATGACCGAGATGATCGGCGTGATCGACGGGATCGCGTTCCAGACCAATATCCTCGCGCTGAACGCCTCGGTCGAGGCGGCAAGGGCCGGCGAGCACGGCCGCGGCTTCGCCGTGGTGGCCAGCGAAGTGCGCAACCTGGCCGGGCGCAGTGCCAACGCCGCTCAGGAAATTCGCCTAATGATCGACAGCGCCACCCAGGAAGTAGACGGCGGCCGCACCGCGGTTCAGCAGGCGGAAAGCTCGATCGAGAACGTCATGCAGCAGGTCAGCCAAGTCAGCGAACTCATGGCCTCGATCACCAGCGCTTCGGACGAGCAGAGTAGCGGTATCGGCCAGATCAACGGCGCCATCGCCGAAATGGACAGCACCACCCAGCAAAACGCGCACAAGGTCCAAATGATCGCCGAGTCCGCCGATAACCTGGCCGTGGAAGTGTTCGAGCTGGCCAACGTCGTGGATGCCTTCCGACTCAAGGGCGCCCAGGAAGAGAACATCCAGGCATCCATCGAAAAGCTCGCCCGGGTCAACCAGGCACTACAAAAGTCAGCGCCCGCGCTCACTACCTATTAACCCGTTAAACCCGCGCCTTTCATAGCGGGCGGCGCCACCCCAAACAGATCGCCGGCTAAAGCAAATCCATGGCGTCTTCGCGCTTCTCGTCACGAAGCTTGTCGCGGGCGATATAAAGCGCGGCAATCGCACGGGCTTCGTGAAAATCCTCGCGCATCAAAAGCGCCGGTAAGTCCTCGAGGGCGTGCGTCTCGACGACCAGGGGCTCGGGTTCGTCACCGGGGAGTCGCTGCTCATAAAGGTCGGTGGCCATGACCACCTGTATGCGGTGGTGCATATAGTTCGGCGCCAGCGACAGCTCGATCAACGGCTCCAGGCGGTGCGCCCCGACGCCGCACTCTTCCATCAACTCGCGGTTGGCCGCGCCGATCACGTCTTCGCCCGGGTCCACCAGCCCTTTGGGCAGGGTCAGCGCGTACTCTTCGAAACCGGCGGCATACTCGCGTATCAACAATACGTGATCCGGGTCCGGCATGGCCACGATCATCACCGCCGCGTGGTCGGTGCCGGTCAAGCGCTCGAATCGGCGCTCTTCGCCGTTGGAAAAGCGCAAATCCAGCGCTTCGATATGGAAAAGGCGGCTTTTCGCCACGCTTTCCCGCGCCAGAATATGTGGCTTGACCGGGTAGCCCGCAAGCGTCGTTTCCTGCGCGTTGGCATCCGGTTGAATAGGGGCTGGGTGAAAGGAGTCGGATCTGGACATAAGGGCCTCCATGGCTCGAAAAAACGCCTTGGGCTACAATAGCACGCTTACCGTTTTAACACCGGAGTGGCCATGATTGATTGGCGCGAGATCGATACCGTCTTGCTGGATATGGACGGCACGCTGCTGGATTTGCACTTTGATAGCCACTTCTGGCTCGAGCACCTGCCCAGGCGCTACGGCGAGCTACACAAGCTCGACGAGGCCACCCAGAACGAGCTGCGTGAGCGCATCATCGGCGAGCAGGGCACGCTCAATTGGTACAGCCTGGCCTACTGGAGCCGCGAGCTCGATGTGGACGTGGTCGAGTTGAAGCGAGAAGTCCAGCATTTGATCGGTCTGCGCAGCGACGCGCTGGATTTTCTCACCTGGCTTAAAAACGCCCACCCGCGAGTGGTGCTGGCCACCAACGCCGACCGAGCCAGCCTGGCGCTAAAACTGCCGCTCACGGGGTTGGAAAAGTATCTCGACGCCATCATCTCCTCCGAAGATGTGGGTGCTGCGAAAGAGGAGCAGGCGTTCTGGTTTGCGCTGCAAGAGCGCGAGCCCTTCGATCCGGCCCGCACCCTGTTTATCGACGACAACCCGCGCGTGCTCGAAAGCGCCCGGGAGTTCGGTATCAAATACCTGATGGGCATCAAGCAGCCCGATAGTCAGCGTCCCGAAAAAGAGCTGCAGGAATTCATCGCCCTGGACCGATTTGCCCAACTGCTGCCAGGCGATACCCCCACGCAGTAAGGAGAGCCTCAATGAGCGACAGCGTTCGGCTGGATAAATGGCTGTGGGCCGCGCGGTTTTTCAAGACCCGGGCACTGGCCAAAAAAGCCATCGAAGGTGGCAAGGTGCACTACAACGGTGACCGCGTTAAGACCAGCAAGAACGTCGAGGTCGGCGCGCTGATCCGTGTACCCCAGGGGTGGGATATCTACGAGGTCGAAGTGCTCACCCTGTCGGGCCAGCGTCGCGGCGCCCCGGAGGCGCGTACGCTCTACAGCGAAACCCAGGAGAGCGCAGAGCGCCGCGCCAAGGAAACCGAAGCCCGCCGCCTCAATAACGAAGTGATGCAGCATCCGTTAAAGCGCCCGGATAAAAAACAGCGCCGCGAGATTCAGCGCTTTCAGCGTAATCAGGGCGAGTAAATCTCCCCCTCAATGTCCCCAATTTTTTCGATGGTCCCCTATGTCTGATCAAATCCAACGCTTTATGTTCGACCACACCAACGTGCGCGGGGAGATCGTAAGCCTCGAGTCGGCCTATCACGAGGTGCTCAGCCGCCACGCCTACCCGGAGGCGGTCAACACGCTGCTGGGCGAGCTGCTGGCCGCCGTGGCGCTTTTGACCGATACGGTCAAGCTCGACGGCACGCTGAGTATCGAAGTGCGTGGCCAGGGCGATCTTTCGCTACTCATGGCCGAATCCAACCCCGGTGGCGAGCTGCGCGCCATTGCCAGGCTCAACGAAGAGGGCGCGCTACCCAGTGAGAGCGCCGGTTTTCGCGACCTGGTCGGTGAGGGCCAAATCATCATTACCCTCGACCCCAAAGAGGGCAAGCGCTACCAGGGGATCGTCGGTCTCGAGCACGAAACCCTCGGCACCTGCCTGGAGGCGTATTTCAGCCAGTCCGAGCAGCTGCCCACCCGGCTTTGGCTAGCCGCCGATGGCAAAACCGCCGGCGGACTGTTACTCCAGCGCCTGCCAGACGCCTCGCACAATCAGGACGTGGACGCCTGGGAGCGCAGCGTACACCTGGCCGAAACGATCAAAACCGAGGAAATCCTGGGGCTCGAGCAGCGCGAAGTGCTCTACCGGCTTTACCACGAAGAGACCGTGCGCGTGTTCGAACCCAAGGCGCTGCGCTTTGGCTGCACTTGCTCGCGCGAGCGTATGAGCTCTTCGCTTCACTCGCTGGGCGAAGCCGAGCTCAAGGATATTCTGGCCGAGCAGGGCGAAATAGAGACCCAATGTCACTTCTGCCACACGAAATATCACTACACTGCGGCACAAATCGAAGCGCTCATCGAAGATCCGGAGGGTCCCGCCCCGGTCATCCACTAATTATGTAGTCGCAAAGGCGTTGCCGGTAGTTAAAGGTCATACACGCTTAAGCCATGCAGGCCCTGGGCTATAGCACTAAAGGCAAACAAGTGTTTGAAAAATTACCGCAGCGCAGCACGAAAAAGCCTGTCATTGTAGTAGTTTAACTACAAAATGATTGTCCCAAGCCCCCGTTTCACGGGGGCTTTCTTTTTGCCATAATGCGCCGGTCTTCAGCGCCCGGCCCGCTTGTGTAGCGGCTGGGAGAACCTTTCCAGCGCAAAAAGAGGCCCACGTCTTTTGCGCTTGTAACGAGAAACGGCTTCAAGCCCAGGAACTGACATGACCACGACTCAAGCCGCTCCCCAAGCCCACGTCAACCTCAGCAGCGCCGAACTGGTCGAGCGCGCCGTGGCCCGTGGTGAAGGCCGCCTTTCCGCAGACGGCGCTTTGGTGGTGAATACCGGCGAGCGCACCGGGCGCTCCCCCAAGGACCGCTTCATCGTCGATGAGCCCTCCACGCGAGACAGCATCGATTGGGGCAGCGTCAACCGCCCCTTCGACGCCGAGAAGTTCTCCGCACTGTGGGCGCGGGTGGAAGAATATTTGGGCCGTGAAGAGCACTTCGACGCCGAGCTGCACGTGGGCAGCGACGCGACCCATTACCTGCCGGTACGGGTCACTACCGAAACCGCCTGGCAAAACCTTTTCGGCCGCACCATGTTCGTGCGCCCGGAGACCTACAACCCGGCGAGTAAAGAGGCCTGGACGATTCTGAACGCCGCGGGTTTCGAGTGCGAACCGGGCCGCGACGGTACTAATTCTGATGGCACCGTGATCATCAACTTTGCCGAGAAAAAAGTGCTGATCGCCGGCATGCGCTACGCCGGCGAGATGAAAAAGGCGATGTTCTCGGTACAGAATTTTCTGCTGCCCGACGCCGACGTGCTACCCATGCACTGCTCCGCCAACGTGGGCGAGGACGGCGAAACCTGTCTCTTCTTCGGCCTCTCCGGTACCGGTAAAACCACGCTCTCCGCCGACCAGGGGCGTTACCTGATTGGCGACGACGAGCACGCCTGGGGCGACGACATCGTCTTCAACATGGAAGGCGGCTGTTACGCCAAGTGCATCGACCTTTCCGAGAAGAACGAGCCGGTGATCTGGAACGCCATTCGTTTCGGCACCGTGCTTGAAAACGTGGTGCTCGACGACCGCCGCGTACCCAACTACGCCGACGATAGCCTGACCCAGAACTCTCGCGCCGCCTACCCGCTGGAACACGTCGAAAAGCGCGTGGCCAAAAACCTGGCCGGCGAGCCCTCAGCCATCGTCTTTTTGACCTGCGACATGTCCGGGGTGCTGCCGCCGGTATCGATCCTTTCCAAGGAAGCGGCGGCGTACCACTTTCTTTCCGGCTACACCGCCAAGGTGGGCTCCACGGAAATGGGCTCTTCCGAAGGCCTGGCCGCCACGTTCTCGACCTGCTTCGGCGCACCGTTCTTCCCCCGCCCGGCGCGCGAATACGCCGATCTTCTGATCAAGCGTGTCGATAAAAAGGACGCTCAGGTGTACCTGGTCAACACCGGCTGGACCGGCGGCGCCTATGGTGAAGGGGGCGCGCGTTTCTCGATCCCGACCACCCGCGCGATCATCAGCGCCATTCAGTCCGGCGTACTGCGCGATATCGAAACCCAACACATCGAGGGCCTGAACCTCGACGTGCCGACCGCGGTGCCGGGTGTGGATTCGAGCCTTCTGAACCCCCGCGACACCTGGCAGGATCAAAGCGCGTTCGATCATCACCAGCGCGAACTCGCCACCAAATTCGTCGAGAACTTCAAAAAGTTCGAAGGCGTAAGTGGCGCCATTATCGCAGCCGGCCCGCAGTTGACCTGAACGGTTTGATCACTACGTCAAAAGGCAGCGCGAAAGCGCTGCCTTTTTTTATGGCGGCCGGGTAAGCGGCCAGGGCCCGCTGGATGGGCGGTATTGGCTGAACCGCGCCGCTCGTGCCACCGACAATTCATGCCAGCCTAAAACGTTTGTGGTACCTTGTCGGCATTTGAAATGGCATGAGTTAGTGGCACGTATGGATGTGAATCAACGTATTATTTCGCGTTTAGCGGACGAGCTGAGTGTCAAGACGCAGCAAGTCAGCGCCACGGTAGCGCTACTGGACGAAGGCGCGACCGTGCCCTTCATCGCCCGCTACCGTAAAGAGGTCACCGGGACGCTGGACGACAGCCAACTGCGCCAACTCGACGAGCGCCTTCGCTACCTGCGCGAGCTCGAAGAGCGCCGCGGGGCGGTGCTTGCCGCCATCGACGAGCAGGGCAAGCTCGATGATGCATTGAAAGCGAGCATCGACGCCGCCGAAACCAAGCAGCGCCTCGAAGATTTATACCTGCCCTACAAGAAAAAACGCCGCACCAAGGCCCAGATTGCCCGCGAAGCCGGGCTCGAGCCGCTGGCCGACGCGCTACTGGCCGACCCCACGCTAGACCCGGAAAGCGAAGCGCAAGGGTATCTTCGCGCCGCCGACGGCGACATTGCCGCCATCGAAGACGCCAAGGCCGCGCTTGACGGCGCCAAGCAGATTCTCATGGAGCGCTTCGCCGAAAACCCGGAGCTGATCGGCCGACTGCGTGAGCGGCTTTGGGACGAAGGCCAACTCAGCGCCCGCATGCTCGATGGCAAAGCGCAGGAAGGTGCCAAGTTCTCCGATTACTTCGAGCACGACGAAAAGCTCGCTAAAGTGCCGTCCCACCGGGCGCTTGCCATGTTCCGTGGGCGTAACGAAGGCGTGCTGAGTTTGGCCATCCGCCTGCCCGGCGAAGACGAAGCCCCGATTCACCCGGCCCAGGTCGCCATCGCCAAGCAAGTGGGCGTTCAAGATCAGGGCCGCCCGGCCGATAAATGGCTGGGCGAGGTGGTGCGCTGGACCTGGCGGGTCAAGCTTTACACGGCGCTCGAGACCGAGCTGCTGGGCCGGCTTCGCGAGCAGGCCGAGCAGACCGCCATCGATGTCTTCGCGGCCAATTTGAAGGATCTACTGCTGGCCGCGCCGGCGGGGCAGAAGGTCACGCTGGCGCTGGATCCGGGCCTGCGTACCGGCTGCAAGGTCGCCGTGGTCGATGCCACCGGGCAGTTCGTGGACCAAGCGACGATTTACCCTCACGCGCCACAAAACCGCTGGACCGAGTCGCTCGCAGAGCTCACCAAGCTCATCAAACGCCATAATGTGGAGCTGATCGCGGTAGGTAACGGCACCGCCAGCCGCGAAACCGACAAGCTGGCCGGCGAGCTGGTCAAGGCGCTGGGGCCCGAGCAGCGCCTGAGCAAGGTCATGGTGTCCGAGGCGGGCGCGTCGGTTTATTCGGCCTCCGAGTACGCTTCCAAAGAGCTGCCGGATCTGGACGTTACGGTGCGCGGCGCGGTGTCGATTGCCCGGCGCCTGCAGGACCCGCTCGCCGAGCTGGTCAAAATCGAGCCGAAATCGATCGGCGTGGGCCAGTACCAGCACGATGTCTCCCAGGTGCAGCTCTCCAAAAGCCTGGAAGCGGTGATAGAAGACTGTGTGAACGCCGTGGGTGTGGATCTCAATACCGCCTCGAGCGCGCTTCTCTCGCGGGTGGCCGGGCTTAGCGCGGTGATTGCAGAGAACATCGTCGCCCAGCGTAACCAGCTCGGCGCGTTCAAAAGCCGTAAGGCGCTGTTGGACGTTAGCCGCCTGGGGCCGAAAACCTTCGAGCAGTGCGCCGGCTTTTTGCGTATCAGCAACGCCGAGAACCCGTTGGATGCCAGCGGCGTTCACCCGGAGGCCTACACCCTGGTCGAGCGCATCGCCAAGCAGAGCGGGCGCGACGTGAAGGGCCTGATTGGCGACAGCCAAACCCTCAAGGCGCTGAAACCGGCGGAGTTCGCCGACGAGCGCTTTGGTGTGCCCACGGTCAGCGATATTTTCAAGGAGCTGGACAAGCCCGGCCGCGACCCGCGCCCGGAGTTCAAGGCCGCGGAATTTCGCGAGGGTGTCGAGAAACTCAGTGACTTGACCCTCGGGATGGTGCTGGAAGGCACGGTCACCAACGTGACCCACTTTGGCGCGTTCGTGGATATCGGCGTTCACCAGGACGGCCTGGTGCATATCTCGGCGCTGGCCGAGAAATTCGTCGAGGACCCGCGTTCGGTCGTCAAGGCGGGGGATATCGTCACGGTGAAGGTGATGAGCGTGGATATCCCCCGCAAGCGGGTCGGACTCTCCATGCGGCTAAGCGATGAAGTCGAAAGCGAAGACGCTAGCCAGCGCGAGCAGGGCGAGAAAAAAGCGCCGCGGGCGCAAAAGAGCGCCCGCGGTCAGCGCGAAAAGCCCGCCGCCGAGTCCTCCATGGGAGCGCTGGGCGCGGCACTATTGAAAGCGAAGCAGGGCAAATAGTCGCGCGCCTTGAATGTTTCGTAGGTTGCGCCATATTCTTGGCTTTATTAAAGGCTAGCCTTAGGGCTACCCCGCCGATTTTACCAGGGCCCGCACGGCGGGCCTGATTGACAAGGAGTGTTCGTTTTGGCTGAGCCACTCACTGTGCCAACGTCGTTAACCGCTCAAATCGAGCGCTTGCTGCCAAGCGCGCGCCTGGGGCGGCTAGGGCGGCTGCGGCGTGGACTAGAAAAAGAGGGGTTACGGGTGGATGCCAACGGCCATATCGCCCAGACGTCTCACCCCAAAGCGCTGGGCTCGAAACTGACCCACCCGCATATCACCACCGACTACTCGGAATCGCTTTTGGAGTACATCACCCCGGTGTACACCGAGCCGCGCGAGGCGTTGGCGTTTTTGTCCGACCTGCACACCTTTACCTACCAGCACCTGGAGAACGAATGGGTCTGGCCGGGCAGCATGCCGTCGCGGCTTTCCGGTAACGATAGCGTGCCGATCGCCGATTACGGGCATTCGAATGTGGGCACCATGAAGCACGTCTACCGCAAGGGGTTGGACGTACGCTACGGGCGCATCATGCAAGCCATTGCCGGCGTGCACTACAACGTGTCGCTACCCGAGGACATGTGGCACGCCCTGCGCGAGCTCGAAAAAGCCACCAACATTCCGTTCAACGACTACCGTTCGACGCGCTACTTCGGCATGATCCGCCACTTTCGCCGTCATAGCTGGTTGCTGTTGTATCTTTTCGGCGCCTCGCCTGCGATCGACAAAAGCTTTCTGCCGGACGGCAAAATACCCGAAAAGCTCGAGCCACTGGGCGACGATACCTATTACGCACCCTACGCCACGACGCTGCGCATGTCGGATCTCGGCTATCAGAACAAGGTGCAGGAGCAGCTCAAGATCTGCTTCAACTCGCTTTCCAACTACGTCAATACGCTGCGCCACGCGATCTCGTCGCCCTGGCCGGACTACGAAAAGCTGGGCGTGAACGTCGATGGCGACTGGCGCCAGCTCAATGCCAATATCCTGCAGATCGAAAACGAGTACTACAGCGATATTCGCCCCAAGCGCGTGGCCAAGCACAACGAAACGCCGAGCCAGGCACTCGAGGCGCGGGGTGTCGAGTACATCGAAGTGCGCTGCCTGGATCTGAATCCTTTCGACGCCTTGGGCGTCACCGAAGACCAGATGCGCTTTGTCGACGTGTTCCTGCTGTGGTGTTTGCTAAGCGACAGCCCCTGGATTTCGGATGAAGAGTGCGACCGCCTGGACGATAACCGCCGCCTGGTGGTCGAGCGCGGCCGCGACCCGGCTCTGGAGCTGTTGAGAAACGGCGAAGCGATCTCGTTACCCGCTTGGGGCGAGCAGATCTTTGCCGAAATGGGCGAAGTAGCGCGCCTGCTGGACGCCGTCGAAGATGACACGCCTCATCAGGCGGCGCTGGATGCCCTCGCGCCACGGCTTCAAGACCCGACGCTTACGCCTTCCGGCCAGATGCTCGAGCGTCTTAAGAAAGGCAACGGCTCGCTCAGCGATACGCTGCTGGCGCTGGCCCAGGAGCAGCGCGAGGCGCTGGAATCGACCCCCATGCTGCGCTCCCGCGAGGCGCTTTTGGACCAGTTGATCGATACCTCTCATCAGCAGCAGCACGATATCGAAGCTGCCGACCAGGAGTCGTTTAGCGAGTTCATCGAGCACTACTTTATCAAGGCCCGCGAAATGCGCACCTTTTCGTCCATTACCTCCGAGGAATTGGAATGATCCCATCATTCACCCGGTCCACGGCTTGGGCCGGGGTGGCCTTTTGCGCCGTGATGATGAGCGTGGCGCTGGTGCTCGAGCACGTTGTCGGGCTCGAGCCGTGCCCGCTGTGCATTTTTCAGCGGGTGGCGGTCATTACCGCCGGGATCATTTTGCTGCTGGCCGCGCTGCACAACCCCAAGAGCACCGCCGGTAAAACGGTTTACGGGGTGTTGGGGCTTGCAAGTGTGGCCACCGGCGCCTTCATTGCCGGGCGCCACGTATGGCTGCAGCATCTGCCGCCCAGCGAAGTGCCTTCCTGCGGGCCTGGGCTCGATTACATGATGGACATCCTGCCCATGCAGGAGGTCGTCGCCATGGTGCTGACCGGCTCCGGCGAGTGCGCCGAAATCGACTTCACCTTTTTGGGCCTGTCATTACCCGCCTGGACGTTGATCGGCTTTTTGATCCTGGCGCTGGTGCCACTGCGTATTCTGTGGCTTGCCTATAAGCGCTAACGGCTGATTTTCCGGCATCGGTTTCAAACCGGTGCCGGGAAGTCGAAATCCCGTGCTTGCATTGACACGCTCAAAAGGAAAAGCGAGTCTAAGTGAGGACAAGTGGCTACCGGTTAGGAGAACGCCATGTTGGAGAACTGCACGAACGCCCAGGAACGATGGGGCGGAGTACACAGCTTGATCGACCGCTGGCTGGAGCAGCGCCGCTCTTTTCTAATCAGCTTCATCGAGCTAAAAGAAGCCTGCGACTCGGAGCTCGACGCCGTCAATAAGCCGCGCATCGACACTTTCAGCGAGCTTCTAATGGACTATATCAGCGCCGGACATTTCGAGGTCTACCCAGAGCTCGCCCGGGAAGCCAAGGCCTTCGAGGACGAAAGCGCCTTGGAAATCGCCGGTAAGCTGCTGGAGCGTTTGGAAATGTCGACGTCCATGGTGCTGGCGTTCGACGAAGATTACGCAAGCGTTGAGCACTGCCAAACGAATATCACGCGCCTTCCCGCCTGGCTCGACCGCCTCGCTAAAGCCCTGACCGAACGCTTCGCGCTGGAAGACCAGCTCATCGCCCGCCTGCACGCCGCCCACAGCCCCGATTCGAGCAAAGCGCCCGCTTAGCGCTTGGCGCTTGGGTTGGGTGGGCGCTGCCAATTGCAACGCCCTTACCCGTTGGGGGAGTCCTGTCACTATCGAGCAAATTCGAGGGCAGCCCTGAAGCCTTGGTGGTCGAGGAGGGGAGATGCTACCGGCGCGCTTTCATCCGGTAGAACAAAGGAACTGACCGACTCTCGCAGAGCCTGGGCCTGGTGCTCCAGCTCACTGGCCGTTCGGGCGGCGCTTTTTACCAGCTCGGCGTTTTGCTGGGTCGTTTGGTCGATCTGAGAGATGGCCTGACTGACCTGCCCGATACCGCTGCTCTGCTCGCGAGAGGCGGCTGCGATTTCATTCATCAGGGTGGTTGCGTTTTTTCCACCTTCGGCAATGGCTTGCATGACCTCGACGGCCTGCTCGGCCAGCGTCGAGCCTCGACCAGCGCGCGTGAGCGACGTATCGATCAGGCCGCGAATATCGGAAGCGGCATTGGCCGAACGACTGGCCAGCGCGCGTACCTCGTTGGCGACGACGGCGAAGCCCTTACCCTGTTCGCCGGCGCGCGCCGCTTCCACGGAGGCATTGAGTGCCAGAATATTGGTCTGAAAGGCAATGGAGTCGATCAGGCTGATGATTTCGCCGATCTGCTGCGCGCTTTCGTTGATACCGCGCATGGTTTGTTGCATCTCACTCATGATTCGGTCGCCGTTCTGTACCGCCCCCATGGCGCCGACCGAGAGCTCACTTGCCTGATTGGAGTTGTCAGCATTTTGCTTCACCGTGGCGGTGAGCTCTTCCATGCTGGCCGCGGTCTGCTCGAGTGCCGCTACCTGCTGCTCGGTGCGCGAGGAAAGGTCGCTATTGTCCCGGGCAATCAGTTGGGCATCGTTATTGATACGTTCACTGCTGTCACGCACCGTGCTAACCGTACGCGAAAGGCTCTGTTGGGTGTTTGACAGCGCCTTGAAAAGTCGGCCGATTTCGTTGTCGCTGCTCTGCTCGGCGATCTGCGACAGATCCCCCTTCGCCATGCGCTCAAAATGGGTGACCAGTCGCTTGAGCGGCTCGATGACGTTGACCGTGACGCCCCACATGACCACGGCTGCAATCACCAGGGCGGCCACGATGGCCACTACCATGAGCGTGCGCAATAGCGAAGCAGTGGTTTCAAAACCGGCATACAGCGGGTCGGCGGCATTGCCACCATTACCCATAAGTTGTAAAACAATGCTCTCGCTATAGTGAAGCCCATAAAGGCCGAGCGCGCTCACCCCCACTGCCAGCGCCAGAAATAGCGCAATCACTACGGTCCAGCTCGTTTTGACGGTCATGCTATCGATCATTTTCATCGTCACACTCTTCCCTGCCTCTGAACCCAAAAGGGTTGTCTGGTTTTGAGTGTTATCGACGATGCCTCATGAAACTTTAGAGCCGGTAGCGTTTTTATCGAATCGTCACGCCTTGCGCGGTTGCCGATGAAACGTCCCACCAATTACCAGCATGCAGGGGGTAAGCAGCAGGGTGAGGGCGGTGGCAAAGGTGAGCCCACCCGCAATGGCGCTGGACATCTGGGTCCACCACTGGGCGGAGGGGGCGTTGAAGCCCAGCGCCGGGGCGAAAAGGTTGACGTTGATGCCCAGCACCATCGGCATCAGGCCCAGCACCGTGGTGATCGCGGTGAGCAGTACCGGGCGCAGGCGAAGGGCGCCCGCTTCCAGGGCGGCCTCGCCGGGCGCAAGCCCTTGGCCGCGCAGCTCGTTATAGGTGTCGATCAAGACGATATTGTTGTTCACCACGATCCCCGCCAGGGCGATCACGCCCATGCCCACCATGACGATGCCGAAGGCCTGGCCGGTCATCAAAAGCCCCATCAATACGCCGGCGGTGGAAAACACGATCGCCGAGAGCACCAGCGCCGCCTGGTAGTAGCTGTTGAACTGAGTCACCAGAATCAGCGCCATCAGGCCAACGGCGACCAAAAACGCACTGACCAGAAACTGCATCGATTCCTGCTGATCTTCTTGCTCGCCGGCGACGTTGACCATGAGCCCATCGGGTAACTGCCCTTGGCCTGCCTCGAACAGCGCGCGCAGGCGCTCGTCGGCCAGATACCCGGGCGCCAGGTCGGCTTCCAGCGTAATCGCCCGGCGGCCGTCGATACGGTTCAGCGTGCCGACCTTGGACGCGGGCGTGAGGGTGACGAAGTGGGAAATGGGCACCTGGCCGCGCTCGGTATTGAGGGTCAAGCGCTCGAGCTGATCCAGGGTGCGAAAGCGCTCGGGTAGGCGAATCCGAATATCCACCTCGTCGCTCACCGTGGGCGGGCGGTAGCTTGCTACCTGCAAGCCGGTGGTCAGAAGCTGTACGGCACTGCCGATGGTGGTGATATCGGTCCCCATGCGCGAGGCGGCTTCGCGGTCCACATTGATCTGCCACTCCACGCCGGGCAGGCTACGGTTATCCTGAATATCGGTAAAGCCGCCCAGGGTGCGCATTAATTCGCTCAACTGATCCACCCCCGCATCGGCGAGCGCCGGGTCGTTGGCGCTGATTTCCAGCACGATGGGCTTGCCGCCGCCAGGGCCTTGCTCTTGTTCCTGAAACTCCAGCGTAATACCGGGGATGTCCGCGGTGCGCTCGGCCATGTCGGCAAGAATTGTGCGGGCCGGGCGGCGCTGGTACCAGTCGATGAACTGAAACTGCAGCGTGCCGACCACATCGTCGCCGGTCTGTTCGTTAGCTACGAACGAGCGCGCGTAGAGGGCTTCCACCTCGCTCATGGTGCCCAGGCGCGTCTCCACGCGCTTTAAAATGGCGTCGGCTTCGTCCACCGAGAAGTCGCCCCGGGCGCGCACCAGTACCTGGGCGCTGTCCGGCTCGACGTTGGGAAAGAAGTCGATGCCGTGATTGAAGCGCGCGTAGCCGGTATATAAAAGCGCGATGACCAGCAGCGAAAACCCCAGCACCCAGCCCGGGCGCTGTAGAAGGCGTGCAAGCAGCCGCCGGTAGCCGCGGCCAAGGGCGGTGCTTTGGCCAAGCGTGGCGGTTTGCTCCTCTGGGTTGGGGACTTGACGGGTGATCAGCCGCCCAAGCGTGGGCAGAAACACCAGCGCCATGGCCAGGGAGGCGAGAAGGCAAAGGATCACCGTGGCGGGCAGGTACTTCATGAACTGACCGACCACGCCGGGCCAGAAGAGCAGTGGAACGAAGACGGCCAGGGTCGTCGCGGTCGAGGCGATGACCGGCCAGCTCATACGCGAGGCAGCGTTGAGCCAGGCATCGAACGGGGTTTGGCCTTCTTTTAGGTAGCGATCCGCCAGTTCGCTCACCACGATAGCGCCATCCACCAGCATCCCGGCGACCAGAATCAGCGCAAACAGCACGACGATGTTGAGCGTGAAGCCGAAGGCCCATACCAGCAAAATACCGGTCAAAAAGGCGCCGGGAATCGTCAGGCCCACCAGCAACGCCATGCGCAGCCCCATGACCGCGACCACCACGATCAGTACAAGCACCACCGCGGTCAATACGTTGTTCAAAAGCTCGGACAGCATATTGGCGACGGTGGTCGACTCATCGAGAATCGGGGTCACGCGAAGGGAATCGGGTAACAGCTCGCCCGCCTGGTCGAAGCGCGACCAAACGGCGTCGATGGTTTCGATGATGTTCGCCCCGGCGCGCTTGGATACCTCGAGTACCACCGCAGGCTCGCCGTTGATGCGCGCAAAGCCTTCCGGGTCCTTGAAGGTGGGATGAATCCAGGCGACGTCGCCAAACGTCACCACCCGGTCGCCGTCGATCTTCACCGGCATGTTCATGACGTCTTCGAGCGAGGTGATGACACCGGGCACTTTCAGCGCCAAACGCCCGGCGCCGGTATTCAAGCTGCCCGCCGCGACCAGGCGGTTATTACGCGATACCTGGTTGAACAGCGCATCGAAGTCGATGCCGTAGCTCTCCAGTACCAGGGGGTCGACCACGATCTCGAGAAGATCCTCCTGCTCGCCGGCAATCTCGACCTCGAGCACGTTGGCGATGCCTTCGATTTCCTCTTTTAACCGCCTTGCGATGGCGATGCGCTCCCGGGTATCCAACTGGCCGGAAAGCCCGATACTCAGCACGGGAAACTCGGAGACGTTGACTTCCATCACCCGGGGCTCGTCCGCCTCATCGGGAAGCTCGGCCCTGGCAATGTCCACGCGCTCGCGCACGTCCGAAAGCGCCGTATTGGGGTCGAAGCCCGGGTCGAACTCCAGCGTGACCGAGGCGTGGCCTTCACTGGACTGGGCGGTGAACTTACGAAGCCCTTCGATGCCGCGAAGCTCCTGTTCCATGGGGCGCACCAAAAGCCGCTCACCGTCTTCGGGGCTGACACCTTCAAGGGTCAGCGACACGTAGATCAGCGGGATCGTAACGTCCGGGTTCGCCTCCTTGGGGATGACCTGCCAAGCGGTGACCCCGGCCAGCAAAAGCCCCACCAGTAACAGCAGCGTAGTGCGCGTATGAGTAAGCGCGGCCTGAATGAGTGAACGCATTTAAGGCCTCGCTGGCGCCGCGGCGCTGCCGGGCTGGTTCGTCGCGTCGTCTACGTACACCGGCGTGACCGTATCGCCCACGTCAACAAGCCCGGCGCCCAGGGTGACCAGCTCCAGCGAATCCGGCAAACCCGCTACAAAGGCGCTTTCCAGCGTTGCACTTAACAGCGTCACCGGCGTTTGTTTGATCTCATCGTTTTCGCCCAAGTGTTTGACGGCAAGCTCGCCTTCGTCGTTCAGGCTCAAAAGCGCGGGGGAGAGCGCGTGGGCCTGGCGCGGGGGCAGGGTGATGGTGAACTCGGCGCTGCCGCCGGCCAGGCGCTGCCGCGTTGGGTTGTCGAGGGTGACCTCGATATAAAACGAGCGGGTTTGCTCCTCGGCACGGCTACTTATGTGGGAGACCTGGCCCTCCAGCGTATTGCCGTTCAAAAGCCGCGCGGTGACCGGTAAGTCCACGCTCAGGTCGTTGATTTGCTGCTGCGAGACCCAGGCCGTACCGGTCAGCGTTTGGTCATCGATCAACCGCCCCCACTCCTCGCCGGGCTGGAGCAAGTCGCCAAGCTCGACCTGAACCCGGTCGACCACGCCCGCGAAGGGTGCGGTCGGGCGGGTGTCGGCTAGCTGGCGCTCCAGCTGCGCCACCTGGGCCGCACTGGCGCTAAGCGCGCTTTGCAGGCGAAGAAGGTCCGGCTCGGAGATGAATTCGCGACGGCGCAGGTCCTGGGCGCCGGCGTATTCGGCCTGGGCCACCGCCAGCTCGTCCCGGGCCTGCTGTAGGCGCTCGGGTAGGGCGTCGTTATCCAGTACCAAAAGCGTTTGCCCTTGGCGCACCTGCTCGCCCTGGGCCACGGGCTTTTCGGTAACGTAGCCGGCGGCGTTGGCACGCAAGAGCGTTTCCTGGTGGGCCTCGAGCTGGCCTTGAATCACCTGCTCGGGGATATACGGCGTGCTTTGCAGGCGCGTGACCTCGACGCGGGGCGCTTCATCGCTTTGCTCGGTCTCTACATTGGGCGGCGTGCTTTGAAAGCGCTGAAAGTCGCCCAACGCCAGCCATATGATCAACGCCAGCACGAACACACTCGCCAGGGCGTAGGAAAGGGGGATTCGTCGCATGGGGTGGTCGGTCTCAATATCAAACGAACGTTAGAATCGGCTCCCACCATAGCGCACTCGCGGCGGGGCGGCGAGCCTTTGAATCGCGGCAAAATCGCCTGTGGCCTTTGTCTGATTGAGTTTTTTTTAAAGTGGGCATACCATCTTGGCGTCTTGTGTTTTGTCGACCACCCCAAGGCGAACCAACCAAGGAGCGATGATGAAAGATCCAGTACGTATTGCGATTACCGGCGGTGCCGGCCAAATCAGCTACTCTTTAATTTTCCGCATTGCCGCCGGCGACATGCTGGGGCCGGATCAGCCCGTCATTCTCCAGCTTTTGGAAATTCCTCAGGCGATGGACGCGCTAAACGGCGTGGTGATGGAAGTCAACGACTGTGCTTTCCCGCTGGTCCAGGACATCGTTGCCTCGGACGACCCGAACGTGGCGTTCAAGGATGCGGATTTCGCGCTGCTGGTTGGCGCCCGCCCGCGCGGCCCGGGTATGGAGCGTAAAGACCTGCTCGAAGCCAACGCGGCGATCTTCTCCGTACAGGGCAAGGCACTGAACGACCACGCCAGCCGCGACGTGAAAGTGCTGGTCGTCGGCAACCCGGCCAACACCAACGCGCTGATCGCCTCCTGCAACGCGCCGGATCTCGACAAGGGCCAGTTCACCGCGATGACGCGCCTGGATCACAACCGCGCGCTGACCCAGCTGGCCCAGAAAACCGGCAAGCACGTCACCGATATCGACAACATGGTCATCTGGGGCAACCATAGCGCGACTCAGTACCCGGATATCGCCCAGTGCAAGGTCGACGGCAAGGCCGCCACCGATCTGGTCGAGCGCGACTGGTACGAAAACGACTTCATCCCCACCGTGCAGCAGCGTGGCGCGGCTATCATCAAGGCGCGCGGTGCTTCTTCCGCCGCGTCTGCCGCGTCTTCCGCCATCGACCACATGCACGACTGGGCGCTGGGCTCTGACGGCATCGTCAGCATGGCCATCCCCTCCGATGGCAGCTACGGCATCGAAGAAGGCATCATTTTCTCCTACCCGGTTCGCTGCAAAGGCGGCAAGTACGAAATCGTACAGGGTTTCGAGCTGGACGCGTTCAGCAAAGAGAAAGTGCAGGCCACCGAGAAAGAGCTACGCGAAGAACGCGCCGCCGTCGAGCACCTGCTCGGCTAAGCCACGCGTGACGCAACGCCAAAACCCCGCAAGCATGCTTGCGGGGTTTTTTGTTATCTCAAAACTGCTCCTGCAAGAGAATTGGGGCACAGTTCCATTGTAGGACCCCAATTCATTGGTGGTCCGACACATCGGCGATGGCGGCGCTAGCCGCCCTTCGGTGATGAAGGCATTACAGGTTGCCGCAACCCCCAACCCCGGCAGCGCGTGGCGCTGCATCGCTGGCTGAAGCGTGCTCCTACAATAGATGGGTGCACGGCTCTATTGTAGGAGCCCAATTCTATTGGGCGATGGCGGCGTTAGCCGCCCTTGGGTGACGAAGGCATTACAGGTTGCCATAATCACCAACCCCGGCAGCGCGTGGCGCTGCATCGCTGGCTGAAGCCTGCTCCTACAATGGATGGATGCACGGTTTTATTGTAGGAGCCCAATTCTATTGGGCGATGGCGGCGTTAGCCGCCCTTCGGTGATGAAGGCATTACAGGTTGCCATCACCACCAACCCCGGCAGCGCGTTGCGCTGCATCGCTGGCTGAAGCCTGCTCCTACAATGGATGGATGCACGGTTTTATTGTAGGAGCCCAATTCTATTGGGCGATGGCGGCGTTAGCCGCCCTTGGGTGATGAAGGCATTACAGGTTGCCATAATCTCTAACCCCAGCAGCGCGTTGCGCTGCATCGCTGGCTGAAGCCTGCTCCTACAATAGATGGATGCACGGTTTTATTGTAGGAGCCCAATTCTATTGGGCGATGGCGGCGTTAGCCGCCCTTGGGTGATGAAGGCATTACAGGTTGCCATAATCTCTAACCCCGGCAGCGCGTTGCGCTGCATCGCTGGCTGAAGCCTGCTCCTACAATAGATGGGGGCACGGTTTCATTGTAGGAGCCCAATTCATTGGGCGATGGCGGCGTTAGCCGCCCTTGGGTGATGAAGGCATTTAAATTGCCACCACCACCAACCCCAGCAGCGCGTTGCGCTGCATCGCTGGCTGAAGCCTGCTCCTACAATAGATGAGTGCACGGCTCCATTGTAGGAGCCCAATTCTATTGGGCGATGGCGGCGTTAGCCGCCCTTGGGTGACGAAGGCATTACAGGTTGCCATAATCACCAACCCCGGCAGCGCGTTGCGCTGCATCGCTGGCTGAAGCCTGCTCCTACCATTCACCATTCACCATTCACCATTCACCATTCACCATTCACCATTCACCATTCACCATTCACCATTCACCCATCAATCATCCCGCAAACTCATGATCCGCCATTGGCGCTCTTCGGCAATCTGGCGCAGGGTGGCGTCGGGGTCGACGGCGACCGGGTGTTCGACTTGTTCCAAAAGCGGCAGGTCATTGTGCGAGTCGCTGTAGAACCATGTGCCATCCAGGGTGTGGTCCTGGGTTTCCAGCCACGCTTGTAAACGGGTGACCTTACCTTCGCGGTAGCTCGGTACGCCGGTGACCTTGCCGGTGTAGCGCCCGTTGACCATTTCCGGCTCGACGGCGATCAGGTCATCCACGCCCAGGCGTTCGGCAATCGGTCCGGTAATGAAACGGTTGGTCGCGGTAATGATCAACAGCGTATCGCCTTTGGTGCGGTGGCGGGCCAGAAGCTCTTCACCCTTGGCGAGAATGTGCGGTTCGATCTTGCTGGCCATGAACTGCTGGTGCCAGGCGGCCAGTTGCTCCGGGGGGTTTTCGGCCAGCGGTTTCAAGGCCACTTCCAAAAATGCCGCCATATCCAGCGTGCCCGCTTCGTATTCGGCCATGAAACGGTCGTTGGCTTCGCGGTACGCCACCGGGTCCACGGCGCCCTGTTCCAGCAAAAACTCGCCCCAGGCGTGGTCGCTATCAATCGAGAGTAGCGTGTTGTCCAAATCGAAAATGGCCAGGCTCACCGTGTTCCCCTTGTTGGTGTATAGGTCTTGGATTCAGGCCGCTTAACGTTAAGCGCACAGAATTATCTCAGAGACCCAAGTCGCTGCCCACCGCGAACGCACTGTTTTCCCCCGTTTCCCCCGTTATTGTCCCTGAGCGTTATATTGTATTGATACGCTTGTCTGCCTTGTGGAAAAATGGGGACAACTGAAAATTCAAGAAGGTGAAGTCCGTGATCGACGCTGACGGCTTTCGCCCCAATGTTGGCATTATCATTGTCAATAGCCAGGGGCAGCTGCTTTGGGCGCGTCGCGTAGGACAAAACGCGTGGCAGTTCCCCCAGGGAGGCATTAAAGCAAGCGAAACTCCACAACAAGCGCTATATCGTGAACTGTTTGAGGAGATCGGCCTGACCGCCGACGATGTTGACATTGTCGCCTGCACCCGGGGGTGGCTGCGCTACCGTCTGCCACGACGCATGATTCGTACCCACTCGCGACCGGTCTGTATCGGTCAAAAGCAGAAGTGGTTTTTACTCAGGATTCGGTGTCAGGAGAACCGGATCAGCATGACGGCAACCCCCAAACCCGAATTCGACGGCTGGCGCTGGGTCAGCTACTGGTACCCCTTGGGTCAGGTCGTGCCGTTCAAGCGGGAAGTCTACCGGCGGGCCTTGCGCGAGCTTTCCCCTCGCGTGCAGCGCTTGGCACTGGGAGATGAATAGCGTGAACAACACGGCGGGTCGGCATAGGGTCAATAGCGCAATCGAAAAGCGCTACTGGCCAAGCCGCTGCTCGCCGTGCCGCCTACCCCTCAGCGAGGACAACAAAAGTGAAGTCTAAAACATCCATGCTGGAGGTATTGAGGCGCGTCATACAAGAAGTGAACGGCGCGCGAACGCTAGAAGCCGCGCTGTCTACCATGGTGCGCCGTATCCGCAAGGCAATGCAGACCGATGTCTGCTCGTTCTATCTTTACGATAGCGATGTCGAGTCGCTGGTGCTGATGGAAACCATCGGCCTGCGCACTCAAGCCGTGGGTCGCGTAGTGCTGCCGCTGGGCGAAGGCCTGGTGGGGCTGGTGGCCAAGCGCAGCGAGCCGCTGAACCTGGAAGACGCCCGGGCCCACGCCCAGTTTCGCTACTTCGAGGCCACCGGCGAGGAGCGCTACTCGAGCTTTCTAGGCGTGCCCATCATTCACCAGCGCCAAATGCTGGGCGTGTTGGTCGTACAGCAAGCCGAGAAGCGCCGCTACGATGACGAAGACGAGGCGTTCCTGGTGACCATGGCCGCCCAACTGGCCGGGGTGCTGGCCCACGCGCTAGCCACCGGGAATCTCTCGCGCCCGGCGCTACCTGGCGGCCAGGCGATGTTCAAGGGGGTGGCGGCCTCACCGGGGGTCTCGATCGGCGAAGCCGTCGTGATCAGCCCACCGGCGGATTTGAACAGCGTGCCGGATCTGGTTCCAAGCGATCAGGATTTCGAAGTTGCCCGCCTGAAAGAGGCCATTGCACAAACCCGCCGCGAAATCCGCGCCGCCGCCGAGCGCCTGGCCAGTCGTATCTCCGCCCAGGAGCTGGCGCTGTTTGACGTTTACCAGCAGATGCTGGGCGAGGCGGCGCTTTCCGAAGAGGTCGAAAAGCGCATTCGCGAAGGGCAGTGGGCGCCGGGGGCGTTGGCGGATGTGGTACGCCGCCACGTTCAGTATCTCGAACGTGTGGACGACAACTACCTGCGCGAGCGCGCCGCCGACATTCGCGACCTTGGCCGCCGAGTGCTGGCACATCTTCAGCAGGATACCCCCTCGACCCCGGAAACCTACCCGGATAACGCGATTCTAGTCGGTGACGAAATCAGTGTGGCCATGCTGGGTGAAGTACCCCGAGGTAAGCTGAAAGGGCTGGTATCCGTGCGCGGCTCGAGCACCTCTCACGTGGCGATCGTGGCCCGGGCGATGGGCATCCCCACGGTGCTAGGCATGGTCGATTTACCGCTGCCGCGCTTGAACGGCGCTCCGGTCGTGCTGGATGGCCACCGCGGGCGCATGTTCGTGCGCCCCTCGCCAGAGCTCAAAGCGCGCTATGCCAGTTTGATTGCCGAAGAGCAGGCGCTGAGCGACATGCTCGAGCACGAGCAGGACCTGCCCAGCGAAACGCCGGATGGCCACAACCTGCCGCTCATGGTGAACACGGGGTTGGCGGTGGATGCCAGTGCGCTGCTCAAAAGCCGTATCGGTGGGGTGGGGCTTTACCGGACAGAAGTGCCGTTCATGATCGCCGAGCGCTTTCCCGGCGAGAAAGAACAAATGCGCATGTATCGCGAGCAGCTGGAAGGCTTCGCGCCGCTGCCGGTCGTGATGCGTACGCTGGATATCGGCGGTGACAAGGACCTGCCGTACTTTCCCATCGAGGAAGCCAACCCGTTTTTGGGCTGGCGAGGCATGCGGGTGACGCTGGACCACCCGGAAGTGTTAATGGTGCAACTGCGCGCCATGCTCAAGGCCTCCCACGGGATCGATAACCTCTATATTCTCTTCCCCATGATTACCAACGTGGAAGAGGTCGACGAAGCCTTGCGGCTGCTGGACCGCGCCATTCTCGAGCTGGGCGAGGAGGGGATCGTCGTCGGGCGCCCCCAGGTAGGCGTCATGATCGAAGTGCCCGCCACCATTTACCAAATGGATGCGCTGGCCAAGCGGGTCGATTTCTTCTCGGTGGGTAGTAATGACCTGACCCAGTATCTGTTGGCGGTGGATCGCAACAACCCACGGGTCTCGAGCCTTTACGATGCGCTGCACCCGGCGCTTCTCGGCGCACTCCAGGAGCTCTCCCAGGACGCCTTGCGCTTGAAAAAGCCGATTTCGCTTTGCGGCGAACTGGCCGGCGATCCGGCCGGCGCGCTGTTACTCATGGCGATGGGCTTTTCGAGCCTCTCGATGAATGCGCCTAGCCTGCCGAAAGTGCGCGCCGCGATTCGCCGCGTGCCGCTCACCGATGCCCAAGCGCTTTTGGATGAGATCATGGCGCTGGATACCCCGGCCCTGGTGCGCCAGCACTTGAACAAGCGCATGGACGAGTGGCAGCTAACCCACTTGCTGCCACCCCGCGACTAAACGCGTTTTTAAAGCGGCGCGTGGGGCTGGGCCAGGGTGGTTTCTCCCTCGCGCCGCCCCATGGGGCCAAACCGTTGCTCGGTCATGTGGGTGTGGCCCTGGGCGTCCAGGCGCAGCCAGGTAGTCGAGCGGGTACCGTAGTCTTCCCCGACGATGAACGCCGCCGAAAGGCGACGCTCCAGGCCTGCTTCTACGCCGGTATGGGGAAGTGCTTCGTCCGGGGCGGTGTTGGGGTCATGCAGTGCCCGGGCGGTGGCTGCTTGCCAGTCTCTTCCCGCTTCTTCGAGCGCCTGGCGGGCGGCGCTCAGCTTGGGCCAAGGCGTATCGAGGCTTGCATTGGAAAGCCCGTGCACACCCGGCGGCACACGGTCGATAAAAACGCCCGCGACCCCGCGATGCACGTGCCAAAGCGTCGCGTTGTGAGCCACCAGCAGGTTGAAACCGCCAAAGTGCGCGGCTTCGTCTTTGACCAACTGGTGAAGCCAGGCGGCCGGGTCATCGGCACGTAATGCCCGAAAGACGAGCTCGCCCCGGCTAGGGGCGCTGGCGGGTAGCGCCGCGCCGGGCTCGCGCACGTTGGTCAGTGCCGCCACCACGCCGCGGCGATTGGCCGCCAGCCAACTGCCGCCGGCCTGTAAATCGCGCCCGCCCAGAATGTCCGGGTGGTCTTGCCAGTGGTGTAGCGGCGCCGTTTGGCGGGCGTGAAACTCGTCGCGGTTGCCGGCGAGCTTCAAGGGCGTGGCACTGCCCGGGTTCCAGGCAAAGGTAAGTAAGCACATGGCGTCGATCGCCTTTCAAAAGTGGACCATAGCGCCCCATCGAAAGGGGCTAAATGTTATCATCTGCTCATATTGCCCGCCGCCTTCCAGCGGGGGCAAGCGCAAAACACCCTCTCTCAATCAGTAAGAGCGCTGCATCATGAGCATTGCGATCACACTACTGGGCTATCTCCTTTTGGGCGCGGCGGCCGGCACCATGGCCGGGCTGTTCGGCGTTGGCGGCGGGCTGATCATCGTTCCCGCCCTGGTGTTTGCATTCAATCTGCAAAACGTGGCGCCAGAAATCACCATGCACCTGGCCGTGGGTACCTCGCTTGCCACCATCGTGGTCACCGGTACGTCGTCGACCCTGGGGCATTACCGCAAGGGCAGCATTCACCGGCCCTGGTTCATGGCGCTTTTACCGGGCCTGATGCTGGGCGCCATTGGTGGCGTCTTCATCGCAGGGAATCTCTCCGGCACGGTGCTGGGCACGCTTTTTGGCGTGTTCGTGCTTTTGCTGGCGGGCAAAATGGTTCTAGGGCTCAAGCCAAAGCCGGGCTCGATAGCGCCGGGTAAAATCGCCATGACGATCGCCGGCGGCGTCGTCGGGGGCATCTCGGCACTATTCGGTATCGGCGGCGGGGCGATGACCGTGCCCTGGCTTTCGCGCTGCGGCGCCACCATGACCCAGGCAGTGGGTACCTCGGCGGCGTGCGGGCTGCCCATTGCGCTGGTCGGCGCGCTCACCTTTATCGTAGTGGGGTGGAACAACGCGTTACTGCCGGCCTGGTCCACCGGCTTTATCATGTGGCCGGCGTTTTTCGGCATCGTGTTGGCCAGTGTCCCTTTTGCCCGCGTAGGCGTTAAGCTGGCCCACGTGTTGTCGGCTCGCGTATTGCGGTTATCCTTTGCGCTGCTGCTGGCCGTCGTGGGGCTTCGCTTTATACTGGCTTGACGGCGCTGAACTAAAAAACGAAAAGGCAGCGCGGTATAAGCCCGCGATGACCTGAACTGGTTTGTTTGTCTTGATTTACCTAGAGGCGGTTGATGATCAATTACCCAGCGATTGACCCGGTAGCGATTTCTCTCGGGCCCCTGCAGGTTCACTGGTACGGCCTGATGTACGTTGTCGGCTTCGTGGCGGCCTGGTGGCTTGGCTGCAAACGCGCGGCGCGCATTGGCCTGACCAACGACGATATCAGCGACCTGCTGTTTTACTGCGCCGTGGGCGTGGTCGCCGGTGGGCGTTTGGGCTACGCGCTGTTCTACGGTTTGGGGCAGTGGGCGGCGGACCCGCTCTGGGTCTTCCGTGTTTGGGACGGCGGCATGAGCTTTCATGGCGGTCTGATCGGCGTTCTGCTCGCCGCCTGGCTCTTCGCCCGGCGCAAGCACTTGGCCTTTTTCACCCTGACCGATTTTATCGCACCGCTGGTGCCTATCGGCCTGGGGGCCGGGCGCATTGGTAACTTTATCAATCATGAGTTGCCCGGGCGGGTTACCTCGCTACCCTGGGGAATGCCGTTTCCCGGTATGGGGCCAGAACCACGTCATCCTTCTGCGCTTTATGAGGCGCTGCTGGAAGGCCTGGTGCTCTTCGTGATTCTTTGGTGGGTGTCGGCCAAGCCGCGTGCCCGCGGGTTCGTTTCGGGCCTTTTCCTGCTGGGGTACGGTGTCTTCCGCTTTATGGTGGAGTTCGTGCGCCTACCGGATGCCCACATCGGGTTTATCGCCTTTGGCTGGGTCACCATGGGGATGCTGTTGACCCTGCCGATGATCGCGCTGGGCGTGGCGTTCATGGTGTGGTCGCGCACCAACCCGGTCGATGCGAAAGTGGTTTAACGTGCCCAGCACCTTTTAGCGCCCTGTCAGGGCCTTGTTGAACGAACGGATACCTGGGGCGGGCGGCGTTGTATTTCTCATCGGCCCCTGCCTAGAATAAAGCCTTTAATGATCTGCAACTCTGGAAACCCTGTGACTGCCTCAACGCCTGCAACCGCCGCACCTCAAGCGACCTCCACCGCGCTGGAACAGCCTTATCTGGACCTGATGCATACCGTGCTGGAGCAGGGCACCGACCGGGATGACCGTACCGGCGTCGGCACGCGGTCTCTTTTTGGCCACCAGATGCGCTTCGACTTGGCCCGCGGGTTCCCGCTTTTAACCACCAAAAAGCTGCACCTGCGCTCCATCATTCATGAGCTTTTATGGTTTTTGAAAGGTGATACCAATATTGGCTACCTGAAAGAGCATGGGGTGCGCATTTGGGACGAGTGGGCGGATGAAAACGGCAACCTGGGGCCGGTGTACGGCTACCAGTGGCGCAGTTGGCCCGACCCGAAAGGCGGCGAAGGGGTCGACCAAATAACCAACGTACTCGAGCAGATCCGCACCGCGCCGCAGTCCCGCCGGCTGGTGGTGTCGGCCTGGAACCCGGCCCAGGTCGATGAAATGAAACTGCCGCCGTGCCACTGCCTGTTCCAGTTCTACGTGGCTAATGGCCGGCTCTCCTGCCAGCTCTACCAGCGCAGTGCGGATATTTTCCTGGGCGTACCATTCAATATCGCAAGCTATGCGCTGCTTACGTGCATGGTGGCCCAGGTGAGTGGCCTAAAGCCCGGGGAGTTCATTCACACCTTGGGCGATGCCCACCTTTACAGTAACCATTTCGACCAGGCGAAAGAGCAGTTGGCCCGCGCGCCCTATAGCCCGCCCAGGCTCTGGTTGAATCCGGAGGTCACGGACCTGTTCGATTTCACCTTCGACGATATCCGCATCGACGACTACGCCTTTCATCCCCACATCAAAGCGAAGGTGGCCGTATGAGCCCGCAACTCGACCATGAGCCCCTGGTGCCGGTGGCAATGATCGTCGCCATGGCCAAAAACCGCGTGATTGGCGTTGAAGGTAATTTGCCCTGGTACTTGCCAGAAGACCTGAAGTTCTTTAAACGTAAGACCCAGGCAAAACCATTGGTAATGGGACGTAAAACGTATGCTTCCATTGGCAAGCCGCTGCCCAACCGCTTGAACATCGTGGTGACCCGAGACCCGCAATTCGACGCCGACGGGGTGCGTGTCTGTCATGATCTTGAAAGTGCGCTGACCCTTGCCGACCAGCAAGCCACGATAGAAGCAGCGGAAGAGATCATGGTAATGGGGGGCGGCGAGATTTATCGCCAGGCAATGCCCTATGCCCAGCGCCTCTACGTCACCGAGGTGGATGTCGAGGTAGAAGGCGACACCACTTTTCCGGCAATACCGCCGCAAACGTTTCGAGAAGTAGAGCGCGTGGCGGGTACGCCCGGCGAAGGGCAGCCGCATTATGACTTTGTCGTTTACGAGCGTATTGACGACTGACCAGTTCCAGGGAGGGCGCCATGGCCGCCAGCGTAAATAGTTTGATCGAATCACTGGAGACGCACCTCCAGCGCACTCAACAAGAACTCGAGCTACTGCGCCGGGAAAATACCGCGCTTCGCGAGCAGCTTGCCCGCGAGGCGGTGTCATCTACACCGCCTTCAGCCGTGGCGGGCGAAAGCCAAATCGCACAGCCGCCAACGGCCGATGCGTTACAGAAGGCGCCGCAGCCGCAAGTGACGCCTTCGGCCCAGAACCCGGTGCAAGCCCATTCGGGGCAATCGGACAGTGCGTTCGAGCCTTTGGCATCGAAGCCGCAAGTAGAAGAGCCGCCAGCGCAGAAAGCTCGACAAGCCGACCCATCGAACGCTCAGGAATCCGCCGGTACACAGCAGCCTTCGCCCCACGCGCTTTTAAAGCAGTGGTACGAGCGCTACCCCGATGCGTTTTTCAAAGGGCACACCAAACCGCTCAAGGTGGGTATTCATCATGACCTGGCCGAGCGCGAGCCCTGGTCTGGCAAGCTGATACGCCGGGCGCTTGCCAACTACGTCAATTTGCCGCGCTACGTGAAATCCATGCGCGAAGGCGCAGAACGGGTCGACCTGGATGGCTTGCCCGCGGGGAAAGTAGATAAAGAGGCATCGCTTCACGCCAACGAGCGGCGCAAGGACCAGGCGGGCGAGAAACCCGCTCGTCAAGCTTCGAGCCAGGCGCACGACAAAGCGGCTAAAAAACCGAACCCAAAAGACCGCAAGGCCGATAATGCTTCTGCTGGCCCCATGAAGCCAGGCGCTTCGCAAAACAAGGCGCCGGAAAAAAGCGATGAAGCAAAACCGCTTAGCATGGAAGAGAAAATAAAAGGGCTAATGCAGAAATTCGAAGGGCGCTGAGACTCATCAACAGGCCGTGGGTTCCATAAAAAAGCGCAAATCGTAAAAGAACACTGTTTTTTTCTATTGCGTTCCCTCGAATCCCGGTATAGAGTTTGACTTGCGAGCATTGGACTATAACAAGGCTTTAGAGAGGACATGCCACATATCGCTGGCTCAACCGGCGGATGGCAGAAGAGCATGACCCAAAGGCCAACCTGCAGGCTTATAAGAGTCTGGCAGACACGATCGAAACAGTAAGCTAGTTAAGGAACCTACATCATGAAAAAGACACTTTTAGCGACTGCTGTCATCGCCGCTCTGGGCGCTTCTGCTGCCGCTCAAGCAGCCACTGTTTACGACGAAGACGGCACCAAAGTTGACCTGTACGGCCGTATCGCACTCGGCGTTGCAGGCGGCGGCCCGGAAGAAGACGGCGGCGTAAAAATCGACAACGATCCGGAATTTGTCGACATCTCTTCGCGCCTTGGCTTCCGTCTGAGCCAGGAAGTTACTCGTGACCTGACCGCTTTCGGTCGTCTTGAGTGGCGTTTCCGTGCCGACGAATCCGGTAACCGTAACGGCAACAACTTCGACGCGTTCTCCGAAACTCGCCAGTCCTACCTCGGTATGACCAGCCAGCAGTTCGGTACGTTCCAAGCAGGTAACTTCGACAGCTTCTACAACCAGTTCGTTTCTCTGCCGTTCGACGTTTACGTCGACCAGGGTTACAGGTTCGGTGGCCATGCGAAGCAGTCTCGCGGCGACTCGATCGGTTACTACACGCCTGACCTGGAAGGCTTCACTGTATTCGTACAGGCGAAGCACTACAGCGAGCGCGGCATGGTCGACGAAACCATTACTGATCCGGTTTCTGGTGATGTCGTAGTCGGTCGTGAAACGTCTGATCAAGGCAGCGTAACTGCCGCACAGGGTGGTGTTCGCTACGCTGAAGGCCCGGTTACCGTTGGTCTAGGTTTCATCGATGACGTTGCCCGTGGCGATGGCGGTAACGGCGAAATGCTGTACGGCTTGATCGGTTCTTATGACTTCACCGATCAGTTCTCTGCTCGTCTGGGTTACGAAGGTCGTGACAACAGCAGCGACGCAGTACGCACTGGCCCGCTGGGCGTAGTAGATACTCGCGGTGGCGGCTACGACTCCGTAGGCGTTGGTGGTACCTTCACTACCGGCCCGTGGGCATTCAACGTCGATTACTACAACATCGAGCGTGACGATGCCGAAACCAGCCGCTCCTGGGCGACTGGCGCGTACTACAACGTTTCCAGCAACTTCGACGTGTTCCTGGAAGTGGCTGACGCTGACGCACCGCGCGTTAACCGTAACGACGACTTCTTCGGCAGCGACGGTACGCTTAGCGACCTGACTGACGACGTATACTGGCTGACAGGCGCGCGTTACTTCTTCTAAGCCCGGCTTAATTGACCCGAGCGCTTAAGAAGTACCCCCTGCAGTATATGGAACCGGCCCCTTTTGGGGCCGGTTTTTTATTGTGCATAAAAATGTTTCGAGTAGTAAAGTTGGAAGTCGCCGAAGCCGATTCAACGGCCATTCGTGCACCCTCTGACGACGTTTACTGGATCGCAGGTGGGCGCTAGCTCTTTTAACGCGAGCGCTTAAGCCACCTTCGCTTTAAAGCCGGCCCGGTGAAAGGTCGGCTTTTTTTGTATCAATAAAACAACATATAGTGAATAAACGTTTTAAGCGTGGAATTTGTAAAAGATTTGTTGAGGTGGAGCGCTAAAGAGGAATCACATACAATGGCCGTCTATTTTACGGCGCTGCGATAGCGCACCCCACGTTTTTACATAGTAAAGTGTAGGGCAAGGGAAAGCGCCCGGTTTAATCCCCGGGCGGTAGCGTGCCTTTTTTCTGGGAATCAAAATGATCTATACCCCACGTATCCAAACGGTATCCGTGCGCTTGCTGCTCACCGCCGTTAGCCTGGCTTTGTTGAGCGGGTGTGCCACCCGTTACCCCTCGGGTAGCGAATCGCAGCTTCAGTACGCGCTGAACAACGACAGTGCCCAAGCCATCAACAACGACACCATCAATGGCTTTTTAGAGCAGTCGCCCGCCGGGGGTGTCGTCAGTGCAGTTAGCAGCCCCTGGGGTAACAACGTTGAAATCGTCGCCGACCAGCCGTACCTGGCGGCAAGCGGGCGCGAATGCCGACGCCTGCAAATTATAGCCACGCAAGGTGAAAACCGCCGGGCGCTGGCATGTAAAACGCCCCAGGGCTGGGTCAATCAGCGTGTCGTCACACAAACGGTAGAAGGGCGGTTGCAATGAACGTATTTACCTTTCATAAACGCCTGAGCGTTACCAAAACGCTTGCTGCCGTTTCGTTGAGCTGTTTGATGGCCTTGGGAACGACCGCCCAGGCCCAGGTGTTGAGCCTGCCCGACAATACGCTCTCCAACCAACGCAGCGGCCAGTCTTCAAGCCAAAGCCAGCGCCAGGGCCAGGGGCAAGGCCAAGGGGGGCAGGCGGCCCAGGGGCAGCAGCAAGTAGAAGATGCGCCCCGCGCCGACTGGCGAAGCGGCACCTATGGCCCGTTGCCCAGAAATCAACCCAGAAACCCGGACCTACTCCCGCCGTTTGGTTTCAACCTGTTTACCGGCGGCTTTCGCGGCGCGATAGGCGATGGCATGAATGCTGACTATCGCATCAAGCCTGGCGACCAGGTTACCGTACGTGCCTGGGGGGCGATCGAGTTGGACCGCTCTCTGCCCGTGGACGCCCAGGGCAATATCTTCATCCCCGGTTCTGGCCCTATCAATGTGGAAGGCCTGAGCAGCCAGCAGGTGGATAACACCGTACGCCAGGCGATTACCTCGGTGTACCCGGATAACGTCGAAGTCTATACCAATCTGCAGGGCGTACAGCCTGTGGCGGTGTATGTTACCGGCTACGTGGAAAACCCCGGACGCTATGCCGGTACGCCGGATGATTCGCTTTTGTACTTTCTGGACCAAGCCGGCGGTATCGACCAGGACCTGGGTAGCTACCGTCAGCTTCGCGTGATGCGTGATGGCAGCCAGATCGCCACCGTCGACCTTTATGACTTTCTCATCAACGGCACCATCCCCCGCCCGCAGTTCCAGGACGGCGACACGATCGTGGTTGAAGAGCGTGGCCCGGCGATTGCCGTAGTGGGAGACGTACACCGCGAGCTGCGCTACGAACTGACCGGTAACACCCTAAGCGGGGATGAACTTGTCAACCTGGCGCGGCTAAGAAGCGGGGTTTCCCACGTACTGCTTCGTGGCGACCGCCCTAGCGGCCCCATCGCCCAGTACTTTCCGCTGGGCCAGTTCTCGAGTCAAACCGTGCGCAGCGGCGATGAAGTTACCTTTAGCGCCGACCAGCGCAGCGAGACGATCGTGGTCGAGTTAGAAGGTAGCTACTACGGCCCCTCACGCTATGCGTTGCCGCGTAATGCACGGTTAAGTGAACTCCTGGACGCCGTGGCCGTACCCGAGCGCATGACGGCGGTTGAAAGTGTCTCTATTCAGCGTGAAAGTGTAAAAGAGCAGCAACGCCAATCCATGGAAGATAGCCTGCGCCGGCTGGAAACGACTTACCTAAGCGCCCCCTCGAGCACTAACGAAGAAGCCCAGGTACGCGCCCAGGAAGCGGAGCTCATTCAAAACTTTGTCGAGCGTGCACGCGAGCTGGAGCCAAGCGGTCGTATGGTCGTGGCGTATGATGGCAAAATCTCGGATATTCGCCTCCAGGATGGCGATGTCATCACCATCCCCGAAATCAGTGATTCTCTGCTGGTCAGTGGTGAGGTACTGGTGCCTCAGGCCGCCGTTTATCGCCCCGGCATGAACGTAATCGACTATATCGAAAGCGCCGGCGGCTTTACCAACCGTGCCGACGACGACCATATCCTGATCGTCCGCCAAAACGGCGCGGTAGAAAATGCGCGCAAGGTCAACCTGCGTGCGGGTGATGAAATTCTCGTTATGCCCGCCGCGCCAACGCACAACCTGCAGCTAGCCGCTACCTTGACACAAATTCTCTACCAGGTAGCCGTGGCCACGCGCGTCGCGGTCGATCTTTAACCATGGCCGATAACCCAACGGCACGCCGCGGCGCCCGCACGCCGTGGCAGGTAACCCGCAGTGTGTGGTACGCCATGTTCATGCGCGAGGCCATCTCGCGCACCATGTCTGACCGCATGGGCTGGTTCTGGATGATCTTCGAGCCGGTGGCGGTCGTCGGTATTATGGTGGCTATACGTAGCTTTATTCGAGGTAGCCAGCTAGTAGCTAACGCTGAATTTATCCCTTGGCTAATTGCAGGCCTAATGGGATTCTACTTGGTACGAGAGGGCCTTGCGCGCGGCATGGGCGCCGTTAATAGCAACAAAGCACTTTTTGCCTATCGACAAGTGCAGCCTGTCGATGCCGTATTCACGCGTAATTTTTTGGAAGGCATGCTGCGCTCTTTTGTATTCTTGATATTCATAGTGGGCGGGCTAATGCTGGGGCTGGATATGTACCCGGATAATGCCATTCGTGTCATGGCGGCTTGGATATCTCTTTGGTTTTTAGGTCTAGGTTTAGGGCTGGTTGCATCTGTATCAGCTACCTTGGTACCAGAGGTCGGTAAGGTGATCAACATGATTACTTTGCCGCTACTGATTATCTCTGGCGTTATTATACCGCTCAACAGCTTACCCCATTGGCTGTTGGAATATTTGATGCTCAATCCCATCCCCCACGGCCTCGAAACGCTCCGTTTGGGCTTTTTCGACAACTACAAGGTAGTGCACGGCACCAGCATGCTCTACTTCTGGTTTTTCACGCTTTCGCTTATTACGGTAGGGCTCATCATGCACCTGCGCTTTGTTGACCGGTTAAAGGCAAGCTAATTCATGCAAGGTTCTCTCTCTCGTTTTGTAAAAGAGTCGCCCCACTGGGCACTAGCGCTCATTGCCATCGTCTTGGTCACGTTTTATTGGTTTGTGTGGGCCCAGGACCGCTACGTCTCCCGCGCAACGGTAGTGCTGGAAAGCCCCCAAGTGGCCGCCCCAGAAATAAGCTTTGCCTCACTCATGGGGGGCGGCGGGGGCGGCAATACGCACGATTTATTGCTACTACGCGAGCACTTGTTGTCAGTCGATATGCTGCGCAATCTGGACCAGGAACTTGGCTTTCGCGAACACTACAGCACCCACGGCGATATTTTCGCAAAGCTTTGGCATGCCGATGCACCCATCGAAGACCTGCACGCCTACTATCAACGCCGGGTCGAGATCGAGATGGACGAGTATGCCGGCGTGCTCAATATAGAGGTAGAGGGCTATACGCCCGAGTTCGCCCAGCAAATGACCACCATGCTGCTGGAGGCCGGTGAGGATCACATGAACGCCATGGGCCACCGCCTGGCACAAGAGCAGGTGCGCTTTCTGGAGCAGCAAATGGTGCGTCTTGAAGAGCGTTTTCGTGAAACCCGTAGCGAACTTCTCGAGTTTCAAAACGAGTACGGTTTGATATCCCCCACGGCCACGGTAGAAAGCCTGAACCAAGTTGTGGCCACGCTGGAAGGGGACCTGGCACGCCTGCAAGCCCAGCGCGATGCTTTGGCCAGCTTCCAGAGCTCCCAATCTGCCGAGCTCCGGCAGGTCGAGCGCAACATTACCGCGCTGCGCGACCAAATCAGCGAGCAAAGCGAACGCCTGGCCCAGGCCGCCGGCGGCGCGCTGAACCGCGTTTCCGCCGAGTACGAAACCCTGGAGCTGCAAGCCCAGTTCGCCCAGGAAACCTACTCGAGCGCCCTGGCCGCCCTCGAAAACACCCGCTTGGAAGCCGCCCGCCAGCTCAAGCAGGTCAGCGTGCTGCAAAGCCCGCTACTACCGGAATACCCGGTATCGCCCAACCGGCTCTACAACAGCACGGTATTCGCCATCATCACTATCTTCCTCGCGTTCATCCTCAGCATGATCATCATGATCGTGAAGGACCACCGTGATTAGGGGTGAGTAGGTAGTAAGTAGTGAATAGTAAGTGGTGAATAGTAAGTGGTGAATCGTAAACACGTGCATATACCGTAGCGCGGCGTAACGAGCAACAACGAGGCACCTGCCAGGCGGCGGCTAAAGCATCCTCCCACGGTCAGAAGGTAATCCCGCCACCCCCGTAGGAGCCGGATTCATCCGGCGATGGAAGGCGAAAGCCTTCCCCAGGCCACGGTGCCACCGCAGAGAAATCGCCGGCTAAAGCCCGCTCATACGGCCAAAAGGTGATCCTGCCACCCCCGCAGGAGCTGGATTCATCGGGCGATGGAAGGCAAAGCCTTCCCAAGCTAGCGGCGCCACATACACCCAATTGCTGCTAAAACCTGCTCCTACGTCCAAGCAGTGGCCCACCCACCCCCGTAGGAGCTGGATTCATCCGGCGATGGAAGGCGTCAGCCTTCCCTTGCTAACGGAGCCCCGTTCAACAAATCGCTGGCTAAAGCCTGCTTGCTTCGAAACCACACGGTCTATAATAGATCTAAGGTTTCATAGTCTTTGCTGAGATGGAAAAATCATGAGTGTAAAATCGAACCCCGAAAAGCTAGTGGTTGTGCGCAAGGTGAAGAGGAAAGATCCAATGCAAGACACCCGCTCACTCATGCGGTTTGCGAGCGAATCCTCTAGTGCGGCTATTCGAAAAACCCTGGCAGCAGGCGTCTCTGTTGTATATGAACGTGATGGCTATTTAGTTGAAGAGACGCCCGATCATCAGGTCAAACAGCTTAAAAAATTAAAAGAAACACAGCCTTTCAACCTTAGGGAGTATTTGTGCCAAGGTTAAGGCTAATTGCTGGCCCGAATGGCTCGGGTAAAACTACCTTGACTCAATTTTTGCTTAGTAAAAAAATACCACTGGGGCAGTATTTAAATCCTGATGACATTGCTAAGCACATTCAGCTAAATAGCGTGTTAGAAAGAACATCAACCGCAATTTCTCATGATGATGCCTCCTCAAATCAGTTTGCCAAGGATTTTGAAGCTTACTTTGCTGCGATATCTGCCCAAGCGATTGCCATAGGCCTAAGAGAAGACTGGCTGGAATCTGGCCTTTCTCTTACCTACGAATCCGTTATGAGCCATAGTAGCCATCTAAACTTCGTAGAAAAGGCACTTGATTTAGGATTCGAACCCTACCTTTATTATATTTGCACCTCTAGCCCTGAAATTAATCAAGCGCGTGTTGCACAAAGGGTTTCTAGCGGAGGGCACGATGTCCCTTCAGATAAAATAACAAGTCGTTATCAAGCAAGTTTGTCACTTTTGTATGAAATGGTTGTGAAATGTCGAAGAGCCTACTTTTTTGATAATTCAAGTGAAAGGCATCTTCATTTTGCAGAGGCGACACCTGATGGTTTTCTGGATATCTACGAAAGCGAATTTGAAAAAATTGATTCAAGCTGGTTTGTGGAGTCAGTGCTTAAAAAATGGGACCGGTCTAAAGTGAGGTTTGCGCGTCCCTCATAATAAGGTGTAACAATAAATCGGGGCCATTACCCCGTGGTGCGGCATAAAGAAAGAGCGAGCAACAAGCAAATGAGACACCTGCAAAGGGCGGCGAGAGCCGCTTTGATATCGCTATCATACGCCTACACGTTACAACCCTGAAAGAAAGCACGAAAAGGACCTCAATGCTCGACATCACACACCACGGCGGCGCCCAGGGCGTCACCGGCAGCTGCCACCAGCTAATAGTGAACAGTGAAAACTCGCTGCTAATAGACTGCGGCCTGTTCCAGGGCGAGGATGCCCGTGAAGATTCGTTCGAGCAGCTACAAATCGAGTTCGATATATCCACGGTACGAGCACTCATCATTACCCACGTACATATCGACCACGTAGGGCGGCTGCCTTACTTGCTGGCGGCGGGCTTCAAAGGCCCCATTATTTGCTCGAAACCCACGGCTAAACTGCTACCGCTGGTGATCGAAGACGCGCTTAAAATAGGCTTCACCCGCGATGCCCAACTGATCGAGCGCTTCCAGGCACAGCTCGAATCCCAAATTGTAAGCGTGGCCTACGGCAAGTGGCACACGGTAGTAGCAGATGAAAACGCCAATACCCGCATAAAGCTAAAGCGGGCAGGGCACATACTGGGCTCGAGCTACGTAGAAGTAAGCCATCAGGACCTCTCCAGTCAGCAAAAAGAGCGAGTCGTGTTCTCTGGCGACTTGGGCGCCCCCCACGCGCCGCTACTCCCTGCGCCCAAATCGCCCCACGGCTGTAACCATCTGGTACTCGAAAGCACCTACGGCAACCGCACCCACCCCAATCGCGAAAATCGGCGTGCGGTGCTCAAAAGTGCCATCACCCAAGCGCTACAAAACGATGGCACGGTCATGGTGCCCGCGTTCAGCATTGGCCGTACCCAAGAGCTTTTGTACGAGCTCGAAAGCATCATTTTCGATGCTCATAAGCCCCAGTGGAAAGACCTGGGAATCATCGTCGATTCCCCACTCGCCGCCCGCTTCACGAAGGTGTACCGCGAGCTCAAACCCTACTGGGACGATGAAGCCCAAAAGCGCCTGAAAGGCGGGCGCCACCCGCTAAACTTCGCCAACCTCTACACGGTCGATTCTCACGAAGAACACCTGCAAACCGTAGAGTACCTGGCCAAAAGCGGCAGGCCCGCCGTGGTCATCGCCGCCAGCGGCATGTGCGCGGGCGGGCGCATCATGAATTACCTAAAAGCCATGCTAGGCGATGCCCGCCATCAGGTACTGTTCGTAGGCTACCAAGGCGCCGGCACCCCTGGCCGCACCATTCAGGAATACGGCCCCAAGGGCGGCTGGGTGGAGATAGACGGCCAGCGTATCGACATAAACGCAGGCGTTACTTCTATTAGCGGCTACTCCGCCCACGCGGACCAAAAGAACCTGCTCGATTTCGTAAAACGCATGCGCCGCTGGCCCCACACCATTCACCTGGTACACGGCGAACAAAGCGCCCGCGAAGCACTCAAGAAAGAACTCGAAGCCATGTATAAGCGTAAGGGGCGGTCGGTGAGTGTAAGGGCGTAAGTCGTAAATCGTGAGTGGTGAGTGGTGAATCGAGAACGGTAAATGGTGAGTTGGTATGCGTAAGCATCAGGAGTTGAGGGTTTGGCAGCAAGCCATGGACCTGGTAGAAGAAGTCTATAGATTAACAGCCAAGTTTCCCTCCAATGAGAAATTCGGACTAACAAGTCAGCTACGTCGTGCCGCAGTTTCTATTCCCAGTAATATTGCTGAAGGCGCGGCCAGGGGCAGCTCGAAAGATTTTATTCGGTTTTTATTCATTGCACGCGGCTCACTAAGTGAGATTGAGACACAGCTGCTAATTTCCCTGCGACTTGGATACCTTGAAGACGTAACGCAGGTAGTCGAGCTAATTCATAGAGTTTCAGGTTTATTAGGTGGGTTGATTCGAAATTTGCAGAGCCGATAATCCCTCACGACTCACGACTCACGACTCACGACTCACGACTCACGACTCACGACTCACGACTCACGACTCACGACTCACGACTCACGACTCACGACTCACGACTCACGACTCACGACTCACCACTCACTACTCACCATTCACAAACAAATGATCGAAATCAAAAACCTCTACAAGCGCTACCACAACCACCACGGCAGCGACTGGGTACTCAGGGACATCAACGTCACGATACCCACCGGCGTAAGCGTGGGGTTGATCGGTGCCAACGGCGCGGGTAAATCGACGCTTTTGCGTCTGATCGCCGGTATGGACAAGCCCGAGCGGGGCGAGGTCATTCGCCATAGCCGCGTTTCCTGGCCGGTCGGGCTTTCCGGCGGTATGCAAGGCAGCATGACTGGCCGGCAAAACGTGAAGTTCGTGGCACGCGTACAGGGCAGTACGAATCAGGAAGTACAGCAGATTATCGATTTCGTCGAAGACTTCGCCGAAATAGGCGCCGCGTTCGATGAGCCTATTCGAACTTATTCATCCGGTATGCGCTCGCGCATATCGTTTGGGCTATCGTTCGCCTTCGATTTCGACGTATACATTTCCGATGAAGCCACCGCCGTGGGCGACCGCGCCTTCAAGGACAAAGCCAAAAAGCTGTTTCAGTCCAAGGTAGGCGAAGCCTCGCTCATTATGGTGTCTCACAGCGAAGGTATCCTGACTGACCTGTGTAAAGCCGGCCTTTACCTCAAGGGGGGAAGCGCCTACTGGTATGACGACATCAAAGAAGCGATAGCCGCCTACCACGCGGATGTAGACGCCAAAAAAGCGGCGGGCGAAAGCGAATTCCCCAAGGATGTTATTGGCACGCGCCACTACCTGGCCGAGAGCCACCTGATATTGAAGGGCGCACAGGAAACGCTAAGTGAGCTACAAGAGCAGGGCGCACCGGCTGAACAAATTATAGCGGCCAAGCAGGAAGTCAGCACCGCGGGCAAAACCGCGCGAGACGTACGCCTGCACCTGGAGGCGTTGGAAGAAAACGAGCGCCAATCGAAGAAGAAAAAACGCGCCTGATACCTGGCCAGAGAGTTTATGAAAACCAAGACGTTTTTGATTACCGGCGGTGCCGGCTTTATTGGCTCTGCCGTAGTGCGTGAGCTGATTCAAAACAGCGCGCACCATGTAGTGAATGTCGATAAGTTGACCTACGCGGGTAACCTGGAATCTCTAGGGCACATAGCGAACAGCGAGCGTTACACCTTCGAGCAGGCCGATATTTGCGATGCCCCCGCTATGCGCCGCTTGTTCGAAACCCATCAGCCCGATGTCGTGATGCACCTGGCCGCCGAGAGCCACGTGGACCGCTCGATAGATGGCCCGGCGGAATTCATCCAAACCAACGTGGTCGGCACCACCGTACTGCTGGAAGCCGCGCGCAGCTACTGGAACACGTTGGAAGGCGAGCGTAAGGAAGACTTCCGGTTCCACCATATAAGCACTGATGAAGTATATGGTGATCTTGCCGAACCAGGCTCAAAGGGTGAGGAAATTACGGGTACACCATTTACCTCTCACCATTCACTATTCACTGAGCAAACCCCCTACGCGCCCAGCTCCCCCTATTCCGCCAGCAAAGCCAGTTCAGACCACATGGTACGCGCATGGCAGCGTACGTTTGGCCTGCCCACACTGATCACTAACTGCTCCAACAACTACGGCCCGTATCATTTTCCTGAAAAACTAATTCCGTTGATAATCCTCAACGCCCTGGCCGGCAAACCGCTACCGGTTTACGGCGACGGCCAGCAGGTCCGCGACTGGCTGTACGTCGAAGACCACGCCCGTGCACTCATCAAGGTCGCAACCGAAGGTCAAGTAGGTGAAACCTACAACATCGGTGGCCACAACGAGCAAACAAACCTGCACGTAGTAGAAACCATCTGTGAAATCCTGGATGAACTAATGCCCCCAAAGGAAGACGCGAGCATCCACGACTCACCACTCACCACTCACCACTCACCATTCACAAATCACGATTCACACAAAAGACTCATCACCTTCGTCACCGACCGCCCGGGCCACGACCTACGCTACGCCATCGATGCCAGCAAAATCGAACGCGAGCTAGGCTGGGTGCCGCAAGAAACTTTTGAGACGGGCCTGCGCAAAACCGTACAGTGGTATCTGGATAACGAAACATGGTGGAAACGCGTACAAGACTGCAGCTACCAGGGCGAGCGCTTGGGTAGCTTATGAGTAGATTCGCCGCGGACACTCACGGAAAACACGGATAAAAAGCGTTCGAAAAACCGCTACGCGATCTAGAGAAGAGGTGAGGCCATATGCTAACGGAAGAAGCGCTTACCTACAGAATAAGAGGGGCCATTTTTGAAGTATCCAAACAGCTAGGCCCTGGTTTTTTGGAAAGCGTTTATCAGAAAGCACTGGCGATCGAACTGCAAAGCGCAGGGCTCGACGTACAAGCTGAATCACCGGCGAATATTTACTATAAAGATCATTTGGTAGGCGCACACCGGCTCGATCTCGTGGTTGAGAACCGCGTAGTTCTCGAGCTCAAGGCTCAAGCACAGTTGTCACCTTTGGCCGAGGCGCAGTTAATCAACTACCTACGAGCAACAGGCTTACCGGTAGGCTTACTAGTCAATTTCACCTACCCAAAAGCATGGATCAAGCGCATCGTCGTTTAATTTTTGATCCGTGTCTTCCGTGAAATTCCGTGGTGAAATGAGTGCGCCATGACATTTGATTAGCCACGGACACTCACGGAAAACACGGACTATTCAATGCTCTTCTTCTGTGTTTTCCGTGAAATTCCGTGGTGAAATGACAGTGCCATGACATTTGATTAGCCACGGACACTCACGAAAAACACGGACTATTCAATGCTCTTCTTCCGTGTTTTCCGTGAAATTCCGTGGTGAAATGAGAGTGCCATGACATTTGATTAGCCACAGACACTCACGGAAAATACGGACTATTCAATGTTCTTCTTCCGTGTTTTCCGTGAAATTCCGTGGCAAAAAAGGGTTCCCCATGAACATCCTCATTACCGGCGGCAATGGCCAGGTCGGTTTCGAACTCCAGCGCCAATTCGCGCTGTTCGGTAACGTCCTCGCCCCTACACGCCAGCAGCTCGACCTGACCAACTCTCATGCAGTTGATGCATACCTGGCTGAGCACAAACCCGCGCTGATCCTCAACGCCGCCGCCTATACCGGCGTTGATAATGCCGAAAGCGAACCCGAGCAAGCCAAGCGCTTGAATGCGGAACTACCCGCGCAGCTGGCCCAATACGCCGCCCAAAACGGTATTACCCTGGTGCACTACTCGAGCGATTACGTGTACCCCGGTAATGGCGAAAGCCCTTGGCAGGAAGACAGCCCCACCGGCCCTTTGAGTATCTACGGCCAAACCAAGCTGGAAGGGGATAACGCAATTACTGAGAGCGGCGCCAATCATCTGATTTTTCGCACCAGCTGGGTATACGCCGCCCGCGGCAACAACTTCATGAACACCATGCTACGCTTGGGCAAGGAGCGCGAGACGCTCAGTATCGTCAACGATCAAATAGGCGCACCTACCCCCGCCCGCTTAATCGCCCAAGTAACCGCGCAAGCATTCACCACTCACCACTCACCAATAACCATTCACATCCCGCAAGGCATCTACCACCTGGCCCCACGCGGCGAAACCAGCTGGCACGGCTTTGCCTGTGAAATCTTTAGCCAAGCCGCCAGGGCCGGGCAGGAGCTTACGATTAAGCCCAAGAACACCGCCGGCATACCCACGGCAGACTACCCAACGCCTGCAAAGCGTCCGCTCAATTCACGCATGAGCCTGACTAAACTTGAGGCCGCATTGGGTGTCACACTACCGCACTGGCAAAGCCAGCTAGCGCTGACACTAAAAGAGCACCTCGAGAATTAACCGGCCATGGAATACAGCGGCACCTAAAGCTGAACAGCAAACACCGGGCTTTATACCTTGTCCGTGTTTTCAGTGTGTGTCCGTGGCTAACACTTAAGGAAGAGGCTTTTCATGAGCCAAAGCACGCAACGTAAAGGCATTATTCTGGCCGGCGGTTCCGGCACGCGCTTGCACCCGATTACCCGCGGCGTTTCAAAACAGCTGCTACCGATTTACGACAAACCGATGATCTACTACCCGATCTCGGTACTCATGTTGGCAGGCATTCGTGAGATTCTGATTATCTCCACCCCGGAAGACCTTCCCCAGTACGAAAACCTGCTGGGTAATGGTGAAGATTTCGGCCTTACGCTCGAGTACGCCGAACAACCCACCCCGGATGGCTTGGCGCAAGCGTTCATCATCGGTGAGGAATTCATAGGGGACAGCCCTGTGTGTTTGGTGCTGGGCGACAATATCTTTCACGGCCAACACTTTTCCGAGCAGCTCAAGCGGGCCAGTGAACAGCCCAGTGGGGCTACGATATTCGGTTATCTGGTCAAAGACCCGGAGCGTTTCGGGGTGGTCGAGTTCGACGACGCGGGCAAAGCGATTTCCATCGAGGAAAAACCCAAGAAGCCCAAGTCTGCCTACGCGGTGACGGGCCTTTACTTCTACGACAATGACGTCATCGAGATCGCCAAGGGCGTAGAGCCTTCCGAGCGAGGCGAGTACGAAATTACCAGTGTCAATAACGCCTACCTCGAACGGGGTGACCTGCGAGTAGAACGCCTGGGCCGTGGCTTTGCGTGGCTGGACACAGGCACCCACGACAGCCTATTGGAAGCCAGCCAGTACGTGCAGACTATTGAGCACCGCCAGGGCTTAAAAATAGCCTGTCTGGAAGAAATCGCTTGGCAAAATGGCTGGATCAGCGATGAGTGTTTAGCAAGGCTTGCCAAACCGCTGGCCAAGACTCAATACGGCCAATACCTGCAGCGCCTGCTCAAGAAAAAGTAAGCATGCCACGGAAATCAACTCGCCACTGAAAGCACGGAAAACACGGATAGGTCCACCCCCTTTATTTTTCTTTCCGTGCTTTCAGTGAGTGTCCGTGGCCCAAAAAGGATCCAACATGCACTACGAAAAACTCGCCATTCCCGATGTCGTTCTGCTCACGCCAAAAGTATTCGGCGACGAGCGCGGCTTCTTTATGGAAACCTTCCGCCAAAATGAATTTGAAGAAAACTGTGGCAACTATCAGTTCGTGCAGGACAACCACAGCAAATCGTCGCAAGGTACATTGCGCGGCCTTCATTACCAGTTAAATCATCCTCAAGGAAAGCTGGTGCGTGTTACCCAGGGTGAAGTATTCGATGTAGCGGTAGATATGCGTAAAAGCTCACCCACGTTTGGCCAGTGGGTGGGAGCCACGCTAAGTGCTGAAAACAAGCAACAGCTTTGGGTACCGCCTGGCTTTGCGCATGGGTTTTACGTCACGAGTGAGGAAGCCGAGTTTCAGTATAAATGTACCAATTACTACGCTCCAGATGACGAAGTATCGCTACGCTGGGACGATCCGAGCTTAGCCATTGAGTGGCCGCTTAAAAATGAAGACGGCCCTACTCTTTCTGCGAAAGACAAGGGAGGGTGTACTTTAAGTAAAACGCCATATTTCAAATAGATCAATTTTAACATTAAAAAATAATTAAAACTAAAGTTGTTAGTCTAAAATAAAAGTACAATGAAGCATAAATTAATTTTTCGTATTTTATGTTGTAAGATTTGACATAAAATATAAATTTTGTAAAAAATAATATTTGAAACATATAGATAAATATTGAAGTGTTGTTTCTTTTTATTTGGCAAATTATAGCTTGCTTCGTATATTTATTAAAAGCCATTCTTTGATTACTTCTCGAAGTGCTTATATAATCGTTAAAAGACATAGGGCTAAGATCATGTCAAAAAACTTAAAACTGGATCCATCATTAAACTCTTCTTCTGAATCTGTTGAAGATAGGAAAATTAGAGAACAAAATTCATTAGTTGTCGAACAAATGATGGCTCTTCAAAAAGAATTCAAGAAAACATACGATGTTAAGAGTCATAAAAAGCTGCAAGTAGAAAATTCAGCTTGGAATGTGGGCTACGGAAGTAAAAAAGACATCGTTAGCAAAGATATCTCTTTTCGCACAGCAAATGCTCTATTCGAAAAGGGAGAATATAGCTTAGCAAAAAAAATATACTATAAATTAGCAGCGATTAATCCAAAACTAAGTTTTGTGGCTAATTCAATGGCTATAAGGTGCCAACAACTAGATTTAGATAGTGGTTCTTTCAATCTAAATTTAGCTGAAATAATCTATAAAAACGATGATACTGGATGGACAGCAATAATAACGCTTTACAAGCGTCAGGATTATTTGCCTGAGCAGCTGATGGCAATCAAAAATCAATCGATACCGCCTGATAGTATTATAATTATTCAGAACGAAAATCACATCGAGATTGATCCCTTTATAATTCAAAAATTTAACTTAAAAGTAATTAGGTCAGATATTAATTCATTATACTTTAGATGGATTGTTGGATATCTTGTAGATTCCTGTTATGTATGTGTTTTTGATGATGATGTGATACCGGGATCTCGCTGGATTGAATCTTGCTTTGCTGCTAGTCGTAAATTTAATGCCCTAGTCGGCCCATCAGGACGTCGTGCAGCTCCTAAAAAGAAAGAGAAAGCTTGGAAAAGCATAGAAAATCTATCAGTAAATACTTATGAGTTTTGCGATTGGGTGTGTAATTCTTATTTCTTCAAGAAAGAATGGATAAAGTATGTGGTTGAAGCATCTAGATATGGAAATACTCAGAAAACATTTGATGATATTCAGTTAGCAACAACTTTGAAAATGTATGGTGATATTAATACTGTAGTACCTCCTCAAGTTGATAAAAAAAGTATTTTTAATGGCCATATTAGAAGAGAATATGGACATGATGAGCATGCTCTTTGGAAACGTCACGCTTCGGATCATGCAGATCAAAGAAGAGAACTAATTCAGAAATTGGATGAATCAGGCTTTCCTTGGGTGACACGTTAACATGAATATTAAAAATTCCAAAATAAAATCCTACGGTTGGGATTATATACTTGATCTAGATATCGCGAAAGAATTCATAAATAATAATTTAATTGATAAAAAGGAGCAGTACTGTAGTTTTTTATATAAGTTTTCTTTTGAAGTAGATGATTTAACTGTAAGAGCAGGGTTTTTAAAAAAAATAATGGAAAGTAATTTAACTGTTGATATCAAATCAGTATTATTGTCAATAATATATAGTACCGCGCAGACGCACGAGATTGCTTATATGAAGGACGATCTTGCCATACTTATGAAAGAATGTCTTTTAAGTACTAAGGAACAGAAACTTTTAGACTTTGTAGTAGCTTCAGATTGGGGGAAGTTTTTTTTCTTACAAGAAAGTGATCAAAAAGAAATTCTACTTTTGATCTTATCAAATAAAAGATATGAGAATTCTGATGAAATTTGTGTCTTCTTAATAAAATTAGCCAGTCAACCAAATACCAGAAGTTTTATTTTAAATTATTTATCGGAAGAAGAGTACTTTTCTTTATACTGCCATTTGTTTAATAAATCAATAGGTCGTACTGGAGGATTAATTAAACAAACGGCTTTTTTGTTGCGAAGAGAAGATATTTTAGATTCGAGCTCTGTTGAATTTCCAACTAATATGTTGATTAGTTTTATAAAAGATAGAGCTTTAGATGAAGTGTGCATCTTTTCTATAGTTTCAATAGCATCTAGAATAGCTTATGTTTGCTTACCTGATGTGCTGAGCAAACTTAAAGTTATTTCTGAAACTTCTGTGAGGTACTGCTTATACACTTTGGCGCCGCCTTACTTGATTTGGTTTAAAATACAAAAAATGTGTTTAGATTCAGAAAACATTCCATTTAATGATATGGCTATTAAGCAAAATTCTTTAAATGATTTTTATCAAGAGCTTTTAGCAGCCCCACCCCAAAAAACTTATAATAAATTAAAAGAAAAAATAGGAGTATTAATTACAACATATAACCCAGAAATAAATAAGCTTGAAGTTGCTGTTAAATCTATTTTACAACAGACTTATACTAACATTGAGTTAATTTTAGTAGATGACTGTAGTTATGAAGAAAATTCAAAAAATATAGCTTCGCTAGTGATGAGCCTTAATGATAATAGGATAAAACTCATTAAAAATAGTGTTAATCGAGGTCAGTATATTTCAAGAAATACAGCAATTGAGGAAAATCCCAGTTGTGATTATTTTGCAATTCAAGATGATGATGATTTTTCACATCCTAACAGATTAGCTGAACAACTTGCCTTGCTTAAGTCTTCTAGTAAATTAAAACTGGTAATGTGTATGCAGGCACGGTTTACGGAGGAAATGTATTACGTGCCTGATAAGGTAAATCCTATTCAATTTGATAGAAGTCCAGCAACAAGTTTATTCAAAAAAGAAACATATATAAATGTTGGCGGTTTTGCTGATGTTCGTACACGTGGAGATACAGAATACATTAACCGCATTAAAAAACAATATGGTATAAATTCTATTGGTGCTGTAAATGTACCTCTTTATCTAATGAGATGCGCACCAGAAACAATATCCTCTTCAAAAGATAGGACATTAAAAACTCAACTTGACGTGTTTAGGCTAAGGATGAGTGAAGCGACGCGGAGTTTAAATCCATATTGCGATACACCTTGGGCTCTTAGAAAATAATTAGTTTTTCTAAAGTCCTTAAATTTTATATATTAAATACAATAGTGCATTTTATCAATATTCTGAAAATCTTTAACTTGGTAAAACGGAGTTATTATGAGCTTAGATAATAATGGAAGCTGGTCAGTCGTATGTACCGCGCGAGCACCTCAAGATATCATTAATAAAGTTGTAGAACATCATCTAGAGCTTGGTGCAAGTAGAATATTTTTGTTTTTTGATGATCCTACTATGGCATATCCTTATAAAGATCAGCGGGTAAAGAACACAATATGTGATGACGACTACTGGAAAGGAAAACGACCAGAAGGTGTTGATGATAGACAAAGGGTGAACTTGACTCGTTCGCATCGATGGACATGGACTGATTGGACAACTCATATTGATATGGACGAGTTAATCCATATTACAAGAGGGATGGATGTTGCGTCTGAGTTAGCTGCTGTGCCTGAAGATGTTGATTCAGTTTTAATGCCTCCACTTGAGGCGGTTTATTTGAATGAGGAACCCGGTGCTGATAATGCCTTTGACACAGTATACTTTAAAAAGGCTTTAAAAGGTATAAACCGTAAATCACATCCCCTAATCATAGATTTATATGGAGAATTAGGAAAAACAACTAAGCATGGATTGTTTGGGCATACGGAAGGTAAAAGCTTTTCTAGAGTTGCTACATTAAAATCTCGACCTCCGATACATGGCCCAAAAGTAGCCGAACCAGGTAGAAGAATTAATCATAAAATTGAGGGGCTATGTCTTTTGCACTTTGATGCTATGACATTTGAAGATTTTAAAAGAAAACAAATTCGTAGAATTGAAGGTTCAGCATATTGCAGAATTTTAGGTGGGCATAGAGATAAACAAATGGAAATTTTATCAAAAGCATATCAAGAACAAGGTGAAGAAGGGTTAAAGGATATTTATCGAAATATGATAGTATTCGATAATGAAAGGATGGAAAAAGCGATGAATGGAGATTTTGTTGTTAAGCTAAATAGATAAATATATTTTTTAAATTATAGCTTTAAGTTTTAAAGAAATAATTATTAACTTGTTGTGAAGAGCTTCTGCACTACTCTTAAGAAAAATTATAGCTATTTTTAAGGTGAAAGCTTTATTTCGCAAAGTGATCTTCATTAAACAATAAGATTATTGTTTATATGAATAAGGATATTTTGTATTAAAGTAATTTTTACTATAAAAATAAGATAGCTACAGAGATGCTAGATGGTTCGCCCCTATGTTTTTATCTGAAGGATGAAATAACTGTGACTAAATCACATTTTACTATTAAAGATGTTCTTAAAAAAAATATTTGTATTGGATGTGGAGCATGTTCAATTATCACTAATGGAAAAGTTGGTATTGAAAAATCTCGGCATGGTATTTATACAGCTAATCTTTCCGATATTAATAAGCTTGATGAAACTAATCTTGCTGCCGCAAATTCAGTTTGTCCATTTTCTGATCTGTCTGAAAATGAAGATAAATTAGGAGCGCCTCAGCTGGATTCAAAAAATTTACCTTATGAACCTGTAATTGGTAATTATCATGCAGCTTTTGCTGGGCGCCAAGCAGACGATAAACATGTAATGGGAAGTAGCTCTGGGGGATTAACTTCTTGGGTGGTTACCGAGTTATTTGATAAAAATAAAATTGATGCCGTCATTCACGTTGGTGCTTCTGAAAAGAGTAAAGACCTTTTCGATTATTGCATATCATATTCGGCTGAACAGGTTAGAGATAAGCGAAAGAGCTTTTATTACTCTACTACTATGAGTGAAGTGTTTGATAAAGTAAGAGAAAATATTGATATTCGATATGCTATTATTGGCGTTCCTTGCTTTATTAAATCAGTTAGGCTATTGGCCCAAAATGATGCCGAGTTAAAAAGTTGTATTAAGTATTTTCTTGGATTAGTTTGTGGCCATATGAAAAGCGCTTTTTTCGCCCAATCTATGGCTTGGCAAGCAGGAGCTATGCCTGAGGAATTGCAGTCAATCGATTTTCGAGTCAAGATACCTAATAAAAGAGCTAGTCGATACAATTTAATAGCTACTTCTACTGATCTTAAGCATGTGTCTAAACCTACATCATCACTGATGGGCGGTAATTGGGGACATGCTTTCTTTCAGCCTAACGCTTGTAATTATTGTGATGATGTTTTTGCTGAGACTGCAGACATTGTATTCGGCGATGCTTGGCTTCCTCGGTATATTAATGATTGGCGAGGAACTAATATTGTCGTTTCAAGAAATCCAGAGTTAACTGAACTACTTAAATCTGGAAATGAGTTAGGGAAGTTAAATTTAGATGATTTGAGTATTGCAGATGCTTTAAAGTCACAGGCTGGCGGTATAAGGCATCGACGCATAGGGTTAAGCTCTAGGCTAGCTGATGACGCTTTTTATAATATTAAAGCACCCATCAAAAGAGTTTCAGCTGATTATGAGCGTTCAAATGATATGCGTGGCGAATTAGTAAGACAAAGAAAGAAAATGTCACGTTTAAGCTTAGAAACTTTTCGGTCTGCTTTAGAAACATCCGATTTGAAGCTGTTTACTGGTCCAATGCAACGTGAAATTGATATTTATAAGTATATAAACGATCATTCCTACCCCCCTGTAAAAAATAAGAAAAAATATTATGATGTGGCTTTGTTTGGTTGGCATAATCAAGCGAATTTAGGTGGTGTGTTGACTTTTTTATGCCTTCATCAGTTAATTGAATATAATGGGCTAAGCGTTGTAGTAGTACGAAAACCTGGAAAAGATAAAATAGATGAGTCCAATCAGAAAAATTATAATATTACTAAAACATATTTTTCTTATACAAAATACAGGCCAGTAGAAAAGTTGAACGAGCTGAGGCATCATTGTGATACTTTTGTAATGGCTTCTGATCAGCTTTGGGCTGGTAAATGGATCCCTTTTCATCCAGAGTATGAATTTTTAGGCTGTGGTGATAAATCAGTTAAAAAGATTTCTGTTGCTACCTCTTTTGGAGGGCATGAAGCAAAGCTTCCATTTGATGGTGAGAAGGCTAACATAGTTAGCTACTTGTTGGGTTCTTTTGATTATCTTTCCGTAAGAGAAGAACTTGGTGTCGATATATTAAAAAGCATTGGTTTAAATTCAACTCAGATTCTCGATCCAGTTTTCTTGGCACCTCGTAGTTTTTATGATGAATTGATCGAAAAATCGACTTTTAGTTTTACTCAAAATTTTGTTATAGGATACTTATTAGATCCTGATTCTGATATTCTCGGATTTTCTAATGAGGTAAAAATTAAATTAGGTCTTGAAAAGTTGAGGTTTTTGACAACAGGTATCAATAAGGATAGAGTTTCAAAGTTTGAAGGTTTTGACCTTTTCTATAATGCTGACCTTTCAGATTTTGTAAAAAGTATTTCCCAATCAGAGTTTCTTATTACAGATTCTTTTCATGGAGCTTGCATGGCCGTAATTTTTAATAAGCCTTTTTTATGTTGTCCAAAAGGATCGCGCGGTAATTCTAGGTTTCAGATATTTTCAAAATTGGGTTTGGGAAATAGGATTGTTACAAAAGACAAGCTAAACGACAGTATTTATTTGCTCAATGAACCTATTGATTGGACCTCTATAGAGTCAAAACTTTATGAACTGAGAAGGTTTTCATTTTCATGGTTATCTCAGGCTTTTGAGAAAGAAATTAAGGGTTGGTCTTAACTTTACTGTTAAACGAGTTTTAAATATGAATGTACTATTAGTGGGCGGGCTTGGATACATTGGTTCCCATATGTGGAAAGTTCTAGCTCGCTCTGGACATAAGGTAACTGTTATTGATAACCTTAGTACTGGTAACGTTAATTCAGCTAAAAGCCGAACGTATATTAATTGTGATTTATTAGATCAGCATAAATTAAATTTAATTTTTGAGTCTCAAGTCGATATTTTTGATATCGTAATGCATTTTGCAGCGAAAAGTTTGGTAGGTGAATCCATGTCTTCTCCAGCCAAGTATTATCGTAATAACGTAGTTGGCACTCTTAACCTGCTGGACTGTATGAGAACCCATGGTGTAAAAAATATAATTTTTTCGTCTACAGCTGCTACATTTGGTGAGCCTTTATACTTACCAATTGATGAAAATCATCAGCAAACACCCATTAATCCATATGGAACGAGTAAGCTTATAGTTGAAGGTCTTTTGAAGGACTATTCTAACGCTTATGGTGTGAACTCTATATCTTTGCGCTATTTTAACGCTTGTGGAGCAGATCCCGAAAACGAAATTGGTGAACAGCATGATCCTGAAACTCACCTTATACCACTAGTTTTACAAGCTGCATCCGGAAGAAAAGAAAATATTTGTGTTTTTGGCCGTGATTATAACACTCCTGATGGTACTTGCATCCGGGATTATGTGCATGTAATGGATTTGTGCCAAGCTCATGAACTTGCTGCAACTGCTTTGGTTTCAGGTAGAAAAAAAGGAGCTTCGGCTTATAATCTTGGTAATGGTGATGGTTTTTCGGTGCAGGAAGTTATTGAAACAGCTAGAGCAATCGTAGCAGAGGATGATAAAGAAATTTTTGTTGTTGATAAGCCGCGAAGAGAAGGGGATCCAGCAAGACTTGTAGCAGACGCTACCATGGCAAAAATAGAAATTGGTTGGAAGCCTAGTTTAACTGACTTAGAAACTATTATACGGCATGCTTGGTCTTGGGAAAAAAATTTAGCAGGGTTATAAAGTAATGATAGAGTTCATGAAAGTCGCCATTGCGGGTACGGGGTACGTAGGCCTCTCCAACGCTGTGCTTCTAGCTCAGCACCAGGAGGTGGTAGCAGTAGATGTAGTGTCCGAAAAGATAGAGCTGATCAACGCTCGGCAATCGCCGATCGAAGACGCTGAAATCGAAGCGTTCTTCCGTGATAAAACGCTGAACCTCAAGGCGACGCTGGACAAGGAATCGGCCTATGCCAATGCCGATTATGTCATCATTGCCACGCCTACCAACTACGACGCCGTTACCAACTATTTCGATACCTCCAGCGTCGAATCGGTCATTCAGGATGTCATGCGCATCAATCCGAAGGCGGTCATGGTGATCAAATCCACGGTGCCGGTAGGTTACACCAAAGAGGCAAGCGAGCGCTTTGGCACCCAAAACCTTATTTTCTCTCCAGAATTCCTGCGTGAAGGAAAGGCGCTTTACGATAACCTGCACCCCTCACGTATCGTGGTGGGCGAGCGCTCTGAACGCGCAGAACGCTTCGCGGGGCTGTTGAAGGCGGGCGCAGTCAAGCAGGATATTCCCACGCTGTTTGTCGATAGCACCGAAGCCGAGGCAATCAAGCTATTCGCCAATACCTACCTTGCCATGCGCGTGGCTTACTTCAACGAGCTAGATACCTACGCGGAAACTCACGGGTTGGATGCCAAGCAGATCATCGAAGGGGTAGGGCTCGACCCGCGCATCGGCACGCACTACCGCAACCCCAGCTTTGGTTACGGTGGTTATTGCTTGCCCAAGGACACCAAGCAGCTTTTGGCCAACTATGAAAATGTGCCCAATAACCTGATTAGCGCCATTGTGGATGCCAACCGTACGCGCAAGGACTTCATCGCTCAGTCTGTGTTGAACCGCAATCCCAGGGTAGTGGGCGTGTATCGGTTAATCATGAAGTCGGGTTCGGATAATTTCCGCGCTAGCGCCATGCAAGGGGTGATGAAACGTATCAAGGCCAAGGGAGTCGAAGTCGTCGTCTATGAGCCCGTGCTGGAAGAAACTGATTTCTTCAATTCTGAAGTCATTAAAGATCTGGACGTGTTCAAAGCGCGTTGTGATGTGATCATCGCCAATCGGCTGGTCGACGAGATCGTCGACGTACGTGAAAAAGTCTACACACGCGACCTTTTCGGTCAGGATTGATTAAAAATTGATAGAAAATCACGCTTTAATCCGCAAAATAGGGTGCCTTTCGCGTTAGCTACTAAACGGAATTATTGTTCAGATCTCAGGGAAAACCCATGTATTGGAAGCGTATCGAATTTATCCGCCACTCCGGGTTTATCGATGAGAAGTGGTACTTAAAGCGTTACCCGGATGTCGCGCGCTCCGGGATGGACCCGGTGGTTCACTACGTGAAATACGGTGAGCCCTGGGGGCGCATGCCGTCGCCTTTTTTCGACCCACGTTACTATTTGAGTACCTACGCGGATGTCGCTAAATCCGGCGAAAGCCCCCTCGTCCACTATTTAATGCACGGCCAGCAAGAAGACCGCCTGCCTGCGCCGCGGGTGTCGCTTCAAGCGGCCGAATCTGCACAGCTGAAAAGTCGCCGTACCAAAAAGAAGCAGCACCAGCGTATTAAAGACCTGGTCGCACGCGCCTATGGCCTGGAAATGGCCAATGTCGCCATCCCGGAGCTTGAAACCATTGCCCAGGAAGAAAGCGGCATCGCCCGCCAGTTTGCGCTTTGGGAACTGGGGCTTTGGTACGCCGGCAATCAGGAGAGTAGCGCTCAGGAAAAAGCCGCCGGGTTCTTCCTGGCGTATATCGAGTCGACCCAGGATGAACAGCCGCAGGCAACCGCCAAAAAGCTGCTCTCCCAAGTATACGCGCGGTTAGGCCAGCTCGATACAGGAGCGGAGCTGCTGGCAAGCGTTCCCGCCAGCTTAAGAGACGACGACTGGGCGCTTTGCCACCTGAATTTGACGCAAGGTAGCCAAGCCCGTCTGGAGGTTCTCAACCAGCTTTATCAGCGGCATCACCTGGAAACGCTCTATTTTCGCCGCGACGGCGAGCTGGCTCATGATGACGCCAGTTTTTACGAACGAGTAGGCGCTACTGCGACAAGCGCGAGTACGTCTACGGCGCGTGTAAGCGTTATCATTCCCGCCTATAATGCGGCGGCAATGCTGCCTACCGCGCTGGAGTCACTGCTGGCCCAGTCTCATCGTGAGCTTGAGATCATCGTTAGCGATGATGCCAGCACCGATGAAACCGTGGCCGTCGCACAGCGCTATGCCGCACAGGATGCGCGCATTAGCGTGCTGACCACCCAGGTGAATGAAGGCCCTTACGCCGCACGCAACCGTGCGCTGGACCACTGCACGGGCGAGTTCGTCACCACGCACGATGCCGATGACTGGTCACACCCACGCAAGATCGAAACCCAGCTAGAACATTTAGAAGCGAACCCCGGCGTTATCGCCAACTGCTCGTCGCAAATTCGCTTACGTGAAGATGGCGGCATCTATTTGCGGCCCAAGGCGCGCTCTTTCCTTCTTATGAACCTCTCTTCTCTTATGTTCCGCCGTGTACCGGTACAGGAGAAGCTGGGTTATTGGGACAAAGTGCGCTTCGCGGCAGATTCCGAGTTTCTGGCCCGGCTGCGCCAGGCATTTGGGCAAGAGGCTGTAGCCACGCTAGACGGCGCACCGCTTTGCTTTCAGCGCCAGGCAGCGGGTTCATTGACCGCCGATAGCGACTTCGGCTACCTGGGCTTCAAAACCGGTGCCCGCAAGGAGTACGACGAGTCGGCAGCTTATTGGCGTAAGCGTGCGGATATAAACGCAACGCCGCTACGCTATGGCAAAGAGGGGGCCGGGAAGCAGTTTGCCCAGCCAGGCCCCATGCGGGCGGATAAGGGCGTCTCACGTACCCACTATGACGTCATCATTGCTTCGGATTTTCGTTTACCTGGCGGTACCAGCCACTCCAACATTGAAGAGATCAAGGCGCAAACGCATTTTGGCCTGCGCACCGGCTTACTCAACATGCCGCGTTACGATTTGAACCCCGGGCGCACGATTAACGAAAACGTGCGCGATTTGGTAGATGGCGAAGGGGTGTCGTTTATCGTACCAGGCGAGCGGGTCACCTGTGACCACCTGGTGATTCGTCATCCACCGGTGGTTCAAAACCTGCCCGACCGACTGCCCCAGGTGGATGCAGCGCGTATTTCGGTCATCGTGAATCAACCGCCGAAACGCGAATACAGTGAAACCGGCGCCACGCTTTATGATATCCCCACCTGCCAGGAGCATATCGTTCAGGCCTTTGGAAAAGAGCCGCGCTGGTATCCTATCGGACCGCTGGTACGCGCCTCGCTTCATGACCATCACGCCAGCGAGCTCACCGGCGTGGCGTTGGCAGAAGAAGACTGGGTCAATATCATCAACGTAGATGAGTGGCAGCGCTCGGCGCACGCCGTGCAAGGGCTGCCTATTCGCATTGGCCGCCATTCCCGCGACCAGTACGTCAAGTGGCCGGAATCCGCTGAAGTACTTTCCCAACTCTACCCGGACGACACCCGGTTTTCGATCGAAGTGCTGGGCGGGGCGCAAACACCGGTAGAGATACTCGGCCGTTTGCCCGGCAACTGGGTCGTGCACGAATTTGGCTCGGTTCACCCAGCGACGTTCTTACGCGAGCTCGATTTTTACGTCTACTATACCCATTCGGATTGGATAGAGGCGTTTGGGCGGGTCATGTTCGAAGCCATGGCCGCGGGGGTGCCGGTCATCATCGACCCGAAATACAAGCCGCTGTTCGGTGAAGCTGCCGTATATGCGCGCCCGGAAGAGGTGGTTCCTGTGATCGAAGAACTGGTTAATGATCCCGCGCGTTACCAGGAACAGGTGCGTGTGGCGCTCCAGGTCGTTCGAGGTTTGTTTGGCTACGACGTTCACCTGGCGCGCCTGGGCATTGCTGAAGAGCAGCGCTTGATTGAAACCGGCCAATCCAAAATGGGATAAGGACATCAAACCATGAGAAAGCATAGTTTTTTCCTCATTCGGTATAGCGTTTTTACCAAAAGCAAGAGTGCCTGGGCGATTGGTAACAGTGTGGAAATGGAGGTCTACAAAAAGAACCTGTTCGATAGAGACAGGTTGCTAACGCATCAGGCGCTTTTTGAGAATGTTACGCTGCCGGGGTTGGATAGCATGGTAGACCCCGCGCGCGCCACCGCGCTGGTGTTTATTTCCCAGGAGTTACCCGATGAGTTCGAATCACGCCTGCGGGAATTGGCCGACGAAAGAACATGGCTGAAAATTGTCAAGGTGCGCAGTGAAAAAGCATTGAATAGGCAAATCGATCTTAGAGTAGCCAAAGAGATTGAGACGCTTGAATACCCGCTATGCTACGCAACGGTCCGGTTGGATGATGACGATGCGTTAGCCAGTGATTTTTGCGATGTACTCGAGCAGCATATGCAGCCGCACCACGAAGATTACTGCGTTACGTTTCCCGAGGGGATTTTAAGTGTTTACGATGGCAATGCGTATACTGGCCACTACCAGCATCGGCAAATAAACAATGCGCAAGGGTTGGCTTTCGTCAAGACAGTCGCTTCGAAAGACGAAGTCGAAGAGCCTTTCGCTGTATTCTCGACCGGCAACCATACAAACGTCGATAAACGCTACCCGGTGGTGATGGATTCGAGAAGGCGCATGTTCATTAGAACCGAGCACGCCCATAGTGACCTGGTTGCCCACGCAGGAAGAGAGCGTGACAAGGACCGAATGGCCCCTCTGGACCAGAACGACCTGGATGACATGAAGAAGCGATTTGCGTTTGTTTCATCCGGATTATAGAAAAAAGACGAAGCTTGGTTTTAAGCTTTCTTTATCAGGTGGTTTGAATGATTGTTGATGATCAGGTTGTATTTTGTATATCGCTAAAGTCGCAAGTGAACGCGGCGGATTGGCAGCGGGTATGCCAAATGCTCGAGACAACAGTAGCCACTATTCAGAAGTCGACCAGTCAAAAATTTCATATCGTCATAGTTGGCCATGAAAAGCCACAAATGGAAAAAATAGATTGGCGTTCTATCACGTTCATTACGGCACCCTTTAGCCCTCCCAGCAAACGCGGAAAAGGCTGGGATAAGCTTAAAAAAAGGCGTTTAGCCGCTTCCTGGGTAAAGCAGCACTGCGATAAGCGGTGCCGGCTAGCTTTCGTCGATGCCGATGACCTGGTGAGCGCTGATTTGGTTGAAGAAGCTTTAAAGGCCGACCCGGCCGTTTCGATCGTCATCGATGCCGGCTACCGCCTTGATGCTCGTAATGGCGATATGGAGCTCCTCGATAAAAGGTTTGCGCGCCACTGTGGCTCCTGTTTTTTACCCGTGTTTACCAAAGAAGAGTTACCAAATAGCTGGGAAGATGAGGGTACGGTTTTCTCCAAATTCGATGGCCATGGCAAGTTTTATTCAACCTGCGAAGAGTTGAATCGTGACGTTGTTCTAATCAGAACGCCTAGTATCGTTTATTTGATGAACCATGAAGATAGTTTGGAGTATGCCAAGAAAGGCATAAAAGAAAGCGTTGTAAAAAGCAACTTGAAACTCTCCGAGCGTGACACCGTGCTGAGAAATAAATTTTCCAGCCGTTATTGGGCCGGTGATTTGCACCTGGTATAAGGTAGCCGAAAAAGATAGCAGCCTGACGACTCGAATTCGTTGAAGTAGTGCTTAAAAGCGATGGAATGATTTGATGAAAATTGAAAGAAAAACGACGGCTGCCTCTATGGCCCCTTTGCAGTCGCTGGCCCAGGGCTCCATGTTTTGGCAGCCGGACAGCGTTGAGATTTCCCCCTGGCTGCAGCATCTGCCTTGGATATTTTGGCTGATGGAGACGATGCAACCCAAGCGTTGTGTCACGCTGGGAGCGCGGCCGGGTAGCCCGCACCTGGCGTTTTGCCAAGCGACGATGCGAACCGACCCGGACGCCGAGTGCATACTGGTAAGCGATGAAAGAAGTGCAAATGACATTGCCACTGCCGCTGAGCGCCGTTATGGCGGGTGCCACCGCTTGGTGAATACTTCGCCCACGCGTGCTGCCAGGCACATGCAGCCGGGTATCGATATTATCGCATTGGACCTCGCCGCCAATGACGAAAATATGGATCTCATCCTCGAGCGCTGGCTTGGATTGATTTCAGCGCAGGGCGTCGTTTTGCTTTCCGGCATTAACGGTGGTGAAGCCCAGCACGCTAACTACGAACTGTTTGTCAGCCTGCAAGAACGTTATCGCACTATTTCGTTTCACCACGGTGAAGGCCTTGGGGTCGTCATCGTAGGCGAGGCGCCTGCCGCGCTCATCGAAACGCTTTTAGCGCGTTGGAAAACCACCAGCGCTGCCCGGGCCGTTCGCGATATCTTCGCGCGCTTGGGGCGTGGCATAGCGGACCAGGCACTGAATGATCAGAACGTGGCGAAACTGAGTGATGTACAGCAGCGCCTTGATGAAGTATCCCAGGAGCGAAATGCCAGTAGCGAGCAGGCCAGTAGGCTGAGTGAAACGCTTCAGGCACGGGAGCAAGAGTTTGTAACCCTCAACGAGGAGCTTGCGCAGGTATGCAAAACGCTGGCCGAAGCACAAAGCGCACTCGAGGCAAGTAACGCCGAAAAAACAGCTTTAGAGGTTTGGGTTACCGAAAAAGACGCCAGTATCAGTACCCGCTTTAACGAGCTAGCGGTGCTCACCAATATGGTGGAGGAGGCGGATAAAAAGCGCGAGAACGCAGAGCGCAGAGCCGCGCAACTCCACGAGCGCAATGAAGAGAAGAAGGTTGAAGCGAAAGAGTTCCGCCGCCAGTTGGCTAAAGCCCAAGTAAAAGACGAAGAGCGCAAAGAGCAGATCAGCGAGTTACGCGATAGTGTCGATGCGTCCGAGGCGGCCTATGGCGATGCTGCGGCCCGCGAGAACAAGGCGCTTTCGAAGATTGCCAAGCTGGAAGAGCTTTTGCAAAGCCGAGATAAAGAGTTGGCTGCTCGCTTTGAAGAGCTGGGCGATTTGACCGCCGCCATGGAAAAGAAAGAGGCGCAGCTTGAAGCTTTAAAGCAGGAACAGCTAAGCGCCAGTAAGGCTCAAGAGGCGTCGAACGCCTCGCCGAGTAGCTCCCTAAAAAAGGGAACGCGTAGCCAGCGCAAACGCGCCCAGCGCAAGCAGCAAGAAGAAGTAGCGGAACTCGAAGCCAGCCAGTGGTTCGATGGTCAGTGGTATCTAAACCAGTACCCGGATATCGCAAGCGAAACGCAGTATGGCCAGAAACCGGCGCTTCATTATTTGAAATTCGGCGGCTTTGAAGGGCGCGACCCCTCGCCGCACTTCGATAGTGCGGGCTACCTTCGTGCCTATCCGGATATCGCCGCAACCGGCATTAATCCGCTGCTGCACTACCTCCGTTCTGGTATCAAGGAAGAGCGCGAGCCCCGCCCGCAATGATAGAGCGGTTTAAACACCTGTTGGGCATAACACCTCGTCAACGCGAAGACGCTGACGAGGTGTTGGCGCGCTCGGAATTTGACGCGTCGTGGTACCTAAATGCCAACCCGGATGTTCGAGAAGCGGGCATGGACCCTTGGCAGCACTACTGGCGCCACGGCCGCTTCGAAAACCGGCTGCCTCGACGTAATCGTGCCCTGGAGTGGGACCACGCCCTTTGGCGGGGCGCACACGGCGTTATTCTTGCCAGGCTTAATGGGCTGCTGGAAGCCCCGAGTGCCACGGCAGCCGAGCGCTACACGGCCAGGCTGGCACTCGCACGCTGGTACCGTTGGCAAGAGCAGTGGGACCGGGTCGTTCGACTGCTTACGCCCAAGGGAAGGCTGATAGAATCCTGCGAAAAGCTGGTTCAACAGGGCGTAGCGCTTTCGCCTAATCCAGCGCTTATTTTGGTGGAAGCGTGTTGCCGGTTTTTAATTGAAAAGGGCGGGAGTAAACAGTACCAGGCGTTTTTAAAGCAAGCGCTCACCTATTTGAACCGGGCCTTTCCCGAAACTGCCGATACAGCGCTGGCGAATGCCAACGCCCGGCGCTTTCTGGACAATCGGGTGGAACACGCGGGTTTCGAAAACGAAGTGCTCACCACGCTAAATCGATTTTACACACGCCATGGCTTGAACCCTCTGGTAAAACCGCTCGAGAACGAGCCCTTGGCGCTGGATAATCTGTCTGCGGCAGCTGGTGATCGAACACCACAGGTTGCCCCGCCGCTCATATCGGTCATTGTCCCGGTTTACAACGCAGCCAGTACCTTGGGCACCGCTTTGCAGGGGCTTTTTGCTCAGCAAGGCGTATGCCTGGAAATCATCGCCGTCGACGATGCCAGTGGTGATGATTCGGTGGCCGTCGTTGAACACTGGCAGGCACGCTGCCCCGGTCACGTAACGTTGAAGCTGGTTCGCCACGAGCAAAACCAGGGGGCTTACGCGGCACGTAATACCGGCGCTGCCCATGCCAATGCAGCGTTCATCACCATTCATGATAGCGACGATTGGTCCCATCCTGAAAAACTGGTTCGCCAGGCCGAGGCGCTAGGCCGTGATGAAAGCATAAAGGCGACGCTCTCCTATTGGGTAAGAACCACGCCCGAACTTTTGTTTCACCGCTGGCGGTTGGATGAGCACGGCTGGGTGTACCCCAACATCTCCTCTTTGATGGTCAAGCGCGAGGTGGTCGACACCCTGGGGTTTTGGGATGAGGTAAGTGTCAACGCCGATACCGAATACCGCCAGCGGATCGAGGCGGCTTTCGGCCCGCGCAGCATTGAAGAGGTGCTGCCCGGTATTCCCGTTTCCTTCGGGCGCTCCAGCATTCACTCCTTGAGCCAGCAAAGCGCCTCGCACTTGGCTTCGCAATTTAGCGGCATGCGCTACTACTACATTGCGGCGGCCAAACGCTGGCACGCCCAGGCCAATGCCCCCACGGATCTCTACCTAAAACCAAAACCCGGCGCGCGGCCTTTTTATGCCCCCAGCGCCATGTTACGCGCTACTAGCGCCCCACCACCCGGCGTGTATAGTGCCGAGGACGCGCTGCAAGCCTCTGCGCTTTTCGACCCCGGCTGGTATCTGGCGCGTTACGTTGATCTACAGTCCGCCATGATCGAGCCTTTTCAGCATTTTTGCACGGTGGGCTCCCAGGAAGGGCGCGACCCGGGCCCCGGCTTTTCCACCTCGGGTTATCGGCGCCGCTTCGAACAACCCCTTCAGGAAAGCGGTTTAGAGCCCTGGGCCCACTATTTGCTGAATGAAAAAGCGGGCAGCACAACGAGTGAGAAAGCGCTGCCCGTATGGGAAGGCAAGTGCGTAAAGGACTTGCAGCCCACGGTCATGCTTTGTGGTCATCAACTGGGTAAAACGCTGTTTGGCGCCGAGCGCAGCCTGCTCGATGTGCTCGAAGCCATGAAGGCTTTGCAGTGGAACGTGATCGTTTTGTTGCCCGAGGCAGGGAATGCGCGTTTCGAGGCCATGCTGCTCGAACGCTGTGCGGCGCTAGCGGTCATTCCGTATGGTTGGTGGCAACAGGGCAAAGCGCCTAACCTTGAAACGGTTTCACATATCGAGCGTTTGATAAAACGCTTTGAGGTGAAAGCAGTCCATGCCAATACGCTGGTATTGGATGAACCGCTCGAGGCCGCCCGCCAGGCAGGCTTGCCCCGGGTGGTGCATGTGCGTGAGTTGCCCGCTCATGATGAAGCGCTGCGCGCCATTTTGGGCGCTTCTACTGAAGAAATCGTTACCCGGGTACATACCAGCGCTGATTTGATCATCGCCAATTCGTCTACCGTGGCTAAAGCCTTTGCCAACAGTGCCCGTGGTACTTCTAAAGCGCCTATTCGTGTGGTGCCCAATACCATCGACATGGCACCGCTGCTTGCCTTGGCCCAACACCCCGTGCGCCCGGCCGGCGAGTTTTGGGTGGGCATGTTGAGCAGCAACGTGGCTAAAAAAGGGCTCGATGATATCGAAGCCGTGGCGGCACTTCTTGCCGAGCGCGCCCCTCATATCAAGTTTCGCCTATATGGCCCGCCTGGCCCGGCGTTGAGCCAACTGCTGGCGCGCCAGGAGGCTTCAGGCGCGCCGGGGAATGTGGTGTACGCCGGTTACGTCGAATCCCCGGAAAAAGCGCTGGCTGAGGTGGATATGGTAGTGAACCTCTCTCGCTTCCAGGAGTCATTTGGGCGTACGGTGCTCGAGGCGATGGCCGCAGGGCGCCCGGTAGTGGCCTACCGGTGGGGCGCGATACCGGAACTTGTCGTTAATGGGCGTACCGGATATTTGGTGGCCTTCGCGAAAACGGCCCGCGTTGCCAACAAGATCGAAAAGCTAAGCCGCTCACCAAAGCGTTGCCAGCAAATGGGCGAAGCGGGCAGGGCAAGAGCGCTAAGCGATTTTAGTAGCGATACTTTAAAAGTCGCGCTTGAACAAAGTTACAAGGTGTTGAATAAAGCGTTTTAAAGCTCGTTCCAGGTTAAAAGGAAATAGACCGTTTGAGTACAACAGGTGATGTAAAGCGTTGGTTAAAACGGCACTGGCCCGAGAGTTCAGAAGATACCGGCAGTACGCCGGTGTTTCGTTGGGAGCTGGATTACCCTTCTACTACCCGCGAACCACGGTTTGTTTCTTCTGGCCGCGTCGTGCAGGGCTGGGTGCTTCTTGACGACGCCTTTATGGACCGATTGCCCAGTGCCCATATCGTTGCGCAGTGGGAGAGCACGTTCGAGCTGCGCTACCCTTTAGAGGTAGAACGCCCGGACGTCATCGAGCGGGTGCTAGAGGCCGACCCTGACAGCCACCCTCAGTGCTGCTGTGGGTTTCGTTTTACTATCCCCCCGCACATTCAAGCGTTCAGCCTCTGCCTCGAACTTCAGGGCAAGTTATGGCTGCTGCAAAGTGTGGATATTGCCAATACCGATGATGTACCGCCTGAGCAAGCCCTTAAAGTATTGGAGGGCAAGCAGGGGTGGCTGTTTTTGGATAACGATACCAATAATAGCGTGGATCAGTACCGTGGGCGTTTACTACTGACCGATGAAGGCCTGGAAAAATGGCAGACGTACCTGAGCGACTTGAACGCACTGGCAAAGCGTCAGAACGCTAAAAGCGCGGTTATCGTGGCGCCCTCCAAGGAGAGTGTGATGGGGCCGCGCTATCATCCTGTAGAAGAGGGTTCCGGCGGGCCGATCCACCAGCTTTTAACCTTGCCTGGCGCCGCCGGGTTCGTGTATCCGGCTAATGAGTTGAAAGCGCTGAATGATGACGCTTTTATTCAAACCGATACCCACTGGACACACCGTGGCGCCATGGTAGCGACCAAAGCGCTAGCCCAGTCGCTTGGCCTAAGCCCGGACGCCGTCAATGGCGTTTTTGAAGGTGATCGTTATCGGGTTTATATGCATACAGGCGATTTGGGCAGTAAGTTTTCGCCAGAAAAACGCAGCGAAACCGAGGCGTTGAAGTCTTTTGGCTTCATCAATCACCGCTATTTCGATAACGGCTTACCCAACTTCGGCCGCTTGCTGGTCATTCACTACGAACAGGCGCTGGTGTCTGCTACCTGTGTGGTCTTTGGGTCTTCTTCCAGCTATTCCATGCTGAGCTATTTGAGTCGTCTGTTCACTCGTATCGTGTTCGTGCATAGCGCTGGTAACCTGGACCCGGACCTCGTGGACGCTGTTAAACCCGAGTACCTGGTCGTACAAACCAATGCGCGTTTCGTGGTGCAGGTTCCCAAACCCAAGCAGGCGTTAAAAGCGCTAATCGAAGAAAAACGCGCACGTTTGACACCCGAGGAGAAGGAACAGGTGACCAAGCGTCAGGTAGGCGTAAGTACCGATGATGCGTTGATCCAGTCGCTTGGCCTAACGCCCTGGGTGGCGCTCTAATCGTGTTGCCTGGATGCCGTGGGCGCATCGGGCTGTTAATATGTCCATTTTTTATGAGTGAGATCGTGTCAGGTACCATGAAAAAGAACTACGAAGAAGAATCAAATGGCAACAAGTAATAAACGGTATCTGCACCATCGTTCACCGCTGCACTTCATTCCCCAGCAGCAACTCGTTCCAACCGAACGCCCCGGCGAGTGGCAGGCTACGGGCGCAGAAGCGCAGTTCAAACTCGAAGGCCAGCTCCCCTGGGCGGGCTGGAACATGCTCGAGATCGCCTGCGACCGGGATATCAGCGGCATCGTCGCCACACTGACCATCGAAACCGTCCGGCGCTCGATCACGGTCGATTTTCCACTGCGGATGGGTAAAACCACCAAGAGGCTGGTGTTCGTTCCCTGGGGCGTGAAGAAGATCACGCTCAGGCCATCCCATGTGGCGTGTACGTTCTCCTACAGCCATTTTCGGTTTGTTTGGCTGACCCCCACGTTTGCTTATAATCGGCTTTTGCAGCGCCTGGTGAGTACCCACCAGCATTACCGCGACCTAACGACTGACGAAGTACTGGTCAGCCTCAAACAGCAGGCTCGCAAACAGAGCCGCAAATGGCAGACGCTAGCGCGGGAGGATTACGACAGCACCTTCATTAGCATGTCGACCCGGCGCCACTATCAGCAGTGGATTCAACAGATCGAGCAGCGCCGCGCGCCGGATGAACATGAAGCGGCCGCCTATAAAGATTTTGCCTGTAGCGTCGTTATCGCGGTTGCCGGCGAACAAAAGCGCTCGCTCAAGCAGCTCAAACAGTGGCTATATCCCACGCTTGCCAGCGTTGCGGAACAATCGCTTTCGCCACGCCAAGCGCTTTTACTGCTTTCGCCGCGTCAGCACCAACGCCTGGCGGCCTGGTTGAGCGAATGGCAGCAAGAGCTTGCCTTTTTAGAGGTTGTTGAAACGCCGTCGTCCTCGATTGCCGAGCAGCGAAGCGAAGCCCTGGACCATACAGCAGGCGATTGGGTGTATTTTCTGCGCCCAGGCGACCGCCTGGCGGACAACGCGCTTTACCACGCCGCGCGCATTTCGGCGGATAACCCCGCCGCCCAGGTGCTGGTCGCCGATGAGGACAGCCTGGACGAGCAGGGCGTGCGCAATTCGCCGCAGTTTAAGCCGGAATACAACGCCGATTTTCTATACGCCATGCCCTATATGGGCCGCGGGGTGTGTTATCAGCGCGGGATATTGAACCCCTTGGGTTTAGAGGCTGGCGGCGAGCACGCCCAAGACCCGGACTGGCTCGATTATGCCCAGCTTTTGAGCATTACCCGGCAACCAGCGTTTACGCCGGCGTGGTTTGCCCACGTGCCCCACATTGCTTACCACGGCGCGCAAAGTGGTGCTGAAACCAGTTTTGTATCCCTGCTGCAGCACCATTTTAAAGCGCTGGGGGCTAATACCCGCGTAAGTGAAGGGTTACTGCCCGGCACCCAGCGTGTGCAGTGGCCCATGCCGGAACCGGAACCGCTCGTGAGTTTGCTGGTGCCCACCCGCGACGGCGTGCATATTCTGCGCCCCTGTGTGGATGCTCTTCTGGAGCGCACCGACTACACCCATTTCGAGCTGCTGATTCTGGATAACCAAAGTAGCTGTAAGGAAACGCTTGCGTATCTAAAGGATGTAGAAGCGCGGGACTCACGGGTGAGGGTGATCCACTACAACCACCCGTTCAACTACTCTTCGATCAACAACTTCGGTGCCGCCCAGGCCAAGGGCAGCATTATCGGGTTGATCAATAACGACGTCGAGCCGACCGAGGGCACGTGGCTGACCGAAATGGTCGAGCAGGTTTCGCGTCCGGACATCGGCTGTGTGGGCGCCAAGCTCTATTATCCCAATAATACCGTGCAGCATGGCGGTGTCATCTTGGGCCTGGGCGGTATGGCCGGCCACTCGCACCGGTTCTTTCAGCGCGATGACGACGGCTATATGGGCCGCCTGAAGGTCACGCAAAACCTCTCCGCCGTAACGGCTGCCTGTTTGCTGCTGCGTAAATCAGTGTTCGATGAGGTGAGCGGCTTGAACGAGGCGGACCTGGCCGTGGCCTATAACGATGTGGATCTCTGTATCAAGGTGCGCGAAGCGGGCTACCGGAATCTCTGGACCCCTTACGCGGCGCTTTATCACCATGAATCGATTTCCCGCGGGCAAGACAACACCCCCGAAAAACGCGCACGCTGGCTGCGTGAATTCGCCTATATGCGTAAAGCCTGGGGCGAGCTGCTGGACAGCGACCCCGCCTATAACCCCAACCTGACCCTGGTGCACGAGGATTTCTCGCTGCGTTGATGTTGGGTGAGTGGTGAGTGGTGAATGGTGAATGGTGAATGGTGAATTGTACCCGCGTGTGCCACGCGACATACGTAACGGCAGCGTTGATCATCCGCAACACCTTCATCTAAAGGAGCCTTTGTGAGCGGCCAGCATTGGACGGTATTGAGCGATGGGGCGCGGCCGACGGAGGATATTTATTTACTCGCCTCGGCGGCGCCACTGCTTGAAGCGCAGGGGTATCGCGTTCAGCGGGTGCTTGCTTCGCGTACCTCCGTATCGGCCTGGTGGCGGCAATGGCGCTTGCGTGAGCATTTGCGTGACCACCACTTGGTGATTTGCCGTTCGCTATCGCCGAGCTGGCTTGCGTGGCTGGAGCGCCATCGTGATCGGTTCGGCTCGATCATTTACCTCATCGACGACGACCTGCCAGCTGCTGCACGCGACACGGCGCTGCCCAGCGCATACCGCGAACGCATGGCGCGCATTGCCGCGCTTCAGCCCCGCCTGTTTGCTCTGTCCGATACCGTTGTGGCCTGCAGCGAACAGCTGGCCCAGCGGCTACGCGCTTTGCATAAAAACGTTCGGGTACTCACACCGGCTTTGCTGGCGCCGCTGCCTTCACGCCATCATTTCGAGAAAGGCCCGAGTAGTGAAAGCCCGTGGCAATTGGGCTTTCACGGCACCCGCGCCCACCTGCCGGATCTTGAACATATCGCCCCGGCGCTCAGCGCTTTGCAAACCCACCGCGATGACACCCGCCTGGAAATCATGCTGGGTGAATACACGCCCCCCGCACTGGCAACGCTTCCCCGGGTAGACACACCCACACCGCTTGGCTGGCCGGCATTTCAGGCCTACCAGCGCCGCCAGCGCATACACATCGGGCTGGCGCCGCTATGGGATACCCCCTTCAACGGGGGTAAATCCTTCATCAAGTTTCTGGATATCGCCGCCATGGGCGCAGTAGGCGTGTACTCCAACCGCTACCCCTACACCGAGGTCGTACGCCACGGCGAAAACGGCCTGTTGGCAAACGACGACCCCAAGCAGTGGCAAGCCGCCATCACCCAACTGCTGGAAAATCCCCAAGCCACCGCCCAAATGGCCACCCAGGCCGCCCAGGACGCCCAACGCATCGGCAACCCTGAACATACCGCCGAATTTTGGATGAATATATAGCCAACCTCGAATTGCCGCCGGCTTTTGTAGGAGCCCAATTCCATTGGGCGATGGAAGGCTCTAGCCTTCCCAGGCCGCGGTGCCCGCATAAACAGATCGCTGGCTGAAGCCTGCTCCTACGGTGCAGGTGGCGAACCCGGATCGCCGCTGGCTTTTGTAGGAGCCCAATTCATTGGTGGTCCGACACTTCGGCGATGGAAGGCGCCAGCCTTCCCTGGGCCGCGGTGCCCGCATAAAGAAATCGCTGGCTAAAGCCTGCTCCTACGGTGCAGGTAGTGAACCCGGATCGTCGTCGGCTTTTGTAGGAGCCCAATTCCATTGGGCGATGGAAGGCGCCAGCCTTCCTTGGCCGCGGTGCCCGCATAAAGAAATCGCTGGCTAAAGCCTGCTCCTACGGTGCGGGTAGTGAACCCGGATCGTCGTCGGCTCTTGTAGGAGCCCAATTCCATTGGGCGATGGAAGGCGCCAGCCTTCCCTGGCCGCGGTGCCCGCATAAAGAAATCGCTGGCTAAAGCCTGCTCCTACGGTGCGGGTGGCGAACCCGGATCGCCTGCGGGTTTTGTAGGAGCCCAATTCCATTGGGCGATGGAAGGCGCCAGCCTTCCTTGGGCCACGATACCCGCATAAAGAGATCGCTGACGAAGACCTACGCGTAAGCGTTTAGAGTTTTGCGGGAGGTTTGTAGTAGTATCTTCTCTATGGGATCGTCATTATTTTTTGCAAAGGAGGTGCATGTGGAAGCCCTTTTAAACGCGTTTTATGAACAAACCCCCAACGCCGAGGCAGCCGCCGAGCGCGTGGCGTTTGGTACCTCGGGCCACCGTGGCCGCGCCACGGATCGCACCTTCAACGCTGCGCATATTTGGGCGATTACCCAGGCCGTGGTGGACTACCGGGTGGATGCGGGCTACCAGGGGCCGCTGTTTTTAGGGCTGGATACCCACGCGCTGTCGCGCCCGGCCTGGGAGTGCGTGCTTCAGGTATTGGCGGCGAATAACGTGACGGTGAATATCGAAAAGGACCGGGGTTATACCGCCACGCCCCTGGTCAGCCACGCCATCCTGCAACACAACGCCAACAAAAATGCGCTCCGGGCAGATGGCCTGATCATCACGCCGTCCCACAACCCGCCGGAAGATGGCGGCATCAAGTACAACCCCTACCACGGTGGCCCGGCAGACACCGAGGCGACCGGCTGGATCGAAGCGCGCGCCAACGACTACCTCACCCGTATCGATGATGTGCCCAGGGTAGCGCTCGAACAGGCGCTGGAACACGCCACCGAGTTCGACTTCACTGGTCTTTATGTCGAAAACCTGCCCCAGGTCGTGGATATCGAGGCGATCGAAAAGGCGGGGCTGACCCTGGGCGCCGACCCCATGGGCGGTACCGCCTTGCCGGTATGGCAGGCCATTTTGATGCGCTACGCGGTCAATGTCGAAGTGGTCAATACCACCGTCGACCCCGCCTTCGGCTTCATGCCGGCGGACCACGACGGCAAAACCCGCATGGACTGCTCAAGCCCCGCGGCCATGGCCAACCTGCTGGAAATCAAAGACCGCTTCGATATCGCCTTCGGCAACGACCCGGACGCCGACCGCCACGGCATCGTGGATGCAGGCGGGTTGATGAACCCCAACCACTTTTTAGCGGTATGCGTGGATTATCTGCTGAGCTACCGCCCCCAGTGGCCAAGCAGCGGGGCGGGCGCACTCAAGATCGGCAAGACCCTGGTATCGTCCTCGATGATCGACCGCGTGGTGGCCTCCCACGGGCGTGAGCTTTATGAAGTGCCGGTCGGCTTTAAGTGGTTCGTAGAAGGGCTGCACGAAGGGTATTTGGGCTTTGGCGGTGAAGAGAGCGCCGGGGCAAGCCTGCTCACCCGCGATGGCAACGCCTGGTCCACGGACAAGGATGGCATTGCGCTGTGCCTGCTGGCAGCCGAGATCATGGCGGTCACCGGCAAAACACCCAGCGCGTACTACCAGGAACTCACCGAGCGTTTGGGCACGCCCAGCTACAAGCGAGTCGACACCGCCTGTCGCCCGGAGGAAAAAGCCGCGTTTAAAAAACTGAGCGCCGACAGTGTTACCGTAGATACCCTGGCCGGGGATGCCATTACGGCGGTGCTCGTTAACGCGCCGGGCAACGGTGCCAGTATTGGCGGGATCAAGGTCGTGACCGAAAACGGCTGGTTCGCTGCACGACCCAGCGGCACCGAGTCGCTTTACAAGGTCTACGCCGAAAGCTTCAAGGGCCCCGAGCATCTGGATGAGCTGATTCGCAGCGCCCAGCAGCTTCTGGCCGGGGTGCTGGCGCAATAAGCCGTTAGCGCTCAGCTTGAGAGGCTGGATAGCCTCTCAAATGTTGTAAAATTGCCAATATGGCTTACGCTGTTGGCAACTTACACGCCGTATCATTCACTGAGGCGTTGTGTGCCAGGATGGCGCTTATAAAGCTAATTTAGGGGCTTATCGACACATAACGCGTTTTAACGTGAGCGGGTACGGAAAAATTTCGAGCTGCCCCGACCCGGCAGTACGCTTATAGCTTTGTAATATATAGCGTTGGTGGCTGGATCAACCAAAGTGGCTCGAAAATTGCTGGTAACAAGATGAATGAATCATCTTCGAAAGACTCAAGGACGACACAATGAATGTATCCACGCTCTCGACTGCCCGGCGTGTCTACACGCCGCTCAATGCCTTGAAGACGCATGCCGAGCAGATTCAGACGAAATCCCTCACCGATTTGCTCGCCGGCGACAGCGACGTTGCCCTGCGTCGGAGCAAGGCTCTGCAATTTTCGCTGGGGTCGCTCCATATCGATTTCAGCAAGCAGCGTGTTAGCGAACAAACGCTTACCCTGTTGATGGATTGGGTGCGCAGCTGCCGGCTGGAAGAAAAGCGCCAGGCCCTGTTTGCGGGCAGCCATGTCAACGTTTCCGAGGGGCGCCCGGCGCTGCACATGGCGGCGCGCTGGCCAAGTGATGCCGATGCCCCGGAGGGCATGGAAGAGGCGGTCGCGTTTTGCCAAACCCAGCGGCAAAAGCTCTCGGATATGGTCGAGCGATTGCACGCGCGCCAGTGGTTTGGCGCCACGGGCCAGTCGGTGACCGATGTGGTGCATATTGGCGTGGGTGGCTCCGATTTGGGGCCAAAGCTCATTAGCGAGACCCTGGGGGCCTGCCCCAGCGAACAGCACGTCAGTGTACACTACGTTTCCAGCATGGATGGTAGCCAGCTTCTACCGTTAATGGAGCGCCTCAACCCGGAAACCACGCTGCTGGTGCTGGCCTCTAAGTCTTTCACGACCGCCGATACCCGCTTCAATGTGAACACCGCTTTGAGCTGGCTTAGCGAGGCGCTCGAGATCGACGTGGCAACGCTTTGCCGCTATCAGCTGGTGGGTGTGTCGACCCGCGCGGATAAAATGAGCGAGTTTGGTATTCCCGAGGCGCACCAGCTCCACTTCAAGGAGTGGATCGGTGGGCGTTTTTCGCTCTGGTCGCCCATCGGGGTCAGCGTGGCCATGCAGTTGGGAATGGCGTCTTTCGAGCGGTTGCTGGAAGGGGCCCACGCGGTCGATCAGCATTTCCTCGAAACGCCATTGGAAGAGAACATGCCGGTTTTAATGGCCGCGATAGGTGCGTGGAACTCGCAGTTTCTCGAGATTCCAACCCACGCCGTGCTGCCCTACGATGCCCGTATGGCCAGCGTGCCCGCTTACCTGCAGCAACTGGAGATGGAGTCCAACGGTAAAAGCGTCGGGCTTGATCGCAAACTGGTGCCGCACCCCACGTGCCCCATCATTTGGGGCGATGTAGGGCCCAATGCGCAACACGCCTTTTACCAATTGCTGCACCAGGGAAGCCATACGGTGAGCGCCGATTTTATCGCTGTCGCGACCCGCGAATGTAATGCCACGGGTGCGCTGGCCGGTGCTTTGCGTGCTCAGGAGCATCTGACGCTCGCCAACTGTTTGGCGCAGTCTCAACTGTTTGCGCTGGGTGATGACGCCATTCCGGCGGTTTCTCGCGGGCAAATGGCCATGGGGTATCGCGGTAATCAGCCCAATAGCGTTATTTTGATGCAGTCTTTGAATGCCTGGAGCATCGGCGCCTTGATCGCGCTTTACGAACACAAGGTGTACGTCCAGTCGGTACTGTGGAACGTCAACCCGTTCGACCAGCCCGGTGTAGAGCTTGGCAAGAAGCTGGCCGAAAGCTTTTATCAGGCCCTTGAAGAGCAGCCGGTCGATACGCCCACCGTGCAGGACCCCAGTACGCGGGCATTACTTGAAAAAATACAGGCGTGGCGGCAGTGATCGCGCTTGAACCTACGAAACGCTTTAACGAAAAGGATGATTAGATGACTCAGGTCCGTAAAGCCATTATTCCTGTCGCGGGATTTGGGACGCGCCTTCTGCCGATCAGCAAGGCGATTCCCAAGGAGATGGTGCCGGTGGTCGACCGCCCGTTGATCCAGCACGTGGTCGAAGAGGCGCTGGCCGCGGGCATCAATGAAATTATTCTGGTCACCCGTACGGGGAAATCCGCCATTGAAGACCACTTCGATGCGCACTACGAGCTCGAAGACTCGCTGGCCAAAAAAGGCAAAGATGCGCTGCTGGAAACGCTTTCGGCGATCGCTCCGCCCAAATTGAAAGTCACCAGCGTGCGCCAGGCCAATGCCAAAGGCCTTGGTCACGCCATTCACTGCGCGGCTCATTTGCTGGACGACAACGAGCCCTTCGCCGTGATCCTGCCGGACGTACTGGTCAAGCCCCAGGTCGGTAGTGATACCTGCGATCTGGGCCGCATGGTAGAGCGTTGGGATGCCAACCAGGCGTCGCAAATCATGGTGGAAGCGGTGCCTCAGGAAGAGGTGTATCGCTACGGTATCGTCGACTGCGACGAGCCAAACGCCGGTGAAAGCGCTGATATGCGCGGCGTAGTCGAAAAGCCCAAGCCGGAAGAGGCCCCCTCGCGGCTGTCTGTCATCGGCCGGTACGTGCTGCCTTATCGCATCATGGAGCTTCTCGAAGACCAGGCGCCGGGCGCCGGCGACGAAATCCAGCTTACCGATGCCATCGACCGTCTCATGAAGGAAGGCCAAACCGTACAGGCGTTTCGCATGCACGGACGCACCTTCGACTGTGGCCACATCGAAGGCTGGCTACAAGCCAACAACACCCTGGCCCGCGAAGCCGGATTCGATATTTAATCGCCGCTGGCCAGTATTCGCTCATAAAAAAGGCTCCCGAGGGAGCCTTTTTCGTCTGGTTTAACGTTGTCGGGAAGATGAAGGGTTTTCCAGGCAGTCGTGGCGCCCCAAACAAATCGCTGGCTAAAGCCTGCTCCTACGGTGCAGGTGGCGAACCCGGATCGCCGCTGGCTTTTGTAGGAGCCCAATTCATTGGGCGATGGAAGGCGCCAGCCTTCCTTGGGCCACGGTGCCACCTTAAAGAGATCGCTGGCTGAAGCCTGCTCCTACGGTGCAGGGGTTAACTGTAGGAGCCCGATTTATTGGTGGTCCGGCATACCGGCGATGGCGCCGATAGGCGCCTCTGCAAAACCTCCTCTTTCGCTTGAAGCGCCTTTCTTTAAACCCTACCTAACCATCAACATTAAACCGGCAATACCGCACCATCCGCGCGGGGTTCGGTGCCGCCTTGCAGCACGCCACTTGCCGCGTCACGCACAATCACCTGGCCGCGGCCGAAGGTGATGCCGCTGGTGCTCTTGACGATGTGGTGGCCCCTACGCTCAAGGGCTTGAATGAGGTGGTCCGGAAAGCCGGGTTCGACCTCGACGGTTTTGCCTTCTACCCATTTCCAGCGGGGCAGGTCCAGCGCGGCCTGGGGGTTCAAGTGATCCTCCAGCAGGCTGGCAACGACCTGAACGTGGCCCTGGGGCTGCATGTAGCCGCCCATTACCCCAAAGGGCCCCACGGCCTGGTGATCCTTGGTGATGAAACCCGGGATGATGGTGTGGTAGGTACGTTTGCCCGGGCGCAATACGTTGGCGTGGTCTTCCTGCAACGAGAACTGCCAGCCACGGTTTTGCAGGCTGATGCCCGTACCCGGCACCACGATACCCGAGCCAAAGCCATCGAAGTTGCTTTGAATGAACGACACCATGTTGCCTTCGTCATCCGCCGTGGAAAGATAAACGGTGCCGCCCAGCAAGGGGTTGCCGTGGGTGGGGTCCAACGCCTCGGTGCCGATCAGCGACCCGCGCTGCTTGAGATACGCCGGCGATAGCATTTGTTCGACGCTGGGCGTCATGTCGGCGGGCTCGGTGATGTAGCGAAGCCCGTCCACGTAGCCAAGCTTGGTGGCCTCGATACGCCGGTGAATGGATTCGACCAGATCACGCGGCTCGTCGCCCAGCGCTTCGAGAATACCCAGCGCCTGTAGGGCAATCAGGCCGCTGCCGTTGGGCGGAATCTCCCAGATATCGTGGCCGCGATAGCGCACACTAATGGGGTCGACCCACTCCGGCGTGAACGCGGCCAGGTCTTCTTTGCGCAAGAACCCGCCGTGCTGGCGCGAGAAAGCGTCCATGGCCTCGGCCAGCTCGCCTTTGTAGAATGCCTCGGCCCGGGTCTCGCCGATGGCGCGCAGGGTTTTGGCCATCTCCGGTGAGCGCCATACCTCGCCTGGGCGTGGTGCGCGGCCCTCGGGGGCGAAGTGATCGAACCAGGGAGCGAATTCCTGGCCCTCGTACTGGCGGTAGCGCTTGAACGCTTGCTCCCAGAGCTGGCTGGCGGTAGGCAGCACCGCGTAGCCATTCTCGGCAAGTTCGATGGCCGGCGCGATGAGTGCGGCGAAATCGAGCTTACCAAAACGCTCGGAAAGCGCCGCCCAGGCACCGGGCGCGCCGGGTACGGTGACCGGCACCAGCCCATGGGCGGGCATGGTGTCATGGCCCAGCGCCTTGACGGCCTCACACGAAATACCCTCCGGGGCGCGGCCGCTGGCGTTCAAACCGTGCAGCTCGCCATCGACCCACACCAGCGCGAAGGCGTCGCTACCGATACCGTTGGAGGTCGGCTCGACCACGGTCAGCGCCGCGGCGGTGGCGATGGCGGCGTCGATCGCGTTACCGCCGTCGCGCAGAATGTTGGCGCCCACCTGGGCGGCCAGCGTTTGCGAGGTGGCTACCATACCGCGTTTGCCAAAGGTGACCGTTCGGCGGGAGGCGGCGGGGTAGTAGTGAGGGTCGAGCTTCATGGTAATTCCTTGCGCTTGGGGAAGGTGCGGGCTCAATGATCGTTTGTGATATAAAAAATCGATTATTTTTAAGGCATTTGACTATAGGCGAAGCGCAAAAGCGGCGTCAATAGTCGTCAGGCGCCGTCGAGGTTTACCCTTGGCCGCGGGGTGTGTCTTAATACCGGCTCTGAAAGTGTGCAGAGGAAGCGGCGATGAAAGCATTAGGGCGATATCTGGTATGGGGAGGTGAGGTCTTCACCGGGGCCAAGTCCTTCAAGGCCAACCCGTTACTGGGTAGCCATCGGCTCAACCGTTGGGGGCTCCACAAGAGCCGTGTTCGGTTGGCCTATTGGATCTCGCGGCTGCGCATGGCCATGTTCGCCCCCGGGGTGCCCAAGGCGGACCGCGAGCAGTTCAACGAGTACGGCTACGTGCTCAAGGAGAACTATCTTTCGGAGGCGCACTTCCAGGCGCTGGTAGCGGCCATTGCCCGCTTCGACGGCGAAATTCGCGAGTGCTGCCAGGGCGATGCACGCACCCACCGTATCCTGCTCACGCCGGAAGTACTCGACGCGGTACCGGAAGTGAAAGCGGTGCTGGATGACCCGTCGCTCAAGCGGCTGTTTCGCTACTGCAGCGGTCACGCCCGCCTGCCGATCTGCCACATCGAGAACGTGCTCAACGACCCGGCGGAGGCCGGGGTGAGACGCGATCCGCAGAAGAACCTGCATATCGATACCTTCCAGCCGACCATGAAGTTCTGGCTTTATCTGGAAGAGGTCAGCGAGGCGAACGGCCCCTTCATTTACGTACCTGGCTCCAACCGCCCGCACCGTGACCGCTTGAAGTGGGAGCACGACATGAGCTTGAAGGCCAGCCGCCACGCGGATCACTACACCGCCAGCGGCTCGTTTCGGGTTAGCGCCGAAGATGCTGCGCGCCTGGGCAAGGAGGGGCCCCGGGCTTTCTGCGTGAAAGCCAATACGCTGCTGATCGCCAACACCTTCGGCATCCACGCCCGGGGTGACGCCGCGCCGGGCAGCTCGCGCCTGGCGCTTTGGGGTATGAGCCGTACCAATCCATTTGTGCCGCTACCCGGCATCGGCATCGGCGCGATCAACCGTTTGCAGTACCGCGTGTTGCAGCGTATGCGAGTGCGCGACGACGAGAAGGCCGCCGCCCGTGGCGTTCCTTCCTCCTGGCACCGCATCGAGCAGACCCGCATCATCGAGGAGCGCCCGAAGGCGCCGTAGAATTCGGCCAGGCGTTGCCGCTAACGCGTAAAACCGAAAATGCCCGCTCGAGAGCGTAATGCCGATCAGTTAAGCTTGGCTATCACCTGTGGGACAGAGCTTTAGCTCGCGAAGGGTGGCTTGGCCAGGGCGCCTGACGGCGCCATTCGCCGAATTGTCGGACCACCGCTGAAGCGGGCTCCACAACAACGAAATCTTGCATCCATCCCTTGTAGGAGCAGGCTTCAGCCAGCGATGCAGCGCAACGCGCTGCTACAATAGATTTACCGCTCGTTGTGGGTAGGCAAAAGCCTTAACTGATCGGCATTACGCTCGAGAGCGGGCATTTTTGATGGGCTTTGCAACAAAGCGAGGGGTGCCCGGGACGACTACCGAGATGCACTTTCCTCGAGTCTGCTGCGCTGCTCGGCCAGCCGGCGTTGGCGCCGGTAGCCGTAGATACTGTAGATCACCGACAGGTGTGCGGGGCGCGCTGGCAGGTCGTTAGCGCGACTTCTCGAGGCTTGTGACATCGAGCTCGAGATGCTGGGGGCGGTGAAGTACGTTGAGTAGCACGATGGCGCGCTCTTCGCCCTTGGCGTGTTTGAAGACCGCCTCCAGGTGTTTGAACGGGCCGTCGCAGATGGTGACTTTCTCACCCGCCGTAAAGGTCACGTGGCTGCCTTCTACCCGATGGGGCTGGGCATAAAAGTTTTGCACCAGGGCGTCCGGCACGGCCACCGGCGTATTGCCGAAGGTCAAGAGCTTGAGCACGCCGCGGGTCGAGCGGATCGGCCGCCAGTTGCTGGCGATCTGATCCAGGCGGATAAACAGGTAGTAGGGAAAGAGCGGCTCGGTCACGGTGACGAGCTTGCCCTGGCGCTTGCGCTTGATTTCCAAAACCGGGTGAAACACCTCGAACGCCTGGTTGGCCAAGTGTTCGGCGGCGCGAAACGACTCGCCGCCCTTGCATTGAATCACGTACCACTGGGCGCTCTCGGCGCTTTTGGATTCGCTTTGCATGGTGTCGCTCAAACGTTTTGCGCAAGCAGCGCAGCTAACGCATCGAGGGTTTGGTCGATCTGCGCTTGGGTATGTTCGCAGGAGAGGAAAAACCGCAGCCGGGCGCTTTTTTCCGGTACCGCCGGGTAAAGAATCGGCTGAACGTTGATCGCCTGCTCGAACAGCGCGTGGGAAAGCATGGCCGCCTTGGGCGAGCTTCCTACTATGATCGGCACGACCGCCGAGCCGATACTGTGGCCGGTATCCATACCCAGCGCCTGGGCGCGGGTCAGGAAGTAGCGGGCGTTCTCCTGAAGCCTGGCGACGCGCTCCGGCTCTTGGGCCATTAGCTCGAGTACCTTGATCGACGGCGCGGCCACTTGGGCGGGCATGCCCACGCTGTAAAGAAAGCCCGGCGCGAAGTAGCGCAGCATTTCGACCAGTGCCTTGGAGCCTGCGATATAGCCGCCGCACCCGGAAAGGGTCTTGCTCATGGTGCCCATCCAGATGTCGACCTCGGTGGGGTCGATCGCGAAGTGCTCGCGAAGCCCAAGGCCGGTGTCGCCCATCACGCCGAACGAGTGGGCTTCGTCCACCATCAGCCAGACCTGATAACGCTTTTTCAGCTCGATAAAGCGCGGCAGGTCCGGGATGTCGCCATCCATGCTGTAGAGGCCTTCGATCACCACGATCACGCGCTCGAACTGCCCGCGTTGACGTTCGAGCAGCGCTTCCAGAGCATCCGGGTCGTTGTGGTTGAACCACATCCGCTTGGCGCCGGAGAGCTGGGCGCCCACCAGAGAGCTATTGTGGATGTACTCGTCGTGAAGCACTAAATCCTTGGGCCCCAGCAGGTAGCCCAGGGTGGAGACGTTGGTGGCGTGGCCGCTAACGAAGGCGACCGCGTCTTCCACGGCGTAGGTGCGCGCAATGGCCGCTTCGAGCTCGCCATGAATGGGACGCTCGCCGGACACCACGCGGCTGGCCGACACCGACGTGCCGTAATGAGCGGCGGCATCCGCGGCGGCTTGAATCACCCGCGCATCGCCGGAGTAGCCCAAGTAGTTATAGCTTGCGAAGTTGATGCACTCGCGCCCGTCGATCACGCTGGTGGCGCCGGCCTGGCCTTCGTGCACCTTGAAAAACGGGTCCACCAGGCCCAGTTGCTTGGCGGCGTCGCGCATCATGGTGAGCTGCTGGGCGCCCGGGTGGTCCTCGAAGCGCGTAAAGCGCTCGGGCACGGGCTGGCCTTTCGTTTGCGCCGCGGGCTCGCTGCTGGCAGCCGGCCCGCGGGTGCTGGGTCGGCTGCGCGCCTTTTCCAGCAGCTGTCGTTTTAAATCGGAACGCTTGGCGGTCATGGTGTCTCGGTAGTAGAGGGTGTCGCGGGCGCTTTTAGCTCGTCGGCGCCGTGGCGAGCGGCCAGAGAGGCTATCGCATCCTGTGGCGACTCTTCAACATCCTCATCCCCATGGTGGAGCTTTTTGATCAGCACCCCCGCGAGCTTGTTGAGCGTCGAAGCTTCACTAAGCACCATTACCGGCACCTGTACGCCCAGGCGGTTCTCGATGGCGGTCATCAGCTCCACGCCCATCAGCGAGTCGAAGCCCATGTCGTACACCGAGCGGTCGACGTCGATCTTCTCCTCCTCGATCAGCAAAATGCTGGCGAGTTCCGCACGTAAAAGCTCGGTGACCGTTTGCTGAAGCTCTTCCGGGGAAAGGTCCGCCAGTAGCGCACTGATATCGTCGTCGCTGTCCGCGCTGGTGTCGTCGTCGCTTTGGCGGGCAAGCTCGTCAAAGCGCGGCGCAGCGGCGGTGGGCAGAAAGCGCGCCAGCGCCCCCCACTCGAGCTCCAGCACGCCCAGGCTTGCGCCGGGGGTGATCAGCATCTGCTCCAACACGTTGAGTGCATCCGCCGAGCGCAGGGCCGAACCACCCAGGCGCTCTTGCAGGGCGTCGCGGGTGCGGGTATTGCGGGCAAGGAAGCCGACGTCTTCGATGGCGCCCCAGCGTACGCAGGTCGCCGCCAGGCCTTTTTGGCGGCGGTGTTCGGCGAACGCCTCCATCCAGTGGTTGGCTGCCACGTAGTTGGCCTGGCCGGGGTTGCCGAACAGGGTCGTGGCCGACGAATAGAGGATGAAGAAATCCAGCGTGTCGTTTTGAGTGAGCGCGTCCAGATGGCGGGCGCCCTCGATCTTGGGTGCCAGCACGCTCTGGATGCGCTCGGCGTCCAGGTTGCGGATCAGGCCATCGTCGATCACCGTGGCGGCGTGGACGATACCGCGCAGCGGGTGAAGCTCGCCCCGGGCGCGTTCGAGCACGTTCTCAAGCGCGGCGCGGTCGGTAATATCGCAGGCCGCGGCCAGCACCTTGACGCCTTGCGCCTCGAGTTCCTCGACCGCCTGTCGAGCGGCATCGGTACGGGTGCCGCTGCGGTTTAATAGAATCAACTGGCGCGCGCCCTTGCTCACCAGCCACTGGGCGGTTTTAAGGCCAAAGCCGCCAAGCCCACCGGTCACCAGGTAGCTGGCATCGGCGGGCAGGCTGAGCGTGTCCTGGCCCAGGGTGTTGCGCTCGGGGGCGGCGATGGGCGCGTCATAGGTGACGACCACTTTGCCGATCTGGCGGGCCTGCTGCATGTAGCGGAAGGCGTCGACCACCTGGCTGTGGGTGAAGGCGGTAAACGGCAGCGGGCTCAGGGTGCCATCGTTGAATAGCGCCATCATCTCGGTGAACAAGCGCTGGGTCAGGGCGGGCTGCACCTTCATGAGCTGGTCGGAGTCGATGCCGAAGTAGCTCAGGTTGTTACGAAACGGACGCAGGCCGATCTGGGTGTTTTCGTAGAAATCGCGCTTGCCCAGTTCCAAAAAGCGGCCGAACGGGCGCAGCGCGCGCAGGTTCTGGTTGATCGCTTCGCCGGCCAGCGAGTTCAGCACGATATCCACGCCTTCCCCCTGGGTGTCGCGCAGAATCTCTTCGGCGAAGGTGAGCGAGCGCGAATCGTAAAGATGCTCGACGTTCATCAGACGCAGAAAGTCGCGCTTCTCTTCCGAGCCGACGGTGGCGTAGATCTCTGCCCCCATCCACTGGGCGATTTGCAGCGCGGCGATGCCCACGCCGCCCGCGGCGCCGTGGATCAGCACTTTTTCACCGGGTTCCAGCCGCGCCAGATGCTTGAGCGCGTAGTACACGGTAAAGAAAGTGGTGGGGATCGTCGCTGCCGCGGCGAAGCTTACCCCGTCGGGCAGCGGGGCGATGGCGTGCTGGCCTGCAATCAGCTTGTCGCTGAAGCTAGCCGGGCCAAAGCCGACCAAGGCCTGGCCGGGGGTGACGTTTTGTACGTTGTCGCCCACCGCGATGACCTCGCCGGAGAACTCGAGGCCAAGCGTTGGCCCTGCAAAGCCGTTCTCGATCGCTTCATCGGATAAAAGGCCGAGGGTGTACATCACATCGCGGAAGTTGAGCCCGGTGGCCTTGACGCGTACTTCGACGTCATCAGCGCCCAGTGCCGGTAGCGCCCGGGGGCGCCACTGAAGCTGGCGCAACTGGCCGGGTAGCGCAAAGCCAAGCGTCATTGCCTGGTGCGGCGCGCCGGTATCCGGCCCCGGTGCGTGGGGCGCGGCCTGGGTGCGCAGGCGCGTTGCGAAGCGCGCGCCGTCGGCGTGCAGCACCAGCTCGTTTTCGTCGTCCGGTGTGGCAAGGGTTTGGGCAAGAGTGGCCAGGGCTGCGTCGCCTAGCGGGTCGGGTAGTTCGACCAGCGTGACCGCATGGCCCACGGCTTCGTTGGCAAGCGAGCGGCCAAAGCCCCAAAGCGCGGCGTCGAAAGAGCCCGCCGGCCCCTGGGCGTTGAAACCGTGGGTTGCTAGCCAAAGCGTGGGCGGGCAGCCCTGGCTTTCAAGACCGCTGCCTTCCAGCGCCAGCGACCACTGCTGCGCGCGGGTGCAGCGCGCGGTTTGGCCGGGCGTGGTGGTAGCGCCCAACCCGTGAAGGTCGATGATATTGACCGGGCCCGGGGCACTCGCGGCGTGTTCGAGCAGGCCTTCGCCTGCGCTTTGCAAAATGCGCGCAGGTTCGTCGCCGCTTTCGACCAACCAGGTTTGACCCGGCGGTAGCGTTTCCTGCAGGCGCTCGCCCAGGGGGCGAGTGGCGGCGTCCGTCACGATGATATGACGCGTGACCACGGGGCTTGCCGCCGCCGGCGTGCCGCTCGCCCGGCCGTGAAGCATGTAGGCGCCGCCGCCGTCCTCTTCCAACGCAATGGCCGGCGATAGCTCGAAGCCCTGGGCGCTCAGCCACTCGACCAGGTGCGCTTGCTCGACCGGCGCGGCGTTCAAACCAGGCGTTGCCAGCACGTCATCCAGCCAGCGGCTGGGGTTGACGCCAACGACCAACAGCTGGGCGTCGGGGGCGAGCCGCTCGGGCAGCGCTTCGATCAGCGCGCGGGTGCGCTCGGCGCTGGTCACATCCACGCTGATGAAAGCGAACTGGGCTTTCTGGGCTGGCGTAAGGGCGGCGCCGTTGTCGCTAAGCGCCGCCACGTCGATCAGCGGGAAACGTTCCTGGAGCTGCAGCGCCTGGTGTTTGGCGGTGTCCGTGGTGGTCAGCGCGCGGTAGGCGTAGCGGCCGTTGTCCGCCGTGTTTAACAGCAGCGGCTCGAGCAGGCGCTGGCCAAGTGCCGGCGCGCAGGGGCCCGCTTCCAGCAGGTTCAGGCGCTGACCATTGGGCAGCGCCAATAGCGCTTCGCTCACCAGTGCCTCGAGGCTCTCGGCCAGAACGTTCCAGCCGCTTTCGCCGATCAGCACGCGGTTGAGCTCGCTAAGCTGTTCCTGGGTGATATTGAGCGAGGCCGCGTCTTCTTGGCCGCTGGCCAGCGCTTCGCGGTGAAGGCCTCGCCGGCCGACCAGATGAATCGGGGCGAAGTAATCCGGGTAGTCCTGAACCAGTAGCTGCCAAATCGCCTCGGCCGGCGGGGTGTCGCTGCTCGCTTCTGGCGTTTGGGCAAACGCCTCGCTCAGGCTGTCCAGCAGCGGGGCGATCTCGGCGGCGTAGCGTTGGCCGGTGGCCTCACCGTAACGCTCGCCAAGCGCGGCCAGGGTGGCCAGCGCCTGCTCGGGAAGCGCCTGCGCCGAGGCGTTCAGCGGGGCAGGGGTGAGCGCGACATCGATATAGCTTAGCTCGTGATGGCGGGCGCGGTTCAGGCGAATCGCCTTGAAGCGGGTTTCGCTGAGTACGGCGACCGCGCGGCCGCGGGCATCGTATAGCTCGAAATCCGCCGTGAACGAGTGGGGCGCACGCTTACCCATGACCGCCCGGGCGAGCACCGGCGCACCGGCTTCCAGGTCGACCTGAATACGGCCGACCCGCACCGGTACGAAGGCGAGCCCTTCGGCAAAGCCCTGATGGCTTGCCAGCAGCGGGATGAACATCTGGAAGGCGCTGTCCAGAATGCCCGGGTGCAGGTGTAGCGAAGCGCGCTGAGCGTCGGTGTCGGCGTCCAGCTCGATTTCGCCGATGACCGTATCGTCATCCAACCAGCCGCGCTTGATGGCCTGAAACGCCTCGCCATAGTGCAGCCCGATGGCGTCGGCCAGTTCGAGGTGGTCGTCTAGCGTGTAGTCCGGCGCACGCTTTGGAAGCGCGGGGGCGGTGCGGTCCAGCAAAAAGCCGCGGCTTTCGCGCATGGTGCGCGCGACGGCGTTGAGCTGCCATTCGCTCTCGGCGGCGGGTTCGCGGGAGTGAATGGCGATTTGGCCGCTGTCCGGGTCCAGGTGCAGGCGCGCGGTGCGCCCGTTAGCGCCATCCAGCAGCAGCGGCGCGCGGATCTCGAGCTCCTCGACATCCAGTAGCGCCGTCTCTTTTTGCGAGGCGTTGGCCGCCAGCGCCAGTTCGATAAAGCCCGCGCCCGGGAAAACTGCGCCTTCGCCGACCACGTGGCCGGCAAGCCAGGGCGTGCGTTGGGTATCCAGCTGGCTCTCCCAGGTGTTGGCCTGTTGGGCCAGCCGGTAGCCCAGCAGCGGGTGCTCGTAGTAACGCGCCAGCAACCCCTGGCCGTCGCCTGTACCGGGCACCCAGTAGCGGGTGCGCTGCCAGGCGTAGCGGGGCAGGTCGACGCGCTGGCCTTCGACCGGGAAAAAGCCCTGGGTATCGAAGGCAAGGCCGCTGAGCAGTAGCTGGCCCAGGCTTTTGGTCAGGACCTCGACGCCATTTTTGTGGCGCTCGAGGGTACCGGCCACCAGCCCTTGGGTATCGAGATTGCGAAGCGTCTCGCTTAGGTAGCGGCGCAGGATAGGGTGCGCCCCGACCTCGACGAAGATGTTGTAGCCTTGTTCGATAAGCGTCGCTGCGGCGCGCTCGAAAAGCACCGGCTCGCGAATGTTGAGCCACCAGTAGTGGGCGTCGAGGGCGCTTCCTTCGCTGAGGGCGCCGGTCACGGTCGAGTAGTAGGGGATCGACGTTTCGCCCGGGGTAATGTCGCTGAGCGCATCGATCACCCCCGCCTGGATGCTGTCCATGGCGGGGCTGTGGAAGGCGTAGTCGAGCGGCAGGCGCTTGGCGAAGATATCCTGGCCCACCAACTGTGCTTCGAGCGCTTGTAGCTGCCCGGCATCGCCGGCCAGGGTGATCCCCTTGGGGCTATTCACCCCGGCCAGGCTAATGCGGTCGAACGCCGGCATTTCAAGCCAAGGGGCAATGTCCTCGGCGCTGGTCGCCACGGCGGTCATTTCGCCAAGGCCCCGGGTCATGCCCTGGTAGTGGCTGCGGTAGTAGATGACCTTGACGGCGTCTTCCAGACTCAAGGCGCCCGCCGCCCAGGCAGCGGCGACTTCGCCCACGCTGTGGCCAAACACCGCTGCCGGCGTCACACCCCGGGCCTTGAGCCACTGGGTGAGCGCTACCTGTAGCGCGAACAGCGCAGGCTGAGCGATTTCCGTGCGATCCAGGCGGTTTTCCCCGGCGTTGTCGCTCTCACCGTTAAGACCTGCCAGCTCATCGCGTAGGGAGAAGCCCCCCAGCTTTACGAACAGCGCATCGACCTCGTCAATGGCTGCACTGAATGTGGGTTCGTCCAGCAGGTTCTTGCCCATGGTTTCCCATTGGCAGCCGTTACCGTCATACACGAACACCGGGCCCTGGGGGGCGTCGAGTTTATCGAGTTTGACGACGTGCTTGGTGTCACCGTCGGCCAGTTCCTTGAGCGCGCTGATGGCTTCAGCCGTGGTTTGGGCAAAGCATAGCCCGCCCACGCGGTGGTGCTCGCGGTGGTGGAAAAGCGTATGGGCAATATCGTAAAAGCCTTGCTCGCTTTGCTCCAAATAGGTGACGAGATTAGCCGCGTTGGCGGCCAGGGCGTCTTCGCTGCGCCCGCTAACGCGAATGGGCAGGGCCACGTTTGCGGTATGGGCGGGCGGCACCTGTTTTTCCGGCGCGCTCTCCAAAATGACGTGAGCGTTGGCGCCACCAAAGCCGAAGGAGTTGATGCCGATCACCAGGCGGCCTTCGGCCTTGAGCGGCTGCGCCTTGGTGACGACGCTGATATTCCACTCGTCGAATTTGATATTGGGGTTGAGTTTGCGAATGCCGATCGTCGCGGGCACTTCCCGGTATTTGAGGCTGTAAAGCGCTTTGGCAAGCCCGGCTACACCAGACGCGGTTTCCAGGTGGCCCAGGTTGCTTTTGACCGAACCGATGGGCAGCGGCGTTTGGCGGTGCTGGCCAAGCGCCTCGCCAATGGCGCGGGTTTCGATGGGGTCGCCCACCGAGGTGCCGGTACCGTGAGCCTCAAGATAGTCGATTTCATCCGGCGTGATGCCTGCCTGCTCGTAGGCGCGGCGCATCAGCGCAACTTGCGCGTCCGGGTTAGGAACCGTAATGCCCGATTTATAGCCGTCGGTATTGACCGCCGAGCCTGCTACTACGGCCAAAATATTGTCGCCATCGGCGACGGCCAAATCGTAATCTTTTAAAAAGAACAGCCCGGCGCCTTCCGAGCGCACGTAGCCGTTGCCGGCTTCGTCGAATACCTGGCAGCGGCCGGTCGGCGAGAGCATGCTCGCCTTGGAGAAAATGATGAACCCATAGGGGTGCAGGTGCAGGCTAATGCCGCCGGCCAGCGCCATGGTAGTCTCGCCGCTTTTGATCGACTGGCAGGCCTGGTGAAAGGCGACCATGGACGATGAGCAGGCGGTGTCCAGCGACATGCTCGGACCGTGGAAATCGAATACGTAGGAGAGCCGGTTCGAGGCGATGCTCGAGGTATTACCGGTCGCCGTGGAGGCGTCGATCGCCGCCATGTCGTCGGCTAAGCGGTAGGAGTAGTCGAGACTCGCCACGCCCAGAAACACGCCGCATTCGCTGCCGCGCAGGTCAGCCGGCTTCATACCGGCGTTTTCGATGGTCTCCCAGGCAAGCTCCAACAGCATGCGCTGTTGCGGGTCCATGTTGGCGGCTTCCCGCGGGGAAATACCAAAAAACTCTGCATCGAAGCCGCTGATGTCGCCAAGGCTACCGGCGGCAAAAGACACGCTGGTACCGGGGTGGCGTTTGTCCGGGTGCCAGAAAGCGTCGTGGCTCCACCGGTCCGGCGCCACTTGGGTCACCAGGTCTTTTTCGGCTTGCAGATTTTGCCAGAACGTTTCAGGGGTGGTGCCGGGGAAACGATGGGCGGCGCCGATAATGGCAACGCGTTTAGTCATTCTTGCTCCTGCGGTTCTGGATCTGCCTTGATCTGTTCGCTATGTCTATCGTGCCCAAACGCCCGCTCATACAAGGCGATACCCAATTCCTGCGCCTTCAAGGGGGTGGTGTTGGTGGCCACGTGGTCCTGGCGTTTCGTTGACCATATCATGTAAGGCGTCTCTCCCGTAGGGGCGCCGTAGTGTGCGTAGGCCTCGGGCAAAATGGGCACGTGGTCGCCGTAAAAACCCAAAAGCCCTGGGCGTTGGGTCACGCTCAGCGCTGCTTTTATCTGCTCGAGCATTGCGTCCGCCTCACCCAAATGCTTGAGGTAGACGGCCAGGTCTTTCAAGTGCCTGGCAGGGGGCCAGCTGGCACCCGGAAGCACCGTGCTCATCCGTGTTTGTTCCGGCGCTTCCAAGTGCAGCGGGCCATGATTTTCCATGGTAATGACGAATACAAAGAGCGGCCTATTATCGTCATCTTCAAGCAGACGTCCAACCTTTCGTGCAACCGCGCGGTCACTCATGTATTGGCCGAATTTATCTTCAGCGGCAAAATCGTTGATATCGATGAACGAATCGAAGCCAAGTTTGGGGAAAACCTGGTCGCGCTTATAGAAAGAGCCAAGATAAGGGTGAACGCACACCGTGCGGTAGCCCTTGGCCTTGAACGCCGACGCAAGGCTAGGGAGCCCCTGGCGGGCCAGCGTATGGTAGGGGTTGAACTGGCGCGCGCCCCAGGCGCTGGCCGGCAGGCCGGTCAGCACGCCGCATTCGGTGCGCACGGTATTGGCCCCCCAGGCCGGCACACTCAACGTGCCTTTTTGTAGCGCCTGGGACCAGGTGGCATCGAAGTGGCTAAGTGTTTGGGGGGCGACATCGGCGCACCAGGGCCGAGGGTCGAAAAACGATTCGCTTTGCACCAGCACTACGTGAGGGTGTGGCTCGTCCGGCTTGGCCGGTGGCGCGGTTTTATAAGCATGAGCATCGAAAGGGGCGTTGTCAGCGGTCGGTGCTTTCGAGCGAAAAAGCGCCACGCCGTATGCCCAAAGGCTTGCGAAAAGCCCTAAACGACACATATCCGCGGCGGGCTGAAACGTGACCGGCGGGCACTTTTTCAACCCCGTTACGACCAGCCCAGCCCCGGCCAGCAACAATAACGCCAACTGAACGAGTGCCTGGCCGGCGCTCCAGCGGCTTAAAAGCGTTGGCTCGAAATATAAAAAGGCGCCGATCGCCAGCGCCCCGGCCGTGCTTGCCGCAATGGCCAGCCCAATACCGAAAAACGGTACGTAGAGGCGCGGGTGCAAAATCGCATCCCAGAAGTATTCGAAATCGTGGCAGATGAACGGCTCTTTCAGGGTGTGCGATTTGGTGTTGCTGGACTGCACCACGACCAGGGTTAGCGACAGCGCCAGCACCACCGCAAACCAGGGGCGCTGAAACACCAGGCTGAAAAGGCCAAAAAGCACGCACCAGCTACCGATATGCACGGCGTTAACGCCAAGGCCACGCTGGGTAAACGGCGCGGGGCGCGGGCGCAGGCAGGCCTCCATCACGTAGCTGGCGACCAGGCCCAGCAAGAAGGGCGCCCAGAGTGCTTGGGTAAGGCTTTGCATCATGGCGCCTCCAGGTGATCGAACCCCAGGCGCTTGATGAGCCACTGGGAAACGCCGGCGGGCAGCACGGCCAGCCACCAGGTGCCGAAATTGAGCGGAAACGGAAAGCTGACCCGGGCGCGGTTGGCGTCGATGCCGCGCTTGATGACCCGCGCGGCACGCTCCGGCGGCCACTCGAAGGGCTTGGGCCCCGGCATGGCGTTGCACATGGGCGAGGTAACGTAGCCTGGCATGACCACGGTAACCCCGATATTGAACGGCGCAAGTAGGCCCCGGAGCCCTTCGCCGTAGGCCTTGATACCCGCTTTGCTGGCGCTGTAACTGGGTGTTGATGGCAGGCCGTGCCAGCCGGCCAGGGAGCTGATCAGTACCAGTTGGCCCTTACGGCGCGCCTTCATGGAGGGCACCAGGTGCTGGGTCATGCTGATCGGCGTTTTCAGGTTCACATCCAAAAGCGCCTGAACGTCTTGCCAGGCCTCGAGCTCACCCGGCCCCTGGGGGTGGGTGTTTTTACCCGCGCAGGCGATCATGACATCGGGTACTTGCTCGGCGCACACGCCTTGTAGCCAGCCGGCCAGGGCGCTTTCGTCGGTGATATCGACGCTCGAGCACGTCACCCGAGCCCCGGCCGCCTCACATTCCTGGGCCAGTGCATCGAGCGCCTGGCTATTGCGGCCGTGAATCACCAGGTGCCAGCCCGCACGGGCGTAAAGCCTGGCCAGTGCGCCGCCAATGGCGCCGGTGGCGCCGGTAATCAAAACGCACTGCGTGGCTGGCGCGGCGCTTTGGTTATCGCCGGGGGTGGTGGGCGGTAGAGTGTCGCTCAAAGCAGCTTCTCCAAAGGCGAGGGGCTGGCCTCTAGTATACGGGCGGTATTGCCGACCGCTAAATCGATCCCCGTTGGACAGTAAAAGCCGCCGTTGACCTGGGTAGTGTGCATCACGGTGGCACGAAAATAGCCGAACAGCGCGCTATTGGGCGCCGCCGGCGCGTGCCAGAACTCGTCCAACGGCCCGCCGCTGGTAAGCCCTGTCAGGTTGTAGATCGGGTCGCTCAGCGCAAAAGTAGGGCAGGCGTTTTCAAGCGCCACGATCCCCACGGTGCTGTTGACCGTGACCGTACCCGCGGCGTGCTTGAGTAGCGCCTCCAGGTCGCCGGACTCCAGGTAGACGATGCGCCCCTGCAAACCGTAAAACCGCGCCAGGCGCTCGACGGTTTTGGCGTGGCTAATCAGGCGCATATCCAGCGGGTGGTTTTTGATGCATAAACGCGCGTTGGCCGGGGCGTGCTGGGCAAACGAGCCCAACACGTGATCCATCACCTCGGCCATGTCGGCGTAGGGGGAGTGATCACGGATCTGGGCGTCGGTATCGAGCTGTAGCGGGAGCAAAAAGAACGGGGCGCTTCCTTCGATCAGCGCTTTGATGCGTGCGTTGTCGCGTTTTTTCCACTGCTTTAAAAGCGTAAAGCGCTTGATATAGCCGGCGTACTCTTTCGGTGCGGTAATGCTCGAATGGTTACGGTAGTGCGGCGCCACCAGCGGGTTGGCAAGCCCGGCCAGGTGGTAGGCGACATCGTGGCGGGCGCGCATCTTGAACGAGGACTTAAAGCGCACCGGCTTTGGCGGCGTTGGCAGCGCCTTGCCGGTTTCAAAAAACCAGTTCGGGTCCCGGGGCAGCAGCGAGTGGCCGTTGACCCCTTCGCGCTCCAGGGTGATCCAGAAAGGGCGAAAGTAACCCTCTTCCAGCACGTGGGTGCGAATACCCGCAGCCGGGGCGTTGTCGATGGCGGCGCGGTGAACGGGGCGGCGGTCGCCGAATAAAAGCTGGTCGGTGATCGCGTAGCGCTGCCAAAGCATTTGCAGAAAGCCTGGCAGTTCATCGAGCTTACCGCGGAAAAGGTGGCTTTCGCCCAGCGACCGGCTCCAGTAGGCGATATCACCGGCGTTGAAGTGTACCTTCACCACCCGGTGCCCATCGCGGATTAGCTGGCTTGCCAAACGCTGATAAAAGGGCGAGCAAACGCCTTGCAGAAATAAGAATGCGCGCTTTTGTATCAACTCAATGGCTTCCAATAAAGAAATGACGGTAGTAGCGGTAAAGGCGCTGCCGGATGCTCAGTGCGGGGGCTTTGGCGCGGGCCTGTTCCAACAGCGTAACGGCGGTTTCCGCGTTACAAAGCTGGCCCGTGCGTGGGTCGACGTAGGTGGGGTAGCGTATCAGCGTACCGGCCACGAGCTCATCCAGGCTCAAGTGGCGGGTACGCCGGGTACACTGCATGGCGTCCAACGTTAACCCCCAGCCCGCATAGAAAGGCAGCCCGTAGGTGCTGACCTGGCAGCCGCGCAGCAGCGCCTCGAACCCGGTGAGCGAACTCATGGTGTGAACCGCCTCTACCTGCTCCAGCAGCGCCGAGATGTCCAGATGGCTGGCGTCGAGATCATACAGGGTTGCGGCCTGGTTATCGAGTTTACCCACCCGCGCACCGCTCAACACATCCGGGTGCGCCTTGTAGATGATGAATGCGTCCGGATGCGCGCTGCGCACCGCTTTTAAAAGCGCGCTGTTGGTGCTCAACTGGGGCGAGCCCGTGGCGATCGAGGCATCGCTTTCCACCTGGCCCGGTACCAAAATCGTGGGCACGTGACCGGGTAGATCGAGCGCCGTTTGCCCTTGAACGTTGTATTTCGAGAGCTTGAGCGTGACCAGCCGGGTGCGAAGCGCGGCCGCGCGTTTAAGCTCATCGTCAGTAAATACGCTGTCGCTTAGCAGCGTTTCCAGATCGCTTGGCTGGCTGGGGTCGTAATAAATGCCCCGACGGTCGATGACCAGCGAAAGCGGCCGGGCCAGATCCACTCCCAGCCCCACCGAGCGTATGAAGCCGTCTTCTATTCGCCATAGCCGCTTGAGCTTTGCCGGGTAGCGCGCCTTGAACGCCGCATCGATACGGCTCGACCATACCAGCAGGTGCGGGGCTTTCTCGCTGCCTTCTGGGGGTTGAGTGGCTGGCGCCGGCGCTGCTTTCCCCGGCGTTTGAACCGGTGGGTCCTCGGGCAGTGTTTTTTGGAAATCGACCGTGGCGGCGGGGCCCAAAAAGTCCCCAATAAAGCCGCGCTTCCAAACCGAGAAGCCACAGGCTTGCCAGTGCCCCTGCAGGCGCTCCTTTTGGCGTTTTTGGTCCTGAATCAGCGCAATGGTGGCTTCCAGGCTGCTGGGCTCGCCGGTGTAGGGGTTGGCATAACGGCTGTAGCGCAGGTAGGCGGCGGCGAACACCTCGGCAAGCGTGCGCCTGGCTACCCGGCGCGGGCAGGTGAGCTGGTCCTGGGTGAGCCCCCACCCGGCATAGAAGGGCAGGCCGAAGCAGTGGACGGTCTTGCCGGCGACCAGCGCCTCGAAACCAAGCTGGCTGGTGACGACATACACGGTGTCGACCTGGTCAAATAGCGCCCAGGGATTGAGGTCCTGGCTGATCACCCGACAACGAGGGTGATCGGCGGCGCCCAGCAGGTGGCCCTGTTTGGTGCCGGCGACGACATCCGGATGAATCTTGACCCATATAGTGCTTTGCGGGTGCGCCTCTAGCGCGTGCTCCAGCATTCGGGTAAAGCTTGCCGACGAGGCCTGGCCGTAATGAATGGAGGCGTCGTTGGCGGTTTGGTCCACCACCAGCACGTTGGCCTCAGACGTATTTTTAGCAGACGTGCCTTCAAGCGGCGTATCCGGGGCGTGGTTGTACTTCGATAGCCGCCCGCGCTCGAGCAAGGCCATGCAGCGCTTGGCGCGTGCCAGCTCCTCATGTTCGAAGACAGCGTCATTTAGCTGGTTTTCGAGATCGCTTGGGCGCGTGGCGTCGTAATAGATGCCGGTATAGTCGGCTACCAGGCTTTGCGGTTGATAGCCCTGCGCCCCCAGCCCCAGGGACCTGATAAAGCCATCTTCCAGGGACACGTAGGGAAGCGCGTGGCGGGCAGCAAAACGCCGGGCACGCAGGCTGGTGGGTTTGAGCCCCCAGCCAATGACGGCGCTGGGCGGGCCGGAAAGCGGCCCAAGGCGTCTCAGTGCGTCAAATTCAGGCAGCAGTGCGTGAAGATGGGGAATTTTACCAATCCCTTGCGAGGTGTAGCCTGCCGTGTGTTTTGCCATGTAACGCCATAGATCCTGAGGTGAAAGCCGTCATCGGGTCGGAATGTTACGCAGTTCGACCTTTCAAATGCCATAAAGTGTACGAAAATAATCCCCCTTCACTCGCGTGAATAAGGGCGTATTTTGAATGACTTGTTAGCAAGAATTAATTAAGGTGGAAACGGTGGCTAAAGTATGTGAGCCTTAAAAGATTAATTAAAACTAGCTTTGCCGCCTGGCTTGGCAATGTAGGCTAACCCATTTGCAAGATTACCCGCATCCGGCTGCTGATCGAGACTCTTCGGTACCCGGCGGCTTCATGGCGGCTAGCATTCTACTGCCACTGTCGTTCAAAGAAAATTGACGAATAGGTACAATCGGTGCTGCCAGCCCACCTACACAAAAGACTGACCCCATTTCGATCCCTCAAAAGCCGACTGCTGCTGGGGCTCTCCGTTACGCTACTGATAGTGGCCGCGATCATGCTGGGGCTAACGTGGCAGGTCGGTAAAAACATGTTGCAAGACGCCAACGTAACGCACCTGCGCTACGAGGCCAATCTGGTGTCCGATGAGCTCACCCAGCAGGTCGAAAACCGCATCGACGCCTTGCAGCGTTTGAGCGAGGCGATCGGCACCGCCAATGACGCCGAGTGGGTGCAGTACGAACTCAGTAAAAACGACTCGCTGCTCGCCTGGTTCGAGGGCGTCGTCGTCAGTAACGCCTCTGGAACCCTGATTGCAGACTGGCCCAGTATCGTGGGGCGAGTGGGCCTGGAAACCGCCGATCAGGAGCATTTTCGGATGCTGCGCGGCACGCGAAGTCCCTATGTTAGTGAGCCTTTCGTGGGGCGCGCCAGCAACACGCCACTCGTGCTGGTCGGGGTGCCTCGAATAGACCGGGAAGGCCAGTTTCAAGGTTTCATTGGCGGCGTGGTGAGCCTGGACGCTGGCGGGCTATTTGGCCGCCTGGCGAAAATCCGCCTTGGGGATGACGGCTTCTCGGCCATTTATACGGCGTCCGGCAAAGTTCTTTACCACCCCGACGCACAGCGGGTGAATACCGCCATTGACAAACCCAGGGCCTACCCCTGGCTCGATATGGCGCTGGATGGCTGGCGGGGTGAGGGGGCCGGCGCGCTTTTCAGCGGGCGTAACCTTTACCAGGCCTACTCCCAGGTGTGGCCGGCCAATTGGATCGTGGCGCTTTATTTACCCGTCGATCAGGCACAAACCCCCTTGTCGGATTTCATCTACCGGCTATGGTGGATTTGGGTGGCGCTGGCGCTGTTGCTGCTCCCCCTTCTATGGTGGCTGCTGGCGCGTATACTTTCGCCGCTCAACCAGCTGGAGTCGCAAATCGACGAAGTGGGCCATGGCGGGCGCTCCCACGTGGCGCTGGCCACCCGTATGCAGGAGCTTCAACAGGTCGCGCAGACCTTCAACCGCGTAGAGGACGAGCGCCAGCAGTTGATGACCAATCTCCACGAGCGCGAAGCGTTTTTGGATTCGGTGCTGAACTCGAGCCCCCAGGGCATGTTCGTGGCCAACTTCGACGGTCGCATCACTTACATGAACCCCGCGCTTTTGAAGATGCTGGCGATACCCCCGGATATGCTCATGGAGGCCTGGCTCAAGCAGATTCACCAGGACGACCGCCAGGGCGTGATCGATCTATGGCAGCACAGCTTAAAAACCGGCCAGGATTACGTGCGCCAACTGCGCTTTACCACAAGCGGTGATGAAATGCTCTGGCTGGATGTTCACGCCCGGGTGGTCATGCTTTCCCAGGGCGGGCACTCGCTGGGCCTGGTCGGGGTGGTCAAGGACATTACCGAACGCCGCCAGCAGGAAGCCCTGCAGCGCTGGGAAGCCGAACACGACCCGCTCACGGGCCTGCTCAACCGGCGCGGTTTCCTGCGCCGCCTGGAAGAGGCGTTCGCCGATTTCCAAAAAACCAGCACGCCCTCGGCGCTGCTCTTGTTCGATCTCGATCACTTCAAACCGATCAACGATGAAGGCGGCCACGCCCTGGGCGATGAAATGCTGCGCCGGGTCGCCCAGGTGATCGCCTGGGAAGTACGCCGCAGCGACCACGTGGCCCGCCAGGGGGGCGATGAATTCGCCGTGCTGCTACCCAGCTGCACCCTGATTCAGGCGCGGCGCATTGCCGAGTCGTTGCGTCAGGCGGTCAGCGAGGTCTCGGTCACCCACGCGGGCAAAGTGTATAACGTCACGCTCAGCATGGGCGTGACGCAATTCGACGAGGACGACGAGTCGGTCGAGGGCTCGCTCGAGCGCTCGGACGCCGCAAGCTACGAGGCAAAGGCCCGCGGGCGTAACGAAGTGGTCGTCAAACTGCCTGGCCAGCTCGACTCCATGACCCTATTCGACTGACACCGGTACGCCGGTGTCAGTCGGCAGGGCGTTGCGGTACTATCTTTCACTCTTATTCTCTCACTCTTTATCCATGACCCGTCCATACCTATGAGACACCCTTTACCCATTAGAGCAGCCCTGTGGACCTTTTAGAGCTCTTCGCGCGTACGTTAGACATTACCCTGCCGGTTTTTGCCATGGTGTTTATTGGCATCGTTTTGAAGCGGCTCAAGTTGATCGACCGGGCGTTCGTCTCGACCGCCTCGGCGCTGGTTTTTCGTGCAACCCTTCCGACGCTGATTTTTCTTAGCCTGATTCAGGCGGACCTAAGCGTAGCGCTGGATATCCGCCTGCTGGTGTTTTTTGCACTCGCCACGGTGGGCCAGTTCTTCGTGAGCTGGCTGTGGGCGCGCTACCGGGTGGTTCATTCTGAGCGTGGCATTTACGTACAGGGTGCCTTTCGGGGCAATGGCGGGGTCGTGGGGCTGGCCCTGGCCGCTGGCATGTACGGCAATTACGGCCTTTCGGCGGGGAGTCTGCTGCTGGGGCTGGTCATCGTGCTGTATAACGTGCTCTCGGTGTGGGTGCTGTCGGTGTATCAGCCGGGCGCGACCACCAACTGGCGGGCCATGCTCAAAAACATCGCCACCAACCCGTTAATTCTGAGCGTCGTGCTGGCCATTCCCTTTACCGCGCTTTCGGTCGAGCTGCCCAACTGGGTGATGACCTCCGGCAACTACTTTGCCTCGCTTACGCTGCCGCTGGCGCTGATTTGCATTGGCGCCACGCTCTCTGCGGCCAGCCTGCGTAGCGGCCACCAGGTGGCGCTTAGCTCCAGCGTGATGAAAATGGTGGTGCTGCCCACGGCCTCTACCGTCATCGCCTGGCTTTGCGGGTTCACCGGCGAGCAGCTGGGCCTTTTGTTCCTGTTTTTCGCAAGCCCCACGGCGGCGGCTAGTTTCGTTATGGCCAAAGCCATGAACGGCAACGTGACCCTGGCCGCCAACATCATCGCCCTGACCACGTTAATGGCCAGCCTGACGATTACCCTGGGCATTTTCGCCTTACGCCTGCTGGGCTGGATTTAATGCCACCGGTTGGCCTATACGGCCGGCCGCGCTATACTACGCGCCCCGCAATACCTTAAAGTCCCTGTAGCTCAGTAGGATAGAGCAGCCGCCTCCTAAGCGGCAGGTCGCAGGTTCGACTCCTGCCAGGGACGCCATTTCATTACGCCAACGGCGTCCGTCGTACTTTCCCCGACGCTAAAAGGGTTCGCTCATGACGAAGGAAGACCTTAAATTACAGCTCCTCGCCGGCCCGTCGTTTCTGTTGGTGGGCGTGGGCATCATGATTCTTTCATCCTCTGATCCCAGCGAAATCCATCCCGCCCTGGATAACCCGACTATTGCATACGCCGCGTTTCTTATGGGCGGCATAGGCGTCGCTATTTCTGTGGTGAAGGGCATTCGGATTTTTATGCGGCGTTAAGCAGGCTTGGTCATTACTCGCTTTCTACGCCGTTAGCCCGCCAAGCTGAAGCAACCGAGTACGCATTACCCATTCGCTTTGAATGCCATTTGAAATAGCGTGAAGCTGTGCCCAACTTGGCCGCCGCATGGGCAAACGATGCTGGTATGGGACCGACGCCCCGCCTTTGTGCGGGGCGTTCGTATGTCAGGGCTCAGCGAGAGAAGGGGAGCTACTGAGTGTGGCTATAGACCGTCTGAATAGGATGTTGCCAACCTCATACCCACTTATCGGCCGCGCCCCACGGCGCGCTATCGATACCCCGCCCCGCCCGCGCGCTAAATGTAGTGGTTTTTATGCACCCCCGCACCCGCCGCTAAGCCGCGGCACTGCTGGTCTGGCTGGCAAAAAATGGGTGCATGAAAATTATGCGAATTCATGCGAGGTTATGCAGTTAATGTGGAGGAGATGTAGGGCAAGCTTCTAAAACTATTCCATCGGTTGGCCGATAGCTAAGAAAGGCATACCTGAAAAGGCCTAGAAGTGCCGAAGCGTTCCGGCGCAGGGTGGCCTAGAGTTGTAGCTAGACGGGTTGCGCTGGTGTAAATGAATGGGTAATACTGCTAATAATAATTAAATTAGAGGTCAGGGTCTTATGCGAATCAACCTGCTTGCGGCCAGATTTTGCATATCACTAACCAGCAGCTTTCGACCCAAAGCAGACCGTCATGCAGGGTGCGGCATATGTCGGATCATCGACGTGGAGGGCGGATAGCTGTCGTTCGCTGCAGGTGAAAAGTCGCAACAGCCTGTGTGAAAATTACTTGCCCTTGTTGAGAGGCAGTAGTTTCCAACGACTGGTCTGCGCGGTATGGTTGTGCAAAGAATGCATTGGTGAACGAGGTCGGCAGCGTGACAGAAAAAAGTGATTTAGCTCAGCTGATTATCGAGGGCGATGCCGCCGGACGCCTTATCCCAACCATTCTCGACTTTGAATACAAAGACAGAAAACGGGAACTTGGCGGTTTATTGGCTGATTTGAACAACTCGGGTGAGATCGCTCTGCTCTCGAACGCCAACCGTGCGGCCATACGACAGCTGGAACACAACGACTTTTGGATGGTGTTCGGCGCGTTGTCTGACGCAATTGAGCACGTGGTGGATGATTACCCTGCTGTACAGCAGTTTGCTGAGTGTCTGGTTGAGAGAGCAGGTAACGATGGGGCTTCTAACACTCCGTTTGTGTCATTCGTTCGTTGGTGCGAAAAACATCCCTCTCAAGTCAAAAAAATAATTACAGGCGCAAAAGACGGCCAAGAGGATTGCCAACGTTCCTGTGTGTTTGCCTTACAAGGTCTCAATAACTTTGGATACTTGGTAGATTTCTTAGAGGACAGTAGAGCGGAACTCCGATCTATAGGATTTCGCGCCTTAGGAAGGCTCAAGAACATGACATCACAGGACGACCAAACTGGTATAGATGCTTGCCTTTCGGAAATTCAAAGTCCGTCTTCTGATGATGCGCGAAATGCTGCTATTGAGGCCGTTTTTCGCATTTGGGACAATGATGCGACCAAGGAAAAATATCGGCAAGACGAAGCGATAAAGTCCCTTCTCGCCCAGCCGACAGATGACGACTTGGTGCGCCTGTGCGCGATGCTTTTCTATCACAAGAATGCATCCACAGAGCAAACTATCAGTGCAGTATTGAGTAGATCACAAAGCATATCCTCTAGCTTCGAGACAGCAAGCCACTGGATAGATAAAGCACTAACTTGGAAAGATGAACGCTGGTCATTTAAGGAGGTGATCGCGTTCATAGAGGCCATGATTCCGCACTTCGAGCAGCCAGCAAAGAGCAAGCAGTTTCATAGCTTTTGCGAATGGGTTTGGGAAGAAACAGCAAACACTTCATATCTTTTCGCGCGCTGGCTTAATTCTGGCAACTTCTCCCTGTGCAGCTTTTTGGCCGAAATGGTCAGCGGCGGAGATAAGGGGACAGCACTATCTCTCCTGCCGCAAGACTTACCTCCAGAAGCAGTAGATCAAGTTTTTCTAGCCCGAAAATGTATCGGCTTTCTTTGGCTGCATGAGATCACGGCAGCGTCAATTCTGCTTAGTCTAGTCGAATATGGTCATCCAGATGCTGTCCCTGAGATTGAAGATCTCCTTTGGGAACCGCTGCTCCTTAGCTACTCTAATGAGCTTAAGCCGTATCTTGAGCAACAAGCGTCTAGTGCTTCCCCAACTGTGGCTAAGGCGGCTCAAGAGCTGATAGCGCACCACGCAGCATATATTGACAGGCTGGAAAAGGCGCAGGACATTAGCGAACTTGAACCCTCAAATGAAGCGAGACGAGCGGCGGCGATCAAAGATCACCAGAGGAATACGGATATTCAAAAGCAAGCGCGCAAAATGTCTATCTTTGGCGATATGTTTCATACTGCGACGATGCTTTACGGTCGCAAGAGCTTCAGTATGATCACGGGTGCTGATGGCGAAAAGTTTCCAAGTATCACCCCCCTGAGCGAACACTCCTATAGCGTTGAACTTCCTCGTTTGTCCGTAATTGACCCGGTTGGTTTTAATCGTTTGCTCTTGCTGTGCAGGGTCGAGCAGAGAAAATAAAAATGAAACTGATACTCAAAGAATATCTGGCGTCCCTCAAGGAACGAGGTGACCTCGATAAAGTGTTGTTGCCCAACCTGCTTTCCGCGATGGGATTGCAGGTTCTGAAAACCCCAATGATCGGAACCCGCCAAGATGGAGTTGATATATCTGCTGTCGGTCAGTTGCCAGACGATGAGCAGAAATACCTCTATTTGCTCTGTGTTAAGGCAGGAGATGTTGGGCGCAATGACTGGGATGCCGGGCCACAATCAGTAGGCCCTGAACTTCGAGAAATTCTAGAGGTGTACATTCGCTCAAAGATTGCCAAAGAGCATCAAGATTTGCCGATCAAAATTTGCCTGTGCATGGGGGGGGAATTAAAGGAAACGGTTGAAGGAAACTGGGCCGGCTTCACAGCGACTTATGCAAGCGAGAAAATTGGTTTTGAGTTGTGGAATGGAGACCGGTTAGCTGGATTTATGGAAAAATCTTTATTGGCTCGGGAGTTGCTGGACGAAGCGGCGCGCAGGCATTTTCAGAAAGCCCTTGCAATGGTGAATGAGCCAGAGGCCTGTTATGAATATACCAGAAGTTTTGTTGCCATCGCTCTCCCAAAAGAGGATATGAAAGACAAAGAGCGCCTATTGAGGCTAAGACAGGCGTATATTTGCCTCCACGCCATTTGCGCCTGGGCGGTTGAAGCAAAGAGTCTCGATGTCGTTTATCGGATATCTGAATTGGGCTTGCTGTTCTGCTGGGATGCAATGCGCGAAGAACCCGTCAAGTCTAAGCCTACCAAACATCAAATTGCTCTGACGGAAATTTTGGACCAGTACGTCCGGCTCTATTTGATGATGTCCGAGGTTTATTTTGAGAAGGTTCTGTATCCTCATGCTGAGACGCTCCATTCGCTAACGGTTTCGGTGAAGTCGCGAGAAGCGGTCGATGCCAATCTTGCGATGTTCGACTTGCTTGGCCGTGCGGCCACTCGTGCAATCTGGACTGACTTGTTCGGGAAAGCTCTCTCGGAGACGAACCCCGAGTTCGCTCACAGTCTGAACGAGCAGACAAAGAAGATGCTCGATATGTTGGTGGCCCTGATCAACAACAACCCGACTTTGGGGTCTCCGTTCAAGGACGACCACATGATCGAGGCAGCCTTGGTCATGTATCTTGCTCAACAAACATCGTCAGGCAGGCGATTTATGCCATGGTTCCATGCCATGGCTGAGAACACATCGTTCGCACTTCTAACCAATACTAGTTACCCAACGTGTTTTCGCGACTACAACGATCTGCTTGCTCATCCTGCGAGTAATGAACAGGAGTACCGTGATGAGGCTTGTGTTGGCAGTGTCCTGTATCCCTACCTATTCATTTGGCTTCAGTATTGCCCTGAACAATTTTTCATTGAAGAATTCTCCAGACGACTTTCCCAAAAAATACCCGCCTGCACGCATCAGGCGTGGTTCCCCGATGAGGAGACAGACCAAAAAATCTGGCGTGGGGATACCTACCATGGGATTTGCGTGACTGACCTGTCGCCAGCACGTGGAAATGCGGAGATAGCAGAAGCCTTGAACCTGGCAATCAAGGAGTGTGGGGCAATTTTTGAAATGACAGCGATGAAGCGAGGACTGGTTCCACTTTTCTTGACGGCCTGTAGGCACTACCGCTTGCCTATCCCGCCAACACTTTGGATGCCGCCGCAAAGCAGTTCAGATGAGGCTCTGGTAGAGCCTCATTCATAGTAAAGCAAGAAGCCTTTTTGCCCTTTAGTGAAAGCTGCGCTGCAGCACCGTCGGGGGCCGTCAATGTCCGCATTTGGCCGTAAGCAGTCCATCTGTGCCGCAAACTGAATCGGCATTGATATTATCCTACGATAATCCGTCAACGGATTGCAGATGAAGGGGAATGATATACAGACTGGTATATTCATTTTTTAATATTTACTTAAAACAATTATTTTTCAGTAGCTTAATTTTTATTATATACTCCTGTCAGGAAATCAAAGCGAGCTTTTAACAAAGCCCTGCATCTTCAACAATACTCAAATACTCACCCTCCATAAAATCCCCATCCAACTCTCAAACATCAGTTAACCTTCACACCTTAACTTAACCGGCCCCTATAGAGCCTCAATGAACAAAAACCGTTTACCCATAATAGCCACAGCATTATTTTTTATACCGTTACCTTTCAAGGCCCAAGCTAACGACGAAAATCCCTACACCAACCAATACAGCACCTGCATGGAAGCCTCCGGCGGCGTTACGCAATCCATGGTCGAGTGCATGAGCGACGAACTCGAGATTCAAGACCAAAGGTTAAACGATGCCTACCGGGCTATTCGTAGCGAGTTACCCGAGAAGCGGCAAATAGCCCTGCGGGATGCCCAGCGGCTTTGGATCTCGTACCGGGATGCTAACTGCTACTTCTACGCGACCGGAGAAGGCACGATGGCCCGTTTGATCAGCAACGACTGCTTTTTAAGCGCCACCGCCGAGCGGGCCACGGAGCTTGAGTACATGCAGCAGCCCTGAGCCAGGTATTTCGCCACCGGGGCGGGGAGTGGCTATAGTGAGTCCACGGGTTTTATAAAAGGAGACCAATATGATTCGTTATAGCGTAGGCGCGGTGTTGCTTGTGGCCTTGGCAGGGTGCGCGGCACCAGGCTCCAACGGGGCAGAACAGGCGCAAGAACTGGCCGTGAATTACTGCGAGCGGGAAGGGGGCGAGGTGAGAACCCGCGACGGCAGCGATGATGGCCGCCAGTACTGTCATTTGATGGAGGGCCGCGTCATCGAAGTGAACCAGCTGTACCGTTCGGAAGGGTTGCGCTTACACGAGTGAAGCTGAACCACAGCGCCGGACAAGCCGGCGCCGTGGGGGGAGATAGGCGTTAGACGATCAGTGGCCGAACTTCTCGTTCTCGCCCATATCCGGGGTGTCGTCTTTTTTGATGTTGGCCTTGGCGATTTCGTAGAGCTGGTAGACTTTGCTCTCGTTGGCTTTCCAGTGCTCACCCATCTCGACCTTGATTTCGAGCAGGGCGATGTCCGGGTCGTCCTTGCCTTCCGGGAACCAGGCGGCAATGAAGGGGTTCCAGTACTTGTGGATCAGGTCGCGGTTGTCGGTCAGGTTGGCCTTGCCGGACATGGAGACGTAGATACCGTGCTCCTGATCCGAGAAGCTCAGGCAAACGTCGTGATCTTTTTCCGCCTCGAACACTTTTTCAGCGCTGCGGCGGGTGTAGAACCAAAGCGTGCCGTCGTACTCTTCCTGCACCAGGTGCATGGGGCGGGCGCGGGGCATGTCGTGGTCATTGGTGACCAACATGCCTACTTTGATATCCTTGATCATCGACCAGATTTTTTGCTTATGCTCGGGGCTCGACATCGTTCACTCTCCTTATGAATCGGCTTTCTATACTAACGCGCACAGCGGCCTGTGCTTCGTTATGCGTTTCAGTGTAGAAGAGAGCGCGCCGGCTTGCTTTAAATTAGCCGGCGCGTGGGTTCGTTTTTAAAACACTCTATCCATCGGGAGCGACATTGCGCCTGCACTATGTTGGGCCGTTACCAGAGCGTATCGGGTTTCTCCTCCTGCCGCGTTTTTCGATGATGGCGTTTTTCTCCGCCGTGGAGCCGCTGCGTATCGCCAACCGCATCAGCGGCAAGGCGCTTTTCGAGTGGGTGTTGTTGAGCGAAAACGGCGAGCCGGTCACCGCCAGCAACCAGATGACGCTGATGGTGGACCAGCCCATCGGCACCCTCGATATATCGTCGTTGGCGCTTTGTAGCGGCTTCGAGCCCGAGGCCCATTTGAACCGGGCGCTCACGGGGTGGCTGCACCGGCTGGACCAGGCCGGATGCGCGCTCGGCGGGCTGGATACCGGCGGGTTCCTGCTGGCAAAAGCCGAGCTTTTGAAGGGCGAGCGGGTCACGCTTCACTGGGAGAGCCTGCCGGTGTTTCGCGAGCGCTTTCCGGGGATCGAAACCTCGGATGAGCTGTTCGAGCTTGGCGAGCGGCGTTTTTCTTGCGCCGGCGGGGCGGCGGCGATGGACATGGCGCTGGAGGTCATTGCCCGGCGCCACGGGGCGGGGCTAGCAGTGGCGGTCTCGGAGCAGTTGATTCACGAGCGCCTGCGCAGCCACCACGACCAGCAGCGCATGTCCCTGGCGCGCCGCCTGGGCAGCCACAACCGCCGCCTGGTCGAGGCGGTCGCGCTGATGGAGCGCCACTTGGAAGAGCCGCTCACACTTGGCGAGATCGCTCGGCAAAGCGGCGTATCGGCGCGCCAATTACAGCGTCTGTTCGAGGACCAGCTAGGGGCCTCGCCGCGCCAGTGGTACCAGAACCTGCGCCTGGCGCGCGCCGAACGGCTCTTGATCGAAACCGATATGGGCGTGCTTGCCATCGCCGTTGCTTGCGGGTTTGGCTCTAGTTCCAGCTTCGCCCGGGCGTTTCGTGCCCGGTTCGGGCATTCGCCCATTCAGGCGCGCCGCCACGCCCGGTTGTAAGGCGCTATGTCGTAAAGTGTGGCTTTAGAGTCGCCTGGTGTCGTTTGCGTTGGGGTGGGGCGGTCAAACTGGTGGTCTACCGTCAACAGAGGAGACGCGAATGAGCATGGCCCTGAAAACACTGCCCGCAAGCGTTCTGCACAATACCCGTTCAAACAATATTCGCTCAAACCAGGCCCGTTCAACCAGCGCTCGCCTGCCCAGGGCGTTGATGATCGGCGCGTTGAGCCTAAGCGGACTGGCCTGCGCCACCGCCGCCCAGGCCGCGCTCGATGAAGTGCGTTTTGGCGTGCCGCCTTGGCCGGGGGTGACGGTGAAGTCCGAAGTGGCCGCGCAGTTGATGGAAGCCATGGGTTACGAGACCCGCCAGCGCGACCTGGCGGTGAGCGTGATTCTGGAAGGCCTGACTCGCGGCGATATCGACGTTTACCTGGGCGGCTGGTATCCGGTGCAAACGGATATGGTCGAGCCCCTGGTGGATAACGGCCAGGTCGAGAAGCTCGTCTCCAACATCGAAGGGGCGAACTCGGGGCTGGTGGTGCCGCGCTACGTGTATGACGCGGGGGTGACCACGGTGGCCGACCTGAACGAGCACCGTGAGCGTTTCGAGGGCGAGATTCAGGGCATCGAGGCGGGCACCGGCATCAATACCGCCGTGCTGAACGCCATCGACAACGACCTGGCCGGTTTGGGCGGTTGGCGCCTGCGGGAAAGCTCCACCTCGGCCATGTTGGCCCAGGCCGAGCAGCGCATGCGCGACGAAGAGTGGGTAACCTTCGTGGGCTGGGAACCCCACTGGATGAACGTAAGCTTCGACCTGGCGTATCTAAAAGACTCGGACGACGCGGGCGTGGCCGAGATCGAAAGCACCGTGTGGACCGTGGTACCGGCGAGCCTGGCCGAGGACGACCCGGCGCTGCACCGCTTTCTTTCCCAGTTCGTGGTGGATATCGAAGATCAAAACGAATGGGTCCACGGCTATAGCTTCGACGACCGCCCGGCGGATGAAGTCGCCTCCGAGTGGATCGCCGCCAACCTGGAGACCGTCGAGGCCTGGCTGGACGGCGTCGACGATAAGGACGGCGAACCCGCCATCGAAGCGGTAAGAGCCGCCTACGAATAACCCTTGGCCTTGCTTCTTTTTTAACTGAGCTACGTTGCTAAGCGGTCTTCGCTGCTACCCGGCCTTTGAGGCTAAACGACGTTCGAGCGCCTGGCAGAAATCCTGCCAGGCGTTTTGCATGTCTGGAAGGTGTGCCTGGGCGTGAAGGGCGCCGTGCACCATGTTGGGCGCGCACCGGTAGCCTACCTCTGCGCCTTGATGACGCCACTGCTCGACCACCCGCTCAAGCGGTGCGGTCAGCGGGTCGTGCTCCACCGCGAGAACTTCGACGACGCCCTTGGGAAGCGGCGTCGGCGCGCTCGAAGCAAGCGCCGGGCACAGCGGCGAGATGAACAGCACGTCCTGGCGGCTCAATAGCGGGGCGTCCGGCCCCAGCGTTTCATGGCGCAAACCGTTCACAGGTGGGTAGATAAGCCCCAGTACCGCTTTTGAATTAAGCCTTATCGAGGCGTCCATCGCCAGCCTCGCGCCGGCGCTGTCACCCACCATGCAAGCAGGCTTAGCGGCGTCGATCACCTCGCAACAGCGTTTGAGCATGCTGGAGTAATTCGCTTCATAAGCGAGGGGGTAGTCGACGCTGATCACCTCACGCTTGAGCTGCTCGGCCAGGCTTGCCGCGACGCCGTGATGACTCACCACCGACCCGATGGTGAAACCGCCGCCGTGTAGAAAGATCACCGCCCCGGGGCCAGCGTGGGCGGGCTTGAAGCGCCGTATGGGTACGTGGGCCAGTACGTCATCGGCTACCTGCATGCCCGCCGGGTCCGAAGGCGTGAACGACTGGCACAGCGCATCGTAGTGCTTTCGCGCCTGGGGCAGCGGCAGTGATTCAAGCGTGGCCTGGCCTTTTTCAAAGCGGCGAATGAAGGTTGTGATATCCATGTCAGGGAATTCCGATGGTACGCCCGGCAAGCGCGGGCCAAGTGTGTTCGTCGCAGACGGGGAGCGAGGCGATGGCCTCGTTCACCGGCGCGGGAAAGGGCGCCGGGCGCCCGCTTTGCACGTCGATGCCCATTAGCATCTGCTCGCTGGTAGCAAGCAGCGCCCCCTCGCTATCCTGCATCTCGAAAAACATGTGCAGGCGCTTGGCGTCCTGGTTCAATACCCGCGTGGTAACAACCAGGGCCTGGCCCTCATGGGCTTCTTGTCGGTAGCAAAGGTGCGTTTCCAGGGTGTAGAGCGTGTAGCGATGCTGGGCGCGGCCCTCGCTGCCCAGGCCGATGTGGTCCATCAGCGCATCGACGGCCAGCGAGAAGACCCGGGCGTACTCGGCGTCGTTCATGTGGCCGTTGTAGTCGACCCACTCGCTTGCCACTTCCGTGGTGAGTATCTGCATTAGAGCCGTCCTTTCAAGCCTTCGGCCTCGGGCCAGTATTTTTGCACCAGGCCGAGCAGTTCGACCAGGAAGTCGTCGCGGCGGCGGTCGAGCTCGGCCACGCTGCGCCCGGCGGCCTGGTGCTCGCAGCCTTCGACCACGCGGTCGATCAGCTCGTCGGTGAGCTCCGGGGCTTCGAGTTTGGTCCAGGGCTGTTTCAAGGCCGGTCCGAACTGCTCGAGCATATGGCGCATGCCCTGGTCGCCACCGGCCAGGTGGAAGGTCAGGAAGGTGCCCATCAACGACCAGCGCAGCCCGCAGCCGTAGACCACCGCGGCGTCCACTTCTTCGGTGGTGGCCACGCCGTCGTTGACCAGGTGCAGCGCCTCGCGCCAGAGCGCCTCCATCAGGCGGTCGGCCAAGTGGCCCTCGATCTCCTTACGCACCACCAGCGGGCGCATGGCCAGGTCTTCATAAAGGCGCTGCGCGCGTTCGATGTGCGCCGGCGTAGTAGCCTCGCCCCCCACCAGCTCGACCAGCGGCAGCAAGTACACCGGGTTGAACGGATGGGCGACGATCACCCGCCCCGGCGCTTTGAAGCAGCCAGCCTGAAGCTCAGAAGGCTTGTAGCCCGAGGTCGAGGAGCCGATCAGCACGGTTTCATCGGCGGCCTGGTCGATTCTGGCCAGCACGTCGCGCTTGAGTTCCAGGCGCTCGGGCACGTTCTCCTGAATGAGGTCCGCGCCTTCGACCGCCGCGTCGATGGTGTCGGCAAAACGCAGCCGCTCCTTGCTGGCCCCCGGCGCCAGGCCCAGGCCTTCAAGCGAAGCCCAGGCGTTGTCGATGAACGCGCGGGTACGCTCGGCAGCGGCCGGGTCCGGGTCGAACGCGACTACGTCGAAGCCCTGGGCCAGCGCCCGGGCGATCCAGCCGTTGCCGATCACGCCGGTGCCGATGACGGATAGCTTTTGGGATCGTTGCTGAGACGGTTGTTGAGATCGTTGTTGGGACGGCTGCTGGCTCATGCGTTGGCTCCTTTATTCAAGGCTTTAGCGCCGTTGAGCGAGAGATGCGTGCGGGTCTCGGCCGGGGTCATCACCTGGCCGCCCAGGTTCTCGAGCAGGGTGGCGGCTTTTTCGACCAGCTGGGCGTTGGTCGCCATCACCCCCTTTTTCAAGTAGAGGTTGTCCTCCAAACCCACCCGGGCGTGGCCGCCGAGAAGCGCGGACTGCGCGACCATCGGCATCTGCGCGCGGCCGATGCCGAAGGCCGCCCACTGGGCGTGGGCGGGCAATTTGTTGCGCATGGCCACCATGGTTTCGGTGTCGGCTTCGGCGCCCCAGGGAATACCCAGGCAGAGCTGGTAGAGCGGGTCGCCGTCGATCAAGCCTTCTTGTTGAAGCTGGCGGGCGAACCAGACGTGGCCCAGGTCGAAACACTCCAGCTCCGGTTTGACGCCGGCGGCCTGCACCAGGCGGGCGTGCTCGCGCAGCCAGTCCGCCGGGTTGACGTAGACCATGTCGCCGAAGTTGAGGCTACCGCAGTCCAGCGTGCACAGTTCGGGCAAGAGTTCCCCTACCGGGGCGTGACGCTCGGCGGGCGTTTGAATATCGGTACCTGGCCCGCCCCGGGTAGGGTCCTGGGCGTCGGGGATCCAGTCGCCGCCGCCGCCGGCGGTGATGTTCATCACGATGTCTTGGCCGGAGCCCCGCACCCGGGCCATCACTTCGCGAAAATGCGCCGGGTCGTGGCTGACGCCACCGGTGTTCGGGTCGCGTACGTGAATATGGGCCACACTGGCGCCGGCCTTGGCGGCGGCGATGCAGTCGTTGGCGATCTGTTCCGGGGTGACCGGCACGTTGGGGTTCTTACCGGTGGTGTCACCCGCGCCGGTCACGGCGCAGGTCAGGATGACATGGCGATTCATTACTCGCTCCACATTTGATGTTGATACGAATCAGTATGGCGCGATGCCAGGTCGTGAATTTGTTATAAGACGACGCTTGATATACCAGGGCGGACATTCGGCTGGGCGCTTTCGCCTAGGCGCTGACCGCTTGGCCAGGCTAAGCTTGGAGCACTGCGCGACAGGTAGTTTCCGCAGTGACCCGTGACGCTAGTAGAGATAACGAATAAAGCAAAGCATGGAGGCCCTATGGAGCTGTCTACTCCCCTACGCTATACCCCTGACGTTGAAACACCCCTGGAGGACGAGCAGGACGTCATCGATTCGCTCAACGACACCTTCGATACCATTTTAGAGCACACTTCTGAGGATTACGGCCACGCCGTGCGCGCAGTGCATGCCAAGGCCCACGGTATTTTGAGCGGTACGTTGAGCGTCGAGCAGGGGTTGTCCGATGAGCTGGCTCAGGGGCTTTTTGCCAAGCCCGGCGAGTTCGATGTGTTCTTGCGCCTTTCGACCAACGCCGGCGACATTCTTCCCGACGCCGTTTCGCTGCCCCGGGGGCTTGCGCTAAAAGTAGTGGATGTCGAAGGCGAGCGGCTGCCTGACTCGGAAGGGCATAATCAGGATTTCATCTTGCTCAATGCGCCGGTCTTTCAAGCGCCCACGGCGAGCAAGTTTCTGACCAATCTCAAGATGCTGGCCAGTACCACGGACCGTTTGGAGGGCACCAAGGTGGTCGCCTCCAAAACCCTGCAGGGCGTGAACAAGGCGCTCGAGGCCGTGAGCAGTAGTAGCACCACGCTGAACGCGTTGGGCGGGGCGCCCAATATCGACCCGCTGGGGGAAACCTATTACAGCGCGACGGCTTTCCGCTACGGCGATTACATGGCCAAGTTCATGCTCAGACCGGTCAGCGACTCGCTCAAGGCGCTTACCGGGCGCACGGTCGATATCGACGGGCGCCAGGATGCGATCCGTGAAGATGTACGCGGTGAGATGCACCACCGCGCGGGCGAGTGGGAGTTTTGCGTTCAGCTTTGCCGCGATCTCGAAAAGCAGCCGATCGAAGATGCAACGGTCGAGTGGGAAGAGACGCGCACGCCATTTCAGCGCGTGGCCACGCTGCGTGTTCCCGCCCAGGATAGCTGGCAAGAAGAGAAGGTCAAGCGGGTCGAGGATGAAATGCGCTTTAGCGTCTGGACCGGTATTATCGACCACCAGCCGCTGGGTAATATCAACCGCGTGCGCAAGGAGACCTACCGCCACTCCGCGGATTTCCGTGCACGCTTCAACGGCTGCCCGTACCATGAACCGTCAGCCGGCTCTCATTGAGTTGAAGCGGTATCGATTTCTCTCCCCCGTTCAGGACCTCACACTGATGGCCAAGCCCTTGTTTCGTTTGAATCGCGCCGTGGTTGGATCACTGGCCGTGGCGGCGGCCCTGTTGCCGGCCGCGCTGCTGGCCCAGGACGCTCATATCGGCAGCGTACGCACCGAGTTCAGAATGCTCGGGCCGAACAACACCATCGAGGTGGAGCGCTTCGACGACCCGAAGGTGCAGGGCATTTCGTGCTATATCTCCTACTCTCAGATTGGCGGTATTTCCGGCGCGATAGGCCTGGCCGAGGAGGCGAGCGAAGCGAGCGTGGCGTGTCGCCAAACCGGGCCGATCATCTTTGACCCGGATGAGGTCACCGAGCAGGAGGTCATTTTCACCCAGCGCCGCTCGGTGCTATTCAAAAACATGCGCGTCGTACGCATGCACGACGCCGAAACCCAAACCTTCGTCTACCTGACCTACAGCACCAAGCTGGTCGATGGCTCGCCGAAAAATGCGATTACCGCGGTGCACTACGGTGATTTAACCCCGGCCGCCCAGTAAGGCTTTACCCGGCTCTGAGCGCCTAGCGCGGGTCGGCGAAGGTCTGCGTCCAGTAAGTCGAATAGCGGGTGTCGTCGTTGTCGGCCCTCGCCATCCCCATTTCGCTGAACTGCTCGCTCATCAGGTTGCGACAATGGCCGGGGCTTTCGATCCAGCCTTCAATCGCCGCTTCGACCGACCGGTGGCCCGCGGCGATATTTTCGCCGACCGCTCGCCAGGCGTAGTCCTGTTCATTCACCCGCTCTTCGATGCTGGAACCTTCGGAGCCGGTATGGCTAAAGAAGGCGTTCTCGGCCATGTCTTGTGAGTGCAGCCTGGCGGCGGCTTCGAGCTGGCAGCTCCAGCCAAGCGGCTCTACCGCCGGAAAAGACTCCCCACCGCACTCCCGGGCGCTGCTCCGAGCCTCGTTGACCCGCGAAAGCATTTCCTGCTGGCGCTCGGTCATCTCGCACTCGCTGGATGACGTCGTCTCCTGCGCTTTGGCGCTTAACGAGGCGGCCAGCAGGCAAGCGCCCACTACCGCTATGCCGGAAGTCCGCTTGAGTTGCTGGCGTGAAGATGGATTTTTCATGAATGTCCTGCCTAAAAGTATGCCGTGCTCGAATGCTTTACCCATCGCGCAAGCCTGGCCCGCCATCGAGAGGCAGGCAAGCCGTTACCGCTATGAGCTGTGAGCCCGCAACGTGCTTTCCAGCGCCTCGATACTGCGCTGATAGCTCGCGTGTTCCCCCGCGCTGATAAACCCTTGCTCGCGGGCGAGCGCGCTTACGCTATTTTCAAGCGCTTGAAGTTCATCGAGGTAGGCTTGGCGCTCGGCGGCGTTTAGCGTTTCGAGCGCTTCTAACCGGGCGCGCAGGGTTTGGGTGTGTCGCTTGACCCATGTTTGCCAGTGCCGGTTGACCGCCAAGCCTTCATCGGTGCGATACCCCTCCCAACCCGACCCTTTCAAAATCGCCCAAAGCGCCTCTTCCGGGCGGTAGGTGCCGCTTACGGCCGGTACCTGGGTGTCGCCCATAGCGGCGGGGCGCGTGTGTATAAAGCAGCCCGTGCGGTGGGCTAATTGCTGCAGCGCTTCGTCCATCCGCTGGGCGGGAAAATCAAAACTGACGGGGTCACGCTGGCAGGCCGCCTGGGCGGACGATGCCAGGAAAAACGAGAGCAGAAGGGCGGTACAGCAGCGGGGCATGGGCATTCTCGCAGTAGTGGGTGGCCTGGAGCACGCTCAGTATCTGACGTTGCTGGGCGTTGGGCAAACAAATACGTGGCGCCCGAAGGCGCTTGCACGATGGTTAAGCCGGGCGTCGCAGGCAGTGCGTATCCAGCTCACTTAAGCGGTTATATCCTAAAAGGCCAAGTGTCGACGCCATCTCTTTTTCGAGTAGCCCAAGCGCATGGGTGACGCCCGCTTGCCCGCCGGCCGCAAGGCCATATAGCGTGGCTCTGCCAAGCCAAACGGCGTCCGCGCCGAGGGCCAGCGCCTTGATGATATCGGTGCCGCGGCGAAAGCCGCTATCGACGAACACCTGGCAGCGCTCGCCCACCCGGGCCTTGACCTCCTCCAGGGTATCCATGGGTGAAAGCGAGTGATTGAGCTGGCGGCCCCCATGATTGGAGAGCACGACGGCGTCCACGCCCAGGTCCGCGGCGTGCTGGGCTTCCTGGGGCGCGAGTATGCCTTTCAGGATGAGTTTGCCGGGCCAGAACGCGCGCAGCCAGGCAATATCGTCCCAGTTAAGGGAAGGGTCCAGCTGTGGGCCGATGATCTGCGAGGCGCCCTGGGCGTTGCGCTTACCCGGCGGCAGCAGCTCATCCAGGTTCTTGAACGTGGGCAGCCCGTCGGGCCAAAGGACATCGCTCATCCAGCCGGGCTTGCCAAGCAGGTGAAGCAAATTGGGCAGCGAGGGCTTCATGGGCCGGCGAAAATTGCGCACATCCCACTCGCGGTTGCCGTAAATGGCACTATCGGTGGTCACCACGATGGCCTCGAACCCCGCCGCTTGGCAGCGTTTGACCATCGATTCGACGAAGTCGCGGTCGCGATAGAAGTAGATCTGCATCCAGGCGGTGAGGCCTTCGACCGCGGCGATCTCTTCCAGACGCGTGGTCGAGACGCTGCTGAGTACGAAGGGGATACCGGCATCCCGGGCGGCGTGGGCAAGTTTTAGGTCACCGTCGCGGGTGAGCATGCCGTTGAACCCGGTAGGGCCAATCGCTAGAGGCATGCGGTAAGTGCCCCCCAATAGGGTAGCGCTCAAATCCCGCGGGCCGACGTTGGTCATCGTTTTGGGCTCGAACAGGTACCGATCGAATACCGAACGGTTGCGATGCAAGGTGTGCTCGTCGTCGCTTCCGCCATAAACGTATTCGAATACGAAGTTGGGCATTCTTTTCTTCGCAATGCGCTCCAGGTCTTCGATATTCAAGGCTTTTTTGTAATCCGAGCCCTTGTAAAGCTGGCGTTTCATGATTGTTCACCTTCAACCAAAGTATAGCGTGAAAGGTCTTTTGTTTGTATCGCCATACTACCATACTAGTTCTATCAGATAAGGGCACCCGTCCTACCAACAGGCTGCTTCCAATGGGCAATATGAACACGGCGCTACAAGTGCTATGGCAGGATACCTCGGAGAACGAGCCGGTTCGCCAGCGCCTTTACCACGTGCTTCGCCAGTCGATCATTCAAATGGCGCTGGCGCCGGGCAAGGCGCTGTCCGAAAAAGAGGTGGCGGACGCGTTTTCGGTTAGCCGCCAGCCGGTGCGTGAAGCGTTTATTCGCCTTTCCGAGGCGGGGCTGGTCGAGGTAAGGCCGCAACGCGGCACCTACGTGGTCAAGATTTCTCAGCGTGCGGTGCTCGAGGCCCGCTTCGTACGCGAAGCCGTCGAGGTGGCGGTGGTGCGTCAGGCAACGGCCAAGGGGCTAGCGCCCGAGGTGCTAAGCGAATTGCACGATTTACTAACGCGTCAGCGTCGCTGCATCGAGCCCCACGACACGGTCGGCTTCTATCAGTTGGACGAGCGCTTTCACAAAACGCTTTCACTCGCGGTCGATCAGTCCTCGGCCTGGAAAGTGATCGAAGAGGTGAGGGTACAGCTCGACCGCGTGCGCTATTTGAGCGTACCCGATACCACCCCCATCGCCCGTTTGGTCGACCAGCACGCCGATATCGTGGCCGCCATCGAAGAGCGGGACGTAGCGCTTGCCGAGCAGGCGATGCGCCGGCATTTGCGCGAAATCTTCGTTTCTCTTCCCGATTTAGTTAAGCGGTTTCCCGAGATGTTCGATGCTCAGGAAACGGTATCCCTCATTGAGGAGGCAACTTCATGAAAATCGAACACGCTTACACCATTGTCACCTCGCCGGGGCGTAACTTCGTTACCCTGAAAATCGTTACCGATGAAGGGACCTACGGTATCGGCGACGCCACGCTCAACGGCCGCGAAATGGCGGTGGTCGCCTACCTCGATGAACACGTGATACCGGCACTGATTGGCCGGGACCCGCAACGCATCGAGGATATCTGGCACTATCTGTATCGCGGCGCCTACTGGCGGCGTGGGCCGGTCACCATGAGCGCGATCGGCGCGGTGGATATGGCGCTTTGGGATATCAAATCAAAGCTTGCCGGTATGCCGCTTTATCAGATGCTGGGCGGTAAAAGCCGCGAGCGGGTGATGGTCTATGGCCATGCGACCGGGCGCGATATCGATGCGTGTTTAAAAGAGGTCGCCCGCCACGTGGACCAGGGCTACAAGGCGGTGCGCGTTCAGGCCGGCGTGCCGGGTATTGCGAGCATCTACGGCGTGGCGAAAAAGGATGGCGAGCCCTACGAGCCCGCCGACGCCGACCTGCCGGCGGAGCACGTTTGGAATACCTCCAAATATTTGAACCACGTGCCCAAGCTGTTTGCCGCCGTGCGCGAGCGCTTTGGTGATGACCTGCATATCCTGCACGACGTTCACCACCGCCTGACGCCCATCGAAGCGGCCCGGCTTGGCAAGGAAGTGGAGCCTTATCATTTGTTCTGGCTCGAGGACTGCGTACCGGCGGAAAATCAGGAGAGTTTCGGTCTGGTTCGTCAACACACCACCACACCGCTTGCCGTGGGGGAGGTGTTCAATAGCCTGTTCGATGCCAAGGCGCTGATCGAGAACCAGTGGATCGACTACATTCGCGCCACGCTCACCCACGCCGGCGGTATCACCCACATGCGCCGGCTGGCGGACCTGGCGGGGCTTTACCACGTGCGTACCGGGTTCCACGGGCCGACGGATCTCTCGCCGGTGTGCTTGGGCGCGGCGATCCACTTCGATACCTGGGTGCCCAACTTCGGTATTCAGGAGTACATGCCGCACACCCAGACCACCGACGAGGTCTTCCCCCACGATTATCGCTTCGAGGATGGCCATTTTATCGTGGGTGAAAAACCGGGGCACGGCGTCGATATCGACGAGGAACTTGCCAAACAGTATCCCTACAAGCGTGCCAGCCTGCCGGTCAACCGCCTTGAAGACGGCACCCTCTGGCACTGGTAAGGAGTTCTGCTTATGAAAGCATTTCAGGTCAATGCCCCCCACGACTACCAGGTCGGCGATGTCGATGTCCCCACACCCGCCGCGGGCGAGGTGCTGGTGCGCGTCGCGTTTGCCGGTATTTGCGGCTCCGACATGCACATCATCCACGGCGATAACGCCTTCGTGCGCTTTCCGCGTATTACCGGCCATGAGTTTGCCGGGGTGGTGGAGAGCACCGGTGAGGGCGTTGCGGATGTCGCCGCCGGCGAACGCGTCTGCGTCGACCCGGTGATTAGCTGCGGCACCTGCTATCCGTGCCGTATCAACCGCCCCAACGTATGCAGCGCGCTGGAAGTGATCGGCGTGCACCGTAACGGCGGCTTCGAGGAGTTCGTGGTCGTGCCGGCCGCCAATGTGCACAAGGTACCCGAGCATATCGGCCTGGACGCCGCCGCGCTGGTCGAGCCCTACACCATTGCCGCCAACGTGTTGGACCGCATGCAGCCGCACCGTGGCGACCAGCTTATGATTCTGGGTGCGGGCATGATCGGCATGACCATCCTGCAGATGGCGCGGGCCATGGGCATCGATGAAATCATCGTGACCGATGTGATCGACGAGCGCCTGGCCGCAGCCAAGGAGCTTGGCGCGACCCACGTGCTCAACAGCCATACCCAGGATGTCGAAAAAGAGATTCTGGCGCTGACCCAGGGCGAGGGCGTGCCGCTGATTGCCGACGCCGCCTGCGTACCGGCGCTACTGCCCCAGATGTTGCGTCTGGCGTCCCCGGCGGGGCGCATCGGTCTGCTTGGCTTCAGCGTTCAGCCAAGCGATTTGATCCAGCTCGAAGTGATCAAAAAAGAGTTGACGCTAGTCGGCTCGCGGCTCAATAACCGTAAGTTTCCGGAGGTATTGGCACTGATGGCAAGCGGTAAGCTCGACCCGCTGGCGCTGGTGAGCCATCGACTGCCGCTGGGCGAGATGCCCGATGCCATCGACATGCTCGATCACCGCCCGGAAGAAGCTCGCAAGGTGCTGATCCAGATCAGCTCTTGAGGCATACGCCAACTCACCACGCTGTTTTAACAGCCGTAAAGCGCGACTAACAACCAATAACGCAAAAGTGCAGGAGTGATAAAAATGATCAAGAAACTACTAACCAGCGCAGTACTCGGAACGGTTCTGCTCAGCGCGCAGTCGGCGCTGGCGGCGGATTACACGCTACGCTTTGGTCACCTGGCCAACGAACAGAACATCTGGCACCAGGCCGCAGAGAAATTCAAGGAAGAGGTCGAAGCCAACTCCGATGGTCGTATCGAAGTGCGCCTTTATCCCAGCGAGCAGTTGGGTAATGAAATGGATGTCATCAATAGCATCCAGCTGGGCACCGCGGATATGACCATTACCGGTGAGAGCCTGCAGAACTGGGCCCCTAAAGCCGCCATGATGGCCGTACCCTACGCTTTCCGCGACTCCGAGCACCTGCATGCGGCGGTGAGCGGTGAGATCGGCAGCGAGATCGAAGAGCAGATCATCGATCGTACCAACCTGGTGCCGCTTGCCTGGTTCGAGCGTGGCGCGCGGGAGCTGACTTCCAACCGGCCGATCCGCACGCCGGAGGATCTGGACGGCCTGCGTTTACGTGTCCCCAACGTGCCGCTTTTCGTCGACACCTGGGAGGCGTTGGGTGCACGCCCCACGCCCATGGCATTCAGCGAGGTATTCACCGCGCTTCAACAAAATACCCTCGAAGGCCAGGAAAACCCGCTTAGCCTGATCGAGAGCGCCAGCTTCAACGAAGTTCAGGACTACGTGAACATGACCGGCCACGTGCGTAGCTGGATCTACGTGGTAATTGGCCGTAACCAGCTGGAAAACATGCCCGATGACCTGCAGCAGGTCGTTCGCGATGCCGCCAGCACCATGCAGTCCTTCGAGTCCGAGCTCTTCGATGAAGACCAGACGCGTCTGGAGCAGGCGCTTCAAGAGCGGGGCATGGAGTTCATCGAGGTGGACGTGGACGCCTTTGCCGAAAAAGCGCGCCCGGCGGTCATCGATGCCTTGACGGACGAGCAGCGTGAACTGTTCGACGCCATTCAAGACCTGTAACGCGGTTGGTAACGAGAATGGGCTGGCGGCTACGCCAGCCCGTTTTCTATCTGCAAGAGTGGTTTGCCCCTCGAGGATACGATTATGAGCTCGGATCAAAATGCGCTCGAGCAAGAGGCGCTAGAGAGTCTGGATTCGATGTCGACGGTACCCAAGTTCAAGGGGCCTATCGGGCGCCTGATGAGCTGGGTGGATACGTGCTTTCTCACGCTTGCCGTGCTGGCGCTTATCGCCATTGCCGCCACGGTCCTGCTTCAAGTGGCTTCGCGGCTGTTTCTGCCGGTCTCCATATCCTGGACCGAAGAGCTTTCGCGTTATTTGTTCATCTACATGGTGGCGCTCTCGGCGGGCGTGGTGCTGCGCCAAAACCGCAATATCAGCGTCGAGCTGTTCCATCATATGCTCGGGCTACGCGCTCGAGCCGCGTGTCAGGCGCTGATCTGTTTGATCATCGGCGTATTTGCTTTCATGGTGCTGCCCTACGCTTGGCAGTATGCCCAAAACGGTACCTGGCAAACATCCCCCACGCTTCGCATCCCCATGCTGTATATCTTCTTCTCGACGGTAGTGACTTTTGCGCTGGTGCTGCTTTATAGCGCGCTGGGCTGCGTCGAGGGAGTGATGGCGGTGTGTCGTCCCTCTGCCGCTCGTGAACGGGAGTCGTAAGCATGGAAGTCATCATTTTGTTTAGCGTTTTTCTGGTACTGCTGGTGGTGGGCATGCCCATCGCTTTTGCGCTGGGTATCGCCTCGATGTCCTATCTGCTGATGGAAGGCATTTCGCTGACCATCGTGCCCCAGCGTATGTTCGCAGGTATCGATACCTTCGTGCTGCTGTGTATTCCAGGCTTCGTGCTGGCCGGTAACCTGATGAACGTGGGCAACATCACCGAACACATCGTGCGTTTTGCGAATGCGTTGCTTGGCCATATTCGTGGCGGGTTGGGTCTTGCCAACGTGGGCGGCTCGATGATCTTTGGCGGCATCTCCGGCACCGCCGTGGCGGACTCGGCGAGTATCGGCTCGGTGATGATTCCCGGTATGGCGCGCTCGGGCTACGACAAACCTTTCGCCGCCGCCGTCACCGCGGCGTCCTCCACGGTCGGGCCGATCATTCCGCCGAGTGTGCCCATGATCATCGCCGGCTCTTTGAGCGGGATTTCCGTGGGTCGAATGTTTCTAGCCGGCGCCATTCCGGGGCTTTTGATGGGCCTTGCCATGATGGTGACGGTGTACATCCTGGCCGTTCGGCGGGGCTACCCGAAGGAGAAGCGTGTTCCGGTCATGCAGCTTCTGCGCGAAGCCAGAACCGCCTTCTGGGCGCTTCTGATGACCGTGATCATTCTCTACGGCATCATCGGTGGCTTCTTCACCCCGACCGAGGCCTCGATCGTGGCCTGCGTCTATGCCCTGGTGGTCGGTATGTACGTCTACAAGGGGCTGACCTGGCGTAAGCTCCCGTCGATTCTGGTCGACACCGTGCTGACCTCCTCGGCGCTTTTGCTAATGGTGGGGCTTGCCAACCTGTTCGGCTGGATCCTGACCAGCGAGCAAATTCCCCAGATGGTCGCCACGCTGATTCTCTCCATCAGCGAGAACCCGCTGATCGTGCTGCTGATTCTCAACCTGATCCTGCTGTTCGTCGGCGCCTTCATGGAAACCATTGCCGCGTTGATCATTTTGTTCCCGGCGCTGGTCGGGGTGGCCACCGGTGTCGGCGTCGACCCGGTCCACTTTGCCGTGATCGCGGTGCTCAACCTTATGATCGGCCTGACCACGCCGCCGGTCGGGGTGTGCCTGTTCGTAGTGGCGGGTATCGGCAAGATACCCATGCTGTCCGTGGCCCGCGCCATCGTGCCTTTCTTGCTGTGTAATCTGGCGGTGCTGCTGCTGGTGACCTACGTGCCGGCCATTTCGCTCTGGCTGCCCAATTTGCTGATGGGGAGTAATTAGTCGTGACGATAGAACGTATTGACACCCACGCGCAAAACGGCCAAATCGGCATCGTCCATCTCGGCCTGGGTGCGTTTCATCGCGCCCACCAGGCCGTTTATCTTGAGCGCTATCGACACCGCACCGGTGACACCCAGTGGGGCGTAAGTGCAGCGAACCTGCGCAAAAGCGTCGATCTGGTCGATGCGCTGCGCAAGGCGGACTTTCGCTACCACGTGGCCGAGTACCAGGACAGCGACAGCGTAACGCTGCGTGAAGTGGGGGTTATCGAAGAGGCGCTGTTCACAGGCCAGGCCAAAGAGGGCGAGTGGGGGCGCGACCTGGATTCGCTGCTCGAGCGCTTGAGCCAGGTTGATACGCGCATCGTCACACTCACCGTGACCGAGAAGGGCTACTTTCTCAATCCGGCAAGCGACGAGCTTTTGACAGACGACCCGATGATCCAGGCCGATATCGCCACGCCCGGGGCGCCACGCACCGCGCCGGGTATTTTGGTCGAGGCGCTAAAGCGCCGTCGGGCGGCGGGGGTTGCACCGTTTACCGTGCTCTCCTGCGACAACATGCCGGACAACGGCCAGCGCACCCGTCAGGCCGTGGCGCAGCTTGCCCGGACAAACGACACTGCCTTGGCCGAGTGGATTCTGGATAGCGTGGCGTTTCCCTGCAGCATGGTCGACCGGATCGTGCCGGCCATGACCGAGCAGGACTTCACCGCGCTCAAGTCGCTGGGCGTTGACGATGGCAACGCCGTGGTGTGCGAGGCGTTCTCCCAGTGGGTCGTCGAGGATCACTTCCCCGCCGGCCGCCCGAGCTGGGAAGAGGAGGGCGTGACCATGGTGTCGGACGTTGCGCCGTTCGAAACCATGAAGCTGCGCATGCTCAACGGCAGCCACTCGCTTTTAGCGTATTTGGGTGCTCTGGGTGATATCGAAACCGTGTTCGATGCCGTGCAAATCGAGGCGTTCAAGGCGCTTTTGAGTCGCTATATGCGCGATGAGGCCGCCCCGACGTTGGATATGCCCGACGAGATCGACCTGAACGCCTACGCGGATTCGCTACTGGCGCGCTTTGCCAACGACAGCCTGCGCCACCGCCTGCAGCAGATCGCCATGGACGGCAGCCAGAAACTGCCCCAGCGTTGGCTGCAGGTGGTCGAGGCCAACCTGGCCGCCGGTCGCAGCACCGCGTGCGTCGCACTGGGCCTGGCCGCCTGGATTCGCTATACCCAGGGCACCACGCTCTCTGGTCAAGCATTCAGTGTCGAAGACCCGATGGCCGAGAAGCTGGCATCGCTTCATGAACGCAACGCGGACGCCGCTGCGCTGGTCGACGCCTTCTTCGCACTGGAGGCGGTGATGCCCAAGGCCCTCGCGGACCATGAGGCGTTCAAGCGCCAGGTCGTCGAGGCCTACCGGACATTGACCGAACACGGCGTCGAACACGCGCTTGCACATCTTGAGCACTAACTAGCGCTCGCTATAAGGATACAGCATGGAACATACCTGGCGCTGGTTCGGACCAAACGACCCGATCCAACTCAGCGAGATTCGTCAGACCGGCGCGAGTGGCATCGTTACCGCCCTGCACGGCATACCCAACGACCAGGTTTGGTCGGTCGAGGCGATCAGCGAACGCAAGGCGATGATCGAGGCGGAAGGGCTTTCCTGGTCGGTGGTCGAAAGCGTGCCGGTCCCCGAGGCCGTGAAGAAGGGCCTGCCCGCGCGTGATGAACTCATCGAGACCTACTGCCAAACGCTCAAAAACCTGGCCGCCTGCGGGATCGATGTCGTCTGCTATAACTTCATGCCGATTCTCGACTGGACGCGCACCGACCTGACCTACGCGCTGGCCGGTGGAGCACGGGCGCTGCGTTTCGATCAAACCGCGTTTGCGGCGTTCGACCTTTACCTGCTCGAGCGCCCCGGTGCCGAGAGCGAGTACAGCGAGCAAGAGCAACGTGATGCCCAGGCGTATCTGGAATCGCTGGACCAGGCGGGCCGCGACAAGCTGATCGATACGCTCATTGCGGGGCTTCCCGGCGCCGAGGAGCACTATACCCTGGCGCAGTTTCGCGAGGCCCTGGCGGGCTACGCGGCTATTGACGCAGAAACACTGCGCGAGAACCTGGGCTACTTTCTGCGCGCGGTGATTCCGGTCGCCGAAGAGGTCGGCATTCGCATGGCGATTCACCCGGACGACCCGCCCCGGCCGCTTTTGGGCCTTCCTCGGGTGGTATCGACCCAGGACGACGCCCAGTGGGTGGTGAACTGCGTCCCGAGCCCCGCCAACGGCATTACCTTCTGCACCGGCTCTTACGGGGTGCGCGAGGATAACGCCCTGGTGGCGATGGCGCGCCACTTTGGCCCACACATCCACTTTGCCCACCTGCGCGCGACGAAACGCGAAGCCCAGGATGCGCGAAGCTTCCATGAGGCGCCGCACCTGGCAGGCGACGTGGATATGGTCGGAGTGATTCAGGCGCTGATAGAGGAAGAGCGCCGCCGCGAACGCGAAGGCGGGGCACGCCTTCCCCTTCGCCCGGACCACGGCCACCATATTCTGGATGACCAGGCGCGCGCCACTGCCCCGGGTTACCCGCTTTATGGGCGCCTGCGGGGCCTTTCCGAGCTTCGTGGGGTCGAGGTCGCCGTGCGGCAGTTGACAGCGCGGTAAGAAGGGATGCCTTCGTTATCTAAAACGCCCGCTTGGCTGGCCAAGCGGGCGTTTTGCCGTTCCAATCTTGCCAACGTTAATTGGCTCGGCTGTTTATATTGGCACAGTGCTTCTTTTTATTGGCACAGTTCTTCATTCACGACGCTAATCGGCCGCTCGCCGGTGAGCGCCTGGCGCACGTTGTCCACCGCCCGCTGGGCCATGGCGGCGCGGGTTTCGAGGGTGGCGGAGCCGATGTGGGGAAGTGCGACCACGTTGGCCATGCCGGGCAGCGGTGAGGTATCGGAAAGCGGCTCCTGCTCGAACACGTCCAGCCCCGCAGCGTGGATCACGCCGCTTTCCAGCGCCTGGATCAACGCCCCTTCGTCGACCACCTTGCCGCGGGCGATGTTGATCAGAATGCCCGTGCGCTTCATTTGCGAAAGCTCCTTCTCGCCGATGAGCTTTTCGGTTTGTTCGGTCAAGGGCACGGTCAGGCAGACGAAATCCGACTCGGCGAGTAACTGTTCGAGTTCGCGCCGTTCGGCGCCTAATTCACTTTCTACATCGGGCTTGGGGGAGGCGTTGGAGTAGAGCACCTTCATGCCAAAGCCAAGCGCGCCGCGCCGGCCAATCGCCTGGCCGATGCGGCCAAACCCTACCATGCCCAACGTCTTTCCGTGCACGTCGCTGCCGTAAAGGTCCGGGCCGATGCTCGCCTCCCAGGCGCCCGCTTTCACCCAGGTGGCCAGTTCCACAACGCGCCGGGCGGTGGCCATCAGAAGCGTAAAGCCGGTATCCGCGGTGGTTTCCGTCAGCACGTCCGGCGTGTTGCAAAGCAGGATGTTGCGCCTTGTGAGCTCGTCCACCGGGATGTTGTCGTAGCCCACGGAAATGGTCGCGACCACCTCGAGCCTGGGGGCGGCGTCGAGTAGCTCGGTGGTAATGGGCAGGCCCGAGCCGATCAGGGCGTGGGCGCGGGAGAGGACATCAAGGGTTTTGGGTGCCTGGAAATCCAGCGGCTTGGCCAGTTCGATCAACTCGAAGTGCTGTTCGAGTTCGGCCCATTGGCTGTCGCTCAGCGTACCCATCACGATAACGGTTTTACTCATGCGGTTTCCTTGCGTGCGTTGTTGTCGATTCAGCGCTCCAGCGCCTGAAGCTGTTCGCGGGTGGGCAGGCCTTCCATATCGCCGACGACCTGCACCGCCTGGGCCCCAACCAAATTACCACGGGCAAGCGCCTGTCGGGGCGATAAGCCATCGAGCAGTGCGCTGATCGTACCCACCGCGAAGCCATCCCCCGCGCCGACGGTGTCCACCACGTTGGCCACCGGTTGCCCCGCCACGTGCAGGCTTTCAAGCTGGCCGCCCAAATGGCCCCGGTAGTAGCTGCCCTGGGGGCCGAGCTTGATGATGACCGCTTTGGCGCCGCGCTCGAGATAGAAATCGGCTATTGCCGCGGGCTCCTGCTCGCCGGTCAGCCGTTGGCCTTCCGAGAGCCCCGGCAGTACCCAGTCTGCATGGCGAGCGAGTTCATTCAAGGTGTCACGCATGACGTCTTCGCTTTGCCAAAGCGAGGGGCGCAGGTTCGGGTCGAAGGAAACGCTCACCCCGCCGGCGCGCGCCTTTTGCATCAGGTGACGCGTCAAGTCCTGGGCGCTTTGCGAAAGTGCCGGGGTAATACCGGTGGCGTGCAGGTGAGTGAGTGCGGCGAAGTCGATGCTTTGCGCATCTTCTACTGCCAGGTGGCTGGCGGCGCTGCCGCGGCGGAAATACTCCACCCGAGGGTCGGCGCCGCCTTCGGCACGCTCCTTGAACATCAGTCCGGTGGGGTGTTGGGTGTCGGTATGAATGTAGCGTGCGTCGATGCCTTCGGCTTCAAGCGTGTGGCGAATGAAGTCACCGAAGCTGTCCTGGCCGACCCGGCTCAGCCAGCCCACCGAGTAGCCCAGCCGTGAAAGACCGATGGCGACGTTGTTGTCCGCGCCGGCCAGGCGGCGGTGAAAGTGCTCGATGGACGAAAGCGGCCCCGGTGTGTCGGCGACCAGCATGCCCATGGCTTCGCCAAAGGTCAGTACGCTCGGCGATGAATTGGTTGAGGCGGTGTTAGCCATGTAGTGCTCCAGCGGTCGGTAAAGGGTGGGTTAAAACGGTGCTGCCGCGGGGGATCAAACGCGGCGCATGGCGATAGTCGATGGGGGCGTCGGGCGTTAACAGCCGGGCCACCGCGGCGCGGCTGATCGCATCACAGGGTTGGGCAAGGGTAGTGATGCTCGGGGTCATCAGCGCGCACCAGTCGAGCTCGTCGATGCCCATCAGCCCCAGCGGCCCGAGGGTTAAGCGCAACCGCTGAACGGTTTCGACCACGGCAAGCGTGGCGGTTCCGTTGGCGCAAAGCACCGCGCAAGGCGTTTGTGCGGTCGCGGTCAGCTCGGTCAGCGCTTGGGAGATCGCATCAGGCTCGAGAAGGGTGAGGGTGCGCGGGTTGATGCCAAGCTCGGCGCACCGGGTTTGAAAGCGGGCCAGGCGCTGTTGGCGGGCGCTGGCGCCCTCCGGGGCGTTGCTTGCGTATAAAAGCGAGCGATACCCTTGGGCGATGAGGTGCTCCAGCGCCATATCGATGGCAAGCGCGTTATCCAGACCGATCGCCTGCTCCCCCAAGTCGGGAATCTCGCGATCGAGCAGTACCACCGGCACGCCGCGGCGCTCGAGCGTTAGAAGCTGCGCCTGGGGCTGGCCTGTGGCGTTGATGATGATGCCCTCGGCCTGGTAGCCGGCCAACAGTTCGAGGTGGCGCTGCTCCTGAACCGGGTCATTATCGGTGTTGCAGACGAGCAGCGAGTAGCCGTGCGCCCGCGCGGCCTGCTCGACGCCGTGGGCAATCGCCACCGAAAACGGGTTGCGGATATCCGCCACCAGCAGGCCCAAAAGCTTCGAGCCGCCGCCTTTCAATCCCCGTGCCATCTGGTTGGGTTGGTAGCCAAGCGAGCCCGCCGCCGCCTTGATACGCGCGCAAAGCTCGGCCGAGAGCTTGCCGCGCTCTGGGCCGAAATAGCGCGACACGCTGGTTTTCGAGGTGTGGGCGCGCTTGGCCACTTCGATCAGGGTGGCGCGCGGTGGCGTTTGGGACATGCGCTGGCTCTATTCATGACTGTATTCATGACTGCGATGGGAACGTTCCCATTGATGTTTCAAACTAGTGGTTTTGAGAGGCGAAGACAAGATCGCCTAAAGTGGTAGAGTGAGCATTAGAGCCTTTCGAAAGCCGGCATTACCGAACAAAAAAGGGAGACCGCATGCGCCTGGATGAGTATCAGCGTTTTGATGCGTTGGGGCTGGCCGAGCTGGTTCGCCGTCGCGAAGTAAGCCGTGAAGAGCTGTTGGATAGCGCACTAAGCGCCATCGAACAGTTGAACCCGGCGCTGCACGCCGTGGTGCGAACCCGTGCCGACCAGGCCCGGCGCGAAAGCGCCTCGCTAAACGATGACGGTGTGTTTGCCGGCGTGCCCACGCTGAGCAAGGATCTCTTGATGGGCATGGCCGGCGAGCCGCTGGCCTGTGGCAGTGCGGCGCTTATGGATTGGCGCGCGACGCAGGACGCGCCGATCATCACCCGGGCGCGCCAGGCGGGGCTGGTGATGGCAGGCCAAACCGCCACCCCGGAGCTTGGCCTGATGGGCATTACCGAGCCCAGGGCGTTTGCGCACCCGGAAAACCCCTGGCGCGCGGGCTATTCGCCGGGGGGCTCGAGCGGGGGCGCCGCCGCGGCGGTGGCGGGCGGTATGGTGCCGCTGGCGCTGGGGGGCGACGGCGGCGGCTCGCTGCGAATCCCGGCAAGCTACTGCGGGCTGTTCGGCTTCAAACCGTCCCGCGGGCGGGTGCCGCTCGCGCAAGGCCAGGGTGAAGTATGGCAGGGCGCGGTGATCGAACACGCGCTGACCCGCAGCGTGCGCGACAGCGCCGCGCTTTTAGAACACATCAACGGCATGCTGCCGGGCAGCCCCTACCCGGTGGCCCGTGAAACCGGTTATTTGGCAGCGCTTTCTGCGCCCTGCAAGCCGCTGCGTATTGCGCTCTCGCTGGGCGAGCCGTTCTCGAAAGGCCTTGAAACGACGCTCTCGCCAGAGGTCAAAACCGCTATCGAGAAGGCGGGCAAGACCCTGGTAGACATGGGCCATGAGGTGGAGTGGGCGGACCCGCCAGTCGATGGCGAGGCGCTGGCCAACAGCTACCTGACGCTTTATTTGGGCCACCTGGCGGCGGATCTCGAATGGGTCAGCCGCGCGACGAATACGCCGCTTCACCGCTTGGCCATCGAGCCCGCGACCCGCGCTATTGGCCGCCTGGGGGCAAAGCTGGGCGCGCGGGAGTATGAACTGGCCAAGCGCGAGTGGTACGCCGCGGCGGCACAAATGAGCGCGTTTCACGAACGCTTTGATGTGATGGTGATGCCGGTAACGGCGGACACCGCGCCCAGTATTGGCGAGCTTTACCCCAGCCGAGCGCGGGAGCAGCTCATGAAGCTTTTGGCGCTTCCTGGCCTTCCAACGATTGCCTTGAAGGCGGGGATGCTGAAGCGTTTGGCCGTCGATGCGTTAAGTCGCACACCCTATACGCAGCTGGCCAATTTGACCGGCCAGCCGGCAATGTCGGTGCCGCTGCACGTGGCGGCCAATGGCCTGCCGGTGGGCGTGCAGGTGGTGGGGCGCATGGGCGAGGATAAAACCCTCATGCAGCTTGCCGGGGCGCTCGAGCAGTTCGCCCCCTGGCCGCAGCGGCCACCTTCACAAGCGTTCGTGCTTGATGCAAGGTAAACTGCCCGCTTTGAGAGCCATCTGGCGAAAGGCATGCACTCCATCTATGAACTGACCCAAGCGGGGGATCGCTACTTCGACGGTATGGTCGACAAGTTCTCCCGCTCGCTCTACTACGCCCCGCGCGGCGAGCTGCGCTTGGCCATGCTGGACTACCTGCTGCCGCAGATGCTGACCCTCGACGGCCAAGCCACGCTGGACATCGGCGGCGGGCTTGGTCAGCAGGCGGCCTGGTTCGCCGAGCGCGGCCACGGCGTGACGCTGGCCGAGCCCTCCGGCGATATGCTCGACTACGCCCGCCAGTGGCACCGGGCGCGGGAAACGGTGCCCGAGCAGGCCATTCGTTACCTGCAGGCGCCGCTTCAAGCGCTACCCGGCGAGGCCCCTGGCCCTTGGCCTTTGATCACCTGCCACGCGGTGCTCGAGTGGCTGGGTCAGCCCCGCCAAGCACTGAGCGTGCTGGCCGCTTTGCTGGCCCCCGGCGGCCAACTGAGTCTGATGGTCTTCAACCGCGACGCGCTGCGCTTCTCCAACGCCGTAAAGGGTAATCTAAAAAAGGCCTTGAGCGACGAGCTGGAAGGCAAGGGCAAGCGCCAGCGGCTGACGCCGATCTCCCCGGTGACCCACGCCGATATCAGCCAGTGGGCCGAGGAGTGCGGGCTCGCGGTGCAGGCGGTGGCCGGCATTCGCATCTTCCAGGACTATCTACGCACGCCCCCGGTGGATGAAACCGAACAAGCCACGCTGCTGGCGCTGGAAAAACAGTACTGCCGCCAGGACCCGCATTGGCGACTGGGGCGCTATTTGCTTTATACATTAACCAAACCCGAGGCCGATTCATGAGTGCCCAACTTCCCGCCTGCCAACTTCTCGAGCGCTACTATGGTGACGCGGCCGCGCTTTGCCCCGTCGCCCCACCCGAGGACGCTTGGCTGATCCACCGTTCGGCGGCCATGGTCAGCGATAACGTCGCGCTGCGCACTGCCTGGCAGGCCCAGCAAAAAAGCGCCAAAAGCCCTTTTGACGCCGAGATCGGCCTGGCCGCCGGCCAGGTGGTGCTTTTCTGGCCCAAGGCGCACCAGCTGGGGCTTTGGTGGCTACAGTGGCTTTGCCACACGCTGCCGGAAGGCACGGCGGTGGATATCGTCGGTGAGCACCAGGGCGGCATCAAGCGCGTGCCCCAATTCCTGGACGAACAGGGCATGGCCTGTGACAAGCTGGACAACGCCCGGCGCTGTTCGCTGTTCACCACGCGCACCCTGGGGGCGAGCGACCCGGAAAATGCCTGGACCACGTTCGAAGCGCAAGATCTGGCGCTTGTCAGCCACCCCGGCGTGTTCGGCCACGGCAAGGTCGACGACGGTACCCGGCTATTGCTGGAACAGCTTGAAAAGCACCTGCCGCAAAAACCGCTTCGCGTGCTCGATATGGGCTGCGGCGACGGCATCATCACCGCTTGGCTTGCCAAGCGTGGTTTTGATGTGACCGCCGTGGACGTGAGCGCCTTCGCGGTGAAGGCGTGTCAGCGAACACTCGCGGCCAACGAGTTAAGCGCCCGGGTGCTCGAAAGCGATGTGTTCGAGGCGCTCGAGGGCAAGCAGTTCGACGTCATCGTCAGCAACCCGCCGTTTCACCAGGAGCGCGATATTAGCTACGGGCCCAGCGCCCGGCTGATCGAGCAGGCCCGCGAGCATTTGAGCCCCCAGGGGCAGCTCGTGTTGGTCGCCAATGCGTTTTTACCCTATCCGCCGCTTTTACAGCGCGCCCTGAGTGATGTCGAAACCCTGGCGGATAACCGGCGCTTCAAGGTATACCGCGCCGGTTTGGCAAGGCGCTAAGCCCCGGCGGGGTTCATCCCGGCCCCAGAATCGGCAGCCAGAACGCCAGCGCCAGAAGGGTTGCCAGCAGTACCGGTGGGGTGATCAAAAGCCCCACCTTCATGTACTGCCCCCAGCTTATCCGGTAGCCCTTGCCCGCCAGCACGTGCAGCCAGAGCAGGGTGGCAAGGCTGCCGATGGGGGTAAACTTCGGCCCCAGGTCGTTGCCGATCACGCTTGCGTAGATCATCAGTTCCTGTGTAAGCGCAGGAAGCGTTGCCTGATCGATCGCCAGCGCCGCCACCAGGGTGGACGGCATGTTGTTCATGATGGAGGCAACGAGAGCGACCAGAAACCCGGTGCCTACCGTGGCGACGATAGTGCCTTGCTGAGCAAGCCACTCGAGTGCCTGTGCGCCGTAGCCAGTCAAGCCGGCGTTGCCCAGTCCGTAAACCACCAGATACATGCCGATCGAGAACAGCACGATCTGCCAGGGCGCGCCGCGCAGCGCCTGAGTGACCGATACGACCGCGCCGCGCCCGCCTTGCCACCAGCGCCCGGCAAGCGCCATCAGAAGTACGGCCGCTGTACCGGTGACAAACGCGATGGGCACGTCCAGCGGGGCAGTGACGAAGTAGGCCACCATCAATAGCGCCAACAGCGGAAAGGCGGCTCGGAACACCAGCGGATCCTTCACCGCCGAGTGCGGCGCTTCGAGCTCGTCCATCGCGTACCTTATCGGTATCCGGCGGCCGAAGGCGAGCCAGAGTACGCCGAGCGTGGCCGCAAGCGCCGCCAGGTTGACCGGCACCATGACCAGGGCGTAGCGATCGAAGCCGATACCGAAATAATTGGCGGTGACGATATTGACCAGATTGGAGATCACCAACGGAAGGCTGGCGGTATCCGCCACGAACCCGGTCGCGATGATGAAGGCCAGTGCGGCGGGGGGCGTGAAGTTCAGGCGCAGTAAAATGGCGATGACGATAGGCGTGAGCAGCAAGGCCGCGCCGTCGTTGGCAAAGAAAGCGGCAATGAAGGCGCCCAGCACGACCACCAGGGGAAAGAGCAGATGCCCCCGGCCATTACCCCAGCGCGCCACGTGAAGCGCCGCCCAGGCGAAGAAGCCGGCTTCGTCGAGCAGCAGCGAGATGATGATCAGCGCGACGAAAGTGAACGTGGCGTCCCAGACGATTTCCCAGATGATGGCCACCTCGGCCAGTTGCACGACACCCGTCAAAAGCGCCGCCACGGCGCCGCCCAGCGCGCTCCAGCCAATGCCTAGCCCTTTGGGCTGCCAGATCACCAGCAGCAGGGTAACGATGAATATTGCCAGTGCCAGCATGTTAGGCGCTCACTCCAGGCAGAGGGTTGGTTGATGTGCTCGGAGTGGCCTGCATGAGGGTGAGGCGATCATCGATATCGTCCGGTTTAGAGATCGACATGATCCCTGGCCTCGACGACTTCGCCATCTTCCTTGGTATAGCGGGCTACCGGGGTGGCCAGCAGGGCGAAGACCCGCTCCGAGGGGCGGCAGAGCCGGGCGCCCCGGGCGGTCACGACGATGGGGCGGTTGATCAGAATCGGGTGCTTTACCATCGCGTCGATCAGCGCATCGTCGCTCAAGGCCGGATCGTCCAGACCGAGTTCCTCGAAGGGCGTTCCCTTGCGGCGTAACAGCTCGCGAGGGGGCATCCCCATCATCGCGATCAGCTCGACCAGCCGCTCACGGCCGGGCGGGGTTTTCAGGTACTCGAATACTTCAAGCGGCTCGTGTGAGGCCTGCATGATGGCCAGCGTATTGCGCGAGGTGCCGCAGTCGGGGTTGTGGTAGATCAAGGCTGTCACGGCGTTGATTCCTTCATTGAGGGCGATGAACAGGTTGTCAGGGCATCGACGAGCGGCGCGCAGAGCGTAGGGTCGCCGTTGCAGCAGTCGCTGACGAGGAAGGTGAGCACACGTTGCATGTGCTCAAGGTTTGCGCGGTAGATGATCGAGCGGCCTTCGCGCTTTGAGCTTACCCAGCCCGCGCGCGCAAGGACCGCGAGATGCGCGGACAGGGTGTTGTGGGGTACGTCAAGTTTTCGGGCTATTTCGCCGGCGGGCAGGCCCTCGGGCTCATGGCGCAAGAGCAGGCGAAGTGCTTCCAGGCGGGTGGACTGGGAAAGCGCGCTGAAACTTGTAGTGGCATCATTTATTTCCATATGTCTACTATTATAGACATATTGGGTTTCGGCAAGCGCTTCATCAAAAATTCATGATAGTCGCAAGCCTACCCTCCGGACCTTGCTAGGGGGTGGTGTAGTCGATCGCGGTCACGGTATAGAACGTCTCGCCACTGGGCGTTTGCACCGTGATCTCGTCATCGACTTCCTTGCCAAGCAAAGCCTTGGCCATGGGCGAGTCCACGCTGATCCAGCGTTTCTGGGTATCGATCTCATCGTGGCCCACGATGCGAATGCTCAGCGGCTCACCGTCGTCGTCTTCCAGGCTGACAAACGCGCCGAAAAAGGCCTTGTCGGTGTTGGCCGGCAAGCGGTCGACCACCTTCAGCTCGTCCAGGCGCTTGGTGAGATAGCGAATTCGCGCGATCACCCGGTGAAGTTCTTTCTTGTTGTAGGTGTAGTCGGCGTTTTCCGAGCGGTCGCCCTGGGCGGCGGCTTCCCCTACCTTGGCGGAGATGGCGGGGCGCTTCACCCTTGAAAGGTGATCGAGAATGCCGCGCAGGCGCTCGGCGCCTTGGGCGGTGATCAGGTTGCTTTTGGGCTCCTGGCGCGGGTCCTTGGCCGGGTCGCGCCAGCGGGTCATGTTGCGGCCTTTCATGACGGTTCTCTCCTTGCGTTTGTGCGCCAAAGCTTAAGCGAAAGCGTGGGTCTGGCTCAAAGCGCTGTTATGAGCTGATAGAAGTTCTGGCGGGTCATTCAAACGTTCGTTACATTATTTGGCAGGGCGGTTGTATCCCAACCGCTCTTCGATGATTTCGAGTACGCGACAAAAACAACCAAGGAGCTTTTCATGCGCACACACTCTTCTCGCTGGCTGTTGGCTTTGACCCTGGGCGGGGCGCTGGCACTTTCACCGCTGGCCGTTAGCGCCTACCAGGACGAGCTTTTCTCGTTAACCAACCGCTGGGAACATACCATTACGGAGCTTCCGGCCAACCAGCGCCAGAGCACGCTACAGGCGCTGAGCGGCGAGGCCGAAGCGTTGGCCGAGCAAAACCCCAACGAAGCCGATGTGCTGATATGGGAGGGCATCATACTCGCTTCCTACGCCCGCGAGCGCAGTGGCCTGGGTGCGCTTGGCACCGCCAAGGACGCGCGTAGCGTGCTCGAGCGCGCCATCGAACTCGACCCCCAGGGCGGCAACGGCTCGGCCTACGTCACCCTTGGCGCGCTTTATGACCGCGCGCCGGGTCGGCCGCTGGGCTTTGGCAATAGTGACACCGCTGAGCGCATGTTCCAGCGCGCCCTGGAGATCCGCCCGGATGGCATCGACGTGAACTATTACTACGCCACTTTCCTCAGTGAAGAGGGCAATACCCAAGCAGCGCGGGAGCACGCCCAACGCGCGGTGGACGGCACGGCGCGGGAAAACCGCCAGCTTTCCGACGAAGCGCTTCGCCGCGAAGCGCAGACCTTCCTGCAGTCGCTTTAATAGCGCGCAAATTGGCATTCCCGGCATCTAGCATTGATAATGGATCGATTGTGCTAACCGGGAGTGCCCCATGGCGTCCAGCCTCACTACATCGCTTGCCCCCGCGCTTGCCACACCCGAGCTAACCCGTTCGGACGTGACGCTCGAAAAGCGCGAGACGCTTTATCAGGGCTTTTTCCGTCTGGAGGAGCTCACCCTTCGCCATCGTCTTTTCGAAGGCGGCGAAAGCCACAGCATGCGCCGCGAAATTCATAGCCGCTTCGACGCGGTGGGTGTGCTGCTCTATGACCCTCATCGCGACGCGCTGGTGCTGGTCGAGCAGTTTCGCGCCGGTGCGATCGACGATCCGCGCTCGCCCTGGAAGCTCGAACTGGTGGCCGGATTGGTCGAGAAAGGCGAATCCCTCGAAGATGTTGCCCGGCGCGAGTCCCTGGAAGAGGCGGGCTGCGAGGTCGGCGCGTTGACCAAACTTCACACCTACTACCCAAGCCCCGGGGCGTGCAACGAACGGGTCACGCTGTTTTGTGGGTTGGTCGATACCACCGGCATGGGCGGCATTCACGGCCTTGCCGAAGAGCACGAGGACATTCGTGTTCACGTGGTCAGCTTTAGCGCTGCCTGGGAGCTTTTGGGCCAGGGCCGGCTCGACAACGCCATGTGTTTGATCGCGCTTTACTGGCTGGATGGCCAGCGCGCGTCGCTGCGTGCCGCGCCATCCCAAACCCCTGCCCCCGGCGAATTCGAAAGGAGCGAAGATGGCTAGAGCCGCCTACGTCACCGACTTAAAATCCCTGCAAGGGGAGTGCAGCGCCAACTATGCGCGTCTGCTGCGCTTGGTAGGCACCATGGAGGCCGGCCAGCAGCGCGATATCAACCTGCACACCAAAGACCAGCATCTGGGGGTTCTGCATCTTGCGGTGCTGGAGCAGGCTCCTTACACCACGATGGTCGAAGTGACCCAGAGCGGGCCTTTGGACAGCGTCCTGGAAGGCCCCAAAATGCGCGTGCACCTGTATCACGATGTGCGCATGGCCGAGGTCACCGACTTTCAGCGCGAGCGCCACTTCAACGGGCGCTACCGCTACCCCAACGCTAAAATGCACCAGCCCGATGAGAAGCTGCAGCTCAACCGCTTTCTGGGGGAGTGGCTGGCCCACGGGCTGGCTCACGGTCACGCCTACGATATTCCCGAGCTCCCCTGATGCGCTTGATTCAGATTACCGATGCCCACCTTCATGCCGATAAAAACGCCCGCTCTCGCACGGGTATCCCTTGGCGGCAGTTCGAGCGCGTCGTCGAACAGGTGATCCGCGAGCGCCCGGACATCGTGCTGTTCAGCGGCGATATAAGCCAGGACGAAACGCTGGCCTCCTACACCCATGCTTGCCAGGTGCTCGAGCAGTTGCCGTGTCCCTGGTTCTGGATCCCTGGTAATCACGACCAGCCGGCGCTGATGGCCGAGTGTCACCCGCTGCTCGACGAGGTAGAGCTCGATGATTGGCGTTTGCTGCTGCTCGATACCCACGTCGAAGGCCAGCCTCACGGGGAGCTGGGCGCCGAGCAGCTAAGCGCCTTCGTCGAGCGCCTGGAGCAGAGCGACACGCCGACGATCATTGGCCTACACCACCCGCCAGTGGATGTGGGGGCTGAGTGGATGGACGCGATCGGCCTCAAGGATCGCGACGCTTTCTGGCAGGCGCTGAGTGCCTGCCCCCAGGTCAAAATCGTGCTGTTTGGCCACGCTCACCAGGCGTTTGCCCAGCAGCCTACACTGGGCGAAACCCGAATGGGGGTCTACGGCTGCCCGGCCATGGCGGATCAGTTCATGCCCGGGGCGCTGGAGTTCGCGGTCGATCAAGCCTCGCGCCCGGGCTATCGGGTGTTGGAGCTTCGCCGCGGTGGTGAATGGCAAACCTGGGTCGAGCGGGTCAAAGTTTAACGGTTTGGTTCGTTAGATAGTTCTTAAAAGCATAAAAAGATAGTTATTAATTCTTTCAGGTTATTACTTTTGGGCGTTACCCTACCCACAGTGACGATAATGAGGCAAACACCGTTTGCAGGCACCGTTAGTCAGCACTCCGGTGCTTTTAGAGGGAGTAGGCAATGACCCAGTTTAAAGCTCCGCCGAGCGGGCAGCGGCGCGAGACCTCCATCGCGATTGACGGCGCGCGCCAGACGCACCTCAAGCAGCTCGAAGCCGAATCGATTCATATCATTCGTGAAGTCGCCGCCGAGTTCAGCAATCCGGTGATGATGTACTCCATCGGTAAAGACTCTTCGGTCATGCTGCACCTGGCGCGCAAGGCGTTTTACCCCGCGCCGCCGCCGTTCCCGCTGCTGCACGTGGACACCACCTGGAAGTTTCGCGAGATGATCGAGTTTCGTAATCGCATGGCGGTCGATGCGGGTATGGAGCTTCTGGTGCACACCAATGAAGAGGGGCGGGCAGCAAATATCAACCCCTTCGATCACGGCAGCGCCAAGTACACCGATATCATGAAAACCCAGGCGCTCAAGCAGGCGCTCAGCAAGTACGGTTTCGATGCGGCGTTTGGCGGCGCGCGTCGCGATGAAGAGGCATCGCGGGCCAAAGAGCGCGTCTACTCGTTTCGCGACAAGTACCACCGCTGGGATCCGAAAAGTCAGCGTCCGGAGCTTTGGAACATCTACAACGCCAAGGTCAACAAGGGCGAGTCGATCCGGGTTTTTCCGCTCTCCAACTGGACCGAGCTCGATATCTGGCAGTACATCTACCTCGAGTCGATCCCGATCGTGCCGCTTTACTACTCCGCCCCGCGCCCGGTCGTCGAGCGCGATGGCATGCAGGTCATGGTCGACGACGATCGCCTGCCGCTGGAACCTGGTGAGGTACCCGAGCAGAAATCCGTGCGCTTTAGAACGCTTGGCTGCTACCCGCTGACCGGTGCGGTAGAGTCTACGGCGGCCACGCTGCCGGAAATCATTCAGGAGATGCTGCTGACCCGTACCAGCGAGCGTAGCGGGCGGGCCATCGACCGCGACCAGGTCGGGTCGATGGAGAAGAAAAAGCGTGAGGGGTACTTCTAATGTCACACCAGTCGAACCTGATTGCCGATAATATCGAGCAGTACCTGCACGAGCACGAAAACAAGGACCTCTTACGGTTCATCACCTGCGGCAGCGTCGACGACGGCAAGTCCACGCTGATCGGGCGGATGCTTCACGACTCGCAAATGATTTTCGAGGACCAGCTCGCCGCGATCACGCTGGCCTCCAAAACCAGCGGCACGACCGGCGACGCCGTGGATCTGGCGCTGCTGGTCGACGGCCTGCAGTCCGAGCGCGAGCAGGGCATCACCATCGACGTGGCCTACCGGTTTTTCTCCACCGATAAGCGCAAGTTCATCATCGCCGATACGCCGGGCCACGAGCAGTACACCCGCAACATGGCCACCGGCGCCTCCACGGCGAGCCTGGCGGTGATCTTGATCGATGCGCGCTATGGAGTGCAGACCCAAACCAAGCGTCACAGCTTCATCGCTGACCTGCTCGGTATCCAGCATTTGGTGATCGCGGTCAACAAGATGGATCTGGTCGAGTTTTCGGAAGAGCGCTTCAACGAGATCAAGCGCGAGTACCAGCAGTTTGCGACCAACCTGAATGCCCCGGATATTCGCTTCGTGCCGCTGTCGGCGCTGACCGGCGATAACGTGGTCAACAAAAGCGCGCATACCCCCTGGTATTTTGGCCCGGGTTACGAGAGCCGCACGCTGATCGAACTGCTGGAAAGCGTCGAGCTCAGCCATGATCAGAACCTGACGGATTTGCGCCTGCCGGTACAGTACGTCAACCGGCCCAACCTGGACTTTCGCGGCTACTGCGGCACCCTGGCCGCGGGTATTTTGCGCCCGGGGCAGGGCGTCAAGGTGCTGCCGTCGGGCAAAACGTCGAAGGTCGCGCGCATCGTCACCCAGGACGGCGACTTAAGCGCGGCCTACCCGGGTCAGGCGATCACCGTGACCCTCGATGACGAGATCGATATCTCGCGCGGCGATTGGCTGGTTGAGGCGAGCGCCGAGGTGCCGCTGTCCAACGCGTTTATAGCCGACATCGTATGGATGCATGAAGACGCGCTGACGCCGGGCAAGCTTTATGATTTCAAACTGGCCACCCGAGATCTTTCCGGCGAGGTTCGGGCCATCGAGTATCAGGTCGATGTCAATACCCTGGAAACCTACCCGGCGGAGCGGCTGGAGCTCAATACCATCGCCCGCTGCGAGATAGAGCTCACCGCAGCCATTCCGCTTGACGACTACCGCGCAAGCCCGGGTACCGGTAGCTTTATCGTCATCGACCGGCTAACCAACGTGACCGTTGGCGCGGGGATGATTCGTGGCCTGGCCGCGCAAGGTGAGCAGACGCAAACCACCGATTGGGTCGCTTTCGAGCGTGACTTGAACGCCCTGGTACGCAAGCACTTCCCGCACTGGGATGCGAAAGATATAAGTAAGCTTTTTTAAGCTGTACGTCAGTTGGTGTTTTGAACGTTGGTCGGCCCTGTCACCCCGGGGTCGGCTTTTTTTATGCAAGTCATTTCATGCCGGCGTATCGAGCGTGATGCTGCTTTGTGGCGGGGGAGGTGGGGCTGTACAAGTTTTAGGTGGCCTGACAAGCGGATTCGTTAACGAATAGCGCTTGACGATTGTACAAGATAAGCCACACTTGTAAGGCGTTGTACGGCATGGCCGAACGCATGTCATCACGAAAAGGAGAGCACGATGAGTCAAGCACTAAATGGTAAACGCGTTGCAATTCTAGCCGCCGATGGCTTTGAAGAGTCCGAACTCAGCGTCCCGCGTGCCTCGCTTCAGAAAAACGGCGTCGAAGTCCATATCGTTACGCCGGATGGTAAAGGCATTCGCGCTTGGGCGGAAACCGACTGGGGCGATACCTACGAAGCTGATAAAGCGCTTAGCGACGTGTCCGAATCCGATTACCACGCGCTGGTCTTGCCGGGTGGCTTGTTCAACCCGGACGAACTGCGCACCAACGAAGACGCACTGAGCTTCGTTAAAGCTTTCTTCCAGGCCGGCAAGCCGGTTGGTGCTATCTGCCACGCCCCTTGGATTTTGATCAACGCTGGTGTGGTCGAAGGTCGTAAGATGACCTCGGTACACAGCATTGCTCAGGATTTGAAAAACGCCGGTGTGAACTGGGTTGATGAAGCCGTGGTCTGCGATGAAGCGCTGGTATCTAGCCGCACACCGAAAGACCTGGACGCCTTCTGCTCCAAACTGCTTGAAGAGATTCAAGAAGGGAAGCACTCGGGTCAGCACGCTTAATGGCGTGGTACCACCAGTGGGCGAGCTTTGCCAAGCGGCTCGTCCACGTTGTCGCCAAGCCCATGAAGCGCGACAGTGGCCGCGGCGGGATGGTGGTCCATCCCTACCGTGGCTACGGGTCCCAAAAGGAAATATTTATCATGGGCCGCGTCTTTCGACAGGCGGCACTCGGCCGCGCCATTCCTCGGCGCGGCTTTTTACGTGATACCGCCGATGTTGCCCGGCGCATTTTTCGACGCGGTTTGAAAGAGGCGCAGGTCGATGTTTGCGTGGGTGAGAACGAGCTTTCGCTGATCACCGACCGTGACGGCTACTTCGATGCCCACTTGCCGATCGAGCACGCACTCCCTATCGATGTATCCTGGCATCGGGCAGATATTCTCGTTCGCGCCGAAGGGCAAAACCCCATTCGTACCAGCGCGGAGGTTTACGTACCGCCGCCGGAGGCGGACCTGCTGGTGATCAGCGATATCGACGATACCGTGATGTTTACCGGGGTCGCCGAAAAGCTGAAAATGCTTTACCGTCTTTTCGTGCGCAAACCCCACCGGCGTACCGCCTTTCCCGGTGTGGCCTCCCTTTATCAGTCGCTTTATCGTGGCAAAAGCGAGAAGGCCGAGCGGCCTATTCTGTACGTCTCCCGGGGGCCCTGGGCGATTTATGAAATGCTCGAAGCTTTTTTCCAGCTCAACCGTATCCCCGTCGGGCCCATTTTGTTTCTGCGTGAATGGGGCATTTCCTGGCGCAAACCCTGGCCACGCAAGGCCGAAGACCACAAGCGTGACCTGATCGACCGGATGCTGGGCCTTTATGACGATATGCCCTGCGTGCTGATCGGCGACAGCGGCCAACACGACCCGGAGGTATATACCGAGGTCGTAAAAGCCTACCCCGGCCGCATCAAGGCGATTTACATTCGCCGGGTGGATAAAGACCCGAAACGCCAGCAAGCGATCGAACGGCTTCGCGACGAGCTGGCCGGCACCGACTGCGATCTGATACTCGCCGCTGACAGCGTGTTGATGGCCGAGCACGCCTATGAGCAGGGCCGTATCTCCGCGCGCGGTTTGGAGGCGGTCAAGCGGGATGTCGAAGAGCATCGTAAAGAGGAGGCCGAAGAGGCCGGCGTTTAGGGGTGTCGGATGCCCAGTGCACGCGGTTCGGCGACGTGGTACAACATGGGGTTTGATCCGCTGGGGAAGAGACCATGATCGTACTTCTCATCGTGCTGGCACTGGCCATTTTTCTACTCCCCAACCTCTGGGCGCAGTGGGTGCTCAAGCGCCATACCCGCGGGCGCGACGACTACCCCGGTACCGGCGCCGAGCTTGCCAGCCACCTTCTGCGCCGCTTCGATCTAAAAGATGTCACCGTCGAGCGAACCGAGCAGGGCGACCACTACGACCCGCTCGAGCGCGCGGTGCGCCTGACCCCGGAGCACTTCGACGGCCGCTCGCTCACCGCCGTTACCGTCGCCGCCCATGAAGTAGGCCACGCCCTGCAACACTTTGATGGCTATGCCCCGCTCATCGCCCGCAGCCGCATGGTCGGCGTTGCCCAAAAAGCCGAGAAGCTCGGCGCGCTGTTGATGATGGCCGCACCGTTTCTATTTATTTTAACGCGCCTGCCCGGCGGCCTCGCCTTGGTCATCGGCGTTGCCGTCATCAGCTTCGGTACCGCCGCCGTGGTGCACCTGGTGACATTACCGGTCGAGTTCGACGCCAGCTTCAACCGAGCGCTTCCGCTTTTGAAAGAGTACGTACCCCCCTACGATATGAACGGCGCCCGCCACGTACTGACCGCCTGCGCGTTCACCTACGTGGCGGCCTCGCTTGCCAGTATTTTGAATCTGGGGCGCTGGCTGGTGATTCTGCGTCGCTGATAGATAGCGTCTGTTGCTCTTGCCTTTTTCTCTCTTGCCTTTTTGTTTTGGTATTGCATCGCAGGTATTTATTGAGTACTTTTTAATATATAAAGTATTCTTATGTTGGTTAAGCATTTGATGTTTGGTTGTACGCTATAATCCTACATACTATTGATATTCAGGTTTTAAGAAGGGGTGCTTCGATGAGTTTTCAGACCGTTGTAAAATTTTTTTTGGTGCCTTTAGCGCCCATGTATATGGCTTTAACCACTTCTGTCGCTTTAGCGGCAGATGTTTCTCTTGATGTGCGGCCATCAGATGTCGCTGAACAACATCGCGCCTGTTTAAAAGAAAGTAATAATACATATGAATTACAGTTATGTATGGCAGGGGTGAGAGATAGAGCTCAAGAGCTATCTCTACAGTATCAATCAATCGCTCAAAATAAGATAGATGAAGCTATTCATGATCTTCCAAACTTTGAAGATATTGACCTCGCGCTCGCCGTAGAATCATGGGATACCTATGTGAATATATACTGTAATCAAATCCGTGATTTTTATGGACAAGGCTCTTTGCGTAATGTAGCTGCCTTGGCCTGTCAAACGGACCTATACCTTCAAAGAGCACATCAGTTGTGGGGGGATCACCTGAGCCACGGAGATACGCCGGAACCTATAGTCGATTATAGTGCTCAATAAATAATAAAAGCCGAAAAGTATATCGGAGAAATTTTAGCATATTAAATAAAGATATTTTTCATATTTCCTTTTCGTGCTTTTGATCGTTGTTCTTTTCAAGATTACTCGGTGCTATATAAAAGTTATCGCTAAGCTTATTTTAAACTAATTTGGTTTTTATTATGATCTTCGAGGTTTGGGAAGATAAAAATAGTACAACTCTATCAGCTCATGAAAATATAATTTATTTAAAAAAAAGCAAGGGCTTGCTTTCAGAGAAAGCTAAATTGATATGCACAATTGAGTCAAATGATTATAACGAAGCCATGTTCGAGCATCATGAAAAAATGGGGTGGGAAACCTATAAGTCCATCGAAGAGTAATCCCTATTGACTGCGCATAGAGTGGCATTTTGGATTGCAGTGCTGCTTACTACAGGGAAGATGAAACCTGCAATAATCTTGACTGGAATGCGTTAAAACCATCAGCCGTGTTATTAGTTGATGGTTTTAACAGCGATTATACCTAAAAAAGGTTATCCAGGCCGGTTAGCCATGACCACCGCGCGCCGCGGCGCGGGGTAGCCCTCTATAGTGCGGCTACGATCATCGGGGTCGAGGAAATCTGAAAGCGATTGATAGGTCATCCACGCCGTGCTGCGCTGCTCTTCCAGCGTCGTGACCGCTTCGTCCACCACGCGCACGTTGGTGAAGCCACAGCGTTCCAGCCAGTGGCAGAGCGCTTTGGAGGAGGGCAGGAAGTAGACGTTGGGCATCGCGGCGTAGCGCTCGCCGGGTACGAACACCGTTTGCTCGTCGCCTTCGACCACCAGGGTTTCCAGTACCAGCTCGCCGCCCGGGACCAGGGCTGCTTTCAACTGATTCAGGTGCTCGAAAGGGGAAACCCGGTGGTAGAGCACACCCATGGAGAAGACGGTATCGAAAAAGGCCAGGTTCTCCGGCACGTCCTCGATGCCTACCGGTAGAAAGTGGGTGCGCTGATGATCGGCGTCGCCGACGAAGTGGCGCACCGCCTGAAATTGCCAATAAAACCGCGGCGAGGGGTCGATCACCAGCACGAACGCCGCGCCAAGACCGGCCATCCGCCAGGCGTGATAGCCGCTGCCGCCGCCTACGTCCAACACCTTGCGATACTTCAAGGGCGCCAGGTGCGGCGCCACGCGCTGCCACTTCCAGTCCGAGCGCCATTCGGTGTCGATCTCGATGCCGCCCAGGTTGAACGGCCCCTTGCGCCAGGGCGCGAGCTTTTTGAGCAGGTTGAAGCACTGGCGCCTCTGGCTCTCATTTAGTGCCATGTCCACGGTTACCGTGTCGCTCGTCAGCGATACCTCGCGCGCCTCGGGTAGCTTTGGCAGTTTCTTGACCGCTTTTTCCCAGGCGGAAAGGTCGCCGTGGCGCTTTTTATCCAGCCCCTGGGCGAGCTGTTCGGGCAGGCGGGCAAGCCAGGGAAGCAGCGCGTCGTCCAGCGCCGCCTGATCCAGAAACGCCTGGTAGAGTGCTCGGTGATCCTCGGGTAATGGCACCTCAAGCCTCCTTGAACGCGATCAATGAGGCGAAGTTCAGATACTGAAACCAGGTCATCGACCGGGGGAAGCCGGCGGTTTGCAGGCGCTGATGGAGCACGTCCAGGGAGTCCGGAATCAGCACGTTCTCGAGTGCGGTGCGCTTTTGGCTGATTTCCATATCACTGTAGCCGTTGGCGCGCTTGAAATCATGGTAGCGCTCGACTCGCCAGGCGTTGTCACGCTCGTCCGGGTCGACGGTTTTTTCCGAGAGAATCAAAACACCGCCGGGCTCGAGCGCCGCGTACAGGCGGGCGAGCAGCGCATCGCGGTCCGCCGGGGGTAAAAACTGCAGCGTGAAGTTCAAAATGATCATGCCCGAAGGTGCATACTCAAGGGTGCGAATATCGTCTTCGATCACCGTCATGGCGTGGTCGGGGCATTCGTCCTGAAACGTCTGGCGGGCTTTCTCGGCCATGGCCGGGGAGACATCGACCCCTGTATAGCGAAACGCATCCGCGGGGAGTGCGCCGGCCAGCGCCAGGCCCGAGGCGCCCAGCGAGCAGCCCAGGTCGTACACGTGGGCGCCGTGGCGCAGGTGGCGCTGTGCAATCAGGCTCAACATGCCCAAAATCTGACCGTACCCCGGCACTGATCGGCGGATCATGTCGGGGAAGCACGCGACTACCTGCTCGTCGAAAGAGAAGCGCGCTACGCGGTCAAGGGGTGTCGAAAAGATAGCGTCACGGTAAGATGCGTTACTCATGGGCAAGCCAGGCTAAAAAGTGGAGGGGGCGTAGTTTACGCGGCCCCGGCAAAACACAACAGTCCCAGGCTTTAGGATACCCGCCAAAAAGAGGGAAACGGCTTTGGCAAAACACGACACTCCCGACACGCTACCCGCGTGGCAAGCGCTGACCCGCCATGCTCGAGCGCTCGAAAGCATTCACTTGAAGGATCTTTTTGGCGAGGCGAGCCGCTCTCGAACGTTCACCCGTGAGGTCAACGGGCTAACGCTGGATCTCTCCAAGCAGCGCTGGGACGACGACACCCTGGAGCACCTTTTGGCGCTGGCTGACGAGGCGGGCGTGCCCGGCGCGATCGACGCGCTTTTAAGCGGCAAGCGGGTCAATACCAGCGAAAACCGCCCGGCGCTGCACACCGCGCTGCGTTTGCCCGCGGATGCCACGCTTGAGGTCGAGGGCGACAACGTCGTTACCGCCGTGCACGAAAGCCTCGATGCGATGGAGCGACTGGTGGCAAGGCTACACGCGGGCCAGTGGCGGGGAGCGACCGGCAAACCGATTCGCCACGTGGTCAATTTGGGAGTAGGCGGCTCGGATTTGGGCCCGCTGATGGTCACCCACGCGCTAGCCGACTACCGGCCCGAGGACATTCACCCGGTCGAGGTTCACTTTGCCTCGACCATGGATGGCTCGCAGTTGGCGGATTATCTCGCCCGCTTCAACCCGGAAACCACGCTGTTCATTTTGTCGTCGAAGTCGTTCACCACCATCGATACGCTTTCCAATGCCAACACCGCCAGGGACTGGCTGCTGGGCCGTTTGGCCGAACACGACGAAATGATCGGCGCCAAGCCCTTGAGCGCTGAATTGATCGTTCGCCAACACTTCATCGGCGTCTCGGCAAGCCCGGAGAAGATGTGCGAGTGGGGGATCGCGGCGGATCACCAGTTGATGTTTTGGGAGTGGGTCGGCGGGCGCTATTCGCTTTGGGGCACGATCGGGCTGCCCATCGCGTTGATCGTCGGGATGGAAAACTTTCGCGCGTTGCTGGCCGGCGCCCACGAGATGGACCGTCATTTTCGCGACGCGCCGCTCGATCAAAACCTGCCAGTCATGCTGGGGCTGGCCGGTATCTGGAACGTCAATTTTCTGGATATTCGCGCCCACTCGATTCTGCCTTATGACGGGCGTCTGGAGTACTTCGCCGCCTATCTCGAGCAGCTCGAGATGGAATCCAACGGCAAGTCCGTCACGCGCCAGGGCGAAAGCGTGAACTACTCCACCTGCCCGGTCCTTTGGGGCCAGCTTGGGCCCAACGCCCAGCACGCGTTTTACCAGCTCTTGCACCAGGGCACTCAGCCGGTGGTGTGCGACTTTATCGCTCCGCTCAAGCGCTACGACGAGGTCGAAGACCCGGACACGAAGCGCCTGCTCAAGGCGCAGCACCGCCTTTCTTTGGCCAACTGCTTCGCGCAGTCGCGGGTGTTGATGCTGGGTGACGACGCCGTCGACGAAGACGGCACCCCTCCGGCGCACAAGCGCTACCGGGGGAATCAGCCCTCTACCACGGTACTGATGGACGAGCTGACGCCCAAAACCCTGGGCGCGCTGATCGCGCTTTACGAGCACAAGGTGTTCGTCCAGGCGGTGATTTGGGACATCAACCCGTTCGACCAGTGGGGGGTAGAGCTTGGCAAGGAGATCGCCAAGGACACCCTGGCAACCATGGAAGGCAAGGGCGATGTTAGCCGCCTGGACGCCTCGAGCCAGGGGCTCATCAAGGCCTTTTGGGCGGCAGAGCAGGGCGGGGAGTAAACGCCCACGGGTGTGCGATTACTCGTCGCCGGCTTTAACGCCGCGCTAGATATGGCTGGATATACAGTAGTTTGCTTTTACGCTATGCTGTGCCTTTTTTCGCCGCGCCCGTTCACCTGGGCGCGGCCTTAGCACTGTTTCTCAGGAATCGACGTTACATGACCCAGTTTGATGCCTCCCAGTACGGCGCGAGTTCTATCGAGGTCCTGTCCGGGCTCGAGCCGGTGCGTAAGCGTCCCGGTATGTACACCGACACCTCCCGGCCCAATCATCTGGTCCAGGAGGTCATCGATAACAGCGTCGACGAGGCGCTGGCCGGCCACGCCACGGCCATCAATGTCGTTTTGTTCGATGACGGCGCGATCGAAGTCATGGATAACGGCCGTGGCATGCCGATCGATATTCACCCGGAACACGGCGTGTCCGGCGTCGAGCTGATTCTGACCAAACTGCACGCCGGCGGTAAGTTCTCGGCGTCGAGCTACCGCTTCTCCGGCGGGTTGCACGGGGTCGGGGTGTCGGTGGTCAATGCGCTTTCACGTCGTTTGGAGGTCGAAGTCACCCGCGACGGCTTGCGCCACGCCATCGCTTTCGAACACGGCGAAAAGGCCGACGAGCTTCACGAGATCGGCAAGGCGGCCAAGCGTGCCACCGGTACGCTGGTGCGCTTCTGGCCGGATGAGAGCTACTTCGATAGCCCGAAACTCGCGGTGGGCCGGCTAAAACACCTTTTGCGCGCCAAAGCGGTGCTCTGCCCGGGGCTCAAGGTTACCCTGGTCGAGCCCGACGGTACCCAAACCGAGTGGGCCTACGCGGACGGCCTGCGCGACTATCTCGCCCAGGCCACCGACGGCTACGAGGTATTACCCGCCGAGCCTTTCATCGGCCACTTCAGCGACGACGAGCACGGCGTCGACTGGGCGATCCAGTGGCTGCCGGAAGGCGGTGAGGCGCTTTTGGAAAGCTACGTCAACCTGATTCCCACGCCCCAGGGCGGCACCCACGTCAACGGTTTTCGTTCCGGGCTTTTGGACGCGCTGCGCGAGTTTTGCGAATATCGAAGCCTTTTGCCCCGGGGCATCAAGCTCACCGCGGACGATCTTTGGGAGCGCGCCTCCTTCGTGCTGTCGGTGAAAATGCTCGACCCGCAGTTCGCCGGGCAAACCAAGGAGCGCCTCTCCTCGCGCACTATCGCGGCGTTCGTCTCTAATGTCGTTAAAGACGCCTTCTCGCTATGGCTGAATCACCACGTGGATCAGGCCGAGCAGCTCGCGGAGCTCGTCATCAGCGCTGCGCAAAGCCGCCAGAAAAAGGCCAAGAAGGTCGCGCGCAAGAAGGTGACCTCCGGGCCGGCGCTACCGGGCAAGCTTGCCGACTGCTCCGGCCAGGACCCCTCGCAAAGCGAGCTTTTCCTGGTCGAGGGGGATTCCGCCGGCGGCAGCGCCAAACAGGCGCGTAACCGCGAAACCCAGGCAATCTTGCCCCTGCGCGGTAAGATTCTGAACACCTGGGAGGTGGAAACCCACGATATCTACGGCTCCCAGGAGGTGCACGATATCGCCGTGGCGATCGGTGCCGACCCGGGAAGCGCCGATCTCGAGAAGCTTCGTTATCACAAGATTTGTATTCTCGCCGACGCCGACTCGGACGGCCTGCACATCGCCACGCTCTTGTGTGCGCTGTTCGTGCGCCATTTCCCGTCACTGGTAGACGCCGGCCACGTGTTCGTGGCCATGCCGCCGCTTTATCGCATCGACCTGGGCAAGGAAGTGCACTACGCCTTGGATGAAAGCGAGAAGGCGGCGATTCTCAAGCAGCTCGCCAAAAAGCGCGGCACGCCCAATGTTCAGCGCTTCAAGGGCCTGGGTGAGATGAGCCCGCTGCAGCTTCGAGAGACCACCATGGCGGTCGAAACCCGCCGGCTGGTCCAACTCACTCTCAGTGAAGGCGACGGCACCATGGAAATGATGGACATGCTGTTGGCCAAGAAGCGCGCCGGCGACCGCAAGCAGTGGCTGGAAAATTACGGCAACCTCGCAGACATTGAGGTATAACCCCCGATGACCATGGATATTCAAGTGGCGGAGGGCGACGTCGAGCGCCTGTCCCTTCGCGACTACACCGAAAAAGCGTACCTCGACTACTCGATGTACGTCATTCTGGACCGCGCGCTGCCCAACATCGGCGACGGCATGAAGCCCGTGCAGCGGCGCATCATCTACGCCATGCGCGAACTGGCGTTGAACGCCAACGCCAAGTACAAGAAGTCCGCGCGTACCGTGGGCGATGTATTGGGTAAATTCCACCCGCATGGCGACAGCGCTTGTTACGAAGCCATGGTGCTCATGGCGCAGCCCTTTAGCTACCGCTACCCGCTGGTGGACGGCCAGGGCAACTGGGGAAGCCCGGACGACCCCAAATCCTTTGCGGCCATGCGCTACACCGAGGCCAAGCTTTCCAAATTTGCCGAGATGCTGCTGGGCGAGCTTGGCCAGGGCACCGTCGAGTGGGCGCCCAATTTCGATGGCACCATGCAAGAACCCGTCGTGCTGCCGGCGCGCCTGCCCCACGTGCTGCTCAACGGCGGTACCGGCATTGCCGTGGGCATGGCCACCGACATTCCGCCGCACAACGTGAGCGAGGTCGTCGAGGCCACCTGCCATCTGCTGCGTAACCCCGGTGCCACCACCACGGACCTGATGGAATTCATCCCGGCGCCGGATTTCCCGACGGATGCCGAGATCATCACCCCGGCGGCGGATCTGCGTAAGCTCTACGAGTCCGGGCGCGGCTCGGTCAAACTTCGCGCCCGGTACGTGCGCGAAGAGGCGAATATCGTCATCACCGCGGTGCCGTATCAAGTGAGCGGCGCCAAGGTGCTTGAGCAGATTGCCGCCCAAATGCAGGCCAAGAAGCTGCCCATGGTGGCGGACCTGCGCGACGAGTCGACCCACGAAGAGCCAACGCGGCTGGTGATCGAGCCGCGTTCGAGCCGCGTGGACGTCGAATCCCTGATGGCGCACCTGTTCGCCACCACGGATCTCGAAAAGAACGTGCGCGTGAACATGAACGTGATCGGCCTGGACGGCCGGCCCCGGGTCATGGCGCTACCGGACATGCTGGCCGAGTGGCTTACTTTCCGTCGCGCCACGGTGCGCCGGCGCCTGGAACACCGGCTGGGCAAGGTGGAAGACCGCCTGCACATTCTTGAAGGCCTGCTGACAGCGTATCTCAACCTCGACGAAGTGATTCGCATCATCCGCGAAGAGGACGAGCCAAAGGCCGCGCTGATCGAGGCCTTTGCGCTTTCCGAGCGCCAGGCCGAGGCGATTCTGGAGCTTCGCCTGCGCCACCTGGCCAAGCTCGAAGAGATGAAGATTCGCGGCGAGCAGGAAGAGCTCGAAAAAGAGCGCAAGACCCTGCAAGGGCTTCTGGGCAGCGAAGCCAAGCTGACCACGCTGATCGAGAAAGAGATTCGCGCCGCCGGCAAGGAGCACGGCGACGCCCGCCGCTCGCCGCTGGTCGAGCGAAGCGAGGCCAAGGCGCTTTCGGAAGTCGAGCTACTCGGCGCCGACCCGATTACCGTGGTGGTCTCCGAGAAGGGCTGGATTCGCGCCGCCAAGGGCCACGACATCGACCCCGCCGGGCTCTCGTTCAAGGCCGGCGACCGCTACCAGCTGGCAAGCCGGGGCAAGACCAACCAGCCGCTGGTACTGATCGACGACACCGGGCGCGCCTATACCCTGAGCACCCACAACCTGCCAAGCGCTAGAGGCCAGGGCGAGCCGATTACCGGGCGGGCGAACGTGGCCGCCGGCGCCCAGATGGCCGGCATGATGCTTGCCCCGCCTACCCAGCGCTACCTGATGGCAAGCGACGGCGGCTACGGTTTCATGGCTAAACTGGGCGATTTGACCGGCAAGAACAAGGCCGGCAAGGCGGTGCTCAGCCTGCCCAAGGGGTGCAACGTTATGGCGCCCATCGCCGTGCCGGAAGGCGAGGCGCTTTGGGTGGCGCTGGTTTCCAACGAAGGGCGGCTGCTGCTCTTCCCGCTCGAACAATTGCCGGAAATGAGTAAGGGCAAGGGCAACAAAATGCTCGATATCCCCGGCGCCCGGGCCGCGCGGCGCGAGGAGTTCGTGCGCGACATCACCGTGGTGGGCGAAAACGCCGAGCTGGTCATCCACGCCGGCAAGCGTAAGCTCACGTTGAAAGCGAGCGATTTGGCGTACTACCGCGGCGAGCGCGGACGGCGAGGCAGCAAGCTTCCCCGTGGGTTTCAAAAGGTAGACCGTTTAGAGGCAGGGGAGTGAGTCGTGGCATCGAGTGAGAAACTTTTGACCGTATTGGCGCCGCGTTTGACGCCGGCCATCGAATCCTCAGTGGCCGAGCTCAAGGAGCGGTTCGGTCTGCATGAACAGAGCGCCAGGCGCCTGGCGGATACCGCCCATGGCGATAGCCAGGACGCGCTCGAGTACCTGGTCGAGGGCGACAGCGCGCAGTGGGAGGCGTTTCGCGAGGCGGCGCTGGCGGTGAGTGAAGCCCACCCGGTGGATATCGTCGTTCACACCCAACCCGAGGCGCCGTTCAAGCTCGTCTGCTTCGATATGGACTCTACCCTGATTCAGGCCGAGGTGATCGACGAGCTGGCCAAGCGCCACGGCGTGGGCGAAGCCGTGGCGGAAGTGACCGAGCGCGCCATGCGGGGCGAGCTCGATTTCAAGGCGAGCTTTCGCGCGCGCATGAGTAAGCTCGAAGGTCTTGACGAGTCGGTGCTGGAAAGCATCGCCGATGAGCTTGTGTTGATGCAGGGTGTCGAGCGGCTGATAACCAACCTCAAGCGACTAGGCTACCGCACGGCGATTCTCTCCGGCGGCTTCACCTACTTTGCCGACTACCTGCAGCGCGCCCTTGGCTTTGACGAGGTGCATGCCAATGCGCTGGTGGTCGAGGCGGGCAAGGTGACCGGCGCTACGCAGGAACCGATCGTGGACGCCGAGCGCAAGGCCGCGCTGCTGACCGAGATCGCCAGCCGCCAGGGGTGGCCGCTTGCTCGAATCGTGGCGGTGGGCGACGGGGCCAACGATCTTAAGATGTTGGCCCAGGCCGGCATGGGCGTGGCGTTTCGTGCCAAGCCCGTGGTGCGTGCCCAGGCCCGCCAGGCGCTGACCACCTCAGGGCTCGATGGCCTGCTTTATCTTCTGGGTCACTCGGAAGAGGAGCTGGTGGGCTAAAACGCCTTATAAAAAAAGCGGCGCCGAGCGCCGCTTTTTTTGTGCCTGCATCAGGCTTAGCCGTGGCCCTTGTCCGGATGGGGCACCGGCTTTTTGCCGACTTCCTCGTCGCGAAGCTCGAAGGGCACGCCGCCGGTTTTTTGAGCGTGCCTGACGCGCAGGTGCAGGCCCGTTTTGGCGAGCAGGTGGGCGCTGACCGGCGCGGTGATGAACAAAAACAGCGTAATCAGCATTTCCTGAATATCGATATGGCCATCCGTCCCCCAAAAATAGCCCATCGAGGCGACCAGCATGCAGCCGATACCCAGGGTAGAGGCCTTGGTAGGCCCGTGCAGGCGCATGTAAAAGTCGCGCAGGTGCGCCATGCCTAATGATCCGATAAACACGAAAATGCCGCCGGTAAGCAGTAAAACAGAGACGAACGCCTCGGCTAAAAACGACATGCAAGCGCTCCTTTGTGAGTCGTTGACAGGCTCATTCGATGATATCCCCGCGCAGAATGTATTTGCACACCGCCACCGTGCTGATAAAACCGAGCATGGCGATCAAAAGCGCCGACTCGAAGTAGGTCTTGGTGCCCAACCAAAGCCCCAGCAGCACGATCAGCGCGATCGAATTGACGTACATGGTGTCCAGCGCCAGCACCCGATCGGGCAGGTCCGGCCCGATGATCAGCCGGAACAGGTTCAGCAAAAGCGCGATGACCACCAGGGTCGAGGTGAGGTATAAAGCCACGCTCAACATTCGTAAATCTCCTTGAGAGGGCGCTCGTAACGCTCGCGAATCTGGTCGATCAGCGCCTGCTCGTCCTCGACATCCAGCGCATGGATCAAAAGCGATTGGCCGTCCAGGCGCAGGTTGGCGGACACCGTACCCGGGGTCAGGCTGATAGTACTGGCCAGCAAGGTGATGGTGAAGCGCTCCTCCAGCATCAGCGGGTACTCGATGAAGTGCGGTTTGAGCCGCTTCCAGGGGTTGGCGACCAGGCGCGCCACTTCGAAGTTGGCCACCACGATATCCTTGAGCACGCGAAGGATGAAACGCACCAGCATCCAGGGTTTTTTGATGCGAAGCTGCGTATCCCAAAAGCGGTAGGTCACCAGTGGAATGATGATCGCCAGTATGCCACCCAGCAGTATTTGCCCGGGGGCGTAGCTGCGCGCCATCAAAAGCCACACGAACAGCAGCAAAAGTGATAAGACCGGCGTGGGTAGCCATTTACGCGGCGGTATCATAAGCGGCCTCGTGATTCAGAAATAAGCGTGTCGGTCAAACGCTCGGGGTTGGCGAGCTGCTCGGCGGTGGCTTGGGTATAAACGCTCACCGGATGGGCGAATACCACCAAAAGCGGCGCCGCACTCAATAGCCACACCACGCCGAACCACTGAAACCCGGAAAGTTTAGCGCCACTCGGGCTTCCCTGGGCGCTGCGCCAGAAAAGCGTCGAGCCCGCGCGGGAAAGCGCGATCAGCGAAGCCAGGCTCGTGATCAGCAAAATCGGCCAGAGCCACAGGCGCTGGGCGCCTTCGGCGGCGCCCAGTACCAGCGCCTTGCCAATAGCACCGGAAAGCGGCGGCACGCCGACCACGGCCACCGCGCCGATAAGAAACAAAAGCCCCAGCGCCTTGCCCTGTACCAAAGGGCGTGCCTTCACCAGCCGTGTGCCAGCCTTGCCCCGCTGCATGCCAATCATCTCGGCCAGCAAAAAGAGCCCGCCGGTGATCAGGGTGGTATGAATCAGGTAGTAAAGTAGCGCCGAGACCCCCGCTTCGCTGCGCATTCCTGCGCTGACCAAAAGCGTACCCACCGACAGCAGCACAAGATACGAAACGAGCAGGCGAAGATCCTGGGCGGCCATAATGCCCACCATCGATGCGACGAGGGTGGCAAGGCCGAGCCACCACACCCAGGCCTGCTCCAGGGCGGCAAGCGCGCCGGCACTTTCACCGAATACCAAGAGATAGACGCGCAGAATGGCGTAGATACCCACCTTGGTCATGATGGCGAACAGCGCCGCCACCGGCGCCGGCGCTACCGAGTAGGCGCGGGGCAGCCAGAAGTAGAGCGGCAAGATCGCGGCTTTCAGGCCAAACACCACCAGCAGCATCAGCGCCCCTGCGGTCACGATGCCCTGGCGCTCGGCAGGAAGCTCGGCGACGCGAATCGCCATATCGGCCATGTTCAACGTGCCGGTGGCGCCATAAAGGATGCCCGCGGCAATCAAAAAAAGCGACGACCCCGCCAGGTTCAGCACGACGTAATACACCCCGGACTGAATACGCGCCTTGCCACCGCCGTGCAGTAGCAGCGCGTAGGAGGCCAGTAGCAGCACCTCGAAAAACACGAACAGGTTGAACAGGTCGCCGGTCAAAAAGGCGCCGTTGATACCCAAAAGCTGCCACTGAAACAGGCCGTGGAAGTTGCTGCCTTTTTCATCGTCGCCGGCGCAGGCGAACACCACCGCGCCCAGGGCGAGCACGGAGGTCAGCAGCAGCATCAGCGCAGAGAGGCGGTCCAGCACCAGCACGATACCAAACGGCGGCTGCCAGTCGCCCAGCGCGTAGTAGAGGATCTCGCCGCTGGAGACACGCCCGACCAGGGCGGCGGCCACTACCACCAGAAGCGCAGTGGCGCCTACGCTGACCACGCGTTTGAAGCGCACCAGCCCCTGGCGCTGATAAAGCATCAAAATGCCCGCGATCAAGGGCACCACGATGGGAAAAACTACAAGGTGTTGCATCATTCGCGGTCTTCCTTCTTGCCGTCTACCTGGTCGTTACCCAGCTCGCTGCGCGCGCGCATCGCCAAAATCACCACGAACGCGGTCATCGCAAAGCCGATCACGATAGCGGTGAGAACCAGCGCCTGAGGCAGCGGGTCGGCATAGGTGCCTTCACCGTGAACGATGGTGGCTCCATCGGAGGTCAGCCCGCCCATCGAGAACAAAAACAGGTTCACCGCGTAGGATAAAAGGGTCAGGCCGACCACCACGGGAAAGGTACGCCCTCTAAGCGTTAGATAGAGCCCGCTGGCGCTGAGAACGCCGGTGGTGATTGCGTAGAGCGTTTCCATATCAGGGCGTCTCCTTGTTGATTGCCGCCGCGGTGTTGTCGTCTTTCGTGGCGTTGACCACCGGGCGGTGCGCGGTGGTCACCTTGCCAAGGTTTGCCAGAATCATCAGCGTTGCCCCGACCACGGCCAGGTACACCCCTAGATCGAATAAAAGCGCCGTGGCCAGCTCGAACTTGCCCACCAGCGGCAGACTGAAATAGCTAAAGGCAGAGGTTAAGAACGGGTGACCGAACAGCCAGCTCCCCAGGCCGGTCAGGGTGGCAACGGCCACGCCCACCACCGCGACGGGCTGGAAGGGGAAGTCCAGGCGCTCTTGCGCCCATTCCACGCCGCGGGCCATATAAAGCAGGATGAGCGCGACTGCGGTAATCAAACCGGCAATAAAGCCGCCGCCGGGCTCGTTGTGCCCGCGAATGAAGATGAACGCCGACACCAGCAGGGCCAGCGGTAAAAGCGCCAGCGAAATCGAGGTAAGAATCGCCGGGTAGCGGTCCGGCGACCAGAGGCGACCTTCGCTGTCGCTGTGTGGAATGAACAGCCTAAGCCGATTCAACAGTTTGAAAATGGCAAGACCGGCCAGCGCCAGCACGGTGATTTCACCCAGGGTATCGAAGCCGCGGAAATCGACCAGAATGACGTTGACCACGTTATGGCCGCCGCCGCCGGGCACGCTGTTCTCCATGAAAAACTGCGAAATCGAGAGCGTTTCGCGGGTCATCACCGCGTAGTTGAGGCTCGCCACCACGCCGCCGACCGCGCCGGCCAGCAGGATATCGCGCAGGTTACGCTTGGGGCTGGATTCCGGCGGCGTTTTTTGCGGCAGGAAAAACAGCGCCAACATCAAAAGGATCATGGTCACGACCTCGACCGAGAGCTGGGTCAGTGCCAGGTCCGGCGCCGAAAAACGCGCGAAGGTCAGTGCCACGAAAAGCCCGACCACCGAGAGCATCAAAAGCGATATCAGCCGGTAGCGGTGGGTCACGGCGGTGGCCAGGCCGCCAAAAATCAGCATCAAGGCGCCGAACAGCACGATGCCGTCCACTGGCTGGTTGCCAAGCTCGCCAGTCAGCTCGGTGATTTGCGAAAGCCCCATCGCGCCCATGACCAGGGTCGCCAGCAGCAGCCAGCCCATATAGCGCTGAAGCGACTGGCCGTCCCAGGCGGTGATCAAAAGCTCGCAGCGGTGCGCCAGGCTAACCACGGTGCGCTCGAAGATACGGCTGGCATCCATGGGTGCGAAGCCGCTGGTAAAGCGGCGTAGATCGTGATGACGCCAGTAAAGCGCCGCGCCGACTATAAAGGCGATCACGCTCATCAATAGCGGCAGGTTAAAGCCGTGCCAGAGCGATAGATGAAAATCGAGCGGCGCTTGCAGCACTGCTTGCGTGGCCAGATCCAGCAGCCCGGTCGCCATGAAGGCGGGCAGGATACCCACCAGCAGGCAGATACCCACGAGGATTTCCACCGGCAGGCGCATCAAGTACGGCGGCTCGTGCGGCGTCTTGGGGGACGCCTGACGCGGCTCTTTATGGCACACCGCCACCACCAAACGCACCGAGTATCCGACCGAAAGAATACCGCCAAGCGTCGCCAGCGCCGGTATCAGCCAGCTAAGCCCACCCAAAAGCGGACTCTCCAGGGTCTCGGTAAAGAACATTTCCTTGGAGATGAAGCCGTTGAACAGCGGCACCCCGGCCATGGCGGCGGCGGCGAGTGTCAGAAGCAGGGCGGTGACCGGCATACTTTTTCTTAGCCGCCCAAGCTGCTTGAGCTCGCGGGTACCCGCTTCGTGGTCGATGATACCGGCAATCATGAAAAGCGCCGCCTTGAAGGCCGCGTGGTTGATGATATGGAAAAGCGCCGCCAGCACCGCCATGGGGCTGCCGATACCCAAAAGCACCGTGATCAGCCCCAAATGACTGATCGTCGAGTAGGCGAGTATGCCCTTCAAGTCGGTTTTGAAAAACGCGAACCAGGCGCCGTAAATCAGCGTGATCATGCCCACCACGGGAACCACGAGCTGCCACAGGACGCTATCCGCGAGCGCCGGGTGCAGGCGCGCCATCAAAAATATACCCGCCTTGACCATGGTGGCCGAGTGCAGGTACGCCGAGACCGGCGTGGGCGCGGCCATGGCGTTGGGCAGCCAGAAATGAAACGGAAACTGCGCGGATTTGGTAAACGCGCCGAGCAGAATCAGCCCGAGCATGACCGGATAGCGCGGGTCCTCGACGATCATCGCGCCACTTGCCAGTACCGTGTCCATGTCGAAACTGCCGGCGATACTGCCCAGCAGCAAAAGCCCGGCGAGCAGGGCAAGCCCGCCTGCGCCGGTCACGGTCAGCGCCATGCGCGCGCCTTTACGGGCATCGTTGCGGTGGGACCAAAAGCCGATCAAAAGAAACGACGATAGGCTCGTAAGCTCCCAAAAGAGCCACAGCAGCAATAAGTTATTGGAGAGCGAAATTCCCACCATCGATGCCATGAACAGCATCAAGAAGCTGTAAAAACGCCCCACCGGCTCCTCTTTCGAAAGATAGAAGTGGGCGTAGAGCAGAATCAGTAGTCCAATGCCCAAAATCAAGAGATTGAAGAGCAGCGACAACCCGTCCAGGCGAAAGGCCAGTGCAAGGCCAAGCTCGGGGAGCCACTCGGCGAAAAACCGCAGCGGCTGGCCTTCACTGAGTGCCGGGATCTGCCAAAGCGTCAAGCCCAGCGCAATGGCCGGCGCGATGGCGGTGGCAAGTGAGCACGTCAAACGCGAGCGTTTACCAGCGATGACCGGCATCAGCACGCCCAGTAAGGGGAGTAAAACAATCCAAAGCAGTGTCATTGGGGCATCCAGCACAAGGTATAGAACGTGGCATTGCGCGCTAGGCGCTTTCCAGCTGAAACAGTGTAAACAGACCGCGGGAGAATACCATTTGTCGAGGGGGTTTGCGGCTTTAGTATTAGTGGGTTAATTAAAAAGGGAAGCCCTCATTCTATCACTTCCATGGCGGCCCGCGTTTAAATGCGCGCCAGGGTTTGCGTTGCCGGCACCTCCAAAGGAATAATGCCCAGGCTTTACCCCCGGATTCACGCTATCGCGTACGAGAGACCCTTTGAGTCATGAGCACTTCGTTTAGCACCTGGCAGGCCCGTTTCGAGCAGCTGCGCAGCAATAAAATCTTTGAGACCGTCGTGATCGCGATCATCGTCATCTCGGCGCTGGTGATCGGCGCGCGCACCTACGATGAGGTGAGCCGGTTCGAGCAGTGGCTGGGGTATCTGGATGTGGCGGTGACGGTCTTCTTTTTGGTCGAAGTGCTCATCCGTATGGCCGCCGAGCCCCGGCTTAGGGACTTCTTCAAGAAGGGCTGGAACATATTCGACTTTTTGATCGTCACCGCCAGTCTCATCCCCATGGATGAGTCCGAGATGGTGCTGCTGGCCAGGCTTCTGCGTATTTTCCGCGTGCTGCGCCTGGTGTCGATGATCCCGGAGCTTCAAATGCTGCTCTCGGCGCTTTTGAAATCGATCCCGCGCATGGGCTACGTGGCGCTTTTGATGTTCATCATCTTTTATATCTACGCGGCGATCGGCAGTTTCTTGTTCCATACCGTCGACGAACAGCTCTGGGGCAACATTGCGCTGGCCATGCTGACGCTCTTTCAGGTCGCCACGTTCGAGAGCTGGGCCACGGCGGTGCTGTACCCGACCATGGAGCAGTTTCCCTACGCCTGGATCTACTTTCTCACGTTCATCTTTTTGAACGCCTTCGTTTTTTTGAACATGATGATCGGCATCGTGCTGGACGTGATGCAAAAGGAGAGCGCCCAGATGGCGCTGGATAACGGCGAAGGCGAAGAGGCGGAGCTGAGCGCGCTGCGCGGCGACGTACGCAATTTACAAGCGCAGCTAGACCGTATGGAAGCCGCGCTGACCAGGCAGGGCGAGGCGGCCGAGGTTTCAAGGCGTCGTTGACCCCGCGCCCGGGCAAAAGGCGCGAGGTCCGGCTTTTTTTACTCTTGGGAGAACGCGTAGGTGAGCTTGCCGCGCTCGCTTGAAAGTTTATCGAGCGCGCTTTGGTCGAAGGCGTCGAGCTGGCCCATCGCCTTGGCGGTTAGCGGCCCCTGGGCCGTCTCGGCGATCACCGTGTCGCTTGAGGTATCGACCATGAGCCGCGCCGCCTGGGCCACGGCCTCGGCGTAACCTTCTTGAGTGGTCAAATCGAGCGCGTCCATCGATAGTCGCTCGGCAAGCCACTGCCCCCAGTAAAACTCCAGAAAGGGCGGGGGTGTGGCGGGCTTGACGTAGCCCACGCCGCGAGTGAAGTAGACCAGTGAACGCCAGGCGTCGTCCATCTGATGCTCCCGGCCCAATGCGGTGGGTAGCTCGTCCGGCGTGATGGTGCCATTCGGGGCGTCGAGCCACACCTGGCGCTCGTTTTGCAGGGTGTCCCAAAAGCGCTGCATATCCGCCAGCTCGCTGTAGTCGTCGGTGATCAGCACCGGCATTTCAAACGCCGGCCCTTGCTGGGTAATGAAATTGCTGAAGGTGTGATGACCGTCGGTCAGGTAGCGCTCGCCGTTGGGCGCAATCACCGCCGTTTTCATGTCGCCGGTATGCGTGCCGACCTCGTCCTGGCAGCGAAAGCTTTCGATATCCTCGAGCATCGAGGCGTCATCGAAGGTGGCGATCTCGCCTTGCCCGGCGGTTTCGCAGTATTCGTCGAACAGTTTTTCACGATCGAGGGCAAAACGCCCCTGCTTGTAATCCATCTGACGGTAACCCAGCGCTGGCTGGGTCGGGCGCAGTTCGCCCAACGTCAGGTGTTCAATCACCGGCCGCGAGGCCTCTTCGCCGGCCAGGGCCAGCGCCGGCGTGAACAGCAAAACCAGTGTCGTTACTTTTTTCATTTAACTCCCCAAACGTCATCAGCATCGGTAACCGGGGAGTGAGCCTACTCGTCGAAGATGACACTGCGTTGACGCCAAGCGCTACTCTCAAGTGCTATTCCCAAGTGCTACTCATTAAAAAGGCGGCCTTTGAGGCCGCCTCGATAGCGCTGCATGCAGTTACTCGGGGAGCGCGTACACGACGACCTGGTCGCCCACGTGGTCTTTCAGGATGGTATTACCCCCGGCGACGAAGGCCACGTACTGGCGGCTCTGGTACTCATACACCGACGGGTTGGAAACCACCGGCGCCTGGGCCTGGTCCGACCAGAGCTGCTCGCCGGTTTCCAGCGAATAGGCGCGTACCTTGGCATCCATGGAGGCACCGATGAAGATCAGACCCCCGGCGGTGACCGCCGGGCCGCCGATGGTCGGCGAGCCCCAGCGCTCCGGCATGAAGAAGCCGAACTGCTGTGAGGCGCCCACCGGACGACGCCATTTGACCTCGCCGCTGGTCATGTCCAGCGCAACGAGCTCGCCAAAGGGCGGCTCCCAACAGGGCATACCCAGCCAGTTCAGCGCCACTTCCAAACGCATACCGTAGGGCGCGCCTTCCTGGGGCGCAAAGCCGCTCTCGTTGCCCGAGCCGCTATCCGCTTCGATATACGTCTCGCGATCGAAAAGCTTGATGTACTGCACGATATGCGAGGTGTTCACCACCGCGGTTTGGCTTTGCGGGTCGAACGCCACGCCGCCCCACTGCACGCCGCCGGCGCTGTCCGGGTAGGCCAGCGTCCCTTCGCCTTCGGTGGTGGGCGGGGTGTACATGCCCTCGTACCAAAGATCGTCCCAAAGCGCCGAACACTGGCCGAAGCTGACCGCATCCGCCAGTGCCCATACCTTGGGTTTCTCGGACTGGTCCAGAAGCGGCGCGGGCAGTGTGGGGAAAGGCTGGGTGGGCGCATACACCTCACCCTCTACGTTGCCATCGCCGCCGGGCACTTCGCGCTCCTCGATCGGCCAGACGTCCTCGCCGGTTTCGCGGTTCACCACGAACAGAAAGCCCATTTTGGTGGCCTGCATCAAGGCGGGAATCTCTTCACCATCGACGGTGATGTCCATCAGCGTCGGCGCGGCGTTGATGTCGTAATCCCAGATGTCGTGATGCACCCACTGACGCGACCAGACCACCTCGCCGGTTTCGATATCCAGTGCGGTGGTCGAAGTCGCCAGCGGCACTTCTTCGGTGCGGTTGCCGCCCCAGAAGTTGGGCGAGGGCGAGGCCACGGGCAGGTAAACGAGCCCTAGCTCTTCATCGGCGCTCATGTGGGTCCAGACGTTGGCGGTGCCGCTTCGTTCGCGCATCTCTTGTGTCAGCGCCTCGAAGGTCCATTCGCGCTCCCCGGTGCGCGCGTTGAGACCGAACACCGTACCCGCCGGTGCCTCGCTCTCCTCCCAATCCTTGCCCGCCCAGCCCAGAATTAGCCGGTCGCCCACCACGGTGGGGGGCTGTAGAAGCGACAGCGGCCAGTTCTCGGGCATGTTGTTCCACTCGTCGACGTTCAATACACCGCCGTCGCCAAACCCTTCGCACAGCTCGCCGCTATCGGCGTCCAACGCAAAGAGCTGGGCATCCATGGTGCCGAAGTAGACGATCTTCTGGCAGGCCTCGCCCTCGACGGGGTCGTCGGCCTCCCAGTAGGCGACACCGCGGCTTTTGAGCGCCGGCTGGGTTAGCGTCTGTTGGCTCGAGGCGGTATCGAAGCGCCAGCGCTCTTCGCCGGTGGCCGGGTCGAGGGCGAACACCCGATAAAACGGCGTGCCGATATAAACCGTGTCGTTGGCAAACACCGGCGTGGCCGACCAGACCGTGGGCGCGGTGTCACCGGAGCCATCGGAGACGTCCCCGGTATGAAATTCCCAGGCTTTTTCGAGCTCGCCAACATTGTCGACGTTGATCTGGTCAAGCGGGCTATATTTTTGCGCGTTGAGCTGGCCATGAAAGCCGTCCCACACACCACCTTCGGGCACCAGGGGAATGGGCGCGGCGCTGTTTTCGGAACGCGCTTGCGCATCCGGCGCCTCTTCAGGCGCTTGCGTTGGTTGAGCCAGCAGCGGCAGCGGCGCCAGTAGCAGCGTCGAGAGCGCAAGCGGCGTCATACCGGGTAAAAGACGCAGGGTAGGGCGCGAGGAAAAACCGTGATCGTTTGACATGATGCGCCTCAAAGACGGTCGGGTGTACGAGAAGAAGCGCGGGCGATATCGATGACCAGCCCCACGAGGCCGATCACCAGTACCGCGGCCAGCAGCCACTGATGAAGTAGCAGGGCGGCAAAAAATGTACCCGCCAACCCCAGTAAAATAAGCACGCGTAGTACGACAAGACCGGCGCCCTGGTGGAGCTTGAAAAGCCCTGCCGCCGCCGCTGCCAGTATCGCGCAGCCCAGTATGGCCACCAGCGCGCCAAGGGTTCCGGTAACGCCGGTCAACGGTGTCAAATAAGCGTAAAGCGCTAACGTTCCCCCGATAAGTGCGGCGACCAGCAGTACCCAAACGCCCGGTCGGCTCCCGTGTAACGTAGCCATGGTAATGATTGCTCCCTAATTGGTTTTTTATAGATAGCGGTTCGGTGGATCAGTCGTGTGCCGTTTAAGCCTAGCAGACGCCGCGCTTGTGCGGTGAAATGTCGCGGCGGGCGCGTTTTGAGTCCCTGCGCTGGCTACGGTAATCGCTCGGCGCTATACCAAATTCGCGTTTGAAGGCCGTGGCGAAGTTGGTGGCGCTGGTGTAGCCCGCCAGCATCGCCGCTTGTTCGATGCTAATCGCCTCCTGCTCCAGCGCCTTTCGCGCCCTATCCAAGTGGTGGCGGCGTAAAAACTGGCCCAGCGGCTCGCCGCGTTCGCTGGAAAAACTTCTTTGCAGCGCACTTAGGCTCATGCCCAGCCGCCGGGCCAGCGCTTTTTGGCTGAGCCCGCGCGCTTCTCCCCGATCGATGAGCGCCATGAGCCTTGCCAGGCGTACCCGGCCCGGGGCCAAAGCGGGGGGCTTTTGCGGCGCGTGCTTTAGCGCCTCGCCGGCCAAAAGGGTGGCGAAGCCGTCGATGATCAAACGCGTGGCCGGCGTGGGCGCTTCGCTGCCGGTCTCGAAGAGGCTCTTGGCCAGGGCCAAAAGGCCGGACGAGGGGGTAAAGGGGTGAACCGCAGGCGAAGGGGACTCGGCCAGGGCCTGGTAGCCGTGGCGCGCTAGCCAGCGTGGGGAGAGCGAGAGCGTCAGCGTACGCTCGAAAGTGCCCGGCCGACCGGTGCGCACGAAGGGCGTTTTATCGGGAAGGGTGGCGATCAGCGCGCAGTGCGGCTCTTCCGGGCCCAGCTGCGTTTCATGATGGCCGTAGCACACTTGGGCACTGCCCTGGACGACCAGCGCGATTTTGACCCCCGCCGGGAGCAGGGCCTGGCTTTTGAGCCCAAAGCGGTCCTCGATGTCCGCCAGGCGCAGCTGCATGCCCGGTTCCCGCTCGCTCACCCACATTTTTCCCGAAAGCGGCGCCGAGCGTTTGTCCCAGGCTGGCGCCTCCAGGCGCTGCTGTTTTACCAGATGTGCCGACAACCGTTGCAGGTCGGTCGTGCTAATGACGTGCTTGTCGCGTGAACCGTCCACGTGCGGCTCCTGTAAATAAGCCTGCTTATCGTATTTGCAGCGTTTGCATAGCAAAGCGACGCCTTGGCAAAGGTGGTGCGCCCCGCAAGATGCCATAATCCGCTGCCTTGAATTTTATTGCAATGGATTCTCATTCGCAAAGCAGGCGCGAACCAGATATCAAAAGGGGAGGGAGCGATGTTGGTCAAACGGCGTACTTATCAAAACGCGGCCGCGGTGGGGAGTGCGGCGCTGCTGCTCGGCTTTACGCCGAACGTACTGGCGCAGGCCACCGGCGAGGCTGTGCGACTCGAGACCGTGACCGTGGAAGGCAACCGCCTGTACGAAATGCTGCCTTCCGAGGTGACCGGTGGCTACGGGGTGGATGCGGCGACCGTGGGAACCAAAACCCCGGCCTCCCTGCGCGATATTCCCCAGTCGGTCAGCGTGGTGACGCGCGAGGCGATCGAGGATCAAAACTTCACCACCCTGGACGAGCTTGGCCGCCGCACGCCGGGCATGCGCGTGCTCTCCAACGACAACGGCCGCTCCTCGATTTACGCTCGCGGTTTCGAGTACGACGAGTACAGTATCGACGGCTTGCCCGCGCCCATGACCAGCATCACCGGCTCGGTGCCAACGCTTTCGGCGTTCGACCGGGTCGAGATCATGCGCGGCCCCTCCGGGCTTTTCGATAGCACCAGCGAAATGGGCGGCATCGTCAACCTGGTGCGCAAGCGGCCTACCTACGACCCGCAGGGGCGCATCAGCGTAGGCGCGGGAACCGATCAGCAGCGCTCGGCCCAGGTCGATGTTTCCGGCCCGCTCGATGGCGATGATGGCCGGGTGCGCGGGCGGTTGGTGCTCGACCGCGCCCATCACGGTGAGTTCGTCGATCGCAACACCAACCAGCAAAACGATATTTACGCCGCCATCGACGTCGACCTCGACGATTCGACCACCTTCGGGCTTGCCTACATCCATAACAGCAAGGACATCCGCGTCAACAACGGCCATCCGGTAGGCCCCGACAACGAGCTTCTGTATGGGTCGCGTTCGGATTTCTTCGGCGCCGGTTGGAACGACTTCGACAGCTATTCGAACGACTGGATCGCCGAGCTGACCCATCGCTTCGATACCGGCGGCTTTGGGCGGGTCGCGGCGCGCTATTCGGATCGTAATGCCAACTACAACTACGCCTTCGGCGGCAGCGCTTTGGATGTGGATGACCGCTTGACGGTGGCGGCGATCGGCAGCCGGATCGATCAGCAAGCGCTGGCGCTGGATGCAAGCTACAGCCAACCCTTCGCCGTCTTCGATAGCGTCAGCGAATTCGTGGTGGGCGGCGACTACAAGCGCTTCGACACCGAGACCGAGTCCGGGCGTTCGCGCAGCCTGGCCGGGCGCCGGGTCACCCGCGACGAGCTCAATGAGCTGGCTTTTGTGGACGTGCTGGGGGCTTCCCGGGCGACCGGTTCGGGCTATGCCCATACCGATACCCGGCTGGAAGAGTCCGGGCTTTATGGCAAGTTGACCCTACGCCCGATCGACCCGCTGGCGCTGATCGCCGGCACCCGGGTGAGCCGTTACGATATCGATTTCGAGGACAAGGCCGCCGATACCTATCAGGATCGAAGCGATACCAAAGTGACCCCCTACGCCGGCGTGGTGTTCGATGTCGACGAAAACCACTCGCTCTACGCAAGCTACTCCCAGGTCTTCAAGCCGCAGACCGCCGAGGGCCCGGACGCCAACCTGATCGAGCCGCGTGAGGGCGACCAGTATGAGGTGGGCGTGAAGGGGAGCTACCTGAACGGCGACGTGAACGCCCGCCTTAGCGCCTTCCGCCTGTACGACGATAACCGCGCGGGGACCTCGCCGGATACCGGGGCCAGCTATTCGGTGCCGATCGGCAAGATGCGCATCCAGGGCGCCGAGTTCGAGGTGACCGGCAGCGTCACCGATCAGTGGGACGTGATCGCCGGCTATACGTATCTGGACACCGAGGTGCAGCAAAGCGGCGATGCCCGCGAGGACGCCATCTTCCTGCTGATGCCGAAGAACATCGTCAACCTCTGGACCCAGTACGACTTCGCCGGTGAGGCGCTGGGTGGCCTGCGGGTGGGCGCCGGCATGACGGCAATGAGCGACTTCGGCTCCAGCAGCGGCGTCGATGCGCCGGGTTACGCGGTGTTCGACGCGATGGTCGGTTACGACTTCAACGAAAGCGTCAGCGGCCAGCTCAACTTCAACAACGTCTTCGACCGAGAGTACTACAACCGGGTGGGCGGGGCGAACACCTTCAACATGCCAGGCGCCCCCGCCAACGTGATGGCCACCCTAAGCTACGATTTCTAACCGGTACGGCGCCGAGTGCCTGGTAACGCCCGCAAACCTTGAGTTTTGCGGGCGTTGCGCTTTAATGAACTCCTTTGCCATCGCTCGAGGGAGCCGTATGCGCGTTGTACCGGTGATTATCGCGTTAGCCGTCGTCACGGCCGGGCTGCTGGCAACGCTTGCCTCCGGCGACGCCTTCGAGCCGCGCCTGATACGCCTGGAGGCTCAGCGGGCGCTGCCTTCTCTCCAGGCGTCGTTGGATGAAGAGAGCGCTACGGTCAACGCCGTCTTTCTTCACTACGCCGATGATCCCGCCCTTTGGATGAACGCCCACCTGGCGCTGGCGCGCTACGGGGATATCGCCCGCGAGACACTGTCGACCTACGCTTTTCTTCCCGCCTTTCAGGAAGTGCTCGCACGTTACGGGCCGGATGCCGTGCTGCCCATCGCCTACTACCGCGAACACGATATCGCCACGCTCAAAGCCCGGCACTGGCTGGGGGAGCGCTACCAGGCGGCCAGTCGCTGGTGGAACGACGCCGACGACGAACAGAGCGAGGCGCCCGAGTGGGGGCCGGACACTCGCGGTCAGATGGGCATTGCGCTGCTGCTCGATGAAGGTCACGCGCTGTTGAATCAGTTCGTACAAGACGCACAAGGCGACATTCACTGGCTGCAGGGCGAGCGAGTGGTGACGGGTGTGGGCGATTTCTTCACCAGCGGCGTACGCAACCTGGAGAACCAGTGGCGCCGGGACGAGGCGATCGGTGCGGCGGACGTAGGTTGGGCCGGGGTCGATCTTCTGTTGATGGCGAGTACGGTGAAGGTGCTGCGCGCCGGTCGCGCCGCCCGTGGGGCCCGGGTCGCCGGCGTAGAAGCCCGGGGCGCCCAGACCGGCGTACGCTCTGCCGCCCTCGGTGGTACCGCGCGCTTCGCCACGCTCCCCCGGGTGGCCAAAATCGCCGCGCTCACCACCACCGCCTACGTCGTGATTCGCCACCCCTCGCTGATCAGCGCGCTGGGGGCGAACGTGGCCCAGTGGCTTGGGCTGCCGGCTTGGCTTGGCCAGTTTTTGCTCTGGTTGATCGTGTTGCTGCCGGTGTTGATTTTGACGCGGTTCATTTGGCGCTGGGTAGTGACGCCGTTTTTGTGGCTGGTGCTGCCGCTCGCGCGGGCCGTGATTAACAAGCCTGACCGCTCGCCGGATCATGGTACTTCATGATACCAGGCGAGCACCCGCCTCAAGCCAGGCGTTCAAACAAACGTCAAGCCGTTTGCTCGAGCCAGGCTTTCCAGCCGCCGAATGCGGTGACATCTTCAGCGTGACCGCTTTCATCGAGTGCCCCCGCGGTGCAGATAAAACCGCATTTCCAGCGCCCGTCAGCAAGCTCTACCTGGCCAAGGCCCAGCGGAGCGGGGATACCGGCTAGAAAACTTCCGATTGTTTCGATAGGTAGACGCCATACTTCTACCGCAATGGCTTGGCCGCTTTCGTCGCGCACCATGGCCGGGCGTGCGGGCGGTCCGCCGGCCAAGGCATAGAGTTTGTAGTGTGGGGCGCTTTGGGTGTCAGACACCTTTACACCGCCGCGCTCGGTAAGCTGGTGATTGAGCGGCAATCCCTCGAGATGGGCGCCGCATACTACCAGCTCCAGGGTGCCGTCCTGGGCGAGCGTTTCAAGCGTTTCAAGCTCGGGATGCGCCACCCTTGTCGCGCCCAGCGGCAGCTCCAAGCGCTCTTCGATTCCTCTGGCAAGCGTGAGCAGTTTTAGATCGTCGAATACCGGCCCAAACAGGGTGACGCCTACCGGCAGACCTTTTCCGCTAAAGCCAACGGGCACGGCCAGAGCGCTATAATCCAGAAGGTTCATGAAGTTGGTCCAGGTACCCAGACGGGAGTTCACGCCTATAGGGTCCGCCGCTACCTCTGCCTTGCTTGGATGGGTCACCGTGGTGGGCGAGAGCATCACATCGACCTGGCTTATCAGCGCGTCCGCCTGGCGCTTGTACTCGGCGAGTTTATAGCGGGCGTCGAACGCATCGACCGCCAGCGGCGTGGCGCCGCCTTGGGTGATCTGAAAGGTGACTGGATGCACGGCGTCGGGCTCTTTTGCCATCAGCTCGCGAATCACGTGATAGCGCTCGGCGACCCAGGGGCCTTCGTAGAGCAGGCGCGCGGCGCCAAGCAGGGGCGTGCAGTCAAGCTCCACCTTCTCGCCACCCAACGCCTCCAGTTCGCGAATAGCCTGCTTCATGCCTTGGGTGTAGGCGGCATCGGTTTGCCACTGGGTTTCAGGCGGCACGCCAAAGCGAAACGAGCCAGGCGCTTTTCCATAACGCTTACCCAGCACGGCAAAGTCATGGTGGCGCGACCATTCGCACTGCTCGTCAAACACGGCGGTAACCCTTAGAAGGGCGTCGGCATCGTCGGTGGTCAACGTAAAGAGGCTTATGGTATCCAGCGTTTTGCAGGCGGGGACAACGCCCCGGGTGCTTAGCAGGCCAAGGCTTGGCTTGACGCCATAAAGGTTATGAAAACAGGCCGGCACCCGGCCCGAGCCCGCGGTATCGGTGCCTAGCGCAAAGCTTACAAGCCCCGCGGCCGTGACTACCGCGGAGCCGCTGCTGGAACCACCAGGGACAAGCGCAGGGTCGAAAGCGTTGGCCGGTGTGCCGTACACGTCGAGCGCCCGCTCACCGACAAGCCCCGTGGCGAACTGATCCAGGTTGGTCTTGCCCATCGGGATGGCCCCGGCATCCACCAGTTGCTGTACCACGAAGGCGTGATCACCTGGCGTATAAGCGTAAGCTGGGCTTCCCGCCGTGGTGGGAATGCCCGCCAAGTCGATATTGTCCTTGATCGCAAACGGCATGCCGTAAAGGGGCAGGGTACTGGGCGACTCGCCCTCCAGTCGCTGCAAGTAGGGCGCTAGCTGCTCGCGGGTTAACCGGGTGATCCAGGCCGGATCCGGGGCGCGTTCCTCGGCAAGGTAGAGCAGCTCATCGATTAAAGCGGCGGGCGTTAACTCGCCTGTTCGGTAGGCGGCGTGAAGGCTCTTGATATCCAGTGGGCGTGTGAGTGCCATGCGCTGTTCCTTAGTTAGTCGTTTGTTCACTTGGGTTCGATCCTCGGGGGCGGATGATGCCGCCTGTCCGCCAGGGATGCGTCGAAAGCGTGATGTGCCACCCTTGTTGGCTCCGCTGTAGATAATCGAAGCGTAAACTGGCGCGCCAGCGCAGAGTGTCATGGGTGGCGGCGGCTAAAGGCTCGAACAGCGCTGATGCGTGGGGAGCCTCTGAACGCGGGGTTATTTCGATAGCGTGATCGCCAAGTTCCAGCCAGCGAAGACGGCCTGACGTATCTGTTCGGACCGTTTCCTTGACGCTTGGGTCAGCGATGTGTCGCCAGTGCTCGACGTAGCGATCATCAACGGCGTGCTCCTCCATGTGAACATCGTCCAATACCATGAGGAGCCCCACGTCTTGCTCGAGGCCAGGGCATAAATCCTGAAATCGGTGCCATGTGCAAAGCCGCTGCTCTACCTGAGTGATTCCCGCAAAGGCGGTAAGACCCGCCAACCACGTAAGCTGCGTGCGATGGCACTGCTCGAGCCGCTCGATGCCGGTAAAATCCGGCGTGTGTTTCGGCAGGCGCAGGTCGGCGTGCCAACGTTCACCCTGCAGCCAAAAAACCTGGGTCTCGGTATCAGTTTGTCGGTAGGGCGATGTTGCCGGTTCGCCGTACAGGGTACGTTGCCAAACACCTCGGTAACGTTTAGGAACGCAAGGTAGCGAGCAGTTCATTTGTTTGACTCCTCGCCATCCTCGGCCTTGCGTTTGCCGTGCTGTCCCAAGCTTCCCACTTTCCGTGAGCCTTCGGGCATGGCGATATCGCCCCGCGCCAAGCGCTCGCGCAGGTAGCGAAAGGTCTGAATGGTCTGCGCGTAAAGGTGATCCCCGGCCTTGAGTGGGGAGTAGCGGGCTTTCCCGTGGTGGGCCACCAGTTCGGGCAGCGGTTCTACCACGGTGTGGTAATCGCAGGCGAAAAACAGTGGAAACGAGTAGCGCTCCTCCTTGACCTTGCGCACCCGGTGCGAGGTGGCGACGAAATCGCCATTGCTCCAGATTTCGAGCATATCGCCGATATTGACCACCAGGGCGCCCTGCTGAAAAGGAACATCGATCCATTCGCCCGCGCCGTTCATGACCTCGAGACCTGGCGCGGTAGGCAGCAGTAGGGTAAAGCACTCGTAGTCGGTATGCGCTCCGATACCCTGAGCATCCTGTGCGTCGGGATTGAACGGATAGTGGATTAGACGCAGCTGGCTCGGCGGTTTGTTCACGTGGCGAAGAAGCCTTTTCACCTCAAGCCCCAACGTGAGCTCAAAACCTTCCATGAGCCTTCGCCCCACCTGGTAAGCCGCTTCATAATAGGCACCGACCGGCTCTTTAAAGCCATCCAGTTCCGGCCAAGGGTTGGGGCCGAGTAACGGGGTGCCTGCGACGACTTCCGGGTCATCCTCCGGCAATTCAAGGGCGATATCGAAGGCTTCCTTTATATCGGGTTTGGTCGGGTCCGGCGACTCCTCACCCGGTGGCACGTAGCCGCGATGGTGGCTGTAGCGGCCAATGTAGCGCTCCATCTTGGCCTCTGTTGGCAGGGCGAAAAAGCGCTTGGCCTGGTTGATAAGTCCTTCGCGTAGCGTGGTGTCGATGCCGTGGCCGACGATCTGAAAAAAACCGACGTCTCGAGCGGCTTGGCCGAGCTTTTCAGCGACTTGCATCTTGGCAGAGTGATCGCCGTGGATCAGGTCGTGAATATCGATGACCGGTATCGCCTGAAACTCGGTGAGCCGTGAGTCTTCATTAGGTGTCTTCATGCGTCGGCCTCCTCTTTGCTGGTGAGCACGATCAAAGGCTGGCCGGGGGCGACGGCGTCGCCTTCGGCCAAGGGTAGTCGCGTCACGCGCCCAGCGCTGTGAGTGGTGACTTCCACTTCCATCTTCATGGACTCCACCAGGGCTACGCGCTGGCCCGCCTCGACCCACTCACCCTTTTGGACCAGCAGTTTCCACAGGCTGCCCGTCACCGGGCTTTCGATGCCTAATTCGGCGTCATCAAGGGTTTCGACCTCGGAAGCGATGGGCGTCTGATCTTCGAACGTGAATTGACCGTTGGCGCGCCAGGCGGCCATTTCCGCTTGAAACGCCTGTTCGCGTTTGGTGCGAAACGCATCGATCGCATCGGCGTTTTTATCGATCTCGGCCTGGTAGTCGGCCAAGCGGAAGCGGGTGGTTTCGACGGACAGGTCAAAACGACCGTGAGGGAAGTCGCGGCGAATTTTTTGAAGCTCGTCGTGGCTGACTTCATAAAAGCTCAACTGATCGAAAAAGCGCAAAAGCCAAGGGTTCTCGAAATGCTCGGTGGTGCGATAGCGGTTCCACATCTGCAGGGTTCTTCCGACGAACTGGTAGCCGCCCGGGCCTTCCATTCCGTAAACGCATAGATAGGCACCGCCGATACCGACCGAGTTTTCTGCCGTCCACGTACGCGCCGGGTTGTACTTGGTGGTGACCAGCCGCTGGCGAGGGTCCAGCGGAGTGGCTACCGGCGCGCCCAAATAGACATCGCCCAGGCCCATGACGAGATAGCGGGCATCGAAGACGATATCGCGCACCTGCTGCTCGGTGTCCAGGGCGTTGATGCGGCGAATGAAGTCCAGGTTGCTGGGGCACCAGGGTGCATCCGGGCGAACGCTGCGCTGGTACTTGTCGATTGCTTCCTGGCAGGCGGGGTCGTCCCAGGAGAGCGGTAGATGTACCACGCGAGATTCCACTTCCAGCGACTCGATGTCGATGAGCGCCTGCTCGGCTTTTTGCAGGTGAGCGAGCAGCGACTCCAAGCCGAGCTCGAGAGGCTCGTAATGTACCTGCAGCGAGCGAATGCCGGGCGTTAATTCGCGAAGTCCCGGTAACGTATTCTCACGAAGCCAAAGCATCCAGGCGTGGAACCGAAAGCGCAGAGCGATGTCGAGCTCCATGGGGCCGAACTCGATCAACAGAAAATCATCCCCTGCGCGGCGGTAAACGATGTCTTCGCCGGCCTCGCGAGCGGGCACTTCACGCAGAACAGGAGATGTTTGCTCGGGCTGGAAGGCGATTTTATGAGTCGGTTTCAGCGCCTCTAGCTGCTCGAGCTGTTGCTCTTCGAGCGCACGGGCTGTTGCCAGCGTGACCGGCACGAAGCGCACCTTGTTGCCGGCGGTGAGTTGGCCGAGTTTCCAGCGCTCGGCTCGCACCACGGTGGCCGGGCAGACGAAGCCTCCAAGCGATGGCCCGTCCGGACCGAGTATGACGGGCATGTCGCCGGTGAAGTCGATCGTGCCAAAGGCGTAAGCGTTATCGTGAATATTGGAAGGATGCAGCCCCGCTTCGCCGCCATCCGGGCGGGCCCACTGCGGGCGCGGCCCAATCAGCCGAACGCCGGTACGGCTAGAGTTGTAGTGAACTTCCCACTCGTGGGCGAAAAAGCGTTCGATATCGTCATCGGTGAAAAAATCCGGGGCGCCGTGGGGGCCGTAGAGAACGGCGATCTCGGTGACCTCTGTCGTGGTACCGATGTTCGGGATGAGCGCTTGATCAAGCTTTTGAGTCGCGGCGGGCGTTAATTGGGGAAGATCCAGCATATCGCCGCTGCGCAGCGCGCGCCCGGCGTGTCCGCCGAACTGGCCCAGGGTGAACGTGCTGCGCGAGCCCAGATAGCGCGGGCACTCGATGCCGCCCCGCACCAGTAGATAGGCGCGGGCGCCCACGTTCGCTTTACCCAGCGCCAGGGTTGCCCCGGCGGGAATGTCGATCACTTGCCAAAAATCGACCGGCGAGCCGTCGATGGACGCCGAAAGCGCTGTTCCGGTCAGCACGATTTGCGTTTCACGATGAAAGCGCAGCGTCGGGCCGTTCAGGGTGATTTCGAGCCCGGCAGCGTCCGTGGGGTTATCAAGCAGCCGATTGCCCAGGCGAAACGACCAGTCGTCGAACGCGCCGGACGGCGGTACACCGACATCCCAGTGTCCCTGGCGGCCGGGGTAGTCCTGTACCGTGGTGAGTGTGCCAGGTACGAGTACCTCGATGGCGGGCGGCGCCCAGTCGAGCGTCGTCAACCAGTGAGTATCGATATCCGCCTTTATGAAGCGTTCGGCGCATAATACGTGGGCAAGCCAAGTACGGTTGGTGGCAATACCGTACACCGTGGAGGCCTCGAGGGTGTCGGCAAGGGCCTGGGTGGCGCTTTCGCGGGTCATACCATGCACCATGATCTTGGCTAGCATCGGGTCGAAAAACGCTGAAACCTCGAGGCCCGATTCGACGGCGTGGTCCACGCGAAGCCCTTCCCCGGCCGGGAAGGCGACCTCTGTAAGAAGTCCGGCGCTGGGCCGAAAATCGTGGGCCGGGTCTTCGGCATAAAGACGTGCCTGGACGGCGTGGCCGCTGGGCGCCAGATCGCTTGAAAGCGATTTGAGGGCGGGCAGTTCATTGGCCCCCAAGCGCACCATCCACTCGACGATATCGACGCCGTAAACCAGTTCGGTCACGCCGTGCTCGACCTGCAGGCGCGTATTGACCTCGAGAAAGTAGAAGGCTTCGCGCGTGGCGTCATAAATGAACTCGACCGTGCCGGCGCTGCGATAATCGACGGCCTTGCCAAGCGCCACCGCTGTGGCGTGCAGCGCCTCGCGCACGCTGGTGGGAAGATTCGGCGCCGGGCACTCCTCGATCACCTTCTGGTGGCGGCGCTGGGTAGAGCAGTCGCGCTCGCCCAGGGCAATGACGTCGCCCTGGCCGTCGCCGAAAAGCTGAACTTCCAGATGGCGGGCGCGGGCGATGTAGGCTTCGACAAAGACACCGCCATCGCCGAAGTTACGCTCGCCCAGGCCCTTGACCGAGTCGAAGGCGCGAACCAGTTCTTCCTGGTTTTGGCATACCTGCATACCGATACCGCCGCCGCCGGCGGTGGACTTGAGCATGACGGGGTAGCCGATCCGTTCGGCGTTTTTGACAGCGCCATCCACGTCATCAAGAAGGGCTGATCCGGGAACGAGAGGAACCCCGGCTTGCTCGGCCAGTGCCCGCGCTTCGTGTTTTAAACCAAACTGACGGATTTGCTCGGCGGTGGGCCCCAGAAATATCAGCCCGGCGTCGTCGCAGGCAGTAATGAAACGGGTGTTTTCGGATAGAAAGCCGTAGCCGGGGTGAACGGCCTGTGCGCCGCTTAGTTTGGCGATCGCGATCAGCTTGTCGATATCCAGATAGGTGTCGCTGGCCGGCCCTTCGCCCAGAGAGTAGGCTTCATCGGCCTGATGTACGTAGGGCGCGTCCCGGTCGGCATCGGCGTACACCACGACACTGCCTACGCCCAGCGCGTTCAAGGTCCGCAGGATGCGCGCGGCGATGGCGCCCCGGTTGGCGATCAAGACTTTGTTAAACGGAGTGTTTATGGACATGGCTCTGCCTACCCAAAAGGCGGGTCGTCCCGCGAATTGTTTGGCCACTTGAGGTCGTCCTCAGGGCGCGAGGCGTCGGTTAGCTTTTACCAGACCAGCAGCTCAATAGGGGTCGGGTTATAGCCGTTACAGGGGTTGTTGAGCTGAGGACAGTTGGAGATCAATACGACCACATCCATCTCGGCGGTCATCTCCACGTACTTCCCCGGTGCGGAGATTCCGTCTTCGAAGGTCAAGCCGCCTTCGGCGGTCACCGGCACGTTCATGAAGAAATTGATGTTATGGGTAATGTCGCGCTTGGTAAGCCCGTATTCAGGATGTTTGGCAATGGCCTCCATCCAGTTGTCGCGACAGGAGTGCATGTGGCGCTTCTCCAGGTCGTAGCGCACGGTGTTGCTCTCGCTGGAGCAGGCGCCGCCCAGCGTGTCGTGGCGGCCGCAGGTATCGGCGGTAATAGTCAGCATGGGGCGGCCTTCGCTCGATATCAGTTTTGAGCCCGCCGTTAGATAGACCGCGCCTTGTTCGCGCACGGTATCCATGGCGCTGTAGCGCTCGGCGGTGTCCTCGGCGCTGAAGAACAGCGTGTCAGCGGCCTGGTTGCCTTCCAGGTCCAGAATACGCAGTGTATGGCCGCGCTTGACGGTGCCGATGTAGTGATCCCCCGCGTTGACCGTGGTGCGGCTCAGCGCGTTTTCCGGACGTAAGGTGCTTTCGATGATCATGGCGCTCCCCTTATAGGCCGAGGTGGTAAAGATGATTGTTGGCGAAGCCGCGCGCGTTTTCCGGGCGTGACTGGTAGCAGGCGTCATTCTCGGTGGGCGCCTCGGCGGTGCCCAGGGCGATATCGACGCCGCGGCGCGGATAATCTTCGCTCGGATCGAGCGGGTGCGGGCAGGTATGTAGTAGTACGAGCGTGTCCATCTCGAAGCGCAGCGTGACACTATTGCCGGGCCGGCAGTGGTCGCTTACGTAGGTAAGCTTACCCTCGGCATCGCTCTCGACACGGGAGAAAAGATTGAGGTTGGCAGCCATGTCCCGGCGTCCAAGGCCGTACTTGGCAAGCTCTACCAAAAAGGCGTCGCTTCCCGTCCTTGTCCAGTCGTTATGGGCGCTTTGATAGCTCACCGGCTGCCAGTTCTTGGCGATCAGGTGGTGTTTCATCAAATTGCCGCCGACGCTGTCGTGCCAACCAAGATCGTCCTGGGTGATCGAGGCGAAGATACGGCCCATATCCGAATAGAGGCAGTGGCCCAGGGTGAGCTTGAAAGTGTGCTGGCCTTTTAGGGTGTCCGGCAGGTTCAGCCGCTCCAGCAGGTTTTCCGGGTTATAGCAAAGCAGCCCAACATTGGCGTTGGCATCTTTTGCTGTCAGGGTCAGCGTGGTACCCCGGCGCAGGCGAAGCGACCAGTGATGGCCGCCGGGCAGGTGCGTGGTGTAGGTGGGCTCGCTCGTCATAAAAGCGTCTCCTGGATGTGGGTTTTCAGGCCGCCCTGGCTAAGTGCATCAGCCAGGTCATAAGAGGGGCGTTCGCGGGAAATGGGCAGGTCGTAGGTAATGGTGGCGCCATACGCTTCCGGCGCCTGGGGGTCATGGCGTGTCTTGTCGAAGACCCAGAGCCGTGTACCCAGCTCGAAAGCCTCTTTGAGATCGTGAGTGATCATGAAGATGGTGAGTTCTTGCTCTTTCCAAAGCCGATTGATCAATTCGTGCATATCCTGGCGGATGCCCGGGTCCAGCGCGCCGAAAGGCTCGTCCAGTAATAAAATGCGCGGGCGCATCATCAGTGCCTGGGCAATGGCCAGGCGCTGCTGCATACCCCCGGAGAGTTCGTGGGGGTATTTGTTCAGTGCGTGGCTCAGGCCAACCTCGTCGATACGCGCGCGGGCGTTTTCGATGGCGCGGCGTCTCTTGCGGCCGTAGCTCTTGCCCAGCAGTCGCGAACTTTGAAGCTCATCGGCGATCATCACGTTGCCCAGTACGGTCAGGTGCGGAAAGACCGAGTACTTCTGAAAGACCACGCCGCGGTCCGGGCCTGGCTCATCGGGGATCGGTTGGCCTTCGAGCAACAGCTTGCCTTTCGATGCGTTCTCGGTACCCAGCAGCATTTTCAAAAACGTGGTCTTGCCGCATCCCGAGGCGCCCACCAGCGTGACGAATTCCCCTGTCTCCACATCGAAATTGAGGTTTTCGAGCACGACGTGGTGGCCATAGTGCTTCTCCAAACGTTTGGCGGATAACAGGCTCATGACTTGTCTCCCTCTCCGGTGTGGTACCAGGGAAACGCCCAGCGCGAGACGAATGCCAGTAGCTGGTCGAGCAAGAACGCTAGCAGCGTGATCCAGGCAACGTAGGGCAGAATGATGTCCATCGAGAGGTAGCGGCGTACCAGAAATATCCGGTAGCCAAGGCCTTCCTGGGCGGCGATTGCTTCAGCGGCAATCAAAAAGAGCCAAGCCGTACCCAGTGCCAGACGGGTGGCATTGAGAAGCCTCGGGGTCAACTGAGGAAGCAGTACACGAATCAGCACTTGCCAAGAGTTGGCACCCAAGGTTTGCGCCTTGATCAACTGTTCATTGGGTAAGCGCAGGGCATGGCCCTGAAGGTCGCGTATCAGAAAGGGCGTGACGCCAATGACGATCAAGGCGATTTTGGATGCCTCGCCGGTGCCAAACGCTATGAATAGGATGGGGAGTATCGCCATGGGCGGTATGAGCGATAGTACCGTGATCAGTGGCGATAACTTGGCGCGCAGGATGGGAAGGCCGCCCGTGAGAATACCCACGATCAGCCCCACCAATGCGCTGATACCCACACCGATCAGCAGCCTTTCAAGGCTTGCAAACGTATCGATCCAGAGAGTGATGTCGCCGGTGCGTACGTTTTCAGCGCTCGCCAAGTGATAGAACGACTCTGCCATGGTGCCCGGCGCGGGCAGCAAACGATCGTTGGGGTTCTCAGCCAGACGCGCGCTTGAGAGGCTTATATAGATCATCGCTAGCACGGCAAAGGGCACCAGGCCCAGCAGCCAGCGGCCTCCTCGAGGAGGCGTTAAGTTGATGAAGCGCTTCATGGCCGTATCCTGTGAAAATGGAAGTCGGAAGCGGCGGTTCACCGCTTACCACGCGCTGTAAGCGTGTGCTTATCGGGCGTCCAGGTAGGCCTGTGTGAAGGCAGGGTCGAAGCGCAGCTGTACATTGGCTTCATCGCCAAAGATACCGCTGGGCGTTTCGATACCGATGATGTCGGGGCCCGGTGCCATCTCCCCCAGCAGCCCGTGTTCAAAGCTGAATTCGGCGACACGTTCCATGTTCTCGAGAAGTTCAGGGCTTTCCATCAGTTCGATGGCTTCTGCCGGGTCGGTATACAGGTAGGTAGCGGCCAACTGCTCGCGATAGCCCTCGATATCGGTACCTGCGGCATCCGCCATGATGCCAAGGGCTTGCTCGTCGCCGTCTTCGATGATCTCCATGATTTCGTACCAGGCGCCGACCAGGGCGTGGCCCAGCGCGGGGTAATCTGCCAGCGTCTGGGTATTAACCACCATCAAATCGAGGATCTCATTGGGAATTTCTGCGGAGGTGTACACCACGTTGGCATCGGGCATTTCTTTGATCGTGCCCAGCTGCGGGTTCCACGCCGCAACGGCTTCGGTGGTGTCGCTTGCGAACACACCCACTATATCGGCATCCGCGGTGTTGACGGTTTCGATATCGCGCTCTGTCAGCCCCACACTTTCGAGCGCTCGGGCAAGAAAGTAGTGCGACACGCTAAACTGTACCAGGTTGACTCGGCGTCCTTCGATATCGGCCAGGTCGTCGCTGCCTTTCAACACGATGCCGTCATTACCATTGGAGTAATCGTTGATGATCAGTGCGGTGGAGTCCACACCGCTGGCAGCAGGGATCGTCAAGGCGTCCATGTTGGTCATGGCACAACCATCTACATTGCCGGAGGTAAACTGGTTGATGGATTCGACGTAGTCGTTGACCTGAATGACATCGATGCTGATGTCGTATTCACTCGCCCATTTGTCGACGACACCTTCTACATCGGCATAGGCCCAAGGCATCCAACCTGCGTAAATGGACCAGCAGACGCTGAAGGAGTCTCTTTGCTGGGCTTGGGCGCTGACGGGTGCTATCGAGACAAGTGATGCGGTCAGAATTGCAGCAGAAAGCGGGGCCAGAAGCAGGCGATGTGTCTTAAGGTTGGAACGGGTCATTAGAGCCTCCAGCGGCATAGGAAAAACTCGGGGGCATCGGCGCATCACTGTGCCTTATCCTCCCGGGCTTTTATCCCGCCGTGTAACCCTGCGCTTGCAAGGTCGATCGCTCTCGGACCAGTCACAACCATCGGGGCGTAACATTGATGGTGTCGGAACCCTAGCGATCCATTGGAAACTCGATTGTGCGGCAGCGTTTGCGGCCGATACCCCGTGTAGAACAATCTTTTTGCAAAATCGTGGCCGAATAATTTTTAAGTAAAAATTATCAGATACTTAAGACTAAATTCGGTTGGCAACGACTTTTTTCTGGTGGGGCGCAGGCTAGCTTTTGGTGCGCTTATTGGTATCGCGCACCTTTATTGAGCAGCCAATATTTCGCCACTAATGCGTCAGTGGGTATACGGCGTTATGGGGTCGACTCGAAATGCTGCTTTGAGACCTCTTGCATCATGTCCAACACCCTTGAAAATCTCCGCCACACAGGATTAGCGTGCGGCGGGTAGAATTGGCCTTAATAGCGCAAAATCTCCAGGATGTGGCGCGTGTTGGTAATCTCTTCGGTAGGGTCGTTTTCAAGCACCAGAAACTGCGCCCGGGCGCCTTCTTCGATACGCCCGAGATCCTCGATCTCCAGCATGTCGGCACCGGCGGAGGTCGCGGCGATCAACACGTCGAGCGGCTCCATACCGGCCTCGACCATCAGCTCGAGTTCGCGGTGCTCGGCGATGCCGGGCACGCGCAGGGCGGTCGCACCCGAATCGGTGCCCATCACGATGCGGATGCCGCCGTGCTCATACAGGCGCGCCAGGTTGGCCATGTTGGTGGCCACGGCGTCCCGCGCCTCTTGGGTGTCGCTATCGTCGAGCGCCTGCTCGCGCCACTGCTCGTCCTCGATTCGTTCGCGTAGTTCGTCGCTGATCCCCTGGGCGAAGAAGTCATCTTCCAGCCATTCCGGGTGCTCGGCGTAAATATACGCGGCTTCGTCGATGTTGACGGTGGGGATGTACCACACGCGCTGCTGGGCCATGCGCTCGACCAGCGCGTCGTCGATTTCTGCGTCGCGAATGCCGTGGGCGAGAATGTCGATATCGGCCTCGAGCGCGGCTTCGGCGTCCTCGGCGTCGTGGATGTGCGCGGCGATCTTGAGCCCCTGCGCATGGGCCTCTTCTGCGGCGGCGGTGTAGACCTCCGGAGCCATTTTTGGAGCACTGCCGCCCATATCATCAATCCACACCTTGATCACATCGACCCCGCCCTCGGCCATTTCCCGCACGGCCTCCCGGGCCTGCTCCGCGGTGCTCGGGCGTAGTACCTGGCCGTCGACCACGCTCATCTCCTCTGCCGGCGGGGCGCCATCGGGCACGCCAATGCCTGGGCCTGCGCCGTACAGATCCGCGCCTTCGTGATCTCGCCCGCGCAGCTCACTACGCAGCTTGTAAAAAAGCGGCGGGCTCATGCCCAGGGCGTTGACCGCGGCAATACCGAACTCCGCGAACTGGTTAAGGTCACGTTCGACCGTCTCGCGGGCGTAGTGCTCTCCACCGTGCTCCATGCCCTGTACGGTACCTGCGTGGCTATGTCCGGCGATCAGCTCGGGCATGATGAAATGCGCGGCGTGGTCGACCCGGGTGGCGCCTTCGGGGCTTGCGATCTCGGATTGCGGGCCGATGGCCATCACGCGGCCATCTTCCACCAGAATGCGGGCGTCCTCGATGATCTGCTGGCCGTCGAACACCTTGCCGGCGTCGATCACGACCTCCTGAGCCAGGGCGGGAAGGGCGGCCAGCGAGCAGGCCAGACCGGCGGTCAGGGGCAAACGGAAAGCGTTCATACTCATCTCCCGGGCTAATCGATTCGTGTAAATGAGTCAGTGTCCGTTTCAGTTTAGACAGCCTGACTCATTCGGCGAGGCACGAGTTTCGAGCATTTTGCATACTCACTTGGAGCAATGCCGGCAAGGCGCTCGGGGCGCTTGGATCGACTCAAAGCGGCGTCTTGCTCGCCTCGCCGGGAATTTCGCGCACCAGCCGGGGCATCAAAAAGCCGGGCAGGTGGTGGCGTAGTGTATCGACCAGCTCACGCGCCTCGTGATCCGGTACGTTGAAGTGCGCCGCGCCCTGTACTGGGTCTAGTACGTGCAGGTAGTAGGGTAGGATACCGGCCTCGAACAGCCGTTCGGAAAGCGTGGCGAGGGCTTCGACGCTGTCGTTCACGCCGCGCAGTAGCACGCTCTGATTCAAAAGCGTGACGCCGGCCTGCTTCAGCTGCGCGCAGGCATCGATGACGGCCTGGTCGATTTCGTTGGCGTGGTTGATGTGCAGCACCACGACCTTTTGCAGGCGCGTTTGGCCTAGCCAGCCGAGCAGCGCGTCATCCACGCGGTCGGGGATCACTACGGGTAGGCGGGTGTGGATGCGCAGGCGCTTGAGGTGCGGTATGGCGTCGAGCTCGGCCGCAAGCCAAGCCAACTGGCGGTCGCTTGCCGCCAGTGGGTCACCGCCGGATAAAATCGCCTCCTGGATGCTCGTATCACGACGTAAATAGTCGAGCGTGTCCTGCCACTGCGCGCGGGAGGGCGCGTTGTCGCTGTAGGGGAAGTGGCGGCGAAAGCAGTAGCGACAGTTCACCGCGCAGGTCGGGCTTGCGATCAAGAGCACGCGCCCGGCGTACTTGTGAATCAGCCCCTTGACGGGGCGGTGCTCGGCCTCCTTGAGCGGGTCGAACACGAACCCCTGGGGCGTGAGCGCTTCGTCACCCAGCGGCAATACCTGCTTGAGCAGCGGGTCATCTAGCGTATGCGGAGCGATGCGCGACAGATACGCTTCGGGCACGCGCACTTCGAACAGCGCATGACCGGCGCGGGCGCCGCCGAGCAGCGCAGGGTCCAGGCCAAGGCGTGTCAACAACGTTTGGGGGTCGCGAATAGCCCCGGAAAGCTGACGCTGCCAGCTCGGCGGGGCGCTTACCGGCGCGTCGCCTTCGTTAACGGCGGCAATCATCATGTTCTCCTGCAAAAAAGCCCTCCTTCGGGTTATCATGCGCGCACTCGATAAAAGCGCTATTCATAAAGGCGCTTCATCACAGCGTTTATCACCTGCTTTATTCAGCAACTGATTAGTGAGAGGCATTATGGCGAACTATTCTACCAACGAATTCAAGGGCGGTTTGAAAGTAATGCTCGACGGCGACCCGTGTTCGATCGTCGATAACGAGCTGGTCAAGCCGGGCAAGGGGCAGGCCTTCAACCGCGTGAAGCTGCGTAACCTGATGACCGGTCGTGTCTGGGAGCGTACGTTCAAGTCCGGCGAGTCGTTGGAAGGCGCCGATGTCATGGAACTCGAGATGGAGTATCTCTATACCGACGGTGACATGTGGCACTTCATGAAAACCGACGGCTCCTTCGAACAGTACGCGGTCGAGAAGAAAGCCCTGGGCGACACCGCCAAGTGGCTAAAAGAGCAGGTAGCTTATACCGTTACCTTGTGGAACGACAAAGCCATTGCTGTCTCGGCCCCGAATTTCATCGAGCTGGAAGTGGTAGAAACCGATCCGGGCCTCAAGGGCGACACCGCCCAGGGTGGCTCCAAGCCGGCGACGCTTTCATCCGGTGCGGTGGTACGCGTGCCGCTGTTCATCAACCAGGGGGAAGTGTTAAAAGTAGATACCCGCTCTGGTGAGTACGTCTCCCGCGCGTGATTCCCGGGCAGCCGCTTGGCTGTCGCGTCCCGAATGGTTCAAGCCACGCTCACGCGTGGCTTTTTAGATCGAGGAAGGCAATGTCGCCCACCTGGCGCCCCAATGCCGATATGGCAACCCTGATCGAGCGTGCCCGCCTGCTGGCCCGGGTGCGCGCTTTTTTTGCCGCCCGCCAGGTGCTGGAAGTAGAAACGCCGGTGCTGGGCCAGGGCGGCAGTACCGATGTGCATCTGGCATCCCTTGCCACCAAAGCGCGTACCGACAAGGGGCAGCGAACGCTTTGGCTGCAAACCTCACCGGAATTTCACATGAAGCGGCTACTGGCCGCGGGCAGCGGGCCGATTTTTCAGCTGGCAAAGAGCTTTCGCGACAACGAGGTGGGTCGACGCCACAACATCGAATTCACCATGCTCGAGTGGTATCGCCCCGGCTTTTCCCTCGACGCGCTGATCGACGAAACCGCGGAACTCGTGGACAAGGTCATGCCTGGGGCGGGCCAAAAGGTCGTGCGCTACCGCTACCGGGAGCTTTTTCACACCCATCTCACCGTGGACCCGTTCACGACCTCGCTCGAGGTGCTCAAACGCCTGGCCGGGCAGCGCGCCCACATGCCCCTGGAAAGCCTTGCTCGCGAAAGCCGCGAGACCTGTCTCGATCTATTGATGAGTACGGTCATCGAGCCCACGCTTGGCAAAGGGGAGCTCAGCCTGGTGGTGGACTACCCGGCAAGCCAGGCCGCGCTTGCCAAGCGCCATCAGGACGATGACGGCCAGTGGCTGGCCTCGCGCTTCGAGCTTTATCTTGACGGCATCGAGCTTGCCAACGGCTACGACGAGCTGACCGATGCCAGCGAGCAGCGCGCACGCTTCGAGGCGGATAACGCCGAACGCGCGCGGCTGAACCTGCCCCAGGTGGCGATCGACGAGCGTTTGCTGGCGGCGCTGGAGCACGGCATGCCGGAAGGCGCCGGGGTGGCGCTGGGGGTCGACCGGTTGATTCAGCTGGCGCTTGGCAAGTCGCGCCTTGAAGACGTGCTGGCCTTCGCGACGCCCAACTGCTGATGCCTTGTCAGGCCTTGATACGCTTGAGCAAAAACACCAGCGGCACCGTGGCAATGTAGATAAGCCCAAGCCAGGTGAAAATGTCGTTGAAGGCGAGCACCTGGGCCTGCTGGGCCACCCGCTGGGCGATGAGCCCGACGGCGGCCTGGTGGGCGTCGGCCACCGAGCCACTCAGCATCGCCTCGTATTTAGCGATCTCCGCCACCACCACCTCGCGGCCGGTGTCGATCGCCGGAATCAGCTGGTTCCAGTGAAAATCCTCGCGAATATCGCGCACCGTATCGAGCAGCGCCAGGCCCATGGCGCCGCCCAGGTTGCGCATCACGTTGAAAAGCCCGCTGGCATTACCCACCTCGCTGGGCGCAAGCGTGCCCAGGGCGATACGCGAGGCCGGGATGATGCACATGATCAGCCCCATGCCGCGCACGATCTGAGGAACGCAGAACTGCCAGAAGCCGGACTCCACGGTGAGGTTGGCGTTCATCATCGTGCCCACGCCCACCAGCAAGAACCCCATAAACAGCATGACTCTCAGGTCGAGATGGTTGGTCGCCTTGCCTACCAGCGGGGCGCAAAAGAACATGGTTAGCCCCGTGACGAACATCACCTGGCCGATCTGCAGGCTCGAGTAGCCGCGCACATAGCCGAAAAACAGCGGCATAATGTAGACCAGCCCGTAAAGCGCGATGCCGATGATGAACCCCATGCCCGCGCCGATGGCGAAGTTGCGGTTGGCGAAGGCGCGCAGGTCGACGATCGGGTGGGCGCTTTTCAGCGTGCGAACGAAAAACCCGACCCCGGTGGCCAGACACAGCAGGCTGAAAAGGGTGATTTCCTGGCTTGCGAACCAGTCCTCGCCCGGGCCCTCTTCCAGCACGAACTCGAGAGAGCCCAGAAATAGCGCCATGAGCGTCAGGCCGATGATGTCCAGCCGGCGCGCTAGCGCGTGATTGGGTTTATCGATATCCAGAAAGCTCCACGCCGCCCAGCACACCAAAATGCCGGGAATCACGTTGGCCAGAAACAGCCAGTGCCAGCTTTGGGTTTCGGTGATATAGCCGCCCACCGTAGGGCCGATCGAGGGCGCCATGGTGACCACCATGCCAATCACCGCCTGTACGCTGCCCATCACTCGCCGGGGGAAGATCGAGAAGCTGATCGCCTGGGTAACGGGAATCATCGCCCCGCCCATGAAGCCCTGAAGAGCGCGCAGCACGATCAACTGCTCGATGGAGTTGGCCATGGCGCAGCCCAGACTCGCCAGGGTAAAGCCCGCGCAGGAGAGGGTGAAAACGACCCGGGTGGAGAGAATGCGCATCAGCATACCCGAGAGCGGAATCATCACGATCTCGGCCACCAGATAGGCGGTCTGCACCCAAGAGATTTGGTCCTGGCTTGCCGAAAGCCCGGATTGGATCTCGTTGAGCGAGCTGGCCACGATCTGGATATCCAGAATGGCCATGAACATGCCGAACACCGCCGCGATAAAACCGATTCGCTGCGGCCAGGGCGGCATGTCGCTTACACCCGTGGCCGCGCTGGTGGCCTGGCTCATAGTGGCGCGGGATCCGCGTTAGCGATGGTGGCGGGTCTTTCGTGATCGGCGGTCTCTTCACGGGTGTCGATCTCGGGAGCGGCGGAAAGCCCTGCGCGCAAAAGTCCCAGCGACTCGGTGGGGCCGGTGACGCGAATTCTGACGGGCACCCGCTGGACGATCTTATTGAAGTTGCCGGTGGCGTTGTCCTGGGGCAGCAGGCTGAACTCGGTGCCGGTGGCGGGGGAGAGGCTTTCGACCACGCCGCTGAAGGTCGTGTTGGGATAAGCGTCGAGATGAACGGCAACCGGCTGCCCCAGGCGAATGCGCTCGAGCTGGGTCTCCTTGTAGTTGGCGGTGATGTAGGCCGAGTCGAGGGGCACGAGCTGCATGAGCGTCAGCGACGGCTGCGCGAGTGTACCGGCCTCGACGCGTAAATTACCAATGACGCCGTCCCGCGGCGCGGTTACCCGCGTTTTATCCAGCTGGTGCTGGGCGTAGGCTAAATCCGCCGCCGCGGCTTGCTGGTTGGCCTCGGCGCGGGTTACGTCGCTTTCGGCCACCGCCAGTTGGCGCTGGGCGGAGACCACGGCGGCGCGCTGGGTGGCCAGGTGGGCTTCGGCTACGCGCAGCGCGCTCTGGTCATCCTCGCTTTGCTGGCGCGAGCCGTAGTTGTTGGCGGCAAGTGACTGGGAGCGCTGCACGTGCTGGCGGGTGCGGTCGACATCCGCCTGGGCCGCATCGACCTGGCTGGTGGCCTGGTCGATGCCCGCCTGCTGGAGCGCCACTTGGCGCTGGGCCTGGGTGAAGGAAGCCGCGGCGACCGCTTGCTGAGCCCGAGCTTGTTCGAGCTGGTCCCGGTAGCTGGCGTCGTCGAGCTGAATGAGCAGGTCGCCACGTTTGACGGACTGGTTCTCATCGACGGCGACATCGATCACCCGCGCCGCAAGCTCAGCGCGGACGGCGACGCTATCGGTGCGCACATAGGCATTGTCTGTGGATTCGATGAACCGGCCCACCTGCCACCAGCCCAGCGCCCACCAGGCGAGCAGCGCCAACAGGATAACGGCGATTAACGCCAAAAGTAGCTTACGGCCCGTCTTTTTGGCCGGTGCCGGCTCATCGAGGGCGTTGACTGAAGGTTCAAAAGGCGCGTTTTGCTGTTCACCGCTGGCCATGGGGATTCCTCGCCGGGTCTCATCCGGCATTGAGCTGGTTACAAAATCTGCCTATAGTGTAATGAAGGTTACACTACATAGCTATCTCGGCGTTGACGAAAGGCACGAAACGCCGATGAGCCCTGGAGGGGCAATGGTTCAAAAATCCACAGCGCAGAGCAGCACGGCTGAAACGTCTCTCACTTCCCGGGGCGTAGCGCGCCGGGAGCGGCTTTTGGATGCCGCCCGGGACGTTTTTTTGGAGCAGGGCTACGCCGGGGCCAGCGTCAACGACGTCGTGGCCCGCGCCGGCGGCTCATTGGCCACGCTTTACAAGCAGTTCGGCAATAAAGAGGGGCTCTTTACCGCGGCGATGGAGCGCCATATCGAAACCGCCTGGGCGGTGCTGGAAGAGGGGCGCCGGGACCGTCAGGCGCCGGCGCAGGTGCTGTTCGAGTTGGGCCGGCGCATGCTGATGCTGGTGTTCGACCCCGGCGTTATTCGTCTGGTGCGCGGTCTGGCCTTCGAGGCCGAGCGCGTTCCGGAGCTTGGCGAGCTTTTCTTGACCCGGGGCCCGGACCAGACCCGCCAGGCACTGGCCCGTTACTTGAGCGACCAGGTGGCCAGCGAAACCCTCGAACTTGAAAACCCCCGGGAAGCGGCGGGGATCTTCATGGGCATGTTGATGGGGGAGTGGCACGTGGATGCACTACTGGGCCGAGACCTGACGCTGGACGAGGCCCAGTGCAGCGCCCGAGCCCGGCGCTGCGTCACGATCTTTTTGGCCGGCGTTACGCGGGCCCCGGCGTCGTGACGGGCGAAGGTTCATAGCGGCCAAGCGGCTGGCCCATCTGCACCTTGGTTTCCGGCGGGTAGTCGCCGAAGGCGACCGGGTTTTCAAAGCACATCACCACCGTCGAGCCCAGCTTGAAAAGACCCATTTCTTCCCCGCGCGCAAGCGTGACGGGGCGCTCGAAGCGGGTGCGCTGGGGGGAGCCTGCCAGGGGCGTAACCTGGCCGGACCACACGGTTTCGATGGCGGCGACCACCATGGCGCCGACCAGCACCATGGCGAACGCGCCCTCGGGGCTATCGAAAATGCACACCAGCCGCTCGTTGCGGGCGAACAGGTTCGGCACGTAGCGGGCGGTGGCCTGGTTCACCGAAAAGATACGCCCCGGCACGTAGATCATTTCGCGCAGCGTGCCGGTGGCGGGCATGTGCACCCGGTGGTAGTCACTCGGTGAGAGATACACCGTGGCGAAGCTGCCGCCAGCGAACTCGGCGGCCAGCGCCGCGTCGCCCCCCAGCAGCGTCTGCGCCGAGTAGCGGTGACCCTTGGCCTGAATCAGCTGGCCCTCTTCGATCACACCGTGGCGTGAAAGCGCGCCGTCCGCCGGGCTCAAAAGGCCCTCGCCCAGCGGCCGGGCATCCGCCTTCAGCGCGCGGGTGAAAAATGCGTTGAAGTGTTTGTACGCGGTGGGGTCGGGCTCCAGCGCCTCGCGCATATCCACGCCGAAGCGTTTGATGAACGCCTTGATCAGCATGTTTTTGAGCCACGGCACGTCGCTTTGCGCAAACCAGCCGGTCAAGCGCGAAATGCCGTGATGGGGCAGTGGATACTGAATCAGTGAAAAAGCTTTTTGAAATAGCGACACGTTGGTTACTTTTGGTCAAGGAAAGCCCGCAGGGGCGTTATTTTTCGATCGGCGTATCGTCGCGATTGCCCCACTCACCCCAGGAGCCCGCGTAGCCGCGAATGTTGAAACCAAGCGCCTTGCCCACAAGCCAGGTAAAGCTACTGCGATGGTGGCTTTGGCAGTGGGTGGCGACTTCCATGTCCGGGGTCAGGCCCATGGCCTGGAGCTCGGTGACAAGCTCCGCGTAGTCGCGAATGCGCAGCGCCCGCTCATGGTCCATGGCATTGACCCAGTCCATGTTCACCGCGCCCGGAATGTGGCCCAGGTGCTTGTTGTTACCTTTTTCGCCGGCATACTCCGCCGGTGAGCGGGCATCCCACACGGCAAACCCGCGGTCATCGAGCTTCTCCTTGATCTCATCCGCCGTAATCAGCGCCTGGGGGTTGAGCACCTCGGCGTGGTAGTCGCTTTGGGTCGGCAGGGTCTGCTCGGTGTTCTCGGCAAGGCCCGCGTCGCGCCAGGCGTGAATGCCGCCGTTCAAGTAGGAGTAGCGGGTGTGGCCAAGATAATCCAGTGTCCATAAAAGCCTGGCCGCCCAGCCGCCGCCTTCGTCATCATAGGCCACGACGTGGGTATTGCGGGTAAGCCCCAGGGCGCTTAAAAGCTTCGACAGAAAGTCGATGTCCGGCACGTCGTTGGGCACCGGGCCCTCGCCGCGTAACAGGTAGCGAAAATCCAGATAAACCGCGCCGGGCACATGGCCCTGGCGGTAGCTGTCCGGGTTGGTCGGCACGTCGACGATCAAAAGCTCGGGGTGGCCTAGCTGGGCCTCGAGATCGGCGGGCTCGACGATCAGCGGTAACAGGTTGGCTTCGCTGGACGGGTGATCAGCACTCATGAACTGCTCCTTTCAATCAGGCGTTTAGGCGTTTTTTTAAACGCTCAAACTATCGAGTATTCGCCGGTAGCTGGCAAAACGCTCGGAATGAATCTTGCCTTCCTCGACCGCGCCAAGTAAAGCGCAGCCCGGCTCCTGGCGATGGCGGCAATCGCGAAAGCGGCAGTAGCCGATGAACGGCCGGAACTCGATAAAGCCATCGGTCACTTCCTGCTCGGTCAGGTGCACCAGGCCAAACTCGCGGATGCCCGGGGAGTCGATCAGCTCGCCGTTTGCGACCTCGTCCCGGTCCATGGCGTAAAGCCTTGCGGTGGTGGTGGTATGGGTACCCTTGCGCGAATCCTCGGAGAGCGCCCCGATGCGAAGCGACTCATCCGGCAGCAGCAGGTCGATCAAGGAGGATTTGCCCACGCCGCTCTGGCCCACGAACACCGAGGTGCGCCCTTCGAGCTGCTCACGAAGCGCTTCAAGGCCCGCTTCATTATCCGTGGTGGTGCGCACCACCGGGTAACCCAGGCGTTGGTAACGCTCTAGTAGCGCGCCCAGCTCGCCGCCATCGTCAGGCAGTAGATCGATCTTGTTGAGCACCAGCACCGGGGCGATGCCCGTGGCCTCAGCGGCGACCAGGTAGCGGTCGATCAGGTTGGGGTGCGGCGCGGGTTCGACCGCAAACACGATCAGAATCTGGTCGATGTTGGCGGCCACGGGTTTGAGCTGGCCGCGGGCGTCCGGGCGCTTCAAAACGCTATCGCGCTCCTCCCGCGCCACGACCACGCCGGAGCCCTCCTGGCCTGCCCGCCATATCACCCGGTCGCCGGTCACCAGGCCGTCCATATTGGCGCGCAGGTGGCAGCGCACCGGGGCGTTGTCGCTGTCGCGCACTTCCAGGGTGCGGCCAAAGTGGGCCATCACGCGCCCGGGCTGCTCCGCGCCGTATTCGCCGGCGGCCAGCTTCTGAGTGTCCTGAACTTCGCGCTTTTCGGCGCGCTCGGTACGCTCGGCCTGGATCTTCTCGACGCGCCAGCGCTGCTGGCGGCTTAATTTACGTTTGCTCATGACCACCTGATGCTCGGTACAATAGTCGTAGTGTACCTGTTAACGTTGCCCGGGTAACACAATCTTAAGTCACGCTATCTTAAGCCACCTTGCCCCGGCCCATTTGGAGAAATGCATGAGCGACACCACCGCCCCGAGAAGCGATCTGCTGGTTTGGATCGACCTGGAAATGACCGGTCTGGACCCGGAGAAAGAGCGCATCATCGAAGTCGCAACGCTGGTGACCGATGCGGACTTGAACGTCGTCGCGGAAGGCCCGGTGATCGCGGTCAGCCAGCCCGAAAGCCTGCTGGCGCAGATGGATGCCTGGAATCAGAAAACCCATGGCGAGTCCGGACTTGTGAACCGGGTTAAAAATAGCCCGGTCGATACCGCCAAGGCCGAGCGCGAAACCCTGGATTTTCTGAGCCGCTATGTCGAACCCGGCACCTCGCCCATGTGCGGCAACAGCATCCACCAGGACCGGCGCTTTTTGGAGCGCGAAATGCCAGAACTGTGGGCGTTCTTCCACTACCGCAACCTGGATGTCTCGACGGTGAAGGAACTCGCCAAGCGCTGGAATCCGAAAGCCCTTGAAGGCTTTGGCAAGCAAAACGTGCACCTGGCGATGGACGATATCAAGGAGTCGATCGCCGAGCTTGCCCACTACCGTAAAACCTTCCTGCGCGGGCAAGACGACCCGGCTTAAACGGCGGTGGCGATACGCGCGCTGCGTTTACGGCGCTGCTCGTCGAGTGCCCAGGCCACGTGTTCGCGCACGAGCGCACTGGGGTAGGCGCGGCGCGCGTTGAGCGCGGCTTCTACCTCAGGGCTGTAGGGGGCGTTACCCAGGCCCACGGCCAGGTTTCGCAGCCAGCGCTCGTAACCGATACGCCGGATCGCGCTACCCGCGGTCTTTTGCAGAAACTCCTCTTCGCCCCAGGCGAAAAGGCTCAAAAGCGAGGCGCGGTCCAGATCGTGGCGCGGCGCGAAGTCTTCCTCGGCGCTTGCCCGGGTAAAGCGCGTGAACGGGCATACCAGTTGGCAGTCGTCGCAGCCGTAGATGCGGTTGCCCATCGCCCGGCGGTATTCGACGGGGATCGCGCCGTGCAGTTCGATGGTGAGATACGAGATGCACTTGTTGGAATCGATGATCTTGTCATCGACGATAGCGCCGGTCGGGCAGGCGGTTTGGCAGGCGTTGCAGCGCCCGCAGTGCTCGGATTCGAACGGCGCATCGACGGGTAAAGGTAAATCGGTATAGAGCTCGCCAAGAAAGAATAGCGACCCGGCCTTGGGGTTCAATATCATGGCGTTTTTGCCGAACCAGCCAAGGCCTGCCTTTTGCGCCAGCGCCCGCTCCATCACCGGGGCGGAGTCCACGAACGCGCGGTAGCCGAAGGCGCCCACTTCTTGCTCGATCTTTTTGGCAAGGCTTGCCAGGCGCTTACGAATCAGCTTGTGGTAATCCCGCCCCAGGGCGTAGCGCGAGATATAGCCCAGGTGGCGCTTACTCAGTACTTTGGTGGTTTCGACTTCCGGGGGGAGGTAGTCCATGCGCGCGCTGATCACCCGCCGCGTGCCGGGCTCGAGCTCGGCCGGGCGGGTGCGCTTGGTGCCGTGTTTGGCCATGTAGCTCATTTCGCCCTGGTAGCCTTTGGCAAGCCACGCGTCGAGGTGCGCTTCGTGCTCGCCAAGCTCGGTATCGGTAATGCCGATCTGTTGAAAGCCGAGCTCACGCCCCCAGGTTTTGATCAACGCCGCCAGGCGTTCGAGCTCGTCATCAGAAAGTGAAAAAGCGGTGGAAGTCGCCATGGTTCGTCAACGTTGGTGCATAGGCGCGCTATGCTAACCCATTAGGCGGTATCACTACACGCACCCGGCGCTTACGAAGCGCCCTGGCATTTACTACCCAAGACCAAGGAGTTTTTGTGTCGACGCAACGCCCAACGCATCACCCGGCGCTGACCACTCAGGCGCTACGCCCGCTCTATAAAGCCGCCATGGTACGCGAGCTCGAGCGGCGCACCATGGCTGCGGGTATCGAGAGCTTTGCCTTGATGCAGCGCGCGGCTTCCAGTGCCTGGCACAGCTTCCGTTCGCGCTGGCCCCAGGCCAAAAGCGTGACCGTGATTTGTGGTAGCGGCAATAACGGCGGCGATGGACACGTGCTGGCCGCCTTGGCCATGCAGTCCGGGCTCAAGGTGCAGCGTATTTCGACCCGCGCGCTCGAGTCCCTCGAACACGATGTTGGCCGGGCCGCCGAGCTTGCCAGCGCCGCGGGGGTCGGCTGCGAGCGCTACCGCGCCGGCATTCGTTTCGAGGGCGAGGTGATCGTCGACGCGTTGCTGGGCACCGGGCTTTCGCGGGAGGTAGAAGGCGAGGCGCTCTCGGTCATCAACGATATCAATCGCGCCGAGCAGCCGGTGCTGGCGCTGGACGTGCCGTCCGGGATCGCCGCCGATACTGGCGCCGCCCAGGGGGCAGCGGTGCAGGCGCACTGCACGGTCACCTTCATTGGCGATAAAATCGGCCTGCACACCGGCGACGCCCCGGCCTATACCGGCGAGATCGACTTTCGCCCACTGGGCGTCAAGGCTCAGGCGTTTTTCGATATCGTCCCCGCCGCCTGGCGGTTGGAAGAGAGCTGGCTGGCGCCGGCGTTCGCCCCGAGGCCCCGCGCCGGGCACAAGGGCCGCTTTGGCCACGTACTGGTAATGGGCGGCGCCCCGGGCTTTGGCGGCGCCGCGCTTTTGAGCTCCCAAACCGCCGCGCGGCTGGGGGCGGGCAAGGTGAGCCTGGCCACCGCCGCCGAACACGTTAGCGCAAGTCTGACGCGCTGCCCGGAAGTAATGGCCCGCGGCGTCTCCGGTGGCGCTGCAGCTTGCGAACTTGCCGAAGCGGCGGATGTCATCGTGATCGGGCCCGGCATGGGTGAGGGTGCCTGGGGTCAGGCCATGCTGCAAAGCGCGCTGCACACCGACAAGCCCCTGGTGGTCGACGCCGATGCGCTCAACCTGCTCGCCAAGCGCTGGCCGACGCTTGCCCGGGATAACTGGGTGCTCACGCCCCACCCGGGCGAGGCGGCCAGGCTTTTGAACTGCTCGGTGGCCGATGTTCAGTCCGACCGCCCGGAAGCCGCCCGGGCGCTGCAGCGCGCCCGGGGCGGCGTCGTCGTGCTCAAGGGCGCGGGGAGTTTGGTGGTCGGGCCCGGCGGCATGGTGGTATGCCCCTTTGGTAACCCGGGCATGGCCAGCGGCGGCATGGGCGATGCGCTCAGCGGCATGCTCGGTACGCTGGCCGCGCAGTTCGATGATCTCGAGCTTGCCACGCGTTTGGGCGTGATGGTGCACGCGCTCGCCGGTGACGCCGCTGCAAAAGAGCACGGTGAGCGTGGCTTGCTGGCCAGTGATCTGGCATCCTATGCACGCATTTTGATCAACCCGTGAAGGCATTCCATGCAAGTGCAGTTGAGTGATGAGGCCGCCCAGGTTGCGTTTGGTGAAGCACTAGGGCGCGCCCTCGAAGGGCGCGGACGGGTCTATCTCGAAGGCGAGCTGGGCGCGGGCAAAACCACGCTCACCCGCGGTATTTTGCGCGCCTACGGCCATGAAGGGGCGGTTAAAAGTCCCACCTACACGCTGGTCGAGCCCTACGAGTTCGATAACCAGCGTGTCTATCATCTGGACCTTTACCGTCTTGGTGATCCGGAAGAGCTCGAGTTCATGGGCGGGCGCGATATTTTGAGCGACGAGGCGCTTTGCCTCATCGAGTGGCCCAGCCGGGGAGCCGGCTGGCTGCCCGCCGCCGATATCCGAGTCGAACTAAGCGTTGCCCGCCAGGGAAGAGCAGCAACGCTAACGCCGCAAAGCGAGTGGGGCCAGCAAGTGCTGGCGGCTTTGCAGGCTGTAACGTGATAAACCCTAGGGGAGTAGTGTGATTCAATGGATATGAGGGGCACATTTAAACGCCTGCTCGGCGCGGCCGCGCTGAGCGTTTTGGCGCTGTCGGCCTCCGCCCAGGCGGCGGTGGTCGAAAGCATGCGCCTGTGGGCGGCGCCGGATCACGCCCGGTTGGTGTTCGATCTTTCCGGTGCAGCGACGGCGGACGTTTTTTCGCTGAGTAACCCGGACCGCCTGGTCATCGACCTGAACGACACCGAACTCGATACCGATGCCTCGACCCTGCCGCTGAGTGACAGCGCCATCGACGCCGTACGCACCGGCAGCCTCGAAGGCGGTGGGCTAAGAGTGGTGCTCGAACTCAATCGTGCGATTACCCCGCGTCACTTCACGCTTGCACCCAACGACCAGTATGGTCACCGCCTGGTAGTGGATTTGGAGTACCCCGGCGAAAGTGCGGTCGAAAACCCCATCGACCCGATCGAGGCGATGATTCGCGAGCAGGAGATCCAGGCCCAGCGCGTGACCGCCCAGGCCCAAGCGGCCGCGCCGGAGGAGGCGCCGGTGGCCGAGCGTGCCCCCGCCGCTGTTCAGCCTGCCCAGCCACACCCCCAGCGCGATATCATTATCGCGGTGGACCCCGGCCACGGCGGTGAAGACCCCGGGGCGATCGGCCCTTCCGGAACGCGAGAGAAGGATATCGTGCTGGATATCGCCCGGCGGCTGGCCTCGGACATCAACGCCACGCGGGGCTTCAAGGCGGTGCTGACCCGGGACGGCGACTACTACCTGGGACTTCGCCAGCGCACCCAGCTCGCCCGGGAACAGAAGGCCGACTTCTTCGTCTCCATCCACGCCGACGCCTTCTCCAGTCCGCGGCCTCAGGGCAGTTCGGTATTTGCGCTCTCCCAGCGCGGCGCCACGTCGGAAACCGCCCAGTGGCTCGCCGATAGCGAAAACCGCTCGGACCTGATCGGTGGCGTGGATGGTTCGCTGTCGCTGCGGGACAAGGATCAAGTGCTGCGCGGCGTGCTTCTGGATTTGACCATGACCGCTACGCTCAACGACTCGCTGTCTATCGGTGGTGAGGTACTCGACCGACTCGGCGGCATCAACCGGCTGCATAAGTCCCAAGTGGAGCAGGCGGGGTTCATGGTGCTCAAGTCACCGGACATTCCGTCGCTGCTCATCGAGACCGGCTTCGTCTCCAACCCGGACGAAGAGCGCCGCCTGCGCGACCCGACCCATCAGCAGGCGCTGGCCCAGGCGATCTTCAGCGGGCTACGTTCGCACTTCGAGCGCAACCCGCCTCCGGCAAGCCTCTTGGCTTGGCAGCGCGACAACCGCCGGGCGCCGTCGGGCAACGAGTACCGGATCCAGTCCGGCGATACGCTTTCCACGATCGCCGTTCGCCACGGCGTGCCGGTCAATCAGTTGAAACAGGCCAACGAGCTGAACGGCGACGTTATCCGTGTCGGCCAGGTGCTGCGCATTCCAAGCTCTTAAGCTCGGGCGGGCGGCGTAATTAACGAGAGGTAGTGAGTGTCTGATGTGAGCGAAACGACACGTATCCATGTGCTCGACCCCCGGCTGGCCAACCAGATTGCCGCCGGCGAGGTGGTCGAGCGGCCTTCGTCGGTCACCAAGGAGCTAATGGAGAACGCCATCGATGCGGGCAGTCGGCGTATCGAGGTCGAGGTCGAGCAGGGCGGCACCCGGCTAGTGCGGGTGCGTGACGACGGCGTGGGGATCAGCGAAGAGGATTTACCCTTGGCGTTGGCCCGCCACGCCACCAGCAAGATCGAAAGTCTCGAGGACCTGGAAGGCGTAAGCTCGCTGGGCTTTCGGGGCGAGGCGCTCGCCTCGATCAGCTCGGTGTCGCGGTTGGAGCTCGTTTCCAACGCAAGCGAAGACCCGACCCATGGGTTTCGCGTGGTCGCCGAGGGCCGGGGCATGGAGGCCCGCGTTGCACCCGCGCCGCACCCCAGGGGCACCAGCGTGGCGGTGCGCGATCTGTTCTTCAATACCCCGGCCCGGCGCAAGTTTTTGCGCACCGAGAAGACCGAGTTCGCCCATATCGAAGAGGCGTTTCGCCGCCAGGCGCTGTCGCGCTACGACGTGACCTGGGTGCTGCGCCACAATCAAAAGACCGTTCACCAATTGCCCGCCGGGGACGCCGCCGCCGCTCGAGAGCGGCGTATCGCCTCGCTTCTGGGCAAGAATTTCATCGAGCACGCCCGCTATATCGAACGAGAAGCCGGCGGTTTGCGGCTCAGCGGCTGGGTAGGCTTGCCGACCCACTCGCGCTCCCAGGCGGACCAGCAGTACTTTTTCGTCAACGGGCGCGTGGTGCGCGACCGGCTGGTCGCCCACGCGGTGCGCCAGGCCTACCGCGATGTGCTCTACAACGGCCGCCATCCGGTGTTCGTGCTTTATCTCGAGCTCGACCCGGACGTGGTCGACGTCAACGTTCACCCGACCAAGTATGAAGTGCGCTTTCGCGACGGGCGCATGGTCCACGACTTTCTCTACTCGAGCCTGCACCACTGCCTGGCGACCTCCAGGCCTACCGAAGAAGTCGAAGCGCCGGCGGGTGACGAAGCGGCGCCTTCCGAGGCGCCGGCCGCCAACGGTGAACGCCAGGGCATAGCTGAAACAAACGACCCATCGTCGGCACCGCGCTGGCAGCAGCAGGGCATGGCGCTGGGGGAAGGGCCGGCGCGTCATCCGGGCGCCGAGCGGGTGCGCCGCTTCATGCAGGGCTACCAGGCGCTTCACCCGGACCATGAAGAGAGCCTTTTGACCCCGCAAACCGCCTCCGGCCCGGCCGGGCCGAGCCATGAAGTGCGCGAAGCGCCGGTCGCCATGCCCGAAGCAGACCCGACCAGTGCGCCGCCGCTCGGTTTTGCGCTGGGCCAGCTGCACGGTATTTATATTCTGGCGCAAAACGCCCAGGGGCTGGTGCTGGTCGATATGCACGCCGCCCACGAGCGTATCGTCTACGAGCGAATGAAAAATCAGCTGGCCGTGCAGGGCGTGGATACTCAGCCGCTTTTGGTGCCGGTGTCGCTGGCAGCCAGCCGCCAGGAGGTCGCCACCGCGGAAAGCGAGCAGGAGGCGATTGCCGCGCTGGGCCTGGAGCTCGACGTGGCAGGTCCGGAGACGCTTTTGGTGCGCCGGCTGCCGGCGCTTTTAGCCGGCGCCGATCCGGAAGGCCTGATTCGCGAAGTGCTCGAAGAGCTTGCCAATTTTGGCCAGAGCTATCAGGTCGAGGCGCGGCTTCACGCGCTTTTATCGACCATGGCCTGCCATGGCAGCGTGCGCGCCAACCGTAAGCTGACCCTGGACGAAATGAACGCGCTCTTGCGCGACATGGAGCGTACCGAGCGAAGCGATCAGTGCAATCACGGCCGGCCTACCTGGACACAGATGAGCATGAAGGCCCTCGATAAGCTTTTCCTGCGCGGTCAATAGCCGCCCCTCACGATGGAGCTTTGCGGCCATGGCCGACACACGCCCTTTGGCGATTTTTTTGATGGGCCCAACGGCGGCCGGCAAAACCGATACGGCGATCGCGCTGCACGAGCGCCTGGGCTGCGAGCTAATCAGTGTCGACTCCGCCATGGTGTACCGCGGCATGGACATCGGCAGCGCCAAGCCTTCCCCGCAGGAGCTTGCCCGAGCGCCACACCGCTTGATCGATATCCGGGATCCGGCGGACCCTTATTCGGCGGGCGATTTCCGCGAAGACGCGCTCCTACAGATGCGGCAAATCAGCGCGGCGGGCAAGGTGCCGCTGCTGGTCGGCGGCACCATGCTTTATTACAAGCGCCTGCTCGAAGGCGTGGCGGATCTACCCGCCGCCGATGAAGCGGTGCGCCAGGAGCTTGCCGAAAAGCGCGAGCAGGTAGGCCTTGCCGGATTGCACGCCATGCTCGGTGAAGCCGACCCGGTGTCCGCGGCGCGTATTCACCCCAACGATCCTCAACGGCTTTTACGCGCTCTGGAGGTGTACCGGGTCAGCGGGCGGCCGATGAGTGAGCTTTGGGCAGAGCAGCGCCCGGAAAACTTTCCTTACCGCACGCTGTCGATAGGACTTGCCCCCGCCGAGCGGCACGTACTGCACGAGCGAATCGCCCAGCGTTTCAAAACAATGTTGGCCGAGGGCTTGATAGATGAGGTCGCCGCCCTCAGAAAGCGGGGTGACTTGCACAAGGATCTCCCGTCAATGAAGAGCGTTGGCTATCGGCAAGTGTGGGAGTATCTGGATGGCGAGCTGAATGAAGCAGCACTTTGCGAGCGCGGTATCATTGCGACTCGCCAGCTCGCCAAACGCCAGCTAACGTGGTTACGGAGCTGGCCGTCGCTGAACTGGATCGATTCGACCACGCCAGCCCTCGACGATAAGGTGCTGAAATTCGTGCGCCAAAGCAGTGCTTAGCGTAAGATAGTGTTTTAGTAAGCATGTTTTTCGAGTGGCCCAGACGTTTTATAACACCAGGCCTTTCGGGCAATAAGATTGCGGTAGCGCCAAGAGCGCGCCATTAAAAAACCACCCCTCAGACAGTTTAGGGAGAAGCAGCATGTCCAAAGGGCAGTCCCTTCAAGATCCGTACTTGAACATTTTGCGCAAGGAGCGCATTCCGGTTTCTATTTTCCTGGTCAACGGCATCAAGCTGCAGGGACAAATCGAGTCTTTCGATCAGTTTGTCATCCTGCTGCGTAATACCGTTAGCCAAATGGTCTATAAACACGCTATCTCCACCGTGGTGCCCTCGCGCAACGTGCGCCTGCCGGCCCAAGACCCGGCCGCCCCAGAAGCGGACCTCTAACATCGGTGGTTAGCCTGGAAAGCAAGAGGTATTGATTGTTTTTTGAACGCCCAGATGCCGGTGAAACGGCCGTCCTTGTTCACGTAGATTTCTTCGATGAGCAGGCACGTGAAGACCCGGGTGAGTTCCTGGAGCTCGTGCGCTCTGCGGGTGCAGAGCCTGCGACATTGCTCACGGCCAGCCGACAGCGTCCTGACCCGCGAACCTTTATCGGCTCAGGCAAGTTGGAAGAGCTAAGAGCAATGCTCGCCGCGCACCAGGCCGAACTCGTGATCTTCAACCATGGCCTTGGCCCTTCCCAGGAGCGTAATCTCGAGAAAGAACTCAAGTGTCGCGTACTCGACCGTACCGGTCTCATTCTCGATATCTTCGCTCAGCGGGCCAGAACCCATGAGGGTAAGCTGCAGGTAGAGCTTGCCCAGCTCGAATACATGTCCACGCGCCTTGTACGCGGGTGGACCCACCTTGAACGTCAAAAAGGCGGTATCGGTCTTCGCGGGCCGGGTGAAACCCAGCTGGAAACCGACCGCCGCTTGCTGCGCGGGCGCATCAAGGCGATTCATAAGCGCCTGGATAAAGTGCGTAGCCAACGGGACCAGAACCGTCGGGCCCGCTCCCGTGCCGAGATCCACAGTGTCTCGCTGGTCGGCTATACCAACGCCGGTAAATCAACGCTCTTCAACGTGTTGACCGATGCTAAGGTGTACGCCGCCGATCAGCTTTTCGCAACGCTCGACCCCACGCTTCGCCGCATCGAGGTAAACGATGTCGGGCCGATCGTGATGGCCGATACCGTGGGCTTCATTCGCCACCTGCCGCACAAACTCGTCGAGGCTTTTAGGGCAACGCTTCAGGAAGCCGCCGAGGCATCGCTTCTGATCCACGTAATCGATGCCGCCGACCCGGACCGCGAGCTCAATGTCGAGCAGGTGGACCGAGTGCTCAAGGAGATCGGCGCCGACGATGTCCCGGTGCTCAAGGTGATGAATAAAATCGACCGGCTCGACAGCGCCCCGCGCATCGAGCGTGACGGCCAGGGCCGCCCAGAGGTAGTCTGGCTCTCCGCTCAGCAGGGCCAAGGGCTTGATTTGCTGCACGAAGCACTCTCCGAGCGTCTTGCCAACGACGTTATCGGCTTTTCGCTGACCCTTGCCCCGGAGCAAGGCAAGTTGAGAGCCGGGCTTCACGAGTTGAATGCCGTGCAAGAAGAAGCGTTTGATGAAAACGGCCACTCGGTGTTAGATGTTCGTTTGCCCCGGCGGGATTTCAATCAGTTGATGGCGCAGCTTGGTGAGCGCGCCAACACCTACTTACCGGAGTCGCTACAAGAGGGCGGCGAGTGGTAGTGTATTGAAACCAACGCCACGCAAAACGGCACAAGGATTACACAGCAATAATATTATAAGCACGGCGGCCTCGCTCTTACGCGGGGCCGCGTGCAGGTTAACCCCTTAGTGGAGACGAAGTATGGCCTGGAATGAGCCTGGTGGTGGCAACCAGCATGACCCCTGGAGCAGTGGTGGCCGGCGCGGCAACAATAGCGGCGGCGATCGCGGCAACGGTGATCGTGGTAACAACGGGGGCGGGGGAAACAACGGGGGCAATAACGGTGGCAACAATCAGGGCCCACCGGATCTCGACGAAGCACTCAAGAAGTTTCAAAACAAGCTTAACAACATGTTGGGCGGAAGCGGCAAAAAGAGCGGCGGCAACGGCGGTGGAAGCGGCAGCGGTAAGCCGCGTAACTCCTTTGCGCTGCCCGGCTTGCTGATCGTTTTGGCGCTGGCGATTTGGGCGGCCATGGGGTTTTACCTGGTGGACCAGTCCGAGCGCGGCGTCGTACTGCGCTTTGGCGAGTACCAGGGCATCGTCGACCCGGGCCTTCAATGGAATCCGCCGCTGATCGACGACGTGCGCATGGTCAACGTGACCCGCGTTCGTTCGGTCTCGCAGACCCAGTCGATGCTGACCCGGGATGAAAACATCGTCGAGGTCGAGATATCGGCACAGTACCAGGTCGCCAACCCGCGAGATTTCGTACTCAACGTGCGTAACCCGTCACTTTCGATCGAAAACGCATTGGATTCGTCGCTGCGCCACGTGGTCGGCGGTACCGACATGATCGATATTCTGACCTCGGGCCGTGAGATTCTCGGCAGCTCCGTGGCTAGCCGCCTGCAGACCTACCTCGACGCCTACGGCGCCGGTATTCGCCTGCAGACCATCAACATCGAATCCACCACTGCGCCGGCGCCAGTCATCGACGCGTTTGACGACGTGATTCGTGCCCGCGAGGATCGTCAGCGTACGATCAACGAAGGTATGGCCTACGCCAACGCGATCATTCCGGCAGCCCAGGGTCAGGCTCAACGTATCGTCGAACAGGGCCAGGGGTATCGCGAGTCCGTCGTGGCCGAAGCCCAGGGTCAGGCCAACCGCTTCAGTGCGCTGGTCGGCGAGTACCAAAACTCTCCCGAGATTATGCGTGAGCGTATGTATCTGGATGCAATCGAAGAGGTCTTCGGCAATACGCCCAAGGTCTTGCTGGATGTCAGCGAAAACGCGCCTTTGATGTATCTGCCGCTGGATCAGCTGCGCGGTGGAAGCGGTGCCAATCGCTCCACCGGTGGCTCGAGCAGTAACGACGAGCAGCTCGATCCCTCCGTGGTCGAAACGCTGCGCAATACGCAAGGTGACAACACGTCATCGTCGTCGAACAATGGCGCTATTCGCAGGGAGGGCCGCTAAATGATTAACAACCGATCCCTGCTGATCGTTGGCGGCTTGGCCGCCATCGCCTGGCTTGCCAGCAACACCCTTTACGTGGTTGACGAAACCGAGCGCGCGGTCAAGCTGCGCTTTGGTGAAGTGGTTGAGGAAAACATTCAGCCAGGCCTGCACGCGAAAATGCCGATCGCCCAGACGATTCGCAAGTTCGATACCCGCCTTTTGACGCTGGATACCGATACCAGCCGCTACCTGACCCTCGAGCAGAAAGCGGTGATCGTCGACTCCTACGTCAAGTGGCAGGTGGTCAACCCGACGCGCTACTACGAGGCGACCGCTGGCGACGAGTTGATGGCGATACGCCTGATTCAGCCGCGGGTAGACGAAAGCCTGCGTAACGAGTTCGGTCGTTTGAACCTGCAGGAAATCATCGCCGAGCGGCGTGACGACCTGATGATCGGCCCGACCGAAGAGCTCGATAGCCTCATGCGCGACGAACTCGGCGTGGCGGTGCGCGATATTCGTATCAAGCGCATCGACCTGCCCGATGACGTCTCGGCAGCGGTCTTCCAGCGGATGCGCTCCGAGCGTGAACGCGAAGCCCGCGAGTGGCGCGCCCAAGGGCAGGAAGAGGCCGAGCGGATTCGTGCCAACGCCGACCGCCGCCGTCAGGTACTGCTGGCCCAGGCCAACGAGCGCTCGGAAACGCTGCGCGGTGAAGGCGACGCGGAAGCCGCGGCGATCTTCTCTAACGCCTATGGCCAGGATCAGGAGTTCTTCTCCTTCTGGCGTAGCCTGAACGCCTACCGCACAAGCTTTGCCGATGACGGCAGCATGCTGGTGCTGGAGCCGGACAGCGATTTCTTCCGCTATATGCGCAGCCCCAACCCGGACTCCGGCAGCGGCGGCGGGGAAGACGACGGCGAATAAGCGCCGGATTTCGAGCTTCGCCGTTTGCTAAAGCGGCGGGGTTTCGCCGGCGGTTAAACGTGGTAGACTTAATTGAACCGGGCGTTCGCCCGGTTTTTTTGTGGCCCTCATTTGGCACGGGTGCGTTGTGGGCGAAGGTTGTCAACAACGGCGTCATCGCGGCCTGGGCCTTCATCGTCTTGCAGGATTGTTCACATGACCATCGCTGACCGCTGGCTGCTGCCCGACGGCATGGATGAGGTGCTCCCGCCTCAGGCAAGCCGTATGGAAGAGCTGCGCCGTGCGCTGCTGGATCTCTATTACGTTTGGGGCTACGACCAAGTCATGCCGCCCCCCGTCGAGTTTCTGGACTCGCTTTTAACCGGTACCGGTACCGAGCTCGATCTGCAGACCTTCAAGCTGACCGATCAGCTAACGGGCCGCATGATGGGGGCCTCCGCCGACGTTACCCCTCAGGTGGCGCGCATGGACGCCCACTCGCTCAAACGCCAGGGGCCGGTTCGCCTTTGTTACTGCACCAACGTTTTGCGCGCCAAGGCCGACCAGCACCAGGGCGGGCGTAGCCCGGTTCAGGTCGGCGTCGAGCTCTTCGGACACGCTGGCCTCGAGGCCGACAGCGAAATCATCCGCCTTGCTCTGGCAAGCCTTAGCGCCGCCGGTGCCCAGGAGCTTCACCTGGCGCTCGGCCATATCGGGATCTTTCGTAGCCTGGTCGAAGCGGCCGAGCTCAGCGCCGACCAGGAAGCGGCGGTGTTCGACGCCCTTGCGCTCAAATCGCCCGGCGAGCTCCAGTCCCGGGTGAGCGAGTGCGTTAGCGACCCAGTGCTTGGCGATATGCTATTGGCACTTGGCGAGCTGCACGGCGGCGCGGACATTTTGCGCCAGGCCCGCGAGCGCTTTGCCGGTGCCCCCGCCTCGGTGATCGCCGCGCTCGACCAATTAGAGGCGCTGAACAAAACAGTATTGGCGCAGTTCGATGTCTCGCTCTATTTCGATTTGGCGGAGCTTCGCGGCTATCAGTACCATACCGGTGTCATGTTTGCCGCCTACGTGCCCGGCTACGGCCACGCCCTGGCCAAGGGCGGGCGTTACGACGATACCGGCCGCGCTTTTGGCCGGGCGCGCCCGGCCACCGGCTTCTCCATGGATTTAAAGCAGTTGGCCTCGCTTGCTGCGGCGACCCCCGCCGCGGGTGCTATTTGGGCGCCGGCCCAGGAAAGCGCCACCCTGGATGCGGCCATCGACACGCTACGCCAAAATGGCGAGCGCGTGATTCAAGCGCTGCCCGGCCAGCGTACTGAACCGGCGGAGCACGATTGTGATCGCCGCCTCGAGTTTATCGACGGCCGTTGGCAGACAACGGCCCTGACACAAGAGACGAGTGCATAATGGGTAAGAATGTCGTAGTCCTGGGTACCCAATGGGGTGACGAAGGCAAGGGTAAGATCGTTGACTTGCTCACCGAGTCGGCGGCGGCGGTCGTGCGCTTTCAAGGCGGCCATAACGCGGGCCACACCCTGGTGATCGACGGCGAAAAAACCGTTCTCCACCTGATTCCCTCCGGCGTTTTGCGCCCGGGCAAGACCTGCATCATCGGTAACGGCGTGGTGCTTTCTCCGGAAGCGCTGATCAAGGAGATCCGCGAGCTCGAAGACAAGGGCGTGCCGGTGCGCGAGCGTCTGCGCCTGTCGCCGGCTTGCCCGCTGATTCTGCCCTACCACGTGCGTCTGGACCAGGCGCGGGAAAAAGCCCGCGGTGTCGCCAAGATCGGCACCACCGGCCGTGGCATCGGTCCGGCTTACGAGGACAAGGTCGCGCGTCGGGGCCTGCGTCTGGGCGATATGCTCCATCGCGAGCGTTTCGCCTCCAAGCTTGGCGAAGTGCTCGACTATCATAACTTCGTGCTGGTCAACTACCACGGCGAGCCCGCGGTAGATTTCCAGGAAGTGCTGGATAGCGCCATGCAGATGGCGGAAGAGCTGCGGCCCATGGTCGGCGACACCGTAAGCCAGGTGCACGATCTGCGTAAGGCTAACGAGAACATTCTGTTCGAAGGTGCTCAAGGCTCGCTTCTGGATATCGACCACGGCACCTACCCCTACGTGACCAGTTCCAACACCACCGCCGGCGGCACGGCCACCGGTTCCGGCGTTGGCCCGCTGTACCTGGACTATGTGCTGGGTATCACCAAGGCTTACACCACTCGCGTGGGCTCCGGGCCGTTTCCCACCGAGCTTTTCGATGATCACGGCCGCCACCTGGCGGAGAAAGGTCACGAGTTCGGTGCGACCACCGGCCGGGCGCGCCGCTGTGGCTGGTTCGACGCCGTCGCGCTACGTCACGCGGTGCAAATCAACTCGGTGACCGGCATCTGCCTGACCAAGCTCGATGTGCTCGATGGGCTCGAGAACATTCGCGTCTGCGTGGGCTATCGTAGCAAGGATGGCGAAATGCTCGATAATCCGGTCGACTCGGAAGGCTACGAAGCCGTCGAGCCGGTCTACTTCGATCTGCCGGGCTGGAAAGAGTCGACCCTGGGCGCCAAGAGGGTCGAGGATCTTCCCACCAACGCCCGCGCTTACATCAGCTATCTGGAAGAGCAGGTCGGCACCAGCATCGATATCATCTCGACCGGCCCGGACCGCAACGAGACCATCGTACTTCGTAACCCCTTCGACGAATAAGCCGTTGGGCAATACCAGGCGCTTGGCGCTTAAAACGCCGCCGGGTTACCGGCGGCGTTTTACGTTCAAAAATCGATGCCGCGGCGGGCTTTCAGGCCGTTATTGAAGGCGTGGCGCGTCTCCTGCATTTCAGTGACGGTATCGGCCATCTCGACCAGATCGCGGTGGGCATTGCGCCCGGTAATGATCACTGTCTGCTCCTGTGGGCGATTCTCGAGCGCCGTTTTCACCCGCTCGATCTCCAGATAGCCGAATTTCAGCATGTAGGTGATCTCGTCGAGCACGACCAGATACGTCTCGGGGTCGGCGAGCATGCGCTCGGCGTCTTCCCACACGGCCAGACACGCCTGGGTGTCGCTTTCGCGGTTTTGGGTGTCCCAGGTGAAGCCAGTGGCCATGATGGCGACCTCGAGATTGGTGTCATCTTCGAGCCGGTTGCGCTCGCCGCACTCCCAAAGTCCCTTGATGAACTGCACCACGCCCACCTTGTAGCCGTAGCCCAGCGCGCGGGTCACCGTGCCCCAGGCCGCGGTCGTCTTGCCTTTACCGTTGCCGGTGTTGATTAGAATCAAGCCCCGCTCCTCGTCGGCGTTGGCTACTTTCTCATCCACGCGGCTTTTGAGTTTCTCCATCGACGCCTTGTGGCGCGTCTCGCGATCGCTCATGCTCGTTTCCTTCTTGGGGGGTGGCGTTTAGGGTAATGGAACACGGTAGGGTTGTGTATCGGGGTTGTATGTCGCAACCCGGGCTTGGCTGCTCTAGAATGGCAGGCTATGTCTCGTTAAGGAAAGCGTCATGCCCTCATTTGATATCGTCTCCGAATTCGACCGCCACGAAGCGACCAACGCGGTGGATCAAGCCAATCGGGAAATCACCTCGCGCTTTGACTTCAAAGGCGTCGATGCAAGCTTCACCCTCGAAGGCGAGACCGTCGCCCTCGAGGCGGACGTGGATTTCCAGCTCAATCAAATGCTCGACGTGCTGCGCGCCCGCTTGATCGCCCGCGGCATCGACGCGCGCTGCATGGAGATCAAGGACCCGGTGCTTTCCGGCGTTAAAGCGCGCCAGGACGTCGCGCTGAAGCAGGGCCTCGACGCTGCCCAAACCAAGGATATCGTCAAGCGCATCAAGGCAAGCAAGCTGAAGGTGCAGGCGCAGATCCAGGGGGAGAAAGTGCGCGTGACCGGTAAAAAACGCGACGATTTGCAGGGCGTCATGGCGCTTTTGCGAAGCGAAGAGGGGCCGGATCTTCCTCTGCAGTTCGATAACTTTCGCGACTGATGGATAGCGTTTCGTCGGGGCGCTTTGCGGTGCCCCGACAAGCGCGCCTCGTCTATACTGAGTGTTGATAAACCCGATATTTGATAAGCAAGTGTTTGATAAAAAGGAGCCACGCACAATGTCCGACCCGCAGCCGGTTTATTTAAGCGACTACCAGCCGCCCGATTACAACGTTACCCATACTGAGCTAACGTTTGATCTTGACCCCGCTGCCACCCGTGTCAAAGCCCGCCTTTTTATCGAGCGCAACGAAAATGCCTCAAGCGATGCGCCGCTGGTGCTCGACGGTGAACACCTAAAGCTCATCGCGCTTTCCATCGACGCCAACGCCCTGGCCGAGAGCGACTACGTGCTGACTGATAAGACGCTTTCGATCGCGAACGTGCCGGCGCGTTTTTGTCTGGAAAGCGAGGTCGAAATCGCCCCGCAGAGCAATACCGCCCTGGAAGGGCTTTACCAGTCCAGCGGAATGTACTGCACCCAGTGCGAGGCCGAGGGCTTTCGCCGTATTACCTTCTACCCGGACCGCCCGGACGTCATGGCCACCTTCAAGGTCACCGTCATTGGCGATAAAACCAGCGAGCCGGTGCTGCTCGCCAACGGCAACCCGGTCGACAAGGGCGATATCGACGGGCGCCACTTCGCTACCTGGGAAGACCCGCACCCCAAACCCTGCTACCTGTTCGCGCTGGTGGCGGGGGACCTGCAAAAGGTGACGGATCACTTTACGACCCTAAGTGGGCGTGAGGTCACCCTCGAAATCTGGGTGGAACAGGCGAATCTGGACAAGACCGACCACGCCATGGCCTCGCTCAAGCGGTCGATGGCCTGGGACGAAGCCACCTACGGGCGCGAGTACGATCTGGATCTTTTCATGATCGTGGCGGTGAGCGATTTCAACATGGGCGCCATGGAGAACAAGGGGCTCAATATCTTCAACTCTGCCGCGGTGCTGACCCACCCGGATACCGCGACGGACGGCACCTTCCAAAACGTCGAGGGTATCGTCGCCCATGAGTACTTCCATAACTGGTCGGGTAACCGCGTCACCTGTCGCGACTGGTTTCAGCTCTCGCTGAAAGAGGGCTTCACCGTCTTTCGCGACCAGTGCTTCTCGGCGGACACCAACTCGGCGCCGGTCAAGCGTATCCAGGACGTGTCGTTTTTCCGTACCGCGCAGTTTGCCGAGGACGCCGGGCCCACCGCGCACCCGGTTCGCCCGGATCATTATATCGAGATCACCAACTTCTACACCCTGACCATTTACGAGAAGGGCGCGGAAGTCGTGCGTATGCTTTATAACCTGATCGGCGAGGAGGCCTTCCGCCAGGGGGCGGACCTGTACTTCGAGCGCTACGACGGCCAGGCGGTCACCATCGAGGACTTCGTTGGCTGCATGGCCGAGGTATCCGGGGCAAATCTCGACCAGTTCATGCGCTGGTACGGCCAAGCGGGTACCCCGGAGATCGATGCGTTTGGCGAGTACGACTACGTACACGGCGAGTACCGTCTAACCCTTCGCCAACGTACCCCGGCAACGCCGGGCCAAACCGACAAACAGCCGCTGCACATTCCGGTGTTGATGGGGCTGGTGGGCACCAAATCCGGCCAGGATTTGACCCTGACCCTCGACGGCGAGTCGCTCGGCAAGCAGGGAGTCGTCCACCTGACCGAGGACGAGCAGACGTTTGTTTTCAGTAACGTGGCCGAGGCCCCGGTGCCATCGCTTTTGCGCAACTTCTCGGCCCCGGTCACGCTTCACTACCCGTACTCCCGCGAGGATCTCGCTTTCTTGTTGACCCACGACAGCGACGGCTTCAACCGCTGGGATGCGGGCCAGCGCCTGTCGATGCTGGCGCTGGATGATTTGATCGCCGCGCACCGCAACGGGGTCGAAAAGGTCATGGACAGCCGAGTCATCGAGGCCTTTAGGGCGCTGGTGGCCGGTGAAATGGACGACAAGGCGGTGCTCGCCGAGATGCTGACGCTGCCGACCGAGGCCTATATCGCCGAGCAGCAGCGCATCGTCGATGTCGATGCCATCCACTCGGCCCGCGAGTTCATGCGCCAGTCGCTGGCGGTGGCGCTGCGCGATGAGTTCATCGCCACTTATGAAGCGAACGTGCTCGATGAGCCCTACGCGCCAAGCCCTGATCAAATCGCCACGCGCAGCCTCAAAAACGTCGCGCTTGCGTATTTGATGTCGATCGAAGATGAGAAGGGCATCGCGCTTTGCCAGGCGCAGTTCGAGGCGGGCCTCAACATGACCGATGTGCGCCAGGCACTGACGCTTTTGGTACACAGCGACCGCAACGATTTGGCGGCGCCGACACTCAAGGCCTTTGGTGAAAAGTGGGCCCATGACGCGCTGGTCATGGATCAATGGTTCACGGTGCAGGTCACGCGCCCGCAGCCCGATGTGCTCGAGCGGGTGCGGTATTTGATGGACCACCCGGCGTTTTCGATGAAAAATCCCAACAAGGTGCGCGCGCTGATCGGCGCGTTTACCCAAAACCGGGTTAACTTCCACCGTCTGGATGGTCAGGGCTATAGGCTTCTGGCCGATGCGGTGATCGAGCTCAACCGCTTGAACCCGGAAATCGCCTCACGACTGGTCACGCCGCTGACGCGCTGGCAACGTTTCGACGAAACCCGCCAAGCGCTGATGCGTGATGAGCTAACAAGAATCAGCAAAGAGCCGCTCTCTTCCAACGTTTTCGAGGTCGTCGAAAAAGCGTTGGCGTGAGGGGTGTGGAGCAACCATGCAAAGGAAAACGCCGGTGACAGATTCGGATAAGCGTTACTTACTGATTATTAACGGTAAATCTGCTGGAGATCCGGTGTTGCGCGAGGCGGTTATGGCCGAGCGCGAAGCAGGGAAGCAGATCGAAGTCCGCGCCACTTGGGAAGCAGGGGATGCTGCCACATTCGCCTTTGAAGCTGCCGGCAACGGTATTACCCACGTGATTGCCTGTGGCGGCGACGGCACGGTCAACGAAGTGGTCAACGGGCTGATGCGCGCAGCCCACGACCAGCGTCCGGCGTTGGGTATCGTGCCCATGGGTAGTGCCAACGATTTCGCGGTCTCCGTGGGGCTTCCGTTGGAGCCCCAGCCCGCATTGGAGGCGGCGCTTGGCTACAGCGCTTACCCGATCGACGTGGTGCGCATGAGTGCCGAGACCGAAGGCGAGGAGTCGATCAGCTACTACGTCAACATGACCACCGGCGGTTTCGGTGCCGAGATTACTTCGACCACGCCCAAGATGCTCAAGCGCATGCTGGGGGGCGGCGCATACTCGCTGATGGGGGCCTTGAAGGCGTGGCGGCATCAAAGCTACAAAGGAACGCTGCATTGGCAGGAGCAAGAGCGCAGCGAAGCGCTATTGCTGCTGGCGCTGGGTAATGGGCGCCAGTCCGGCGGCGGTCAGGTGCTCGCCCCGCGGGCCAAGCTCGACGATGGCCGTCTCGACGTACTGCTGGTCAAAGACTTCTCCTCGGTGTGGGAGCTACCCACCTTGATTGGCGAGCTGCAGAACTTTCCCGCCGAGGGCCGTTTCGTGCGCTACTTTACCGCGACCCGGTTCATGGTGACCACTCGGGGGGAGGACGAGCCCTGGCCTTTGACTCTGGACGGGGAGGCGCGCCGACACGAGCGCTTTACCGCCGAGGTCGTGCCGCTTGCGCTGAGTGTACTGCTACCGGAAGGTTGTGCGCTGTTGTCCGCCAACGACCCGCACTGATTTATACTGCCGTCATCAATGAATAACGCCATGGTCAACGTAGTGCCATGGCGAATGGCCACCAAAGGAGAGTAACCCGATGGGAAATCGTTTATGGATACCGCTATTGGCAAGTCTGGCGCTTTTATTGAGCGCCTGCGGCGAGTCTCAGGAAGAGCCCACTGTCGAGCCGGATGACTCCGCAAGCTCGGTGTCCGAGGATGAGGCGGTACAAAACGAAGAGGCCCCCCAGGCGGCGGAAAATGCCGCCAATATGCCGGACCCGGAAGAGATGGAGGATGAGGTCGAGTCGCGCCAGGCCGCTGAAGAACTCGAGCGGGCCGAGGCCCTGGACGCCCAGGACGCCGAGTCGACAGCCACGGTGGGTGAAGAGGTCCAGGCTGGCGAAGAGACACTGGCCGCCGACCCGGATGAAGCCCTCGATGAAGAGAGCGCCATGCCCGGCGAGACGACGCGCTCCGACGTCGACGATGTCATTGCCGAAACCGAGCGCCGTTTTGAAGAGGCCCAGCGCCAGCTCGAGCAACAGTTCCAGGAAGTGGAGAACCAAACCCCTGAGCTCGAACCCATGGAGAGCGAAAGCTTCTCCGAGGAGTGGGAAGTCGAGAGCAGCATCCCGGAGCGGGAGCGTCTCGAAGACGACCTGGAAGCGACGGATGTCGATGCCCTGATCGAAGATACCGAGCGGCGTTTCGAAGAGGCGCAGCAGCGCTTGAACGAGCAGTTCGAAGAGATCGAGCGCGAGCGTAGCGCCAGTGTCACTGAAAGTGATTTTACCCGGCGCGACGAGCAGGGCACCAGCGGTGAAGATGCCAACGCTCGGCAAACCGACGGCGAGCAGCCGACGGATAGCGATAGCGGCGAGGCGTCAGAAAACGCGTCCACCACCGATTCAAACCGCGATGAGGCGAGCGGCGACGATGAACGCGCCCCTGGCGATGTCGAGGCCGGCGATGAGCAAGAAGGTAGCGAGCAGATCGAAGACGAGCGCGATCTGGATAGCCTCAACGCGGCACAGTAACGTTTGGACAATAAAAAGCCCGCAAAAGCGGGCCTTTTGTTTCGCGCGGTGCTCGGTGTTACGAGCAGTACCTTGTTTAAAACGATACGTTGTTTAAAACAGTATTCTATTTAAAACGGTACTTAGGAGGCGCGAATGTTGGAAGCCTGAAGGCCTTTTTTACCTTGCGTGACTTCGAAAGTGACTTTCTGTCCATCCTGCAAGGACTTGAAGCCTTCAGCCTGAATCTCAGAGAAATGCGCAAAAAGGTCATCGCCGCCGTCATCCGGTGAGATGAAGCCATAACCTTTGGTGTCGTTGAACCACTTGACGGTACCAGTTGCCATCTTTCGTTTCCTTAACGTTCTTAAGTAATACGTGGGAGCCGCCTTGCGGGCCCACAAAATTCACTGTAGAAGTAAAAAAAGTGATCGTCCAGTGGCGGTTTCAGGTTTCTTTTCAATGCGACGAGCGCTGCCCCATGAGCCAACTCACTCTGTTTGATGCCCAGTTCATTCCCTTCGTGGTGGCGATTACGCTGCTGACCGTAAGCCCGGGCGTGGACACCCTGCTGGTCATTCGCAACACCGCCCGGGGCGGGGTGCGCGATGGCATCGTTACCAGTATCGCGATCTGCTGCGGGCTGTTCGTGCATGCGACGGTCTCGGCGCTGGGCATCTCCTTGATTCTTCTGCAGTCCGCCTTCGCCTTCACGCTTTTAAAGTTTGCAGGGGCGGGGTACCTGGTGTGGCTCGGCATCATCAGTCTGCTGGCGGCCAAACGCGGTGCGGCGCTGCCGATGGGCGGGTTCGACCAGGCCCGCTCGCCGGTCGGTCTTTATCAGCCGGCCAAGGAAGGGCTTTTATCCAACGTATTGAACCCCAAAACGGTAGTGTTTTATATGGCGTTTTTGCCGCAGTTCATCGCGCCCACGGACCCGGCGCTTTTGAAGTCGCTGTGGCTTGCCGGGGTGCACTTTGCGATTGCCAACGTATGGCAGATAGGCGTGGTTTTGATGGTGGGGGGCGCGAGCCGGTTTTTGGCAAGTGAGCGTTTTGCTCGGGTGTTGAACGCCACCACCGGGGCAGTGCTGGTGGTGTTTGGCGTGCGTCTGGCCCTCGAGCAGCGCCCGGTCTGACCGGGCGCTGCCATGTTTAACTTAGCGCCGACGTTTAACGAAGCGCCAGCAGCGCGCGGTCGTAGCGTACCTGCTGTTCGTTGTCGGTCAGCAGCGTCACGCCTTGGCTGTCACCGCCCTGGTCCAGGCTTTCGAAAATGACCCGGTAGCTAAGCACCGCTTGCACGTAGTCTCGGGTTTCGCGAAACGGAATGCTCTCCACGAATAGATCGAAGGACTCCACGCCGCTGCCGTTACCTAGCCACTGATCGACCCGGCCGGGGCCCGCGTTGTAGGCCGCGGTGGCCGCCAGGCGGTTGCCTTGGTAGCGGTTGAGCTTGTCGCGCAGATACGTGCTGCCCAGGCGAATGTTGAGTTCCGGGTCGAGCACTCCGTAAGGGCCGGGGTCCGCCAGGCCCAACTGACGGCTGACCAAAGCGGCGGTGCCCGGCATTAGCTGCATCAGGCCCCGCGCACCGGCGGGCGAAAGTGCGACCGGGTTATAGGCGCTTTCGCGGCGGGTAATCGCCATCAACAGATACGGGTCGACCCCGGTTTGATTGCCCCAGCGCATGAAGCTTTCCCGGAAGGCGGGCGGAAAGCGCCAGTCCAGCGCGTCCCACATTTCGGCGGCAATGGTGGTTTGTACCAACAGCGCGTGCCACTGATGCTGGGCGGCATAATCAGCTAGGGCGCGGGCCTGTTCGGGTGGGGCGTTACGCGCCGCGTGCAGCCATTCGCTGTTGGCCAGGCCGTCTTCACCAATGCGCATCAGCGCCTCAGTGCGCTGCACCACCGGAAGGCTTGCGGTACGCTCGCGGGAGATATCGTCGAAATGGCTACGCTCGTTGTTCAACCGGTAGGGCACGCCCAGCTTCTCCGCGGCGGCGAAGCCGTAGAAACTGCGATCCATCGCCGCCTCACGATAGCGCGCCTCGGCGGCGTCGTGATTGCCCAGTTGCTCGTTGGCCCGGGCCAGCCAGTACTGCCAGCGGCTGTTTTCCTGCTGGCTCGGCGGCATCTGGGCGATCCAGTGCATCACGTCCTGCCACTGGCGCTCCTCCAAACCCCGGCGTACGCGTAGCTCCAGCACCCGCTCGCTTTCAAGTCCCGGTAGTACGCTATCCACCCAGGTGAGCGAACCCGGCACGCTGCGCACCAGCGCGTAAAAGGCGAGCTCCTCTTCGATGACGCGGCGCTCATCTGCCGTGAGCGAGAGCCTGGGAGCAAGGCCTTGCCAGGCGTTCAACGCTGCCGCGGTGTTGTCTCGGGTATAGCGCTGCATCGCCGCTTGATAAAAAGGCGCGCTCGCCGCGCACTCGGGCCCCAGGCAGGCGGGGGCCTGGGTGATCATCTGCGGGTTGCGGTCGACCGAGTCGACGGTGTCCATGGCGGTCTGCCATTGGCCGCTCAAAAGCCCATCCAGGTAGCTATCGAGGCCGGTTTCACCGGCCTGCCAGGCAAGCATCTTGCGCTGCCATACGGCGCGGTCGTCGATGGTGTTATCGGCGCGCAGCCGGTTAAACAGGTTATCGCAGGCGTTGGGCTGGGAGCTTCCGGTCAGCCATAGATCCAACCCCGCGGCGCGTGCCTCGCTCGGTGCGCGCTCCATCAGGGCGCTATAGTAATAGCACTGGCGGGCGGCGCCGGTGGGTTCGCCGTCGGCGACGCTCAATAGATCCGCGTAGCGTCCGGCGTAGCCGTAGTTGGCAATCGCCTGGCCACGCATCCACTCCGAAAGCGGCGAATCGGCGTTGCGCTGAATGAACGCCTGCACCTCATGGGCGGGTACGTTGGGTAGCCTACCGCGTAGGCGGTGATACTCGACGTAACCGCTCAAGACATGACCGGCAAGGGCGCGTTCGTCGATGCGCTGCCACTGCTGGTCGCGGGCAGCTTCCAGCGCCTCGCGCATTTGGGTGTCCGTGGCCGCCGTGGCGCTCGTGGCTAGGCCGACGAGCGCCACGGCGCATAGCGCTTTGAGGCGAAAACGAGATCGCGTAACCGGCATGGCTTCCTCTCTTTAACGTATGACGCTGACTGCTAGGGGGTTGACCGTCTATAGTGGACTATAACGGCAAACGGTGCTCATTCAATCCCTTTGCCCGATGCATTGAACGAGAATCTCAACCAGGGTGGGTCGTAATGGCGCGATGGATGAAATGGTGGTGGCTGTCACGTTTGAAAGGCCGCGTGTGGGCGTTCAAGCGGATCCTACGCGCGTTGAAACTCTTTTTTCCCATGACCCGGGATGTGCTCAGCGGGCGATTTCGTCCGGTGCCCTGGTCCGCCTTTGGCATGATGGCGCTGGCCCTTGGCTATCTGATCATGCCCTTCGATCTGATCCCCGATTTTATCTTCATTCTCGGCCTCGTCGATGATGCGCTGATCATCGGTTGGCTGCTGGACCGTATCGACCGGCGCCTGGCCGGCTACCGGGTCTGGAAGTACGGTGAGCTCGAAACACCGGATTCGCCGCCTTCAGCTTCTTGAAATTACTCGCACTAGCCCCATATTGACCTTCACACGACGCTTCGCGCGAACTAACGCGCATTGGTAATGCAGTGATAGGCAATTGAGGGCTACGCATGAGTACGGCAACCCACGAAGAAACACTTGGTTTTCAAACGGAAGTCAAACAGCTTCTTAACCTGATGATCAACTCCCTGTATTCGAACCGGGAGATCTTTCTCCGCGAGCTGATTTCCAACGCCGCGGATGCCTGTGACAAGCTGCGCTACGCCGCACTCGACAACGATGCGCTGTATGAAAACGACAGCGACCTGCGTATCGAGATCGAGCACGACGCCGCGGCCAACACCGTGACGCTGCGCGACAACGGTATCGGCATGAATCGCGAAGACGTGATTTCGAACCTGGGCACCATCGCCCGCTCCGGCACCTCCGAGTTTTTGCAGCAGCTCTCCGGCGAGCAGCAAAAAGACGCCAAACTGATCGGTCAGTTCGGTGTTGGCTTTTACTCTGGCTTTATCGTGGCCGACGAAGTCGTCGTGCGCACCCGTAAGGCGGGCGCGGACGCCGGTGAAGGCGTCGAGTGGCGCTCGAAAGGCGAGGGCGAGTTCAGCGTCGCCGATATCGAGCTCGATAAGCACGGCACCGAAATCATCCTGCATCTGAAAGACGATGCCAAGGAGTACGCCGACGATCATCGCTTGCAGGGCCTGGTGCGCAAATACTCGGATCACATCGAAGTGCCGGTGCGCATGCCGAAGACCGAGACCGCCAAGGATGACGAAGGCAACGAGATCGAAGGCAGCGAAGTCACGACCTGGGAAACCATCAACGAAGCCACCGCACTTTGGGTTCGCCCGAAAAGCGAGGTAAGTGACGACGAGTACAAGGCGTTCTACAAGCACGTCGCCCACGACTTCAGCGACCCCTTGACCTGGAGCCACAACAAGGTCGAAGGCAAGCTCGAGTACACCAGCCTTCTATACGTGCCCGGCCGTGCGCCGTTTGATATGTTCGAGCGCGACGGTGCCCGCGGCGTGAAGCTTTACGTTCAGCGCGTGTTCATCATGGATGACGCTGAGCAGTTCTTGCCGCTTTACTTGCGCTTCATCAAGGGCGTGCTGGATACCCGCGACTTGTCGCTCAACGTGTCGCGGGAAATTCTTCAGCAGGACCCCAAGGTCGAGAAGATAAAAGGGGCGTTGACCAAGCGCGCGCTGGACATGCTCAAAAAGCTCGCCAAGGACGACGAACAGTATCAGACGTTCTGGAACACCTTCGGCAGCGTGTTGAAAGAAGGCCCGGGCGAGGACGCCGCCAACCGCGAAAAGATTGCCGAACTGCTGCGCTTCGCCTCGACCCACACCGATACCGCCGCTCAGGAAAACGCGCTGGCCGGCTACATCGAGCGCATGAAAGAGGGCCAGAAGAAGATCTACTACGTGGTAGCGGATAGCTTCAACGCGGCGAAAAACAGCCCGCATCTGGAGATCTTCCGTAAGAAAGGCATCGAAGTACTGCTGCTTTCTGATCGTATCGACGAGTGGCTGATGAGCCATCTGACCGAGTTCAACGGCTACTCCTTCGCCGACGTGGCCAAGGGGGAGCTTGACCTGGGCGAGGTCGAAGACGAAGAGGAAAAGAAGGCTCAGGAAGAGACGGCCAAGTCCAAGGAAGAGCTGGTCCAGCGCGTGAAAGAGGCGCTGAGCGAAGGCGTGCAGGAGGTGAAGATCACGCACCGCCTGACCGATTCGCCGGCCTGCGTGGTGCTGCCCGAGCACGAAATGGGCTACCAGATGCGCCGCATCATGGAAGCCGCGGGCCAGCCGATGCCCGAGGTCAAACCGATTCTCGAGCTCAACCCGGACCACGCCCTGGTGGCGCGCCTTGAAGGCGCCGATGGCGAGCAGTTCAGCCAACTGGCGCACATCCTGCTGGATCAGGCGATCATCGCCGAAGGCGGCCATCTCGATGACCCGGCGGCCTACGTCAAGCGTTTGAACAGCGTACTGACCGCGTAAATCAGACGCGTAGACCTTCGGCCCGCCTTTTTGGCGGGCCGATTTGTTTGTGGTTTGAACAGACATCGAGGGCGCTCAAGCGCCGCGCTATTAGTGATAAAGTAGGCGTATCGTTTAGGGAGTAGGACAACGTCATGGCTTTGGAGCAGATCAAGGTGGCGGTGCTGGGCGGCGGAAGCTTCGGCACGGCCCTTGCCAGTATCGCCGCCGACAACGGCGCCCAGGTGTGCCAATGGATGCGCGACGAGGCGCTGGTTGCGCAAATCAATCAGGAGCACCGCAACGGGCGCTACCTGCCCGATTACGCGATCAACGCGGCAGTCGAGGCCTCCACGGATATTCGCGCGGTGGTCGAAGGTGCGGCGCTGGTGCTGGTCGCCATTCCCTCCAAGGCGTTTCGCCAGGTGGTGCGTCAGGCCAGGCCCTGGCTCACTGCGGAGCAGATACTCGTCAGCACCACCAAGGGCATCGAGCAAGAGGGCTTTTTGCTGATGAGCCAGGTGCTCGAGCAGGAGACCGGCTTTGAGCATATCGGCGTGATCGCCGGGCCCAATCTGGCCTCGGAAATCGCCGATAAGCAGCTCACCGCCACGGTGATCGCAAGCGCGGACCCGCTGACCCGCACCCGGGTGCAGCAGGCGTTGGGGTGCGGCTATTTTCGCGTCTATGCCAGCAACGACCGCCACGGCGTGGAGCTTGGCGGGGTGCTTAAAAACATCTACGCCATCATCGCCGGGATGGCGGCGGCGCTGGGCATGGGCGAAAACACCCGCAGTATGCTGATGACCCGGGCGCTGGCGGAAATGGGCCGCTTCGCCGTGGCCCAGGGCGCCAACCCGATGACCTTTCTGGGCCTGGCCGGGGTGGGGGATCTGATCGTCACCTGCTCATCGAGGCTTTCGCGCAACTACCGCGTGGGGTTTGCCATGGGCGAGGGGCGCACCCTCGACGAGGCCGTCGATGCGTTGGGCCAGGTGGCGGAAGGCGTCAACACCGTTCCCATCGTGTGCGACCGAGCGCGGGAGATGGGAGTCTACATGCCGCTGGCCGAGGGGCTCTATCGGGTGCTGTTCGAAGGCGTGGCCGCCAAGGAAATGGCGAGCACGCTGATGATGGGCGAACACAGCAGCGACGTAGAGTTCGTGTTACCCAGGGAGACCGTCCAGCAAGCGCACAATGAGACAGGGGATTTGAATGACCGCGAGTAGCCGACTTTTGATCATGCGCCACGGCGAGGCGGGCCCCGGGCGGGTCGACTGCGAGCGCAGGCTGACCCAAAACGGCGAAGCCGAGGCCGCGCGCATGGCGTGCTTTCTCGAAACCCGTAAGCTCGGGCCGGTCGTGCTTTACGCAAGCCCCTTCGTTCGCGCCCAGCAAACCGCCCGCGCAGTGGGTGAGGCACTCGGTGTGTCGGTGACGACGCTTGAAAGCATTACCCCGGACGACTCGCCGGCGAAGGTCAACGATTGGTTGCTGGCCCGGCCGGAGGGCGAGATGCTCATGTTGGTTAGCCACATGCCGCTGGTCGGGGCGCTGTGCGGGCGGCTCGTCGAAGGCCCGCAAAGTCAGGGGCTTGGCTTTCCTACCGCGGCCATTGCCGAGCTCGAGGCCGATGTCTGGGCGGCGGGCTGCGCAAGGCTCGTTCGCTTTACCGAACCCCGCCAGCTCTAGCTTTTTTGCAAACGCTATAAAAAGAAACGGCGGCCAGGGGCCGCCGTTTTTGAATGCGCGAGCGCCAGGTTTAAAGCAGCGCGTCGAGCTTTTCCTTGAGCAAGCCGTTGACCTGCTGCGGATTGGCAGTGCCGCGGGAGGCTTTCATCACCTGACCCACGAAGTAGCCGATCATCTTGCCGCGCTTTTCCGGTTCGGCGTCACGGTACTGGGCAACCTGAGCCGGGTTTTCTGCGATCACCTGGTCGATCATCGCCTCGATGGCGCCGGTGTCGGTGACCTGCTTCAAACCCTTGGCCTCGATCACCTCGTCGGCATCGCGGCCCTGGCCGTTCCAAAGCGCCTGGAAGACCTCCTTGGCGGCCTTGCCGTTGATCGTGCCATCGACCACGCGGCCGATCAGCTGCCCGAGCTGCTGGGCGGAGACCGGGCTTTGGTGAACGCTCAGGTTCTCGCGGTTCAAGGCGCCGGAGAGCTCGCCCTGCACCCAGTTGGCGGCCTGCTTGGCGTCCCCACAAACGCGATGGACTTCCTCGAAGAACTCCGCCATTTCGCGGCTCGCCGAGAGCACGTGGGCATCATAAGCCGAAAGCCCCAGCTCGGTTTGAAAACGCGCGCGCTTGTCGGCGGGAAGCTCCGGCAGCTGGCTTTTCAGGTGGTCCAGGTAGGCCTGGTCGAGCACCACCGGCAACAAATCCGGGCAGGGGAAGTAGCGGTAGTCGTTGGCCTCTTCCTTGGTGCGCATGCTGCGCGTCTCGTCGCGCTCCGGGTCGAACAGGCGGGTTTCCTGCACCACCGTGCCGCCGTCTTCGATCAGCTCGATCTGGCGCTCGACCTCGAAGGCGATCGCACGCTCGACGAAGCGAAAGGAGTTGACGTTCTTGATCTCGGCGCGGGTGCCAAACGCCTCCTGGCCCTTGGGGCGCACGGAGACGTTGACGTCGCAGCGCATCGAGCCTTCCGCCATGTTGCCGTCGGAAATCCCCAGATACGTGACGATCGAGTGGATCGCCTTCAGGTAAGCGGCGGCCTCTTTGGCGCTGCGCATGTCCGGCTCGGAGACGATCTCCAGAAGCGGCGTGCCCGCGCGGTTGAGATCGATGCCGGTCATCCCCTGGAAGTCTTCGTGCAGCGACTTACCCGCGTCCTCTTCCAGGTGCGCGTGGTGGATGCGGATGCGTTTGGTTAGATCCTCGTCCAGGGTGACTTCGACCTCGCCCGGGCCCACGATGGGGTGATACATCTGGCTGGTCTGGTAACCCTTGGGCAGATCCGGGTAGAAGTAGTTCTTGCGATCGAACACCGAGACTTCGGGGATCTCGGCGTGGACCGCCAGGCCAAACTGAACCGCCATGGCCACGGCCTGTTCGTTGAGCACCGGAAGGCTTCCCGGTAGGCCAAGATCCACCGCGCTTGCCTGGGTGTTGGGTTCACTGCCAAACGAGGTCGAAGCACCCGAAAAGATCTTGGAGCGCGTGGCGAGCTGAACGTGAACCTCGAGCCCAATTACCGTTTCCCATTGCATTAGGCGTTCTCCTCGGCGAGTGCGGGAAGGTGAAGATGCCAGTCGGTGGCCTGCTGGAACTTGTGCGCCACGTTGAGAAGCTGCGCCTCGGCAAAGTGGGTGCCCAGAATCTGCAGGCCCACCGGGCGGCCGTTCACGAAGCCCGCGGGCACGCTCATGCCCGGAATGCCAGCAAGATTCACAGCGATGGTGTAGATATCCTGCAGATACATCGACACCGGGTCCTTCTTGGCGCCAATGTCGAAGGCGGTGGTGGGCGCGGCCGGGCCCATCAGCACGTCGACGTCCTCGAAGGCGTCCAGAAAGTCCTGGCGGATCAGGCGGCGTACTTTTTGTGCCTTGATGTAGTAGGCGTCGAAAAAGCCCTCAGACAGGGTGTGTGTGCCGATCAGAATGCGCCGCTTCACCTCTTCGCCGAAACCTTCCTCGCGGGTACGCGTGTAGAGATCGATCAAATCTTTCGGGTCTTTACAGCGGTGGCCGAAGCGCACGCCGTCAAAGCGGGAAAGGTTCGACGAGGCTTCCGCCGGGGCGATGACGTAGTAGGCCGGAATGGCGTAGTGGGTATGCGGCAGGCTCACTTCGCGCACGGTCGCTCCCAGCGACTCGTATACCTTGACCGCCTCGCGTACCGCCTGTTCGACGTCGCTGTCCAGGCCGTCGCCGAAGTACTCCTTCGGCAGGCCGATCTTGAGCCCGGAGAGCGGGGCGTCCAGCTGCTCGAGATAGTCGGGCACGCCGCGGGTGGCGCTGGTGGAGTCGCGGACGTCGTGGCCGGCGATCACGTTCATTAGATGCGCGCAATCAGAAGCCGAGCGGGCCATGGGGCCCGCCTGGTCGAGGCTCGAGGCGTAGGCGATCATCCCGTAGCGCGAAACGCGCCCGTAGGTCGGCTTCAAGCCCGTAATGCCGCAAAACGCGGCGGGCTGGCGAATCGAGCCACCGGTGTCGGTGCCCAGTGCGGCGGGCACCAGGCCCGCGGCGACTGCGGCGGCACTTCCGCCGGAGCTTCCGCCGGGCACCGCGTTCAAATCCCAGGGGTTTTTGACCGGCCCAAAGTGGCTGTTTTCATTGGAGGAGCCCATGGCGAACTCGTCCATGTTGGTCTTGCCAAGGCTTATGCTACCCGCGGCTTTGAGCTTCTCTACCACGGTGGCATCATAAGGGGCGACGAAGTTGTCCAGCATTTTGGAGCCGCAGCTGGTCTTCACGCCCTTGGTGCAGAAAATATCTTTTAGGGCCAGCGGTACGCCGGTCAGCGCGTGGCCGCCGCCGTCGGCGCGGGTCTTGTCGGCGGCTTCGGCGTTATTGAGCGCCTGCTCACCGGTCACGCTGATAAAGCTATTGAGCTTGCCGTCGATTTTCTCGATCCGCTGTAGATAGTGGGCGGTGAGTTCACGACTCGAGAGCTCGCCACTTTTCAAGGCAGCGGCCAGCTGGGTTACGGTTTGATTATGCATGACCCAAAAGCTCCGTTCGGGGCGAATAGAAGGAAGTCAAAAAGCGGGGCGCCAGGCGCACTCACTCCACCACGCGCGGTACCAGGTACAGGCCGTTTTCCACCGCCGGCGCGCATTGCTGATACTCGTCGCGCATGTTGGCGTCGGTAACTTCGTCGGCGCGCAGGCGCTGGGTCGCATCCAGCGGGTGGGCGAGCGGCGCGACGCCTTCGGTATCGACGCGCTGTAGCTGGTCGACCATATCTAAAATCTGGCTGAGATCGTCCACAAAGCGGTTGGCCTGGTCGTCACTGATGGCGAGTCGGGCCAGGTGTGCGGCCCGGCGCACGTGAGATTCTTCAAGCGCCATGATCGGGGTTTCCTCGCAAACGTAATGGAACATATTCCGCATTGAGCGGTATACATACGGTCGTCTTGAATTCGTCTTGCGTTGAAGACACGAATTTAAGACATGGAAAATAGCCGCAAAAGGTACCACATAATCAATGCAACGGGCAGGGGAGCGACTCGTGCTTGCTGCCAAGGGGTTGCGGTGATACCGTTTGCATCCGCACAGGGTTCCCGGTCTGCACTAGGTAACAACATCCATGTTCAAACGCTTGAGGGGGCTGTTTTCCAGCGATCTATCGATCGACCTGGGTACGGCCAACACACTGATTTATGTACGCGGTCGCGGTATCGTCCTTGATGAGCCGTCCGTTGTCGCCATTCGCCAGTCGGGCAATATGCGAAGCGTCGCTTCTGTCGGCGCCGATGCCAAACGCATGCTTGGCCGCACCCCCGGCAATATTACGGCGATTCGGCCCATGAAAGACGGGGTCATTGCCGACTTTACCGTGACCGAGCAAATGCTCCAGCACTTCATTCGCAAAGTGCATCAAAGCACCTTTTTGACGCCAAGCCCCAGGGTACTGGTTTGTGTACCGTGCATGTCGACCCAGGTCGAGCGCCGCGCGATTCGTGAATCCGCCGAGGGCGCAGGGGCGCGAGAAGTCTTTTTGATCGAAGAACCCATGGCCGCCGCGATCGGCGCTGGGCTTCCGGTCGAAGAAGCCCAGGGCTCGATGGTCGTGGATATCGGCGGCGGTACCACCGAAATCGCGATCATTTCGCTCAACGGCGTGGTGTACTCCGAATCCATCCGCGTAGGCGGTGACCGTTTCGACGAGGCGATCACCGCGTACGTGCGCCGCCACTACGGCAGCCTGATCGGCGAGGCTACCGCCGAGCGTATCAAGGAAGAGATCGGCTGCGCCTACCCAGGCGGCGAGCTGCGCGAGATCGACGTGCGCGGACGCAATCTGGCCGAGGGTATCCCGCGAAGCTTTACGCTCAATTCCCACGAGATCCTCGAGGCGCTTCAGGAAACCCTGGGCTCGATCGTGGCCGCGGTGAAAAGCGCGCTGGAGCAGTCACCCCCGGAGCTTGCCTCGGACATCGCCGAGCGTGGTTTGGTGTTGACCGGCGGCGGAGCGCTCTTGCGTGATCTGGACAAGCTGATTGCCGAAGAGACGGGGCTTCCCGTGATCGTGGCCGAAGATCCGCTGACCTGCGTTGCGCGTGGCGGTGGCAAGGCGCTGGAAATGATCGATCAACACACTTTTGAGCTACTCTCAAGCGACTGATTTTAGCGGTTTACTGCGGAGGGTTGCCTATTAAACCGCTATTTTCGCACGGCCCCATACCGGGCTACCGGTTCTTCTTTTGCGTGCTGGCGGCAAGCGCTTTGATGTTTGTCGACCAGCGCTTTACGCGTATGGAAGACGTGCGCGCCCACATGACCATGGTGGTCGCGCCGATTCAGTGGGTCGTTAGTCTGCCAAGCGATCTCCTCAACTGGGGGTCGCTGGTGCTTTCCGATCAGCAGGCCTTGGTGGATGAAAACCGCCGCCTGCGCGAGCAGATTTTGACCCTCTCGCACCGTGGCCAGCGTCTGGCCAATCTCACCGCCGAGAACGCTCAGCTGCGCGAGCTGCTCGACGCCGCCGAGCGTACCGAATTTCCCTATATGTCGGCGGAACTCCTCTCTTTGGATAACGACCCGTTCAGCCATCAGATGGTGGTGGACCGCGGGCATCGTAACGGTGCCTACGTGGGCCAGCCGGTGATCGATGCCTTTGGGCTGGTCGGCCAGGTCACGGCGGTGTCTGCCTACTCGAGCCGAGTGCTGCTGCTGGCGGATGCAAGCCACGCCTTGCCGGTGCAGGTCAACCGCAACGGCCTGCGCTTTATCGTTCAGGGTACCGGGCGCTACCAAAGTGTTAACGTATTGCACGTACCGGATACCGCCGACATTCGCGAAGGCGACTTGTTGACGACCTCCGGGCTTGCCGGGCGCTTTCCGCCGGGTTATCCGGTCGCCCGGGTGAGCGAGGTGTATCACGACCCGGGCCAGCCGTTTGCCCAGGTGAGCGCAACACCTTCGGCACAGCTCACCCGCTCGCGCCATTTCCTGCTGCTCTTTCCGCCGCCGCTCGAAGAGGAAGACACCACGCTTTGGAATAGCGACATGTCGCTTTCTGCCCAGGCGATCCACGCCTCCGAGCGCCTTGGCGAAGTAGGCCCGGCGCCACTGCCGGAGGCGCCCAATGGCTAGAGCACCGGTGATTCCCCTCGTCGTGGTATGGCTAAGCCTGGTGCTGGCGCTTTGTCTGCAGGTAATGCCGCTGGCCGACGGCTGGCAGGTCTACCGGCCCGACTGGATCGGCCTGATGTTGGTCTATTGGTGTATGCGGGTCCCCGACCGGGTAGGCGTGTTCCACGGCTTCGTGATCGGTTTGATGGTGGATCTGATCGAGGGCAGCGTGTTGGGCCAGCACGCGCTGGTGTTTTCGTCACTGGCGTTTCTGGCGGCGCTGGTCTATCCGCGCTTTCGCGCCTACTCGCTGGTTCAGCAGGCGGTACTGGTACTGGTGCTTTTGGGCCTTGCCCAATTGGTCGAGCAGTGGGTGCGCGTGCTGACCGGTGAGTTCACCATTCACCTGTCGTTTTTGATTTCGTCGTTGATCAGTGGGCTTTTATGGCCCTGGCTTGCCACCATGCTCAAGGCGCTCGAGCGCCGAGCGGCAGGGGGCTAGCGTATGTCGTCGGGTAATGCCCCGTCGTGTGCTTGCAGCGCCCAAAAGCGCGCGGCCGTGCTCTGCCTGGCCTCCGCATCCCCTCGGCGCCGGGCGCTTTTGGAATCCATCGGCGTCGCGGTCGAGGTGTGTCCAGGCGATATCGATGAGACCCCTAACCCTGGCGAGCCAGCGCCAGCCTACGTCGAGCGGCTGGCGATCGCCAAGGCCGAAGCGAGTAAAGCGCGTACCCATCTTCCGGTGCTGGGCTCGGATACCGCCGTGGTGCTCGACGGGCGCATTCTGGGCAAACCGCGCGACGCGCGTGACGCCCGAGCCATGCTCGCCGCGCTTTCCAACCGGACCCACCAGGTGATGACCGGTGTGGCCGTGATCGGCCCTGCGGGCACCCAGTCGTGCTGTGTCACGACCACGGTGCGGTTGCGCAGAATCGAAGACGATGAAATCGAGCGCTACTGGCAAACCGGTGAGCCCCAGGACAAGGCGGGTGGCTACGCCATTCAGGGCCTGGCCGCGGTCTTCGTCGAAGAGATACGCGGCAGCCATTCGGCCGTGGTGGGGCTTCCGCTTTTCGAGACTTCACGACTACTTTCAAACCAGGGTGTGTCCGTTTGGTCGGCCCGCCTGTAAAGTAGCTTCAAACGGATACCTTGAAGCAGCCGAGCCCCATAAGGAAGAGTGCATGAGCGGTGAAGTCCTTATCAATTTAACCCCCATGGAAACCCGCGTGGCGCTGGTCGAAAACGGGGTGTTGCAAGAGGCGTTGATCGAGCGCTCACGCAGGCGCGGCATCGTGGGCAATATCTACAAAGGCAAGGTGGTCAGGGTTTTGCCTGGTATGCAGGCTGCCTTTGTCGATATTGGTCTGGAGCGCGCCGCCTTCATTCATGCCCACGAGGTGATGGCCTCGGGGGCGCTCACGGACACGCCGCCGACGATCAATCACCTGCTTCACGAAGGCCAGGCACTGGTGGTTCAGGTCACCAAGGACCCGATCGGCACCAAGGGCGCCCGGTTGACCACGCATCTCTCGATTCCTTCACGGTATCTCGTCTATATGCCGGATTCGTCCAACCACGGCGTTTCTCAGCGCATCGAGGACGAAGCCGAGCGCGAACGCTTGAAAGCGCTGCTCGATAAAAGCGTGAACGCCCAAACACTGGAAATTACCGGCGGCTTTATCGTACGTACCGCCGCCGAAGGCGTGGGCGATGAAGAGCTCGAAAGCGATATGTACTTTCTGCTACGCATCTGGCGCAAGGTGAGCGAGCGCAAGATCAGCGCCGCGCCTCCGAGCGCGATTTACGACGATCTGCCGCTTTTCATGCGCACCCTGCGCGATGTGATGCGCGACGATATCGAGAAGGTGCGTATCGACTCCCGGGAGAACTTCGTCAAGCTCAAGGAGTTCGCCGAAGAGTTCATGCCCTATGCCGTGGATCGCATCGAGTACTACCCCGGCGAGCGGCCGATTTTCGATCTCTATAGCGTCGAAGACGAGATTCAAAAGGCGCTGGCGCGCAAGGTGCAGCTCAAATCCGGCGGGTACCTGGTGATCGACCCCACCGAGGCGATGACCACCATCGACGTCAATACCGGTGGCTACGTCGGCCACCGTAATCTCGAAGAGACCATTTTCAAGACCAATCTGGAAGCGGCTACCGCTATTGCCCGCCAGCTCAGGCTGCGTAACCTGGGCGGTATCATCATCATCGATTTTATCGACATGACCGATGTCGAGCATCAGCGCCAGGTGCTGCGCGTGCTGGAAAAAGCGCTCGAGCGCGACCACGCCAAGACCAAGTGCACCGGCGTCACCGAGCTTGGCCTGGTACAGCTAACCCGTAAGCGCACCCGGGAGAGCCTGGAGCAGACGCTTTGTGAAGCCTGCGCTACCTGCGGCGGACGCGGTACGCTGAAAACTCCGGAAACCGTGTGCTATGAGATCTTTCGCGAAATACTGCGGGAAGAGCGGGCCTACAGCGCCGACACCTACCGCGTGCTGGCCTCCCAGCCCGTGGTGGATCGTCTCCTCGATGAGGAGTCGGCGGCGGTAGCCGATCTCGAGGCGTTTATCGAAAAAACCATACGGTTCCAGGTCGAGCAGCACTACTCCCAGGAACAGTACGATATCGTGCTGATGTAATGACGCTACCTGCTTCACTTTTTGGCAAAGTACTGGCCACCCTCGCCGGGCTTTTGGCGCTGATCGCGGTCGTGCTTCTATCGGTCCGGCTGCTGTTCAGCCAGGCCGAGCAACTGATCCCCCCGATCGAGTCGCTGCTCGAATCCAGAATCGGCGCGCCGGTCACCATCGAACACCTGGTCCTGTCCCTCGAGCGCAACGATATCGTGCTGCGTCTGGAGGGGCTCAATGCCGAGACCGATGACGCGCCGCTGGTGTCGCTTAAAAGCGCCTACCTGCGCCTCGACACCTGGGCATCGATCAAAGCGTTCGCGCCGATTTTCAGCGACGCGCGCCTTGCCGAACTCGATTTTCACCTCTATCAAACCGGCGAGGCCAGCTGGGGCTGGCCCGAGCCCGCCACGCTCCCTTTGCTTTTCGCCGAGGAACCCGAGGTCGATCTCGACAAGATCGACCGCTGGACCGCGATCATTTTGAAGCAGCGCCTCTGGATGCGCGATAGCCTGCTCACCCTGCATGGACGCGAAGATTCCCTGACGCTCAGCGCCCCCCGGCTGCTTTTGGGGGGCAACGAGGAGCTTGCGCGCTTCGAAGGCGCGGTCAATATCCTGGAGGCGAGCACGCTCGACGAGGTCGATGCGCTGCCAGCGCTGATTTTGCAGGCGGAAATGCAGCCGGGCCCCGATGGGCCCAGCGATTTCTCTGCCGCGATGCAACTCGAACTACAGTTGGACCACCTGGTGGCGCTTGGCGATGTGTTTCGCGCCGAGCATATGCCGCATATCGAGCAGGCCGGCGGGTCGGTACGGCTGTGGGGTGATTGGTTTGGCGGCGAGCTGAGAGAAGTACGCGTCGGGATGGGTATTCCCCAGCTCACGCTGCGCCAGCAAGCACAGTTTGCGGTGCTGCGTGATATTCAGGCCGACGGACAATGGGCCCGCGACGACGAGGGCGGCGAGGCGTGGCTTAGCGCCAACGCCGAGAGCGTCGAGTGGGCGCAGCCGGATAACGTCAGCGAAGGGCCGGCGCTGCCGCGCCACTGGTATCTGGCGCACCAGCCCGGCCAGTGGGAGCTGCGCACCAGCCCCTTCGAGCTTGCCTCGCTGACGGCCTGGCGCGAGTACGCCTTTTTGCCCGAATCGGTGACGCGGGTACTGCAAACGCTTTCACCCAGCGGCCAGGTGCAGGGGCTGCGCCTTGGCCAGCAGGAGGGGCGCTGGGGCATAGATGCAGCGGTCACTAATCTCAGCGTTCAGCCCTGGCAGCAGGCGCCTGGCGGCGGCCCGCTGGATGCCTGGGTGCAGGCGCGGGATTTGCGCGGGCGTGTCACCTTTAATAGCGCCGGTGAAAGCGAGCTCTACTTCCCCAGGCTGTTCGAGGCGCCGATGCAGCTTCGCCACGCCGAAGGCCGTGTGGAGTGGGTCTACGATGGCCCACGCAGCATGGTCAGTGGCCGCGATCTGGACGTTAACTGGGACGGCGCCGAAATAAGCGGCGGCTTTGGTCTGATGACCGGGGAGGGCCGAGGGCAGTTCGGTCTGAATATCGATTTTGCCAACGTCGACGCCATCAACTACCCGCTCTCCCAGTGGCTGCCGGTCAAAACTTTTGGCGAGGGCATTCGCGATTTTTTGCTGGATGATGTCGGCGGCTTCGTGCCCAGCGGTTCTCTACGCCTGGGACTGCCCTTTGGCGGTAATCGCGAGGAGAATCCGCTCACCGCTACGCTCGCGCTCGATATCGAACGCGGCTACCTGCCGATTGCCGACGACTGGCCGATGCTCGAAGGCGTGGAAGGGCGTTTGACCTGGCAAAATCAGGTGCTCGAGGCCCAGGTCGATCGGGCGCAAAGCCTGGGCGTCGAGGCCTTCGATGGCGAAGTGCGCATGGAAGATGAGCACCTCAACATCGGCGGGCGGCTTTCCAGCAGCGGCGCATCGCTGATCGATTTCATCCAGGCGATTCCCGATATCGATACTGCGCTGCTGAACGACCTGGAGGCCAGCGGCCAGGTGGAGGGCGAGCTACTCGTTGGGCTGGATTTGGACGACCCCGAGGCGCTCGAAGTCGAAGTGAACGCCAGGCCCTGGTTTTCACGGATAAGCTACGCGCCCCTGGACCAGGCACCGCTGACCGATGTCGGCGGAGACATTACCTGGCAACAGCGCGGTTCACGGTTTGCGCTACTGGGCAGTGCCGAGGGTCGGCTGCTGAATGGGCCCATCACGGCGGATTTCGACGTGCCCGCCGAGGGGATCACGTTAGGCGGCGAGCTCGATACCGGGGCGCTTTTTACCTTGGCCGGTATCGAATCGGAACACGCCCGGTCGCTTTTGAACGGCCGCGCGGACTGGGCGAGCTTCGTTCGCCTCGAACCAACCCCCTACGTGCGCTTTCAAAGTGATTTTACCGGCGTGGAGAGCACGCTACCGGCGCCGTTCGATAAACGCCGCGGCGTGGCGTGGCCTTTCGCCTTCGAGGCCGATATCGAAAGTGGCAACGTGGAGGCCCGGCTGGCGGATGTGCTTCACGCGCGACTTATTGTCGATGATGCCATTGAAGGTGCGGTAGCGGTGGGGCGCGCCGCGCCGCTGACCGAGCTTTCACCGGCGCCGGGACTTCGTATCGAGGCGGATCTCGAGCGCCTCGATATTGGCGACTGGCAGCGCGCGCTGGCCCCGCTGAGCGGCGGCGCCTCCGGCGCCTCCGGCGGGTCTCCGGATGAGCTTTTGCGCTTCGACGCGCCGGTGTCGCTGATGTTCGATACGCCGTGTCTGAGCTTTGATGACGCGTGTCTGGGGGAGCTTAGCCTGTCGGCGCGTTTGGCCGACCAGGCGTTGAACGCCCAGGTCGGCGGCGATATCGTTTCCGGGCGCGTGGCGTATCAGCCGGAAGACGAGCGGCCGCTGGATATCACGATCGCCACCCTCGACGTCGACAAACTGATGGACCTCTCCTTTGGCGATGACGAGGCGCCCGCTCCGGACTCCTGGATGGACGCGATCGAGACCTCGCACGTTGAGCCGGTGGGCGCGCCGGACTGGCTCGACAAGATGCCCAACGGGCGCTTGCGCCTTGCCGAGGTCAATATTCAGGATAACCAGGTCGGCCCGCTGACCGCCTACTGGCAGACCGGGCCACGGCGCTTTGCGCTGTCACCGGTGGGGCTCACGCTTGGCCAGCTTTCGCTGACCGGTGAGCTTTTATGGCAGGGCCAACAGAGTCGCGCCGATATCGCCGTACGCGGCGGCGATATCGGCTCGGCGCTCGAGCACCTTGGCCAACCGGTGCCGATTCGAAGCCGCACCACGCGCGCTAACGCAAGCCTTGATTGGCCCGGCGCCCCTTGGCAGTTGGACTTGGCCCGCGCCACCGGGCGACTGGATGCGGATATCCGCGATGGGCGCTTCGTCTCGATGAACTCGACGTCGGCGCGGCTCGTCGGGCTTTTGAACTTCGATAATATTCTTAGGCGCCTGCGCCTGGACTTTAGCGATGTCACCGGCGAAGGTACCGCTTTCGACCGGGTTTACGGCAGTGCCACCGCCGCCGGCGGGCAACTCACCCTTCGCGAGCCCTTGCAAATCGAGGCGCCGGCCGCCACGTTAAGGCTTACAGGACGTGTTAATCTTTTACAGCGTGAACTCGATCAACGCTTGGGCGTCACACTGCCCGTTAGCCAAACGCTGCCTCTGGCCGCAGTGGCAGTGGGGGCGCCGGCCGTCGGCGCCGCGCTGTTCGTCGCCGATCAATTGTTTGGCGAGCCGCTGAATCGAGCAACAACTTTACATTTTCGCGTGCAAGGCCCCTGGACCTCGCCGCGGGTTACTTTGGAAGGCCCTTAATGACCGCACACACGAGCGATTTGGATTTTGCCGCCTCTATTTTACTGGCGCCCAGCGGCCTGGATGTGAAGGCGCTGGATACCGGACTCGACTACGCGCTGGGTGCCGGTATCGACTACGCGGATCTTTACTTTCAGCGCACCTGGCAAGAGGGCTGGGTACTGGAAGATGGCCGCGTCAAGGAGGCCAGCTACAACATCGACGGTGGTGTTGGCGTGCGCTCGCTAGCGGGTGAGAAAACCGGCTTTGCCTACTCCAACCAGATCAACGCCAACGCCTTGATGGATACCGGGCGCACCGCCGCGGGCATCGTGCGTAGCGGCAAGCGCCTGCCGGGCCAGGCGGTCAATATCGTCACCGCCGAGCATTATTACGCCGGCCTCGATCCGTTGGCCGGGCTTGGCGCCGAAGAGAAAGTCGCCATGCTCATGGAGGCGGATAAAGTGGCGCGCGCCGCCGACCCAAGTGTTAGCCAGGTCAGCGCCTCGCTCTCCGGCACGTATGAAGTCGTGCTGGTGCGGGGCAGCGATGGAACCCTTGCCGCCGATATCCGCCCGCTGGTGCGTTTCAACGTCAGCGTCATCGCCGCGAAAAACGGCCGCCGCGAGCGCGGTGGGGCTGGCGGTGGCGGGCGCTACTCCATGGCCACGCTCAAGGAGCAGGGCGCGGCGAGTATTTACGCTAAAGAAGCCGTGCGCCAGGCGTTGGTCAACCTCGAGGCCGTGGACGCTCCGGCCGGGCAAATGCCGGTGGTGCTGGGGGCAGGCTGGCCGGGTATTTTGCTTCACGAAGCGGTCGGCCATGGCCTGGAAGGCGATTTCAACCGTAAGGGCAGCTCGGCGTTTTCCGGGCGTATGGGCCAGCGCGTTGCCGCCAAGGGCGTGACCGTCGTGGACGATGCGACGATCATGGATGGCCGGGGCTCGTTGAGTATCGATGACGAAGGCACGCCGGGTCAGAACACGCCGCTGATCGAGGACGGAATCCTGACCGGCTACATGCAGGACAAGCTCAATGCTCGGCTAATGAACATGGCGCCTACCGGCAACGCCCGGCGCGAGTCCTTCGCGCACTTGCCCATGCCGCGCATGACCAACACCGTCATGCTGGCCGGCCAGGACAGCCCCGAGGACATCATCAAAAGCGTCAAGCGCGGTATCTATGCGGTGAGCTTTGGCGGTGGCCAGGTGGATATTACCTCGGGCAAGTTCGTCTTCTCGGCAAGCGAGGCGTACCTGATCGAGGATGGCAAGCTAACCGCCCCGGTCAAGGGGGCCACTTTGATTGGCAACGGCCCAGAGGCGATGGGACGGGTGTCCATGATTGGCCACGACATGGAGATGGATACCGGTGTCGGCGTGTGCGGTAAAGAAGGTCAAGGCGTGCCGGTGGGCGTGGGTCAGCCCACGTTGAAGCTCGATGAGCTGACCGTGGGCGGCACGCAGTCCTGATGGATCCAGGTGCCCCTAAAAAAGGGGCCCTAATGAAGGGTTCTAAAGAACGAGGGTTTCGCGCAGATGCTTGAAAAGCTTGCGGGCGCTGACCGGCGGCTTTTCCTGCTCGCGCTCTTTGCGGGCGTTGCGTACCAGTTGGCGAATGGCCTGGCGGTCGGCGTCCGGATGCTCCGCCAGAAAGCGGTCCACGGCGGGGTCGCCTTCGTCGATCAAGCGGTCGCGCCACTTTTCGAGGCGGTGAAACGCATGATCGCGCTGGTTTTTCTCCGCTTCGATGGCGTCGAACACGGCGTGGATCGCCTCGAGATCCTCCTTGCGCACCAGCTTGCCGACGTACTGCATATGGCGACGGCGCCCTTCGTGGGAGCGAATGCGCGAGGTTTCTTCGATGGCGGCGAGCAGGTCGTCGGATAATGGAAAGCGCGCGCGTTCGGCGGGCTTCATGGCAATGAGCGTCTCGCCCAGCGTCTGGAGTTCGTGCATTTCGCGCTTGAGCTGGGACTTGCTGGGCCGCTCGAGCGGTTCATCAAACTGATCGTCAGGGCCGCTAGCGGGGCGTTTTTTAGGCATACAGGCACTCACTTAATAGATTTGTCGCCAGCTAGTATACCAGCTGCGACCACGACATTTGATCCGCCAGCCACGATAGGCGATGAGGAGAGAGTTATGGCACAGGCATTCGATGCAGCCGCTCAGGAAAAGGAGTTGGTCGCGCGCGCTCAGGAAGCCCTGGCGCTTGCCAAAGAGCTGGGCGCCGATGAAGCCGAAGTAGGCGCAAGCGTCGATCAGGGGCTTGGCGTGAGCGTCCGCCTGGGCGAGGTCGAAACCGTCGAGCTTTCCCGGGATCAGGGAATTGCGGTCACGCTTTACGTAGGCAAACGCAAGGGCAGTGCTTCGTCGAGTGACGCAAGCTCGGCGTCGATCAAGGCGGCGGTCGAGAAGGCGCTGGCAATTGCCCAATACACCGGCGAAGACCCGGCGGCGGGGCTCGCCGACGCCTCGCTAATGGCCACCAAGTTTCCGGATCTCGACGTTCACCACCCTTGGGCGCTGGATACGGAGCGCGCCACCGAGCTTGCCTTGGCCTGCGAACAGGCCGGGCGCGACGTGGCGGGTATCCATCAGTCCGAAGGCGCGTCGCTTTCAAGCGGCGAGGGCGTGCGGGTCTACGCCAACAGCCACGGCTTCATGGGGACCCAAAAAGGCAGCAGCCACTCGCTTTCCTGCATGCTGATCGCCCAGGACGAGCGGGGCATGCAGCGCGACTACGACTACACCAGCGCCCGGGACCCGCGCGCGCTTCGAGACCCGGAAAGCGTAGGCCGTGAGGCGGCCAGGCGTACCCTGCGCCGGCTCGGCGCCAAACGTCCGCCGACCGGCACCTTTCCGGTCCTTTTCGACCCCTCCCAGGCAAGCGGGCTGGTGGGCCACCTGATGGGGGCACTGGCCGGCGGCGCGCTTTATCGCGAAGCCTCGTTTCTATGCGACAAGCTTGGCGAGCCGCTTTTCCCCGAGTGGTTCAGCCTCGAGGAGCGCCCGCTGGAAGTGGGGGCCATGGCGAGCTCGCCCTTCGACGGCGAAGGCGTGCAAACCCGCCACAACCGCTTTATCGAAAACGGGCGCATCGCAAGCTACATGCTCTCCTCCTACAGCGCGCGGCGCCTTGGCATGAGCACCACCGGCAACGCGGGTGGGGCGCGTAATATTCGTCTCGAAGCGCCGTTGGAAAGCCTGGACGCCCTTCTTGAACGCATGGGGCGTGGGGTGCTTGTCACCGAGTTGATGGGCCAGGGCGTGAATGGCGTTACCGGCGACTACTCGCGCGGCGCGGCGGGGTTCTGGGTAGAAAACGGCAAAATTCAGTATCCGGTGGAGGAGTTCACCATCGCGGGCAACCTCAAGACCATGTTTAGCGGGCTGAGTGGGTTGGGCGACGACCTGGATACCCGGGGCAGCATCCATACGGGCAGCTGGCTGGTCGATGCCATGACCGTGGCCGGTAGCTGATCCCGATACACGCCACTCGCTAAAGCAAAAGCCCGCCGTTCAAAACGGCGGGCTTTTTAGTGGGCAGGCTTTTTTAAACGCTAAAAAGTAGGCGCTAAAAAGAGCGCTCAGCGTATACGGCGGTAGTTCGCGTCCAGCCCCAACCGCTCGAGCAGACGGGTGAACAAGAAGGCTTCGTCGCCGGTGAGCGAACGGCTCAGGCAGTTCAGGTACTCACGGCGCGAGTAGCGCCACCAGCGCGGCGCCTTGTAGGCATCGAGGTCGATGGCGACCATGCGCCCGTCGCGTACCAAAAAGTTGCCGGTATGTAGGCCGCGACAGTGAATGCCGTTTTGATCGAACGCCACCAGGGCATCCAAATATTGCGCCTGCAGGTCTGGCGAGTCCAGGATCAGCTCCTTTAGCGCCACGCCGTGGATATTTTGGGTGGCCAACCGGTAGGGACGGGCCTCGGTGATCGTTGGCGTGGCAATGCCCAGCGCGTCCAGGCGCGAGGCAATCAGCGCGAAGTTGAGCCCGGGGTAGGGGCGAATGCGCAGCAGGTAGCGCAGCCGGTCGAAGGTCTTGGGTTGGAAGGTCTTGATGAACTGGTCGTGCTCGGGGTCAAAGTGGACCCGGGAGTATTTGCCGGTTTGGATTAGCTGCATATTTTGCTCGACAGGTGGATGGGGACGCTGCCGCTTATGGCCCGTTGTCAGGTATCTTCGTCGAAGCGGGCGTCGAACAGTGCTTGAATCGCTTCCAGGGTCTGTTCGGCGTCCTGGCCCACGGCTTCGACGGTCAGCGCCGTACCGCAGGGCGCGGCCAGCATTAAAAGCGACATGATGTTGGCGGCGTCGGCCTTCTGGGTCTGCTTATAGACGTATACCCGAGACTCGAACCGCTGCGCGCAGGTGACAAGCTTGGTGGCGGCGCGGGCGTGAAGGCCGCGCTGGTTGGTCAATGTAAGAATTCTTTCGGGCACCCTGGTTCCTTTTTGCCTAGCGGTGTCTTGATTGAATGTGCGTGGTTCATAAGGGATGACACGGCAAGCTCCCGCCGCCCAGCATTACGATGGGGTGGCGTCATCAACGCTGTAGTGAATGCCCAGCTCGCGGTGGCGAAGCTGTACGCTGGAGCGCTTATCGAGCATCTTTTTGGCCAGCTGTTCGACCATGTACACCGAGCGGTGCTGGCCGCCGGTACAGCCGATAGCGATGGTCATGTAGCTGCGCTGGCTGCTCTGGTAGGCCGGAAGCCACTTCTCCAGCCAGTTGAGAATATCCATGCCCATCTCATCGACGACCGGATAGGCCTCTAAAAAGGTGGCAATCTCGGCGTCGCGCCCGGTGAAGTGTCTAAGCGTCGGGTCCCAGTAAGGGTTGGGCAGACAGCGGATATCGAACACGATATCCGCGTCCAGCGGCACTCCCCGCTTGTAGCCAAACGACTCGAGCGTCAGGGTGAGCTGGCTCTGGCGCTGGTGGCCCAGCTGGTCGGTGATCCGTCCGCGCAAATCGTGCACCGTCAGCCGCGAGGTGTCGATCATTAGATCCGCCAGTTCGCGGATGCCAAAAAGCGTCTCTTCCTCCTTGGCGATCGCTTCTTCCAGGGTCATCCCGCTGTCCCGGGTCAGCGGGTGGCGCCGGCGCGTGGCCGAATAGCGCTCGAGCAAAATCCGGGCGTCGGTGGTGAGATAAATCACCTGTACGCGGGTACTGCCGGATTTGATGTCCTGAAGCAGGGCCGGAAAGCGCTCCAGGGCCGTGGGCAGGTTGCGCGCATCGATACTCACCGCCAGGTGCGTGCGCTCGCCTTGCTGTCTTAGCTCATCGACCAGTGAACCCAGCAGCATGGCCGGCAAGTTGTCGATGGCGTAGTAGCCCAGGTCCTCCAGCGCCTGAAGCGCAATGGACTTTCCCGACCCGGAGCGGCCGCTGATAATCACCAGTTGCATAGTGTTTCTCTTCGGTCTGTAGGGCTGGGTGGGTAGGGCCTTGATTTAGCTGCCCGTTTGCTCGCGAATTTTGGCGGTGACGATCTCCAAAAGCTCGCGCTGGCTCTCGCATTTGCGAAACTGCGCGCGCGTGGCGGCGTCATTCATGATGGTGGCGACCTGACCCAACAGCGCAAGGTGGGTGTCGTCGGCCTCTTCCGGCACCAGCAGTACAAACACCAAATCCACCGGGTCACCGTCGATGGCGTCGAAATCCACCGGTTCGGCAAGCTTTAGAAAGCCGGCGATAGGGGCGCTGCAGTGAGGGCTGCGGGCATGGGGAATCGCGACCCCATTACCAATGCCGGTACTGCCTAATCGCTCCCGGCCTATCAGACGGCTGAACACTTCCTGGCTATCCAGGCTGGGCGTATTTTGGGCGATGAAGGTGCTGAAGAACTCCAGCACGCGCTTTTTGCTGCCCCCGGGGACGTCGAACAGCACGCGCTCCGGGGGGAGTATGGTTTCCAGGGTCATCGATTTAACGCACGCCAGCGCCCTGGGCGCGAGCTTGTGCTTTTTCCTTGTGTTTTACGAGTTGGCGGTCGATTTTGTCGGCCAGCGCGTCAATGGCGGCGTACATGTCGTTGTCCTGGGCTTCGGCGTGCAAATCGGCGCCGGCCGCATGGAGGGTGCAGGCGGCCTGCTGACGCTCTTTCTCGATGGAAAGCGTGACATGAACGGTGGTGATATTGTCGTAGTGACGCTCGATACGTTCGAGTTTTTCGTTAACGTAATCGCGCAGAGCGTCGGTCAGTTCCAGGTGATGGCCCGTAATATTGACTTGCATCGACGTACTCCTAATCCAGGACTGTCCTTTGATTGTAACCCTTTTTCTACCGTTGCAAAGCCCCGGCGGCCAGTTTCACTTTTTAACGCAAACGCCGCCGTTCGCTGGAGGAGGGAATCCCCATGGCCTCGCGGTATTTTGCCACCGTGCGCCGCGCTACGCTAATACCGCCATCTTCCAATAGTGACACCAGGCGGCTGTCCGAGAGCGGCTTGCCTGGCGTCTCTTCTTGAATCAGTTTTTTCAACCGGGCGCGGATCGCCGTGCTGGAGTGGCTGTCGTTGCCGTCATGACCGCTCACTTGGCTCGAGAAGAAGTACTTGAGCTCAAATACGCCGCGGGGGGTGTGAATGTATTTTTGCGTCGTCACCCGTGAAATCGTCGACTCGTGCATCTCCACGGCCTCGGCGATATCGGCGAGTATCAAGGGTTTCATGGCCTCTTCGCCGCGCTCCAAAAAGCCAAGCTGGCGGGCGATGATCTCGCGACCGACGCGTAACAGCGTATCGTTGCGACTCGAAAGGCTCTTGATCAGCCAGCGAGCCTCTTGTAGGTGCTCTTTTAAAAACTGGTTGTCCTGGCTCTTGTCCGCCCGCTTGATCAGGCTTGCGTAATCAGGCTGGACGCGCAGCCGCGGAAGCGCCTCGGGGTTGAGCTCGAGGTGCCAGCCTTCGTTATCGTGGCGTACCACCAGATCCGGAGTGATGTAGCTATCGTTGGTGATGCCATATGCGCTGCCCGGGCGCGGGTCCAGGCTTCTGATCAGTCCGATGACGTCATCGAGTTGCTCGTCGTCAAGCCCCAGGCGGCGCTTCAAAAGGCGCATGTCGTCCTTGCCGAGCGCTTCGAGAAACTGGCGCACCAGGCGCTTGGCGGGCACCAGAAGCGGCGTGTCGTCGGCCAGGGTGGCGAGTTGGAGCATCAGACATTCGCGAAGGTCGCGGGCGAAAACGCCGGTGGGTTCGAACTGCTGCATACGCATCAGCGTGTTTTCCACCTCGCGCTGACTCAAACCCTCGAGCCCCTGGGCCTTGAGCCCTTCGCGAATATCGTTGAGAGGCTGGGTGAGGTAACCGTTGGGGTCCAGCGCGTCGATCAGGCTTTCGGCAATGGCGTATTCGCGCTCACTGGCGTCGGTCATGGCCAGCTGCCAAAGCAGGTGGCCATGCAGGCTTTGGCCCGCCGCCTGTCGCTCGAAATCCGGCCCCTCACTGCCGGCGCTGGCCGCCATGTCCTGATAGGTGTCGGACCACTCGCTATCGATGGAGAGTTCGCTGGGGATGCTTTCTTCCCATTCGGCTTCGGCGGTCTCGGTCACGCTCTCTTCGCCAAACTCGTCCTCTTGTTCCAGCAACGGGTTGGCGTCGAGCGCCTGCTGGATTTCCTGGCGAAGATCGAGGGTGGAAAGCTGTAGCAGGGCAATGGCCTGCTGCAGTTGAGGCGTCATGGTCAGCTGTGTGCCGACACGCAGCTGTAAAGAGGCTTTCATGACCATTGAAGAACCACTCGTTACTCGTAAAGCTCCACCCTAGTGCGAGTTGGGGTCCGGCGCAAGTGCAATAAATATGCCACTACACGGAACTTTAGGATTGGCGATGGTTTAGAGGCGGAAATCGGCGCCCAGATAGACCTCACGAACCTTCTGGTTATTCAAAATGGCGGTTGAGTCACCGCTTGCAATGATGTGGCCGTCACCCACGATATAGGCGATATCGCAGATATCCAGCGTCTCGCGCACGTTGTGGTCGGTGATCAGCACGCCGATGTGGCGTGCCTTGAGAGCCAGGATGATCGACTTGATCTCGCCGACCGAGATCGGGTCGACCCCGGCGAAGGGCTCGTCGAGCAAAATGAACGCGGGGTCGGTGGCAAGCGAGCGGGCAATCTCCACGCGGCGGCGTTCGCCGCCGGAAAGACTCATGCCCAGGTTGTCGCGGATATGGGTGATGTGGAAATCGTCGAGCAATTGCTCCAGGCGCGCCTCCCGGGCGCGGCGGTCCAGCTCCTTGCGCGTTTCCAGAATCGCCATGATGTTATCGGCCACCGACAGCTTGCGAAAAATCGATGCCTCCTGGGGGAGGTAGCCGATGCCGGCGGTGGCGCGTTCGTGCATCGGTGCCCGGGTCAGGTCGCGCTCGTCGATTCCTACCGTGCCGGCATCGGCCTTGACCAGGCCCACGATCATATAAAACGAGGTGGTCTTGCCCGCCCCGTTGGGCCCGAGTAGGCCCACCACGCTGCCCTGGGTGATCTCCAGGTTGATGTCTTTTACCACCCGGCGGCGCTTGTAGCTTTTGGCGAGATGGCGGGCGTGAAGCGTTTTGACCGCCCCAGATTGCGTGCTCGACACGGTCATTCTCCTATTGCGCGGGCTGTAGCGTCATGCGGATGCGCTGGTTGTCGCTACCGCTAACGTCTGAGCGCGCCTGAACCACTTCGCGGTCGATGAAGTACTCAAGGCGCCCGCCCTGAAAGCGGTCGGCTCGCTGGTGGAGTTCGGCCTGGTCGATAAGCTCGATGCGCCGTTCGCTGACGTGGTAGACGATACGCCGCGCCCAACCTTCCATCGGGCCTCCGTCGTTTTCGAGCTGATTACGAAGGTAGGCGCGCTCGCCGGTGGCCACTGCCTGGGAAAGCTCGCCGGCGTCGTTGCGCGAGATTTCGACACGGTCGCCGCGAATCTGCATTTCCCCCTGGCGGATATCCACATTGCCGGAGTAGACGGCGGTACCCGCGCGCTGATCAAGATCGAGCCGGTCGGCTTCGACTTCGACGGGGGCCTGGCTTGTCTGGGCGGCGGCGCTCAAAGGCAGGGCCAGTACCAGTAGCGCGGTACGTAAAAACGGGTGCATAACGACTCCTAAGGCGTTGAGCGGGCGGGCGGGTGAGTGCCGCGTACGTTATCGGTGAGCCGGACCTGGCTCGTGTCGAGCCAGACATCCATGCGGTTGGCGCTCATCTGCTGAGGAGGCTGCTGTAAAAGGGCCGGTGCCTCGGTGTAGGCGTGGCGGTCGACGCCATCGTAGTGTAACCGCTCGGTATCGAGCTGCCAGCCCTCCTCCGGGGCGAGCAGTCTGGCCGAGCCCTCCATGACCAGCGACTGACGCTCGTTTTGCAGTATGCCGTGGTCAGCGCTGGCGAGCCACTGGCGCTGGTCGGAATCGAATAGCGTCGCGCGCGGCGCGTCGACCTCGGTCAGCGCTTGCTGAGGTGTATGGACCAGGTGCGGCGTTCTAAGGTGCTGTGTGACGCCGCCGGTTTCGCCAAACAGCGTAAGCTCGGCATTTTCCAGCACATGGCCGGGTTCCTCGCGCTGTACGTCCGGGTCGACCTCGACGACCTCCGGCCCGCGCGGGTCGAGCCAGACGAGCCAGGCCCCCAGCGCAATGACCAGCGCCGGTAGCCACAGGCGTTTTCTGATCCGCGTTATCGTCAAACCCGCCATCGCGTTGCCTCTAGAGGTAGGTGTCCATCACCGCGTCCCAGTGGCCCTGGGTCATCAGCAGCGTATCGCAAATTTCGCGCACCGCGCCGTGGCCGCCAAGTGAGTCGGTGATCCAGTCGGCGTGGGTATGCATGTAGTCCGGCGCGTTGGGCACGGTAATGCCGACACCGGCCCGTTTGATGCAGCCAAGATCGGGCAGATCGTCGCCGCAATAGGCCACCTGATCGAGGGTGATGTCCAAACGCTTACAGAGCGCTTTAAGGGTATCGAGCTTGTGCTCGACGCCTTGATAGACGTGGGTGATCCCTAGCGACTTCGCGCGTTGGCTGACCATGGGCGAGTCCCGGCCGGTGATTAGCGCGACGTAAAAGCCGGCGCGCTTCAAAAGCTTGAGGCCGTGGCCGTCCTGGGTGTGAAAAGCCTTGATTTCGACACCGTCGGCCTGAAAGTAGAGGCGGCCGTCGGTGAGTACTCCGTCCACGTCGATCGCGAGCAGGCGAACGTGGCGGATGCGGTCGTTTAAAGCATCGGGTACGGCCATGGAGTCTCCTTTATAGCGGTATTGGGACTGAGTACGGTTTAAATCACGCCGCTCGAAAGCAGGTCGTGCATGTGTAAGGCACCAATGGGGCGCTCGTGTTCATCGACCACCGCAAGCGCAGTAATGCGGCTATCCTCCATCAGGCGGACGGCCTCGGCGGCGAGCATGTCCGGGCGGATGCGCTTGCCCGGACGAGTCATGACCGTATCGACGCTGATGACACGTAAATCGTGGTGTTCGTCGAGGGTCCGGCGCAGGTCACCGTCGGTGTAAACGCCGGCCAGTCGGCCCTGGGCGTCGACCACGCAGGTAAAGCCAAGCCCCTGGCGGGTGATTTCCAAAAGCGCATCGCGAAGCGGGCTGCCCAAGGGGACCGTCGGCAGACGCTCGCCGCTGTGCATCAGATCCTTCACGCGCAGAAGCAAACGCTTGCCAAGGCTGCCACCGGGGTGGGAAAGTGCGAAGTCCTCCGCAGTAAAGCCCCGCGCCTCCAAAAGCGCGACTGCCAGCGCGTCCCCCAGCGCCAGGGCCGCGGTGGTCGAGCTGGTCGGCGCCAGGTCGAGCGGGCACGCCTCCCGGGCCACGCCGCTATTCAGATGGGCGTCGGCGTGGGTGCCAAGCGTGGACTCGGGGCGGCCGGTCATGCTGATCAAAGGCACGCCCAAACGCTTCAAAAGCGGCAAGAGGGCGGTGACCTCGGCGGTTTCGCCGGAATTCGAGAGCGCGATGACCACATCCGAGCGGGTGATCATCCCCAGGTCGCCGTGGCTCGCTTCACCCGGGTGGACGAAAAAGGCCGGCGTGCCGGTGCTGGCAAGCGTGGCCGCCAGCTTGCCGGCGATATGGCCGGATTTGCCCATGCCGGTCACGACCACCCGCCCCTGGCAGGCCAGAATCAAGGCGCAGGCGTGATCGAAATGTTCGTCCAACTTTTCCTGAAGCTCGCCTATGGCGGCCTGCTCGATTTGTAGCGTGCGCAGGGCGCTTTCACGTAACGCGCTGGGGGAGGCGAGAGGCGCTGACATTATGGGCTCACTAAGCTTGCGGTATTAAGGCCTTAGAATAGCATTTTGGATCAATGGATAGGTATCGCCGTTTTGACAATTCCTTGTAGAGCAACGTTTTAAAAAACATCCTTTTGGGCGGCTTCGCGCGTAACGGGTAGCGTTGAGGTACAATGTTCGCTAATATTTCGGAAACACTGTTTTTAAATTGCCGGTCTTGATGAGCCCGTGCCCAAGCGTTAGCCATGACTTTAATGGTCGCGATATTTTAGCGTTAGTGGTGTCCCGGCCCTGGCGTCGACGATACCGCCGTTAAATCTCGATACGCAAAGTCAGTCAGCTATCCGCCCTGTGAGGAGGGTTTATCCACTCATGACGCAAATACCCTTCATTGAAATCGAAGACCTTCACTTTTCCCGAGGCGAGCACGAAATTTTTCGCGGCGTGAACATGCGTATCCCGCGGGGGCAGGTCACCGCCATCATGGGCCCCAGCGGTACGGGTAAAACCACGCTGTTGAAACTGATCGGCGGCCAATTGGAGCCGGACCGCGGTCGTGTGCTGATCGACGGGCAGGACGTTCATAAACTTTCGCGCAAGGCGCTTTTTGCCCTTCGCAAACGTATGGGCATGCTGTTTCAAAGCGGCGCGCTTTTCTCGGATCTGAACGTTTTCGAAAACGTGGCGTTTCCGCTTAGAGTGCATACCGACCTGCCCGAGGCGATGATTCGCGATCTGGTGCTTTTGAAGCTTCAGGCGGTGGGGCTTCGAGGTGCACGCGAGCTGACCCCCGCCGAGCTTTCCGGCGGCATGGCGCGGCGGGTGGCGCTGGCGCGCGCCATCGCTCTGGACCCGGAGCTGGTGCTTTACGATGAGCCCTTCGTCGGTCAGGATCCGATCTCCATGGGCGTGCTGGTGCAACTGATCAAGCGCCTGAACGAGGCGCTCAGGCTGACTTCGGTGGTGGTCTCCCACGATATCAAGGAGACGCTGAGCATTGCCGACTACCTGTATCTGATCGCCGATGGTCAGGTCGTGGCCGAGGGCACGCCGGACACCTTCGATACCAACGACGACCCCCGGGTGAGCCAGTTCGTTCACGGCGAGCCCGACGGGCCAGTGCCGTTTCACTACCCGGCGGCAAGCTTCTATAGCGATATGCTGGGCCAGGCGCTGCCCAAAAGGACAGAGTAATGCAGGCACTATTCAAGCAAGTCGCAAGGCTTGGTCGTAAAGGATGCGACACGGTAGAGGCCCTGGGCCGCGCCGGGGCATTTCTTGCCCAGTCGAGTGTCGGCGTTCCCTCCAAAGAGGGTTTTTCGCTTTGGCTGCGACAGATGCACTTTATCGGCGTACTGTCGATCGCCATCGTGCTGGTATCGGGGCTATTTATCGGCATGGTGCTGGCGCTGCAGGGCTATACTATTCTGGTCGACTTCGGCGCCGAGCAGGCGCTTGGGCAGATGGTGGCGCTGTCGCTTTTGCGAGAGCTTGCCCCGGTGGTCGCCGCGCTGCTGTTTGCCGGCCGTGCCGGGTCGGCACTAACCGCCGAGATAGGCTTGATGAAAGCCACCGAGCAGCTGACCAGCATGGAAATGATTGGCGTGGACCCGCTCAAGCGCGTGGTGGCCCCCAGGCTCTGGGCCGGGTTCGTGGCGCTGCCCATTCTGACCGTTGGCTTTAGCGTCGTCGGTATCTGGGGAGGCTACCTGGTCGGTGTCGAGTGGCTGGGCGTGTTCGAAGGCTCCTACTGGAGCAACATGCAGGCAAGCGTTGCCTTCGTGAGCGACGTGGGCAACGGCATGATCAAAAGCCTGGTGTTCGCCCTGGTCGTCACGTGGATCGCAGTTTTTCAGGGTTACGATTTGGTACCTACTTCCGAAGGGATTTCCCGGGCGACGACGCGTACCGTCGTCTACTCGTCCCTGGCCGTGTTGGGCCTTGATTTTGTACTTACCGCCGTCATGTTCGGCGGCCTTTGATAGCGGGAGCACGTTCATGAAACGCAGTAAAGCCATGGAGTTCGGCGTCGGTCTGTTTATGCTGGCGGGCATCGTCGGGCTCGTTTTTCTGGGCCTTCGGGTTAGCGGGCTTTCGCTTTCGGCGCCAACACAAACGTTTCAGCTGGAAGCCAATTTTTCCAACATTGGTGGCCTCAAACCGCGCGCGCGGGTCACGATGGCCGGTGTCACCGTGGGTCGGGTCGAGTCCATCGACTTGGATACCGAATGGTACGATGCCCGCGTTGTGCTGCGTCTGGATAACGACCTGGAGGGGCAGCTCTCCCAGGATACGACGGCGGCGATTCTCACGGCGGGCCTTTTGGGCGAACAGTACGTGGGGCTGACCGTCGGCGGGGCGCCGGACACGCTCGAAGACGGTGGCGTTATCCGCGACACCCAGTCGGCGCTGGTACTGGAAGAACTAATTCAGCAATTTGTATCCAACATGGTTAGCAGCTAAACCTGTACCGGATTCGTTATAAAACACTCAGTCGAGAGGTAGAATGTCATGAAAGCCTTCAATAACCCGCTAAGTTACTGGTTGACGGTGCTACTGGCGGCCGTGGTGTTTGCACTGCCGGCGACCGCCAGCGCCCAGAGCCAGTCCCCCGAGGCGATGATTCGTGAAAACGTAGCCGGCTTCATGGCACGTATCGACGGCCGCGAAAGCTACTACGCCAACAATATCAACGAGCTCAAGTCGATCGTCGATGAAACGCTGGACGAGGTCGCGGACTTTCGTTATATCGGCGCAAGCGTAATGGGGAGCTATTTCCAGAACGCGTCGCCGGAACAGCGCAGCCGTTTTGCCAGCGTCTTTCGCCAGACCCTGATCGATACCTACGCCCGTGGCCTTGTGACCTACGACTACGAAGACCTGCGCGTGCTCGATAACCAGCGTGGCCAGCGCTACGAAGACCAGGCAACGGTCGACATGCAGGTCGTAGCCAGTGGCGGCCAGGTCTATCCGGTCAGCTATAGCCTGCGCCAGACCAATGGTGAATGGCGCGTCGTCAACGTGATCGTTAACGGCATCAACCTGGGGCTTACTTTCCGCAACCAGTTCGACCAGGCCATGCGTCAGCAAAATCGCGACTACGATGCGGTCATCCGCAACTGGTCGCCGGAAGTAGGCGTGGAAGAGCTCGAGCAGGGGGGCGATGCGTGACCCAACTGGTAACCCAGGACGGTGTAACGCTCGATCAACGGGGCGCGACACTGTTTCTCCAGGGCGGTTTGACCATGAACGCAGCGGCCCAGGTGGCCGCTGCGGGCACGTTGTGGCTCGAGCAAAGCGCATCGACGCCGGTGACGCTTGATTTCACCGGCGTCGAAACCGCTAGCAGCGTGGCTTTGAGCGTGCTTTTCGAGTGGTTGAGAACCTGCGGTCAGCGCGCCATTACCGTGGAGCGTATCGCGCTTTCACCCCCCTTGATGCGCCTGGCTTCGCTCGCCGAACTCGATGATATGATCGACGCGCCCCACCTCGCCTTGACCTCTTGAGACCGGCATCGCCAAGCGCGATGCTTTTCTTTATCATGTCGCCTTATTTTTTTAATTAATCGTCCCCAGAGGAGTTTTCTGTCTCATGCAACCCAACGAGGTAAAAGCGCTGCTTGAATCCCGCATCGACGGATGTGACTTTCATATTCAGGGGGAAGGTTGTAATTTTCAGGTCGTCGCGGTGGGTGAGGCCTTCGAAGGACTCTCACCGGTCAAACGCCAGCAACTGGTGTACCAGGCGCTAAGTGACGAGATTGCCTCCGGCGCCCTTCACGCGATCAGCATTAAAACCTATACGCCGGCGCAGTGGCAAAACGCGCCGGAAAACGCCCAGTAAGGCGCCTCCATGGATAAACTCCTGATTACCGGCAACGGTCGTGCCGACGGCGAAGTGTGGGCGAGCGGTGCAAAAAACGCGGCCCTGCCGATTCTGTGTGCCAGCCTGCTTTCGAAAGGCCCGGTGGTGATCGGTAATTTGCCGCATTTGCAGGACATCACCACGACCCTCGAGCTTCTAGGGCGTATGGGGGTCGAGCCCGTGATGGGCGAGCGGCTGAGCATCCAGCTCGATGGCTCCCAGGTCACGCACTGCCACGCCCCTTACGAGCTGGTCAAAAAGATGCGCGCCTCGATTCTCGTGCTGGGCCCGCTTCTGGCCCACTTCGGTAAAGCGGATGTTTCGCTACCCGGCGGCTGCGCGATTGGCTCGCGCCCGGTGGATCTGCACATTCGCGGGCTGGAAGCGATGGGCGCCCAGATTCGCGTCGAGGCTGGCTACATTCGCGCCAGTGTGGAAGGGCGCTTGAAAGGCGCAACCATCTATTTCGATACCGTCACCGTGACCGGCACCGAGAATCTTTTGATGGCGGCGACACTGGCCGAAGGTAAGACGGTGCTGGAAAACGCCGCCCGCGAGCCCGAAGTGGTCGACCTGGCCGAGTGTCTGATCAAGATGGGCGCGAACATTCGCGGCCAGGGTACCGACACCATCGTCATCGAAGGCGTGGAGTCGCTTCACGGCTGCGAGCACGACGTCATGCCGGACCGCATCGAAACCGGGACGTTTTTGGTCGCCGCGGCGATGACCGGCGGCCGGGTGAAGGTCACGCGCACCCGGGCGGATATTCTCGAGGCGGTACTCGCCAAGCTCGAAGAGGCCGGTGCGGACATCACCTGCGGGGATGACTGGATCGAGCTCGATATGCACGGCAAGCGCCCGAAGGCGGTCAATATTCGCACCGCGCCGTACCCGGCGTTTCCCACCGACATGCAGGCGCAGTTCGTGGCCATGAACGCCGTGGCCGAAGGCCACTCCCGGGTGGTGGAAACCATCTTCGAGAACCGCTTCATGCATGTCCAGGAGCTCAATCGCATGGGCGCTGACATTGCGCTCGAGGGTAATGCCGCGCTGATCACCGGTGTCGATAAGCTCTCCGGGGCACCGGTGATGGCGACCGACTTGCGCGCCTCGGCGTCTCTGGTGATTGCGGCGATGATGGCCGAGGGCGAGACCCTGGTCGATCGTATCTACCATATCGACCGCGGCTACGAGTGTATCGAAGAGAAAATGCAGTTGCTGGGGGCGAAGATTCGCCGCATTCCCGGCTAGCCACGCGACCAACTACTGGCCAACACCATGAGTAAGCAACTGATTTTAGCGCTCTCCAAGGGGCGCATATTAGAGGAAACGCTGCCGCTTCTAGCCGACGCCGGTATCACACCGGCGGAGGATTTGAGCAAAAGCCGCAAGCTCTTGTTCGATACCAATCTGCCCGATGTGAAGTTCGTGGTCATTCGCGCAACGGATGTGCCCACCTACGTACAGCTGGGCGCGGCGGATTTGGGGATTGCGGGTAAGGACGTGCTGCTCGAGCACGGCGCCGAAGGGCTTTACGAGCCCGTCGATTTGGATATCGCGCGTTGCCGGCTGATGACCGCGGGCGTGACCGGTCAGGCGCCTTCCAAGGCACGCCGTCGGGTCGCGACCAAGTTCGTCAACATCGCGCGGCGCTACTACGCCGAGCAGGGCATCCAGGCCGAGGTGATCAAGCTTTACGGGGCGATGGAGCTGGCGCCGCTGATGAACCTGGCCGATGAAATCGTCGATATTGTGGACACCGGCAATACGCTGCGCGCCAACGGCATGGAGCCGCGAGAGCTGATCGCGGATATCAGCACCCGGCTGGTCGTCAACAAAGCGGCCATGACCATGAAGCACGATCGTATCAAGCCGCTGCTTGCACGGCTTTCCAGCGCGGTCGAAAAACGCCGGGCAGACGCAGTCCAGTCATAAGGGATTTTCGATGAGTAATAAAGCGGCCACCATCAACCGGCTCTCCACCGCCGAGAGCGCCTTCGGGCAACGCCTGGACGCACTGCTCGACTGGGAAGGTGTCTCCAATAGCGACGTGCAGGCGCGGGTTCATGAGCTGTTGGAGGACGTCAAAACCCGCGGCGACCAGGCCGTCATCGAGGCAACCAACCGCTTCGACCGGGTCGATGTGCGCCAAATGAGCGAGCTCTGCCTGACACCGGCGCGGTTGAAGGCCGCTTTCGACGGCCTGCCCGTTGACCAACGCGACGCGCTCAACGTCGCCGCCGAGCGTATCAAGCGCTACCACGAGCACCAAAAGCCCGTGTCCTGGCAGTATGAAGAGTCGGACGGCACGGTGCTGGGTCAGAAGGTCTCGCCGCTGGATCGCGCGGGTATCTACGTGCCCGGCGGCAAGGCCGCGTATCCCTCGTCGGTATTGATGAACGCCATTCCCGCCCACGTGGCAGGGGTTGGCGAAATCGTCATGGTGGTGCCCGCGCCGGATGGCGTGTTGAACGAGCTGGTGCTGGCCGCGGCGCACCTGGCTGGGGTCGACTACGTCTTCACCATTGGTGGCGCCCAGGCGGTGGCCGCGCTTGCCTATGGCACCGAAAGCGTACCGCGGGTCGACAAGATCGTGGGGCCTGGCAATATCTACGTGGCGACCGCCAAGCGTGCGGTATTTGGCCAGGTAGGTATCGACATGATCGCCGGGCCATCGGAGATTCTGGTGGTGTCCGACGGGCAGACCGACCCGGAGTGGCTGGCGATGGATCTGTTCTCCCAGGCCGAGCACGACGAGGATGCCCAGGCGATTCTGATCAGTTGGGACGCCGAGCACCTCCAAGCGGTCGAGGCGGCCATCGAGCGGCTGCTGCCGACGCTGGAGCGTGAGACGATCGTGCGCGCCTCATTGAGTAAGCGCGGCGCGCTGATTCACTGCGCAAGCGAACACGAGGCGATTGACCTGATCAATCGGGTTGCGCCGGAGCACCTGGAGCTTTCGGTGGCCAACCCGGAGCAGTTGGCCGAGCAGGTACGCCACGCCGGGGCGATCTTCATGGGGCGCTACACCGCCGAGGCACTAGGCGACTACTGCGCCGGGCCCAACCACGTGCTGCCCACCTCGGGCACCGCGCGCTTTTCATCCCCCCTGGGCGTTTACGATTTTCAAAAGCGTTCGTCGATCATCCACTGCACCGCCGAGGGCGCCTCGACGCTTGGCAAAACCGCCTCCGTGCTTGCCCGGGGCGAGTCACTCACCGCCCACGCCCGCTCCGCCGAATACCGCATTCGCGACTAGGTGGCTTCGCGCCAGCGTTTGCTGGCGCGCTTTCCCGGCGGCTACGAGCCGCCCTCAGGCCCTAGAGTGGCGCGAACCGGCGTAGGGCGCTCGCCTACTTCCACGGATGTCTCGATGCGCTCGCCGTTACGTACGACGGTGAGCGGCAGCGACGTGCCCGGTGGGATCGAGGCGATATCGCTCATGGTCGCCCGGGCGTCCAAAATCGCCTGATTGTCGATGGACAGCAGCACGTCTCCCGGTTGAAGGCCCGCCTGGGCGGCCGGGCCGTCGCTCACCACGCCCGCCACGATTACCCCCTGGGGCGTACGCAGCCCGAAAGAGGCCGCAAGCTCGCGGGAGAGCGCCTGGGCTTCGATCCCCAGCCAGCCACGAATCACTCGACCGCGTGTGACCAGTTCGTTGAGAATGCTGTGGGCCAGATTGGCCGGGATGGCGAAGCCGATACCCTGGGACCCCCCGGAACGCGAGAAGATCGCCGTATTGATCCCCACCAAAGCGCCTTCGGCGTTGACCAGCGCGCCGCCGGAGTTGCCGGGGTTGATCGCCGCGTCGGTCTGAATGAAATCCTCGTAGGCGTTGAGGCCTAGGTGGCTTCGGCCGGTGGCGCTGATGATACCCATGGTGACGGTCTGGCCGACCCCAAAGGGGTTGCCGATCGCCAGCGCCACATCGCCCACGGCGACTTCCTGGGAGTCGGTGAGCTCGATCACCGGCAAATCTTCCAGGTCGATGCGCAGCACGGCCAAATCGCTTTCCGGGTCGGTGCCGATCACTTCCGCCAGGGTTTCGCGGCCGTCGCGAAGCGCTACCTGAATCTGGTCGGCGTCGTTGATGACGTGATGGTTGGTCAGCACGTAGCCGTCCTGGCTGATGATCACCCCGGAGCCCAGGCTCGAAAGCATACGCTGGTGGGCGGTAGGGTCTTCGCCGTTAAAAAACTGCTGAAAAAACGGGTCCGACATTAGCGGATGCTGGTCGCGCTCGACAATCCGCGAGGAATAAATATTCACCACCGCCGGGGCGGCCTGGTTGACGGCATCCGAGTAGCTGGCCGGCCCCTGATTACGGTCGAGCGGCGCCGCCTGGCGGATTTCCGGGCGCGGGCGGCTAACATCCTGGGGGCTCGTTTCGCTGGCGGGGACCAATGCGCCAGTGGTTTGCGGCGGCGGAGCGGCTCGAAACGGGTTGGGCAACAGGTCGGGAAAGGCAAATAGCAGCAGCCCAGCCAGAAGAACTCCGGTAACGATTGGCCATACATAGGGCAGCACATAGCGGTGCATGCGAGACATCCTCAGCCGTTGACGGTCTTTTGGGCACGAAAGGGGCGCGGTGGTAGGCGTTTCGTACAAGCATTGAGTTCGCGACGTCTTGTTCGCAAGGCCTCGTTCGCGATAACAAGACGCGAGCTTTACAATAGTGAATAGGGTAACACTTTTTGAACGCGATCCTCAGTAGCCAAACCCCATAAGGAGATGACGTGGTTAACCGCGACCAGCTTGTCAAAGCGTGCGATCACCAGCTTCGCGCATCTAGTTTCAAGGACTACACCGTCAACGGTCTGCAGGTAGAAGGGCGCGACAGCGTCGCCCGAGTGATGACCGGCGTGACGGCCAATCAGGCGCTGCTCGAGGAGGCCGTTGCCTGGCAGGCGGACATGGTGCTGGTCCATCATGGCTATTTTTGGAAAAACGAACCGGTGGCGATTACCGGCATGAAGCAAAAGCGTATCAAGACGCTTTTGAATCACGATATCAACCTGCTCGCCTACCACCTGCCATTGGATGCCCACGCCGAGCTTGGCAACAATGCCGAACTTGCCAGGCGTTTGGGCTGGAAAGTGGAAGGCTGCATTGACGGCGAGCTTGGCGAAGGGCTTTTATGGTCGGGTCGGCTTGGTCAGGCCCAGTCCCTTTATGGTCTGGCCGAGCAGGTAAGTGCGGTGCTGGAGCGTGTACCGACGGTGATCGAGGCGCCCGGCCTTGCCCGTATCGAGCGTGTCGCCTGGTGCACCGGTGGCGCCCAGGACATGATTACCGCCGCTTATGAGGCGGGCGCCCAGGTGTTCGTCTCCGGCGAAATCTCCGAGCGTACCACTCACCTGGCGCGGGAAATGGGTATTCACTACATCGCAGCCGGCCACCACGCGACCGAACGTTACGGGGTGCAAGCGTTGGGCGAGTGGCTGGCCAGCGAGTACGGTGTGGCCCACCGCTTTGTCGATATCGATAACCCGGCCTGAATGTAAAAAAGCGAGGGAGAGCCCTCGCTTTTTTGTTTGGCGTGCCGTGTTTCGGCGATGGCTTAGTAGCGCGGCGGCTGGTCGACGGCAGCTTCTTTCGCCTTCGTGTCTTTCAAGCCGTACTCCTCGGAGAGGGTGCCGCCCTTGCCGTCAGCGTAGTCGCGGGGGGTGGCGGGCGACTCGGCCTCGGGAGCTTTGGGCGTTGTCGAAGTACCTAGCGCCGGTGTTTTTCGCGGCTGCGTGAAGGCGGTGTCCGGGTTTTTACTCAGTTCCCACTGCTCGGCGCCGGCGTCCAGCTTGTCCTCGATGTCGTCTGCCTGGCTGCGGATGGCCTCGAGGCACTGGCGAACGTCGCTTACGTGGCTGCCCATCGCTTTTTTGAGTTCGGCGATCTGGTGTTCGCGCTCCAGAAGCGTTTGCTTAAGCGATGCCCGATGGCGCTCACCCTTGTTCGCCAGTCGGTAACACAGAAGGCCGATCAAAAATCCAACGGCCAAGCCGATCAGCGCATAGATGATTGGTGAGTTTGCTTCCACAGTTTTCTCCCTAAAACCAGGTTGGATCAGTTCAGGCGCATCGCCAAGCGCTAATGCACGGCTGGCTTCATTATAGGCGTCACTTAGCGGGTTGGGTCAATGCGCCGATGCGTTCAGGGTTTATCCAGCGTATAATTTGGCTGCTTTACAACGCATTGCCCTTGGCGACTGCGCCGACTGCGCTGTAAAACGCTACTTTGTGTTAGTGCTTTGAATGCGTACTTTATATCCATACTTTGTAACCGTACTTGGTGTCCTTACTGAGTATCCGTACTTGGCAGCCGTCTTTTGCGCCGCCGCGGGTGGCCATTCGGCTTCCCGCGCCACCCTTTGGAGAGTGTTTGAATGTCATCGAAAACCGCCTCGGCCAAGGCAAGTTCCACGCACCCGCCAACGCCTCTGGCGCGTTATAAAAGCGATATTCAGCGCGATGATTTTCAATTCGATGAAGCCCAGCAAAAGGCCGTCGAGCACCTGCAGCGACTTTACGACGAGTTGCTGGCAACCCCTTCTACAACGCCTAAAACCGTAGTGGCCAACAAGGGGTTCAAGGCGCGAATGGCCGGGCTCATGGGCAAGAAAGCATCGAAAGATGAGCCCGCCATGCCGCGGGTGAACGGTCTTTACTTTTGGGGCGGCGTGGGGCGGGGTAAAACCTATCTAGTGGATACCTTTTTCGAGGCGCTGCCGTTTCCCGATAAGATGCGCACCCATTTCCACCGTTTCATGCAGCGGGTGCATAACGAGCTCAACCACTACAAGGGCGAGAAAAATCCGCTCGAGTTGATTGCGGGTAAATTTGCCTCTGAAGCACGCGTTATCTGCTTTGACGAGTTCTTCGTCAAGGACATTACCGATGCCATGATTCTGGCCAATCTTTTGGAGGCGCTTTTCGAACGTGGCGTGGTGCTGGTGGCGACCTCCAATATCGTGCCCGACGAGCTCTACAAGGACGGGCTTCAGCGGGCGCGCTTCGAGCCTGCGATCGCGCTTTTGAACCGCCACTGCGAGGTGGTCAATGTGGACTCCGGGGTGGATTACCGGCTGCGCGCGCTGGAGCGTGCCGAAATTTTCCACTCGCCCTGCGATGACGAGGCCGAGCGTGAGCTTACGCGTAGCTTCAAGGAGATTGCCGGCCAAGCCGGCGAGCAGGGCGCGCCGCTGGAGGTCAATCACCGCGTGTTGAAGACGCGCCGCCTGCACGAGAACGTAGCCTGGTTCGAATTTCGCGAGCTTTGCGACGGCCCGCGCAGCCAAAACGACTATATCGAGATCGCCCGGGAGTTTCACACCGTGCTGGTTTCCAACGTCATCCAGATGAGTGCCAAGCAGGAAGACCAGGCACGGCGCTTCATCAATATGGTCGACGAGTTCTACGACCGGGGCGTCAAGCTTTTGATGTCGGCGGAGGTCGAGGTCGAATCCCTCTATACGGATGGCAAACTCTCCTTCGAGTTCGAACGCACGCTTTCAAGGCTTCAGGAAATGCAGTCCAGGGAGTATCTGGCGCTGGCCCACAAGCCGTGAGGCCGTGGCGAAAAGCCGGGGCGGCAGGGTAATAAAAATGCCCGGGGCGCTTAACGTGGCGCGTTTTGTCGTGTAGAATGCCGCCTCGCTGTACGTTACGGGCGTTTTCTTTATCCCGTAACCAAAAAAAATAGGGATGGTGCTTATCCGCTTGGCGGCTAGGACACCCAATACATTTAATCTGGTGAATTTCATCCATGAAGACGTTCAGTGCTAAGCCGCAGTCCGTCCAGCGCGACTGGTATGTTGTCGATGCCACGGACAAAACGCTCGGTCGTCTGGCTACCGAAATCGCTCGCCGCCTGCGTGGCAAGCATAAGCCCGAATTTACACCTCACGTTGACACCGGCGACTACATCGTCGTCATCAACGCCGAGAAAGTCCAGGTCACAGGTAAAAAGGCCACGGACAAGAACTACTACCGTCACACCGGTTACCCGGGCGGTCTGCGCTCCATGACGTTCAACCAGCTGCGTGACCATGCGCCTGAGCGTATCATCGAGTTTGCCGTTAAAGGCATGCTGCCGAAGGGTCCGCTGGGTCGCGCCATGCACGCCAAGCTGAAAGTTTACGCTGGCGCCGAGCATCCTCACGCCGCCCAACAGCCGCTTGAACTGAACATTTAAGGAAATCTTCGCCATGTCACAGCAATATTACGGTACCGGGCGCCGCAAGACTTCCACCGCTCGCGTGTTCCTTAAGCCGGGTTCCGGCAACATCACCGTCAACAACCGTGCGCTGGACGACTTCTTCGGTCGCGTAACCGGTCGTATGGTGGTTCGCCAGCCGCTCGAGCTGACCGAAACGCTCAGCCAGTTCGACGTCTACGTGACCGTTGAAGGCGGCGGCGGCTCGGCACAGGCCGGCGCCATTCGTCACGGCATTACGCGTGCCCTGATGGAATACAACGAAGACTTCCGTCCTGCGCTACGTGCCGCTGGCTACGTTACCCGCGACGCGCGTCAGGTCGAGCGTAAGAAAGTCGGTCTGCGTAAAGCACGCCGTCGTCCGCAGTTCTCCAAGCGTTAATTTTTACGCGCGTTCTGCACAAAACGCCCAGGCCATCGGCCTGGGCGTTTTTTATGCCGGGCGTCTGCGTTGAGAGCGCGCATCTCGAGTTAGCGTAAGCGGTGTTAGGGTGCGCGGCAGGGCGCAGGAAGATGGCGCGGGTCTGCCTCCCCCAGGGAGGCCTTGGCATGTTATTATTGTCTATTGTTTTAATGCGAGGATGCTTTCATGGGTGTTGTGGCCAAGCGGTCTTCTATGATCTTCTATTCAGGTAATGACGATCATTTTAGCCATCGAGTACGCATTGTTCTGGCTGAAAAAGGGGTCGCCGTCGATATCGTCGACGTAAACGACGAGCAGCCGCCGCAGGAGTTAGCCGATCTCAACCCCTATAACAGCGTACCTACGCTGCTGGACCGCGATCTGGTGCTTTACGAGTCCAAGGTGATGATGGAATATCTGGACGAGCGCTTTCCGCATCCGCCGCTGCTGCCGGTTTACCCGGTCGCGCGCGCTCAAAGCCGGCTCTGGATGCACCGTATCGAGCGCGAGTGGTGCCCCATGCTCGACCAGATTCGTACCGGCGGCAAAAAAGAGGCCGAGAAGGCGCGCAAGGAGCTTCGCGAAAGCCTGATCGGTATTTCGCCGATCTTCGAAGACATGCCTTACTTCATGAGCGACGAGTTTACCCTGGTCGACTGCTGTCTGGCGCCGATCTTGTGGCGTCTGCCGGAGCTCAATATCGAGCTGCCCGAAAAGCAGGTCAAACCGCTTCTGAACTACATGTCGCGGGTGTTCGAGCGTGAGACCTTCAAGGCTGCTTTGAACGAGCGTGAAAAAGAGATGCGCGCGTAAAAACCCTTAAAGCCCCGCGGCGTTAGCTGGCGGGGCCTTGATGACCATCAAGGGAGTCTTATGAAATCGAGCCGTCCCTATATTGCCCGGGCGCTTTATCAGTGGCTTTTGGATAACGAGCTAACGCCGCATCTGGTGGTCGATGCCACCCAGCCCGGCGTCGAAGTGCCGCGCCAGTTCGTCCAGAACGGCCAGATCGTTCTCAACGTCGCGCCGACCGCGGTGCGCGATCTGTTCATGGAGAACGAGGCGGTCGGCTTTAGCGCCCGCTTTGGTGGCCAGCCGATGCAGGTCATGATCCCCATTCAGGCATTGATCGCCATCTACGCGCGGGAAAACGGCGTGGGTATGGTATTTGGTCACGAGCCCGAGCTTGAAGAGGGTGAAGACGATGCCGGTGAAACCGATGGCACCGTCCAAAGTGACGAAAGCGAAAAGAGCGGGCCTATGCTTAGCGTGACCGAACCCACCGAGGAAGGCTCGGGCGAAACGCCTGACGCGCCTTCCGATGGGTCCGGCAAGCCGAAAAAGAAGCCGACGCTTCGCGTGGTCAAATAGCGCCGGCAAAGCAAAGCGTAACGCTGCCCCATAAAAAAGCCTCGCACATTCTGCGAGGCTTTTTTTTACGCGTTACTTTGGGTTAATCGATGTAGTCGAAGACCTTGACGATACGCTGGATGCCGCCGACGCTTGACGCCGCGTTGACGATACGCTCGGCTTCTTCGCGGGTCACCATGCCCATCAGATAAACGCTGGCGTTTTCGGTGGTGATTTTGAGCTTGGAGGAGTCGATATGCTCGTTGGTGGCCAGGTGGCTGATCACGTTAGTGGTAAGCCAGGTATCGCTTAGACGCTGGGTGGCCGGGAGGTTCGCGGCAATGGCCAGCTCGTTGTGCACCTGGTTGACCCCGCGCACGCTGGAGGCGACTTCGCTGGCCGTGTCGCGAAGCTCTTCACTCGGCACCTGGCCGACCAGCAGCACCGTGCCGTTGTAGCTGTGGGCGCGAATACGCGCATCGGCCAGGCGCGCATCCGCGCGGTCGAGGGTGCGCTCGACCTGGCGTTCGACCGTGGCGTCTACCGCCTCGACATCACTGCTGCGCTGGGCGTAGTTGGAAGGGTTGGAGGCCGAGTTGTTGGCGCAGCCCGCCAGCAGCACCGCGCTACAAGCGGTGATGAGGCAAAAAGAACGAAATGCGTTGCGAAGGGCCATGGCCGACTCCTTAAACACGAAAATGGTCAATCAAACGACGACGCTTCAAGCGGCGCCGCCAAAGAGCTGCTCGTCGATTAGATCGCACAGGCAGTGGATCGCCAGCAGATGCACTTCTTGAATGCGCGCGGTAGACGTGGCCGGGACGCGAATCTCGCAGTCATCCTGGCCCAAAAGTGATGCCATGTCACCACCGTCGCGGCCGGTCAGTGCGACCACCACCATGTCGCGGTCGTGGGCGGCCTGAATCGCCTGAACGATATTGGCGGAATTGCCGCTGGTCGAGATGGCCAGCAGTATATCGCCTGGCTGGCCCAGGGCTCTAATCTGTTTTGAAAACACCTCGTTGTAGCTGTAGTCGTTGGCGATCGACGTTAGCGTGGAAGTGTCGGTGGTGAGCGCCAATGCCGGAAGGCTCGGCCGTTCACGCTCGAAGCGGTTCAAAAGCTCGGCGGAGAAGTGTTGGCTATCGCCGGCGCTGCCGCCATTGCCGCAGGCAAGAATTTTGCCTTCGTTGACCAGGCACTGAACCATCATTTGGCTGGCCACCTCGATAAACGGGGGCAGCACTTCGCTGGCGTAGGTTTTGGTATCAATGCTTGCATTGAAGTGGCTAAGAATACGGGATTGAAAGTCCATTAGGGCTTCCTGGTGTCGTGTTAGTAAGCGTCGAAAGCCGCCTTCTCCCAGTGATACTCGAGAGAAGGGGGTTGGCCGGTCATCGCTAGAATATCAAAGCGGCAGGGTGTTGAGACAGCGTGACGGGCCAGGTAAAGCGAGGCGGCGCGAATTAGGCGGCGCTGCTTGAGTGGGGTCACGGTCTCGAGCGGGTGGCCGTTACGTAGGGAAGTGCGGTGCTTGACCTCCACGAAGACCAGGGTGTCCTGGTCCATCATGACAAGATCGAGCTCGCCTCCTTTGACGTGGTGGTTGGCGGTGATCAGCGTTAAACCCTGACGCTGCAACCATTGAGCAGCAAGCTGCTCAATGGCGGCGCCGCGCTTGCGCGCGGTTTGCGGTTTACTGGTCACCCAGCAGGCCCGGCGATAGGATCGGTGCCGGGCGGCCGTTTTGGAAACGCGCCCAGGGAAGCTCGCGGTGAATACGGCCATCGCCGGAAAGCGACAGCGTCCCGGTGCTACCGTTGAAGCCCTGAATGGAAGAGAGATCCGACAGCCGGGTCGCCAACTCGTACGCATCGACGCCCATGGCCTGCAGGCGGAAGAGTGACGCGTCCCCTTCACCGTGAAGCGCCTGGTAGCTTGCGCTGAACGGCAGCGCTTCTTCGCCGCCGACGGCTGCATCGGGAATCTGCCAGGGGATATCGACGAACATTACGTCGTCGAGGTCCTGGTTCAAGCGCCGTTCACGGCTGCCCTCGTTAAGGTGCGAGGTGGCATAGATGGGCAGCTCTTGGGCGTAGTAGAAGTCCAACATGGGCGGTACCTGGCGGGCGTAGTCCGGCAGGGCGAGCAAAAAGAGCGCATCGATACTGCCAAGCTGAGCGCGATCGCCGCTCACGTTCAGCGCGGTTTGTACGGCGCTGGAAACCTCGTTGTTCGGGTTGTAGCGAACGGCATTGGTGACTTCGCCCCCTTGGCCCTGGAACTCGTTCCAGAAGGCTTCGCCTACGCGGCGGCCCCAGTCGTTATCCGGCACCATGACCGACATTTGGCGCCGACCGTCCTGGTAGGCGCGCCGCGCGGCCTGACGTGCTTCATCTTCGGCAGAAAGGCCGTACTGGAAAAGCCCGGCGGCTTGGTTTTGCGAGCCGCTGCCGTAGTTCAGCGCAAGCGTCGGCAGCGGAACGCTGGACTGCTGTTCGAGGCGGCTGACCTGTTCCTTGTCCAGCGGGCCGACGATCAGCTGGGCGTTCATTTGCTCGGCGCGGCTATAGAGTTCGTCCATGGAATACTGCGCCGCGTCGACGAAGCTCAGCTCGACGCCCTGACCGCGAATCGCGCTGTGTTCGCGCATGGCATTGCTGATCGTATCGGCAATGTTGCTCAGTGGGCCCGACTGGGGAAGGGCGACCATGATGCGGCGAATGTCGGCGCCTTCGAGCGCCGGAAGCGAGGCTTGAACCCGGCCCGGCTCGTCCATTGCTTCCCGGGCCCACTGGGCGCGTTCGCGCAGCGTTTGCTGCTCGTTATCGCGCATGGGGAGCTCTTCGTCCAGTACCTGGGTGGCGCGCAGCACCGCGCGTGGGTCGTCAAGGGCGCGGCCAAGCTCCGAGAAGAGCAGCGCCCAGCGTACGCGGTCCTGCTCAGAAAGCGCGGCTTCGTCAACGGCGGAAGCGGCGTCGAACGCCTCTTCGCGCTGGCCCTGCTGAGCCAGGATGTTAGCGGCTTCCAGGCGGCTCAATGAGGCCTGCTCCGGCCCTTGCTGCTCGGCCTGGTTCAAAAGGCGCCCGGCGTCCTCGGCCGGGGCGCGATCCACCACGCCTGGCTGCTGAATGGCGCACCCGGTCAACACCAGGGCGGTAAAGGCGCTGGCGAGCAGGCCACGGAGTGAACGTTTCATGTATGCTTCCTTGGTTTTTTCATTTGCGCTGTTTAAAGCCGAGGATAGATCCCTCAATCCTTGCAAAAGCATAGCGCACCATTAGCTAGCGTCAGCTATTAAAATCGGGAGACATTATGACTCATCAGCCTCCGGGCACATTGTACGTGGTCGCCACGCCAATTGGGAATTTGGAGGACTTAACGCCACGCGCCGCCCGGATCCTTGAAAGCGTCTCGCGCATCGCCGCCGAGGACACCCGGCATAGCGGCAGGCTTTTGAGCCATCTTGGGATCAACAAGCCGCTCATATCGCTTCACGAGCACAATGAAAGCCACCGGGTGGAGGCATTGGACGGCTACCTCGAAGCCGGCGAGAGCATCGCGCTGATCAGCGATGCGGGTACCCCCTTGATCAGCGATCCCGGTTTCATTCTGGTAAGAGAACTTCGTTCGCGCAACCGCCACATCGTGCCCATCCCCGGCGCCTGTGCGCTGGTTGCCGCGCTTAGCGGGGCGGGCCTGCCCACGGATCGATTCAGTTTTCGTGGTTTTTTGCCCGCCAAGGCTGGCGCCCGCCGTCAGGCGCTGGAGGTCTGCAGCGAGCGCGAGGAGACGCTGGTGTTCTACGAATCCCCCCACCGTATCGTGCAGACCCTGGAGGCGCTGAACGAGCAGATGCCCAACCGGGCCATCGTGCTGGCCCGCGAGCTGACCAAAACCTTCGAAACCTTTCTACAGGGCGTGGCCAGCGAGCTGCTCGATAGGCTAGCCGCCGACCCCAACCAGGCCCGCGGTGAGTTCGTGGTAATGGTGGCCGGGGCGCCGGCGGCTAAAGAGCAGGACGCGCAGACCATTAACGATGAAAAGCTTTTGAAAACGCTGTTGGACGAGGGGGTCGGTGTGAAGCAAGGCGCGGCGATTGCCGCGAATCTGCTGGGCGGGCGTAAGAAAGAGTGGTACGCCAGATTGCAGGCAATGAAAACAGAGCATTGAGGCGGGGGCGGGGCGCTGGTATGCTTGCCGCCGGAGTTGGCCAGACAGTCGCCGCTGCGCGTGCGCAGGGGAGGAAAGTCCGGGCTCCATAGGGCAGAGTGCCAGGTAATGCCTGGGCGGCGTAAGCCGACGGAAAGTGCAGCAGAGAGTAGACCGCCTAAGCCCCGGAAATAAACCTTCGGGGCCGGTAAGGGTGAAAGGGTGCGGTAAGAGCGCACCGCGCGCCTGGCAACAGTGCGTGGCAAGGTAAACCCCACTCGGAGCAAGACCAAATAGGGATCCATTGGCGTGGCCCGCGCTGGATCCGGGTAGGTTGCTTGAGCGCTTTGGCGACAAAGCGCCTAGAGGAATGACTGTCCACGACAGAACCCGGCTTATCGGCCGACTCCCCATTTCCATGCAAGGCCCCTCTCGGGGCCTTCCAACACAGTGTGCGTATCATGTCCTCTGCCAGCCAGACCGTTTCCGACTTTCGCCATACCAGCGTTTTGCTAGACGGAGCGGTCGACGCCCTCGTGCATTCGGCAAACGGCGTCTACCTTGACGGCACCTTTGGCCGCGGCGGACATTCGCGCCTGATTCTTTCGCGTCTTGACGAAACCGGCCGCCTGTTGGCCATGGACCGGGACCCCCAGGCCATCGAGGCCTCCAACGCCATCGACGATTCGCGCTTCTCGATTACCCGGCGCGAATTTGCGCGCCTTGGCGAATACGCCAAAGAGCAGGGCCTTTTCGGCAAGCTCTCCGGAATACTGCTCGACGTCGGCGTGTCGTCCCCCCAGCTCGATGATCCGGAGCGCGGCTTTAGCTTCATGCGCAACGGCCCGCTGGATATGCGCATGGACCCCACCCAGGGCGAAAGCGCGGCGGATTTTTTGGCGCACGCCAAGGAAGCGGAGATCGCCGACGTTTTCAAAACCCTGGGCGAGGAGCGTTTCGGTAAACGCCTGGCGCGCGCAGTGGTGACCCGGCGCGCCGAGAAGCCGTTCACCCACACCCTGGACTTGGCCGAGGTACTCAAACAGGCACATCCCGCCTGGGAGAAGGGCCGCCACCCGGCCACCAAGGCGTTTCAGGGGTTGCGTATCTACTTAAACGGCGAACTCGATCAGCTCGACGCTGCCCTCGAGGCCGCTCTCGAAGCACTGGCGCCGGGCGGGCATCTGGTCGTGATCAGCTTTCATTCGCTGGAAGACCGCCGAGTGAAGCGCTTCATTCGCCACCACGTCCGCGGCGATACCCACCTGCCCAAGGGCGTGCCGGTGCGTGACGATCAGATCAATCGCCGCCTCGAGGCGCTCAACAAGGGCGTACGGCCTACGCCGTTCGAGGTCGATCAAAACCCGCGCGCGCGTAGCGCGGTCATGCGGGCGGCCAAAAAGCGAGGCTGACCATGCTTGAGCGAATCGACTACTGGTGGTCCGTGTTGCGTAGTGAGTGGCCCTTCAAGCTACGTTTACGCCTCTGGCCCCTCATCATCCTGGCGCTCTTTCTCGGCTGTATGCTGACAGCACTCGCCGTGGTGGCAACGACCCACATGACGCGCACTCAGTACGCTCAGCTTCAGCGCCTTGAGCAGGAAAAGAACCAGCTGCAGACCGAGTGGGGCCAGCTTTTGCTCGAAGAGGGCGCCTGGTCGACGCCGGCACGTATCGAGCAGATCGCCACCGAGCGCCTTGAAATGCGCATTCCCGATGTAGACGATGTCGAGGTTATTCGGCCATGAACCAACGCCGCCGCGGGGGCACCTCCCGGCAGACGCCCATTGCGCCGCCTTTGGGTGGCGGGCGCTTTCTGTTCATTCTCGTTTTAGTCGCCATGGCCGCCTGCGTGCTGGTCGGGCGTATTACACTTTTGCAGGTGATCGACCGGCCGTTTCTGCAAAGCCAGGGCGACGCGCGAACCCTGCGCCACGAAGTGATTCCCTCCCACCGCGGTATGATTACCGACCGCAACGGGGAGCCGCTGGCCATTTCGACGCCGGTGGTAACACTTTGGGCCAACCCCCAGGAACTCCCTACCGATGCGATCCAGCGCGTCATGCTTGCCCAGGCGCTGGGTATGGGCCTGGGGGATTTCGAGGCGCGCATCGAGCGCTACTCAAGCCGCGAATTCATGTATCTTCGTCGTCAGATGACCCCCGAGGCCGCCCAGCGCATTCTCGATTTGCGCACCCCCGGGGTTTATCAGCAGCGCGAGTACAAGCGCTACTACCCGGCGGGAGAAGTCGCCGCCCAGATTCTCGGGGTGACCAACGTCGACGATATCGGCCAGGAAGGCCTCGAGCTCGCCTATCAGCCCTTTTTGGCCGGCCACCCGGGCCAGCGCCGGGTGATCAACGACCGGCGCGGGCGGTTGGTGCGCGAACTGGGGATCATCAGCGATGCTCAGCCCGGCGGCGAGTTGACGCTGTCCATCGATCAACGTATTCAATATATGGCGTACCGTGAGCTGCGCGCGGCGGTGGCCGAAAACGAAGCCGATGGCGGCGTGCTGGTCACCATGGATGCACGCACCGGCGAGGTGTTGGCCATGGCTAATCTGCCGTCCTACAACCCGAATAACCGCGCCGGCCTCGACCCGCGGGGGTTGCGTAATCAGGCGCTGGTCGACGTGTTCGAACCCGGCTCGGTGATGAAGCCGCTGGCCATGGCGGCGATTCTCGAAAGCGGCGTGGTCGACCGCGATGTGATCGTGGACACCTCGCCTGGCTGGATGCGCATCGACCAGTTCACCATTCGCGATATTCGCAACTACGGCGAGCTGGACCTGCCCGGCATTCTGGAGAAATCCTCCAATATCGGTATGTCCAAGCTCACTCTTCGACTCGACGATACGACGGTCTGGGAGAAGTACAACCAGCTGGGTCTTGGTCAAAGCCCCGGTACCGGCTTCCCCGGCGAGTCCACCGGTAGCCTGCCCGCGCCGGTTCGCTGGTCGCGTAGTGAGCGCGCCGCGCTCTCCTACGGTTACGGGCTCTCGGTCTCGGCGGTTCAGCTGGCCAGCGCCTATACCGCGCTTGCCAATGACGGCGTGCGCATGTCGCCCTCGCTTTTGCGCCTTTCCGACACCCCACAAGGGAGTCAGGCGATCGACCCGAGTGTCGCCAACGATTTGCTCGATATTCTCGAAACCTCGGTCGGACCTACCTCCGGCGGGCGTCGCGCCCGAGTAGAGGGGTACCGGGTGGGCGGCAAGACTGGAACGGTGCGCAAAACCGGCCAGCAAGGCTACGCCGTCGACGCCTACCGCAGCGTGTTTGCGGGTATCGCACCGATTTCGGATCCGCGTATCGTGACGGTGGTGATGATCGACCACCCACGGGCCGGTCAGTTTTACGGCGGCGCGGTCGCCGCCCCGGTTTTTTCCAGCGTGACGGGCAATGCGTTACGGCTTTTGGATGTACCGCCCGACTACGAAGTGGAATAGCGTGAAGGAGACAAAATGACGTCCAGCCCCCGCCGTTTGTGGGATGCGTTAAAGAAAGGGTGGCCGGCCAATGAGCTGCCTGAAAAGCTACCCGCGTTACCCGATGAGTTCCGTTTGACCAGCGACTCCCGAGCGGTTGCCCCTGGTGACGTGTTCGTTGCCGTGCCAGGTAGCCAACGCGATGGACGCGATTACATCGATGCCGCCCTCGAGCAGGGTGCCGCGCTGGTGCTGGCGCACTCGAAAAAGCCGCGCGTTACCTTAGAGGGGTGTGTGCTTCATTTGCCCCACCTGGTGCTTCGCCTGGGTGAGCTGGGGCGTGCGCTGTTCGCCGTGCCCGATGACCTCGATCTGATTGGGGTGACCGGCACCAACGGTAAAAGCTCGGTCACCCACTATATCGCCGAGCTGAGCGAGCTTTTGAATACCCCGGCCGGGGTGATCGGCACTTTGGGTACGGGCCGGCTTGGCGAGCTGGCCGATAGCGGGTTGACCACGCCAGGGCCGCTTTTTTTACAGCGTTCTTTGGCCGAACTTGCCCAAAGTGGTGCCCAGCGCGTGGCTATCGAAGCCTCCTCCCATGCGCTGGATCAGCAGCGGCTAACCGCCTGTAATATCCGTGCCGGCGTGTTTACCAACCTGAGCCGGGACCATCTCGATTACCATGGCAGCATGGCCGCCTACGCGGCGGCCAAGGCGAAGCTCTTTCGCCGCCCGGAGCTAGAGCTTGCCGTGGTCAACGCCCAGGACCCGCTGGCAAGGCTCATGCTGGCAGGTCTGGAAAAAGGCGTGCGCGTTTTGGCCATCGGCGATGACCAGGCCTGTACGCTGCGCGTGGTGGGCTGGCACCCTCATGCACTGGGCCAACACGCGCTCATCGCTACCCCGGAGGGGGAAAAGACTCTCGAGATGAACCTGATGGGGCGCTTCAACCTGGATAACGTGCTGCTCGCCATCGCCACGCTTTACGGGCTTGGCGAGCCGCTCGGCGCGCTTTTCGAGGCCGCGTCGAAGCTCAATCCGGTTCCCGGGCGCATGGCGCTTTATAAAGCGGCCCATTCCCCAAGCGTGGTGATCGACTATGCCCATACCCCGAATGCGCTTCACTCGGCCCTGGGCGCGCTGCGCGATCATCTAAGCGAGTCCGGCAAGCTTTGGTGCGTGTTTGGCTGTGGTGGCGAGCGTGACACCGGCAAGCGTGCGGAAATGGCGCGAGTGGCTGAAAAGCAGGCCGATCACAGCGTGATCACCGACGACAACCCCCGGGGCGAACCCGCCGACGCCATTCGCCGCATGATTGCCGAAGGCTTTAGCAAAGCCGGCGCGTTTAGCGAAATCGGCGATCGACGGGCGGCCATCGAGCAGGTGATTGGCCAGGCTGGCGTCGATGACGTCGTGTTGATCGCGGGCAAAGGTCACGAGGCTTATCAAGAGATCGACGGCGTGCGTCATGACTACCGCGACGCAGCCGAAGTGCTAAAGGCGTTTGAACTGCGGAGCGGCGGTTAATGCGTTGGCACGTAGCGGACGTTGCCGCGTCCCTGAATCTAACCCTACCCGGCGACTTCCCGGCACTCGCGTTCACATGCGTGGTGACCGATACCCGGCGTATCACGCCGGGTTGTTTGTTCGTTGCGCTCAAAGGAGTGCGCTTCGACGCTCACGACTTTATCGAGCAGGCACGCACCCTGGGGGCGGCGGCCGCGCTGGTACAAACGCCGGTCGATTCGGCGCTGCCCCAGCTGGTGTGCGCCGATACCCGCCTGGCGCTGGGGCTTTTGGCTAGGGCCTGGCGCACGCGTTTCGACGCCCCGCTGGTGGCGGTTACCGGCAACAGCGGCAAGACCACCGTCAAAGAAATGACCGCGGCGCTGCTCGCGCCCCTGGGGCCGGTGCTGGCCACCGAGGCCAATCTCAATAACGATTTCGGCGCGCCGCTGACGCTTTTGCGCCTGACCCCCGAGCACCGGGCGGCGGTGGTGGAGCTTGGCGCCAATCACCTGGGGGAGATCGCCTGGACCAGCCGCTTGGCGGCCCCCGATGTGGCCATCATCACCAACGTGACCGGGGCCCACGTCGGCGAGTTCGGGGGTATGGGCCACATCGCCCAGGCCAAAAGCGAATTGCTGCTGGGACTCAAGCCCGACGGCGTGGCGGTACTCAATCGTGAAGACCGCTATTTCGACACCTGGGCGGCGCTTGCCCCGGGCCGGGTGCAGAGCTACGCCGTTGATAGCGAAGCGGATGTCTGCGCAAAGGCACTTTCCTGCGACAGCCAAGGGCGGTATGCTTTCACGCTTGTTCGAAAGGGGTGCGCGCTTGGCGAAGTGCGCCTGGCGCTGCCCGGCAAGCACAATGTGAGCAACGCCCTGGCCGCCGCCACCGCCGCGCTTGCCGCTGGGGTGTCGGCGGATCGCGTGGTGGCGGGGTTGTCGGCGCTTGCGCCGCTTGCCGGTCGGCTTAGCGTGATCGAAGGGCCCAACGGCAGTACGCTTTTGGACGACACCTATAACGCCAATCCCGGTGCAATGAAGGTGGCGCTCGATACGCTTAAAAGCTTCCCCGGGCCGCACTGGTGTGCGCTGGGGGCCATGGGCGAGCTTGGCGAAAACGCCGAGGCGCTGCACGGCGAAGTAGGGCGCTACGCACGTGAAATCGGTGTCGATACGCTGCTCACCTGCGGCGACGCCGCGCGCGCCGTCAGCGATGCCTTCGGTCGCGGGTACCACTTTGACGACCACGAGACGCTCGCGCGTCATATTATTAATACGTTGCCGCCTAACGCCACGCTATTGGTGAAAGGGTCACGCAGCGCCGGCATGGAAAACGTCCTTGCCGCGCTGCTCGGTTGAAACAGGGTAAACGCCGTTCATGTTACTTCACCTGGCGAATTTGCTAGCTCAATACCAAAGCGCTTTTCAGGTTTTTAACTACCTCACGCTTCGCATCATCCTGGCGGCCATCACCGCACTCATGCTTTGCCTGTGGCTTGGCCCATGGGTCATTCGGCGGTTGGTCGACGGCCAGATCGGTCAGTCGGTACGCGACGACGGGCCCCAGTCTCACCTCTCAAAGGCCGGCACGCCCACCATGGGTGGCGTCATGATTCTCATGTCCATCGCCATCAGTACGTTCGTTTGGGGGGACCTGGCCAACCACTACGTATGGGTGGTGCTGGCCGTTACCCTGGGCTTCGGCGCGATCGGCTGGGTCGACGACTACCGCAAGGTGGTCGAGAAAAACCCCCGCGGCCTGCCGGCCAGGTGGAAATACTTCTGGCAATCCGTGGTCGGTCTCGGCGCGGCGCTGATTCTCTATTTCAGCGCGACCACCCCCGCCGAAACGAGCCTTTTGCTGCCGCTATTCAAGGATTTCGCGCTGCCGCTGGGCGTTTTCTACATCGTGCTGAGCTACTTCGTGATCGTCGGAAGCTCCAACGCGGTCAATCTGACCGATGGCCTGGACGGGCTTGCCATCATGCCCACCGTTTTGGTGGCCATGGGGCTTGCGGTGTTCGCCTACGCCAGTGGTAACGCGGTGTTCGCCAACTACCTGCATATTCCGTTCATTCATGGTACCGGCGAAATCGCGGTGTTCTGCGCAACGATCGCCGGCGCTGGTCTGGGCTTTTTGTGGTTCAACACCTACCCGGCGCAGGTCTTCATGGGCGATGTCGGTGCTCTGGCCCTTGGTGCGGCGCTTGGCGTCGTAGCGGTGGTCGTTCGCCAGGAGATCGTGCTGTTTATCATGGGCGGTATCTTCGTGGTCGAGACGTTGTCGGTGATCCTGCAGGTGGGGTCGTTCAAACTGACCGGGCGGCGTATCTTCCGCATGGCGCCGCTTCATCACCACTACGAGCTTAAGGGTTGGCCGGAACCCCGGGTAATCGTGCGCTTTTGGATCATTACCGTGGTGCTGGTGCTACTGGGGCTTGCCACCCTGAAAGTGCGCTAGGACGACGCGATTCTCGCAAGGCCAGCGGCTGGCTGCCAGAGCACTGGCCGCCGGATCGCCGGCCGTACGTAAGGAGCCAAGCAATGCAGATACCTGAGGGCGTGACCGCCGTTATCGGCCTGGGGGTTTCCGGCCGGGCGATCTGCCGCCATCTGGCTCGCCTGGGCGCTCCCTTTGCGCTTTTGGACACGCGTACCGCGCCGCCAGGCCTCGAAGCGTTTCAGGCGCTTTACCCCAGGGTCGCTACCTACTGTGGCCCGCTGACCGCGGTCGATTTCAGTCGCGCTCGGGAAGTCGTGATCAGCCCGGGCGTCGACCCTTTTACGCCAGGCCTTGAAGGTCTACTCGAACAGGTCGACGATATCACCGGCGAGCCGAGGCTCGTGGGGGAAATCGCGCTTTTTCGGCGCGCGGTGAAAGCGCCGGTGGCGGCGATTACCGGCTCCAACGCCAAATCCACCGTGACGACGCTGCTGGGCGAGATGGCCCGTGCCTGCGGTGTCGACGCCGCGGTCGGGGGGAATCTGGGCACGGCGGCGCTGGAGCTTCTGGAGACCCACCCCGAGGCAGCGCTTTATATTCTCGAGCTATCGAGTTTTCAGCTGGAAACGACCCCGCGTCTCGACGCGACGGCCGCGGCATTTTTGAATCTAAGCGAAGACCACCTCGACCGACACGAAAACCTTGCGCGCTACCGCGAGGCGAAGGCGCGTATTTTTATCGGCGCCGAACACGCGGTGGTCAACGCCGACGACCCGCTGACCTGGCCTCGCGGCGCCGCGCAGGTTTCGCGCTTTGGCAGCCGCGCCCACGAGGCAGGGGAGTGGGGGGTGAAAACCGTGGAAGGCCAGACGTGGCTCGCCCAAGGGGAAACCCTACTGCTACGCACGGATTCGCTGAGCATGGCCGGCCAGCACAACTACATGAACGCCCTGGCCGCCCTTGCCCTGGGCGACCGCCTGGGGTTCTCGCTATCCGGCATGTGCCGGGCGCTGGTGGATTTCAAGGGCCTGGCCCACCGCAGCGAAGTCATCGCCACGCTTAACGGGGTGCGCTGGGTCAACGACTCCAAGGGCACCAACGTGGGGGCGACCCTGGCCGCTATCCACGGCATCGGTGCCACCCTCGAAGGGCGGCTCGTTTTGCTGGCCGGGGGTGTCGGTAAGGGCGCGGACTTTACGCCGCTGGCGGCGCCGCTCGCCCGTTACGCCCGTGAAGTCGTGGTGTATGGCGCGGATGCCCCGCGTCTGAAGGCCGCCCTGGGTGAAGCGGTCCCGGTGCGCGAGGTGGCCGACCTCGCCCAGGCCATGGCGCTTGCCTTCGAGACGGCGCGCCCGGGGGACTGCGTGTTGCTTTCCCCGGCCTGCGCCAGTCTCGATCAATTTGCCAACTTCGAAGCGCGTGGCGAGGCGTTTCGTGAGTGGGTCAACCGTCAACGCAGTGAGGTGGGTGCATGAGCCGACGCCAACGCTTTATGAATGCCGTGACCACTAAGCATCTGCCCTGCGATGTCTGGCTGATCGTGGCGGTGGTAACGCTTGCCGGGCTTGGCTGGATCATGGTGAGTTCGGCCTCGGTCGGCCTTTTGGAAAACAGCTACTACTACTCTCGCCAGCACGCGGTCTTTTTGCTGGTGGCCGGCATTGCGTGCCTTTTCATGCTGTGTGTGCCGCTGGAGGCCTGGCGCCAGAACGCCTCGCTGATTCTGCTCGCCAGTATTTTCATGCTGGTCATGGTATTGATGGTCGGTCAGGAAATAAACGGCAGTAAGCGCTGGATCTCGCTGCCCGGCCCGCTTCCCAGCCTGCAGATTTCCGAGCTTGGCAAGGTGGGGCTGATTTTCTATATGGCGGCGTTCATGTCGCGCTTTACCTATGACCTGCGCAATCGGGCGTTCAGCATGTGGCGGCCAATTGCGGTGCTCGCCGTGCCCGCCGGGCTACTCTTTTTGGCGCCGGATTTCGGCGGCATGGTGGTGTATACCGTGTGCGTCATCGGCATGCTGATGATGAGCGGCGCTTCGCTCGTGCTATTGCTCGGCAGCGGCAGCGTTCTCGCCTTCGGCGCGGTGATGATGGTGGTGATGGAGCCCTACCGGCTGGCCCGCTGGACCAGTTTCCTGGACCCCTGGGCGGATCAGTTCGCGACCGGCTACCAGCTGACCCAGGCGCTGATCGCTTTCGGGCGCGGCCATGTCGCCGGCACCGGGCTTGGCAATAGCGTGCAAAAACTCCACTACCTGCCCGAAGCGCATACCGACTTCATTTTCGCGGTGATCGCCGAAGAGCTCGGCATGATTGGCGCGATCAGCGTGGTGGCGCTCTTTACCCTGTTCGTTACCCGCGCCATGCTGATTGGCCGGCGCGCGGAGCTTGCCGGGCACCTGTTCGGCGCCTATGTAAGCTACGGTATCGGGTTCATCGTCTCCGCCCAGGCATTTATCAATATGGCGGTAAGCTCCGGGCTTCTGCCCACCAAGGGGCTGACACTTCCCCTGATCAGCTACGGCGGTTCGAGTCTTTTGGTGACCGGTATGATGATTGGCCTGCTGCTGCGCGTAGACGCCGAAACTCGCCACCGGCCCCGGCGCGCCTCCACCCCGTATAAGTCTCGCTTCGAGCCGCGTTTATCTTGAGTAAGGAGTTATTTGTGACGACGAATGCACGTCGACGCATTTTGATCATGGCCGGCGGTACCGGCGGTCACGTGATTCCTGCGCTGTCGCTCGCCCGGGCGCTGCAGGCGCAGAACGTCGCGGTAGAGTGGCTGGGAAGCCCGCGCGGCATCGAAAATCGCCTGGTACCCGAGGCCGGCATTACCCTTCACACCGTGGCCATTGCCGGGCTGCGCGGCAAGGGGATGGCGGGCTGGCTCAAGGCGCCGTTCAATTTGAGCCGGGCGGTGTGTGATGCCCGTCGCGTCATCAAACGCTTCCAGCCCGATGTCGTCGTCGGCCTTGGCGGCTTTGCCAGCGGCCCTGGCGGGCTCGCCGCCAAACTTTCGGGTATACCGCTGGTGATTCACGAGCAAAACGCCGTGGCGGGGCTGACCAACCGGGTGCTTTCACGGCTGGCCAACAAGACCTACGCCGCTTTCGAGAACGCCTTTGGTCCTCGCGCCGAGGTGATCGGCAACCCCGTACGCGGCGAGATCGCCGTGCTGGGTGAGACGCCGCGCACAGACGCCGAGCTCACCGCGCGCCGGCTCAGGTTACTGGTGGTCGGCGGGTCGCTGGGCGCCGTGGCGCTCAACGAACGCCTACCGGTGGCGCTAGCGGCGCTGGATGAAGCCAGCCGCCCCGAGGTGTGGCACCAGGCGGGCAAGGATCGCGATGAGGCGACACGCCAGGCGTATCGGTCCCTCGATGTCGAGGCCCAGGTGAGCGCGTTCATCGACGATATGGCCGCCGCCTACGACTGGGCGGATCTGGTAGTCTGCCGCGCGGGCGCTTTGACCGTGGCCGAACTTGCCGCGGCGGCGAAACCGGCCCTTTTGGTGCCATTTCCTTTTGCGGTGGACGATCATCAGCGCGTCAATGCCGACGTGCTGGTCAAGGCCGGGGCGGCGCGCTGCGTAGTGCAAAAAGAGTTGACCCCAGAGCGGCTGACGGCACTGTTGGGCGAGCTATTGACCCACGACACCTTGGCCAGCATGGCCTCGAGCGCGCGCCAGGCGGCGCACCTGGACGCCACCGAGCGTTTAGCGGCAGGATGCCTTTCGTTAGTGAAGCAAGGAGATTCGGTGTGACCGATTTAACGACCGACAAGCCAACCCCATTCGGCACTCCCACCGGGCCTGGCATGCGGCGAATCAAACGCCTGCATTTCGTGGGTATCGGCGGGGCGGGCATGTGCGGCATTGCCGAGGTGCTGGCCAACCAGGGCTACGCGGTTAGCGGTAGCGACATGAAAGTTTCGACGGTCACCGAGCGGCTGCGCGGCTGCGGCGTCAAGGTCTTCATGGGCCACGCGCCGGAAAACGTCGAGGGCGCCGACGTGGTGGTGGTATCCAGCGCGATCGATGAAACCAATCCGGAAATTCGCTGGGCGCAGGAACACCGCGTGCCGGTGGTGCGCCGCGCGGAGATGCTGGCCGAGCTGATGCGCTTTCGCCACGGTATCGCCGTCGCCGGCACCCACGGTAAAACCACCACCACCAGCCTGACCGCCACGCTGTTGGCCGAAGGCGGGCTCGACCCGACTTTCGTGATCGGCGGTAAGCTGACCAGCGCCGGTGCCAATGCGCGCCTGGGCGAGGGCGATTACCTGGTGGCCGAGGCCGACGAATCCGACGCCTCGTTTCTGCACCTTCAGCCCATGGTGTCGATCGTCACCAACATCGACGCCGACCATATGGCGACCTACGGCGGCGACTTCGAGCGGCTCAAGACCACTTTCATCGAGTTTTTACACAATTTGCCGTTTTACGGTTTGGCGGTACTTTGCACCGACGACCCGCACGTCAACGGGCTCTGTGAGCAGGTCAAGCGCCAGTTCGTCACCTATGGCTTCAACGAAGAGGCCGACTACCGCATCACGAATTTCACCCAGCGCGAAGGCGAAGTGACGTTTACCGCGCTGCGCCCGGACGGCGCTGCGCCGCTCGAAGTGCGTCTGGCGATGCCAGGCCGCCACAACGCGCAAAACGCCATGGCGGCGATCGTAGTGGCGACCGACGCCGGGGTGAGCGACGAGGCGATTCTGGCCGGACTCGCCGGGTTTGCCGGCGTCGGACGGCGCTTTCAGGTGCATGGCCACTTCCCGGCGCCGGGTCAAGACGGCGAGATCATGCTGGTCGACGACTACGGCCACCACCCTCGTGAAGTCGATATGGTGATCAAGGCGGTCCGCGCCGGTTGGCCCAAGCGGCGCTTGGTGATGCTCTACCAGCCTCACCGCTACAGCCGCACGCGGGATCTGTTCGAGGATTTCGTGCGCGTACTCTCCCAGGTCGACACCCTGGTGCTGTTGGACGTTTACAGCGCCGGCGAGGCGGTGATTCCCGGCGCGGAAGGGCGAACGCTTGCCGGCTCGATTCGTCAGCGCGGCGAGGTCGACCCGCTGTTCGTCGAGGAGAAGCAGGAGCTTTCGACGATTTTGGAAAAGGTGCTGCGCCCGGACGACATTCTAATCACCCAGGGCGCCGGCGATATCGGCGGTATTTCGCTGGCCCTGGCAAAAGCAGGGCTTGTGCTGGACGAGGTTGAGCTATGAGTACACGAGCAATGAACACGCCGCTGGATAACGTCGTGGTCGTGTTGGGTGGCGCCTCCGGCGAGCGCGAGGTGTCGTTGAAAAGCGGAGCAGCCATACTCGAAGCGCTAAAACGCCAGGGCGTGAACGCCACGGGCTATGACCCACGCGATGGCGGCCTTGCCGGGCTCGAGGCGCTGGCACCCTCACAGGTGTTCATCGCCCTGCACGGGCGCGGCGGCGAAGACGGCACCCTCCAGGGCGCGCTCGAGCTTTTGAGCATTCCCTACACCGGCAGCGGTGTGCTCGCATCGGCTTTGGGTATGGATAAAGAGCGCACCAAACAGGTGTGGCGCGCCCAGGGGTTGCCGACCCCCGAAAGTATCACGCTGGACGACGATGCGAATTGGAGCGTGGTCATCGACACACTCGGCCTACCCATGATCGTCAAGCCCGTTCACGAAGGCTCGACGCTTGGGATCAGCATCGTCAAAAGCGAAGCGGAGCTTAAAGCCGCTTATACCGAGGCCGCTCGGTTCGATGCTCAGGTCATGGCCGAGCGGTTCATCCAAGGCGAAGAGTACACCGTGGCGCTCTTGGGGGATGAAGCACTCCCCGCTATTCGCGTCGAAGTGCCCGGCGGCTTTTACGACTACGAAGCGAAGTACCTCTCCGATACGACGCTTTACCATTTGCCCTGTGGGCTCGACGCGAGTGAGGAGCAGGCGCTGGCCGCGCTTTGCCAAAAGGCATTTCGCGCCATGGGCGGGCAGGGCTGGGGGCGGATCGATGTGATGCGCGACGCCGACGGCACGTTCTGGCTAATCGAAGTGAATACCGTGCCCGGTATGACCGATCATAGCCTGGTCCCCCAGGCCGCTGCGCACGCTGGTGTCGGCTTCGACGAGCTGGTCATGAAGATATTGGCGACCGCCGGCCCCGCATGAGCTTCTCTACTGTGAAGATAGTTCTATGAAGACAGCTTTATGAAAAAGCGTAACGCATGGGTGGGCGTGATTTTGCTTGCGCTGCTGCTCGGTGCGGGCGGTCGGGCGCTATGGCTTTGGCTGGACCGGCCCATCGAGCGGGTCTCGATTCGCGGCGAGTGGGATTACGTCAGCGCCGACTACCTGCGCACCCAGCTTGCACCACTGGTGCAAAACGCGACCTGGCTTTCGGCGGATCTGGGCGAGCTGCGCGAACGGGCGCTTGGAATCGGCTGGCTTTTCGAGGTGCGTATTTCTCGGGAGTGGCCCAATGCGCTGGTCTTCGAGCTGGTCGAGCAGGACCCGATCGCGCGCTGGAACGACGATTTCTTGCTCAATCCGCTAGGGGAGCCGTTTCCCTTCGCACCGCTTGATGTGCCGCCGAACCTGCCCGACCTGGCCGGGCCCGCGGGCAGTAGTGAAGAGGTGCTCGACTACTATCAGCGCCTGACTCCGCACTTTGCCACGCTGTCGCTAACGCTTTCTCAGCTGCGCCTGGAGCCCCGCGGCGCTTGGCGACTACAGCTCGATAACGGTGCCTGGGTCATGCTGGGTAGACGCCAGCACGATATTCGCTTGGCCAGGCTCACGGCCTCCTGGCAGCGCGAGCTTGCAAGCCAGGGCGACCAGATTCGCTATATCGATCTTCGCTACCCCAACGGGGTGTCGGTTGCCTGGCACGGGCAGAGCGATTTCGACGATAGCGAGGAGTAAAAAGCCGCTTTAATGAATAAAGCGGCGCTTGAAAGGTAAAAGTGAGCGTTTGCCAACAAGGAAAACCCGATAATGGGGTTTAAATTATCCGCCAAGCCCATTATCGTGGTGCATGACTGGTCGTATAATGGTCATCGTTTCTATATGATAGGTTTGTTCGCTGATATTTATTTGTGTTGATCTAGTGTTACATGCTCTGATCAACGCATAATATTTAAGGATCGGCAGTGCCTCATGGAGTCCAACGCGGCTTTAGTGCTCGTTGTTTATCTGAGTATTTTTAAGCGGGCTTTTGCGATGCTCGTGTATAAATATACAGGTTTTAAGCGCCATGTACAGACCTGTCACCAGGGATAATTTGGCAAAAGGCGCTGAGTAAATAATGTCACTTTAAAGCGCCGATTCGAAGATGTTCCGCTATGAGAATGAAGTACGTTGAGAAATAAAGTGCGCTGAGAAATAAAGTACGTTGCGGATAGTTCGTCGCAGATAGTTCGTTGCGGATAGTTCGTTGCGAATAGTTCGTGCAGATAGTTCGTTGCGAATAGTTCGTCGAGAATAGTCGGCTAATGGCTATCAATGACAGGCAAATGTGTAGATAAGCGGTTGTCGACCATCAACCGTCTATCGTTTACAGGATTACTATAAGGAGATCACCCGACTCATGGCAGGCTCACCCAATGCATCCAATATGGTTGTCGGGCTGGACATCGGAACGTCCAAGGTCGTCGCGATAGTCGGTCAACCCACCGATGACGGTGGAATCGAGATTGCGGGTATAGGCTCTCATCCTTCAAGAGGGATGAAGCGGGGCGTTGTGATCAATATCGAATCGACGGTCCAGTCGATTCAACGAGCGGTCGAAGAAGCGGAACTCATGGCCGGCTGCGACATCCATTCGGTGTACGTAGGCGTTGCCGGCAGTCACATTAGCTCGATGAATTCAGACGGTGTGGTGGCTATTAAAGAGCGGGAAGTCACCCCGTCTGATATTGATCGTGTTATCGACTCCGCCCGCGCCCGGGCCGTTTCTGAAGGCCAGCGCGTGCTACACGTGCTGCCTCAGGAGTTTTCCATCGACGCCCAGGGCGGCATTCGCGAACCCCTGGGCATGTCGGGCGTGCGTCTGGAGGCTCAGGTGCACCTGGTCACCGCGGCCTTGAACGCGGTGCAAAATATCGAAAAGTGTGTACGCCGCTGCGGACTCGACGTGGATGCCATCATCCTGGAGCAGTTGGCATCCAGTATGGCGGTGCTCACCGAAGATGAGCGCGAGCTTGGGGTGTGCATGGTCGATATCGGTGGGGGCACGACCGATATGGCTATATTCAGCGAAGGCGCGATACGCCATACGGCGGTCATTCCCATCGCCGGTGACCAGGTGACCAACGATATTGCGATGGCGCTGCGTACACCGACCCAACATGCTGAAGAAATCAAGGTGAAGTACGCTTGCGCGCTGACTCAACTGGCCGCAAGCGATGAAATGATCAAGGTACCAAGCGTTGGAGACCGCGCATCGCGCGACCTATCCCGCCAGGCGTTGGCGGAAGTGGTCGAGCCGCGCTACGAAGAGCTCTTTACGTTGGTACGCGATGAATTACGCCGCAGTGGCTATGAAGACATGGTGGCCGCCGGAGTGGTACTCACCGGCGGCACTTCGCGTATGGAAGGGGTGAGCGAGCTGGCGGAAGAAATCTTCCACATGCCGGTACGCATCGCCTGCCCGCAAAACGTGCGCGGGCTGGCGGATGTGGTGCGCAACCCCATCTATGCGACAGGCGTTGGCCTTTTGCATTACGCACTACAAGAGGCACGTCACGGACAAGGTCTGGAGAGCCATGGGCGAGTCAGCACGGCGCACAAAGCGCGCGGTGAGCTCGTTCAGCGTGATAGCAGGGATGGTCATTCGGCGCTAGCGAAAATCAAAGGCTGGTTCAAAGGAAATTTCTGACAGGGCCGCAAGCGCGGTTCAGGAGACGGGGCTTATGTTCGAATTGGTAGATAACGCACCCTCGAGCAGTGCGGTCATTAAAGTAGTCGGTGTTGGCGGCGGCGGCGGTAACGCGGTCAACCACATGGTGGAAAGCAACATCGAAGGTGTTGAATTCATCTGTGCCAATACCGACGCTCAGGCGCTCAAGCGCGTATCGGCTAAAACGGTGTTACAGCTGGGTGGCGAGATCACCAAAGGGCTGGGCGCCGGTGCGAACCCCGAGGTGGGGCGCCAGGCGGCCATGGAAGATCGCGAACGTATCGCTGAGCTTCTGGACGGCGCCGATATGGTGTTCATTACCGCCGGTATGGGCGGTGGCACCGGTACTGGCGGTGCGCCGGTGGTGGCCCAGGTCGCCAAGGAGCTGGGTATTCTAACGGTGGCCGTGGTCACGCGCCCGTTCCCGTTCGAAGGGCCCAAGCGCATGCGCGCGGCGGAAGAGGGCATGAAAGAGCTCTCCGAGCACGTCGACTCGCTGATCACCATTCCCAACGAGAAGCTTTTATCCGTACTAGGTAAAAACGCTACGCTCTTGACCGCCTTCAGCGCCGCCAACGACGTGCTGCTCGGCGCGGTTCAGGGTATTGCGGAGCTGATCACAAGCCCTGGTATCATCAACGTCGACTTTGCCGACGTGCGCACCGTGATGTCCGAAATGGGCATGGCGATGATGGGCACCGGTGGCGCCACCGGCGAAAACCGTGCTCGCGAAGCCGCGGAAAAAGCGATTCGCAGCCCGCTGCTGGAAGATATCGACCTGCACGGCGCTCGCGGCATTCTGGTCAACATCACCGCCGGCCCGGATCTCTCCATCGGCGAGTTCAACGACGTGGGTGCCACGGTTCAAGAGTTCGCTTCTCAGGAAGCGACGATCGTGGTCGGCACCTCGATCGACATGGAGATGTCCGACGAGCTGCGCGTGACCGTGGTGGCTGCGGGGCTCGATGGCAACAAGCCCAAGCAGGCCGTTCGCGAGCCGGCCACGCGCCGCGCCGCAGCGGAGCCGGCGGACTATCGTAAAATGCAGCAGCCCACCGTGACGCGTCAGCAGTCGGCGGCGCGCGCTGAGGCTCAGGAATCGTCGCCCAAGCCGCGCCCGGAAAAGCGCCGTTCGGCCGAGTCCGACGACTACCTGGATATTCCCGCGTTTCTACGCCGCCAGGCGGATTGATTCACGACAGTGCCCTCAGAGCGAGCGTTTTAACCACGACCTATTGGTTAAAGCGCTCGTTTACTGTTAAAGTAAACACTGTTCGATAACCTTTCTTTCCCTCGGCGCGCCGGTCTTTTGCCGCGCGGCGCCGTTTTTAGAGTTCTACCACGCCCATGATCAGACAACGCACATTACAAAATGTCATTCGCGCTACCGGAGTGGGTCTGCACTCGGGTAAAAAAGTCCATTTGGCTTTGCGACCGGCACCCGCAAACACAGGGATAGTGTTTGTCAGAACCGATCTGGACCCCGTGGTACACGTTCCTGCTCGCGCCGAGCTCGTGGAAGACACGCGGCTTTGCACCGCGCTCTCCTTCGAGGGTGTCAAAGTGGCGACGGTCGAGCATCTGATGTCTGCGTTTGCAGGCCTTGGAATCGACAACGCCTACGTGGATATCAGCGCCGCGGAAGTACCCATCATGGATGGCAGCGCCAGCCCCTTTGTCTTTCTGATTCAGTCGGCGGGGATTCTGGAGCAGGATGCGCCCAAGAAATTCATTCGCATCAAGCAGCGCATCGCGGTGAGTGACGGCGACAAGGAAGCGGTTTTTCTGCCCTATCAGGGCTTTAAAGTATCGTTTTCGATCGATTTCGATCACCCGGTGTTCGAGCAGCAAAACCAGCACGCTTTAATCGACTTCTCGACGACCTCCTTCGTCAAGGAAGTCTCGCGGGCACGCACCTTCGGTTTCATGCGCGATCTGGAGTTTTTACGCTCCAATAATCTGGCGCTGGGCGGAAGCCTCGACAACGCTATCGTGGTCGATGATTACCGCATCGTGAACGAGGGCGGGCTGCGCTACGAAGATGAGTTCGTCAAGCACAAGGTGCTCGACGCCATCGGTGATCTTTACCAGCTTGGCTTTAGTTTGATTGGCGAGTTTCGTGGCATCAAGTCGGGTCACGCGCTCAACAATCAGCTTTGCCGCGAGTTGCTGGCCCAGCCCGAATCTTTCGAGATCGTGACGTTCGAAGACGAGAAGGACGTTGCCCCGATCTCCTACGCCGCACCAGCCATGGCCTAAGGTATCGGGCAGAAGCACTGGCCCAAAGTAATCCGGGGTGGGCGGTTGAAAAAAACCTACCTTACCCCATTTATAAAGCACCGCTTGCGGTGCTTTATGCGTTTATTTGGGGCTATTTTTACCTTTGGCGTGGGAGGCCAGGCGCTCCAGCGCGCCTTTGAGGCGTGCATCTCGGGTGTCCTCGGCGCATTGGGTCAGCGTTTCACCGGCGCTTTGGGAAAGCGCGCGGGTGTTTCGGGTCGGTGCGGTAATCGGGCGTACCGGACGTACCTTGAAATGAAAGCCGGTGACGGCCTCGAAGCCCGGCAACTGGTGGAGCAGTTCGAGTAGCCGACTTTGCTCGAATCGAAGCCAGGCAAGCCAGCTGGCCTGGCCGCTAATCAGCGTGAGCCGCGCATTGCTGAAGCCGCCGACAAAGATATGCTCGCGCATCTCTTCGGGTAGATGGGCGCGAAGATGACGCTGGGCCTGGTCGATCATACGCGATTGGCGCAGCAGGTTGCTCACCTCGGACGAGCTTGCAAGTACCTGGTTGATGGGCTGTGCGCGAGAACGCTTAACCTTTATACTCATACGCTTAATTCCAAAGAACCGATTCGATACGCCCGCGGCTTTAGCCCGGCGTAAGACAAAGAGCCTACCACGCTCAGGAGCCGACACCCAGCATGCCGCTTAACGCCGCGCCAGCCACTTTGACCGCCCCAGGGCGCGCTCGCCGCTGTGGGCTGGCGCGCTGGTGGCTGGCTGGGCTTTTGGTAAGCTGCTTGCTCCCGGTGGGCCTGTCGCCCGCAAGCGCCGCCAACCGCGGCGAGCGCGCGGTTTTGGTATGCCTCTGGGTACCCGCTATCTTGCGTGCTCAGTCCCGGCGTATCGCGATCAAGCGCCGCGTACGACACCTGGCCTGTCGCGTCAAAACCCCCACCGTACGGTTTTGTAAAAGGCTTTGGGATACCTCTTTTATCACGCTTTATAAGGTCGCCGCTCAAGACGTGCTGACCCAGCGCGGACCGCCCCACCAGTAGCTGTCACTCTTTTTTTCGCCGTTTTATTTAACAGGGTGCCCCGCGGGCGCGCTTGAAATGATTTTGGAAGGTTCATGATTAATACACTACTGCGCAAGGCCATTGGTTCGAAAAACGACCGCGACGTAAAGCGCATGAAAAAAAGCGTCCTGGACGTCAACAAGCTGGAAACCGAGATCGAGGCGCTTGACGACGCCGGGCTTCAGGCAAAGACCGGCGAGCTACGCACCCGTCTCGAGTCCGGCGAGTCGCTGGACAAGCTTCTACCCCAGGCGTTTTCCGTCGTGCGTGAGGCGAGCAAGCGCGTCATGGGCATGCGCCACTTCGATGTGCAGATGGTCGGTGGTATGACGCTGCACAGCGGGCGCATCGCCGAAATGAAAACCGGCGAGGGTAAAACCCTGGTCGCGACGCTGGCGGTTTACCTGAACGCGCTACCCGCCAAGGGCGTGCACGTGGTCACGGTCAACGACTACCTGGCCCGCCGCGACGCCGAGTGGATGCGCCCGCTGTATGAATTCCTGGGGCTCACCGTGGGCGTCATTTTCTCCGGGCAAACCGGTGACGAGAAGCGCCACGCCTACGGCTGCGATATCACCTACGGCACCAACAATGAATTCGGCTTCGATTACCTGCGCGACAACATGGCGTTCTCCCTCGACGAGAAGGTGCAGCGCGATCTGCACTTCGCCATCGTCGACGAGGTCGACTCGATTTTGATCGACGAGGCGCGCACGCCGCTGATCATCTCCGGCGCGGTGGACGAAAACACCGAGCTTTATAATGTGGTCAATGGTCTGGCCCAGCAGCTAGAGCGTGGCGAGGTGAGCGAAGACGACGAGACGCCGGTGAGCGGCGATTTCGTGCTCGACGAGAAGCAAAAGCAGGTCGAGCTCACCGAGCAGGGTCACAACAAGGTCGAAGAGATGATGCGCGCCCAGGAGCTTTTGGGCGAAAACGACTCGCTCTACGCCGCGCAGAACCTGAACCTTTTGCAGCACGTACACTCGGCGCTTCGCGCGCGCTACCTGTATCAGCGCGATGTGGATTATATCGTCGTCGAAGGCCAGGTGGTGATCGTCGACGAACACACCGGGCGCAGTATGCCCGGGCGGCGTTGGTCGGAAGGCTTGCACCAGGCGGTGGAAGCCAAAGAGGGGGTGACGGTCCAGCGCGAAAGCCAGACGCTTGCCTCCACGACCTTCCAAAACTACTTCCGCTTGTACGATAAGCTGGCGGGGATGACCGGCACCGCCGATACCGAAGCCTTCGAATTCCGCCAGATCTATGGCCTCGATGTGGTGGTGATTCCCACCAACCGGCCGCTGGCGCGTAAGGATCTCAACGACCTTGTCTACCTGAGCGGCGAAGAGAAGTTCGAAGCGATCATCAAGGACGTTCAGGCCGTGACCGAAGCTGGACGCCCGGTGCTGGTAGGTACCGCCTCGATCGAAACCTCGGAGTATCTTGCCAAGCTGATGCTCGAGGCGGGCGTCGAGTTCAGCGTGCTCAACGCCAAACAGCACCAGAGCGAAGCCGAAATCATCGCCCAGGCGGGTCGTCCGGGGGCGGTCACGATCGCCACCAACATGGCGGGCCGCGGTACCGATATCGTGCTCGGCGGTAACTGGGAAGCCGACGCCGCTAAGCTCGACAACCCGAGCGATGCCCAAATCGCCGAGCTCAAGGCCGAGTGGCAAAAGCGCCACGACGCGGTGCTCGAGGCCGGCGGCCTTCACGTGATCGGCTCCGAGCGCCACGAGTCCCGGCGTATCGATAACCAGCTGCGCGGCCGGGCCGGTCGTCAGGGCGACCCGGGCTCCACGCGCTTCTTCCTGTCTTTGGAAGACAGCCTGATGCGCCTGTTCGGCTCGGACCGGGTCAAGCGTTTGATGCAGGCGTTGGGGCTCGAGCGCGGCGAGGCGATCGAGCACAAGATGGTCTCGAACGCCGTCGAGCGCGCCCAGAAGAAGGTCGAAGGGCGTAACTTCGATATTCGTAAGCAGCTTCTCGAGTATGACGACGTGGCCAACGACCAGCGCCGCGTGATCTACGAACAGCGCAACGACGTATTGGGTTCCAACGACGTTTCCGAAGCCGTGATCGGTATTCGCGAAGAGGTCATGGAAAGCACCATCAGCGACTTCGTGCCACCCCAGAGCCTGGCGGAGCAGTGGGACCTGGCCGGACTCGAAGCGCACCTGAAAACCGAGTTCAACCTCGATGCGCCGGTCACCCAGTGGGCAGGCGAAGATGAGCGCTTCAGCGAAGAGAAGCTCAGAGAGCGCCTGCAAACCATGCACCGCGAAGCGTATGACGCCAAAATCGCCGCCGCCGGCCAGGCGCTCATTCAGCGCTTCGAGAAGCAGGTCATGCTGCAGGTGCTCGATACCCGCTGGAAAGAGCACCTTCAGTCGATGGATCACCTGCGCCGGGGTATTCACCTGCGCGGCTACGCCCAGAAAAACCCCAAGCAGGAATACAAGCGCGAAGCATTCGAGCTTTTCCAGCATTTGTTGACCAATATCAAGGCCGACGTCACGCGGATTTTGAGCCACGTTCAGGTGCGCCAGCCCGAAGAAGTGGATGCCCTCGAGCAGAAGCGCCGCGAAGACGCCGCACGGGAAAAGGCCGCCGCTTCCGAGGCCCAGCAAGTACCGGAGCAAGCCAGCGAAGCGGTCGCACCTGCTACCGCCGGCGCCGAAGCCCAGCCCCAGCGCCGCGAAGGCCCGAAGGTCGGGCGCAACGATCCGTGTATCTGCGGGTCGGGTAAAAAATACAAGCAGTGCTGCGGCAAGCTTCAATAGCCCGCTCTCGGTTTAAGGCGAGAATCGGTTTACGTTAAAGGAGAAGAGCATGGCGGTGGGTCACTATCCGTTTCCACAAATGCCGCCCCTCGAGGGGGTGCGGCTTGGGTCTGCCATGGCGGGGATAAAAAAGCCCCAGCGCCGTGATCTCGTCGTCATCGAGCTGCCCGGTACCGCCACCATGGCGGGGGTGTTTACCCAAAATGCATTTTGCGCCGCGCCGGTGATGGCGGCAAAGGCGCATTTGCAGGATGAAAGCGCGGCGCCACGCTACTGGGTCATCAATACCGGCAACGCCAATGCGGGCACCGGTGAAGCAGGTATGAGGGATGCGTACCAGACCTGCCAAGCACTGGCGGATCAGGCCGGCGTTTTTAAACACCAGGTACTGCCGTTTTCGACCGGCGTGATTGGCGAGCCGCTGCCCATGGAACGCCTGTTGGCCGGTCTTCCCGCCGCCTTCCAGGCGCTGGACGATGGCCCTGAAGCCTGGGCATTGGCCGGGGAGGGGATTTTAACCACCGACACCCGCGCTAAAGGCGCCACGGTGACCGCAGAGATCGACGGCCAAGCCTTTAACATCAATGGGATCACCAAAGGCTCGGGCATGATCAAGCCCAACATGGCAACCATGCTGGGCTTCGTGGTCACCGATGCGAGCATCGAGCAGCCCCTGCTGGCCCGGCTTCTGCGCGAAACCGTGGATGAATCCTTCAACGCGATTACAGTGGATAGCGACACCTCGACCAACGATGCCTGTATGCTGGCCGCCACCAACACCGGCGTACGGGTAGAGACCGATGAGCAGATCGCGGTATTCAAGCAAGCGCTTGGCCAGGTAATGACTCGGCTTGCCCAGTCGATCATCCGCGACGGTGAAGGCGCCACCAAGTTCGTCACCCTCGAGGTAGACGGCGCCGAGAGCGTCAAGGAGGCGCGGGACGTCGCCTTTACCGTGGCCCATTCGCCGCTAGTGAAAACCGCGCTGTATGCCTGCGACGCCAACTGGGGTCGTATTCTGGCCGCCGTTGGCCGCGCGCCGGTCGAGGCCTTCGATGTCAGCCGCGTGATGATCGACTTGGGCGATGTCCGACTGGTCGAGCATGGCGGCCGAGCGGCGAGCTACTTGGAAGCCGCGGGTAGCCGCGTGATGGCCGAAGAAGAGATCACGATCCGTATCCAGCTCGGGCGGGGCGATGCCCGCGCCACGGTGTGGACCTCGGATCTTTCCCACGATTATGTATCGATCAACGCCGACTATCGAAGCTAGCCGGCGCCTGATCGAGTCGCGTTTATAGTAAAGTTTAGTCCTGTGCAGTTAAGCGCTACGCCATGTCATAGCGCTCCAATGTGGAAAACACGTAATGAATGTAATGGTAAAACGACGGGTTCACGTCGCCGCGGCCGCCATCGTTAGTGCGGACAAAAAGCATGTGTTGATTGCCCGCCGGCCTTCCAACGTGGATCACGGCGGTCTATGGGAGTTTCCTGGGGGGAAGCTGGCGCCTTACGAAACCGGTCTTGAAGGGCTCAAGCGCGAGCTTCACGAGGAGCTCGGCGTCGAGATCCGCCGTGCTCAGCCGCTCATTCGCGTTCATCACGAGTACAGCGACAAACATATCCTGCTCGATGTTTGGCTGGTGCATGAGTTTGCCGGCGAGCCTTTCGGGCGGGAAGGCCAGGCGGTGCGCTGGGTCGCGATGGAAGATCTGGCCGGCTACCCCTTCCCGGCGGCTAACCTGCCGATTTTGCGCGCGGTCATGCTGCCCAAGGAGTATCTGATCACCGGGGAGGAACCCGACGATGAACGCTTCGAGGCCCTGTTGCGCCGCGCCCTCGACGAAGACGGCGTGCGTCTAGTCCAACTGCGTGCCAAGGGGCTCGAACGCGATGCTTACCTCAAGCGCGCCGAGAAGGCGCTGGCGCTGTGCCGCGAATTCGGCGCCAGGCTGTTGCTCAACGGCGAGCCGGATATTTTGGAGCAGGTGGATGCCGATGGTATTCATCTGACCAGCCAGCGCCTGATGGAGCTGGAGCGCCGTCCCATTGCCGAGGGCAAGTGGCTGTCTGCATCGACCCACGACGAGGAGCAGCTCAATAAGGCGCGAGGTCTGGGTTGCGACTTCGTTACCCTTTCGCCGCTTCGCACGACGCCTTCGCATCCGGATGTCGCGCCCATGGGCTGGCACGATTTTCAGCAGCTGGTCGAGCATGCCGGCATGCCGGTTTTCGCCCTCGGTGGCATGACCCGCTTTGACGCCAATCACGCGCGCGCGGTTGGCGCCCAGGGCATCGCGTCGATTCGCGATTTCTGGAAGTAGCTACTTGGCCTTTCGAGTGCCCCGGTTAGAGGCTGCTCGAAAGGCGTGAAGCATTCAAAAGCACCGGCGTCCTTGAGGGCGCCGGTGCTTTTGTTTAATCGCGGTAGCGGCGGGTCAAGTCAGCGTAGGCATCGACCCGGCGGTCGCGAAGAAACGGCCAGATACGCCGGGTATCCTCGCTTTTAATCATATCGAGGGTGGCCACGAGCTGTTCGGTGCGCGTCGAGGCGTGGGCCAGAAACTCGCCCTGGGGACCGCAGATGAAGCTGCCGCCCCAGAAGTCGACCCCGGCGCCGACCCCGGAGTGGTCCGGCTCGAAACCGACCCGGTTGGCGGCCAGTACCGGCAGGCCATTGGCGACGCCGTGGGCGCGCTGCACCAACGTCCAGGCGTCCTTTTGGCGCGCCTTCTCTGCATCATCGTCATTCGGGTCCCAGCCGATGGCGGTGGGGTAGAGCAGTAGCTCTGCGCCGGCCAGCGCCATCAGGCGTGCCGCTTCCGGGTACCACTGATCCCAGCACACCAAAACGCCAAGCCTTCCCACCGAGGTGTCGATGGGGGTAAAGCCTTCACCCCGGGCGGCGTCGATATCGCCCGGGGTGAAGTAGAATTTCTCATAAAAGCCCGGGTCGTCGGGGATATGCATCTTGCGGTACTGGCCCACTCGCCCCTTGGCGCCGTCATACACCACCGCGGTATTGTGGTAGAGCCCGGCGGCGCGCTTTTCGAAAATCGAGCCGACCAGCACGATATCGAGCTCCCGGGCCAGGGCCGCCAGGCGCTGGCCCGTGGGGCCATCCAAAGGCTCGGCCAGGTCGAAAAGCGCCGGGTCTTCGTACTGGCAGAAGTAGTGCGTGGCGTGAAGCTCCTGCAAAAGCACCAGTTTCGCCCCTTGGGCTGCGGCGTCGCGCACGCCTTTTTCACTCTCGGCCAGGCTCTGGGCCTTATCCGGCCAGGCCACTTGCTGGATCACTGCCACGCTCAAAGTGTTGCTCATGGTGCCTCCTCGAAAAGGGCCTGGTTAAGCGTGCCCTTGGGTAGCTGCATGGTTAGACAATGCAGGCTACCGTGTTGGCGAATCACGCTTTGACACTCGATGGGAATGATGGCGTGTTCGGGGAACGCGCTGGCCAAAGCGTTCAATGCCGCCAGGTCGTTGGCGTCGGCGTAGGTAGGCACCAGTACGGCGCCGTTGATGATGGTGAAGTTGGCGTAGGTGGCCGGCAGGCGGTGGCCATCCTCGGGGTCGAACGCCGCCGCGGGCCAGGGCAGGGCGATCAAACGGTAGGGCTCACCGTTTGGTTGACGAAACCCCTGTAGTTCGGCCTCCATCGCTTTGAGCGCTGGATAGTGCGGGTCTGTCTCGTCGTCGCAGCGCACGTAAGCAATGGTCGTGGGGCTGCAAAACCGGGCCAGGGTGTCGATGTGGCTGTCGGTATCGTCGCCGGCCAGGTAGCCGTTTTCGAGCCACAGTACCCGGTCGACGCCCAGATCCGCTTTTAGCGCGTGCTCGAGCGCCTCGAGGGAGTAGTCCGGGTTGCGGTTCGGGTTTAAAAGGCATGCTTTGGTGGTTAAAAGCGTCCCCTGGCCATCGGTTTCGATACCGCCACCTTCCAGTACCAGCGACTTGTTCACCACCTTGCAGGCCCAAACTCCTTTGCTATCGAGCGCTTTCGTCAAGGCATCGTCGCGGCGGGCGGGAAATTTGCCGCCCCAGCCGGTAAAGGTGTAGTCGAGAAGTGCCATTTCGCCGTCCGCGCGGATCACCCCAAGCGGGCCGTGATCCCGCGCCCAGGTGTCGTCGGTGGCGGCTTCGATGAGCAGCAGCCGCGCGCGGGAAACGCCCAGGGTGGCAAAACGTTCGCCAAGGCGCGTCTTTGTGGCGGTATCCGGTACGCTGACGACAACGCGCTGATAGCGCACAGCGGCCAGCACGATGCGCTCAAGCGTTGCCTCGATACGCTCTAAAAGGGGGCGCCAGTCGCCGTCCGGGCGCGGCCAAGTGAGCTGCAGGGCATCCTGGGGGTGCCATTCCGGCAGCAAACGGTCAGTAGGGTGTGCCAAGATTGCATGCTCTCGTTGCCAAGGAAGAGGCCGGGCTTGGATACCGACCAAAGGGCGCAATGTAGGGGCTCGCCCGCCAAGTTGCAAGTCATCCCGCGCGCTACTGCGCCGGGTAAAAGATTACTTCTGTCATGCGTGTTTACCCATGCAGGGCGTATAAAAAAACCGTACCATGGGCGCCATATAACCAAGGAATGATGCCATGCTTGATCGTTTGCCTTTTTTGGTGGGGCTGCGCTACGTGCGCGCTAAACGCCGAAACCACTTTATTTCGTTTATCTCGTTGATTTCGATGCTGGGTTTGACGCTAGGCGTCACGGTGTTGATTCTCGTGCTGTCGGTGATGAACGGCTTCGACTACGAGCTGCGCACGCGCATTCTGGGCATGGTGCCGCACACCAAAATCGAGTATCAGCCCGGGCTCGTCGAGTGGGAGGCGCTCGCCGACCGGCTGATCGAGCGCGACCGCGTCATCGGCGTGGCGCCCTACGTGGAGCAGCAGGGCATGTTCTCGGCCAGCGGGCGCAACGAAGGCGCCATGGTGACCGGTATCGACCCGGCCTGGGAGGATCAGGTATCGATCATCGGCGATCATATGCGCCGGGGCGAGCTTGACGATCTAGCGCCGAACGAGTGGAACGTGGTGCTGGGCTCGATACTGGCCAGCCGCCTGGGCGTCGGTGTCGGCGATCGGGTGACGTTGCTGGTCCCCGAGGCCTCGATTACCCCGGCGGGCGTCTTTCCGCGTCTCAAGCGCTTTACGGTCAGCGGTATCTTCAGCGTGGGGGCCGATCTTGACGGCAGCCTGGCCTACGCCAACATCGAAGACATGCAGACCCTTGCGCGCCTTGGCGATGCCATCGGCGGCCTGCGCCTCGAGCTCAACGACCTGTTCGTGGCCGGTAGCGAAACCCAGGCGATCGTCAACGACCTGGGCCCGGGCTATGTGGGCCGCGACTGGACCTTTACCCAGGGCAGCCTGTTCCAGGCGATTCAGATGGAAAAACGCATGATCGGGCTGTTGCTGACGGTGATCGTGGCGGTCGCTGCGTTCAACATCGTCTCGACGTTGGTCATGGTGGTCACCGATAAGCGCGCGGATATCGCCATTTTGCGCACCCTAGGCGCGACGCCGCGCTCTATCATGGGGATCTTTATCGTTCAGGGGTTGACCATCGGCATCATCGGCATCGCCCTGGGGGTGTTGGCCGGGGTGGTGCTGGCGCTGACGATCTCGGATGTCATCGGCTGGTTCGAAGGCATCACGGGCATTCAGTTCCTCGACTCCGGCGTCTACTTCGTCAGCCACCTGCCGTCGCGGCTGCTGTTCGACGATATTCGTAACATCGTGCTGGCCGCTTTCGGTCTTACTTTCCTGTCGACGCTTTATCCCGCCTGGCGGGCCGCGCGCGTACAGCCGGCGGACGTACTGCGCTATGAATAAGGACGCGCCCATGAACTCAACGATTTCCCAGGCTCCGGTCATGCTTTCCTGCCAGAACCTGACCCGCGTATATAGCGTCGGCCCCCAGGAGTTGACGGTGCTGGATCAGCTCAATCTCGAGGTGCGCGCCGGCGAGCGCGTCGCCGTGGTGGGTAGCTCCGGTTCCGGTAAAACCACGTTGCTGAATATGCTGGGCGGGCTAGACCGGCCAAGCGAGGGCAGCGTGATGATCGCCGATGAATCCCTGGCCGGGCTCAATGAAACGCAGCTGGGTCGCTTTCGTAATCGCTATATCGGCTTTGTATACCAGTTTCACCATTTGCTGGCCGAGTTCAGCGCCGTCGAGAACGCGGCGCTTCCCTTGATCATTCGGGGCCAGCGTAAAAAAGCCGCCGAAGAGCGGGCGATGACGATTCTGGAGCGGGTCGGGATGAAGTCACGGGCGGAGCACAAGCCCGGCGAGCTTTCCGGCGGCGAGCGCCAGCGCGTGGCGATCGCTCGGGCACTCGTGACCGACCCAAGCCTGGTGCTGATGGACGAACCCACCGGCAATTTGGATCAAACCACCGCCAGCACCATTTTGAGTTTGATGGACGAGCTTGCCCGTGAGAGCGCCTGCGCGTTCGTGATCGTGACCCACGACGTGGCCCTGGCGGCCCACCAGGACCGCGTCCTGCGTCTCAATGCGGGACGGCTGCAAGAGGAAGTGACAGCGCCCGTTTAGGGCGCTTCGTCTTGCTCGTCCAGTTTGGCTTCCATGGTCGCCCGGCGCTGCTGGCGTTTGAGCCGGCGGCGCTTCCAGCTTTGCGAGACGTGCCAGCGCCAGATCAGCCGAATGACCACGTTGGCCGCCACGGCGAGAATCAACGCCGTCACGATAGAGCCTAGAAAAAGAGGCGGAAGCAGGTCGTGCATCTGCTCGGCCAGCCAGCGGGTCGAAATACGTGACGGTGCCTCGCGCACCGGCGCGCCCATCAAAAACGTTCCCACCCGATAGTTGAAATAAAAGATCACCGGCATGGTCAGCGGATTGGTAATCCAGACCAGACTCACCGAAAGCGCCAGGTTGCAGCGCCCGATGCGCGCACCCAGTGCCGCGACCATCATCTGCAGCGGGATGGGCAGCATGGCGCAGAAAAGCCCGACGCTAAAGGCGTTGGCGACACTTCTGCGGGTCAAGAGCCACAATCCGGGGTCGGCAATCAAGGGCGCCATGAAGCGAAGCGAGCGCTGGCGCCTTAACGTATCGGGCTTGGGCATGTAGCGCTGCAGGAAACGGCGCGGCATGTCGGTTACTCTTTGAAATAGTGCGCTCTATTATCCACATCGCGCGGCGGTTAGGCTACGCCGAGCGTTGAACGCCGGCCACGGAGGGGACGATGCGGGCAGGGGGGATCATACCGGCGGCGGTGGCAGCGCTTGGCGGGGCGCTTTTAGCATGGCTAAGCGGCCCCGGCGGGCATTTGGGCGTGGCCATCGGCGCGCTCCTGCTGGCCGCGCTTTTGATGATCAACCGCGCGCCGCGCGCGTTGGCCCTGCTTTTGATCGGTGCCTGGGTGTTCGTGGGGATTCAAGTTGAGTGGCAGCGCGCGCTCCCCGCAGGGCTTGGTGGCGAGGATCTCCTGGTCGAGGCGCGCGTCGATAGCGTTAAGCCCCTGGCGGGTGCGACGCGGCTGACGCTGCGCGTTGACCGGTGCGAAAGCCCGCCCCATCGCTTGAGCTGCGAGTCGCTCAAACGCGTGCGTGTCACGACTTACAGCGATATATCGTATCAAGCCGGCGAGCAGTGGCGACTGACGCTTAGACTGCGCCCACCGCGCGGTTTTACCAACCCCAATACCTTCGACTACGCCCGATGGCTCTGGCGCGAGGGCATCCACGCGACGGGCTACGTACGTGAAAGCCCCGCACCGCTTCGCTTGAAAGACGCACGCTCGACGCTTAAAAAGCGCGCACTTGCGAAAATCGCGGACACCGACCTTTCTGATCGAACCAGGCGCTGGCTGGCCGCGCTTACGCTGGGCGAGAGCTCTCAACTGACCCAGGACGATTGGGCGCTATTGAACGCCACCGGCACGACGCACCTGGTGGTGATCTCCGGGCTGCACGTGGGGCTGATCGCTTCGTTGGTTTTGCTGGTCGCCCGGTTCGCGGCACGCCTGCTCACCCCGCTCGACTGGCGGCTGCGTGCCTGGCCCTGGTGGGCGGCGGGGGCCGCCTGCGTGGGCTATGCCTTACTGGCCGGTATGGGGCCGCCTGCCATGCGTGCCATGGTGATGACGCTGCTCGGGCTCTGGGTGCTGAGCGGGCGTCACGCGCCCGGGCCCTGGCAGGCCTGGTGGCTGGCGCTTTTGTTGATCGTGTTGCTCGACCCGCTGGCCCTTTGGCGCCCCGGGCTTTGGCTCTCCTTTGTCGCGGTCGGGTGGCTTATCGTTATTTGGCAGGGCCGCGCCCGGCCTTCCGGGGTGAAAGGCTGGTGCTGGGCGCTGGTGCGCACCCAGCTACTGCTGGCGCCGCTCATGGCGGCGGCGGTCCTGATCGCTTTTGGCCGGGTAGCCCCGGGCGCGCCGCTGGTGAATCTGCTGGCTGTCCCCTGGGTCAGCTCGCTCATGGTACCGCTGGCACTACTTGGCTGGCTGTTGGCGCCGCTTCCCTACGTCGGCGTGTTCGTGTGGTGGGGCTTCGAGCAGGCGCTCGGCGTTTTTCATGGACTGTTGAGCCTGACCCTCGGCGCGGCGCCGCTTTGGGAGCCCTCGGCGTCGCTCAAGCTGCCGCTGGCGGCGGCACTGTTGCTCGTGGCGCTTTGCTTTGGGCTTGCCTTCGTGCCGCGTTGGCTGCGCGCGGCGGCGCTGCTGGTGACCGCCGCGCTTGTCTTGACGCATCAGCCAAGCGCTTTGGCGCCGGGCGTTTTACGCGTCACTGTATTCGATGTGGGCCAGGGGCAACTGGTCGAGCTCGAGAGCGCGTCCTGGCGCATGCTTTACGACACCGGTCCACGCTTTCAAAGCGGCTTCATGCCGCTGGAGACGCTTTGGGCGCCGGGTCAGCGCTTCGATCGGGTGATGGTCAGCCACAGCGACATCGACCACGCCGGCGGGGTGGCGGCCCTGATGCGCGAACACCGCGCCGCACAGTGGCTGGCGCCCCAAGGCGAGGCCTTGCCCGTTTCGTTCGAGCACTGCGTAAGAGGCCAGCACGAAGAGCACGACGGCGTTAGTTATCGCGTGCTTTGGCCGCCGGCGGGGGAGAATCAGCTAACCCACAACGAGCGCTCCTGTGTGCTGGAGGTTAGCATTGGGGAGCACCGGCTTTGGATCACCGGTGACGTGGGCCGTGACACCGAGCGGCGCCTGGTGGGCGACATCGAATCACCCATAAGCGTGCTGGTCGCAGGGCATCACGGTAGCCGCACAAGCTCCGGCGTTCAGTTCGTCCGCGCCAGCCGCCCCCAGCACGTGGTGTTCAGCGCCGGGCGGGATAACGCTTTCGGCCATCCGGTGGATGACGTCGTGCGCCGTTTTCGACGAAACGGCAGCTGTCTTTGGAGCACCGCCCAGCACGGGGCGCTGACGTTTTATCTAAAAGCGGGCCGTGAGGTCGAAGTGTCGGCGCAGCGCGGCATCGATGGAGGGCGTAAGCGGTGTTGATACGCGGCGCCTTAAGGTAGAATCCTGCGCACTGCACATCACGCCAGGAGCCCGTGTGACCGATTCGAGTTGGGTGTTGTATAAACGCTTGCTGAGCTACGTAAAGCCGCACTGGAAAATGTTCGCGCTGGCGATCATCGGCTTTTTGATTTACGCCGCCTCCAGTACGGCGCTGGCCGAGATGATGAAGCGCCTGATCGATGGAATTCAAAATCCGGACGCGGCGTTTCGCTTCTTTTTGCCGTTGTTCGTCGTACTGATGTTCGCCTCCCGCGGGATCGGCACGTTTTTAAGCACCTATTACATGGCCTACGTGGGGCGCTACGTGATCCATACCCTGCGCTGCGATGTGTTCGATCATATGCTGCATCTGCCCGGGCGTTTTTTCGACCAGCACTCGAGCGGGCATCTGGTGTCGCGGGTGACCTACCACGTCGAGCAGGTGGCGGGAGCGGCGACCAATGCGGTCACCGTGATTCTGCGTGAAGGGCTATTCGTCATCGGGCTGGTGCTTTATCTGCTTTGGACCAACTGGATGCTCACGCTGCTGTTTTTGGGCGTGACGCCGGTGATCGCGGTCGTGGTGAGTTTCGTGAGCAAGCGCTTTCGCAAGATTTCCAAACGCATCCAGAATTCCGTGGGCGACGTAACCCACGTGGCATCCGAAGCGCTGTCCGGCTACCGAGTGGTGCGTACCCATGGCGCCGAAGCCTTCGAAAAGCAGCGCTTCGAGAAGGCCAGTGAAGAGAATCGCCGCCAAAGCATGAAGCAGGCGATGACCCGGGCGGTCAGCTCGCCGGTGATTTTGATGCTGGTGGCGGTCTCCATGGCGCTATTGGTGTGGCTTGCCATGGCGCCCGCCTTCATGGCGGATATGACCCCCGGCGAGTTCGTCGCCTTCATCACCGCCGCGGCAATGACGATCAAGCCGGTGCGCCAGCTCACCGAGATCAATGGCGAGATCCAGAAAGGTCTTGCCGCCGCCGCCGAGCTCTTCAGCGTGGTGGATCTAGCCGCCGAGCCGGACAACGGCACGCGCGAGCCCGATACGCTCCAGGGCGAGGTGAACTTCGAAAACGTGAGCTTTCGCTACGCCGACGACCAGCCTGACGTACTCCACGACATCGATCTGCACGTCGCGCCAGGGGAAATGGTCGCCATCGTGGGGCGCTCCGGCGGCGGCAAGTCGACGCTGGTGGGGCTCTTGCCGCGTTTTTACCGCCCCACCCAGGGGCGTCTGCTGATCGACGGGGTGCCGGCGGATGACTACGCCCTCGGCGCACTTCGCCGTCAGATCGCCATCGTCTCGCAGCAGGTGACGCTTTTTAACACCACCATCGCCGCCAACATCGCCTACGGCGAGCAGAATCCGAACCTCGAGCGGGTCAAGGAGGCCGCCCGCGCCGCCTACGCCAGCGAATTCATCGAGAAGTTGCCAGATGGCTTCGAGACCCTGGTGGGCGAGAACGGTCTTACCCTCTCCGGCGGCCAGCGCCAGCGTCTGGCCATCGCGCGGGCCATCTACAAGAACGCGCCGATTCTGATTTTCGATGAGGCGACTTCGGCGCTGGATTCCGAGTCCGAGCGCTACATTCAGAAGGCGCTCGAGTACGTGTGTAAGGGGCGCACCACGCTGGTGATCGCCCACCGGCTCTCTACCATCGAGCGTGCCGATCGAATCGTTGTGATGGAGCAGGGGCGAATCGTCGAGGAGGGCACCCACGAGGCGCTCCTCGGGCGCAAGGGCCCCTACGCCGGCCTTCATCAAATGCAGTTTCAGGAGCCCGCGTGAGCTTTGCAAGCCGCTGGCTGGAGGGCGTTTATATAAAAAGCGCCCGGCAGGCACCGTGGCTTGTACCGCTCTACCCGCTGGGCGCGCTCTACGCCACGGTGATGGCGCGACGCTTCCGGGCTTATGCGTCGGGTAAAAAGCCTGCCTGGCGCGCGCCGGTGCCGGTCATCGTGGTGGGTAATATTACCCTGGGCGGGACCGGCAAATCGCCGCTGGTGGCCTGGCTTGTCAATCTGCTCCAGCATCACGGATGGCGACCCGGTGTGGTGAGCCGCGGCTACGGTGGCCACGCACCGCGCTACCCGCTGGTGGTCAGTGATACCACCAGCCCCGCCCATAGCGGTGACGAGCCCCTGATGCTTTTCAAACAAACCGGTGCGCCGGTGGTGGCGGACCCCAGACGAACGCGCGGGGCTAAAAAACTGATCGAGCTGGGGTGCGATATCGTGATCAGCGACGATGGCCTGCAGCACCTGGCGTTGGCCCGGGATATTGAGCTGGTGGTCGTCGACGGCGCCCGGGGGCTTGGCAACCAGCACTGCCTGCCCGCCGGGCCGCTTCGCGAGCCGGCCCAGCGCCTTTCAAGCGTGGATGCGGTGATCGCCAATGGCGATTTGGCCGAGGCGCTTCCGGTCGAGGCGGTACCGATGACGCTGGCGCCGGCGCGGTGGCGGCGGGTAAGCACCGGTGAGCACGCGGCACTGACACCGCTGCCGTTCAAGTTGCCGGTTCACGCCGTGGCGGGTATCGGCAACCCCGCGCGCTTTTTTAAAACCCTCGAAACACTTAACGTAGCGGGTGAGATGCACCCGCTTGCAGACCATCAGACATTTACGGCCCGTACCTTCGACTTTACGTCCAAGCGTGCGCTCGTGATGACGGCCAAGGACGCGGTAAAGTGTCAATCGCTCGTTCCCTTTGACAGCTGGGCGCTGGAAGTCGACGCCGAACTGCCCGGGGAATTCGAAGCCTGGCTGCTCGAAAAGCTGGCAACGCGGCCTACGAATAGATCACTATCGACGAACACAGACGAGGAAGGCGCTCATGGATAAGGAACTCTTGGCAATGCTGGTTTGCCCACTCTGCACCGGTAAACTCGACTACGACCGCGAGGCGCAGGAGCTTACCTGCCACTACGAAGGTCTGGCCTACCCGATTAAAGAAGACATTCCGGTGATGCTGCCGGAAGAGGCGCGGGTGCTTAGCGCCGACGAGAAGCTCAACCGCTCACCGGGGCGTACAGGGCAGGCGTGATGACGGTACCAACGACCGATCCGAGGGTCGACTTTATCGTCGTCATTCCCGCGCGGTTTAACTCCTCGCGGCTGCCCGGTAAACCGCTCATGGAGATCGCCGGTGAGCCCATGGTGGCCCACGTATGGCGCCGCGCCTGTCTAAGCCTTGCCCGCCGTGTCGTGGTGGCGACCGACGATGCGCGCATCGAGGCGGCACTTTTGCCCTATGGGGCCGAGGTGGTCATGACCCGGGACGATCATCTCTCCGGGACGGACCGGCTGGCCGAGGTGGCGGATATTTTAGGGCTTGCAGGCGATACGCTGCTGGTCAACGTACAGGGCGATGAGCCGCTGATTCCCCCGGCGCTGATCGATCAGGTGGCCGAGCGTTTGGCGTGCGATGCCGACGCCGCCATGGCCACCCTGGCCGAGCCTATCCACGATATCGAGACGCTTTTCAATCCCAACGTGGTGAAGCTCGTTCGCACCCACGCCGGGCGGGCGCTCTACTTCTCCCGCGCGCCGATTCCCTGGGACCGGGAGCAGTTTGCGCAAAAGCCGAGCCTTTTGAATACCGATGCCTGGCTCAGGCACATCGGCATTTACGCTTACCGGGCAAGCTTTTTGAGCGCTTACCAGAGCATGGCGCCTTCGCAGCTCGAACAACTCGAGCAGCTCGAGCAGCTACGCGCGCTCCAGCATGGCCACATCATCCAGGTAGCGCTTGCCTGTGAGCCCAACCCTGCCGGGGTGGATACCTTCGAGGATCTCGCCAAGGTGCGCTTACTCATCGACCAAGCGGAGTCTCAATGACGCGGGTACTGTTTGTCTGTTTAGGAAACATTTGCCGCTCGCCCAGCGCCGAAGGCTTTTTTCAAAAGGCGCTGGTCGAGGCGGATTTGCAAGGTGAAATAGAAGTGGACTCTTGCGGCGTGGGCGATTGGCACCTGGGTAAGGCCCCGGATGCGCGCGCCCGGCAAGCGGCCAGCCGCCGTGGCGTGGATATCAGCCATCTGCGTGCTCGAAAGCTAAGCGTCGAGGACTTCAGCCACTTCGACTACGTATTGGGGATGGACCACGCCAACATGGACGCCATTCGCGCGCTGGCGCCCCGGGATAGCCGCGCCCGCACGGCGCTTTTTCTGTCCTACGCCGACAGCGTCGAGGCCGAGGTGCCGGACCCTTACTACGGTGGCGAGGAGGGCTTCGAGCACGTGCTGGATCTGATTGAGTCGGCCTGTCAGGGCCTTCTCGACGCTATCAGGAAGGGGTGAGGGTGGCCTATCTAACCCCCCGGGTGGACCTGACCCTTGCCAATACGCTGAAGCTTCCCTGCCAGGCGGCCTTTGGCGCTCGTCCGGCCACGCTCAACGAACTACGCGGCGTGCTCGAACAGTGCTGCGCAAACAACCTGGCGATCACGCTACTGGGCGGGGGCAGCAACGTGTTGCTGCCCGAACGTTTCGAGGGCGCGGCGGTGACGCTGGCCTTCGACCAGTGGTGGATAGAGACCCGGGGGCGCGAGGCCACCGTGTTCGCCGGCGCCGGCGTCAATTGGCATGAGCTGGTCATGGCGCTTGCCGCGCGGGGCTGGTGGGGGATCGAAAACCTGGCGCTGATCCCGGGCAACTGCGGCGCTGCACCGGTACAAAATATTGGCGCTTACGGGGTCGAGCTCAAGGACGTGATCGAAGGTGTCCAGGTCATGGAGCTTGCCAGCCAGCGCGCTTACTGGTTAACGCCCCAGGCGTGCGGCTTTGGCTATCGCGATAGCGTATTCAAAAACGCGCTGAGTGGGAAAGTGGCTATTACTCGCTTGGCGCTGAAGCTTACCCGCGATGGCGTCCCCCGGCTTGGCTACGGCGATCTGGCCCGCCGCGTACCCGCCAGCGCCGGCCCGCTGGAGGTGGCGCAAGCGGTGGGCAGTGTACGCCGAGAAAAGCTTCCGGACCCGGCAACGCTTGCCAATGCCGGGAGCTTCTTCAAAAATCCGGTGGTCGAGGCCCCGGCGGCGAAGGCGCTAGCCGAGCGCTACCCGGACATGCCGAGCTTCCCCCAGCCGGACGGGCGTTGCAAGCTGGCGGCCGGCTGGTTGATCGACCAGTGTGGGCTCAAGGGTAGCCGCGAAGGCGCATTTGGCGTACACGCGCGTCAGGCGCTGGTGCTGGTTCACTTTGGCGGGGGTACCCGCGAGGAGCTTTTAAGCTTTGCCCGGCGCATCATGGAAATGGTGCGCCAACGCTTTGGCGTTACCCTGGAGCCGGAGCCACGGGTGGTCTAGCGCCGTTGGTGAAACCGGCACTTTTGTAAGGCATAAAAAAACCCCGCGCCAGGCGGGGTTTTTTTGCGCACGCGGTTTACTCCTGGCCGGTGCTGCCTTGCTTGCGCTTTTCACGCGGGTCGTTATGTGCCCGCCGGCGGCGCTTGGGCGCCGTTTTGGGGCTGGCGTCCTCATCCTGAGGCTGGCTTGCCTGGTCGGAAGCCTCGACCTTGTCGGCCATATCGTCAGAGCGCTTTTGGGCTTCGTCCGTGTCAGTGGCCGCGGTGGGCTCTGACTCGTCCGACGCTTGCTCCAGCGGTGCGGCCTCGGCCAGCGTAGACGGGCTGGCTTGCTCGGTTTCCGCGGGAAGCTCGCTTTCCGAGGAGGTCAGGGGCGCATCCGTCGCCTGGTCGGCTTCGCGCTGTTGCGGCGCTGCCTCGGCTTCGACGTGCGGCTCGCGCTTCTCCTCGACAGGCGCCTGCTCCTCGGCGGGCGCGGCGTTTTCACGCTGCTCGTCAGCCGCAACGGGCCTGGCGGGCTCGGTCTCGAGCGCTTGTGGAGCGGCGTTTTGCTCGAGGGTTTCAGCCTGAGTGGTTTCCTCGGCTAGCGTGGCTTCTGCAGGCTGGGGCACTTCGCGGGTTACCTCATCCTGAGCGCTTGTTGGCGCATCGTCTTGCTCGACCCGGTGTTCGGTTTCGGCTTCCACGGCGGGGGCGGTGGTTGCTTTGACCTCTTCGGCCTGCTCGACCGCGTCGGGCTTGTCGGCCTCGGCTACCGGCACTTCGGATTCTACCGGCGCCGCTTTGGCTGCGGGCGACTCGAGCGTTTCGCTCGGGGCCGCCTGGCCAGAGGTATCCTCAGCGGCGTTCTCGGCCGGCGCTTCAACGGCTGCTTCGGTCGTCGGCGCGACGCTTTCCGGCGTTTTCTCCTCGGCTACCTGGGCGGCGACTGGCTCGCTAACCGGGCCTGGGGCGTCGCTGCCTGTATCCTCCGGCGCTGGCGCCTTGGCGGCTTCGGCTTGAAGCGCTAGCTGCTCGGCTTCGGCTTTTGGGTTGACGGCCTGCTTGCGCGAGCGGTTACGCGGGTTGTTGCGCGTACGCTTGGGTTTGCCGTCGTCTTTGGGGGCGTCCTGCTGGGCCTCGGGTTTCGTCTCGGCTTTGGCTTCCTGCTTGGGCTCGGACTCCTTGGCACCACGGTTCGATTCGCTCTTAGGCTTGTTGGCTCGGCCATTTTCCTGGGGCGTCTCTTTGGCGTTGTCCTTGCCAGCGTCCCGGGGCTTGTCGCGGCGGCTATCCGAGCGCTTGTTTTGCGGCGCCGGGGCGCTGGCTTCGCTCTGCTCGGCCTCGCGCTCGCTTTGGCGCGCGGGTTTGGTGGCGTTTTCGCCCTGTTTCTGCTCGCTGCCCGGGGCGTTACGGCGGCGATTGCGCGAGCGGCTCGGGCCGCTACGCTTGTCGCTGGCGTCGTCCTGGCTCTTCGCGGGGGCGGCGCTGCGCGCATAGGAGGCGCTCGACTCGCTTCGCGGTGTGGCGCTTTCCGGGCGTCTCTCGCGGGCGGGCTTGTTGGCGCGCTCGCCGCCGCGCTCGCTGCTTTGCGTCTTGCGGGCAGCGGGTTCGGCAGCCGGCTTGCTCTCGGGGCTTGCGGTGTCGTCGCTACCGAGGAGCTTGGCAAAGCCGCGGATCAAGCGGCCCAGTACGCCGGTCTCGGCGCTATCAGCGCTCTCGACTTTAGCGCTGCTGGCCGGGGTTTCTTCGTTTTGCAGCGACGCCGGCGCCGGCGCGTTATGGGTTACGGTCTTGACCGCGGCTTCGGCGCGCTGGGCTGGCGGCGCGAAGCTTGCGTCGGGCTCTTTACCGACCTCGGTATCCACGGACAGCTCGTAGCTTGAAAGCGTATGGCTTTCGTCTTCGTCGAGGTGGTCGTTACGCAGGCGCTGCACGTCGTAGTGCGGCGTGTCCATGTCCGGATTGGGTAGCAGCACTACGCGAACGTCCTGACGCGCTTCGATATCGGCGAGCACGCTGCGCTTTTCGTTCAGCAGATAGGTGGCGACCGGCACCGGCAAAATGGCGCGGATCTGGGCGCTACGCTCTTTCATGGCTTCTTCTTCGATCAAGCGCATGATCGAGAGCGACAGCGAACGCACATCGCGAATGGTGCCCTGGCCGTTACAGCGCGGGCAAACTACGCCACTGGTTTCGCCAAGCGAGGGGCGCAGGCGCTGGCGCGACATTTCCATCAGGCCAAAGCGGGAAATCCGGCCGATCTGAACCCGCGCCCGGTCGAGCTTGAGCGCGTCGCGCATGCGGTTTTCCACTTCGCGCTGATTGCGTGCCGGGCCCATGTCGATGAAGTCGATGACCACCAGGCCCCCGATATCGCGCAGGCGCAGCTGCCTGGCGATCTCGTCGGCGGCCTCGGAGTTGGTCTGCAGGGCGGTCTCTTCGATGTCGCTGCCCCGGGTGGCCCGCGCCGAGTTGATATCGATGGAGACCAGCGCTTCGGTGTGGTCGATCACGATCGAGCCGCCGGAGGGCAGCTTCACTTCGCGCTGATAGGCGGTTTCGATCTGCGATTCGATCTGAAAGCGCGAGAACAGCGGCACTTCGTCGGTATAAAGCTTGATCTTCTGTTGGTAGGAGGGCATTACCTGGCGGATGAAGCTCAGCGCCTCGGCGTGGATCTCGGGGCTATCGATCAATACCTCGCCGATGTCCTGGCGCAGGTAGTCGCGCATGGCGCGGATGATCACATTGGATTCACGATAGACCAGAAACGGTGCCGGGCGTTTGGAGGCTTCCGCGGTCACCGATTCCCACACCTGGGCGAGGTAGTCCAGGTCCCACTGAAGTTCTTCGGCGCTTCGGCCGATACCAGCGGTGCGCACGATCAGGCCCATCTTGTCCGGCACGGTCATCTGCGACATGGCGTCTTTTAGCTGACTGCGATCGTCACCCTCGATGCGCCGCGAAATGCCGCCGGCCCGGGGGTTGTTAGGCATTAGCACCAAAAAGCGTCCGGCCAGGCTGATAAAGGTGGTCAGCGCCGCCCCTTTGTTACCGCGCTCCTCTTTATCGACCTGAACGATGACTTCCTGACCCTCTTTCAGCACTTCCTTGATGCTGGGTCGACCGGAAACGTCCTTGAGGAAATATTCCCGGGAAATCTCTTTTAGCGGCAAAAAGCCGTGGCGTTCGGCGCCGAAATCGACGAACGCTGCTTCGAGCGAGGGCTCGACGCGGGTGATTTTGCCGCGGTAGATGTTGGCTTTTTTCTGTTCGCGCGCGCCGGATTCGATATCCAGATCGTACAGGCGCTGACCGTCGACGAGCGCAACCCGCAGCTCTTCGGGCTGGGTTGCGTTGATGAGCATTCTTTTCATGGTGTCTCGCAAAGCGTGTGCACCGATGCGCCGTCAAGGCGGTAGCGTCGACGAATCGCTTTTGCTGCGTGCTTGTGCTCGGCGCATGGCTATGCTGACGCATTGAACCGGGGGCGTGGTGGCCCGACGGTTGGTGGGCGTTGAGTACGTGGCGGAGGCAGGACGTGTTTCGGTGGCTTGTGCGTCCATCCGGCCCTGCTGACACCGCCAACACCTGGCATTCATCGATTCGTCAACGCCGGTATCGGCACAGCGTTGATCCTGACGCCCAAGGTCGAGAAGGTGCAGCAAAGCGACTCGGCCTTGGGCGTTACGTGTCTTCAAATCACTCATGGCGGCCAATCAGGTAGCGCCATGGACTCTATCGTTTGAAAAACGGTAGAGGTCCTTCATTTCTAACCTTCGGTCATGGGTAATGCGTACACTAATCCATTAAACCTTTGCTCGGGCCTGCGTGTTAGTCGGGCAGGCGCTTGCGTATGGCGTAAGACGACAGGCGGGGCGCTTAAAACGCGATGACCGCAGCGTTCGTCGGGCTGACCTTACGGTGGGTCACGCCATACCAATGAGCCGCCTCGAATATAACAGTAAAGCCAACCGCCAGCAATTGACGCAATGGCTCGAGCACTACGTTAGAATGGCGCTTTAGCTGGATATTGTAAAAACCGACCAGGAGCATGCGGCGATGGCCGAAGGGCGTGAAGTACAGTGGGTGGAGATCGCCCCGGAACAGGCGGGTCAGCGTATCGATAATTTTTTGATGACCCGTTTAAAAGGGGCGCCCCGCGCCTTGATCTATCGCATCGTGCGTAAAGGTGAGGTGCGCGTTAACAAAAAGCGCGTCAAGGTCGACTACCGGCTGACCTCCGGCGACCTGGTTCGAGTGCCGCCGCTGCGTTTGGCGCCCAGGGAGGCGCAAAAAGAGGTGAGCGACAACCTGCGCGACTTGCTGATCGGGAGCGTCATCATGGAAGGCCCGGACTGGATGGTACTTAACAAGCCTTCGGGGCTGGCGGTCCATGGCGGTAGTGGGGTGAAGATCGGTTTGATCGAGGCGCTTAGGCAGGTGCGTGATGACCTGAGCTTTTTGGAGCTTGTCCACCGGCTCGACCGCGACACGTCTGGCTGCCTTCTACTGGCCAAATCCCGCGAGGCGCTGGTCACTTTGAACGAGTCGCTTAAAAAGCACGGCATGGACAAGCGCTACGTGGCACTGGTCAGCGGGCGCTGGCCGGCGCGCAAGACCTACGTCAGTGCCCGGCTGGATCGCTATGATGCCGGTAACGGCGAGCGTCGCGTGCGGGTCGACCCGAACGGCAAGGTCTCGCGCACTCACTTCCAGGTGCTCGAAACCTTCGAGAAGGCCACGCTGATCGAGGCCGAGCCCGTGACCGGGCGCACCCACCAGATTCGCGTGCACGCCACTCACGCAGGCCACGCGCTTTTGGGCGATGACAAGTACGCCACTAAAGAGAGTAATTACATGACGCGCCAGCTCAAGGTCGAACGGCTTTTTCTTCACGCTCGCGCGTTGACCTTTCCCGAGCCGGGTAACGGGCGCCCGGTCACGGTAAAGGCGCCGCTGCCCGAGGCACTGGAATCCGCGCTTGCTCGCGCGCGCCGTTAAGGAGCGATCCATGCGCTATGAACTCATCATTTTCGATTGGGACGGCACGCTGATGAACTCGGTGCCGAAAATCGTCGCCTGTATGCAGGCCGCCGCTCTGGAAGCCGAGTGGGGCGAGCTCGCGGTGAGCGATATCGAAAACATCATCGGCTTGGGCCTTCCCGAAGCGATTGCAACTCTCTGCCCGGGCATTCGACCCGCCCAGGCCGAGACCCTCAAGCAGCGCTACTCGCACCACTTCGTACACCTGAACACCACGCCCATGCCGTTTTTCGACGGGGTCGAAGAACGGCTCGAGCGCCTGCGCTCAACGCCCGGCCAGCGGCTGGCGGTAGCAACGGGTAAAAGCCGCCGCGGGCTGGACCGTATTTTTAAAGAAACTCATAGCGGCGGTTTTTTCCACGCAAGCCGCACCGCCGACGAAACTCGCTCCAAGCCCCATCCGCAAATGCTCAACGAGCTTTTAACAGAGCTCGAGGTCGACGTGTCGCAGGCGGTGATGGTGGGGGATACCGAATATGATCTGGAAATGGCCCGCGCGATCGGTATGGATCGGGTCGGGGTGACCTACGGTGTGCATACACCGGCCCGCTTGAAAGCGAGCGAGCCCAAGTGGGTGGCACACAGCGTCGATGATCTCTTCAACTGGCTTGACGGCACCAGGCCTGCAACCTTGTAACCGACTGCGTACAGGAAATATGACGATGGCAATCGATAAAGAACAGCAGGACGGCCGGCCGCGGCGGCGCCTGGATGAGCAAGGTGGCGCGGATCGCTGGACGCAAGGCCCGGAAGTCAGCGCTGCCAAAGGGCAGGAGAGCACGGCCGGGGCAGCGAATGATACCAGCGAAACGCTTCGCGAGCGCCAGCGTCTGGCGCAGATCGAGATGATGGATCGCTGGATCGGCGGTGTGCTCACCGAACAGCGCCGCAGTCGGCGCTGGAAGCTCTTCTTTCGCCTATTGATCCTTTTGGTGGTGCTGTCGGTGATCTCCTTTACGGTGTATCGCGCCTTCTTTGCGGAATCCGGCAGCGCCGCCCCCACCCAGGAGCACTTGGCGCTTGTCGAGGTGCGTGGCGTTATAGCGGGTGACTCACCGGCGAATGCCGAGCGCATCATCAAAGGGCTCAACCGTGCCTGGGAGGCCGACAGCGCCGCCGCCGTGGTGCTGCATATCGATAGCCCCGGCGGAAGCCCGGTGCAGTCCCAGCGGGTCTACGCCGAAATCATGCGCCTTCGCGAGCAGGGCGATAAGCCGATCATTGCGGTCATCGAGGATATCGGCGCCAGTGGCGCCTACTACATTGCCTCCGCCGCCGACGTCATCGTCGCCTCACCGGCGAGTCTGGTTGGCTCGATCGGCGTGATCTATGCAGGTTTCGGCTTTCAAGAGGCGATCGATCAGTTGGGTGTGGAGCGCCGTGTGATGACCGCCGGTGAGAACAAGGCGTTTTTGGATCCCTTTCAGCCGGTGGACGAAGAGATTGCCGCGTTCTGGCAGGGCGTATTAACCCAAACCCACCAGCAGTTCATTGACGACGTCATTGCCGGCCGAGACGGCCGCTTGGTCGAAAGCGACGAGCTCTTCTCGGGGCTCATCTGGAGCGGCGAGCAGGCCATGGAGCTTGGGCTGATCGACGAGCTGGCAAGCCTGGAACAGGTCGCCCGGGATCAGGTGGGCGAGGCGGTATGGGAAGATTACACACCTCGCCTCGACCCGTTCGAGCGTCTTACCCGTCGCTTTACTGGTGCCGCGGCCGAGATTCTTGGCATTGAAGGTACTCAGTCGCCGCTGCGCTTTCAGGCGCGCTAACGCTAGCGCTCGCCGAGCGGGTCCATGCCCGCTTGGCGAAGAAGCCCGCAAAGTGCGATCAGTGGCAGGCCGATCAGGGCGTTGGGGTCGCGCCCGTTGAGTGATTCGAAAAGCGTGACCCCAAGCCCTTCCATACGAAAGCTGCCAGCGCTGTCCAGCGGCTGCTCGAGCGCGACGTAGCGAGCGATTTCCGCCTCGTCGAGCGTGCGAAAGAGTACTTCGAAAGGCTCGACATGCACCTCGCTTTGGCCGGTTCGCGTGTCCAGCAGCGCAAGGCCGGTAAGAAAGGTGACTTTATTGCCGGAAAAACGGGCCAGGTTGGCGCAGGCGCGCTCGGCAGTGTGCGGCTTACCGAGAATCTCGCCGTCGAACAGCGCGATCTGATCCGAGCCGATGATCAAGTGGTGGGGGAAGTGCTGGGCAACGGCGCTGGCTTTGCCCAGCGCCAGTCGGCGCACCAGTGCCTCGGGCGCTTCATCAGCGTGGGGCGTTTCGTCTATATCCGGCGATAAGCACTGGTAAGGAAGCGCCAGGCGGTCGAGAAGCGCCTTGCGAAAGCGTGAGCTCGAGGCGAGTACCAGGGGGGCGTTAGCGGTTTCGGGCACTGCATTCTCCATTGGGTAAGTGATGCGTTTAAACGATGCGCTCCCGCGCGTATGAGGCGGTGAGATAAGTGTTGGCTAAACGCGTGCGCGTATAAATATTTTAATTAAAAGTGCTGGAGCGGCGGTATTTTACTGGTTTGCGCACAAAACAGCGAAGAAATGGCGGGACGGCTTTGACAGCGCCGCGGCGAGTGCCTATCATTGCGCGCCTATGTCGACCTCACAACTCCCCAGTCGGGTTGAGCCTTACAAGCTTGCAGCCCGCCACGAACGACTCGAAGGCCAAGTGGCGCTTGATAAGTTGCCACGTCTTGCCGAAGAGGCAGGCGAACAAACCGGCGAGTGCTATGCATCGCTTGAGTTTGGTATCGATGCCCAGGGTCGCCGTGAAATTCGTGGCCAGTTGCGCGCAACGCTTTCGCTTGCGTGCCGCCGCTGCCTGGTGCCGTTGAGCCAGGATGTCTCCAGCGACTTTCTTCTGGGCATGGTGTCCGACGAGGCGCTGGCGTCCGAGCTGCCTGCCAGTCACGAGCCCGTGCTGGTGGAGCGCGAACAGCTGGACCTGCTCACCGTGATCGAAGACGAGCTGATCCTTAGCTTGCCTCAGGTGGTCTACCACGCCGAGGAAGAGTGCTTTGTCTCGGCAGAGCAACTGGTCAGTAAAACCGACGGCGCGGACGAAGAGCCCGCGCCTCGATCGAATCCTTTTGCGGTGCTTGGCGCCTTGAAGGATAAAGATTCATCCGACGGTAAGAAATAAGCAGCACTTACCCATCCACTTTTGGAGTAACTACTCATGGCAGTTCAAAAGAACCGTAAAACCCGTTCCAAGCGCGGCATGCGTCGTAGCCACGATGCCCTGACAGGCCCGACGCTGTCTCAGGACAAGGAAACCGGTACGACACACCTGCGCCACCACGTCGCGCCGGATGGTTTCTACCGCGGTCGTAAGGTGGTCGAGGTATAAGCCTCGAGCCTCTTTCAAGCGGCAAAGCAGAGCCAGTATCCCGTGCGCCTGGCGATTGATGTCATGGGGGGCGATCAGGGCTCCCGCGCCATCATCGAAGGCTGTGCCAGGGCGGTGATTGAACGCCCTGACCTCGAGCTGGTTCTGTTTGGTCCGTCTCAGCACCTGGCGGCTGAGTTAGCACGTTTGCCGCGGCCCTTGGCTGCGGCAACGTCACGTTTGGCGGTCAGTAATGCGCCAGAACAGGTTTTGCCGGACGCCACGGCGGGCTGGGCGCTGCGCCATGGCAAGGCCACCAGTATGGCCGCCATGTTGCGCTGCGTGGCCGAAGGCGATGCCGTGGCGGGGCTAAGCGCGGGCAATACCGCCGCACTGGTCGCCCTTGCCCGGCGCGAAGTAGGGTTGTTCGACGGCCTTTCACGTCCGGCAATCAGCGCGTCCATTCCTAGCGGGCAGCAAAAGCGCTGCTATCTGCTCGATTTGGGGGCTAACGTGGATTCGCCGCCGGCCAGACTCGTCGATTTCGCCATCATGGGTGCGGCGATGGCGCAGTGTCTGGATGGGGTCGAGCGGCCCAAAGTGGCGCTTTTGAACGTGGGAAGCGAAGCCATGAAAGGCAGTGCCTGCGTGCGCGAAGCCGACCACGTATTAAAGCAGCGCGGCGCAGCGCTGGGTTTCGACTACTGTGGCTACGCTGAGGGTGATGCCATTTACCAGGGCAGCCTGGACGTCGTCGTCTGCGATGGCTTCGTCGGTAATGTGGCCCTCAAGGCCAGCGAGGGCTTGACCCGGATGCTGGCCGAGCGCGCCCGGGTGGCGTTCGAGTCACGCTTTCGCGCTCGCTTGGCGAGCCTGTTGATTCGGCCTTTATTGCGCCAGCTCAAGCAGGAGTTGAATCCAGTGCGCTATAACGGTGCGAGTCTTTTAGGGCTTAAAAAAAGCGTCGTCAAAAGCCATGGTAGTACCCAGGCCGATGGTTTCTACTACGCTATTGAGCGCACGCTGCACGAGGTGGCGCAAAATTTGCCCGCGCGGATCGAGCGCCTGCTAAACGAGCAGGGCGCACGCGTCTCGGGTACCACAACAACGCATTGATAGTTTATTGAATAGTTTATTGGCAGGTCCAGGCGGTGGCGCGGCACGCGCTGCGTCGGCGCCGGTAATGCTGCCCATACGCTCGGATGAGCAAATGCCTACTAGAGCAAAGGTGAACGACATGTCTCAACCCCTTGCCCTCGTTTTTCCCGGTCAGGGTTCACAGCAGCTTGGCATGCTGCGCGAACTGGCCGAGCGCTATAGCGTGGTGGGAACGACATTTGAGGAAGCGTCAGACGCTTTGGGTTTCGATCTATGGAAAATCGTCCAGGATGGCCCGGAAGAGGCGCTCAATAAAACGGCATGCACTCAGCCGGCGCTTTTGACCTCGAGCGTGGCAATCTGGCGCGTGTGGCAAGAGCTCGAAGGCCCGCGTCCTGGCATCATGGCCGGCCATAGCCTGGGCGAGTACAGCGCCATGGTCTGCGCCGGGGTGATGGGATTTGCCGAAGGCGTGCGCCTGGTGCGCATGCGCGGCGAAGCCATGCAGGAAGCCGTGCCCGAAGGGGAAGGCGGCATGGCGGCCATTTTGGGCCTCGATGACAGCGCCGTCGAGGCAGCGTGTGAGAGCGTGGCTCGCAACGAGGTCGTCTCAGCGGTGAACTACAATTCGCCCGGTCAGGTGGTGATCGCCGGCAACAAGGGGGCCGTTGAACGCGCCATCGTGGCCTGTCAGGAAGCCGGTGCCAAGCGGGCGATGGCATTACCCGTGTCGGTGCCCTCGCACTGTGCACTGATGCGCCCGGCCGCCGAGCGGCTAAGTGATTACATGAAAGACATCGAATTTCGCACGCCGCGCTACACCGTGGTTCAAAATGTCGACGGTCTGGCGCACTCCGATGTCGAAACGCTGCGCACTCGGTTGATCGAGCAGCTCTATCAGCCGGTGCGTTGGTCCACCTGTGTAGAGGCGATGGCCAGGCAGGGCGCGAGCGTATTCATCGAGTGCGGGCCGGGTAAGGTGCTGACCGGGCTCAACAAGCGTATCGTGCGCGCAAGCAAAGGGCTTGCAGTGAACGACCCGGACTCGCTGGACCAGGCGCTCGAGCTTGCTCGCGAAGCATTGGCCGAAAGCAGCGCCTAAGCGCTACACTGCACAAACTCTTAAATGGTTAAAGGCAAAGCGTTATGACCGAGGAACATCAGGAACGTAAAGTTGCGCTGGTCACCGGCGCCAGCCGGGGCATCGGTCGTGCCATCGCCCACGAGCTCGGCCGCCAGGGGCGAATCGTGATCGGCACCGCCACCAGCGAAGCCGGCGCCCAAAAAATCGACGACGATTTGAAAGAACAGGGTATCGAAGGCGCTGGCTTGTGTCTGGATGTTACCGATCAGGCCAGCATCGACCAGGTATTGAAAGCGATCAACGAGCGCTTCGACGCGCCTACCATTTTGGTCAACAATGCCGGTATCACCCGTGATAACCTCTTGATGCGTATGAAAGAGGACGAGTGGGACGCGGTCATGGATGCCAACCTGAAATCCGTTTATCGTGTAAGTAAAGCTTGCCTTCGCGGTATGACAAAGGCACGCTTTGGGCGTATCGTATCGATCAGCTCGGTGGTGGCCACTATGGGCAATCTGGGCCAGACCAACTATGCTGCTGCCAAGGCAGGCATGGAAGGCTTTAGCCGGGCGCTGGCACGTGAAGTCGCCTCGCGGGCGATTACCGTAAACAGCGTTGCTCCGGGCTTTATCGCCACCGATATGACCGAGTCGCTGCCCGAAGCGCAGCACGAGGCGCTGTTGAAGCAGATACCCTTGGCACGTTTGGGCGGGCCCGAGGAAATTGCCGCCGCCGTCGGCTTTTTGACAAGTGATGCCGCCGGCTACATTACCGGCGAGACACTGCATGTCAACGGCGGCATGAATATGCGTTGATGGCCTGGGGTTGGCGGTTGCGTCGGCCCCGGGGCGTCTATAAACTACCCCGCAGCTTTTTGCTTGCGGTTTCCTATCTAGCTGGTTATCAATACGGCTAACTGTGAATGACTGGAGTACGTTGATGAGTACTATTGAAGAGCGCGTTAAAAAAGTTGTGGCTGAGCGCCTGAACGTGAAAGAAGAGGACATCCAGAACAGCTCTTCTTTTACTGAAGACCTGGGTGCTGACTCGCTTGACACCGTTGAGCTGGTAATGGCGCTGGAAGAGGAATTCGACACCGAAATCCCTGACGAAGAAGCCGAAAAGATCACGACGGTTCAAGAGGCCATCGACTACGTCAACGCCCATCAGTAAGGGTTTGGTCGACGCAGGAGCTTCGGGTAGTCGGTGACTACCCGGCGTGAAAAAAGCCGCCCTGGCTCAGGGCGGCTTTTTTTGTGTCGGAGGTTGAGTGAATTCACCCCACAATCTCCGTTATACTAGACAAAATTTTTCAGCAATGGCCGTTAAGGGTCTTGTACCAAGGATGCCGGGAGGAGAGCTGATGGCGCGAAGAAGGGTAGTAGTCACCGGGTTGGGCCTGGTGACACCGGTCGGCAATACGGTCGAACAGTCATGGGCCAACATCGTTGCGGGTAAAAGCGGCATAGCGCCGATCGAGCATTTTGATGCCAGCAGCTTCAATACGCGCTTTGGAGGGTCGGTCAAGGATTTCGATATCAGCGGGTATCTCAATCCCAAGGACGCCCGCAAGATGGACCTGTTCATCCAGTACGGCATGGCCGCGGGTAGTCAGGCCATCACCGATGCCGGTATCGAGTGCACCGACGAGAACGCCGCGCGCATTGGCGTGGCGATCGGTTCGGGTATCGGCGGTTTGCCAATGATCGAGCAGAACCACAATGCGCTCAACAAGGGCGGGGCGCGGCGAGTTTCGCCGTTTTTCGTACCGGGCTCCATCATCAACATGATATCGGGCAATATGGCGATCCAGCACGGCTTCAAGGGGCCGAACATTGCGATCACCACGGCGTGTACCAGCGGTACCCACAACATTGGTTATAGCGCGCGGACCATTGCTTACGGGGATGCCGACGTCATGGTGTGCGGCGGCGCCGAGATGGCCACGACGCCGCTGGGGCTTGGCGGTTTCTCCGCGGCGCGGGCGCTTTCTACGCGCAACGACGACCCCCAAGCGGCTAGCCGCCCCTGGGATGTGGATCGCGACGGTTTCGTGCTCTCCGATGGCGCCGGTGTGCTGGTGCTCGAAGAGTACGAGCACGCCAAGGCGCGCGGGGCGAACATCTACGCCGAGCTCTCGGGCTTTGGCATGAGTGATGACGCCTATCACATGACCGCTCCGCCGGAAGACGGCCGTGGCGCGGCGCTTGCCATGAGCAACGCCATCAAGGATGCTGCCATCGACCCGGAGAAGGTGGACTACATCAACGCCCACGGTACGTCGACCGCGGCCGGCGACCTGGCCGAGAGCCGGGCCATCGAGCGCGTGATCGGAAGCGCTGCGAAAAACGTGGCGGTCAGTTCGACCAAGTCGATGATTGGCCACCTGCTGGGGGCGGCCGGCGCGGTAGAAGCGGTATTCTGCATTCTGGCGATTCGTGACCAGGTCGCACCGCCCACCATCAATCTGGATAACCCTCAGCCAGGCTGTGATCTCGACTACGTGCCCCACACGGCGCGCGAGATGCGCATCGACACCACGCTCTCCAACTCCTTCGGGTTTGGCGGCACCAACGGCTCGCTGCTGTTTACGCGGGTGTAAGCGTTCATGTCCGCCACCCAGGTGCCCGTTGACGACCGTGGGCTCGCTTATGGTGATGGGCTGTTCGAGACGGTGCTAATGCGCGCGGGCCAGCCGCTTTTGTGGTCTTACCACGTAAAGCGGCTGGCCCGCGGCTGTGAGCGCCTGCAAATTCCCATGCCAGCGCTTTCGGATCTAGAGGCAAGCTTTACCCGCGCCCCGGATAGCGAGCTTGAAGTGCTCAAACTCGTGCTGACCCGGGGCAGCGGTGGCCAAGGGTACAAAGCGCCGCTTCCACCCGAACCGAGGCTCTTGCTAAGCCGCCGACCGTTTACGGCCCCGGTAGAGCGCTGGCGCGAGGGTGTATGCGTGCGCCTTTGCGATCTCCGTTTGGGGCATCAGCCCCGCCTGGCGGGAATCAAACACTTGAATCGCCTCGAGAACGTGCTCGCGCGCCAGGAGTGGGAGTCCCCGGATATTCATGAGGGTATTCTGGCCGACATGGGCGGGCGCGTGATCGAGGCGATCAGCATGAACGTTTTTTGGTCCGACCAAAAGCGCTTTTACACCCCAGGACTCGAGCGTTGTGGGGTGGCCGGTACGCTGCGTGAAGCGCTCGTCGAACGAGGCGCGGTGCTCGAGGGCGAGCTCGACGTTTGCGCGCTTGCAAACGTCGAAGGGCTTTGGGTGGGCAACTCCGTTCAGGGCGTTTGGCCGGTACGCACCCTGCTCGATAGCCGGGGCGAGGTGCTCAATACCTGGCGGGGAGGCGATGCTTCTCTTCAACGCCAGGCGCACCGCCTGTTGGGCTACCCTGAATCTTTTTGATACGAGGCTTTGAGTAACATGGTGAAACGGTTACTGACCGCAGGTTTGGTTCTGGTGGTGCTGGCCGCCGCCGTGTTGGCCGGTGGCTACGTGTACTGGCAAAGCCGCCTCAATGCCCCGGTGGCACTCGATGAGCCTACGCTCTACTACGTACCACCGGGGGCGGGGTTCAACCGGGCCCTTCGCGAGCTCGACGAGCAAGGCGTCGTCGATGATACCTGGGCGTTCCGGCTATTGGCCCGGGTATCGCCGGAGCGCATACCCAGGCTGCGGGTGGGTGAGTATCGCATCACGCCGGACATGAGCGCGATGGAGGTCATGGAGCTTTTGGGAAGCAGTAACGTGGTTACCTATCGGCTCACCGTTCCCGAGGGCTGGACGTTTGCTCAGATGCGCGCGCGCCTCGATAGTGCCGAAAAGCTCGCCCACGAAACCAGCGGGCTGAGCGATGCGGAGGTCATGGAGGTTTTGGAGCGGGAAGGTACCTACCCCGAGGGCTGGTTTTTTCCGGATACCTACCGCTACCACTTGGGCATGAGCGACGTGGACATTCTGCGCCAGTCGATCGAGCGTATGGAGCGAATGCTCGATGAGGCCTGGCAAAACCGCGACGACGATCTGACGATCGATACGCCCTATGAGGCCTTGATCATGGCCTCGCTCATCGAGCGTGAAACCGGTGCGCCGGAAGAGCGCCGCGAAATCGCTGGGGTGTTCAAGCGGCGCATGGAGCAGGGGATGCGCCTGCAAACCGATCCGACGGTGATTTATGGCATGGGCGAGCGCTACGAAGGGCGTATTACCCGGGCGGATTTGCGCGAAGCCACGCCCTACAACACTTACGTGATCGATGGCATGCCCCCCACACCGATTGCCATGCCCGGTGCGGCTTCTTTGGAGGCGGCGGTGAACCCGCTGCCCGGCGAAACGCTCTATTTCGTATCGAAAGGCGACGGCACGCACTATTTCTCGCGCACGCTCAGAGAGCACAACAACGCCGTCAACCGCTATATTCGCAACCAGTAACGAGAGGGCGCCGGGCAAGCCCCGGCGCTGGAAAGCTATTTTTATGAGGTTTCAATGACCGAGCGCGGGCGCTTTATTACCCTGGAAGGGGGCGAGGGAGTGGGCAAGTCCACCAACGTCGCGTTTGTGGCCGCCTGGCTCGAGGCGCAGGGGCTCGAAGTGGTCTGCACGCGTGAGCCCGGTGGCACACCGGTTGCCGAATCGATCCGCGCGCTACTGCTGGCCACCACATTCGACGAGCCGCTGCATACCGACGCCGAGCTTCTGCTCATGTTCGCCGCTCGGGCCCAGCACCTGGCCGAGAAAATAATTCCGGCGGTTAGGCGCGGGGCTTGGGTGGTCTGCGACCGGTTCACCGATGCCACCTTTGCCTACCAGGGCGGTGGGCGCGGTATCGATGTCCAGCGTATCGAAATCCTCGAGCAGTTCGTCCAAAAAGGGCTGGCGCCGGATTTGACCCTGCTGCTGGATATGTCCCCTCAGGCGGCCAAGGATCGCCTCGAGGGGCGGCTGCGCGCGGAAAATACCCAGCGCGACCGCTTCGAGCAGGAGCAGGCAGACTTTTTCAGCGCGGTGCGAAGTGCCTATCGGGCCCGCGCCGATGCCAGCCCCGAACGCTTTGCGGTGATCGATGCGGAACAGCCGCTCGAAAAGGTCCAGGCCGCGCTTGAAAACGCGCTGACCGAGCGGGTGCTGCCATGGCGCTAGCGGATCTGCTTCCCTGGCATGGCGAAGTATGGCAGCAGTTCACCCGGCTGGCCGAGGAGGGGCGCATGCCCCACGCGCTGCTTTTAAGCGGCGCTCACGGGGTCGGCAAGCAGCAGCTGGCCGAGGCACTGGTCGCGCGCACACTCTGCGCGCACCCCGAAAACGGCCAGGCGTGTGGGCACTGCCACAGCTGCAGTATGCTGGCCTCGGGCTATCATCCGGATTTGATGCGTATTGCGCTCGACGAAGGCAAGCGCCAAATCCGTATCGATCCGATTCGCGAGGTCAACCGCTTCGTTCACCAGACCGCTCAGCAGGGCGGCTATCGAGTGATCGTGATCAGCCCGGCGGAGGCCATGAACAGCGCCGCCGCCAACGCGCTGCTCAAAAGCCTCGAAGAGCCCGGTGAAAGAACGCTGTTCATTTTGCTGTCGGACGTGCCGTCGCGGATGCTGCCGACGATCCGTTCGCGCTGCCAGCAGTGGTCGCTACCCAATGTGGCCTTCGAGCGCTGCCAGGGCTGGCTGACCGAGCAGTTGGGCAGTGAAGAGGCGCATTTTTGGTGGCAGGTCTCCGGCGGTCTGCCGCTTTTGGCCGTGGAACTTGCCGCCCCGGACGAGCGCGCGCTGCGCCACCAGATCCACGACAGCTTCGAGCAGCTGGTGCGCGGCGCCGAGCCGGTTTCCGAAGCGGCCAGGCTCGATCGTCAGGCGATCGACGCCATTCTATGGTACGGTATCGCCTGGCTCGAAGACCTGATTCGGCTGGGGCTGACCGGGCAAACCACGGCGCTTCATAACCCGGATTTGGAACCTCTTTATCGCCAGGCGGTGAAAAACGCCCGTGTTCAGGACTGGTTTAGGCTTCTGGACTACGCGCGGGAACAACGTCGGCTCCTTTTTGTCGGCGCCAACCCCAACCCGCAGCTGGTGCTCGAAGCCTGGCTGGTACGCTGGTCGGCGCTTTTACGCTCCTGACCGGGAGCCGAGCCGCTACCCGTCTCTACCGCCGCCCACTGTCCAGGAGGTATCGATGACCGCTCAAAAAGCGCTTTCGCTAACGGTGCCGGATATTCCCACGCTGCTATCGGCCTACATGCCTTATTTAGAGCGAGGCGGCATATTCGTGCCCGTCGAGACGTTCTATAGCCTCGGCCAGGTGGTGCATCTGCTGATTACCCTGCCCGGTGAAAGCGAACGGCTCAGCGTGACCGGAAACGTCGTATGGGTCTCGCCTGCTGGTATCAGCGGGCGGCGCATGGCGGGCATCGGGGTCCACTTTAGCCATCAGGACTACCCGGTGCGCGACAAGATCGAAACGTTATTGGCCGGCCAGCTGGATAGCGCGCCGGCTTCGTTTACCCTCTAGCCACGCCTTTCTATCGCTTTTATTTGCTCCACTGTTTATCGAGGCTCGAATGTTTGTTGATTCGCACTGCCACCTGGACCGTCTCTCGGAAAGTACCCACGGCGGCGACGTCGATGCCGCGCTCGATGCGGCGCGCGCGGCGCGCGTCAATCAGTTTTTGGCCATTGCGGTGACTCTCGACGATATGCCCGGGCTGGCTGCGCTTTCGCGCAAACACCAGGACGTGGCGATCTCCGCGGGGCTTCACCCGCTGGCAAGCGTCGAGGTCGAGCCGAGCGTCGAGGATATCAAGGAGGCCGCCGAGCAGTACGGCGTCGTGGCCATCGGCGAAACCGGGCTCGATTACCACTACCGCGACAGTGTCGGTGTCGAGGTGCAGCACGAGCGCTTCAAGCGCCACCTAATCGCCGCTACCGAGCTCGAACTTCCCGTGGTGGTGCATACCCGCGAGGCCAAAGAGGATACGCTGGCGCTGCTGCGTGCTCACACCGACCCAAGTGTGGCCGGCGTGCTGCACTGCTTTACCGAAGATATCGACATGGCCCGCGAAGCGATACGGCTCGGGTTTTATATTTCGCTGTCAGGCATCATTACCTTTGCAAGCGCTGCCTCGCTCAAAGAGCTTGCCCAGGCGCTGCCGCTGGACCGGCTGTTGATCGAAACCGATAGCCCCTATTTGGCCCCCGTGCCTTACCGCGGCAAGGCCAACGAGCCCGCCTGGGTGGTGGAAGTCGCCGAGTGCATCGCCGCAGAGCGCGGCATCAGCGTCGACGAGGTCGCCATGCAAACCACGGCCAACTTTTACCGGCTCTTTCGCGGCGCCGTGCCCGACGCTCCGGCCCATGTCCAACAGGCGCTAGCGCAATCCGGCCTGGTTTGAACCATACTCGAGTCACGCTTACACCATGCGGTTGAGGACGCCATGAATATCGATCGACTGCTCAAACATCAGCCCGCTACTGCGAATATTCCGCCGGTGGATCAGTGGCAGCCCGCGCTTTCCGGCGATATCGATATCGTCATTCAAGCCGACGGCAGCTGGCGCCACGAAGGCACCGGCTTTGCGCGCCCGGAGATCCCGCACCTGCTGGCGCGCCTGCTGCGCCGGGACGAGGCCGGTATTTGCCTGGTGACCCCGGTCGAGCGCTGGCGGGTCACCGTTGAAGACTGCCCCTTCGTCATCGTCGAGGCGGATTTCAAAGAGGGCGCCTGGTGGTTCACCACCCAGTTCGACGACGTCGTCCGCCTGGACGACGTGCACCCCATGACCTTGAGTGCCGCGCCGAATGGCGACTGGATGCCGGAAGTCGCCATTCGCTTTGGCCTGACCGCGCGGCTTCATCGCAACGTGTTCTACCGGTTGATCGACCAGGCCCTCCTCGAGGAGAGCGCAGCGGGTCAGCGGCTTTGCCTGGAGAGCGCCGGTCAGTACTACCCCCTGGGCGAGCTGGATAGCGCTTCAAGTAGCGATAGCGAGACGCCGTGAAGTTAACCCCGGAACAGCACGCGGTCGTTGGCCACGTTAACGGTCATGCGCGCGTCGCCGCGGTGGCCGGTGCGGGTAAGACCACCACCATGGCGGCGCGGGTGCTGCAGCTACTCGAAAACGGGGTGGCGCCCAAACGGATACTGGTGCTGATGTTCAACCGCTCCGCCCGGGAGGACTTTCAGCGCCGTCTGGCGAGCATGGCCCCTAAAGGGCAGCCGCTACCCGATGTGCGCACCTTTCACTCGTTGGGCCACCGGCTGACCCAAAGCCTTTGCCGCTGGGGGGCGCTTGCCTCGCGACAGCTGCTCTCCGCGGACTGGCAGCTAGAGCGGCTGCTGCGCCAGGCGAGCTTGAACGTACTGGCCGACCAGGCCGAGCGCCGCGATACGGCCCTGGACGCGGACCGCCTGGAAACCCTGGCCCACTTCTGCGGGCTGGTCAAAGCCGATATGTGCACGCCGGAGGCGCTCTTCGAGCGGCTGAATCTCGACGACGAGAGCGACTACTTTCCTGACGCTTTTCACGAGGCAGAGCGGCTTTTGGAAAGTCACGCCCTGATGACCTACGCCGATCTGCTCTACCGGCCGCTTCGCGCGCTGGAGGCGGACGCCTCGCTTAGAGGCCGCGTCGAAGGGTTTCTCGATCACGTCATCATCGACGAGTACCAGGATATCAATACCGCTCAGCAGCGCCTTTTGAAGGTGCTGGCCGGGCCGTCGGCGAGCGTGATGGCGGTGGGCGATGCCAACCAGTGTATCTACGAGTGGCGCGGGGCGCGGCCGGACACCATGCTCGAAAACTTCACCGCCACCTTCGGCCGCGCCGCCGACTATCCACTATCGACCACCTTTCGCCATGGCCACGCGCTGGCGCTGGCCGCCAATCACGCCATCATGAACAACGTTCGCCGGCCCGACCAGCTCTGTCTGGCCGCCCCGGCAAGCGCGGCGACCCATATTCACGCAGGCCAAGGCACGCGGCTTTTACTCGACGCGCTGAGCGACTGGCAGGCGAAGGGGCGGCGTTTCGACGAGGCGAGCCTGCTGGTGCGCAGTTGGGCGCTGTCGGTGCCGTTTCAGCTGGCGCTTTTGCAGGCAGGTATTCCTTTCCGGCTGCTGCGCGAGGACCGTTTCGTGTTTCGCCTGCCCCTGGTGCAGGCGCTGGCGGGCTATCTGAAACTCGCGCGCCGTCCGGCACTTTTGCACGACCCGGCCCAACTGCTCTTGCTTTTGGCCCAGCCTACGCCTTTCGTGGCCCGCGAGCGGCTAAGCCAGCTGGCGCACCAGCTAGCGGCCACCCAAACCTTTCCCGAGCGCAGCGACCCGATCATCGCATCGCTCAAGCCGATTCAGCGGCGCACGCTCAAAAAGCGTTGGGAGCTTCTTTGTGAGCTGCCGCGCCTTAGTGCCTGGCCCCCGGCGAAGCTTTTACAACACGTGGTGACCACCATCGAGGCGGAAAAGACGCTCAAGCGGGCCGCCGCGCGTCGTGACAAGGGCGAGGAGGACGTGCGTCTGCTCGACGTGCTGATCGAACAGGCGGAAAGTGTCAACGATCCGGATGCCTTTATCGAGCTGCTCGAGCGCCCGGTGGAGAACCAGGCAGGCGGGGTTTTGATCAGCACCGTACACGGCGCCAAGGGGCTCGAATGGCCGCTGGTGGCCGTGGCCGGGGTCAACGAAGAGGATTTTCCGCACTACAGCCGCGATAACCCGCTAAGCGACGAGCGCCTCGAGGAGGAGCGGCGGCTTTTCTACGTGGCGATCACCCGGGCTCAGCAGCAGCTTTTGATCCTTCATGATGGCGGCGCCCACCGCCCGAGCCGCTTCATTGGGGAGAGTAGCTGGTCGGACAGCGTGCGTATCGCCCAGGCGCTCGATCATGGAAACGCCCCGGAAATGCCGCTTCAGGTGAGCGCCAAAGCGCTCATCGAGCGCTACTTGAAGCGCTTGGGGCGTGAGGATATTACGCTGGCCTGCGCCGAGGTCAACGAGTCGAAAGGCGCTTATCAAACCCTGGCCGAGTTCTACCCCGGGCAGAAGCTGCGCCACGAGGTGTTCGGTGAAGGTGAGGTCGCCGCCGTGGAGGGGAGTCCAGGCGATCCGGTGATCGATGTGCGCTTCGTTCAGGCCGGGCGGCGCCGTTTGATTGCCCGGCGCGCGCCGATTACCTCCCTCGACCCCGTTGGGCCGGCCTGACCGGGCCGGCCGCATCACGCTTACATATTGGGGTAGTTGGGCCCGCCGCCGCCTTCCGGTGCCACCCAGGTGATGTTCTGAGCCGGGTCCTTGATATCGCAGGTCTTGCAGTGCACGCAGTTTTGGAAGTTGATCTGAAAACGCGGCTGGCCCGCCTCGTCTTCCACTACTTCGTATACCCCTGCCGGACAGTAGCGCTGCGCGGGCTCGGCGTATTTGGGCAGGTTGTGCTCGATGGGAATCGAAGGGTCGGTAAGTTTCAGGTGGCAGGGCTGATCCTCTTCGTGGTTGGTGTTGGATAAAAACACCGACGAAGATTTATCGAAGGAGAGCTTGCCGTCGGGTTTGGGGTAGTCGATCTTTTCGAACTCCGCCGCCGGCTTGAGCGCGCCGTGGTCGGTCACCGTGTCGCGCAGGGTCGGCAGCTTGTTGCCGACCAGCTGGTTGACGAAGTTGAACGCGCCGCCACCGACGTTGCCGTATTTGTGCATCGCCGGGCCAAAGCTCGCGTTCGCCTTGAGCTCTTCATACGCCCAGCTCGCTTCCCACCGGTCGTTGAAGCCGGTCAGCTCATTGGCGCCTTCGTCGCCCGCCTTGACCGCCTCGAAAACGCTTTCAGCGGCTACCAGCCCTGACTTCATGGCGGTGTGGATGCCCTTGATCTTGGCAAAGTTGAGCGTGCCCGCATCGCAGCCGATCAAAAGCCCGCCGGGGAAGGTCATGCGGGGCAGGCAGTTGAAGCCCCCCTTGGTGATCGCCCGAGCGCCGTAGGCCACGCGCTTGCCGTCTTTCAGGTACTGGGAAAGCGTGGGGTGGTGCTTCATACGCTGGAATTCATCGAAGGGCGAAAGCCAGGGGTTCTGGTAGGCCAGGTCCATGATCAGCCCAACGACCACTTGCTGGTTCTCGGCATGGTAAAGAAACCAGCCGCCCTGGGTCGAATTGTCCAGCGGCCAGCCGGAGCCGTGCAGGACAAGGCCTGGCTCGTGCTGTTCGGCGGGTACGTCCCAAAGCTCCTTCAAGCCGATACCGTAGTGCTGCGGGTCACGCCCTTCGTCCAGCGAGAACTCCTCGATCAGGCGCTTGCCCAAATGCCCGCGGGAGCCCTCGGCGAAGAGGGTGTATTTGGCGCGAAGCTCCATGCCCGGCATGTGGCCATCCTTGGGCGTACCGTCCGCGGCCACCCCCATGTCGCCGACCACGATGCCGCGCACTGCGCCGTCTTCGATGATCACCTCTTGGGCGGCGAAGCCCGGGAATATCTCAACGCCCAGCGCCTCGGCCTGTTCGGCCAGCCAACGGCACAGGTTGCCTGCACTGATCACGTAGCGGGTCTGGTCGCCGCCGGTGTTATGCATGCTTTTGGGCACCAGCGCATGGGGCAGCTTCCAGCCTTTCTCGCTATCCTTCAAAAGGTAGACATCGTCCCGGGTCGCCGGGGTGTTGAGGGGCGCACCGCGTTCTTGCCAGTCGGGGAAAAGCTCGTTAAGCGCGCGGGGCTCGAATACGGCGCCGGATAGAATGTGGGCGCCTACTTCCGAGCCTTTTTCCACCACGCATACGCTTAGTTCTTGTTCGGCTTCGTTGGCTTGCTGCATCAGTCGGCAGGCGGCCGCCAATCCTGACGGCCCCGCACCAACGATGACAATGTCCATTTCCATGACATCGCGCTCTGCGTTTTCCACCTGGTCTCTCCTTATTCTCATAAGGCCCGTATCTTATGAAAACACGGCCTTGATTCTAAACGGTCATTTGCTTCTGGTTATACTCAATGATAGGCATAATACCCGTCTCAGGTCACCTCTACGATGGTCCGCCCCGTATTTATCGGTGTTGTGGGCGCTTTGGGCGCAAAGCCTGGCGCCTTGCTGAATAGAAGACGACAGTCCGTTTTTTATTCAAAAATGCTGATCGACGGGTATTGTGACGCGTTGACTGGCTGTGGCACATTGACCTGAAGCCGATCTATCAAACGCTTGAATGAATTTCGCCGAACGCCCGCATCATGGCGCCTCGGCGCTGCTGTTAGCCTACGCGTGCCGATAGCGCGCAATGCCAACGCCGGGCCACGCTTGTCCAGGTCGAGGCTTTTACCCCAAGCCAAGCGAGGAAACTATGAAAGTATTGGTCGCGGTGAAACGCGTCATCGATTACAACGTGAAAATCCGCGTGAAGGCGGACCATTCTGACGTGGATCTCACTAACGTCAAAATGGCCATGAATCCCTTTTGCGAAATCGCCGTGGAAGAAGCGGTGCGCTTGAAAGAGAAAGGCGTGGCCACCGAAGTCGTGGCCGTTACCATCGGCCCCAAGGCCGCTCAGGAGCAGCTGCGCACGGCGCTGGCGCTGGGCGCCGATCGCGCGATCCAGATCGAAACCGACGAGCGCGCCGAGTCGCTGGCCGTCGCCAAACTGCTGGCCAAAGTGGTCGAGGAAGAACAGCCCGGGCTTGTGATTCTTGGCAAGCAGGCAATCGACACCGATAACAACCAGACCGGCCAGATGCTGGCCGCGCTCACCAACATGGCCCAGGGCACCTTCGCCTCCGAGGTGGCCGTGGATGGTGACAAGGTCAACGTGACCCGGGAAATCGACGGCGGCCTGCAGGTCGTTGCGCTGAAACTTCCGGCAATCGTGACCACTGACCTGCGCCTGAACGAGCCGCGCTACGCCAAGCTCCCCGATATCATGAAAGCCAAGAAGAAGCCGCTGGATGTAAAAACGCCGGCGGACTACGGCGTCGAGATGGCATCGAAAGTGAGCCTCGTCAAGGTCGAAACACCGGCAGAGCGCAAGGGCGGGGTGAAAGTGGCCTCGGTGGACGAGCTGATCGATAAGCTCAAAAACGAAGCCAAGGTCCTTTAACCGTCGCGTTCATCCGTTTTTAAGGAGTCATCCATGAGTATTCTGGTACTTGCCGAGCTGCACGAAGGCCAGCTCGCTAGCGCAACTGCCCACGTCGTGGCCGCTGCCCGCGAGATCGGCGGTGATATCGACGTACTGGTCGCTGGTGAAAGCGTACAGGCCGCAGCCGACGCCGCGGCCAGGCTCGACGGCGTCAGCCGCGTGCGCCTGGCCGACCACAGCGTTTATGCCCACCAGCTCGCCGAGCCGCTGGGCGCGCTTTTAGTCGCCCTCGCCGACGACTATACCCACATTCTAGCCAGCGCCTCGACCACGGGTAAAAACGTGCTGCCGCGCGTCGCCGCGCTCAAGGACGTCAGCCAGCTCTCCGAGATACTGGCGGTCGATAGCGCCGATACGTTCAAGCGTCCGATCTACGCCGGCAACGCCATCGCCACGGTAAAAAGCGACGACGCGCTGAAAGTCATGACCGTGCGCACCACCGCGTTCGACGCGGTGAGCGAGGGCGGCAGCGCCGCGATCGAGGCGGTGGATACTGTCGTCGAGAATACCCAGTCGCAGTTCGTCAGCGAAGAACTCGCCCAGTCAGACCGCCCCGAGCTTGGTGGCGCCAAGGTGGTGATCTCCGGCGGGCGCGGTATGGGTAACGGCGAGAACTTCAAACTGCTCGACGGCATCGCCGACAAACTGGGTGCTGCGGTCGGTGCGTCCCGCGCCGCGGTGGATGCAGGTTATGTACCCAACGACATGCAGGTGGGCCAGACCGGCAAAATCGTCGCCCCCGATCTGTACATCGCGGTGGGTATCTCCGGGGCGATTCAGCACTTGGCCGGTATGAAAGATTCAAAAGTGATCGTTGCGATCAACAAGGACGAAGAAGCGCCGATCTTTCAGGTCGCCGATTACGGCCTGGTAGGCGATCTATTCGAACTCTTGCCGGCGCTCGAAAGCAAGCTTTAGGCCTGCCATCTTGCCGCCCATTTTAGCCGGCTGCTTTGCAGCCGGCTTTTTATTGCGTCACTATTAGATAAAGCCCTGTTTGTTAGCTAAAGTGCTAGGGGCACGCACCAGCGGACGGCGTTTGCATTTTGAGTAAAGAATCCGCTTGAATGGTTGAAAAGAGTAGGGCGTGACCGCACCTACTGATGTGAAGATCGAAAGTCACTCAAGGAGATGATGACATGGCACATACACTACCTGAACTACCGTATGCCTACGACGCGCTCGAGCCGCACATCGATGCGATGACAATGGAAATTCACCATTCGCGTCACCACAACACCTACGTGACCAATCTAAACAGCGCACTTGAAGGCACTGGCCTTGAAGACGTCGCGATCGAAGAGCTGGTTGCCAACCTGGACCGTGTTCCGGAAGCCAAGCGCCAGGCCGTGATCAACAACGGTGGCGGTCACGTCAACCACTCCATGTTTTGGCAAATGATGTCGCCCAATGGCGGCGGTCAGCCTCAGGGCAGCGTTGCCAAGGCGATCGAAAGCGAGCTGGGTGGTTTCGACACCTTTAAAGAAGAGTTCAAGAAAGCCGCCGTTGGCCGTTTCGGTAGCGGCTGGGCATGGCTCAGTGTGACGCCGCAGAAAAAGCTGGTAGTCGAGAACACCCTCAACCAGAACAGCCCGCTGATGGACGGTAACACGCCGCTGCTGGGTATCGATGTTTGGGAGCACGCTTACTACCTGAAGTATCAGAACAAGCGCCCTGACTACATCGCTGCCTTCTTCGACGTCGTCAATTGGGAAGAAGTCGAGCGCCGCTACCAGGCCGCTATTGCCTAAAAAGCGTTCGTCTTAGTGCGCGCATAACGCGTCACGTAAAAAAGCCCGGCTTAGAGCCGGGCTTTTTTTTGCTGTGGACAAGACATTTTTTGGTCGAACGGCCAGCGCTCGATCAGTCGGACCGCGTTTCGAGGCAAAGCGCGAAAGGGGCATTTTTTAACCGATAAAACGTATTTTATTCGGCCGATCCGGCGCTAACAATTCGCTTTTTTAACGCCACCCTGCGCGGGGGCCGCATCGCTATGCTGGGCATAGTTTGTCAATAACCTGTGGATTAAAAAATACTAGATATGCTTGAATTGATTTTGCTGTGATCTATATATAGTATTCGTAGTGTCTTTCGAAAGGGGCGGGTACTACATGTGCCTACCCCAAAAATGCCGCTATGAAAAGGGAAAATAGCCATGGCGATCCAGATTTATAGCAAGCCTGCCTGCGTTCAGTGCACCGCCACCTACCGCGCGATGGACAAGCAGGGAATCGAGTACACCGTGATCGATATCACCGCTGAAGACGGCGCGCAAAAAGAAGTCGAAGCGCTGGGCTATCGTCAGTTGCCCGTCGTTGTAGCGGGCGACGATCACTGGTCGGGTTTCCGCCCGGACCGTATTCAGGCACTCGCTTAATCTGCGGCCGTGTCAACAAAGCCTCACACCCCGTTGCCTGGTACGCTGGTGTACTTTTCCACCAAATCAGGCAACACCCATCGTTTCATTGAAAAGCTGGGGCTTTCGGCGCACCGGCTGCCGATCAACCGCAACGACCCGGCGCTACATATCGAAACCCCCTATGTGCTCATCACGCCCACCTATGGCGGTGGCGAGAGCGAAGGGGCGGTACCGGGGCCGGTGATCCGCTTTTTGAACGATGAGCATAACCGGCGCCTCATACGAGGCGTCATTGCTGCTGGCAATACCAATTTTGGCGAGGCGTACGGGCTGGCGGGGCGCATCATCGCGCACAAGTGCCAGGTGCCGCTGCTTTATCGATTTGAGCTTTTTGGCACTGACGATGACGTCGCCAGGGTTCGCAAAGGAGTAGAAGAGTTTTGGAAACGACAAACGTAGCCACTACCAACGTGTCTGAAACGAAGAAACCTGCCGCAGAGACGGCGCAGGCGCGCACGCTGGATTATCATGCGTTGAACGCCATGCTGAACCTTTACGGGGCCAACGGCGAGCTTCAGCTCGACAAGGACCGCGAAGCGGCGCGCCAGTACTTTCTGCAGCACGTCAACCAGAACACGGTGTTCTTCCATTCGTTGGAAGAGAAGCTCGACTATCTGGTCGAAGAACAGTACTACGAAGCCAGCGTGCTCGATCAATACGCGCCCGCTTTCGTCAAGGCGCTTTTCGAGCAGGCCTACGCTTACAAGTTTCGTTTTCCGAGCTTTTTGGGCGCATTCAAGTACTACACCAGCTACACGCTGAAGACCTTCGATGGCAAGCGCTACCTGGAACGCTATGAAGACCGCGTATGCATGGTAGCGCTCACGCTTGCGCGCGGCGAAGAGGCGCTTGCCAAGTCGCTGGTGGACGAGATCATCAGCGGCCGTTTTCAGCCGGCCACGCCGACCTTTTTGAACTGCGGTAAGCAGCAGCGCGGTGAGCTGGTGTCGTGCTTTTTGCTGCGTATCGAAGACAACATGGAGTCGATCGGCCGCTCGATCAACTCGGCGCTGCAGCTCTCCAAGCGCGGCGGCGGCGTAGCGTTTTTGCTGAGCAACATTCGCGAAGCCGGCGCGCCGATCAAGCGCATCGAGAACCAGTCTTCGGGCATCATCCCGATCATGAAGCTTTTGGAAGACGCTTTCTCCTACGCCAACCAGCTAGGGGCGCGCCAGGGGGCCGGTGCGGTGTATCTCAACGCTCACCACCCGGATATCCTGCGTTTTCTGGATACCAAGCGCGAAAACGCGGATGAAAAAATCCGCATCAAAACGCTCTCCCTTGGCGTGACGATCCCGGATATTACGTTCGAGCTCGCCAAGCGCAACGACGACATGTATCTGTTCTCGCCCTACGACGTGGAGCGGGTCTACGGCAAGCCGTTTGGCGATGTCAGCGTGACCGAGAACTACCACGACATGGTCGCCGACGTGCGTATTCGCAAGCAAAAGATCAACGCCCGGGCGTTTTTCCAGGTGCTGGCCGAGCTGCAGTTCGAGTCCGGCTACCCCTACATCATGTTCGAAGATACGGTGAATCGCGCCAACCCGATCGCCGGGCGTATCAACATGAGTAACCTCTGCTCGGAGATTCTTCAGGTCAATACACCGACCGAGTACGACGAGGATCTGAACTACAGCAAAATCGGCCAGGATATCTCCTGCAACCTGGGCTCGATGAACATCGCCAAGGTGATGGATTCCGGCGATATCGGTACCAGCGTGGATATCGCGATTCGCGGTTTGACCGCGGTTTCCGAGATGAGCAACCTCAAAAGCGTTCCCTCTATCGCCGAAGGCAACGCCCAGTCTCGCGCCATCGGCCTCGGTCAGATGAACCTGCACGGCTTTTTGGCCCGCGAGCACATCTACTACGGCTCTGAAGAGGGGTTGGACTTTACCAACCTGTACTTCTACTGCGTCGCGTTTTACGCCATTCGCGCCTCGAATCAATTGGCCATCGAGCATGGCGATACCTTTGCCGGTTTTGCGGATTCCACCTACGCCTCGGGCACGTTCTTCGACAAGTACGTCAATGAAGCGTGGCTGCCGAAAACCGAAAAAGTGCGTGGACTTTTCGAGCGCAGCGGCATTGCGTTGCCCACCCAGAGCGACTGGGAAGAGCTCAAGGCCTCGGTCATGGAGCACGGGCTTTATAATCGTAACCTGCAGGCCGTGCCGCCTACCGGCTCGATCTCTTATATCAATCACTCCACCTCCAGTATTCATCCGGTGGCAGCGAAGATCGAGATTCGTAAAGAGGGCAAGCTTGGCCGCGTGTACTACCCGGCGCCGTTTTTGAACGAAGCGAATTTCGACTACTTCCAGGACGCCTATGAAATCGGCCCCGAGAAGATCATCGATACCTACGCCGAGGCGTCCAAGCACGTGGATCAGGGGCTTTCGCTGACGCTCTTCTTCCCGGATACCGCAACGACCCGGGATATCAACAAGGCGCAGATCCACGCCTGGCGTAAAGGCATCAAGACGCTTTACTACATCCGCCTGCGCCAAAGTGCGCTGGAAGGTACCGAAGTCGAAGGCTGCGTTTCCTGCACGCTGTAACCACGTAACGAAAGAGATCATTTGATGACCACCATGCAACGCTTATCACGGGTCGATGCCGTTAACTGGAACCGCCTGCAAGACGACAAGGACCTGGAGGTCTGGAACCGCCTAACCAGCAACTTCTGGCTGCCGGAGAAGGTGCCGCTGTCCAACGACATTCAGTCCTGGAATACGCTGACCCAGCAGGAAAAACAGCTGACCATCCGCGTATTCACCGGCCTTACGCTACTGGATACCATTCAGAGCAGTATCGGCGCGCCGGTATTGATGGAAGATGCGCGCACGCCCCACGAAGAGGCGGTCTATACCAATATCGCCTTCATGGAGTCGGTACACGCGCGCTCCTACAGCTCGATCTTCTCGACGCTTTGTACGACGCGTGATGTCGACGACGCCTTTCGTTGGAGTGAAGAGAACTCGACGCTGCAGGCAAAATCCGAGCTGATTCTCGAGCGCTACCGCTCGGACGACCCTTTGATGCGCAAGGTGGCCAGCGTCTTCCTCGAGTCGTTTTTGTTCTACTCGGGCTTTTATCTGCCCATGTACTGGTCCAGCCACGCCAAACTGACCAACACTGCGGATCTGATTCGTCTGATCATCCGTGACGAAGCGGTGCACGGCTACTACATCGGCTACAAGTTCCAGCAGGCGCTCGCCGAGGCGAGCCCGGAGCGCCAGCAGGCGGTGAAAGATTACGCTTATGAGCTTCTTTTGGAGCTTTACGATAATGAAGTGCGCTATACCGAATCGCTTTACGACGCGGTCGGTCTCTCGGAAGACGTGAAGAAATTCCTTCACTACAACGCCAACAAGGCGCTGATGAACCTGGGCTACGAGCCGCTCTTCCCGAGCAGCGTGACCGACGTCGACCCGACCATCATGGCGGCACTTTCGCCCAACGCCGATGAGAACCACGACTTCTTCTCCGGGTCGGGTTCTTCGTATGTGATCGGCAAGGCCGTTGCCACCGAAGACGACGACTGGGCGTTTTAAGAACCGTCATGAGGGAGTCGGCTGTTGAGGGCGAAGCAGAGCCGGTGGGCGAGGCGTGCCAGGTGCTGCGCATCGCCGCCGCCATGATGATCGATGAAGCGGGCAGGCTGTTGTTGGTGCGTAAGCAGGGCAGCCGCTATTTCATGCAGCCCGGTGGCAAGGTCGAGCCGAACGAGGCGTGCGATGTGGCGCTTTGCCGCGAGCTCCAGGAAGAGCTTGGGCTCTGCGTCGAGCCGTCACGGCTTACGCATTTCAAGCGCGTTCGGGCGGTCGCGGCCAATGAGGCACAGACGTTGATCGACGCCGAGCTTTACAGCCTGGCCGTCGAGGGCCACGTCGAGGCGGCGGCGGAAATCGCCGAAGCACGCTGGGTAAGCCCCGCGCAGGCGAAAACACTTCTGCTGGCGCCGCTCACCCGCGACTGCGTCGTTCCGTGGGCGGACGCGCGTTTGAGTGGATGAAGGTGCCCGGCAGGGTGGCTTTCGACGTCGAAGTGCTTAATTCGATAAGCAAAACGGGAGCCTGGCTCCCGTTTTGTATTGCGCTATCGAAAAATCTGCTAGGCTACGCGACTGCTCGGCCAGACGGCCGGGGCCTTGCCTGCGCGCAGGATTTCACCCCCAAAGCCATTGATAGCGAAACGTGATCCCTGGTATGGATCACCACTGCGCTCAAGGAACACTTGAATGCCCATTGTGACACTGCCTGACGGCAGCCAACGACCCTTTGATGAACCGCTTTCCATTATGCAGCTCGCCGCGTCGATAGGCCCTGGTTTGGCCAAGGCGTGCTTCGCGGGAAAGATCGACGGTGTACTGGTCGACGCGGCCGATATGATCGAACGCGATGCCGAGGTGGCGATCATCACCGCCAAGGATCAGGAGGGGCTCGAAATCATTCGCCACTCCGCCGCGCATTTGATTGGGCATGCGGTCAAGCAGCTATACCCCGAGGCCAAGATGGCGATTGGCCCGGTAATCGAAAACGGCTTCTATTACGATATCGATTTTGGCCACTCCGTCTCCTCGGAAGATCTCGAAACGATCGAAAAGCGTATGCAGACGCTGATCGAGCAGGAGTACGACGTGGTGCGCGAGTACGTGGACCGCGACAAGGCGATGCTCACCTTCCTGCACCGCGATGAGCCCTACAAGCAGGAAATCATTCGCGATATTCCCGAAGGCGCCGAGATCAGGCTCTACCATCATGAAGAGTACACGGACATGTGCCGTGGGCCCCACGTGCCCAATACGCGCCATCTAAAGGCGTTCAAGCTGACCAAGCTGGCCGGCGCCTACTGGCGCGCGGACGCCTCCAACGCCATGCTGACGCGTATCTACGGCACGGCTTGGGGTGACAAGAAGCAGCTCAAGGCGTATCTCAAGCGGCTCGAGGAAGCGGAAAAGCGCGACCACCGTAAGCTTGCGCGCCGCCTCGACCTTTTCCATATGCAGGAAGAGGCCCCGGGTATGGTGTTCTGGCACCCCAATGGCTGGGCGCTTTGGCAGCAGGTCGAGCAGTACATGCGTCGGGTTTATCAAGAAGGCGGCTACCAGGAAATTCGCTGCCCCCAGATCATGGACGTCTCGCTCTGGAAAAAATCCGGGCACTGGGACAACTACGCCGACGGCATGTTCTTCACCGAGTCCGAGAAGCGCGAATACGCCTTGAAGCCGATGAACTGCCCGGGCCACGTGCAGGTATTCAACTCCGGGCTTAGAAGCTATCGCGAGCTTCCGGTACGCTTTGGCGAGTTCGGCGGCTGTCACCGGAACGAGCCCTCCGGTGCGCTGCATGGCATCATGCGTGTACGCGCCTTTACCCAGGACGACGGCCACGTCTTTTGTACCGAAGCCCAGGTCGAGCCCGAGGTGACCAGCTTCCACCGCCAGGCGCTCAAGGTGTACCAGGACTTCGGTTTCGAGGATATCGCGATCAAGATTGCCCTGCGCCCGGAAAAGCGTATCGGTAGCGACGAGGTGTGGGACCGGGCGGAAGACGCGCTGCGTGGCGCCTTGAAGGCCTGCGACGTCGAGTGGCAGGAGCTCCCCGGCGAAGGCGCCTTCTACGGCCCCAAGATCGAGTACCACATGAAGGATTGCCTGGGCCGTGAGTGGCAGGTTGGTACCATGCAGGTCGACTTCATGATGCCCGAGCGCTTGGGCGCGCAGTACGTGACCGAAGAGGGCGAGCGCAAGCCGCCGGTCATGTTGCACCGGGCCATCGTGGGCTCCATGGAGCGCTTCATCGGCATCCTGATTGAACATTATGCCGGGGCTATGCCATTATGGCTGGCACCCGAGCAGGTAGTCGTGATGAATATCACCGATTCACAGCGTGATTATTCGCTCGAATTGGAAAAACGCCTGCAAAAAATCGGTCTTCGCGTCAAGGCGGACTTGAGGAACGAGAAGATCGGCTTTAAAATCCGTGAACACACGTTACAGAAAATTCCCTATCTTCTAGTGGTTGGAGATAAGGAAGTCGAAGCTGACTCAGTGGCCGTGCGTACTCGCAGCGGCGAAAACCTCGGAACGATGACGGTCGATGAGTTCATCGAGCGTGTGACAACCGAGCGAGCAGCCCTGGCGACATCGTCAATTGCCTAAGGAGACAGAGCAATCAAGCGAAGCAACCAGCGCGGGCGTCCAGCAGACAAACGCCCCCCAATGAACGAGCGAATTACCGAAGAAGAAGTCCGTTTGATCGATGCCGAAGGTGAGCAGTTGGGCGTTGTGCCCACCACCGAAGCATTGGAGCGGGCGGAATCTGCCGGTTTGGATCTCGTGCAAATTTCGAATGCCGACCCCATCGTCTGTAAGATTATGGATTACGGCAAATTTGTTTTCGAGACGAAAAAGCAAAAAGCTGTTCAGAAGAAAAAGCAAAAGCAAATCCAGGTCAAGGAAGTTAAATTCCGGCCCGGCACCGACGAAGGCGATTATCAGGTCAAGCTTAAAAACCTGACGCGCTTTCTGGAAAGTGGTGACAAAGGCAAGGTCACATTGCGTTTTCGTGGTCGCGAAATGGCGCACCAGGACATCGGTCGCAAGCTGATGGAGCGGGTCGCAGCTGACCTCGAAGAGATCGGAACGGTGGAGTCTTTCCCGAAAATGGAAGGCCGCCAGATGATCATGATTCTTGCCCCCAAGAAGAAGTGATCCATAGGCGTTGTTAACGGGTCGGCGCCTGGCGCCGACCGGCCTTGGGTTTTCTAAAAAACATCGAGCGGAGTTTTTCTCATGCCGAAAATCAAAAGCAACAGCGGCGCTGCCAAGCGCTTTAAAAAGACCGCTAACGGCTTCAAGCACAAGCAGTCTTTTCGTAGCCACATTCTGACCAAAAAATCGACCAAGCGTAAGCGTCAGCTGCGCGGCATGAAGCAGATTCACTCTGCTGACAAGCCGTTGATCCAGCGTATGCTGCCGAATCTGTAAGTCGTTTTTTTAGAATTTTTTAAAGTCAGGAGTGTGTTATGACCCGAGTTAAGCGTGGCGTAGTGGCCCGTCGTCGCCATAAGAAAGTACTGAAGCAAGCGAAAGGTTATTACGGAGCGCGTTCGCGTGTTTTCCGTGTTGCCAAGCAGGCCGTTATCAAGGCCGGTCAGTACGCGTACCGCGACCGCCGTAACCGTAAGCGTCAGTTCCGTGCCCTGTGGATCCAGCGTATCAACGCCGGTGCCCGCATCAACGGTATGTCTTACAGCCGCTTCGTAGGTGGCCTCAAGAAAGCCGGTATCGAAATCGACCGTAAAGTATTGGCCGATCTGGCGGTTCACGAAAAAGCGGCATTTGCTGCCATCGTGGAAAAAGCCAAGGCTGCCCAATAAGGTTTTAAGCCAGTATATGGTTTGAAATCACGAGGTCACAGCGTGACCCATACAGGGGAAGAGCAGCCGCTCTTCCCCTGTTTTTTTGCCATCGACATTTTGTCATCGACAATGTATGGCTTGTAAGGCCCCGTTCTGGCGACGCCTTATTGGATGAAAACCGCTTAATTCGGAGTACAACGGATGGATCACCTGCCTACGCTGGTATCAGAGGCTCGCGACGCCATTCAGGCCGCGCAGAGCGTGTCTGAACTGGATGAGCTACGAGTTCGCTATCTGGGCAAGAAGGGCGAGGTCACCGCTCTGCTGAAAGGGCTGGGTAAGCTGGCCGCCGAGGAGCGTCCGGCCGCGGGCGAGCGTATCAACCAGGCCAAGCAAACCCTGGCCGGTGAGATCGACACCCGGCGCGAGGCGCTCGAAAGAGAAGCGCTGAACGCGCGCCTGGCCGCGGAAAAAATCGACGTGACGCTGCCCGGGCGTGGTCAACAGAGCGGCGGTTTGCATCCGGTCACGCGCACGCTCGAACGTATCGAGGCGCTGTTTACCCGCATTGGCTATGACGTTGCCGTGGGCCCGGAAATCGAAGACGACTACCACAACTTCGAGGCGCTCAATATTCCGGCGCACCACCCAGCGCGCGGCATGGCGGATACCTTTTACTTCGACGCCACAAGGCTTTTACGTACCCATACCTCGCCGGTACAAGTACGCACCATGAAAGAGAGTGAGCCGCCCATTCGTATCGTCTGCCCGGGGCGGGTGTATCGTAGCGACTCGGATTTGACCCACACGCCGATGTTTCATCAGGTCGAAGGCCTGCTGGTCGACGAAGGCGTGAGCTTTGCCGACTTGAAGGGCACCATCGAGGATTTTCTGCAGGCGTTTTTCGAGCGCGATGATCTCTCCGTGCGCTTTCGCCCCTCCTACTTCCCGTTCACCGAGCCCTCCGCCGAGGTCGACATCCAGTGCGTGATGTGCAGCGGAAACGGCTGTAGGGTGTGCTCGCAAAGCGGCTGGCTCGAGGTGATGGGCTGCGGCATGGTGCACCCGGAAGTGTTTCGCCATTCGGGTATCGACACCGAGCGCTATACCGGCTTTGCCTTCGGCATGGGCGCCGAGCGCCTAGCGATGCTGCGTTATGGCGTCAACGACCTGCGGCTGTTCTTCGAAAACGATCTGCGCTTTTTGCGCCAGTTTGCCTAACCACGCCGCCAGACTACAGGAACGAGCATGAAATTTTCAGAACAGTGGCTGCGTGAATGGGTATCACCGCAGCTTGCGACCCAGGCGCTTGCCGACCAGATCACCATGGCAGGGCTCGAAGTCGATGCCGTCGAACCCGTCGCGCCCGCTTTCGAAGGCGTGGTGGTGGCCGAGGTGACGGCCAAGGCGCCCCATCCGGACGCTGACAAGCTCAACGTTTGCCAGGTCATTGATGGCACCGGCGCGCCGGTGCAAGTGGTCTGTGGTGCGCGCAATGTCGACGTGGGTCAGCGGGTGCCGTTTGCCCAGGTCGGCGGGCTGTTACCCGGTGACTTCAAAATCAAAAAGGCCAAGCTGCGCGGCGTCGAGTCCTTCGGCATGATCTGCTCCGCCTCGGAACTTGGCCTGGAGGAAGAGACCTCCGATGGTATCTTCGTGCTACCGGCCAGCGCCCCGGTGGGGGTTAGTATTCGTGAGTACCTGGGTCTGGACGACGCCACCATCGAAGTAGACTTGACGCCGAATCGCGGCGACTGCCTGAGCGTTAAAGGGCTTGCGCGGGAGGTCGGGGTGCTCAACCGGCTGCCGGTCCAGGCGCCGGAGATCTCCCCGGTCGCGCCGAGTATCGAGACCCGGTTCCCGGTGCGCGTGGAGGCTGGCGAGCAGTGCCCGCGCTACGTGTCCCGGGTCATCGAAGGCGTCGACCTGTCCGTCGAGACGCCGCTTTGGATGGTCGAGCGACTGCGTCGCAGCGGCGTGCGCTCTATCGACGCCGCCGTCGATGTGACCAACTACGTGATGCTCGAACTCGGCCAGCCGCTTCACGCCTTCGACCAGGCTAACCTGAAAGAAGGAGTCGAAGTTCGCCTGGCTGCCGAAGGCGAGCGCCTTACATTGCTCGATGGACAGGACATCGCGCTGCGCCCGGACACGTTGGTGATCGCCGACGCCTCCGGGCCGCTGGCCATGGCCGGTGTTATGGGCGGCGAGTCCTCCGGCGTGAGTGCCAGTACGCGCACCATTTTTCTGGAAGGCGCCTACTTCACCCAGTTGGCGGTGGCCGGTCAAGCGCGCTCCTACGGGCTTCATACCGATGCCTCTCACCGTTTCGAGCGCGGTGTCGACCCGCAGCTCACTATCGAGGCGGTCGAGCGCGCCACCAAACTGTTGATCGACATCTGCGGCGGCCAGGCCGGGCCCGTGTGCGAAGAGAAAAGCGAAGCGCATCTGCCTGCCCCCCGCACCATTGAGCTTCGCCGCGCGCGCTTGGCTCAGGCGCTCTCTAAGGAGCTGCCCGACGATGACGTCACCGACATCCTCGACCGGTTGGGGCTTGCGGCGACGCGGTCGAGCAGCGGCTGGCAGGTAGCGGTGCCTGGCTGGCGCTTCGATGTCGCCATCGAAGAGGATCTGATCGAGGAGATCGCAAGGATCCACGGCTATAACAACCTGCCGGTGCGCCGCCCGTCGGCGCGGTTAGCGCTGCGTCCGGCCAACGAGGCCAAAATCACTCAGGCGAGGCTTCGTAACCAGCTGGTGGCCCGGGGTTACCAGGAGGCGATTACTTACAGTTTCGTCGCGCCCGAGCTTCAGGCCGCTATCTTTCCCGAGGCGGTGTCGCCGGTGCTCGCCAACCCCATCTCAGCGGATCTTTCCGCCATGCGGGTCAGTCTCTTTCCTGGCTTGATTCGCGCGTTGGAGCACAACCTCAACCGTCAGCAAAGCCGGGTGAGGCTCTTCGAGACCGGGCTTGTGTTCAACGGCGAGCTGGATTCGTTGACCCAAACGCCGATGATTGGCGCGTTGGCCAGCGGCCCGCGCGAAGGGGAAGGGTGGAGCAGCGCCAGGACGCCGATCGACTTTTTCGACTTGAAAGGCGATCTGGAGAGTCTGCTGGCCATGGGCGGCAATGAAGGCGCCTGGCGCTTCGAGCCCGCCGAGCACCCGGCGCTACACCCGGGGCAGAGCGCACAGCTTTTCCATAATGACCAGCCCGCCGGCTGGATCGGTACGCTCCACCCCAAAGTGCGCGCCAATCTCGGGCTGAAAGCCGAGGCGGTGCTCTTTGAAGTGCGCCTGGACGCGCTGAGTGAAGGCGTGATCCCAGCGTTCGCGCCATTGTCACGTTTCCCTGAGGTGCGCCGCGACCTGGCCTTTAGCCTGGACGAGCAAACTCCGGTGCAGGCTCTGCTGGACTGTGTCAGCCGCGAGGCCGGTGATTACCTCGAAGACCTCAAGCTTTTCGACGTCTACACGGGTAAAGGCGTGGAGCCGGGGCAGAAGAGTATTGCCCTGGGCTTGACCTGGCAGCATCCATCGCGCACGCTAAATGATGATGAAATCAATCAGCGGGTGGATTCGATCGTGGCGCAGGCGAAGGCCATGCTGAATGCACAGCTTCGTGGCTAAGTAAAAACGGCCGCGACCGACATTGTTGGCAATGGGTTTGCGACAAGGAGAAGCGTTATGGGCGCGTTGACCAAAGCGGAGCTTGCGGAACATCTACATACCGAGCTTGCGCTGTCCAAGCGGGAAGCAAAAGCGATGGTAGAGACGTTTTTCGAAGAGATTCGAGCCTGCCTGCGTGAAAACGAGCAGGTAAAGCTCTCGGGCTTTGGCAATTTCGACCTGCGTGACAAGCGCGAGCGCCCGGGGCGAAATCCCAAGACCGGCGAGGAGATCCCGATATCCGCTCGCCGGGTGGTGACGTTCCGCCCGGGCCAGAAACTCAAGCAGCAGGTCGAGCACTTCACCAGCTCTTGAAGCGCCTAATACCCTAACGGGGTTAAAGCCGGTCAGGCGTATAAGCGCCCCTTCCCAGGGGCGCTTTTTTATGCGCGGTGCGCCGCTACGCCCTGGGCGTTCGAGGCGCGGGGTAGGGCGCATGCGCAAAGCGCGCAAGTCGTGTTAATATCTGAGCAAATTCATCAAGTATTGGTCGGGAGTTCGATGATGCCTCAGCTCAATATTTTAGTGGGCACCATGTACGGTGGCGCCCTCGACGTGGCCGAGCAAGTCAAGCCGCTGTTCGAAGCAGCGGGCTACACGGTTGCCATCAAGGAAGAACCCTCGGTCGAGGATGTCGCCAATGGGGAGAGCTTGGCGCTTTTCTGTGTTTCAACGACCGGCAGCGGTGACTATCCGGGTAACTTCGTGCCTTTCGTGCGGGCGTTGAAAGATCAGTCGCCGGCGCTCACCTCGCTGCGCTATGGCCTCATCGCTTTGGGCGATAGCTCGTATGGCGACACCTTTTGCGGCGCCGGGCGCGCGCTCGACGCGACGCTCGAAGACCTGGGGGCCACGCGGTTGGGCGAGCGTCTCGAAGTGGACGCCATGGAAACCTTCATGGCCGACGACGCTGCGCTACCCTGGGTGGAAGAGTGGATCAACGACCAAGCGCTAAAGGTCGCCTAAATGGAGCGCGGATCTCCAGAGCGGGTGAGCGTGGCGGTCGGTCTGTGTATCGTCATGCTCTCGGTCATTCCGCGCTATATGGCCGGTGATTTCGAGACGCGCCAGACCCTTTTACTTATCGCCCTGGCGCTGGTTGCCGGGGCGGCGGTGGTCAACTGGCGGTTGCTGAGTGCGCAGGCCCGGGCGCAGCTACCGGCACTGCTCAAACGCCTTGGCATCATGTTGGTGGCCGGCGCGGTCGTGATGGGTGTTTGGCACGCGCTGATGACCGACTGGCTCAGTTGGCAAGAGTTTATCTCCCACGCCGCGACCTGCGGGCTTTTGCTTTACGCGATAAGCCTTGGATGGCGGCGAACGACCTACGAATGAGAAGGGCGCGGGTAATTTAACGGAAACTCCCTTGTAATTACGCAGCGCGCCCCCATCTTGCGAGCATGGTGCTTGCCACTATGCGCCGGGGTTTCTAGAATTGCCCCTTTGAACATGTATACGCACTCAACATAATGCCCAGCCGCTAGAGGACAATTCATGCAAGTTTCTGTCGAGACGACCTCCCCCATCGAACGCCGCATTACCATCCAGGTGCCGGCGGCCGACATCGACGAGGCTGTCAGCGCTCGCTTGAAAGACACCGCGAAAAACGTTCGCTTGAACGGTTTCCGCCAGGGCCGGGTTCCCATGGACGTCGTACGTCAGCGCTACGGCGACAGCGTGCGTAGCGAAATCGTTGGCGAAGTCATGCGCGAGCGTTACGTGCGCGCGATCACCGACGAAGGGCTGAACCCGGCGGGCTACCCGCAGATCGAGCCAAAGGTCAACGAAGCGGGCAAGGACTTCGAATTCGTCGCGGTCATGGAAGTTTACCCCCAGGTCGAGCTGAACTCGATCGAAGGCACCGCGGTCGAGCGTCCGGTCGTTGACGTCAGCGAAGCCGACGTCGATGAAATGATCGAAACCCTGCGCAAGCAAAACGCCGAATTTCAGGAAGCCGACAAGGCAGCCGAAGATGGCGACCAGGTCACCATCGACTTCCAGGGCTACCTGGGCGATGAGCCGTTCGAAGGCGGAAGCGCCGAAAACCATACGCTGGTAATTGGCTCCAACAGCTTCATCCCGGGTTTTGAAGAGCAGTTGATTGGCGCCAAGGCCGACGACGACAAGACGCTAACGGTCACCTTCCCGGAAGATTACCAGGCCGAACATCTGGCCGGTAAAGAAGCCACGTTCAAGGTCAAGGTTCACAAGGTCAGCACCCAGGAGCTGCCGCCGGTCGATTCGGCTTTCTTCGAGCGCTTCGGCGTCGAAGACGGCGACGAGAGCAAGTTCCGCGCCGAAATCAAAAAGAACATGACCCGTGAAGCCGCCCAGGCGGTCGATAACCGCGTCAAGCAGCAGGTGCTGGACGCGTTGAAAAACGCCAACGACATCTCCGTGCCGAGCGCGCTGGTTCAGCAGGAAACTGACGGCATGAAGCGCCAGGCCGCGCAGCAGTTCGGTCTTGGCGAAGATTTCGACGTAAGCCAGCTGCCCAATGAGCTCTTCGAAGAGCAGGCCAAGGGCCGTGTACAGGTGGGTCTGCTGTTGGCCGAAGTCATCAAGGCGCACGAGCTGGACGCCGACGATGCGGCCATCAAGGCCAAAGTGGAAGAGCTTGCCGAGCAGTACCAGGACCCGTCCGAAGTGGTCGAGTACTACATGGGTAACGAAGAGCTCAAGACCCAGGTCAAATCCGCTATCCTTGAAGAGAAAGCGGTCGATAAGCTTCTGGAGCAGGCCAACGTCACCGACGTTGAAATGACCTACCAGCAGGCTCTGGCCGCGGCACAGCAGCAGGGCGAGGGTGGCGAAGAAGAGGAAAACGCCAGCGCTTAAACCGTTTCGGGGCGCGCGTGTTGCGCGCGCCTTTCCCTTACCGGACGCAAGGAATCACCCAATGAGTGAGTTTGATATTCAAAACGCCGGTGGTCTCGTACCCATGGTGGTTGAGCAAAGCGCCAAAGGGGAAAGATCCTACGATATCTATTCGCGTCTTCTAAAAGAGCGCGTCATCTTTCTGGTCGGGCCCGTCGAAGATTACTCGGCCAACCTGATCGTGGCGCAAATGCTCTTTCTGGAGTCCGAAAACCCCGATAAAGATATCCATCTTTACATCAACTCACCCGGTGGGTCGGTAACCGCAGGCATGTCGATCTATGACACTATGCAGTTCATCAAGCCCGACGTTTCCACCGTGTGCGTGGGCCAAGCGGCCAGCATGGGTGCGCTGCTTCTAACGGCCGGTGCGCCGGAGAAGCGGTTTTGTCTGCCCAATTCGCGGGTCATGATTCACCAGCCGCTGGGTGGCTACCAGGGTCAGGCGTCGGATATCGAAATCCACACGCGTGAAATTCTGGGCATTCGCGAGAAACTCAATCAGATTCTGGCTCACCACACCGGGCAGGATTTAGAGAAAGTGGCGCGCGATACCGACCGCGACAACTTCATGAGCGCCGATCAGGCCAAAGATTACGGGCTGATTGACGCAGTGCTGGATAAGCGGCCTACATCCTGATAGCGTAAACGGATACCCGCTTTTCCAACGAGCTTTTCCGGCGGCGAGAGCCGCCGCAGTGATAGAGGTACGCCAATGGCCGACGGCAAAGGCAAGGACGAAGGTGGCAAACTGCTTTATTGCTCGTTTTGTGGCAAAAATCAAAACGAAGTACGTAAGCTGATTGCCGGCCCGTCCGTATATATTTGCGATGAGTGTGTCGATCTGTGTAACGACATCATTCGCGAGGAAGTTCTCGAAGCCGATGCCGAGAGCGATGAGGAGCGTCTGCCTACGCCTCGCGAAATACGCTACACCCTCGATGACTACGTTATCGGGCAAGACCGCGCCAAGATGGTGCTATCTGTCGCGGTGTACAACCACTACAAGCGTCTCAAGACCGAAGTACGTGAAAGCGATGTGGAGCTGGGTAAATCCAATATCCTGCTGATTGGTCCGACCGGTAGCGGTAAGACGCTATTGGCCGAAACCATGGCACGGCTGTTGAACGTACCGTTCACTATCGCTGACGCCACCACGCTCACCGAAGCGGGCTACGTGGGTGAAGATGTCGAAAACATCATCCAGAAGCTGCTGCAAAAGTGTGATTACGACGTCGAGAAAGCCGAGCGCGGTATCGTCTACATCGACGAAATCGACAAGATCTCGCGTAAGTCGGACAACCCATCGATCACTCGCGATGTTTCCGGCGAGGGTGTTCAGCAGGCGCTTTTGAAGTTGATCGAAGGCACCACGGCCTCCGTGCCGCCCCAGGGCGGGCGTAAGCATCCCCAGCAGGAGTTCGTGCAGGTCAACACGGCCAACATGCTCTTCATCGTGGGTGGTGCGTTCGCCGGGCTTGAAAAGGTCATTCGCGACCGCTCCGAGAAGGGCGGTATCGGCTTCAACGCCAGCGTGAAGACCAAGGAAAGCGCTAAAGGCGTGGGTGAGCTTCTCTCCGAGGTCGAGCCGGAAGATCTGGTCAAATTTGGCCTAATTCCCGAGTTCGTAGGACGCCTGCCGGTCATTGCGACGCTGACTGAGCTTACCGAAGACGCGCTGATTCAGATTTTGACCGAGCCCAAGAACTCGCTGATCAAGCAGTACGCCAAACTCTTCGAAATGGAAGACGTGACGCTTGAATTCCGCGAGGAGGCACTACGCGCCGTTGCCGCCAAGGCGATGGAGCGTAAAACCGGTGCCCGTGGTCTTCGCTCGATTCTTGAATCGGTACTGCTGGACACCATGTATGAGATTCCCTCGCTCGAGGATGTCAGCAAGGTGGTGATCGATCAGTCGGTGATCGAAGGCGAAAGCCAGCCGCTATTGATCTACTCCAACCAGCAAGAGACGCGCGTTGACGGGACCGACGGCTAACAAGGCCGCGCTCGATCCAGGTACTGCTTGCGCCAATACAAGGGGTCGCCTAGGCGACCCCTTGTTGTTGTCCAGGCACTGCTGGCCCGCGCCGCGCCGTGGGCCGATGACCGGGTCCTTGCCATCCAGCGGCTGACGTTACCAGGCCGCGTCTTCCATCTTGTTAAGCGCTTATAAGTGGTAACGCTTTATCGAGCGCTTATCCGATTTTGAGGAACGTCTGCGATGCAGCAGAACGCCGATCAGACACAGTGTTTACCCATGTTGCCGCTGCGCGACGTGGTAGTTTACCCGCAAATGGTGATTCCGCTGTTTGTGGGCCGGGAAAAATCCATCCATGCCCTCGAAGCGGCCATGGAAGCCGATAAGCGCGTCCTGCTGGTGGCTCAGCGTGAAGCCTCTCAGGACGAGCCGGATAACGACGACCTTTACGCCATGGGGACCGTTGCCGACATCATGCAGCTTTTGAAGCTTCCCGATGGCACGGTCAAGGTATTGATCGAAGGTAACTTCCGTGCCGATGTCGTGAGCATCGAAGAGAACGAGGCCGGCTACACCCAGGCGCACCTGGTGGCGCGGGATAGCGAACCGCTGACCAGCCGTGAGCAGGAGGCGCTGGTTCGCGTGTTGCTGAATCAGTTCGAGCAGTACGTCAAGCTCTCCAAGAAGGTGCCCAACGAGGTCTTGAACTCGCTGTCCGGCATCGAGGACCCGAGCCGGCTTGTGGATACCATCTGCGCGCATTTGTCGCTCAAGATCGGCGACAAGCAGGAGCTTCTCGAGATGGATCGCGTGCGCGATCGTATCGAGCATCTGATGGCGCTGATCGAGTCCGAAATCGACCTGCTTCAGGTAGAAAAGCGTATCCGCTCGCGGGTCAAAGAGCAGATGGAGAAGACCCAGCGCGAGTACTACCTCAATGAGCAGATGAAAGCCATCCAGAAAGAGATGGGTGAGCTCGATGATGTGCCCAACGAGACCGAGAAGTACGAGCAGGCGATCAAGGACTCGGGCATGCCCAAAGAGGCCTTTGAGAAAGCCACTCAGGAGCTCAACAAGCTCAAGATGATGGCGGCCAACTCCGCCGAGGCCACCGTGGTGCGCTCCTACCTCGACTGGCTGATCGCCGTGCCCTGGAAAAAGCGCACCCGGGTCAAGCACGACCTGGTCAAGGCGCAAGAGGTGCTCGACGAGGACCATTACGGCCTGGAAGAAGTCAAGGCGCGTATTCTCGAGTACCTGGCGGTACAAAAGCGCGTCAAGAAGATGAAAGGACCGGTGCTTTGCCTGGTAGGGCCACCCGGGGTGGGTAAAACCTCGCTTGGCCAGTCCATCGCGCGGGCAACCAACCGTAAGTACGTGCGCCTGGCGCTTGGCGGCGTGCGCGACGAGTCCGAAATTCGTGGCCATCGGCGCACCTATATCGGCTCGCTACCGGGTAAGCTGATGCAGCGCATGACCCGCGCGGAAGTGAAAAACCCGCTGTTTTTGCTCGACGAAGTCGACAAACTCGGTATGGATCACCGGGGGGATCCCTCCTCGGCGCTTCTGGAAGTGCTCGACCCGGAGCAGAACAACAGCTTCAGCGACCACTACCTCGAGCTCGACTACGATCTCTCCGAGACGCTGTTCATTTGTACGGCGAACTCGATGAATATCCCCGGTCCGCTGCTGGATCGTATGGAGATCATTCGGCTACCCGGTTACACCGAAGACGAGAAGCTGGCGATTGCCAAGCGCTACTTGCTCCCCAAGCAGCTAAAAGCCAACGGCTTGAAGCCGGAGGAGCTAGCACTGGAAGAGGAAGCGCTTCTCGAGCTTGTGCGCTACTACACCCGCGAAGCGGGCGTGCGCGAGCTCGAGCGTCAGATCGCCAAGGTGTGCCGCAAGGTGCTGCGCGAGCGGGTCGAAGCCGAGGTGAGCAAAAAGAAAGACGCCAAGGAGCCGCCGCAAACGCTCAAGGCCGAACATATCGAAACCTACGCCGGTGTTCGCCGCTACAGCTACGGTTTGGCCGAAAAGGAAGATCAGGTAGGGCGCGTCACCGGACTTGCCTGGACCTCGGTCGGCGGTGAGATTCTCAACATCGAATCGGTGGTGACGCCGGGTAAAGGCCGTGTCAACAAGACGGGTTCGCTTGGCGATGTCATGAAAGAGTCGGTCAGCGCTGCCCATACCGTCGTCAAAGCGCGGGCGGCATCGTTCGGTATCGACCCGCAGCGGTTCGAGAACGAGGACCTGCACATACACGTACCGGAAGGCGCGACCCCGAAGGACGGCCCGAGTGCCGGGGTGGCCATGGTGACGGCCATGATCTCCGCCTACACCAATCGCCCGGTGCGCTGCGATGTCGCCATGACCGGCGAGGTCAATCTGCGTGGGGAAGTCATGCCCATTGGTGGATTGAAGGAGAAATTGCTGGCGGCGCGCCGGGGTGGTATAAAGACCGTCCTGATTCCTGAGGAAAACCGCCGCGATCTCAAGGAAGTACCGGATAACATCAAGGGCGCACTTGATATTCGTCCGGTACAGTGGATAGATGATGTGCTGGCAGTGGCGCTAGCCGATGAGCCGGACAGCGGTGCGGCAACGCTCAAAAATGCCGACCCGTCGTTTAACGGCAGTACTGTCGCCAGCACACACTAAGCGTCAAAGCCCGAAGAGGCTTTTAGTGATAAGGAGTGTCCGGGCCCGTTGGCCCGGCGCTCGAAAGTTGGTTGCTTGACAGGTATTTCAGGGCATTGCTATAAAACGCAGCTATGCTTTGAGCTTGTACCTGCCGGTGACCGCGCCGTTCAGAGCCATTTTTACGAAACATTTAAGGGGTGAAGTGTGAATAAGTCCGAGCTGATTGAAGCTATTGCCGCGTCTGCAGATATTCCGAAAGCAGCGGCAACCCGCGCATTGGATGCCATGGTCGAGTCCGTCACCGATAGCCTCAAAAAAGGCGATAGCGTTTCACTGGTAGGCTTTGGTACGTTTGCCATTAAAGAGCGCGCTGCGCGCACCGGCCGTAACCCGCAAACGGGCCAGCCGATTCAGATCAGCGCTGCCAAAGTACCCAATTTCAAAGCGGGTAAAGCGTTGAAAGACGCCGTCAACTAATTGGCTCGCGTTTGTTGTAACGTAATGGGCGCATCGCTACGGCGATGCGCCCATGTTATTTTAAGGCCCCTTTTTTGGGCGCGATCAATGGCCGTAACGATCTGAGGCAAGCATGCTGCAAAGTATTCGCAATGGCTCCCGTAGCTGGGGCGCTAAAATCATTATTGGGCTCATGGTGGCCGCCATGGCGCTTTTTGGCGTGGAGTCGCTATTCAGCGCCTTCGGCCGCGACCCAAACCAGGTGGCAAGCGTCAACGGCGAGCCCATCATGCGCCAGCAGGTAGAGCTTGAAGTGCAGCGTGCGCTACGCTCGGGTCAGGTACCGCCAGAGCAGGAGCGTGCCCTTAGAAACGACGTGATCGACCAGTTGATCACGCAAAAACTGCTGGGTCAGTATGCCGATGAGGGTGGCTTTTACCTCTCCGACGACCAGTTGGATCAGATCATTATCACCCTGCCGGAGTTTCAAGACGGGCAAGGCCGTTTCAATGCGGATATTTTCCGTAACCAGCTTGGCCGGGCCGGCTACACGCCGGTGGCGTTTCGCGAAGAGCTGAAGGGCGATCTCAAGCGCCGCTACCTCCAGCAGGGCCTCGCCCAAAGTGACTTCGTGCTGCCCAACGAGCGCGAACGCCTTTTGGCGCTGCAAAACCAGCAGCGTAGCTTCCGCTACGTGATGCTCGACCAGAGTGATATCGACTTTGCGCCCACCGTCACCGACGACGATGTCCAGGCGTACTACGACGCCAACCCGGAGCGTTTCGAGCGCCCGGAACAGGTGCAAGTCGAGTACGTGCTCATCGACCGCCAGGAGATGGCCGACGATGTCGAGGTGGACGACGAAGCGCTGCGCGAAGCCTATCGCGCGCAGAGTCAGTCCAGCGACCGTCGCGTGTCGCACATCATGATTACCTACGGCGACGAGCGCAGCCGCGATGAAGCCCAAACGCGCGCCGAGCAGGCGCTGGCGGCGATTGAGGCGGGCGACTCCTTCGAGGACGTGGCGCTGGAATACTCCGATGACACCGCCAGCGCCGAACAGGGCGGCGACCTTGGCGTCATCGCCTCCGGTATCATGGGCGAAGCCTTCGACGACGCCGCGTTCAACCTGGCCGAAGGCGAAACCTCCGAGCCGGTCGAAATGAGTGACGCCTTCCACGTTCTACAGGTGACCGAGATCGAGGGGCCCTCTTTCGAAGAGCAGCGCGAAACCCTCATGCATACTGCGGCGATCAACGAGGTCAGCGACGACTTCAACCGCCAGGTGCAGCGCCTGATCGACGAAAGCTTTGCGGCGGATGATCTGCAAAGCGTGGCGGAAGATCTGAGCCTGACGCTCTTTCAGACCGACTGGATTACCCGAGACGGCGGCACCGGCGTGCTCTCTGAGCCCGGCGTAATGAGCGAAGCGTTCACCGACGATGTGCTGCAAGACGGCTACAACAGCCAAGTCATTGAGCTTGACGACGACCGCCGCATGGTTCTGCGCGTGGCGGAGCACCGCGAGGCGACGCTGTTGCCGGTCGAAGAGGTGCGCGACGACATCGAAGGGTTCGTGGCCGCCTCTCAGCGCCAGCAGGCGCTTCAGGAAGAGGCCGATCGGCTGATTGCTGCGCTCGAAGCCGACGAAGAGGTCGATATTGACTGGCAGCAGGCAGAGGGTGTCTCCCGCCAGGGGCCCACGGCATTACCGGCAACGCTGGTGGATGGCGTATTCCGCATGCCGCGCCCGGCAGAGGGCGAAAGCCGCTACGCTAGCGTTTCGATGCCCTCAAACGTCAGCGTCGTGGCGCTCGACGACGTCATCGCCGGCAGCGAAGAGCGGGATGAGGCCAGTGATTTCGTCGCGCGTATCTCCGAGCAGCTGCGCGCCCAGGCCGCTGTCGAAGGTCTGATCGCCTCGCTCAGAGACGACGCCGATATCGATCGCTAAGCGCCGATTAAAAGCGCGCTACGCAAAAGCCGACCCCTTGGGGTCGGCTTTTTTTATACCTTTTTTTATATCTTGATCACTCGCCAGGCGGAGGCGAGGCGATCGGAAACTGGCGAAGTTCGGGAACGGCGAGCGCGCCTTCGGTGGGTTCGATGACGATGTCCCAGCCGTACTCGGTGCTCCAGTCTCCCAGCACAAAGCGCTTGGCGGGTACCTCTTCCACGGTAAGCTCGTGGACCATCGGGCGGTGGGTGTGACCATGAATCATGGTGCATACTCCGTGACGGCTCATTAGTGCCGTCACCTCGGCCGGGGTGACATCCATGATGGCTTCATGCTTGCCGGCGTTGGCGCTACCCGACTCGAGGCGCAGCTTTTTGGCAAGCGCCAGGCGCTCCTGCAGGGGCATGGCGAGAATTTGCGCCTGCCACTCCGGGTTTCGCGACTGGGTGCGAAACGCCATATAGCTCTCGTCCTGGGTGCAAAGGCTATCGCCATGCAGCAACACCAGCGGTAACCCCTGTAGCTCGGTCTCCAATACCTCGGGCAAGAGCGTGGCCCCGCAGGCGCTGACAAAACGTTCGCCAAGCAGAAAGTCGCGATTGCCGTGCTGAAAATAGATGTCGGTACCCGCATCGCTCAGCGCGCGCAGGCGCTTGATGACGTCAATAGCGACCTCAGCGGTCGTGTGGGGCGTATCCAGCACATCGTCGCCAATCCAGGCATCGAACAGATCGCCCAATATATAGAGCGCCTGCGCGCCCCTGGCGGTGTGTTCGAGGTAGCGGTAAAACCCCTGATTGATTTCGGGGGTATCACCGCTTAAGTGCGTGTCGGCTACCAGCAGAGTGCGCATAAGGCTCCCGGACTCAATCTTCTTTAACGTAGGCGCGCTCGATAATTACGTCTTCCGCGGGCACGTCGGCGTGCATGCCGCGGCGTGTGGTGCTGACGCCCTTGATGGTGTTGACCACGTCCATACCATCGGTCACTTCGCCAAATACCGCATAGCCCCAACCTTGCAGGTTCTTGCCGCTGTGGTTCAAGAAGCTATTGTTACCCACGTTGATGAAAAACTGCGCGGTGGCCGAGTGCGGATCCTGGGTGCGCGCCATGGCCAGCGTGCCGATTTTGTTTTCCAGACCGTTGTCGGCCTCGTTCTCGATCGTATCCCGGGTCGGTTTCTGTTCGAAATCCTGATCGAAGCCGCCGCCCTGGACCATGAAACCGTCGATCACGCGGTGAAACAGCGTGCCGTCGTAAAAGCCGTCGCGCACGTACTGCTCGAAGTTAGCGGCGGTTTTGGGCGCTTTCTCGAAATCGAGCGCGACGGTGATGTCACCGAAGTTCGTCTGTAATACGATCATGAATAAATTCCCATTGAATAAAAGCGTTCGCCTTGGCGCTGTGCATCGGCGTCGCGTTATAATAGCGGTTTTGCCCGGCGCCGCGAAGCGCTAAGGCTTTTAGCTTGGATTCTAGATGCTTAGGGTCTAGTCATCCGGGTTTTAGAAGCTTAGGCGTCAGCCGGCCGGCACGCCATCCACTGTGAGGTTATCAACACCGCCATGAGCAACGAGACCACCAAAGCGCCGAACTTCATTCGCAACCAGGTAAGCGACGAGATCGACAGCGGGCAGGTCAGCAAGATCGTGACCCGTTTCCCGCCGGAGCCCAACGGTTTCCTGCACATTGGCCATGCAAAATCGATTTGTCTGAACTTCGGGCTGGCCCAGGACCTGGGGGGCGACTGCCATTTACGTTTCGACGACACCAACCCGGCCAAGGAAGAGCAGGCCTATATCGACGCCATCAAGGAAGACGTCGAGTGGCTCGGGTTCGAGTGGGCCGGCGAAGTGCGCTATGCGTCCGACTATTTCGACCAGCTTTACGCCTGGGCGCAGCACCTGATTCGTGAAGGCAAGGCCTACGTGGATGACCTGAACCCGGACGAGATTCGCGAGTACCGCGGCACGTTGACCGAACCGGGAAGGCCGAGCCCTTACCGTGAACGCAGCGCCGAAGAGAATCTGGATCTTCTCGAGCGCATGCGCCTGGGCGAGTTCGGCGAAAGCGAGAAGGTGCTGCGCGCCAAAATCGATATGGCCTCGCCGAACATCAACCTGCGCGACCCGATTCTCTATCGCATTCGCCATGCAAGCCACCACCAAACCGGCGATGCCTGGAAGATCTACCCGTCTTATGATTTCACCCACGGTCAGTCGGATGCCCTGGAGGGCGTGACCCACTCGATCTGCACGCTGGAGTTCGAGGATCACCGCCCGCTTTACGAGTGGTTCTTGAACAACCTCCCGGTGCCCAACACGCCGCGCCAGATCGAGTTCGCCAGGCTCAATCTCAACTACACCTTGACCTCCAAGCGTAAGTTGAGGTTGCTGGTCGACGAACAAATCGTCGATGGCTGGGACGACCCGCGTATGCCGACCATTTCGGGTATGCGCCGCCGCGGCTATACGCCGGCATCGATCCGCAAGTTCTGCGAGATGATCGGCGTGACCCGCGCCGACGGTGGCCTGGTCGATATCGCCATGCTGACCCATGCGATCCGCTCGGACCTGGAAGACAACGCGCCGCGGGCCATGTGCGTACTGAAACCGCTGAAGGTCGTACTGACCAACGTCGACGAAGGCTTCGAAGAGACCTATGACGTGCCGGGCCACCCCGCACGCGACGACATGGCCGTGCGTAAAGTGCCGCTGACCCGCGAGCTTTATATCGACCAGGACGACTTCATGGAGGATGCGCCTAAGAAGTTCTTCCGCCTGGCGCCGGGCAAAGAGGTTCGCCTGCGCAACAGCTACGTCATCCGCTGTGACGAGGTGATCAAGGACGACACCGGTGAAGTGATCGAGCTGCGCTGCTCGGTGGATTTCGACACCCTGGGCAAGAACCCGGAAGATCGCAAGGTGAAGGGCGTGATCCACTGGGTCAGCGCTGTCCACGGCGTGAACATGGAGGTGCGTTTGTACGACAACCTCTTCATGGTCGAGCAGCCCGACCGAGACAAGGACGCCGATTTCCTCGATCACCTGAACCCGGCGTCGCTGATCGTTTGCCAGGCGATTGGTGAGCCGAGCCTGGCGGACGCCACCCCGGAGTCGCGCTTTCAGTTCGAGCGGGTAGGTTATTTCTGTGCCGACCGTCACCTCTCTACGCCGGACAAGCTCGTCTTCAACCGTACCGTGGGTCTGAAAGATACCTGGGCGAAAATTCAGAAGAAAGGCTAAGGGGCGTTTATGCATATCTATAATACGCTGACGCGCCAAAAGGAAGCGTTCACGCCCCTCGAGGCCGGGCGGGTCAGCATGTACGTCTGTGGTATGACGGTTTACGACTACTGCCACCTGGGCCACGCCCGGGTGATGGTGGCGTTCGATGTCATCAGCCGCTACCTGCGCGCGCGCGGGTATGACGTCGACTACGTGCGCAACGTGACCGACATCGACGACAAGATCCTAAAGCGCGCCGATGAAAACGGCGAATCCATCAGCGCGCTCACCGAGCGCATGATCGACGCCATGCACGAGGACGAGGCGCGCCTGGGGGTGCTTCCGCCGACCCGCGAGCCGCGGGCTACCGGCCACATCGATGACATCATCGCGATGATCGAGACGCTGATCGACAAGGGCTTTGCCTACCGGGCTGATAACGGTGATGTCTACTACCGAGTACGCAAATTCGAAAGCTACGGCAAGCTCAATAACCGCCAGCTCGATGACATGCGCGCGGGCAGCCGGGTCGAGGTCGATACCCACAAGGAAGACCCGCTGGATTTCGTGCTCTGGAAAGCTGCCAAACCCAGCGAGGCCCATTGGGCGTCGCCCTGGGGTAACGGCCGCCCGGGCTGGCACATCGAGTGCTCGGCGATGTCCACGTGCTGTTTGGGCAATACCTTCGACATTCACGGCGGCGGTCCGGATTTGACCTTCCCCCATCACGAAAACGAGATCGCCCAAAGTGAGGCGGCCACCGGCCAGACCTACGTCAACACTTGGATGCACGCGGGAGCCGTCCGGGTCGACCAAGAGAAGATGTCCAAATCTTTGGGCAACTTCTTCACCATTCGTGACGTGCTGACCGAGCACGACCCGGAGGTGGTGCGCTATCTGCTGGTCGCCAGCCACTACCGCAGCGCAATCAACTACTCGGTGGGTTCACTGGTCGAGGCGCGCAAATCGCTGATCCGTTTTTATACCGCGCTCGACGGCGTCGAGCTCGAAAAGGGGGCAAGCGAAGAGGCGAAGGCAAGCGAGTTCGACGCCCGCTTCAAAAGCGTCATGGACGACGACTTCAATACGCCCGAGGCGCTGGCGGTGTTGTTCGATCTGGCCCGCGAGTTAAACCGCGCGAAAGTCGAGACGCCTTCGATGGCACCGCACTTGGCCTCTGAGCTCGTGCGTTTGGGCGGGGTGCTGGGTCTTTTGCAACAGCCGCCCCAGGCCTTTCTCAAGGGCACCGCTCAGGCTGCTATCAGCGAAGCCGAGATCGAAGAGAAGATCGCCGCGCGTCAGGCGGCCAAGGCTGACAAGGACTTCGCTCAGGCCGACGCTATTCGCGATGAGCTCGCCGCCAGCGGTATCGTGCTCAAGGACTCTCGTGAAGGCACCACCTGGATGGTCGAGGCGCCTTGATCCTTCCCGTGCCAGGGTGTGGCGCTTGACGGCACGCCACCTATACTTAACGCTTTGATGAGCCACTTGAATAAAGGATGATGACAATGCGCTCCATGGTAAAACCCGCACTGGCCGGCTTGGCCCTTACCTTCGCTGCAAGCCATAGCCACGCCGCCGACCCCGTTGTCGTGTCGTCTAAAATCGATACCGAAGGCGCGGTGCTGGGCGAGCTGATCATCCAGACCCTGGAGCGCGAAGGCATCCCTACCGAGAGTCGTCTGCAACTGGGCGCTACCAGCGTGGTGCGAAACGCCATTCTCGCTGGTGAGATCGACCTCTACCCGGAATATACCGGTAACGGTGCGTTCTTTTTCGATATGACCGATAGCCCCGTTTGGAACGACGCCGACCAGGCCTATGAGGCCGTGCGTGAGCGCGACGCCGAGCAGGGGCTTGTCTGGCTACGTCCCGCCAGCGCCAACAATACCTGGGCGATCAGCGTGCGCGGCGATGTCGCCGAGGCAAACGAGCTGGTCACCCTCGACGACCTGGCCGAGTATCTGGAGCAGGGCGGCGATTTCAAGTTTGCCGGAAGCGCCGAGTTCGTCGAGTCCGAGCAGGCGCTGCCCGCGTTCCAGCAGGCGTATGGTTTCGAGCTGGGAGCTGATCAACTGCTGGTGCTTTCCGGCGGTAACACCGCCGCGACCATGCGCGCCGCCGCCCAGCAAACCAGCGGCGTTAACGCGGCGATGACCTATGGCACCGACGGCGGTCTCAACGCCCTGGGCCTGGTCGTGCTCGAGGACACCAAGGGCGTGCAGCCGATCTACCAGCCCGCGCCGGTGGTGCGTGAAAGCGTGCTGGCAACGTACCCGGCCATGGAAGAACATCTGGATGCGGTGTTCGAGACGCTGGATCTCGAGACGCTGCAGCGTCTCAACGCCGACGTAGCGGTCAACGGTTTGTCGCCGGACCAGGTCGCCAGTGACTACCTCGACAGCCTGGGCGATTAATCGATGCCGAGGAGGATGGCGGCTTTTCTCGACATTCGTGGTAGCCAGTTTGCGCCCAACATCGTTCTGATGGCCCTGGTCGGTGCCATGCTCGCCGCGGTGTGGCTGCTGGGCGTGGTCAGCGTTGCCCCCAACCGTATCGTGCCCGGCACCGCGTTTGGGCTGATTGAAGCGCTGGGCAAAACCGGGGCAGTACTCATTACCCTGCTGCTGGTAGCGCTGGGAGCTCTGGCGCTCAAGCCTAACCGCGTCAATTATCAGGCGATGTTGCTGCTGGTCATTTTGATGCTGTTGCTGCTGCCCTTCGGTTTGATGGTCGCGGGCCATTTTCTGATCGACCCGGACCTCCCCCAGGCTCGCTTGGGGATCGGTGCGGCGTACTGGACGCTTCTGTTCGTCTTGTTGCTCTGCCTGGTGGAGCTTCGTCTGCGCCTGGGTATCAAGCGCCTTGCCACCACCGCGCTGCTGGTGGGCGTGGCGGTGGTCTGGTGGCTCTGCGCGCGGTATTGGCTTGGCGAGCTTGCCCTGGTGCAGGAGTTTCGCTCGCGCCAGGGGGCGTTTTTCAGTGCACTCACTCAGCATGTCGTGCTGGTGGCAAGCGCGGTCGGCGTGAGTATCGTGCTGGGGCTGGCGCTTGCGCTATTGATGCGCCGCTTCGCCCGGGCGCAGAAAGTCGGCTTCGCGCTACTCAATTTTTTTCAAACCGTGCCGAGTCTGGCGCTTTTTGGTCTGCTGCTGGCCCCGCTTGCCTGGCTGGGAGCCAATGTGGCCTTTTTGGGCAACCTCGGGGTGAGCGGGATTGGCAACACGCCGGCGCTGATCGCGCTGATCGCCTATAGCCTGCTGCCGATCGTGCGCAACACCTACATCGCCCTGGGCGCGGTGCGCCCGGATACTCTTGAGGCCGCTACGGCCATGGGTATGCGCTCGAGCCAGCGGTTTTGGCAGGTGCGCTTTCCGCTGGCGCTGCCGGTGCTGCTGGAAGGTGTACGCATCACTACTGTGCAGGCGGTGGGGCTAACGGCGGTGGCCGCGCTGATCGGCGCCGGGGGGCTTGGTACGTTTATCTTTCAGGGCCTGGGGCAGGCGGCCATGGATATGGTTCTGCTTGGGGCGCTGCCGATCGTCGTCATGGCATTGATCGCCGACGCCGGGCTTGGCGCGCTCGCCGACATAACCCGTCACGGAGGACAGCCATGATCGAGCTTAAAAACGTCTCCAAGCGCTTTGGCGATACGACCGCGGTCGACGCTATCTCCTTGAGCATTCCCACGGGCAAATTGTGTGCGCTGGTGGGCACCTCCGGGTGCGGTAAATCGACCACCCTTCGTATGATCAACCGATTGATCCCCCACAGCGACGGCGAGATTCTGCTGGACGGCCAGGGCGTCGAAAGCTTCGATGCGGTCAAGCTGAGGCGGCGCATTGGCTATGTGATTCAAAGCACCGGGCTTTTTCCCCACTGGAGCGTGGCCCGCAATATCGGCCTGGTGCCGCGGCTGCTCAAGTGGCCGGCGGACCAGGTGAGCGCTCGGGTCGAGGAGTTGATGGGCACTTTTAGCCTGCCCATGGACGAGTTCGCGGACAAATACCCCCATCAGCTCTCCGGCGGGCAGGCACAGCGGGTGGGCGTTGCCCGGGCGCTTGCCGCCGACCCGGATATTTTGCTGATGGACGAGCCCTTCGGGGCGCTGGATCCACTCACTCGGGAAAAGCTCCAGGACGAGCTGGCAAGACTTCAAGCCAAACTGCACAAGACCGTCGTGTTCGTCACCCACGACATGGACGAAGCGCTCAAGCTCGCCGACCACCTGGTGGTCATGCGCGACGGCCATATCGTGCAGCAGGGGAGCCCGCTGGCGCTTTTACAACACCCCAATGACCCGTTCGTGGAGTCACTTTTAGGCGGCATCGAGCGAGGGCTCAAGCAGGCGGCTTTGAGTCGGGTACGGGATCACATGGCCTCGCTGGGCTCATCGATTCCTGCCCACTCGCGCATTCCGGCGGACTTTACGCTGCGCCAGGGCCTTTCGATGATGCTGCGCGATCACAGTGACCGGCTCACCGTGGTGGACGCAAATGACATGCCCATCGGCGAACTCTCGCTGCGCCGGTTGATCAAAGAGGCCCGCGCCGACGGGGGAGGCTACCGTGCAGGTCAATAGCGCCGCGTCTGCCGCTCATCGCTTGGCGTTGTCGAAACGCTGGCTTATCCCGCTAGGCTGGGCACTGCTGCTCGCGCTTGGCGTGTTTGGCATGGCCTATTTCGAGGCTCTTTTCCGTTGGGTCGAGCCCGGCGCCCGTCAGGTGATCTACTCGCGGGCGAGCTTCGTGGATCTGCTCGGTCGCCATCTGTTGGTGGTCGGCGTAGCGGGCGTGGTGACCGTGTGCATCGGTATTCTCGCCGGTATCGGCGTGACCCGTGCGCGCGGGCGCGATTTTCTTCCCCTGGCCGGGCAGCTGGCTTCCCTGGGCCAGACCTTTCCGCCGGTCGCTGTGCTCGCGCTTGCCGTACCGGTACTGGGCTTTGGCACACCGGCGATCATCGTCGCGCTGATGCTTTACGGGCTGCTGCCGATTGTGCGCAATACCCTGGCAGGACTCCAAAGCGTCGATGCCAACACCAAAGAGGCGGCGTACGCCATGGGCATGACGCCGCGCCAGATCCTTTGGCGCGTGGAGCTGCCGTTGGCCGCTCCGGTGATTTTGGCCGGCGTGCGCACCTCCATCACCATCAATATCGCCACGGCGGCGCTGGGCGCCACGGTGGGCGCGAGCAACCTGGGCGACCCGATCATCTCCGGTATCGTCAATAACAATATGGCCTACGTGCTGCAGGGCGCGCTTTTGATTGCGCTGCTGGCGCTGACCGTCGATAGCCTTTTCGATCTTTTCCAACAGACGCTGAGCCGTCGCTTGCCACGCTAAGGCGCCTGCTTTGACTCGGCGTCTGCCAGGGCGCCGGACCCCCGCCTTAAGTTGTATCCCTAAAGTCGCTTTGCTGAGTTACTGTCCTTGTGTTGCGTCGAGCGCTGCCAGATAAATCCACTGGCAGAAACGTCCGGTACCGACAACACTACCCTCAAAAGGGGTCAATAAGGACAATAATCATGACACGCTTTGATCATCAGCCGACCTTCATGACCGGCGACGAATTTTCCATTCCGACCTTTAGCCTGCTAAGCCCGGAAGGCGAGCTCTACCCGGGCGCGAGCGCTCCGGCGCTCGGCCGCGAGCACGCCAGGCGCTTATATAAAGCCATGCTGGGCACAAGGCTTCTGGACGAGCGAATGATGGCCGCCCAGCGTCAGGGGCGGCTAAGCTTTTACATGCAGAGTACCGGCGAGGAGGCCGCTATCGTCGGCGCCACCGCGGCGCTGGATGATACCGACATGATCATGGCGCAGTACCGCGAACAGGGCGCGCTTTTGTATCGCGGCTTCACCATCGACGAGTTCATGAACCAGCTTTTTGGCAACGAGCTGGATTACGGCAAGGGCCGCCAGATGCCGGTGCACTACGGCTCGCGCAAGCTTCATTACATGACGATTTCCTCGCCGCTTGCGACCCAAATTCCCCAGGCCACGGGCTACGCCTACGGCCAAAAGCTCGCCGGTGAGGGCCTTTGTACGCTGACATTTTTCGGCGAAGGCGCGGCTTCGGAAGGGGACTTTCACGCCGCGCTCAACATGGCCTCGGTGCATCAGGTGCCGGTCATCTTTTTTTGTCGTAACAACGGCTACGCGATTTCTACCCCGGCAGTCGAGCAGTTCGCCGCCGACGGCATCGCGCCTCGGGCGATGGGCTATCGCATGCACGTCATTCGGGTCGATGGCAACGACGCGCTGGCCGTTTTCGAGGCCACCCGTCAGGCGCGCTGTATTGCGGTGGAGCAGAACAAGCCGGTACTGATCGAGGCCATGTCCTATCGCCTGGCGGCGCACTCCTCCTCGGACGACCCGTCGGGTTATCGCGGTAAAGACGAGGAGGAGACTTGGCGGCTCAAGGACCCGGTACTGCGGCTTAAAAAGTGGTTGATTCAAAACCAGTGGTGGAGCGACGAGGAGCAGTCCCGTGAAGAAGAGCGTCTGCGCCGCGAGGTTCTGGAGACCATGAAACGCGCCGAAAAGCGCGGCTCTCAGCCGCTCGATTCGCTGATTACCGATGTCTACGCCGATGTCACCCCAGAGCTTCAACGCCAGCTCGACGAGCTCAAGCGCCACATTCGCCGCTACCCCGAGGCCTACCCCAGGGGCGCCAAATCGCTGGATCTGGAAATCGAGCCCTCGGCGGATGCTCAAGAGCAGGAGCAATAACATGGCTAAAATGAACCTGCTACAGGCGATCAATAACGCCCTCGATACCGCCATGGCCGAGGATGACAAGGTTCTCTGCTTTGGCGAGGACGTCGGCGTTTTTGGTGGCGTATTCCGTGCCACCAGCCATCTTCAAGAGAAGTACGGCAAGGCGCGCTGCTTCAATACGCCGCTGGTCGAACAAGGCATCATCGGTTTCGCCAACGGTCTGGCCGCGCAGGGCTCGGTGCCGGTGGCCGAGATCCAATTCGCCGACTACATCTTTCCGGCGTTTGATCAAATCGTCAACGAAACCGCCAAGTTTCGCTACCGCTCTGGCGATCTTTTCAACGTGGGCGGGCTGACCATTCGCACCCCCTACGGCGGCGGCATCAACGGCGGGCTCTACCACTCGCAGTCGCCGGAAGCCTACTTCACCCACACGCCAGGCCTCAAGGTGGTGGTGCCGCGTAATCCCTACCAGGCCAAAGGGCTTTTGCTCGCCGCGATTCGCGACCCGGACCCGGTGCTGTTTTTGGAACCCAAGCGCCTTTACCGCGCCTCGACCGGCGAGGTGCCCGAGGAGGATTACCAGCTTCCCATTGGCGAGGCCGAGGTCATCCGCGAGGGCAACGATATCACCCTGGTGGGCTGGGGCGCGCAAATGGAAGTGATCAGCAAGGCCGCCGAGCTTGCCGAAGAACAAGGCATTGCTTGCGAAGTCATCGACCTGCGCACGCTCTCCCCCTGGGACATCGACACCGTGGTGGAGTCGGTGCTCAAGACCGGCCGGCTGGTGGTTAGCCATGAGGCGCCGCTGACCGGTGGCTTTGCCGGCGAGATTGCCGCCACCATCGCCGAGCGCTGCTTTTTGTACCTCGAATCGCCGATCCGTCGGGTGACCGGGCTTGATACACCGTTCCCCCTGGTGCTCGAAAAAGAGTACCTGCCGGATCATTTGAAAATTTTTGAAGCGATTCGCGAAAGCGTCAACTTCTAGCGCCGGGGGAATAACAATGAGCGATTTTGTACTGCCGGATATCGGCGAAGGTATCGTTGAGTGCGAAGTGGTCGAGTGGCGCGTCGAAGAGGGCGAGCGTATCGAGGAAGACCAACCGATCGTCGAGGTGATGACCGACAAGGCGCTGGTCGAAATCACCGCGGCGGAAGCGGGGATAGTCACCAGGCTTTATGTAAAAAAAGGCGAAATCGCCCGGGTTCACGCGCCGCTTTACGCCTACCAGGCCGACGACGAGACGGCTTCCCAACCCGCCGAGGATGAGCCCGAAACGCCGGTGCGGGAAGACAAAGCGCCCGAGGGCGAAACCGAAATTAAACCCAGCACCGAGGCGCCGCTTCCGCGCTCGGCTGCCCAGGCGGGCAACGCCTCGAGCGCTCAGGCAAAAACGCCGGCAAGCCCCGCCGTGCGCCGGCTGGTGCGCGAGCACGATCTGGAGCTTTCGGCGATCACGGGTAGCGGCAAGGCGGGGCGGGTGTTGAAAGAGGACGTGCTGGCGCATCTTGAAGGGGGGAGCGCAGAGGCTCCGGCAAGCCCACCTGCTACGCCCGGCGCCAGCCGAACCGAACCGCTTCGCGGTATGCGCGCGGCGATGGCCAAACGCATGGTGCACGCGGCCAGTACGATTCCGCACTTTCACTACGGCGAGGAGATCGATGTCACCGCGCTGCTGGCGCTGCGCGAGCGTTTGAAGCCCGTGGTAGAAGCGAGCGGCGGGCGTCTGACGTTGATGCCGTTTTTCATGAAAGCGATGGCCCTGGCCCTGGCGCAGACGCCGATCGTCAACGCCCAGTTGAACGAGGCCGGCGACACGCTTCACTATTTCGATGCGTGCAACATCGGTATGGCGGTAGACGGCAAGGCGGGGCTGATGGTGCCCAACGTCAAGGGGGTCGAAGGCTTGACGCTCGTAGCGCTTGCCGAGGAGGTTGCCCGGTTGACCGAAGCGGCCCGGGAGGGGCGCGTCGACCAGGCCGATTTAAAGGGTGGCACCATCACGATCTCGAATATAGGCGCGCTGGGCGGCACCTACGCCGCGCCGATCATCAACGCCCCGGAAGCGGCGATCGTGGCCATCGGCAGGACCCAGTGGCTGCCGCGCTTCGACGCTCAGGGGGAGCTTGAGCGTCGGGCGCTCATGACGGTGACTTGGGCCGGCGATCATCGCTTTATCGACGGCGGCACCATTGCGCGGTTTTGCAACGCCTGGAAGGGCTTTCTCGAGGCGCCGGAGACGATGCTCTTGCACCTGCGCTAACCCTTGAACGTGTCGTTATACGGATAACGCGATGCCCCAGGCGCTACAGCAGTTCTATATTCCTGAGGAGCAGTCGGTTTATCTGCTCAACCATCAGGATGCGCGCAAGCTCAAGGATTGGGTAGCGCTATGCCAGGCGCAGCTAGGCCAACTGGGATTCGAGACCATCGAGCTGATCGGCAAGGGCGCCTACGGTTTCGTTTTCGCCGGGCGCACCGACACCCCTGATGGCCCGGCCCACTACGTATTCAAGTTCTCGCGTATTACGCTGCCCGCCCACCTGCAGGAGCGCCTTGAGGAGGAGGCGTTCATGCTCGACCAGATCACCCATCCGCGCATTCCTCGGCTGATCTCCTACCAGCGTATTCGCGGCCAGTCGATTCTGGTGATGGAGCGCGCGCCGGGGCTGAATCTCGAAGCGGTATCGCTTGGCCAGGGGCGTCTTTCGCCGCGGCTGATCGTACGACTCGCCGCGCAGCTTGCCGATATACTGCTCGCGCTACACAAGGAAACCGGCCCTCACGGCCGTCCGCTGGTGCACGGCGATATCAAGCCGTCGAATCTGGTGTTCGATCGCGACAGTGAAACCGTGGCGCTGATCGACTGGGGCTCATCGGTGTTCGCCCAGCTCGGCGCCGACCTTCAGCCGGTGGGCAGCAACGTCATGGAGCTGATGTCCAATCATCTGCAGCATACCAACGCAAGACTGGGCGATGTCTACTTCATCGGCGAGGAGCAGCTAAATGGGGCGCTTTCGTCGCCGCGCTTCGACGAGCAGGGCGTGGCGGGCACGCTCTACGCGCTCGCCTCGGCGCAGTCGTGTCGCTTTGGTCACCGCGCCATTCCGGCAAGCTCGCTCGGGCTTCCCGTGGAATTCGCCCGCACCCTGGACGCCATGCTGGACCCGGACCCGGTAACACGACGCCAGGCCGGGGATTACTTTCTCAAGGCGATGCCCACCATGGCCCGGGCGGTGATGGTCGATTTGCCCGAGGACGTCGCGGCGCCGCTGGTGCCGATTTGGGTGCGCCCGGCCAACGCCGAGATCGATACCGTGGTGTACAGCTCGCGCAAGGCGTTTTTGCGCGAAGTGAACGCCGAAGAAACGCTCAATGATGTCAACGACGTGCAGCTCGACCGCTACTATAAGCAGTTCATGCAGGGGATGGGGGAAACGGAAAAGGCGTTTCTGGCCTCGGTCAGCCGGTTGGGCAAGTACCCGGTGGTCGGGGGCTTGGCAATTCGCTGGGAAGCCCAGGGCATCTACATCGACTCTTCGCTCAATTTACACGACCCGGCGCAAAAACCTGCCTTCACCCAGGCAGTCAACAACATGGTGCACCTGGCCCGCGCCATTCACCGCCAAGGGGTCTTCAAAAGCTGCCTGTTCAATGCTCGCCAAACGCTGCACCTGGAACGCGCCCGGGAAAGCGATGCGTTCGTGCGCCAGCCCGATACCCGCATCCGGTTCGAGCTAAGTGCCATGCCGGAGGAGGCCCGCACCCGCCAGCACAGCTACTTCGAGGATGGCCCGGACCCGGAAGAGCTTTTGAGCCTGCCCGCGACCATCATGGCGCTACTCAAAAGGCTCAACGAAATCCACCACACCGGGATGATCATCTTCGAAGCCCACCCGCATCATCTCAAGATTCACAGCTACTACCGGCTGCTGGACCCGAGTCAGGAGCGCGCCTTTGGTGCGCTACTCGATCGCATTCTCGACGCGGTCGACCTGATCGAGGGGCTGGGGGTCTCGGGTTTCATGAAGATGCCCTATAAGGATACGCGGTTTTTCTCCCACCTCGAGCGCCAGCCCGAGCGCTTCTACCCCAAAAACCCCCGGGCGCTTTAGAGCCCGCCGAGCGCTTCGCCGCTTGTTATCAACTGCCCTCGTCAGCGTTCAGGGTGCGGGCGGAAAGCCCGCCCAGCCACTCGACGAGCTCGGCGGTGAGCGTATCGCTTGCCGACCCGAAGGCGTCCACGACGTCGGGAATGTCGACGCTTGCCGCCCGCGCTTGGGCGGTAAAACTTTGATTGGCGAGCGGGCGGCGCTGGCGATCGGCGAGCTGCACATCGAGCTGAATGCGCGCCGTCGGCGGGGTCTGATCGTATTCGCTTTGAAAGTGGCGAATCTCGCTTAGCAGCAGCAGATCCGAAGGCAGCCGGTCGACACCGACGCTTTCGAAGAGCGTGCTCTGCTGTAGCGCGCCGATCAGGCGGGTCTGAACGAGCTCCGGAGCGTTTTCGTGCCAGCGCGCGCCTTCGTAAACATTGACGATATTATGGTCCGGATAAACCACGATGCGGTTGCTGCTAAACAGATGATTGGCTTCCGGCGAGGCGACGCCGAGGCGCAGGCTTGCAAGCGTGGGGTTGCTCGCCGGGGCCTGGCTTGCCGGGGTGGGCAGGCGGTAGAGCGTGGCCGGGTCGGCATCGGGCAGCACTGAACAGCCGGTCAACAGGGCAAACGTCAGCAAAGCGGTAATCGGGGCCTTCATGGGCGAAACTCCTCTACGCGGTCGCGGCCTAGAATGAAGTCGGTGGGGTTCTCTTCCAGGTCGCGGGTGATACGGTCGAGCGTGGTGAGCGTGGAGCGAAGCGCCGATAGCGCCGGGGCAACGTCCTGAGTGCTGCGCAGCGTGCTTTCGAGTGCCGCGGCGTTATCGTCGACCAATTGTTCGATGCGCTGGGCGGCCCGAGCGACATCGTCGCTTGCGCTGGCTGCTCTGTTGAAGACGCGCTGGCCATCCTGGCGTACAAGCTGGGTGGTTTCCTGGCTGAGCACTTCGATGTTCTCGAGCGTGGCCGTTGCCTGGCGCGTCGCATCGCCGAACAGCGCCATATTCTCGTCCAGCGCCTCGCGTTGGGAGGCGATCATTTGAGTGATTTCGGCAATATCGGTCAAAATGTTGCCCGCCTGTTCGCGGTTATCGTCGTTGAACAACCGGTTCACGTTCTCGAGAATCGCGTTGACGTTGTCGATCATCTCTTCACCTTCTTCCATGAGCGTGGCGATGGGCGAAGGGTCGGCCTGGATGAACGGGGCGGCGTTGTCGGATTCGGCCTCGAGGCGCGGGCTATCGGGGCCGCCGCCGTGCAGCTGAACCGACATGCTGCCGGTAATGCTGGCAAAGGAAAGTTTGGCCCTGGTGTCGGTTTTTACCGGCGTATCTTCATACACGCGAATGTCGGCAATCACCTGGCGCGGGTCGGTCGGGTCAAGCGAGAGCTCCGTGACATCGCCCACTTCGATGCCGTTGTACTGCACGACACTGCCTACCGACAGGCCGCTGACGCTGCGCTCGAACAAAATGCGATAGGGGCGATAATCCTGCTCGCCAGCCAACTGGCTCATCCAAAGCGCGAAAATGAGCGCCCCGGCCCCGGTAAGCAGCGTAAAAAGACCGATTAGAACGTGATGCGCGCGGGTTTCCATGAGCGTTACTCTTGATCCAATGAAGCGGCGGCGGCGCGGCCGCGAGGGCCGTTGAAGTACTCCTGCACCCAGTCGTCGTCGGTTTTGGCGACGTTTTCCAGGGTGTCTGCCACCAGCACGCGTTTTTGCGACAGCACCGCGACCCGGTCGCAAGCGGCGTAGAGCGTGTCCAGGTCGTGGGTGACGAGAAAGACGCTAAAGCCGAGCGCGTCGCGAAGGGTCACGATCAACTGATCGAAGGCGGCGGCGCCGATAGGGTCCAGGCCGGCGGTGGGCTCGTCCAGAAACAGAATGTCCGGGTCCATCGCCAGCGCCCGGGCCAGGGCGGCGCGTTTGATCATGCCGCCGGAAAGCGATTCCGGCGACTGCAGCGCCGCCTCCGGCGAAAGGCCCACCAGCGAGAGCTTGATGCGCGCCAGGTACTCGGCGTCTTCCCGGGCAAGCCCGACGTGCTCGATCAGCGGCAGGGCGATATTCTCCTGCAGGTTGAGTGAGCTAAACAGCGCCCCTTGTTGAAACAGTACGCCGAAGCGGCGCTCGACCTGGCTGCGCTCGGCGCTGCTGAGCGTGTCCAGATCGGTACCCAGCACTTCGATGGTGCCTTCGTCCGGGCGCTTGAGACCCACGATGCTGCGTAGCAGCACCGATTTACCGGTGCCCGATCCGCCGACCACACCCAGAATTTCGCCTTTTTTCAGGGTCAGGTCGAGATCCTCATGGACGGCGTGCTCGCCAAAGCGGTTCACCAGCCCGCGTACATTGATGACGGGCTCGTCGGTGTTTTCGGCTCGATCGTACTGGCTCACCAGCCCATCTCCATGAAAAAGAGCGCCGCCAGGGCGTCGATCAGAATCACCATGAAGATCGACTGCACCACGCTCGAGGTCGTATGCGCGCCCACGGACTGCGCGCTACCGGCCACCTTGAAACCCTCCAGGCAGCCAATCACCGCAATCACGAAGGCGAACACCGGCGCCTTGGCAAGCCCCACCAGGAAGTGGTTGACCGAGACATCCTTTTGCAAGGTCGTCAGAAACTGCGAAAGCGGTATATCCAGCGACAGAGTGGCGACCATTGCCCCGCCCAGCAAACCGCTGAGCATGCCGATAAACGCCAGAATCGGCATGCTGACCAGCATCGCCATGACCCGTGGCAGCACCAAAAGCTCGATAGGATCGAGGCCCAGCGCCTTGAGCGCGTCGATCTCCTCGTTGGACTTCATCGCCCCCAGTTGGGCGGTAAAGGCGCTCGCGGTTCGTCCGGCCAGCAAAATGGCGGCCAGCAATACGCCAAACTCGCGTAGAAAGGAGAAGGCGACCAGGTCGATGGTATAAACGGTGGCCCCAAAATCCTGCAGCACCGTCGCCCCCAAAAAAGCCACCACCGCGCCGACCATGAAGGTCAGCAGAATCACGATGGGCACGGCGTTCAGGCCGCTTTGTTGAATATGGGCCACGGTGGCGGTCACCCGCCAGCGTTTGGGGTTGATGAGCACGGGAAGGAGTGTCGCCAGCACCAGACCGACAAACCCGAGCAGGGCGCGCTGCTGCTGCCAAAGGCCCTCGACCTGCTCGCCAATGCTTTCAAGCGCGCGAGTGAAGCGGTTGGGGGGATCGATATCCGGGTCGAGCGATACGTCCATCGCCTCGGCGATACGCTGGATGAGTGCCTGCTGCGAGGCGGGAAGCCCGCTTGCCCACTCATCGATGGATTGGGCGCGTTCGAGCCCCACCAGGTTGATCAAAAGCGCCGCACCGGCGGTGTCCAGACGCTCGAAACCACCAAGCGTTACCTCGGTCCCACTTTCGACCGAGTAAGAGGCAAGACGCGCTTTAAGCGCGCTATAGTGCTCGAGGGTCCATTCACCCTGCAGCGTCAGCGTCCCTCCCTCGCGGGTAATCCACTCCGTTGGCATTCCTGCTCCCGTACGCCTTCGATATCCAGCCGTTAATGATGCATTCAAACGGGCGTTAGTGAAAGACCAATAAGAGAGTTAGCCTAGCGTATTATGCGAGGTTTGGGGGCAAGCTCCTGTTTAATATGAGCGGCCACTTCCTTTAGCCGGGGGCCAAGATTATTAATCAAGCGGTCATGGTCCAGGCGCACGCTGGCACCGCCACAGTTGATGGCCATGACTTCTGCACCTTCTTCCAAAATCAAGGGCATAGCCACCGCGCTGATGTCGCGTTGCCAATCTTGCTCGGAAAAGCAGAACCCATGCTTGGCATGGTCTTCCATGCTTTGCTGAATGCCGGCTTTTAGGGCGGGCCAATCGTCTGCATGGTGTTCGGCGAGTTCTAGAAACACCTGCTCTCGTTTGGCCTGGGTTAGACCGCATATCCAGGCTCGGCCAATAGCCGAGGTTGCTATGGGCAGACGTGAGCCCGTATCTAAACGAATGATCAAGGGACCGCTACCGTGGCAGGTTTCCAGATACACCATGTCTTGACGGTCGGCGACCCCCAGGCTTACGTTGCAGTCGGTTGCATCGGCGAACTGCTGTAAGTGGGGCCTGGCGATCTCACGGATACCCATATTGGCTAGAAAGCGGTAGCCGAGCGCCAGCACCCCCGGCCCAAGCCGATACTTTTCCAGGTGAGTGTTGTGCTGCAGATAGCCCAACTGAGTCAATGTGTAGGTGAGCCTTGAGACCGTCGGCCGAGGAATGCTCGTCCGACTCGAGAGTTCGGCATTGCCTAGATATTCTTCACCGTTTCCAAAAGCGCGAAGTAGCTCCAAACCGCGGGCCAAGGCGGTCACGAAGTTTCGATCCTTGTCGGATGCCGTCGAGGCGTCAGTCTCGGTGGGGTGCATTCAATCTTCCAGTTAGATGGCAAAAGAGCCATTATCACATATCTATAAAGGCCCGGCGTTGCCCCTCTTCAACGAACAGGTATCAGTGCTCCAGCCGCTCGATGATCGTTGCAATGCCTTGACCCACGCCGATACACATGGTGACCAGCGCATACCGGCCTTTTATAGCTTCGAGCTGACGTAGCGCGGTGAGTGCCAGCCGCGCACCGGAGGCGCCGAGCGGGTGACCGATAGCGATGGCACCACCGTTCATGTTCAGGCGTGAATCATTACTTGAAAGCCCGAGCTGTTGCACGCAACCCAGTACCTGTACGGCAAAGGCTTCGTTGATCTCGATGACATCCATCTGATCTAAAGTCAGCCCTGCGCGCTCCAGCGCCTTTTTCGACGCCGGCACCGGCCCCAAACCCATCACGCGGGGAGGCACACCGGCCACCGCATTGGCGACGATACGCGCGCGCGGGGCAATGCCTGCCTTTTCACCGGCCGATCTCGAGCCGACGATCAGCGCTGCGGCGCCATCATTGAGGCCCGAGGCGTTGCCGGCGGTGACCACGCCGCCTTCGAAAAGGCTGCCCAGTTTGGCAAGCTTGTCTTCGGTGCTTTGCGGGCGCGGATGTTCGTCCTTGTCCACCAGCAGGGGCGGCTGTTTACGCCCCTGGGGGACCTCGATACCCACGATTTCATCATCATAGAAGCCGTTGGCCAGGGCCTGGGCGTAACGAGCCTGAGAGCGCGCGGCGAAGGCATCACCCTGCTCGCGGCTGATATTCAGGTCGTGCGCAACGTTATCGGCGGTCTCGGGCATGCTGTGATGGCCGTACTCCTGGCCGATCCACGGGTTGGGGAAGCGCGAACCGATGACCGTATCAAACATCGGCTGGTTGCGCGCGTACGGGGATTCCGCCTTGCCCAGCACGTAGGGCGCGCGCGACATCGACTCCACACCGCCGGCTAGAAACAGCTCGCCTTCGCCCAGTCGAGCGGCGCGAGCAGCATCCATCATCGCCGCCAGGCCGCTGCCGCAGAGGCGGTTGACGGTCTGTCCCGCCACCTCGATCGGCAGGCCCGCATAAAGCGCCGCGTGGCGCGCGACGTTGCGCGAGTCTTCACCGGCCTGGTTCGTGCAGCCCGCCAGCACGTCCTCGTAGCTTTCCGGCTTGAAGGGGTTGCGCTCGACGAGCGTCTTGAGCGTCAGACCCAGCAGATCATCCGGGCGAATGGCCGCAAGACTGCCGCCATGTCGGCCGAAAGGGGAGCGAATGCCGTCGTAGATATAAGCGTCTTGCATGGTGTTCTCCTTGTGGTTGAAAAGCGCGTTATCAAAAGCCCGTCATGAAAGAATCGTTGTCATCAGACCTGAGTCAGGGGTATGTCGAGTTCGGCGCGGCGACGCAGCCAAGGGCTAGGGCGATAGCGGGGGTCGCCGGTAGCTGCGAGCAGGCGATCGAGAATTAGCAGAATTCGCCGCGCACCGTAATGATCGCCCATCTTCAGCGGCCCGAGGGGGTAACCCAGACCAAGCTCCACCGCGCGGTCGATGGTGGCCGGGTCCGCCACTCTTTGCTGGGCGATCTCGGTCCCCACGTTGACGATGCAGGCAGTGATGCGCTGAAGAACGAAGCCATTGCTGTCCGCCAAGCTGCTGACCGGCGTACCGTCATGATGTAGAAGAGTGCTGGCCGCCTCGACATAGTCAGCGTGGGTGACGGGCGTGGTCATCAGGGTGCGACGCTTCTCGAGCCCCGCCAGCATATCCACGGCCACGCAGCGCCGGGCATCGAGCCCCTGGCGCAACGCACAGGTGGTGGCATCTTCACCAAGCGGCGTGAGCAGGCACAGGGCTTGTGGTGAAGGCGACTCGGTGCTCTCCAGCGTCCAGCCGGCCTCTTGTACTAGCTTCTCGAGCAGCGCAGCGCTTTGCTGATCGTCCTGGCTGACCCATACCGGGCGCGGCTGAGCCGCCGGGATCTCGGGCTCTACGTGTATTTGCTGCTGCCCCTCTACATAGCGGTAGAAGCCTTCGCCGGTCTTGCGGCCCAAAAGGCCCGCATCGAGGCGCTGACGTGTCAGCGGAGAAGGGCGAAAGCGCGGCTCTTCGTAGAACTGATGGTAGATGGATTCCATGACCGCGTGGGAGACGTCAAGACCGGTGAGATCCAAAAGGGTGAATGGCCCCATGCGAAAGCCCCCCTGGTCGACCATGATGCGGTCGATGGTCGCCGGATCCGTCACGCTTTCGTTGAGGATACGCAGCGCTTCGGTGCCGAAGGCGCGCCCGGCGTGATTGACCAGAAACCCCGGTGTATCCGTCGCGTGAGCGGTAAAGTGGCCCATGGCCTTGCCCAGGGCGCTCACGCGCTGCGTGGTTTCATCGGCGGTACGTAAGCCCGGGATGACCTCGACGATTTTCATCAAGGGAACGGGGTTGAAGAAGTGAAACCCGATGACCCTTTCAGGCCTCTTGCAGCCGGCGGCAATGGCGGTGACCGAAAGCGAGGAGGTATTGGTGGCCAGTACGGCCTGGGCGTCGACGATGTCTTCGAGTTCACTGAACAGTGACTGTTTGGCTTCGAGTTTTTCGACGATCGCTTCGATGACGATATCGCAAGGGCCCAGTGCCTGCAGGTCCTTGGCTTCGAGTAGCCGTTCGCCGTATTGCTTGGCCTGCTCGGCGGTGATGCGCTGCTTCTCTACGCTGCGCTGCCATACCTCTTCGATGAACGTCCTGGCTTGTTGTACGGCGTCCTCTTTAAGGTCAAATAGCTTGACGTCCAGGCCTGCCTGAGCCGCCAGCTGAGCGATCCCGCGGCCCATGGCCCCGGTTCCGACGATTCCCAGTGTGGTGAAGGGTTGGGGTGTCGTTGTCGTCGCCATTCGCCAAATCCTCTATGCCAATCAATGGTAAAACAGTGTGCAATTTTGCATTGCAAAACCATGTTTCAATTATTGACTGCCATCCTAGGCTATGCAAAAGTGCTTGACAAGAAGTGCGGACTTTAATTTCGCTATGCAAAATAGTGGTCGCGACAGCCACTCTTCGCGGCCAAGGCGTGTTCGAAACGCGCATCAATAACAATACCCCTGTGTTTTCGACGATCACAAAACGCCACTCTCTATATCCCAGGAGCCGTCATGATTCGCGATCCCGAATTGATCAACCAGCTTGTCGATACCATCTCCCGTTTTGTCCGTGAGCGCTTGATACCCAACGAAGCACGCTTGGCCGAGGACGATGCGGTTCCTGCCGAGCTGCTGGCGGAAATGAAGGAAATGGGGCTTTTCGGCCTTTCCATTCCCGAAGAGTACGGTGGCCTGGGGCTAACCATGGAGGAAGAGGCGCTGGTCGCCATGGAAATCGGCAAGACATCGCCGGCTTTTCGCTCGGTTTTCGGAACCAATAACGGAATTGGCGCCCAAGGCATTCTGATCGACGGCACCGAAGAGCAGAAAGCCCGTTACGTGCCGCGCTTGGCCACCGGCGAGATCCTGAGCTCCTTTTGCCTGACCGAGCCCGATTCCGGCTCCGACGCTGCGAGCCTGCGTACCACCGCGGTGCGCGACGGCGACCATTACATTCTCAACGGTACCAAGCGCTATATCACCAATGGCCCGGAGGCGGATCTTTTCACCGTGATGGCGCGAACCGATCCGAGCAATAAGGGAGCCGGTGGTATCTCGGCGTTCATCGTCGAAGGCGATACGCCGGGGCTTCACCGCGGACCGTCGGACAGTAAGATGGGCCAGAAGGGCGCACATACCTGCGATATCATTTTGGACAACTGCCGGGTGCCTGCCGAGAACATCATCGGCGGCAAGGAGGGGCAAGGCTTCAAGACGGCCATGAAGGTGCTCGACCGTGGCAGGCTACATATTTCGGCGGTCTGCGTGGGCGTTGCTGACCGGCTGGTGGAGGAATCGCTCAACTACACCATGGAGCGCAAGCAGTTCGGCGCGGCACTTGCCGAGCACCAACTGGTGCAGGCGATGCTTGCCGACAGCAAGACCGAAGCCTACGCCGGCAAGACCATGGTGATGGATGCCGCGCGGCGCAAGGATGACGGCGAGAACGTCTCGACCCAGGCTTCCTGCTGCAAGCTCTTCTGTGCCGAAATGGTAGGGCGGGTCGCGGATCGCGCGGTACAGGTTCACGGCGGTGCGGGCTACATGTCCGAGTATCCCGTCGAGCGCTTCTACCGGGACGTGCGCCTATTTCGCATCTATGAAGGTACCACGCAGATCCAGCAGTTGGTCATCGCCCGAAACATGGTGCGGGAGGCCTCCTGATGACGCTATCGGTTCCCTATCAGGCGCCGGATGAGGATATCTTCGGCTCGCTTGCAAGCGATTTGGTAGCTCGGCTGCCCGAGCGCCTCAGTACCCGGGTTCTGGAAAACGCCGAGCGCCTCGCCGACCATCCGGCCATTGTCGATGGCAGCGTGCGCTGGAGCTACGCCGAACTTGGCCAGGAAATACGCGCGGCCTGTGAATGGCTTGCGCAGCAGGGGCTGCGCCCTGGCGACCGGCTGATGACGGTAAGCGAAAACTGCCGGGCGCTGGTGGTGCTGTTACTGGCCGCCAGCGAAATGGATGTCTGGGTCGCGATCGTCAACTCCAGGCTTTCGGCCCAGGAAATCGATTTGATCCAGGCTAACTGCCTGCCCCGGCGCGTCATATACACCTGCGAAGCCTCGATTGACGCGACGCGTCACGCCGAGCGCCACGGAGCCGACCGCTATCAGCATCCCAGGCTTGGCGGGTTGGCCATTTCGGCCCTTTTCGATAGCGACCCGGAACCGGTGAGCGCAAGCGGTGCCGATCAAGTGGCCGCGATGATCTATACCTCGGGCACCACGGGCGTGCCCAAGGGCGTGATGCTGACTCACCGCGGCATCCTCTACATCGCCTCCATTTCCGGCGGAATGCGCCATTTGAGCGAAGGCCAACGCGTCTACGGGGTTCTTCCGCTTTCTCACGTCTTTGGCCTCTCCTCGGTATGCATGGGCTCGCTATATAACGGAGCCTGCCTTTACACGGTGCCACGCTTCGACGCCGAGCATCTAATAAAAACCCTCGAGGAAGAGCGTATCAGCGTGCTTCAGGGGGTGCCCGCGATGTACGCCCGGGCGCTGGAGTACTTGAAGCGTGAGCAGTGCGAGCTGAAAGCGCCGGCGCTTATCTATATCTCGGCGGGTGGCTCGCCCCTGGACAGCGATACCAAGAGCCGGGTCGAGTCGGTCTTCGACCTAACGCTGCATAATGGCTACGGTTTGACCGAAGCCAGCCCGACCATCAGCCAGACGCGTATCGACGATCGTCACACCAACAATACGGTGGGGCGGGTGCTGCCGCTTCTCGAGTACCGTCTCGAGCCTCTTGGCAGCAGTACGACCGGTGACAACCCCGGCGAGGAAGTGGGGGAGCTTTGGGTGCGGGGCCCCAATATCATGAAGGGCTACTTCCGCCAGCCGGAGGCGACGCGCCGGACGCTGACCGAGGATGGCTGGCTCAATACCGGTGATATCGCCAAAGTCGACCACGACGACCAGCTTTATATCGTTGGGCGCAGCAAGGAGCTCATCATTCGTTCGGGCTTCAATATTTATCCGCCGGACGTCGAGGCGGTCATCAACGAGCACCCGGCCATTACGCTTTCCGCCGTAGTGGGGCGTCAGGTGGCGGGTAATGAAGAGGTGGTGGCGTTCGTGCAGTGCGAGCAAGGCGTCGAACCCGACCTTGCCGAACTCAAGGCGTTTATCGCCCAGCGTCTGGCGCCCTATAAACGGCCCACGCAAATCGTGTTGATGGAAGCGCTGCCTTCGACCGCGACCGGCAAGATTCTTAAAGGACGCCTGCGCGACATGGCACAGCAGGAGGGCAGCTGATGCGTCGAGCCGACGATACTCAGACCCAAGCCCTGGTGGATGAGCCCGGCGGCTTCAACGACCTGCTGGGGATTTGTGTCACCGAGTGGAGCGATGCGCGCGCCGTGGTCGAGTTGACCCTCGCGGAAAAGCATGTCAATCGAAGCGGCAACGTCCACGGCGGAGTGCTCTCCTCGCTGCTGGACAACGCCTTGAGCCTGGCCGGGCTCTACTGCCCCGTGGCGGGTAATGCTCGGCGCGCCGTGACGCTCTCGCTTAGTACCACCTTCGTGGGGCCGGCGAAGAAGGGAGTGCTGCGCGCCACCGGCGTGCTGCGCGGCGGCGGGCGCAAGATCTACATGGCCAGCGCCGAGGTCGTCGATGAACGGGGCAATCTGATCGCTATGGGTGAAGGGTCGTTCAAACGTCTTCGCGGCAGCGAATCTCCCGAGGGGGTCCCCATCGAGACGCTCAAAGAGCGCTTGAGAGAGCATCGCGAGTGACGCTTGCCCGCTTGCGGGTGTCACTGCTGCTGTTGGTCACTGCCCCGACGCTGATTTACCTGGTGGTCGACGGTGCGGTGGCAAGCGGCGCCCAGGCAGTCGCCATCGCGGCGTTGATTGGTTATCTCGCCACCCTGGCCGGGCAGCTGAACCGTATGGCCAAGGGACTCCTTATCGTCGCGGGCCTGGTGACGGTGATGGCGCTTGGGTACTCGTCATCACCGGGTCAATTGCTCTTCGAGGCCGGTGGGCGTTTCGCTTTCTTCGCCACTTTCGTGGTGGCGCTTGGCATGATGCGTCTTCCCGCTTATCGCTCGCCTCTGGTGCGACGCTGCGGCCAGGCCATGCTGTTACAGCCGCCCGGCCGGCGCTACCCGATCCTTTCGTTTGGCTCGATGCTGTTTGGCATCATCCTCAATATCGGGGTGTTGAACCTGTTCGCCGCCATGATCGAGAAGAGCAATACCCTCGAAGCGGCGCAGGGCCGCGTATGGGTTCGTCAGGCGCGCCAGCGCCGCATGATGCTGGCGCTTTTGCGTGGCTTTGCGCTGGCGCCGCTGATTTCTCCCATGGGAATGGGGGTCGCCGTGGTGCTGTCGAGCATCCCTCAGATCACCTGGCTGGAACTCGCCCCCTATATTCTCTTCGCCGCGGGCCTGACCTTTCTGGCCGGCTGGATGGTGGATTATCTGACCGGCCCCCATCCGCCGGCCAACCAGGCGCTGGCGCCCCCCTCGCTTGAACCGCTTGTGTGGTTCAGCGTGCTGTTGACGGCCGTGGTCGCGCTGGTCGTATCGATTGCCTGGCTGCTCGAGGTACGTCTGCCCATCGCTGCACTGCTGGGGGCACCTGGCAGCGCGTTGATATGGCTTGCCTGGCAGCGCCGCCGTCTTGGCTACGCGGGTTTGCCCGCCGCCCTTGAAACCGCGCATCGTAAGCTTCCCTGGCTGCTGTCGCCCAGTGCCAACGAGATCGTGGTGCTCGGGTCGGCGGGGTACCTGGGGCATCTATGTATCGGTCTGGTGGACACTCAAGCGCTGGCGCCGCTTTTAACGGTACTCGACCCCTTGGGCACCTGGAACACCGTGTTGGTCATGCTCACGGTGCTGGGGCTGGCTCAGGTGGGGGTGAATCCTATCGTCACGGTGACTTTGCTGGCGGGGCTATTGCCGACCTTGAATATCGACGGCCTGCCCCCCGTTCTCATTGCCGCGTCGCTGATGGTGGGTTGGGCGTTGTCGCTGATGTCATCACCGATGACGGCCTCCATGCTGACCCTGTCGCGCTTTACCGGTGTCTCCACCACGCAGATCGGGTATCGGTGGAACGGACGTTTCATGCTGGTGGCCGTGCCGCTGCTCGCGTTCTGGTTTGGCTGGTCCCCGTTTTAGGGCACAACGCTTGTATGGAAACTTGCACGGGGCGGGTTTACCCAGTGAAGCGCTTGACCTTTGCGCAGGGTTTTTTTACTGTTTATTGTATAAATTGAAATAACATTTTGCCTTGCGGAATTTACGGCCGGGCGATTCTTTCGCCGCTTACCCGCAAAACGATAAACCAGGCAGGAGCGCCCCTATGAAAATTCTCGTCGCGGTAAAACGCGTCATCGACTACAACGTCAAGATCCGCGTCAAGGCGGATCATTCGGATGTGGACCTGACCAACGTCAAGATGGCCATGAACCCTTTCTGCGAAATCGCCGTGGAAGAAGCGGTACGCATGAAGGAGCAGGGTGTGGCCACCGAGGTGGTCGCCGTGAGTATTGGCCCGAAGGCGGCCCAGGAGCAGCTGCGCACTGCGCTTGCGCTTGGCGCCGACCGCGCGATCCAGATCGAGACCGACGAGCGCGTCGAGTCGCTGGCGGTCGCGAAGCTGCTGGCCAAAGTGGTCGACGAAGAAAAGCCGAATCTCGTCATTCTCGGCAAGCAGGCAATCGACACCGACAACAACCAGACCGGACAAATGCTGGCCGCACTTTCGAACTTGCCTCAGGCAACCTTCGCCTCGAAAGTCGCCATCGACGGCGACCAGGTCACGGTCACCCGCGAGATCGACGGCGGCCTTCAGACCCTGTCGCTGTCGCTACCGGCGATCGTCACCACCGACCTTCGCCTGAACGAGCCGCGCTACGCGAAGCTTCCGGACATCATGAAGGCCAAGAAAAAACCCCTCGATGTGAAAACCCCGGCGGATTACGGCGTCGAGGTGGGTTCAAAAGTAAGCCTTGTGAAGGTCGAGACCCCGGCTGAGCGCAAGGGCGGCGTGAAAGTGGCCTCGGTGGATGAGCTGGTCGACAAGCTCAAAAACGAAGCGAAGGTTCTTTAAAAGCAGGGTGCTTTAACCGCCTCTTCCCCGTTTACAAGGAGTTCCCTATGAGTATTCTGGTTCTGGCCGACGTCCACGACGGCCATCTGCTTGACGCCACCGCCCACGTGGTGGCCGCTGCCCGCGCGATCGGCGGCGACATCGACGTGCTGGTGGCTGGCGAGGGCGTGCAGTCCGCCGCCGACAACGCCGCGAAGCTCGACGGCGTCACCCGGGTTCGCTTGGCAGACAACGCCGTGTACGCCCACCAGCTCGCCGAGCCGCTGGGGGCGCTGCTCGTGGCGCTCGCCGACGACTACACCCATATCCTCACCAGCGCCTCGACCACGGGCAAGAACGTGCTGCCGCGCGTCGCTGCGCTCAAGGACGTCAGCCAGCTCTCCGAGATCGTCGCGGTCGACGGCCCGGAGACCTTCAAGCGCCCGATCTACGCCGGCAACGCCATCGCCACGGTCAAAAGTGACGATTCGCTGAAGGTCATGACTGTGCGCACCACGGCGTTTGATGCGGTGGGCAGCGACAACGCCGCCGCGGTCGAAGCGGTGGACACCGTGATCGAGAACGCCCAGTCGCAGTTCGTCGGGGAAGAGCTCGCGCAGTCCGACCGCCCGGAGCTTGGCGGCGCGAAGGTGGTGATCTCCGGCGGGCGCGGCATGGGCAACGGCGAGAACTTCAAACTGCTCGACGGCATTGCCGACAAGCTGGGCGCAGCGGTGGGCGCCTCACGGGCCGCGGTGGACGCGGGGTTCGTGCCCAACGACATGCAGGTGGGCCAGACCGGCAAGATCGTCGCCCCGGATCTCTACATCGCGGTGGGCATTTCCGGCGCCATTCAGCACCTGGCGGGGATGAAGGACTCGAAGGTGATCGTGGCGATCAACAAGGACGACGAGGCGCCGATCTTCCAGGTCGCGGACTATGGGCTGGTGGGAGATCTATTCGAGCTTCTGCCGGCGCTCGAGAGCAAGCTGTAAACGGCTTTGCTTTCAAAGGCCCCGAAAGGGGCCTTTTACATTTATTGCGTTCATTCGATCAGGCACTAATTTCACCGTGCAGTATAGCTCAGCGCACCTGCGGGTTCTCCGCAGCGTTCCTCAGCGCATCGTCGAGCGCAGGGCGGTCTTCTCGCTCAAGGCGTTGCGTACGTTCGGTTGATTGATGACAGCCTCTACAACGCCGCTTTCACGGCGCTGACGATGACGACCATGGTGGTGTGGGATGCCATCTGGGGGTGTGAAGCCCTGTGGTCGCGGGATGTCATGAAAGAGGATTCCTCAAGCGGCGCTCAGGTGCTCGCTAACGATTTCAAGGTGATGATCGCTATCCCCCAGATAATGATCGAACATCACCAGATGCCTGGCGTAGGCGGCTACATAGCACTCTTCGGTCATGCCCATCGCGCCGTGAAGCTGAATGGCCTGTTCGGCGATAAAGCGCGCTGACTCGCCGCAATACGCTTTGGCCGCGGCGATCTTGACGTCGCGATCCAGCGGTGACAGCGAAAGGCTGGTGGCCGCCAGAATCGCCATGGAGCGTGACTGTTCCAGATGCAGGTGCATATCCACCATGCGGTGCTGCAGCGCCTGAAACGTCGCCAGAGGCATACCGAACTGTTTGCGCTCCTTGAGGTAGGCAAGCGTCTGATCGCAGGCGGTCTCCATGGCACCGATCGCCTGGGCGCAGAGCCCGGCACGGCCGATTGCGAGCGTCTCTTCGAGCACGCTCTCGGCGTCTTCGCTCAGGCAGTACGCTGGAGCCAGCATGACGTTATCCAGGGTCAGGTCCCCGGCGCTCTGCTCGTCCATGGTCTGATAGGTAAAGGTGCGGGCACCGGCGGTATCCGCGGGCACCAGGAACAGCCCCAACTTGCCGCTTTCAAGTTTCGCGGTAACCAGTGTCGCGGCGGCGGCGTCCAGGTTCATGACGAGATCCTTTCGGCCGTCGAGACACCACTGGCCATCTATCTGGCGAGCGTGGGTGGTGATCGCCCGCGCGTCGTAACGGGCGGCGACCTCCTGCCAACCGAGCGCCAGCTGGTGTTCGCCTTCGAGCAGCGGCGCAAGCCAGCGGTTTTGCTGCTCGCCGTCGGCAGTCAGTGCCAGCAGTTGGCCAGGCAGCACCAAGGCGAACAGGTAGGGTTCTGGCACAAGCCCCCGGCCCAGCGCCTGCAGGATGATCATCAGGTCAGTCCCGTCACCGCCAAGCCCACCCGCCTCTTCGCTGAAGGGCATATGCAGAAGGCCGAGCTCGGCGAAAGTCTGCCAGAGGGTAGTACGCGCGCCCTCGGAGGGCTTGGCCAGCATGGCGCGCCGCTGCTCCGGAGAGACGCGATCGGCCACCAGGCGGGTCAATGTCTCTTCGAGCATGCGTTGTTCGTCGGTCAAAGCAAAATCCATGGGACCCCCTTACATGCCGAGAATGGTTTTGGCGACGATGCCTTTTTGTATTTCATTGGCGCCGCCGTAGATGGAAAGCTTGCGCCGGTTGAAATACTGACCGCTTGCCGCCGCACTCTGGGCATACGCCTCGTCCAGCGGTTCGTCGCGATAGAGAAAGTCGGGGAAGAACGCCACCGCCGCCGGGCCGAGCGCCCGCCGGGTCAGCTCGCTGAGTTCCTGGCGAAGTTCCGAGCCACGCACCTTCAGAAGCGAGCTTTCCGCGCCCGGGGCGCCGCCATCGCGGGCGGCGGCGATCACGCGAAGGTTGGTCACTTCCAGCGCCATGAGTTCGAGTTCGGCCTTGACCACGCGTTGGCGAAAGCTCGGCAGCTCCAGCAAGGGCTTGCCGCGGTGCTCGACGTGGCTCGCCAGTGATTTCAGGTGGCGAAGCGCCTGCTTGGCGTGGCCAAGCCCTGCGATGCCGGTGCGCTCATGAGTGAGCAGGAACTTGGCGCAGGTCCAGCCTTGACCCTCTTCGCCCACACGGTTCTCGACCGGTACGCGAACGTTGTCCAGAAAGACTTCGTTCACTTCATGGGCACCGTCCAGCGTCACGATCGGGCGCACCGTGATGCCCGGGGTCTGCATGTCGATCAGCAGAAAAGTGATGCCGGCCTGCTTTTTGGCGGCTGGGTCGGTGCGTACCAGGCAGAACAGCATGTTGGCGTGCTGGCCGAGGGTGGTCCAGGTCTTCTGGCCATTGACGATGTAGTGATCGCCCTCACGGACGGCGCGGGTATTAAGGCTCGCCAGATCCGAGCCGGCGCCGGGCTCCGAGTAGCCCTGGCACCACCAGTCTCGGTTGTCGAGAATGCGCGGCAGGTAGCGTTCTTGCTGTTCGGGGGTACCGAACTTCATGATGACCGGCGCCACCATGTTGACGCCGAAAGGCACAACGGTCGGCGCATGAGCGGCGGCGCACTCCTCGTCGAAGATATGGCGCTGTACCGGCCCCCAGCCCGGGCCGCCGTGCTCGACAGGCCAGTTGGAAGCAAGCCAGCCCTGTTGGCTGAGGATGTTCTGCCAGCGCAGGTGATCGTCGGCGCGCAGGTGGCGCCCCAGGCGCACGCGCTCGCGAATATCGCTGGGTAAGGCGTCGGCGAGAAACGCGCGCACCTCGCTGCGAAAGCCCTGTTCTTCGGGGCTGAAAGTGAGATTCATGGTCAGGGTTCCTTTGTGCCAAGCGTAGCCTGGCGATGCGGCCCGCCTAGATGGCGCGGGTAGTTCAGCGCCTCCACGGCCAGCAGGTCGATATCGCTTTCCCGGTAGCATTCGCCGCGCTCGACGATCCCCATGCTTGCGTCTTCGAGCGCCGAGTGGGCGTCGCCTGTGTGTTGCGCGGCGGCGCTGAGCGTGTCCAGAAGGCTTCGTTTCCGGGTGGCCACCACGTTCTGGCGCAGCGCTTTCAGCGTGAGCGCGACGCGCTGTTGAGTCAGGGCATCGACGCCGCGATTGACCAGCTCGTTGAAGGGGCCGTTTTCGGTAAGCACCAGGCTCAGCGTAGCGCTGTCATCGCCGTGACCGATGGTCTGTAGCGTCAGGCAGTGGGCACCTGTCGGGCAGCCGTCAGCCGAGGTGTCGGGGGCGAGTATGCAAAGCTCGGTGTCCGCGTTCGGGGGGCTGGTAAGCTCGAGCCCGGCGCGCGGCGCGGCCGCCTGAAGCTTCTCGAACAGCGGGTGTTCGCCGATCAAGGCGAGGCGCTTGAACGGTTCGGCGTTTTCGACATCCGGCACCTGGTGCGGGCTGCGCGCGGCGAAGAACAGGTGAATCAGCCCGGCTCGCTGGGGCGACTCCATGCACTCCATGAAAAGCGCTCGCTCGCGGTCAAGACCGTCTCGAATCGATACTGACGTCGTGCATGCCTCGATGGCCTCGACAATACGAAACGGTGAAAAAAGCGCGGGTACCTCCTGCTCAAGGCGCGTCCGGGTCGCTTTGATGGCCTCGGGGTCGGGTGGCGGGGCGGGCAGCTCGCCGGTGATGCGCGCCTTGACGTGGCCGGCCAGGATCTCTCGAGCGGCTGCCAGTCCAGCTTCCAGTGGCGTTTCGGCATCGCTTACGGCATCGATGATGCCCGCTTCGAGGGCCTCTTCGTCGCTTACGAAGCGTCCGCTGGTGATGATGTCCAGCGCCCGCGTCACGCCGGTCAAACGCGGCAGGCGCTGGGTACCGCCGGCGCCGGGGAGAAGGCCGAGCTTGACCTCTGGCAGGCCGACGCGCGTGCCTTTCAGGGCGACCCGGTAATGACAGCAAAGTGCCACTTCCAGCCCGCCGCCAAGTGCGGTGCCGTGCAAGGCGGCGATGAGTGGTTTCGGGCTTGCCTCGAGTTCGTTTACCACCTCGGGAAGTATCGGGTGCTGAGAGGGCTTGCCGAATTCGCGAATATCCGCCCCCGCGATAAAGGTGCGTCCGCTTGCCAGCAGCACCAGAGCCTGGGTCTGCGGATCGGCGATGCCTTCCTCGAGCGCGTCGACCAGGCCACTTCGCACGGCGTGACCCAAGGCGTTGACGGGCGGGTTGGAAATTTCGATAACGCCGATATCACCCTGGCGCTGGTACGAGACGGTCATGGCTTACTCACTTTTGAGCATTGGAAAGTTCAGATTCACTGATGACTTCCCCGATCATGTCTAAAGAGGGGAGCTTAGTCAATAAAACGAAATATGGTTTCGCTTTGCGGAATCTGTGTCGATTCGGCTATCATGCGACTCAGAAGACCGGATCCAACCCGGCATCTTCCAGGGCCGTGCGCCGCTCGGCCATCCAGCCGTCGATGAATGCTTGCTCCTGGGTCGGGGCATCCGCCTTGTAGTTCTCCCAGGTTTCCAGCAACAGCGTCTGGCGCTCGACCAGGGCGTTCTGGTGCGCCTGCATCGCGTCGGTCCAGAGGCCGCGCTCGCGATAGTAGTCGACCACGGCGTCGTGAAACGGGATCACCCAAGTCATGTTCTGGTTTTCAAGCGCGTAGCCGCTGGCGCCGGGCGCATTATTTTTGTAGTCGTCGAAGGACGCCACCATCGTCGTGATCAGCCCCTGAACGGTCGTGTCCTCGAGATCCGCATTGCTCACCACGATCGGGTAGGGGTAGCTGGCGCTTGCAAGCGGCGAGTCCGGATCGATACCGGCGCCGGAGGTGACCTGGTGGGGCTGAAAGTAGGGCGCGACCGCGAGCATTCTTGACCAGCCCGCCTCATCTTCTACGGGAAGCGCGGGCCACTGAAGCCCCCTGGGACTTGCGGCCAGACGCTGTGAGGCGGGGGTGACGGTGGTGGTGATGGCTGCATCGGCACGGCCGCTGATGATGCCGTCGAAGGCGGCGTTGTAGCCGGGAAAGTCCACCCGTTCGACGTCCTCCCAAGTCAGGCCGGCGAACGCCAGATAAGCCTCGGCGGCCTTGTTCAAGGCGTCATCGCCGCGCAGGTAGGCCAGTCGCTTGCCTTCCAGGTCGGCCAGCGTGTCGAGCTCCACATCCCCGGCCACCGCCATGCCGAGCCCAAAGCCCGCCATCGAGGTAGTGATCACGCGAATCGGCTGCGGTCCCCAGTCGGGTCGGGCGAACATCATCACGCCTTCGGCGCCGTAGTAGCTGGCGATGCCGCAGGCACAAAGATCCACCCGACCGGTCTTGAGCGGGGTCATGCGCATGGTGTCGTTTTCGCCGGGGATGACCCGGGACTGGGTACCATATTCGTTTTGCAAAAGCTGGCTGATGGCCATGATCTGCGCGTTGGCGCTGGTCCCCGTACCGTAGGAGGTCCAGTTCAGAGTCGCCGGCATGGCCGAAGCGGGGCCGGCGAGCAGTACCCCGGCGGCCACGGCGCCCAGAGCGAGGGAAAGAGTTGTTGTCATACGCATTGTATCCTCGTTGTCCGTTGTGTGAGTCAAGCGGCGTGGGTGGTGGGCCCATGGCGTCGCTGGCAATAGCGCGCCAACAGTACACCGGGTATCAGCGCGGCCAGCGCCAGACCCATCAGCTCGAGCTGGCTCAGCGGCACCATGCCACCGCCGGGCAGTGCCAGTAAAAGTCCTGCCACCAGCACCAGCGTACGAATGACGCTCTCCTGCACGATACCGTAGCCGAGTCTTCCTACGCCCATGAGGTAGCCCTGCATCGCCGAGGCGAACAAGATGATGCCCACGACCGCTTGGACGAACACGGCCACGATCAGAAGCGGCGCGCCCTGCATGATCAGCGCCGGATTGAGCACGAACAGGAAAGGAATGAAGTAGATCACGCTGCCCAGGCGCATGGCCTGAAGGCCAGTGGCCATGGGGCGGGCGCCGGCCACCGTGGCCGCGGCAAAGGCACCCAAGGCCACCGGCGGGGTGATGAAGCTCAGCATGCCCCAGTACAGAATGAACATGTGCACCGCCATCGGATCCAGACCGCCGCCCTGGATCAATGCCGGCGCCAGGGCGACCGCCAGGAAGATGTAGGCTGCGGTCACGGTCATGCCGATACCCAGCACGAAGCTTGTGGCCGCACCCATGATCAGTAGAAGCGGTACGCTGCCGCCGGCGATATTGATGAAGTCGTTGGCGATGGTGCCGGAAAGGCCGGTCATGGAAAGCGCGCCTACCAGCATGCCGACGCCGGCCAGAATCGCGATCAGCTCGGCGAAAAGCTTGGCCGCCGAGGAGAGCGTGTCGGTGACGTCCGACCAGCCCCAGCGGTTGTGTTTGGAAAGCTGGTTGAGTACCAGCAGCAGGGCAGTGGCGTAGAAGGGCGCAACGGCTTCGCGTTGCATCACCAGTAGCATCCAGACCAGCAGGCCGAATACGAAGATGAAGTACCAGCCCTCCTTGAGGGTCTGTTTCAGCGAAGGGAGCTCGACGGCGGGCAGCCCCTGAATGTCGTTGCGCGCTGCGTAAGCGTCGATCTGAATGAACAGACCCAGAAAGTAGAGAATCGAAGGGATGACGGCGGCCAGGGCCACCGCGGAGTAGGGAATATCCAGAAACATCGCCATGACGAAGGCGGTGGCGCCCATTACCGGCGGCATCAACACCCCGCCGGTGGACGCACAGGCCTCGACGCCCCCGGCGAATGAGCGGCTCATGCCGATGCGCCGCATGGCGGGAATCGACAGCACGCCGGTGGTCAGCACGTTACTGATCACGCTGCCGCTCATCGAGCCCATCAGCCCGCTTGAAAAGATCGACACCTTGGCCGGCCCGCCGCGGACATGGCCCAGTAGCGCAAACGCCAGGTTGATGAAAAACTTGCCACCGCCGCTTTTCTGCAGCACCACGCCGAAGACCAGAAAGCCGATGACCAGCCCGGCAAAGGCTTGAAGCGGTACGCCCATGATGCTTTCGGTGCTCATGGTGTGATACATGGCGGTCTGTTCAAGTGTAGAAGGAAAGGCCTGAATCGGGCCGGGAACGATGTCGGCCACCAGCGGATAGAGCGAAAAGAGGCCGGCGATGATGGCAATGGGCAGCCCGCCTGCCCGGCGGGCCGCTTCGATGATCAGCACCCAGTAGGCGTAGCTTGCGTAGATGGCCACGTCCGGGGCGGAAAAGGCCCAGCCGCGCTCAAGAATGGGCACGGCGTTATAGACGAAATAGCCCCCCACCGCGAGGGTGATGGCGCTCAGCAGGTAGTCGTACCAGGGGATGGGCTTTTCCTGCTGCCGGCTACTCAAAGGCCAGAGCAGAAAGACCAGCGGCAGGAGTAGCGCCACCACGGCGTAATAGAATTGGGTCTCGAGCCCGGTCACGAAGGTCAAAAGTCCCGTATTGAACAGGTAGTCCAGCGTCATCAGCATCAGGATGACCGTCACCGTGGCGGGTATCCAGCGAAGGACGTCGGGAAGCTCGCGAATCTGGCTGATCTTCTCTTTTACCTGCTTGTTATCGGCAGGCGGGGTATTGGTGGTCATAAGGGATTCCATCAATCGACAGGGGCGGCGCAGGCCGCCCCGGGGCGTGTCACTCGAAGATCGGCTCGAAACCAGCGTCGTTCAACGCGCTCGCGCGGGCGCTCATCCACTCGGTCGTGAAGGCGTCATCGTCGCTGGGCGCGTCCTGCATGAACGTCTCCCAGGCTTGCAATAGCACGTCCTGGCGTTCTACCAGCCGGTCTTGATGGGCCTGCATTTCGTCGGTCCATACATCGATTTCCTTGTAGTACTCGATGACCGCATCGTGAAACGGTACTACCCACTCCAGATCCTGATACTCCAGTGCATAGCCGTTGGCACCGGGAGCGTTATCCTTGTAGTCGTCGTAATTTTCCTGCAGCGCCCGGATCAGCCCATAAGCTACGTTGTCTTCCAGGTTCTGGTTGGCGACCACGATGGGGTAGGGATAGCTGGCGCTCGCCAAGGGATTGTCGGCGCTGATGTCGCCGGCCCCGGCAGTCACTTCGTGCGGTCGGAAGTAGGGCGCGACGGCGGCCATGCGCTCCCAGCCCGCTTCATCATCGGGATCCAGAACTGGCCAGCTGATGCCCCGTGGACTGCTGGCGAGCTGCTGGGCGGGGGGCGTGACGGTCGTCGTGAAGGAGGCGTCCACGTCGCCGGCGATGATGCCGTCGAAGGAGCGCGCATAACCCGGGTAGTCCACGCGTTCGACGTCGTCCCAAGTCAGGCCGCCAAAGGCCAGGTACGCCTCGGTGCCCTTGTTGAGCGCATCGTCCCCGCGAATGTAGGCGATACGCTTACCTTTCAGGTCGGCGGGCGTTTCGACGTCCAGATCACCGGCCACCGCCAGCGACAAGCCAAAGGACGCAGTAGAGGTGGTGATCACTCGAATCGGCTGCGGACCCCAGTCGCGGTCGGCGAACATCAGCACGCCTTCTGCGCCGTAGTAGCTTGCGATTCCGCAGGCGCAAAGGTCGACCCGCCCCTGTTTCAGCGGTGTCATTCTCGAGACATCGTTTTCGCCGGGCAACACTCGCACCGATGATCCGTACTCGTTTTGCAGCATGTTGCCGATCGCCACGGCCTGGGCGTAGCCGCTTGAGTTGGTGCCATAAGCCGTCCAGGCCATCGTGCTGGGTAGGTCGATGTCGGGAGATTCGCTGTCACTGGCCTGGCTCAAGGACGCGACCAGCAGTGATAAGGGTAAGGCAGCGATGAGCAGGCGTTGATTGAGTGGGCGCATTGAAGGGCTCCATTATTATGCTTGTAGGAATATAATTACATTTCGTTACTTTTTGTTTTGCTGTGCGGTACTCTGTTTTGCAATTTTCAATTGATAGTAGATAGGCGGCGAGACAAATGTCAACGCCGTTGTATCAAGTGTCTTGGGTATGGGGTCACTAGAGACTCGAAAGCCAGGCAGTGGCCTGGCTTTCAAGGGGGGCAGGTTTAAAGGTGGCTAGGAAAATTCACGCCAGGCGGCGTAAGTACTCAAAAACACGCGACCGGTGAGCGCCTCGAGAAAATCGCTCTGTTTGAGCCGGTCCATGACCGGGCCCTTGACCTCGGATAGATGAAGTTTGACGTTGGAATCTTTCAGGCGCGCGTTGATGGCGTCCAGACTCTCCAGCGCCGAGGCGTCGATCAGGTTGACCGCCGAGCAGATCAGCACCACGTGTTCGATCTCCGGACGGCTGGCGACTAAATTGTAGACGGTATCTTCGAGGTAGCGCGCGTTGGCGAAGTAGAGACTTTCATCGATACGTAGCAGGGCGGCGTTCTGGGGGGCTTCGACATCGTGGCGCTCGATGTTACGAAAGTGCTCGGTGTCGGGCACTCGGCCCACCAGCGCGCTGTGCGGACGACTGGTGCGATAAAGAAACAGCGCAATGGAAAGCGTCACGCCGCCTATGATCCCGGCCTCGATACCTTCGGTCAGCGTTAGCACGATCGTGACCGCCATGGCCGCGAAATCGCTTCGCGAATAGCGCCAGGTTTGGCGCAGCATGGGCATGTCGACCAGGGTCAAAATCGACACCGTGATAGTGGCCGAAAGCGTCGCAATGGGCAGATAGAAAAGCCAGCCGGTAAACGCCAGGGTGACGATAGCGATACCCAGCGCGGTAAAGGCCCCGGCGGCCGGTGTTTGCGCGCCGGCATCGAAATTGATCACCGTGCGCGAAAGCCCGCCGGTGACCGGCATGCCGCTGGTGACCCCCGCGGCCAGGTTGGCCGCGCCCAGCCCGATCAATTCCTGATTCGGCGAAATCCGCTGGCGCCGCTTGGCGGCAAGCATCTGGCCCATGGAGACCGATTCGACAAAGCCCACCAGGCTGATCAGCAGCGCCGGTACCAAAAGCGCTTTCCAGAGCGCGCCGTCGCCAAGCGGCAGGCTCAGCTCGGGTAGCCCGCCAGGAATGGCGCCGACCACGGCCACGCCTTTCGATGCCAGCTCCCAATGCCAGCACGCAAGAGTCGTGATAACGACGGCGAACACCGGCCCCGCCTTGGTCAGCAAATCCGCAAGCCCCAGCGGCAGGCCAAGCCGCGTGAAGCCACTTTTGCCGTAGCGGCGCATGGCCACCAAAAACACCAGCGTACCCAAGCCGATAGCCGCGGTATAAGGGTTGATCGTTGGGAGATGGGGGAACAGCGTTCTCACGCGCTCGACCAGCGTGAACCCGCTGCTTTCGATTCCCAGAAGGCTGCCCAACTGGCTGGCGGCGATCAAAATGCCCGAGGCGGTCAAAAAGCCGGAGATGACCGGGTGGCTCAGGAAGTTGCTGAAAAATCCCATGCGCAGCGCGCCCATGGCCACTAGTATCAGCCCGGAGAGTAGCGAGAGCACCAGCGCCGCTTCCAGGTAGGCCTCTGACCCTGGCGCGGCGACGCTTGAGAGCGCCGCGCCGGTCATCAAGGCGATGATCGCCACCGGCCCGACCGCCAGGGTGCGGCTGGTGCCCATCAGGGCATAAAGAAGCTGAGGGAGGATGCTCGCATAAAGCCCCACGACGGCGGGGAGCCCGGCGAGCAGCGCGTAGGCGAGTGACTGCGGAATCACCATGATGGTGACGATCAACCCGGCCAGCAGGTCCGCGCTGAATAGCCGCCGATGATAATGGGGTAGCCACGTCAAAATAGGGAAATAGCGCTTGAACATAAGCTCCGTGCCGTCAAAGTATCTTTTAAACCGCTGAACGTTCAGGTCTATGGTTATATTAACGTGTTATAGCAATCATGGCGGCATGGCCTAAAAAAATAACCAATATGTTCCCCCAAAGTGTTACTCCTTTACTGCCAGCAAGGGGGTAGACTCATCGACTTGGCGCTCACAAGGTTAGCCTGCTTAAAAGAAACAAAAAAATAACATCCACTAAAAAAGAGTACCGCTTATGTGGCTATGCCGGCTTCTCGCGCCTTTGCTGCTACTGGGGCTATCCATCCCACTGGTGATTCGAGGTGAGTCTTGGGCGTACCTGGCGCTGGTTTGCGCACTGCTTGGCGCAGCGGGGCTGGCCGCCGGGGCGCTTTACAACGTCTACCTGGCTGACCAGCAACGCCTTGCCCGTACCCGGGGAATCAAACCGCTCAGGGATTACGCCTCGCTCAAGGCGATGGCGCATCGGTTAATGGGCCGGGCGAGCAGCACGGCGATCGCCTCGGCGGAAGTCTCCCACTACGCCGACCTGATGGATCAACGCCTGGCCCAGCAAGAACGCATGGCGCGGGAGGCCTCCACCAGCACCAGCGCGATCAACGCTGCCATCGTCCAGGTCAGTACCAGCGCTGCTCAAGTCGCTTCACTGGCCGAAAGCGCGCGGGATGCGGGGCACCAAAACCGGGATGAGCTGACCGAGATCGTCACCGACATGAGCGATGTAGCGGCTCGCTCGGACGAAGCGCTCGAGATGCTGGAGGCGCTCAACGCGAAGATAGAACGGGTGCGTAGCGTGACCTCGATGATCGAAGAGATCGCCGAGCAGACCCATTTGCTCTCCCTTAACGCCTCGATCGAGGCTGCTCGGGCCGGAGAGCACGGCCGCGGGTTTGCCGTCGTGGCCGGCGAAGTGCGCAGCCTGGCGCTCAAAACCTCTACAGCGACCCAAAGCGTCGAGACACTCGTCAAGGATATGCACCAAAGCGGCCAACAGGTGGTGAGCACGATGCAGCACCTGATGGCCCGGGTCCGCCACCGTTCTGAAGGGATGACCCGGCTTGGCGAAAGCATGGCTTTGATTACCCGGCAGTTCGATCAGGTGCAGCAGGAAATCACCGGTGTCGCCCAATCGATGGCGAGTACCAAAGGACATAGCCAGACGGTCGCGGAGAGTTTGCGCCAGTTGGAAGCGGATGCGGACGAGGGGAACCGCAATATGCACGATTTGGCGGGTCAGGCGCGCGCTTTGATGGCCGCGGCGGAGGAGGTGGACGGCGAGCTCGCCCAGCAGCGCTTGAAAGGGCGCCATCAGGACGTCTTCAAGCTGGCCCGCCACGCGGCGGATCAAATCGGCGCGCTCTTCGAAGGCGCTATCGCTCGAAATGAGCTCACCACCGAGGCGCTCTTTCAAACCCGGTACGAGGAGGTGGCGGGTACCCAACCAGCGCTTTACCGCACCGGTTTCGATACCTTTACCGACCAACACTTACCGGCGCTACAAGAGCCGCTACTGGCCTTGCACGGGATAAGCTACGCGATTGCCTGCGACCGCCAGGGCTATGTACCGACCCACAACGCGGCAGTGAGCCACGCGCCGACCGGCGACTACGCCTTCGATCTCAAGTACTGTCGCAGCAAACGCATCTTCGACGACCCGACCGGTAAGCGCTGCGGCGCGCATACTCAGGCGCTGCTGCTGCAAACCTACAAGCGCGACACGGGCGAAATCATGCACGACCTTTCGGTGCCTATTTTCATCAACGGCAAGCACTGGGGCGGCTTTCGAGTGGGCTACCCGCCACAGCGCCTTGGGGCCAGCGGCGAAAAGAGCGCTGCCAGCCTAAGTGGCGAAGGGCTGACTAGCTTGCCTCATAACGCGGGCGTGACTGCCACGAGGAGTATGAGTAGAGTGCCAGCCCCAGCCAAATGATGATGAAGGTAATGAGCTGAATCGTACCCAGCGGCTCGTTGAAGATGGTGAGCGCGATCAAAAACTGGATACTTGGGTTGATATACATCAAAAAGCCGAGCGTCGACAGGCGCAGCCGCCGAGCGGCGCCGGCAAAGGCGAGCAGGGGCAGGGTGGTGGCTATGCCGCAGGTCATGAGCAGTACGCTAAGCGGCGCATCGGTGAGAAAGTGCGATTCGCCCTGCAGGCTAAGCCAGGTCAGCGCCAACAGCGCGAGGGGCAAGAGCACCAGCGTTTCGACGAAAAGTCCGGATAGGCCATCGAGCGGCACCTGCTTGCGAAAAAGCCCGTAGCTACCAAAGCTTAGTGCCAGCATCAGGCTGATCCAGGGCAACTCGCCGAGCATAAAGAACTGAATCAAAATAGCGATGCTGGCAAGCCCGACCGCCACCACCTGAAGCCGCGCCATTACTTCACGCAGCACCAGTACGCCAAGCGCCACGTTGACCAGTGGCGTCAGAAAATAGCCAAGGCTTGCCTGGAGCACCTGGCGGCTTTCGACCGCGTAGATATAGAGCCCCCAGTTGATCCCGATCAGCACCGCACAGACCAATACCCGCCCCAGCCGTCGCGGCGCTTTCAGAGCACTCACCACCGGCGCCCAGCGCTTGAGCAGCGTAATCACCCCGACCAGAAAAATGCAGGACCAAAGAATGCGGTGAATCAATACTTCCGGGGCAGGCACGCCCTCGAACAGCGCAAAGTAGAGCGGAAAGCAGCCCCAAAGCACGTAGGCGGTGAGGCCGAAGGTAACGCCTTTGACAGCTTCAGGATCGCGAGCAGGCGGGGAAAGCATAGCAGCCTCATTATTGAAAAATGTTAATCTATCACACAATCTTCACACACACCGGACGATAAGGAGAAGCACCATGACCGAGCTAAGAACGAGCCTGGTGCAGTGCGATCTGCGCTGGGAGGACCCGGCGGCCAACCATGCCCATCTGGAAGAGCTGCTGGGGGAGCTTGATAGCCGCGACACCGACCTCATTGTCCTGCCGGAAATGTTCGCCACCGGCTTCACCATGAACTCCCGCGAAATGGCTCAGCCCATGGAGCAGAGCCAAAGTGTGGCCTGGCTAAAAGCACAGGCCAGCACCCGGGGCTGTGTCGTGACGGGGAGCGTGGCGGTCGTTTATCAGGGGGAGTACTACAACCGCATGATTTGGGCGACCCCCGAGGGCGTGGTTCACCACTACGATAAGCGTCATCTTTTTCGCATGGCCGGTGAGCACGAGCGCTACGCCATGGGCCCGTCTCGTAAGATCGTCGAGCTCAAGGGTTTCAAAATCCTTTTGAGCGTTTGTTACGACTTGCGCTTTCCGGTGTGGTCGCGCCAGCAGCCCCGCGAGGGCGAGCACTTCGAGTACGATGCGCTTTTATGCGTGGCCAATTGGCCCGCCCCGCGTCGAAAGCCTTGGCGCACGCTGCTTCAGGCCCGTGCCGTCGAGAACCTGGCTTACGTGATGGGCGTGAACCGGGTGGGCGAAGACGCCAAGGGCATGGCCTACAGCGGCGACTCGATGCTAGTCGATTACAAGGGTGAGCCGCTCATCGACTGGCCCAAGGACGCGCCCTTCATCGAAACCGGAACCCTCGACAAAGCGGAGCTCGACGGGTTTCGTGAAAAATTTCCCGCCTGGCAGGACGCCGACCGTTTCGAACTTTTACCAGGAGTAGGCCAGTAATGCGCCTTGACCGTTTTCTCAGTGAAACCAGCTCGCTTACCCGCAGTCTGGCCAAACGCGCGCTTAAAAACGGCGAGGTCACCTTGAACGGCTCGCCGGTCAAGCAGGCATCGACCCAGCTCGACACCCACGAGGACGAGGTGCTGTTAAACGGCGAAAAGCTCGCTTTGGTGGGGCTTCGCTACGTAATGCTGCATAAGCCGACCGATGTCGAGTGTACGGCCCGGCGTGGGCTCTACCCCCGTGTGGTCGATCTGATCGAGCTGCCCAAGGCCGAGCGTCTGCAGCCGGTCGGGCGCCTGGACGTAGACACTACCGGGCTTTTGCTGCTGACCGATGACGGCCAGTGGTCGCACCGGGTAACCTCGCCCAAGCACCGCTGCGCGAAGGTGTACATCGCCGAACTGGCCGACCCGTTGGAGGGCGCCGCCGCCGAGCGCGCCGTGGAGAAAATCGCCGAGGGTATTCTGCTGGACGACGACGAAACACCCACCGCGCCGGCCACGCTGGAGTTACTGAGCCCCACCCAGGCGAAGCTGACCATGACCGAAGGGCGTTACCATCAGGTAAAACGCATGTTCGGCGCGCTTGGCAACCGGGTGGTGTCGCTTCACCGTCACGCCATTGGCCCTATCGAGCTCCCCGAGGACCTGGGCCCTGGTGAGTGGCGCGAACTCACCGCCGAAGAAGCCGCCAGGTTCTAGGCCGTTACGATGCCCCAGCAAGCGCCCTTGAAGGGCGCTTTTTTTATAGCCGGCTTTTATAAACGAGCGTACTCGCGCCTCAAACTGTTCCAGAGATAACTATTTTATACCGTTATCTTATTTTAAGGCTTAAATTTAGGGCTTGGTGCTATTCGTTAAGCAAACGGCGAGAGAGTTATTCAGTAAAATGAGTGAGTTTGGCGGCCTCGATCAGCGCTTGGGTGTAGGGGTGGCGTGGCGCGGCGAGCACCTCGAGGCAGGGGCCTTGTTCGACTACCTCGCCCTCCTTGAGCACCATGACGCGGTGGGCCATGGCACGTACCACGGCCAGGTCGTGGCTGATAAACAGATAGCTTAGCTGGCGCCTGGCCTGTAGCTCGCGCAGAAGAGTGATCAACTGCTTTTGTACCGTACGGTCGAGCGCCGAGGTGGGCTCGTCGAGCACTAAAAGCTCGGGCTCGAGGATGATGGCTCGGGCCACCGCGATACGCTGGCGCTGGCCACCGGAGAACTCGTGGGGGTAGCGGGCCGCGCAGCTCTCGGGCAGGCCTACCTCCTCGAGGGTTTGGTGAACACGAGCGGTGACCTCTGCCTGGCTAAGCTCGGGGTGATGAAAGCGCAGCCCTTCGCTGACGATATCGAACACCGGCATGCGCGGTGACAGCGCCCCGTAAGGGTCCTGAAACACCATTTGCAGCCGGCGGCGCTGGCGCCGCAAGGCGTTGCCGCTCAGGGTGTCGAGCCGGGTGTCGCCCAGTGCGATCTCGCCCTGGCTTGGCATCAGGCGCAGGATGGCCGAGGCGAGGGTCGTCTTGCCCGAGCCCGACTCGCCCACGATGCCCAGCGTCTCGCCGGGCGCGATGCTCAGATCAGTCGCCTTTACCGCTTCAAAATCGGGCCGTTTGCGCTGGAAAAGCCCGGTGGCGGGGCGGGCGAAGCTTACCTTGAGCTGGCGCGCGCTTAAAAGCGGCGTCGTGTTGGCGATGGCCGCCGGCCGGCCAGCGGGTTCGGCGTCGATCAGCGCCCTTGTGTAATCGCTTTGCGGGCGCTCAAATACGTTGGCCACCGTGCCGGTCTCCTGGATGCGCCCATCCTTCATCACGCAAACTCGGTCAGCGAAGCGGCGTACCAGGTTCAGGTCGTGGCTAATGAACAGCATCCCCATACCGTATTCGTCGCGCAGCGCCTTTAGTAGGGCGAGGATCTCCTGCTGTACGGTGACATCCAGCGCGGTGGTCGGCTCGTCGGCAATCAATAGCGCCGGGTTGTTGGCGATCGCCATGGCGATCATCACCCGCTGGCGCTGCCCGCCGGAGAGCTGATGCGGCCAAACGTCCAAAAGCTCTTCGGCCCGGGGTAGCTTGACCTGTTCGAGAAGCGCCTTCGCGCGGCGCCGGGCAGCCTGGCCCCGAAGGCCCTGGTGCAGGCGCAGGGTTTCGCCAAGCTGTTTGCCGATGCGGTGCAGCGGGTTTAGTGAGGTCATGGGCTCCTGGAACACGAAGCCGATGCGGTTGCCGCGGATGGCGTTCCACTGGCGCGGGCCTTGCTTTGCCAAATCCGTTGCTTCCAGCCAGCGCCCGCCGCTCACTCTGGCGTTTGCGGGCAGCAGGCCAAGCGCGCCCAGCGCCGACACCGACTTACCCGAGCCGGATTCACCCACGATCGCCAGCGTCTCGCCCCGGTCGACGCTAAGCGAGAGGCCGTCCACCACCGGCTGACCATCGAAGGCCACGGTGAAGTTTTCGAGGCGAAAAAGCGGGTCAGGCATGTTGAGCTCCCGATGCGGGCGTGGCGCTATGGCTTACGTGGCGGGGGTCGAAGGCGTCGCGCAGCCCCTCGCCGATGAACACGAGCAGCGAAAGCATGACCGCCAGCGTCATGAACGCGGTGATGCCCAGCCAGGGAGCGTGCAGATTGTTCTTGCCCTGGGCGGCCAGTTCGCCAAGCGACGGCGCGCCCGGGGGCAGGCCAAAGCCGAGAAAATCGAGCGCGGTGAGCGTGCCGATGGCGCCGGTAAACAGAAACGGGATGAAGGTGAGGGTGGCGACCATGGCGTTGGGCAATACGTGGCGCCACATGATCAACCTGGAAGGCAGCCCCATGGCTTTCGCTGCGCGCACGTACTCCAGGTTACGCGCGCGCAGAAACTCGGCGCGTACGATATCGACCAGTCCCAACCAGGAGAAAAGCAGCATGATGCCCAACAGCCACCAAAAACCCGGCTGCACGAAACTGGCAAGAATGATCAGCAAGAACAGCACCGGAAGCCCGGACCATATCTCGGTGAGGCGCTGGCCAATCAAGTCGACCTTGCCGCCGAAATAGCCTTGTACGCCGCCGGCCAGCACCCCCATGACGATCGAGCCGGTGGTCAGCACCAGCGCAAAGGCGACAGAGAGGCGAAAGCCGTAGATGACCCGCGCCAGTACGTCGCGCCCCTGGTCGTCGGTGCCCAGCCAATGGCGGCTATCCGGCGGCGCTGGAGACGGCCGGGTCATCTGCATATCCAGGGTTTGGTAAGAGAACGGGATCATGGGCCATAGCGCCCAGCCGTTTGCCTGGATTTGCCCTTGAATGAATGGGTCGAGGTAGTCGGTGCGCGTGGGCAGAAAGCCGCCGAATTCGGTTTCCGGGTAGTCCACCAAAAGCGGCGCATACCACTGGCCTTCATATTTCAGCACCAGCGGCTTGTCGTTGGCGACCAGCTCGGCGGCCAGGCTCAAAATGAACAGCACGCCGAACACCCAAAGCGACAGCCGGGCGCGGCGGTTGGCCTTGAACGCCGCGATGCGGCGCCGGGTAATGGGGGACAGCCGGGAAGAGCGCGGGGAGGAGGGCGTGGCCATCGTTACACCTCCCTCGTGGCGAAGTCGATGCGGGGGTCGACCCACATGTAGGTTAAATCAGAGACCAGCTTGAGGATCAGCCCGATGACGGTGTACAGAAAAAGCGTGCCGAAAATCACCGGGTAGTCGCGCTGCATGACTGCTTCGAAACCCAAAAGACCCAGCCCATCGAGGGAGAAAATCACCTCGATCAGCAGCGCGCCGGTAAAGAAGATACCGATCACCGCTGATGGCAGCCCGGCAATGATGATCAGCATGGCGTTGCGAAACACGTGGCCATAGAGAATACGGCGCTCGTCCGCACCCTTGGCGCGGGCGGTGAGCACGTACTGCTTGTGAATCTCGTCCAAAAAACTGTTTTTGGTCAGCATGGTGAGTGTGGCGAAGCTGCCGATGGCCGCGGCGGCGACGGGCAGGGTGATATGCCAGAAATAATCTTTCACCTTGCCCCAGAGGGAGAGGTCATCGAAGTTGGGCGAGGTGAGACCCCTGAGCGGAAACCAGTCCAGGTAGCTGCCCCCGGCAAAGATCACGATCAGCACGATAGCGAACAGAAAGCCCGGGATCGCGTAGCCGACGATCACCAGCCCCGAGCTCCATACATCGAAGCGGGAGCCGTGATGCAACGCCTTGCGAATGCCCAGCGGAATCGACACCAGATAAACCAGCAGCGTCGCCCAAAGGCCCAGTGAAATCGAGACCGGCAGGCGCTCGGCCATCAGGTCGATGACAGGGCGGTCGCGAAAGAAGCTGGTGCCAAAATCAAGACGAAGGTAGTCCGTCATCATGGTAAGAAAGCGCTCGTGAGCCGGCTTGTCGAAGCCGAACTGCTGCTCGAGTTGCTCGATGAAGCGCGGGTCGATACCGCGGGCGCCTCGCGAGTCGTCATTGACCTGGACGTCGGCGCCGCCCATGTCCAGGCGCGTGCTGGCCATGGCGTCGGCGCCTTCGAAGCGCGCTAGCATCTGGTCGATGGGCCCGCCGGGGGCGGCCTGAACGATCATGAAGTTGAGTAGCATGATCCCCAGCAGGGTGGGAATCATCAAAAGTAGTCGGCGTAGAGTGTAGCGGGCCACGGTGCGCTCCTGGGGTGATCGAAAAAGCCCTAACGGCGCCTTTCAAGGCTGGCTTCCCGGTCGGGGTCCACCCACCAGGCGTCGAGGTCCATGGCGTAAGCGGGGAACGGCTCCGGGTAGCCAAACTTGTCCCACACGGCGATGCGGGTTTCGCCAGAGTGGTAGTGGGGTATGGCGTAAAATCCCCAGCGCAGCACACGGTCCAGCGCCCGGGTGGCCACATCGAGCTCTTCCCGGTCCTCGGCGCTAATGATGTGCTCGACCAGATCGTCGACTGCCGGGTGGGCAAGCCCCATACGGTTACGACTTTGAGGCGCCTCGGCGGCGGCGCTGGTGAAGAAGTCGCGCTGCTCGTTGCCGGGGTTGTTCGACTGGGGGTAGTGGGTGGTCACGATATCGTAATCGAAGTTGCGCACTCGGTTCAGGTACTGGTTGATATCGACGATGCGCATGGAAGTGTCGACGCCCAGGCGCGCCATGTTTCTAAGCATCGGCTGTACCACGCGTTCGAGCGCCGCGTCGTACATCAATACCTCGAGGCGAAGCGGCTGGCCGGTTTCGCCGTGAACCAGCTCGCCGTCTTCGATTTCGTAACCGGCCTCTTGCAAGAGCCCAAGGGCACGGCGCAGGCGCTCACGCAGCGCCGTGGGCTGCTCCATAGGGAGCGATTCGGTGAACAGACGCTCCGAGCGATGCGAGGCGAGCAACTCTTCACGGTGCGGTTCCAAAAGCGCAAGCTCGGCCTCGGAAGGCGGGCCTACGGCTTCCATTTCCGAGTTCTGGAAGTAGCTTTCGGTACGCTGGTAGTTATCGTAAAAAATATTGGTGTTGAGCCAGGCAAAGTCGAAGGTGAGGCTTAGCGCCTCGCGCACCCGTGGGTCCTGAAACTTCTCTTTATTCAAGTTGAAGACGAACGCCTGCATGAGCGCCGGGTTGACGTCGGGTACGGTAATGCGCTCGATCAACCCTTCGCGGAAGGCGGGAAAGTCGTAGCCGATCGCCCAGGTAGCGGCGCGCGCGTCTTCGCGAAAATCGACGAGCCCCGCCTTGAATGCCTCCCAGGCGATATCCCGGTCGCGGTAGTAGTCGTAAACGATCCGCTCGATGTTGTAACGCCCGATATTGACCGGCAGGTCCTTGCCCCAGTAGTTTTCGTCGCGCTCGAAGACGATCCGCCGGCCCGGGTCCACCTCGCCGATGCGGTAGGGCCCGGAGCCCGGGTGAGCGGTCAGTGTCGGCGCAGTAAAATCCCGCGGCTCCCAGTAGTGGCGCGGTAGAATCGGTAGTTGCGCAACGATCAACGGCAGTTCTCGCGAGGTGGTGTCGCTGAACTCGAAACGCACCTGGTGCTCGCTTTGGGCGATGACCTGGGAGACACCGGCGTAGTAGCTGGCGAAAAACGGGTTGCCCTCTTCGCGTAGCAAATCAAAGGAAAACACCACGTCGTAGGCGGTCACGGGTTCGCCGTCTTGAAAGCGTGCCTCCGGGCGAAGGTCGAACTCGATCCACGCCCGGTCCGGGTCCAGGCGTACGCCTTCGGCCAATAGCCCGTAGAGGCTGAACGGCTCATTGGGGTTGGTCACCATCAGCGTGTCGTAAATCTTCGTGCTCACCCCGGTGGCGGGGGTGCCGCGAATAATGAAGGGGTTGGTCGAATCGAAGCTCGAGCCGACGGCGGTATGAATGATGCTACCGCCCTTGGGCGCCTGAGGGTTTACATGGGGGAAGTAAGCGAAGCCTTCATCGAGCGCCGGGGTGTCGTAGAGCGACAGCGCGTGAACGGTTTCGACCGGGGCACTCGAGGGCGGCTCGGAAAGCGCCATCGCGGCGCTTTTATCATCGGCCAGCGCCGCCAAAGGCGCAGCGCTGGCCGCCATTAGCAGTAGGGCGCAAAGAGCTTTGACACATCGCACACCGCTTCGCATCGAGGACGTCCTGTTGTCGCGTTGAACCGTGACCGAAAAACGACGCCCTCTACCGCGCAGAGAGCGCCAGCAGCTGGCCGGTCTCCAGGGCATTCGGCCGCTCGAGGGAATTCCAGCGTATCAGGTCGCTTTGGTCGACATTATAGCGCGCGGCGATAGCGGATAGGCTATCACCACTTTCAACGCGATGAACCGCTGGGGTCTGGGTCGAGGCGAGCATGCTCGAACCATTTTGAGAAAGCTCGGCGATGAGCTCACTGTCCGCCGATTCCGGCACCAGCAGCGTTTGCGCACTTTGCGGCCCCGCCTGGGCGGCGAGTAGGCCGGGATTGAGCTCGGCCAGGCGCTGCTGACTGACATCCAGAAGTGTCGAAGCCTGGGATAGGCTGAGCGGCTGGGCGAGCTGCACCTTGGCAAAAGCGGGTGAGGCATGAATCTCGGGCAGCTCGACGCCGTAAAATTCCGGATCCTGAATGATAGCCGAAATGGCCTTGAGCTTGGGCACGTACTGCAGGGTTTCCGAGGGCAAGCTGAGATCCCAGTAGCTGCCTTCGAGCCCCTGGCCCTGGGCCCGGCGCACCGCCTTGTTGACCGTACCGGCGCCGGCGTTATAGGCGGCCAGTGAAAGCATCATGTCGCCTGCGTACCACTGCTCTGCCTGGGACTCCAGGTAGTCGAGGGCGGCCTGGGTCGAGGTAAGAACGTCAAGCCGGCCATCGTAGCGGCTGTTGCGCACAAGCCCCAGCGCGTCGCCGGTACGCGGCATGAATTGCCAAAGCCCCGCCGCGCCCATATGGCTTTTGGCGCTAGGGTCGAAGGAGCTCTCCACGAAAGGGATTAGCGCGATTTCGCCGGGTAGATCGCGCGCGCTGACCTGTTCGGTGATCCAGGCAAGCCAGGGGGTGGCGCGGCGCGTGATTTCGACGATGTTTTCCGGCCGGGCGCGGTAGTACTCGATCCACTGATCGACTCTAGCCTGGGCATCGGGGGCAAGCGCTTTATCCTGCCACTGAAACGCGTCGCGTAGTGTTTTCCATACGCTTTGGGGCTCAAGGGCCAGGGAATCCCAGAAGTGGGCGTGGTAGGCGTCGAGCTTTGACGCGGATGCTTGCTGGCCCCCGGACGCTGGCAGTGTGTTGGGCGCGGGTGCAGAGGTAAAGACACCAGAACGATTGGCGGAGGCTTCGGAGTTGGCCGCCGTGGCCATTAAAAGGCCCATAATAACGGTGCTGCCAGCGCTTAGTAAAAAGCGCTGGCGAATGGTGCGATAAGTCATAGAGCGTCTTTTCTGGGTAAAGGCTTTAGAAACGGTTTTTCCACTCGCGCAACGTCGTAAACGTTGCGAGGTCGTCACCATTTGGGCCTTGGGCCCCTGCGGCTTGGCGCACGCTGTCGGTGGCCACGCGTAAATAGGGATTGATGGTCAACTCGCGCCCGATATTGCTGGGCAGGGTGGGGCGGTCCATCGCACGTGCTTTCTCGCACTCCTCCAGTACCTGGGGGATCGCGTCATTGACCGGGTCGGCTTGCCGCGCAAACATCAGGTTGGCTTGGGTGTACTCATGACCGGCAAACACCAGCGTATCTTCGGGAAGCTTTGCCAGTGCGTCGAGTGAGGCCAACATCTGCTCCGGCTCGCCTTCGAAAAGTCGCCCGCAGCCGGCACAAAAGAGCGTGTCACCGCAAAACAGCAGTGCCGGAATGCCCGCCGCGAAGTAGCTGATGTGGTCCAGGGTGTGACCGGGGGTCGCGATGACTTCGAAAAGCCGGCCCATCACGCGCAGCTCGTCGCCGTGGCCCACCGTCTCATCGAGGCTTTCGATGGACGAGCCTGAAGGGCCGATCACGTGGCAGGCGTAGCGCCTTTTGAGCTCTTTCACCCCGCCGGTGTGGTCGTGATGATGATGCGTAATCAAAATGGTGGCCAGGTTAAGGCCTTCGCGCTCCAAAAGCTCGATGACCGGGGCTGCTTCACCGGGGTCCACCACGCAAACGTTTTGGCTAGTATCCTGGCGCAGCAACCAAATATAGTTGTCGCTAAGGGCAGGAATCGGTGTCACGCTCATCATGGGCGAGATCCTTTAACGTTCAAATTACACGACTGCGTGTGCAAGAATACACGCACCGCCGTGAAAAAGTCGCTACTGTGGAGGCAAGCGCATTTCATGTCAAATTCCTCGATGGCCCCCGAGCTTGCCAAACGGCTGACCCAAAGCCAAGTCTATTGGGAAACCCCGGCCGGGCGTTCGCTTTGGGATGTGCAGCGTGCTTGCCTCGGCCCTGTGGTAGAAAATCGCCATGGCCAGCACTGCCTGGAGATGAGCATGGGGCGCTCGCTGATGTCGCTATCCCGTATTCCCCATCGTATCCGCTGGGCGCCTACCCTGGCCCTTGCCGAATCCCCCGCGACCCTGGTCTGCCCGCCGGACAGCCTTTCGCTGCCCGACCGCTGTCTGGACACCGTGGTCATCCACCATTGGCTCGAGCAGTTGCCTGACCCCCACTTTACCCTTAAGGAGGCGGCCCGGGTCACTAACGACCATGGCGTGCTGGTGCTATTCGGTTTTAACCCGCTCAGCATGAGCGGGCTTTTAAAACGCCGCCACGGTGGGGATGCGGCGTTTCCCTTCAGTGGTGACTGGCATAGCGTCAACCGCCTGCGCGATTGGCTGGCGTTTGTCGACTTCGAGGTGAAGCGCGTAGACTACTGCTGTTTTCGTGGTCGTATCAACGCCCCTTGCGGCGAGCGCTGGGAAGCTTGGGGGCGGCGCCACAACCTGCCACTTGGGCAAAGCTACATGATCCAGGCGTGTCGGCGCGAGCGCGGCGCCCCCATCGAGCGGGTCAAGTTCAAGCTACCTGCCAAGGCGTCATCTATGCCGTTGGGGGCCTCGCGCAACCGGGCGTATTTAGAAGAACCGGCCAAATCGTCATCCCGTATTGCAAAGGAAAATCAGCGTGAGTGAGCAAGACAGTCAGCCCCGGGTCGTGGTCTACACCGACGGCGCCTGCCGAGGAAATCCAGGCCCCGGGGGCTGGGGGGCAGTGCTCGCAAGCGGGCCACACGAGAAAACCCTCAAAGGGTTTGAAGCGCAAACCACCAACAACCGTATGGAGCTGATGGCCGCTATCATGGCGCTGCGCGCGCTGAATACCGCCTGTGCCGTCGAGCTTTGGACCGACTCCCAATACGTGCGCCAGGGCATTACCCAGTGGATCCATAACTGGGTCAAGTGCGGGTGGAAAACTGCAGCCAAACAGCCGGTCAAAAACGCCGAACTTTGGAAAACCCTGCACGAGGAAACCAGGCGCCACACGGTCGAGTGGCACTGGGTCAAAGGGCACAGTGGCCACCCTGGCAATGAAAAAGCCGATGCCCTGGCCAACGAAGCCATCGATGATCACCAAAGGAGCACGCCATGCGCCAAATAATTCTCGATACGGAGACGACGGGCATCGAAACCCGGGATGGGCACCGCATGGTTGAAATCGGTGCCGTCGAGATGATCAACCGGCGCTTTACCGGGCGGACCTACCATCAGTACATCAACCCGGAACGGCATATCGATGCCGAGGTCGTCGCCGTTCACGGTATCGACGACGCGAAAGTCGCCAACGAGCCGGTCTTTGCCGACATCGCCGACGCGTTCTGGGATTTTATTGTGGGCGCGGAGCTGGTCATCCATAACGCGCCTTTCGATGTGGGCTTTATCGACCACGAGCTGAACCTGGCCAATAAGCGCCGTCAAAAACCGCTGGGCCCGGTGAGCGAGCACTGCCGTGTGCTGGATACGCTAACCATGGCGCGCCAGATGCACCCGGGCCAGCGCAACAGCCTGGATGCGCTTTGCAAGCGCTACGATATCGACAACGGCCACCGGGTGCTTCACGGCGCCTTGCTGGACGCCGAGATTCTGGCCGATGTCTACCTGGCGATGACCGGCGGCCAGACCGCGCTGACCCTCGATGCGGAGAGTTCCAGCGAGCGCGAGGAGAAAAGCGAGGCAAGCGAAGGTCTTTCGGTCCAGCGGTTGACCCTGACGCCGGGCCAGCTTCGGGTGATCCAGCCAAGCGACGATGAAGAAGCGGCGCACACCGCCAAGTGTCAGGCGCATGATCTGCGCTGGTTGGAGGGCGCCGCTCACGATGCTTAAAAGGGAAATTCCCAAAAACGAGGCGGCGGGGCGGGTCGTGCGTATCGCCCGCGGGCGGCTCGCGCCGGGCGTGAACACTCCCGAGGGTGCGCCAACGCCGCTGCAGCCTTTTCAGCCCTGGACACCGGCCATGCAGCCGCTTTGCTATTGGCAGGACGAGCCGGTGGCGCTCTCGATCGAAGCTGCGCCCGAGGCGCACTGGGTGGAGGGGCGTCACTGGCTCGAGCATTTGCCCGAAAGCTGGTTCAGCCTGCTTTCGACGGCGCTACAGGTCAGTGCCTGGCTTGAGAATCACCGCTTTTGCGGGCGCTGCGGCGCCGAGGCTACCCAACTGGGTGCCGAGTTCGCTATGCATTGCGATGCTTGTGGGCACCGCAACTATCCGCGTATCTCGCCCTGCATCATTACCCTGGTCACTCGGGGCGAAGCGATGCTGCTGGCGCGTAGCCCGCGCTTTCCTCCCGGGCGCTACTCGACGCTGGCCGGGTTTATCGAGCCGGGAGAGTCCGCCGAGGAGGCGGTGCACCGTGAGGTGTTCGAGGAGGTGGGCGTGCATATCGACAATCTTCGCTACCACAAGAGCCAGGCGTGGCCGTTTCCGCATTCGCTGATGCTTGGCTACTTTGCCGAGGCGACCACCCGGCGGATTCACATCGATGGCGTCGAAATCAGCGATGCGGCCTGGTTTTCACCCCGCAAGCCGCCGGTGCTGCCGCCGGCCTACTCTATCTCTCGGGAGCTGATCGAGACGCACCTGGCCAAATTCCGCTAGAGGCCAAAGCGCGCTTGCTTAATGCGCTTATTTACCGGGGAAAAGGCTGGTCAATTTGGTGGCCAGCATGACGTTACCGGTCGCCTTGAGCTTGCCGGTCATGAAAGCGGTCATACCGTTGACTTCGCCGTTCATGATGCCGCGCAGCGTATCGGTGCTGGTGGAAATCGTGACGGAGGGGTCGTCGTGCTCACCCTCGTGAACGCCCAGGGTGCCGTCTTGCACGTGCAGATAATGGCTCTGCTCGTCGGAGAAATGGAACTGAAAGACTTCATCCATTCCCCGGGCCGCTTCCGGGTCGAAGCGGGACTCAAGCTTTTCAAAAGTGGTAGAGGACATCGAGTGTTTCCTATGAAGAGTTTATTTAAAGGCAAACGCTACGTGAGCGCGATAAGATGCGAGTCAACCATAAGCTCGCGAAGAGCCTATTTAAAGCATTGGATTTTATCAAGCAAGCGATTCCCTGATCTTCACTCGACGGTGGTCGGGTTCGGGGATTCAGCATCGAAGGAGAGCGCAGTTGAGTGAGTGGATGACTGAAATAGGCACTTTCCTTGTGCAGAGCGTTATTTTAACCCTGCTGCTAATGGTGGCCGGCTTTATACTTTTGCGTAGTAAACGCGGCGGCGAGCACCGTATGACGCTGCACGTAGAGTCATTAAACGAGCAGCGCCGCGCGCGCAACCGGCGTCTCAAGGTTAGCGCGACCGCCCAGGGCGCGCGTAAAAAGCTCGTTAAACACCTTCGCCGTGAAGAGAAAGAGCGCCAGAAGTCCGCTAAAAAGGCCGAGGGGCAGGCCGCGCGGGTATGGGTGCTCGACTTCAATGGCGATATCAAGGCGTCGCGTACGGAACAGTTCGCGCAAGAGGTTTCCGCGGTCATCGAGGTGGCAAGCGCCAACGATGAGGTGGTGGTACGCCTGGAGTCCGGCGGCGGGCTGGTACATGCCTACGGGCTGGCCTCGGCACAGCTCGACCGGCTGCGCGAGGCCGGCCTTTTGACCACGGTGTGTATCGACAAGGTCGCCGCCAGCGGTGGCTACATGATGGCGTGTACCGCGAATCACATCAAAGCCGCGCCTTTCGCGGTCATCGGCTCGATCGGGGTCGTCGCCCAGGTGCCCAATATCCATCGCCTTCTAAAGCGTAACGATATCGATGTCGAGATGCTCACCGCCGGGCGTTACAAGCGTACATTGACCGTGCTGGGTGAAAACACCGAAGAGGGCCGGGCCAAGTTCATCGACGACCTGGAAAACACGCATAAGCTCTTCAAGGAGTACGTGGGTCGCCATCGCCCCGGTATGGATATCGAGCGTCTCGCCACCGGCGAAATCTGGTACGGCAGCCAAGCGCTCGAGCAGCACCTGGTGGACAGCGTAGGCACCAGTGAAGCGTATCTGGTCGAACGTATGGCCCAGGGGGATGTATTTAGCGTCAAACTCGAGCCGCCCAAAACCATCGGGCGGCGCGTGGGTGTGGCGGTATCATCTGGGGTGGAGCAGGCAGTGACCAAAGCGCTGGGCGCTATCGAAGCGACTGGCTGGCACCGTCGGTAATTGACGCGAGAGGCGGCCTCAGGCCGCGTAATGAAGCGCCAGGGCGGACAGGACAGCCTTGGCGCTTTCGCTTTTAAGCGAGTAAAAAATGGTTTGCGACGACCGCCGGGTTTGCACCAGGTTATCGCGACGCAGAATGGCCAGGTGTTGCGAAAGCGCGGACTGGCTTAAGACCAGCTGCTGATTGATCTGGGTGACCGATAGCTCTTTTTCGGTTAGCAGACAAAGTATTTGCAGGCGTTTCTCGTTAGCGAGCGCTTTGAGTAATAGCGTACCTGCTTCCAATGCATGACCTTCATGTTCGAGTAATCGAGACGCGGCGCTTGGGGAAGTAGACATGGTTTTCTCCTTGCCGAAACGATAGGTAGCTTTTTTATAGTTGTTCGATCATTCAATCGCGGCAGTCGTGGTTTTTTAATGGCTGAAACGGTCTAACGTTGAAATATTGTTGATCAATATTGGTTAATTTAGCGAAGCTTGTCCAAGCGGTCGTTTAACGATGAGTCAATGGTAAGGGCGGCGCCGGGCGCCGACCATAACGCTGGTTAAATGCGTAGCGGTTGGGTATTAGCCCATAGTGTAACGGTTCCGGCCGGTTTTTCTGGTTAAAGTGCCCCATAGCCTCGTTCGTCGACATAATAATGAGAAGCCACCATGCGCCGTTACCTCACCACCTACGCGTCCTCCGTACAATCCCCCGAGACGTTCTGGGCCGAACAGGCCAGGCGCGTGCCCTGGCACCACTTCCCGGACACCATTCTCTCTTTCGATGAGCAGCGTCACGCCCGCTGGTTCGAGGATGGCACGCTCAATATCTGCCACGCCGCCCTCGATCATCATGTGGATGAAGGCCGCGGCGAGCAGCCTGCGATTTACTGGGATTCGCCGGTGACCGCCACCAAACAGACGCTGACCTACCGCACGCTTCGCGACCGCGTTGCGCACTTTGCCGGCGGGCTGGAACGTTTGGGAGTGGCCAAAGGCGATCGGGTGGTGATCTATATGCCCATGGTCCCCGAGGCGGTCATCGCGATGTTGGCCTGTGCGCGACTGGGGGCCATTCACTCGGTCGTTTTCGGTGGGTTCGCTTCCCACGAGCTGGCGCTTCGCATCGAGGACGCCGAGCCCAAAGTGGTGATCGCCGCCTCCTGTGGTGTCGAGGTCGAGAGCGTACTGCCCTATAAGCCCATCGTTGACCGTGCCCTTGCCCAAAGCCGCTTCAAGCCCGATGCGCTGATCCTGTTTCAGCGCGAAGCGCTACGCGCCGAGTTGGGCCAGGGCGAGTACGACTGGCAGGCGATCGAGGAGGGTGGCGCCTTTACCCAGTGCGTGCCCGTCGGTGCGACGCATCCGCTTTATATCCTGTATACCTCGGGCACCACCGGTAAGCCCAAGGGCGTGGTACGCGACACCGGCGGCTACGCCGTGGCGCTTGCCTACTCCATGGACGCCATATACGACCTGGCCCCGGGGGAGGTGTGCTTTACCGCCTCGGACGTAGGCTGGGTAGTGGGCCACTCTTATATCGTGTACGCACCGCTTCTGCGCGGGTGTACCAGCGTGCTTTACGAGGGCAAACCGGTGAAAACGCCGGATGGAGGCAGTTTTTGGCGCATAATCGACGAGTACCGCGTTAAAACCTTTTTCACCGCGCCCACTGCCTTTCGCGCCATCAAAAAAGAGGACCCGGAGGCGCTCGCGCTAAGCCGTTATACGCTCGATAGCCTCGAGTACGTGTTCGTGGCCGGCGAGCGCCTCGACCCACCCACCTTTCACTGGCTCAACGACATCCTCCAGGTGCCGGTCATCGACCACTGGTGGCAAACCGAAACCGGCTGGCCCATTGCCGCGAACCTGGCGGGAATCGAGCTGGCTCCTTGCAAGGCGGGTTCCGCCACGTTCCCGGTGCCCGGCTTCAATGTCGAGATCATCGACCGTGAAGGCGCTTCTGCTGCGCCGATGCAGGAGGGAAGCGTGGTCATCAAACAGCCGCTTCCGCCGGGCTGTTTGACCGGCATTTGGCAAGACCCGCAGCGCTTTCACAGCGCCTACATGGCAGCGTTTCCCGGCTACTACCTGACCGGCGACGGCGGCTACCAGGATGAAGATGGTTATCTTTTCATCATTGGGCGCACCGACGATGTCATCAACGTAGCGGGCCACCGGCTTTCGACCGGTGAAATGGAAGGATTGCTGGGCGGCCACCCGGCGGTCGCCGAGTGCGCGGTCATTGGGATCCACGACGAGCTAAAAGGCCAGCTGCCGATCGGCCTGGTCATTCCCAAGGATGGCTTCAACGGCGATGAGGTAGCACTGGAGGCCGAGCTCATTCAGCGAGTGCGTGACGCCATCGGCCCCGTGGCCTCGTTCAAGCAGGTACTCATCGTCAACCGGCTGCCCAAAACACGCTCGGGCAAGATCCTTCGCAAACTCATGCGCACCATGGCCGACGGCAAACCCTTCACCGTTCCCTCGACCATCGATGATCCGACGAGTCTGGAGGATGTTCATACGGCCATGCTTGATAAAAGCGTGGGTAGTGCTGAGCAGACTGGGTCGCTGAAGTAGGTTTTGGTTGATTGATCGATGTGTCAAAAAGATAAGCATTAACAGGAGCTCATGGAACTCCCGTTAATGAAAAGCCAAACTTTCGTTAGGTGCCTAATGGCAATGTCGCGTGCCTGCTTTGGTGTCGCGGTGGCACCCTTTGCTATCCGTACGCCCGCTATGCTCCATTACATCGGCACTGATAGTGGTGGTTGCTGCAGATACGCTGCCGACACTCAATAACATCCCGGCCATCATTAGTGCTGCCAAGGCTTTTTTCACTCTTGATTCCTCATCTTTGTCAGCCCGTTGCCGACTTTCAGAGATTAGCACCGTTCGTGTCTGGGAATGATGACTTTAGCTGAAAACTTGCGCCTGACTTGGATGGAAAAGGAAAGCTTAAAGCAGCGTGTGGAAATTTCCCGGCCAGTACGAATGCTTCTTAAAGAAACTGGGATGCCCGCCGCTTTCTATCTTGATTGGTAGCTGTTCTTTAAGAACATGCAATAAAAAAAGGCCCCAGCTAGTTAGCTGAGGCCTTTTTTATGTAGTGGCGGAGGGACAGGGATTCGAACCCTGGATAGGCTATTAACCTATGCCGGTTTTCAAGACCGGTGCATTCAACCGCTCTGCCATCCCTCCGATGGGTGCGTATATTACCACCTTTCCCTTGGAAGTCAACGCCTTTGGTCAAATTAGTAGAGACGAAGACCGACGCGGGTGATGTTGCCGCCCTGCATTTCGCTGACGACCCAGTGAATGCCGTGCCAGTCCACATCGTCGCCGACCACCGGGTGGCCGCCTACGCGCAGCGAGATGAACTCGGCCAGGCTCATCTCCTGCTCGCCGGGGCTCAGGGTGAGGCCGTAGGCTTGGGCGATGTCCTGCATGTAGGCGCCACCTTCCAAAATGAAGGTACCGAAGAACGCGCGTTCCTGCTTGAGCTTGGCGTCGCCGTTGAACAGCCGGTTCAGTGAGACGAGATCTTCCGAACGGCCGATGACGCAGATCACATCGTTGAGCTTCAGGCGTGTATTGCCCTTGGGATGAAGCATGACGTGATTACGAAACAACGCCGAGATCAGCGCACCGGAAGGAAAGCGCAGCAGGCGGATCTGGACGTCTTCGAGGTCCTGGTTCTCGACCACGTAAACGAACATTTCGAAGTCGTTCTCCGGCAGAATGCCCAGTGGCCCGCGCCGGTTGGGCGTGGTGCCGGCGGGGACCTCGATTTTGAGCCAGCGGGCGACCAGGGTGAGCGAGCCCCCCTGAATCAGCAGCGACATCAAAACCACCGCGAAGGCGACGTTGAAGTAGAGCGAGGCGTTCTCGACCCCGCCGATCACCGGGAAGATCGCCAGCACGATAGGTACGGCGCCGCGAAGGCCGACCCAGGCGATAAAGAAAACCTCGCGCCAGCGAAAGCGGAAGAACGGCTTGATGGTGATCAGCACCGCCAGCGGTCGGGCGATGAAGATAAGTGCCAGCGCCACCAGGCCGGCGGGCAGTATGACCTCCACCAGTTGGCTGGGGGTGACCAAAAGACCCAGCACCAGAAACAGCCCGATTTGGCTAAGCCAGGCCAAGCCGTCGTGGACGGGGAGAATGAAATTAAGATGGCGTCCGGGCTGATTGCCGATCATCAACCCTGCCAGGTAGATCGCCAAAAAGCCGCTGCCGCCCAGCACGCTGGTCAGCCCGAATACGCTAAACCCGAGCGCCAGTGCCAACATGGCGTAAAGCCCGGGGGCCAGGTCGAGCCAGCGCAGCAGCTTGGCGGCCAGCCAGCCGCCCCCCAAACCCACGATCAACCCGATACCGAACTGCGAGACGAAGAAGATGAGGGTGTCGGTGATGCCCCCTATGTCGCCGACCAAAAGCTCGACCAGCATTAGGGTCAGAAAGATCGCCATCGGGTCGTTGGTGCCGGACTCGATTTCCAGCGTGGCGCTGACCCGCTCGTTGAGGTTGACGCCGCGCCCGCTGAGCATCGAGAAAACCGCCGCCGCGTCGGTCGAACCGACGATCGCCCCGACCAATAGTCCCTGAATCAGGGTAAGGCCGAACACCCACATGGCGATGACACCGACGATGGCGCTGGTGATGAACACCCCGGCGGTGGCAAGCGAGAGCGCCGGTTTGAAGCCGACCCGGAAGGTCTTGAGCCGGGTGCGCAGCCCGCCATCGAGCAAAATCATCGCCAGCGCAAGATGGCCGATGGTAAATGCCATGGTGTAGTCGTCGAACACGACGCCAAGCACGCCTTCTTCGCCGGCCAGCATGCCAAGGCCTAGAAAGATCAACAGAAGCGGTACACCAAACATCGATGAAAGCCGGCTCGCCAAAATGCTCAGCGTCATGAGAATGCCGCCAATCAAAAAAAAGGTATAAAGTGCTTCCATGTCTCTCCGTCTCTACATCAATGCCGCTCTATTATTACACGCCGCCCGTTATTTTACTGCGCCGTTTAAGGGCCTTGTGGCGAGTAAGGGGCTGGTCATGGCGGATGGCCAACCGCTACACTCCGCCTTCACGACTAGGGAGTGTGAAGTGATGGCGCACCTGACTATCCGCCGGCGAAGGCGTTTCTTGCTGGCGAGTGCGATGTGTACAGTATTTTTAACTTCAGCGGTTTGCGCAAACGAAGAGGCGCGCGACGCCGCGCCGGAAGTAAAGACGCTGACCCTTGAGAGCGATGTGTTTCTACCGCCCGCCCTTTGGGTCGTCGACCCAGGCGAAGAAAGAGAAGAGAGCGAAGCGCCAGTACCCGAAGACGCCGCACCAAAGGACGAGACCCATGAGGCGGCCGCGCTAGAGCCGGTACCCTCGGCGGCGCTTTCAATGCCACCGCCGCTCGACCCGCCGCCGCTCAAAGAGGTGTCGGTCATTCTGGATTGGTACTTGAGCCCTCAGCACGCCGCGCTGTTGATCGCCGACGCGCGTGAGTATTTCAAAGAGCAGGGGCTGGCGGTCGAGCTACAAAGCCCGGCGGACCCGGCGATTCCGCTCAAACTGTTGGCCACTGAAGAAGTCGACCTGGCCTTGACCCGGGCGCCAATTTTGCATCTTCAGGTGCACGCCGGTGAGCCGTTGATTCGCGTGGGTACACTGATCGAGACGCCTCTCAATGCGGTGGTCGTGACGCGCTCCTGGGCCGGAGAAGATGATATCGCTTCGCTTGCCGGGCTCGACTATGGTTTCTCGACCCAGGAAGGCGAGGCCGTGGTGGCCGAGCAGTTGATTCCCGAGTCGCTTCGTCAAACCGATGGCTTTACCGCCCCGGAAAACGTCCATTTCGACGCCGCGGCTGCCGTGGTCAATGGCGATGCCGAGGTGATCGCCGACGGCTACTACTACGCGCTGCCGGAGCAGCTGGCCCCGGAGGGCATCGAAAGCCGCGTCATTCGCTACGAGGAACTCGATATCCCCCGCCATGAAGGAGTCATCATCGTGGCCAATAGTCAGTCGCTTTCCAAGCAAGGCCCTACCTGGGCGCGCTTTATGACCGCCGTGGAGCAGGCGTCCCACTGGATGATCGAAAACCCTGAAGAGGCTTGGGGGCTTTTGGCCGAGCGGCACCCCATCCTGGACAATACGGTGAACCAGGCGAGCTGGGAGGGGATTCTTCGTCGCCTATCGCTAAGTCCTTCGGCGGTCAATACGCGCCGCTACCAGGCCTTTGAAGCGTATTTAAAGCAGCGTGGCCTTATCGAAGAGACGCTACCGGTCTCCCGCCTGGCGGTGGACCCGCATACGCTGCAGGAGTAAGGCAAATCAACAACGGAGTGTCATGAGCGAGCCCGCCCTTACATTTATCGACGTCGAAACCACCGGCACCCGCGCTACCCGCGACCGCATCACCGAAATTGCCGCCTTGAAAGTAGCCGATGGCCAAGTGGTCGACCGCTGGGTGAGCCTTATCAATCCGGGTACCGGTATTCCCCCCTTTATTTCTCAGCTGACCGGCATTCACGACGATATGGTGGCGGATGCCCCGCATTTCGAGACGGTCGCCGAGTCGCTGCGGGAGTGGCTGGGCGATAGCTGCCTGGTGGCACACAACGCCCGCTTCGATTACAGCTTTCTACGCAACGCCTTCAAGCGCGCCGGGCTCGATTATCGCCCCGATATCATGTGCACCCTGCGCATCTCGCGCCGCCTCGAGCCCGATGAGCGCCACCATAACCTGAAAGCGCTGCTGGCGCGTTTCGATATTCAAGTGAGCCGGGCGCACCGCGCCGAAGACGACGCCGAGGCGCTCTGGAAGCTGTGGCAAACCTGGCAGCAGCGCTTCGAAGTGGATCACTGGCAGGCAGCGACCGGCCTGGAAAAGCAGCATAAGAACTTGCCTGCCCACCTGGATAGCGAGGTGTTGGCCGGGCTTCCCGCAAGTCCTGGCGTGTATCTCTTTTATGGCCATAACCGGCTGCCGCTCTACGTAGGGAAAAGCATCAACCTTAAAAACCGGGTGAAAGGGCACTTTCAGCGCGACCATCAGGACGACAAGGCAATGCGCATGCTCCAGCAGATTCAGCATATCGAGTGGGAGGAGACCGCCGGCGATTTGGGCGCTCAGCTGCGTGAAGCGCAACTGATCAAGGAGCTGATGCCGATCATGAACCGCCAGCTGCGCCGCCAAGGCGCCTTGAAAACCTGGTTCTGGCCCGAGGGCGAATACGCCCCGGTACTGGCCGGTAGCGCGGTATTGATCAATGCCCAGCCAGGGCAACGCTTCGGGCTGTTTCGCAACGCCCGCGAGGCCAAAGAGGCGTTGAGAGGCGTGGTAGAGGAGCAAAAGCTCTGCCCCCAGGTGCTGGGGCTCGAAAAGGGCAAGGGGCGCTGCTTTGGGCACCAGTTAGGTAAGTGCGCGGGGGCCTGCTGCGGTAAGGAAACATTAGAAGCGCATACCCGGCGCGCCCAGCACGCGCTCAAGCGGTTCAAGGTGAGTGCCTGGCCCTGGCCAGATAAAATCGTGATTGCCGAGAAGAACGCGCAAACGAAGCGCAGCGCCTACCACGCGGTGGACCACTGGTGCTACCTGGGTAGCGCCGAGACCCCGGCCAAGGCCAAGCGGTTGGGGCATCAGGCGGTTCAATTCGACGTAGATACCTACCGTATTCTGAACCGCTTTCTGCAAAGCCCCGAGGCGCACGGCCTGGCGGTTACGCCGCTTTAAACCTCGTCCTGGGCGCTGATGAAGGCGTTCACTGCCTCCTGAAACGCCTCGGGCTGGTCTGCATGCAGCCAGTGACCGGCCTCTTTTAGCGTGACCAGGCGCGCCTTGGGTAATATTTCCTTGAGCGCGGGTAGCATATCATCGGCCACGTAGTGCGAATCCTCACCGCGCAGCACGAGTGTGGGGCCATTAAAAGGCTCGCTGCCGGCGGGTGCTTCAATAATGGCAGCGTAGCCGCTACGGAGCTCATCGAGGCCGACGCGCAGGGCCATCTCTTTCGCGTCGTTGCGCACCAGGTTGGTCGCCAAAAATAGCCGGGTAGGGCGGGCGCTGACGTGCTCGGCCATCACCGCATCGGCGCTGCGCCGGTCCGTTGGCTTAGCCTTGCGCACCGCCTCAAGGGCGCTGAACACGTCATCGTGGCCATGCGCGTAGCGTACCGGGGCAATGTCGCCCACGGTGAGCGAGGCCGTACGCTCGGGGGCCAGGCGCGCCAGGCTAATCGCCACCTTGCCGCCCATGGAGTGCCCCAGTATATGGGCCCGCTCGATGTGCTCCTTATCGAGCAGCGCAATCACGTCGCGGCTGAGCGTTTCGTAGTCCATCCCTTCGGCGTGGGGGGAGCGGCCGTGATTGCGAAGGTCCACCGCGATCACTCGGCGCGTCTTTTGCCACATCTTCAGGTGAGAGCGCCAGTTGTCCGCGCTGCCCAGCAGGCCATGGAGCACGACCAGCGGCGTTTTGGTTTCATCGGCGCCTTCGTCGATGGCATCGATAAAATGAAGGTCAACCGTAGGGACGCGGCTCATGAGGGCTCCTTGGTAGTGGCGTAGTCAACGTTAGGTGGTGCGCGGGGCGGTGTCGGTTTGCCCGGTCCAGCCCATTAGCTTGCGCGTGAGTGCTGCCAGCAGCAGGCCGTAAAGCGGCAGGAAAAACAGCAGGCTAATGGCGAGTTTGATGGCATAGTCCACCGCGGCGATTTCGACCCAGTGGGCGGCCATGAACGGATCCGGGCTATTGTAGAAAGCGGTGAAGAAAAACGCGAAGGTATCGGCCAGGTTGCCAAGCACCGTCGAGAAAACCGGCGCTACCCACCAGGCCAGCTTACGCAGCCGGTCGAACACCTGCACATCCAGCAGTTGACCGAGGAAGTAAGCCATAAAGCTTGCCAGCGCGATCCGCGCAACGAACACGTTCCACTCGCCCAACGCCTCGATGCCGGCAAAGCTTCCTTGGGGGAAGATGACCGACACCACGTAGGAAATCGCCAATGCCGGGAACATGACCCGCAAAATGATCGAGCGCGCCGGGCCCTTCCCGAACAGGCGAACGGTCAGGTCGGTGGCCAGAAAGATGAACGGAAAGCTGAAGGCGCCCCAAGTAGTATGAAAACCGAACAGGGTGAAGGGGAGCTGAACCAGGTAGTTACTGGCCGCAATGACGGCGATATGGAAAAGTACCATGAGCGTCAGGCAGCGGCGGTGTTGAGCGTCGGTCAATGCAAACATAAGAGAGAGGCCTTTTTAAGAGCACGAGGGGTTAGGGAACCCTCTGTTTCGGCGCAAGCGCCACAAGGGCGCGCATTATACGCCTTCCTGGCCGTAATTAAAGTGAAGTGCCGGCCAGGTAGGCTTTGCGGCTATTTCAAATACTTCCATCGTTAAAAAATCGCTTGAGTCGCGCAATCTCCTCGTCGTTCCATCCTTCTGGTTCGGTGAGTGCCACCCAGGCGTTGATATAGTGCTCGGCGGCAATTTCGTGGCCGTAGCCGGGTGGCGCGCCGCCGGTGGCCAAATCGGCCAGTAGCTGCAGCATGGTAACCACCGGGTACCAGCGAAGCGCCGGGGAGACGTCCGGGCCGCGTGGCGGGCGCATCCAATCGGGCTCGCGCCAGAAAGCCGCGGGGTCGAAAAAGACGATCGGGTCACTGGCGTACTGCAGATAAGCGATACGAAAATCGCCCCAGTCCCTGGAATACCCTTCGAACCCGGACTGCTGATTCATAAAGCGTACGACACTGCCGCCGCGAAAAGTGGGCTGCCAGGCGGGAGAACCCGGGTCACGGTCAGCGGTCGTGATTCGCCAGGTATCGCTTCGAAAGGGCGGGCCTGCCCATAGCGCGCCATCGAACGGGTCTTCGATGATATCGTAGAAATCGAAGGAGCGGTCCGAGTTGAGCGCGCCCAGGCTCAAACCGAACAGATACAGCGCCGGGCGCTCGTCGACCGGTAGTGCGCTCCAGTAGCGGTAGACTTCGACAAACAGCGCCCGGGCGCTTTCCACGCCGTATTCGCCTTCGGCAATCAGCGCCAGGTGGCTAGGAAGGTAAGAGTATTGTGCAGCCACGGTCGCCATATCGCCGCGCATCAAGTACTCCAGGGTATTTTGAGCCCCCGGGTCTATCCATCCGCGCCCGGTGGGGGTGGCCAGCAGCAGCGTCGAGCGCTCGAAGGCCCCGGTGCGAATCAGCTCGTCCAGGGCGAGCTCGGCGCGTGCTTGTGGGGTATCCAGCGCATTCAAGCCCACATAGACGCGGATCGGATCCTGGGCGTCGTCGCCTAAAAACGCGCCGATGCCATCGCCGCTGGGCCCTTGGGTAACAAAGCGGCGTCCGCGACTGCCAAGCGCCTCCCAACTGATCAGCGATGCCGCGCTTCCCGAACGATTAGCGCCGGTGGGGGCTGCCAGGTCGTCCTGAACCAGCTCGTCGATCTGAGCATAGAAACGATCCGCCGCGCGCAGCGCAAATGAGAGCACTACGCCCTCGATCAATAGCCAGAAAAGCGCGATCGAGGCCACGCTCCCCAGCACGACCGCCAGGCGTTTGGGCAAGAAGAAGAACAGCTTGCGCGACAGAAGCCGATACGTGCGTTTGAATACCTTTGCGATAAGATAGAAAAAAGCGAACAGCAATAGCGCGATGGCGGCGATACTAAGCCCTCGCGTGCCACTGGCCGGTGGCATACCCATGAGCTCGCGTATGCCGTTTTGCCAACTCGAGGCTTGCCAAAGAAAAAGCGCGGCGGTTAGCGTACAAGCAAGTGCGGCCAGGGTTTTGACCCAGTGCTCGGTGCGTGGGCCTGGCTTGGGCAGGCGCAGGTAGTGCCAGAGCCCTCGCAACAGTACGCCGATGGCATAGCCTGCGCTAAAGCAGAGCCCGGACACGACACCCTGGGCGAGCATGGGCCTGGGGAGCAGGCTCGGTGTGAGTGACAATGCGAATAATAGCGTTCCCAGAACGAGCCCGGTGCTGGAGAAGCGGCGCAGCGGCAATCGTATTTTCCAAAGACGTTGCACTGCAGGGTGTCTCCGTAACATCCGTTGCCTATAGGGTTGAATTAGAAAGATAGTTTAATAGACTCACTCGCCATGATAGGTGAAACTCTAACAAAACGTCGTCAGTACTTATGCTGGTGGTACATGCTTTACGCTGAGATCGCGATAACGCCATTTCCACGTGGCGATGAAGCGTAATGTTAGACTATTGGCTAAGTGTTCGAAGCGTGTTTTAAAGGAACCTATTGGCACTTTATGTGTTCAACAGGAATAGGTGGTCAGGAAAGGAGAGTAGAATGCAGCATCTTAAAAAATGCGCCCAGTGCGGCCAGGAATATGACCCCTCGGAAGCGAGAGGCGAGCCCGACAAGCCTGAAAATTGCGATGATTGCGGAGCGGAGCTCCAACACAAGCACAAGCACCGCCATTCGGAATTTTTGGTCGATGATGCCGAATCAGATGATGGCGGAGAACACGGCCTCGAAAAAACACTGAGAGAAGCGTCTCATAAGGCCGACACCGATTAATCAAAAAAAACGGTTCAGCGTAAGCTGAACCGTTTTTTTATGGTGGGCGTAATTAAAAGCCCTGTTGCGTGCGGGTACCGCGAAGGCAATCACCATAGTGCATGGTATCGCCCATGGCCTCGGCCTGTTTGCGGCAATCCGCAGAGCGCGATGAGCTGGCGCCGTTGGAGCTACACCCCGCGCTCATCATCATCATCGCAACCAATCCTAAAGTGAACATATATTTCATACTCTGACTCCTGAATATTCGACCAAAACAATGCAACTCAATGATATCAGCCTTGAAACGGCATACATACCGTAAGCGCAGCCCTTCGGAGGTCATATGGATCCCATCTACGCCTGGGACGTAAAACGCGAATGCATAGTATACCGCATTCCCGGCCAAACCCTTGAGGACGGAAGGGTCGATAGCGACTTTGATCCGGTATGGCTACCGGCGGATTCCGACGAGTTGCCCGACGGTGTCACCACCGAAGATTTGCGCAAGGTCGAGAGCTAAAAAAAGCCCGGTCTGCGCGAGGATGCAGGCCGGGCTTTTGGATAAGTCCTGGATAGACGTTAGGGTTTTTCGTGCTCGGCGTTCAGTTTTTTCACTACTTCATCGGCTTCTGGCTTCGTTGCCACGCGCTCGCGCACCAGTGGGCCGTCGCGCTCGGCTTCTTCCCGCGTATCGACGATCCACCACTCCGGCTGGGCGTCGATGGCAGCGTCCTCTTTTACCACCCGGTATACGATAAAAATGCTCATGTTTAATCCTCTCCATGGATGAACCCCCGTCAAGCGACGGGAGCTTTAAACAACGTAGTACATCTTGCGTCGATTAGCCCTGCACTCGACGCAAGCGACCAGGCATTAGAGCATTTCGTCAAGCCACGCCGTGAAGGCCGACCAGGAGCGCTCGTCGGCGCGCTCATCGTAGCGCTCGCTACCAAAGACGCTAAAGGCATGGGGGGCGCCTGAGTAGATGCCCACCTCGTAGGTAATCCCCGCCTCTTCGAGCTCGCCGGCCAGAGTAGCGACATCTTCGAGACTCACCATCTCATCCGCACCCCCGTGGGCGATATAGATGGGCGGCGTCTCGGCCTGGTAGGACTGGCCTTCCGGGGTCTCTAGGCCGCCGTGGAAGCTGGTGTAGGCGGCGATATCCTCGGCTTCACCGGCGCGGGCCATCTCGAGCGCGACCGTGCCTCCAAAGCAGTAGCCCATGATGACGGTCGTGCTGGCGGCGCCCTGTTCCCGCGCTTGGGTAAGTCCTGCAAGGGTAAGTTCGCGCATCCGCTCGCGGTCTTCGTACAGCGCGTTGGTGGCAGCCTGTTTGGCTTCGGTTTGCTGAGGGCGGTTGCCTTCACCGAAAAGATCCACCGCGAAGGCATCAAAGCCCTGCTCGGAGAGCATGTCGGCGCGCTCACGCTCGTAATCGTCCACGCCATCCCAGTCGTGCACGATAAGCACACTACCTTTGGATTCGCCCTGGGCCTCGACGTAATAGCCTTCAAAGCGTTCATCCTTGACCTGATAGCTGATGTCTTCGCCGCGTGGTTCGAAGCCAAACGCATGGCTGCTCATCAGCGTAGCGGCGGCCAAAGCGGTAAACGTTAATGGGGTACGTGCTGTTGTCATCATGGTAATGCGTCCTGTTGGTTTGTTGGCGGCAAAAAGTGGCGGCAAAAAATAGGGAGCGAAAGGATAGATTTAACTCGCATTGTGAACGGCGAGTGTTATACCTGAAAGGGTAGCACAGACCCTTCGCGTTGAATCATCGTCCAATCCGGGTATCTTTTTAAACCACAGGGGCTTGCGTCGGGAACTACGTAACGGCATGCTTGTCCGTTGTTAGTACGACCACTAGGGAGCTTAAAACCATGGCGTTCAACGATTCGCACACCGTACGACCGCATAACGAACAAGCGGTCAGCAGCGCGAAAGCCAACAAAGTATTGCGTAACACCTACGCGCTTTTGGCCATGACGCTGCTGTTTTCAGCCGTTACCGCTGGCGCCTCCGTCGCGCTTGGCGTTCAGCAGCTCAACATTCTGGTTTTCCTCGTCGGCGCTTATGGGCTGATGTTTTTGGTTCATAAAACCGCCAACTCTGCTGCGGGCCTTTTGGCTACGTTTGCGTTCACCGGTTTCATGGGCTTCACCCTTGGGCCGATCATCTCCGCTTACCTGACGCTGCCTAACGGTGGTGCGCTGATCATGAATGCCCTGGCCATGACCGGCTTGACCTTCATTGGTCTTTCTGCGGTCGCGCTTACCACCAAAAAGGATTTCAGCTTTCTGAGCAATTTCCTGATGGCGGGCGGCATCGTGCTGATCCTTGCCATGGTGGCAGGTTTCTTCTTCCACATTCCGGCACTTTCTCTGATGGTGTCTGCGGGCTTCGTCCTATTCTCATCCGCAGCGATTCTCTATCAAACCAGTGAAATCGTGCACCGTGCTGGCGAGACCAACTATATTCTGGCGACGGTTACGCTTTACGTCTCGATCTACAACCTGTTCGTAAGCCTTCTCTCTATTCTTGGCATCATGAGCAGCGACTGATTTAATCGTTAAGCTCTACCCAAACAGACCCTACTTCGGTAGGGTCTGTTTTTTTGTAAGCGTCTTTTATATAACTCAGGTGAGAGAGCGCCATGGAGTACGGTCTACTGGTTACCGGTGCCCCTTACACAAGCCCCGCGGCTCATTCGGCGCTGCGTTTTGCCAATGCGCTAATAAGCCAGGGGCATACCCTGGCCGGGGTGTTTTTCTACCAGGAGGGGGTGCTCAATGCGTCGACGCTGATGAGCCCACCCCAGGATGAACTGAACCTCAAGGATGCCTGGGTAGCGCTCAATGCCGAGCACGGCACGGCCCTCGAGGTGTGTGTGGCGGCCGCGCTTCGCCGCGGGGTGTTAGACGAGGCCGAAGCCAAACGCCACGGCTTGACCCAGCATAGCCTGGAGGTACCGTTCGAACTCACGGGGTTGGGGCAGTTGTTAGTACTGCAAAAGCGCTGCGATCGTTTCATTACATTTGCCTGAGGAAAAGTGATGACCGAAGACGCCGTACGTTTGATCGCGCTGACTCAAGCACCGTTTCAATCCAATGCCTTGCGCGAAGGCCTCGATGTAGCGCTGGTCGCCGCGGCCTTTGGCCAAAGTGTCAAGCTGATTTTCATGGGGCAGGGGGCGCTGGCGCTGGTGAAAAGCCAAAAGGCTGGTGCACCGGGGCAAAAGGCGGTGCTGCCGACCATCGACATGCTCGAGATGTACGATATCGAAGAGCTTCTGGTACCTGAAAGCAGCTTGGAACAATTAGGGCTAGCGCCGAGCCAGCTGGTGCCGGCGGCGCGGGTCATCTCCGATGAGGCGCTCGCGGCGCTTTATCAAGACTCCTCGACGACTCTTCACTTCTAGTGAGACTTTCATGCTGCATATTCTAAATAAACGCCCCGAAAGCCTAAGCGCGGCCAATATGCTCCGGGTGGTGGGGGACCAGGATGACGTGCTGCTGATCGAGCAGGCCGTGCAGGCAAGCCTTTTACCGCAGTGGGCCGGTTTCCAGCAGTGCAAAGGGCGGCTATACCTGTTGAGCGACGACTTGGAAGCCGCAGGGCTGCTGGAATCGGCCGAGAATCTTGACGCGGCGATCATCACAATGAAGGATTTTGTAACGCTGACCGAGCGTCACGAACAGTGTGTAAGTTGGTATTGATATGACAAATGAAAATTTATACCGTTATCTTGATTCAAATGAAAACATTAAATTAGATCTCGAAGGTTATCTTGTTGATCAGGGTGATTGGAGTGCCGAGGTGGCCGAGCTTTTGGCGCGTGACGAGGGGCTTTCGCTGAGTGAGGCTCATTGGGAAGTCATCGACGTGGTGCGTGACTTTTACCAGCGCTTTGAGATGGCGCCAGCCATGCGTGCGCTCGTCAAGGCAACCAAGCAGGCGCTGGGTGAAAAGAAGGGAACCTCGATTTATCTGATGTCGCTGTTCCCGGAAAGTCCGGCGCGGCGCACGGCGCGTATCGCCGGGCTCCCCAAACCGACCAACTGCTTGTAAACGCTTCGGCTCAGTCCAGATCGCCCCGAGTGCACACCGAGAGCACCATGGCATCCACTGGGCCGGTGGATACGAGCGCGTGGCCCATATCACTATCGAAATAGATGCTATCGCCTTCGCTCAGCGCCACCGGAGCGTAAAACTCGCTGTACAGCAGTATTTCGCCCTCGAGAATCATCAAAAACTCTTCACCGTCGTGGCGGACCCACTGCTGGAATTCGTCGAAGCTGCGCGCCCGCACGATGGTTTTAAACGGAATCATGCGCTTTTGTGCCAAATGGTGGCCCAAAAGTTCGTGCTCGTAGGTGGGCGTGGGGTGGTGCTGGCCTTTACCGCTGCGGGTCAAATCCCGCCGCCCCATGGTGTAGTGCTCGCGCTTGGGCGGGGTAAACAGCTGGGGAAGGTCGATGTTGAGCCCGGCCATGAGCTTTTGCACCGCGGTAAACGTGGGCGATAGCTGGTCGTTCTCTATCTTGGAGAGCGTCGAGCGGGCGAGTCCGGTGCGCTGGCTGACATCCTCGAGCGTCCATTGATTGGCCAAGCGGATCTCTTTGAGCCGTGCGCCCAAGCGAAGCGGCTCTACGAAGGGTTTGCGCCCCGATGCAATACGAAGCGCTGCGTTTTCGTCATGAGTCGCCGTCATTGGATCGTCATACCCGGTAAGTGCATTTTAGGACACGCTATGCTAACACAGCCCGCCGCAGGCTACCCGGTAGCCGGTGTGCTTTCAAAAGGCAGGCCGAGAAGTGCTTTGATGTGCGCTTCGCAGCCGCTGGCGAGCGACTTGGGGTTATAGCCGCCTTCGAGTACGGAGACCAGCCGGTTTTCGGCGTAGAGGCCGGCGATTTCCATGGCCAGATGCGTGACCCAGTAGTAGTCCTCGTCGGTCAGGCATACCTCGCCCATGGGATCGTCCTGGTGGGCATCGAAGCCGGCGGATACCAGTACGATATCGGGCTTGAAGGCGTGCAGGGCGGGTAGCCAGTTACGCTCGACGGCGTCTCTAAACGCTGCGCTTTGCATCCCCGCTTCGAGGGGGGTATTCACCACGTTGTGCCATTCGCTTCGTAGGTAGCGCCAGGGGTAGAAAGGGTACTGGTAGCTTGTGCAGATCAGCACGGCAGGGTCGCCCTTGAAGATATCGATTGTGCCGTTGCACTGGTGAACGTCGAAATCGAGTATGGCGACCCGTTGGGCACCGTGTTGGGCTCTGGCGTGCGCCGCACCCACGGCGATACTGTTGTAAAAGCAAAAGCCCATGGCTTCGGCTGCTTCGGCGTGGTGGCCTGGCGGGCGTACGGCGCAAAAGACATTATCCGCCTGGCGCTTGAAAACCTGGTCGACCCCTTTGATGACCGCGCCTGCGGCCACCCGCGCCGCCTTGAGCGATTCCGGGTTCATTAGCGTGTCGCTATCCAGCGCGGTAATGCCCTCGCTTGGCAAGCACTTCTCGAGCGCGTCGAGGTGGCGCGGTGAATGCACACGCTCGAGCGCCTCCCGAGTGGCCTCTTTGGCCTCGGCTTGCATGGTTTGCTGCAATAGCCCGCTAAGCGCCAGGCGTGCCCGTATTGCCTCTAGCCGAGCGGGGCTCTCCGGATGTTCGGGCCCCATATAGTGCAAGATGCAGTCGGGATGGGTAAGGTAGGCGGTGATCATGCAGGCGCTCCGTTCTATGTAAAGCTACCTTAATCGGTATGCGTGCCCGCACGACAGTGATAATAAGTCGTACACCGAGGTGACAGGTCAGGGAGATACGCTTGTGAGTACCCGTTTTCTACACCATTTCTTCGAGCCGAAAACCCTGGCCGTCTTCGGCGCATCGGAAAAACCGGAGTCTCTGGGTGGCTTGGTGCTGGCCAACCTTCAGCAGGGCGAGTTCAAAGGTACGCTCTGGGCGGTGAATTTAAAAGGTTATAAGCAGGTGTTCGGCGCGCCGTGTTTCGCAAGCGTCAACAGTTTGCCCGCCCCGCCGGATTTGGCGGTGATTTGCTCGCCAGTCGAGGGCGCGCCCAAACTGATCAAGAAGCTGGGTCAGAAGGGCGTGAAGGCGGCGCTGGTGCTTTCCGGAGGGGCGTACCTGGATCGCGAACGAGGAAGCGAGGGCTCGATTCGCGAGCAGATGCTACACGCCGCCCGCGCATCGGGGATTCGGGTACTAGGCCCGGAATGCATGGGGGTGATCGTACCGGGCAAAAAGCTCAACGCGTCCTACGCCAGCCAGCCGGTCAAACCCGGGCGGGTCGCGTACCTGGGACAATCCGGGATGCTTGCCAACGCCATGATCGACTGGGCAGCGGGGCGCGATGTGGGGTTTTCCCACCTGATTACCGTCGGCGACAGTGTGGACGTGCTTTTGCCGGATTTGATCGACTACGTGAACCAGTTTTCGCCGGCCCAGGCCATTTTGCTCCACCTGGAGCGCATCAAGGACGCTCAGCACTTCATGACCTCGGTACGCGACGCCTCGCGTAACCGACTGGTGGTGGCGATCAAAAGCGGGCGCACGCCGGAATCGGACATCTCCGGTATGGCGCCCACACCGGGTATTGCCAATCGCGATGTCGTCTTCGACGCTGCCTTCGCCCGGGCCGGTGTGGTCCGGGTAAACGACTCCGACGAGCTTTTCGATGCGCTCGAGACGCTTTCACGCATGCGCCCGCTGCGCGGTGACCGTCTAGCGGTCGTCTCTAACGGACTGGGCCCGGCGATGCTCGCGATCGACAAGCTGGTAAGTGGCGGCGGCAAGCTTGCCGAGTTCAATGAGGCTACGCAGACCCAGCTGACCGAGCGCAAGGTGGATAGAAGCAAACCCGGCGAGAACCCGGTAGACCTGGGCGGCAACGCCACCCCCGCGCGCTTTGTCGAGGCGCTCGAGATCGTGACCGCCGACCCGGGGGTCGACGCGGTGCTGGTGGTGCACGCGCCAACACGTTTGGCGCCGTCGGTCGAAACGGCCCGCGCGCTGATCGATAACCGCAAGCGCTTTCGGCGCAACCTGTTGACCAGTTGGATGGGATTGAAAGAGGCCTTGAAAGCGCGCAGTGCGTGCAGCGCGGCGGGCATACCCACCTATATTTCGCCGGAAAAAGCCGTCAAGGCGTTCATGCATATGGTGGACTATCAGCGCGTACAGGCGCTTTTGCACGAAATTCCGCCGAGTTTGACCTTCAATACCCGGCCCGCTGATCGTATTGCGTGCCGCGAATTGATCAGCCGGGCAAAAGAGCAGCGCCGCCACGCGCTGACCCACTCGGAAACGGCGCAGGTGCTCCAGGCTTACGGCATTCCCACCGCGCCGAGCGTTTATTTACGCCACCCAAGCGAGGCGCACGCAGCCGATGGCCACTTCGAGGGCCCCAAGGCGCTCAAGGTGATACACGATGGCAACTGTCATCCGTACCGCTACCGGCGCCACCCGCATAAAATTTCCGCCGGTCTATTGCAGGATCTGCAAACGCCGGAGCAGGTCGAGGAGGGCGTTCGCCGCTTGGGCGACAAAGTGCACGAAAAATTTCCCGAGTACACCGTTCAGGAGTACTGCCTGCAACCCATGCAGCGCGGCAAGCACTCCATGCAGGTTTGCGCCGGTATCACCCGTGACCCGGTGTTCGGCCCACTGATCGTTTTCGGGATCGGTGGTTACAAGGTGAACGTACTCGCCGACCGCCAGGTCGCGCTGCCACCGCTGAACATGAGCCTGGCCGCCGATATGGTCGGGCGCACTCACGTCGCTTCGCTGATCCGCGAGCACTCCTCGGAAGCCGAGCGCGATATCGAAAGGCTTTGCCAGTTTTTAGTGAAGCTTTCACAAATGGCATCGGATTTGAATGAGCTGCGCGGTTTGGAGCTCAACCCATTGTTGCTCAACCGCGATGGTATCCTGGCGGTGGATTTCGCCATGGACCTGGGTCCGCCGGCCCGCTTTGCGATCATGCCGTACCCGGAGGAGCTTCGCGAATGGGTCACGCTCAAAAACGGCTGGCAGGTCGAGGTACGCCCGATCCGCGCCGAAGACGCGCCGTTGATCACCAGTTTCCATACCCGGCTTTCCGAGGAGAGCATCCGCTTTCGTTATTTTCACAACAAGTCGAACCTGACCCAGCGCGATCTATCGATTCTCTCGCACATCAACTATGACCGGCAGATGGCGTTCATCGCCGAGCACCAGCACGACGACGGCACCAAGGAGATGCTGGGGGTAGTGCGGGTTTATAACGACGCCGACAATATTCGCACCGAGTTTTCCATCATAATCCGCGACGACCTGCAGGGTTTGGGAATCGGTCGGCTGCTGATGCAGAAGATGATCAGTTACTGCCAGAGTATCGGCACGATCGAGATGATCGGTAAGATCATGATGGACAACCAGCCCATGCGTGCGTTGATCAAGCATCTGGGCTTCAAAAGCCGCTACAACATGGAGGAGCAGGTAGTGGATGCGGTGCTGCGGCTTAACGAGCCGGATAGCGAGTGGCAGCGTCACCGCCTGGAGAGTCTGCCGGATTGAGGGTCGGGCCGTCGCGCTTGGCAGGCAAGGGTAGTGCCCTGGAGAGAAATGCGACGGCTAGCCCCCCCTCAAAAAAGCCGTTGCATTTCATGGCGTGTTTGCCTATGAATAGGGGCTTAGAGAAAAACGGCTCAGGGCGCGAGGCGGAAACGACTCCAGGGGCCCTCGTTTTGGCGCTCGAAACGGACCCGGTCGTGCAGGCGGCTGGGTTGGCCCTGCCAGAACTCGATCATCTCGGGTTGAATGCGGTAGCCGCCCCAGTGAACCGGGCGCGAAATCGGCTGGCCGTCGTAGACATGCTCAAAGCGTACCTGGCGCTCTTCGATCCACTTGCGGTTGGGGATCACTACGCTTTGGGTCGCAATCCAGGCGCCCAGCTGGCTGCCGCGGGGGCGGCTTTGAAAGTAGGCGTCGGACTCCTCGGCCGACACCTGCTCGACCGGCCCTTCTACGCGCACCTGACGCGAAAGGCCAGGCCACCAGAAGGTCGCCGCCGCAAACGGCACGTTGCTTAGCTCGCTGCCTTTGTGGCTGTGGTAGTTGGTGTAGAACACCAGCCCTTCATCGACCCCCTTGAGCAGCACGACACGGGCGTGGGGACGGCCCTGGCTATCTACCGTGGCCAGCGTCATGGCATTAGCGTCCTCGCCATCGCTTTCGAGGGCTTCGTTCAGCCACTGGTTGAAAAGCTCGAACGGGTTATCCGGCGTATTGGCCTCTTCCAGATGATTACCTTCGTAGTCACGCCGGACATCGGCAATATTACGGGTCATGGTGGCTGCTCCCTTAAGCGGTTATGAGTATCGTTTGACGTGAAGTGCTTGACCTCAAGCCAAATGCAAACCCTGAACTATTGGCGCTGCTGGCGGGCGCGGAACCGGGCATAGCCCAGCGAGCCCACGAAAAGCGCGAGTGCGGCGGCGACTTCCAAAACCCCGCGTAGGATCTGCCCGGTGGCGGCGGCGAACATCACCCCCTGGGCTATATAAAGCAAGCTAACGAAAGCGAGCCAGGCATGGCCGCGGGGGCGCTTGCCGATAATCGAGGGTAAAAAAAGCACCAGCGGCAGCACGAAGGCCAAGACCGGACGCCAATTATATTCGTCGCCCTGAACGAGAAAGCCGCGCAGCATGACAAGTCCTAGCAGCACGACAAAGCTAATCAGCACCAGCCGGCGCATTTTGTCGGTCAACGGCGTCAGGCCATGCTGGTTTTCAAGATCGTCGAGCCACTGCCTCATGACGTCGCCTCGGTGCGCATCGTATTGAGTGCCAGCGCGAGCTTTGCCAAACGCTTGCCCTGGGCGATGCAGAGCGCGCGCTCGTGCTCGTCGACCCGACGCTCGCTGCGTGCGCCGGCGACGTGGCTGGCTCCGTAAGGGGTGCCGCCGGTTTGAGTACTGATCAGCTCGGTTTCATTGTAGGGAATACCCGCATACACCATGCCATGGTGTAAAAGGGGAATCAGCATGGTCAGCAGCGTGCTCTCTTGGCCACCGTGCATGCTCGACGACGCCGTAAAGCAGGTGGCGGGTTTATTGATCAACGCGCCGTTCATCCAAAGATTGCTCGTGGTATCCAGAAAATACTTGAGCGGTGCGGCGATATTGCCAAACCGGGTGGGGCTGCCCAGCGCCAAGCCGCAGCAGTGGCGTAAATCTTCCAGATCGGCGTAGACCGCGCCCTCTTCGGGGACTTCGCTATCCACCGCCTCGCAGGTAGGCGACACCGGCGCCACCGTGCGCAGTCGCGCTTTTATACCCGCCACGCTCTCGATACCTGCCGCGACCTGGCGCGCCATTTCGAGTGTGGCGCCCGAGCGGGAGTAGTAAAGAACCAGAATGTAGGGGGTTTCATCGCTCATAGCGTTTCCTTGAAGGGAAGGGTCTCGGCGGTGGTGTAAAAAGCGTCGTTCGCCGCCGGCTGTTTATATCTTAGCAGAGCCGTATTGTTCTCGTCGTCGGCCTGGGGCAGGCGACGGTACACCCAGGCGAGTTCGCCGCTGGCCAGGGTCAGCTCTTCGCGGCGGTAGCGAACGCCCAGGCGCTCGTAGCGGTCGAGTCTTGAAAGCTCATCCGGGGTGACGGTAAGCACCAGCCCTAGCACTTCGCTTTGCGGGCCGGGCGCTATATCGAGGCCCTCTCGGCTGAAGCCTTCCAGTGTATCGGGCACCGGGTCGCCGCCAGCGCGCATGACCACCCAGCGCACCGGAGCAAAGCGCAGCGTACCGTAGACGAACACTTGATGGCTGCGCTGCTCGATGGACCCCAGCTGCTCCGGGCGCTCGTAAAACCATGGGCTTAGCATGGTCAGCCAGAGCCACAGCGCGGCGGCGAGTATCATAACCAGTACGCCGACGGCTATTCGTTTGATCCCGATCATGTTCTATCCTTATAGTGAACGCCGCCTGACGCGTTAGGGGCAAGCGACGCTAAACGCCCCGGTATCGGCCAGGATATCGACTGCACCCTATCGGAGGAGCCCGCCATGAGCCAGTCGCTTCGTGATGACTTTCTTGATGACGTCCGTGAAGACGCGCGTAATGATATGGATTTTCGCTCTTTTGTTGGCGATGTGAAACCTCTAGCGAAGGGGAAGCGGGCAGAAACGGGAGACAAGCGCTCGCGCCCCTCGGAGGCGCAGTTGGCACGGCGCGAGCGCGCCGAAGAGGCCATCGAGCACACTAACTTTCTTTCCGACGACTTCGTCGACTTGCTACCCCCCATCGACCCGATCGAGTATCGCCGCGAGGGCATTCAGCAGGGCGTCGTCGATAAGCTGCGCCACGGCGGCTACGCCATGCAAGCCCAGCTTCACTTGTTAAGGCGCCCGTTGGCCGAATGCCGCCGAATGCTCTTTCCGTTCATTCAAGACGCCTACGCCAATGACCTGCGCTCGGTGATGATCATCCACGGGCGAGGGCGCGAGATCGACAGCCCCGCCAACGTGCTGCGCTCCTACCTTGCCAAGTGGCTTTGCCAGTTCGAGGAAGTGCAGGCCTACGTCTCGGCCCAGCCTTCAGAGGGCGGGATGGGCGCTACCTGGGTCATGCTGCGCAAGAGCGACCGTGCTAAATCCAACAATCGCGAGCGCCAGCAGAAGCGCCGCGGCTAACGGACGCCACACGGGTTTTTCTGAGAGCAACATTTTTCTGAAACCAAGCTTTCTAAAACTAAAAAGGGCAGCCATTAGGCTGCCCTTTTCATGGGAGATCGAAAGTGGCCGCTACTCGGCGGCGGCCAGGCGGCGCTCGAACAGCGCCGAGCGCACCTCGACATCGCTTTGGTAGCGCACGCTGAACGCTTTTAGCGCGCGCAGGGCCACGTCCGGCTCCTGGTCTTCGCGAAGCGCCATGGCGTCGAAGCCGCAGCGCTCCATGTAGTTGAGCTGGTCGATCAGCACGTCGCCCACCGCGCGAAGTTCCCCCTCAAAACCGTAGCGTTCGCGCAAAAGCCGCGCCAGGCTATAGCCGCGGCCATCGGTAAAAGCGGGGAAGTCGATCGCTACCGCCGCGCTTTTTTTAAGCTCTTCCCCCAGCGCCGGGGTTAGCTCGGTGTCGCTTGATAGCAACGGCGCGAGTTCGTCGTCTTCTGCGTGCTCGCGCCAAAGCGCCAGCGGCACGAACGCCGGCAATTGGTCGGGCAGTGCCTCGACGTCGTATGAGACGCACCAGGCGTTTTCCGATGCCAGCTCGCCCCCCACGATCAGGTGGTCGACGTGAACCAGGGCCGGGGCGGTTTCTTGTGCATCAGTGGGCATAAACGCGCTCCTTGAAGGGTTTCATACCAATGCGGCGATAGGTGTCCAGAAAGCGCTCGTCTTCGTGACGCTCGGCAACGTATACCTCGAGCACTTTTTCGACCACATTCGGCACGTCCTCGCGGAAAAACGATGGCCCCAGAATCTTGCCAAGCGAGGCATCGTCAGTGGAGTTGCCGCCGATCGAAACCTGATAGTACTCCTCGCCCTTTTTATCGACGCCGAGAATGCCGATATGGCCCACGTGGTGATGGCCGCAGGCGTTCATGCAACCCGAGATGTTCAAGTCCAGCGGCCCCAGGTCGTAGAGGAAGTCAAGATCCTCGAAGCGCTCTTGCAAGGCCTGGGCGATAGGGATGGAGACCGCGTTGGCCAGGCTGCAGTAATCGCCGCCAGGACAGCAGATGATATCGTTGAGCGTGCCCACGGTGGGGTTGGCCATGCCCAGCGCCTCGAGCTCTTCCCAAAGCGCCTGCATATCGTCCACCGGCACGTCCGAAAGCACCAGGTTCTGTTCGTGGGTGACTCGCACTTCACCGAAGCCATAGCGGTCGGCGAGATCCGCCACCGCTTCCATCTGGTCCGCTGTCACATCGCCCGGGGCGTGCTCACGGCGCTTGAGCGAGAGCGTGACCGCCTTGTAGCCCGGCACCTTGTGATCGCTTACGTTGTTGGTCACAAAGCGCGCAAAGGCGCGGTTCTCTTCGCGCAGCGCGTTGTACGCATCGGTGGCACCCTCGGCCACTTCGCGACGCTCGGGTTCGGGGAAGTGGCGCTTGGCCTCATCCACGGCTTTTTGGGTCAGGGTTTGCGGGCCGTCTTTCAGGTGTGCCCACTCTTCGTCCACGCGGCGGCGATACTCCTCGATACCCAAGGCCTTGACCAGAATCTTGATGCGCGCCTTGAACTTGTTGTCGCGGCGGCCGAACTGGTTGTACACCCGTACGCAGGCCTCGAGATACGTCAAAAGGTGCTGCCAGGGCAGATCCTCGCGTACCACCTCGGCAATCATCGGCGTGCGGCCAAGGCCGCCGCCGGCGAGCACCTTGACGCGCAGCTCACCGGCGTCGTTGCGCCACAGGCGCAGGCCGATGTCGTGCACCTGGATCGCTGCACGGTCCTGGCTTGCGCCGCTCACCGCGATCTTGAACTTGCGCGGAAGGTAAGCGAACTCCGGGTGCAGCGTCGACCACTGGCGAATCAGCTCGCACCAGGGGCGCGGATCTTCGACTTCGTCATTGGCGATGCCGGCGAACTGGTCGCTGGTGGTGTTACGGATACAGTTGCCGCTGGTTTGAATGGCGTGCATCTGCACCTTGGCAAGCTCACCCAGGATATCCGGCACGTCTTCCATTGCCGGCCAATTGAGCTGCAGGTTCTGGCGCGTAGTGAAGTGGCCGTAGCCGCGGTCATAACGCCTTGTGATCTCGGCAAGCGCCCGCAATTGATTGCCAGCCAGCATGCCGTAGGGGATAGCGATGCGCAGCATCGGCGCATGACGCTGGATATAGAGACCGTTTTGCAGACGCAGCGGGCGAAACTCTTCTTCACCCAAGCGGCCGGCCTGGTAACGCTCCATCTGATCGCGGAACTGAGCGACCCGCTCGTCGACGAGCGTTTGGTCGTGAATATCATAACGGTACATGTGCACGGTCCTGCATAGCGAAATGGTCACGTCGAGACGGACGGTAGATTGCCGTCACCTTAACGCAGATCGGTATATTCTATGAAAGAATATATAATTATCTTTTTATCGTTAAAGGCTATTTAAAAGGGCGCCGGAATGCAAAACCGGCGCATTACTTTTAGCTCGCCTTTTTCTCTTCCTGGCCCGGCTCGTAGGAGAGCACCGGCGATAGCCAACGCTCAAGCTCGCCCAGCGCCATGCCCTTGTGGTTGGCCAGCGCCTCGACCTGGTCCCGGGTGATCTTGCCGGTCGAGAAGTACTTCGACTGCGGATGAGCGAAGTACCAGCCCGATACCGCCGCCGCCGGCCACATGGCGAAGTTCTCGGTCAGCGTCAGCCCGGTATTTTCAGGCGCGTTTAAAAGCTTGAACAGCGTCGCCTTTTCAGTGTGGTCCGGGCAGGCCGGGTAGCCGGGAGCAGGGCGAATGCCGCGGTACTTCTCGGCAATCAAGGCGTCGTTGTCGAGCGCCTCATCCTTGTCGTAGCCCCAGAACTCCTTGCGCACCCGCTCGTGAAGGCGCTCGGCGAACGCCTCGGCCAGCCGGTCGGTGAGCGCCTGCACCATGATCGCGTTGTAGTCGTCGCCGGCTTTCTCATACGCCTTGGAGAGTTCGTCGACGCCGTGGCCGGTGGTCACCGCAAAGCCGCCGATCCAGTCGGGCTTGCCGCTCTCTTTCGGGGCGATGAAGTCCGCCAGGCTATAGCAGAGGCCGTCGCGGCCCTTGGTGGTTTGCTGGCGAATATGGTGAAGGCGATCGACCACTTCCTCGCGGCTCTCATCAGCGTAGACTTCGATCACGTCGTCGTCGACGCTGTTGGCAGGCCACAGGCCGATCACGCCGCGGGCGTGAATATGTCCCTCGGTGAGGAGCTTATCGAGCATCGCTTTGGCGTCCTCGAAGAGGCTGCGCGCCGCCTCGCCGACTACCTCGTCGTTGAGAATTTTCGGGTACTTGCCCGCTAGCTGCCAGCTCATGAAAAACGGCGTCCAGTCGATACGCTCGACCAGCTCCGAAAGGTCGTAGTTCTCGAACACGGTAATGCCGGGCTTTAACGGCTCGACCGGCGTGGTCTCGTTCCAGTCGGTCTTGAAGCGGCGTTTACGCGCCTGAGTGTAGTCAAGGTCCGCCGCCTTGGGGCGACGCTTGGCGTTTCGCTCGCGCACCACCTCGTACTCATCGCGAATACTCTGAACATAGTCGCCCTTGAGGCTCGGGGTCAAAAGCCGCCCGGCCACGCCCACCGCCCGGGAGGCGTCGGTGACGTAGATCACCGGATGCTCGTACTGCGGTTCGATCTTCACCGCGGTATGCGCTTTCGACGTAGTGGCCCCGCCGATCAAAAGCGGCAGATCCATGCCGCGGCGCTGCATCTCTTTGGCCACGTGCACCATTTCGTCGAGCGAGGGCGTGATCAGCCCGGAGAGGCCGATGATGTCCGCGTTGTGCTCCTCGGCGGCCTTGAGGATCTTCTCGGCGGGGACCATCACGCCCAGATCGATCACCTCGTAGTTGTTGCACTGAAGCACCACGCCGACGATGTTTTTACCGATATCGTGAACGTCGCCTTTTACCGTGGCCATGACGATCTTGCCCTTGGCCTGGGTGTCGCCGCTTTTCTCCGCCTCGATATAGGGAATCAGGTAGGCGACCGCCTGTTTCATGACCCGGGCGGACTTCACCACCTGGGGCAGAAACATCTTGCCCGCGCCGAAGAGATCACCCACCACGTTCATGCCATCCATCAACGGGCCTTCGATCACCTCGATCGGGCGCTCGGCCTGGGCGCGGGCCTCTTCGGTGTCATCCTCGATGTGGGCGGTGATGCCCTTGACCAGGGCGTGCTCGATGCGCTTGTTGACGGGGAAGCTGCGCCATTCGAGATCTTCTTTCTTGGCTGCGCCGCTACCGTCGCCCTTGTACTTATCGGCGATGTCCAAAAGGCGCTCTGTGCCGTCCTCGCGGCGGTTGAGCACCACGTCTTCGACCGCTTCACGAAGCTCCGTGGGCAGGTCATCGTAAACGGCAAGCTGACCGGCGTTGACGATGCCCATGGAGAGGCCATTCTTGATCGCGTGATACAAGAACACCGAGTGGATCGCCTCGCGCACCGGGTTGTTACCCCGAAAGGAGAACGACACGTTCGACACACCACCGGAGATCATGGCGTGGGGCAGGTGGTCGCGAATGAAGCGGCACGCCTCGATGAAGTCCACCGCGTAGTTGTTGTGCTCCTCGATCCCCGTGGCGATGGCGAAGATGTTGGGGTCGAAAATGATGTCCTCGGCGGGAAAGCCGATCTCGTCGACCAGCAGGCGGTACGCCCGCTCGCAGATTTCGCTCTTGCGCGCGAAGGTGTCCGCCTGGCCCTCTTCATCGAAGGCCATGACCACGATCGCTGCGCCGTAGCGCATGCATCTGGTGGCCTGCTCGCGAAACGATGCTTCGCCTTCTTTCAGCGAGATCGAGTTGACCACCGCCTTGCCCTGCACGCACTTGAGCCCGGCTTCGATGATTTCCCATTTGGAGGAGTCGATCATGATCGGCACCCGGGCGATGTCCGGCTCGCCGGCGATCAGGTTCAAGAACCGCTCCATGGCCTCCTGGGATTCGAGCATCCCTTCGTCCATGTTGATGTCGATCACCTGAGCACCGTTCTCGACCTGCTCCAGCGCCACTTCCAGTGCGGTGGTGAAGTCCTCTTCGACGATCAAGCGCTTGAAGCGCGCGGAGCCTGTCACGTTGGTGCGCTCGCCGACGTTGACGAACAGCGAATCCGCCTGGATGTTGAACGGCTCGAGCCCGGAAAGCCGGCACGCTCTGTCGCGCTCGGGCACCTGGCGCGGCGTCATGGGGCGCACGGCCTCGGCGATGGCTCGAATATGCTCGGGCGTGGAGCCGCAGCAACCGCCGATGATGTTGACCAGCCCGCTCTTGGCGAATTCGCCGACGATCGCCGCCATCTCTTCCGGGGTTTGATCGTACTCGCCGAACTCGTTGGGCAGGCCCGCATTGGGGTGGGCGGAGACGAAGGTATCCGCCTTATTGGAGAGCTCCTCCACGTAGGGGCGAAGCTCTTCCGCGCCGAGTGCGCAGTTGAGACCCACGGAAAACGGGTTGGCGTGGCGTACCGAGTTCCAGAAGGCTTCCGTGGTCTGCCCAGACAGTGTGCGGCCCGAGGCATCGGTGATCGTGCCCGAGATCATCACCGGCAGGCGCCGGCCCAGATCTTCGAAGAGCACTTCCAGCGCGTAGATCGCCGCCTTGGCGTTGAGCGTATCGAAGATCGTCTCGATCATGATCAGATCGGCGCCACCGTCGATCAGCGCGGCCGCGGCTTCGTAATAGTTTTCATACAGCGCGTCGAAGGTGACGTTGCGCTTGGCCGGGTCATTGACGTCCGGCGAGAGCGAAGCGGTGCGCGAGGTCGGGCCCAGCACCCCGGCCACATAACGGGGGATGCCGGTCTCTTGGGTAACCTCGTCACAGACCGCGCGCGCCAGCCGGGCAGATTCGTGGTTGAGCTCGACGACCAATTCTTCCATGCCATAGTCGGCCTGAGAGAGACGGGTGCTGTTGAAGGTATTGGTCTCGAGAATATCCGCGCCGGCTTCGAGATAGTCGCGGTGAATGCGTGCCACGAGCTCGGGGCAGGTCAGCGCCAGAAGATCGTTGTTCCCCTTGAGATCCGACGGCCAGTCGCCAAAGCGCGCGCCGCGAAACTCCGCTTCGCTAAGCTCCGCGTTTTGCAACATGGTGCCCATGCCCCCGTCCAGCAGCAGGATGTGTTGGGAGAGGCGTTGGGTCAGCGACGCAGTCATTTCACGTAAAGCCATGGCGAGGGGGAGTCTCCAGCAGGGCAATCAAGGGGATTGGCGCAAGCACCAGCGCAAAGGAACTTCATCATATCAAACGGTCAAGAGCGGGGCAGCACTGTGAACGTCAAGAGCGTGATCTTCCTCGCCGCTTGGCCGCATTTTTGAAGTGCTCATCGGCTTATAAGTCAAAACGAAATGCGTTCGACGGAATAGTTTACTAAAATAGTCGGGATTGTGTCGGCAGGCGGTTTTGCTTACCATGGACACAAATGACATGTGAAGCGGCCTAGCCGCTACCACAGGAGGAACAGATCGCTCATGACCACGACTATCGAAGCGCCCGGCATTGATATTACCGATAGCGCCCAGGGCTATCTCGCGGAACTGCTGGAAAAGCAAAACGTGGATGGCATTGCGGTGCGTATCTTCATTACCCAGCCCGGTACACCCTACGCGGAAACGTGCCTGGCCTATTGCCGTCCCGGCGAAGAAGAGCCCAGCGATGTTAAGCTGGAACTCGAGAAAATCAACGTGTTTCTCGACAAGAACAGCCTCGCGTTTCTGGAAGAAGCGGTGGTCGATTTCAACGCCGACCGCATGGGTGGCCAGCTCACCATCAAGGCGCCCAACGCCAAGATGCCCAAGGTGAATGCGGACAGCCCCTTGGAAGACCGTATCAACTACGTGCTCTACAGCGAGATCAACCCGGGCCTTGCCGCTCACGGTGGCGAGATCAAGCTGATCGAGCTCACCGAGCAAAAGGTAGCGGTACTTGCCTTCGGTGGCGGCTGCCAGGGCTGCGCGGCAGTGGATCTCACCCTGAAAGACGGGGTGGAAAAGACCCTGGTCGAGCGCATCCCCGAGCTTGCCGGCATTCGCGACGTGACCGATCACTCGGATACGACCAACGCCTACTACTAACGAGCGCCCCAAGGCGTTTTAGTAAGCGTTAAACCCAAAAGCGCCCCGCACTCGCGGGGCGCTTTTTTTGTGGGTGCTTTTAAGCAAACGGCTGGTCTCAACAACGCCTTTTAACTCTTGATCAACGCTTTTACAGCGTAAAAAATTTGTAAAACATCGGCTGATGACATATTTGAATAGGGGGTGCGACTTACGTCCAATCATCAATAACGATACTAAAATGTCCGGGGGGCAGAATCATTAATAAGCCATCGATGTTATCCAATATTCACAAGCCGATCTTTTTCGGTTCTTTGGGGCTTTTGCTGTTGGTGACGCTTCCACTCATTATCTTCCCGGAGATGGGCAGGGTCTGGGTAATGGCGGCCCAGGAGTTCGTCTCACGAACCTTCGGCATGCTCTATTTGACCATGGGGATCGCCTCGCTCGGGTTCATGCTCTATATCGTGTTCAGCGATATCGGCCAGATCAAGCTCGGCGATATCGACACCGAGCCGGAGTTTTCCTTGCTTTCCTGGGGTGCGATGCTGTTCGCCGCGGGTATCGGCGGGGCGGTGGTGTTCTGGGGCATGGTCGAATGGATGTACTACCTGCAGGATCCGCCCTTTGGGCTCGAGCCATTTTCTGATGAAGCCACCGCCTGGGCGGCGACCTACGGCATGTTCCACTGGGGGCCGGTGGCCTGGTCGATCTATCTGGTGCCGGCGCTGCCCATGGCGTACTTCCTCCACGTGCGCAAGCACAAGGTACTGCGCATTAGCGAGGCGATTCGCCCGGTGCTGGGGGAAAAGCTCGCGCGTAGCTGGCTTGGCAATATCATCAATATACTGTTCATCTTCGGCATGCTGGGCGGCGGTGCGACCTCATTGGGTATTCTGGTGCCGTTGATCAACGAAGGGCTGGGTAATCTTTTCAACTTTACACCCAACGCGGCTAGTCAGGTGCTGGTACTGATCGGTACCACGGCGCTTTTTGCCATCAGTGCCTGGCGCGGGCTCAAGGGCGGAATCGAGCTCTTGTCCGACATCAACATGTGGCTGGGACTGGGCGTCTTGACGTTCATCCTGATCGTGGGCCCCACGGTATTCATTCTGGATACCGGGCTCAACTCCATTGGTTTGATGCTGAGTAACCTGGTGCGCATGGCGACCTGGACCGAACCCTTTGGCTCGCTGGGTGGCTTCGAGGAAACCGGCTTTACCCGGACTTGGACGGTGTTCTATTGGGCCTGGTGGCTCGTGTTTGCGCCGACGGTAGGCCTATTCATTGCGCGAATCTCCAAGGGCCGGCGCATCAAAACCATGGTGGCAGGCTCCATGTTCTTCGGCTCACTTGGCTGCGCGCTGTTTTTCATCATCCTGGGCAATTACGGCCTCTACCTACAGCTAAGCGGTACCCTGGACGTCATTCAGATCATGAACGACAGCTCCGCCAACGCGGCGTTCTACGCGGTGCTGGGTGAGCTTCCGCTGACCTGGCTCGTCACCCTGGCGGTGGTAATACTGCTCTCGATCTTCACGGCCACCACCTTCGACTCCATCGCCTACATTCTCTCCTCGGCGGCGGAGAAGAATCTCGAGGAAGAGCCTGGGCGTTTTCATCGCCTGTTCTGGGCGTTCACGCTGTCGTTTTTGCCCATGTCGCTGCTGTTTCTAGGCGGTCTCGAGACGCTGCAAACGGCGAGTATCGTCAGCGGGGTGCCGCTTTTGTTGATCGCGGTGCTGTTGATGGTCTCGATGGTGCGCGCTGCCAAATACGATTTGCGCTATCAGCCGGATTACAACGACCCGGAGATCAATATCGAAGAGTTTCCGGAAAACGACCCCTGGACCGAAGAAGGCTCTTGGGAGCAGCCCGAGGAGTCGGAGGACGAAGCCCCCAAGCCCCAGACCTAAGCAAACGGGGCGCCGGGAAAAGTCGGCCTGCGCCGCTCTGACCTGGTAAGAAAGCAGAGCCACCTCCTAGCGAGGTGGCTTTTTTGTATCACTCTCCTTTTGCACTGCGGTGAGCGTTTGCGGAAGGGTGCTTAGCTGCTGATGAAGCGCCTGGATCTGTTCGTTGAGCGAGCGCTGCCATGCGTTGGCGTCGCTTGCCTGGGCGCGGCTCTGCTCCAGCTGTTGCTGGCACTGCTGCAGGCGTTGCTCGAGCTCGGCATTGTCCTCGCTCAAGGCGCGTTTATCCTTTTCAAGCTGCGCCAGGTGTTCTTTGGCGCTGCGCGCCTCCAGGCTCTGCTGCTGAAGCGCTTCCTGCTTGCGCGCAAGCTCCTCTTCAAGCGTAGTGCACTTTTGCTCCTGCTGGCCGAGCCGCTTCTGGTGCGCTTTCTCTTCTTGGGCGCGCTCTTGTCTGAGCGTATCCAGTAGGGCCATCAGCTTGCCCTCGGAGGCTTCGTTGCGCTCCTCCTCCTGGGCCAGGCGCTGCTCCCAGCTTTTTTGCATTGCCTGGCGCTCTTGTTGGGCGCTTTCCTGGTGCGCCTGATAACGCTGTTCGAGTTCTGCATTGGCGTGTTGGGCGCGCTCGGTCTGCTGCTCGGCGCGCGTTGCCTGCTCGATCAGCTGGGCCTGGCTCGACTCGAGCGTGGCGAGTTCGCGGCTCAGTGCTTCAAGGCGCGCCTCGGTATGACGTAAATGTTCGGCCAGCGCTTTTTCGCGCTGCTGGGCATCCAGGGCGTTCTGCTCGGCGCGCTCCGCGGCTTCCTTGGCTTCATCTACCTGACGGCTGGCGTCTTCGCGGTAGTGAACCAGCGCCTGATTGGCGACGTCCTGGGCCTCGCGCCACAGCTCACTCGCCGTATTCACGACGACTTCCGGCACGCCCTTGGGCGGCGGTACGTCACGGTTTTGTTCGCGCTCACTACGCCACTGGCGAAAGTGCTCGCTGATGGTCGTAAAGCTGCCCGTACCCAGCACCTCGCGGATGCGCTGAACACTGGGGTTATCGCCCTGGCTCAGCAGCGTGTCGATTGCCTGCTGAACGTCGCTGTACTGAATGCCGCTACGCGCCATGGTGTCGATCCTGATGGTCGGTGAAGCGGCCATTTTGGCTTAGTGTACTGGTTAATACAATAATTACGTAAAACGTAATATGTAATTTTATTTATGAATAGATTATAAAATTCAAGATTACACGTATTATCTTGAGTTTTTATAAGTTAATCGTCAGAATTCGGGATGAGGGGCAAACAAACAGGAGGGCGGCGTGAGCGATGACGGGCTTCTGGTTAGTCAAAGTATTGAATTAGAAGAAGTTTTAGGGGGCGTCGAGCGTGCTGCCAGTGGTGTGCGCATTGAGGCCACAAGTGACGCCGAGGCGGTGGGGCTTTGGCTTGCCGAGTACCGAGAAAGCCCGCAAACCTTCAAGGCGTACCGGCGCGAGGCGCAGCGGCTGCTGCTCTGGCTCGATAGCATCGGTAGGCGCTTGAATGATGTGGATCGCGAGGCGCTTCGCGCCTTCGAGGCGTTTCTGGAAAACCCGGAGCCCGCATCCTTTTGGATCGGGCCCGGCGCGCCGCGCTCTAGTCCGGATTGGCGACCGTTTCGCGCCGGGCTTTCACCGGCCAGCCGCCGCCAGAGCCTGGTCATTCTTCAAGGGCTTTATAGCTGGCTGGCCGAGGCGGGGTGGGTCGCACATAACCCGTTTCGCTTGATGCGCGATAAATCACGGCGGCTCAATAATCAGACGACGTCGGTCGAGCGCTACCTGGAGCAGTCGCTTTGGCAGTGGCTTTGGGACTGGCTTGGCCAGACAGAGGAGGGTGCAAGCCCCAGGCAGCGCTTCGAGCAGGCGAGGCGGCGGTTCATTTTCAGCTTTGCTTACTTATTGGCGCCGCGCATCAGCGAGATGAGTGAGGCCAAAATGGAAGACTTTCGGCTGATAGAAGGGCGCTGGTGGTGGGTGGTGACCGGCAAGGGGCAGAAACGGGCGCGTATACCGCTGCCCGAGGACATGCTCGAAGCGCTAAAAGAGTGGCGTTTCGCGCTCGGCCTTTCGCCGCTGCCTGGCTTCGATGAACCGACGCCACTTCTGCGTGCACTGGATAAAACGCGCAGTATCAGCGACAACCAGCTCTATCGGTTGATCAAGTCGGCGTTTTTACAGGCCGCGCAAGCGCTCGAGCAAGAGCAGGGCGAACCGGCCCATGTCGATACGTTGCGACGGGCCACGCCGCACTGGCTGAGACACACCTCGATTACCCACCAGGCGCAGTCGGGCGTCAGCCTTCGCTACCTGGCCGAGAACGCCCGCCACGCCCGTCTTGAAACCACCAGCCGCTACCTGCATACCGAGGCTGACGAGTGGCATGACGAGCAGCAGCGCCACCGCATTCATTCGAGGGCCCCAAAAAGAGGCAGTGACACGTTATAATGATTGCCAGATTTATCTTTCAAGACGTCCAAGGAGGCATCATGAGCACGCCCGGCCCCGAGCTCGCCCAGCAAGAGCTGGTTGAAGAGTTTGAGATGTTCGATAACTGGATGGACCGGTATCAGTACATCATCGATATGGGAAAGCAGCTCCCTGAATTTCCTGGTGAATGGCAATCCGAGCAGTACAAGATCCAAGGGTGTCAGTCGAACGTGTGGATGAACCATGAGGTCGATGGCGAAAAGCTGGTGTTCAAGGCGACCTCGGACGCTGCCATCGTCTCGGGGTTGATCGGCATGCTGCTGCGCATTTATAGCGAGCGCACGCCGGCAGAGATCACCGCGACCCAGCCGCACTTTCTTCAGGACCTGGGGCTGGATAAGCACTTGTCTCCCACCCGCAGCAACGGCCTGCACGCCATGCTCGAACGTATCTATCAGGTCGCGCAAAGCGCCTAGGCTTTGTTCTTACCGTTCGGCTTATCGTCGTGACCGGCGCAGGCGTCTTTACCTTCGTTGCGCTGGTCGGCCTTGTGCAAGGCTTCGCTTCGCCCGCCGGGAACCGGGTCCATGCCACCTGGGTGGCCGGGGTGGCACTTGCTGATGCGTTTGATCGCCATCCAGCCGCCCTTGAACGGGCCATGAACCTTTATGGCTTCAACGGTATAGGAGGAGCAGCTTGGCCAAAAGCGGCAGCGCGGGCCGAGCAGGGGGCTCAGCGTTACCTGATACACTTTGACCAAACCGATCAAGACCGCCCCCAGCGCCCTGGTCAGCGCGATTTTAAGAGCGCGTAAAGCGGGCACGTTATTTGACGTAGAGGGTGGCCGGGTCAATCAGCGCTTCGCTGATGATCGCGGCGTTTTGGGGGTCGATTGCGATATAAAAGCAGCTTTTACGCCCGGTGTGGCACGCAGGACCGGTTTGATCGACCTGAAGAAGTAGCGTGTCGCCGTCGCAATCAAAGGCGGCGGACACCAGCGCTTGCTGCTGGCCGGAGCTTTCGCCCTTACGCCAGAGCTTTTTGCGCGAGCGCGAGTAGTAGCACACGCGTTTCGTTTTTAACGTCTCTTCCAACGCTTCGCGGTTCATCCAGGCCATCATCAGCACTTCTTTGGTGTCGTGCTGTTGGGCAATGGCCGGTATCAGTCCTTCGTCGTTGAATTTGGCCGCGTCCAAAAGCGTTGCCGTCTCGGGCAGCGTATCTTCTCCCGTGGCGGCTTCGATCGCTTTAAAGAGCTCATTGGGCGGGATCTGGTCAAAACGGGACATAAATACTCGTATTAAGTGAAGGCATTCAGGCGCGAGCCGTTGGACTCGGGGAGGGCTAATCGATGCGCTGCTCTTTTCGGCACGCCGCACAAAGGCCCTGAAGCTCGATGGTTTGGCGCTCTACGTTGAAGCCCTTTTGGCTTGCAAGTTCTGCCAGTTCGTCGCTGATCGCATCCAGGTGTAACTCCTCGACGTGGCCGCATTGTCGGCAAATCAACAGTTGGAAGCCGTGGGTATGTTCCGGGCAGGCGCAGGCAATATAGGCGTTTTGTGACTCGATACGGTGAACGAAGCCTTCGGTAATCAAAAACTCCAGCGCCCGGTAAACGGTGGGCGGGCGGGCCGCGGCGTGTTCGCTCGAGAGTTGGTCGAGCAAATCGTAGGCTTTCAAGCCGCCGCCGTTGTCCGCGATCATTTCGAGCACGCGCTTGCGAATAGGCGTAAAACGCACTCCCCGCGTAATGCACTGTGATTCCGCCTGCTGCAGTAGCGTACTGGTTTTCATCATCAACGACCCGGTTAACGTAACACGCCTAGTTTACGCGCTCGCCGCCTTCGTGTCAGGAGAGGCGGTAAGCTCGCTTTGCCGGGCAAAGTGGTGCTGGGCAAAGGCCACGCGCTCCTGGGCGCCCACGCCATCGGGTTGGCGTTCGATCAAATCGAGCCGTCGGCGCAGCCCCTCGCCGTTGGTCATTTGAATGGCGAGGCCCGGGCGGGCATTGAGCTCCAAAAGCATCGGGCCGTGCACCCGGTCGAGCACCATGTCGGTGCCCAGATAGCCAAGCCCGGTCATTTCATAGCAGCCGGCGGCCAGGTTCAAGAGGGTGTCCCACTGAGGCACCACCAGGCTTGCCAGATCATGGCCGGTATCCGGGTGGCGGTAGCAGGGGCGGTCGAACTGCACGCCGCGAAGCGCCTCGCCACTGGCAATGTTGAGCCCCACGCCGACCGCCCCCTGGTGAAGGTTGGCTTTACCGTCCGAGGCCGCAGTAGACAGGCGCATCATGGCCATGACCGGGTAGCCCTTGAAGACGATGACGCGGATATCCGGTACGCCTTCGTAGGTGTAGGCCATCAGGCTCTCGTCGAAGTTGATCAGCGTTTCGATCACCGCGACGTCCGGCGAGCCGCCCAGCGAATAGAGCCCTGAGAGGATATTGGAAACGTGACGCTCGATATCGGTCAGCGTCAGGTGGGCACCACTGGGTTTGATGAAGGCATTCTCTTCGACGTTCTCGATCACCAGAATGCCCTTGCCACCGCTGCCCTTGGCGGGCTTGATCACGAAACCCTTGTGGCCGGTCAGCATCGCGCCGATATGCTTGACCCCGAACTGGGTGCCTACCGTGCCGATCAGCGCTGGCGTGGTGGTGTTATAGCGTTGGGCCAACAACTTGGTTTGGAGCTTGTCGTCCACCAGCGGATAGAGCTTGCGCGAGTTGTACCGGCCAATATAGCGGATATTGCGCCGGTTCATCCCGATGATGCCCTTGCTCTGCAGGTTTTTGGGCCAGGTCCAGTCCTTGAGCCAGCTCATGACGGCTTCTCGTCATCGATAATGGGCTTGAAGCGGCGAAGCTCCAGCAGGCGGTAACCGGTGTAGTTACCCAGCAGCAAAATGAACGCCATCAGAATCAGCTGCACACCGAGGAAATTGAAAGTGATGTGGCGAATCCAGGGGTTATTCATGGCCAGGTACGCCAGTACCGCGGTGACCAAACTACCGCCCCCCTGAATCAGTACTTCCTTGGGGCCTTCCTCTTCCCAGAGAATCGACATGCGCTCGATCGTCCAGGCCAAAATGATCATCGGGAAGAAAGTGACGGTAAGCCCGGCACTAAGCCCCATACGGTAGGCCAGTACGGTGAAGGCGGCAATGATGGCGATGACCGTGATGATCACCGCCGACACTCGCGCTACCAACAGTAAATTCAAATAAGACAGATAGTTACGAATCACTAGGCCAACGGCAACGATCAGCAAGAAGCCGATGAGACCCGTTAGCAGCGTGGTCTGGATGAACGCCAGGGCGATCAGTACCGGCATGAAGGTACCGGAGGTTTTAACGCCGATGAATACGCGCAGCAGCACGACCACCAACGCACCGATGGGAATCAGCAAAATGGTCTGGAACAGTGCCTGCTCTTCCAGCGGCAGGCTGTGAATCGAGAAATTCAACAGCGTATTGTCCGAGCGGTGATTACGCACGGCCGCCGAGGCGGGCTGATTATGGGTCAACATCGAGAAGCTGACTTGGGAGTTGGTGCCACCCAGCACTTCGAGCACCGCGCGGCCGCCGGTTTCCCACAGCAGCAGGTTGTCCGGCCGGCCACGCTCGCCGGAGACCGGGTTGAAAATCGCCCACTGATCACCGGGCTCGTCGAAGACCTGAATCCAGCTAGACAGCGACTGACGCCGACGGGCGTCTTCTAGCAATAAGCCGCTGACTTCCCGCGCCTGGACACCGGCCTGGTTTAAAAGACGCACGATAAGCGCCGAAGGCTCTTCCTGGGTCAGCAGCAGGCGCGCATTTTCCGCCTGGCGCTCGCCGTTGATATCCAGGATGAGCTCGCGGGCGAAGGTCGCGTTATCGGCACTGCGCGCCCAGGCGCGTTCGATGATCTGTTCAGCGGCCGACTCGTAGGGTGACTCCCAAGGGGCAGGCGTCGAAAGCCCGGGCGGGGTCTGGATCGGCGCGCGGGCATCCGGTGATACCAGCATCTGTACCGAGTAGTAAAGCTGCTGGCTACCGGCGGCGTTGCGAATCGTCCACTGCGCCTGGCGGCCCAGCTCGTCGGCGCTATAGGCAAGTCCATAGCCGGAGGACGCGGTGTTTTCGGTCAGTACGCGGTATCCCGCCTGGTGGGAAGGCAGCGCAAGGTCGACCTGAACCGGGCCGTTTTGGGCGTTGAAGGTGATGACCGCTTCGATTTCCCATACCTGACGCTGTTCGCCGGGCACCCAGGGAATTTCGAACTGGACGTGGCGGTGAACGCTGGCAGCGATCCCCGCAATCAATAAAAAACCCACGATCAAATAGAAGGGCAAGCGTGACATGAAGATTCCTTTCAGCGAAAAGCGACAGGGTAGAGCGGTTACTCTTCGGTATCGTCCTGATCATCAGCTACTTCATCGTCAGCCGCCTGGTCTGCAGGCTCGCCGCCGGGGAATTCGGGCCGATCGTGAATGTAAGACTGCGCCACGTCGATAGTGGCAATATCCATCATGAAGCGTCGTCCCAAAAGCACCGGAAAATCCAGATGTGACCGATCGTTTAGCGTGAATTCGACGTTTTCGCGAATCGGCCCCAGGGTCAACAGCAACGAGATGACCGGCCGCGACTCTTCGCCAGAGGCTTGAACGATGCGAACCCGGCGCTGGATAGGTGCTTCGATCCACTCGTCGCGTACCTGCTCGACGGCTACATCGTCTTCGTTGAGGGCCAGTTTGAAACGCACCCAATTTTCGCCATCGCGCTCGAAACGCGTGATATCCGAGGCGGAAAGCGATGAGGTGCTGGCTCCCGAGTCGATACGGGCCTGCAGGTAGGTGCCGATCATGGGAAAGCCGACCCATTCGCTGCGTCCCAAAAGCGTTTTATCGCTCTGAGTCTGCTCGATCTCGCACTCTTCGCGAACGATCAAGGGCTCTTCACCACGAGCTTCGAGATCCGCCACGTCACGCTGCAGTACGCGCAGCAGATTGCCCACTTCGTGCATGTTGGAGACCAGGGTTTGGTGCTGGCTGGTCTGCTCGGTTTGCAGCGAACGGGTGTCGCACTGCTGAACGAGCGCCGATTCGAGCTCCTGAATGCGCGAGTCAAACGACGCCTGGCTTAGCGGCGGAGGCTCGTTTGGCTCTGGCTGGTTCACTGCACAGCCCGCCAATAGCAGCGGCGTAGCCATCAACCAGATAAGTGTTGGGCGCATAAAATGGAAATTCCTTGCCGATCGAGAGGGGGAATAATATGAATAAGTAAGCCGCCTTGTCCAATAAGGTGGCGGTTTTTATTAACTCAGGATATTTGATTTAACATAATATATATTATGCGAACTTATTGAGAAAGCCTTTCCCGACAGCCCACCCTGGTCTTGAGCTTTGCTTTTGTCTGCATCTTCTCTATGCCCGCGGGATAAAGGCTTGCCCAATAAAAAGGACAGCCCTTATCGGGCTGTCCTTTGAACGACTACGTTGGCAGTGCCAATGCGGTGGCTACCAGGTCACTCTTCTGCCGGCGCGTAAGATCCATCTTCGCGATGGACTTCCTTGCCGGTAAGCGCAGGTGTAAACACACAGGCCACGGTCATGCCTTTTTCCTTGCCGCGCAGCAGGTGCTCGTCGTGCTGATCCAGCATGTAGACATCACCTGCCTTGATCGGCCAGATCTTGCCATCGGCGATGGTTTCTACTTCGCCTTCGCCTTCGTAGCAGAAAACGGCTTCGTAGTGGTTCTTGTAATGAATATGGGTTTCGGTGCCCGGGAAAATACGGGTGATGTGAAACGAGAAGCCGGCCTTGTCGCTGGCCAGTATCAGGCGCGTGCTGTCCCAGTTGCCGTTCTCCGCCGTTACCAGGCGGTCTGTCTTACGCGCTTCTTCCAGGTTGCGAACGATCATCGATGTGCTCCTTATGAGGTGGCCGTGTTTGACCACCGTAATAGTCTTGGGCGTGGCTTAACGGGGTCTACCGCGTTACTTTTTTTCGTTGATCACTGCTTCGACACATTTTTCGAGAATATCCAGACCCGCAATGAGGTCTTCATCGCTGATGGTCAGCGGGCAGAGACATTTGACGACTTCACCGCCCTGGCCGCTGGTTTCGATGATCAGGCCGTGCTCGAACGCCTTGCCGGTAATTTCATCGGCAATATCGCCAGATACTACGTCAATACCGCGCATCAAGCCGCGACCGCGTTCGGTGGCTGGCATACCGCTATCGCTAAGACGTTTGGCAAGCTTTTGGAAGCGCTCTTCCACAATACGCCCTTTACGCTGTACGTCACGCTCGAAGGTATCGTTGGACCAGTACTTTTTAAGCGCCGCCGTCGCCGTAACCATGGCGAGATTGAAACCACGGAAGGTGCCGTTGTACTGACCTGGTTTCCACTGGTCGAGTTCCGGGCGCATCAATACGTGAGCAAACGGTAAACCAAAGCCGGAAAGCGACTTGGAGTTCGTCACCATATCGGGTTTGATACCTGCATGTTCGAAGCTGAAGAACTTGCCGGTCCGCCCGCAGCCTGCCTGAATGTCGTCGATGATCAAAAGAATATCGTTGGCATGGCAGATGCTTTCCAAGCGCTTGAGCCAATCAAGGCCCGCTACGTTGATACCGCCCTCGCCTTGCACGGTTTCGACGATGACCGCCGCCGGAATATCCAGCCCACCGGACTTATCGCCCAGAAGCTTCTCGAAGTAATCCAGCGTATCGGCGTGCTCACCCATGTAACCATCATAGGGCAAGAAACTTGCGCCCTGGGTTGGGATGCCGCCGGTCGCTTCGCGGAATTTGCGGTTACCGGTCGTGGCAAGCGCGCCCATGGTGACGCCGTGAAAGCCGTTGGTGAAGGTCACGATGTTGTGGCGACCCTTGGCAACCCGGGCCAAGCGGATCGCTGCCTCGACGGCGTTGGTGCCCGTGGGGCCCGGCAGGTGCACTTTGTAGTCGAGCCCGCGCGGCTTGAAAATCAGCTCGTTCAGCGTATCGAAGTAGTCACGCTTGGCGGCCGTCCACATATCCAGACCATGCACCACGCCATCCGACGACAGATAGTCGATCATCGCTTCCTTGAGGTGGGCATTGTTGTGACCATAGTTGAGCGTACCGGCACCGGCGAGGAAATCGATGTATTCGCGCCCCTCTTCATCGGTCAAGCGCGCATTTTGCGCCTTGGTGAATACCACCGGGAACGAGCGCGAATAGGTGCGCACATTGGATTCCATACGTTCGAACGTTTGGGTCTGCATGTTGACCTCCCTTTCAGAGAATGACCTGTCTCAGAACCTTGAGACGGCTAAATGAATTTTCAAGGGCTTACTCGAGCAATCAAGTAACGGTAAACGACCCTCGATTAAACGATATTGTCGGTTTGAAACGGCCCTATACGTACGAGGTTTTCCGGGTCGTGCTCGCCACCGAGCTGCTCGGTCGAAAAGTATTCGCGGCTATTGAGCGGTGCCTGCCAGCGCGCGGCCAGGCGACGGAAAAGCCCCCAGGACGCCAGATTATCCGGGGTGATCGTGGTTTCCATGTGGTGTACAGTGCCCAGCTCCTCGCGGGACATGATCGCTTCGATCAGCCGCCGAGCAAGACCGGTACCACGGGCTTTTTCACCCACCGCCACCTGCCATAGAAAGAACGTGTCCGGGGCGTTGTCCTTGACGTAACCCGAGACGAAACCAACGATTTCGCCCTCTTCATTGGTGGCGACCGCGCAGGTGTCACGAAACTGGGTCGCTAGCAGAAGGTATGCGTAAGCGGAATTCACATCGAGTGGCGGGCAGGCTTTGACCAGCTCGTAAATGCCCCAGCCGTCGTCGGCGTTGGGCTTGCGGATGTAGAGCGGCATTTGCTCGCTCCCCACTACCGCATCGGCAACGGTGGGTCTGGCTAAATCGAAAGAAGGCGTAAAAGATGTTGAAGGCATGCTCATGGTGTTACTTCGCCGTTGCGAATTCGAACGCTACTATAACAGCGAATTATTAATAACTCAAAATGCATGTTATGTTTTTCTCCCTGTTTGATAATTTTTAATTATACTCAGCTCGGCTATGCAGATAGCGCCCATAACGACCTGGATGCTAAAAGCTTAGTCCAACTTCAAAAAAGTGGTAAAAAAAAGCGAGCTTTCGCTCGCTTGGGTTCATTGTCGTTGGGTCGAAGTGTTGGGTGTCACGTGCGCGACGGCGTGCGCATGGTGACAAGTTCTTCCGAGCCCGTGGGGTGAACCCCCAGGGTGCGGTCGAAATCCGTCTTGGTGAGCCCGGCACGCACCGCAATGCCCACGTTCTGAATCAGCTCGCCTGCATCTTCGCCCACGATATGAGCGCCGACCACAACGTCGCTTGCGTCATCCACGACCAGCTTCATCAGCATGCGCTCGTCGCTTCCCGACAGCGTATGTTTCATGGGTTTGAAATCGGTGCGATACACGCGAATATGGGCAAAGCGCTCCCGCGCGGCCTCTTCGCTCAATCCTACGGTACCGATATTGGGATGGCAGAACACCGCGGTGGGCACGTGCTCGTAGTCCAAAGGCTCCGGTGTCGAGTCGCTAAAGTGGAGCTCGGCGATCTGCATCGCCTCGGCGATGGCGACCGGGGTCAGCTCCGGGCTATCGATCAAATCCCCCAGGGCCAATACGGAAGGCACTTGGGTTTCATAGCGCTCGTTGACCGTGATTTTGCCACTTTCGTTGAGCGCGATACCCAATTTGTCGAGGCCCAGGCTTTCGATATTGGCGTTGCGCCCGGTGGCGGCCAGCACGGTATCGACGATGAGTGTCTCGCCGGTGGTCAGGGTGACCTTGAGGCCATCCTCTTGTTTGTCGATACGCTCGATATTGGCAGAGAAGTGTAGATTGACGCCCTTCTTTTTCATCTCGTCGCGAGTAAATTCGCGCACTTCGTTATCAAAGCCGCGCAAAAAGAGTTCCTGGCGATAGATCAGATGCGTCTCGCTGCCCAAACCGTTGAAGATACTAGCGAATTCAACGGCGATATAGCCGCCGCCGAGTACCAGAAAGCGCTGAGGAAACGTGTCGAGGTCGAACACCTCGTTGGAGGTTACCGTATGCTCGCTTCCCGGAAAATCCGGCACCCAGGGCCAGCCGCCGGTGGCCAACAGGATCTTTTTGGCGCTGACCAGGCTATCGCCCGTGGCTGAGCCAAGCGAGACGGTATGGGCATCGACGACCGAGGCCCGGGCGTTATAGAGCGTCACGCCGGCGTTTTCGAGCAGGCGCTGGTAGATACCGTTGAGCCGCTTGATCTCGCCGGACTTGTTATCGCGAAGCGTCGGCCAATCAAAGGTGGGCGTTGCCGGCAGGTGCCAGCCGTAGCCGGCCGCATCGTCGAAACTGTCGCGAAAGTGCGAAGCGTAGGCGTAGAGCTTTTTGGGAACACAACCCACGTTGACGCAGGTGCCGCCCAGGTAGCGGTCTTCGGCAATCGCCACCCGGGCGCCCTGGGCGGCGGCGGTGCGCGCCGCGCGTACACCGCCGGAACCGGCGCCGATGACCAACAGGTCGTAATCAAACTCAGCCTGCGCTGACATAGGGACTCCTTGCTACTTGACTATATAACGAAATTTGACGGTATAACGAAAGCCGCCCGCTCAAAGAAAGTCTGAGCGAGCGGTTAAAGCGTCGTGTGAAGGGGGTGAGCCCCCCTAACGATTGAACGATGAAGCCAGCTTAGCCAATAGCACAGGTTACGCCAGTACCTTTCAGGCCGCAGTAGCCTCCCGGATTTTTATCCAGGTACTGCTGATGATAGCCCTCGGCGTAGTAGAACGTGTCCAGCGGCCTGATCTCGGTGGTGATTTCACCCTTGCCGTGTTCGTCGAGTGCGGCTTGAAATGCCTCGGCGCTTTGACGCGCTTGCTCGAGCTGGGCCTCGCTGGTCGTGAAGATCGCCGAGCGATACTGGCTGCCGATGTCATTGCCTTGGCGGTTGCCCTGGGTCGGGTCGTGCCCTTCCCAGAAGATCTGCAGCAACGTGGCAAGTGTCACTTTGGCCGGGTCATAAACCACGCGCACGACCTCGGTGTGGCCGGTGCGCCCGGTGCAGGTTTCATCGTACGTGGGGTTTGGCGTCTCGCCGCCGGCGTAGCCTGCGGCGGTGACGAATACGCCGGGGGTTTGCCAAAACAGACGCTCGACTCCCCAAAAGCAGCCCATACCCAGCACGATTTCATCGTACCCTTCGGGAAATGGCGCCTTGATCGACTGGCCGTTGACGGCGTGAACGTCGCTTGTCTCGATCGGCGTGTCCCGGCCTGGCAGTGCTGCCGAAGTTCTGGAAAAAAGTGTCATGGCCACCTCTTATTGCCGTGGGAATATGCTGGGCGAGCCCTGGCGCGAGAAGGTGTAGATCAGATCCACCGCCTGACTCGTACCGGTAACCGCCTGTACGTAAAGATTACGCCAAAGCGTATAGCGTAGCGTTAGTTCCGCAATCGGCGAGAAAATTCCCACGCCGTAGCTAATGCGGAGGTCGTCGGTGAGCTGGCCGCTCAAGGCGACCTGGCTGTCGTCGCCGGCCCCGGTGGTGTCGAGTGCCAGATCGTTGATGCCGAAGGCTTCACCAATCGAGCCGACCGCGCCGCCGGTACGCCCAAGTGACATACCGATGAGCGCAGTGGTCAAGGCGCTGTCGACGCCGCCACCGGAAGAATCCGGTGCCCGCCCACGCAGTACGTAGGAGAGCGCGCTGCTTTCCGGCATGGCGGGCTCCGAGAAGATCGCGATATTGGGTTCGTCGGCGGTGCCAGTGACTCTAAGCCCGGCGATCACGTCATCCTGGGTCACATCCGGGTTACGAATCGCTTCGAAATCGAGCACCGGCTGGCCCGGCGGGCCGCTAAAGATCAGCTGACCGCGGCGAATCAGCAAATCCTGCCCAAAGGCCTGGAAACGCCCGTCGACCAGGTTCACCTCGCCAAACAGTTGCAGGATGCCGTTATCCTGACGGATTTCGAGGCCGCCGGATAGCCCGGACTCGAGCCCGTAGGCCGCTAGCTGCATATCGCTGCCAAGCGTCAGAGTGATCAGCATATCGAGTTCGATACCGGTCTGGGCGAGTTCGTCGGTCCTGCTGGGCCCTTCGCCGTTGGCGGCTTGAAGCTGGGCAATGCGCTCGGCTTCGCGGTCCTGGCGCTCGGTAATGATGATTTCATCGCCGCTTGGGCTAATCGCGGAGGCCGGCAGTCGGCCGATTTCCAGTCGCGCCCAAGGGATGTCCACGTTACCGCGTATCTGAAGAAGCTCCGGGTTGATGCGAATACGAATATCCGGTGCGGCCTCCAGGCGGCCGAACTGGGGAAGCACCACCAGTAACGGCTCCTGTACCGCGTTTAGATCGATGCCCATGCGCCACTGCTCGTCCTCAGGCCAGTAGGCATCGCCGGTGATGTTGAGCCGGCCCCGCTCGGCGGCCACGAAACCGTCGATAGAGCCCTGGCCGCCGTCGAAGCGCAGGGCCAGCTCGCCATCCACGATATCCAGCGGGATATCCGGCCCGCGCGCCCGAACGCCACGCAGGGCTAGAGTGCCCTGAAGATCCGGCTGGGCCGTGGTGCCGCCGATTTGAACGCTGCCGTTCAGGTCTCCCTGTAACTGGTCGAGCTGCGCGACCATCGGCAGGTAAGGCTCGAGCGAGACGTTGCCGGCGCGCAACTCGCCGTTGAGTCCGCCCTGGCCGATCGGGTCGTTAATGGTAAGGTCGAGGGCGAGCCGGCCGGCTTCTGAAAGCGAAAGCACGACGTTTGCGTTGGCCAGCGACTGGTTGGCCTCTATCTGGGCGTCCAGGTCGATGACCGGCAGCTGAACCGGCTGGCCAAAGTCGTTGATCGCGGTAATGGCCAGCTCGCTCAACAGTTCGACATTCGCCTGCCAGCGCGCCCCACCCTGACGCCAGGAAAGACCCAGGTCCGCCGTCGTGTCACCTTCAAGACGCCAGTCATCGGGCAAGAACGGCTCAAGCATTTCCATGGGAACTTCGCGCACGGTCAAGGCGGCCTGGCCTTGATCCGCCGAGGCGTTGATCGTCTCCGTTGAACAGACCAGTCCGCCTTCAAGCCGGCGCAAGCAAAACGGGGTTAGCCGCGCCTGGCCGTTGGCCAGGTTGTAGCGCACATCGAGCGGGCTCTCGAGGCGGATGTTGCCGGCCTCGGAGTCGATCTCGAGCGGCGTTACCTGGGCCTGGTAGCGCTGGTCTGCCTGATCGAAGCGCCCTGCCAGTTCGAGCTGGGCGCGGCTCATGACCGCGCCGTCGCCGCCTTGTACATCGAAGGCCAGCGTATGCTGGGAAAGTCGCCCGTCCAGGGCCAGGTTCAGGCGCTCGAAGGTTTGGCCGCCGGCGATCACGCGCTCGAGCGCTAAATCGACGTCCAGACGCGGGTCGTCGATACCGGTGACATCGCCGTTGAGCGTCAGGCGCTCGACGGCGTTGTCGGCAAAGCGCAGGCCATCGCCGGTTAGTTCGGCGTTGAGGCGTGGCTCGTTAAGGCTACCCCGCGCCTGGATATCGCCGGTCAAACGGCCGGCAAGTTCCGGATGCAGGGTTTGCAGCTGGGTGAGCGCAATGTCCGCATCCAGCGAAAGCGCCTGCTGGCTTGCCTGGCCCTGGGCGGTAAGACGGTTCTCGCCTTGGGTAAAGAGCAGCTCGTCGATATCGACTTCCAGGTCCGTATTAGCGGTCAGCGCGGCTTGCAGCGTCAGTGGGTAATCCTGTAGTTCGCCGCCGATCGAGAGTTCGGGCAGGTCGATCAGCCAGCGGTTGCCCTGCTGAAGCACGCCAAGTTCGATATCTCCATCGAGCGAGCCGTTGAGGTCATCGACGAAGTGCGAGGGGTCGAAGTTATCCAGTCGAATCCGCGTATCCAGGGCAATGGCGTCGGCCCAACTGACCCGCCCCTGGCTTGCCAACCGGCTTTCATCAATTCGAAGGGCAAGGGATGACCAGCTAAAGGAGCCGGTATCGCCGCTACCCTCTACGTTCAGCGATAAAAGCGGCACCTCCGGCCCCTGGCCGTCCACGTCCAACGCTAGTGTGTAAGCGTTGATGTCACCCTCGGCACGCATATCCATATTCTGCAGGACCCAAGGGGCGGTCTCGGCGTTTTCCGGGGCGATCAGGGGCCACTGTAACCGTTCGCTTTGAAGCCGAGCGGTAAACGGGTAATTCGTATCCTCGATATCGATGCGTGCCTCGAGACGGGTATCCTCGATCCCATCGGCGTCGAGCACTACCGTGAACGCCTCCAGGTCGCCGTTGGCGTGCAGATCCAGATCCTGTACGACGATAGGGTCGGTTTCGGCGTTTTCTGCGGCGATCAGCGGCCATTGGAACCGCTCGCTTCGTAGACGCAGGTCGAAAGGATACGTCGGATCGTCAAGATCGACACGCGCTTCGAGCCTGGTGTCCTCGATACCGTCGGCGTCGAGCACCACCGTGAACGCTTCCAGGTTACCGCTGGCGCGAAGATCCAGGTTCTCCACCGTCAAGGGCTCGGCGTTGCTGTCTGCCGCCGGCGTGGGCGGCCACTGGAATTGCTCGGTTTGCAGGCGTACATCGAAGGGAAAGCGCGGGTCGAGTACGTCCACGCTTGCATCGAGCACGACATTGACCAGCCCTTCGGTGTCGAGCTCGCCGCTCAGCTCGGCAAGCGAGCCGGACAGTGAAAGCGATAGCGTATTACCGCTAAGCTCGGGAAAGCGTTCGGGCAGGTAAAGCGTGGTGTCCAGGTTTAGATCGAGGGGATAGCTTTCCGCCAGGCGGATAGTGCCCGTAAGATCGACTTCGGCGTCCGGGGTGAGCACGTAGAAGGTATCGATCGCGACATCGTGTTCTACTACCGAGCCCACGAGCGTGAGCCGCTCGACCTGGTAGTCGAAGGCGCCTTCGAGGGCGAAGTCGTTGATGGCGAGTTCTTCGACGATGACATCGATCGGGAGCGTGATATCCGGCAGCTGCGTTCGCCCTTGCTCGCTCACCAGCACCCCGCCGCCTTCGTCTTCGGTTGCCTCTTGCTCATCCCGGGGCGCGTGAACGGCGATCGCCCCGTCGATGCCGGTGGCCTCGAGCGGTGTGTCGGTATTTTGGGTGAGCCGAACGCCTTGGGACGGGGGCAAATAGACGCGAGGCTGGTTTAGCTCGGTCGGCGCCAAACGCACGCTTTGCCCTTCGGCGATGGCGGCGCTGGTCAATGACGCCAGCGTGATACGCGTACCATCCCCTAACGTCACCGCGGTGTCATTCAGTACCAGTTCGCGAAGTTCGATGGGAAAAGGCAGCGTAATGCGCAGCGGCTCCTGGTTCTCTTCCGGCGGCGTTTCATCGTCACTCGCGCCGATACGGATATCCGCTCCTTCGGCGCGCAGCGTGTCGATACATAGCCGCCCCGACAGCAGGCAGTCGTCCGCCCAGCGAAGTTCCAGGTCATCGATGGCGACCCGGGTCGTGCCGATGTTCAAACGAAAGCCTTGAAGTGTGAATTCGTCGAGCAACTCTCCGGACTGAGAATCGAAGCTGACATAGCCGCGCTTTTCCGCCTGGGAGAAAATCTGCGCCGTCCCCCAGGGGGAAAGCGCCGTGCCCAAAATTAGCGCTACCAGGCCAAACAGCCACAGCGGCACGAGGATTAGAAGCCGGATTAGGCTCCAAATGGCCAAGCGGGTACGGGTTCTAGAAGAGAGCCGCTTTTTCCTGCGCGGCTTTTTCTTTGCGACGTTTGCCAAAATGCGCTCCTAGAACTCAGGGCCGATAGAGAAGTGTAAGCGGTAATCGTTGTCGTCATCGTCGAAGGGATGCGCGACGTCGAAACGAATGGGGCCGACCGGCGATACCCAGCGAACGCCCAGGCCCGCCCCGGTTTTCAGGTCGTCGGCTTCCCAGTCGTTGAAGGCATTGCCGTTATCGACGAAGGCAGCACCCCACCAGTCGCCGGTTGCTCGGCGCTGGTACTCGAGCGTCGAGCTCAGCATTTGTTGGCCGCCGCGCAGCAGCCCGTCTTCGCCACGCGGCGCCAGGCTCTCATAGGAGTAGCCGCGCACGCTGCGATCCCCACCGGCGAAAAAGCGCAGCGAGGGCGGGATCTTGTCGAAGTCGTCGGTTTCAGTAGCGCCCACGCTGAGGCGCGCTAAGAAGCGGTTGTCCGCATTGAGGGTACGAATCCACTCGGTATCACCGGTCACGCGGGCAAAGCGGGCGTCCGACCCCCAGGCGGTATCCGAATACTCCACAGAGAGCTGCTGACGGTCACCCCAAAGCGGAAAGCGCTCGGGCCTGGTGCGCGTACGCGACCACTGAATGCCGGGATAGTAAAGCCAAACCTCGTCGGAGAGCCCGCCCTGGGTAAAGTCTTCGTAGGTGGTACGCAAGTAAAGCGTCTGAACCCAACGGTTTTCGAACTCCCAGCGCCGGGCGAACTCGATGGTGCCCTCGACTGATTGGGTGTCGTTATCGTCGCGGTTACGGATACCGTACTGGAGCCGGTAGTTGTCGCGAATCGGGTCTTCCAGCGGAATGTTATACACCCCGGTAAAGCGCTGATCCGGCCCGGAAATGTAAAGGTCGTGGTTCAGGCTATGACCCAAGCTATTGATCCAGGGCTGCTGCCAGCCAAAACGCAGCCTGGGGCCGACATCGGTGGCAAACCCGATACCGGTTTCGAATTGGTGGCGGTCGGCAGGCTCGACGGTTACATCGATCGGCAGGCGGTTGTTGCCCGACTGGCCAAGGCTTAGCGCACTCGCGAACGCCGCGCTCGAAAGCCGCGGGCGCTGTGGCTGGGAGGCGGTGGCCGAGTCGAACCAGGGCGACCCACCGCCACTCGGCGCAATCACCAACTCCTGGGCGGTTTGCAGCCGCGGGCGCACGGTGACCGAGCTAAACCAACGGGTTTCGCCCAGCCGCTGGCTATAACGAGCCACGGACTCGGCAAGATAAGGGTCGCCGGTCTCGAAGCCGCGCATCTGACGCAGCCGGTCGGGCTGGATATGACTGCCCACGATGACGGTATTGCCGAACTGGTAGCGCGGGCCGCTATCGAAATCCATATAGAGTCGCGCGCTTTCAAGATAAGGGCGAACTTCCATACGGCGGTCGGTAAAGCCCCAGTCGAAGTAGCCGCGCTCGATCGCAAGGCCCGAGAAATCGGAGCTTAGCTCGTCCCAGGGGGCGTGATTGAGCACGTCGCCTTCGCTGAGCGGAAAGGCGTCCAGGGCCGCTTGAAACGTTGGGTCGTCCTGGGCATCGCCCTGAATATCGATCGACAAGGTTTCGATACGTACCGCCGGGCCCGGCTCGATTCGTACCCTCACCGGGGTTTGATCGACGTCGACGTTGATCTCGGATTCATAGTAGCCAAAAACCCGCAGCGCTTCTTGGGCGCGCTGACGGATCTCGCCTTCCAGGCGTACATCGGTGTAGCGTTCTTCGTCGATGTTTTGCAGGTAAGCGTCAACGTTCTCTTGCACCGGCCCAGTGACTCCGCTGATGGAGGCTTCTACCGCTCGCGCCAAGGGGCTAAGCGTCAAAAACGGCGTTGCTGCTAACAGCGCGACGGGGATGGCCAATCGCTGACGGTATCGTTGCATGTGTGTCTTTTCCTAACCCAGGCCGGCGAAATAGCGTAAGGCGATATAGTGCGCGTAAGGCGATATAGTACGTGTAAGCCGATATAGTACGTGTAAGCCGATATAGTACGTCGCGCGCCGAATTATCGCAGCATTTCCATTTGGGCACTAAACGCGAGCTGCGCCTGGCGCACTTGGCGTACATCGCTCTCCAACGCACTAATGCGCTCGCTTAGCTCTGCCGTTGCGCTATCGAGTGCTTGTTGATCGATACCCGCTTCATCGTTTTGGGGCCTTTGTGATAGCTCGGCCACCTGTTCGTCGAATTCGCTCCGCCACTGGCTGAACTGGTTCTCGATCGAGGTGCTCTCCCGGGCGATCTGCTCTTCAAGTGCCGCTATGCGCTCGGCGGTATTCTGGTCGAGGTAAGCCACCTCTTCCACCAGATTTTGTCGGCCGGCGGTTCCCGCCTGTTCAAGGGCGCCAAGCGAGGTGCGAATGGCGTCCAACTGGCGGTCGTTAAGGTCGGCGGCCTCGCGAAGCTGATCAAGCTCACCGCGTAAATCGTCCAGCGACTCTGTCGAGGCCAACTCCTCGCCGTCGGTCAGTACACCGTAAAGCTCTTCACGGGTGTTGCTCAGCCGCAGGGCAAGCTGTTCCTGCTCCTGGAACAGCGTGGTCATCTGCGCCTGCATGTAGGTGACCGTATCGACGACGTCGACATCGCCGGACTCAAGCCGCGCGTGCAGGTTGGAGACCTCCCCACTTACTCGGCTAAGCTCGCTCGATAGACGTTCGCGCTCGAACCAAAGCCCTGCAGCAAGCGCGCCCAGTAGCGCGATCACCAGCAGTAGCATAAGCCACAAGGGCCAGATGGTTGGCCCGCGGCGATGGCGCAGGTGCTGCGCGCTCAGGCTTTGGTCCACATCGGGCACGATGCGTTGGGACGAGGTGGCGTCAGACATGAAATATCCTCAAAGAGTCGCTGGGTCGGCACGACGACCAATCCCTCTATAGCGTAGGCCACAGCTGGCTACGAAGGCAGGGTCGAAAATGTTGCGCCCATCCAATACCAATTTAGCGTTGAGCAACGAGGCTAAGCGATGCCAGTCCGGGTTCCAATAGATTTTCCACTCGGTGACCAGCATCAGCGCATCCGCGCCCTCGCAGGCCAGGTAAGGGTCGCCGGTGTAAAGCGTCAGGTCCTCGCGCTCGCCCAAAAGCGTTGCAAGCGCCGGGGTGGCTGCCGGGTCGTGGAGTTTCACCTTGACCCCTTGGGCCAACAGCGCTTCCAGCAGTGTAAGGACCGGCGCGTGATCGATGCGCGCGGTGCCGGGCTTGAACGCCGCGCCCCAGATTGCGACGGTTTTGCCGGTCAGCTCGCCTTCGAAAAACGTCCAGAGCTTTCTGAACAGCGTCTCTTTTTTCTGCTCGTTGATATCGACGACCTGCTCTAAAAGCGCCGAATAACGCCCGCTTTGCGACTGGACATCGGCCAGGCGCATCAAATCCCGGGAAAAGTTCGGGCCGCCAAAACCGCAACCCGGGTACAGGTATTCAAAGCCGATGCGCGTGTCGGCGCCCATGCCCTGGCGCACGTGCTCGACATCCACTCCCAGAGTATCGGCAAGCCCGGCGATTTCATTCATGTAGCTGATGCGCGTGGCCAGCATGCCGTTGATGGCGAGCTTGGTCAGCTCCGCGGCACGCCGAGGCATGAGCTGGAAAACGTCGCGGCGGCGGTTGAACGCGCGCAGAAGTTCGCGGATGACCTGTTCGCCCTGGGCGTCGTCGCAGCCCAATAGCCAGCGTGTGGGGCGCGTGAAGGACTCCCAGGCGCGCCCTTCTTCCAGCGTATCCGGGAGAGCCACGCTTGAATGCTGCTCCCCCATCAAGGCGTGCAGCCGCTCGGTGTCGCCCACTGGAAAGGTGGAATTATTCACCAACACCACCCGCGGCACCTGAAACGTTAGCGCGTCGATCAAGGTGTCCGCCGCCTGGCGCTGGTTGGGCGAAAGAGCCAGCCAGATCACCTCCGTGGCGCCGGCATCGTCCAACTGGTCGATGATACGCAAGGTGCCCTGGTCGAGCGCCTGGCTGATATGCGCCATGAGCTCGGGCTCCCGGCGCAGCCAGTCGCGCTCGGAAACGGCCTCCCAGGTAGAGTCTTCGTGGAGCAGCCAATCGACCCGGTGGCCTACGAAGGGCAGTGCCGCGGCCGCCGTCGCAGCGCTGAGCTCACTACCGTGGAGTAATACGCGCATTAGGTACGCTCCCAACGCAATCGCCGGATAAACAGGGCTTTTTGAGTCATGACGCGCTCCTTTTCATGCGCTTCGCTCCTGGAGTGGTTAGAATGTAATAATACAAAACCCGGGGGTGGATGCCACCTTGTTGCCTAATGTAACCGGCTGGAACGATTTGGCCGTTAGGCGGCCCGGTAAAATCTCGCGCTGACACGATAAGGAAGTGACTCCATGCAAGCGACCTCTCAGGATAGCACTGCTGATCGCTATAAAGGTAACGTCGATCAAGCGGAAGTAGCGAAATTTGAAGCACTTGCCAGCCAGTGGTGGGACGACCAAGGCGAGTTCAAGCCGCTGCACGAGATCAACCCGCTGCGCCTGGATTTCATCGACGCCCGGGCCGGGCTTGCCGGGAAGGCCGTGCTGGATGTGGGCTGCGGCGGCGGCATCTTGAGCGAGTCCATGGCGCGCCGCGGCGCTCAGGTGACCGGCATCGACCTGGGCGAGGCGCCGCTGGGCGTTGCCCGAGTACATGCCGAGCACCATAACGTCGAGCTCGACTATCGCAATATAAGCGTTGAAAGCCTGGCCGAGGAGTCGCCGGGCGCCTTCGATGTCGTCACCTGCATGGAAATGCTCGAGCACGTCCCGGACCCGGCATCGGTCATTCGTGCATGCTGCAAGCTGGTACGCCCGGGCGGTTACGTTTTCTTTTCGACGATCAACCGCACGCCCAAAGCCTACGCGTTTGCGATCGTGGGCGCGGAGTACGTACTGAATCTTTTGCCCCGGGGAACCCACGACTACGCTAAATTCATTCGCCCTTCTGAAATGGCCGGCTGGGCGCGTGAGGCGGGACTCGAGGTGCGTGAGCAAACCGGACTGACCTACAACCCGCTTACCCGCCGCTACAAACTGGTAGCCCAGGACGTTTCGGTCAACTACATGATGTACTGCCGCAAAGTGAGCCAATAAATGGCGTATTCGACCCTTGATGCGCCCGCCGCAAGCGCCACGCGTGAGCTTCCCGCGCCCAAGGCGGTGCTGTTCGATCTCGATGGCACGCTGGTCGATACCGCACCGGATCTGGCGAACGCGACCAACGCGTTAAGGCAGCACCACGGCTTGGCACCCCTGCCCTTCGATCAGATCCGCCGGGAAGTGTCTAACGGGGGCAGCGCCCTGGTGACGCTGGCCATTGGTCTTGAAGCCGATGCCGACGGCCACGCCAGCGCCCGCCAGTACCTGTTGGATGCCTACGAGCAGGCGGTAGCAGTGCATAGCCAGGTCTTTAGTCCGCTGGATCGGTGGCTGATCGACTGGCACGCCAATGAAAGACTCTGGGGCATCGTGACCAATAAGCCCCGCCGCTACACCCTGCCGCTACTCGAAGCGCTGGCGCTGGAGCCGGGTGCGCTTTTGTGCGCCGACGACTTGAGTGTCAAAAAGCCCGAGCCCGAACCGCTTTGGGAGGCCGCGCGGCGCCTGAATATCGCCCCAGCAGAGTGCTGGTACGTGGGCGATCATCGCCGCGATATCGAGGCGGCAAAAGCGGCGGGCATGACAGCCATTGCGGTGGGGTATGGGTATATCAGCGAGCAGGACGACTACCGCACCTGGCCCGCCGATGTCTGGTTCGAAACCTGCGAGGCGCTGGTCGAGCGCCTTCTCACGTTCTAGCAGGGAGAGAGTGAACCCCTTCGGGTTTTAAGCCCGGGGCGGCTGCGCGTCGATTTTTTGCCCCGTTACGCCGCGGCTGTCCGGGCCCATCAGCCAAAGGTAGGTGGGCATGATCTGTTCCGGTGTACGCAGCGTAGTGGGGTCTTCCTTTGGGTAGGCACCTTCACGCATTGCGGTGCGCGTGGCGCCCGGGTTTAGCGTATTGACGCGCAGGTGCGCGCGCTCTTGGAACTCATCGGCCAAAAGCTCCATGAACCCTTCTGTGGCAAACTTGGAAACGCTGTAAGCGCCCCACTGCGCCCGGCCTTTACGGCCGACGCTAGAGGACGTGAAAATCAGCGAGGCATCCTCGGCGCTATCCAGTAGCGGCAACAGTGCCTGGGTCATCCAGATGGGGCCATTGATGTTGACCTGCATCACCTGTTCCCAAAGCTCGGGGTCGTACTCTTCGAAAGGCGTAATCGTCCCCAATAGCCCGGCGTTGTGTAAAACGCCGTCCAGCCGGCCAAACTCTTTATCCAACCGCCTGGCCATATCGTCGAAATCTTCGAGGGTTGCGCCCTCGATATTGAGCGGAAAAATCGCCGGCTGGGGGCTGCCCTGCGCCTCGATTTCATCGTACACGCGTTCGAGCTTCTCGAGCGTGCGGCCCAGCAGAATAACGGTAGCGCCGTGTTGGGCGTAACTCAGCGCTGCGACCCGGCCGATCCCATCGCCGGCACCGGTGACCAAAATGACCCGGTCCTTCAATAGTTCAGGCTGGGGCTGATAGTCGATCTTGCAGGTCATGCATAACCTCGAGGTGAGTATTATCCGGCGGACTGGCGGAGAAAGTCGTTGGCAAGCCCGGCGGCGCTGCTTTGCGGAAAGTCGTCGCGCACCTGCTCTAGTAGTTCGCGACTGCGCTCGGGCTCGCCCTGGCGGGCCTTGACCAGACCCAGCTTATAAAGCGCGTCCGGCACTTTGTTGCTGTTGTCGAAGTCTTCGATGACGCGGCTAAAGGCTTCATCCGAGGCGCCGAGTTCGTTTTCGGCAGCATAGAGCTCGCCAAGCCAGTAGTAGCCGTTGGCTGTCAGGCTGGTAGCCGGGTGGGCATCGACGAAGGCGCTGAACGCGTCGATCGCTTCGTCGAAGCGGCGCGCCTGAACGTGGGCGAAGGCCGCCTGATAGTCGGCCTGGGCGTCTTCGCTTACGTTGCTGGAGGGGGCATTGACCACCTCCTCCGCCGCCTCAGGTTCTACTTGCGGCGCGGCCTGCTCGGCGGGCGCCGGGGCTGGCGCGGAGGCCTGCGCCGGTGCGCTCGTTTGCAGGTTCATCAAGCGGTCTTCGATATCGATGTACTGCTGCTGCGACTGTCGGCGCAGCTGTTCCAGCTGATGCCTAAGCTCTTCGACCTGGCCGCGCAGCTGCTGGATTTCCTGCTGGTGCTCCTCGACCTGGTTAAACAACACCAGGTTACCGCCGGAAGCTTCCTGGCGCTGGGTTTGCTGATAGAAGCCGTTGGAGCCCGAAGAAATATCCTGAACCAGGGGCTGTTGGGCAAGCGCCGTAAGGGGCAATACGGACAGCGGGAGCGCAATGGCTCCCGCACCGCACAGCCTCTCAAAAAAGCGTTTGAGACTGTGATTCATGTTGACTCCGAAAACGCAGGCGCGCCGTGGCGCGCCGGTACGTCTAGTAGCTAAATACAACGCGACGGTTTTGTGAGTAGGCGCTGTCGCCCTGGCCGCTGGCCGCCGGACGCTCTTCACCGTAGCTCACAACGCTCATCTGAGACGGCGAAACGCCCTGAATGTTCAGAAAACGCTGTACCGCGCGAGCACGGCGCTCACCCAGTGCCATGTTGTATTCCCGCGTGCCGCGCTCATCGGTATGGCCCTGAAGCGTAACGCGCGCGTTCGGGTTGGACTGCAGGTAGCGTGCATGGCCCATTACCACGGATTCGTACTCGCTTTTGATCGTATCGCGGTCGTAATCGAAGTAGATGGTGCGCACTTCGGGGATACGTGAATCGGCCTGCTGGCCGGTACCCGAGCCGCTGGTCGAACCGTACTGACCGGTACCGCTGGCGCCCGTGCCAGAACCGGTGCCCGTACCCGTGGTGCTGCCACTTTGGCTTCCGTAAGCGTCACCGTCCTGGGTGCCGCCGGTGCTTGAACAGCCAGCAACCGCCAGAATGGAGAAAGCGACTGCTAGAGAGCGAGCCAATGGCTTAAGTTGCATAATCAGACTCCTTGCCTGAAAACAGAATTTTGTGTTGTTCAACTATTTCTGTTGTTCAACTTTAATTTAAAAAGGGAGACCACGCGGGATCGCGTACTTCACCCTGTGCTGCCGGCAGTCTGAATGACGAGCGGCCATCCGCCGAAACGGCACTCAAAAAGCCACTTCCACCCTGTTGGGTAGCGAAGATTACCATGGTCCCGTTCGGCGCAACACTAGGAGATTCATCCCGCGTTGATTCGCTCAATACGACTAAACGGCCACCATCCAATTCCTGACGCGCTACCTGATACCCACGGTCCGAGCGGTGAATCAAAAAGATCTGGTCACCGTCGGGTGAGTAGCGCGCACGAGCATTGTAGTTGCCGGTGTAGGTCACACGGTCGGCGCTGCCGCCACTGGCCGGCATCTGATAAATCTGCGGGCCGCCGCTGCGATCCGAGGTGAAAATCAGGTTACGGCCATCCGGCGACCAGGCCGGTTCAGTATCGATGCTATTGCTCTGGGTCACGCGGTCGAGCGAACGGCTGCCGATATCGAGTACGTAGATATCCGGCTGGCCATCCTTGGAAAGCGACATCGCCAAACGGCGGCCGTCTGGCGACCAGGCCGGGGCACCGTTGATACCCTCGAACGAGGTTGCCTGAACCCGCTGTCCGGAGGACACACTTTGAATATAAATCGCCGGGCGTTCCGTTTCAAAGGAAACATAGGCCAGTTTAGTACCATCCGGCGACCAGGCTGGTGACATGATCGGCTGATCAGAGGTTAGCACCTGCTGGCTGCGGCGCCCGTCCGAGTCAGCCACGTAAAGTCCAAATTGCATGTTGTCGCCCAAGCCCTGGGCAGTGACGTAGGCAATTTTGGTCGAAAACGCGCCGCGAATATCGGTGATCGCTTCAAAAATCTGGTCGCTGATGTAGTGCGCGCCACCGCGCAGGTCGTTGCTATCGACGTTGACGGTTTCGCCGATCATGCGCGACTGGCCGCTAATATCCATCAGCTCGAACTGGATCTGATAGCCGCTGCCGGACTGCTGAGCGCGCCCGACGACCAGGTAGCGGGTATCCAGAGAGCGCCAGGTGCCGAACTGCACATCGCTTGCCTGACTTGGCCGTTCGAACATTGCGCTGCGTTCGAGCGGGGCGAACATGCCGCTACGCTCCAGGTCATCCTGAACGATTTGTGCAACGTCTTCGGGGAAGCCTTCGCCGCCTTCAAATGGCACTACGGCAATGGGCAAGGCCTGGTCGCTGCCCCGGGTTATTTCGATGGTAAGGTTGGCGCTTGCGACGCTGCTGATCAGCAGCAGAACACAAAATAGCCATACTTTGCTCAAGGTCTGCATCAACGTACCCCTCCTGGCGAGAAGTTAAAGTTCATCGGTTGTGATCGAATCATGCGCTGCTGTTCCGGGGTTAGTTGCAGCAGCTCGCGAAACGGCGCTGCTTGCTCGACCGCTTGAATGGCCGACTGATCAAAAGCGCTGTTGCCGCTCGACGTTACTATGTTAGCCAATAACACCTCCCCTGACGGCCCCAAACGCACGCTTATGGTGGTACGCAAGTTGTCGCCGGCGCCGCCGGGGATGATCCAGGCCTGCTCGACGGCCCGCTGCACGAGGTTGCTAAAGTTATTGGCTGCCTGCTGGGCTTGTTGCGCATTGGCCGCGGCCGCCGCTTCGCCTTCCAACTGGCGCTGCATGGCGGCTTCGGCCTCTGCCTGAGCTTCGGCTTCGCGCTGACGCTGGGCCTCTGCTTCTCGTTCACGCTCGGCTTGGGCGTCGCGTTCGCGCTGCGCCGCTTCTTCACGCTCACGTTCTGCCTGGGCTTCGCGCTCAGCTTGTGCTTCGGCCTCGGCTTCGCGACGCGCCTCTTCCTCTCGCTGGCGTTCAGCTTCAGCTTCGGCTTCGGCCTCCGCTTGGGCCTCTGCCTCTGCCTCAGCTTGGGCTTCGGCCTCCGCCTCGCGACGTGCGGCTTCTTCGCGTTGGCGTTCGGCTTCTGCTTCTGCTTCGCGTTCCTGGCGAGCTTGCTCTTCGCGCAGGCGTTGCTGCTCGGCCTCGGCTTCTTCTCGGGCCTGCTCCTCGGCGGCGCGCTCTTCGGCCAGGCGTTGGGCTTCTTCTTCGCGTGCCTGGGCTTGAGCCGCCTGCTCCTGAGCTTGTTCTTCGGCTTGCTGTTCCCGGCGCGCCGCTTCGGCTTCGGCTTCTTCGAGCGCACTAGCGCGGTCTGCAGCCGCTTGGGCTTCCGCCTCGGCAGCGGCTTGCGCTTGCGCTTCTGCTTCCGCCTCGGCGTTGCTCTCTTGCGGTGCAGGTTCGGACTCGGGCTCAGGCGGTGGTTCGGTCGCCTCCGGGGCGCTGGCACTCTCTAATGCCGCCTGCTGTTCGATCGCCTGCTGCGCCTGGTCGGTAAAGGTCTCGGTGCTGACGAAGGTTGCCTGCACGATCGAGGTAGTGTCCGGCTCCTCGGTGCTGCTCGGCAGGCTAATCAAGCTAAACGCCAGGATCGCGAGGTGAACCGCAATTGCCAGTATCGCGGGCAAGGTATAGCCGACATCCTGTCGGTCACGAAAAGCGTCATGGGCCATAAGCGTTACCCTTGCGCCTCCTGGGGCGGCTCGGAAAGTAGCCCTACGTTGGCAACGCCGGCGCGCTGAAGCGTACTCATCAGCACCACGATTTGACCGTACTGTACGTTACGGTCGCCCCGCACCATGACCGGCGTATTGGGTACACGCTGGAGTATCGCGACGACGCGCTCGGACATCTGATCAAGCGATACCGCCGTGGTGTCCTCACCCAAGGTAATGAAATAACTGCCTTCACTATTGACCGAGATAATGATGGGGTCCGACTCGTCCTGATTCTCCAGCGGCTCGGAGCTTACCTGGGGCAGGTCGACCTCGACCCCTTGAGTCAGCATGGGGGCGGTGATCATGAAGATCACCAGCAGTACGAGCATGACATCGATGAAGGGGACGACGTTGATCTCCCCCATCGGTTTTTTATTACCGCCGCGATTAAATGGTCCGTTCATGTTGGACTCCCTTAGCCGGCGCTCTTGCTGCTATCGCGACCTTGCAGATTGCGATGCAAAATGGCGTGGAACTCTTCGGCAAAGTCTTCGTACTTACCCAGTAGCCGGCCAACGTCATTGGAGAGACGGTTGTAGAAAATAACCGCGGGAATGGCGGCGAACAGCCCCATGGCCGTGGCGATCAGCGCTTCGGCGATCCAGGGCGCGACGGTGGCAAGCGTTGCCTGCTGCGACATGGAGAGCGACTGAAACGAGCCCATGATGCCCCAGACGGTACCAAAAAGGCCGATATAGGGGCTTGCCGAGGCCACGGTGGCCAAAAACGTGAGATGTTGGGTCAGGCGGTCTTCTTCGCGGGACCAGGCCACGCGCATGCTGCGCTGTACGCCTTCAAGAATGGTATCGGCGTTGCGGGTCTTGGGAAGCAAACGGTTGAATTCGCGAAAGCCGGAATGAAAGATATGCTCGGCGCCATGCCCCGGCTCGTCGGCGGGGATTTCGCGGTAGAGTTCGTTGAGATCGACCCCGGACCAGAACGACTCTTCGAACTCGCTGTAATCCCGCTTGGCTCGGCGTATAGCGATACTGCGCTGAAAAATCACCACCCATGAGAGGATCGACCCCACGACAAGCAGCAGCATGACCAGCTGCACGACGGTGCTGGCACTCATTATCAGGTGGGGTATGGACATGGTGTTATCGTTCACAGTCGCCCTCATCAGTCTGTTAGCGCAAACGCGCCGTTATGGTCTGTAGAATGGATCCAGAAACCCGTTAGGTAGTACTGCCCGGCCCGCTTATGCGTCGAGTTGGGCCCGAAGCTCGCTGGGCCACGCTTTGGGCCGCAGCGTTTCGCCGTTCAAGCAGGCTATCTCGACTGTGGCGCGGCACAAGAGTTCCTCGTTTCGCCATACGCGTTGATCGAACACCATCCGGCAGCGGCCCATACTGTCGACCGTTGCGTCTACGCTTAGCGCGTCGTCGAGTCTGGCCGGTTTGCTATAGTGACAAGCCAAGCGGTATACCACTAGCTGAGTGCCTTCGTCCAGCAGCGTTTGTTGGCCAAGCCCCAATTCTCTTAGCCATTCACTGCGGGCACGCTCCATGAACTTCAAGTAGTTAACGTAGTAGACGATGCCGCCTGCGTCTGTGTCTTCGATATAGACACGCACCGGCATACGAAACGTTGGGCTCACGGGCGACGCTCCCCTTCCACGTCGATACTCTGCTCGTGGGGTACGCGGTCGAAGTGTCGCCAGGCCTGGCGGGTCACCACACGCCCACGCGGCGTGCGCATCATGAGCCCCTGCTGAATCAGGTAGGGCTCGATGACATCCTCGATGGTATCGCGCTCTTCACCGATCGCCGCGGAAAGCGAATCCACCCCGACCGGGCCGCCGTCGAACTTGTCGATCATCGCCAGCAATAGCCGCCGGTCCATATGGTCCAGGCCATGATGGTCTACGTTTAGCATATTGAGCGCGGCGTCGGCCAACGCGGCGTTAACGACCCCGTTACCCTTGATGTCGGCGTAGTCGCGCACGCGGCGTAAAAGCCGATTGGCGATACGCGGTGTGCCCCGGGATCGCCGAGCGATCTCTATCGCGCCTTCGCGGTCGGTTTCGACGTCCAAAAGCTTGGCCGAGCGGGTCACGATCTCGGTCAGCTCCTCCAGGTTATAAAACTCGAGGCGCTGCACGATACCAAAACGATCACGCAGCGGCGAGGTCAAAAGCCCGGCGCGCGTGGTCGCTCCGACCAGCGTAAAGCGCGGCAAATCCAGCTTGATCGAACGCGCCGCTGGCCCTTCGCCAATCATGATATCGAGCTGGAAATCTTCCATGGCGGGATAAAGAACTTCCTCGACGACCGGCGAAAGCCGGTGGATCTCGTCGATGAACAACACATCACCGGGCTCGAGATTGGTGAGCATGGCGGCCAGGTCGCCGGCGCGCTCGAGCACCGGGCCCGAGGTTGACTTGAGCCCGACCCCCATCTCGGTGGCTATGATATTGGCCAGCGTGGTTTTACCAAGGCCTGGCGGGCCAAAGACCAGGGTATGGTCCAGGCTCTCCTCGCGAAGCCGTGCGGCGCCGATAAAAATCTCTAGCTGTTCGCGTACCCGGGGCTGGCCAATATAGTCCTGGAGTTTTTTGGGGCGAATAGCGTGGTCGATGCGCACTTCGCCCTGCTCGGGGGCGGCGGCAATGAGCCGGTCGTGTTCTAGCATAAATACTCGTTAGCGCCTGCGTTCAAAACCCGATAATTTGTCATTTAGCCTCCCATGCGCCGGGTAAGTGCTGCTTTTATGAGCGCTTCCGTTGGCTGATGGGGGTCGATATCGGCCAGCATTTTAGCGGCTTCGGTCAGCTTGTACCCAAGGCTTGTAAGCGCCGCCTCGGCATCGGCCAGGTTGTTGCGCGGCGCGGGCTCGCCGTTGGCGCCTTCCAGGGCAAGCGGTGCGTGCTGGCCCTGCTCCCATTCCGGGAAGCGGTCGCGCATTTCGATGATCAGCCGCTCGGCGGTTTTCTTACCCACGCCCGGCAGTTTGGTGAGCGCCTTGCTGTCGTCGTCGCGCACGCAGCGCATGAAGGCGTCTTCATCCATGCCCGAGAGAATCGCCAGGGCGAGCTTGGGACCTACGCCGTTGACCTTGATCAGCGCCCGGAACAGCGCGCGCTCCTGCGCCCGGGCGAAGCCGTAAAGAAGATGCGCGTCGTCGCGAATGGTCAGGTGGGTATAGAGCGTTACGGTCTCGCCTGGGGCGGGAAGCGCCACAAGGGTTGTCATCGAGGCTTCCAGCTCGTAGCCAACGCCGTGCACGTCGATGACCACCCAGGGTGGATGTTTTTCCAGCAGTGCGCCGTTTAAACGACCAATCATGGGCTACCTCGTTACCGATCAAACAGGGGTTACATAAAAAAGCGAGTGACTAAACAGACGGTTACTCTACACAGGGTTACTATATGACGACTCTGTACAGATGACCAGTGGTGGCGCGACGACCTTAAGTGCTGTGCGCTGTTAAAGGCGCCAACGCCCGCTCGAGCGCCGACTTGCACCCCGGGCGGGCAAAGCCGTTAGCCCCTGGCCTGCGTAGGCGTGGCTGAGCGCAATGGCCAGCGCATCCGCGGCGTCGGCCTGGGGCGTGGCCGAAAGATTCAAAATGGCGGTGACCATATGCTGGACCTGGGCTTTATCCGCCCCGCCTTGGCCGGTCACCGCCTGTTTGATTTGGCGGGCGGCGTACTCGGCGATTTCCAGCCCGTGATTGGCCATACACACTAACGCCGCGCCGCGGGCCTGGCCAAGTTTCAGGGCGGAATCCGGGTTTTTCGCCATGAAGACACGCTCCACAGAAACTTCGGTTGGCCGGTGAAGACCCACTACCTCGGCAAGCCCGGCGTATATTTGCGCCAGGCGCTGCTCGAGTGCGCCGTCAGCGGTTCGGATACAGCCGCTTGCCACGTAGTGCGGTTTGGCGTTGACCAGTTCGATCACGCCGTAACCGGTAATCCGCGAGCCCGGGTCGATCCCCAGGATGCGCCGAGGCGGGCCTTTGGGCCGTTCGTCCATGTACTTTCTCCTGACGGACTTTTTCTAACGTACTACTTCCAGACGTACTATTTCCAGACGTACTTTTCCTGACCTACTTCCCCTTGAAGCGCGGTGCCTGGAAACAAAAACACCGACGCGAGCGCCGGTGCTTGAGCCTACCTTAACGTAGCATTGAGACGTCGGCTGGATTACTCGCCGGTAGTGGTCTCGGGCTTCGCTTTCTGGCGCAGGCGGATGTTGAGGTCCTTGAGCTGATCCGGGCTCACCTCGCCCGGGGCGTCGGTCATCAGACACGCCGCGCTCTGGGTTTTCGGGAAGGCGATCACTTCGCGGATGGTTTTCGCGTCGGCCATCAGCATCACCAGACGATCGAGGCCGAAGGCCAGGCCGCCGTGGGGCGGCGCGCCGTACTGGAGCGCGTCGAGCAAGAAGCCGAACTTCTCTTGGGCTTCCTCTTCACCGATACCCAGAATCTCGAACACGCTGCGCTGCATGGTCTGGTCGTGGATACGGATCGAGCCGCCGCCGAGCTCGGTGCCATTGAGCACCATGTCGTAGGCGCGGGAAAGCGCGCTGGCCGGGTCGGCCTTGAGCTCTTCCGGCGAGCAGGACGGCGCCGTGAACGGGTGGTGAAGCGGGCTCAGACGACCGTTATCGTCGGCTTCGAACATCGGGAAGTCGACGACCCAAAGCGGCGCCCAGGATTGGGTGTAAAGGTCCAGATCGGCACCGAGCTTCACGCGCAGCGCGCCGATCGCCTCGTTGACGATGTTGGTCTTGTCCGCGCCGAAGAAGATGATATCGCCATCCTCGGCCCCTACCCGGTCCAGAAGCTCTTCGACCACGTTCTCCATGAACTTGACGATAGGCGATTGAAGACCTTCCAGCCCCTTGGCGCGCTCGTTGACCTTGATCCAGGCCAAGCCTTTTGCGCCGTAAATACCGACGAATTTGGTGTACTCATCGATTTCTTTACGCGAAAGCTTGGCACCGCCGGGTACTTTCAGCGCGGCCACGCGGCCGTCGTCGGCGCTGGCCGGTCCGGAGAAAACCTTGAAGTCGACCTGGCTCATTAGGTCGTCGACATCGGTAAGCTCGAGCGGGATACGCAGATCGGGTTTGTCCGAGCCGAACCGGTCCATCGCTTCCTGCCAGCTCATGCGCGGGAATTCGGGCAGCTCGACGGAGAGCACTTCCTTGAAGAGCTTTTGAATCATCGACTCGGTAATGCCCATGATATCGTTCTCCTCGACGAAGGAGGCCTCGATATCGATCTGGGTGAACTCGGGCTGACGGTCGGCGCGCAGGTCTTCGTCGCGGAAGCACTTGGCGATCTGGTAATAGCGGTCGAAGCCCGCCACCATCAAAAGCTGCTTGAAAAGCTGGGGCGACTGCGGCAGCGCAAAGAAGCTGCCGGCGTGGGTGCGGCTAGGCACCAGGTAGTCGCGGGCGCCTTCCGGCGTTGCCCGGGTCAGGATCGGCGTCTCGATATCCAGAAAACCTTCGTTTTCCAGATAGGCGCGAACGGTATGCGAGATACGCGAGCGCAGACGCAGTTTCTCGATCATGTCCGGGCGGCGCAGGTCGATGTAGCGGTGCTTGAGGCGCACTTCTTCGCCGACCTTGCCGTGCTCGTCGAGCTGGAAAGGCGGCGTAGCGGCGGTGTTGAGCACCTCGACGTCTTTCGCCAGAATCTCGATCATGCCGGTGGGCATGTTCGGGTTTTGCGTGCCTTCCGGGCGTAGCCGAACGCGGCCGGTAATACGCAGCACGTACTCATTACGGGCACGGTCGGCATTGGCGAACGCTTCAGCGGTATCCGGGTCGACTACGAACTGGGCGATACCGTCGCGATCGCGCATATCGAGGAAAATGACCCCGCCGTGGTCACGGCGACGATGCACCCACCCACAGACGGTGACCGTTTGATCTACCAGAGTTTCGTTAAGCTGGCCGCAATAATGGCTGCGCATGTTTCATCCTGTTCTGTTACGTGACAATAAAGGTATCGCGGGTCTGGCCTTCACCGGCGCGGCTACGCCGCGTCACCCTTGCTTTTGGAAGAGCCACCGGTGGGTGTAGACGAAGCGTTTTCGGCTTTACCCGTTGCGGCGGGCTGGTTGTCCGCCGCCAGGTTTTTCTTGCCACCGGTTTTGAAATCGGTTTCATACCATCCGCCGCCGGCCAAGCGGAAGCCGGCCGCCGACACCAGACGATTGAGATCGTCGCGCTGACAGGCCGGGCAGTGCTTTAACGGGTCGGCACTGATCTTCTGTAGTTTTTCCATGCGATGACCGCAGGCCTTGCACTCGTATTCATAGATGGGCATGTTGATAGCTCCTGAAAAGCTCAGCGTAGACAGGACATTGATAACCCTAACGACTTTGGGCCCTGGCAATATGTGGCCTGTCGTAATAAATTCCAAGACAGCGGTTGGTAAAGCCGCCCATTATACCCTTTTGTGCCCCCTGCCGGGCAAGGCCTGGCATCCCTCGGTTTACATGGAGAGAATAAAATGGCCAACGCGGTAATGCTCGATGCACAAAGCATGGGCCCTCATATCGATTTCACCGCGATTCGTGACTGCGTCTCGACGCTGGATATCTACGACCAAACCACCCCGGAGCAGGCCCAGGAGCGCCTGAAAGACGCCGATATCGTGCTGGTCAACAAGGTCAAACTCGACCGCCAGCTTTTGGAGTCGCTGCCCTCGCTCAAGCTTATTTGCGTCATGGCGACCGGCCTTAACAACATCGACATGGACGCGGCCCAGGCCAACGGTATTGCCGTGAAAAACGTGTCCGCCTACGGCACGGCCAGCGTGTCTCAGCATACGTTGATGTTGATATTGACGCTGGCGGCTCGCCTGCCCCGCTATCAACAGGATGTCGCCCAAGGCGCCTGGCAGCAGAGCGTGTTTTTCTGCCTGCAGGACTACCCGACGCTACAGCTTGCCGGCAAGGAGCTCGTCATGGTCGGCCAGGGGGAGCTTGGCTCGGAAGTGGCGCGGCTGGCGAAAGCGTTTGGTATGAACGTGACGTTCGCCGCACGACCAGGTGGCGAGGCCGACGACGAGCGCCCAAGCCTCGACGAGCTTATGCCCCGCGCCGATGTCATCAGCCTGCACTGCCCGCTCAACGAGCAAACGAAACACCTGATCAATAAAGAGCGGCTGGAAAACGCTAAGTCGTCGCTTTTGCTGGTGAACTGCGCCCGGGGCGGCATTATCGACGAGAACGCTGCGCTAAAGGCCCTGCGCGAAGGCCAAATTGGCGGGCTTGGGGTCGATGTACTGCCCGAAGAGCCGCCGCGTAGTGGTCATGCCTTGCTGGACGCGCTGGCAAGCGATGAGGCGCTCAACCTGATCGTGACCCCGCATAATGCCTGGGTTACCCCGGAGGCCCGCCAGAACATCGTCAAGTTGACCGCCGAGAATATCGAACGCTTTAACGCAAACGCCTAAGCGGTCGTAAAACCGTCGGGCACGCGCCCGCCGCTGACCTCTTCGAAGGTGACCTCGGTGACGTGGGCGTTCGAAGGCCCCTGCCAGAGCCACTCGCCAAGGGCGGTGACTGCCTCGGCGTCGCCGCACATGAGCACTTCGACCCGGCCATCGGGCAGATTTTTAGCGTAGCCCGTTACCCCTTTGGTACGGGCCTGTTGCTGAGTACTCGACCGGTAGTGAACGCCTTGTACCTTGCCGCTTACCCAAGCGCGAACGTTTTTCGTTACCACGATGGCCTCCTCTTTTTAAACGTTGTCCTGCTCTTTGATGAACTCATGCTTGACGCGAACTGCGCTATTACGCGGGATGATCGGCCGCCCGCGGCGGGCCAATAGCGAGCGGGTAAACGCAGCGCCAAACAGTAAAATAAGCGAGCTGTAATAGACCCATAAAAGTACCATGACAACCGAACCCGCCGCGCCGTAGGTCGACGCCGTCGCCGTGTAGGCCAAATAAACGGCAATCAGGTTGCGCCCGATAGTAAAGAGTACCGCCGTCACCAGCCCGCCAATCAGTACATCCCGCCAGCGTAGCACGACATCCGGCAACACCTTAAAGATGGTCGCGAACAACAGCGTGACCATGGCAAGCGAAAGCAAGGATTCAAGCGTGGTGGTAAAAAAGCTCATGAACGGCATGAGATAATTGGCCGCTTGCAGCATCCCGCGAATCACGACCCCCAGCACCAGAGACACCAATAAAATGAAGCCGATCGACAGCACCACGGTCAGCGATAAAAGGCGGGTCTTGATAAAGATGAAAGCACTGTTGGAGGTAGGTTTGGCGGTAACGTCCCAGATGGTGTTCAGCGAGAACTGCATCTGCGCAAACACGGTGGTCGCACCGACCAACAGCGCGCCAAAGCCCAAAAGCGTGGGTAGAAGCCCCGACTCTTCGATACGCGACTGGGCGACTGCTTGTTCGATGGCGGATGCGGCATCGACCCCAAGCGTGCCCTGCAACTGGGCGACGATTTGGCCCTGGGCGGCATCTTCGCCCAGCACGATACCGATGACCGTGACGGCGATAATGATCGTTGGTGCCAATGAGAAAAGCGTATAGAACGCAAGCGAGCCCGCGTAGCTAAAAGCGTTGCGCTCGAGCCAGAGTGCAATGGCGTCCTGCACTACTTTCCACCAGAACAGTAGCGTACGTTTTAGCATATTGATTCCCTTGCGAAATACCTTATGTCATGCGCTTTATAGCGCGCACTTGTGTGATGCTTTTTAATAATAACAGCATACCTAACTATTGCCTGGCGCGCTTTCTTCGTAATACGTGCCTTTTCACAAGCACTTTATAGTGAAGCCGTTTTCAAATGATCACGCTTGAAGGAAATCTCTTGGGAGTTTCATCATCTGCCGCCAAAGCCGCTCGACACCGGGTTTATGAACCAGCGAGCAACGGTAAAGGCGAATTTCCAGCGGGATATCGAGGCTTTCGTCGCCGGCGCGCACCAGGCGTTTGCTCTTGAGCTCCTCGCGAATGCAGAAGTCCGGAATCCAGGCAACGCCGACCCCTTGGAGCACCATCCCCTTTAGCCCTTCGGCCATGGCGGTTTCGTAAACCGTGCGCAGGTTCATGCGCAGCGGGTCGTTTTTGAGCACCATATGCACGCTGCGACCCAAAAACGCACCCTGGCTATAAGCCAAATATGGAACCGGCTCTTGCTGGTCAAGGGTAAAGAGCGGCTGGCCGTCGCTATCGGCAAGCGACACCGGCAGCATTTTGACATTGCCGATGGAAAATGACGGAAACACCTTGGTATCGAGCTGCATGGTGGCGAAAGGGTCGTAATAACCGAGCATCAGGTCGCAGTTGCCCTCGCGCAGTACGTGGATCGCCTCGCCCACGTTCATCGCCATTAACCGGGTAGGCAGCTCGCCTACCCCTTTTTGCAGCCGCGAAATCCAGGGCGGATAAAAGCTGAGCGCAAGCGAGTGCGCCGCGACGATGTCCAAAGCCTCGTTGGCGATGGAAAGCCCGTGTAAGTGGCTAATGGACTCATTGAGTTGTTCTACCAGGTTACGCGCGGTCACCAGAAAAAGCTGCCCTTCAGCGGTCAATCCAATGGGCGTGGTCGAGCGGTCCACCAGCGTCGTATCCAGCGCCTGCTCGAGGGCGCGAATGCGACGGCTAAAAGCGGGCTGGGTGACGTGGCGCTGTCGCGCCGAGGCCGAAAAGCTTCGCGTATTGGCCAGGGCGACGAAATCCTCGAGCCATTTGGTTTCCAGATTCATCCGAAACTCCTTGTGTCGGCGTCTACGCTAAAGCTACTGAATGGGCGCGGTTAGGTATGCAGCCCGGGAAACGACTTTTTTCCAAAGCGGCCGGTTATTGATTTCGTCGATGGTAACCCGCCGGCATTTGGAAAAATCCTCCTCGAGCATATCGGTGACGCTTGCGGCGAAGCTTGACGACGGTACGTAGGCGGTAATCTCGAAATTAAGCCGAAAAGAACGGTTATCCAGATTGATCGTGCCAACCGTTGCTGCTTCGCTATCGATTAGCATGACTTTTTGATGTAAGAATCCGGGAAGATAACGGTATATTTTAACACCCGCTCGCAACATGTCCGGTAAAAAGGAGAAAGCCGAGAGAAATACCAGCAGATGGTCTGGCCGCTCGGGGATCATGACGCGTACATCGACGCCCCGCATGGCCGCTAAACGCAGCGCATCCTGTACACCCTGGTCCGGTACGAAATAAGGGCTTGTCACCCAAAGCCGGTCATTGGCGCTATGAATGAGCTGTTGGATCAAAAGACTGGCCGTATCGTGCTTGTCCGCCGGGCCCGAGGGCACAATGACGACCTGATGGTCCATCTGTGCGTGGTTTTCGGCGTGCCAGTTCAGTGTGATGACTTCGCCGGTCGCCCAGTGCCAGTCCTCCCAAAACGCCTCCTGCAGCCCCAGTACGCCGGGGCCTTGAAGCATCAGGTGAGTGTCCCGCCAGGGGCCATGACGCGGATGTTCCCCTAAATACTCCACGCCGACGTTGAAGCCCCCTACCCAGCCTTTTTTGCCATCGACGACCATGATCTTGCGGTGATTGCGGAAATTGAGCTGAAAACGATGCTTGAACCCGCGCGACGACCCAAAGGGGCTCACTTCTACGCCTTCGCTGGCCAGCTCCTTGAAGTAGCCGTCGCGCAGCTTGCGGCTGCCAAGCTCGTCGTAGAGGAAGTAGATACGCACGCCCCGGCCCACGGCGTCTAACAGATGCTCTTTGAGTTTTTGGCCGAGCCGATCATCGCGAACGATAAAAAATTGCAGCAGTAAGTAGTCGTTAGCGTCGTCGATTCCCTGGAACAGGCTCTCGAAGGTGGCGTCACCATCGATCAATAGCTCGGCGTGATTGCCCTTGGTCAGCGGCATCATGGCCAGCTGCTCCACCGCTTGAATATCCGGCGTGGCGGGAAGCGAGATATGCGGCTTCATGTTGTTACGGTAGCGACGCAGCACGCGCCTTAGAACGTTGTCCTTGGCGCCACGGGCCGTCACGTAGCCATAAAATCGTGGGCGGCCAAAAAACCAGTAGGCCGGCAGCGCCACGTAAGGAAACGTTAGAAGCGACATTATCCAGGCGACGGCACCTTGCGAGGTTCGACTCGACATGAGCGCCATGACGGCGGAGACCATGCCCAACAGGTGGATGAGCATAATGCCCGTACCGATAAGCCATGAAGTCATCAAACGCTCCCTGCCATACACTCAGTTCCTTGAACGATTCCCTATATGCAAAAGCCCCGCGAGACGGGGCTTTCGTTTTTAACTGACGGGTAATTTGCTTGCGCCAGTTTACGCGGTTTCGGCAATAATTGCTTTCCATTTAGCCGGGCCGGTCTGATGAACCGAGGTGCCTTGCGTGTCGACCGCCACCGTGACCGGCATATCTTCTACCTCGAACTCGTAGATGGCTTCCATCCCCAGATCTTCGAAGCCCACCACGCGGGATTTCTTGATCGCCTGGGCGACCAGGTAAGCCGAGCCGCCCACCGCCATTAGATAAACCGCCTGGTTGTCCCGAATCGCCTCGATCGCCGCTTGGCCACGCTCGGCCTTGCCCACCATGCCTAAAAGCCCGGTCTCTTCGAGCATCGTGCGGGTGAACTTGTCCATGCGTGTCGCGGTGGTCGGGCCAGCCGGGCCCACGACTTCGTCGCCGATCGGATCCACCGGGCCGACGTAATAGATAAAGCGCCCTTTCATGTCCACCGGCAGCGGCTCGCCTTTGGCGATCATATCGGTCATGCGCTTATGCGCCGCGTCCCGGCCGGTTAGAAGCTTGCCGTTGAGCAGCAGCGTATCGCCGGGCTGCCAGGTTTTGACCTCCTCGGCGGTAACGGTGTCGAGGTTGACCCGCTTGACGTTGTCGCCTACTTCGCGGGTGATCTCGGGCCAGTCCTCGAGCTTTGGTGCCTTCAAGGCCACCGGGCCCGAGCCGTCGAGGGTGAAATGAGCATGGCGCGTGGCCGCGCAGTTGGGAATGATCGCTACCGGTTTGTTGGCTGCGTGGGTCGGGTAATCCTTGACCTTGATATCGAGCACCGTGGTCAAACCGCCCAAGCCTTGGGCGCCGATGCCGGTTTTATTGACCTTGTCGAAAAGCTCCAGGCGCAGCTCCTCGGCGCGGTTGCTTGCACCGCGCGCCTGCAAGTCCTGAATATCGATGGGATCGAGCAGCGCTTCCTTGGCGATCTCCATGGCTTTTTCCGCCGTACCGCCAATCCCGATGCCCAGCATCCCCGGCGGGCACCAGCCGGCGCCCATTTTGGGCAGCTGCTCTAGCACCCAATCGACGACGCTATCCGAAGGATTCAGCATGGCGAACTTGGATTTCGCTTCGCTACCGCCGCCCTTCGCCGCTACGTGGATATCGACCTTATCGCCGGGAACGATCTTGTGATGAATGATCGCGGGCGTGTTGTCCTTGGTGTTCTGGCGCTTGCCGTCCGGGTCGGCCAGCACCGAGGCGCGCAGCACGTTATCGGGCAGAAGATAGGCCCGGCGAACGCCTTCATTGACCATATCATCCAGGCTCATGTCCGCATGCCAGGTCACGTTCATGCCGACGTGAACGAACACGGTCACGATCCCGGTATCCTGACAAATCGGCCGATGCCCGGTCGCACACATGCGTGAATTGATCAGAATCTGGGCGATGGCGTCTTTCGCCGCCGGGTTCTCTTCACGCTCGTAGGCGGCCGCCATAGCGTCGATAAAATCTTTCGGATGATAATAGGAGATGTACTGGAGGGCATCGGCAACGCTTTGAATAACGTCGTCCTGTTTGATCACGGTCATGAACAACGGGCTCCTGATAGGTCGATTCAAGCGGCTATTTCTAAAGGATTTTGGCATCCCGTTAGCCGTCTAGGCGAAGCGCAGTATACCCGATCGAATAATTCGCGGCAGCTCTCCTTGCTGACAACTCTATTCCGAAGCTGATTCTTTTGGTGTAACGAGTAAGATAACGGTATAAATTTGAACTCATAAAACCGGTTGGCAGTGTGGGCACCAGTAAAGCCTACGCGATCCAACCATCTGCCGCTCGATGACCTCACCACAGCGGTGGCAAGAGAGCCCGGCGCGCTCGAACACACTAAAACGCCACTGCCGCCGCGTTTCGCCGGCGCTTTTGGCCTGTTCGATCCAGGCATCGCGATTGGTGACCCCGGCCTGGCGGTAGGCTTGCCAGGTGGTATCGATGATGATCTGCGCCAGCGTCTTGCGCGCGTCAGCGCTTAAATCCGCCGGTCGGGTTTTGGGGTTGAGCCCGGCAAAGAACAGGATCTCCGAGCGCAGGTAGTTACCAAGCCCCGCCACCAGGGACTGGTCGAGCAGCAGCGCCCCCAGGCTTCTGCGATAAAACCGGGCAGCGGCCAGGCGCTCGACCACCCCGGCGGCGGATACGTTCTGACTTAGCAGATCCGGGCCCAGGCGTGCCAAAAACGGATGTTCGTCGAGGCGGTCTTGCTCGAGCAGCGCGATACTCGATGCGCTATAAAGGCTCGCCGCCCTTCCCTCGGCGATCAGGCGTACGCGCAGCGAGCGCCTGGTTTGAGGTGGTTGGTGGGCGGCGTGAAGCTTCCAAACGCCGTATAGCTGATTATGCGAATAAAGCACCCGCCCATTGGCAAAGCGAATCAGCATGGCCTTGCCCCGGGTCTCGACGGCGTCGACGCGCACATCTACCAGCGAGTTGGCCTGGGCCTGGAGCTCGTCAAAGGCGAACCAGGCCTCTTCCACTACCCGGCCGCCTATCTGCTTTTCGATACGGTCCGCCGCGCGGCGGATTTCCGGACCTTCCGGCACGACTACCCTAGCACCAGCTGTTTCTCTTTCATTTGATTGAGCTGGTCGCGCAGACGCGCCGCCTCTTCAAACTCCAGATTTTGGGCCGCTTCGAACATCGCGTCCTCGAGCTTGCTGACCGCATCGGTAAGCTCCTGCTGGCCCATGCTCGCAATGTCGTACTCGGCGGGCTGGCTTTTCTTGCGGTCCGAACCGCGACGGCCATTGGTCTTTTTAGCCCCCGGCGCCTGGCCGGCTTCCATGATGTCCGCCACCGAGCGGGTCACGGTGGTCGGCGTAATGCCGTGCTCCTCGTTGTGCTCCATCTGCTTGGCACGACGGCGCTCGGTTTCATCCATGGCACGACGCATGGAGTCGGTAATACGATCGCCGTAAAGAATCGCCTTGCCGTGGGCATTACGCGCGGCGCGGCCGATGGTTTGGATGAGCGAGCGCTCGGCGCGCAAAAAGCCCTCTTTATCCGCATCGAGAATGGCCACCAGCGAGACTTCGGGAATATCCAGGCCCTCGCGCAGCAGGTTGATGCCGACCAGTACATCGAACTTGCCCAGGCGCAGGTCGCGAATGATCTCGACCCGCTCGACGGTGTCGATATCCGAGTGCAAATAACGTACGCGAATGCTGTGATCGTCCAGATACTCGGTCAGGTCCTCTGCCATACGCTTGGTTAGTGTGGTGACCAGTACGCGCTCGCCCACCGCGGTGCGCTTGTTGATCTCGGAGAGCAGGTCGTCCACCTGGGTACTGGCCGGACGCACCTCGATTTCCGGATCGAGAAGCCCCGTCGGCCGCACCACCTGCTCGACCACTTGGCCGGCGTGCTCGGCTTCATATTTACCCGGTGTGGCCGAGACGAAAATCGTCTGCGGGGAGATCGATTCCCACTCTTCGAACTTCATCGGGCGGTTATCCAGCGCCGAAGGCAGCCGGAAGCCGTACTCCACCAGGGTCTCCTTGCGCGAGCGGTCGCCTTTGTACATGCCGCCCACCTGGGGGACGCTCACGTGGGACTCGTCGATGAACAGCAGCGCATCGTCCGGCAGGTAGTCGAAGAACGTGGGCGGCGCATTGCCCGGATCACGCCCGGAAAGATAGCGGGAGTAGTTCTCGATGCCGTTGCAGTACCCAAGCTCCAGCATCATCTCGATATCGTAGAGCGTACGCTGCTCCAGGCGCTGGGCTTCCACCAGCCGCTCGTGCTTTCTAAGCCACTCCAGGCGCTCCTTGAGCTCGGCCTTGATCGACTCGATCGCTTCCAGAATCGTCTCTCGCGGCGTCACGTAGTGGGACTTGGGGTAGATCGTCATACGCGGTACTTGGCCGCGCACATCGCCGGTGAGCGGGTCGAACAGGCGAATGGAGTCGATCTCGTCGTCGAAGAGCTCGACGCGTACCGCCTCCTCGTCGGAATCCGCCGGGAAGATGTCGATGACATCGCCGCGTACCCGGTAGGTGCCGCGGCGAAAATCCATGTCGTTGCGGGTATATTGAAGCTCGGCCAGGCGGCGCAGAAACGCCCGCTGGTCGATCAACTCGCCCCGGGTAAAGTGCAGGCGCATCTTCAAGTACTGATCCGGGTCGCCCAGACCGTAGATGGCCGACACGGATACCACGATCAGTGCGTCGCGGCGCTCAAGCAGCGCCTTGGTGGCGGAAAGACGCATTTGCTCGATGTGGTCATTGATCGAGGCGTCTTTCTCGATGAACGTATCCGAGGAAGGAACGTAGGCTTCGGGCTGGTAATAATCGTAGTAGGAGACGAAGTACTCGACGGCGTTATCCGGGAAGAACGCCTTGAACTCCCCGTAAAGCTGGGCGGCCAGCGTCTTGTTGGGGGCCATGACAATGGTCGGGCGCTGCAACTGCTGCACGATATTGGCCATGGTGAACGTCTTGCCGGACCCGGTCACACCCAGTAGCGTCTGATGGGCAAGCCCCGACTCGAGCCCGCTGATTAAGCCTTTGATGGCGGTCGGCTGATCACCCGCGGGTTCGAACTTCGACGTTAGCCGGAACTCTCTGCTCATCGTTACTCCAATCTGGAAAAATCGTTATTCGCCCGCGTGCTGGCCGGGGGAAGTCAACTGCGTATTGATGGTCACGGTGGCCTGGGTCATCAGCCGCTGCACCGGGCAGCGCTCGCTGATATCCAAAAGTTTTGCGCGCATTGCCTCGTCGAGAGGACCGTGAAGCTCGAGATGAACGTCGAGAGAGTACTGCCCCTGGCGCTCCTGGCTTTCGTCCCGCGCTACCGTCACCGTGATCCCTTCCAGCGGCCACTCCTTGCGCTTGGCGTACATCTGCACGGTGATGGCCTTACAGCTACCCAGCGCCATATCGAAGTAGTCGTGCGGGTCCGGGTCCTGCCCATCGCCTCCCATCGGCGCGGGCGCGTCGGCGTAGAGCGCTTCGATGTCCTCGACCTCGATTCGCTGCCTGAAGGTTTTATTGCGCTCGCTGATAAGGGTGATGGGCTGATGCATTAGGAGACCTCGATGTTGAGCTTTAGATCCTTGACCGCCTTTATAAGCGTTTGATGGCTTGCACGCCCTTCGACCTCCGCGCCATGACGCCCGACTTCGGCGCTCTCCACGCCGTCGAGCATCATCAGTGCGGTCGTAATCTTGTTCACTTCATCGGCGTTTCGTACACCCTTGAAGTTCAGGGATTGGTAAGCCATGACTCATCCTTCTTTTGAAACCGGCGCCGGGCGCCCGCTAACCTATGCAAAACTGATACAACCCGAGAAGTCTAGCACGCCGCCGCTGCCTTGCAATTGCGACTTCGAGCCCTCACCTGCAGACCAACAGTGTTACGCTAGAGCGAACGCACAACCCTGCTAGTGGAGCTTTTATGGCAACCGAACAGTCCCCCTCCTTCAACGGCGACGTACGTCTGGATCACCTAGGCGCGCTGGATATCAAAGGTGAGAACGCCGAGAAGTTTCTACAGGGGCAAACCAGCGCCCAGGTGAGCCTGGCGAACGGCCATTTCGCACCACTCACCTGCTTTTGTACGCCCAAGGGGCGCATCATCGCCAATGGTCAGCTCTTAAGAGTCGCCGAGCATTACTTTAGACTGCTGGTCAGCGGAAGCCTCGTCGAAAAACTTGCCGAGCATCTCAAAAAGTTTGCGGTGTTCTACCAGACCGAACTTAGCGTCAACACCGGGCTTACACTGGTAGGCGCTGGGCCGGACAAAGCCCGGGAGTGGGCAAAAAAAGCAGGCCTTGCCTTGCCCGAGAGCGCCTACCTGCACACCGGCGATGAAAAAGCCTCGATACTGCGTCTGCCGGGCGAGGAGCGCTACGTGCTGGGCCTGCAAGAAGATGAAAGCGAAGCGCCAGCGGATGAAACCCTTCAAAACGACTGGCAGTTGGCGGATATTCGAAGCGGTCTTGCCTGGCTGACCGAAGCCCAGGAAGACCACTTCCTGCCCCAGATGATCAACTGGGAAGCACTTGGCGGTATCAGCTTCAAAAAAGGCTGCTATACCGGCCAGGAAGTGGTGGCCCGCGCGCACTTTCGCGGTCAGGTGAAAAAGCGCCTTGTACGCGCACGCCTTGAAAGCGACGTACTGCCCGGCGTGACCGATTCACTTATCGATGAAAATGGCAAAAGCCTGGGCGAAGTGGTTAATAGCGCCTTTAGCGGCCAGCATCAAGTGGAGTTACTCGCGGTGGTGGCCACCAAGGCGATCGAAACGCCGCTTGCGCTAAGCTGGAGTGATAAGCCGGTCACACTCGAAGAGCCGCCCTACCCGGTCGAACGCCTGGACCCGGAGCAGCTATCGGCAAGCCTTATGGGTTGAATCGATCAAAGCGCCGCCGGCTTTTAAGCCAGCGGCACTTGGGAGATACGCGCTTAGTGCTCGCGGGTGGGCTGGAAGCGAATATCCGGCCAACGCTCCTGGGTCATCTGCAGATTGACCCGAGTCGGGGCGATGTAGGTCAAATAACCGCCGCCGTCGATGGCCAAATTGGCGCTGGCCTTACGCTTGAACTCCTCGAGCATCTTGGCATCTTCGCAATACACCCAGCGCGCGGTTTGCACGTTCACGCCTTCGTAAATACAGTCGACCTTGTACTCTTCCTTCAGCCGGTGGGCGACCACGTCGAACTGCAGGGTACCCACCGCACCCAGGATCAGGTCATTGTTGTCCATGGGCATGAAGACCTGGGTCGCGCCCTCTTCGGAGAGCTGCTGCAACCCTTTTTGCAGCGCCTTCATTCTAAGCGGATCTTTCAGACGTACGCGCTTGAAAAGCTCCGGGGCAAAGTGCGGAATACCGGTGAAGCGCATGTCTTCACCCACCGTGAAAGTATCACCGATTTGCACCGTACCGTGGTTGTGTAGGCCGATGATATCGCCAGGCCAGGCTTCTTCCACCTGGGAGCGGTCCGAGGCCATGAAGGTCAAGGCGTCGGCGATTTTGACGTCCTTGCCAATACGCACGTGGCGCATCTTCATGTTCTTTTCGTATTTGCCCGAGCACACCCGCAAAAACGCGATGCGGTCGCGGTGGTTCGGGTCCATGTTCGCCTGGATCTTGAACACGAAGCCGGAAAAGCGCTCGTCCGAGGCGACGACTTCCCGGGCATCGGTTTCACGTGGCTGGGGCGGCGGTGCGTACTCGACGAAGCCGTCGAGCATTTCGCGCACGCCGAAGTTCCCCATGGCGGTACCGAAATAGACCGGCGAGAGCTCACCGCGCCGGTAGGCGTCGAGATCGAATTCGTGAGAGGCGCCACGGACCAGCTCGATCTCCATACGCAGCTCTTCGGCCTGCTCTTCGCCCAACAGCGCCTCCACGTCCGGGTTATCCAGACCTTCGATGCGTTTGTCTTCAGAAATGCGGTTACCCTGGCCCTGGGTGTAGAGGTGAATCACGTCGTTATAGAGGTGATACACCCCCTTGAAGTGACGCCCCATGCCAATCGGCCAGGTCATCGGCGCGCACTGAATGTTGAGTACGGTCTCGACTTCATCCATCACTTCGATCGGGTCGCGAATGTCCCGGTCCATCTTGTTGATGAAGGTCAAAATCGGCGTGGTACGCAGCCGACATACTTCCATCAGCTTGATGGTGCGGTCCTCGACACCCTTGGCGCCGTCGATCACCATCAAGGCGGAATCGACCGCCGTCAGCGTACGGTAGGTATCTTCGGAGAAATCCTCGTGGCCTGGGGTGTCGAGCAGGTTGACGATGCGCCCGTTGTAAGGGAACTGCATCACCGAGGTCGTGACCGAGATACCGCGCTCCTGCTCCATCTTCATCCAGTCGGAGGTCGCATGGCGGTCGTTACGCTTGCTTTTGACCGAGCCCGCCATCTGAATGGCGTTACCGAACAGCAGCATTTTCTCGGTGATCGTGGTCTTGCCCGCATCAGGGTGCGAAATGATCGCGAAGGTGCGCCGTAGTTCCGCTTCCTGGGCTAACTGAGTCTCTTTCATCTTGCCTCTATAAAATTGATACTCAGCGATATGTAAAGCGCCGAACGGCTCTGGCTGAGTGAGTCACAATGGCCGGGATTGTAACGTTCTGGCGGGACCGGTGCCACGCCCTTTAAAAAAGCAGCGCCGCCAGGCTGGGTTAAGCACAAAAATGTTGAGCACAAAAAAAGAGCCGCCAGCGGCGACTCTTTGCAGTGAATGGCTCGAATGCATCAGGCGAAGGTGTTGACCTGCGTACCGAGTGTGCCTTCTCGGGCCAAATCCGGCTGGGCCTGAAGGTCGGCACCGGCCAATACCTCCGTGACCTGCTGGGACTGTATATCCAGCGCCTGACGGAAAAGCTCCATCTGGGCCTGCTCGGCGGTTTGCGCCTGATTCATATAAAGCGCTTGGCTAACGGCATGGCTCGCTGCGACATCCATAATCTCACCTCACGTTGAGTTCCTGATTCCTTGAGCGTACTGCTGGGTTGAAATCACGATTTGTAAAACCTGTGTCAAAGCGTAGCAAAAGCTCACTGATCTCACCAGTAAAGGATGAGTTTTATAATCCATCTAAAAGCGGTCGGCCCTGAACGGGGCCATATCGATCGCCGTGGGCTTGCCTTCCATCAGGTCGGCCAGTAGCGAGCCCGTCGCCGGGCCCAGGGTAAAGCCTTGGTGGCCATGGCCGAAAGCGAACCAAAGTCCTTCATGACGCGGTGCCGGGCCGATAATCGGCTTCATGTCCGGCAGGCACGGCCGGGCGCCCTTCCAGGCCGCCTCTTCGCTGCGCTCGCCTAGCGGAAAAACCTTTAGGGCCACTTTTTCTGCGGCGCCAAGCTGGTGCTCGTCGGCCGGTGACTCCAGCCGGTCGAGCTCGGCGCCGGTGGTCAGGCGCACGCCCGCATTCATTGGCGCCAGCAAATACCCCACCTCGGCGTCCATCAGCCAGTAGTTGAGCTTCGCACCGGGCTTCGTGGCGTAGTGCATGTGATAGCCGCGCTTGACGAAGGTGGGAATATTATAGCCAAGCGTTGATGCCCACTTGCCCGCCCAAGGCCCTAGCGCCATGACCACATCGTCCGGTGTCAGCGTTTGCTGACCCGCCACCACCTTGAAGCCTTCCCCGTCTTTATCGACACTCTCGATATCCGCCTGCAGGATACGCCCGCCCAGTTCGACGAAGGAATCCGCATAGGCCGCTACCAGCGCCCCCGGGTCGGCAACGGTCCAGGGGTCCAGCCAGTGAACGGCACCGATGATATCTCGACCGATGTCCGGCTCTTTTTGCTCGAGAGCGGCGCGGTCCAGGACGTCGAACCGTACATCGAACCGCTCGCGAGCCTCTTTTGCTTCCTCGATACGCTTGGCGAGCTTCGCTTTGGTTCGGTAAATCTCGAGCCAGCCTTCGCGGCGCACCAGGTGACTTGCGTTGGCCGCTTCGATCATCGGCCCGTGAGCGTCGAGGCAGAGCTTAATGATCGAGGCATACTCGGGAACGATCTTTTTATAAAGCTTGGCCGATGAATGATGCCAGTAGCTTAAAAGCGGCGAGAACGCATTGAGCATGCCACCGGGGCGGTAGCGGATATCGACCCGCTTGTTGGGCAGCACGCTCAAAATGGTTTTCATATCCCGGGGGAAGGCATAAGGCCTAACGGCTTCGCGCTGAATGATACCGGCATTACCGTAGGAGGTTTCGCGCCCGGGCTCCCGCCGGTCGATGAGCGTTACCTGGCGGCCCCGCTTTTGAAGGTGCCAGGCGATACTCACACCGACCATGCCTGCTCCGAGCACCGCAATACGCCGCTGGCCCATTTAAACGCTCCTCTTTATAGGTATAAAGTACTGAAAGTATCAGGAAAAAATACCACTGCTCAGGAAGCTTTAATATAGTGATAACCACTGTATTGGAGACAATAAACAGCATGAATTACGGTAGAAACCAAATAAGCAGATTTTTTTATCGTTAAAATATGAGCGACAGTAAAATCGCCTGCCACGTTTGGATAAGTCGATTCGAAGGGGAGATTTCAAGCGCAGCAGAACGTAGAACGTAGAACGTAGAACGCAGAAAAGACTACAAGCCGTTTAGTATGCTTGAAGCAAGAATTCGATAGGGTAAGGAAACGAACTAAAAGAAGAAAGGATAGAGAAACAAGAAGGGAAAGGTTAATGGGGTGGATGATGGGGATCGAACCCACGACCACCGGAGCCACAATCCGGGGCTCTACCACTGAGCTACATCCACCACAACCTGAAAGCTTATTACTACTGCTTTACTGCTACTACTGTGTTGCTACTACTTTATTAGTACTACTTTATTAATAATTTGCTACTACCACGCGTTGCGTATCAATGGGGTGGATGATGGGGATCGAACCCACGACCACCGGAGCCACAATCCGGGGCTCTACCACTGAGCTACATCCACCATTGATTACCGAACAAACGCGACGCCTGCGCTTAACAGCTGCGGCCATACTTCGATGGCGCGCCCAGCAGGACTTGAACCCGCAACCTACGGCTTAGAAGGCCGTTGCTCTATCCGGTTGAGCTATGGGCGCACATAAAGCATTCCTGATACCGAACACCGATGAGCACTTGACCACAACCAACGCCTGGAAAAGCAAGTTGCCATCTTCCGCGCGAGGTACGTGGTCGGGATGGAGGGATTCGAACCCCCGACATCCTGCTCCCAAAGCAGGCGCGCTACCAGACTGCGCTACATCCCGATGACTACCTTTGACGCTACTGCTTAGCCCGTCTCAAGCGAGGCATATACTACTATTTTTAATTTTAAAGTCAACACTTAAAGGCTTTAAGGCCTTGGCCGCTTTGCCTGCCAGGCCCAACATGCGAAAATTGGCGATTCGCTGGTATGCCAACCTCATATCGGCCTTTTGACCCGCTCATCACCTCCATAGGGACCTCATTACATGACCGCCCAACTCATCGATGGCAAAACCATCGCCGCTAATGTCCGCCATCGTGTTGCCGAGAAAACCGCCGCCCGTTTACAGGCCGGTGCTCGCGCCCCCGGATTAGCCGTGGTTGTGGTTGGCGATGACCCGGCCTCTCATGTGTACGTTAACAACAAACACCGCGCCTGCGACCAGGCGGGCATTTTGTCTTTTCAGCACGCACTACCCACCGACACGCCTCAAGACGAGCTCGAGGCGCTGGTCGACCAGCTAAACGACGACCCGAGAGTCGACGGCATTCTGGTGCAATTGCCGCTTCCTGAACACATGGACGCTCGCCCCATTCTCGAACGTATCCGCCCGGACAAGGATGTCGACGGTTTTCACCCTTACAACCTGGGCCGGCTAGCGCAACGTAGCCCTGCTCTTCGCCCTTGTACGCCGAAGGGCGTCATGACGCTATTGAGCGAAAGTGGTATCGACGTACGCGGGCTCGACGCCACGATCGTTGGCGCCTCCAATATTGTGGGCCGCCCCATGTCGATGGAGCTGATGCTGGCCGGCTGTACGACGACCGTGTGCCACCGCTTCACCCAAAATCTCGAGGCCCACGTAAGCCGCGCCGATTTGCTCATCGTGGCCGTAGGCAAGCCCGGGCTCGTCAAGGGCGAATGGATCAAGCCTGGGGCGGTGGTGATCGATGTGGGCATCAACCGCCAGGAAGACGGTAAGCTCATTGGCGACGTGGACTTTGAAACCGCTGCCGAGCGCGCCAGCTTTATTACCCCGGTACCCGGCGGCGTGGGACCGATGACCGTGGCCACTCTGCTCGAGAACACGCTCGAAGCCGCCGAGGCTCACGACGCTTAACATAACCAAAACCGTCTACATTCAATCGAAAGGGGGTACGCCGGGTGCAACGCATTGGAATTATCGGCGCAATGGCGCAAGAAGTTAAAACGCTGGCAGGTCAGCTCGAAAACGCCGAGCGTGTCGATCACGCTGGCTTCGTATTCTATAGCGGCACGCGTTATGGGCTCGAAGTGATCGTGCTTCAGTCCGGCATTGGCAAAGTCAACGCTGCGGTGGGCACGGCGGTGCTACTCGAGCGCTATCAGCCGGATGCGATCATCAATACGGGTTCGGCGGGCGGTTTTGCCGAGGGTCTGGATATCGGCGATATCATCATCTCGAGCGAGGTACGCCACCACGATGTCGACGCGGTGGTCTTTGGCTATGAAATCGGCCAAGTACCGGGGATGCCGGCGGCGTATATCGCCGATACCCACCTGGGCGATATCGCCAAACAGGCCATCAAGACACTGGGCGAGGTGAATGTGCGCGAAGGGTTGATCGCCACCGGCGACGCCTTCATGGCCGACCCCGCGCGAGTGGCAGCCACCCGCGCGCAGTTTCCCACCATGCTGGCCGTTGAAATGGAAGCGGCGGCGATCGCCCAGACCTGCCACCTCTACAGCTGCCCTTTCGTGGTGATTCGCGCGCTGTCCGATATTCCCGGGGCCGGCGACAACCACCTCTCCTTCGAGCAATTTCTGGAAGTCGCGGCCGCCCACTCTTCGCGTATGGTCGACCAGATGCTGCAAACGCTGGGGCAGCGAAAGCCGTAACTCCATGGTTTTATCGAATGGCTTTATCAAGCGGCGCGGCCGGGCGGCCTCGCCGTTTTATCCCAACAAAAAAGCGCCTGCCGGTTGGCAGGCGCTTTTTTCATAGCCGCTCTTGCAGCGCATGCAGGAAAGCATCCGCGACTTCGCGTTCGTAGCAGTAGTAGGTCCACTGCCCCACCCGCTGCGAAGAGACCAGCCCCGCGCGGGCGAGTGTGGAAAGATAGAGCGAAATGGTCGGCTGCGAAAGGCCGGCCTTTTCGCGAATATGACTGACACACACACCGCCCTGGGGCGCGGTCTCTTTCTGAGCCGGAAAATGGCGCTCCGGCTCTTTCAGCCAGGTCAGTATGTCGAGGCGCACCGGGTTCGCCAGCGCGCTTAAAACGGTATTAATATCCATGATCACGGCCAGTGGCGAAAGCCTGATCAGTATACGCGTTTAACGCCATACTGCCGAGGCGCTCTTTGGTCTCGACTTAACGGACCAGGGACTCGAGGGCGGCGCTATCGAAGTCCGAAAGCTCGTCCAGCCGGCCCTGCTCTACCTTGTTGGCCCACTGCGGGTCGGAGAGCAGCGCGCGGCCAATGGCGATCAGATCGAAGTGCCCCTTGGCACGCCACTCGGCAAGCTCGGCCACGTTCACCCGGCTCTTGGAGGTCGGGTCCTCGGTACGTGTGAAGTGGCCAGTCCGGAAGGTACGGTCGAGCCCTACGCTACCCACGGCGATCACCGGCTTGCCGGTTAGCTCGCGGGTCCAGGTAGCCAGGGTCTTCTCGCTACCCGTAAAGCCCGGCTCCCACACCCGGCGGGTGCTGGCATGGAATATATCCACGCCGTCATCGGCCAGCGGCTTCAAGAGCTCGCCAAGCGCTTCGGGGGTTTCGGCGATGATGGCCGTGTAATCGGAAAGCTTCCACTGCGAGAAGCGGAAGATGATCGGGAAGTCCGGCCCTATCGCTTCACGCACCGCACGTACGATCATGCGCGGAAAACGTAGCCGGTTTTCAAGGCTGCCGCCGTAGGCGTCGGTGCGCTGGTTGCTCTCCGGCCACAGAAACTGGTCGATCAGGTAGCCGTGGGCGCCGTGAAGCTCGATACCATCAAAGCCGATGCGCTGGGCATCCATCGCCGCCCGGGCAAAAGAGGCGGCGACGTCATGCATGTCGTCCTCGGTCATCGCTTCGACGACTTCCAGGTCGTTTTCGACGATCGACATGGGGCCGAAACCCGGCACGCTGGTTTGGGGCTCGACCCCCGGACGGCGCTCGCGACCTACGTGCCAAAGCTGGGGTACGATTTTACCGCCAGCGGCGTGAACGTCTTCGACCACGCGCTGCCAACCGGCCAGCGCTTGGTCGCCATGAAACGCCGGCACCGCCGGGTAACCGTTGGCGCCAGGATGGTCGATATAGGTGCCCTCGGTGATGATCAGGCCAACACCACCGGCAGCGCGGCTTTTATAGTAGGCCGCGACCTCTTCCGTGGGTACGCCACCCGGCGATTGGTTACGCGTCATCGGCGCCATGACGATACGATTCGCCAGGCTGAGCGAGCCAAGATCGAAGGGTTCGAAAAGCGGCGCGGCGAGGGTTTCTGGATTAACGGACATGCTTATTCACCTATATATAGAAATATCTCAATATATAAACATTAATATGCGTACAAGACAACCGCTTGGACGAACCAGAATCTGGCGCCTTCTAACAACGAGCGCTTCAAGCAGGTCTATGAGGCGCCTTACAACGAAAAACGGAGCCAAAAGGCTCCGTTCCAATCAAGCGAGGGTACTCGTCACCCCTTGAGGGACCACTCAAGCGTCTCCTCGGCCATTAGCGGTACGATCGAGCGGTTGTCACCGTATGCGTAGCTTGCCGGTAGCACCTGCGGGCGGCGCTCGAGGGTGACGGTATCGGTATTGGGCGCCAGCCCGTAAAAGCGCGGGCCGTTCAGGCTGGCAAAGGCCTCGAGCTTGCCAAGCGCCCCCGCCTCTTCGAAGGCGATGGCGTATAGCTCGAGGGCGGCCGGCGCCGTGTAGGCCCCCGCACAACCACAGCTCGACTCCTTGTCACCCTTCTCGTGGGGGGCGCTATCCGTGCCCAGAAAGAACTTTGGGCTGCCGCTGGTGGCGGCTTGCAACAGCGCCTGGCGGTGTTGCTCGCGCTTGAGAATCGGCAGGCAGTAGTAGTGTGGGCGAATGCCGCCGGCGAGCATCTTGTTGCGATTGAACAGCAGATGATGCGCGGTGATCGTGGCCGCCAGGTTATCCGGGCCATTAGCGACGAATTCGGCGGCCTGCTGGGTAGTGATGTGCTCGCACACCACCTTGAGCGAAGGGTGGCGTTTTAGTAGCGGCTTCAACACGCGCTCGATGAACGCGGCTTCCCGGTCGAAGATATCGATGTCGCTGTCGGTCACTTCACCGTGAATCAGAAGCGGCAACCCGAGCCTTGCCATCGCGCCAATAGCCGCATCGCAGTGGGTGATATCAGTAACGCCGGAGGCCGAGTTGGTGGTCGCCCCGGCCGGGTACAGTTTCACCGCCTTGACCACACCGCTTTGGTGCGCCTTTTCGATCTCCCCGGCAGTGGTGGTGTCGGTGAGATAAAGCGTCATCAACGGCTCGAACTGACTGCCAGGCGCCAGCGCCGCCAGGATGCGTTCGCGGTAGACGAGCGCCTGATCAGTGGTGGTGACCGGGGGCTTCAAATTGGGCATGATGATGGCACGCCCCATTTGCGCGGCGGTGTGATTGACGACCGCGCTCAGCACTTCGTCATCGCGCAAGTGAAGATGCCAGTCGTCGGGGCGGGTCAGCGTAATAGAGTCCACGGTCAATCCTGTATCAGCAGTGGGTTTGAAGGCGCTTTCGGTCAGTATACCTGAACGCCGGACGGGTTAAATCCAGCCGGTAAATCGCGCGCAACGTCCACAGCGCTTTACAAGTGTCGTATCATGGCGGCTTTATAACCCGCTCAAGGATTTTGGCCGACTATGCAAAACGTCAGACGCTACGCCGACATTCTCACCAGCATTGAAGGGCTGATGTGGCTAGCGCTTGCCTGGTCCATCTCGGCATCCGTGCACCGGGGCAGCACCGAGCCCACGCTTGCCATGCTGTTCGTGGTGGGGGCGCTTTTGCTGTTTAGCTGGGCGCACAAGCCCATGCGCGTTTTACTGCGCCGCTACCACGTGCGCAAACGCCGCACGGACATGTGGATTCACACCCTGGCGCTGCCGCTGCTGCTGGCCATGCTGCTGCATATTTTGCTGGAAGCACTGGTCGGCCGTGCCTGGCTTCCACCCAAGATACTGGTATTCAACTTGCTGGCTACCGCCGGGTGGCTGACCTACGTGATGACGCTGTTCATCAAGTTCATCATTCACGGTTTCAAAACGTCCCGTGCCCAGTCGCGCTAACGCCCTAACCAAGTAGCTCCCTATGCAAACCGCCCTGCCGCTTCCGCTCTCCACCCCCAACCGCAACCTGGTCCGATTGACGATCGTGCGCGGCATTACCTGGACGGGCTTTTTGCTGGCGATCATCGTGGGCGTGGAATTTCTCGCCTTCGAGCTCGAAGTCGCGGCGGTCATCAGCGTGGTCATCGCCATGGGGGTGTTGAATATCATTACCTGGTGGCGACTGGGCAGGCCCCGCGCGGTGAGCCATCACGAGTACCTTTTGCACCTTCTGGCCGACATTGCCGGCTTGACGCTACTTTTCTATTTTACCGGCGGCTCGACCAACCCGTTCATCACCTACTACCTGGTGCCGGTGACCATCGCCGCCGCTACGCTGCCCTGGCGCCACGCCTGGATCATCGCAGGCTGCGCGATGGCGGGCTACAGCTTCTTGATGGTCGTCTACCACCCTATCGCCCAGTTGAGCCATATCGACAGCGACAGCCTTTTGAACCTGCACGTGCTGGGCATGTGGCTCAACTTCGGCCTTTCGGCGGGGCTGGTGACGTTTTTCATCTACAAAATGGCCCACGCGCTCAGAAGCCGTGACAAGGCGCTTTCACGCACCCGTGAAGCGGCGCTTCGCAACGAACAGGTGCTGGCCGTCGCGACCCAGGCGGCGGGTACCGCCCACGAACTGGGTACGCCCCTTTCCACCATGGCGGTGCTGCTCAAGGAGATGGAGGCGGAAACCACTGCCGACTCGCCGCTTCAAGCCGATATAAAACTTTTGCGCCAGCAGGTCGACGTATGTAAATCCCGCCTTCAGAATTTGGTCACCAACGCCGACCGGCGGCGCATGGCAGAGCCCGAGGTGTTCGACGCCGAAGAGTGGCTTTCGAGCGTCCTCCAGCGTTGGCTGGTCATCCGCCCGGATGTCACCCATCAGTTAGAGGTGCAAAGCCGGCGAAGCCGCCCCTGGCTTTTGGTCGATGCCACCCTGGACCAGGCGCTGACCAACCTTTTGAACAATGCCGCCGACGCCCACCCGGAGCAGGTGAACGTACGTCTGGACTGGAACGAAGAAAACGTGGTGATCGATATTCGCGACCACGGCCCGGGGATCGCCATGTCGATTGCCGACCAGCTCGGCGACACCTTCATTTCGACCAAGAGCAAAGGCATGGGCATTGGGCTATTTTTAACCCATGCCACCATCAACCGATTCGGCGGCGGCGTCAGCCTCTATAATCACCCTGAAGGCGGAACGCTCACCGAGGTCACGTTGCCCAGAAGCGATGCCCCCGAGAAATAGCGCCGCCCACCGATAAACAGCGAGAAGACCATGCCGACTCAAGACCAGCGCCTTTTGATCGTGGACGACGACGACGTGTTTTGCCATGTATTGAGCCGCGCGCTAACCCGCCGGGGCTATGAAGTGCAGGTAGCCCACGACGCCGAACAGGCGCTTCAGATCGCAGCCGCGTTCGCCCCGACCATGGCCACCCTCGATTTGAAACTCGAACAAAGCTCCGGACTCAAGCTGTTGCCGGAGTTGCTCGCCATCGTGCCCGCCTGCCGGGTCGTGGTGCTGACCGGCTACTCGAGCATCGCCACCGCCGTCGAGGCGATCAAGCTCGGCGCGCTACACTACCTGTGTAAACCCGTGGACGCCGACGACGTGATCGCCGCCTTCGAGCACGAAGGCGGCGATCCGGACATCGAACTGGCCGACAACCCGCCGTCGATCAACCGGATCACTTGGGAGCACATTCAAAAAGTGTTGCAAGAGCACGACGGCAATATTTCCGCCACGGCCCGGGCACTGGGTATGCACCGGCGCACGCTTCAGCGCAAGCTGCAAAAACGCCCGGTCAAGCGATAGGATCGAGCCCCCCAAGAGCCGCCGTTCGCATCAGTGCGCCGTCCAGCCAAGGTCGATATTGAAACTCGAGCCGGTGATGGCGCCCGCGGCGTCGGAAGCAAGGTAGTTCACCAGCTGGGCGACCTCGCCGGGCTCGACCAGGCGCTTCACGGCGGCATCCTTGAGCATGATCTTTTCGATCACCTCTTGCTCGTCCATCTTGTTGAGCTTCGCCTGATCGGCGATCTGGTTATCCACCAGCGGGGTTTTGACGTAGGCCGGACACACCGCGTTGGCGGTAATACCCTGCTCGCCGCCTTCCAGCGCGGCGGTTTTGGTCATGCCGATCAGCCCGTGCTTGGCGGTCACGTAGGCGACCTTACCAGGCGAGGCCACGTGGGCATGAATCGAGGCAATATTGATGATCCGCCCCCAGCCATTTTCACGCATGGAGGGCCACACGGCCTGGGTGAGCAAAAACGGCGCGGTGACCATCAAGTCCATGATGGCGCGCCACTTCTGCTCGGGAAACGATTCGATGTCGCTGACGTGCTGTATGCCGGCGTTGTTGACCAGAATATCGACCCGGCCAAAGCGTTTGATCGCCTCTTTCACCGCGTCCTTGCACGCCTGGGCGTCGGTCAAGTCGGCCTGGAAAAACGCCGCGCCCTGTTGGCTGGCCGTTTTCTCGCCCTCGGCGTTGAAGTCTACCGCCAGCACCTGATAGCCCAGTTGGCAAAAGTGTTCGACCACGCTTGCACCAATGCCGCTGCTGGTGCCCGTGACCAGTGCAACCCGGGGCGTTTTACCCATACCTGCCGACATACCCACCTCCTAAAAGAAGAAAAGTCCAAGCATTCATTAGACGAACATCAGTATAGAACGCTTGAGCGGACATAAGGGAAAGCGCGCCAGGATTGTTCAACGCAGCCCACCTGAGCGACAATGGCAAACCAACGTCACTACCCCCAAGGAGTCACCATGTTCGTGGTCATTTTCGGGCGCATGAGCTGCCCATTTTGTGTAAGGGCCAAGCAGCTTGCCGAGCAGCTGGAAAACGCCCATAAGATCGAAGGCTATCGCTACGTCGATATGCCTTCGGAAGGCGTCACCAAAGAGGACATCGCCAAGACCGCAGGCAAGCCGATCCACACCGTACCCCAGGTGTTTATCGACCAGGATCATATCGGCGGGTATAGCGAGTTTGACGCTTACGTGCGTGAAAATGGTCTTTTAGCCTGATCCCTAGCCCCTTTTATCCCCCCTTTTAATTGAACCCGCATGCCACCTTGCTGCCTATAGTGACCAGGGCCTACCTTTCCCAACAAGACCGCCCAAGGCGGCAAGGACATGCGCCATGCAACGTGAAGAATTCGAACAGCAGCTTTGGCTTGATTATATCCATACGCACCCGGACCTTGGCGGCTTGGGTATTTGGCCGGCCAACGTCAAAGCCGAATACCTGACGCTTTTGACCCTGAACCACGGGCCGTTTAGCGCGGCACGACTTGCCGACAAGCTTCACCGCATGGGGTACGTCTGTGCTACCCGGTATGCTTTGGCAGACAAAGGTCTCATCATTCATCTACTTGGCGCGCCACAAAGTAGCTGGCTAATTTTAGCCGAGCTCCAGCTGGGCGCGCTGTGTACGTCGCCAAGGCAAGCACTTTTAAAGCTTATAGAGCAAAGCCACCCCCAGGACTGTAAGGGGCACAATTTGCTTTGCCGTGGAAGACCCTGGCCGATGCCCTCCTGGGCGCTTTATCAGGAACTCGAACAGGAACACCCGGTGGCGGCGTGGCTTGCGGTGATGGGCCCGAGGCTTCACCACGCCGGGTTCAATTGCCAGGTTTTGGGCGAGCCGCTGGCCGCACTGGACAAGACCCTCGAAAATGCCGGGTGGGCGTGCTCCAGTGATCGGCAAAACGGCATTTTTCCCGTTTCGAACTCACTGGATCACCGCTTCTACCCGGCCATGCCGCAAAAGGTAGCGTTTAGCCAAGGGGATGAACACAGGCTCTGCTTTGGTGGACTGGCGCTTGCACAAAAAGGGGTGAACAGCGCATCAACCACCTTGGGCGAAGAGCTGCTTCCGCCGCACACTCGGTGCCAAATGGCGTGAACGAACACGCCATTTTAGAAGTCACCCCTTGAATCAAGCGAATTCCATTTCCGGCACGTGATCGGGAACGATCAGCTTACCGGCGGTTTTTTCCTGAATTTCTTCCACGCTTACCCCGGGGGCGCGCTCTTTCAAGATGAACGCGCCGTCCTTGATCTCCAGATACGCCAGGTCGGTCAGTACCCGGTTGATACACCCCGCGCCGGTCAACGGCAGCTCGCACTTCTCGAGTAGCTTGGACTCGCCGTGTTTAGACGCGTGGGTCATGGTGCAGATAATGTTTTCGGCGCCCGCGACCAGGTCCATCGCCCCTCCCATGCCCTTGATGAGCTTGCCGGGAATCATCCAGGAAGCGATATTACCGTGCTGGTCCACCTCGAAGGCGCCCAGTACGGTCAAGTCCACGTGGCCGCCACGGATCATCGCAAAGGATTCGGCAGAGGAGAAAATCGCCGCGCCGTCCCGAGCGGTAACGGTCTCCTTTCCGGCGTTGATCATGTCCGGGTCGAGCTCTTCTTCGCTTGGGTAGCGTCCCATACCCAATAGCCCGTTTTCGGACTGAAGCATCACGTCGATCCCCTCGGGGATGTAGTTGGCAACCAGCGTGGGGATACCGATCCCCAGGTTCACGTAGAAGCCGTCCTGAAGCTCACGGGCCACGCGCTGGGCCATCTGCTCTCGTGTTAACGCCATGGTAATTACCTCGAAGTCAGTGGAAATTGGCCGGGTGCTTAGCTACGAACCGTGCGCTTTTCGATACGTTTTTCAAACGAGCCCTGGATGATCCGGTCGACATAGATACCCGGCGTGTGGATTTGGCTGGGGTCCATCTCGCCGGGCTCGACGATCTCCTCCACCTCTACAACGGTAATTTTGCCGGCGGTAGCGGCCATCGGGTTGAAATTCTGCGCGGTATGACGGTACATGACATTGCCGTAGCGATCCGCCTTCCATCCTTTGACGATGGCGAAATCCCCTACGATCGCCTCTTCCATAATATAGTGGCGGCCATCGAACTCGCGCACTTCCTTGCCCTCACCAATCGGCGTGCCATAGCCGGTCGCGGTATAAAACGCCGGAATTCCCGCACCGCCGGCGCGCATTTTTTCGGCAAGCGTGCCCTGAGGGGTCAGTACGACCTCGATCTCTTCGTCGAGCATCTGCCGCTCGAAAAGCGCGTTTTCGCCCACGTAAGACGCAAAAATCTTGCTGATCTGGTGCTTTTCCAACAAAAGCCCGAGACCGAAACCGTCTACACCGCAGTTATTGGATACCACCGTCAAATTCTTGACCTCGCGGCGCTTGATCTCGGCGATCAGGTTTTCGGGAATGCCGCAAAGGCCGAACCCACCGGCCAGAACGGTCATGCCACTTTCGATGCCTTCCATTGCTTCCTCGTAGGAAGCGACCCGCTTATCGAATCCTGCCATGTGTAGCCTCGCTTGTTGTCGTTGATGCCCGGTGCGCCTTGGCGCGTGCACGCTAAAGGGTGAGTGGCTCGAGGGTCTTGTGCCCCAAAGTTGCTACAGGGTTGCTTACCAAATACTACTACAGGGTGGTCGTTAAAAAGCCTGGAGCCAAAGGGGTGACGTGTTTTTGTTATCAAACCAAAGAGACAACTTATAAAGAGCCATCAGGAGCGTCAAGCGTCTAACGGTGCTTATAGAGGGATTTACTGGGAAGTAAGGCCTTGATCCTTTAGCATTTACCTCAAAGGCCGTGTACAACAAAGCACGCAAGGCTTGGGCTATGAAACCGCGAAGGAGTCAAGGGTATGCCAGTCATCAAGGGAGCAGGGAGCATTTTAATGCTCACGCTCAGCACGCTATTCTGGGGGGTGCCGCTGATCGCGCTCACTTTTTTAAAGGTCGTCGTGCCGGGCCAACGTGCGAAACAGTGGCTTTTGGGCAAACTCTGCGCGGTCGCGCTCAATTGGATCGGGCTCAATCTTTGGTGGATGAAGCACTGGCTCAAACCCGATGTGTCGATCGACATCCCCGCCTCGCTTAGCCCAAACCAGTGGCTTTTGGTCATCTCCAATCATCGCAGTTGGACCGACATCTTCATTTTGTTCATGGCGCTTCACCGGCGTATTCCCATGCCGCGCTTTTTTCTCAAACATCAGCTCATCTGGATTCCCATCGTCGGACTGGCTTTCTGGGCGCTCGAATTTCCCTTTATGCGCCGTTTTAGCCGGGAACAGATTGCCAAAAACCCCAAGCTCGCTACTATTGACAGGGATTCGACCGAGCGCGTGTGCCGTCAGGCGCGCCACGCGCCCATTTCGATCTACAACTTTGTCGAGGGCACCCGGTTTAGCGTAGCTAAACGCGACGCCCAGCAGAGCCCTTTTCGCCATCTTCTACGCCCCAAGGCCGGTGGCGTGGCCCAGGTTTTAGGGCTTCTCGGCGATCAATTGGATGGTATCGTAGACGTCACCATCAGCTACACCAACCCCTCGCCGAACTTCTGGGGCTTTTTATGCGGCCAAGAGGCATCGGTTAGCCTGGTGGCACGACAGATCGCGATCCCCGAGTGGATGCACACCGCACATTATCATCAACAACCGCAGCACAAGGAACGCTTCCACGCATGGATCAACTCACTCTGGCAGGAAAAAGACGCGCTGCTGGAAACGCTGAGCGACCACGACTAGCACTTTGGGTAGGCGTTTGCTTGCTGGCGGCCTTATTGGCCGGGTGCGCCAGCTCAGCGCCTTCATCGAGCCAGCGAAGCCCCACCAGCAGCGCCTCGAGTGCCATCAACGGCGAATGGGTCGAGGTTAGCCGCGGGGATACGCTGGGTCAGCTAGCGGCGCGTGCGGGCGTACCCATCGAGCGTCTCGAGCGCTTCAACCCAGGGGTAAACGCCCAGCGCTTGGCGGTCGGTCAGCGTCTTTTGATCCCCACGCAGCAAGAGCGCGCGCCCTCCGGTGGGCCTTACCGCTACCAGATCCGCTCAGGGGATACGTTTTCCGGCGTGGCCCGCCACTTCGGCACGACCAGCGGGCGTATCCAGAGCGCCAACGCCGGCACCTCCCCTACCGCGCTGCGCGTTGGTCAGATCATTAGCGTGCCGCTTAGCGCGGGTTCCGCTTCGCGCGCCACGGCCTCTTCAAGCAGCTCGAGCGGTTCGAGCTCTTCGTCGTCGGCGGCGCCCACGCCAAGTGCAAGCGTGCCCTCATCGGCGCGCAATTGGCCCTGGCCGCTGGAGGATTACCGGATCGTGCGCCGCTTCGGCCCGGACAGCCGTGGTACGCTCCAGCCCATGCTACTGGCGACTCAATCCGGTGCCCGGGCGCAGTCGGTCGCCCCGGGCGAGGTACGCTTTGCCGACGGCATGCGCCAGCTCGGCGAGGTAGTGATCGTTCATCATGCCGACAACCTGCAAAGTGTCTACGCGCTTTGCGAGCGCATACTGGTGAGCACGGGGCAGAACGTAAGCGCCGGTGAGCCGCTTTGCGAGGTCGGCCAAAGCAGCGCCACCGAGCGCTATGATCTGTTGTTCGACCTGCGCCAGGCCGGTAAACCCATCGACCCGCGTCAGGTTCTTCGTTAACGCGTTCGTCGCTGAAAGCCCTTTCACTCGCCCATAAAAAACCCCGGCATCACCGGGGCTTTTTATGTCGGGGCTTTTTATGTCGGGGCTAGGCCGCGCGATTAACCGCGGTGGTAGCCCGGCGTAATGAAAGGCGTTTTAACGACCGTCATGGGCAGCTTTTTACCGCGTACCTCGGCGTAAACCACGCTCTCCGGTGCCTCCCATTCGCGGGTGACGTAGCCCATGGCGATGGGCTTGCCAACGCTTGGCCCAAACCCGCCGGAGCTCACTACGCCGACCTCTTCGCCCTGCTCGTCGAGCAGGCGCGCGCCTTCGCGCACCGGTGCGCGGCCCTCGGCAACCAGCCCTACCCGCTTACGGGTGTGATCCTTGGCATCGAGCTGATGGAGCACGACATCCGCGCCAGGGAAACCGCCGGCCCGCTCGCCGCCGTGTCGGCGCGGCTTACCCACCGCCCAGATCAAGCCAGCTTCGACGGGTGTGGTCGCCATATCCATATCATGGCCGTAGAGGCAGAGCCCAGCTTCCAGACGCAGCGAGTCGCGAGCGCCCAGGCCAATCATCTCGACTTCCGGCGCCTCCAAAAGCCCTTTGGCGAACGCTTCGCTGGCCTCGGCGGCCACCGAGATTTCGAAGCCGTCCTCACCGGTATAACCGCTGCGGCTCACCCAAACGTCTTGCCCCAGAATCGTGAAACGCCCGTGCTGCATGAACGTAAGCTCGCAGGCCTCGGGGCAAAGCCTGTGCATTACCTCCACCGCTTTGGGGCCTTGCAGAGCCAGCAGGCCACGATCGAGCACCTGAATGTCGTGGCTCGACCCGAGGTTGGCGCGCAGATGCGCAATGTCCTGGTCCTTGCAGGCGGCGTTGACCACCAGATAAAAGTGGTCCCCGGCGTTGACGACCATCAAATCGTCGATGATCCCGCCATCGGTGCTGATGAAAAGCCCGTAGCGCTGGCGCCCTTCGGCCAACCCCTCCAGGTCGGCCGGAATCAGCGACTCCAACGCCGCGGCGGTGTCCGGCCCAGAAACCAAAATCTGGCCCATGTGCGACACGTCGAAAAGCCCGCATTGGCGACGGGTGTGTTCGTGCTCTTTTTTCACGCCGAGCGGGTACTGCACCGGCATTTCAAAACCGGCGAAAGGCACCATTTTGGCATCAAGTGTTTGGTGCAACGCGTGAAGCGGTGTTTTGTGGAGTTCTGTCATGTCGTGTCCTCGCCATCGAAAGAGCCGGCAAGCAAACGTCGCTTCCCGGCTCGTATTTGGGGTTAAATCGATCAGCCCTTACTTGTCGTGATCCAACGCTTCGCCGGGCAGCACATCCTTACCGGCGAAATAGTCCTTGGCCAGTTTGAACACCACCGGCGACAGCAGCGCCAGCGCAATCAGGTTGGGAATGGCCATGAGCGCATTGAACGTGTCCGCCATCAGCCAGATAAAGCCCAACTGGGCCATCGCGCCAAGCGGCAGCGCCAGCACGAACAGCACCCGGTAAAGCATGATCGAGCGCGTACCGAAGAGAAACTGGAAGCACTTCTCGCCATAAAACGACCAGCCCAGAATCGTGGTGAACGCAAATACCGCCAGCGCAATCGCCACGATTTGATTACCAAAACCGGGGAGCGCCGCATCGAAAGAAAGCGCCGTCAGCGAAGCCCCTTCTTCACCTTCGAGCCATACTGAAGAGGTCAGGATCACAAGTGCGGTGATGGTGCACACCACGATCGTATCGATAAAGGTCCCCAGCATGGCGATCAACCCCTGGCGGACCGGGTTTTTGGTTTGCGCCGCCGCGTGGGCGATTGGTGCACTGCCGAGCCCCGCTTCGTTGGAGAAAATACCGCGCGCCACACCAAAACGGATCGCCGCCATGACCGCCGCACCGGCAAAACCACCGGCCGCCGCCATTGGATTGAAGGCGTAGTAGAAAATCAGCCTAAAGGCTTCACCGACCTGGTCGGCGTTGACGATCAGCACCGCCACCCCCGCCAGCACGTAAGCGATCCCCATAATGGGCACGAGCTTACCCGCCACTTTGGCGATACGCTTGATGCCACCCAGAATGACCGCGCCAGTCATCACCATGATCACCACGCCGGTGAGCCAGTGCGGCACGCCGAAGGTAGCATCCATGGCGTCGGCAACGGAGTTCGACTGCACGGTATTGCCGATTCCGAAGGCCGCCACCGCGCCAAAGAAGGCAAACAAAATCCCCAGCCACAGCCACTTTCTGCCCAGGCCATTTTTGATGTAGAACATCGGCCCGCCCAGGTGGTAGCCGTTGCTATCGGTTTCACGGTAGCGAACGGCGAGCACCGCTTCGGCGAATTTGGTCGCCATGCCGACCAGTGCGGTGATCCACATCCAAAACACCGCCCCCGGCCCACCGAGGGCGATCGCGGTGGCCACACCGGCGATATTCCCTGTGCCTACGGTGGCCGAAAGCGCCGTCATCAACGCGTTGAAAGGCGAAATTTCGCCGTCGTCGGTCGTTTGCTCGCTTCCTTTGCCGCGCTTGGGATCACGCCCTTGCCACATCAGTTTGAAGCCGGTACCAAGCTTACGGATCGGCATGAGCTTCAAGCCCGCTTGGAGATAAATCCCCACGCCGAGCAGCAGGATGAGCATTAACGGCCCCCACACGACCCCGTTAATGGCCTCGACCACAGTTGTTAGCGTTTCCACGTCGTTCTCCTTACCCTTGAGCATTTCAGGAATGCATGTTTATTCGATGTCATTATGGTGTCGTGATGGTGTCGATATCAGGTACGCCCACAAAGCCAGCCCGCCCTCGAGTGCACTTGGCAAACCCCGGATCGAGACGGTGATGCTTTAACACTTTAGAAGAGCTGATTGTGGAGCGTGTCTAGCACTTAAGCGTTCCTTACTCGGCTAAACGGCCGATAACCCTGTTTTACACTATTTTCCCGCTGGCTTGCCATGGACTTGACGCTTTTGCTGGGCAAAATCATGGCGAAGTGATTGATTCTATTTAATAGCCTACTGTTTCCAGGTAAATAAAAACGCCGTAGGCATCTTCTCATGCCACGCTATAGAAATTTGTTTCCTATGAGAAACACGGTACCATGGGGCTATCGGCCAGCACGTTTGAAGGGGTCGCTAAGGCCCCCAACAAGCGCTAGTATGTTTTGGCTTGGACAACCGTTTAATAGGGATACGACATGAGCAACCTTCCTGCGAATCTTCGCTACGCCAAAAGCCACGAATGGGTGCTTGACCACGAAGATGGCACCGTCACGATCGGTATCACCGACCACGCTCAACAAGCGCTTGGCGACGTAGTATTCGTCGAGCTTCCCGAGATCGGCCAAACGCTCACCAAGGGTGAAGAGTTTGGTGTGATCGAGTCGGTCAAGGCCGCCTCGGATCTTTACGCGCCGGTGGATGGCGATGTGATCGAGGTGAACGATGCGCTCGAAGACGCGCCGGAGACCGTCAACGAAGCGCCTTATGATGGCGGCTGGATCATGAAAGTCCGCGTCAGCGACCAGGACTTCGATGATCTTCTCGATGCCGACGCCTATCAGGCAACGCTCGCCGACGAGTGATTTTCAAGCGCCTGCCTACGCAGGCGCTTAGGTTTTGCCCCGCACGGTCTTCCCATTACGTCTGGAATCTTCTCATGTCCTTTGAAACTCGCCGCTTGGCCGAACTGGCCGATCACGATGCTTTTATCAAACGCCATAACGGCCCTAACGAGCGCGATGCCACGGCCATGCTGAGTGCGCTCGGCATGAAGCGCATCGAGGACCTGATCGAGCAAACCGTGCCGGGGGATATCCGACTAGACCGCGAGCTCGCCCTGGACGAGCCGCAAAGCGAAGCCGAAGCGCTCGGTTACCTAAGCCAGCTGGCGCGCCAGAACAAGGTCGCCAAAAGCTACATCGGCCAGGGGTATTACAACACCCACCTGCCCGCGGTCATTCAGCGTAACGTGTTGGAAAACCCGGGCTGGTACACCGCCTATACGCCTTACCAACCGGAAATTTCCCAAGGCCGACTCGAAGGGCTTCTGAACTTCCAACAGGTGGTGATGGACCTGACCGGTATGGAGCTTGCCAACGCGTCGCTGCTCGATGAAGCCACCGCCGCCGCGGAAGCCATGGCGCTTTGCAAACGCGCCAATAAGAAGAGCAAGTCCAACGCCTTCTTCGTTGCCGATGACGTTTTCCCGCAAACCGTCGACGTCGTCAAAACCCGCGCCGAGTGTTTTGGCTTCGACTTGATCACCGGCCCGGCCGACACCCTCGCCGAGCACGACGTGTTCGGTGCGCTGCTTCAGTACCCGGGCGCAAGCGGGACCATCACCGCGCTCGAGCCACTCGTAAGCGCAGCCAAAGAGCGCGGCATCATGACCTGCGTGGCCACGGACCTTTTGAGCCTGGTGCTCTTGAAAGAGCCGGGGGCGATGGGCGTCGACATCGTGGTCGGCAACTCCCAGCGCTTTGGCGTACCCATGGGCTTTGGCGGCCCCCACGCGGCGTTTTTTGCCACCTCGGACAAGCTCAAGCGCTCGATTCCCGGGCGTATCATCGGCGTCTCCCAGGACAGCCGTGGCAACACGGCGCTGCGCATGGCGATGCAGACCCGCGAACAACACATACGCCGCGAGAAAGCGACCTCCAACATCTGTACCGCCCAGGCGCTGTTGGCCAACATCGCCGGCTTCTACGCGACCTATCATGGCGCCGAGGGCCTGCGTAAAATCGCCGCCCGGGTTCACCGTCTCACCTCGCTGCTGGCCCAGGGCTTGAAACAGGCCGACGTGGCGCTAGATAGCGAAAGCTGGTTCGATACGCTTCGCCTGACCGGCGTGGATGCGGGCAAGATCCACGGCCGGGCGATGACCGTCGATATCAACCTGCACTACTTCGACAATGGCGACATCGGCGTAAGCCTGGACGAGACCACCACCGCTCACGACCTGGCGGCGCTGTTCGACGTGATCCTGGGCGACGAGCACGGCCTATCGATTCCGTCGCTCGAAGACCAGCTGTTCGAAAGCGCTCTTTCAGGCATCCCCGAGGCGTACCGCCGCGAAAGCGATTTCCTGACGCATCCCACGTTCCACCGCTACCGTAGCGAAACCGAAATGCTTCGCTACTTGAAGCGCCTGGAGAACAAGGATTTGTCACTTGCCCACGCGATGATTCCGCTGGGCTCTTGTACCATGAAGCTCAACGCCACCAGCGAAATGCTGCCGATTTCCTGGCCGGCCTTTGCCCAACTGCACCCCTTCGCCCCGCGGGATCAGGTCGCGGGTTATCATCAGATGATCGACGAGCTGGCCGCGTTTCTGGTCGAGATCACCGGCTACGATCACGTTTCGATGCAGCCCAACTCCGGCGCCCAAGGTGAGTACGCGGGGCTTCTGGCCATCCGCCGCTACCAGGCGGCCAACGGTGAAGGCCACCGCAACGTCTGCTTGATCCCAAGCTCCGCCCACGGCACCAACCCGGCATCCGCCGCCATGGTCAGCATGGACGTGGTCGTGGTCGAGTGCGACAAGCAAGGCAACATCGACCTCGACGACCTGATCCAAAAGGCCGAGCAGCACAAGGATCGCCTCTCGGCGGTGATGATCACCTACCCGTCGACCCACGGGGTGTTCGAATCCCACGTGCGCAAGGTGTGCGAGGTGGTTCACGAAAATGGCGGCCAGGTCTACGTCGACGGCGCCAACATGAACGCCCAGGTCGGGCTTACCCGCCCCGGCGATTTTGGCGGCGACGTATCACACCTGAATTTGCACAAGACGTTTTGCATTCCCCACGGTGGTGGTGGCCCGGGCATGGGGCCCATCGGCGTGAAAGCGCACCTGGCGCCTTACGTTGCCAACCACGTGGTCACCCCGATCAACGGCGTGAAAACCGAAGGCGGCGCGGTGGCCGCCGCGGCCTTCGGCAGCGCCTCGATCCTGCCGATCTCCTGGGCCTATATCAAGATGATGGGCGCTCGAGGGCTTCGTGAAGCCACCGAGTTTGCCATTCTTAACGCCAATTACATCGCCAAGCGCCTGGAAGAGAGTTACCCGATTCTCTACCGCGGGCAAAACGGCACCGTGGCCCATGAGTGCATCATCGATATTCGCCCGCTCAAACAGAATTCCGGTATTTCCGAAGAGGATATCGCCAAGCGCCTCATGGACTACGGCTTCCACGCCCCGACCATGTCGTTCCCGGTGCCGGGCACGCTGATGATCGAGCCCACCGAGTCGGAGTCGCTTTTCGAGATCGACCGCTTCTGCGATGCGATGATCGCGATTCGCGAGGAGATCAAGCGCGTCGAGAGCGGCGAGTGGCCGCTTGAGAACAATCCGCTGGTCAATGCGCCGCACACTCAGCGCGACCTGGCCGACAGCGAATGGGCACGGCCTTATGACCGCACCCTGGGCGCCTTCCCCTCCGAGGCAGTGATGGCGGCGAAGTACTGGCCGACGGTCAACCGGGTCGATAACGTGCTGGGGGATCGTCAGTTGATTTGTTCTTGTCCCAGCATCGATGAGTACCGTAACTAAAGCGCCCCCAGGCCAGAAAAGCGTTTAGCGCACTCTCAAAAAAGCCCCGGGACACGAACACCCCGGGGCTTTTTTATAGGTTTCAATGCCTGGCGGCTACTGGGCGATTTCCTGCAGACGCTGCTGTTTGAAGCCGTTGAGCAGCTTTTCGTAGCGTTTGGGCGGCGTCGAATCCCGCCGGGTCAGCACGTAAAGCACCTCATCCACGGCAACGGGGAGCGACAAGGCCCTCACCTGGCGCTGCCAGGGCGAGGTTTCGAGCACCAGCCGTGACACCACGGTAAAGCCAAGCCCCCGGGCCACGGCGTCGAGTACCATGCTCACCTCGTTGGTAAAGCCCTGGTGGCGAAAGTGGCTCATGGAGCGAAACTCGTCGGGGAAGTTGGCGCGCAGCAGGTAGTTGGCGTGATTGATCCCGTCGTAATAGTTGATAAAACCAAGCCCCATCAGCTCGGCAAGCGTAGTCCCGGCAAAGTCTGCCGGCACCACTAGACAAAGCGGCTCTTTATGCCACACCTCGCAGGAGACTTCGGCACTTTTGACCTGCTCGGTGACGATACCGATATCGTAGCGACCGTCCAGCAGGTCGCCGACGATTTCGTGGTTAAAGGCGAAGCTATAGCTCACCATGAGGTTCGGGTGCATTTGCTGCTGGCCCAAAATGAACGGATAGAGCATGAGCCCGACGCTTCCAGGCGAGGCGATCCGGCACTCACCGCTGTCGATCAGGTCATCGTCCAGGGCGTGGCGAAATTGCTCGTGCTCGGCAAACAGCTTCAAGGCATAGTCGTAGGCGCGCCGGCCGGACTCGGTCAGGGTAAAGCTTTTTCCCTTACGCTCGATCAGCGTTTTATCAAGATACCCTTCGAGCTTTCGAACGTGCTGGCTGACGCCTGGCTGAGTCATTTCCAGACGGCGCGCGGTACGCGTAAAGCTACCGGTTTCCACCAGCGTAATAAAGGTTCGAAAGTAGTGGGCATTGAACATGATGAGGGCCATAGCAAAAGTAACGTATGGTGTTTCAAACGCGAACACCAAAACGGTCAAGATTAGCATATCTGGCACGCCGAGGCGCCTTGCGCGTAGCCATTCGCCTGGGTGATAGTAGGGCAAGTCATTGTTATTCACCCAGAGAACGTTACACGAATGAACCAAGCCCTGGCCCCACGGCCCACGATTTCCAGCACGATTTCCCCTGAAGGCAGCCTCGAGGTGCTCTCGCAACAAGAGGTCTATCGCCTGCAAAGCACCTCTCAAACCGGGCTTCACGACCTGCTTCGCCGCTGCGCGCTGGCGGTACTCAACTGCGGGCGCCCCTCGGACGACAGCCTGGCGATCATGGAGGCTTACAAGGATTTCGACATCGAAGTGCTGCAGCAGGACCGCGGCATTCGGCTAAAGCTAACCAACGCCCCGGCGGAAGCCTTCGTCGATGGCCACATGATTCGCGGTATTCGCGAACATCTTTCGTCGATCCTTCGCGACATCGTTTACGTGTATAGCGAAATTCAGCGCCAGGACCGCTTCGACCTGACCACCGGCGAAGGCACGACCAACGCGGTTTTCCATATTCTGCGCAAGGCCGGCACGTTAAAGCCCGAGCTCGACCCGAGCCTGGTGGTGTGCTGGGGCGGGCACTCGATTTCCCGCGAAGAGTACGACTACTCCAAGGATGTGGGCTATCACCTGGGCCTGCGAGAAATGGATATCTGCACCGGGTGCGGGCCCGGGGCAATGAAAGGCCCCATGAAAGGTGCCAATGTGGCCCACGCCAAGCAGCGGCGTAAAGGTGGGCGTTATTTGGGGATCTCCGAGCCCGGCATCATCGCCGCGGAAGCGCCGAACCCGATCGTCAACGAACTGGTGGTCATGCCGGATATCGAAAAGCGCCTGGAGGCCTTCGTGCGCCTGGGTCACGGCATCATCATTTTCCCCGGCGGCGTGGGCACCGCCGAAGAGATCCTGTATCTACTGGGTATTCTGCTACACCCGAAAAACAGCGACACGCCCTTCCCGCTCATTTTCACAGGCCCAGCCGCCTCCGCCGCCTACTTCGAGAAAATCGACGAGTTTTTGGTGTACACCCTGGGCGAAGAAATTCGCCGCTACTACACCATCATTACCGGCGACCCGGTGTCCGTCGCCCGGCGCATGCGTGAAGGCATCGACGAGATCGCTCAATTTCGCCGCGAGCATCAGGACGCTTTCTATTTCAACTGGCGTCTTAACATCGCCCGCGAGTTCCAGGCCCCCTTCGAGCCGACCCACGAAGCGATGAAGAACCTTGCCCTGCATCGCGACCAGCCCACTCACGAACTGGCCGCCAACCTGCGCAGGGCGTTTTCCGGCATCGTGGCGGGTAACGTGAAAGAGCCGGGCATTCGCGCCATCAAGGCCCATGGTCCTTTCGTGCTCTCCGCCGAGCCGGAGCTCATGCGCCGCCTGGACGAGCTTTTGAGCTCCTTCGTCGCCCAGGGGCGCATGAAACTCGACGGCGAGCCCTATACGCCCTGCTACGTGCTCGAAAACTGATCTTGAACGCATGACATAAAGGATGAACCCGTGATCATCGCGCTATTCACGCTATTGATAGCCGGAGTGGTGAAAGGCGCAATCGGCTCCGGCGTGCCGGTCATCGTCGTGCCGGTGTTTACCATGCTTTACAACGTGCAGACGGCCATCGCGCTACTGGTGGCCTCCAACCTGTTCAGTAACGCCCTCCAGGCCTGGCAGCACCGCCGCCACCTGCTGCCCATCCGGTTTTTGATGGTGTTCTCGCTGGCAGGCTGCGCAGGGATCGTCCTGGGTACCTGGGGGCTGGTAGCGCTCTCTCACGATACGCTGTCATTAGGCGTGGCCGGGGCAATCGTGCTTTATCTCGTGATCAAGCTATTGAGGGGGAAGATGGCGCTTTCGATGGCGATGGCCGACCGGCTCGTACTGCCGGTGGGGCTAGTCGGCGGCATACTTCAGGGGGCAGCGGGCATGTCGGCGCCGGCCTCGATTACCTTTTTTAACGCCATGCGGCTCGAGCGGCGCGTGTTCATTGGCTCGATCTCGGTATTTTTCTGCGCCATTACGCTGGCCCAAATACCGGCACTGCTGGCTACGGGTATTCTAACCCTCGAGCTTGGCGCCTATAGCCTGGCGGCATTCGCCATAATTGCGCTGGGCATGCCGCTGGGCGCCGCCCTTGGCAAGCGCCTGCCATTTGCGTGGTTCGATAAGCTGATCATGCTGCTACTGGCCGGTATCGCGGTTAAAATTCTCACCGAGGTATTTGTCTAGCCCGCGTGGAACATTTAGGCTCTGTCTGAAAAGTGCCTGCGCTCGACAATACGGCGTTAAAAATTGGCTCGCGCGCGAGTCCGATCAAAATACTCATTTACACATGTAAACTCCGTTTTTTCGCCAATTTTTGCCTTGTCTTGTCTTCGCTCGTCGACTTTTCAGACAGACCCTCGCGCAAAGTGCTGGCTAATTACTATACTGATTCATACCCGCTATTAAGCACCCATAAGGAAAGGATACGACCCAATGGAAATGATCAACCAGCTTCAGGAAGGCCCGACCAAAGCATTCGCCAAACACTGCTTCGAGGCCCATTCGCCGGAAGAGCTCGAAGCCGCCGCCGAAGGCGCGCCGGATGAATCGGAGATGGAGCACTGGGGTATCGACGCCGGCCAATGGGAAGAAGCGGTCACCACCGCCCTGGCCGACCACCGCGCTCAGGAAGAATAAGCCCCAAACGCGAACGGCCGCCGCTTGCTTTAAGCGGCGGCTTTTTTGATTCAGCAAGCCCGCTCGGAATCAGCGTCTCTGGAGGTCATAATGCGTAAGTGGATACTGCTGGCGCTCTTCAACTGGCTACGAAAGCCCGCCAACCGGCAAAAGGCGAAAAACGCTTGGGATAAGTATCGGGGTAACGCCGCGAGCCGGCCAGGCCAACATCCAGGTACCCGCCCTGGCGGCGCCCAACGCCGCCCAAACGATATCAAAGACATTAACGAGCGTTTTTGATCAGGAATAAAAAAACCGCCGCTCGGGGTAACCCGTAGCGGCGGTTTTCGTATTTTGGTCGGAGTGACAGGATTCGAACCTGCGACCTTTGCAACCCCATTGCAACGCGCTACCAAGCTGCGCCACACTCCGATGTCTTTTGCGAACGGCACTTTTAAAGCGCTGACTTATCGCCTCAAGACGGTGCGTATACTAGCGTTTAATGGCGTAAATGAAAAGTCCTTTTTAGGCTTTCTTTTCAAATGCTTGGCCAAACGCTTACGACACGCCCTTGAGAAGCGACGCCATCTCCTTGAAAACGCCGGGGGCCGTGATCAGAAGCTCTTCAGGGTACAGGTCCGCCGAGAGCCCCTCGGGTACTTCGACCAAACGGCCAAGCGAGGCGCCCGCCTCGCGTGCGATCACCCAGCCCGCCGCAAAATCCCAGGGCGAGACGGTCTCGAAGTAGGCGTCCAACCGCCCGCAGGCGATATCGCAGATATCCAGCGCCGCGGCGCCGTTGCGGCGGATATCCTGGCAATTCGTTAACACGGCTTCCAGGCGCGGCATTAGCGCTTTGCGCTCAGCCCTGTCGTAGGGAAAGCCGGTTCCTACCAGAGTCGCTGCCAGTTCACTGGCCTTGCTTGGCTCGATGGGCTGACCGTTCAACTGCGCCCCGCCGCCCTCGACCGCGGTGAAGGTTTCATCCAAAAACGGCGCGTGCACCACACCGATCTTGCCCACGCCCTGCTCGAGCCAGGCAATGGAAACCGCCACGTGGCGAAGCCCTTGAGCGAAGTTCACCGTGCCGTCGATAGGATCCACGACCCACAGCGGCTCCTTCGCTTCCAAGCCCTTCTCTGGGCTCAGCTCTTCACTAAGCTGCGCTTCCCCCGGAAAGTGTTTGGAAAGCTCTTCGCTGATAAAGGTATCGACCGCCACGTCCACATCGGTGACCAGCTCGATGCCCTGCTTCAAGCGCTGATCGAAGCTCTGCTCGGTTCGCGCTGTTTTGATCATTTGGCCTGCTGCTTCGGCAATGCGTACTGTCTTTTCTAGACGGGTTAGTAATTGCATAAGACTCCCCAATGAATGGCTAAAATTTTAATGCTAAAAAATATAAGTAACATTCTTATGAACAAACAAAAACCGCCCGAAGGCGGTTTTAGAATAGATGAAATTAATTCAAGCTGACTTTCTAAAAATTAGCTTTCGTTAACAGTAATCTGACCATTTTGCACAGTTACGTTATTAGCGCTGGCTCTTGAAACAGTTACATCAAAATTATCGCCTGATAGAAATGCACTAGCCAACTGAGCTTTAGGGGTTCCAGTATCGGCTATGGAGCAAGATTCGAAGCTATAATTGCTCACAGCTTCATTAGTCAAAGATAGGCTTTCGCCCTCGCCACTCGACAAAGAATCACCGCTTGCGCTTTCAGCTACAACGATACTTCTAAATGCACTAAGTTCTGAAACACAAGCACTAGTGGCAGAACGATCCAAGTAATTACCATACTGAGGCACACCCACCGCCGCCAGAATACCGATGATCGCCACTACGATCAGCAGCTCGATCAACGTAAAACCGCCCTGGTGGTAGCGTTTTAGCTGTGTTGCGTTTGGAATTTGCATTCGGTGTGCCCCTTGGAAGATGTCGTTTTTTTGGGGCTAAAAATGTTTAGCCCATGTGGGGATCACAGTAGCCTGGCGGGGAAGAGCTGACAACTAGCTTTATAAGCCCTTTTTGAGCGCTATTCCCTCTTTATGATGACGTCAAAGCGTGCATTATAGTAGTTTTTAATGGCAGTTAAGTATTCTTTCTGCCCACACGCACGCGTTGCGAGATTCTATGACCTCTTCTGCCTTTAATGAGCCCGCCACGGGACTTAAATTAAGCGGTATTGCCAGGCGCATGGTCGCCCACGAAGTGCTGACACGGGCTCAAGCCGAAGTGGCGGACGAGACTTCCGCCGAGCTCGATCTTTCGTTTCTACAGCACGTAGTAGAAAGCGGGCTGGTGGATTCGACCGATGCGGTGCTGGCGGCGGCCTGGGAGTACGGGCTACCGGTGGTGGATCTCGAGGCGGTCAAGCTAAGCGCCCTGCCCCCGGCCAACGAATACCCTATCAAGATACTCAACAAGCTGAACGCGTTGCCGCTGGCGCACCACGGCCACCGGCTCACCGTGGCGGTGCCTTACCCGGCCACGCTCACCCAGCTAGATGAACTGCAGTTTGCCACCAACTTGAGCGTCGAAGGCGTACTGGCACCGGCGGAGCAGATACGCAGCCACCTGATTCAGTACGTGGCCCAGAACGAGCGCAGCCTTCTCGAAGAGCTCGACGGCGTGGACGACTCCGTAGGCACGCTCAATATCGTTCACGACGAGGAAGGCGAAGAGGTCACCCTCGAGAGTACCGGCGTCAATAAGGAGGACGCGCCGGTCGTCAAGTTCGTCAACAAGGTGCTGCTGGATGCCATTAGCCGCGGCGCGTCGGATATTCACTTCGAGCCTTACGAATCCCAGTACCGGGTGCGCTTTCGTATCGACGGCATGCTCATCGAGATCGCCAAGCCACCTTTTGCCATGCGCGACCGAATTGCGGCGCGTTTGAAAATCATGTCCCGGCTGGATATTTCCGAGCGCCGCCTTCCCCAGGACGGGGCGATCAAGCTGCAGCTGTCCCGCTCGCGCTCGATCGATTTCCGGGTCAACTCGCTTCCTACCGTGTACGGCGAAAAGCTGGTGCTGCGGATACTCGACCCCTCCTCGATACGCTTGGGCATCGAGCAGCTGGGCTTCAGTGCGCGCCAACAAAAGGATTACGAAGCCGCCCTCAAACGCCCCCAGGGCATGATCCTGGTGACCGGCCCCACCGGTAGCGGTAAAACCGTAACGCTCTACACCGGTATCGATATGCTCAATCAGATCGAGCGCAATATCTGTACCGCCGAGGATCCGGTCGAGATCAAGGTGTCGGGCATCAACCAGGTCAACGTGCTGCCCAAGATCGGGCTCAATTTTGCCAGCGCTCTGCGCGCGTTTTTGCGCCAGGACCCGGACGTGGTCATGGTGGGCGAGATTCGCGATCTCGAAACCGCAGAGATCGCCGTCAAGGCGGCGCAGACCGGGCACATGGTGCTCTCGACCGTGCACACCAACTCGGCGGCGGAAACCCTGACGCGCCTGGCCAATATGGGCGTTGCCTCGTACAACATCGCAAGCTCGGTCACGCTGATCATCGCCCAGCGGCTAGCACGCAGGCTTTGCCCTAACTGCAAGGCGCCGGCGGATATCCCCCACGAGGCGCTTTTGAAAGCCGGTTTCCGCCAGGCGCAACTCGATAACGTCACCATCTACAAGGCGGTGGGCTGCAAGCAGTGTACCCAGGGCTATAAAGGGCGCGTGGGCATTTACGAAGTACTGCCGATTAGCGACGACATGCGCACCTTGATCATGCGCGACGGCAACGCGCTCGAAATCGACAAGCTCGCCCGCCAGGAAGACCACCCAAGCCTCTATCAAAGCTGCTTGAGTCGGGTACTGGATGGCAGTACCAGCCTTGAAGAAGTCAACCGTATCAGCAAGGAGTAACCAGGGTGATGGCCAAAGCGAAAGCGCGCACGAAACTTGCTCCTTTGCACCGCTGGAAATGGCAGGGCAAGGGCCCGAAAGACCGTGTCATGAAAGGCGAGCTGATTGGCCGCACCAAGGATGAAATCGTCGAGCAGCTTGCACGCCAACGGATTACCGCGCAAAAAATTCAAAAGCGCAGCAGCCTGAACGGCCGCGGCAGGGTCTCCAGTGTCGACATCATGCTGTTTGCCCGGCAAATGGCGACCATGATGCGCGCGGGCATCCCGATTCTTCAGGCGCTTCAGGCCATTTCCGAGAGCATGAAAAAGCCGGCCATGGTCGATCTGACCCAGCAGATCATGCGCGATGTCTCCTCCGGCGACAGCCTTTCCCAGGCGATGGCCCGACACCCCAAGCAGTTCGACCGGCTCTTTGTGAACCTGGTTAGCGCCGGCGAGCAGGCCGGGGCACTCGATCAAATGCTCGAACGCATCGCCCTCTACAAGGAAAAAGTCGCTTCCCTGAAAAGCCGGGTGAAAAAGGCGCTTTGGTACCCGGCCGCGGTCATGACCATCGGCCTGGTCGTGACGATGATTTTGCTGGTAATGGTCGTGCCCGAGTTCGAAAGCATGTTCCAGGGCTTTGGCGCCGAGCTGCCCGTACTTACCCAGGTGACCGTGCGCTTCTCGGAACTCGCCCAGGCCTACTGGCTACCCACGCTTGGCCTGATTGTGGGGGGAATCGTGCTCCTCAAGGCAGCGGCCAGGCGTTCGGATAAAGTCGCCTACGCCATCGATCAGTTCCTGCTTCGCCTACCGGTGCTGGGGGACATACTGCACAAATCAGCGGTGTCACGCTTTACCCGAACGCTTGCCACGACCTTTAGCTCCGGTGTGCCGCTCATCGAGGGGCTGGAAACCGCCTCCGGGGCGGCGGACAACCGGGTCTACATCAAGGCCATCAACGAGGTACGCGAGGACGTGACGACCGGCCAACAGCTGCATTTTGCCATGCGCCTGACCAATCGTTTTCCGGCCCTGGCCGTGCAAATGGTGAGCATTGGCGAAGAAGCAGGCTCCCTGGATGCGATGTTGAATCGAGTGGCCGACTATTACGAAGAAGAAGTGGAAAACAAGGTCGACACACTTACCTCACTCATGGAACCGGTTATAATCGTCGTTCTGGGGCTTTTGGTCGGCGGCGTCGTCGTTTCCATGTATCTGCCCATCTTCGAAATTGGTACCGCACTTTAACCGCTTGCCTGGAGCATCATGGGTTTACCGCCAGCCATTTTATATAGCGCCATTTTTATCGTTGGACTCTGCCTGGGCAGTTTTTTGAACGTGGTCATTACCCGCCTTCCGGTCATGCTCATGCGCCGCTGGCGCGAAGAGGCGCGGGCATCTTTAGAGTTACCCCTCGAACCCGCCCCGCGCTTCAATCTCGCCGTCCCCGCTTCCATGTGTCCGCGCTGCGAAGCGGCCATTGCCTGGCACGATAACCTGCCCGTCGTCGGGTGGCTAAAGCGCCGGGGGCGCTGCGCGCATTGCCAAACACGTATCAGCCCGCAGTACCCGCTCGTGGAACTCGCCGGAGGGCTAGTGGCCGTGGCGGTGCTGGCGCTTTTTGGTTTTACGCTCAACGCGCTGTTCATCTTTGCCGCGTGCCTGACACTTCTCGCTCTGGCGGTTATCGATTTTCGTACCTTCTTGTTGCCCGATGCGCTGACACTGCCGCTTCTCTGGCTAGGCCTCATCTACCAGCTGATGTTCCAGCCGTTCATGCTGCAAAGTGCCGTTATCGGTGCCATGGCGGGTTATCTCGTCCTTTGGAGCTTTTACTGGCTCTTCAAGCTAATAACCGGCAAGGAAGGCATGGGGTATGGCGACTTCAAGCTGCTGGCTGCCCTTGGCGCGTGGCTGGGGTGGGCATTCTTACCCCTTTTGCTGGTGGTGTCGGCGGGGCTGGGGGCGGTCATTGGCTTGCTCGCCCAGTGGCTGATCCCCAACATGCGCGGTAAACCGCTGCCTTTTGGCCCCTTTTTGGCGCTGGCCGGCTGGACGTGCCTGCTCGCCGGTGACGAACTGTTCGTTCTTTACACAGCGCTTAGCTTTTAACCAAGCCCCATCAAGGCTGGATAGATAGTTTTATGATCATTGGTTTAACAGGTGGTATCGGCTCGGGTAAATCGACCGTCGCCAGGGCGTTCGAGGCGCGGGGTATCGGGTTTGTCGATGCCGATGACGTCGCCCGGGAAATCGTCATGCCCGGTGAACCAGCGCTTGCGGACATCATCGAGCACTTCGGCAACCATATACTCAAGGGTGATGGCACGCTCGACCGGGCCGCGCTACGCGCCCTGATCTTCAACGACGCCACCGAGCGCAAATGGCTCGAGTCCGTTACCCATCCCCGTATCCGCACGCGTCTGGTCGAGCACCTCGAAGCACTCGAACGGCACTCGCCCTACGTACTGCTGGTTTCACCGCTGCTGTTCGAGTCCGGGCAGGCGGCGTTGGTCGCGCGCACGCTCGTGGTCGATGTGAGCGTCGAGACCCAGCGCGAACGTACCATGCGCCGGGACAACGTAAGCGAAGAGCAGATAAACGCGATCCTCGCCGCGCAGCTTTCTCGGGAAGAGCGTTTGGCCAACGCCGATGATGTGGTCGATAATGATAGCGCTCACGAGCAGCTCGAAAAGCAAGTCGCCACTCTCGACCAGCGCTACCGGCATTTGAGTAACACTATATGAGCATCAACGTGCAGGAGTTTTATGTCCCCCGCTAACGATTCCCCTTTTGAAGTAGCCTGCCCCCAATGCGGCGCCCAGGTACCCTGGACACCGGACAGTACGTATCGGCCGTTTTGCAGCAAGCGCTGCCAGTTGATCGACCTTGGCGCCTGGGCGGATGAATCCCACCGCATTGGTGGCGAATCGGCCATGGATGAAGCCGATATCGAAACACTGCTGGCCCAGGCCGACAAAGACGCCCCGCTTTCATGAAGGCGCGCAATGAGTAGCGATACCCCCGCGGCGTATCACCTCTTTTACGCGCTCGATTCACGCTTCGACCAGCTGATAGCTGCCATCGAAAAGGCCGCCGAGTTTTATGAACGAACCAGGCCGCCCACCTGGCAACTGGAAGGAACAAGCGAGAAGGCGTGCTGGTTTCGCCATGCACTGATGGATATGTGGCATGTGCAAGGCCAGGACGGGCGCGAAACGCGTAACTATATCGCCGTGATAGCGGCAGGCGACGACCTTCTAGAGGCCATCGACGAGGTCAACCAGGCCAAGAGCGCTATTAGCGAGCTTATAAGCCGTATCAAGGCGCTTTCACCCAGCGCCTTGACCGAGGCGCGGCAGCGCTTGCCCGAGCGCCATCCCCATGTCGATGATGTATTGCGCAAAAGCGGTATGGCACGGCTTCACTTGAAGCAGTGTTGGCGTCATATTCCTATCGCCCCGGGCCCTGTCTCCCGGGTGCGCCTGGCCTGGTATACGAGCGGGCGTTCGATTAAAAAGCTGAGTGTTCAAGAGGCGGAGAAAAAACTGCTGCAACTGGATACCGATGCCCCCCACATACGTATTCAGCTACAGAAACTGGCCGGCATACCCTCTGGCGAAACGCTGGCCCGGGTGCAAGCCCAGGCACCATTGATGCGAGCGAACCTGTTCTTTACCGAGCCACTTCAGGATGGCCATACACGCCTGGCGCATAATATTGCCATGCCACTGATCGTGCCCGCCCAGCAAGCGCGCCTACCGCACATCAAGGCACCCTCGCCTAAGATGCCGGAGCAGCGCACCCGCGCCAAGCGCCGCGATGAAAAGCTGGAAAGTGAGGCATTTCTACCTAGCCTGCGGGTTTATCGCTACCGCTAAGACTGTGCTCGACCGTGGGCTGGGTAACCGACGGTGTTTCATCCATGGTCCAGCGCCCCCCTTTCACCAAAGCCTCTACGAGCGCTTTGACACTTTCCTCGGAATATCCGTTTTCGATACACAGGGCTTTCAAGCGTTCACCAAATAGCCGCTCGCTTTCCTCGACCCGGGTTTTCTCATCCTGCTCTTCCAGGTCTTTAAGCGAACGTACCGGAGGGCCGGTAGGAATATCAAAACTATTGTCTGGATTCTCCAGCTGACGTAACGCCTGCGCGAAAGCATCGTCAAGCTCGCGAAACTTGCGTAGTTTATCGCGCTCGTCCACCTGCTTATATTCCTTTTGATATTTCATTGACCTTTCATTTACACCTTACTTAAGAAAAGAAAATTTGCAGCTTCATAGTGCGGCAATTCTGGCTTTAGGGTGCGACTTAATATCGCGCTTGCTAACAAAAGTTAATTTCAGCAAATGCCCCCAAATCGGCCGAACCAATCGGCTAACTGATACTCAAGATACTCGATGAAGGCTTACAGGCTCAGTGAGCGTTACTACATCTTATAATGGTGGCACTGGCAGTCGTTTTAAATGGTAAGAATAGAGCCACTTAATGAATCACACAGGGTGAGGACGCGGCTACCTTGTACAGGCCTTCACTGGGTTAAAGAGAATGCCCACAGGGCCCAAGAGCGTTCATCTTTTGCGTGTTAGCGCACAACGACTATAGCGCATAAAAAACGTGCCGTGGCTGTCACGTTCACACTCATCTGATACTGAATGAAGCGCACGAATGTCAAACCATACGGCAAAGCCAGAACACTTCAAAGAGACGCGGGTTCGAAGCGCCAACGGCCGTTCACAAATGCTTATCAATGCGCTCAGAACGTGGCAGGCAGCCCAAACTTCTTTCAAGCATAGCAGAGGTGTCTGTGCTTACGAGCAGGCGCTGGAATGAATTCATCTGTCTACTGCTGTGGGTCTTTACGAGAAACGCTTCCTGGTGTCTTCGCTCGAAGGGCTTCCAGAGAACCCGTGGGCATCCAATGCTTAACTCGAACAAAAAAGCCGGTGCCCTAAAAAGGCACCGGCTTTTCTTAATTAGCTGTCTTGCGGCTGGAGCCAGGATTCGACAGTCTCGTCGCCGTACTCGTCTTTCCAGGCACGGAGCCCTTTATGGTTTCCGCCACGCGTTTCAATGACATCGCCGGTGTTCGGGTTCTTGTACACTTTAAGACGACGCTTGCGACGATTGGTCGGGGCCGCCGCTTTCTGGGAAGAGCGTTGGTCACTTGATGGTTCCAGTAAAGCAATGACATCTGCCGGACGCTTATTGAACTCATTCATCAATGCTTCGAGCTTTGATTTAAACTCGAGCTCGCTCTTAAGGCGCTGATCACCTTCCAAGCGCTGTAGGTCTTCCTGCAGCTGCTTTAGCTGCTGCTCTTTCTGCATGTATTCATTTAGGAGTGACATAGGGGGTTCCTTGATACTGTGACTGAACAAGTAAGAGGTTAAATTATAATAACCATGAATCACTTGCCCCGAGGCGTCGACATTATTGCTTTAATTGCTCTAATTGACAATAGTCTAGTTGATTTTAAGCTAAATACTAATCGTTTTTTTAAATCAAACCAGTTTAAAAGTTTAAACCTGGAAACCGGCAAACTAATTTATTGAAGCAGATGCGGTATTACAGGTAAAAAAAACGCCGCCCGAAGGCGGCGTTTCTTGAATGAACGCTAGAACGATTAGTCCTGGCCGCCCATCTGCTGCTTGATCAGATCGCCGATAGTGGTTGCACCACCGCCGCCTGTTTCAGAAGAGTCCTGATCGCGCAGTTTCTTCATGTTTTGACGTGTATCGTCCTGGTCTTTCGCTTTGATCGACAGATTGATCTGACGGCTCTTGCGATCGACATTAACGATGCGCGCTTCAACGCTGTCGCCTTCGTTTAGCACGTTACGCGCGTCTTCGACGCGGTCAGCGCTAATTTCAGACGCTTTCAAGATAGCGATAACGTCGGTAGCGAGTTCTACGTGCGCTTCCTTCGCGTCAACTTCGACGACGCGACCCGTTACCATGCTGCCTTTATCGTTGACCGAGAGGTACTCAGCAACCGGATCGGAATCCATTTGCTTGATACCCAGCGAGATGCGCTCACGCTCGGGGTCGATAGACAGAATGACGGCTTCGGCTTCGTCGCCTTTCTTGAAGTTGCGAACCGCTTCTTCGCCGGTCTCGGTCCAGGAGATATCGGACAGGTGTACAAGACCGTCGATACCGCCTTCAAGGCCGATGAAGATACCGAAGTCGGTGATCGACTTGATGGTACCGGAAACACGGTCGCCCTTGTTGTACTCAGCGTTGAAGGTTTCCCACGGGTTAGCGGTGCACTGCTTGATACCCAGGGAAATACGACGACGCTCTTCGTCGATATCCAACACCATGACGTCGACATCGTCGCCCACTTGCACGACTTTGGACGGATGGATGTTCTTGTTGGTCCAATCCATTTCGGAAACGTGGACCAGACCTTCGACGCCCTCTTCAAGCTCTGCAAAGCAGCCGTAGTCGGTCAGATTAGTGACGACAGCGTGTACTTTGGTGCCTTCCGGGTAGCGCGCTTTGATGTTGACCCAGGGATCTTCGCCCAGCTGCTTAAGACCCAGCGATACGCGGTTGCGCTCACGGTCGAACTTAAGAACCTTGACGTTGATCTCGTCGCCCACGGCAACGATTTCGGACGGATGCTTGATGCGCTTCCAGGCCATATCGGTGATGTGCAGCAGGCCGTCAACGCCACCCAGATCAACGAAGGCGCCGTAATCGGTCAGGTTCTTGACGATACCCTTGATTTGCTGGCCTTCCTGCAGCGTAGCGAGCAGTGCTTCACGCTCGGCGCTGTTTTCGGCTTCAAGCACGGCGCGACGCGAAACGACGACGTTGTTGCGTTTCGGGTCGAGCTTGATGACTTTGAAATCGAGTTCTTTGTTTTCCAGGTGCGCGGTATCGCGAACCGGACGAACATCGACCAGTGAACCCGGCAAGAAGGCACGGATAGAGTCAACGTCGACTGTAAAGCCGCCTTTAACTTTACCGTTGATCACGCCCTTGATGATTTCGTCTTTCTCGAAGGCTGCTTCAAGAATCTTCCAGGCTTCTGCACGCTTGGCTTTTTCACGAGACAGACGTGTTTCACCGAAGCCATCTTCTACGGCTTCCAGTGCAACGTGAACGTCATCACCGATCGCGATGTTGAGTTCGCCGTTTTCATCGCGGAACTGCGCCGCGGGGATTTGGCCTTCAGACTTCAGACCAGCGTTAACGGTAACCCAGTCACCGTCGATGTCGACAACCTGGGCCGCGACGATGGCGCCCGGCTCCATGTTGATGTCGTTAAGAGACTGTTCAAACAGTTCAGCAAAGCTTTCGCTCATGGTTTTCCTACGTGATCAACGTTGTTGAGGCGTAATGCCTTCTCCGTACCACCAGCGAGTACGGGCCTAATGTAACTCAGCTTTCAGGGGTGTTAACGCTGGTTAGACCTGACCGGGCTCTCTGATATGAACGATCATATGAATTGCCGCCCTGCCATGTCGTGACACCTTCCCAAAAACGCCGCAAGGGAGAGTCAGTTATCGCCTGCAAGCCCTTTCTCAGCGAGCAAGCGAGTTAGCTGATCAACCACTTCCGGTATACTCAGGCGTGTGGTATCAAGCGTAATGGCATCATCTGCCGGCTTGAGAGGAGCCACACTGCGCTGCGTGTCGCGTGCATCGCGTGCCTGAATCTCCTTTAAAAGACTCGAAAGACTAGCATCCACGCCGGCTTCCTGCAACTGCTGATGCCGTCGACGGGCACGCTCCTCGGCGCTGGCGGTTAGAAACACCTTTAAAGGCGCATCGGGAAATACCACCGTTCCCATATCCCGCCCATCAGCTACCAGGCCCGGCGCTTTACAAAAGTCACGCTGACGCTCCAGGAGCCCTTGGCGCACGCCGGGAAGCGAAGCCACCCGTGAGGCCCGCTCGCCGGCCTGCTCGGTGCGAATGGTGAGCGTGACGTCCTCGCCTTCCAACAGTGTACGCGGAGTACCGTCTGTCACGGGAAAGGCGACATCGAGTTCCGCTGCCAGGCGTTTGAGGCCGTCTTCATCGTCTAGCGCCACGTCGTGTTTGGCCGCCGCCTGGGCGGTGAGCCGGTAAAGCGCGCCGCTGTCCAGCAGATGCCAGCCAAGGCGTTCGGCGAGCAGACTGCTGATCGTGCCCTTGCCGGCCCCGCCGGGGCCGTCGATGGTCAGTACCGGGATCGATATCATGGCTCGCGTACCTCCTCGGCGCTCATGCCGATGCGCTCCAAAAGCGTCAAGAAGCCCGGAAACGACGTGGCCACGTTGGCGCAGTCGTTAATGACGATCTCACTCGAGGCGCGCAGACCCGCCACGGCAAACGCCATGGCAATACGGTGATCGCCCAGGCTGTCGATTGTACCGCCGGCGTAGTTCGGCGATGCGTCCGCTGACAACTGGCCGCCAACGATATCGATACCGTCTTCTAGCATGGTGTGCTCGACGCCCAGAATGGCAAGGCCGTCGGCCATGGCCTGGAGTCGGTCGGACTCCTTGACGCGAAGCTCCTCGGCGCCGCGCAGCCGGGTCGTACCCTTGGCATTGGCCGCGGCGATAAACAGCGCCGGGAACTCGTCGATGGCGAGTGGCACCTGGTCGACCGGAATATCGACACCCTCGAGCGGCGCGTAACGAATGCGAATATCGGCGACCGGCTCGCCGCCTACTTCGCGCTCGTTTTCAAACGCGAGATTAGCGCCCATCAGCGTCAGGATATTGATGACACCAATACGGGTCGGGTTCATCCCCACGTGCTCGAGGGTAATGTCCGAGTTTGGGGTAATGGCCGCAGCGACTAAAAAGAACGTGGCCGACGAAATATCCGAAGGGACGTCGATGGGCCCGGCGGTTAGTTTGTGTCCGCCTTCCAGCCAGCAAGTATCGCCTTCACGGTGTACCGGGTAGCCAAAGCCGTTGAGCATGCGCTCGGTGTGGTCGCGGGTCGGCGCGGGTTCGCGCACGCGGGTTTCGCCTTCGCTGTAAAGCCCCGCCAACAGCAAACACGATTTGACCTGGGCACTGGCCATGGGCATATCGTAATGAATGCCCTGCAGTTTGGCGCCACCGCGGATGACCAGCGGCGGGCGCCCGCCCTCGGCGGTTTCAACCGCCGCCCCCATCAGGCGCAGCGGCTCTGCCACGCGGCCCATGGGGCGTTTGGTCAGCGACTCGTCCCCGGTGAGCTCGCTATCGAACTGCTGGCCCGCTAAAAGTCCGGCAAATAGCCGCATGGCGGTACCCGAATTACCCACGTAAATCGGCCCGGCCGGTGCCTTGAGCCCGTGAAGCCCCACGCCGTGAATCGTCACGCGCCCCTGGTGCGGGCCTTCGATGGCCACACCCATTTCGCGAAACGCCTGCAGCGTGGCCAGGCTGTCCTCGCCTTCCAAAAAACCTTTTACCTCGGTCACGCCCTCGGCCAGCGCCCCCAGCATGATCGAGCGGTGGGACATGGATTTGTCGCCGGGCACCCTCAGCCGACCCTGGGCCTGGCCACCGGGTTTTACACGGTAGGTAACATTTGCGTGAGACTGCATATGGTATTCCGCCTGATAACTGGTTTTACTAAGTAGGGTGCCAAAGTAGTGCCGCGCGTGGCTGGCCCGATCGAAGGTGGCAATGAGCGCGTCGCTATCGCCCTGCTCGATCGAGCGGCGAAGACTCGCCAGGCCCGCCTCGAAATCATCGAGGGATGCCAGCACCGCTTCGCGATTGGCGATGAAGATATCGCGCCACATGACCGGGTCACTGCCGGCGATGCGGGTAAAGTCGCGAAAGCCACCGGCGGCGTAGCGGAAAATTTCCATCCGCTCGTCCTGACGGGCCAGCGTATCCACCAGGGAAAATGCCAGCAGGTGCGGCAGGTGGCTGGTACGCGCCAGCACCTGGTCGTGGCGCTCGACACTCATTTCGAGCACCTCGGCGCCGCAGGTCTGCCAAAGTGCAGCGACTCTGGAAAGCGCTACGGGGTCGGCGTTGGGTGCCGGCGTCAGGATGACCTTATGATCGATAAAAAGCGCCGGATTGGCCGCCGCCACGCCGCTTTTCTCGGACCCGGCGATGGGGTGGCCGAGCACAACGTTAGCTGGCAGTTCGCCAAAAACCCGCACCACGCAGTCGCGAATCGTGCCCTTGGTACTGCCGACATCGGTGATCACTACGTCGGGGGATGCGCTGGACAAGCCCTCCTTGAGCGTTGCCAGCACCGTCTCCATGGCCAGCACCGGCACCGCCAGCACGATCATCGAGACGTTATCCAGTAGCGTTTCGAGACGGCGACCGCCGCCGTCGATCAGCCCCATCTCGATGCCCAGCGCGATCTCGCTATCACTGGGGTCGCAGGCCAGAATCTTGCCATCAAAGCCCTGCTGCCTAAGCGCAGCCGCAAGCGAGCCGCCCATCAGGCCAAGCCCGACGATCAATAACCGCGGCTCTCGAAAGCCCCCCTGGCTTTTCAAAGAGGATTGCCGATCGATCACATTACGCCCTGGGGGTAGGAGCCCAAAACACGCAGTTCAAGCGCGCGCTGTTTGACTTCCTCGAGCACAGAGGCAACGCCGGGTTCGTCGCAGTGGCCTCTGAAATCGATAAAGAAGACGTAGTTCCACGCCCCAGTGCGCGAGGGGCGTGTTTCGATACGGGTAAGGTCGATACCGTGACGATGAAAGGGCTCGAGCAGGTCGTGAAGAGCGCCGGGCTGGTTGCGCATGGCCACGACCACCGAGGTTTTATCCTCGCCGCAGCTGGGCACGCCTTCGCTGCCGATGATCAAAAACCGTGTCGAGTTGTCCGGACGGTCCTCGATTTTTTCCGCGATATGCGTAAGCCCATAGAGCTTGGCCGCCATATCACCGGCAATCGCGGCGCTGTGCCACTCGGTCTTGACCAGCTTCGCCGCTTCGGCGTTGGAGGCAACCGGCACCCGCTCGGCGTGAGGAAAGTGAGCGTCGAGCCACTTGCGACACTGGCCAAAGGATTGCGGGTGGGAGTAAATACGCGTGACCTTGTCGCGGCGGGTATTCTCGCTGACCAGCAGGTGGTGGTGAATACGCAGAACGACCTCGCCGCAGATCTTGATCGAGGAGTCGATAAAGGTATCGAGGGTATGATTCACCACGCCTTCGGTGGAGTTCTCCACCGGCACCACGCCATAGTTCACCGCGCCCGCCTCTACCTCGCGAAAAACTTCATCGATGGCGGCCATGGGTAGACTGACGGCGCTGTCGCCAAAGTGCTTGAGCGCTGCCTGCTGGGTGAAGGTGCCTTCCGGGCCCAGGTAGGCGACCTTGATGGGTTTCTCCAGCGCCAGACACGCCGACATGATCTCTCTGAAAAGCCGCGCCATCTCTTCGTCATCGAGCGGCCCTTCATTGAGCGACATGATGCGGCGCAGTACCTGGGCCTCACGCTCGGGCCGATAAAACACCGCGTTCTCGTCATCCACCAGCTTGACCTTGGCCACCTGCTGAGCGCAGTGGGCCCGCTCGCTGATTAAACGCACGATGTCCTCATCGAGCTGGTCGATGCGTTGGCGCAGCTCGTCCAAATTGATCGGCGTATCTGACATGAATCCTAGCCCTTTCGTTGTTCGAAATCGTGCATGAACGCAATGAGCGCGTCCACGGCGGCTTCCGGCACGGCGTTGTAGAGACTTGCGCGCATGCCGCCCACGCTGCGGTGGCCTTTCAGGTTCAATAGCCCGGCCGCTTCGGCCTCACGCAGAAACTCCCCATCGAGGGTGGCGTCGGCCAGCACGAACGGCACGTTCATGCGCGAACGATTGCGCTTGGCGATCGGGTTGGAGTAGAAGCCGCTTTCGTCGATGGCGCGGTAAAGCTTGTCGGCTTTACGCTGATTGAGCGCATCCATCGCCTCGAGCCCACCTACCTCGTCTTTAAGCCACTCGAAGACAAGCCCCGAGAGGTACCAGGCGTAGGTCGGCGGCGTATTGACCATGGATTCCGCTTCGGCGAGCTTTTGGTAATCAAACAGCGAGGGGGTGGCGGCTTGGGCGCGAGCCAGCAGGTCGTCGCGCACGATCACCAGCGTCAGACCCGCCGGGCCGATATTCTTTTGGGCGCCGGCGTAAATGACACCGAAGTCGCTGACGTCGATCGGCCCGGAAAGAATGCTCGAGGACATATCGCAAACGAGCGGCACATCCGCACCATCCTGTCGTTTGAGCGCAGGGGTGTAATCGAATTCAAGCCCGCCGATGGTTTCGTTGGCCGTGTAGTGCAGGTAGGCGGCATCAGCACTCAAGGCAAGGCTTTCAAGCGTAGGCACCTCCAGGTGCCCATTCGCTTCGCTGCTACCCGCCACATGGCAATCAAAGCCCAGCTGTTTGGCTTCCGATAGCGCCTTATTCCCCCAGATACCGGTCTGGATAAAATTAGCGCTGCCGCCCCGACCCAACAGGTTCATGGGCAGCATGGCGAACTGCAGGCTTGCGCCACCCTGTAAAAACAGCACCCGGTAGTTATCCGGAATGCCTAAAAGCCCCCGTAGATCCGCCTCGGCCTTATGCGCAATGGCAACGAACTCATCGCTTCGATGGCTCATCTCCATCACCGAAAGCCCGCGCCCTTGATAATCGAGTATTTCTTGCTGGGCGCGCTCTAAAACGGCGGTGGGCAGGGCCGCCGGCCCTGCGCAGAAGTTATAGTGACGTGTCATCGTGCCCGCTTTCCTCCTCGCCGCTATTGATCGCCTCCGCCGGCGCTTCGCCCTCTTCGCCTGGCTCTTCGAGCGGCAGCTCAGCGGGCTCGTCGACACGCACGGTTTTGACCAGCTTCTCCTCTTTACCCAGACGAATCAACATGACGCCCTGGGTATTACGCGAAGTGGTCGAGACCTCTTCGACGCGGGTGCGCACCAGCGTGCCGCGGTCGGTGATCAGCATCATTTCATCGCAGTCGTAGATCTGCATGGCGGCCACCAACGCGCCGTTACGCTCGCTGGTCTGCATGGCGATCACGCCCTGGCCGCCGCGTCCGCGCAGCGGAAACTCTTCTAACCGCGTACGCTTGCCGTAGCCTTTTTCGCTGGCGGTGAGAATGTAGATCTGCCCTTCCGCCTGAGGCTCGACCTGGGCCGCCGCCTCTTCACCGGTTTCGCTTTCGCTATCGGTTTCCGAGTCGATCTGCTGGCTCTTGGGAATGATCAGACTGATCACTTCGGCGCCGCCTAGCAGGCGCATGCCGCGAACGCCGCGGGCGGTACGGCCCATGGCGCGCACGTTACCTTCTTCGAAACGGATCGCTTTGCCGTTGGACGAGAGCAGCATCGCGTGATCGCTACCGGAGGTAATCGCCGCGCCGACGAGGCGGTCGTCCTCTTCCAGGTCGATCGCAATCAGACCGACCGAACGCGGGCGCGAGAACTGCTCAAGGCTGGTGCGCTTGACCGTGCCCTTGGCGGTGGCGAACAGGATGTAGTTGTCCGGGTTGTAATCGCGAACCGGCAAAATCGCGTTGATCGCTTCGCCTTCGTCGAGCGGCAGCATGTTGACCAACGGCTTGCCCCGCGAGCCCCGACTGGCGTTGGGCATCTCGTACACCTTGAGCCAGTACACCTTGCCGCGGTTGGAGAACAGCAGCACGGTGTCGTGAGTCGAGGCCACTAGCAGGTGCTCGATGACGTCTTCGTCCTTCATCGAGGTAGCGGACTTGCCGCGACCACCGCGGCGCTGGGCCTGATAGTCGGAAAGCGGCTGGGTCTTGGCGTAGCCCGAGCGCGACACGGTCACCACCATGTCCTCTTCGGCGATCAGATCTTCCATGGAAAGATCGAGATGGCTTGCCTGAATCTCGGTGCGGCGGTCGTCGCCGAACTGGTCGCGAACCGCATGAAGCTCTTCGCGAATGACTTCCATCAGACGCTCCGCCGAGGCGAGAATCTCGGTCAGCTCGGCAATGCGTTGCAGAATCGAGAGGTACTCGTCGAGCAATTTCTCGGTTTCGAGACCGGTCAAGCGGTGCAGACGAAGTTCCAGAATGGCTTGGGCCTGAGCCGGCGAGAGACGGTATTCGGTGGCCGTGGTGTTAAGACCAAAGCCTTCGTCGAGGTCTTCCGGCTTGCAGGAGTTGGCACCGGCACGCTCGAGCATCGCGGTGACCTGGCCGGGCTGCCACACTTGTTCGAGCAGCTTCTCTTTCGCCTCGGCGGCGTTGGGTGAGGCCTTGATCAGCTCGATGACTTCGTCGATGTTCGAGATGGCAACCGTCAGGCCTTCGAGGATATGGCCGCGTTCGCGCGCCTTTTTGAGCTCGAACAGCGTGCGCCGGGTAACGACCTCGCGCCGGTGGCGAATGAACGCCTCCAGCATTTCTTTAAGATTCAGCGTGCGCGGCTGGCCATTTTCCAGCGCCACCATGTTGATACCGAACACGTTTTGAAGCTGGGTCTGGGCGAAGAGGTTGTTAACCACCACCTCACCGGACTCGCCGCGTTTGATCTCGATGACCACGCGCAGGCCGTCCTTGTCGGACTCGTCGCGAAGCTCTGCAATACCTTCGATGCGCTTCTCTTTGACGAGCTCGGCGATTTTCTCGATCAACCGCGCCTTGTTCACCTGGTAGGGAAGCTCGGTGATGATGATGTGATCGCGCCCGGTCTTGTCGTGGTGCTCGATGGTGTGCGCCGCGCGCACGTAAATACGCCCGCGGCCGGTGCGGTAGGCGTCCAGAATGCCCGCGCGGCCATTGATGATACCCGCGGTCGGGAAATCCGGCCCCGGGATGTACTGCATCAGATCATCGATGGTCAGCGTGTAGTCGTCGATCAGTGCCAGGCAGCCGTCGATCACTTCGCGCATGTTGTGTGGCGGAATGTTGGTCGCCATACCCACGGCGATACCCGACGAGCCGTTGATCAACAGATTCGGTACGCGGGTGGGCAGCACCTCGGGAATCCGCTCGGTGCCGTCGTAGTTATCGACCCAATCGACGGTATCTTTTTCCAGATCCGCCAGCAGCTCGTGGGCCAAGCGCGCCATGCGCACCTCGGTGTAACGCATGGCCGCGGCGTTGTCGCCGTCGATCGAACCAAAGTTACCCTGGCCATCCACCAGCACGTGGCGCATGGAAAAGTGCTGGGCCATACGAACGATGGTGTCGTAGACCGCGCTGTCGCCGTGGGGATGGTACTTACCGATGACATCGCCGACGACACGCGCCGACTTCTTGTACGGTTTGTTCCAGTCATTGCTCAGTTCGTGCATGGCGAAGAGCACGCGGCGATGCACCGGCTTCAGCCCGTCGCGCACATCGGGAAGCGCGCGGCCGATAATGACACTCATCGCGTAGTCGAGGTACGACTGCTTTAGCTCGTCTTCAATATTGACGGGCAAGATTTCTCTGGCGATGTCACCCATGAAAGTCAGATCCTTTGCACTGCATTGGCACTGCGAGAGTTGAAAGCGCTTTAATACCGCCGTGTTAGAGAATCAACAGACGGGCGCACATACCCCCCCATCATACCACCGCATAAGCACCAAGGGCAGTCAGAGAGCGCGTAAAGGGTAGACTCATCGACGCGCCGGGGCTATTCGCGAATAAAAGGTTAAGCGAAGGCTTCTTTATCGACCCGAAGCCGGTCGAGCACCTGGTACACATCGCCTTCGATGGCGCTTGCCTTGTTCGATTTTATATCCAGCAGCACGAAAGTAAGATCCGCCTGGGCGACGACTTTGCCGTCGGCGCGTTGGATGCGGTGGTGGCAGCGTGCGCTGCGCTCGCCCACCTCGGTAATCCCGGTGAGCACGGACAGGTCGTCGTTCTGCACCGCCGCGTTTTTGTAATCGATATTGAGATTGACCACTACAAAAGCGCGCCCGGCCTCGTGCAGCTCGCGAATCAGGTCCTTGTGGTCGTCGAAAAACGCCCAGCGCCCTTCCTCCATGAACTCGAGATAGCGGGCATTATTGACGTGGCCGTAGCCATCCAGGTGGTAGCCACGTACGCGCAGATCGACACGGGTAATCGAAGACGACATAAAAAATCCTTATTGAATTAGACAACGCTTGAAAAGCGCCAGCGAACAAACATGGGTTTTAAACGCACATTTAAATACCGGCCATTTAACGTAGGCAATAAAGGCGCTTTAGTGCAAGAGGCTGGCAGGACGGGCAGCGTTTCGCCATAATGTGCCCCCTTTTGGATAGGATTGGTGATATGTGGTTTAAGCACCTGCACTTGTATCGTCTACACGGCGAGTTCGAGCTCGATGCCAGCGCGCTTCAGAGCGCACTCGAGCCCCACGCCGCCAGGCCTTTGGGCGGCGCCGACGCCCGCAGGCTTGGGTGGACAGCGCCGGCAGGCCGCTTGGGCAGTGGTCAACTGCTCCACGAGATCCAGGGCCACCGCCTGCTGAGCGCGCTGCGCCAGGAACGCCTGCTTCCGGCCTCCGTGGTCAAGGAAGAGCTCGACGAGAAAGTCGCCGATATCGAGGCCGCCGAGGCGCGCAAGGTGACCCGCAAGGAGAAAACCACGCTCAAGGAGCAGATCACCGAGGAGCTGATGCCGCGTGCCTTCGTGCGCAGCCAAAAGGTCGATCTTTGGTGGGACACCAAGCACAACATGATCGGTATCAACGCAAGCTCGCGCACCCGCTGCGAGGAGATTCTCGATCTTCTACGCGAAACGCTAGGCACGCTGAAGGTGACCCCGGTCAACTCGCAAACCCTGCCGATTCGCGCCATGACGACCTGGCTTGGCGACGCCGCGAGCCGCCCGGCGGATATGCAGCTAGGCGATCAGGTCGAGCTCAAGGCCAAAGGCGACGACGGCGTCCTGCGCGCCCGCCAGGTCGATCTCGACAGCGACGAAATTCAAAACCTGCTGGAGAGCGGCCGCCAGGCAAGCAAACTTGCCATCGGCCTCGAAGGTCGGTTACACCTGGTGCTACATGACGACCTGGCGCTCAAGTCGCTGCGCTTTGGCGATGCGCTGATCGAGGAAGCGGATCACGCCGACGACGGCGACGACGCGCTTGCCCGGCTTGAAACCGACTTCATCCTGATGGCGCAGTCGCTTTCAGAAGATATCGCCCGGCTACTCGAATGGCTGGGCGGCGAGGCCCAAAAAGAGCCCGCCACGACCGACCAGGCCTGACGCGCGTCGTTAGGTTAGAATAACGGTTTCACCCTCGATTTGGCTCACTCTTACAAACGGATCGCATGACTGACCAACATCACGCTCTCAACGACGCCTCGTCCGATGATCCCTGGGCCGATATTCGCCCTTACATGGATCACGAGGTGAAAGACGTGCTCACGCGGCTGAGTCGCGACAGCGAGCTACTCGATGCGTTAACCCGGTTCAAGCTGCCCCGTCTTGCCAAGTGGGCGCCGGCGCTTGCGCGCATGATCGCTGGGCGCACGGTGCGCCGCGAGGTCGAAAACGTTGCCTCGGTTCGCGATTTTCAAATGCGTATCGCCGGTTACATGGAGCGCATGATACGCACCACGACCGACGCCTTCGAGGTTACCGGGCTCGAGAAGCTCGACGCGAATAGTGCTTATCTGTTCATCGGTAATCACCGCGATATCTCGCTGGACCCGGCTTTCGTCAACTACGCGCTCTACGCGGCCGGACGCAACACCGTGCGCATCGCCATTGGCGACAACCTGCTCAAAAAGCCCTACGTCACCGACCTGATGCGGCTCAATAAAAGCTTTATCGTGCCCCGCAGTGCCCGGGGCAAGCGGGCGATGCTGGCCGCTTACCAGAAGCTTTCGGGCTATATTCGCCACTCGATCACCGGGGACAACCACTCCATCTGGATGGCCCAGCGCGAAGGACGGGCCAAAAACGGCATCGATCGCACCGACCCCGCCATCATCAAGATGTTGACCATGGCGAGTCGTGGCGATCCGGGCGATTTCGTTTTCGGCGAAGCGATCGCCGAGCTCAAGCTCGTGCCGGTGTCGATCAGCTACGAGTACGACCCCTGCGATATGCAAAAGGCCCAGGAACTGCATGACGTCGCCACCCTTGGTAGCTACGCGAAAAGCGAGTTCGAGGATATCCGCTCGATCGTGGCGGGTATTACCGGTACCAAGGGCCGCGTGCAACTGCGCTTTGGCCAGCCCCTGGACGCGGACATGGCGACCCCGGATGAAGTCGCCGCCGAGATCGACCGCCAGGTGATCGGCGGCTACCGGCTATTTCCGAGCCACTACCTGGCCTTGGAAGCGCTCGGTGAGGCGCCGGAGCTGGTGGCGCGCAAGGCCATTACCCGGGAAGACCGGGCGCGCTTTGCAGAGCGTTTGGCCTCTGTGCCCGAAGAACTGCGCCCTTATTGGCTCAACCAGTACGCCAATCCGGTAAAACACAAGGCCGGCCGGCTGCGCCTTTAAAACGCCGGCGGGGCCCACGCCTTGTCCGCGCAGGGCTCATGCCGAGCCAGTCAAAAAGTGCTAAGGTCAAGGCATTCACTGTTTGGTTCAGGCTTGGCTTTTAACCCAAGCCTCAAGGAGCGCATCATGTCGGCATCCGAAATTCAAAAAACTCGCGTAATCAACGAGCTACGTGGATTTATCCGCAAGCTTCTACAAGACCCGGATATCCTGCTGCAGTCGCTCGCCGTTGCTCGCCGGGAGCTTGCCGAAGGCTCCAGCCCCGCGGCGATGGCGCGCATCGCCAACGAAGTATCCGGCACGACCAGCGTGCATATCCCCGAAGACCCCGCCGAGCACTCCGAGGCAGACAAACTCTTTTTAGAGCTTTTGCGGGAAGTCGTGCAGGAGGAGCAGGCGCTCTACTAGGGTCTGTCTGAAAAGTCGACGAGCGAAGACAAGACAAGGCAAAAATTGGCGAAAAAACGGAGTTTACATGTGTAAATGAGTATTTTGAGCCAATTTTTAACGCCGTATTGTCGAGCGCAGGTACTTTTCAGACAGAGCCTAGCGCCGGTCTTGCGTTGACACCGGCCTTGCGCTGACAAGAGGCGCCCGGGCCTCACTGGCGAACGACGTTATCGGCGAAGTGCACCCCCTCTTCGCCGACTTTATTTGTTACAAGTTAATCGGACGTATTCAAAACCATGTCAAACACTGCCCCGCGCAATATTTTGGTGACCAGCGCCCTCCCCTACGCCAACGGTGATATTCACCTTGGTCATCTGCTCGAATATATCCAAACCGATATCTGGGTGCGCTTTCAAAAAAGCCGGGGCCAGCGCTGTTTTTACGTGTGCGCCGACGATGCCCACGGCACCGCCATCATGCTGCGCGCCGAGCAGGAAGGTATTACCTCCGAGGCGCTGATCGAGCGGGTCTCCAATAATCATCAGGCGGATTTCGCCCGCTTTGGCGTGGGCTTTGACAATTACCACTCCACCCACTCGGCAGAGAACCGCCACTTTAGCGAGCAGATCTACACGCGCCTGCGCGACAAGGGCCATATCGCCACCCGCGATATCGAGCAAATGTTTGATCCGGTCAAAGGCCTGTTCCTCGCCGACCGCTTCATCAAGGGCACCTGCCCCAAGTGTCATAGCGACGACCAGTACGGCGATAACTGCGAAAAATGCGGCGCGACCTATACCCCGGCAGAGCTTATTGACCCGGTCTCGGCGATTTCCGGCGCCAAGCCGGAAGTACGAAGCTCGACCCACTACTTCTTCAAGCTGCCCGAATTCAGTGAGTTTCTACAAGACTGGATCAACGACGGCCACGTGCAGCCGCAAATTCGCAACAAGCTGATGGAGTGGTTCGAGTCCGGCTTCAACGAGTGGGATATCTCCCGGGATGCGCCCTACTTCGGCTTTGAAATTCCCGACGCGCCGGGCAAGTACTTCTACGTCTGGCTCGACGCGCCCATCGGCTATTTGGCCAGCTTCAAGAACCTTTGTGAGCGCGAAGGCATCGACTTCGACAGCTTCTGGGAGAAGGACTCCACCGCCGAGGTGTATCACTTCATCGGCAAGGACATCGTCTACTTCCACGCGCTTTTTTGGCCGGCGATGCTTCACGGCGCCGACCTGCGCACGCCCACCGCGGTGAACTGCCACGGCTTTTTGACCGTGGACGGCGCCAAGATGTCCAAATCTCGTGGTACCTTCATCAAGGCCGCCACCTACGCCGAGCACCTCAACCCGGAGTACCTGCGCTACTACTTTGCCGCCAAGCTCAGCGCCGGGGTCGATGATCTCGACCTGAACCTCGACGACTTCACCGCCCGGGTCAATTCGGATCTCGTCGGCAAGGTGGTCAATATCGCCAGCCGCTGCGCCGGGTTCGTGAAGAAGCTCGGCGGTGGTACGCTCTCCGCGCACTGCGCCGAGCCGCAGCTGGTAGAGCGCTTCGTTGACGCAGGGGATGAGATCGCCCGGGATTATGAGGCGCGAGAATTCGGCCGCGCCATGCGCAAGATCATGGAGCTTGCCGATGAGGCCAATACCTACATCGCCGATAAAGCCCCCTGGGCGCTGGCCAAGCAAGACGGCCGCGAGCAGGAAGTACTGGATATATGCTCGGTGGGCATCGATTTGTTCCGCCAACTGATGGTGTATCTGGCGCCGGTGGTACCCGCCATGGCCGGTGAAGCTCAGCGCTTTCTCAACGTCGACTCCCTCGACTGGGAGAGCCGTCGAACCCTTCTGACCGGCCACGCCATCGAGAAATTCAAGCCGCTGATGACGCGCATCGAGCGTGACAAGATCGACGCCATGATCGAGGCTTCAAAAGAAGATCTCGTGGAAGAGCAGAAACTCAAAGAGTCCGCCAAGGGGCCGCTTGCTGACGACCCCATTGCGGCGGAAATCAGCTTCGACGACTTCACCAAAGTCGACCTGCGCATCGCGCGTATCGCGAAAGCCGAGTACGTCAAAGGCGCGGACAAGCTTTTGCAGCTTACCCTGGATTTGGGCGGTGAAACCCGTAACGTCTTCTCCGGTATCCGCAGTGCCTACTCGCCGGAAGCGCTCGAAGGCCGCCTGACCGTCATGGTCGCCAACCTGGCACCGCGCAAGATGCGCTTTGGCATGTCCGAAGGCATGGTACTGGCCGCCGGTGACGATGAAGGGATCTATCTCATGTCGCCGGACAGCGGTGCCAAGCCGGGCCAACGGGTGACTTGAGTGGCTGCTAGTGCGCTCATCGATGCCATCGACGCCGAGCTTCCGCAAACCCAGTGCGGCAAGTGCAGCTATAACGGCTGTCGCCCCTACGCCGAAGCCATCGTAGCGGGTGACGCTATCAACCGCTGCCCGCCCGGCGGCGTCGAGACCCTAAACCGGCTGGCCGAACTCACCGGCCGGGCCACGCTGCCACTGGAGCAACCGCCCCAACCGCCCACGCTTGCGCTCATCCGTGAGGATGAGTGCATCGGCTGCACCAAGTGCATTCAGGCCTGCCCGGTGGATGCGATCGTCGGCGCGGCCAAGCAGATGCATACGGTCATCGAGGACGAGTGCACCGGCTGCGAGCTCTGCGTGGCGCCCTGCCCGGTAGACTGCATCGACCTGGTGCCCCACCCGCAGTGGCAGGCCGCGAATACCGACGCCGAGAAAACCGCTTACCTGGAGCATCGCGCCATCAAGGGCCGCGAGCGCTTTATCGCGCGCAACCAACGCCTGGCCGCCCAGTCAGAGGCCAAACGTCAGCGGCGCGCCCAGCGTAGCGCCGCCAAACCGTTGCAGGCGCCTAAAAAGGAGGTCCCGCCCGCCTCGCCCAGTGCGCTGCGAGCCAACCGCGCGCGCCAGGCCGCCGCCCTCAAACGCCTCGAACGCAAGCTTGAAGCCGAGCAGGATAGCGCCAAACGCGACGAGCTTGCCGCCAGCGTCGAGACCCAACGCCGGGCGCTAGAGGCGCTCGATGCGACCCTGAATGAAGCAAACGCCGACGAGCCAGCCACCGCACAGACACAAAGCAGCGCTACGCGGCGCCATCAAAAACGCATGGCTCTAAAAGCCGCCGAGCAGTCGCTACGCCACGTGCGCCAGCAGCTAAGCCACGCCAAGCGCCAGGGAACGGCCGCCGACGTCGCACGGGTCGAAGAGCAGTTGCACCAGGCCCAACAGGTGGTGGACACAGCCCATAAGGCGCTCGAATCGGAAACGTCCTCATGAACGCCAACAAGCGCTTTGAAATCTTTAGCCGGCTTCAGGCCGAAAACCCTCACCCCACCACCGAGCTCAACTGGCGTACGCCGTTCGAGCTGCTCACCGCCGTGCTGCTCTCGGCCCAGTCGACGGATGTCGGCGTGAACAAGGCCACAGCGAAGCTCTTTCCCGCCGCCAATACGCCCGGCCAAATCATCGAGCTGGGTCTCGAGGGCTTGAAAGAGCACATCAAGACCATCGGGCTCTATAACACCAAAGCACAGAACCTGATGAAGACCTGCGCGCTACTGGTAGAGCAACATGACGGCGAAGTGCCCCGCACCCGCCAGGCGCTCGAGGCGCTGCCCGGGGTAGGCCGCAAGACCGCCAACGTCATTTTGAATACCGCCTTCAATGAACCGACCATCGCGGTGGATACCCATATTTTCCGGGTCTCCAACCGTACCGGCATCGCCAAGGGCAAGGATGTCGTCGAGGTCGAGCAAAAGCTCATGCGCCACGTCCCCCGCCCGTTCATGAAGGATGCCCACCACTGGCTGATCCTCCACGGCCGCTACACTTGCGTGGCGCGCAAACCGCGCTGCGGCAGCTGCATCATCGAAGACCTGTGCGAGTACAAGGAGAAAGTCGATCTTTGAACGGCTACTCGTTCGTTGCTGGCGGCCCGTACAAAAGCGCCTGGTAGCGCGCCTGCCACTGAGGCCACTCCCAGGCGTGGCTATCCAGCCGCTTTGGACGGCGCTCGGGGTCGGTTAGCCACGTTTTTAGTCGCTCATAAAGCCCCTGGGGCGTGCCATCGTAGCGGTATGCTGGCGGGTAGAGCTCGGGAAAGCAGAGCCGGTCGGGCACCAGCGGCAGCGCCCCCTGCTGGGCGGCTTCCATGATCGCCAGGCCCTGGAACTCGTGCCAGGTCGTGGAGACCACGATGCCGCCTTGCTCCAAAAGCTGCCGGTATTTTGAAAGCTCAAGCGGCCCCCAGCACACGATATGCTCTTTCAGGCGCGTTTTCGCCTCGTCGAAAATAGCCGGCTCGTCGCGAAAGCGCTGACCTACCACCGCAAGCTCGAAGGCCACGCCCGCCTCGCTTAGCTTGAAAAGCACGTTAAAGAAGTCGTCCGGGTTCTTGTCGTACTCCCAGCGGTGATTCCAGATAATCCGCTTTGAAGGCGACACCCCCGTGGCGGTTTCCTCAAGCGGCGCAATCGGCACCGGCAGCACCCGCGCACGGCGTCGAAGCGCCTCCAGGGGTGCGGCGGCGGGCAGGTTATCCGGCATCTTTTTCAAAAATGCCCGGGCGCCGTCGATAAACGAGTCCCGGTTATAGGCCGAGTTGAATACGATTTCATCTGCGCCAAGCGCTGCGTAGAGATTGACCATCATCGCCTCGACGTGATGCTGCTGGGCGCTCGACGGTGGATAGGCGAACTGGTTTTCGTGAAAGTAAACGATCTTACGCGCCCGCCCAAGGTGAGGAAAAAGCCCGACCAAGGTGGCCAGGTCCACCACGGAGGTGGCCAGCACCACATCGTAGGGCTTGCTTAGCGTAGCGTGCTCTTTGAGCCACCAGCTCATGGGATTACCGCGAATGCGCCAGGCAAAGTGGCGTGGGGCCAGGCTAAGGCGTGTCCAGTCCAGGTCATCAAAGCGCGCGATCAACTGGTCTGCCCAGTAGCGGTGGCTAACCGCCTCATAAGCCGAAAGTAACAGTACCCGCATTTAAAACCCTGTTGGCTAAGCGCTTGCCAGGCCCTGCCTGAATGATGCCCGTGCCGCCGGCTTTCGGACAAGCTCTGAAGATCCGCCAGTATATCAACTCGCTCCCGGCCACAAAGCACTAAAGAGAACGGCTGTTTGCACCAAGGTCGCCTAGGCGGAGAGAACGTATCTACATAGACTTCCAACAGCTTAAACTTCCAACAGCCGCGTTCGATACGCCGGCGCCCAGCCAACTTCGCCGACAAAGGACTCAGCGTTTGTCTATTTATCTTTTACGTTTACCGCTTTCGAGCGCTAGCCGCCAAGCGGGCGATAACCATGGCTAAAGGCTTGCCTACGCCCCAACGGCTGGTAGGGCTCTGGCTGCTGCTCGGCGGTATTAGCCTGTTGGGCGGCGCCGTGTTCGCGGCTTGGCTCGACAACCAACTTGCGCTTTCGACCCTGCCGCGGGCGCTTATGTGGCTGTGCGCGCTGTCCGGCGGGGTTACGCTATTGACGGTGGGCTATTGGCTCGAGCGTTTTTTGCTGACGCCGCTGCGCACCCTTCATGGCGAGCTTGCCAAACTGCTGGCCCACCCGGATAAAACCATCGAACGCCCGGGGGGCTGGCTTGCAAGCCTGGGGCCGGACGTAAGCCAGATCGCCGAGCAGTGGCGCGCCGACCGGGCCCGCCTGCAAAGCGCGCGCCAGGAAGGGGCGCAAGAAACCGCACGCGTTCGCCGGGAACTCGAAACCCTTTTACAGCGCCTGGCCATCCCCATCCTGGTGTTCGACCAGCACCGTCGGCTGTTACTTTTCAATCAGGCGGCGGAGGCGTTTTTCGTCTCGCCCTACTGCCTGGGGCTGGGTAAAGAGCTCAAGAGTCTCTTCCCCGACCCGACGATTGGCGCACGCTTCGACGCGCTGATGGCAGCCCCCGCCTCGAACGGGGACTTCTCGCGGGAAGTGCTAACGGGCCAAACCGAACGCATCCTGTCGGTTAGCTTAACCCGGCTTGCCCATTCCCCCGGTGAAATCGTCGTAACGCTCAAGGACGTGACCCGCGCCTGGCAAAACGAGCTGGGAGTGCGAAAAAGCATCAACACCTTGTTACAGACGATCAAGCAAACCACGCCGCCCTCAGCGCTTGGCGAGTTGAAAACGCTATGGCAAGACCCGGATTTCGTCAACGAGCGACTGACCTCGATCTGGTCGAACGCGTTCTGGCAGGCGCTGGACGAACAGCTGGATCCGGCACGCCCACTGATAACGCCTATCGGCGTGCCCGGCTGGTTCAAGGGCCACCAGCCCTCGCTCATCGCTCTTTTCGATACGCTGGTTAAAAAGCTGCACGGTGAGCTGCCCCGATGCGGCTTCGAAGGTGAGCTGATCAACACCCATAATGGCGTTTGGCTCGCTTTCATCTGGCGGGGGGTTGCCATCGAGGCGGCCACGCTATCGAACTGGCGAAACGAAACCATCGAGACGCTGCCCCTGGCGCCCAGCGTCGAGGACGTTCTGGACATTCACCAGAGCACGCTCTGGAGCGAAAACGACGCGGATGGCAAGCACGCAAGGCTATGCGTATCGTTCAAGCGCTCGCGTCGCCAGAGCGCTCCCAAGCCGTCTGCGTCTCCCCGCCCGGAGTTTCATGACTTCGCCATCGCCGATCAAACACCGGCGGCGGCGCCGCTCGAACGCGCCCTGGAGCAGCTCGATATCGTGGCCTTCGACACCGAAACGACGGGGCTCGACCTTCGCGGCGGCGATACGCTGTTAAGCCTTGGCGCCTGCCGGATCGTCAACAACCGGCTGCTCGCCAACGACGTGTTCGATCGCTACATCAATCCCCACCGCCCGATCCCCGCCGCGAGCACCGCCATTCACGGCATCCGCGACGACGACGTACGCAACGCCCCTGCTGCAAGCGTGGTGCTCGATGCGTTTAATGCTTACACCCAAAACGCAGTGCTACTAGCGCACAATGCCTCGTTTGACCTGCTCGCGCTGAGCCAGGCGGGCGCCAGGCCGACCCATCCGGTGCTCGATACACTGTTGATTTCCAAAGCGCTGGACAGCGCGCTGTCCGGCCACGACCTGGAGTCCCAGGCCAAGCGCTACGCGCTGACCATTGCCCAGGATGCCCGCCATACGGCGCTAGGCGATGCTCAGCTAACCGCCGAGCTTTGGCTTTCGATGGTTACTCGGCTAAAAGCGCGCAACATTCATACGCTCGCCGAGCTCCTCACTTTCCAGGCAACCGCCCTGGATCGGCAGGACGGCAGTTTATAGAAGCTCTATAATTTCGGGTCGATGGTTAAAAACCCACTTTGCTGGAAAGCTCGCATGATCGTTCGCTGTAGGGTAGCTGGCAAGGGGGTGAAGTTTAAACTAACATTCCTGGTCACGCAGGCCTTATACATGGGAGCCATAAGTTAATGCCAAACACCGCACTCGATGTGGCTTCCAAAAGCTATACGATCGCACTCCAGCCTATCGTCGATGCCCATCTCAACCACGTCGCCGATGAACTACTTTATCGTGGTCATTTCAATGACCGGGAAGCGCATATCGATGACGACGTACAGGCAACCGCGCGGGCCTGCGCCGTCGCTATTTACGAAATAGGCTTAAACAAGCTTTGCGGCTCGCGCAAACTGTTCATCAATGTCTCCGAACAGTGGCTTCTCAACCCGGACCTGCATGCGCTCCCGGCCAATCAAGTCGTGCTCGAAATTCTTGAAACCACGCCGCCCACGCCGGAAGTCAAGCAAGCCCTGGCGGGGTTGAAAGCGCAGGGCTACACGCTGGCCATCGACGACTTCCAGACAGACCAAAATCACGAATCGCTGTTGCCTTATTGCGACATTATCAAACTGGATATTTCATCCGGCATTTCAAACGAAATGATCGCATCGCTAAAAGCGCACAATGTCACGCTTTTGGCCGAGCGGGTGGAGACCCGGGAGGAGTTCGAGCATTTCAAAGCGCTTGGCGTCTCGCTTTTTCAGGGCTATTTTTACGAGCGCCCGACCACTCAAAAAACGCGTAATATCCGCCGCTCATCCCCAAAAGCCTATCAGCTGCGGCTCATCGCGAAACTCTATAAGCCCGATGTCAGTATTTCGGAAATCCGGTCCTTGATTGCTCAGGACCCGAGCATGGTCGATGCAGTACTACGGCGCACCAACTCGGCCTGGTATGCCCTCGCGCAGCCCTCTTATAAACTCAATAGCTGCATTCAGCTTCTGGGTATTAACGAGCTGAGAATGATGGTGACGATTATCCTGCTCGCTAATAATAGTCCGGCCAACAAGCTGAACCTGATTAACGGCCTAACCAAGGCGCTGGCCTGCGAGCAAGTCGCGCGCAAAAGAAGACTAGACGAGGAAGAAGGGTTCATACTCGGGCTCTTATCGCACATGCCGATCATTTTGAATATTGATCTAAGCACGCTGATGAAAGAGATTTCGCTGGGCCCGATGTTTTTTGATGCGCTGGTCGAGCGCAAGGGCGCAATGGGGATGCTGCTCAATGATGTGGAGTCCGCCGAGAGTGGCAACCTCTTGAACGGGCTTTCGGACTCTCTTTTGCTGGGAGCCGCGGCACAAGCCCGGTCCCTGGTGGATAACACTCTAAACAGTAGTGCCAAATCCTAAACGTTAGGGTTGGTCACTTGTGTGGCGCGGGTCGGGGTCGAACATCGCCTCGCCGACCTCGTCGATATAGCGCTTGGCCTTGGTCACCATCATGTCATCGCAGGCCTGGCGCGCGGGCAACATGTCCGAGCGCTCGAAGCGGTGCTCACAGGTTTGACCATCATCGCCCGCCTTGCTGATAGTGCCGCTCACTCGGTACTGGCCGCTTTGCTGGTCCGGCGTCGAGACGATGGCGTAATCCTTGTACTGAACGGGCTCGGCGGGCGTCACCCCGGCGGCGGGTTTATCGCCGCTGCCCGTTAGAGCCGAAAGCAGTTTTTTAAACATGGCGCTATCCTGAACCGTTACCTGAAAACGAAGTCTTGCCGCTAAAAGCGGCCAGCCGCGCTGGCCGCCAAACGTTTAGCTTTGCTTACGGCCCTTGCCTGCGGCAATACGCAGACGCAGCGCGTTCAGCTTGATAAAGCCTTCCGCGTCTTTTTGATCATAAGCGCCAGCATCGTCTTCGAAGGTTGCGATCGACTCATCGAACAGCGACTGCTCGGACTGACGGCCCACGACGATGGCATTGCCCTTATACAGCTTCAAACGCACCACGCCAGAGACATTGCCCTGGGTTTCGTCGATGGCAGCCTGTAGCATGCGCCGCTCCGGGCTCCACCAGTAGCCGTTATAGATCACTTCGGCGTACTTGGGCATCAGCTGATCTTTCAGGTGGGCCTCTTCACGGTCCAGAGTGAGTGACTCGATGGCGCGGTGGGCGCGCAGCATGATGGTGCCGCCAGGTGTTTCATAGCAGCCGCGCGACTTCATGCCCACGTAGCGGTTTTCGACGATATCCAGACGGCCGATACCGTTGTCGCCGCCGACCTTATTGAGTTTTTCAAGCACTTCGTGGGGCTTGAGCGCCTGGCCGTCGATGGCGACGATATCACCCTTCTCGAAGGTCAGCTCGATATAGGTCGGTGTTTCCGGCGCCTGTTCTGGCGATACGCTCCAGCGCCACATGTCTTCCTCGGCTTCCGCCCAGGGGTCTTCCAAAATGCCGCCTTCATAGGAGATATGCAGCAGGTTGGCGTCCATGGAGTACGGGGATTTCTTCTTCTTGCTGGAGAAATCGACCGGAATATTGTGCTCTTCGCAATACGCCATCAACTTCTCACGCGAGGTCAGATTCCACTCGCGCCAGGGCGCGATGACCTTGACGCCAGGCTTGAGCGCATAGCCGCCAAGCTCGAAGCGCACCTGGTCGTTACCTTTGCCGGTCGCGCCGTGAGAGATCGCATCGGCGCCGGTTTCGTTGGCAATTTCGATCAAGCGCTTGGCGATTAGCGGGCGGGCGATCGAAGTACCGAGCAGGTACTCGCCTTCATAAATGGTGTTGGCGCGAAACATCGGGTAGACGTAGTCGCGTACGAACTCTTCGCGCAGATCTTCGATGTAGATCTCTTTAACGCCTAACGCCTCGGCCTTGGCGCGGGCGGGCTCGACTTCTTCACCTTGACCGATGTCGGCTGTGAAGGTCACGACCTCACAGTTATAGGTCTCTTGCAACCACTTAACGATCACGGATGTATCAAGCCCTCCTGAATAGGCCAGCACAACCTTTTTGACATCGGACATTCTCGACTCCTTTGGTTTAGCAAAGCCCGCTTTCAATCACCCGGGCTTTAACGAATGCGTTAAACCCTGAGTATAGCGCTCTCAAAGTCTCGGGAACACCGTCAACGACGCCGCCGGTTTAAAGCTGCTAGAATCAAGCCACTGTTAGCGGTAGCCTGCCGCTACTCTTTACCGACTACTCGCTTTTAAGGAGAGCTGCATGAGCGAGGCAATAGCCCGTGAATTGATGGCCCAGCGTTTTCGCAGTTATTTACCGGTCGTCATCGATTTGGAAACGGGTGGATTCAACGCCCAACGTGATGCGGTTCTCGAGATTGCAGCCGTCACGCTCACGATGGACGCCGACGGCAACCTCTTGCCGGATGCGACCTACGCCTACCACATCAAACCTTTCGAAGGGGCGAACGTCGAGCAGTCAGCGCTCGATTTCACCGGTATCAATCTGGACGACCCGCTGCGCCAGCAGGTAGCGCTTTCGGAAGAAGAAGCGCTTGGCGAGATTTTCAAACCGATTCGTAAGTCGGTCAAAGCGCACAACTGTTCGCGGGCCATATTGGTGGGCCACAACGCCGCCTTCGATCACGGCTTCTTGAACGCCGCCGCCAACCGCTGCGGCGTGAAGCGAAGCCCTTTCCACCCCTTCTCGAGCTTCGACACGGCTACACTCGCCGGTTTCGTTTACGGGCAAACGGTGCTGGCGCGGGCATGCCGGGCAGCGGGCATCGAGTTCGACAACAAGGCCGCCCACTCGGCGCGCTACGACACCGAGCGCACCGCCGAGCTTTTCTGCGCCATGGTCAACCGCTACAAAGACCTGGGCGGCTGGCGCCTTGCGCTTCAGGAGCAAGACCTGGATACATCGGAGTAACCCGTGATGCAGTCAAAACCGCTTTACGTTAAACTCCGGCTGATATGACTCGATTGGTATCGGTTTCAAAAGCCGGCAACGCCTCACCCCATCCGAATCAGGAGTTAAAAGGTTTCCATGGCTCAGCATAACGCCTTCTACGCCCAGTCCGGTGGCGTCACCGCCGTCATCAATGCCAGCGCCTGTGGCGTTATCGAGGCCTGCCGCCAGGCCCCCGACCAGATTGGCAAGGTGTACGCCGGCCATAACGGCATTATCGGTGCACTCACCGAAGATTTGATCGATGTCTCCCAGGAAAGCGATGAGTCGATCGCCGCCCTCCGGCACACCCCGGGCGGCGCCTTCGGCTCGTGTCGCTACAAGCTCAAGGACATCGAGACCCATAGAAAACAGTACGAGCGTTTGATCGAGGTCTTCAAGGCCCACGATATCCGTTACTTCTTCTATAACGGCGGCGGCGACAGCGCCGATACCTGCCTCAAGGTCTCGCAGCTTTCCGAGAAGCTTGGCTACCCGCTCACCGCGATCCACGTACCCAAAACCGTGGATAACGATCTGCCGATCACCGATAACAGCCCGGGCTTTGGTAGCGTGGCCAAGTACATCGCCACCTCGACCCGCGAGGCTTCGCTTGATATCGCGTCCATGTGCGCCACCTCGACCAAGGTGTTCGTTCTCGAGGTAATGGGCCGTCACGCGGGCTGGATCGCCGCCGCCGGAGGCCTGGCGGGTGAAGGCGAAGGCGAGCCGCCCCACCTGGTGATCTTTCCGGAGATCGCTTTCGACCGTAAAGCCGTCATGGCACGGGTCGATGAAAGCGTGAAGAAATACGGCTACTGCGTGATCGTGGTCTCCGAGGGCGCGCGCTACGAAGACGGCACCTTCCTGGCCGACGCGGGCAACACCGATGCCTTTGGCCACCGCCAGCTCGGCGGCGTGGCGCCAACACTGGCCGGCATGGTGAAACAGGACCTGGGCTACAAATACCACTGGGCGGTGGCCGACTACCTGCAGCGCGCCGCGCGCCATTTGGCGTCGAAAACCGATGTGGAACAAGCCTACGCCGTGGGCCGCGAAGCGGTAAGCCTGGCGCTGGCAGGCAAGAACGCGATGATGCCGGCCATTCGCCGTATCTCCCAGACGCCCTACCAGTGGGATGTAATTTCCGCACCGCTTTCCCAGGTCGCCAACCAGGAGAAGTTCATGCCCCGGGACTTCATCTCCGATAACGGCTTTGCCATTACCCAAACCTGCCGCGACTATCTTTCGCCGCTGATTCAGGGTGAGGATTTCCCGCCCTTCGAAAATGGTCTGCCGAAAGTCGCCAAGCTGAAGCTTGCCAAGGTCGAGCAAAAGCTACCCGCCTTTTCGCTTTAAGCGGTAACGGGTAAAAAAAGCCGGGGCGATGCTCACATCGTCCCGGCTTTTTAGGGTCTGTCTGAAAAGTGCCTGCGCTCGACAATACGGCGTTAAAAATTGGCTCAAAATACTCATTTACACATGTAAACTCCGTTTTTTCGCCAATTTTTGCCTTGTCTTGTCTTCGCTCGTCGACTTTTCAGACAGACCCTAGTGGCTGACTATTCAGTGTGACCGCTACAGCGGGCTATCGCAAAAGCCAGGAGAGCACGAGCAGCAACAGCAAAATACCCGCCACACCTTGCCAGAATCGGCGTGGCTCGCGGCGGGTTTCGTCGCGCACCGGTACCCGGCCAAGCGACACGCGCAGCGCGTGCAAAAGCTCCGACATCTTTCTAAAGCGCAGTGCTCGCTGGGGGTCCAGCGCACGCCGTAGCGCATCGTCCAGCGCCGGGGTGATTTCCGGCGTCGCGCTGCGCGCGCTTTTATAACTAAGTGATTCCAGGTCGGTGTGGCTGCGCAGCCGGTCGGGGGTGAGGCTATAGGGAAGCGTCCCGGTCAGCAGCCAATAGACCGTCGAGGCCAGCGAGTACTGATCGCTTCGCCGCCCAACGCTATCGCCCAGGGCGTATTCCGGGGCGGTGTGCTCGTTGAAGCCGACCTGGCGCAACAGCTCGCCGGAGTTACGATGCCCCTCCATATCGCGCATGTGGCAGGCGCTGAAGTCCGCCAGTACGACCTGCCCGTGCTGGTCGATCAAAACGTTGTCCGGGGTGATCTGCTGGTGAATGATGTCCCGGTGGTGCAGCGCCTGCACTGCCTTGCCCAGCTGATTGGCGATGTCCAGACGCTGCTTGAGGCTTGCCTGGGGGTGGCGGTCCGCCCACTCGCGCAGCGTTTCGCTTTCGATATACGCCATCAGGTAGTAAAGGTAGCGCCGGGGCCGCGAGGGGTCGATCACCTTGACCACGAAGGGCGAGTTGACGCGCTCCACCACCCACTGTTGAAGCAGAAAATGCTCGAGATAGGCGTTGCGTAGCGAAAGCTCCGGGCTTGGCGCCTTCATGACCATACGCCGCTGAGAGTTGATATCGCGCACCTGATAGACCCGCGACTGCGCATTACGCGAAAGGACGCGTTCTACTTCCATGCCGTCGAGGCGCTGACCAGGGGAAAGTTCCGGCGGAATGGGTAGGTCGCCGTAGATGAGTGCCGGGTCGTCCTCGGTCTCCTCGGGCAGCTCGTCGATGCGCAGAATTTGAAAGCAGAACTGGTCGCCGCCGTAGCCGCGTTCCTGGGCGCGCTGCTTGGCTTCACTGGCCAGCCGCTCGCAGGCGGCGTCCAGGTCGCTTGCGTCTTCACGAATCAGGCGAACGTAGTCCGAGGGCATCAGCGTGCCGCGAACGCCCTGGGTGGTGAACACGAAGAAATCGCCCTGCTTTAGATTGATCAGGCTGTAGTCGATATCCAAACTGCCATCCATGCCCAGTGCCCGCGAAGGGTAGCGGTAGCCGCCAACGTCGGTGACATGGTCGCGGGTGAGCTGCTCGAACTCGGCCCCGCGCAGGCGAAAGACCAGCGTATCGCCCATATGAAACAGGTTGGCCTCACCGGCCTTGAAAATCATCGCCGACATGGACGAGACGAAACTGCCCTCTTTGACGTGCTGGCTCTGGCTATAGCACCAGCTATTGAGAGCGAGCATCACCCTGGTCGCGGAGGTTTTGATATCCCAGTGCTCCGGCGTCGAGTAGTAGTCAGCCATGAAGCCGCGCACGCTCAAATCCCCCGCCTGTTTCGCCATGGTATTGCGCGAAAGCGAATCGCTGATCACCGCGCAAGCGCCCTTGGTGTTGAGCAAGGGGGTGTCCGGCAAGCTTACCGACATGGAGCTTCGATGCTTTCGCCGGTCCGGGGCAACAAACGCCTGGCCGTAGCTGATCAGTAACTGAGCGTGCGCCAATTCATCCTCCTTGGCCGCGAGCGTTAAATATCAAAAAAAGAGGCGCCAACCAACAAGCGCCCTATCGATAGGCGTTATCATACACGTTGCGTAAGCACAGCGATGCCCGCCAATGGTCGGTGATCGTCAACCCGGCTGGCCGTCTCGAGACGAATAACGCTTTTGCATTTCAAGCTAAAACCGGGGAAATTTAGCACTTGGCCGACGTTGAATTGGTAATCCTGCGGTCTTATTCGTATAATTTGTCGCAATTGCGCAATACATCAATCGCTTAGACTCCGTACGTTAAAAGCCAAGCTAAGGACTCCAAATGAACTTCGACCACATCCCCGCTGGAAAGGATCTGCCCAACGATATTTATGTGGCGATCGAAATTCCGGCTAACCACGCCCCGATCAAGTATGAAATCGATAAAGACATGGGCGCGCTGCTGGTTGACCGCTTCATGGCCACTCCGATGTTCTACCCGGCCAACTACGGCTTCATTCCCCACACCCTGGCCGACGACGGCGACCCGCTGGACGCACTGGTCGTGACGCCGCACCCCGTCGCGCCGGGCAGCATCATCCGCGCTCGTCCGGTAGGCATTCTCAACATGACCGACGAAGCCGGCGAAGACGCCAAGCTGGTTTGCGTACCGCACCCCAAGCTCAGCACGCTCTATGACGACATACATGAAGTCACTGACCTGCCTGAACTGCTTCGCCAGCAAATCGCGCACTTCTTCGAGAATTACAAGGATCTCGAAAAAGGCAAGTGGGTGAAGGTCGAGTCCTGGGAAGGCGTAGACGCCGCGCGTAAAGCCATCGAAAAGTCGGTGTCCGCTTACCAGAAAGCGTAAGCCACGCTTTTTTCGCCGCGCAAAAGGGCCGCCCAAGGGCGGCCCTTTTGTATGGAAAACGAATTTATTGAAAACGCCGGTATCGAAGACGAATGCATGGAAAACCCGTGCATTCCAGGCGGGCCAAGCGCCGAGCGCGGCACGTCATCGCAGCCGCTACGCGCGCCCGCTCTGGTACGTTATGCTACGCGGGACGATTTTCAAGGACCTGCCGTGTTATTGATCAAGCGCTTACTCTTAACCTGTTTATTGGCTCTACCGTTGGCGGCCCAGGCCCAGTGGTTCTCGGATAGCAGCCAAAGCGATTTTCTCCCGGTACTCGAGGCGTTTCAAAGCCAGGCTTGGCACGACGGTGAGCGGGTTTACGTCGGGGTGGACATCAGCGAGGGCTACTACCTCTACCGCCATCAGCTCGCCATCGACGCCTCCAATGAACAAGCGCTGCTGGACGCGCCGGTCATTCCCCAGGGCCGTTTCATTACCGACGAATTCATGGGCGAGGCCTACGTTTTCAGGGACCAGTTGGTATTCGAAGCGCCTTTTACCACCGCTCAAAACGGTCCGGTCTCCCTCGAGTTCCGCTTTCAGGGCTGCGCCGACGCCGGACTTTGCTACCCGCCGGAACAGATTACCCTGGAGGCCGCCCAAACGTCCCCGCCCGCCGCTTTTGCAGACTGGCAAAGCGAGGCAGAAGAAGCACCAACGACCACGACCGCGGGAGACGCCGCCTCATTAAGCGCGCCGCAAAGCGAAGATGGGCGCTTCAGCGCTCTGATTAGCGAAACGAGCCTGCCCGTCGCGCTTGGGCTTTTTTTATTAGCGGGCATCGGGCTGACCTTTACGCCCTGCGTATTGCCGATGCTGCCCATCCTCTCGTCGATCATCGTGGGACAAAACCCCACGCGGCCGCGGGCCTTCGTGCTCTCCTCGAGCTACGTGCTGGGCATGGCCGCCACCTACGCCGTGGTCGGCATACTGATGGGCCTTTTCGGCGCGGGGCTCAATCTGCAGGCACGGCTACAGTCGGCGCCGGTATTGATCGGCTTTGCGACTCTTTTTGGCCTGTTCGGCTTGGCCATGCTGGGGGCGTTCGATCTGCGCCTTTCCCCGCGCCTCTCCCAGCAGGTAGAGCGCTGGCAAACCCGCGCTCAGCAAAGTGGCCCCGCGGGGCTGGCCCTGGCCGGGGCGTTGTCGGTATTGGTGGTTTCGCCCTGCGTGACCGCGCCGCTGGCCGGCGCTTTAGTGTTCATCTCGACCACGGGCGACGCCTTGATGGGTGGCGCGGTACTGTTTGCTTTAGGGCTAGGCATGGGCTTGCCGCTTTTACTGGTGGGCACGTTCGGCACGACTCTGCTGCCGCGCTCCGGGGCGTGGATGAACGGCGTCAAAGTGGCCTTCGGGCTGCTGCTCTTTGGCGTGGCCATCTGGATGATCGAGCGTCTGATCGACCCGTCGATTGCACTTTTGCTCTGGGCCGCCCTGGCAATCGGTACCGCGTTGACGCTTGGCGCGCTGACTCCTCACCGGGCAAGCGGCTTTGCCCGCGCGCGTCAGACCCTCGCCCTGATGCTGCTGGCCTGGGGGGTGGCGCTGGTCTTCGGCGCCGCTCAAGGCAATCACGACCCGCTGCGCCCGCTGGGCGGCTTTGGCTCATCGACCACTTCATCACAGCATGTCGAGGCGCCCGCTTTCACTACGGTGGCGGGGCTCGAGGAGTTGCAAGGTGCTCTGGAACAAAGCGGTGATACCCTTGCGTTCGTACACTTCACCGCGGACTGGTGTATCTCCTGCAAGGTAATGGAGCGCAACGTCTACCCGGACCCGCGCGTGGTAAGCGCACTCGAAGGCCTGACGCTGATCGAGGTCGATGTCACCGAGACCACACCGCAAACCCGGGCGGCGCTAGAGGCGTTCGAGCTATTCGGCCCGCCGAGCCTTTTGTTTTTCGATGCAGGCGAAGAGATTCGCCAGGCCCGCGTTCAGGGCGATATCAGCGCCGACGCCCTCGCAAAGCACCTCGCCTCGCTCAAACGCTTTCAGCAAGACGGCCGGGGCGCTTAGTAGCCGCGCCCTGCGCCCATAAGGGCTTTGAAGCCCTCGCGCTGGACAATAGGGGTGTTTTTCGGCAAACTCCGCCCCCATATTGGTCAAATACGCGCTTTTAAGGCTGTCCGGCAGGCATCGTTCGTTAACGTGCAGCCTTTTGACTCTTTTACTATTTGGTTTACTGCGCTTTTAAACGTGCGTTTCAAGGCACGCGCACCATTATTCACCAGCATAGGGCCCCCATTATGGATATTCGCAAGGTTAAAAAACTCATCGAGTTGCTCGAAGAATCCAACATCAGCGAAATCGAGATTCAGGAAGGTGAAGAATCGGTCCGTATCAGCCGCCACCCGGATGGCGCAAGCTGGCAGCCTCAGCAGATGCCGCAATACGGCTACCCGGGCTACCCCCAGCCGGCGCCGGCACCCGCGGCTCAGCCCTCCAGCACCGATACAGCCCCGGACGCCCCGGCGACCAGCTACCGCGGTGAAGCGGTCAACTCGCCCATGGTCGGCACCTTCTACCGCAGCCCGGCACCGGGTGCGAAGGCCTTTGTCGAAGTAGGTGATACCGTCAAGCAGGGCGACACGGTATGTATCGTCGAAGCCATGAAAATGATGAACCAGATCGAAGCCGATCGCGACGGCGTGGTAGAGGCTATCCTGGTGGAAGACGGAGAGCCGGTGGAATTCGATCAGCCCATGATCGTCATCGCTTAATCTTTCATTTCAATACGGGTGGATTCTCCCATGCTGGATAAGGTACTTATCGCGAATCGCGGCGAGATTGCCCTGCGTATTCTTCGCGCCTGTAAAGAGCTAGGGATCAAGACCGTAGCGGTGCACTCCAAGGCCGACCGGGACCTGATGCACGTACGCCTGGCCGACGAAGCGGTATGCATTGGGCCGGCAGCCTCGAGCCAGTCCTATCTCAACATCCCCGCGCTGATCAGCGCCGCCGAAGTGACCGACTCGAGCGCCATACACCCCGGCTACGGCTTTTTATCCGAAAACGCCAACTTCGCCGAACAGGTCGAGCGCTCCGGGTTTACCTTCATTGGGCCACGCGCCGAGACCATTCGCCTGATGGGCGACAAGGTCAGCGCCATCGAGTCGATGAAAGAAGCCGGCGTTCCGACCGTGCCCGGCTCCGATGGGCCGCTGGGTGACGACGATGCCACCAACTTGGCCACGGCGAACCGTATCGGCTACCCGGTCATCATCAAGGCCGCCGCCGGCGGCGGTGGCCGCGGTATGCGCGTGGTGCACACCGAAGGCCACCTACTCTCGGCGATTACCGTGACCCGCACCGAAGCCCACTCCGCTTTCGGCGATGGCACGGTGTACATGGAAAAATTCCTGGAAAAACCGCGTCACGTGGAAGTCCAGGTACTCGCCGACGGCCAGGGCAACGCCATCCACCTTTATGACCGCGACTGCTCCTTGCAGCGTCGCCATCAAAAAGTGCTGGAGGAAGCCCCGGCGCCGGGGATCGACCCGGACGCCCGCGCCAAAGTACTGGAAGCGTGTCGCCAGGCGTGTCTGGAAATCAACTACCGTGGTGCCGGCACCTTCGAGTTTCTTTACGAAGACGGCGAATTCTTCTTTATCGAGATGAATACCCGGGTCCAGGTCGAGCACCCCGTGACCGAAATGGTCACCGGCGTCGACATCGTCAAGGAGCAGTTGCGTATCGCCTCGGGCTTGCCGCTGTCGATTCGCCAGGAAGACGTTCAGATCAACGGCCACTCCTTCGAGTGCCGGATCAACGCCGAAGACGCGCGTACTTTCATGCCCTCGCCGGGCAAGGTGACGCTCTATCACGCCCCGGGCGGGCTTGGCGTACGCATGGACTCGCACATATACACAGGTTACAGCGTGCCGCCGCACTACGACTCCTTGATCGGTAAGTTGATCACCTGGGGCGCCAGCCGTGAGACCGCCTTGACGCGTATGCGCAACGCCCTCGACGAGCTACTGGTCGAAGGGATCAAAACCAATATCGACCTGCAAAAAGATCTGGTACGGGATAGCTACTTCCGCCAGGGCGGCGTCAATATTCACTATCTCGAGAAAAAGCTGAGCAGCTAATCCACGCTTGCAATCGCGTCTAACGGGGTGGCCTGGCCACCCCGTTATCGTTTCCCCCGTTCATCATTTTCGGAGAGTGCCATGCCCTGGCTACAGCTTCGCGCCCACGTCGCCCCCGAGCAGGCGGAACTTCTCGAGGAACTTTTACTGGAAGAAGGCGCCACCGCCATCGGCCTGCAAGACGCCGAGGACGACCCGGTGTTCGAACCCGACCGGGGCACTACCCCACTCTGGCAAGACACCATTTTGACCGGCCTGTACGACGACCTGGAAGGCATCGACGCGATGCTTTCACGCATCGAGGCGGCCTGGGCCGAGCAGATGCCCGGCGAACCCTGCCCGAGTATCGAGTACGAGCTTTTGGCGGATCGTGACTGGGAGCGCGAGTGGATGGACGACTTCGCCCCTCTACAAATGGGCGAGCGGCTCTGGATCGTGCCCAGCTGGCACACACCTCCCCACGTTGATGCGGTCAATCTGATCCTCGACCCGGGCCTGGCGTTTGGTACCGGCACCCACGCCACCACCGCGCTTTGCCTCGAGTGGCTCGACGGCCTGGCGGTCGAAGGCAGCCTCGAGGGCAAGACCGTACTGGATGTGGGCTGTGGCTCGGGCATTCTTGCCATCGCCGCACTCAAGCTGGGCGCCGATAGAGCCGATGCCACCGATATCGACCCCCAGGCGCTGCAGGCCAGCCGCGAAAACGCCGAGCGTAACCAAGTAGCCGAAGAGCGGCTATCGCTTTACTACCCGGAGCAACTCGAAGGCGGCGACTACCCGATCGTGACCGCCAATATCCTGGCCGGGCCGTTGATCGAACTGGCCGACACCATCGCCGGTCACGTGGCCGCGGGCGGCCATATCGCGCTTTCCGGCATTCTGGCCAACCAGGCCGATGAAGTCATTAAAGCCTACGAAGCCCAGGGGCTTGTGATCGACGAGCCGGCGGTACGCGAAGGCTGGGTGCGCCTGACCGGCAAGCGGCCGGTATAATTGCCGCAGGGCCTTCACCCTGTTAGCGGGTAGGCGTATCATACGCCCCTTTAACGCGCCCACCCGCTCGCCCAACGCTTGAATCATCATGACATTATCGACCCTTAAGCTTCCTGACATTGGGCCTTACCCCCTTCATGGACCGGTAATGCTGGCCCCCATGGCCGGCGTGACCGACCGGCCGTTTCGCAGGCTTTGCCGCCGCCTTGGCGCAGGCTGGGTAGTGGGTGAAATGGTGACCTCCGACCCTTCGCTTTGGCGCACCCGCAAATCTCAGCTGCGCATGGACCATACCGGCGAGCCATCGCCCAGGGTGGTGCAAATCGCCGGCGGTGACGCCGCGATGCTCGCCAACGCCGCCCGGCTCAACGCCGAGCTTGGCGCCCAGGTGATCGATATCAATATGGGCTGTCCGGCCAAGAAGGTGTGCAATAAAGCGGCGGGCTCGGCATTGATGCGCGACGAAGCGCTGGTGGCCGAGATACTAAACGCGGTGGTGCGCGCGGTGGATATCCCCGTGACGCTTAAAATCCGTACCGGCTGGTGTCAGGACTCCAACAACGCGCTGAACATCGCAAGGCTTGCCGAGTCCGCCGGGATCAAAGCATTGGCGATACATGGAAGACACCGGGAACAGCGCTATACTGGTTGTGCCGAGTACGACACCATCGCCGAAGTCGCCTCTCATCTGTCGATTCCAGTGATCGCCAACGGCGATATCACCACGCCCGAGAAGGCCGCTTTCGTGCTCGACTATACCGGGGCGGATGCGCTCATGGTGGGTCGAGGCGCCCAAGGCAACCCTTGGATATTCGAACAGATCAATCACTACCTGGCCCACGGTGAACGCCTTGCACCACCTTCATTGGCCACGCGTCGCGTCGTGCTCGACGAGCACATCGCCGCCCTGCATGCCTTCTACGGTGACACCATGGGCGTGCGCATTGCGCGCAAACATCTGGGCTGGTATCTCGACGAGGACGCCCGCTTCGACGAGGCCCAACGCAAGTCATTAAAACAACAATTCAATGCGCTCAGCACCCCTCAGGCACAGTTTGAATGGATCAACGAGGCGATGACGCCTGACGCCGCGGCGCACCTGCTAGCAAAAGGAAGCCATGCTGCATGAACGAACGTTTTATAATGAATAGCGAAGTGACTTCTCTCGGTGCCCAGGGCCCAGACCCGCAAGCGGGCCCCCAACCTTTGAGAGAAGCCGTGGAAAGCGCGATGCGCCGTTACTTCGAGCATCTCGATGGCAGTCAGGCCACAGATCTTTATGCCATGGTGATGGCCGAAGTAGAGGCACCGCTTCTTGCCTGCGTGATGGACCACACCGACGGCAACCAGACGCGAGCCGCCGACGTGCTGGGACTCAACCGAGGCACACTGCGCAAGAAGTTGAAGCAGTACAGCCTAATCGAAAGTGACGCCCCTTAAATGGGGCGTTGTCGTTTTTAATCCCTGACTCTTACGAGCATCCAATGGCAGATAGTACCCACACTCCTGTTCGCCGCGCCCTCCTGAGCGTTTCTGACAAAACCGGCATCGTCGACTTCGCCCGCGGGCTGAGCGAGCAAGGCGTTGCCCTGCTCTCGACGGGCGGTACGTTTCGCCTACTCAAGGAAAACGCCATCGAGGTGCAGGAAGTATCCGAGCATACCGGCTTTCCGGAAATCATGGATGGCCGCGTAAAAACGCTGCATCCCAAAATTCATGGCGGCATTCTGGCGCGTCGGGGCCAGGACGATGCGGTCATGGCGGAAAACGATATCGACCCCATCGATATGGTGGTGGTGAATCTCTACCCCTTCGCGGCTACCGTGGCCAAGGACGACTGCACCCTTGAAGACGCTATCGAAAACATCGATATCGGCGGCCCGACCATGGTGCGCGCTTGCGCGAAGAACCACGCCTACACCACCATCGTCGTCAACACCAGTGACTACGCCCGGGTGCTGGGTGAGATGGCCGCCCAGAATGGCGCCGTAAGCGAAGCGACCCGTTTCGATCTGGCGGTCAAGGCCTTCGAGCATACGGCCGGCTACGACGGCGCGATCGCCAACTACCTCGGTCGCCAGGTCAGCGAAAGCGACGCTACTTTCGCGCGCACCTTCAACCTGCAACTGAACAAAAAGCAGGACATGCGCTACGGCGAAAATCCGCACCAGCAGGCGGCGTTCTATGTCGACCCGAACGCTTGTGAACCAAGCGTGGCTACGGCCAAAATCCGCCAGGGCAAGCCGCTTTCTTACAATAACGTGGCCGATACCGACGCGGCGTTCGAAGCCGTCAAGGCCTTCGATGAAACGGCGTGCGTGATCGTCAAGCACGCCAATCCTTGCGGCGTGGCCACCGCCGCCACGGCCCTGCAAGCCTACGACAAGGCCTTCGCCACCGACCCGACCAGCGCCTTTGGCGGCATCATCGCCTTCAACGTAGCGCTTGACGCCGACACCGCCCGCGCCATCGTGGAGCGCCAGTTCGTTGAAGTGATCATCGCCCCCGGCGTCAGCGACGAAGCCGCCGCCATCGTGGCCGAGAAAAAGAACGTACGCCTGCTGGAAACCGCTGCATTAGAGGGCCGGAACGTAAAAGCCGCGCTGGATTACAAGCGCGTCAACGGCGGTCTGTTGGTGCAGGAGCTCGACCAGGGCGCGGTCACCCGCGACGAACTCACCGTGGTCAGCAAACGCGCGCCCTCCGAGCAAGAACTGAGTGATCTCCTGTTTGCCTGGCGGGTTGCCAAGTTCGTCAAATCCAATGCGATCGTCTACGCCAAGGATGGTCAAACCATTGGCGTGGGTGCCGGTCAAATGAGCCGCGTCTACTCGGCTAAAATCGCTGGTATCAAGGCCTCGGACGAAGGCCTCACCGTGCCAGGCTCGGTCATGGCCTCGGACGCCTTCTTCCCCTTCCGCGATGGCATCGACGCCGCCGCAAAAGCGGGCATCACCGCGGTCATCCAGCCAGGCGGCTCCATGCGCGACCAGGAAGTGATCGACGCCGCCGACGAGGCGGATATCGCCATGGTCTTTACCGGTATGCGCCACTTCCGCCACTAAGTACGACGGGAAAGAGCCGCCGCCCATTAGCCGAGCGGCTCCTCCATTAAAAAGCCCGGGCATTTGCCCGGGCTTTTTTAGACTGGCCACTATCGACCGATCGATTAGCTGCCAAGCTCCATACACAGGTACTTGGTCTCCAGGTACTCCTCGAGGCCCTGATGGCCACCCTCGCGGCCAAGGCCAGAGGCCTTCACCCCGCCAAAGGGCGCGGCGGCGTTAGAGATCAGCCCGGTATTGATCCCCACCATGCCGTACTCGAGCGCCTCGGAGACACGCCATACCCGGGCCAGATCCTTCGAGTAGAAGTAGGAGGCCAGACCGTACTGGGTATCGTTGGCCATCTCGATGGCGGTCTCCTCGTCATCGAAGGGGAACACCGCCGCCAGCGGGCCAAACGTCTCTTCGTGGGCGACCTTCATCTTGTCGTTGGCGAAGTTGATCAGCGTCGGCGTGAAGAAGTTGCCGCCCAGCGGGTGCGGCTGGCCCCCCAACAGCAGCTCAGCGCCGTTATCCACGGCGTCCTGAACGTGCTCGCTGACCTTTTTGACCGCGTCTTCGTTGATCAAAGGGCCCACGTTAACATTGGCCTCGGTGCCGTCACCGACGTGCAGCTCGCTATTCATCGCCACGGCCAGCTTTTCGCAAAACGCGTTGATCACGCTGGACTGCACCAAAAAGCGGTTGGTGCACACACAGGTTTGTCCGGCGTTGCGAAACTTGGCCGCCATCGCGCCTTCGACGGCAGCGTCGAGATCCGCGTCTTCGAAGACGATAAAGGGCGCGTTGCCACCCAGCTCCAGGGAAATTTTCTGCACGTGCTGCGCGGCTTGCGCCATCAACTCGCGGCCCACTTCGGTAGAGCCGGTGAAGGTAATCTTGCGCACCTTGGGCGAGTCGGTCAGCGCTTTAGCGATCTCGGAAGCGCTGCCCGGCACCACGTTGAACACACCGCGAGGGATGCCCGCACGCTCGGCCAAAAGCGCAAGCGCGGTGGCGGAAAACGGCGTTTGGCTGGCAGGCTTGACGACGATCGTGCAGCCCGCGGCGAGCGCCGCCCCGGCCTTGCGGGTAATCATGGCCGCCGGGAAGTTCCAGGGGGTGATCGCCCCGACCACGCCCACGGGTTGTTTGGTCACCACAATGCGCTGACTGGCTTTCGCCGCCGGGATGGTTTCGCCATAAACCCGACGCGCCTCTTCGGCGAACCAGCGAATGAAACTCGCCGCGTAGGCGATTTCGCCTTCGGCTTCCTTGACGGGTTTGCCCTGCTCGTGGGTCATCAGCACGGCCAGGTCGTGCTGATGACCCATCATCAGGTCATACCACTTGAACAGCAAATCCGAGCGCTCCAGGGCGGTCAGCGCACGCCAGGCGGGCAGCGCGCGGTCCGCGGCGTCGATCGCCCGCTCGGTCTCCGCGCGGCCAAGGCGCGGCATGTCGCCCATGCTTTCGCCGGTAGCGGGGTTGATGACATTGATCTGCTCGCCGCTGTCGGCGGCGACCCAGCTACCGTCTATATAGGCAAACGGGCAGTACAGTTCGGTTTCCTTGAGCGCTTCCATGACAGTCTCCTGACCCGAAGGTCGTCGGTGATTTCCATGCTCGATTCATTTCAATCGTTTCATGCTAAGACGAATCTGCCCGTTTGACCAAATGTTTGCTTTCAGGTAGTGAAATTTCCTCGCTTAGTTCACCAGCGTCAAAAACTCCTGGCGCGTTGCCTGGCTACTTCTAAAGCGACCCAGCATCACCGAGGTGGTCATACTCGAGTTCTGCTTCTCGACCCCGCGCATCATCATGCAAAGATGGCGCGCCTCGATCACGACGCCCACGCCTTTCGCGCCGGTCACTTCCTGCACCGTTTCAGCGATTTCGCGGGTCAGGTTCTCCTGGATCTGCATACGCCGGGCGTACATATCGACGATACGCGCGAACTTTGAAAGCCCCAGCACCTTGCCATCGGGCAGGTAGGCAATATGGCACTTGCCGATAAACGGCAGCAGATGGTGTTCGCACATGGAGTAGAGTTCGATGTCCTTGACCAGCACCATCTCATCGGTTTGCGACTCGAACACCGCGTTGTTGACGATCTCATCGAGCGAGGTTTTATAGCCCGCGTTCAAAAACTGCATCGCCTTGGCGGCGCGGGTGGGCGTATCCCGCAGTCCTTCCCGGTCCGGGTCCTCGCCCAGGGCGGTAATAATGTCGCGATAGTTCTTTGCAATGTCATCGGTCATGACGAGCCTCATTCAACCTAACTGATGGGCGACACGGGCTTTAGAACACACTGCGGGTTCATCGATAGCGCGGGGATGCGTGCCGCCCCATGGCAAACTGCTTTCAGGCGCTTTTACGCCATAAGCCGCCAGGCCCATGAACGTTTGAATCATTAAAAGCGAAAAGTTAAAAGCGATGGAGTGCGCGCATTTTACCCTACCCGGGGCTTGGTTGGCAGGGTAAAACCGACCAAAAACCGTGGTTAAACATCCACATCCCGACATTCAAACGCCACTGCCAACGCCCCGCGCTTTAACGAGCCGCTCTCATGCAAGCCAGCGCGGCTCGCTTAGTTGAAGCAGTTGCTGCTCCAGTTGGCGAATGTGCTGGTCCCAATAGCCGCTTTCGGCCACCCAGGGAAACGCACGGGGGAAAGCGGGATCCTCCCAGCGCGACACCAGCCACGCTGTGTAGCGAATCAAACGGTAGGCTCTTAGCGGCTCGATCACGCCAAGCTGCTCGCTGGGAAAGGGTCTAATCTGCTCGTAACCTTCGACGATTTCACTCAGCTGAGCTTGCCAGCTATCGGGCTCACCGGTGGGCAGCAGCATCCAAACATCTTGAATGGCGGGCGCCATCAGGCAATCGTCGAAATCGACCAGGTGAAAACGCTCGTCGCGGCCCAGAATATTGCCCAGATGGCAGTCGCCGTGGGTACGTATCAAGGGTGTTTTGGCGACGCCAAGCCGCGCCAAGGCCGCAAGCGTTTTATCGATTACCTGGCAGTAGGCTCTTTGCTGCTGCTCGCCTAACCGGCCGCTTGCCAGCACCCGCGCCTCGGCGTCCTTTATGTCTTTTTCGAAATGCAGTGTGTGGCGGTGCTCGAAGCTGCCCTTAACAGCCTGCTCGTGCAGCTGGCCCAATAGCTCCCCCAGCGCGAAAAGATGCTCGGGGTTATCGAGCTCCGGTGCCTGGCCCACACATTGGGGGAATAGTGCAAAGCGAAATGGCTGGTCGCCATGCACGTAGGTGTGTAGCGAGCGGCCCTGACCATCGCGCCAGGGGGCGCTGACCGGTACGCGGGCGGCCTCTAACTCGGCAAGAAAGCCGTGCTCTTCTTCGATTGAAGCGTCGCTCCAGCGCCCGGGGCGGTAAAACTTCACCACCCAGCGTCTTTGGTCATCGTCCTGGAACATCAGCACGCGGTTTTCGTAGCTATTGAGCGCAAAGGGCTCGGCGACCGGATAGATGCCAACGGATTCGGCGGCGGACATCACCGCATCCGGGGAAAGTGCGCTAAATGCGTGGGCCATACGCTGCTCCTGCAAAACGCCCATTCTATCAGTTACTTCCCAGAGGTGTGCGCGCCGGCGCCCAGAGATCGACCCGGCTCGCGCCGGCGCTTAACGCCCTGCGCGCCAACTCGTGCCCGGTGGCCCCCGTTGTAACGACATCATCGATAACGGTTACGTGGGATGGAAGCCTTTGAGGAAGCTTGAAGGCACCTCTTAAATTGGCCGCGCGCTCCTTACGGTTGAGCGTGCGTTGCGAGGGTAGGTTTTTAATACACTCTCCGGTGAGCAAGGGCCGCCCCAAACGCTTGGCGAGCTGCTGGGCAAGCCAGTGTGCCTGGTTGAAGCCGCGCTCGCGCGCTTTAGCCGGGTGCATAGGCACGCCGATGAGCGCATCACCCACCGCCGCCGGTGGACGCGTTAGCATCAACTCCACCAACAGCATGCCCGCCCGGGGCGAGGCGTGGAACTTAAAATCGCGTACGAGCTCTTTAACGCTCTCCAGGTAGAGAAACTCGGCGGTGGTCGCGGCGAACGCCGGCGGCTCGACCAGACAGTGGCCGCAAAGCGCCATTTCAGCCCCGGTATAACACGATGGCAGTGGCTCCTTGCACCGGGGGCAGCCGCAGTTGTTATGCGCAAGAAGCGAATAGCATTCGTCACACCACCCTTCTACTCCGGCCTTTGGCGATAGACAGAAAGCGCAGTATCCCGGCAGCGCTTTTTTAAATGCCGCATTGGCTATCCTGCCCCACTTCATTAACCCCATGGCAATCCCACCTGTTCGGTAATAATTTCTTCTGGCACCTTATTGACTTAGCGCTAAATATTGATACTATACGCCTCGTCTTCTGCGGATGTGGTGGAATTGGTAGACACGCTAGATTTAGGTTCTAGTGCCGTAAGGTGTGGGAGTTCGAGTCTCCCCATCCGCACCAATTTGATTTTTTTCAGTTTTTCCCTCCTTTTAGTATTCCTTCTAGACTCCCTGAATCATCCCGTGTGACCGGATCGTGACTTGGCCAATTGACGGCTTAACGCACTTCTTCGGCGCCCAGTCCTTGTTGCTCGTACTTCAAATTCCGTTGCTCGCACTTCAAACTAAAGTACCTTTTAGTGGCTGACAATTCGTCGCCCCTAATCCGCGCGGCTTTTTATTACGCCTTACCTGGGCTAATGACTTTTGGCGCCTGCCAGGCTAAATTAGCGCGCTACAAATGACTTCATTCAAGGGATCTGCCATGGAATGGCTCGATGAGAATGCGCAGGCAATTTCGGCGCTTACCAGTTCTTTAACGCTTTTTGTTTGGCTTTTTTACGCCCAACTGCTTTTTCACAGTTACTCCCGCCAGCGTCGCCCTCGCATCATCATCAACCGCGGTAAAGGTATCGGTACCGAAGCGCTTTGCCTGGTCAGCAACATGAGCACCGAATCGGTTTATCTTCAGCATGTCATTGCGGTCCTGCATACGGATAGCCACTCCTATGAGCTCGACGTAGTGGAATACCAGCAGCAAAGCGATGACGAAGGCGAAGATAACTACCGTACCCACCAGGGGCCGCTTACCTCCGGCAACAATATTCATATTCAAAGCTTTGGCTCGATCATCGAGCAGGTTCGAAAGTACTGGAATGTCGATCAGCAAACCATCGAGCAGTCGAACCTTAAAATGGAAATACGCGTGATCGCCATTTACGGGCCGGAAGACAAGCCTTTTGGCGCCTCACGCTGTTTCGACCTGGACGTCAACGCCGAGCCGAACCGCCAGCTCATCCCCCAAAGTATCGATACTCAGCGTATGACCAGCTACCTCCAGCGTAAGAAGGTGATCAAGTGGGCCGAAGAGGTCGAACTTCACAAGGCGAAGTAACACTGTAAAACAAGATAACACCGGCAAGGCAGCTGATTGAGCGGCTGCCTGCCCGCACCACCATTCAGGGACGTTTTATCATGAAGTTAGTTATTGCCTCGCTTTGTATGGGCTCGTTCGTCGCTTTTTCGCTACCCGCCCATGCACAACAAGAGGAAGATAGTGATTTGTCTGACTGGGCGACGGAGCAGGTAGAGCCCTTTCGCGCCAGTGTGGGTAACTGGGTCGACAATACCTCACGCAACGTGGACGCTTTTTTTGGGGGCGACCACTACACCGCCTCCGCTGAAAACGACTCCTACCTTCGCCTTGGTCAGGAAATCGACTGGATGGAGGGAGAAGGCGTCGATGGCGATACCAGCATCCGCTACCGAATCGATCTACCCACTACCGAAGAGCGCCTGCGCCTGGTCATCGAGAGCGACCCGGACGAGAGCCAGGGAACACTTGCTGAAGAGGGCTCGGGGCGGCTTTATAACGACCAGCGCGACCGCAGCAACTCGATACTCGGTCTTGACTGGCTCGAAAGCCGCGACAAACGTGAAAACTGGAGCAACCGGTTTGGCGCCGGTGTCCGGCTGCGCCTGCCCATCGACCCTTACGTGCGCTTCACCAGCGAACGCTTGTGGGATATAGGCGATGGCCCTTGGCAGCTCGAGTCCTTCAACCGGCTCTCCTGGTTCAACAATTCCGGGTACAACGCCCGCACCCGCTGGGACATCGGCCGGGCGCTGAGCGAGCGCCGCCACCTTCGCTTTATCAGCACCGTGCAGTGGCGCGAAGAAGAAGACACTCTCGAGTACAGCGAAGTGGCCGAGCTCAATCACCGCATCAACGACCGCAGTGCGCTGCGTTACTCGGCGATTGCCATAGGCGAGAGCGTTTCGACCCCGCGCATGACCGATTACTACCTGCAAACCCGTTACCGCCGCGACCTGCACAAGGGCATTCTGTTTGCGGATGTGATTCCGGAGCTGCATTTTCAGCGCGATGTCAGCTACGACCCGCGCTGGGCGATGACGATGCGCCTGGAAATGTACTTTCAGCGCGAGATCAGCCGCGACTACTTTTAAACCGACACGCGCGGGTTAAAGGCGCAAACCACCGTCGCACTCGATGATACGCGCGGTGAAGTAGTCGTTCTCAAAAATGAACGCCACGCTCTGGGCGATATGCGAAGGCTCGCCCAGCGCTTTCAGCGGCACACTTTCCGCGATCCGCTCGCGCATATCCGGGCGCATCGCCGCGGTCATTTCCGTCGAAACGAAGCCCGGCGCGACGGTTCCGGTACGAATACCATGACGGGCAAGCTCTTTACCCCAAGTGACGGTCAACGCGTGAATTCCCGCCTTGGCGGCAGCGTAGTTGCTCTGGCCCATGTTGCCCGCTTTGGAAATACTCGAGATATTGACGATGACCCCAGCGTGGCCCGCCTCGATCATTTGGGTGGCGGCTTCACGACCGCAAAGAAACGCCCCGGTCAGGTTCACATCGAGTACCCGCCGCCAGGCGTCAAACGACATACGCTTTTCGACCTTGCCCTCCTTGACCTTAACGAGCATCGCGTCGTCGGTAATACCCGCATTATTGATACACCCGCTGACCGGGCCGAGCGCACGCTTGATCGCCGCAAACCCCTCCTCGACCGAGCGTTCGTCTGCGACGTTCACCTCAAACGCGTTAGCTTGAATATCGCGCTCGGCCAGGCGTTCAACGGCCTCGTTCAACGCCTGGGGTTGGGTATCCAGTAATGCAAGCCGAGCACCGCGAGCGCCCAGGTGTTCGGCGGCGGCAAACCCCAACCCGCGGGCGCCGCCGGTAATCGCGATGACTTTATGATCTACATTCATTGCTCGTTCCCAAGTGCAAATTAATGATTGAGCGCGCGGCTTTTGCCCGTGCTGCGCGCGAGGCTGCTTGTAATTGTAATTTTTGGCACCATAGAGGGTACTAACGTTAGTGCTGGAGGCAGCCATGCCCGTATTACTTTTCATATCGATCTTCACCCTACTCGATTTTGTCGTGCTTTTCTCGGTAGGCAGCCACATCGGCCTGCTCACCACACTTGCTTTAGTGGTGCTCACCGGCTTTGTCGGCCTGCACCTCATTCGCCGCGAAGGTATCTCGACACTGGCCCGCGCACGCGCGCGCATGCAGTCGGGTGAAATTCCCTCTTCCGAAATCTTCACCGGGGCGGCGCTGATTTTCGGCGGCGCCCTGCTCATGGCTCCCGGCTTTTTATCCGATGCGCTCGGACTTGCTTGTTTGCTGCCCAACGCGAGGCGGCTGATGGCAAAGGCGCTGACCTGGTTTGGCTTGAAAACCACGCTCCAACAGCCGGGCCCGCGCCCACAAGAGCCGCCTCATACCGGCTGGAACGATGAGCGCGGCGGTCAACGCGACTCCACCACCATCGAGGGCGAGTTCATTAGCCGTGAAGACGAAGGTCGCCGGTAGTGAGACCCGCCCCCGCGATCACGACTTAAGTCGTGGTCTTTAGGATAATTTTTTGGCTCCAGGCCCTTGAAAGGCAGGCGTAAGCCCCCACTTTTTGAATCAGCACAGACTTCGGGAAAAGCAGTGGCTTTTGCCTTCGACAGGAAGGCAGCAGGCCTTCACTTCTCGGGGTAAGACCGCGAGAATTCATTTAAAACGGCCCGTTGGGCTTTGACGATACTCAGGAGAACGAAAGCATGAATATCCGTCCCTTGCACGATCGCGTCGTAATTCGTCGCGTGGAAGAAGAACAGAAAACCGCTGGCGGCATCGTGCTACCGGGCAACGCCCAGGAAAAACCGACCCGTGGTGAAATCCTGGCCGTCGGTAATGGTCGCATCCTGGAAAACGGTGAAGTGCGCGCCCTGGACGTAAAAGTAGGCGATAACGTGATTTTCAAGGACGGCTTCGGCGTCGAGAAGCAAAAGATCGACGGTGAAGAAGTGCTGATCATGAGCGAAGCCGACATCCTGGCGGTCGTCGAAGGCTAATTCGACTTTTTCGACTATTTACTTTCATCTTTTCACTTTCAATTTAGGAAGTAACGAACATGGCAGCTAAGCAAGTCAAGTTTTCCGATGATGCCCGCAAACGTATGGCACGTGGCGTTGACACGCTGGCCAACGCGGTAAAAGTTACGCTGGGCCCGAAAGGCCGTAACGTGGTACTCGACAAGTCCTTCGGCGCACCGACCGTCACCAAAGATGGTGTGTCCGTTGCCAAGGAAATCGAACTGAAAGACAAGTTCGAAAACATGGGCGCGCAAATGGTCAAGGAAGTCGCTTCCAAGACCTCTGATGCCGCCGGCGACGGTACCACCACCGCTACCGTTCTGGCCCAGGCGATCGTTGCCGAAGGCCTGAAAGGTGTGACCGCCGGCATGAACCCGATGGATCTCAAGCGCGGTATCGACCAGGCCGTCAACGCCGCCGTCAAAGAAATCCAGGCGATGGCCGTACCCTGCACCGACACCAAGTCCATCGCTCAGGTCGGTACGATCTCTGCCAACGGCGACAAGCGCATCGGCGAAATCATCGCTGAAGCGATGGAAAAAGTCGGTAAAGAAGGCGTTATCACCGTCGATGAAGGCCGTGGTTTCGAAGACGAGCTGGAAGTGGTCGAAGGTATGCAGTTCGACCGTGGCTACCTCTCGCCCTACTTCGTTACCAACCAGGAAACCATGTCCGTCGAGCTCGAGGACCCCTACATCCTGCTCGTCGATAAGAAAGTTTCCAACATCCGCGAACTGCTGCCGGTACTCGAAGCCGTTGCCAAGCAAGGCAAGCCGCTGGCCATCATCGCTGAAGATATCGAAGGCGAAGCGCTAGCGACTCTGGTCGTCAACAACATGCGCGGTATCGTTAAAGTCGCCGCGACCAAGGCGCCTGGCTTTGGCGACCGTCGCAAGTCCATGCTGCAGGACATCGCGATCCTGACCAACGGCACCGTGATCTCTGAAGAAGTGGGCCTGACGCTCGAGCAAGCGAACCTGGATCATCTGGGTACCGCCAAGCGCATGACCATGTCCAAAGAGAACACCACCATCATCGATGGTGCCGGCCTTGAAAACGACATCGAAGCGCGCGTTAGCCAGATTCGTGCCCAGATCGAAGAGACCTCTTCCGACTACGACAAAGAGAAGCTTCAGGAGCGTGTCGCGAAGCTTGCTGGCGGTGTTGCCGTCATCCGTGTGGGTGCGGCGACCGAAGTCGAAATGAAAGAGAAGAAAGCACGTGTCGAAGACGCGTTGCACTCTACTCGCGCTGCGGTCGAAGAAGGCGTCGTACCTGGCGGCGGTACCGCCCTGGTTCGCGTCATGGCCAAGGTACAGGGCCTGACCGGCGACAACGAAGACCAGAACCACGGCATCAACATGGCGCTGCGTGCCATGCAGTCGCCGCTGCGCCAAATCATCACCAACGCAGGTGAAGAGCCGGCGGTCGTGATCAACCGTGTTAAAGACGGCGAAGGCAACTTCGGCTATAACGCGCAAACCAGCGAGTACGGCGACCTCTTTGAAATGGGCGTACTCGACCCGGCGAAAGTCACGCGTACCGCGCTGCAGTCTGCCGGTTCCGTGGCGGGCCTGATGATCACCACCGAGTGCATGATCGCCGACGACCCGGACGAGAAAGAAGCTGCCCCGGATATGGGTGGCATGGGCGGAATGGGTGGCATGGGCGGCATGATGTAGTGCGACGAGAGTCGTATAGGTAGCTTGCCTAGCGGTCTACACTAGAAGTGGTCACTAACATTTGGTTAGTGACCACAACCGCCCAAGAAGCATTTTTAATAAACCCGATATTCGGGCTGATTCAGTCCGGATATCGGGTATTACCTCAGGGTAAATACCCTTTTCCGGTATGAGTCTGCTCGTACCTCTCGCCTCGGCGATATTCGTACACGCTGAAACATCTTTATTATTGAGGATGTGACGTAGCGGGGATATTCGTGTCTATTAATAGGCTTAGCTACCTATCCGGTGCGAAGCTGTATTCTGAATGGTTCCATGTTCTCAACCAGTATGTAGCTGGGCCGGAACAAGAGGAACCTGCTGTGTAACCAGCAGTAGTCTAGGGGCAGTGCGTCACCGGTAACGGTGGGGTGCCAAGCGTCCTGACAATGTACTCCCTTTCGAGGTTCTATGACGCCGCGAGGCGCATGGAAGATTTCGCTAGTAGCAGGCGAATGAGAGGCTAGGCTGGATCATATGACCAACGTAAGTGAACTGCTAAAAGCACCGTCAGCCGCAAGAAGCGTAAGCTACTGACACGCTTTGACCAAAAGGTGAAAGACCGGCTATCCCTCTTACATCTGGGGATACGTTACCAACAGGTCTTCGGTGTATAGGCAGGGTCTAAGTGATTCGTGTTCAGGATATGGAACTCGGAAACCCCGTATTACTGCCAGAATGGCAGGCAAGCCGTAAGGCGAGCTGATAGTAGTGCGGGATTAGGAGGTTGGAAAAAGCGAATGTCGCCCTGTAATGGGGCGAATAAGAGGTTAAATGTTCCTCTACCGGAAACGGTGCCCACGTCCAACTGGTCTTTAATCGTGTGATAGCGCTGCAAAGCGCTCTACCATGCTGACTTTACGAATGGTATAGACTCGGTGGTCTAGAGTTCTTGTCCAACCCTTGCGGGAGCAAATACACTCCCGTAAGGGTAGTAATGTATTTGTTCTCCGAGGAGTGTCGTAACGGCATTTAGGAGGACAGCAAGATGAGTACTTACGTCGATAGAGTACCTGCGTTCTCCCATCCGCCTGAGAGCTGGCATTCCATCAACTGGTTTGCCGTTAACAGGCAGGTGAGAGGGCTACAGGTGCGGATCGCGAAGGCGACTCGGGAACAACGTTGGCGCAAGGTTAAAGCTTTGCAAAGACTACTCACCCACTCGTTTGCGGCTAAAGCACTTGCCGTTAAGCGTGTCACGGAAAACCGGGGTAAGAAATCACCCGGAGTCGATGGCGAATTGTGGAGTACTCCTCAATCCAAATGGTCGGCATTAGAAAGACTAGGTAGTAAGGCTTACCGCCCTGCTCCATTACGTCGAATCTATATTCCCAAACCGGATGGCTCACGCCGCCCACTAGGGATACCTACGATGCGGGATCGAGCCATGCAAGCACTATTTTTGCTGGCGCTCGAACCAGTTTCGGAAACGGTAGCGGATCGTAACAGCTATGGATTTCGCCCTTGGCGCTCAACGGCCGATGCGATAGAGCAGTGCTTTGTCAATTTGAGTCGTAAGCATTCTGCTGAATGGGTGCTGGAGGGTGATATTAAGGGGTGCTTTGACAATATCAGTCACGATTGGCTACTTGCTAACGTCCCGATGGACAAGCAAATACTCAAGAAGTGGCTGAAAGCGGGATTCATGGAGTCACAGCAATTGTATCCGACAGAGGCAGGAACGCCCCAGGGCGGGATCATCTCTCCGGTATTAGCCAATCTGGCGCTTGATGGTCTGGAAAAGGTGATTGAATCCCACTTTGGGAAGAAAAACACCAAAGCCAGCTATAAGACCAAGGTTAATTATGTGCGCTACGCCGATGATTTCATCATTACTGGCATCTCCAAGGAGCTGTTAGAAAATGATGTTCTACCTGTCGTTACTGCCTTCATGGCAGAGCGTGGGCTAACATTGTCGACCAGCAAGACTGTGGTCACGCACATTACAACAGGCTTTGATTTCCTCGGGCAAAATTTGCGGAAGTACAACGGTAAGCTTTTGATTAAGCCTAGCCGTAAGAACCTGCAAAGACACCTAAGGAAAATCAAAGATATCGTCAAACTTAATCGAACGTCACGACAAGACGTGTTGATAAAGGAGCTTAATCCAGTACTACTGGGATGGGCGAACTATCACCGTCACGTGGTGGCTAAAGAGACGTTTGGCTATGTTGACTACCGTGTCTGGAAGCTCTTATGGCGCTGGAGTTGTAGGCGTCACGGTAATCGCCAAAAACGTTGGGTGAAAAACAAGTATTTTCACTCAGTTAAAAGCGAGAACTGGGTTTTCCAGAGTGCCTTACTGCCCGGCAAGCCAGTACGGTTGTTGAGCAGTAAGGACATCTCGATTGTGCGACACACCAAGATCAGGGCGGAAGCGAACCCTTATGACCCTAGAGACGAGCAGTATTTCGAGGACAGGCTGGAGCGTTCCTGGAAAGCGTCAACCAAGGGTCGTAAGAAACTGCAAACGCTCTGGGTTCGGCAAGATAAACGCTGTCCTATGTGCCGTAGCGTTATCACCTGGGAAACCGGGTGGAATGTTCACCATGTGGTGGAGCGGCATAAAGGCGGTTGTGACGAGCTGAGTAATTTGGTGTTGTTGCATCCCAATTGCCATCGCCAGTGGCACACAAAACAATTTTCAAATGGTCCTAAACACTACATATAGGCATAATCCAAAATATTTGCTATATATATTGATTGGAGATGCTGCCCCAATGTAGTTATCACAAACTATGGAGTGAAAATATGGACAATGAAAATAGGCTAACTGCTAAGCAGGCGAGAGAGGCCAGTTCATCGGTAACCACGATGAAGTTGGAAAAGGTTTTAGATGATATCTATACCAATATCAACGCTAGAAGCCGAAGCAGTCGGGAGACTAAAGCCGTAGCAATCTTCGATGAGAAGAGTGTTGAAAAATCAGTACTAGAAGAAGCCGAAAGGGTTCTAAAAGCTGATGGCTATTCAACCCTACTGGAATCCGGGACTCTGGGCTGGACTATGAAAATTTCTTGGGGAGAATGATTCAAGATCGCCGGTCTATCTTAACAGTCAGACTTATAAAGGCTTGAGCCGTATGCGGGGAAACTCGCACGTACGGTTCTTAGGGGGCGGCGGCGTAGTAATGCGCTGCTGCTACCCGACAGCCCTTGCCCCACCGCTTTGACGTTTGACGTCTACAAGAACCCCGCCCTGTGCGGGGTTCTTGCCGTTTGGGGCCGCAAGACGGCTTTTTGGAAGCCAAAGCGTGCTACCATGCGCGCTTTATTCAGGCTTTACTTGGGTCGTTCTTACCGTGCTTTCTCGAATTCGTATCGTGCTCGTTCAAACCTTTCATCCCGGTAATATCGGTGCCGCGGCGCGGGCCATGAAGACCATGGGTCTTGTGGACCTGGTGCTGGTCAATCCGCGGGAGTTTCCAAGCGAAGAAGCAACCCGTTTGGCCGCCGGCGCCACGGATGTGCTGGAAAACGCCCGGGTCGTGAATGGCCTCAACGAAGCCGTCAGCGACTGCGTACAGGTGATCGGCGCCAGCGCCCGGCTGAGAAGCCTGCCACTGCCCCACTTCGACGAACCCGATGAGATGGCCCAGAGCGCGGTGCAAAATGCCCAGCAGGCGCCGGTGGCGCTGGTATTCGGGCGCGAGCGCTCGGGACTGACCAACGACGAAATTCGCGAATGCACCCATCAGGTGAGCATTCCAGCCAACCCGGAGTACGGTATCCTGAATATCTCCCAGGCCGTGCAGATACTCGCCTATGAGGTTCACCGGGCCTGGCGCAAACGAGCCGGAAGCGAGTTTTCCTATCAGCGCCCGCTCGAGGCCACGCCCCCTACCCGCGAGCAGCTCGATTACTTCCAGGACCATCTGGGCCGCTTGATGCGCCAAAGCGGTTTTTTGACCCAGCCCCACGCCCGCACCGAAGAGCAGCTGCAAACGCTCTTCACCCGCGCCGAGCCGAGCCGCAAGGAGCTTTCGCTACTACGCGGGTTGCTAAGCGCGTTCGAATCCCACCTTCCGAATAACGAATAACGAATAACGCACTAAAGCGTCATAAAAAAGGCAGCCGAGGCTGCCTTTTTACGTAGCAAGCGATACCTAGAACCACATCGCACCGAGCCAGCCAAAGGCGATCAGCGGCAGGTTGTAGTGGAGGAAGGTGGGCACCACGCTGTCCCAGATGTGGTCGTGCTGGCCGTCGACGTTGAGCCCGGAGGTTGGGCCAAGGGTCGAATCCGACGCGGGGGAGCCCGCATCGCCCAGGGCGGCGGCGGTGCCGACCAGTACCACCGTAGCCATGGGCGAAAAGCCAAACTGCACGGCCAGGGGCACGAAGATCGCAGCAATGATCGGAATGGTCGAAAACGACGAACCAATCCCCAGGGTGATGAAAAGCCCCACCAGCAGCATGGTCAGCGCCGCCAGGCCCCGGTTATCGCCGAAGAGCTCGAAGGCGCCACTGACCAGCGCATCGATATCGCCGGTCGCCTTCATTACCTCGGCAAAGCCCGCTGCGGAAATCATGATAAAGCCGATCAGCGCCATCATGCGCATGCCGCTGGTGAACAAGTCGTCCGCTTCGCGCCACTTGAAGATGCCGCCCATCGAGAGAAGGCCGATGCCCACCAAACCGCCCAGAATCATCGAGCCGGTATAAAGCTGCAAGCCTAGTGCGGCGACGATGGCAACACCGGACATGATAAGCCCCTTCGCATGGGGTTTGGCTGGTGTAGCGCTTACCTGCGAGCTATTGGCCGCGACCTCTTTATCGGCGTAGCGGCGCTGGCCCCGGTAGCTGAAAAACAGGGCCACCAAAAGGCCCACCGCCATGCCGCCCACGGGAATGGCCATCGCCATGGGGACCATGGCCCGCGTGATCTCCAACCCCAGCGCTTCGCCGGCGCTGTTCAAATTGGCGAGCAGAATATCGTTGAGAAAAATCGCCCCGAACCCCACCGGTAACAACATATAGGGTGCGGTCAGGCCAAAGGTGAGCGCGCAGGCGATTGCACGGCGGTCGAGCTGAAGGCGGTTCATTAGCGCCAGTAGCGGCGGAATCAAAATGGGGATGAAGGCGATATGAACGGGAATGGCGTTTTGCGAAAAGATCGCCACCATCAGGATAGCGCCCAATAAAATAAACTTGACCCGGGTATGGTGCGCCGCGGTGGATTCCTTGCCCAAGAGTCGAATCAAGCGCTCGGCGAGCATATCGGGAAGCCCGGAGCGGGAAATCGCCACGGCGAACGCGCCCAGTGTGGCGTAGGCCAGCGCCACCTGGGCGCCACCGCCCACGCCGTCGTTGAACGCAGCCAGGGTATCCTCCAGGGAGAGCCCACCCACCAGACCACCCACAATGGCGCCCGCCACCAGGGCGAAGACCACCGAGACACGTAAAAGCGACAGCGCCACCATGACGAGCACTGCAATAATCACTGCATTCATCGAGTTACCTAAAGCCTTGAAGGGTTTTGTGGACGTTGGTATTAGCGCTAAAGGTGACGAATATTAGCAGATGCCCACGGCTTTTAGCAGGCTAAATTCAGCGCCCGGTCCCGGCGTTACTCGCTACAACTTTAGTCACTAAGGCATTGCTGCTTTGCAACATCGGGCCTACTCTTTTTCGCTTGTCCACTCTATTAACAACAAAGGCCAAGACGCCCCCATGAGTATGCTGGCGATTATCGTTTCTCTTGTACTGTTGATGCTACTGGCCTATCGAGGTATCTCGGTACTGCTGTTGGCGCCGCTCATGGCATCACTTGCCGTGCTACTTTCCGGCGATGGCGCCTTTTTGCTGCCGGTTTACACCGACACCTTCATGCAGGCGCTGGGCGGTTACGTCACCCAGTTCTTCCCGCTTTTTTTACTCGGGGCGCTTTTTGGCCAGCTAATGGCAGATTCCGGCGCAGCCCACTCGATCTCGAACGGTATCGTCAAGCGTTTGGGTACCCAACACGTGGTACTGACCGTGGTCATGGCCTGCGCGGTACTGACCTACGGCGGTGTATCGCTGTTCGTGGTCGCGTTTGCGATCTACCCGATCAGCCGCGAGCTTTTCCGCGAGGCCAACGTGCCCAAGCGGCTCATTCCCGCTTCCATCGCACTTGGCTCGTTCACCTTTACCATGACCGCCCTGCCCGGCACACCCGCCATCCAGAACGCCATCCCCATTCCTTACTTTGGCACCAACAGCTTCGCAGCCCCAGGCCTTGGGGTGATCGGCGGGCTGATCATGCTGGGGCTGGGGATTGCCTATATTCAGTCGCGCGTGCACAAGGCCAAAGCAGCTGGCGAAGGCTACGGCGTACATACCGATAAAGAGACCGAAGAGAGCGCTGATGAAGCCACTCTCGCCACCATGGCACTGCCGCTTGCCCTGATTCCGCTAGTGATGGTGATCGGGCTGAACGCTTTATTTACCTACGGTGTGTTTCCCGCGCTGGATTTGAGTTTTATCGACGCCGCCTTCGAAAACGTCACCGCGGATAACCAGGCGGGCCTCTGGGCCATCCTGATTGCCCTATTGAGCGCCTCCGCTTGGCTGATGGTGACGCGCTGGCGCCACTGGGCCAATCTGAAAGCGACCGTCAACAAAGGGGTATTTGGCTCACTGTTGCCTATTTTCAACACGGCGTCCGAAGTAGGCTACGGCGCGGTGATCGCAAGTCTTGCTGGCTTTGCCATCATTCGCGACGCGGTCTTGAACGTCTCGCCCAACAATCCGCTGATTTCCGAGGCGCTTGCCATGAGCGTGCTGGCGGGTATCACCGGCTCCTCCTCCGGCGGGCTCTCGATTGCGCTGGAAACCCTGGGCGACGAGTATTTGGCCATGGCGCAGCAGGCGGGTATCGACCCGGAACTGATGCACCGGGTGGCAACGCTTGCCGCCGGCGGCATGGATACTCTGCCCCACTCCGGCGCGGTCATTACGCTTTTGGCCATCTGTGGGCTCACCCACCGCCAGTCCTACGCCAACGTGGCCATGGTCACTATCGTGCTGCCCGTCGCGGCACTGGCCAGTGTCATCACCCTGGGCACGTTATTGGGGAGCTTTTAGAACGCTTGATTCGAAAAGCTTGCTTCATATCAAACCCGCAACCCGCGCCCACGGTAATATGGCCCAACGCGCCCTACCCAGTGTGACTTCATGCTTTTCGTTCTATCACTTTTACACCAGCTCAAAAGCAGTCTGCGCGATCTTGCCCCGATCGTGCTCGTGATGGGCTTTTTCCAGCTCGTCGTCATTCGCCAGCCGCTGCCGGACACCATTGCCCTGGCGGACCTTGCGGTGGGCGTTGCCTGCGTACTGATTGGCCTGACGCTTTTTATCAAGGGGCTTTCATTGGGGCTTTTCCCCCTCGGCGAAAGCCTGGCCCATGCCTTCGTGAAAAAGGGCTCGATCAACTGGCTGATCGTTTTTGCCTTTGCCCTAGGGTTTGGCTCTACCGTGGCCGAGCCGGCGCTTATCGCCGTGGCCGCCCGAGCGGCGCTGGTACTTTCCGAAAGCGCCATGATCGACCCCGGCGCCCAGGCAAGCTTTGCGTTGACGCTTCGCCTGGTGGTGGCGGTGTCGGTCGGCGTGGCGGTGATTCTTGGCGTGGTGCGCATCATCAAGGGCTGGCGCTTGCCGCCGCTGATCATTACCGGCTACGTGCTGGTACTGCTGCTCACACTGATCGCCCCGGAGGCGCTGATCGGGATTGCCTACGACTCCGGCGGGGTGACCACCTCGACCATTACCGTTCCGCTGGTCACCGCACTGGGCGTAGGGCTTGCTTCCAGCATCAAGGGGCGTAACCCCATGCTCGATGGCTTTGGACTGATCGCGCTGGCCTCCATCATGCCCATCATCTTCGTGCTGGTATTCGGCATTCTAAGCCTGGGAATATCGGCAGGAGGCGTGCTATGACGATACTGCAAAGTCTCTGGAGTACGTCGATCGATATTGCGCCGATCATTTTGATCATTTTTGGCTTCCAGTTTGGCGTGATCCGCAAACCCATCAAGCGCCCGGCCCAGGTCGCCGTGGGCTTCATCATGGTATGGCTGGGGCTTGCGCTATTTTTGGTCGGCTTGGAAAGCGCGCTGTTTCCACTGGGCGAGCTCATGGCCATCCAACTGACCGACCCGGACTTTCTTCCCGCGCTTTCGCCAGGTGCTACGCGCCACTGGTCCGACTATTACTGGGTCTACCTGTTCGCCTTCGCTATCGGTGCAAGCACCACCATTGCCGAACCCGCGCTCATGGCCGTGGCGCTCAAGGCGGGCGAGATTTCCGGCGGCACGCTCAACCCCTTGATGCTGCGTATCGCCGTCGCCCTGGGGATGGCCATGGGCATTACGCTCGGGGTTTGGCGTATCGTCATGGGCTTGCCGCTTCACTGGTTCATTCTGGGCGCTTATTGTCTGGTGATCGTGCAAACACTGCGCTCGCCGCGCGCCATCATACCGCTGGCCTTCGACTCCGGCGGGGTGACCACCTCGACCATTACCGTGCCGATCATCACGGCACTTGGCCTGGGGATCGCCGGCGCCATTCCCGGGCGCAGCCCGCTGGCGGACGGCTTTGGCATGATCGCCCTGGCGTGTCTGTTTCCCATCATGACCGTTATGGGCTACGCCCAGATCAGCCAGTGGCTTTATCGACGCAAAAGCGCTAAAAGCCGCTAGGCCAACCGTTAACAGCAGCGCGCAAAGGAGACTACCATGCGCTTTAAACTGATCGTCGCGTTAGTAGAAGACGAGTTGAGCGATAGAGTATTGAACGCCGCCCGCGAGGCCGGTGCGACCGGGGCGACCGTGATCAACAACGCCCGCGGCGAAGGCCATCACCCGGTGCATGGTTTTCTGGGTATGGAGATTACCGCTCAGCGCGATGTGCTGCTTTTTCTAAGCGAGGAGAGCGCAAGCCGGGCAATACTCGAAGCAATTGCCCGGGTGGGCGAATTCGATGAAACGCCGGGCACCGGGATCGCCTTTCAACTGGATGTAGAAGACGCGTTGGGCGTACAGAGCCAGATCAACTCCCTAACAGCAGGTGAAGGCAAGCGCTAAACCCTGGATGATCGCCCTGCCGTGAACGGCGCTAGAGGCCTTAGGGGTATGCTAGTATGCGCCGGGGCAGGCATTGGCCGGTAAAAGCCACGGGTAAACAATATAGCCTTGGCTAACAATCGCCGGTGCGATACGCTAGCTTTATGACGCTGTTTCCATCTACTGCCAGTAAGTTTTGCCAATGAGTGATGACCAAACGCCGCAACGTCCACTACGGGGCGGCCATAGCAACGATGCGCTTCCGCCGGTGGAACAACACGCTCGGCAGTACGAAACGGTGCGCAATGCTCATGAAACCGAGCTGATTGAAGACTACGTAGAGCTCATTGGCGACTTGCTCGATCATCGCGGTGAAGCGCGGGCAGCGGATATCGCCAATCGCATGGCGGTAAGCCAGGCGACCGTTTCAAAAATGATCCGCCGTCTCAACGAGCTGGGCCTTGTCACCAGCCAGCCCTACCGCTCGCTCTTTTTGACCGAAGAAGGCAAGAAAATGGCGCAGACCTCCCGGGGCCGCCACGATGTCGTATTGCACTTTTTGCGCGCGTTGGGCGTGACCGACAGCACCGCCCGCATCGATGCCGAAGGTATGGAGCACCACGTCAGCGACGAAACCCTCGCCATTATGCAGCGCTTTACCGAGCAGCACCGCCGCTAGCCTACTGCTCTTTTCCCGCCAGTGCCGAAAGCCGGTTGACCTGTGTCAGTCGGCCGTTCCAGACCATCTCGATATGCGTGGTTTGCACGACACCTTTCACATGTCGTGGGGTCATTAGCGCCCAGCAGGTCGCTCCGGGATTTCGCACCGACCGGTAGCGAAGCCCTGGTTCCCGGGCCTGACGAAGTTCTCTACCCAGTACGCGGGAAGCACGGTAGCTGTTCGGGTCATAAATCGGATGGTCCTGTTCAAGGGCGAGCCCATCGCGGCAATTTTTCTCATCGAACGTGCAGCGCAGTCCTCGAAACACGAAGCGTTCATAATGAAGCGCGGGTACTTTCTCCCAATAGGCCTGCTGATGGTGGCTTACCTCGGCGATCGCCGTGGCTAACGTATCCGCGATATAAAGCACGCCAAAATGCCCGTCGCTAAAGCGCGAACCATCCGGATTGACGTGGGTAAATGCCCCGGCGGCGTAGGAACACCCGCGAATCCCGAAGGGAATCTCCTCTGCGGGGAGCAGCGCTAAATCACCCAACTCGTTGCGAATGCGGGGATTGGTCAGCGCCTGAAGCTTGAAAAGCGCTTCGAACTCATCCGCATCGGCCACGTCGTCGAAAAGTGCGATCGGCGGGAATTTGCTATTGATCAGCCGGTAGCCTTCGACCCGATTGGGCACGCGCTGCGCCAGCACCTCGACCGCTACCACTGGGCGCCTCGCAGGCTATCGATGCGCTTGAACGTTTCGTAAAGCGCGGCGAAGTCGCCACTTGCGATCACCTCGAGCGGCGTACGGCCATTAAAGTAAGGGTTATGATTGGCCATGGAGACAAACCCGTAGATGTTCTCCGGGTTTTCAAACAGGGTACGCAGCGCCGCGTGAATATTGAGCAGATAGCTGATGCGGGTGAGCTGGTCGCTGTCGAGCTTGATTTCGGCAAGCTCCCCACGCCGCGCCCGGGCGTAGGTCGAGTGCGAAACTCGTAGAATCGCTTCGCCTTGCTCACCGCTTGCCTGCCATTTATCCAGAATGCGGACCGCGGCCTTCAAACCGACCGCGGCGGCGGCTTTGTTGTTCGCTAATTCAGGGGCTGTTTGCATGACCATCCTCAACTATTATTTATAAATACTAATCCTTTAATAAAGTATCTGCAAATATATCGAGACGCTGTTTAGGGTCACTCGCTCAGACTTACCTTTCGCGCCATGTCAACCCGGCCTACCCCCGGCAGTTTGGAGAATAGCGCCAGCAGCACCATAAGGCTAAAAAACCCTCTGAAAGCGTTCTCATGACGATCCTTAATCAAATGCGTAATGACACTTTAAAGAAGTGGCGGCGCGCGCGCTTCAACGAACGAGAATATAAAGATAGAAAAAAGAAAAACCGAAGTTAAAAATATCGCGTTGACTTAATTTTAAAAACCGGTAAATAACTCAAGTTAAAAAATAGGCTGCTTAATTTAAAATTCACATCTAAAACGATATAACCGCATCATCCTTCAACAACATAAGTTAACCAATGATTTTTATTTATTAAGGAACGATTGATATACGAACTTTCTTTTTTAATAACATACATTAAGCAAATAATTTTATTCGGCAAAGAACAGAACAACTCGATGGCCTATTTTTTCTGCATCAAGGCAGCCATACAACTCTCAATATATTTAACACTTGCCAACGAAGCCGTCATATCGCAAAAGGACCAGCACGACGGGCTTTAAGCCCCAAAAAGCCCGCTCACACCTATCGATTAATCGACTCGAAATGGCGTTAAAATGCGACTCGTATCGATCGACACCAGACCATCAAAATAACTCGCCCAACCAATAATCGTCCTAACCGTTTTCCCAACTCGGTTCGTGACAAGCCTTGAAAATATTAAAAATCAATACCACCATGTAGCCAATCTTTTATCGAAACTATAAATATAAGAATAAATTAATTCATTGATAGCTGAACGACTAGCATGCTCAACCTTTGAGATGAGCATGCTGACTTTTACCGGTAACTTTAGATATATAAAATAAAGCAATTCATCAAACAAGGAGTAGCAGGGAACATGAAGATTAGTATTTTCGGTTGTGGTTATGTGGGCCTCGTAACGGGCGCTTGCTTGGCCGATGTCGGTCATGAAGTTATCTGCGTCGACGTCAACCCGGATACCGTATCCAGTCTGCAAGCAGGCAAGGTAACGATTTTTGAACCGGGCCTGGAGCGCCTGATTCACGAGAACCAAGCCGCTGGGCGCTTGAATTTCACCACGGATGCGGCAGAGGCGGTCAAATTCGGCTCGCTACAATTCATCGCGGTGGGCACCCCTTCCGACGAAGATGGCAGTGCCGATCTTCAGTACGTACTCAAGGTCGCCCAGACGATCGGCCAGCACATGGATGACTACACGGTTATCGTCGACAAATCGACCGTGCCCGTAGGTACCGCCACTCAGGTGGAGCATGCGGTGGCTGCCGAGCTCGAAAAGCGAGGCCTCACGCTGGATTTCGACGTTTGCTCAAACCCGGAGTTTCTCAAGGAAGGGGCAGCGATCGAAGACTTCTCGCGCGGTTCTCGTATTATCGTCGGTACCGAATCCGAGCGCGTCAAGGACGCCATGCGGGAGTGTTACGGCCCTTACAATCGTCAGCGCGACAAGCTGATGTTCATGGGTGTGCGCAGCGCCGAATTGACCAAATACGCGGCCAATGCCTTGCTTGCGACCAAGATAAGCTTCATCAATGAAGTCGCCAACCTCGCCGAGCACTTGGGCGCCGAGATCGAAGAGGTTCGCAATGGGATCGGGTCCGACCCGCGCATTGGTTACAGCTTCATCTACCCCGGCTGTGGCTACGGTGGTTCCTGCTTCCCCAAAGATGTCAGGGCACTTGCCAATACCGCCGACGACATCGGCCAGCCCGCTCATGTCATCAAGGCAGTGGAACAGGTCAATACGCGCCAGAAGAGCACGCTGTTCGACAAACTCTCTCAGGCCCTGGATGGTCAACTGGCGGGCAAAACCATCGCCTTGTGGGGGCTTGCCTTCAAACCTAACACCGATGATATGCGAGAGGCCCCCAGCAGGACCTTGATAGAAGCCTTGTGGGACGCTGGCGCGCGCGTACAGGCGTTTGACCCGGAGGCCAGCAACGAGTGCCGTCGCCTCTACGGTGAGCGCGATGATCTGATTCTTGCCGAGCAACGCGACGATACATTGGAAGGCGCTCATGCGCTGGTCATCTGCACCGAGTGGAGAGCCTTTCGCACCGTCGACTTCTCGCGACTGCGCAACACGTTACTCGAACCCGTCGTCATCGATGGGCGCAATCTTTTCAATCCCGATACCGTCAAAGCGGCAGGGCTTGCCTACTACGCCATTGGCCGGGGTGACTCCGTACGCGCCGTCCAAGCTTGAGGCCTTCAATGTTCGCTAATCGCCACAAGCATTCCTCGGCCAGCCGTATAACGGAACTAACCACCTTCCTGTTCGGTTTGGCCCTGCTCGTCTTCGCCATTAGTCAATTGCCGGCCGATGTCCTCTCGCCCGAGTCGGAAAGCTTCTTTTTCATCATCGGCGCGATTGCCATCTGGCGCTACTCCTGGTGGGCGGTACAGGCTGTTCGCTCGCTTTTGTACAACCGGGTCGTCTTTCCGAGCTTGCGTGCCGAAGCGGACGAAGCCGGACGCCACGACAAGCCCTCTGAGCTGTACGTGCTTTGCACCTCTTATCGTATCGATGAGCGTGTCAACTTTCAGGTCTACGATGCCTTGATACGGGAAGCCCATCAATACGGGGTGCCGACGACGATTTTCGCGTCTGTTTCGGATCGTACCGACGTGGATATCATCACGCACGTTCTGGAAGACAATGACTGGCCACAGAACGTTAACGTGCGCTACATGTTTCAGAAAGGAGACGGCAAGCGTTCGGCCATGGCCGAGGTGCTGCGGGCGATCTCCAGGAGCATGCCCACGCCGGGGTCGCTGTTGATTTCGATGGACGGCGATATCCTCATCGAGCCCGACACCTTGTCACGCACGGTTTCCTTCTTTCTTGCCCAGGACGATCTGGGGGCGCTGACGACCAACAACCGTGCCCAGGTAACGGGCGATGACGTCACTCGGGAGTGGTACGACCTGCGCTATGCACAGCGCCATCTAATGATGAGTTCGATGTCGATCTCCCGGCGCCTACTGGTCCTCACAGGCCGCTACAGCGTTTTTCGCACCGACCTCGCCATTCAGCCGGACTTCATCGAACTGATCGAGAACGACCATGTCGATCACTGGCGATTTGGTAGTTTCAAGTTCCTGTCAGGTGACGATAAATCCTCCTGGTATTGGCTGCTGAAAAACGGCTGGTCCATGGTCTACGTTCCCGATGTTTTTGTCACGGGATTCGAGGAGCTGCCCAACCGGCATCGCTTCTTTGCATCATCCACCGATTTGATGCGGCGCTGGTTTGGCAACATGCTGCGCATCAGCAATCGCGCAATCGCCCTGGGCCCGCGCCCCATGGGGATGTTCCCTTGGTGGAGCCTGGTCGACCAGCGCATCTCCATGTGGACCACCCTGGTGGGCCCAACGGTGGTCATTCTGGTCACACTTTTCATACGCCCCTCGTTTTTCTTCACTTACGTGCTTTGGATCATGTTTACCCGTGGCATTGCCGTGTCGATTCTGGCGTGGCAACGCGGGCGGTTCAGCTGGCTGTGGATTCCGCTGATTTATTACAACCAGGTGTGGGGCGCGATCCTCAAGACCTATGTCAGCTTTCGCTTCAATCGTCAGCAATGGTCGCGCCAAGGCATCTCGGCGGGCGAACCGGACGATCCGGTCGCGGTGCGCAAACAGCGACGCATCGGCCATGCGTTACATGGTCTCTTCTATGGCGCGCTTCTCCTCATCCTGGTGCTCTCAACCGGCGACACGCTGCTTCCGGATCGGGCTTCGATGCATATCGCTATCGATCAGCTATGGGGGGCAGGCAATGACGCCCAGTAATCCGATCCAGTAGATGCCTACTGACTATTTCTTATAAAAGGCGACCTGAGCAAGGTGTCGACGACTCATCCCTGACGCAAGGAACAATCTACGGATGCAAGATGATCATTCAAAAGCTGACCACGGTTGGCACGAACCCACTCTCGGCGAACAGCAAAAACGGACGAACCAGGATGCATCCTCAGAACGTGTCAATCAAGAAAATGAACGCATGACCCAGGACAACTCACTCCAGCATGAGAAGCGCGACGAAAGGGGCTATATCCGGGTTCCGACCATGTTTCGCGTGGTCCTCGCCGATAGCGATACCGAGCTTGACGGCAACGATGTCTCATTGGGCGGCTTTTCTGCCCAAAGTAGCCGTGCGTTTGAGCCTGGCGAGCGTGTTGACGCGTCACTGATCATGGCAGCGGGCAGCTTTGACGTCATTGTGGCGGCCAAGGCCGAATGCCTTGACACCACTCCCCGAAAGAGCGGCAAGGGATTCGATGTCAGATTCAAGTTCACCGAGATGGACCCGCAGCATCAGGAGTCGCTACGTCAAATCATTCGCAGCTGGTTGAGTGGCCGTGCGCCCAATATCGAAGGCCAGATGGCCAGCGAAGACCCACAGACGCCACGCAAGCGTCAGGCCACCAGAACAACGCCCTCCAAGCGCGCACCCAAGCCTATCGGGCGCTACATTCTCCTGTTTCTTGCGATCGCCTTGTTGGTGTTGGTAGGTGCAGCGACCGCCTATCGTAATTTCGTCTTGATCGAGCCAAGCTTCGCCGCTGTAACGGCACCGCGCATCGATATCCGCGCCCCTAGCCCCGGCATACTTGGCGAGCACGACTTAAACGCGGGGGACCGGGTCGAGCGTGACCAGCTATTGACCAACGTGGTGGACAGCGATCTCGAATCGGACCTGATTTTGGCAGAAGCCGCCATCAGCTATAACGATCGACTGATCGAGAACCTGCGAGGCTCTCTCGAGGAGAATGCCCAAGAGATCAGTCTGGCCAACTCCGCACGGCCGGCCAGCGGTGACACGACCACCTTCGAGACAGTCTCGCCGGCGATCGCCGAGGCCCGTATCGAACAGTTCGAGCAGGTACGCGATTACGAGAACTCGCGCATCGCCGCTCTCAAAGGCGTTCAGGCCAGCAACGAGATATACAGCCCCTGCAACTGCCTCGTTGCCTGGGCGCTGAGTAGTGCCGCGGGCGTTTACATCAACGAGAGCGACCCGATCATGACCCTGGTGCGTACCGATGAAGGTGACGTGATGGTCGAGGCGCTGGTGCACATGGATGACATTAGCCGCATCCAGCCCAATCAGCAGGCCTACGTCACGCTGCCCAATGCCACTCAGCCGATTCGCGCTCAGGTGCGCAACGTCGCCCTTGATATCGAATCGCAGCCCCGGGCCGGTTTCCCCAGCTGGGTACGCCAGCAGCAAAACATGGCCAGTGTACTGCTATTTCCCGAGGAGCCTTTGCCGCCAGAAAGCGTGGGCCAGCCGATCGACGTTCGCTTTAGCGAAACACAGCTGCTGAGTATCGCCTCAGAAAAGACATGGCAAGGCGTGAACTGGATCTCGCAGACAAGCCACGACCTCTATGACACGATCCGGGATGAAATCAACCACTACTGGAACGATACCGATGCCGTCAACACTGAAGGGTAAATACTCAAAGCCATTTAACGGGTTACGATACACGCCTCTACTAGTGAGTGTGCTGGCGCTGCTGCCGTTTTCGGCAAGCCAAGCTGACCAGGCCGAAAATGCCGTGCTCAGCACCCCCCAGGAAGCGCCCTGCTCTCAGCGCTACGCCCTGACGGAAGCCCCGAGCCTGGCGCCCACCGAAGATGCCTATAACGCCATTCGTCAGGCGTTCGATACCACACGACACTGGGGTACCGAAGAGAACGTGGCGTACCTGGCCTCCCAGGACAACGGCCTGAATGAAGCAGGCCTGCGTGTTCGCTATCCCGCGGGCAGCTCCTCACCCGGGGAAAAGCCTCTCGGTGGCGCCGGCTTCTACAGCGACCCCGCTTCGTTTCAAAACGTCGAGCGCGCCTGTTTGAGCTACAAGCTGCGTTTCCCTGCCGACTTCGATTTCGTAAAAGGCGGCAAATTGCCGGGGCTTTATGGCGGTGACGCCCCCTCCGGCGGTGATAACGTCGATGGCGAACACGGTTTCTCCATGCGCTTGATGTGGCGCGAGGAAGGTAAAGGCGAGCTTTACCCTTACGTGGTCGACTTCGAGGGAGAATCGGTCGGTCGCGGCTACTGGCGTTACCCGACCGGCTCATGGGTCACCATCGAACAGGAAATTCAACTCAACGACCCTGAACAAGAGAACGGTGTGGCTCGGATCTGGATAGACGGTCAGCCCGTGCTTGAACAGAAAAACATCGTCTTTCGTACCACGCCGGATATCACCATCGATGGTTTGATGTTTTCCACTTTCTTTGGTGGCACGGGAGAAGGCTGGCGCACGCCCCGCGACCAGTACGTGGATTTTGCCGAGTTCCGCTTCTATACCCCAGGAGCTTGAGCGCGAGCCGTCACGCTTTCGGAGCAATAATGATCATGCCTCTTGGCTTAGCAAAAGGGCGTTCCGCCCAGTTTCTATTTGCATTGCCCGTTGCCCTGGTGGCAATGGGTAGTACTGTTGTGTCGGCTAGTGTGAACCTGGACGAGACGCTCTCTACTGAAGAGCGGCAAAACCTTGACCTTTCCGACTATCGTGTCACTGATACCAACGCCAGTTATTTTGACGTAGAAGCACGTATGGCGCTGCTCGAGCAAACCGACAGCACCATTTTGCTCCAGTTGAAAGACGAGTTCTCGATGGGCCCCAGTTGCCGTCAAAAAATCAACGTAGAGCCCATCACCACCCGGGGCGCGATACCCGGTTTCTATCCCAATCCTGCAGAATGGAAGGTGGCGACCAGGCCACTATTCGCCTTCGAGGATAGCGTATCGGAGCTTGCCGGTGCGTTCGTGGCCAGTGGCGATATTTACTACGGCGAATGCCTGGTGCATTACTTGCACCACTGGGCCGAGGCCGAAGCCATGACGGACTTCGTCTATGAATCGTCGCAGCCGCAAACCTGGTTTGCCTCCGAATCGATGCTGTTCGCGGCGGGCATGGCTTACTCTATCGTGCGCCCTTACATCGACGGCCTAGAGCAAGAAAGGGATATCATTGAACAATGGTTGCAGCGCTTGGCCCTGGAGCACTCGGCAGTACCAGGCTTTGTGCAGGAGAGTTGCTGTAACAACCATTTATATCGTCGCGCGCTTTACGCCACCATGATTGGCGTTCTTGTCGAAGACAACGACCTGTTTCGTTTTGGTGTGGGGGCCATTTATTCGGCTTTAAACGACATGACCGAGGAAGGCGCCCTCCCCCTCGAGGTGCGCCGCGGACGACGCGCTACTCACTACCAGAACTACGCACTCAATTATCTCATCCCCAATATGCAGATCATCCATCGCCAAGGCTATGACATCTTCAATCTGGAGTATGAGAACAGCAATATTCAGGAAGGCGTCGACTACCTGCTCAAGATCCTTAACGACCCCGAAGCATTGGGCGATTACGCGCCCCGCGAACAGTACACCGGTTTTTTGCGTGACCCCCAGTACTTCACATGGATGGAGATCTACCTTTCGCACTTCGACCATCCGGATATGGCCAGTTTCATTACTCGGTTACGGCCTACCTACAATCGCAGCGCGGGAGGCCCCGTCACTCTTTACTTCATGGACCCCGACGCCCAAGAGCATATCCACATGGACGAGCAGCGTCAGGATACCGAGGCTTTTCGGGGTCTGGGCAACTAAACAGTCACCACGCTACATAAGAACAGTAGGGAGCATATGAAGAGGACAACGATCAAGATGCCATACAGACCTACGCTGCAGCTGGCCGCAGCGTTAACCTTGTCAGCATGGCTTGCTGGCTGCGCCGTCACCACCGAGAAGGCCCCTGTCGGAGAACATGCAGGCCCCGTTCCTGCCCACTATGCCGGCTGGTTCTCCAATGCGTCAGAAGTCGATACGGGCGGCTCGGATTGGGAGAGAATCAACCTCGCCCAGGAGCGCATCGAAGAGGGCCGCTTTGATGAGGCCATCGCGTACCTGGCCCCCTTGATGGAGCGCTATGTGCCGCCGGCTTTTTACGAGGTAGCCAAGCTTTATGAACAAGGACTCGGCGTCGAACAGGATTACACCGAGGCGGCACGCCTTTATGGCGAGGCCATTAACCGGCCTTCCTCGACCCGTGGTCATGCCTCGCTCAACCTCGCACAGCTCTATCGAGAGGGTCGCGGCGTAGAACGTAACGACGTGCTCGCCTATCATCTGCTTTGGCAGGCCAAAGAGGCCAACCTCGACCGGACAGCGGAAGTCGACCTTGCCGCCCTGCTGTCCGAAGGCGGCGAAGGCGTGCAAGCGGACCCTGAACTGGCCCGCGAGCTATACGAGCAAGCGGCTTCTCAAGATAAGGAACAGGCGCTGCAGGCATTGGCCCAAGCGCACGCACCCGGCGGTTGGTTAGAAGAAGACTCCGCACGGTCGATGGATTACGCCAAGCGTTACGCCAGTAAGCTCGAGGTCAACGCAAGCCAGGGCGATGTCGACGCCATGTTTCAGTTGGCATCGCTCTACTCCTCGGACGGCCTGCTCAGTGACCAATCCGATCAGGGCATCCAGTGGTTGCAGCAAGCGGCCCAACTGGGTGATCTTGAAGACCGGGCCCGGGCTGGGCAGGCGCTGGCCAACGCCGGCGAATACCGGTTGGGCATCTCGTTACTGGAAGAGCCCGCACGCCAGGGTAACGTCGAAGCAATGACCTACCTTGGCCTGGCACTGTTGACGCCCGGAAGCGATGGTCGACCCTCGGCGCCGGATCGCGCTGAACGGTGGCTGAGCGAGGCCATCCAAGCGGGCTCCAACGATGCTCGGGTGATTCTCGGTCGTGCCCTCGTCGAAGGCCAGGCAGGCCTTGACGACCTACCCCGCGGCATTGATCTGCTCGAACAAGCGGCCGGAAATGACGACCCGCTGGCCCTGGCCCAGCTTGGTGCGTTGTACATGGATGACGAGCGGGTCGAAAGCCAACCTACCGTCGCCGCGGACTATCTGGAGCGCAGCCATGAACTGGGCCACCCCTGGGCGACCCAGCAACTCGGCGCCGCCTACCTGGAGGGCCGGGGCGTGACAAGAGACCCCGAACGCGCCCAAACGCTACTCCAGGAGGCGGTCGCGCAAGGCCAGACCGGCGCCATGCGTCTGCTTGGTGAGGCCTACCTGGCTGGCGATGTCTTGCCCTCACGGCCTGATCGAGGCCGGGAGCTGCTGACACGCGCCGTCCAGAGCGGCGACACCACCGCGATGACCATCCTCGGCGAAGCCTATCTCGACGGCGCGCTGCCAGGCGATGCGTCCCAGGGCATTCGACTGATCACCCAGGCCGCCGAACAGGGGGATGGCTATGCCATGGTATTGCTGGGTCGTGCCTATCGAGAAGGAAACGGCGTCCGGCGCGATCTCTACGAGGCCAGGCGGTGGCTGACCCGAGCGCAGGAGGCAGGCCACCCCTCCGCCGCCGACGCCCTCGCCTACGTGCAACGCGACCTGGGGGCCGAAGGCGATATCGAGGCGCTCATCGCCGCCGCCCGAAGTGGGCAGCCCAGCGCCATGACCAACCTTGGTCGCGCCTATCTCGAAGGTAATGGGGTGGAGCAAGACCAGGCGCAGGCCGAGCGCTGGCTAGAGCAAGCCCACCAGGCAGGCCATGCCGGCGCCGGGGCAACCCTTGGCCGCATGTATCTGGATCGGGGCGAAAGCGCGCGAGGTATCGACTACCTGGAAACCGCCGTCTCCAGAGGCCATGCGGGCGCCCGCCAGGATCTGGGGGAAGCCTACTTGACCGGCTCACACACTGAGCAAGATGTGGCGCGGGGCCTTGAACTGCTCAACGAGGCGGCCGCCTCCGGCGCTACCCATGCCGCCTACGTGCTGGGCGATGCCTACCAGCACGGTGACGTGGTCGAACAGGATGCCGAGCTTGCCGAGCGCTGGTATCGACAGGCCAGTGATGCAGGCGCCCTCTATGCCCGCGCCGAACTGGGTGTTGCTTATATGCGTGGTCAGGGTGCTATCGGCCAGGATGTACCGAAAGGCCATGAGCTACTCCTGGACGCCGCCAATCGAGGTCACGCGGGCGCCCAGGCATCGCTTGGCCGTGAATACCTCAACGGGGACAACATCGAGCAGGATGTCGATCGGGGTGCCAGCTACCTCTATGAGGCGGCAAGCCAGGGACACCGCACTGCTCGTCTCGCCCTGGCCAGGGCCTATCTCCTGGCGCGGGGCTTCGAGAATCCCAATCAGCAGGAAGCATTGCTATGGCTCGATAACCTGATCGATAACGAGGGCCAGCTGGCCGTCGAAACGCTACGCCAATTGCTAACGGATGAGGCCGCGTTTGCCTCCATCGATAATGAACTGGAAACCGTCTTTGAAGATTGAGACGTTAACGTGCTCACCCAATCGTTAGAAATGGCACGACATACGGTTTTGGGCTTCGATGAATAACCTTGTGTGCGATCGCGTAAAGCGTTTCGCCGATCGCACACAAAGACGTTGACAATGTACGGATAAGCGTCACGAGGGCGTTCTAGCGCCAAGGATCGAGGTCTTGATAACGGGGGGGGGAACGTCAGAAATGGAGGCGACCCCAAAAGCCACATCCCGGCACACGCATCCACCACTACCGTTGCTCCCTTCCGGGCCTGGCGGGGTTTGCAGTTTCGCGTTGCGGGAGGACCTAAGGGGCCACCATAGCGATAAAGCCTTGGCGTGCTAGCTTTATCGTGCGCGATGTGGTGGCTACGCCCTGATTTGAACAGGGGACCCCATCATTATGAGTGATGTGCTCTAACCAGCTGAGCTACGTAGCCTTTGCCTCATCAGCGGGTGCAGATTATGCCCACCTTGATGACAAAAGGCAAGCCATAACGGCCTGCCTTTTACACTAAATGTTTAAAATCACGGGCACTTCTGCTTTTTGCGCTGCAAAAATATTAGAGCGCCTGACGAACAGCGGGCAACGCTTCGTCGCCTTCGCGCGTGGTGACGCCTTCGAGCCACTGCTCGAGAACGTCGTCGTGCTCGGCAAGGTACGCCCGGGCCGCCTCGCGGGGGTCCGTGCCTTCATCCATGATCTCGGCCATCAATTGGTTTTCCATTTCGAGCGTGAACGTCATGTTGCCTAAAAGCTCGCCCACGTTGGGGCACTCTTCGATAAAGCCGGCCCGGGTATTGGTGTGCACCGTTGCCCCGCCCAGGTTCGGGCCGAAGTAGTCGTCGGCGTCAGAGAGGTACGCCATATCGAAGTTGGTGTTCATGGGGTGCGGCTCCCAACCCAAAAACACCATCCACTCTTCGTTGGGCACGCGCGTGTTGAGCTCGGAGAGCATACCCGCCTCGCTGGAATCGACGACCTGCCATTCACCCAGGCCATAGGCGTCGTCTTCGATCATCTGCTCGATCATTTCGTTACCGTCATTACCGGCTTCGATACCGTGAATGCGGGCATCGAACCGTTCGGCGTTTTCGGCCAGGTCCTCGACCGAGGTCACCCCGGCGTCATAAACGTACTGCGGAACGGCCAGGGTGTACTTCGCCCCTTCCAGGTTCGCCACCAGGCGCACCACGTCGCCGTCTTCAACGTAGGGGTCGCTGATGGAGGCCATGGAGGGCATCCAGTTACCCAAAAATACGTCGAAGTCGTTATTACGCATACCGGCATACGCAATCGGCACCGATACCGTATCGACCCGGGGCTCGTAGCCCAGCGCGTCGAGCACTTCGCTTGCCATGGCGGTGGTCGCGGTAATATCGGTCCACCCCACTTCGGCGAAACGTACGGTCGTGCACTCATCGGCCATCGCGGCGGCGGGCAGTGCGGTCAGCACTGCAAGCGCGCTCCATTTAGCCTTGTTTGCGTAGCTCATGACTTATCTCCTGATGGGTGAGGGTCTTAGCGTAGTAGCGTTGGGGGGCATTGGTCACTTCGTTTTTATTGATTGAACGTTCAATTAATAAATGCCACGATATTCAGGTAACCATGCCCCAACGGGGATTTCAAGACGAAGCCCTGGGGCTCTCACGCGCTTCACCCTTAAAAACGCCGGTCTGAAACGTCATCCAGGAGGTCATCGTGCCCAAAGTGGGAATGGAGCCAATACGCCGTCAGCAGCTGATCGAGGCCACCATGACCGCGATCGACGAAGTTGGCCTCGCTGAGGTCACTATCCTGCGTATCGCCCGCCATGCCGGGGTATCCGCGGGCATTATCAGCCACTACTTCGGCGGCAAGGACGGCCTTTTGGAGGCCACCATGCGCCAGATTTTGACCGACCTGAGCCAGGCGGTCGCCAAACGGCGCCGGGCACTGACCGAGCGTAGTGCTCGCGCACATATCGGCGCGATCATCGAAGGTAACTTCGACCGCTCTCAGGTCAGTGGCCCCGCGGCTAAAACCTGGCTGGCGTTTTGGGCCAGCAGCATGCACCGCCCGGCGCTTGCTCGCCTACAAAACGTCAACGACCGGCGACTTTACGCCAACCTGTGCAGCCAGTTTCGTAAAGCAATGCCCCGGGCGCAGGCGCAAAACGCCGCGCGCACCCTGGCCGCTTTGATCGACGGGCTTTGGCTACGCGGCGCCCTTACCCCGGATGGGCTCGACGTCGAAAGCGCCCGGGACCTGGCGCTGACCCAGCGAGACCGCCTACTTGGCCTACCCCACTGATTCGATAGCGCCCCATCCGCAGGAGTCTTCCATGAACGTGCATCCCACCGGCCCTCTATATATCAACGGTCGTATGAAAGAGGCTTCCTCCGGCGAAGTCTTTAGCGTTACCAACCCGTTCGATGGCGCAACGCTTGCCAGCATTGGTCAGGCAAGCCAGAGCGACGTGGATAGCGCCGTCGAGGCGGCCCAAATGGGTCAATGCGTCTGGGCGGCCATGACCGGCATGGAGCGCGCGCGGATTTTACTGCGCGCGGTGGCGCTGCTGCGTGAGCGTAACGACGAGCTCGCTGAACTGGAGACGCTCAACACCGGCAAGCCGATCAGCGAGACATCGAGCGTCGATATCGTCACCGGCGCCGATGCGCTGGAGTACTACGCGGGCCTGGCCCCGGCGATCGAAGGCAGTCAGATTCCGCTTCGCGAAAGCTCCTTCGTTTATACACGGCGTGAGCCGCTGGGTGTTATCGGCGCGATTGGCGCCTGGAACTACCCGATTCAAATCGCCTGCTGGAAAGCCGCCCCGGCACTCGCCGCGGGTAACGCCGTAGTCTTCAAGCCAAGCGAGATCACCCCGCTCACGGCCATCAAACTGGCTGAAATCTTGACCGAAGCGGGTCTGCCCGACGGCGTTTTCAACGTGGTGCAGGGCGATGGTCGCGTGGGTGCGATGCTGACCGAGCACCCGGGGATCGCCAAAATCTCGTTCACCGGCGAGGTCGAGACCGGCAAGAAGGTAATGGCCGCCGCCGGGGGCTCCACCCTCAAAGACGTCACCATGGAGCTTGGCGGCAAGTCGCCGCTCATCGTCTTCGCGGATGCCGAGCTTGATCGCGCCGCCGATGCTGCAATGATGGCGAACTTCTACTCCAGCGGCCAGGTATGCACCAACGGCACGCGGGTCTTCGTCGAGCGCTCGGTCAAAAAAGCGTTCGAAGCCAAACTACTCGAGCGCGTCGCGCGTATCCGCGCCGGCGACCCGCTCACCCCCACGGTCAACTTCGGCCCGTTGGTAAGCTTCGAGCACCAAAAGAGGGTGCTCGCCTACATCGCGCTTGGCAAACAGGAAGGCGCGCGGGTACTGGCGGGCGGCAGCGCCTGGGATCACGAGCCGTTCACAAAAGGCGCCTGGGCGGTACCGACCATTTTCACCGACTGCACCGATGACATGCGCATCGTCCAGGAGGAGATCTTTGGCCCGGTGATGTCAGTACTCGCTTTCGATGACGAAGACGAGGTCATTCGCCGCGCCAACGATACCGCTTACGGGCTGGCGGCGGGGGTTTTCAGCGAACGGCTAAGCCAGGCCCACCGGGTGATTCACCGGTTGCAGGCGGGTATTTGTTGGATCAACACCTGGGGCGACTCCCCTTCCCAGATGCCGGTTGGCGGCTATAAATCCTCCGGCATCGGCCGTGAAAACGGTGTCGAAACGCTTAACCACTATACCCAGCTCAAATCGGTGCAGATCGAGATGGGGCCGTTCGAGTCGGTGTTTTGAATACGGCGTTTTAATCCTGCTTCGTTACTCGACTTTCGGGAGGTATGCATGGCTTGGCAACGCGAATTTGACTATATCATCATCGGCGCGGGCTCGGCGGGCAACGTGCTGGCCACACGCTTGACCGAAGACGACGGCGTCAGTGTGCTGCTGCTGGAAGCGGGCGGGCCGGACTACCGCCTCGATTTTCGCACCCAGATGCCGGCCGCCCTCGCGTTTCCGCTTCAGGGCAAGCGCTACAACTGGGCGTTCGAGACCGACCCGGAGCCCTATATGGATAACCGGCGCATGGAGTGCGGTCGTGGCAAGGGCCTGGGTGGGTCGTCGCTGATCAACGGCATGTGCTATATCCGCGGCAACGCCCTGGATTACGACCACTGGGCGAAAGAGCCGGGCCTTGCAGAGTGGGACTACCTGAGCTGCCTGCCCTATTTCAAAAAATTCGAAACCCGAGACACCGGCGCAAGCCCCTATCACGGTGACAACGGCCCGGTCAGCATCACCACGCCGGGGCCGGGCAATAACGTGCTCTACCGCACCTTCATCGAGGCGGCCAAACAGGCGGGCTACCCGGAGACCGAGGACGTCAATGGTTACCAGCAGGAAGGCTTTGGCCCGATGGACCGCTTCGTCACCCCCAAAGGGCGGCGCGCCTCCACCGCCCGTGGCTATTTGGATATCGCTAAAAAACGCGCCAACCTGACCATCGAAACCCACGCGCTGACCGATGTAATCGAGTTCGAAGGCAAGCGCGCCGTGGGCGTTCGCTATCGGCAAAAAGGCGAAGAGAAACGCGTGCGCGCCAAGTGCGAGGTACTATTGTGCGGCGGCGCCATCGCCTCGCCGCAGATACTCCAGCGCTCCGGCGTAGGCGACCCGGCACTTTTGAAAGCCCTGGATATCCAGATCGTTCACGCCCTGCCCGGCGTCGGCAAGAACCTACAGGACCACCTGGAGATGTACATTCAGTACGAATGCAAGGAGCCGATTTCGCTTTACCCGGCGCTCAAATGGTACAACCGGCCCAAAATCGGCGCCGAGTGGCTCTTCAAGGGTGCCGGGGTTGGCGCCAGCAATCAGTTCGAGGCCTGCGGGTTCATTCGCTCCAGGGAAGAAGAAGCCTGGCCCAACCTGCAATACCATTTTCTCCCCATCGCCATCAGTTACAACGGCAAAAGCGCGGTTCAGGCCCACGGCTTTCAAGCCCACGTCGGCTCGATGCGCTCGCAAAGCCGCGGGCGTATTCAGGTGCGATCGAAAGACCCAACCGCCTCGCCCAGTATCCTGTTCAACTATATGTCCAAAGATAAGGACTGGGAGGAGTTTCGCGACGCTATTCGGCTGACCCGCGAGATCATCGCCCAGCCGGCGTTCGACCGCTACCGTGGCCGGGAAGTCGCCCCGGGGGTAGACACGCAAAGCGATGCGGCGCTGGACCGGTTCATCAAGGAGCACGCCGAAACCGCCTATCACCCCTGCGGCAGTTGCCGGATGGGCGAAGGGGACGATGCGGTGACCGACGGTCAAGGCCGGGTCCACGGCATCGAAGGGCTGCGCGTGGTCGATGCCTCGCTGTTTCCGCTGATTCCGACCGGCAATCTCAACGCGCCGACGATCATGCTGGCCGAGAAAATCGCCGACCGTATTCGCGGCCGCGCCCCGTTGCCGCGGGAAAACGTCGGATACTTCGTGGCCGGTAACGCCCCGGCCAGGCAACGAGCCGAACGATTACCCTGCTGGTACCTGCTTGGCTCGCCTGCGCGCCCTTCTTAAGCTTGCCTATCCACGCCACGACATCAAGAAAGCAGCCACCATCGGGCCCACTATAAAGAGATCAAGCCACCGCAGGGTATAGTGGCACTTGAGCAGTACTGGAGCAGTATTCACGTAGTATTTGTGTAGTACTCGTGTAGTACTTGCGCAAAGCAGCGCTAGTCTGCCACTATTCAAACATTCGTTTAAATACGTACCCTGGGCGCTGCCCCGAACCCCCGTTTTGCAAAAACAGGTTTGTACAAAAAGCCCTGAACGAACCACGCTTGAAGACTCTGCATAAACAAAAAGGAGAAATTCCATGCTCACGCTACTGCTTATAGTGCTGGCTGTGATAGGCCTGCTGGTGGTCATGCGCCGCGAAGCCGGTGCGGCCCCGGCCATCGGCGTACTCGCGGTATTGGGGCTGGTGGGTCTGGTGTTCGAGGCACCGGTCACCGGCTTTATCCTCATCATCGCGGCGCTACTGGTCGCGGCGGCGGGCCTCGCTCCGCTTCGTCGGCTGTGGCTCACGCCGCGCATTTTCGCCACGTTCAAAAAAGTCGCGCCGAAAGTATCCGCCACCGAGCGCACCGCCCTCGAAGCGGGTACCGTTGCCTGGGATGGCCAGCTCTTCTCCGGCAAGCCCGACTGGAACACGCTGTTAAACTATAAAGACGAAGGTCTGCGCGAAGACGAGCAGGCGTTTCTGGACGTTCAGTGCGCCAAGGCCGCTGGCATGTGTAATGCCTGGGATATCTCCATCGAGCGTGCTGATCTTCCCCAGCAGCTTTGGGACTACCTGAAAAAAGAAGGCTTCTTCGGGATGATCATCCCGAAAGAGTATGGCGGTCTGGGCTTCTCGGCCAAGGCGCAGTCCATGGCCCTGCAAAAGCTTTCCGCCAACGAAACTCTGATGGTCACCGTGGGCGTGCCCAACTCGCTCGGCCCGGGTGAGCTGCTGCTCAAGTACGGCACTCAAGAGCAAAAGGATCACTACCTGCCGCGCCTGGCCGATGGCCGCGAAATCCCCTGCTTTGGCCTGACCGGCCCGCGCGCTGGCTCTGACGCCACCTCGCTTCCGGACACCGGCGTGGTCTGCAAGCAAACCATCGATGGCCAGGAAGTGCTCGGCGTACGCCTGAACTTCGAAAAGCGTTGGATCACCCTGGCACCGATCGCCACCGTGGTCGGCCTGGCGTTTCGCCTGTTCGACCCGGAAAAACTGCTCGGTGACGAAGAAGATCGCGGCATTACCCTCGCATTGATCCCCCGGGACACCGACGGTATGGAAATCGGCCGTCGCCACCATCCGATCGGCAGCCCCTTCATGAACGGCCCGATCAAGGGACACGATGTATTCGTACCGCTGGATACCATCATTGGCGGCCAGGACATGATCGGTCAGGGCTGGCGCATGCTGGTCGAGTGCCTCTCCATTGGGCGCTGCATCACCTTGCCTTCTGGCGCTACCGGTACCGCGCGCTATGCGCTGGGCTGGAGCGGCGGCTTCACCCGCGTTCGCCGCCAGTTCAACGTGCCGGTCGCCGAGATGGAAGGTGTGCAGGAGCCGCTGGCTAAAATGGCCGCTCTTGGTTATATCGCCCAGGCCACGGTCTACCAGACCGCTAACCTGATCGATCACGGCGAGAAGCCCGCGGTGCCCTCGGCGATTCTGAAAAGCCAGCTAACCGAATTCCAGCGTGAGATTCTAAGCCACGCCATGGACGTGCATGGCGGTAAAGCGGTTACGCTTGGCCCGCGCAACTACTTAGGCATTGGCTACAGCGCCAACCCGGTGGCGATCACCGTGGAAGGTGCGAACATCATGACGCGTAACCTGATGATCTTTGGCCAGGGCGCGATCCGCTGCCACCCCTACGTACTCGAAGAACTGGCCGCCAAGGACGCCAACGACATGAAGGCGTTCGATACGGCGTTCTTCAAACACGCCGGGCTGATTTTCGGTAATGCTGCCCGCGCCCTGACCCTGGGCATCGGCATTGGCAAACCCGGCGTGCCGTTTGACGCCCCTGCTGCTGCCTACGCCCAGGATATCGCTAGGCTCTCGGCAGGCTTTGGCCTGTGCGCCGACGCCGCCATGGCAAGTTTGGGCTCGGCGCTTAAAAAGCGCGAAATGCTCTCGGCGCGCCTGGGCGATGTGCTCTCCAACCTTTATCTTGCCTCCATGGTACTCAAGCAGTGGCAGGCCGGTGACAAGGTCGAAGGTGAAGAGGCGCTCTTGCACTATAGCTGCCGCTTCTTGCTCCACCGCGCCGAGCAGGCGTTCGTCGAAATCTTCGACAACCTGCCCAACCGCGCGCTTGGCAAGGTGCTCAATGCCGTGGTGATGCCCTCTGGCCGGCGCTGGGACAAACCCCACGACGATTTCGCCCGCGATATCGCTCACCGGGTCTCGACTCACAGCGCGCTGCGCACCAAGCTTTTGCATAACACCTGGGATCAGGACGACGGTGAACAGCGTAACCCCTTGGCGCGTTACAACGCCCTGCTGGTGGACTACGAGCGCGCCGAGAAGATCTATCGCACGGTCAACAAGGCCTACGCCAAAGGCGAGCTACCGCAAACCGCGCTTCATCCGGAAGCGCGTGTCGTAGCGGGCCTGGAATCGGGTATCGTTAGTGAAGAGGACGCCGAGTTCATGCGCGTCTTCGAAGAAGAGGTGCTGGAGATGCTCACCGTGGACGACTTCGCCTACGACGAGTTCGCGACCAACAAGTCGACGCTGATCAACCACAACGCGGCCGCCAAACCAGCCCCGGCCGTTAGCGAAGAGGCCAGCATCAAATAGAAAGCCCGCTGCTCAAACGCTACTAAACGGTAAAGCCGGCCCTTGGGCCGGCTTTTTTTATGCACGTCATCGAGCTGTCGCGTACGAGACGTACGCTGCTCTTTTCTAAGAGTTTCGAACCCTCGTTTACTGGTGTTACTGAAGTGACCCACCCAGGGCTAAACGCGTTGAATGTTCGGAATCGATCATCTATAGTTTCGTTATTGAAAATAAAGCGCGGCTTTACGCCTCGGCCCCACGCCTAAACCTGACGGTAACCGCTATGACGCTTCGATCTCGCAATCTCGAAAAGCTGCCCAATGAAGAGTATGACGCGCTGATTATCGGCGGCGGCATCAACGGCGCGGCCGCCGCCGCTGCCCTTTCGGGGAAAGGCGCGAAAGTCGCCCTGATCGACCGCGGGGATTTCGCCGGCAGCACCAGCATGCACTCGTCCAACCTGGTGTGGGGCGGTATCAAGTACATGGAGTCCAACGACTTCGGGCTGGTGCGCAAACTCTGTAAAAGCCGTAACCATTTGATCAAAAGCTACCCGTCTACGGTCAAGGAAATTCGCTTTCTCACGACCATTACCAAGGGCTTTCGCCATTCCCCGTACTACCTATGGGCGGGCACCTGGCTTTACTGGCTGATGGGTAACGGATTCACCAAGCGCCCCAACCTTTTATCGCCGAAAAACATCAAACAGGAAGAGCCGATCATTCAAACCGAAGGTGCTGTAGGCGGCTTCGAGTACTCGGATGCCTACCTCTACGATAACGACGCCCGCTTCGTGTTCAACTTCGTGAGTCAGGCCATGAAGTTCGACGCCGTGGCGGTCAACTACGTGGAGTCGCTCGGTGCCGAGCGTGAAAACGGCGTGTGGGTCACGAAAGCCCGCGATGCGATGAATGGCGCCACCTTCGAAATTCGCTCCAAAGTGCTGATCAACGCCGCCGGCCCCTGGGTCGACGAACACAACGCGCTGACCCATCAGACCACCTCGCACCAGCACATGTACTCCAAGGGTATCCACCTAATCGTGCCGCAGTTGACCAAGACCAAGCGCGTACTGGCGTTTTTCGCCAACGACGGGCGGCTGTTCTTCGTGATTCCCATGGGCAACCGTACCTGCATCGGGACCACGGATACGCACATGGAGCACCCCAACCCGGAGGTCACCCAGGAAGATATTCAGTTCGTTCTCGAAAATATCAACTCGCGTTTGACGCTTAAATCGCCGCTCACCCAGGACGATGTCGTTTCTACCCGGTGCGGGGTGCGCCCGCTGGCGGTTAAAGCCGAGAAAGACGAGGAGCGCGACTTCCTGCAGCTTTCGCGCAAACACGTGATCGACACCCACGAAGAGAGCGCCCACATCAGCATCTTCGGCGGCAAACTGACCGATTGCTTGAACGTGGGCGAAGAGATCGCCGACGAGCTAACCAGACTCGGGGTCGAGCTGAGCGCTCCCAACAAGCTTTGGTACGGCGAGCCAAGCGATGATGTAAAAGCGTCGTTCATGCAGCAAGCAAGCGAGATGGAGCTCGATCAACTGACCCCAGCCACCTCGACGGAGAAGCTATCTTCACGGCTGTGGCGGCGCTACGGTTTGGATGCCTTCGCCATGCTCGACAAGATCAAGGCCGACCCCACCGAGGCGGAGATCCTCATCGAGAAAACCGAATACATTCGCTGCGAGCTCGAGTACGCCCGCGATCATGAAATGATCACCGAGCTCGAAGACTTCCTGCGTCGCCGCGCCAAGGTGTCGCTGGTGGTCCACCGCGACGAACTGGCGCGCTCCGAAGGCCTCAAAAAGGCCTGCGAGGTACTGTTTGGCGACGATGCCGAGGCGCGCTTCAATGCCTACTTCGACAATAATCCGGACACGACCCACCCGCCGGCGGAGTTGAGCCATTAAAGTTCTATAAAGCGCTCGATAAAAAAAGCCCCTTCAAGGGGCTTTTTTAGTTACCGCGCTGGTCACTACTCGACTCTTGGTCTTCGACACGTCTATTCTTCGTCTTCGACGATCAGTTGAGAATCCTGGGCAAGCACTTCTTCCCAGGCCTGTTCCATCGAGTAGCCCGCGCGCGTATCGATCGTGTCGATCACTTCGACCGCCTGTTGAAGTGACTCGCCCTGGCTTTTAAGTGCCAGTACCAGTTTGGCAAGCTCTTGCTTGCTGAACGTGCTGGCGATTCGGTCGGCTTGTTGATTCAATTCGATACAGTTCATAAACCACCTCTTGACGTTGTTACCGCTTACGGGTTTAAAAGAGTTTTCGAGCGCCCTGGGGTGAGGCGCCGACGCCCGCGGGGCGGTAGACCTCGCAGTGTCCTAATGAGGCGCATTGGCTTATAAAGCCCAAGCGCCGGGCTTTGAGGGATGCGTTATTCAAAGCCATGAAGTGACTATGGCCGACGCCGATAACGCCGACAATCAATCATTGGCAGGGGCCGGGGTTGTAACTCGACTACACCAACACTCGTTGAGCGCTATTTATGTCGATTACTTTCAAACGATCGTTTTATTGGCGTTGTGCTATAAAAAAGTGCGTTAACGCGTCATTAAATCGAATAAAAAGCCGCCACTGGCGTGACGGCTTTTTAGGATCAACAGCGACGTTCAATACTTTTTAAATATAATCGGCCAATGTGGTTACGTGGCGGCGTTTAAACGCCCTATTTCAAAACTATTTGAAATAGCGTTTCAGGAAACCGATGCGTATTTCAGGCAACGTGCAGCTCTACACCGTGCTCGCCCAGTAGCTTAATGATGGCCTCTGGCGGTTGACGGTCGGTAAATAGCGCATCGAGCTGGGCAATGTTGCCCTGGCGAACCACCGGGTTGCGGTGAAACTTGGAGTAGTCCGCCGCCAGGTACACCCGCCGCGAGTTGGCGATGATGGCCTGGGCGACGCGCACTTCCTGATAGTCGAACTCGAGGAGCGAACCGTCTTCGTCGATACCGCTAATGCCGATGATGCCGACATCCACCTTGAACTGATTGATGAAGTCGATGGTCGCCTCGCCGATGATGCCGCCGTCGCGCGAGCGTACCTGGCCGCCGGCAATGATCACCGAAAAATCCTCTTTACGCTGCAAAATAGCGGCCACGTTCAAATTGTTGGTGATGATTTCGAGACCCTTGTGCTCCAAAAGCGCCTGGGCGATCACTTCGTTGCTGGTACCGATATTGATGAAAAGCGACGCGTGGTCGGGAATGTGCGCGGCCACGCACTGCGCAATGCGCTCTTTCTCACCCAGATGGAGGGTTTTACGCGTACTGTAAGCGGTATTCACCGTACTCGACTCCACCCCCGCTCCCCCGTGTACCCGGCGGATGCGCCCCTCGTCGGAGAGCGTATTGAGATCACGACGAACGGTTTGCGGGGTGACGGCGAAGTGTTCGGTAAGCTGCTCAATGCTCACGTAGCCGTTTTGGCGTACCAGTTCGACAATGGCGTCCTGGCGGTACTGTTGATTCATGGGCCGAGCCTTTTATACAGGTGGCCAGGCGCGCTATCGCGCGGCTAGCCGTGTTCACGGGTTCAAAAATGCAGGCGTCTAGCCGGATAAAGGCCACACTAGCAGAATTACGGGGATAGCGGTGGCCATGACCACGATCGAAAGCGGCAGACCCAGCTTCCAGTAGTCGCTGAAACGGTAGCCGCCGGGGCCGAGCACCAGGGTATTGGACTGATGCCCGATAGGCGTCAGGAAGGCGCAGGAAGCGCTAACCGCCACGGCCATCAAAAAGGGTTCTAAAGAGACGTCGAAGCCGTTTGCCAAACTCACCGCGATCGGCGCCATCAAAAGCGCCGCGGCGGCGTTATTGACGATGTTGGAGAGCAGCATACACAGGATGAAAAGACCCACGAGGGAGATGACGACGGGCCAATCGGCGCCAAAGTATAAAAGCGCGTTGGCGATGATGTCCGCCCCACCACTGGTTTCGAGCGCCTCGCCCACCGGCAGCATGGCGGCCAGCAGTACGATCACCGGCCCGTCGATGGCCTGGTAGCCTTCTCGAAGCGGCAGCACGCCGATCAAAAGCGATACCAGCGCCGCCGAGCTCATGGCGACCGCGGCGGGCAGCAAATCAAACAACATGGCGACAATGGCCAGCGCAAAAATTCCCAACGACACGGCAAGCTTACGCGGCTGGCCCAAGTGCAGCTCACGATTGGCAAGCGGCAGACAGCCAAGCGTCGAGAGGCTGTAGCCAATCTCCTTTTCGCTGCCCTGGAGCAGCAATACATCGCCGGTTTGAAAGCGGATATCGCGAAGGCGTTGCTTCAAACGGCCGCCATCGCGCGCCACGGCCACCAGATGAAGACCGAACTGATGGTTGAGGCGAAGCTGGCGCACGCTGCGGTTGATCATCATCGAATCATTGCGTACCACCGCTTCGACAAGCTGCAGGCCTTCGGTATCGACCGGCTCGTCGTCCTGCGGGTCGGACTCTTCTTCACCCTGGCTTTTTTGCCCCTCCGGCGCGTCCTGGTCAAGCTCCGCCACGGCACTCAAACCGACCTTGTCCTCCAGTAGCTGAAGCTCGTCCGGGCCGGCTTCGAGCAATAGAATATCGCCCTGCTTGAGCACGCCGTGAAACGAGTAACCCGCGAGGCGGCTATCATCGCGCACCACGGCAAGCACCGGGATCGTTTCGTCCAACTCGTCGCGAAGCTGTTGAAGCGTTAACCCGTTGGCTTTGGATTCCTCGGCGACTTTTAGTTCGACCAGGTAGTTGGCGGTATCGAACATGTCCGCAGAGCCTGCCTGGCTATTGCGCTTGGGGGTAAAGCGCCATCCCAGCAGTACGATAAAGGCAAGGCCCGCCAGTGCCACTGCCACGCCCACCGGCGAGAAGCTGAACATGCTGAAATTTTCGCCGGTAATGTTGCCCCGGTATGCGGCGATAATGATATTGGGCGGCGTACCGATCAGCGTCGTCAGCCCCCCTAGTAGCGAACCAAACGCCAGGGGCATCAGCAAAAGTGAAGGCGAGGTATTGTGCTCGCGCGCCAGGCGCATGGCCACCGGCAACAGTAGCGCTAAAGCGCCGACGTTATTCATGATTCCCGAGAGCACCACGACCGTGCCCACCAGCACCAAAAGCTGCAGCATCAGGCGCTCACCGGCCTTCATGACCTGGTGGGCGATGATATCGACCACCCCGGAGCGCTCGAAACCGCGGCTCAATACCAGCACCGCAGCGACGGTAATCACCGCCGGGTGGCCAAAACCTGAAAAAGCCGCATCCGCCGGCACCAGGCCCACCATGACCGAGCTCAAAAGCGCGGTCAGCGCGACCAGATCATAGCGAAAGCGGCCCCAAATGAACGCCGCCAGTGTCAGTGCCAGGATGATGAAAATGAGCGTACTGGGGGCCAGTCCGAGCGACTCGATCGCCATTGAACAACGTCTCCTTTTACCACCTGGCACGGTTGCCGCGTGGTATGTAATCTATTGATCTTTTAACCCAAAACACGGCGCAAGTTAACTTATTAATTAGCGGGCGAAGCCATAGGGTATTCATAGCCGGGGCGCCAATGTCGGCACCGCTTTAAAACCGGCTACCGCGGGCCCATTGCCGCGCTTACACTTAAGCCGACCAATCGGGCACTGAGCGAGCCCCCAAAGCCCCCACCACTGAAAGGACGTTTATATGGATTTGTGTCAACGTTTGCGCGAAGCGGCCGCCCCCTACTGGGACGCCTCGGTTAACCATCGTTTCGTCGATGAACTGATCAGCGGCGACATCAGCGATCCCGCGTTCGCGCGCTACCTGGTTCAAGATTTTTGTTTTTGCGATACCTTCGTACGTTTACTGGGCGCGGCGGTGTGCGCCGCGGATGACCCCGAGGCGCGGCTCACCCACGCGCGCCAGCTAGCCATCGTCGCCGGGGGCGAGTACCGCTATTTCATCAACGCCTTTCAGGCACTCGGCGTCGCCGAGGCGCAGTGGCGCAACCCACCCCATGCCGAACCCACCCAGGCCTTCATTGCGCTTATGGACAAGGCCTGCCAATCCCAGGACTACGCGCTGATTCTGGTCGTACTGGTGGTGGCTGAATGGCTCTATCTCGATTGGGCCCAGCGCGCCGAGCAGCCGCTGCCCGAACGCGCCGAACACCGCGACTGGATCGTGATTCATAGCGATGAGGATTTCGTACGCTGGGTGGACTTTTTACGTACCGAGCTCAACCGGGTCGGTGCCGAGCGCGATTTCGAGAGCCTGCGCGCCCCCTTTGTCGAGGCAAGCCACATCGAGCAGCGCTTTTTCGATATGGTCTACGAAAATACCGACCGATAACCCTCAAAGCCGCCGCGTTCAAACGACAAAAGCCGCCCAGGGCGGCTTTTGTTCTCGAAAATCTCCAACCCAGGATCAGGGAAGAAGAATGGTAGAACCAGTGGTTCGACGGCTTTGCAGCGCATCCTGGGCCTTACCGGCCTCTTCGAGCGGGTAGCGATTGGCCACGTCGATCTTGATCTTGCCGCTTTCGATCATCTCGAAAAATTCGCTGCACATCTGCTCGAAGCGCTCCCGGGTGTCGGCATAGCCGTTAAGGCTTGGCCGGGTCACGAACAGCGCGCCCTTTTGATTGAGAATACCGATGTTGACGCCATCGACCGGCCCCGACGCATTGCCAAAACTCACCATCAGCGAGCGCGGCTTCAAGCAGTCAAGCGACATCTCCCAGGTATCTTTACCCACCGAGTCGTAAACCACGTCGCACATCTGGCCATTGGTTAGCTCGCGCACGCGCTCGACCACGTTCTCCTCGGCGTAGTTGATCGTCGCCCAGGCGCCGTTGGCCTTGGCAAGCTCGGCTTTCTCCTTCGAGCTCACCGTGCCGATCAGCTTCACGCCCAGCGCCTTCGCCCACTGGCAGGCAATGGAGCCCACCCCACCGGCGGCGGCGTGAAAAAGAATCGTCTCGCCGCCTTCGAGCTTTTGGGTTTGGCGCAGCAGGTATTGAACGGTCAGACCTTTGAGCATACTCGCCGCGGCAGTTTCGAAGTCGATACCCTCGGGCAGTTTGATGACCTTGTCGGCGGGGAGCACATGAAGCTCGGCGTAGGCACCCAGCGGCCCTTGGGCGTAGGCCACCCGGTCGCCCTCTTTCAAATGACTCACGCCGTCACCCACCGCGTCCACCACGCCGGCCCCTTCCGTGCCAAGCCCGGAGGGCATGGAGGGCGCCGGGTAAAGCCCGGTACGAAAGTAGATATCGATAAAGTTGAGCCCCACGGCCTTGTTGGCAATACGAACCTCGCCCTTGCCCGGCGCTTTAGGGTCGACATCCTTTACCTCGAGCACTTGCGAGGCACCGGTGGTTGCAAACTCGATCCGCTTGGCCATAAACGAACACTCCCTTATTCATCGGGTGATTAAACGATCGACTACCTTGCATTATCCAACCGCGTCAGAGGCGATAAATCAAGCCTTCTGGCGAAGCCATCGCGCTGTCATACGCCCATGCTAGACTGGCCTTTTACTCCAACACTATTACGGATACACCATGTCGAATCCAGGCATTTTGTTACCGGCGCTGATCGCCCACCGCGGCTACTCTGCCGCCGCCCCGGAAAACACCCTGACCGCCGTGCGCGAAGCTTACAACGCCGGCACCACCTGGGTAGAGCTCGATGTGCAGCTGCTGGCCGACGCTACGCCGGTGATCTGGCACGACGCCGATGTCCGGCGCTGCTCCGACGGGCGCGGCGGGCTTGCAAGCCTGAGTCTACAAGCCGCCAAGCGGTTGGACGTGGGCAGTTGGTTTTGCGACCGCTTCACCGGTGAAAAAATGGCCACCTTGGATGAAATGCTGGCGCTTTTAAACGAGCTCGGCATGGGCGTCAACCTGGAAATCAAGGTCAATAAGGGCCGCGACCCGATCGCGTTGGTCAACGCGGTAATGCCTACGCTTTTGAATGAAATTCCCGCCGAGCGGCTTATCGTCTCTTCCTTCGATATGGCGGCGCTGCGCCGCTGCCGTGAATTCGCCGGTAGCGAGGCCCTCGCGCTGGGTGTGCTGTTCGCAAGCATCCCCAAGGGGTGGCAGGCGGTATGCGAAGAGCTCGAGGCGTTTAGTATTCACCCGGACTGGGCACGCCTGAAACGCCCCCAGGCCGAGGCAATGGTCGGGGCCGGCTATCAGCTTCTTTGCTATACGCCCAATGACCCCAGCGCCTTCGAGCCCCGCTGGGCCTGGGGGATTGCGAGCGCGATTACCGATCAACCGGCGCTTTTCAAACGTTTTTTGGATCACCGGGATAACGCATAATGGGCGAAACCACGTCCCAGTAAGGAAACGTCATGAAGTATATCGGTGCCCACGTCAGTGCCGCCGGCGGGCCGGACCAGGCCGTACACCGCGCCGTCGAGATCGGCGCCAACGCCTTTGCGCTGTTCACCAAGAACCAGCGCCAGTGGAAAGGCAAGCCGCTCACCGAAGAGGCCATTCAGGCATTCAAAAAAGCCTGCGACGCGCAGGGCTTCGGGCCTCACCAAATTCTTCCCCACGATAGCTACCTGATCAACCTGGGCCACCCCCAGGCGGAAGGCCTCGAGAAATCCCGGGCGGCGTTTTTGGATGAGATGCAGCGCTGCGAACAGCTGGGGCTGACGCTTTTGAACTTTCACCCGGGCAGCTTTTTGAAAAAGATCAGCGAGCACGACTGCCTTTTACGTATCGCCGAGTCGGTCAATATCGCGCTCGAACAAACCCAAGGCGTAACCGCGGTGATCGAAAATACGGCAGGCCAGGGCACCAACCTGGGCTGGCGCTTCGAGGACCTGGCCACGATTATCGAAAACGTCGAGGACAAAACCCGCGTGGGCGTGTGTATCGATACCTGCCACGCCTTCGCAGCCGGTTATGATTTGCGCGACGCCAAGGCCACCGAGCAAACCCTGGACGCGCTTGGCAGCATCGTGGGGTTCGACTACCTGCGCGGCATGCACTTGAACGACGCCAAAAGCGAGTTCGCAAGCCGAGTGGACCGCCACCATAGCCTGGGCAAGGGCAACATTGGTTTGGAGGCGTTCACGACCATTATTCAGGACGCTCGCACCGACGATATCCCCCTGATACTGGAAACCGTCGAGCCAGAAAACTGGCCGGAAGAGATCCGCTGGCTGCGTACTCAGTTGCCCGAAGCCGCGCCGGGCAAGTAATGAATGACGTCGTGAAAGCGAAGCCTCGCCGCTCCGCTATTGCGCATGGCGTGGGGCCGGTCGGCGAAAAACCGCAGCCCCTCGCCGGCTTTCAGGCACTGCCAGCGTTCGTCGATGCGCAGCTCCATTTCCCCCTCGATAACCACGATATGCTCGACGACCCCGCTTGCGTGGGGCGCGGATTCGCTCATTGCCCCCGGGGCAAGCTCGATCATGAACATCTCGAAGCCCAAAAGCGGATCGAACGGAAACAGCAGCCGCGCCTGCATGCCCGCACTATCATGCCCCCACACCGACTCCCCGCTATCACGCTCGAGCTCGCCCTGAGCGGGCTTCGAGCCATTGAACAAGGTGGAAAACGACACCCGAAACCCGCTGGCGATTTTCCAGAGAGTCGACACCGTCGGGCTCGATTCGCCGCGTTCGATTTGCCCCAGCATCGCCTTGCTCACACCGGTTTGCGTGGCAGCGCGACCCAGGCTCCACCCCCGTGCATTGCGTAGCCGTTTAACGGTACTGGCAACGTAACCGGCAATGGCGGGTGATTCGCGTGTCATCGATCTCTCCTGTGAAAACGACGTTTTACTACACGCCAGTTCATTTTTCTAATCTCGACAGGCGATAAAAAAAGGCGCCAAGGCGAGGCCCAGCATCGGCCTGATTTGGCCATTGATGTAGTATCCGACCGCACGCAAAAAGCGATAGCGTCTTTATAAACGCAGCACTGAAATTAAAATGCCACCCAATTTAATTCATATAATCAATGGCGCGCCGGTAATATTAAAATATACCCCTCTCCTTTTTAATCGCATAAAAAACCTAAATTCCAAAGAATTTAAAAACCGCTTTAAGTCTCATTTTTTAGTATCCTTTTTTAAAAACAAAAACTCACTTCCTAAAAACATTAAACAATGTTAAATTTTTTATTAAATATATGTTTTTACAAAATTGTTTTTTAGGCTTATAAACGTAAGTGCTTGATGAATGCACCTTCCAGGGATACTCCTTTTGCTCAAAAATTTCATTAAGAAGCTGGAAAACTTCCAATCTTTTTCTAAAGAGGAAGTCAGCGCACTCGAAGGTTATGTAACCCCCATCCGAACCCTGAAAAAGTCCGAAAACCTCATACAAGAAGTAGATAAACCCTACGAAGTCAATATTTTGCTCGAAGGCTGGGCGACGCGCTACAAAGTAAGTGCAGAAGGCAAGTTTCAAGCGCTCGCGTTTTTGGTACCCGGCGACGCGTGCGATGTGCATATCACCCTCATAAAGCAAATGGATCACTCCATATGCGCCGTGGTGCCCTCGACGTTCACGTCTATTCCCAAGCACAATATCGAAAAAATCTACGAACACCACCCGCGGATTGCGCGCGCTCTTTTCTGGTCGATGCTCGTCGATGAATCCACCTTACGCGAATGGGTTTTCAACATTGCCGGCAGGCGGGCCGACCAGCGCATGGCCCATTTGTTTTGCGAATTACTGGTTCGCTCCTGGGCGGCCGGCTTAACGAGCGATCATTCGTTTTACCTTCCGCTGACCCAGCAGCAAATAGGCGAGGCCATGGGCATCACCCCGGTACATACCAGCCGCGTCGTGAGCAAGCTCCGCGCTGAAGAGCTGATTTTCTGGGAAAGCAAACGCATGAAAATTCTCGACTGGGAAAGGATGAAAGCCTTTAGCGGCTTCGATGCAACGTACCTGCACCTGGATCAAGCCCCGCCAAGCCTGGCCAAGGAAATTTGATGCCTTGCCCCCCATTAATTAATGCGCAGGGCCATAACGTAGAAGCCCGGCCATGAGGCCGGGCTTTGCTGCGACGTCCGTGTGAACATCGCGGGCATCCTGCCCGCGCCTCCCTGGAAATCTTCCTGATTCGATACTCCCTGGCGAATATCCTTATCCGCCCAGGCCATATTGGCTTTTAAACCCAGGGTTGTAAGTAACCTAATATAACAAAGCCACTAAATAACCTTAATATTCATTGATAATCACGATAAACCATCAGGACCTTTCCCTTAAAACGCCTCGGTTGGGCACGTTTAAGAACGAAAAACCGGACGTCTTGCGCCCTCGGCATTACTTGCTAGGCTTATATCGGCTTCACTGCCGACAAAGTACAAACCCGGAGAAGAATCAGACAAGGAGTCGTTGTGAGCGAGACCGATTTAGGCTTAATGGATGCCCATTCGCTTCGTAAACTTTTCGAAAACAAAAAGGCTTCGCCCCTTGAAGCCACCCGCGCCGCGCTGGAGCGTATCGATCGCTTCAATGACGAGGTCAACGCCTACGTTCACGTGGACCACGAGGGCGCCGAAAGCGCCGCCAAGACCTCGGCCAGGCGTTGGGGCCAGGGTAAACCGTTAAGCCCCATCGATGGCGTGCCGGTGTCGATGAAGGACCTGGCCCAGGTGGCGGGCATGCCGTGCCGGGAAGGCTCGCTCACCACCACCAAAAAGGTGTGCGATACCGACTCCCCACCGGCGCGTATGCTGCGCGAAGCCGGGGCGATCATTCTGGGCAAAACCAACACGCCGGAATTTGGCTGGAAAGCGGTGACCGATAACCGCGTATTCGGCGCCACCACCAACCCCTGGGACACGCGGCTCACACCAGGCGGCTCGTCCGGCGGTGCTGCGGTGGCCGCGGCCCTCAATATGGGTGTACTGCACCAGGGCGGCGACTCCGGCGGCTCGATTCGCATTCCCGCCGCTTTTACCGGCACCTTCGGCTTCAAGCCCACCTACGGCTGGGTGCCTCAGTGGCCACCGGCCAAGGAGCCCAGCCTTTCGCACCTGGGCACACTTACCCGCTCGGTAGAAGACTCGGTCAGCATGCTCAACGTGATCGGCCGCTACGACTACCGCGACCCCTACGCCACTCGGGGCCAGCCCGACTGCTGGGGCGAAGACCTGCACAAGAGCCTGGAAGGTTTGCGTATCGGCTTTTCACCGGATCTTGGTCATGTCAACGTCGACCCCCAGGTGGCGGAAAAAGTGCGTGAGGCGGCCAAGGTGTTGAGCGAGCTGGGTGCGGAGGTCGTCGAGGTCGACCCGGGCCTGAGCCCGGCGATCGATACCTTTCGCAAGCTCTGGTTCACCGCCTCGCTTCACCAGTGGGATCAACTGGACGACAAGCAGCGCGAACTGCTCGACCCGGGCCTGGTGGCCAACGCCAAGGAGGCACAAGGCTGGAGCGGACTGGACTTTTTCCGGGCGCTCAACGAGCGCGCCTACATCACTCAGCGCCTCGAGTATTTCAACCAGAACTACCATTTGCTGATGACCCCGGCGGTGGCGATTCCTCCCTTCGAGGCCAACCACGAAGTGCCGCCGGGCAGCGACATGCGCGACTGGGAAGAGTGGGCCTCGTTTAGCTACCCCTTCAACCTGAGCCAGCAGCCAGCGGCTTCCGTGCCCTGCGGCTTTACCAACGAAGGGCTACCCGTGGGCTTTCAGCTTGCCGGCGGTAAATTCGACGATATACGCGTGCTGCGCGCGTGCCACGCCTACATGCTCCATAACCCGCCGCGCTTTCCAAGCATTCCCGACCCTTCCCATACGCCGGGATAGGTAATTCCCCCAAAGGCGGGCGTGGTGAACGCCTCGACAACCATTGTGCGCTATAGCGCACAATGGTAGCGTCGTTTTGTGCGTTATAACGTATACCGACGATTAAAGGCCCGCCATGACGACCCCCGAGCACTCTACTCCTGCTAGCCCCTCACTTTGGCGTGATACCACGCTTTCCACGGTTACCGCGGGGCTGGTGGCGGTGGTCATTAGCTATACGAGCTCGGCGGCCATCGTCTTTCAGGCCGCCGCGGCGGCGGGCGCGACGGCGGCACAGATCAGCTCCTGGCTTTGGGCGCTGGGTATCGGTATGGGGTTGACCTCGCTTGGGCTGTCGCTTCGCTACCGCATGCCACTCCTCACCGCCTGGTCCACGCCCGGGGCGGCCTTTTTGGCGACCAGCCTGCCTGGCATTCCGATCAACGAGGCGATCGGCGCGTTTCTATTCTCGGCGTTTTTGATCACTTTGTGCGGTGTAACCGGGCTTTTCGAGCGACTGATGCGCCATATTCCCAACGCCATTGCCCAGGCCCTGCTGGCGGGCATTTTGCTGCGCTTCGGGCTCGAGCTTTTTAGCGTGATGGAAACCGAGTGGCTGTTACCGCTGATCATGCTGGTCACCTGGCTTGCGGGCCGGCGGCTTTGGCCAACGCTTGCCGTACCGGTCGTGCTGCTGGTGGGGCTTGCCGCCGCGCTTTTGCTGGGCCAGGTGAACATGGCGGGCATCCCGCTTGCCCCGGCGCTACCGGTATGGACCCCGCCCGCTTTCGCACCCACCACGCTGATCAGCATCGGCATCCCCCTTTTCATCATCACCATGGCCACGCAAAACCTGCCCGGGGTGGCGGTACTGCGCGCGGCGGGGTATCAGCCCAATAGCTCCGCGTTGATCGGCTGGACTGGGGCGGCGACGTTTTTGCTGGCACCGCTTGGCGGCTTTGCGCTGAACATGGCGGCGATCAGCGCGGCGGTGTGTATCGGGCCGGACGCCCACGCAGATATGCGCCGGCGCTACACGGCGGGCGTGGCGGCGGGCGTGTTTTATATCCTGATGGGCGTGTTCGGGGCGACGGTGACCGGGCTGTTTACGGCCCTGCCCCAGGCACTGGTCATCGCACTTGCCGGAATTGCGCTGTTGGGCACATTGAGTGGGGGGCTTGCCGGCGCGTTTGCACAAAGCGATCAGCGCGACGCCGCGATCGTTACCTTTTTGCTGACCGGCTCTGGCATCACGCTGTTGGGTATTGGCAGCGCTTTTTGGGGGCTGGTGGCCGGGCTTATCACGTTAAAGCTTGCCCGGCGCGCGCTTTAAAGCGTGCTAAGGCGCTCGTCGTCCATGACGCCGGACATCCGCACCAGGGCGAGCGCTTCATCCAGGCTTTCGACCTCTTCCATGATCAAGAGCTCGTCGTGCAGGTTGACGGGCTGGCCGGCCTTGTCGGAAAGGATTCGCTCGAGCGAAGCCAGATCCTGGGAGTCGTCGAGCTTGAAGGTATCGATAGAGGCACTCGAATTGCTGGGCAAGTAGATCGTACCGTTGGAGAAGTCCACTGCGTAGGCGATCACGCCGGGCAGAATGAAAAACAAAAGCCCAACGCCGTTGGCGATGGCCACCACCGGGTCTACGTTGCCGCTCAGCTGGCCCTTGCGCTCCGGGTGAAACAGCGTCCCGCAACCGCTCAAGCTAATGATCAGACCCCCTATGACGGCGCCTTTCAAACCACGGTGTACGAGCTGTTTCATCGATGCCCTTCCTGAAAAAGTGAAAAAATGGCCTGGCTATAAACCGGTTATACCATTTAAAGCGGCCCAGTCTAGCATAATTGCGCTAACGCTTTGGCACGGCGCTTAATTTTTGCCGCCTTTACCGCTTGCCCGTACAATGCAATCATTCAACGTATTACCGACCCTAAAGGAAATTCCTCGCTCATGCGCGCCAGCCAACTACTGATTGCCACACTAAAAGAGACCCCGGCCGATGCGGAGGTCGTGAGTCACCAATTGATGCTGCGCGCCGGCATGATTCGCCGTTTGACCTCGGGCCTTTATACCTGGCTGCCGCTGGGGCTGCGCACGCTGCGCAAGGTCGAGCGCATCGTACGTGAAGAGATGGACCGCGCCGGCGCCCAGGAAGTGCTCATGCCCGCGGTTCAGCCGGCGGATTTGTGGCAGGAGTCCGGCCGCTGGGAGCAGTACGGCCCGGAGCTTTTGCGCGTCAAGGACCGCCACGAGCGAGACTACTGTGTGGGGCCGACCCACGAAGAGGTCATTACCGACCTCGTTCGACGGGAAATTTCCAGTTACAAGCAGTTGCCCGTTAACTTCTACCAGATTCAAACCAAGTTTCGCGACGAAATTCGCCCGCGCTTTGGCGTCATGCGCTCGCGGGAGTTCATCATGAAGGACGCCTACTCCTTCCACAGCGATGAGGCCTCGCTCGGCGAAACCTACCAGCACATGTACGACGCCTACACGCGTATCTTCACCCGGCTGGGGCTCGATTTCCGCCCGGTGATCGCCGACAACGGCTCGATCGGCGGAACCGGCTCTCACGAGTTTCACGTGCTGGCAAGCTCCGGCGAAGACGATATCGTCTTCTCCAACGAATCCGACTACGCCGCGAACATGGAAAAAGCCGAAGCGCTGGCCGCCCCGCTTGGCAGTGACGCCAAGCGCGACGCGCCGAGCCAACAAATGCACCTGGTCGACACGCCCAACGCCAAGACCATTGCCGCATTGGTCGAGCAGCACGGCCTTGCTATCGAAAAAACCGTGAAAACACTGATCGTACGCGGCGCTGAAGGCGGGCTGATCGCGCTGCTGGTGCGCGGCGATCATGAGCTCAATGAAGTGAAAGCGGAAAACCTGCCCGAGGTGGCAAGCCCTTTGACCATGGGCGATGAAGAGGAGATTCGCGCCGCCGCTGGCGCGGGCTTTGGCTCACTGGGCCCGGTGGGGCTCGATATGCCGATAATCATCGATCACAGCGTCGCGCTAATGTCCGACTTCGGCGCCGGCGCCAATATCGAAGGCAAGCACTACTTCGGCATCAACTGGGAGCGTGATCTGGCGCTGCCGCAGACGGCGGATCTGCGCAACGTGGTCGAAGGAGACCCGTCGCCGGACGGCAAAGGGTCGCTTTCGATCAAGCGCGGCATCGAAGTCGGCCACGTTTTCCAGCTCGGCCAGAAATACTCCGAGGCGATGGACGCCAAGGTATTGGGCGACAGCGGCAAGACCAGCCACCCCTGGATGGGCTGCTACGGTATCGGCATCACCCGCGTGGTGGCCGCCGCCATCGAGCAAAACCACGATGACGCCGGCATCATCTGGCCCGATGCCATCGCCCCGTTCAACGTCGCGCTGGTGCCCATGAACGCGCATAAATCACAGCGCGTGCGCGAAGCCTCCGAGGCGCTCTACCAGTCGTTGACCGAGGCCGGTTTCGACGTACTATTGGACGACCGCGATACCCGCCCGGGGGTAAAATTTGCCGACCTGGAGCTGATGGGCGTACCGCATCGTATCGTGATTGGCGATCGCAGCCTGGATAACGGCGAGCTCGAGTACAAGGGCCGCCGCGACGCCGAGGCGACCATGGTGGCCCAGGATCAGATCACCGCGTTTTTAAACGAACGCGCCGGCCGCTAACCGGCCGTGAGCGTGTCGGCGCGGCGGTGGCGCCTGGTAGGGGCGAGCGCGCTATGCCTTGCTCTATCGCCGCTGGTCGCCGTGGCCGAGGCGCCGCTTCGCTCGACATTCGAGGCCGCGGGCCGTGCCGAGCAGCACGCGTTGAGTGCCGAGATGCGCCAGTGGCGAGCGCGAATGCACCCGCCGCTTGCCAGGTTCATTGCCGACCCCGCCGAGCGCGACGCTCTGTTGACCCGCCTCTACCAGGAGGCGCATCTGGCCGGGCTACCCCCGAGCCTGGTGCTTGCGCTGATCGAGGTGGAGAGCGCCTTCAAACAGGAAGCGGTCTCCACCGCTGGCGCCGTGGGCTTGATGCAAATCATGCCCTTTTGGGTAGCCGAGCTTGGCCTGCCCATGGACGACCTGACCCATCCTGACCGCAACCTTCGCTACGGCTGTACGATTCTGGCCCACTACCTGGCCGTAGAAGGGGGCGACTTTACCCGGGCATTGGCCCGCTATAACGGAAGCCAGGGCAAAACCTGGTACCCGGAGCGGGTAATGCGCGCCTGGCAATCCGCCTGGCGCTAGCGTTCATAGCGGCCTCACGCCCTTTTTATACCTACCCGTTATACGTACCTGTTAGACATACCTGCCAGCCTCCTCTCTCAAGGCCCGTTTCTTTCTAGTACTTTTTTTAGTTAAGTTGGCTTATCGTTAAACGGATAGCATGACTTTTCACGTCAAGCGACACACTATTAAGTTCATTATTTCTCAATTTAAACTGGGGGCCTTGTGGCATTATCCACCTGTCGTATCCTTGCAGGTTCGGCACGCGCCGCTGTGCTGACGCTTTTAGCGATGGCCTCTTATAGCTACGGGGCGGTCATTACGGTTAGCGATACCCGTGGCCAGCCGCTCGAAGATGCGGTGGTCGAGGTTTACGCCCCCTATCAAACGGATACACCCACCGAAGAAGGCCGTATCTATCAACGCAATGCGGCGTTTCATCCTCGGGTGCTGGCCGTGCCCGTGGGAAGCTTCGTCTCGTTTCCTAATCAGGATACGACGCGCCACCACGTTTATTCGTTTTCACCGGCCAAGACCTTCGAACTCAACCTCTACTTGCAGGAAACGCCGCCGCCCATCGAGTTCGACCAGTCAGGTATCGTCGTGCTGGGCTGCAATATTCACGACAATATGCAGGCGTTCATCGTGGTAAGCGAGGCGCCCTACGTGCAAAAAACCGGCGCTGACGGTGTGCTGCATCTTCCCGAATTACCCCCGGGGGGACACCGCGTTCGGGTCTGGCACCCGCAGCTGGACGACCGCCAACAAGTCTGGTGGGAAGGCGAGATTACTCAGCACGCACCGCTGGACGTTCGCCTCGAGCTTAACGCGCTACCCCCAGTGGCACCTTCTCTTTCGCCGCTTCAAGAACGCTTTAGGCAGGCCACCGGGAGCTGATGTCATGATGATTCGTTATCGGCTGGTGTCCACAGGTGCTATCTGCTCGAGGATGCCATGCGCTTTCGCACACGCCTGATGCTGGTCCTGCTCGCCGTCGTGCTCGTGTCGCAGATTGCCACCGGCGCGGCGTTTCTTCGCGCCACGCAAAACGACATCATTGCCAAGGGCCATCAGCGCCTCGAGGTGGGCGCCAACGTCTTTCATCAGCTGCTCGCGACGCGTGGCGAGCAGCTCAGCCAGAATATTGCCATTCTCGCCGGCGACTTCGGTTTCAAAAGCGCGGTGTCCACCCAGGATAATCAAACGCTTTATTCGGTGCTGGTCAACCACGGCACCCGCGCCAACGCCGATACGGTGCTTCTTAGCGACCTCGAGGGGCGTATTCTGGCGAGTAGTCATCACGCGCAAGGCAGTGAAATGCCCTTTCCTCAGCTTTTCGAGCGCGCCAATTTGAACGGCTCGGCGGTCAGTGTGGTGGTCATCGACGGCCAACCCTACGAGTTCGCCCTGCTGCCGGTTCGCGCGCCCAACCAAATCGGCTGGGTGGGCATGGGCTTTTTGATCGACGAAACGGTCACCAACGAGGTCAAGGCGTTGACCGGCCTCGATGTCAACGTCGTTACCTATCAAGGCGACCGGATCAGTGAACTGGCAAGCTCGCTCCCGGGGCCCGTCGCGATGGAACTTGCAAGCAGCAGCCGCGAACAGCTGAGGGACGGCGAGTACGCCAACACGAGCCAGATGACCCCGGACGACGAGTATCTCTCCTACGCCAGCACCCTCTACGCAAGCGACACCTATCAAACCCACGTGCTTTTGCAGCTATCACGCAACGAGTTGCTGGGTGCTTACCACTCCCTATGGTGGCAGCTTCTGGGTATCGTGGCGCTGATACTTTTGTTCACGACGCTGGTGGCCATGTGGAGCGCCCGCAGCATGAGCCAACCTCTTACGGCGCTCGCCCTGGCCGCGAAGCGCATTGGCCAAGGCGAGCGCGTCACCGACCTGGACCAGGGCAATCAACCTAGCGAGACCCGTCAGCTCGCTGTGACCCTGCTTACCATGCAAGACGAGATTGCAAAGCGCGAAGCCGTGCTCCACTACCAGTCGCGCCACGACCTGCTGACCGGCCTCCCCAACCGGGTTAGCGCAGAGGAAGATATCCGCGCGGCCATCGAGAGCGGCAACGCCTTCACTCTCATGCGTTTGGCGATTGCCAACTTTCGCGATATCAAGGACACCTTTGGCTACGCGGTGGGCGACAACGTACTGGTGACATTGGCCCAGCGCCTGCAAAACCAGAAGGCTATCGAAAGCACCGCCTACCGGCTGGACGGCGACGAACTTTTGTTGATTGACCGTCAGGCCAGCAGCACCAGCGGACGAACCCCCCTTTTCGAGACGCTTTGTCACCCGATCACCCTCGATAAATCGCCTATCGTGCCTTCGCTTTGTGCGGGTGAAGTCAACTATCCCGAACATGGCGACACCCCCCAGCTTTTATTGCGCCGGGCAGATGTCGCGCTCGATACCGCCAAGCGCACGCACTGCACGCATCAACGCTATCAAACGGGCCAGGACGAGCAGCACCAGCGTCAGCTCACCCTGATTCGCGATCTCCAAAGGGCCGTCGACAACGGTGAGCTCTGGATGGCCTACCAGCCCAAGGCCACTACGCAAACGGGCCAAGTCAATCAATGCGAAGCGCTCATGCGCTGGCAACACCCCCATCTTGGCTTCATTCCCCCGGACGAATTCATCGGGCTCGCGGAGCGCTCCGGCCATATCGGCATGCTGTCTCAATGGATGCTCTCCCACGTCTGTGCGCAACTGTACGACTGGAAACAGCGCGGTTACCACTTGTCCGTGGCGGTCAATCTCTCCACGAGCGACGTCATGGATCCGCTCCTTTGCGAGCGCATCGCGGCGCTTTTGGATCGCTACCAGCTCACCCCTTGGCAGCTGAGCGTCGAGGTGACCGAAAGTGCGGTCATGCAGGATGTGGACATCGCCTCCAGAACGCTGCTCGAACTCGCAGGCCTGGGGCTCTCGATCGCGATCGACGACTATGGGACCGGCTACTCTTCGCTTGCCCAAATCAAACGCCTACCGGTGAACGAACTAAAAATCGATAAATCCTTCGTGCTCGCCCTGGATACCCAAGCTGATGATTTCACTATCGTCCGCTCGACCATCGAAATGGGACATAGCCTGGGGCTGAGGCTGGTCGCCGAAGGTGTCGAAAACCTTGCCAGTGCCGAGCTTTTGAGCAAGCTTGGCTGCGACTATTTGCAGGGCTACTGGATCGCCAAACCGATGCCAAGCGAGGCGCTGACGGGGTGGCTGGATAATTTCGAAACGCTCTCGCTCCCCTTGCCCGATTGATCGGTCTAATACACTGAAGGGACCTTCTGGATGGACTACTTATCCGTATCGGCCATCACACCTGCCTTTGCCTGCATAAAGGCTTCGATGAAGCGGTTGTTGGACGCGCCCTGGTGGCTTGCAAGCCTTGCGGCGGTGAGCCTGGCGCTCCCGGCAACCGACGCCTGGGCCGGTAGCCGTATTATCGGCACCGGGGGCGTTAGCGCCATAGAAGGCGCCGCCGGGGGCGGGTTATCGCCCTGGGCAGTACTTTCCAGTACGGCGAGCGCCGAGGAAATCGGGGTGACGACCGCGGCCTCCCGGGCATGGCTCGACGATTACCGCCTGACGGTCTTGGGCGCCAGCGCGAATATTTACGATCGCGTCGAGGTCTCTTACGCGCGCCAAACCCTCGATCTACAAACCCTGGGCGGCCAGCTGGAACAGGATATTTATGGCCTCAAGCTGCGCTTATGGGGCGATGTGCTCTATCACCCTTGGGGTATCTGGAGCGCGGGCATTCAGCACAAGCGCCTGGTGGATGGCAGCACCCCCACGGCGTTAGGTGCCCACCGTACACAAGGCAACGATGGTTATTTGAGTGCCAGTAAGCTGCTGTTTGGGGCGGTGGCCGGGCGTAACGTTTTGCTCAATGCAACGCTTCGCAACACCGATGCCAACCAGGGCGGGCTGCTGGGTTTTGGCGGCGATGATGGGGGGCGCCAGTGGGTAGCGGAGGGAAGCGTAGGGCTTTTCATCACCCCGCAATGGGTTCTGGGCACCGAGTATCGCCAAAAACCCGACAACCTGAGCGTGGCCCAGGAAAATGACTGGCAAAGCATTTACAGCGCCTACTTTTTCAACAAGCACGTGTCGGTGACCGGCGCCTGGCTTGATCTTGGCAGCATCGCCGGCCTGCCCTCCCAGCGCGGCGGCTATCTTTCACTTCAGGCAGCTTTTTAAAGGGGGCTCGATGACACGCTCGAAAAACCAACGCCGCGCTCGCTCTGGCTTCTTTGCCGCAGTAGCGCTTGCCGGTGTATTGACACTTGCAAGCTGTGCGGCAAGCTCCCCACCTGAAACGCTTTTCGATCGAATGGGCGGTGAAGCCACGATCGACGCGGTGGTCGAGAATTTTCTTTACCGCATCGCCGATGACCCGGCACTCGTCGGCTTTTTTGCCAATACCAATATCGACTACCTGGCCGACGCACTCTCTAGCCAGTTTTGCGAGGTCAGTGGCGGCCCTTGTCGTTACGAGGGCCCGCCCATGGAGCGAGCCCACCAAAACATGGGCATCACCGACGCCCATTTCAATCGACTCGTCGAGCATCTCGACGCCGCACTGCAGGCACAACGGGTACCGCTTGGCATGCGCAACGACCTGCTCGGCCGGTTGGCGCCGATGCATGGTGATATCATGCGCTATCAATAGGCTCGCCGCGGTGAACGCTCCATTGGGCCCCACTTGATACGCCCTATTGCGCGCGCAGATCCAGGATCGATAGGCAAAAAAAAGCCGGCCTCCCCGGCCGGCTAAGTGAAGGCTCGACGCCTTCCCCCTGACAAAGCAAATGCACACATGCAGCGACACCATAGAGACACTGCGTGCCCAACGCTTTCAAATACTTTAACGGGCATCGGCTTTGAAAACCGTGATCTCGGTCACGTTTTAAGCCGTTAAGCCCTTCTAAAGTGCATCGTTCAAAGGACCTTGCGATCTTCGACTTTTTTGTGCTCGGTTCCCGGGGGTAGCGGATGGCCCTTGGCAAGCTCGGCCCGGGTTGCCTCGCGCAGGCTGAGTACCTTCACCTGGTAGGCAAGCGTGCGCCCCGCTAGCGGATGATTCATGTCCACGCGGACCTTATCGCCTTCGACTTCGAGCACCGTCACGATTTGCGGGCCCGCTTCACCTTCGGTTTGAAAGCGGCTGCCCGGGGTAAGGTCGGCGCCGCTAAAAGCGGTTTGACTCACGGTTTTGACCAACGCCTCGTCGCGCAGACCATAAGCCTCGATGGGCGCAAGGGTGACGCTGAACGCATCTCCTGGGGCCTTGTCTTCGAGAGCACGCTCGAGACCTGGCAAAATGTTCTCGTGGCCATGAAGGTATTCCAAAGGCTTTTGACGCACCTGGGAATCATCGAGCACTTCGGGCTGGCCGTGGCTGGGGACGTCGCTCAATACGTAATGCAGACTGACGACCTGGTGTGACGTAATCGACACGGAAAACTCCTCTCCGGTAAGCTATCGGCTCTTTCAGGCGGCCAGTTTATCCTGCCGCGTTTTCCCAAGGCCACCGTTAACGGCTTTTTCTGGAGTCCTATCACCATGGTATCCCCTACTCCCAGGCGCAGCTGGACAAGCGCCCTGGCCGTTTACTTCTGCGCGCCGGTAATCACCATGCTGTTTCTGGGGTTTTCCGCGGGGCTGCCCTTTTTGCTGGTGTTTTCCACCCTCTCGGCCTGGCTTAGAAGCGATGGGGTCGAAGTGGCGGCCATCGGCTTTTTCTCCTGGATCGGCATTCTCTATTCGATCAAGTTTTTCTGGGCGCCGGTGGTCGACCGGCTGGCGCTTCCGGTGCTGACGCGCAGCTTTGGCCAGCGCCGAGGATGGATGCTCATCGCCCAGGTGACGATCGCCGCCGGTCTTGTCGGCATGGCGGGCATCGACCCGGTGGGTAACCTGGGGTTCGTGGCGGCATTTGCGCTGCTGGTCGCCTTTGGTTCGGCGACCCAGGATATCGCCGTGGACGCCTACCGGATCGAGTCGGCCAGCGACGATCTGCAGGCGGCCATGTCGTCGACCTACATCATCGGTTACCGCTGCGGGCTGATTGCCGCCGGGGCCGGGGCGCTCTATGTCGCTTCGCACTACTCCTGGGAGGTGGCGTACCTGGCGATGGCGGCGCTGATGGGCGTGGGCGTGCTGGCCGTGCTGGTTCGACCAGAACCCAAACGCGCCTCATTGACCATTCAACTGGTACACGAGCCCAGCGTGCGCGCCTACCTTCGCCAAAGCCGCGGCCAGCCCAAATGGCGCCGCCGCCTTGTGGCCTGGGCGATCGGTGCGGTGGTCTGCCCGTTCATCGATTTCTTTCGCCGCTTCGGCGTCAAGGCGCTGGGGCTTTTAGCCTTCATCGCGGTGTTTCGTATCAGCGATTTGGCCATGGGCTCGATGGCGAACCCGCTGTATATCGATTTGGGCTTTTCGCTTGAAACGATCGCCGCGGTGACCAATATATTCGGGATCGCCATGAGCATTGTCGGCGGGATTCTGGGCGGGCTTTTAGTGGCGCGCTACGGGGTGAAGCCGCTGTTGATCGGCGCCGCCGCCTTCGTGATGGTGACCAACCTGCTGTTCACCGCGCTCGCGCTGATCGGCGACCAGCTGCCGATGCTGGTCGTCACCATCATCGGCGACAACCTGGCCAACGGCCTGGCCAGCGCCATCTTTATCGCCTTTTTATCGAGTTTGACCTCGAAGGCCTACACCGCCACTCAATACGCGCTGTTCTCGTCGCTGATGACGCTGCCGGGCAAGTTTTTGAGCGGCTTTGGCGGTCTGGTGGTCGGCGCCCAGGGGTACGCCACCTTTTTCCTGGTGGCGACCCTTTTAGGGCTACCCGCGGTGCTGCTGGCAATCTGGGTCAACAAGGACAAGACGCTGTTCGAGACGCCCCGTTAGCGGTGCTTTAAAAGCCAGTCCAGCGCACCCGGCGTGGTGCGCCACTGATCGCGCATCAGCGTGCGATACTGCCAGGCCTCTGCCCGCGAGCCCGGGTCGACCTGGCCATCCGCGTGGGGCAGCGAGGGTTTGGGACTCTCGGCGCAGAGAAGCTCCAGGGCGTGGCGGTTGTGGGCCACGGCTTGATCCAGCGCGCCTTCGGCGGCCTGGTGCTCGGCCAGCCGATAAAGTGCCAGGGTTCTGCCCATCAAAAGCCCCAACACCTGGGAGCCGTCGTCTTTCTCGCACTCCTCGGTAAGCGTCAGCGCTTCGCGGTTGCGGTCATCGCGCAAGAGCTGGTCCAGCACCAGCTCCTTGAGCCCGAGGCTATCCTCCTGGTCGATGGCCAGCAGTTCTTCGGCAAGCTCCCGGGAGTGTTGGCGGGCGCCGCGCTCCATGCCTACCACCAGCGCAAGGCCGGTGCGTAGCAGCATGACGTTTTGGGCGTCGTCCCAGCAAAGGCTACCGCCACCCGCGGCGCGGGCCTGCTCCAGCCAGCGCGAAAGGCGCACCGCCAGTGGCTCCAGTAGGCTCGGCGCCATCCAGGGGAGGCTGCCGAAGCGGCTGGTCAGCGCCAGGGTGACATCCTGCATCACCTGGGGCGAATCCAGCCACTCCGGGTTGGCGCAAAGCGCCGACATCCACTCCACCGCGTTGCCCCAGGGGTCGTCGCGAAAGCCAAGCGCTACGTCGTCATCGACCCACACCTGGAACTGCTCGTGCCAGGCGGCAAAGAGGGTCTCTTCGCGGGCGGTGGTGGTGTAATAAAGGCGCGTATCGTCTTGTGATGCCTTGAGATCGAGCTTCGGCGCGGTCGGCAGTGCCGCTAACAGCGACTGTAGCGAGATCAGCGGCGTCGCCAGGTCCTCTTCGGCGCTCAAAAGTTGGTCGGCAAGGGTGGCGCCGGGGTTACCGGCCAGCGCCGAGAGAAACTCGAGTTGCTCTTCGTCGAGCCCGCCCTGGCGCACCAGCCGGCGATACCAGAAATTGGCCCGCTCGCGAGCCTCCTCTTCGTGCCCCTCGTGAAGCAACAGCATCGCCTCGATATACGCAAGCGTCGGCGAGTCGGGCAGCGCCTGCATCGCTTTGATGAACGCGCCGCGGGCGCTGTCCAGGTCGTCGTTATCCAGGTGCATCAAACAAAGCCGCTCGAGCGCGACGCCGCGCAGAAACATCGGTCCGCGCTCCATCACGTCGTCGAGCAGGTCGGCGCGCTTGCGGGTGAAGCCGCGCTCCTGGTAGATATCGAGCAGAATCTCGAAGGCGGGCTCGGCCTGGTCGGGCAGGCGCGACCAGTCGCTGCCATCGAAAAGCGACTCGAGAATCTGCATGGCGCGCCCACTCTGGCCGCTTTCGGCCGCGATCAGCCCGGCTTCGAGAAGTGCCTGGGCCGGGGCGTGATGGCTATCGAGGGCGGCCTTGAGCGTGGCACCCTTCCACTCCTTGAGCGAAAGCATCCACATTACCTGGCCGGGGATCTCGGTGGGAAAACTCACCCGCTGGCAGCACTGTTTGTACTTGCGCCCGGAATCGCACCAGCAGGGCTCGTTGCGCCCGGGTGTGGCCAGCGGCTCGCTTGCGAATTCGAGACGTTCGAGCGGTGCTTGCGACCAAAGAATCGGCGCCAGCGCCTGGGCGGTCGCTATATCGCCGTTGAAGTACTCAGCACCCTGCGCCCGAACCCAGGTCATGAAATCCGGATAGTGCTCTTGCTGCCTGATTGCCGAGAGTGCCCCTGAGGCGAATCCCAGCAGTTGATCGACCCATACCGCCAGCATTTGCCAACTCCACTGTTTAGAAAGCGCCATAGTCTAGCATGAGCACGGGGCTTCTCGCAGGAGGATTGGCGGGGCGCTGAACGACTGTTACTGTGCGTCGAGCGCCGGCTCGACCGCCCCGTGTCAAACGCACACCTCAAGAGTCATTTCGCTATTTCGTCACGGTAGCGTTAAGAGGCCGTCGGCGGCACGTGGTCGGCCCAGTTTAAAAGCGGCCGGGTACGCTCGTGCATGTCCAGGCGCGCTTTTAGGCGCACCAGATTCCAGTAGTGGCCGTTGAGCGCGCGGGAAAGCAGCAGCGTGTCCGCCGGGGGCTGAAGGCGGTCCATTGCGCCCCACACCTTGGGCGAAAGCTCACGCAGGCGCTGGTGTACGCGCACATCGCCAAAGTCCTGCTCGCCGGGCTCAAAAAGCGGGGTAATGCTTTCCGCCGCTTCGCGATAAAGCGTGAGCGGCGCGCCCTGGCCCTGGCGGCCGCCCATCTTCACCATGGCCTCGTCCATCGCCATCGGGTCCTGGTCCAACGTAGCCTTCAAAAGCGCCATCATCGCCGCAAGACGCTCCCTGGGCACGGGGATCACCGCGCCGAAATCGTAGATCACCAACCGCCCGTGCGCGTCGGCGGCGAAGTTGCCCGCGTGGGGGTCGGCGTGAAGCTCCCCATGGGTGAATAGCTCTTCGGTGATCCAGTCCGCCAATACCTGCGCCACCTTCTGGCGGGTGGCGTCGTCAGCGCTTTCCAGCTCGCGCAGCGGCGTACCGTCGACGAAGCGCATGGCCAGCACGTGGGTGCCGCAAAGCGCCATGACGGGCTCCGGGATCACCAGCCTTGGCTCGTCTATGTAGCGCTCGCGGTAGCGGGCCAGCGCCTGCGCCTCGGCGGTATAGTCGAGTTCGTCGCGTAGCCCGGCGGCGAGCTCCTCGAACATCGCATCCAGCCGCGCCTGGGGCACCTTGAACCAGCGGCCCAGCCGCATGATGCGCCGCAATTGCACCAGGTCACTCTCCAGCACCTCGGCAAGGCCGGGGTACTGTACCTTCAAGACCACCGTCTCGCCGTCGAGCGTCACCGCTTTGTGTACCTGGCCCATGGAGGCACTGGCGAAGGGCCGCTCTTCGATCTCGCTAAAGTGGGCGTCCAAATCGCCGTACTGAAGCACCAGCGCCTCGCGGATGCGCGGCCAGGGCATCGGCTCGGCCTGGCGCTGTAGCCTGGCGAGTTCCTCGGCCAAATCCGGCGGCAGCAGGTCGTCCCACTGGGACATCATCTGCGCCATCTTCATCGCCGGGCCCTTGAGCTCGGAAAGCCCTTCGAACAACGCCTCCCCGAGCGAGCGCCAGTCCGCCTGGCCGCCCAGCCGGGTTTTAAGCATCGCCCCGCCGGTACGGGCGCCCAGGCCCATCAACCGCCGCGTTCTTCCGCGATCGCGCATAGCTTCCTATCCTTTTTTGAAGGGGTGACACCGGAGATACCGCATCCGCGATACTTCTTCTAGCGTAGCTCATAGCACACTTCGCCAGCGCCCGGCCGCTTTTTAAAGGCGCTGACCAAAACACCTTTCATTCATCGAGGCCGGTCGTGCTTAGGTGCAAAATTCTCTTTAATAGATTAAAGACCAACACCGATATACATATTAACTGTTTGTTTTTAATTAATTTATTTTAAAGGAAATAAATTTGCACGTATGTGCAAATGTAAACGTACTGTCACGTTCGCCTCCTAGAATGCGTTTTATATCGGGCCGATGCCGTCGGCTGTCAATCGCGTTTACGAGGACTACTCATGGCCGGGTCGATTCACACGCCGCTCCCCCGTTACCGAGCGTTGCAGCTGAGCTTGAAAAATCCAGCGACGCTGCTGGGTTTGGGCTTATTGGCCACGTTCAGCTACCTGATCCTGGCGCCGGTGCTGTCGATTTTGCTGGACGCCGTCAACGTCAACTTTGGCGACGCCAAGCGCATCGGCACCGAGCAGGGCAGTTTTACGCTCTACTATCTTCAACGCGTATTCACCTCCCCGGTTTCCCACCGCTTGTTTTGGCAGCCGCTGCTCAACACCCTGGGCGTTGCCATTGGCGCCATGAGCATCGCCATGGTCGTGGGGGGCGTCATGGCCTGGCTTTTGAGCCGTACCGACCTTTGGGGTCGGCGCTGGTTTGCCACTGCGCTGATCGTGCCCTTCATGCTGCCCACCTGGACCTTCGCCCTTGCCTGGACGACGCTTTTTAAAAACCGTTCGATGGGTGGCCAGCCCGGTTGGGTAGAGTCCATGGGTTATGATTCGCCGGACTGGCTGGCCTACGGCGCGGTGCCCATGATTTTGATACTCGCGCTGCACTATATTCCGCTGGTCATACTCCTTTTTGGAAACGCCCTGCGCCGCTTCGATTCCCAGCTCGAGGACTCGGCGAGGATCATGGGCGCCGGTCGCACTACCGTGGCGTTTCGCATCATTTTACCGCTCATGCGCCCGGCGCTGATGTCCGCCATGGTGCTGATTCTGGCCGATGCGCTGGGCGAATTCGCCGTACCTTATATTCTGGGCCTGCCGGTGCAGTTCGATACGCTCTCGACGTCGCTTTTTCGGTCCATTTCCTCGCGCCAAACCGGCGTGGCCTCCGTACTGGCCGGGGCTATCATGGTGCTGGGCTGTATCACGCTGACCATCGATCTATACCTGATGCGCGAAGCGCGCCGCTTCGTCACTTTGGGGGGCAAAGGCGCTATGCAGCGCCGCCGCCCGCTGGGCATTTGGCGCCTACCGGCCACCCTGCTTGCCGCCTTCCTGTTTATCATCGGCGTCGTCTTGCCGCTTCTCACGCTCTTTCTTTCCACAGTCATGCATATCCCGGGGCGCTTCAACGCCGCCAACTTCACGCTGGATTACTGGATCGGCACCGGCCTCGATACGATCGCGCTGCAAAACGGCATCCTGCTCACGCCAGAGTTTTGGTCGGCCACCGGCAATAGCCTTCGTATCGTGGGTAGCGCCTCCATCTGTGCGGGCTTGCTGGGCTTGCTGGTGGGTTATGTCGTGACGCGCACGCCCTGGCGCTGGCTTGCCAGCGGTTTGCGCCAGCTCACCTTCATGCCTTACCTGGTGCCGGGTATCGCGTTCGCCGCCGCCACGCTTTCGCTCTTTGCGGTACAGCGCGGACCCGTGCCGGCGCTTTACGGCACCTCGCTGATTCTCATGCTCGCCCTGATTGCCGATCAAATGCCGTTTGCCTCGCGGGCGGGGATTTCCGCCATGACCCAGCTTGGCAAGGAGCCGGAAGAGGCGGCGCAGATCGCCGGCGCCACCTGGTGGCGGCGCATGGTCAGCATCATCGTTCCCATCCAAAAAGGGGCGCTGGTCGTGGGCATCGTGTTGCCCTTCATCTCCGGCATCAAGGGGGTGAGCCTGTTCATTATCCTGGCGGTACCGGCTACCGAGGTGCTGACCACCTACTCACTTCGGCTGGTGGATTACAACTACACCCAGGCCGCCAACGCCGTTGTCCTGATGATCGCCCTGCTCGCCTGGGGCGGCACGATCCTGACGCAAAAATTAACCAAAACGGGCCTGGCCCAGGGCCTGGAGCATTAATCATGCCGACTATCACGCTAGACGCCATTGGCAAGCAGTACGGCGGCCAAACGATCGCCGTCGACACGATCGACCTGACGATCAAAGACGGTGACTTCATGTGCCTGCTCGGCCCTTCAGGCTGCGGCAAAACCACCCTGCTGCGCATGATCGCCGGTCTCGAGCATCTGAGCCAGGGCCAGCTCTTCATTGGCAGCCAACTGGTCGACTCGCCCAAGGCGGGATGCTTCGTCGCACCGGAAAAACGCGAGCTGGGGCTGGTCTTTCAAAGCTACGCGCTTTGGCCACACATGAGTGTCGAGCAGAATATCGCCTTTGGCCTGCGTCTTCGCAAGCTGCCCGAGCGCGAGCAGCGCGCCCGCACCCAAGATGTCATGGAAAAGCTCGGCATCGCCGCCTACGCCAAACGCTACCCGTCGCAGCTCTCCGGTGGCCAGCAGCAGCGCGTGGCGCTCGCTCGTATGATGGTATTGAAACCCAGGGTACTGCTGTTGGATGAACCGCTTTCCAACCTTGACGCTTCGCTGCGCATCGAAATGCGCGCCGAGCTCAAACGCCTTCATCAGGCCTTCGATACCACCATCGTCTTCGTCACCCACGACCAGTGGGAAGCCATGACCCTGGCGGACACCATCGCCGTCATGAGCAAGGGCACGCTTCAGCAGGTCGGCAGCCCGGACGATATTTACGCCCGCCCCGCCAACCGTTTCGTGGCCGAGTTTATCGGCAACCCGCCGATCAACCAGGTCGCCGCCGCGTCCCGTTTGGGCCGCCGGCTCAATGGGGAGCCACCCACGCACAGCCTGGGTATACGCCCGGAAGACATTCACCTGGCCGGTGCCGGACAAGCCGGTGCCTTGCCGGCCAGGGTGCAAAACGTGATGCCCACCGGCGGCAGCTGGATACTGGAGCTCGAGGTGGAAGGCCAAACGCTACACCTTTCGACCCAAATGCGCCCCGGCGTAAAGGCCGGCGAGGCCACCTACTGCCATATCCAGGCGCAGCATCTTCACCTTTTTGACCACCACGGCCGCCGCCTCGAACGCCCTCACCTTTTAAAAGCCAACGCGGCGCCCGACAGCGCCTCCACCGCCTCTTACATGCACGCCGTTTAAAGGAATTGATCATGCGCACGCTAACCAGAATCGCCCTGGCCGTTAGTCTCGTTTCAACGCCACTTGCCTTTGCCGAACAGCCAGGTTCGCTCGATGAACTCATCGCCGCCGCGCGCGAGGAGCCGGCCATCACGGTCTACGACTCGACCGGCAAGATCGTCGAGCAAGCGGCCAACTTTTCCGCCAAGTACGGCGTTCGAGCCGAAGGCGTCAAGTCGAAGGCGCCCCATACGCTGGAGCGGATCATTCGCGAGGCGCAGGCTGACAACATCCAAACCGACGTGGCCATTTTGGCCGATGCCCCGGCGGCCGTGGCCCAACTGCTCGAGACCGGGTTCGCCTTCAACTGGTTTCCCGAGGAGATGGCCGACACGGTCAGCGAGCGCTACCGCGACCCGCTGGCGATCGTCATGGCGCCCAACGTATGGACCTATAACACCGCGCTACACGAGAGTTGTCCTATCGACAACGTCTGGGCATTGACCGACCCGGAGTGGGCGCGCCATGTCACCATGCAGGACCCGTTGGGTAAGCCCTCTTACGTGGACTGGTTCAACCAGATGGCGCAGCACAGCGACCAGGCGATGGCCGAGGCGTTCGAGGCGCACTATGGCCACCCGCTCGACGAAAGCGAAGAGAGTGCCACCGCGGCCTGGGTCAGCGCGCTGGCGGCCAACGCGCCGCTGCTCACCGATTCGGACTCCAACGCCGCCGAAGCGGTAGGCTCACCGGACCAGCAAGACAGCTTTATCGGTTTGACCAGTACCGCCAAGTTTCGCGAAAACGCCAACGGCATGAAGCTTGGAATCTGCGAGGATCTGACCCCGTGGATCGGTTGGACCTACCCTTCGATCGGGCTGATCGCCAGCGGCACGCAAAGCCCCAACGCCGCCAAACTCTTCATTCATTACCTGCTGACCGCCGAAGGCATCGCCCCCCAGGCCGTGGATGGAAAAATTTCGACCCGCTCGGATATCGCTTTACCCGCGCAAGAGCCGTCGGGTATTGGCGCCTTCAAGGCACAGTTATTCGACTACTCGCCGAGTACCGCCATCGACGACTGGGATAACCGGCAGGAGTGGCAGGATCTTTGGATGCTCAACTACCGTCGTTGAAGCCAACTTTAAAACGCTATCTTAAAAATGGCGGCTCAATAACAAGACACAATGCTCAAAACGTTAATGCCAAGGACTACTATGCCCATTTCGTCACACGCGCTGACGGCCCGCGCCGAATTTCTCAAAGAGGTCATTCAGCAAACGGGCCTTACGGCACACCGCCTGTTTGAAAACCGTACGCCCGGGCGCTATACGCTCAAGGGGCCCCAGGACTTTTTGACCGAAGCCGATACGTTGGTCGAAAGAGCGCTTCGTGACGCGCTTTGTGAGCGCTTTCCCCAGGACGGTTTTTTAGGCGAAGAAACGGGCGGTGAGTTCACGGGCGACGCGACCTGGGTCGTCGACCCGATCGACGGGACCGCCAACTACGCCCGAGGCATTGCGCATTATTGTGTGTGTATCGCCTTCGTGGATGAGGGCAAAACCCAGCTGGGCGCTATTTACAACCCCTGCACCCAGGAGCTTTATTTCAGCCAGCGCGGCCAAGGTGCTTACAAAAACGGCGACCCGATTCGCGTCGCCGATACCGATACGTTCACCGCCGCCACGATCGAGATGGGCTGGTCGACGCGAACCTCCCTGCACGACTATTTGAGCGTGCAAAAAGCGCTTTTGAGCCAGGGCGCCAATATACGCCGCGGGGCGTCCGGCGCCCTGGCGCTGGCCTGGGTGGCCGAAGGCCGTATCGACGGTTATCTCGAGCAGCACATGAACCCCTGGGACAGCCTGGCGGGGCTTCTCATGGTCAAGGAGGCCGGCGGCGTGACCCAGCCGTACCTCTCTTTGGCCGGCACCCTCGACCGGGGCGGCCCGGTGCTTGCCGCGGCACCGGGTATCGCGGATTCCCTAACCCACTGCAGTCAACTCGAAGAGCCTGAAATCGCATGACAAAAATTCACTACCCGCGCCCGCCCCTGAGCCTGATCGAGTCCGAACTGCCCGGGCGAAACGTCGCCCTCTATATCGGCGACAGCGACGCTGCCAGCCAGCCAGCGCTACTTCACGAGCGCGGGATTACGACCGTGATCAACTGCGCGGTCAACCTCGACATCAACCTGGTCGAACCGGGGCCAGCCCCGGCGCCTGGCGGTTTAACGCACGGCACCGGCGCGTTTCGCTACTATAAGATCGGCATGATCGATGGCCCCGGCAACCCCCACGAGCAGATACTGGCGGGCTACTTCATCGTTCGCGCCGCGCTCGACCAGGTCATGCCGGACAAGCCCTCGTACCCGCTGCGGGAAAAAGGCAACGTGCTGGTTCACTGCCGCGGAGGACGCAGCCGCTCGGTCACGCTGGTGGCGCTATTCCTGCACCTGGAGCTGCCCAGCCGCTACCCCACGCTTGAAAGCGCGGTGGCCCACGTGCGCCAAAAGCGCGAGCTGCATCCGGACGAGTGGTTCGAAACGCCCAAGCCGGAACTTCTGGAGGCGGCCCGCATCGCCGCCGACCAGGTCACTTTGTTGCGCCAGGGAGCACCCGATGAGCAGCTCACGCAAGTTTGCTAGCGCGGAAGAAGTCGCACGCTTGGCGGGCGTTTCGCGCTCGGCGGTATCGCGCACGTTCACCGACGGCGCCAGCGTTTCCGACGAGACGCGCCAAAAGGTGCTCGCCGCCGCCGCCGAACTCAATTACCACGTCAACCACTTGGCGCGCGGGCTATCCCAGGAGAGTTCACGGCCGGTATGCCTGGTCGGTAACCATCTTGGCTCGCCGTTTCTCTCGAGCCTGTTGGAGGCGGTGAGCCGCCATATTCAGGCGCTTGGCCGGGCGGTCATGCTGATCAATACCTCTGGAGAAGCCCAGGCCGTCGAGAGCGCCCTTCATCAGGCCCTGCAATACCGGGCGAGCGCCGTCGTGGTGCTCTCCGGCGCACCGGCCGAATCCCTCGTTCAGACCTGTATCCAAAGCGGGCTGCGCGTCGTGCTGGTGAACCGTGGCCAGGTCTTCGATGGCCCGGTGCACATTACCCTGGGCCATGAAGAGGCCATGCAAGAGGCTTTCGATTTGTTCTATCGCGCGGGCTGCCGCTCTTTTGGGCTCGTCACCTCGACAGCCGGCACCCCCAGCCTGCTCGCCCGGGAGCAGGCGTTCATTCGAGCCATCGACGAAGCGGGGCTTGCCGTCACCACGGTGCGCGCAGGCCCCACCCGCTACGCCACCGGCCAGGAAGCCGCCCGTCAGCTGCTCGGCCGCGCCAAACGCCCGGACGCGGTGCTATGCACCACCGACCTACTCGCCTGCGGCTTTCTGGATACCGCCCGGCACACCTTCAAGCTCGATATCCCGCGCGATGTGTGCGTGATGGGCTTCGACAACATCGAGCAAGCCAACTGGGAAAGCTATGGGCTGACCACGTTTCATCACCCGGTCGAGGAGATAGCGGCCTCAGTGGCCCAGCAGTTGGCGGACGAGCGCGTGGCGGGCCAGACCATTCAGCTACCCGCAAGACCGGTGTGGCGTAACACCATCCGGCCAGGCTAGCCACCACCGTTTAAAAAACTCAACACCTTGATTTTATTCGCCATGACGCGGCGAAGGGGCCCCGCTGTGCCTTTAAAAACGGCCACGCATCATCCGTATGCCCAAAACGACATAACGTCATTGACTCGCCAAAGGAGATTTCCCATGCAGTTGACTCACTGGTCCGTGGGCGCCGCCGCGCTCTGCTGCGGCCTGGCCGCTACCCAGGCCCTGGCACAAGTCCAGGCAAACGATGAAAACGCTAAAGCCACGACCTACTTCAGCACCAAGTCGCCCTACGATTACGTGGCCGCCGACCTCACCCCGGCCCCGGAAGGCTACCAGCCGGTGTTTATCCAGTACGTGGGCCGACACGGCTCGCGCCACCTTTCAAGCGCCAAGTACGATAAAACGCTTTTCGATCTGCTCACCCTGGCCGACGAGCGCGGCCAACTCACCGCCGCCGGAAGCGAACTTCGCCAGCAAATCGCCCGCCTCATGGCGGTAGAAGAAGGCGTTTACGGCGAACTCTCGATCCTCGGCGGCGAGGAGCTTTACGGAATAGGCGAGCGTCTGGGCGATCAGTTCACGACGCTGTTCGAACAGGGTCGCCCGATCCTTGCCCACGCCACCTACAAGGACCGGACCCCGCAAAGCCGCGACCACTTCCTGGCAGGGCTTCAAAGCGCGCTCGGCGATGCCACCCCGCCGATCATCGCCGAGCAGTACGCCAAAGGCCGCGACCCTTACCTAAGACCTTATGATCTGGCGACCCGGTATCGCGACTACAAAAGCGACGGTGAATGGCAGCAGGTGCTCGAGGCGTACCTCGACGGGCGGCCAGAGACCCGCGACTTCGCCCAGGATATTCTCGAGCAGTTCATCGACGACGAACTGTTCGAGGAGCTGGCGCAGGGCGAATTCGCCCTGGAGGACGCCAAAGGCCGCGTCAAGCTCGCCACCCCCACGGACGCCGCCAACAATCTTTACCAGCTCTACATCATCTCGCCCAACATCGCCCGCGAAGGGGCTTTCGACTTCGGGCAGTACTTCAGCGAAGAGCAGTTGGCCTGGTACGAAGACCTCGACCTGATGGACGCCTTCTACGCCAAGGGCCCCTCGCTCACCACGAGCGACCTGCCTCGGGAAATTGCCGCCCCCATGGTCAAGGAGCTGATCACGTCGACCGACCAAGCGCTCGAAGAGGATAGCGCCAGCGGCATTTTCAACTTTACCCACGCGGAAATGATTATGCCGCTAGCCGCGTACCTTGAAATCGAGGGCGCCGATGAAAGCCAGGACGACCCGGCGCGGGTTATTACGACCTGGAATGGCAAAGCAATCACGGCCATGGCGGCCAATATTCAGTGGATCTTTTACGAAAACAGCGGCGAGCTCTTGGTCAAGATGCTGCACAACGAACGCGAAGTCGCGTTTCCCGTGGCGACGACGGCCTACCCGTATTACGAGTGGGAAAGCGTCAAGGCGTACTACGCCGACAAGGTCGAGGAAAGCGGAATCGCCCTGGGCAACACCCTACAAGACGATATCGAGGCGCTAAAAAACGATTTTTAACAAGTAAGCGCCCTTAACCCAACGAATTAACACATTGATAACCACGCCCTCTTTTGATCCTTCGATCAATGGAGCGGCCACTTGCTGCCCAAATTTCATCAAGGGATACGAACATGAAGACTTCACTCACCGCCCTACTGGTTGCCATTGCGGCTTTTCAGAGCGCTCACGCGGCCATCGTTTACCAGGACGAGGACCTTCGGGTCGATCTGCGCGGCAAAGTGCAATACGAAGCCGGCGCTTTCAAGTACGACAAGGATAACCCGGCAAGGCGCCTGCATTTTGGCGGCGACGGTAAGGCGCGCCTGGGTCCCCAGTTCAAGTACCGCTTTACCGATGAGCTGGACCTTTTGGGTAAGCTCGAATGGCAGCTTAGCGCCGAGGACGAAAACGATGCCAAGACCGACGGCATCGACGTTCGCTACGCCTGGCTTGGCTTTCGCTACCAGGATCAGCTCGAAATGGCCATCGGCCGGACGAAAAGCTCGACCAGCCAGCTCATCGACGTTACGGATATTTTCGAGCTGTACGGCTCCTCGGCCAACGACAACAAGATCAACGGCATCAAACCCTTTGCCAGTAAAAAGGATGACCAGCTGACCTTCGGCTACGATGTCGGTAATTGGGATTTACGCGGCAGCTACGTGTTCGAGGACGAACGCCGCCCTCGCGAAACCAGCGTGGGCGATCGCGACTACCAATACAGCTTTTCGGCGCGCTACACCACCGACAACGAAATCGACTTCGTCGGCGCCTATGAGCGCCAAAGCTTTCAAGGCACCACCGACACACTGGGCGATATGACCAGCTGGGGGCTGGGCGTAGGCTGGCGCTTGGACCCGTTCTACGTTGGTGCCCTCAACGGCTACAAGACCATGAACGCCGCCAACGATCAGACGTTCTCCAGCCACTTCTATGAGCTGGCCGCCGCTTATGAGCTGGGCAAATTTCTGATCATGGCGGGCTACAACAATGAAGAGGCCGAGGACGACCTGGCCTACCAGGGCCGGCGTGTCGACGAGTACGTGTTCGGCGTCTCCTACCAGCCGATCCCCCGAGCCAAGGTATACGCCGAATACAACGTTGACCGCGTGAACGTCGACGGCCAAACCCGGGACGATCTATTCGGTATCGGCATGGAGGTCAAGTTCTAGCGCCGCCGCCAGGCGGAGGTGGGTAACGCCCCAAGCGTTTTTGGGCTTTCGAGTGTCGGGGTCGACTCTGCTAACATGGAGCGCTCTGATCACTCGAAGGCCCTTCGCGTATGCGCTTGATTATCGCCGAAAAACCCAGCCTCGCCCGGGCGATTGCCGATGCCCTGCCGGGCAGCGCCCGGCGCCAGGACGGCGCGTTGGTATGCGGCGATACCACCGTGACCTGGTGTCTGGGCCACCTTTTAGAGCAGGTCCCACCGGAGAGTTACGACCCGGCAGACAAACAGTGGCGCCTGGACCGGCTGCCCATCGTACCCGGCCGTTGGAAACTGGCGCCGCGCAGCCAAGCGCGGGGTCAGTTGGCGGTGATTCGCAAGCTGATCAAGCAGGCAAGTGAGGTGGTTCACGCCGGCGACCCTGACCGGGAAGGCCAACTGCTGGTGCAGGAGGTGATCGAGTACCTGAACTACCGCGGCCCGGTCTCGAGGCTTTTGGTGAACGACCTTAACCGCCCGGCGGTGGCGCGCGCCCTCGACAGGCTGCGCCCCAATCAGGAGTTTCAGCCGCTCTATCAGGCCGCTCAGGCGCGCTCCCGGGCCGACTGGCTCTATGGCATCAACCTGACCCGCGCCTGGACGATCACCGGCCGCCAGGCTGGCCACGACGGCGTGCTCTCCGTGGGTCGCGTGCAGACCCCGGTACTGGGTTTGATCGTTCGCCGCGACAACGCCATTCGCGATTTCAAGCCCCACCCGTTTTATCCGCTCTGGGCCGAGCTCAAAGTGACCCAGGGCCAACTGCGCGCCTGGTGGGCACCCACCGAGCGCCAGCCCCTGGACGACCAGGGCCGACTGGTCGAGCGCGGCCCCGCCGACGCCCTGGCGAGCCAGCTCCCCGGCGCTCAGGGCACGCTTGCCCAACTCGACCAGCAGCAAAAGCGCCAGAACGCGCCGCTGCCCTACTCGCTCTCGGCGCTTCAAGTGGACGCCGCGCGGCGCTTCGGGCTCTCGGCCCAGGCCGTGCTGGACGTGTGCCAGCGCCTTTACGAGCGCCACACGCTGATTACCTACCCGCGTTCGGACTGCCGCTACCTGCCCGAAGAGCACTTGCCGCTTGCCAAGCGCAGCCTGACCGGGGCCTGTCAAAACGATGAAACCCTCGCGAAATGGCTAGAAGGCGCGGATTTCAGCCTGCGCTCGAAAGCCTGGAACGACAAGCAGGTCGGCGCCCACCACGCGCTCGCGCCTACCGGCAAACCGGCGGACTTCTCCGCGCTCTCGGAAACCGAGGGCCAGGTGTTTCGCCTGGTGGTGCGCAACGTAATGGCCCAGTTCTACCCGCCGCTCAAAACCTTTGAGGTAAAGGCGGAGTTTCAGATTCTGGGAGAAGCCTTTCGCGCCCGAGGCCAGAGCGTGCTCGACCCCGGCTGGAAGCCGCTTTTTACTACCAAAGAAGACGCCCCGCCGCTACCACCGCTTACCCAAGGCGAAACCTGTCAGGTCGTGAATGCCGGTGTCGAGGAGAAAGAGACCCGCCCGCCGGAGCCGTTTTCGGATGCCAGCCTCATCAAGGCGATGATGAACATCGGCCGCTACGTGGAAGATGTGGAGGTGCGCCGTACGCTTCGCGACACCGACGGGCTCGGCACCGAGGCAACCCGGGCCGGTATCATCGAAACCCTGGTGCAGCGTGGGTATCTGGTGCGCAAACAGAAGGCGCTGCGCGCCACAAAATTGGGCACCGCGCTAATTGCGGCCCTACCCAGCGCAGTGAGCACGCCGGAGCGCACCGCGCTTTGGGAGCAGCGCCTAAGCGGTATTGCCGAACGCCAGGACAACGCCGGCGCCTTTCAGCAAGCGCTGGTCGACGACCTGCGCGGGCTGCTCGGCCAAAGCGATGCGGGCAAACTAAGACAAAGTTTGCAAAGCGCCCAGGGCGAAGCGGCCACCCCGGCCAAGCGCACTGCCGGCAAACCCAAAAAGCGCTACACCAAGCGCAAAACCACCGCGACGCGTAAGAAGACTCAGTAAAACGAACGGGTCTCAATCGCCTGTCTTGATGACCCTTTTTCAGTAAAGGCGCAAGGTAAGACGTCGTATGTTCGGATGGCCTAAACAATATAACGGTATAAAATTTGGGTCTTACTTCGGTATTCGAGCCGCCTCCTGTGACACCGCCATAACCCATTCGATAACGGCTAATAGGGCCGGATCAAGACGGCGGCTTTCCGGATAAACCAGGAAGTACGCCCGATCTTCAAGCTCCTCGCCAAAGGGCTGAACCAGGCGCCCCTCGGCCAGTTCCTCTTCGATCAACTGACGATTCATCAGAATCACGCCCTGGCCAGCCACGGCGGCTGAAATGGCGTGGCTTTCGTCGGAAAACGCCAGCCCGGCGACAATATCCAGCTCTTTCATACCGATTTTCTTCTGATAACCGGGCCAGTCCATGGGCGATACGATAACGCCCTGGGGTCGAAAGTGAATCAGCGGGTACGCCGCTATGTCCGCTTGCAGACGCCGGGCAAGGGCCGGGCTGCAGGCCGGCAGCAAGGTAGTATCGAACAGCTTTTTGGCCATTAGCCCCGGCCAGCGCCCGTCGCCGTGGCGAATGGCGATATCCGCGGTTATGCCATCCAGGGCCACGGGCTCGTGAGAAGCATGCAGACGCAGATCGATATCCGGGCTGGACGCACGCAGTTGGTAGATCCAGGGAAGTAGCCAGCGCACGGCGACCACCGGGGTCGTGGTCAGGGTGATGGCCTGGCGCTCGGGTATGGATCTTAGCCGCTCGATCGTATGGCTGATGGCATCGAAGGACGACTCCAAAACCTGATACAACGCGCGGCCGCGGGGCGTCAACTCGAGCTTTCTTGGCTTGCGCACAAACAGCGCCATACCCAGCGCCTCTTCCAAAATGCGTATCTGGTGACTGATTGCGGTCGCCGTGACCGAAAGCTCCAGTGCCGCCTGCTTGGCGCTTTCGTGCCGGGCCGCAGCTTCAAAGGCCCGAAGCGCGGATAACGAGGGTAAACGACGTTTCCTCATGGATGAATTCATCTCATCTGTTGCTGAACAAAAAGGTCGTTTTTCCGGCTTATTAGCGCCGGCCTATGCTGGCTATGTCGTTAATCATAGATGAACACAATTCATAAAAGGAGTCCCTTCATGTCCCACGTTCTGCATATGGATATCAGCGCCCGGCCCGGCATCGCGGGTACCGACCCTCGCGGTTCTCATAGCCGCTATTTATCGCATCGGTTCGTCGAGCGCTGGCAACGTGGCCAGCCACAAGACGTTGTCACCTACCGCGATTTAGGGCTCTACCCACCCTCTTATATTGACCACGACTGGATAGCGTCCGCCTTTACGCCTGAAGCGCGCCGCGAGCCCTGGATGAACGAGGCGCTGGCGGAAAGCGATGAGCTGGTCGATGAATTGATCGCCGCCGACCTCTTGGTGATCGGTACGCCGCTTTATAACTTCGGCATGCCGGCCCCTCTCAAGGCGTGGGTCGACCAGGCCATCAGGGCCGGTCGAACGGTGGATATCGACACGACCCAACCGCTCGACCCTTATACCGGCACACTAAGCGAGCGCGAACGCCATGTGGTCATACTGGCGGCCAGAGGGGGAATGCACATGGCGTCAGGCGAAGAAATGGCGCACATGAACCACCTTGAAACCCACTTGGCCACGGCGTTCGAATTCATGGGTATTACCCACATTCACACCATTGCCATTGAGGGCCAGGAAGCGGGAGGTGAGGTATTGGCGGCATCGATTGCCGAGGCGACGCAAAATGTCGCGCGCCTGGTCGATACGCTGCAAGAAAAGTTGTGCAAAGTGGCGGCACCTGAACCGGCCTGACCAAACCCGACGCACGGCCGGGTATAACACCCGGCCGTTGGCCCATTAGCCAGATCAGGGCTCGATGAGTAGCGGCGGTACCGGGGCGCCCAACATGTCCGCCGTGGCGCGAAACAGCTCGGCTTCCGCCGGGCGAATCTCGCCACTGTGCTCGATACAGCGAGCCATGGCCTGCAAGAGCTTCGATTTATGCTGCGGCTTCAGGCGGCGCAGCCGGCTCACCGCCTGGCTTAGCGCACGCCGGTCATCGACGTTGGCGCTCAAAGCCAGCTCAAAAGGCAGCTCTTGGGCGGCGGCGCTGAGAGCCGCATCGATGGCCGAGGTATCATCCTGCCCGGCGCTTGCCAATACGCCAAGCAGGGTTTGGCACTCGTTGTGTAAATCGGTGAGCTTGCGATTGGCCGGGCCGTCCGCGCTTTTGGTCAGGCCCAGATGATGAACCAGCCAGTGATAAAGCGTCCACTCGAACAGGCTAATCTGGCCATCGGCTTCGGCCAGCGCTTTGATACAGTCACTAAAGCGGTTTGCATGGCTCTCGGAAAGGCTCTTGAGCGCGGGCAGCGCAAGCTCCATCAGCGGCAAGCGAAGCTCGTCTCTTAGGGTCAGAATCTCACCGGCGTGGCTCATCACCGCGCGGTAGACATCCGGCTGGGCGGACTGCTTTAAAAGCTCGAGCTGCGCCTGGCGCACCTGGTTTTGCTGGCTCAGCAACAGCCCGTACATCAGCGCCCGCACCCCATAGGGGTCCTGGGCGGCCGCTTTGATCCGCGCTGGCAGCGCATCGAGGGTCGCACGCGCCTGGGAAAGATGGCGCGGCCCCGGCTGGCCCATGGCCGTAATGGCCGCCTGGGCCGAAGCGCCGGTCATGCTCGTGCCCCTGCTTTGCGCGTGCCCGGTCTCTGTAAAGCCCGCAGCCCGGGAGGAGGCCGACCCGGAGGTAGCGCCGCCGGCGGTGGGTGCGCTCAACGACGCATCGAAGGCGCCGTTCCAGCTTGGCATTACGCGCCGGATGCGCTTTTCGACCGGCGGGTGGGTGGCCAGCAAGCGCGTAAAACCAGCCTTCAAGCCCTGGCCAAAAAACAGATGGCTATACTCGCTTGCCTGGGCGGTGTCGAGTTGCGAGCCGCGGCTGCTCGAGCCGATCTTGATCAGCGCGTGGCCTATTCCCTGTGGGTTACGCGTGTACTGCACCGCGGATGCATCGGCTAGATACTCGCGCTGGCGGCTCACTGCCGCCTTGATCCAGTTGCCAAAAAACGTGCCCGCGTAGCCGATCACCATGAGCGCGGCGCCCAAGGCCACTAAAACAATCGCCGCTTTGCCATTATTGTCGTTAGTACGCTGCATGGAGCGCCCGCGAAAGGCTGTGCTGCGCAGCAGGATATAGCCCAACAGGCCAATCAAGAGCACGCCGTGAAGCACGCTGATCAGGCGCATGTTCAAACGCATGTCACCGTGCAGGATATGGCTGAACTCGTGAGCCACGACGCCCTGAAGCTCGTCGCGGCTCAAATGATCGATTGCCCCTTGGGTAATCCCGATCACCGCATCGCGGGTATCGAACCCGGCGGCGAAGGCGTTGATACCCGCCTCTTGTAAAAGATACACCGGCGGCACCGGCGTACCCGAGGCAATTGCCATCTCTTCGACCACGTTGAGAATACGGCGCTCGTTGGCGTTCTCGGTGGCGGGGTCGATCTCCCTGCCGCCCAGCGATTCGGCGACGACCCGGCCACCACCGCGGCGCAGTTGAAAGCGCTTGAACAGCCCGCCAAAGCCCACCAGTGCAACCACGCCAAGCGCTACCATACCCACTAGCTCAGGTGAGAGTGCCGCCAGCAAGCCATTAGCCGTCAGCTCGGTTTGACCCGTCCCCTGATCGCCCATGAAATAAACAACGAGCGTAACCACCAGGGTGGTAACGACGATGAGGGCCATGACGGCCGCTATCAATAATATGACCAGCCGCCCGGTTTTACGCCGGGCGTCGTCCTGCGCCGTGAAGAAATCCATGCATCATCATCCTTGTAAAACGCCTTAAAACGATACCTCGGGCGCGGACTGGATCTGCGCGCTGTCCTCGAACTCCAAAAATGCGGCGTCCTCGCCGTGGCCGACCATCGGTGCTATCGCAACCGGCGGGAAGCTTTGGCGGTAGGTGTTGTAGCTCATGACGGCATCGTTGAACGACTGGCGGGCAAAGGCGACCTTGTTCTCGGTGCTGGTCAGCTCTTCCGAGAGCTGCTGCATGTTCTGGGAGGCTTTCAAGTCCGGGTAGGCTTCCATCACCACGTTGAGCCGACCCATCGCCTGGGTAAGCGCCCCTTCCGCGCCGCCAAGCTCGGCCATGGCTTTTTTACTTCCCGGGTTGGCCGCCGCCGCCTGGAGCCCGGACGCCGCCGAGTTGCGCGCCTGGATGACCGCCTCCAGGGTCTCGCGTTCGTGGGAAAGGTAACCTTTCGCGGTTTCCACCAGGTTGGGGATCAGGTCGTGGCGACGTTTGAGCTGTACTTCGATTTGCGCAAAGCCGTTTTGAAAGCGATTGCGCAGCGAGACGAGCTTGTTATAAACACTGATGGTGTAAAAGACGATGATCGCGATAATCGCCGCGATAATAAGAGTGGCTACCATGATGGATCCTTGTCCTGGTCGATTGAAACGAGGCGGCAAGACGACGCCCAAGCGCGACGTTTGCATGCCAAAAGAGCTGCTGTCATTGCATCATCGCACTACTTAGCAAGCGCAGGTAAAAAACTTAAATCCATATAATAGTTTTGGGGATTGTCCTGAAAGCCTGGCACCCCGAGCACCCCATGTTTTCACCAGATCGAAGGTGGATGACGGGGGCACCCGGGCGGGTATCATCAAACTACATCAACGTCTCGCCGTTGAGGGTGACCTCGCCGCGCTCGACCGTCAGCGTTTGCTGCTCGAGCGCCGGGTCGAGCATGAAACTAAACGGCATGGGGATTAGCATCATGGCCTCTTCAGGGGGTGTGCTCACGCTAACGCTCATGTAAAGGCGTTCGAAAAGCTGCTCGAGGGCCTGCGCCTCGGTTAGCGTATCGGCTCCTTCGTCTACCGCCGCCGGCAACGCCAAGTCGCGATCCCTCACCGCACTATAAAGCGCCTGTTTGGAAAGGCCCTCGCCATCGAAGCGTATCTGCGCCGTCAGGCGGGGTTTGAAATCCAGGCCCATTTCCGGCAGCACGATATGGGCTTCCAGCGGGTCGATGGCCAGGGTCGGGCTTTTATTCAAAATCTCATAGCCGCCTTCGATGGCGCCGATCAGATGTTCGCGGTAGCGCGCCTCGTCCACGGCGCTTGGGTCCTCCTCCCGCGTCTGCTGCATCTGCTCCAACGGCAAGTAGGCTTTTGAGAAGTCCTGCAGGCCCTGCATGTCCAGATTTTCCGCGGGCATATTGAGCGAGAAACGGCCCATGGGTGTGTCGTCGACGCCCATATCGTCCACCGTCAAATAGGCACTTTGGTTCATCAAGGAGGTATCATCGATACGCTCGTTAACCGCCTCGAACGCGACATCCGCCATATAAAGCGTCACCCCTTGGGTCAGTAGTTCAAGGCGCGGTATGTGCAGGCGCTGGCGAAGGACACCCTCCTCACTCTCTCGCGCGTCCATCGTAGCGCTTGGCGAGATTAGTCGGTAGGTCATCTCGGTGGGCGGGTCAGTCAACAGAATATCGTCGCTTCGAAGGTCGAAGCGCCAGCGCTGCTCGTCATTGAAGGATAAATCCATGACCGCGCCATTGATCTCGCCGTCGGCCTCCAGAAGACCAAGCGTATCGGCGCTCAGTTGCCCTTCTACGCCGCTTAATGAGGCCACCATATCGATGTCGATGACACCGCTGAACAGCGCTTCGTTTGGCAGGATGGTGCCGGTCACCGGGCTTTGAAAAACGCCGTGATCGACCAATAAATCGACATCGGCGGTCACGCCCTCGTAAGCCACCATCTCGAGCGTCGCCGTGGCGCGGGTATCGAACAAAGACTTGTCGATGTGAACATCGGTGACGCGCCAGGAGGGCGAGGCATCAAGTCTTGTAAAGGCCTGCTCCAGCGACTTCTCTACTTCGCTGCCCACGAACGCCTGAGCGCCCAGATAACCGCCCACCCCCACCACGACGACCGCGCCTGCGACAATCCCTACCGTTTTCGAACTTACGGCCATAGCCAGGTCCTTTCCTATGTATTAATAAAGGTTAAGCTTAAATTAATAATGATTATTATTACAATCCTGCCGTGTGCCGGCGGGTTTTCCTTTAGGCGGTACGGCCCACCAGCTTGCCAGCACCAGCGCGCCGAAAACCGAGTACACCAACCCAAAGACCCAGGCCGGCGCAGTGTAGTAAATAAGGCTTTGCAGCCAGTGCTGAATAAAGGCGCCCGCGTAGGTGGCTTGATTCGCTTCAAAGCGCAGCGCCATTTCCAGGCGGGTAAGCGGGCAAACGAGGCCAAGCCAGGCCTGAACGGCCACATAACCAATCGCGCCCAGGTGCACGAGCCGGAACCTGCGATTGCGCACCCAGCGCCAGCCCAACAAACGCCCGACGTAAACGGCCAGTAAGCCGCCCACCACGAACGCAACGAACAGTACGTGAACGATGAGTACGGCATCAGCCAGTAAAAGATAAACGGAAGACGACATAGCGAGCCTTTATAGCCTACGGTTGAGCGCCCGAACGCGAAGTATGTTGTGAGACGGCTAACGCGCTTTTAGGTTTCACGTTGAGGGTTGACCAGTAGCGGCGCAGGGTTTAGAGGCCTCGCTTGCATAAAACAGAAAGCAGGCTTGTCAAATACACAATTGCCGCCCTTTGGCTTACCTGGTAGCTTGATTTTCGGCAACCTGCGGCGCAACCGCCCGCCGTTTAACGGCCTTTTGGATAAACCGCACGTAAATGGTTACCCTCTTTTAGCGTCTAGCCTGCTGGCCTTTTCGGCTACCTACGCAGGGCTGATGCCAGGGGGGGCCGCCCTTACGTGCAATGATAATTAAAAATCCCCGAAGCATGCCTGCACACTAAAACCACAACGCTGGAAGCGGAGAGATAAATGAAAGAGACGTTGCGTTCGACCGAGGCAAGCGCCAGGGGCAAGAAAAAACGCGTCATGCCGGATGTGTTCATCATTTTATTTGGCTTTATGGTGCTGGTGCTCGTCGCCTCTTACGTGGTGCCTGCCGGTACCTATGAAAGAACCGTCGAAAACGGCCTGACCCAGGTCGATACCGAAAGCTTTCGCTATATCAGTGCCGATTCGCTGAACGTGATGGACCTGTTCACCGCCATGCATAACGGTCTGGTGGCGGCCTCGACGCTGATATTTCTGATTTTGATCGTCGGTGGCGTGCTCAAGGTGATCGAATCCACCGGGGCGATCAGTGCGGGTATACACCGGCTGATCGCGCTGGCGAAAGGCCGCCAGAATGTGCTTATTTTCATTTTCTGCGCCACCTTCGCCACCCTTGCCTCCGTCGGTGTGGGCGCCAACCTGGCCATCGCCTTTATTCCCATCGGACTCTATTTGGCCCGCTCGATGAAACTCGACCCGGTGGTCGGCGTGGCGATCATCTTTTTGGGCTCCTACGCCGGCTTCGGTGCCGGCGTTTTCGATCCCACCGTGACGGTGACCGGCCAAACCATCGCCGAGCTTCCACTGTTTTCCGGCTTTGTGTATCGCGGGGTGATTTTCGTCGTCTTTCTGGGCATGACTGCCGCCTATATCTGCCGCTACGCCAGGCGCGTCAAAGCGGACCCGGCGGCCAGCGTAATGGGCGCGGAATTCGTCGATGCGGCGCAGGATAGCCAGCAGCCCGAAGAGGCCACCACCTTTACGTTGACCCACAAGCTGGTGCTGGCGCTTTTCGTGTTCGGCTTCGGCTTTTTCATTTTTGGCGCGTTCAACCACGGCTGGAGCATTCCCGAGCTCTCCGCGACCTTTTTGATGATGGGTGTGCTCACCGCGGTGATCGCCCGAATCTCGCCCAACGCCTTTATCAAGCGATTGATGGCCGGCGCCGGCGAGGTACTTTACGGGGCGCTGGTCATCGGGGTGGCCGCGGCGGTGATCGTGCTGCTCAGGCAGGCGGAGCTAATCGATACCATCGTGCATAGCGTGGCGACCTCGCTGGATGGCCACGGCAAGGTCGTCGCGATGGAACTTCTCTATGGCTTCAACCTGCTGTTCAACGGCTTGATCACCTCGGGCACCGGCCAGGCGGCGATCGTGATGCCGATCATGGTGCCCATCGGCGACATGCTCGAAGTGACCCGTCAGGCCACGTTCATCACCTTCAAGCTGGGCGATGCGGTCACCAATATCGTCACGCCGCTTTCCGGCACACTGATGGCGTGTTTGGCGATCGCTCGGGTCTCCTACGTGGAGTGGTTCAAGTTCGTCCTGCCGCTGGTGTCGCTTTGGGTCGTGACCGGGGCGCTCTTCGTGGGCGTGGCCGTGGCCATCGACTACGGTCCGTTTTAACGCAAGCGCCTGCCTACCCCTAAAACACCTTCGTCAGGTAAGCCCCGGCGAAGGTGTTTCCCCCGCCTTTGCCAGCTGCTCTTCCAAAAACCGCAAAAACGTTTCGATGTGCTCCGGAAGCTGGCGCTCGGCCATGACCTGTACCTGAAGACTTCGCTGTGAAAGCTGGGGCTCCTCGAACGGCCTTAGCACCAAGCCCTCTTCCTGGGTTCGACCACTGACCGACACCGCACTGCAAAGCCCGATCATGCCCGGATGCTCGCTGACCATCGTGCAGGTGACGCCCAGGGTATTACAGGCAACGCTTGGGTGAAGCTTGACACCGGCCAGACTGCACGCGACGTCGAACAGATGGCGCACCGTCGAGCCTGTGACCGACATGGTCAGCGGGTAGTCGCTCAAATCCTTTACCTGGAGCGAGGGCTTCTGCGCCAAAGGGTGTTGGGCAGACATCAGCGCGCTAATCGCCGCGCTGTGACTCGATACCACCTGCACGCCAATATCCACCGACAGGCTGAAGGTCAGCGCGATATCCACGCTGCCTTGCTTGACCAGCTCCGAGGCGCGCGCGGATTCGACCACCTGAAGATCGAAGCCGATCTCGGGATGCTCGCCGATAAAGCGGGCAATCACGCTGGGCAGAAAGTGCCACGCCATGCCGTCCGGACAGGCCACGCTAATCGTTTGGCGCTGGCGGGTGGTGGCGCTGCGCATCTCGTCGACCACGCTTTCGAGCTCCAACTGATTACGCAGTGCGTAGGCTTGAAGCAGCTTCCCCGCTTCGGTCAGCGCCATCCCCCGGGGCTGGCGGATAAAGAGCTTTAGCTCCAGGCGCTGCTCCAGGTTGGTGATCTGGCGGCTAACTGCCGATACCGCCACGTGCAGCTCTTCCGCCGCCGCGGAAAGCGAGCCGGTTTTAGCCACGCTTTGAAAGTAGCGTAAGTTGAGTTCCAGCATGGCCACTCCTGGGTCATCGCCCATTATGAGAACGCGCCTGGCAAGGCACTAATGGTTTCTAATTAACATAAATATAACTTGATATATTAATAATTGTGGCAAATCGGAGCAAGCACTAGGCTTCTCGTACTTACTTGCCCCTTTAGCCGAGGCCCGCCATGACGATTGCGCACTCGATTGAGCAACAACCTGCCAAAACGAGCGCCTGCTCGAACCGGCAAGATGCCATCCACTTGGCCCTGGAAGAGCTCTCGAACGGCAACTTTTACAAAACTCTGGCGCGGCGAGTCGCCATGCGCACGGTGAGCCAGAACGCCGAATGTAAAAAGATGCTCGAGCGCTACCTGGATGACGAGATCGAGCCCTTCTTGAGCGGGCTTGGCTTCACCTGCCGCGTGATCGATAACCCCAAAGAGGGCATGCCGCCGCTGCTAATCGGCGAGCGTATCGAGGATGCGTCGCTCTCGACGCTTCTGCTCTACGGGCACGGCGATGTGACCGACGGTCAAGAAACGCAGTGGTCCAGCGACATCGACCCCTGGGCGCTGACATTTATCGATGGCCACATTTATGGCCGCGGCTCGGCGGACAACAAGGGCCAGCATAGCGTCAACCTGACCGCACTTGAAGCGACCCTCAAGGCGCGGCAGGGCAAGCTTGGTTACAACGTCAAAATACTCTTTGAAATGAGCGAAGAGATCGGCTCGCCGGGGCTCGAGGAGACCTGCCGCCTTTACCGTGATGCGCTCAAGTCGGACCTTTTTCTCGCCTCGGACGGCCCGCGTATTCGCGACGACATGCCCACACTCTTTCTGGGCTCGCGCGGGGTGCTCCAGTTCAAGCTGTCGCTCAACACCGGCAACGGGGGGCGCCACTCGGGTAACTGGGGCGGGGTCATCACCAACCCCGCGGTGGTGCTGAGTAACGCCCTGGCCACGCTTGTATCACAAAAGGGCGAAGTGCTCGCCGACTTCATGAAAGCGCCAGCCATTACCGATGGTGTGGGCAAGCTGATCCGCCATTTGCCGGTCGGCGGCGGCGCCCTCGACCCCGTTATCAACCCCTGCTGGGGTGAGCGCGCGCTCAGCGGCGGCGAGCGCTTGTACGGCGCCAACACGCTGGAGATTCTGGGGCTGAGCGCCGGGCGTACGGATAAACCGGTGGGCGCGATTCCGGAACTTGCCGAGGCGGTGTTACAGCTGCGCTTTGTGAAAGGCACCGATTGGAAAGCGATCGAAGACCGTCTACGCCAGCACCTGGACATGCACGGATTCGAAGAGGTGGCCCTTGAAATGCTCGGCGGTTACGCCGCCACCCGCTTGGACGCCGACCACCCTTGGGTCGGCTTCGTCGCCAAATCCGCCGAGCAGACCTTGAACGAGCCCATTCATATTCTTCCCAACCTGGGCGGCACCATTCCTAACCACTGCTTTGCCGACGTGCTAACGCTGCCCACGGTATGGCTGCCCCACTCCTACCCTTCCTGTAATCAGCACGCGCCGAACGAGCACCTGTTGGAAACCATCGTCGAGCAAGGGCTCAAAATGGCCGTGGGGGTCTTTTGGGATTTGGGCGAACCCGAGGCGCAATCACTCACCGCTGCCAAGGCGACAACCTCATGACCACGTCTAAAAACGCTGTCGATAACGAAGCCATTCATTGGGACCAGGACATAAGCTACGGCCAGTACCTGGACCTGGAAGCACTGCTGGCTTGCCAGAACCCGGCATCCGATGAGCACGACGAGCTGTTGTTCATCGTGATTCACCAGGTGTCCGAGCTCTGGATCAAGCTTTGCCTGCACGAAGCCCAGGGCGCCGCGGCGCACATCGCCCAGGACAATCTGTCGCCCGCTTTCAAAATGCTCAGCCGGGTCGCGCGTATTCAAGAGCAACTGATCAAGGCCTGGGAAGTGCTGGTCACCATGACCCCGGCGGACTACGCGAGTTTTCGCGACAGCCTCGGCCAAAGCTCCGGATTTCAGTCCTACCAGTACCGTGAAATCGAATTCTTGCTGGGTAACAAGAACGCCAAAATGATCGAGGCGCACCGCGCCAGACCCAAACACTACCAAAAGCTGCAGGACGCGCTTCACGCGCCGAGCATTTACGATGTCGTTTTGCAGCTTTTAGCGCGGCGCGGCTTCGCCATACCGGCGGATAAAATCGAGCGTGACTGGAGCGTGCCCTACCAGGCGAGTCCGGACGTCGAAAAAGTCTGGACCGAGATCTATCGCCAAAGCGAGCAGTACTGGGACCTTTACGAGCTGGCCGAAAAGCTGGTGGACGTAGAATTCAACTTCCAGCGCTGGCGCTTCAGCCATATGAAAACCGTGGAGCGCATTATCGGCTACCGGCGCGGTACCGGCGGCACTGCAGGCGTCAATTATCTCGTCAAGGCGCTGGATTTGCAGTTCTTCCCCGAGCTTTGGAGCGTTAGAACCACGATCTGACTCCGAAGGCGAAAGCCTTGAAAGAAGCGCTATTCGATTTAGCAGGAGATGTGTCATGAGTGATAGCTATAACGGTGTAAGCCTGCAAAGTGTACAAGAGCGCGATCGCAACGACCCGCTGGCCGCCTTCAAGGGGCACTTCGCTCTACCCGAGGGCATGCTGTACCTTGACGGCAACTCGCTAGGCGCCCAGCCACAGGCGGCCAGAAAAGCCGTGGGCGATACGCTCGATCAATGGCGCGACGAGCTGATCAAGGGCTGGAACCAGGGGTGGTTCGACGCCCCGGAGCGCCTGGGTAACCTACTGGCCCCGGTCATCGGCGCCAGCCAAAATGAAGTGATCGTCACCGACAATATCACGCTCAATATTTTCAAATTGCTGGGCTATATCACCAGGCAAGCCCCGGCGACACGCCAGGCGGTGCTTTCCGAGGAGAGCAACTTCCCGGCCGACGGCTACATCGCCCAGGGGTTTTGCCAGGTGAGTGGCCTCGAGCACCGCTTTCTCCCCGAAAATGCGGACCTTGCCGAGCACCTCGAGGGGGTGGCGGTGGTCGTACTTAGCCAGGCGAACTACCGTACCGGCAAGCTGCGCGACATGGCCGCAACGACGAAGCTCATCCACGCCCAGGGCGCCGAGGTCATCTGGGATCTCGCCCACTCCGCCGGGGCCTTGCCCGTCGAGCTTAACGAAACCGGTGCGCGCTTCGCGGTCGGTTGTACCTACAAATACTTGAATGGCGGCCCGGGCGCGCCGGCCTTCGTTTACGTCAGAGGCGACATTCAGGATGGTGGCTGGCAGCCGCTTTCCGGCTGGCACGGCCACGCAGAGCCCTTCAAGTTCGCAACCGACTACACCCCCGCCGGGGGCATATCGCGCTTTCGTACCGGCACCCACTCGGCCCTTGCCTATTCGGCGCTCGAGGCCTCGCTGGCGCTTTGGAATGATGTCGACATGCAGGCTCTGCGCGAAAAAAGTCTCGCGATGACGGACCTGTTTCGTGAATGTCTGGGCGATCTTTTTAAGGCCCACGGCATCGATGACATTACCCCTGAGGCCGCAAGCCGCGGCAGCCAGATCTCGTTGATCGATACTGAAAACGGCTACGCCATCGTACAGGCGCTCATTGCCCGCGGTGTGATCGGCGACTACCGCGAGCCCGGCCTGATGCGCTTTGGCTTCACTCCGCTTTACCTAAGCTATGAAGACGTATGGCAAGCTGCCGGCCAGTTTCGCGACGTGGTCGAAAGCGGTGAGTACAAGGACCCGCAGTTTCACGTGCGCGGCGCCGTTACCTGAGAGAACGACATGAGTAAGACACGCCAGGATACTGCCTATTCCCCGAGCCACTTCGCGCGGGATTTCGAAGCCACCCTCGCCCGTCAGGCCGCCGCCGGGCGCGAGCTCTCAGCCCATCACCGTCCGGTGACGATCAGCCCAGGCAACTCCCCCGCGGCGTGTTTCAACCTCTTCCTCCCCCAGGGCGAAGGCCCCTGGCCGTTGATGGTATTCATTCACGGTGGCTACTGGCAGGAGCTCGACAACACGGCCACGGACTTTCTCGCTCACCGTTACCTGGCCCGGGGCATGGCGTTTGCCTCGATCAGCTATGAGCTGGCGCCCGGCGCCACTATCGAGGCGATGATCGAGCAGTGTATTCAAGGCCTGGAGGCCGCGTATCAAGGGCTTGCAGAAAGCGGCGGGACCTGGTCGATCACCCTGGGCGGACATAGCGCTGGTGCCCAACTGGCTTACTGGGTGGCCGCCCGCAGCGGCGTTCCCATCGATGAGCTGGTGCTGGTCAGCGGCGTTTTTGATCTGACACCGCTGGTCGATACCTACGTGAATGCCCCGCTTGACCTGAGCCACGCCCAGGCGCGGGCGCTCAGCCCTCAGTTTGGCCCGCTAAGCGGGCTACCGCCCTGCCAAGTGGTGATTGCCGAAAACGACCCGCCCGCATTTCACCAGCAGGCCGCCAATTTCGTCGCCGCACTGGAGGCGGCGGGCGTAGAGGTCACGCGAAACGATATCGCCGGGTGCGATCACTTCGACGTGTTGGAAAAGCTTTAGCACCAACGCCAGGAATGGGCGCGCGGGTTAGTCGCTGTAGATCCCCGGCGCGCCGGATTCGGCAAACGTCCAGCACTCATGAATATCGGTGGGCAAGGTGCGCCCTTCGGAAAGCGGCGGCAAATCATCGAGAGGGAAAAACGCCGCCGCATCGGTTTCGTTATTGGCCACGAATGCGCCGCCTTCTAACGTGCATACGTAGAACAGCTTATAGATGTGATCCGGCGAGTAGTAAGCGTAGGGGTGCAGGCTTCGATCCTTGAGCATGGCAAGGCGCGGGTTGCTCGCTCGATACCCGGACTCCTCGAAGATTTCCTTGAGTACGCCTTCGCTCGGGCCTTCGTTCACATCCGCCCAGCCGCCGGGCAGCGTCCAAAGGCCATCCTTGATTTCGCGCACCAGCAGCACCCGGCCTTTTTCATCGAACACCGCGCCGCGCACGTCCACCTTGGGCGTGGCGTAGCCCTTGTCCGGGATGATCAGGTTTTCGACCTTCTCGACGGGCACATCACCCAATACGGCAAACATCTGGTTGGTCAGCGTCTCGAGCTGCCGGTAGCGCTCCAGCTCGTACTTGTTGGTGGTGTAGGTCTGCCCGGTCTGGGCGATCGAGCGAAGGGACTTGGCGAAGGCGAGCCAGTCGTGGGTCATGGCGGTCATCCGTGTCTGTCTGACGTGTCTGTCTGCAAAAGTGGCGTGCCATCAGTCTAGCGGGTTAAGTCTTGGTCGAGGTATTTTCACCAGGTCTGGTCGGCGTCCGGCGGGCCGATATTCAGCGGCGTATCCGGGGCGATATCGATCACGCCCTCCAGGCAGCGAATACGCTCCGCCGCGGCGCTGTCCGCCTCGCCGGTGATACAGCCAATTGCATCCAACTGCTCCTTGATTTGAAGCCCCTGTTCTTGCAAATGGGTCGCCATATCACTCATCGAGTACTCACTCGACAGCGTAACGATCCAGAACTCGACTTTTTGCATCGTGACCTCCCGGCACTACGTAAGCGGCCGCGCCGAGCGCGGCCGCCGTGGCTCTTGTATTCGTCATTATCCCTGCATTCAGGGCGCCTGCACCAGCCCCGCACCAACGTAAGCTTGCGAGCCGGACAAACGCCGCGCCGAGGCGACCAGCCGCTGCCATAGCTCGGTTCCGCGAAGCGAGGCATCCGACTGCGCCCAGAGCGCGGCGCAGCCCGCCACGTGAGGCGTGGCCATACTGGTGCCACTAATGGTGCGGTAATTCTGGGGCCGAGGCCAGGCGGAGAACACGTCCCGCCCCGGGGCGGCAATCTCGACCTTACCGAAGTTGGAAAAGTTGGAACGAGCGAGGTTCGGGTCCAGCGAGGCCACCGACATGATGGTCGGCGAATTGGCCGGGGAGCCGGTACGCGCCCCTTCGTTACCCGACGCGGCAATGGGCAGGCAGCCGCTTTGTAGCGCGGCTTGCCCGGCACGGGTGAACGCCGTTTGCACCGGGCTTTGACCGCCCAGCGACATGGAGATCACCTCGCAGCGGTTGGCGACGGCCCAGTTCATCCCCGAGAGCACGCTCCCCCCGGCGCTGCCTCCGGAGTTGGTCAGCACCTTGCCGGCGTAGATCTCGGCGGCCGAGGCCACGCCGTAAGCGGGTGTACGCCCATTCATCGCGCGGGGCCCGCACGCGGTGCCGATACAGTGCGTACCGTGGCCGTGAAGATCCTGCACGGGTTCACCGACGAAGGAGCGCCCGAACATCGAGCGGCCGGCAAAATCCGGATGCCCCGGGTCGATGCCGGTATCGAGCACCGCCACCTTGATGCCGGCACCGGTCCAGGCACTCTGGGGCACGCGGCACTGCGCCACCCCCCAGGTAACTTCATCGGCGCCCGGCTCGAAGGGCTGGCTGCCCTGTTCGTCGAGCTGACCCAGGTCCTCGGCGATGGCATTGGCCGCGCGTAGAAAGCCCCGCAGATACTCGGCGCTTTCCGAAAACGTGAAGTACTCCGGTTCGATCGATGCGATGGCGCTCTGGGCGAACAGCTTGTCGTCGCTGCGCATCTCCCGCAGCTCTAGCGCATCGCCACCCAATAGCGCCACGCCCAGCTCGGGAAACACCATCACTTCCGCATCGCCCGCCTCTTCCAGGTTGGCCACCTGTTCGCTGAAATCCCGCGCATCGGCTACGCGAAACTGCTGATCCTTCAGCACCTTGATCCCTTCATCCAGCATCCCCTCGCGATAGCTCACCAGGTACCGGCCGGTTTCCAGGCAATTGCCGCCTCGCTCGAGCGCGGCCATCAGCAGCCGTTCCGACCCGCAAGCGATCGATCTTATCGGGGCATTCGTGTTAGTGGATTTCCCGCCGCCGTTACCTTTCGATTTCGTCGCCATGGTGATCTATTCCTGATGGCACGTTGCAGGTGGGCGCCCCGAGGGCCCCGGGCCGCCTTAAGAGGCCGATCAAGGTTCCAGAAAGCTGCATAAGGGCTGGAAGCGATGAAATGCCTCATGCTTTCAGCCTAATGCATGTGTCTGTTCATGCCAGAACGATTTCATTTGCGCTCACAGCTGAACGGTCATTTCTCTTCGAAATACGCAAAGAAACAGACGTCCTTCATTCGACGCTCTTTCGGCGGATGGACCACCAGACGAAGCCGATGAACAGCGCCTGCAGCGGCAAGCGAAGATACAAAAGCCACAGGGGAATGGCCGGAAATTGCTCGGGGTGCAGCGCCATATGCACATTGGCGGGAAACACCGCCACCATCAGCGCGATTAGCCCCCAACCTGCCAGCCGCCGAGTTCGAGAAACCAGAATGCCGATACTGCCCAAAAGCTCGAACACGCCGCTGATCAACACCAGCTCGCGGTGATAGCCCAGATAATCCGGCATGGCCAGAACGAAGATATCGGTCAGTACGAAATGCGCGACGCCGCCGAGAAAGAAGAACAATGAGATGATAATAATAGGAATGGCAGGCATGAGCGGCTCTTTGGATCGATTCGTTCGTAAGTCGATATCTTCGAGGACGGCCACCCGCTACCGATCAAGCGGCTATAAACACGCTCACCACCCCATTCAATTAAGAATTATAGCACCCCGCTTTGGAAGCCCGTCTTAAAACCTCGTAAGGACGATACTAATGGAGTGCTCTTTCCACTATCTCACGGCAATGAATTTCCGTCGTTGAAAACAAAGGAACACCCTTATACTTTGAATTTTTTATTAACAATGGGATTTCAGTACAACCTAGAATTATACCTTGCGCCTCTTGCTCAACCAATTCGTCTATGACGGATAAAAAACCATGCCTTGTTGCTTCACTGAATTCATTTAGCACTAATTCAGATACGATTTTCTGATGAACGTACTTTCTAGAGGACGGCCCGGGCACTATGGTTTCAATGCCAGAGCTTTGAAGAACACCTTTATAGAACTCTGTTTCCATGGTTTTTTGTACGCCCATAAGACCCACACGATCCAACCCCATTCTTTGAACGGATTTAGCAGTTGCATCTCTAATATCCACCAATTCGACGTCATACCTGGCTTTTATAGAACACATAAAACGGTGTAACCCATTCGCGCATAACGCAACCACCTCCGCGCCTCCTGAAACAAGCACCTCTACAGCGTCGAGAATCATTTTCTCGCACAACTTTTCTGTTGGATCGTTATTTTGATTTTCGAGAAACAATCCCTCGTCAAGGCTTTCGATTAAGAGGTGGGCACTTTTGTGGCCACCACATTCTTGATTGGTCAAAATATTTATATGTTTGTAATACTCGAGTGTAGACACCCAGCCTAGCCCACCCACTAATCCAATTTTCTTCAACTCACATACTCCTTTGTTTTAAATCCTATTGGCTACGGTGAGAAAATCCTTAAAGGTATCAGACGGCCCAATATTTGATCCAGTAAACGTGCTTGCACGTTTATCCAAAAAGTACTGCCTATAAAATCCACCCTGGATGTTGAGCATTACTGATTTCAAACTTCAAATTGACTGCGTACACGTAATTCACGGACACGTTGAGTTTTCCAGCACACCCGGCTCAGGGCGGAGAGGGTTTTCATGCCAGCACCGCCTCTACGATCCACCATGTTCACGCTTATCGGGTTGCCCTGCCCTATAAGCAATTATTTTACTCAGTAAATTAGCAAATGGTGATAGGCCATGTCATCAGCCAGTTAGGCATTCACCGAACTGGCTTCACCGTTGTCTTCATTTCCAGCCGGTAATCACGACAGAGCTGGCTACCTCGTGCTCCTGCCGGCATGAATGTCATAGGGTGGGCTGTAGACCTTAGGTTACTCGACAACGCTTTTTTAACGTGCGGATTCAAGAGCTGATTCGACTTGCCGATAGCTACTGTTATCGTTGATTGGAGTCCTTTGATGTTTAATCTTCTCTTCAAGAAAAAGACCAAAAACCCGCGCGGAGGATGGGCAGCGCTTCGACAGCTACATGATCAGATGGAAATGGGCATGTTCTCCATCACGTTGAATGCCGACCTCTCGATTTCGGGTCTGAACGAGAGGTTTGTCGATGCCCTTGGTTACCCGCGAGAGCAAGTTTTGGGGCGGCCGATGACGGATTTTTTGCCCTCCTACGTCGAGGAGCTTGCCTGCTTTCGCGCTTTCAAACAAGCCATCTCGGTGCTCGCTCCGGTCAACGACAACTACCGCTACTTGCGTGCCGATGGCTCCCTGATCTGGCTGAATATCGACTGGCTACCGGTACGCGGTGCTGGCGGTAAGCTCGCTTATGTGCAAGGTTACGGCCGTGACGTCACCCAGAAGGTGGAAGGCGCCAAAGAGAGCGAGTCGTTCATTGCCGCGCTGATCCGCTCCACCGCGGTCATCCAGTTCAAGCTCGATGGCACCATCATCACCGCCAACGATCAGTTCCTGCAGGCCATGGGGTACTCGCTCGAACAGATAGTCGGCCAGCACCACCGTATGTTCTGCACCAAAGAAGAAGTGGGCTCTTCGGAATACGCGGCCTTCTGGGACAAACTCAATAGCGGTGAGTATGTAGCTGACCGCTTCAAGCGGATCGACAGCCGGGGAACCGAAGTGTGGCTGAGGGCCACTTATAACCCGGTTTACAACGCGGAAGGCCACCTTTGCAAGGTCGTGAAATTCGCCACCGTCATCACCGAGCAAATGGCGCAGGAAGCTCAGGTACGCGAAGGCGCCAGCCTGGCGTTCGAGGTATCGCAACGAACGGATGAGAGCGCCGATAAAGGCGCGACCGTGATCCAGCAGACCGTCGAAACCATGCACCATATCACCACGGAAATGCAGACGGCGTCAGATAGCATCGAGGCGCTGGATAAACAGTCCCTACAGATCAACACCATCGTACAAACCATCGGCGGAATCGCGGTACAAACGAACATGCTGGCGATCAACGCCGCCATCGAAGCCGCCAGGGCCGGCGAGCAGGGGCGCGGGTTCGCGGTGGTGGCCGATGCGGTGCGAAAGTTGGCGGCCAGCACCAGCGCCGCCACCGTGGAGATTACCCAAGTAGTTCAGAAGAATCAGACGCTATCGCATGATGTCATGCGCCAGATTTTCAGCACCCGGGAAGAAGCCGAACAAGGGCTGGAACTGGCAAGCCAAGCGGGTACGGTGATTCTGGAGATTCAGGAAGGCGCTAAACAGGTCGTCGACGCCGTCCGGCGGTTTTCCAACGACTTGCAGTAGCGTCTGGGGTGATTACTTTTCACGCCCAGACGCTTTAGCTTTCTCATGCGAAGACCTCCCCGTTCCATGAACGGGGAAAGACGTTCAGCGCGCGGCGTTGCCCATCACCCGAAGCGCGTTAATTTCGATGGCGAGCGCTTCGCGGGTTCTGTCCAATGCGCTTACCTCTTCAAGCACGGCGTCGCGCCGATCATTGGCCTCTTCGATCTCAGCGTTTAACGCTTCAAGCTCCGATTCGGCCTGATCACGGGCCTCTTCAGCCTCCTGGCGGGATTGACGCGCATCGTCCCGGGCAGTTTCTGCCTCCTGGATCTCGTTTTCACGCTCGGTGGTCGCCTCTTCGAGCTCCTCAAGACGGCGCTGCCTTTCGTCGATCTGCTCGTCGAGCGTAGTGAGCTCTTCTTCACGGCTTTCACGCTCTCCTTGCAAGGCGCTCAAATCTTCTTCGGCATTGGCGATGTCCGCTCGCGTGGAAGCCAGCGCCGCTTGCGCCTCGCTCTGCTCGGCCTCAAGGGCGTTCGTTCGCTGCTGCAAGGTAGCCAAGTCCAGCTCCGCGGCCTCCACCTCTGACATCTGGGCCTGAACCTGTTGATGCTCACGCTCTGTTTCGGCCAATCTTGCTTCAAGCGCGTCGTTCGTCTCCCCTCGCGAGTTGGCAATGAAGTGCGCCACGACGGCCCAGACGACCGCCACCATCAGGAGTACCAAAAGCACCTTTACCCGGTTATCGCTTAGAAATCCTGCCGATGATGATTTATTTTTCCCTGTCATTGGTGCATCCCTCTCACTCGATCTATCGCTCATTATCGTTACCACGGCTATACATCGGTAACTCGTGATCTTACCCCTTGTTAATATGGAGGAAAGTTTCTGTTTCGGCCAGCGAAGAACTGACACGCAGCCACTTGAACATGGCGCTGCTGGCGGCAGCGTTTCTGGCAAGCGGTGGGTGCGTCAAATTGGGTGGGGGGCGATCGGCGTGAGCGGGGTATCCCATGGCACCTGGGTGCAGGGCAACGCGCCGATGCGGGCTTGCGGCCTTGCGTTCCAACCGGCTGTCCAAAGCTCACCCTTGCAAAAGGATCGTTGGCTCGAGTATGCATTCTAAAAAAGAAGGTTTTACCTTTTCTTGAAAGCCAGCAATATATAACAATGTACATTGCGGCTTTTTAAGCTACTATCGACTTTCAAGCATTGTTGAAATACTGTTTTATTAGTCAATTCATTAACTCATATAGGTAGCTATCATGAGCAAAGGCCAGGACAGTAAAAAAGACACAAAAAAGAAACCCCTTTTAACAGCCAAAGAAAAGAAAGCCGCAAAAGCATCGAAGAAAAAAGAGACCAACGTATTGGGGCATTGAACGAGTCTCCCCGTTCAAATACCCAAATACCCAAATACCTTGCCAGGTTTGATAGGCCAGCCGCGTATTATATATTCAAGACAAGGAGGTCGGCCTGGCGCTCTGAAACTGTAAAAGAGCCACTACTTCTTCGGCATCGACAGGGCGACTTAGTAAATAGCCTTGAACAAATGGGCACTCCATCTCTTTTAAGCACTGCAGTTGAGGCTCGGTCTCGACACCTTCTGCCGTGATATCGATATTCAAGGCCCGGCCTAACGACAAGATACTTCTGACGATGGCGTCGCTACGTTGGAAGGTCATCATTCGGGATACGAATGACTGGTCGATTTTGATGGCATCGATCGGGTAGCGGTCGATGTAGCCAAGGGCGCTGTACCCGGTCCCAAAATCGTCCAGTGCGATACGCACGCCATGTTCTCGAAGGCTCTCCAACACGCTGGCTATTTTATCGGGCTGGTGGAGAAAAACGGATTCCGTGATTTCGACTTGAAGATCACGGGCATCGATACCGGTCTGCGCGAGGATACCCTTTACCTGGTTGACGTAACCGGCCCGGTTAAGCTCGATACCCGAGACATTCACGTTCAGGTGCAATGTAAGCTCGGGGAACACGGCCTTCCAGCGCTTGAGTTCAGCGCACCCTTCTTGCATGACCCAGCGGCCTAGTTCGTGTATGACACCGATATCTTCGGCGACCGGGATAAAACGGTCCGGCGATACCCGGCCAAGCAGTGGATGATGCCATCTCACTAAGACTTCGGCGCCGGAGATATCACCTGAAAGGGTGCTGTAAATAGGCTGAAAGACAACGAAGAATTCATTATTCGCCAAGCCCTGCTTTAGCGCATTCTGCATTGCCAGCGCCTCGATTGCCGCCTCGCGCATGGATACATCGAACAAGGCCCACCGCCCCCGGCCATGTTTCTTGGCGGCATACATGGCAATGTCGGCATCACGCAGCAGATCCTCTGGCAAGGTATGCGTCACATCCGCGGTGACTATACCGATGCTGCACGAGGTAAAAAGGTCGTGTCCATCGATCACGATCGGCAAACTTAGTTGATCGACAATGCGTTGGGCAAGCCAGGCCGCCTGGGACGATCGGGGCTCGCCCACCAGCAGGATAGCAAACTCATCGCCACCGACCCTGGCTAATATGTCCTCTTCTCTCATGCAGTTTTCGAGCCGCCGTGCGACCTTTTCAAGAAGAATGTCGCCTGTCCGGTGACCGAGGCTGTCATTGACGAATTTGAACCTATCGACATCCAGAAAAAGTACCGTAGCGGTGGGTATTTTGGGGTAATCGTCGTTGTTAAAAAGATCCCCCAACAGCTTCATCAGGTATGAGCGGTTATACAGCGACGTCAAATCATCGTGGTAAGCGGCATAGGACAACGCCTCTTCGATGCGCTCGCGCTCTTTTAAACGACTTTCCAATGCGACCTTTTCTTCCCGGTCCGCAAGCGCCTGCAACGTCAAATGTTCGGATTCCTTGCGCTCACTGATATCCCGCTGCACGGAAACCCAATGAGTGAACCAGCCTTTCTCGTTGGCAACCGGAACAATGCTTAACTCGACCCAAAAGTGGCTGCCGTCGCGGCGGGTATTAAGGATTTCAACTTCGATGGATTGCCATTTTGAAAGCGCGTTTCGAATGAGATCCAGGGTGTCCCGACTGGTCTGCTCGCATTGGAGTATTCTCGGCGTCAGCCCGATCACTTCGGATAACGTATAACCCGTCGTACTCAGAAAAGCCGGGTTGCAATAAACGATCCTGGGGCCGGGCTCGTCGATGGGCTCGGCCTCTGTAATCAGAATCGCATCCTTTGCATTGACCACGACGGACTCTAATAAACGAAGACGCTCCAGGAACGTTTTTTGCTGCGAAACAAACGACTCGGCTTGTCGTTGAAGGGCTTGGCTAATCAGCGCCGCATGCGTTTGTAAGGCATAAACTTGTGCAGTGCTCAATCGCTTTCGTGGCGAAGAATCGCTTAACAACAGTACCCCTATCGTTTCCCCTTCTTCGCTCTCTACCGCCTGGCCAACAATGAATTCAAGTCCGAGGCCACTTAGCTTTCGAAAAAAATCGGGCAGGGATCGAGCTAACGCGTCATCGATGATGAGGGGCTGGCTGTCGGTAAGCTTCGATTTCAGCCACTGCTGGGCCTGGCTATTAAGCGCCAGTTCGAGCTCACCTGGGTAGCTTGCTAGAAGGTCCCATTCAGTCTCTGCACCGCCTACGAGGAGCGCGGTTGGGCAATCTGCCGAACAAGCTGCCGCCTTGACGAGCAAGCTCAAAGCATTGTGAGGAGGTTCATTGCTAACAAAAGCCATGTCGATCGCCTGTAAAAAGCCTTACCAAGGAAAATAAATACAGGAGCTTTATTCTTTTTATTTTACCGTACAGAAAAGGCGTCAGGCGGCGAGTACTCCTACCAGGACGTGATACTCGTGACGCAACACCAATCCTAGCTTAACTTCAAATTTGAGTTGATTGCATCAATTCTGATTAATTTTAGGCTGATGAAACCGTCTTTGTTCCTATCCGCATGGGGTCAAGGGTTTAAAAGCCTGCCAGCGCCCTGCCGTGATTTTTTGAGCGCTGCCATTTGGACCCGATCTAATGAGCCATTAAAGCACCCCCGGTATTACCGGGGGTGCGATTTGTTTAGCTGACCGGGATCATGACGACTTTCTGGAATGCAGGGCGCTCGGTGAGGGCCTGGTACCAGCGCTCGAGGTGAGTACGTGGGTTCCAGGTGAGGCCGCAGTTCCAGAGGTTGTAAATGAACGGGGCCACGGCGATATCGGCCAGGCCGAACTGCTCGCCGGAAAGCCACGTTTGATTTTCCAACGCCTCATCGAGCAGTTGGAAAAGTTCTTCGCACGCGGCAGTGCCGGCTTCGAGTTTCTCGAGATCGCGGGCTTCCGGCGGAGTGCGCACGTAGCCCATCAGCATGACGCGATGGTTCGGCGAGAGCAGCGTGTTGGACCAATCCATCCACTTCTCGGCCTGGGCGCGCTTGGCCGGTGACTCCAGCCAGAGTGTGCCTTCACCGTACTGAGCCGCCAGATACCGCATGATGGTATTGGATTCCCATAGCACGCTGTCGGTGGCGTCGTCTTTTAGAACCGGCACAAGGCCATTGGGGTTCATCGCCTTGTATTGTGGCGTGTCGTTGACACCGTGCTGCAGGCCCGCCTGGATCTGCTCGTAGTCCAGGCCCTGCTCTTCGAGTACCCAGCGTACTTTTTTAACGTTGGTGGAGTTGTCGCGGCCCCATAGCGTAATCATGGCAATCCTTGTCGTTGAGCGATGGTAAGACATGAAGTGTGGCTTGCGTTGAATAGCGTGGCAAGCCTGGCCTTTGCGGGCACCTCACTTTACAACTCGCGGGATTCGCTACCCGATTATGGATTTTCATTGCCTTGATAGAAGGTCATCAGGCTGGAGAAATCGAGCCGGCCGTGGCCTTGGGCTTTATGCAGCGTAAAGAGCGCGCGGGCGGCCGAGCCCATGGGCACGGGAGCAACGCTTTGCTGGCTGATGTCCATGGCGAGCCCCAGGTCCTTGGTCATCAAATCCACCAGAAAACCACCCTGGTAGCCTTTCGAAGCCGGCGCATTTTCCATCACCCCCGGGTACGGGTTATAGACGTTGAGCGCCCAGTTACCACCGGAGCTCTGCTTCATGATCTCGGAGAGTACGCCGGGGTCGAGGCCGTTTTTCACGCCCATATTGATCGCCTCGCAGGTGCCGGCCATCAGGATCGCGAGGAGCATGTTGTTACACGCCTTGGCCACCTGCCCCGCGCCGTGCTCACCGGCGTGAAAAATGTTCTTGCCCATGACATCGAGTATGGGCCTTGCCTGGGCGAACTGCTCTGAGCTTGCGCCCACGATAAACGTAAGCGTTGCGGCCTGGGCGCCCCCTACGCCGCCGGAAACCGGTGCATCGATAAAATGGATGCCTTTCTGTTCGGCTGCCGCGGCCACATGGCGGGCGGTGCCGGCATCGATGGTGGAGGAATCGATCACCAGCGCCCCGGGTTTGATGACGTCGAAAAGCGGCGCCTGGCCCTCCAGGAACAGCGCGCGAACGTGTTGCCCGGCGGGCAGCATGGAGATTATAACGTCGGCGCTTTGCACGGCCTCCGCCGCCGAGGCCGCGATTTCACACCCCTGGGCTTTGGCGGTCTTTAATGCTTGCTCACTGACATCGAAGGCCCGAACATCGAACCCGGCTTTGGCAAGGTTCCCAGCCATCGGGCCTCCCATGTTGCCCAAACCGATAAAGGCGATACTGGTCATTAGGATTGTCCTTATTGTTGGTTTTATCGATAGCTGCCTTTATTAGCGAAGCGAGGCCAGCGGGCTCTCCTCCCAGGGCGAGGCCAAGAGCTCGTCGATGAAGAACTGCTCCACCGAGGCGGCGTCCGGGTAGGTCCAGGCCGGGTTGGCGTCCTTGTCGACCAGTAGCGCACGTACCCCTTCGGGAAACTCCCGGTGACGGCAGCACTGTACCGACAGCGAAAGCTCCGAGCGGAACACCTCGGCCAACGACATATAGCGGGCGCGCTTGAGCTGCTCGTCGATCAACGTGACCGACACGGGACTGCCGTGGGCCAGGGTTTTCTGAGCACGACTAAACCAGCTGTCGTCGCTTTCTACCGCCAAAATGGCGGCCACGGTCTGCTCGGTGGTGTCGTGATCCATCAACTCACGGATCAGCGGAATCGAATCGAGTACCGGGGTGGCCATTTCGGCGAAACTGGCGGCGCTGCCCTGCTCCAACTCGCGTAGTGAGCGGTTGACCACGCCGTGGGCGTCGATGGCGCCATTTTTTTGCCATTCGGCAAGTGTGAGCGAACTCATCAGCGCCTCGAACTGATCGGCGGCGATGCAGCGGTCGGCCAGTCCCAGGTGGACGGCGTCCCGGGCATTCACGGGGCTTCCGGTCATGGCGAGAAAGCGCCCGGTGCCCACCGGCAGGCGGTTCAAAAACCAGCTCGCCCCTACATCCGGGTAAAGACCGATGGTGACCTCGGGCATGGCGAGTCTCGAGGTCTCGGTCACTACGCGATGGCTGCAGCCGCTCAATAGGCCCATGCCACCGCCCATCACGATACCACTGCCCCAGCAGATGATCGGTTTGGCGTAGGTGTGCAGTTCGAAATCCAGCTGGTACTCATGGGTAAAAAAACGCTCGGGGAAGTCCGGGTCGTCTTTCTCGCCGGTGATCGATTGATACAGGCTCACCACATCGCCACCGGCGCAGAAGGCTTTATCCCCGGCGCTGGTGAGCAGCACCGCCACGACCTTCGGATCATCCTGCCAGGTGGCCAGTTGCGGGCGGATCGCATCGATCATTTCCAGGGTCAACGCATTGAGCGAGCGCTCGGCGTTGAGCACGATTTCAGCCAGAGTGTGGCCGTCTTTGGTGGCGTGCTCGTTAAACAGTACGCTACTCATTGAAGCATCCTTGTTCAGTCAAACGTCATCTTCACTATAGCTCGCCCGCGCCTTCGGCCAACACCCGGCGAGAAATAATCAAGCGCATGATCTCGTTGGAGCCCTCCAGAATGCGGTGCACTCGCGTATCGCGAACGAAGCGTTCCAGCGGGTACTCCTTGATATAGCCGTTACCGCCGTAGAGCTGTAGCGCCTCGTCGCACACCTTGAAACCCACATCGGTCGCGAAACGCTTGGCCATGGCGCAGTAGGTGGGCGCATCCGCGTGGCCGGCGTCCAGCCGGGTAGCGGCCATGCGCACCAGTTGGCGGGCGGCGGTCAGCTCGGTCACCATGTCGGCCACGCGAAACTGTAAGGCCTGAAACTCCGCCAACCGTTTGCCGAACTGCTTGCGCTCGCGCATGTAATCACGGGCCATGTTGAGCGCCTGCTGGGCGGTGCCTATCGAGCAGGTGGCAATGTTGATCCGCCCGCCGTCCAGACCCTTCATGGCGATTTTGAACCCCTCGCCTTCGCTGCCCAGCAGGTGGCTTTCGGGGACGCGTACGTCTTCGAAGGTCACCATGCGGGTAGGCTGGCTGTTCCAGCCCATTTTGTCTTCTTTACGCCCGTAGCTGATACCCGCGGTTTTGGCGTCCACGGCAAAGGCGGAAACGCCGGCCGCCCCTTCGCCACCGGTGCGCGCCATGACCACCAAAAAGTCGGTGCTACCGGCGCCGGAGATAAACATCTTGCTGCCGCTGAGCACGTACTCCTCGCCTTCCCGCCTGGCGGTAGTCTTGAGCGAAGCGGCGTCCGACCCGGCTCCCGGCTCGGTCAAACAATACGAGCCGAGCAGTTCGCCAGTGGCAAGCCCTGGTCCCCACTGCTCGACCACGTGAGCCTTGCCGAAATCCGCCAGCATCCAGGTCACCATGTTGTGAATGGTGAGATACGCCGTGGTCGAAGTGCAGCCCATGGAAAGCTGCTCGAAGATGATGCTGGCATCCAGCCTGGAAAGGCCAAGCCCGCCCACGCGTTCCGGGGCGTAAAGGGCGCAAAACCCTAGCTCGCCGGCCTTTCTGATCACATCCACCGGAAAGAGCGCCTCGGCGTCCCACCGGGCCGCGTTAGGCGCCAGCTCCCTCTGGGCAAAGGCCTTGGCCATATCGGCAAAGGCTACCTGGTCGTCACTCAGCTCGAAATCCATGGCGAGTCTCCTGCAAATGCCCCCGCTATCGCGGCGCGGGCCTTACGTGTTGTCGTTATTGATTAGACGTCCATTGAATTGACGTATACGTTAACTTATCGCTTTGCCTGCCCAAGCGCAACGTTCTCCACCGCTACCTGGCAAAGCCCATGAGGGTGCAATCGGCTATTTCTTTACGTTAACGTCAACTTGTTTTAGCCTCGATACAAGAGTCGGCTTAAAACACCCTGTCAGAGACACTTTTATGAGCAGAACTTACTCGATCAGCGAATTGGCTAACGAGTTCGATGTGACCACGCGCAGCATTCGCTTTTACGAAGACCAGGAGCTTTTAAGCCCCACGCGGCGCGGCCAAACGCGTATTTACAGCAGCCAGGACCGGGTGCGGCTCAAGCTGACCCTGCGCGGCAAACGGCTGGGGCTGTCGCTTGCCGAGATTCGTGAACTTTTCGAGCTGTGGGACGAAACCCGAAGCGGAAGCGAAAAGCAGCTCACACTGATGCTGAGCAAAATCCGCGAGCGCCGCGCCGCGCTCGAGCAGCAGATAAAAGACATCACCATGATGCAGCTCGAGCTTGAAAGCGCCGAAAGTCGCTGCCGCCAGGCACTGGAAGAACTCGAACAAAAGCCGGCCGAGAAAAAGCGCCCGGAGCAGCCCTCCTCCTGATATCGACGCCCAAGGCTCCCGGAAAACTCAAAAACAATTCAACAAAACGCAGGTGACCGACCATGCACTCGCTCTATTCGGAACTCGACTTTGGCCTGGATGAGGACATGACCATGCTGCGCCGCGAGGTGAACGCCTTCGCCGCCAGCGAGATCGCCCCCCGGGCTGCGGAAATAGACCAGCAAAACGAATTCCCCAACGATTTATGGAAGAAGTTCGGCGACATGGGTCTTCTGGGCATTACCGTGGGGGAAGAGAACGGCGGTAGCGGCATGGGGTATCTCGCCCACTGCATCGCCATGGAGGAGATCTCCCGGGCCAGCGCATCAATCGCCCTCTCTTACGGCGCGCACTCCAATCTCTGCGTCAACCAGATCAAGCGTAACGCCAGCCCCGCCCAAAAAGAGCAATACCTACCCAAATTGATCAGCGGCGAGCATATCGGCGCGCTTGCCATGTCCGAGCCGGGCGCCGGCTCGGATGTGGTCTCGATGAAGCTTCGCGCCGAGAAAAAGGGCGATACCTACGTTTTGAATGGCAACAAAATGTGGATCACCAACGGTCCGGACGCGGATGTGCTGGTGGTCTACGCCAAGACCGACCCGGACGCCGGCTCGAAAGGCATCACCACCTTCTTGATCGAGAAAGGCATGCTGGGTTTCTCCACGGCGCAGAAGCTCGACAAGCTGGGTATGCGCGGCTCCAACACCTGTGAGCTGGTGTTTCAGAACTGCGAAGTGCCTGCCGAGAACGTGCTGGGCGACGTCGGCAAGGGCGTGAACGTGTTGATGAGCGGGCTCGACTATGAGCGCACGGTGCTGGCCGCCGGCCCCATCGGCATCATGCAGGCGGCCCTGGACGTGGTCGTGCCCTATATTCACGAGCGCAAGCAGTTCGACCAGGCCATCGGTGAGTTTCAACTGGTGCAGGGCAAGGTGGCGGACATGTATACCACGCTCAACGCCTGCCGGGCGTATCTCTACGCGGTGGCCGGGGCCTGCGATCGCGGCCATACCTCGCGCAAGGACGCCGCCGGGGTGATTCTCTACTGCGCCGAAAAGGCAACGCAAGTGGCGCTCGATGCCATTCAGCTGCTCGGCGGCAACGGCTATATCAATGAGTACCCCACCGGGCGGCTTTTGCGCGACGCCAAGCTCTACGAGATCGGCGCGGGCACCAGTGAAATACGCCGCATGCTGATCGGCCGTGAACTCTTTACCGAGAGCCGCTGAGGAGTGCGCCATGAGTAGCATCGATACCCAGGTCAATACGCGTAGCGAGCTGTTCCAGAGCAACGAAGCGGCGATGCGGGCAGAGGTTTCGAAACTGCACGAGTTAACCGCCGCTATTGCCGAGGGCGGCGGGCAAAGCGCCCGCGAGCGCCACGAAAGCCGCGGCAAGCTCTTCGTGCGCGACCGCATCGACCATCTCGTCGACGAGGGCGCGCCCTTTCTGGAGTTCTCGGCGCTGGCCGCCTTCGAGGTTTACGAGTCCGAGGTGCCCGCGGCGGGGGTCGTCACCGGCATCGGCCGGGTGAAGGGCGTGGAGTGCGTGATCGTCGCTAACGACGCCACGGTCAAGGGCGGCACCTATTTTCCGCTTACGGTCAAAAAGCACCTGCGCGCCCAGGAGATCGCCCGCAAGCACCGCCTGCCCTGTATCTACCTGGTCGATTCCGGCGGCGCATTTTTGCCCCGCCAGGACGAGGTCTTCCCGGATCGTGACCACTTCGGGCGCATCTTCTACAACCAGGCCACGCTCTCCGCCGAGGGCATTCCCCAAATCGCCGTGGTCATGGGCTCCTGCACCGCGGGCGGGGCCTACGTACCGGCGATGGCGGACGAGTCGATCATCGTGCGTGAACAGGGCACGATCTTTCTGGGGGGCCCGCCGCTGGTCAAGGCCGCCACCGGCGAAAGCATCAGCGCCGAAGCCCTGGGCGGTGCCGACGTGCACACGCGCATCAGCGGCGTGGCGGATCATTACGCCGAAAACGACATGCACGCGCTGCAACTGGCGCGCAACTGCATCGCGCGGCTGAACTGGCAAAAGCGCGGTGCGCTTGCCATGAAAGCCCCCGAGCCGCCCAAGCTCGACCCGGCAGAGCTTTACGGCATCGTGGGTACGGATTTGAAGAAACCGTTCGATGTGCGCGAAGTGATTGGGCGCATCGTCGACGGCTCGGATTTCGACGAGTTCAAACGCTACTACGGCGATACCCTGGTCACCGGGTTTGCCCATATCCACGGCCACCCGGTGGGGGTCGTTGCTAACAACGGCGTGCTCTTTTCAGAAAGCGCAGTGAAAGGCGCGCACTTCATCGAGCTCTGCGCTCAGCGCAAGATCCCGCTGGTGTTTCTGCAAAACATCACCGGTTTCATGGTCGGCTCCAAATACGAGCACGAAGGCATCGCCAAGCACGGCGCCAAGCTCGTCACCGCCGTGGCCTGCGCGAAGGTGCCCAAGTTCACCGTGCTGATCGGCGGAAGTTTCGGCGCCGGCAACTACGGCATGTGCGGGCGGGCGTTCGAGCCGAATCTCTTGTTCATGTGGCCCAACGCGCGCATTTCGGTGATGGGCGGCGAGCAGGCCGCCGGGGTGCTTGCTCAGGTCAAGCGCGAGCAGTTCGAGCGCGACGGGCGCCCATGGAGCGCGGAAGACGAAGAGGCGTTCAAGGCGCCCACCCGCGCGCAATACGAGCACCAGGGCCACCCGAATTACGCCAGCGCCCGGCTTTGGGACGATGGTGTGATCGACCCGCTGCAAACCCGCGACGTGCTGGGGCTTTCTTTAGCCGCCGCGATGAACGCCGAAATCGAAGAGACGCGCTTTGGCGTGTTCAGGATGTGATGCCATGAGCCATTCGACACTGACGTTCGATCGCAACGTGGCCACCCTTCGCCTTGAGCGACCCGAGGTCCATAACGCCTTCGACGATCACCTGATTTCGGAGCTGACCGAACATCTAAAGGCGCTGATCGCGCCGATCGAGCGAGGCGAGGTTCACGTGCTGGTGCTGGCCTCCGAGGGCAAGAGCTTCTCCGCCGGGGCCGATCTCAACTGGATGAAGCGCATGGTCGCGTACAGCCGTGAGGATAACCTGGCGGATTCACGCAGGCTTTCCGAGCTGATGCACCGCCTCGATACCCTGCCCTGCCCGACGCTCTGCCGGGTTCAGGGTGCGGCGTTTGGCGGCGCTGTGGGCCTGGCCGCCTGCTGCGATGTGGTCGTGGCCTCGAGTGCCGCCAAATTCTGCCTCTCCGAGGTCAAGATCGGCCTGTCGCCGGCGGTCATCAGCCCTTACGTTCAGCGTGCTATCGGCGCCCGGCAGATGCGCCGCTACGCGTTAACGGCGGAGGTGATCGATGCCCCCACCGCGCTCGCGTTAGGGCTGGCCCATCGGGTCGTCGAGATCGAGGCGCTGGATGAAGCAGTGGCGGCGATGACGCAGACGCTATTGGCGGGCTCGCCCCAGGCGCAGCGCGCGACCAAGTCGCTGCTCGAGACGGTCGGCCAAGCGCCGGACAGTGACGCCACCCGGGAGGCCACCTGCCAGGTCATTGCCGCGCTTCGTGTCAGCCGCGAGGGTCAGGAAGGGCTTGCCAGCTTTTTCGACAAGCGCCCACCGCCCTGGAAGCCTTTGGATGAACCACAAGAATAAAGCCTCGGAGTCCTTATGAGCGCAACTCTTACCACGTTCGACACGCTACTGGTGGCCAACCGGGGCGAAATCGCCTGCCGGGTGATGCGCACCGCCCGCCGGATGGGATTGAAAACCGTGGCGGTCTACTCCGACGCCGACGCCCACGCCCGCCACGTGCGCGAAGCCGACGAGGCGATTCACATTGGCCCCGCCGCCGCCCGGGAAAGCTACCTGAACATCGAGGCGGTGATCGACGCCGCCAGGCGTAGCGGCGCCGGCGCCGTTCACCCGGGCTACGGGTTTCTCTCCGAGAACAGCGCCTTTGTCGCCGCACTCGATGAGGCCGGCCTGGTCTTCGTCGGCCCGCCGGCGTCGGCGATCGAGGCAATGGGCGATAAAGCCGCCGCCAAGGCGCGGATGGCCAAAGCCGAGGTGCCGCTGGTGCCGGGTTATCACGGCGATGATCAGGATGACGGCTACCTGCGAGAAGAGGCGGACAAGATTGGCTACCCGGTAATGCTCAAGGCAAGCGCGGGCGGCGGCGGCAAGGGCATGCGCGTAGTGGAAAGCGGCGAGGCGTTTCAGGCCGCGCTCGAGGGCTGCCGGCGCGAATCGAAGGCGTCGTTCGGGGACGCGCGTATGCTGATCGAGAAGTACCTGGTCAAGCCGCGCCACGTGGAAGTCCAGGTATTTTGCGACGCTCAGGGCAATGGCGTATATCTGTTCGAGCGCGACTGCAGCGTGCAGCGCCGCCACCAAAAGGTGCTCGAAGAGGCCCCCGCCCCGGGCATGACCCGCGAGCTTCGCGAGGCGATGGGCAACGCCGCCGTGCGCGCCGCCCAGGAGATCGGCTACGTGGGCGCGGGCACCGTCGAGTTTCTGCTCGATTCAAACGGCGCCTTCTACTTCATGGAGATGAACACCCGGCTGCAGGTCGAACATCCGGTCACCGAAATGATTACCGGCCAGGATCTGGTCGAGTGGCAGCTGCGTATCGCCATGGGGGAGCCGCTGCCCTGCGGGCAAAACGAACTCACCATTAGCGGGCACAGTTTCGAGGCACGCCTTTACGCCGAAGACCCGGCCCAGGCGTTTCTGCCCGCCACCGGCACCCTCACCCGCTTTGCGCTCGATTTGGACGGCGCGGATCTCAACGCCGCCCAGGTACGTTTGGACAGCGGCGTGGAAAGCGGCGATGTGGTCTCGATGCATTACGACCCGATGCTTGCCAAGCTGATCGTTCACGGCCCCCACCGCGAGGCAGCCCTTGCCACACTCAACCGGGCTCTGGCCGCGCTGGACGTTCAAGGCGTGGTGACCAACCGGGCATTCCTGCAGCGCCTGGCCAGCCACCCCGCGTTCAAGGCGCAGGAGTTGGATACCGGCTTCATCGAACGCCACGGGAATGACCTGTTTGCCGAGCAAGCGATCACCGCCGAGACTTTCGCGCGCGGTGCGCTGATCGCCTTGAACACGCTAAACCAGCGCGATGCAGCAACGCGCGACGCGCAAACGCCCTGGGACCGGGCGGACGGTTTTCGCCTCAACGCCCCCCATAAAGTACGCATTGCCTTGGCAACTGCCGGCATGGAGGCGGATGCCAGCGTGGTCGAGGCCACCCGCGAACCGAATGCGCCCGAGTGGCAGCTAAGTGTGCAGGGTCAGCGCTTCAAGGCAAGCCTGGCCACACTTTCCGGCGACAGCGTTGCGATCACGCTCGACGGCCACCGGCGCCGTTTTCAGGTGCAGCGCGATGGCGACACGCTCGTGATGGTCGACCCGCAAGGCGAGACGCGCCTGACCTGGCAGCGCCTGGATGCGCTGAATCACGCCGCGCGGGAAGTGGCCGCCACTTTTACCGCGCCCATGCACGGCACGGTGGTGGCGCACCTGGTCGAGCCCGGCAAGCCGGTCGAGAAAGGCATGCCGCTGATGGTGATGGAGGCGATGAAAATGGAGCACACGCTCAGCGCCCCGGCGAATGGCCAGGTCGAGGCGTTTCACTTCGCCCCGGGCGAAAGCGTCGGCCAGGGCGACGTGCTGCTCGACTTCGCCCCGCTGGAAGAAGGAGATTCGCCATGACGCTTCCCACTCGCGTTCGGCTGGTCGAAATGGCCCCGCGGGACGGGCTGCAAAACGAGCCAGGCGCGCGGGTGCCCACCAAGGTAAAAATCGCGCTGATCGAGCGCCTGGCCCGCGCCGGGCTTACACACATCGAGGCCGCCAGCTTCGTCTCGCCCAGGTGGGTGCCGCAAATGGGCGATGCGTTGGAGGTGATGCAGGGCATCGCGCGTGCGCCCGGCGTCACCTACTCGGCGCTGACCCCCAATCTCAAGGGGCTCGAGAATGCGCTGAGCGCCGGCGTCAAGGACGTCGCGGTGTTCGCCGCGGCCTCCGAGACGTTTTCGCAAAAAAACATCAACTGCTCGATTAGCGAGTCGCTCGAACGCTTCGCCCCGGTTCTAACGCGCGCTAAAGCCGAGGGCGTGCGGGTGCGTGGTTACGTCTCCTGCGTGCTGGGCTGCCCTTACGAGGGCGCCATCGCCGCGGAGAAAGTCGCCGAAGTTGCCCGCGCGCTTTACGCGATGGGCTGCTTTGAAATATCCCTTGGCGACACCATCGGCGTGGGCACGCCCCTGGCCGCCAAGCGGATGATTCGAACGGTCGCCCGCGAGATGCCCATCGAATACCTGGCCGCACACTTTCACGACACCTACGGCATGGCGATCGCCAACCTGTACGCAGTGCTGGAGGAAGGTGTGCGTGTGATCGACGCCTCTACCGGGGGCCTTGGCGGCTGCCCCTACGCCAAGGGGGCTTCCGGCAACGTGGCCACCGAAGACGTGCTCTATCTGCTCGAAGGCTTAGACATCGAAACCGGCATCGATCTGAATGAGGTGATCGACACCGGTGTCTGGATTACCCGGGAGCTTGGCCGCCCGCCGGGCTCCAAAGTGGCCCAGGCCCGGAGCAGGGTCAACTAAATCGAGATCACAACAACCAGAGACGGAGAGACTCCATGGCGCTCAACGTACCCCCTCTTCCCAGCTACTCGAGCGGCACCGCCGATAAGCCACTTTTAGGCATGACCATTGGCGACAAATTCGATCAGATCGCCGCGCAGTATCCGGATAACGATGCGCTGATCGTGCTGCACCAGAACATCCATTGGAGCTACCGAGCGCTTCATGAAGAGGTGACCCGCTGCGCCCGGGCGCTGCTGGCCCTGGGGATACAGCGCGGCGACCGTGTGGGCATTTGGGCGCCTAACTGTGCCCAGTGGACGCTGACCCAGTTCGCCACCGCCAAGATCGGCGCGATTCTGGTCAACATCAACCCGGCCTACCGCACCCAGGAACTCGAGTACGCCCTGAACCAGTCCGGCGCGCGCTTTTTGATCTGCGCGGATAGTTTCAAAAGCGCCGACTACCGCGCCATGCTGTTTGAGCTTGCCCCGGAACTTGGCGAGTGCGCCACGGGCAAGCTTGCCTCCGCTACGCTGCCCTCGCTCGAGTGCGTCATCAACCTAAGTACCGAGCAGCACGCGGGGATGTGGCGCTGGGTCGATATGCTGGAGCAGGCGGCACAAACCGACCAGGCCGAGCTCGAAGCACTTCAGGCAACGCTCTCGTTCGACGACCCGATCAACATTCAGTACACATCCGGCACTACCGGTTTTCCCAAGGGCGCCACCCTTTCGCACCACAATATCCTCAACAACGGCTTCTTCGTGGCGGAAAGCATGGGCTTTACCAGTGAAGACCGGCTGGTGATTCCGGTGCCGCTTTATCACTGCTTTGGCATGGTGATGGGCAACCTGGGCTGCATGACCCACGGTGCGACGATGATTTACCCAAGCGAGGCCTTCGAGCCCGGTCAGGTGCTCAAGGCGGTTCACCAGCAGCGCGCCACCGCGCTTTATGGGGTGCCCACCATGTTTCTGGCCGAGCTCGAGCACGAAGACTTCCCCAACACGGATTTCTCAGGGCTGCGCACCGGCATCATGGCGGGCTCTATCTGCCCGGCGGCGGTGATGACCCAGGTGATCGCGAAGATGAACATGAAGGGCGTGCAGATCGCCTACGGGATGACCGAAACGAGCCCGGTCTCGGCGCAAACCGGCGCCAATGACACCATTGAAAAGCGTGTCTCGACCGTAGGGCGCACCCAGCCACACCTGGAGAGCAAGATCATCGACCCCGGTAGCGGCGCCGTGCTCGCCCGGGGTGAAATCGGCGAGCTCTGCACTCGCGGCTATAGCGTCATGCTCGAGTACTGGAACAACGAGAAGGCCACTGCGGATGCCCTCGACCGCGCCGGCTGGATGCATACCGGCGATTTGGCCACCATGGACGAGGACGGCTATCTGCAAATCGTCGGGCGTATCAAGGACATGGTGATTCGCGGTGGCGAAAACGTCTACCCGCGCGAGGTCGAAGAGTTTCTTTACACCCACCCGGCGGTGCTGGATGTACAGGTCACCGGCGTGCCGGATGAAAAGTACGGCGAGGAGCTGGTCGCCTGGATTCGCCTCGACCCCCACCAGGCTGAGACCACCGGCGAAGAGCTACGCGCATTTTGTAAGGATAAAATCACTCATTTCAAGATTCCGCGCTACTTCAAGTTCGTCGATGAATTCCCCATGACGGTCACGGGCAAGATTCAGAAATTCAAAATGCGCGAAATCTCGATGTTTGAGCTCGGCCTCGACCGGGCGACGTTCTCGTAAATGCGCCGCGCTCGCTGAGCGCCGGCTACGCCTTGCACGTTAAGTGGCGGGCCGGCCCTCATGGAGGTTGCAAGCGTTTCAATGAGATGGGCAAAAAACCGTTTGAAAGTTTGATGAATCGCGCAATTAACGTGGTCGAGCCCCACGCTTGTTGCTAGGCTTGGGGGGACTTGGCTTTTATAAAAGGATAACAACGATGCCAACCAACCGCTTGGCAAGCACCCTTCTATGTAGCGTTCTCGGCAGCTCTTTTCCCTTGCTCTGCCTTGCAAGCGAAAGCAGCTACCTGAATACCGACGTACTCCCCAAAGCCTACACCGCCCCGGACAGCGAAATGATGTCGCTGGGCAACGGCGTGGTGCTCGAAGGCAGCAACCTCAATAGCATCGACAGCTACACCTCGGGCTTTCGGCTCACGGCCGGCTTCAGCCCGGGCAACTTACCGCGCGTCGATATCGGCGCGGAAATCGCCTACCGCGAAAGCGAGGAAGTCTTCACGACCTCCAGCGTCGCCCCGCTCGTTCAGGATACCCTGGCACTGGGGGGCGCCCTGGTGGCGGGCCTTCGCATGGGCGCGTTCAGCGTTTACGCGAAATCCGGGCTGACCGAGTGGCGTGGCGAAACCGAGCTCGAAGGCGATGAAAGCGGCACCGCCATGCTGCAAGGCTTTGGTGCCACCATGACCGTCAAACGTCTGGTCAGCCGACTGGAATACGAACGCATCGACGCCCCCACGCTTAGCCATTTGAATCAGCTTAGCGCCTCGATTCATATCCCGTTTTAACGATTGATACTTAGCTTTTGTAAGACATTTCTTACTTTGATGTAAGCCATTGCCGCTACGTAGCTGATAATAATTGTTTTTTTACCGCTCACTCGCTAACCTGGCCTTTCCTATAAGCAACATACGGTTCAGGAGAGTGACACCATGGCGGACAGAACGGGGCTGCAGTTTACCTTGACCCTGGCCGGGGCAAGCGATATAGCGGTTGTACGTTTTACCCACCGGGAAACGCTCTCCCAACCTTTCGAGCTGGCTGTTGAGTTCGCCAGCCGCGCTCATGATTTATCCCCTGCCGACTGCCTTGACCAAATCGCCACCTTGACGATTTGGCAGGATGGCGAACCACTGCGGCGCATTCACGGTATCGTCAGTGAATTTGGCCGGGGCGATAGCGGGCACCGCCGCACCTTTTACCATGTCGAGATTCGCCCGGCCCTATGGCGGCTATCGCTGCGCCAGAATTCCCGCATCTTCCAGCAGACCGACCCCCACAGCGCGATCAATACGCTTGCCGGTGAGCGCAGTATTACCGATATCGGCTTTGCCACCACGCGCACCCCACCGCCACGAGAGTTTCTCGTTCAGTACCGTGAAACCGACCTGGACTTTGTCGAGCGCTTGGCCGCCGAAGAGGGCTGCTTCTATTTTCATGAATTCGAGAATACGGAGGGTGGTGCTCACCGGCTGGTATTCGCCGACGATACGTCGACGCTAACCAGTATCGGTGAGCGCAGCTATCACGCGCGGGCAGGTGGCACTTCTCCCAAGCGACACCTACGCAAGCTTCGTCAGGTGAGCCGGGTACGCCCGGCCTCGGCGGCGCTCAAGGATTACAGCTTCAAGACCCCCGGCTACGCGCAATTTCACGAGCAAACGGCGTCAGGCCTGGGCGGCCACGCTCAGCGGGGAGACTACGAGCACTTCGACTACCCCGGCCGCTACAAGCAAGATGCCTCGGGCAAACCCTTCTCGCGTCACCGGCTGGACGCGCTTCGCGCCGATGCCACCACTGCCGAAGCCGAAAGCGACCTACCGGAGCTGGCGCCAGGCGTTTGTTTTACCTTGACCGACCACGATGTCGCCAGTTTCAACGACGACTGGCAGGTCGTCTCTGTCGTACATCATGGTGAGCAGCCCCAGGCGCTCGAGGAAGATGGCATGGCCCGAGGCAGCGCCACCGCCGAGCAAACCAGCGAGCAGATGACGCGTTACCATAACAACGTGGTCATCATGCCCAGAACGCAGACCTGGCGGCCCACGCCCAACCCCAAACCACGGGTGGATGGCCCCCAGGTCGCTTTCGTGGTGGGCCCGGAAGGCGAAGAGATTCACTGCGACGAGCACGGCCGGGTCAAGGTGCAATTCCCCTGGGACCGCTACGCCGAACCTAACGAGACCGCTAGTTGCTGGGTGCGTGTCTCTCAGGGCTGGGCCGGTAGCGGCTACGGCACCATGGCGATCCCCCGCATCGGCCACGAAGTCATCATCTCGTTTCTGGAAGGCGACCCGGACCAGCCGCTGGTCACCGGGCGCACCTACCACGCCTCGAACATTCCGCCCTACCCGCTGCCGGCCAACAAGACCCGTACCGTGCTGCGCACCCAGAGCCACAAGGCCGAGGGCTTCAACGAACTGCGCTTCGAGGACGAGGCCGACGAGGAGCAGATCTGGCTGCACGCCCAGAAGGATCTGGACCTGCTGACCCTTAACGACCGTAGCGAAGAGATCAAGCGCGACAACACCCTGCACGTCTATCGCGACCGGACCACCGACATCGACCGCGACGAAACCCACCTCGTTCACCGCCACGAAGTGCATACCGTCGACGGTAACGAAACGCATACCGTTCACAAGAACCGCAAGAAAACCGTCGACGGCAACGAGACCGACCGCATCGGCAAGCACTGGTCGACCAAGGTGGGCAAGAACAAGACCGAAACCGTCGGCAAGGCCTACCTGCAAAACGTCGGCCTGGGGCGCATGGAGAACGTGGGCCTGGGCTACAGCCTGAACGTGGGCGCCCTGATGAACACCGTGGTCGGCCTTAGCCACACCACCCAGGTGGGCATGCACCACTCCCTGAACGTGGGGCGCAATATCACCCTGAAAGCGGGCAACCAGCTGACGCTTCAGGTGGGTAACAGCCGCCTGGTACTCACGGAGGAGTCGATCTACCTCGACGCGGGGGAGATTCACGTCAAGGCGGGCACCAAGGTACATGTCGACGGCCCCGACGACGTACTGCTCAATACCGGCACCGCCCAGCCCGCCCCCGGCAGCAAGGAAGACGACGCCGAGGGCGATTCGACGAACGACCCCATGGTCAAAGACGGCAATACCCCGGGGTGGTGACATGGCCAATGTAACCAACCCCACGCCGTTTCCCCACGCGCTGTTTCGCAAGCTGGGGCCGGGGGATCTTGAATATGATGTGCTGACGGTGCGCGCTACTTACCGCTTCACCGGCGACGGCTGGCCGCTTTTTCAAACACCCCAGCAGCGCCCCATTCGCTGGCAAACCGAGCTGGCCGGTGACCCGACAAATCCCTTTACTCAGTGGATTACGGATGACCGTGATGTGCTGTTCGGCAAGCTGGGCACCGAAGTGCACGTGCACGGGACCCTGCGTTCACCGACAAGTCAGCCGCGCACGGGCTGGAAGGTGGGTCTCAAAGTGGGCCCGCTTTTAAAAGAACTGTTCGTTTATGGCCCACGCGATTTTCAATGGCGCCTGCTGGGTGGCTGGCACCTTACGGATCCGGACCTCGTCAGCGAGCTGCCCCTGGACTACCGTTACGCCTTCGGCGGCCACTTTATTTCGCCGCTTGATGACGAAATGACCCGCCCCGTCGACAAGACACTCTATCACCCCGAAAACCCGGTGGGCCGAGGCTGGCTGCCTTCGCGAAGCGATTACAAGCGCCTGCCAAGGGCGCTAGTGCGCCCGTTAAAAGAGCAACTCGATACCGTTACGCACCTACCAGCACCGCAGCTGGTGGCGCCCGGCTCGCTGATCACCTCCCCTTTCGATCGGCCCGCCCCCATGGGATATGGCCCTATCGCCCCCTGGTGGGCGCCCCGGGTTGGCTATCAGGGCACGCTGGACGAAGCGTGGCGAACGCAGCGCTACCCCTATTGGCCCGAGGACTTCGATTATCGGTTTCATCACAGTGCCCCCGAAGACCTCGTCACACAGGACTATCTGCGCGGTGACGAACCCGTCGTGCTGACCAACTGTTTACCGAACAGCACCGAGATTATCGAAAACGACCGATTTCGCTTTTTGCACCGCACACGCCTGCCGGGCATCGCCCTGCAGGCATTGACCGAGCACGCCAGCGGCGAGCGAGGGTTGACACCCCTGGAGCTGGATACGGTCAGTATCTATTTGGACGAGCAGGAACTGGCCCTTACCTGGCGGGTGCTCTTCCCGCTGGAGGATCCGCTCAGGAAGGTACGTATTAGGCGAACGTCTCTTGCCCCCCAACGTGGAGGTGCGTATGTCGGATGATGTCTCGATGACGATCTGTATCGGCGATCAAAGCGAGTGCGAAAGTGATACTGACGGCACCCATACACACCCGCCCGATACCACCTCAGAGCCACCGCCGAGTGAAGCGCTTGAGGGACGAGCCCGCCACGCCGGTAACTCACGGCCGGACTGGCGCGTTGCTGCCAGTTTTCCAGACTTTTGCCAGGTGGGTAATACCGTGGTGGGCTTCGACTCCACCGCGTCATTAGACAGCCCGACCAGCTACTCGCCCAACGTGATTATGGGCGGGCAGCGCACCTATCGTGTCGGAGACCTGAGTCAGGGAACGCAAGGGAATAACGGTGCAGGGGTCGTATCCGGCACGTCGCAAGGTAGCGGCCACGTCCTGTTCTTGACCGGCCAGGAGAATGTGCGCGCCAACGGCCAGCCGGTGGTGATCGATGGCAGCGAGGCCATGATCAACTGTAACGCCGCCGGTGTGGGTGGCGCCAAAGGCTACGTATACACGAACACCCAAGCGGTCGACAGCCAGCCCGAAACCCCCGATGAGCCGCCCACTACGGCCGCGTCATTACAGCAACAGGCACAAGCCAATCTGGAGCGTGTAGGCGAGCTACGTGACGCGTTGAACGAAAACCCCAACGGCAAGACAGCCGCCGAGACCGAAGCGCTCCATGCCGAGGTTCAGCAGGCGATTGCGGACACCCGCGTCCAGCAAGAGGCCTTGATGGAGGCAATGCGCGAGGGACGATTGCAGGGCGATGACGCGCTGGCTACGATGATGGATGTAGACGAAGCGGCTCGCCAGGCGGCGAATATGCAGCCGGAAGCCGAGCGACAAGTCACCTACTCGTCAGAAGGCGGCCGCAAAGGCCGCGAAGCAGCAGTATTTATAGCGGAAGTGGCGACACCTTACGGCACTTGGGTGGATATTAAAGATACGATACAGCTATGGGGCGAAGGACGCTATCTCGCGGCGACCGGAATGACGGCGCTGACGGCTGTATCGGTTATTCCTGGCGTTGGACTCATCCGTAAGGGAGATAATGCTATAGATGCTGTTCGGACAACGGATCGGACAGTAGATGCAGCGGAAGATGCCAATCGTGGTCGACCTTCAGGAAGTAATGATGGGACGCGGGTGGAGCAAAATTCCGGTAGAGTTGAAAGGGGCGCAGGTAACACAGTAAATGTTAGGGAAATCAGTGCTCGCAATAGATATATGGGGCGTACTCCTGATAAATACTCTCGAACAGGGCGAGAGGTACTCGAAAGAATGCGAGTTGAAGGATTAATTCAAGGAGAAGGCCCCTTGTTAAGGGGTAACCCTAACAATTTACATCTTATAAATCCTGACGGCTCAACGGCACGTATTGGTGCTAATATTGATATGGCCCACAAAGTTGATGCAGTCACTTGGTGGAATGATACTGGGCGTTTTTTTGGACCTAAATCTCCAGAGGTGCGTCAATTCATGCTCAATGCTGATAATTATGAATTGCAGTTAAGGTCAATTAACCGCTCAGATGGCGCAAGACTAGGCCAAACGTACCAACCGCCTATTACGCCTGACTTTTCGACATTAAAGAGGTGAATCTTGATGCAGTCGAACTTAGAACTGGATGCACAACTACACCAGGCTATCAATGCTTGGTGCGCTCTTGGTGATCAGCTTGCTTCAACTCAACGTTATGAAGAAGCCATTGCTGAGTATAATAAGGCATGGTCTTTAATTCCCGAACCTAAAAATGATTGGGAGGCTGCTACATGGGTGCTCGCAGCAATTGCAGATTCTTGCTTTTTAGCAGGTTATAATACCTCTGCACGTGAGGCGTTAGAGTATGCAATGACGTGCCCTGGGGCAATTGGCAATCCCTTCTTGCACCTTAGATATGGTCAAGTACTTTACGAGTTAAATATAAAGGAAAAAGCTAGTGATGAGCTTATCCGTGCATATATGGGGGGCGGGGAAGAAATATTTTCTCTTGAAGATGAAAAGTACTTTTTATTTCTGAAGACTGTGGCGAAAATTTGATTTCTGAATTCAAGTAATAAGTATAGCGAGCGGTCTCAAGTTCCAAGTGCAACGCTATTGAAGAGGGTGTTCACAACTCTTTTTCAGCCAGCCTCATAGGCTGAGGTGGTGTTCCAAGCGCCCTGGACAATGAATGGCGACCTGTGACAGCTTCAATTTCCAATTCTGCACGGGGTGCGTCCAGCGCTCAGACGCTTTGAGTATACCGGCATAGAGTGGGCGGCTATGGCACGATGGCGATCCCCCGCATCGGCCACGAGGTAATCGTTTCGTTCCTGGAAGGCGACCCGGACTAGCCGCTGGTGACCGGGCGCACCTACCACGCCTCGAACGAACATTCCGCCCTACCCGCTGCCGGCCAACAAGACCCGTACCGTGCTGCGCACCCAGAGCCACAAGGCCGACGGCTTCAACGAACTGCGCTTCGAGGACGAGGCCGACGAGGAGCAGATCTGAACGTGGGCCTGGCCAACCTCAAAATGCCTACTCAGCTTCCCCTCTTCGCTCGCTCATGATCTGCCGAACGAAAGCGTTGATATCCTCTTTGACCACGCGCTCTTTGGGGCCACTGGGTGCGACTTCGGCGAGGTCTACCCCCAGCGTACGCGCCAGCATTCGTACAATAGGCGTCGCGTGGACTCGGTCGCCGGTCGCTTTTGTGGTGTCATTGTTCAAGGTCTTCTCCTTCCTCTACTCGAGTATCGTGTTAGCGAGTGATGACGCCCGCTTAGCTGACCAGCGGGGAAAGCCGGGAAGGGTCGATATGAAAGCGCTGCATGGCCTGTTCGACAATGTCGGCGCTGACCTCGCCTTGCTCGCAAAGTGCCACGAGGGCCATCCAGGCAATGTGGTAGCGGTCGACCTCGAAGAACGCGCGCAGCTTTTCGCGGCTGTCGGAACGGCCGAAGCCATCGGTGCCCAGCACGTAGTAATCATTCGGCACCCAGGCGCGCACCTGGTCGGCATAAAGCTTCATGTAATCCGTGGCCGCGATGACGGGGCCTGAGCGTTTTTCGAGCGACTGCGTGAGCCAGGGTTTTTCATGCGACTCTTTCGGCTTCATGAAACGCTGCCGGTCGTACTCGAGCGCTTCGCGGCGCAGTTCGTTAAAACTGGTCACGCTCCAGACATCCGCGGCTACGCCGAAATCGAGCAGTAGCTCCTGCGCGGCTTCGGCCTCGCGCAGTATGGTGCCCGAGCCCAATAGCTGAACCCGGGGTTTAGGGTCGGTCTCGCCTTCGCGCAGCAGGTACATGCCCCGAACGATGCCCGCCTCGGCGCCTTCTGGCATGGCCGGGTGGGCATAGTTCTCGTTCATGATCGTCAGGTAGTAGAAACACTCCTTGTGGTGTTCGTACATCTCTTTCAAGCCGTGCTGGACGATAACGGCGATTTCGTACCCATAGGTGGGGTCATAGGTGCGGCAGTTGGGAATGGCCGAGGCCATCAGGTGGCTATGGCCATCCTGGTGCTGGAGGCCTTCACCGTTGATGGTGGTGCGCCCGGCGGTGCCGCCCACCATGAAGCCTCGCGTCAGCATGTCGCCGGCGGCCCAGGCAAGGTCCCCGATACGTTGAAAACCGAACATCGCGTAGTAGATATAAAACGGGATCAGCATCTTGCCGTGGTTGGCGTGAGACGTGGCCGCCGCCATCCAGGACGCCATCGCCCCGGCTTCGGTAATGCCCTCCTCGAGAATCTGCCCCTTGATATCCTCCCGGTAGTACATGATCTGCCCCGCATCGACGGGCTCGTATTGCTGCCCGTTTGCGGCGTAAATGCCCAGTTGGCGAAACATGCCTTCCATACCAAAGGTGCGCGCCTCGTCGGGGATGATGGGCACGACTCGCTCGCCAAGCGCCTTATGCTTGGTAAGCCCGGTCAAAACCCGAACGAAGGCCATCGTGGACGAAATCTTGCGCTCGCCCGTACCCTTGAGCTGAGCCGCAAACATCTTGTCGTCGAGTGCCGGGATCGCCAGTGTTTCGTGATCGGTATTGCGTGAGGGCAGATACCCGCCGAGCAGTTTGCGCCGGGCGTGTAGGTATTCCATCTCCGGGGAGTCGTCATCAAACCGGTAATAAGGGACCGAGCCGTTTTGAAGCTGCTCGTCGCTGATCGGGATCTCGAAACGATCGCGCAGGCGCTTGAGCCCCTGAAGCTCCATGGTCTTGATGTTGTGCGCTTCCATGTCGGCCTCGCCGTGTTCGCTGCCCATGCCATACCCTTTGACGGTATGCGCGAGAATCACGGTCGGCTTGCCGTTGGTGCTTTTGACGGCTTTTTGATAGGCGGCGTAAATTTTTGAAGGGTCGTGGCCGCCGCGGGCCAGGTTTTCGATGTCCTGATCCGAAAGGTGCTCGACCCGTTCGAGCAGCTCAGCGTCCTTGCCGAAAAAGCGCTCCCGGGTGTACGCCCCGCCCTGGGCCTTGAAGTTCTGATACTCGCCGTCGACAGTCTCGTTCATCAGCCGCTGCAGCCGGCCGTCGTGGTCGTTTTCGAGCAGTGCATCCCAGGCGCTACCCCAAACGACCTTAATCACGTTCCAGTGGCTACCCAGAAACGAGCTTTCGAGTTCCTCCATGACACGGTCGTTGCCGCGTACCGGACCGTCCAGGCGCTGAAGATTGCAGTTGATCACGAAGATGAGATTGTCGAGCTTCTCACGGCTTGCCAGGTTCAACGCGCCAAGCGTCTCGACCTCATCGCATTCACCATCACCCAAAAAAGCCCACACCTTGCGCTCATCAAGGGTCTTGAGATCCCGGTTGTGTAGGTACTTCATCAGACGCGCCTGATAGATCGCCTGTATGGGGCCCAGCCCCATCGATACCGTCGAAAACTGCCAGTAGTCCGGCATGAGATAAGGGTGCGGGTAGGATGGCAGCCCGCCGCCATCGACTTCCCGACGAAAGTGATCCAGCTGACTTTCGCTCAAACGCCCTTCTAGAAAACTTCTGGCGTAAATACCGGGTGAAATATGCCCCTGAAAATACACCAGGTCGCCCGCACAGTGCTTGCCAGGCCCCTTGAAGAAGTGGTTGAACCCCACCTCGTAAAGCGTACTGCTGGACATGTAGCTTGCAAGGTGGCCACCAATGCTTTTGTCCTTCGCGTTAGCACGAACGACCATGGCGATACTGTTCCAACGAATCGCAGCACGAAGCCTTCGCTCGATAGCTGGATTACCCGGGTAGTCGGGCTGATGGCCGACATCAATAGTGTTACGGTGCGCGGTATTGAACGTTCGCGCGATATTCAAACCCTGCGCTTCTGAATAAGAGTGCAAAGTATTAAAGAGATACCTGGCTCTATTTTCACCTTCTCTATCGACTACCGATGCTAATGCATCCAGCCATTCCTGTGTTTCGTTTTTATCTACCTCGACAGTATCTTTCATAAAAACCTCGAATGACATAAAACACGGGCGGGTGGTATTTAAAAGCCCTATAAAGCAATACAAAAACCTTAATATTGACTTTAGTAGCACACAACATTACTTTGTGAAAAACACTTTCCCAGATCTGGTGAAATGAACTTAAATTATCTGAAAATTTTCGTTGTCGTGGCCGATCAAGGATCGATCACGGCGGCATCGAAGGCGTTGGGCATCCCCAATTCGACGGTGGCGAGGCAGCTCACCCAGTTGGAAAACCAGCTGGGAAAACAGCTGATACTTCGAAGCACCCGGCACCTACGCTTGACCGAGGAAGGCAAAAGTATTTATCAAAAAGCCGCCTCACTCATTGCCGAGCTCGATGAGGTCGAAAACGAGATAAAGTCAGAACAAGGTTACTTATCCGGAAAGATCACGCTGGCGATACCCTCCGAGTTTGGTGTTAAATGGCTTAACGAGATACTGGCCGAATTTGCACTAGTGCATCCCAATGTCTCCATCGAATGCATTACCAGCATGGCTCCACTGGATCCGGTAAGAAGAGATATCGATATCTCGATTGCCTATCATCGAGGCAACTTCGAAGACAGTAGTTTAATCATGCGCAAACTCGTTAAACTTGAAAGTGTCGTTGTCGCCTCGCCAGCGCTTATAAAAAGTCATGGCATACCGGAAAAGGTTCAGGAACTTCCAGGTTTGCCTTGTATATCGACCCTACTGGCACTCGAGCAAAACCCCTGGCACTTTATTGGCAAAAATGGCGCACTTTTTCACCTGAGCATCGAGTCGCGCTACAAGGTCGACAGCAGCCAGATGCTGATCGCCGGTGCCATTAAGGGGATCGGCTACGCCATCATTCCCCGGGTCTTCTGCGAACAGCACCTCGCCACCGGTGAGTTAGTCGAGATCCCGCTGGATCATACCCCGGCGCCGCTGGAGATCGTGGCGATCTATCCCAACCGCTCCATCAATTACCGATCCAGGTGGCTGGTCGAGGAGATCGCCAACGCGTTGACCCAACAGCTGGGCTGATACGTAGAGACTTGATTCTGAGCTTGAACCAACCACGAAAATAAAAGACGCGAGTATCTCCAATAGCTCTCTTGTTCACTTTATAAGCTTGAAAACTTCATCGAATAAATTTAATTTAGGCCCAGGATATCGAATAGTGAGTAAAGCATGTCGGAAAGAGAGTTGCCTTATCCAGACAAGCCTGTGGGAATGGGCGGATGGTTGATGTTTTATACATGGTGTATCTGCATCATATTGCCTTTTTATGGCATATCCAAAATGCTCGAGCTACATCGAAGCCTTGAAGATATGGCCAAGCAATACGACTGGTTCATGATGTTCTGGAACACCTTGCCTTATACGATAGCGATGTTCGTCATTTTCAATGTCGCGATGGTGTGGCTTCTTTATGCAAGTGACAGACGCATCGCCCGCAATACCGTCGTTGTGCTGATATGGCTGGTCGGGCCTGGGTTGGTGTTGTTTTTATTGGCGCCGGTCATGGTCTACTTTCCGCCGGAGGCCCGGGATGTTTTTGTCGGCCAAAGCCTGAATAGAGGCGCGATCGCCGTTTTATGGAGTACGCTCTGGACGCTTTACTTTTTGCGTTCAAAGCGTGTCGCGAATACCTATTGGCGAACCGGTTCAGCCTGAGCATTCAGAAGAAGGCAGCTACTCGCTGTTTTCCGGGGTGAAGGAACGGAGAATATCGAATATTACGTTCGAATGCTCTTCCCAAAGCTCTGTGGAGGTCGTTGCCATAAATCTATAATAGCCCTCCGCTCCTTTGACGTAAGCAAAGACACTGGTCGTCGCTTGAGTTTCGCTTTCTATAGTAAACATCTGGTATATACATTCAATTTCTTCGAGACCGCAATCAGCAGGTTGGGTAATGAACTGGGTATCGTACAAGAATTCTATGAAGTTAGCCTTGAGTGAATCGGCATAATCCTCAAGAGATTCCCCAACTTGGCGTACATCATACCCCACATAGATATAGGCCTCTCGTTCCTTGCTCTCCACGCTAATGAAAACGTTAGAAAACTCAGGTTTCTTGTTTTTCCAGTCCTTGGGTATTGATAAGGAGCCATGGTTACTTACAACCCTCTTAGTGGACATGGGTGAGCGAGATGTGGCCGCTTGATCACTTTTGGTATCAAGAGGAAGATACTTGACCTTGGAAACGATGATCGCTGACAAGACAATATTGAAAACAAGAAAAAAGCGCCTGAGATTCCTACCGGCTTTAAGAAGACAGAACGGCAGCGCCATCAGTGAAGGGACGACAATTATTGTCAAAAAGACATCAAAAAGCAGGGCTTCTCGACTGGGGTAGCCAGCCGAAGAAGCGACCGTGAATACAAAACCAATGCACAAGAGAACTACTGCAGCAAGTAGACGCATTCACATTCCTTTTTCAATTTCTATCAGTCGCCTATTTTCCACCGGTAAGCTTCTCGGCGAAGCTGGGCTTAAAGAAGTTGGAGCGATTCGACGTATATGAGCATCAACATGAACTGCGCATCGGGTGCCCCCTGCGCTGTCGCTAGATTAAACCAGTGAATTGCATCTAAGCGGCTTTCAGGAATACTCTCACCTAGTAGATACATCCTGCCCAGGTTGAACTGGGCCTCGGCATTGCCTTGCAAGGCTGCGCGGGTGAACCATTGCAGGGCTAGTGCCCGATTCAAGGGGAGCCCCTCTCCAAGTCGATAAAAAGAGCCCAGCATGGTTTGTGCATCCTCATCGCCTTGCTCAGCGGCCAGCCGGAACCAACGTGCTGCCTCTAGGTCGTCGCGCTCGATACCTGGATGAAAGCGATAGAGCGCACCTAGATTGTATTGCGCAATTGCACTGCCCTGCTCGGCAGCGCGAAGGTACCATTGCCGCGCTTTTTCAACACCCGAGGCCGAATGATCTTCTATTTCGTGAATGAGCCCCAGTTGGATCTGGGCGTCTACGTCCCCCTGCTCAGCGGCTCGACGAAACCACTCCACCGCGAGCTGCATATCCAGATCGATATCCTTTCCATCGCGATACATGAGACCGAGATTGAACTGGGCATCTCGGTGATTCTGCGCAGCTGCCTTTTGATACCACTCGAGCGCGGCAAGGCTATTCTCCTCGCCTCCAATGCCGAGCTCGTAGCGATAAGCAACATTGAATTGTGCATCGGTGTGGCCTTGCTCCGCAGCTTTAAGGAACCAATCGCGCGCCGTATGTTCATCTTTAGCTATGCCCTCGCCATTGCCGTACATGTAACCCAACTGATATTGGGCCCCCGCATGACCTAGCTCAGCCGCTTGGGTGAACAGCTTCAAGGCCTCGCTGACACTTGGCTCAACCCCGTTGCCGTTGTAGTAAAGCCACCCCAGGTTACTATAAGCGTCCAATACGCCAAGCGCTGCGGCGTCTTCGAACCATTGAACGGCTCGATCATAATCCTGTATGACACCTTCACCGTCGCGATACATCACACCCAGATTATATAGAGCATCGGGGATCTCGTGCTCAGCGGCCAAGTGATAGAGTTCGGCCGCTTTACTGAAACTTCTTTCGACACCTAGCCCCGTATAGTACATACCCGCCAGCATGAACTGGGCATCGGGCTGGTCCTGCTTTGCCGATAGGCGAAGCCACTTCAACGCTTCCCGGCTATTCTGTTCGACATTCGTACCGTAACGGTAGCTGCTTCCGAGTTCGTATTGTGACCACGCGTCACCCTGTTTAGCTTGGGCAAAAAGTTGCTCGATATCGACACTCGAGGAGTTTTCAATAGGAGGAGTAGCCGCGTTATCCTCGACCTGGCTCCAGCTCGGGCTGGCAATCAGGAGAAGATTCAGAGTTACTGCAGCGATAGATAAACGACTAAACATGCAAGGCGATCCGAGTCTAATTAAATTTTAATTATTACAGACTCCTTATATGATCGCCATTCCTCTTTTGAAACAATGAACAAAAAAACACTTCGCGCTAGATATCCGGCGAAGTGCGTTTCTTGGCATAAAGAGTTTATCGCGAACGGTTTAAGCGCCTTCGTTCGCGTAACTAACTCGGGGCTATCGACCCCTGGAATCCGACTCTTCCAGCGGCGCCGTCCACACCGGAACATCCTCTTTCTGCGGCTCGTTTTCCTGCTCGTCCATGGCCTGGCTCAGCGCTTCTTCCAGGCGCATGAAGAGCTCGCCGTAGCGGCGGCTAAACCGCTGGCCTCCTTCGATTTCCTGCCAGGCGTTGAATAGTTCGGCGTCGTGGGCGTCTTCGTTTTGCACGAAGGACCAGGCCATCTGCTTGGCGCGCAGCGGATGAACGCCCAGGGCCGTCAGCGCGTGGCTGCCAAGCTCGAGCGCCGAATGATAGGTTTCGCTGACGACGTCATCGGCCCCGGCCTCGCGCAGGCGGTAGCCGTGGCCCCGGTCATAGGCGCGGGCCAGCACCCACACGTTCGGATAGTAGCGTTTGACGTGCTCCACGGTGTGCACCGCGCGATCGAGATCGTCGATAGCCACCACCAACAGACGGGCTTTTTCGACCCCTGCCCGCGCCAGCAGATCGCCGCGGCTGGCGTCGCCGAAATAGCTTTTGATGTTGATGCGCCGAGCGTTTTCGATTTGATTGAGTTCGAGATCGAGCGCGACCAACGGCACGTTGCTGGCCCTTAAAAGCCGGCAAACGATTTGGCCAAAGCGCCCGGCCCCGGCGACGATGACCGGCGACTGCTCGTCGAACTCTTCGGCCTCGGGCTGGGTTTTACTTTCCAGATAACGCGGCACTACGAGCTTGTCGAAAGCGATAAACAGAAGCGGCGTCAAGAACATGGTGAACGCCACGACCAGCGATAAAAGCTCGGCAAGTTCCTGGCCGATCACACTATTTTGGCGGGTATAGGTCAACAATACGAAGCCGAACTCGCCGGCCTGGGCCAGGCTCAGGGTCAAGAGCCAGCCGTTGCTGCCACGAATGTGGAACACGTAGGCCAGGCTTATCAAAAGCGCGCCCTTCACCGCCATGACGCCCAGGCCCAGCAGGATAACCGCCGGCCACTGCTCGATCAGCACCTCAAAATTGATACCCGCCCCCACGGTGATAAAGAAAAGCCCGAGCAGCAGCCCCTTGAAAGGCTCTATATTGGCCTCGAGCTCATGCTTGAACTCGCTATTGGCCAGTACGACCCCGGCCAAAAACGCGCCGAGTGCCGGGGAGAGATTGACCAGCCCCATCAACGCGGCGATACCGATCACCAGCATCAGGGCGCTGGCGGTGAATATCTCCCGCAGGTTGGACTTCACCACGTAGCGAAACAGCAGCGGCATCAGGTAGTAACCCGCGCCAATCACCATTCCCACCGCGGCGATGACCACCAGCGCGTGGGCCCAACCCGGCAGATGCGAGACGAGATCGAAGCTTTCGTGGCTTGCCTGGCCGCCGCTCGAGTCGATACCGGGCATCGCCAGTAGCGGAATCAACGCCAGAATGGGAATCACCGCCATATCCTGGAACAACAAAATAGAGAAAGCACTGCGCCCGCCTTCGGTAGCGGCAAGGCCCTTCTCATTGAGCGTTTGCAACACGATCGCCGTGGACGAAAGTGCCAGCACCAACCCCACCGCAAGCGAGGTTTGCCAGGCCGATCCTAACCACACGCCAATGGCGGTAGCCGCGGCAGCGCTCAACACCACCTGCAGCCCACCCAGGCCCAAAAGGCGCACGCGCATCGCCCAGAGGCTTTTAGGGTCGAGCTCCATCCCGACCAGAAACAGCATCATCACCACGCCGAACTCGGCGAAGTGCTGAATGGTATCGGTTTCTTGCCCTACCAGCCCAAGAATTGGGCCGATCGCAACGCCGGCCACCAGATACCCCAGTACCGAGCCCAGCCCGAAACGCTTGGCCAACGGTACGGCGATGACGGCCGCCAATAAATAGATAAAAGCCTGAATGAAGTACTGGGTCATTGATCTCTCGATGGGGGTTGACGCGATGACGTGCAATGCAGTGTGTAAAAGCGCGCTTTAGAACACGGCTTGACAGTGAGGGTCCAACCATTATGTACTAGTACGCTAGTACATAATGGTTGAATGATTAATGAGGCGTTTGCATCGTGTCCAAAAACGTACCGGAAGATGATTACAGGGCGCAGCTCGTGCGCTACTTGCTCGATATTGACTCGGCACAGGCGATGGATAGCGCATTAGATAGCCTGCTAACGCCTTCAGAATATCAGGAAATCAGTAAACGGCTACAAATTTTTAAGCTCCTCGACGAAGGGGTGGCGCACCGTAAAATCGCCGAAACCCTGGGCGTTGGCATCGCGACGGTTTCGCGCGGCGCCAAGGCATTTTTACCCGCTACCGCTGCCCACAAGGATACCCCATGAGTGCCGGCCCGACTCCCTTTACCCTGCCGCGCAAGCCCCACTACGTGACGCTGGCCGCCGACTGCGATTTCTTCGCGCTGTTTCAGAAAATCGAGCGCGCTTTCGATAACTGCTACATGCTCGAATCCCTCGGCGAAGATAGCCACATGGCGCGCCACTCGATCATCGGCTTCGACCCGGAGTACCTGCTCTACGCCAACGGCCAAACGCTTACCATCGAGCACCGCGACGGCGAGACCAACGCCTACCCAAGCGACAATCCTTATGAGCTTTTGCGTTCGCTCATGCCGCAAAACATTATTTCGCGCAAGTACGCCGGCGGCCTTTCCGGTTATCTTGGCTACGACGCCATGCAGTATTTCGAACCCTCGCTCTCGCTCAAGGCGAGCGAGGAGTTCGACACCTTCCGCTTCGGCCTTTACAAGGACGGGCTGATTCTCGACAAGATGACCGGCGAAGTCACCTACTTCTACTATGACGATAGCCGCTTCGCGTTCCTCCAGGAACTGATCGATGCCGACCACGTGACCCCGGGAGTGTTAAAAATTACCGCGCAGGGCGACACCATGAGCCGGGAAGAGCACGCCCGGGCGGTGGCGAAAGTGAAGCAGGACATCGTCGACGGCAAGATTTTTCAGTGCGAGGTCGGCTTCAAGAAGCGTTTTCGTCTGGAAGGCGACACCCTGGCGCTTTACGGCGAGCTTCGGCGTATCAACCCGTCGCCGCAGATGTACTACGTCAAATTCGGCGAGCAGCGCCTGATCGGTGCAAGCCCGGAGCTTCTCTTTCGCCTGCGCCAGGGCGAAATGGAGACCTTCCCGTTGGCCGGCACGACCACCCGGGGCAAGACCGAGCAGGAAGACACTCAGCTTGCCCGCACGCTTTTGAACGACCCCAAGGAGATCGCCGAGCACAATATGATCGTCGACCTGCACCGCAACGACATCGGCCGGGTCGCCCAGTTCGGCACGGTCAAGGTGCGAAGCCTGATGGACATCAAGCGCTTTAGCCACGTGCAGCATATCTCCAGCGAGATCGTCGGCATCATCGACCAAAACGAGGATATGTTCACCGCCCTTGCCAGCAACTTCCCCGCCGGCACGCTCACCGGCGCACCCAAGATCGAGGCGATGAAAATCATCGACGAGCTGGAAGTCGACGGGCGTGGGCCCTACGGCGGCGCGGTGGGCCAGTTCTCTTTCAACGGCGACTGCACCTTCGCCATTCCCATTCGTACCGTATTCGTCAACGGCGAGCGCGCCTATGTGCAAACCTGTGGCGGCAACGTGTTCGACTCCAACGCTGAGGACGAGTACGAGGAAATTCGCCGTAAATTCGCCGGTACGCGCAAAGCCCTGGCCCCCTTTATGGATACGGAGAGCCCCGCATGAAGGTGCTGATCATCGATAATTACGACTCTTTCACCTACAACCTCTATCAGTTCATTGGTGAGATTTTAAGCGTCGAGAAAAACCGGGGCGCCATCGAACGCTTCGAGATTCTGGTCAAGCGCAACGACCAGATCGATTTCGAAGAGGTAAAGGCGCTCGAGGCGGACCGTATCATCATTTCCCCCGGGCCCGGCTCGCCGGATGACCCGCGCTATTTCGGTATCTGCGCCCGGGTGATCGAAGAACTCGGCACGACCACACCCCTGCTGGGCGTGTGTTTGGGCATGCAGGGCATCGTCCACGTCTTCGGCGGCCAGGTGATCAAGGCGCCGCTGCCCATGCACGGCAAGATTAGCCCGATCAACCACAACCACCGCTCGGTCTTCAACGGCGTGCCGGACCAGCTCGAGGTGATGCGCTACCACTCGCTGATTGCCGATGCGGCCTCGCTGCCCGAGTGCCTGGACGTAACCGCCACCGTGGGCGAGCTGGGGGCCGAAAGCTTCGCCGAGCGCGCGCGCTGGCAGGCCGCGGGGGAGTTCGAGCTGATGGGCGTCAAACACCGCGACTATCCCATTCACGGTATCCAGTTCCACCCGGAATCCTTCGCCACCGAAGGCGGCAAGGAGCTGATCGGCAATTTCCTGTTCGCCCCTTACCAGTAAGCCTTACTTGCGCCGTGGGCCGGGCTTGCCCGCCTTGCCTGCCGGTTTACCGGTGGATGCGCCCTTGGTACTGGCCTTACCCGCGCCGCCGGCTTTGACCGGCTTACCGCGGCCCGCGGGCTTGCCTTTGGCCCCGGCGGCGGCTTTACCCGCGCCCTGGGGCTTGGCGCCCCTGGCACCGGCTTTCGCCTCTTTGCGCTTGCCAGGCGGCGTTGCTTTACCGGCAGGCTTGCCGGCACCTTTCGCCGTATTGCTACCCGCACTTCTTCCCGCGCCCTGCCCGCCTCCGGCGCCTTTATTGGCTTGGGGCTTTTGCGCCCCGCCCTTGGGCGCGCGCGGCTTTTTGGGCGCATCGGGGGTCGGGTCCGAGTCCTTGATGAGCTCGCTTAACGTATCGATCTCTTTGGGCGTTAAATCGCGCCAGTCGCCGGTGGCCAGGCCCTTGAGCGAGACGTTCATGATACGGGTACGCACGAGTTCGGTAACCTCGAACCCAAAGTATTCGCACATGCGGCGAATCTGGCGGTTGAGGCCCTGCACCAGGGTAATGTTGAAGCTGAATTTGGTCAGGCGCTCCACTTTGCACTTTTTGGTGACCTGGCCAAGAATCGGCACGCCCTTTTGCATGCCTTCGATGAAGTCGTCGGTCACCGGCTTATTCACCGTGACCACGTACTCTTTTTCATGTTGGTTGTTGGCGCGCAGGATCTTGTTGACCAGATCGCCGTTGTTGGTTAGAAAAATCAGCCCCTGGGAGTCCTTATCGAGGCGGCCAATGGGAAAGATACGCACGCCGTGCTGGACGAAGTCGACGATATTGTCCTTTTCGCTCGACTCGGTGGTGCTGACGATGCCCACCGGCTTGTTGAGCGCGATCAGCACCAGGTCCTCTTCCTCTTGGGGTTCGATCTCCTGGCCGTTGACCTTGACCCGATCCCCCGCCACCACCTGATCGCCGGTCGTTGCGCGGCGCCCGTTGAGCCATACGTTGCCCTGTTCGACGAAGCGGTCGGCCTCACGGCGCGAGCAAAGCCCGCTCTCGCTGATGTACTTGTTGATTCGGGTCGATTTTTTAAGCGACATAGCACGCCTGAATTGCGTTAAAAATGAAACGCCGCCACCCGAGGGCGGCGGCAAGAAGGCTTTTGCGTAGCGTCTAGCCGGTGTTGCGCAGCCCCGCGGCGATACCCGCCATGGTCACCATCAGGGCGCGGGATAGATCGGCGCTGATCGCCCCGTCAGCGTCCCGGTTACGTTGCAAAAGCTCGGCCTGTAAGCCGTGAAGCGGGTCGATGTAGGGATTGCGCACGTCGATCGCCTGGCGGATCAAGGGCGTGTTTTCCAACAGCGCCTCTTGACCCGCGATATCCAGCACGGCGACTTCCAAACGCTCGAAGCGCTCTCTGAGCTTTTTGCCCAGCGCCTTGAGCGAGGGCTCGTCGACCAGCCGGTGCTCGTAGTAGGCGGCAATGGCGACATCCGCCTTCGCCAGCAGCATCTCCAGCATGTCCAGGTAGGTACCAAAAAACGGCCACTGGTTGCGCATTTCCTGAAGCACTTCGCGCCCACCGGGCTGGGCCAGGCGTTCGGTAAAGGCTTCGCCGCTACCAAGCCAGGCCGGCAGCATCAAACGAATCTGGGTCCAGGCGAATATCCAGGGAATCGCGCGTAAAGTTTCCACGCCGCCGTCCTGGCGGCGCTTGGTCGGCCGTGAACCCAGCGGCAGCCGACCCAGCGCCCCTTCCGGAGTCACCGCACGAAAATAGGGGACGAAATCCGGGTCTTCGCGCACCACGCCCACATAACCGGCGTGGGCGACGCTCGCCAGCTTGTCCATATCCTCGCGCCACTTGGGTTCCGGGGCCGGCGGCGGCAAGAGCGTGGCCTCGAGCACCGCGCAGGCGTAGATCTCCATAGAGCGCAGGGCGATATCCGGCTGACCGAACTTGAAGCGGATCATCTCGCCCTGCTCGGTCACGCGCAGGCTTCCGTTCACCGACCCGGGCGGCTGGGAGAGAATCGCCGCATGGGCCGGGCCGCCACCACGGCCTACGGTGCCGCCGCGGCCGTGAAACAGCGTCAAATCCACCCCGTGGCGTTTACACACCTCGACCAAAGACTCCTGGGCGCGGTACTGCGCCCAGGCGGCGGCGAGTTGGCCTGCATCCTTGGCGGAGTCCGAATAGCCGATCATCACCTCCTGGCGGTCCTTCACCAGCGCCCGGTAGCCAGGCAGCGCCAGCAGCTTGTCGATCGCCCCGGCGGCGTTATCCAGGTCGTTGAGCGTCTCGAAAAGCGGTGCGATGGGCAGCGTAACCCGCCCGCCGATCTCCTTCATGAGCAGCGCCACGGTCAACACGTCCGAAGGCTCGGCGGCCATGGAAATGATATAGGTGCCCAGCGCCTCGGCGTGTTCGCTTGCGATCACCTTGAAGGTATCGATCACCTCGCGCGACTCCGCCGAACACTCCCAGCGCCTTGGAATCAGCGGCCGGTTCGAGGCAAGTTCCTCGAGCAAAAACGCCTGGCGGGCGGATTCCTCCCACTGCTGATAGTGACCCAGGCCCAATTCACTCGTGAGCTCTTCCATCAGTTGGGCGTGGCGGCTCGCTTCCTGACGCAAATCCAGCTTGGTGAGCGTGACACCGAACACCGCCACCCGGCGCAGAGTATCGAGCAGCGCGCCGTTGGCGATGGTGTCCAGGCCCACATCGCACAGCGAGCGGTAGCAGGCCAAAAGCGGCGCGTAGAGCTGATCACGCGTTTCGATGATCGGGCCACCATCGAAGTTCTGCCCGTCGAGTTCGGCCTTCGCCCAGTCCCGGGTCGCCTCGACCCGGGTCAGAAGCCGTTTCAAAAGCTCGCGGTAGGGCTCGGTGGCCTCGCCGACTTCGGCTTTCAGGGCGCTATTGGCCTTCCACATGGAGAGTTCGGTCTTGAGCTGCTCCAGATCACGCAGGTACAGATCCGCGGCCATCCAGCGGCCCAGTAGCAACACCTCGCGGGTGACCCGGGCGGTGACGTTCGGGTTGCCGTCGCGGTCGCCGCCCATCCAGGAAGCGTAGCGGATCGGTGCGGCGTCCAGCGGCAGGCGCTCGCCGGCACTCTCCAGCAGCAGATTATCCAGGTCGCGGTGAAAATCCGGCACCGCCTGCCAAAGCGAGTTTTCGATCACCGCAAAGCCCCACTTGGCCTCGTCCACCGGCGTGGGGCGCTCGTGGCGAATCTCGTCGGTGTGCCAGGCTTGGCTGATCAGCTCGTTCAGGCGCCCACGGGCGCGCTCGCCGCGCTCCGGGTAGTCATCGGCGCTTTCGATAGCGGTCAGGCAGTCGTCGATGGCGTCGTACTTTTGAATCAGCGTGCGGCGAATGACTTCCGTGGGATGAGCGGTGAGCACCAGCTCGACGCGCATGTTGGCAAGCGTTTCGACCAGCGAGCGCGGCGAGTTGCCGGCCTCGCGAGCACGGTTCAAGAGCTCGCCGAGCACGGGTTGCATGCCGGGCTTGTAGTCTTCGACCCGGCGAAAGCGCGCCCGGTAGTGCTGCTCGGCAATATTGGCCAGGTTGAGGAACTGGTTGAACGCCCGGGTCACCGGCAGAAGATCGCGCTCGGGCAGCTCGCGCAGATACTCGATCAGCGCGCGCTGCTGAAGCGTATCGCCCTGGCGCCCCTGTTTGGCGTGGGCGCGGATCGTCTCGATTTTATCGACGAACGGCTGGCCCAGGTCGTCGGCAATGGTGCGGCCCAGGCTGTCGCCCAAAATACGTACGTTCTCCCGCAGGGACTCGTGTAAATCATGACTCATACCTGACCTCCTTGGAATTCGTTGTTTTTAAGCCCGGTTCGTTTCGCCCGGCCTGTTTTAATGGACTGTTTCGATGGCCTGATGGACTGTGTTGAAGAACTGTTTTGATGGACTGCTTTATTTAAACCGTTTTACTAAAACCGTTTCTCTCAAACGACGGCGTCTATTCGGTCTCTTGTCGTTTGGCGGCCTGCCAGTGGTGCTCCATCTCTTCCAGGGTGGCGCTACCTGTCGGGCGCTGCTCGGCACTCAGCGCGCGCTCGACATAGCGAAAGCGCCGCTCGAACTTGGCGTTGGTGCCGCGCAGGCACGCTTCCGGATCAAAGCCCAGCGTGCGGGCTAAATTGGCCGTGGCAAAGAGTAAATCGCCGACCTCCTCTTGGGCGTGCTCGCGATCGTTTTCATCGAGGGCCTGTTCGACTTCGTCGAGCTCTTCGCGGATTTTTTCGATGACGCCGCGGGTATCCGGCCAGTCGAAGCCCACCCGGGCAGCGCGCTTGGAGAGCTTGTTGGCGCGGTTGAGCGCAGGCAGCGCCAGCGGAATATCGTCCAGCGCCGAGGCGGTGCTTGCCGGGCGCCCGGCGCGCTCGTCGGCTTTTAGCGACTCCCAGCGGCTCTTTACCTGGCGCTGTTCGACCTCTTTGGCGCTGACACCGGGCGGGCGGCGCGAGGCCAGCGTGCCTTCCGGGAACACGTGGGGGTGGCGGCGAATCATCTTGGTGGTGAGCACATCGACGACGTCGTAAAAATCGAAACGCTGCTCCTCGGCGCCGAACTGGGCGTAGTAGACGACCTGAAAAAGCAGATCGCCAAGCTCACCGGGAAGCTCCTCATACGCCTGACGCTCGATGACATCGGCTACTTCGTAGGCCTCTTCGATGGTGTGTGGCACGATGCTTTGCCAATGTTGCTCGATATCCCAGGGGCAGCCTTGATCCGGGTCGCGCAGCACGCGCATCAGGGCGAGCAAATCATTCAGGTCATAGCGCATCATAGGCCTCCTTTCGCGGGCTTTTCCGGGTCCGCGTCGCGCAGCCGGCGCACTTCGGTCACGTTGGGAAGCTGCTGGATGCGCGAGAAAAGCCGCCCCAGGGTTTCAAGGCCGTCGACTTCCAGGGTAATACGCAGGCGAGCAATGCCCTCGTCGGTATCGGTCAAGGTATTGACCGACAGCACGTTGACCTTTTCGTTGCCCAGTAGGCCGGTCACGTCGCGCAGAAGCCCCGAGCGGTCCCAGGCCTGGATCTCGATGGCCACCGGGTAGCGGGTATGGGCACGCTCGCCCCACTCTACCTCGATGATGCGCTGGGGCTCTTCCATGCGCAGTTGCAGCACGTTGGAGCACTCCTGGCGGTGAATGGTGACGCCCCGCCCCTGGGTGATGAAACCGAGGATCGGCTCGCCGGGCACCGGATTACAGCAGTTCGCCATGCTGGTCTTGAGATTCCCCACCCCAAGCACCGTGATATCGCTTTGAACAGCCTTGCTGGGCTGGCGGCGCGGCTTGGCCAAAAGCCTTTCCAACTGCTCCTGATCGTCGCTTTCCCCGAACAGCTGCTGCGCCTGGTGGAGCACCTGGCCGATACGCAGGTCGCCGGCGCCAAGGGCTGCGTACATGTCGTCGGCATTTTGGTAGTTGACCGCTTCAGCAAGCTTTTGAAGGTTCAGGCCGTCGACGTCCAAGCGCTTCATCTCGCGCTCGAACAGCGCGCGGCCCTCTTCCAAATTCTGGTCCCGCGCCTGGTGTTTGAACCAGGCCTGAATCTTGGCCCGCGCGCGGGAGGTGCGTACGTAGCCAAGGCTCGGATTGAGCCAATCCCGGCTCGGCCCGCCCTTGGTGGCGGTCAGAATCTCGACCTGCTGGCCGGTTTTCAACTTGTAGTTGAGCGGTACGATCCGCCCGTTGATTTTCGCGCCGCGGCAGAGGTGGCCGATCTCGGTATGCACCCGATAGGCGAAATCGATCGGCGTGGCCACACGGGGTAAATCGATGACGTGGCCATCCGGTGTGAAGACGTAGATGCGGTCCGGGGCGACATCGCTCAAAAGCCCCTCGCGCAGATCACCAAAGCCGCCCACTTCGTCCTGCCACTCGAGCACCTGCCTAAGCCAGGCGATCTTCTCTTCGTAGCTGCCGCTTTTGGCGTTGGTGTCGTGGCCCTTGTAGCGCCAGTGGGCGCACACGCCAAGCTCGGCTTCGTCGTGCATGCTAAAGGTGCGGATCTGAATTTCGAGCACCTTGTTTTCCGGGCCCACGACCGCGGTGTGCAGCGACTGATAGCCGTTCTTTTTGGGGTTGGCGATATAGTCGTCGAACTCGTTGGACACGTGGTGCCAGCGCGAGTGGACGATACCCAGCACGGTGTAGCAGTCGGTCACCGCAGGCACCAGAATGCGCACCGCCCGCACGTCGTGGACCTGGGAGAAATCGATGTGCTTGCGCTTCATTTTGCGCCAGATCGAGTAGATATGCTTGGCGCGACCTTTGACATCGAAGCGGTTGATATTCTGCGCGCGCATCAACGACTCGAGCGTTTCCACCACGTCCTGAATATAGCGGTCCCGGTCCAGACGCTTTTCGGCCAACAATTTGGCGATGGTTTTATAGTCGTTTTCATGAAGGTAGCGAAACGAGAGATCCTCGAGCTCCCACTTGATTTGACCGATGCCTAAGCGGTGCGCCAGCGGCGCGTAGATATCGGCGACTTCACGGGCCACCTGCAGGCATTTGTCCCGGGGCGCATCCTTGACCTGGCGCAGCGCGCAGGTGCGCTCGGCGATCTTGATGAGCGCCACGCGCACGTCGCTGACCATGTTGACCAGCATCTTACGCAGGTTCTCCTGCTGGTTGTGCTGGCTCATGGCCTGGTGAGAAGCCAGCGGATAGCTAATGGCAGCCATTTGCAGCACGCCGTCGATCAGCGTGGCGGCCTCTTCACCAAAGCGCTTGGTAATCGCCTCCAGGCTCACCAGCCCTTCGCGCACCGAGCGGTAGAGCACCGCCGCTTCCAGCGTGGCCTGGTCGAGCTTCAAATCCGCCAGAATATCCGCCATCTCCAAGCCCATACGAAAACTGGCGCCCGGCGAGAGCCACACGCGGTGCGTTTGCGGTGCCTGGCGCTCGAGCACTTCGGCAAGTTCGCAGGCTTCGACCAGCCGCTCGGGTTCCGGCAGGCGCACGCTCTCTTTCAAGCGCGTCAACCACTGCTCTATATCCACCTTGCCGCCTTGCGTCAGCGGCTGGTCTTCACGCACTTTCACCATGGCAATGACTCATCCTTTCAACTAACGGCGCTTTACCCCGCGTTTAGGTAAAGCGCCAACGGTGGCTTAGCCTGCGTACTCGAACAGCACCAGCGTCTCGATATGGGCAGTATGCGGGAACATGTCCGCGACGGTGACGTCGGTGATCCGATAGCCCTTTTGCAAAAGCGTGGCCGCATCCCGCGCAAGTGTCGCCGGGTCGCAGGCGATGTAGGCCACCTGCGCGACTCGGCGCTCGCCCAGAGCGTGGCAAATGGCCTCGGCGCCGCCCCGGGGCGGGTCGAGCACCACGGCGTCGATCGTCTCGCCCACGTCGAAGAGTTCGCCAAGGCGCGCGACTTGACTCAAATCCACCTGCCGGGCGGCGATATCGAGCTGATACCGCTCGGCGTTGGTCGCGATACGTCGGACCATCGCGGCACTGCCCTCGGCGGCGAGCACCCGAGCACCGGCAACCGCCAGGGGCAAACTAAAGTTACCGATCCCCGCGAAGAGATCAAGCACACGTGGCGCGGCTGATGATGCCAGCGTCGGTGTCAGCCACTCGATCACCCGGTCGATCATCTGCTGGTTGACCTCGGCGTTGACCTGCAAAAAATCGCCGGGGCTGAAGCCCAGCGCCAGGTGCGCAGGCGCATCTGGCGATTTCAATCCAGCGGGCAGGCTCAGCGTGTCCTCGAGGGTGGGGGCCTCGCCATACCACTCGAGCACCGGCTCTTCGCGGCCTACCCAGGCACCTACGCTGACGCCCTGTTCACTGGCGAAGGCCTGCCACGCCTGGACGTCATGAACGTTGGCCTTTAACTGGCGGACAAGCACGACCGGCTTGCCGGCCGGCTTGATGAGCTCGATATGACCGACCTGCTTGGGGGCATCGAGGGTTTCCAGCAATGCCTTGAGCGGTGCGATCAGCGCAGAAAGCTCGGGTACGAGCACATGGCAATGATCGATATTCACCAGCCGGTGACTGCCCGCCGCGCGAAAACCCAGCAGCACGTTATCCTGTGAATCCAGCCGCACACCGAGCCGTGCCCGGCGCCGGTAGTGCTCTGAAGAGCCGTCGAGCGCGTCGATCCGGGCAAGTTCGACCCCCTGGCGGGCGAAGAGCTCTTTGACCACTTGGCGCTTGTGTTCGCGCTGGGCGGCCAAATTCAGGTGCTGAAGATCACACCCACCGCACCGCTCGTAATAAGGGCACGGCGGGGCCACCCGGCTCTCGGCGCTGGTAAGGCGCTGCTTTATATGCGCCTCGTCAAAGCGCTTACGCTCGATATGCACGGCCGCTTCGACCTCTTCCCCGGGCAGCGCCCTGTCGACGAACACGGTCTTGCCCGCCGCGCTATGGGCGATACCGCGCCCGTCGTGGGCCAGCCGGTCGATGATCAAGGTGTTACCCTCGGCGCCTTTGGTCGGGGCACCCGGTGGCGTACGGGCAAGCCCGGAGTGGCCCGACTTGGGCCGCGGTGGCCGCTTTTTACCCAGCATGATGGTTATCCAAAACGGTTTTCAAAAACAGAGAATCCTTACACATTTACTTAAGCCAAGCGCTACTGCGCGGGCGCATAAAGACCGGTGGACAGGTAACGATCGCCCCGGTCGCAGACGATGAAGACGATCACCGCGTTCTCGACCTGCTCGGCGATGCGCAGCGCCCCGGCAAGGCTTCCTCCAGACGAGACCCCGGCCAGAATGCCTTCTTCCCGCGCCAGCCGGCGCATGTGCTCTTCCGCCTCTTGCTGGCCGATATCCAACACGGTATCCACCCGGGGGGCTTCGAAAATGGCCGGCAGGTACGCCTCGGGCCAGCGGCGAATACCGGCGATACTGGCGCCGTCTTCCGGCTGCAGGCCGACGATCTCGATCGCGCTATTTTGCTCTTTTAGATAGCGTGATACGCCCATGATGGTGCCGGTCGTGCCCATGGAGCTTACGAAGTGAGTGATCTCGCCACCGGTTTGCTGCCAAAGCTCCGGCCCGGTGGTACGGTAGTGGGCCAGCGGGTTGTCCGCGTTGGCAAACTGATTGAGCGGCTTGCCTTCACCCTTGGCGATCATCTCATCGGCGATATCCCGGGCTTCCTCCATGCCACCCTTTTGGCTGGCCGAAATCAGCGTGGCCCCGTAAGCGGCCATGGCTTGTTTACGCTCGCTGGAGGCGTTTTCGGGCATGACCAGCACCATATTATAGCCCTTGATGGCCGCCGCCATGGCCAGCGCAATGCCGGTATTGCCCGAGGTTGCCTCGATCAGCGTATCCCCCGGGGCGATCTCACCGCGGGCTTCGGCCTCGGCGAGCATCGAAAGCGCCGGGCGATCCTTTACCGACCCCGCCGGGTTATTGCCCTCGAGTTTGGCCAGCAGCGTGTTGTTGCGTCCGGCGCTGATACGCGTCAAACGTACCAGCGGGGTATTGCCAATTACATCTTCAAGCGCGGGATAGTCCATCATGCGTTCCTTATCGTCACCTTTATACGGCATTATATCGGGGCTGCCTGTGGCTGGACAGGCAACCCACCGAATCAATGAGTTTCTTACATGTCCTTGAATACACGCTTGCTGCTGGCCCTGTTGGGCATTCCGCTACTGGTTTATACCGCCATGGCGGTCTTTTTGGTGCTTCAAAACGGTACGACTCAGCAGCGCGTTTTCACCGAGCGTTTGGTGAGTGCCAGCGAAATACTCGCGCCGGACTTAAACGATGCCATGGCCGAAGGGGACGAGCCGCGCCTGGAACGCCTGGCGCGCCAGTTGATGGAGTACAAGAACCTGCACGCGCTATCGCTTTACGACGAGCAAGGCAACCGGGTGCTGATGCTTGGCCGCCCGATGCCCGCCGCCCAGCGCTTGAACGTGCCTCGCACTACCCGTCTCAATCATGACCAGGAAGTTTGGCGTTTACAGATGCCGCTGACCGCCTACGCCGGCCCCGAAACCGGCGGGGAGTCGGGGAGCGGCCGCTGGCTCGAAGCCGAGGTCAACACCCGGGCGCTGACGCTGGAGCGCTACAAACTGATCGCTACCCTAAGCTTTGGCGCCATTTTACTGGGGCTTTTGCTGCTCTCCGCCGCGCTTTCGATCAGCCGCTCGATCATCCGCCCGTTGGAGCGCGCCAACCAGGCGCTTTACCGGCTTTCCCACGGCGACTACGGCCGCACGCTGGCCATGCACGAGGTAAGCGAATTCAACGAATTGGGAAAAAACATCAACGTGCTGGGCGAGCATCTTCAGCACTATAGCCGCGATATGCAAAGCCAGATCGAACACGCCACCCAGGAGCTCTACGAATCGATAGAAACCGTCGAGGAGCAGAGTATCAAGCTCGACCTGGCCCACCGAAGCGCCCTCAAGGCCAACGCGGCCAAGTCGGAATTTCTCGCCAACATGAGTCACGAAATCCGCACGCCGCTCAACGGCATTATCGGTTTTTGCCGCCTGCTGGGCCGCTCGCCGCTGGATACCCGCCAACAGGAGTGGCTTGGCCAGGTTCACTGTGCGTGCGAAAACCTCATGGTGCTGGTCAACGACGTGCTCGACTTCTCCAAACTGGAAGCCGACCAGTTGACCCTGGAAGAGCGCGAGCTCGATATCGCAAGCGTAGTGGACGAAGCGATTGGCCTGAACGCCCCGGAGGCGCAGCGTAAAGAGCTTCACCTGGTGGGGCTTGCCTACGATGATATTCCCACGCCGCTTTGCGGTGACCCGCTGAGAATCCAGCAGGTCCTCAACAATTTGATCAGCAACGCCCTGAAATTTACCTGCGAAGGTGAAATCATCGTGCGCGCCAGCCTCGAGCGCCAAGAGGGTCAGCACGTCGTACTCGCCATCAGCGTAACCGATACCGGCATCGGGCTGAACGATGAGCAGCAGCAAGGGCTTTTCGACGCCTTTACCCAGGCATCGCCCAGCCACTCCCGGGAGTACGGCGGCAGCGGCTTGGGGCTTAGTATATGCCGCCAGCTCGTCCAGCGCATGGGCGGCGAAATAGGCGTGGAAAGCGCCCAGGGCCAGGGCGCGTGCTTCACGTTCACCCTGGCGCTGCAGGCGCATGCCGCGACACCGCAAGTTCCGCCGCTCGATTTGAACAACAAAGCCGTGCGTCTACACGAGCCCCACCGCCTTAGCCGCTTTGCGCTGGAGAACTGGCTTATAAACTGGGGCGCGCAGCCGGTCTCGTTTGTCGATGCCGGTGACGAAGCACTTCTGATACTCGCTTTGGGCCCTGCCGACTTCATCAACGAGCGCCAGGCCTACTGGCAAGCGGTGATCGAGCAGGCAAAGTGCCCCACGCTGATACTCGCCCTAGGCCCGCCGCCGGATACCGCGACCTGGCACATGCCCTACGGCGGCGATATCGTCAGCAAGCCGATTACCCGCCAGCGAATGATCAACGCACTGGCGCATTTGCTCGACCCGCCCACGGTGCCGCCCTTGGCGGTTGAGCCGCCGGCCGAGCGCCAGGCGCTGGACGTGCTCATCGTCGACGATAACGCCCCCAACCGGGCGCTGCTCAAGGCCATTTTAGAGAGCGAGCGGATACAAATCACCCTGGCCGCTAGCGGTAAGCAAGCGCTTGAATACGCCCAGGCGGCGCCCTTCGATCTGGTGCTAATGGATATTCGTATGCCAGGCATGGACGGTGTTGAAACCACCCACGCACTAAGACGCTTGAAAGGCGCCTGGTCACGCTGTCCGATCATCGCGGTGACCGCCCAAGCCCCGGACTCACAGCGCCAGCGCTGGCTAGCCCAGGGCTTTGACGACGTACTGGTCAAACCCGTCGACGAGGCCGCGCTGCACCGGCTATTCGAGCGCTTTTTAGACATGACCCTGGAAGACACAAGCCAATTGGCGCTGCAAAGCACCGGGCAAGCGCCGGCCGATGCCCCTCAACCAGCGCCGCTCGCGGTCGACCTGGCCCGGGGCAAACGTTTGGCCGGGGGCAGCGAGGCGCTGGCCGTTACCCAGCTGATGCGCCTGATCGAGAGCCTGCCCGCGGCCAAAACGCGTATTGAAGAGGCGCTCGCCCAACAAGATGACGCGGCGCTTTTAGAGGAGGCACATGCCTTGAATGGCGCGTGCCGATACTGCGGCACCCCGGCGCTTGGCGAAGCGGCGGACGCGCTTGAAAGCGCACTGCGCGATCACCTCGCGGCAACTCAGGAAACGACAAACAGCGCCGCCCTCGCAACGCAGGTGCAGGCGTTTTTAAGCGCGATCGATACGCTCATGAGGTATCGCGATACGCCGGGCTAGCGCTCCAGCACCACGAACGCCAGCGCATACTCGGTTTCGTCGCTTAGCGTGATATGCGCCGTTTGTGCACCGCTTTGCTCGAAAAGCCGCTGCGCTTCGCCACTTAGCGAAAGCGCGGGCTTGCCCAGGGCGTCGTTGAGCACCTGGATCTCGCGCCACTGCATGCCGGCGCGAAGCCCCAGCCCCAGCGCCTTGACAAACGCCTCCTTCGCGGCAAAGCGCTTGGCAAGGTACGCCACCGGGCGGTTTTTTTCCAACCAGCGGGCGTGTTCGTCCGCGCCCAAAATACGTGCGGCGAAACGTTCGCCGTGACGCTCGATCGCCGTTTCAAAGCGCGCGACCCGAGCGATGTCCGACCCGATACCGACAATCACGGCTTAGTGCCCGCAGCAGCCGTCTTCATGGTCGTGGCCATGATCATGGGCGTGCTCGTGTTCGTGATCGTGGCTATCCAGTGCGGCCATCAGCCCGGCCTCCTGGCCGGCGATGATCAGCCGCTTCATCTCGGCGACCGCCTCTTTCAAGCCCACGAACAGCGCCCGCGCGATGATCGCGTGGCCAATATTGAGCTCGTTGACGCCGGGCAGCGCCGCGATGGCTTCGGCGTTGTGGTAGTGAAGGCCGTGGCCGGCGTTGACGACGAGCCCAAGCGATACCGCCTGCACTGCGGCCGCGTTCAAGCGCGCGTATTCGTCATTGGCCGCCTGCGAGCCCATTACCGCCTCGGCAAAGGCTCCGGTATGAAGCTCGATGGTCGGCGCGCCGGCGCGGTGAGCGGCGTCGATTTGCGCGCTATCCGGGTCGATGAATAGCGACACGTCGCAACCGGCCTCACCCAGACGCTGGCAGGCAGCCTGGACCTGCTCGAAATTTCCCGTCACGTCGAGCCCGCCTTCGGTGGTCAGCTCTTCGCGCTTCTCCGGTACCAGGCAAACGTGGGCCGGGCGCAGCTCTTCGGCAAGCGCGAGCATCTCCTCGGTCACCGCCATCTCGAGGTTCATACGTGTATTGAGCACCTCGGCAAGCAGGCGCACGTCTCGGGGCTGAATGTGGCGGCGGTCTTCGCGCAAGTGCACGGTGATGCCATCCGCCCCGGCCTCTTCGGCAAGCAGTGCAGCCTGTACTGGATCGGGATAGCGCGTCCCCCGAGCCTGGCGTAGCGTGGCAATGTGGTCGATATTGACACCGAGTAAAATCCGCGGTGGGTGCATAGCGCTCTCCAGTGCGAGGTCGTTCGTTTCGATAGCCGCGCTGAGCGGCTATCTATTAACAGAATGTTGAAAGCGTTTAACGGCGCAGCGAAGCGTGGTCTGACACGGCGCTCGATGGCGAAAGGTAGCCGGGTTAAACCCGCGCCCGGCGGCGAGCCAAATCGAGCATCAGCTCCCGCGAGCGCAGCGTCTTGCTGCCCAGGTGCGGGGCGAGCGCGGCGCGCATCACCTTCTTGAGCGCCCCGGCCAGGCCTTCGGGCTCCCAGTCGCCCTGGTCGAGGTAGCGCAGCACACGCCCTTCGATGCCCTGCTCGAAGGGCACGAAGGCGCGGCTTTGCGCATCGAAACGATAGCGCCCTTGAGGGTCCAGCGCCTCGCCACCCGGCGTCACGAAACGCGGCGTGGCCTCAAGCGCCTCCAACAGCGACCACTCGAAGCGACGCAGCGCCAACCCTCGCCGGGCCGGGGTGGGAAGCGCGTCGAGCAGCGCGCTATAGAAGGCGAATACTTCTTCGGCGCCGAGCTCCAGCGGCAATAGCCGAGTAGCGATCTCGTTGGCGTAAAGCCCACAAAGAAGCCCCTCCCCGGCCAATAGCGCGGTATGTCCGCGCGACTCCATTAGGGTCAGCCGCTTGAGATCACGATCGCCACGCCAGGCCACGAACAGTGGCGTAAAAGGTTGCAACCGCTGGCGGGATTTAGAGCCCGGGCGCTGGCCGCCGTGGGCCACCGCCCGGATACGCCCGTGATTGAGCGTGAGTAGATCCACCAGGGCGCTCGTTTCGCGGTACGCGCGCCGGTGGAGCAAAAAGGCGGGTTCGGCCATCGCGCCTGCACTCAATCGAGATCGTACCCCAGGCTTTTCAGCGCGCGGTCGTCATCGGACCAGCCGCGCTTGACCTTCACCCACAGATTGAGCATGACCTTGGTCCCCAGGGTGCGCTCCATATCCAGGCGTGCCTCGCGGCCGATGCTCTTGAGCCGGTCACCGTTCTCACCGATCAAAATCACCTTTTGACCCTGGCGTTCGACCAAAATCAAGGCGCTGATGTGGGTGATGCGCTCGGTTTCGCGAAACTCTTCGATCTCCACGGTCATCTGATACGGCAGTTCGTCACCCAACTGGCGCATGACTTTTTCGCGCACCAGCTCCGCGGCCATGAAGCGCAGGCTTCGATCGGTAATTTGATCGTCCGGGAAAAAGTGAATGCTCTCGGGCAGGTACTTGGCGACCTCCTCCTCGAGGGTATCCACTTGGGTGCCGTGCTTGGCGGATATCGGAATGACGGCGGCGAAGTCACGCCGTGCGCCGACTTCACTAAGCCAGGGCAGAAGCGAGGCCTTGTCCTGTAGGCGGTCTACTTTGTTGACCGCCAGGATCACCGGCGCCTTGACGTGCTCGAGGCGCGCAAGCACCGCCTGGTCCTCTTCAGACCAGCGCGTACGGTCGATGATGAAGACCACACAGTCCACATCGCGCAGTGCCTGAGTGGCGGCCTGATTCATGAAGCGATTGATCGCCTTGTTGCGATCCTTCGACATGATGTGCATGCCTGGCGTGTCGACAAAAATGAACTGGGTTTCATCGACGGTTTTGATGCCCATGACCTGGTGGCGCGTGGTTTGCGGGCGCCGCGAGGTAATGGACACTTTCTGCCCCAGTATGCGATTCATGAGGGTCGATTTGCCTACGTTAGGCCGCCCAACAATGGCCACAAAGCCGCAGGTTTGACTCATGACGCGTGGTCTCCAGGATTTTTTTCAAGATGGGTGAGCGCTTGCTCGGCGGCTTGCTGCTCTGCGTGGCGCCGGCTGGGGCCCTTACCGGTCGTATGCTCGTTTAAAAGATCGATATAGCACTCGACGGTAAAGGTCTGAGCGTGGGCTTCGCCTTTGACGCAAACGACTTCGTAACGTGGCAGCGCCGCCTGACGCGACTGCAAAAACTCCTGTAGGCGAGTTTTCGGGTCTTTCTGGGTGTCCTGTAGCGAGGTACTTTCCAAACGATCCGAGTACCAGGCCAGTACGCGCTCGCGCACCGCCTCCATACCGGCGTCCAGATAGATCGCGCCAATCACCGCTTCGACTGCGTCGGCCAGAATCGACTCGCGCCGGTGCCCGCCGCTTTTCATCTCGCCGGACCCCAGGCGCAAACACTCGCCAAAAGCCATTTCACGGGCAAGCTCGGCCAGGGTCTGCCCTTTTACCAGCCGCGCGCGCAGGCGAGAAAGCTGGCCTTCGCGCGCCTGGGGAAAGCGCTGAAACAGCGCCTCGGCGATGACGAAGTTCACGATGGAGTCGCCCAGAAATTCCAGGCGCTCGTTGTTACGCCCACCATAACTTCGGTGGGTCATGGCCAGCTCCAGCAGCATGTCATCGCTAAAGGTGTAGCCGATCCGTCGGCAAAAAGCGTTCAAGGAATTACTCACGATGCTCCTACGTCTTCGACGTTAACCTGGGTGGTCCCACTCATTCGATCCGCCTTACGCTTGAGAAACTGGGCAAACCACCGTCCCAGTGCATCCACACGGCAAACGCGCGGCCGACGATGTTCTCTTCCGGTACGAAACCCCAATAGCGGCTATCGTTGGACTGATCACGGTTATCCCCCATCATGAAGTACTCGCCTTCGGGCACGATCACTTCACCCATTTGCGGACCCGGATCGCGGGGGTTGTTATAAATGGCGTGGCTCATGCGTCCTAGCCGCTCTTCTAATAGGAGCTGCTGGGGCGATGCGCTGGGCCCCTCTTCGACGAGCGTCTTGGCCACCGGCTCGCCGTTGATGTAAAGCTGCTTGCCTTCATAACGAACACGGTCGCCTGGCAGCCCGACAACGCGCTTGATGAAATTCACCGAGGGTTCGTCGGGAAAACGAAATACCATCACCTCGCCACGCTCGGGCTCGCCGATTTCGACAAAGCGCTCGTGGACGACCGGCAGACGCAGCCCGTAAGCGAATTTGTTGACCAGAATGAAATCGCCCACTTCCAGGGTGGGCCGCATGGAGCCCGATGGTATTTGAAAGGGCTCGACGATAAAGCTTCTTACCACCAGCACGACCAGCAGCACGGGAAAAAGCGAGCGCGCGTAGTCGATGGGCCAAGGCTCTTTTTCGAGCTTCTCGCGGGTGGCGGGGTCCAGCCCATCGTCTGCGGCTTGCTCGGCATTGACCACCCGCTTTTTGCGCCGCGGGCGAAACCAAAGGGCATCGAGTAAATAGATGACCCCGGTAATTACAACGGCCAGTACCAGTAGTAGTGAAAAATCCATGAGGGTGTCGTCTTCCTAGTCGTTGACCTTGAGCACAGCAAGGAAGGCATCCTGGGGAATTTCGACACGCCCCACCTGCTTCATCCGTTTCTTACCGGCCTTCTGTTTTTCCAATAGCTTTTTCTTACGACTCACGTCGCCGCCGTAACATTTGGCGGTCACGTTCTTGCGCAGAGCCTTGACCGTCGAGCGCGCCACGACTTGGCCCCCAATGGCCGCCTGAATCGCCACATCGAACATCTGGCGTGGAATCAGCTCGCGCATTTTCTCGACCAGCAATCGCCCGCGCGAATGGGCGTGGTCGCGGTGAATGATGACCGCTAAAGCGTCGACCTTGTCGCCGTTGATCAACACGTCCAGGCGCACCAGCTTGGCCTCTTCGAAACGTTCGAAGTTGTATTCCAGCGACGCGTAGCCCTTGGAGATCGACTTTAGGCGGTCGAAGAAGTCCATGACCACTTCGGACATGGGCAGCTCATAGCTGAGCTGGATTTGGCTGCCCAGAAACTGCATGTCCTTCTGGAAACCGCGGCGCTGCTCGCACTCGGTGATCACGTTACCCACGAACTCCTGGGGCACCAGAATGCTCGCCCGAACGATAGGCTCGCGCATCTCCTCGACGTCGGCCATGTCGGGTAGCTTCGAGGGGTTGGAGATATAGCGCGTGTCGCCGTTTTTCATGGCGAGCTCGTAGACCACGGTGGGCGCGGTGGTCAGAAGGTCCAGGTCGTACTCGCGCTCCAGGCGCTCCTGAACGATTTCCATGTGGAGCGTGCCGAGAAAACCGACCCGAAAGCCAAAGCCCAGGGCGTCGGAGTTCTCCGGCTCGTAATCCAGGGAGGCATCGTTGAGGGCGAGCTTCTCCAGCGCGTCGCGGAAGTCTTCGTAGTCGTCGGAGCTGACCGGGAACATACCGGCGTAGACCTGGGGCTTCACCTTCTGAAAGCCCGGCAGGCGCGCAACGTCCGGCGTTTTGGTATGGGTGATCGTATCGCCCACCGGCGCGCCGTGAATTTCCTTGATGCCGGCGACGATGAAGCCCACCTCGCCGGCGCGCAGCACGCCGGTCTCTTTTCGAAGCGGCGTGAAAATACCCACTTCCGAGGTATTCCAGTCGCGCCCGGTGGACTTGATACGAATCTTGTCGCCCTTTTTGAGCGTGCCGTCAAAAAGCCGCACCAGAGAAACTACGCCGAGGTAGTTGTCGAACCAGGAGTCGATGATCAGCGCCTGAAGCGGGCCGTCCGGGTCGCCCTTGGGCGGCGGAATGTCACGCACCAGCCGCTCCAACAGCGCATCGATACCGATACCGCTCTTGGCGGATACCTGGCAGGCGTCGGTGGCGTCCAGGCCGATGATTTCTTCGACTTCCTGGGCCACCCGGTCCGGGTCGGCCTGGGGGAGGTCGATTTTGTTGAGTACCGGCAGCACTTCCAGGCCTTGCTCGATGGCGGTGTAGCAGTTGGCCACCGACTGCGCCTCGACGCCCTGGGCGGCGTCGACCACCAAAAGCGCGCCTTCGCAGGCGTAAAGCGAGCGGGATACTTCATAGGAGAAGTCCACGTGGCCCGGCGTATCGATAAAATTGAGCTGGTACACCTGGCCATCCGCGGCGGTGTAATTGAGCGTGACCGATTGCGCCTTGATGGTGATACCGCGCTCACGCTCGATGTCCATCGAGTCGAGCACCTGCTCTTTGAGCTCGCGCTCGGTCAACCCTTCACAGGTTTGAATCAATCGATCCGACAGCGTGGATTTGCCGTGATCGATGTGAGCGATAATCGAAAAATTTCGTATATGCTTAATTTTACTGGTGTTTTCTTGGGTCATTAGCCGTTTAAATCCGGTATGAGGTCGCAACTCTGAACGATTTACCAAGCGGCGCAGATAGTCGCATTAAAAATTTGTTCGCATTGTACCGTTAGCAAGACGCGGGTGCTATGTTCATTCCAATCTCACCACTTGCGCGCAGGGCTTTCAAACGCCCGTTTACATCGTTATGCCACTGACCGTTGCCGCTTGGCAAAACGCCCCGGACAGGCCGGGGCGTTTTGATCGCATCCGCTACGCGCGGGCTTTGAACCACTGACTACTCAAGGCGAAGCGCTACGAACAGCGAACGACCTTCGCGATAGAGACGAATGGGAATGGCCCGGTCGCTGGGAAGCTCCTCGACGATGCTTTCGAGCTCCTCGGCGCTGGAAACGCTGCGATGATCGACGCTGACCAGAATATCGCCGGGAAGTAGCCCGGCTTCGGCGGCTACGCTGCCTGATTCCACCTGGCGCACTTCCACGCCGCCGCTAATGTTCAGGCGCTCCTTGAGCTCGGCTTCCACCTCGCCGACGCTGACGCCCAAACGCACCTGCTCGTCGCTGCGATTGGCGTTATCCGCTTGCCCCGCGTCGGGCCAGTCGCCCAGCTCGACGGTCTCTTCGACCTGCTCGCCGTCGCGCATCAGGGTAAGCGTTACGTCACTGCCCGGTGCTACGCGGCCGATCAAACGCGGCAGCGTGCTGGAACGGTCGACTTCTTCACCGTTGACGGCGGTAATCACATCGCCGGCCTGCAGGCCACCCTCAGCGGCTGGGCCCTGGGGGTCCAGGTCGGCAATGAGTGCGCCAATCGCATCGTCCATACCAAATGACTCGGCCAAATCCCGTGAGACGGGCTGAATCATCACCCCCAGCCAGCCACGGTTGACGTGACCATCTTCACGCAGTTGATCGGCGACGTTCATGGCGACATTGATCGGAATCGCAAACGACAATCCCATGAAACCACCGCTGCGGGTAAATATCTGGGAGTTGATTCCAATGACTTCGCCATCGAGATTGAAAAGCGGCCCGCCGGAGTTACCGGGGTTGATGGCAACGTCGGTCTGGATGAACGGCACGTAGGCATCCCGGGGGAGCGTGCGATTGATGGCGCTGACGATACCCGCCGTTACCGAGTGATCGAAACCAAAGGGCGAGCCAATAGCGGCCACCCACTCACCGACCCGCAGATCATCGGAGTTGCCCAAATTGAGTACCGGCAGGTTGTTGGCATCGATCTTTAAAAGCGCGACATCGGTTTGTGTGTCGCTCCCGATCAGCTCCGCTTCGAGCTCACGACGATCGTTCAAACGCACCAGAATTTCGTCGGCATCCTGCACCACGTGGGCGTTGGTCAAGACAAACCCGTCGGCGCTGATTACGAACCCCGACCCCAGGGACTGGCGCTCTTCGCTACGCTCGCGGCCGTTTTGCCCGCCCTGGCCCGGGGGCGAAGGGAAGTTGTCACCGAAGAAATGGCGGAAAATTTCCGGGATATCCTGGCCACCGAAGCCGCGCATATCCGGACCGCTTCGCTGAATCGTTCGACTGGTCGATATGTTGACGACGCCAGGGGCGGCGTCTTCGACCAGTTCGGTAAAATCGGGAAGGTTCTGCGCGTAAGCGCTTTGACCGAACACCAATAACGTGGCAAGGCATAGCCAAAGCGAGTAGGAAACAACCAAGCGCCTCATGGATAAAGCTCCTAATCAAACAACTGCTAACCGGGGAAGGAATTGGCTCGAAGAGCCGATGAGCAAGCCAATGACCGGCTTTAGAGCGGGCTTCAAAGGCCTGCAAATCCGTCTTACCAAACGTCGTCAAACACCCAACGTCGCTAAAAGAAATACTACTCGTCAAGCTCGATGGACTGAACGATGCGCCGCACTTGGGCAACCGGCAGTTCGCCAACGCCTATCAGTTGCCAGCGCGCATCTTCAGACTCGATTAACTCGATGGCTACCGCCGACACGCCCAAGCTGTAAGCCCCTTTCTCGAGAGCTTGATCGTCCGCTTGAGTGACAAAGACGCTTACCGATGAGAGCCCGTCGCTATAAAAGCGCTGGGCTAGCGGGTTATCGCTAGTGATCTCGGCGGGCTGAGGGACGAAGCCTTCGGGCAGCCAACCCACCTGCCAGGGGGGCTGTTCGCTGGCCGGGGCGCCCTCTTCCATTAACGGGCCGTCGTAGAGTTCCGGCGACTGTAGCTGGGTCATTTGGAAGGTTTCGACGACGCGGTCCTGGGCATCGCTTAGCTCGTGCTTGAGCAAAAGCCCCGTCTCCTCGTCCACCCACCAGGTATGGGCGTAACGATTATCGTCGAGGGGCTCGAACTGCAGCCGCGAGGCAACGCGTCCGGCAACGCGCTCTTCGTTTTCCAGCGTGACGTCGTAATAGGCTTCGACGTGCTCCGCCCAGGCCTCGGGGGTCGAGTCGATATCGAAACCGGCTTGCTCCAGCTGCGACCAGGCAAGCCGACCTGCCTGGGAGCGCCGTTCGACACTGATGGACGGACCGTCGAGGTGCTGCACGACCTGTTGACGAACCCCATCCTGAACACGGTGGGAAAGTGCCAGTGTGCGAACGCCAATACTGTCGATAGAAACGGCGCGGGCCTGGTACTCGAAACAGTGACTGGCAAGCATAGTGCGCACCAGCCACTGCTCGATGCCTTCTGGGTCCTGCGTTAACCTGGGCGTGTCGCAGGACGGGCGAGCACTTTGCCCGGCGGGCTCATCACTTGCCTGGGCGGCAAAAGAAAGCGCGCCCATCGCGATAACACCGGAACTGATCAAAAGTTTTTGCAACCACACGTCTTTATCGCTGCTCACGTTCACCCTTGAATACTCCGATTGGTCTGAACGCGTTTAGCGCTGGCCCAGCGGCTCGGCAACGGAGGATGAGCGCATTAGCGGCATCCAGCTATCGCCACTACCCGCCGCGGCGCCCTGGGCGTGCTGCTCGAGATAAGACTGCAGCAGACGAATCTGATCGGCGTCGATGGCAGTGCCCTGGTTCGAGAACGTTTGCGCTGCCGTCGAAACCGAGGGCGCCTGAGTGCCGCCAAAACCGGACTCGCTAACGTTCATGAAACCGCTACCACCGGATTGACCGTTCATACGAAAGGCGGTGGGCTCGAACATTGGCATGTCCGATGCGGGCATGGCGTTACCTGCACCGAGATTCACCGGCTGGACCTGTGCCCCACTATTGGCAGGCGCAGCGGCCAGATCTGTGGCGCCCTGAGACTCGGAAGGATTACCGTTACTATTCAAAAACTGTACGCCGGTAATCACCATGAGCGAGACAGCCGCTGCAACGCCCGCACCCCGGGCAAAAGAAACTCGGCCGGGCTTGGCCGTCACAGGCTGCTGCTCCACATCCTGCTCACCAAGCAATGGCGCAGGCTCACTTTCTAGGCGCGCCATGATACCGGCGGAAAGATCGGCGCTTACATCGACCGAGCGCTCGCGCTGCATCATGCTGCGTGCCAAGTGGTAGCGCCGCCATGTATCGGCCGCACCGGCCTCTTCGGGTAACGACTTTAACACCCGGCGCAGTTCAAGCTCGTCACTCTCACCATCCATTAACGCCGAAAGTGATTCCCGTGTGTTTAAACTCATACTTCACACCCTCACGCTGTGTTTAGAAAACGTCACAAGCCAACATTTATGTGTATGGCCGCGAGCGTTTCCACAGGCCAAAACTTGAGTTTTATGTGCACCGCCAGCTGCTTACAAAGTCGCTTGAAAAACCCGGCAGCGCATCATACTTGCCTTTTAAAGCTGGCCAAACTGGTCAACGCTTATGACGCCTTTAGCCACTGACAGTTCACTAAAAAATCAAATCACTGCTAATTTACGCCTCACTCAAACGCGCCATTTCTAATCGTCGCGGCTGTTACGCGCCGTGCTCACCAACGGGCGGATATGCTCGTCCACCGCCTCCCGCGCCCGGAATATGCGCGAGCGCACCGTGCCCACCGGGCACTGCATGACCTGAGCAATATCCTCGTACGCCAAACCGTCGAGCTCGCGAAGCGTGATGGCGGTGCGCAAATCGTCGGGCAACTTTTCGATTGCCTCGTACACCGCGGCTTCGAGCTGGTCTCGGGCGATGGACGCTTCCGGCGACTCGCTATCCGCCAGCCGCCCACTTTGGTCGAGCACCTCGGCATCGACGATATCCATGTCGCTGCCCGGCGGGCGGCGCCCGCGAGAGACCAGATGATTTTTTGCCGTATTGATCGCAATACGGTACATCCAGGTATAAAACGCGCTTTCGGAACGAAATTTACCAAGCGCCCGATACGCCTTGATGAACGCTTCTTGCGCCACGTCCTGCACCTCGGCGTGGTCGTGCACGTAGCGGCCAATCAAACCAATGATTTTATGCTGATATTTTTTAACCAGTAGATCAAAAGCGCGCGTATCGCCTTTTTGGGCACGTTCAACAAGCTGCTGGTCTGTTTCACGAGTGCCCATTCACACGCCCCTCTCGCTCGAACACCCCGTGCCGAGCCTTGATTCTTTTCGCCCTCCTAACCGGGCATTAACAGCATGCAACATAGCGTCCCTTGGGCAAAATTTAGTAAAAACGGTCGTTAACAAAGAAGATAACACGTCAGTTTGCCTCGCCGCTCGATGACAAGCGCTTGAAGGGTGGCTTTGACCCTACGCCGTTGTCCGGCGCAATAACCCGGTATAGCGGCCACCTCTGGGCAACCGCTATACCTTGTAACCTTTTCTAATCGCTATTTCTTACACCCGCCTCATGTAACTATCTATCGAAGCCATCTATTGAAACCAGGACTTGCGCCAGCCTTATGTGGCGCCCTCTTTCACCTATCGCCTGGGGCCAAGCCTACCGCCATCTCCGGCCAGTGTAAGTAAACGAGGTGCCACTGTGCGTAGTGTTACGCGTTATGCCTGGCGCATCAAGCATCTTGCCGCGCGGTCCAGAACCCATGGGCAGACACTACGTGCTTTAGCATGGTTCCGTAACAATTGATTTTTGCTCCCTTAACGCGCGATAGTAGGGCCCACTTTTTGCCCACCGCCCCATACAGGTAGCATCATGTCAGATCAAGAGGTTAGCAATCTCAACGTCCTGGCTCAGGACGTTCTCACTACACCGGAAGCGTTGAAAAGCGCCGTTCCGCTGACCGAGAAAGCCGAAAAAACCGTCGTCGAAGGTCGCCGGGTCATTCAGAACATCCTCGATGGCAGCGACCCGCGCCTTTTGATGGTCGTCGGCCCCTGCTCGATTCACGACGTGGACGCCGCCCTCGACTACGCGCGCAAGCTGCGCAAGCTTGCCGACGAGGTCAGCGATTCCCTCTATATCGTCATGCGCGTTTACTTTGAAAAGCCTCGTACCACCGTGGGCTGGAAGGGACTGATCAACGACCCGCACTTAAACGGCTCGTTTGAAATCGACGAGGGCCTGCACACCGCGCGTAAGCTGCTGGTGGATCTTGCCGAACTTGGCCTGCCGCTGGCCACCGAAGCGCTGGATCCGATCTCACCGCAGTACCTTCAAGACTGCATTAGCTGGTCGGCCATCGGGGCGCGCACCACCGAATCGCAAACCCACCGCGAGATGGCTTCTGGACTCTCATGCCCGGTCGGATTCAAAAACGGCACCGACGGCAGTCTCGACGTGGCGGTCAACGCGCTGGAATCCGTCGCCAACCCGCATAACTTTTTGGGGATCAACCAGGCCGGTCAGGTGGCGATCATTCGCACTCGGGGTAACGCCTACGGCCACGTGGTGCTGCGCGGCGGCAATGGCAAGCCCAACTACGATAGCGTTAGCGTTGCGCTGGCCGAAAAAGAACTCGCCAAGGCCAACCTTTCGGCCAACATCATGATCGACTGCTCCCACGCCAACTCCAACAAGGATGCCGCTCTGCAGCCGCTGGTACTGGAAAACGTCACCAATCAGATTCTCGAAGGCAATACGTCGATTATCGGCCTCATGGTCGAGTCGAACATCGGTTGGGGCAACCAGAAGCTTACCGATGACCTGAGCAAGCTCACCTACGGCGTTTCGGTCACCGACGCGTGCATCGACTGGGCTACTACGGAAGAAGCCTTCAAGAAGATGAACGACCAGCTCGCCCCGGTGCTCGCCAAGCGCTAATCAAAACACCCCGCGGGCAAACCGCGGGGTGTTTCATTTCGAGCCTTTCACTCCTGGGCCTTCCGGATTCACCCCTCGCCCTGTCTTGACTGTCTTAGGGGCTTATCTCACGCTTGAACGGCGGCAGCGCGTCGAGCAGCGCCTGGCCGTAGCGGCGCGTGATGACCCGCTTGTCCAGCAGCGTGATTACGCCTTCATCGCTCTCTTTACGAATCAAGCGCCCGCAAGCCTGCACCAGTTTGATCGAGGCATCCGGCACGCTGATACGCATGAACGGGTTACCTCCTTGGCTTTCGATCCACTCGGCAAGCGTTGCGCCGACCGGGTCGTCCGGCACCGCGAAAGGCAGCCGCGTGATGACCACGTGGGTCAGGTAGTGGCCCGGCAGGTCGATTCCTTCGGCAAAGCTTGCCAGCCCGAAAATGATGCTTCCCTCGCGGCGGTCCACCGCGGCGCGGTGGCGCTCTATCAATTCACGCTTGGGCAGCTCATCCTGGGCGAGCACGCGCTCGCGCACCGGCGCGGGCAGCGCTTTTGCTACGGCGCGCAGCTGAGCCCGCGAGGAGAACAGCACCAGTACGGCTTCGCGCTCCCCCAGGTTTTTGACAAACTCGACGATGGCGCGCTCATGGCCTTCGCGATCCGACGGGTCGGTGGCCTCCCGCGGGACACGAAGCGTTGCATTGGCGTAGTCGAAGGGGCTGGGTAGCGCCTGATAGCGGTAGCGATTGGCAAGCCCGGCCCGCTCCTGCAGCCGGTCAAAACGTCCAAGTGCGGTCAGCGTGGCGGAGGTCACCACCGCGCCATGGCAGCGCCCCCAAAGGTGCTTGGCCAGTGTATGCGCCGCCGATACCGGGCTTGCCGAAAACTCGATTTCCGGCTCCCCCGTCGGTTGACTCAGCGTGATCCAACGCGCACTGGGCGGCGCGTTCGGCGCGTCCTGCTCGCTCATGCTTTGCCAAAGGGCGTGCGCCTCGAGGCTTCGCCCATGCAAAAGCGCCATTAGCGGCAGCCAGCTTTCGGCCTGCTCTCGCTCCAGCCCGGTTTGCTTATCCGGATCCAGGGTTTCGCGCAGAATATCGCTAATGCTTTCGAGATTTCGCGCCAGGGTGGCAAACAGCGTTAGAAGCTGGCCAGCTTGCTCCTTGAGCGCTGCCGGAAGTTCCCCTTTTTCGAAACGAAACTGGTGAAGGGACTCCTCTTCCCCCAGGCCCCGCTCACGTCCCGCTAATTGATAACCAAGGCTGAATACGTCGCCAAGCGCAGGCTCCAACGTATGAAGCAGCTCGGGCAACCCGGCCAAAAGCCTTGCAATAGTGGGCTGCCCGCCAAGGCCGGTATTGAGCTCGGAAAGACTCGACTTCAGCGTTTTCAGCCAGCGCAAACACCCGTTGACGGCGAAGCGGTGGGCGAAGTGGGAAAGCGCCTTATCCGGCAGATGATGGCCTTCGTCGAACACGAAGATGCACTCGGCGGGGTCCGGCAAAATGGCACCACCGCCGAGCGCCAAATCCGCCAGCACCAGGTCGTGGTTGGCCACGATGATGTCGGCGTTTTCGAGCTCCCGGCGCGAGCGAAAGAAGGCACAGGCGCCAAAGTGGCCGCAGCGGCGCCCAGTGCATTGGCGGTGATCGACCGTTAACCGCCGCCAATGGCTGTCGTCGATGGTTACCGGCCAGTTATCCCGGTCCCCCTCCCACTTACCGCTGCCGTAGGCCTCGGCCATATCCGTTGCCAGCACGGTAAAATCGCTACTTTGCTCGGCCAGGGATTGCTCGAAAAGCGAATGCGTCGGGTTGGGTTCGACGCCTTCCAGGGCCTGGTCGAGGCGTGCTACGCAGACATAGCGCCCGCGCCCCTTGGCCAAGGCATACTTGAAGGCCAGCCCACTGTGGCTTGCGAGTGCTGGCAGGTCCTGGTTGAGCACCTGCTCCTGAAGCGCGACCGTGGCCGTCGACACGATCAGGCGCTTACCCTGGGCCTTGGCCACGGGCAGCGCCGAAATCAGATACGCCAGCGTTTTACCGGTACCAGTACCCGCTTCCAGCACGCAAACGTGGCGATCGCTTTTACGCTTGCCCTCGTCGTCGACCTCGATATCGCCCAGCGTGCGGGCGATTTCGGCAATCATCAGCCGCTGGCCGTAGCGCGGCGTAAGGGAAAGGTTTTCGACGACCTTTCGATACGCTTCCTGGATACTCGACTTGAGTTCGTTATCCAGCATTGCCGTTACAGCAGGCCTTCCGGCGGATGCTCGCAGGGTAGCTTGCCGTTGATGTAGCGCTCGATTTCGGGCAGCGAGAACGCATCCTCTTCACCGACGAAACTGATCGATACACCCTTGGCCCCGGCCCGGCCGGTCCGGCCAATGCGGTGAACGTAGTCTTCCGGGTCTTCGGGCAAGGTGTAGTTGATGACGTGGCTCACATCTTCGATGTGGATGCCGCGGCCGGCCACATCGGTGGCTACCAGCACCTGGATATTGCCTTCACGGAACTCCTCGAGGGTAGTGATGCGCTGATTTTGCGGCACATCGCCGGAAAGCATCGCCACGCTTACGCCTGCCTTTCTCAGCGCGGAATCGAGCTTACGCACCAGGTCACGGCGGTTACCGAATACCATGACACGCTCGAAACTCTCTTGCTGCAAAAGCTTGATCAAAAGCTGCTGCTTATCGTCATCGGAGACCATATAGACGCGCTGGTCGATATCCGCCTGGTTGTCGACGGTCACTTCGATATCGACATGGGCGGGTTTTTCCGTCCACTGACTGGCCAGGCTCAGGATATCGTCGGTAAAGGTCGCCGAAAAAAGGAAGGTCTGACGCTGCTCGGTTTTGGGCGTGTAGCGAATGATGCGCTTCACGTCCGGGATAAACCCCATCGAGAGCATACGATCGGCTTCATCGAGTACCAGCACTTCGACCTCGGAAAGGTCGATATCACGCTTTTGATGGAAGTCCAGCAGCCGACCCGGGGTCGCGACCAAAATATCGACGTTACCGGTCAGGCTTTCGCGCTGCTTTTGGTAATCCATACCGCCGACGACACTGGCCACGTTCAACTGGGTGAAGCGGGCCAGAGCCTTGGCGTCTTTCTCGATCTGTAGCGCAAGCTCCCGGGTAGGAGCGATGATCAGCGCACGGGGTGCGCCCGGCTTTTGGCCATCGGGAACCGGCTCTTCCAAAAAGTAGGCAAGGGTCGACATCAAAAAGGCCGCGGTCTTGCCGGTGCCGGTTTGTGCCTTGCCAACGATATCGCCACCCAATAGCGTCTGGCGCAGCGCCTCGGCCTGGATCGGTGTGCAGTACTCGAACCCCTGGGCGTGAATGGCACGCATCAGCGGGAGCGGCAAATCGAAGTCATGAAAGCGCCACTTACCGGCCACGGCGGGCACCTGAAACTGACGAAGGTCCCAGCCGGATTGGCGGCGGCGCGGCTTGCGGCGACGGCGCTTGGGCTTGCGGTTCTGGGCCGATGCTGTGGTCTGTTCCGACTCGCTCATAGGCTTTCTATCTGTCCATTACGGTGGATGTTAGGCATCACGACGCGCGTAGTATATCACAGGGCATCGCAATAAGAGCGCGCCCTGGCGTGTTCCCTACCCGCTTGCCTGTTAGAATGACGGCCAAATTAACGAAGGAGCGCGACATGACGCGTAAGAAAAAAACCCGCTCGCTCGCGGATAAAGTCACCATTCGTACCGGCCGGCGTAAAGATTACAAAAAGTGGCGCAAGGATAACCCCGACCAGGTCACTTCTTCGCGCCGGTTCGTGGCCAAGAAGCAGCAGCAGCGCAAGCTTCAAGCGGTGCGCAAGCTGGCCCGCCAACAAGAGGGTCAGGCTATCGAGATCCATCCTGACAGCAAGGACAAACCCTCGCCGGGGGATGACACCTGATGCGCCTGGTCTCGTTCAACATCAACGGTATTCGGGCACGCTTACATCAACTGCAGGCGCTTATCGATACCCTCGCGCCGGACGTGATCGGGCTTCAGGAAACCAAGGTACAGGATAGCGAGTTTCCCCTACAGGCGGTCGAGGCGATGGGTTACCACGTCGTTTACTATGGGCAAAAAGGCCACTACGGCGTGGCGATGCTCTGCCGCCAGGCGCCGGCGTCGGTCACCTACGGTTTCCCTGATGATGAAGACGACGCCCAACGGCGCATGATCGGCGTCACGCTAAAAGACGAAAACGGCGAACCGGTCACGATTTATAACGGCTACTTCCCCCAGGGCGAGAGCATTTCGCACCCAGTGAAGTTTCCGCACAAGGAGCGCTTTTATCAGCAGCTCGCCCACTTGCTCGACAAGCATCACAAAGCCGACGAGCGTCTGGCCATCATGGGCGATTTTAACATTTCGCCGGAAGACCGGGATATCGGCATAGGTGAGCAAAACCGCAAGCGCTGGCTGCGCGAGGGCAAAACCAGCTTTCAACCCATCGAGCGCGAGTGGCTCGAGGGCATCAAGGCCTGGGGTCTCAAGGACAGCTACCGGGTCTGCCACCCGGCGGATGCCGAGCACTTTAGCTGGTTCGATTACCGCTCCAAGGCGTTTGATCGCGACCCCAAGCGCGGGCTGCGTATCGACTATATTCTGGTCACTAGAGCGCTTGCCGACACGGCCACCGGCGCAGGCATCGACTACGAACTGCGCGCCATGGAGCGCCCTTCAGACCACGCCCCGACCTGGAGCGACTTTTCGCTGTCGCTTGCAAACTAACTAGCGCAGCGTGGCAAGCCACTCACCGGCCTCTTCATCGCCGAGCGCCTGAGCCTGCTGCCAGGCGCGCTCGGCACGTTCTTCATCGCCCCAGGCATAGGCGAGCTGACCGTAGCGGCGCCAGTCCTCGCTTTGCCCGCTTTGTTTGGCAAGCGCCTGCCAGGCATCCAGCGCTTTTTGGCTGTTTTTGGCCTGGTCCCAGGCGCGAGCCAGGCGGCGCAGGGTGGCCTCGTCGTGCTCCAGGCGCCCTGCTTCCAGCGCCTGTTCCAAATGCTCGGCGGCCCTGGCCGGTGTCCCCCCGGCCATATGCAGCTCGACGAGCGTATTGAAATCCTCGTTACTTTCAAACGCCCCCACCTGCCAGGCCATTTCCCAAAGCCCTGCGGCCATGCCCGCCTGCCCGGCCTGCTGGGCAAGTCCGGCGGCCTGGCGCCACTCATCGGCGCTGCTTTCTACGTTAAGGCCGTCCAATAGCCAACCCAGCGCCTGGTCACCTTGCTCGGCGCGGCGCAGTACGTTCAACGTTAGCGTCTGCTGCGCCTCATCGAGCGAATCCTGCTGCTCCAAAAGCGGCGTCAGGCGCTCGGCGGCGGCGTCCCACTGGTCGTTTCCAGCTAGCAGGCGCACCAGCTGCCAGCTCATCTGGCGGTCACTGTTGCTTGAAAGCCACTGCTCGTAGAGCGCAATGGCTTCAACGCGCTGCCCGGCGGCGCGCCTTAGCTTGGCCTCCTCGCGAAGCCACTGGCTTGCCTGCTCGGCGCTTACGCTACTGCGTGTCCGGGCGCGAGCCAACTGGTCCGCAGCGGCGTCAGCGTTACCCTGACGTGACAACGCCCCCGCCGCTAGTTGAAAGTAAAGCGCGCTTGCCCACTGATCCGAACGATTGCCGCCTTGCAGCCGCTCTGCCTGCCGGGTAGCCCGGGCAGCGACACTTTCCAGACGGCTTTCATCAGACTGTACCGCGTTCGAGAGCTCGCTTTGCAGCGCGTTTAAATCCTGAATGATATCGCCTGGCAACGGCTCGCTCGCTTGTGCAAAGGCGACCCAGCCGCTAAACATCAAAAGCGCTAAACGTTTCATGACTACCTCAGCTGAAATTCGACGCGCTGGGTGGTAAGGCGTACCTGCTCGCTCGGCGGAAATTGCCAGCCAGCAATGGCCTCCCGGGCGGCATCCTCGAACACCCGCCGGGGCTGCGCGTTGGTGATCTCGATGGTGCTCGCATCTACGCTGCCATCTCGACGAACGACGAAACGCACCTCGACGAAGCCTTCCATCCCCCGGCGTACCGCACGGTTGGGATACACCGGATCCGTCTTGCTGGTCGCGGCTATCTGGCCCACGTTGACCGGCTCGTTGGAGACCGGTGCTTCGGCGGGCGGCGCCGCTTCTGCCGGCGCCTCGGCCGGTGCCGGTGATGGCGCGGGCTGGGGCGAAGGAGCCGGCGCGGGCGTAGGCTCGGGAGTCGGCGCCGGTTCCGGTTCGGGGGTCGGTGCTGGCGTCGGCTCCGGCGTGACTTCCGTAAGCTCTGGAAGCTCGCTATCGAGCTCGACGGGCTCTACCGGGTCCTCGGGCAACTGTGTATCAGGTAGCGTGATCGGGCTATCCGATACGGCAACCGGCTCCGGTGCCGGCGGGGGCGGAGGCGCTGCCTCTTGCGGCGGCGCCTCCGCCGGCGCTTGCTGCTCGGGCGCGACATCCGGCGCTTCCACCATGTTCATACTCATGGTCATCTCCGGCTCTTCCGGCGGGCGCTCTGGCGGAGTGACCAATAGTGCAAGACACAAAAAGAGCCCCATCGCCAGCGCCGCACCGGCTACGAGCGAAAGCAAACGACGAATCATTGCGTGCTCCGACTCGCTGCCACCGCTACCTGCTCGACCCCGGCCTGCTGCAAGCGGTCCATGACCTCGATTAAAAGCCCGGTCGTGGCGTCGCGGTCGGCCTGAATCACGACCGAGCCGTCGGCGCTTAAAAGCCCCGCGACTTGCTGTCCGACCCGGTGGATATCCACCGGGCTTCCATCGACCCACACCGCGCCTTCCGGCGTGACCGCGACCAGTACCTGGGCGTCCGGGCGCGAGCTCGCTGCGCTGGATTCAGGACGATCGATTTCGATACCGCTTTCGTTGATAAAGCTGGTGGTGACGATGAAGAAAATCAGCATGATAAACACAACGTCGAGCATTGGGGTCAGGTTGACCTCGTTGCTGTCCGCGGCACTGTCTGACGAATGACGTCTACGCATCGTTATTCTCCAGGGCACGCGCCAAACGGTCATGAAGACGCTGGTCCTCGCGACGGATCACGTGCTCAAGACGGCTAATAAATAAAAGCCCCACCACGGCAATGGCCATGCCCGTTAGGGTAGGCAGCGTCGCCCGGGCCACGCCATCGGCCATGGCACGCGCCTGGTGGGTATCGCTATAGGAAAGACTGTCGAATACCGTGATCATGCCGGTGACCGTGCCTAAAAGCCCGAGCAACGGGCAAAGCGCCACCAAAAGCTTTAGCCAAGGCAGCGGCCGGCGAAGCTTGCCCACCAGCGCCTCGGACCAGACCTGGCGCAGGGTTCGCGCGCTCCAGCTGCGGTGATCCTGGCGGCTGGCCCAGCGCTCGAGAAGCCGGCGGCGCGCCAAACGCCAGGTCACCCGGTAGTACCAAAAGCGCTCGATCGCCATGGCGAACACCATGACCGCCACTACCGCGAGCACGACCAGCACGACACCGCCCGCTTCGATCAGCCGTTCTACGGGCTCGAGCCAAAGTGGAATTACCGGCATTTAGTTCACCACCGCGCCACGATGCGCCGACTGGGCTTCCAAATGATTGGCCAGCGTAGCGCTAGCCTCCCCTTCGATGACCTGGGTCAGGTAACGGCTGCGGCTGGCCAGCGCGGTTTGCGCAAACAGTAGCGGTACCGCGGTGACAAGACCAAGAACCGTGGTCACCAGCGCCTGGCTGATACCACCGGCCATCAACTGTGGGTCGCCGGTACCGAAAACGGTAATGGCCTGGAAGGTGACGATCATACCCGTCACGGTACCCAGAAGCCCCAGCAAGGGCGCGATGGCGGCCAGCAACTTGACCATGGGCTGACCGCGCTCGATACGCGGAAGCTCTGCCAGCACCGCCTCGTCCAAGCGCGCTTCAAGCGCCTCGGGGGTTTGGTGCTTGTCCATATCCTTGAAGCGGTAAAGAACGCGCCCCAGGGGGTTGTTATGGTCGAGATTATCCAGCGAGCGGCGCTGGCGCTTGACCCGCGCACTGACGACCCACAGGTAGAGGTACTGCGCCAGCGCGACCAGCAAGCCGATGACACCGAGCACGACCACTACGTAGCCCACGTAGCCGCCCTGCTGGAAGCGCTCCCAGAGGCTGGGGCGCTGGGTGAGCGCGGCCAGCACGCTTCCCTGAGAAGGATCGATGGCAAATTGGCGGCTCTCGCCGCGGTGATATTCGCCCAGCGTCGACTGAATCTCTGCCGGGGTGCGCGGCATTTCCGAGAGCGCGCCATCCTCACCGCTCATACGCACTAGCGCTGACTCGGTAAAGGCGGCGAAATCACCCAGCCGTATGATATCGCGCGACTCGATGTCGCCACGCTCGTTAGCCACCGGCAGGGTCAGCCGCTCGGCGCGCCCGGTCTGAGCGCTCAGCGTGGCCAGGCTGTCGACCACACGTTCGAGCTGGGCGCGCTCGAGCACCTCGACGCCATCGAGGCGCGGGGGAAGCGCCGCATCGCCCAGGGTGAGCAGGCTCTGCTCGCCCAGTTCGTTGCGCACTTCGTCGCTTTGGCGCGTAAGGCTCGCTAGTAGAGCCGAGAGCTCTTCCCCCTGCTCCCCCTGGCGGCTGGCCAGCTCGCTCGCCTGCTCCGCTTGCTCTTGTTGCTGGGCCTGAAGTGCGTCGCGCTGCGCCTGCGCCTCGTCGTTAGCGGCGCGAGCTTCTTCGAGCGCCTCCTCGAGGGCTTGCTGGTTGTTTAAAAAGCTCTCCAGCCGCGCCTGGTCGCGGGCCTCGGCGGCCTGGCGCGCCTCGCTCAGCGAAGTCACCTGGCTGGATTGTGCGAAGATCGGGCCGGCCATAAGGCAACCGGCCATGACAAGAGCGCTCAATGTGAGCCGGCGCTTGAGCTGCAATGTGATCATGACTGGCTTTCCTGCTCGGCGGTGATCGATAGCGGTAGGGTGATGAGCTCGGGCGTGCGCTGCTCGTCGGCGATGCGCAGGCCATTGCGCACTTCGCGGCGCTCACGCTCGTCCAGTGCTTGCCACTGCCCGCTTTCGCTGTCCCACACGGCGCCTTCGCGGCCGTCCGGCGTCAAGTAGTAATAGCCAATGCGCCCCACGCGCAAATAGTCGACCTCGCGAGGTGAATCCTCGTCAAGCGCCAGCCGACCGCGCCAATGATCGACGGTGCGGCCGTATTCGAGTTCGGCGCGCCAGGTCTCCAAAAGCTGTTCGATGCGCTCGGCACCACCCTCGCCCTGAAGGCTTTCCACTCGCGCCAGGCGCTCGCCGTGTAAAAAAGGTAAATCGTTTTCGATAAACGCGACGAGCTGCTCAGTCATATCCTGCTCTATGATGGGCAGCGCCGCGCGGGTCTCGCTGACCGTATCCAGGGCGCTGCTTAAACGCTGCTGGCGCTCGGCCTCGGCGGCCAGACGCGCGCTGGCCGATGCGTTCGACGCCTGGAGAGTGCGAGTTTCACGCTCCAGGGCTCTGAGCTCCTCGAGGGCGCTGCGCGTCTGCTCGTCGGCCTGGTCGATCTGCTGCTGAAGGGCCGACTGGGTTTGCTGGGCCTCAACGCCTTGCGCGGCCTGACCGATGGTTTCATCACTTGCCGACGCGTGAGCGCTTAGCAACACCCAAGCGATGCCCAAGCATCCCGGCAAGCTTAAGAAGGGCCTTTTCAGCACGTTAAATCTCCATCATTGGTAAGCGCTAGCGTTCACTGCAGCGCTAAAAACCTGTTAGATATAAGAACCATTTGCGTTTACCTTCGCTGCATAGCGTAACACTAAATCTACAAATGACAATATTTATCATTAACATTCAAAGGGCTAACTTTAAAGATACTCTTTTTGGAAGTTTTAACGTGGGGGGAGATAAACAAGTAGCTGGCGGGAGGGTGGTGCGGGTAGCAAGTGCGGTGATCGACACCTGGGCCTTAAACAGCAAAGCGTCGGCACGAGGCCGACGCTTTATTTAGACTAAAACCACCATGGGGCTGGCTTTAGTGAGTAACGGCCCAGTAAGAGCCATTACATGACGAGTTGCTTAGTTCCACTCGTCCAGTTCAACGCGACGGTTTTGCGCGCGGCCCTGGTCGGTATCGTTGGTAGTAACCGGACGATCTTCGCCGTAGCCGATGGAGCGCATGTCGTTAGCCGGTACGCCACGCTGGGCGAGGTAGCTTGCAACAGACTCGGCGCGACGCTGAGAAAGCTCACGGTTGTACTCTGCAGAACCTACGGAGTCAGTGTGACCTTCGATGCTAACGCGAACGTCGGGGTTGTTGACCAGACGCTCTGCAACGCCGTTGAGTACTTGCTGCGCGCCAGCGGTCAGCTGAGCGGAGTCAAACTCGAAGTTAACGTTCTGAAGAACAACGCTCTCCGGGCAACCCAGCGCATTGACTTCAACACCCGCCGGGGTGTTCGGGCACTGATCGCGGTAATCCGGAACGCCGTCGTTATCGGAATCGATCGGGCAACCTACAGCGTCAACTTCTACGCCGGCAGGCGTGCCCGGGCACTGGTCACGGTAATCCGGAACACCGTCGTTATCGGAATCCAGCGGGCAACCCTGAGCATCGGTTGCAACGCCGGCGGGTACTTCACCGTAAGTCGGGCACTGCGGTGCAACCGGCTCGGGTGTACGATCAGCACAAAGCAGACCGCCGATAGCGCCACCGATTGCTGCGCCGGTCGCTGCACCGCTTTCTTCATCGGAGCTACCGCTGACGCCGTAACCGATACCGCCACCAATCAAACTGCCTGCGATACCGCAAACGAGCGGATGCTGGTACCAGTCGCGATCGGTGCTGCTTGCGCTTGCCTGGCCAGACGATTGGGAAGCAGAGCTAGCACAGCCGGAAAGGCCCACTACCAAAGCCGAACCGATGAGCAAGCCTGTCGTTGATTTTTTCATGCAAGACTCCTTCTTGATCCAATGCTAACGAGGTCGTTTAACCACGTTTATCCGATGCTTTTTATATAACGAGAGCATCCGTTTTTTCGTTTGACCGGTGTCGAAGGAACGAACCGTTCTTCAACCCGATCGGTGTGCCAATCATCCCCTGCCTACCAAGGCAGACTAGACCGCATCCATGCCGTGATATCAACTTCTTGCCGATACCGGCATTTCAATCATAGCAAAACTCTCATTATCGACGCCAAGAAAAGTACGCTAACTTCACCTGCACGTCTATAGAGAAGTGATCGCTATATTAATGAAGCGCCGAACCGCCCTGGGCTCGCCACTCGAGTACGGCCTTCGCTGCACTCAATACTGCCGGGCGCATCTCGTTTTCGACTTCGATGCGCTCTTTGTCCTCGCTCATACGCTCCCGCGGTGAGAGCTGCTTTCTTGCCGAATGCGTTTTAAGATGACGTGTCCGGTTGTATACATCGGCGAAGGGCCGGAATTCGTCGCGCTCGGTCAAACTCGGATCAACGATCTCGAGCAACACCTTACAGCGCCAGCAGCCTTCGGTAATATCGACCTGTTCCTGTACCAGCGCGCTTGCCACGTAGTCCAGGTTTTCCAAACTGTTTTGCTGAGCGCGCTGGTCTTCTTCAATGCGAAATGCTTCGCGGCGCTTTACTTCTTTGCGTAGGGTCAAAGCATAAATGCCCAACCCCACCACGACCGCAGCGCCCAACAGCAGTAATACTAGCGCTAAAATAGAATTCATGCGGCTTCCTTGATGAGTTTTTGCCAACAGGGTCTGATGCTGCTTAAAAACCTGAAAAGCCCTGACCCGGCATTAACCAATAACTATGCGATAATTGTACACCCTATATAGTTGATTTAACCAATTTTATCTACGCCCTATTCAACGCGAAGAAATTTTCAACGCGAAGGGATTTTCTGGATTTGTCGGTATTCGTTGTCGCTTAGCTGACGCCAACGCCACCACGCTAGACATAGGCTGACTGAGAGCATCGCCGCGCCGGCGGTGTGCATGAGCGCAAGCCACAGTGGCAGCCACATTAAAACATTGGCCATACCTAATGCGGCCTGGGTTATAAAAGTGGCAAGCGCGAGCGTAAGCACGCCTTTTAAGGCCGCAATGTGGCGATAGCGCCACCAAAGCGCCAAAAGCGAGAGCCCTAAAAGCAGCGCGCCGCCACGGTGCATGACTTGTATAGCCGTGCGCGCCTTGAAATGGAGCTGGCCATGTAGGTAGTTAGGCCCTACCGTCTGGGTTAGATGCAGCGCCTCACTGAAGTCCATTGGCGGCCACCACTGTGCGTTACACGTAGGCACCCCTTGGCAGGCAAGCCCGGCATAATTGCTGGTCACCCAGCCCCCCAACGCAAGCTGGAGCAACAAAAACGTTGCCGCCACCGCCCAAAGCCCATTGATCGGGCGCCGCTTCAAGCGCCTTTTGTGAACATTGTGACGAACGCGCAGATGAAGCCATAAAAAAAGCGTTAATACGCCTAGACCGCCTAAAAGGTGCAGTGTGACTACCTGAGGCCAGAGCTTGAGCGTAACGGTAAACGCGCCAAAAGCACCTTGAATCGCAATCGCCCCGAGCAGCGCTAAACTCAACTGCCAAGGGTAGCCCTCCAGGTGGCGAAGTTTGCGCCCAAACACGACGATACTCACGACTACCGCGCCTAAAAGCGTAGCCATATAGCGATGAATCATTTCCATCCATGCCTTGGCCGGGTCGAGAGGCGCATCAGGATGTATCAGCGCGGCGTCTTCGCTATTGGGCACCAGTAAGCGCCCGTAGCAGCCAGGCCAGTCCGGGCAGCCAAGCCCGGCATCGACCAAACGCGTCCAGGCACCCAATAAAATGACGCAGGCGGTCAAAAGCGTTCCGAATAACGTGAGATAGCCAAGCCATCGCAAACGTTTTTCCATGGCGTCTTGCATACTGTTTCCTTACCTACGTACGGCCCATAGTGCGTTGCTAACGATCCTTCGTAATGCAAGCCAAAGTAGAACCACTTAAAATAGAACTGTCTGTTTGAAGCAGTGCGGCTCAATTCGGCAGAAACGGCGCGAGCCGATCATACGCCAATACATCGGTTTCTGGCCTGCGCTATAGCGTCGCGACCGCTGACCCGAATGTACGAGGATCAGCGTCGAATTCTTGCCCTGGGATAAATTGCGTTATATTTACGAAGGTATCCGCTATAGTTTACAGCGTTAGCGCAGGCAACAGGATAGCATCGATGCCCCGTTTTGAAGGGCTACCCGTGTTATCGAATCTGCTATTCAAAATATAATGTGATCGAGGGAGTGTTTGATGTTTCAACGCCGCACCTTACTGACGGCCTCGCTAAGCGCGGCGCTACTACTGGGTCTAAATGGCTGTACAACCTACACTTGGCCAGATGGCTCGCAGGAGACCGTTATAGGCGTCGTACCGGAAGACGAAAACCAGCGCTTTGAAGAGCAGCGTGCCGAAGGCGCCCGTTACCGCGTGCCAGGCGTTGACGCCGAGCCGCCCCAGTAGGCTTGCCGCCTCATGCAACGCGACACGATCACGTTAAGCGCGCTCGCTAAAGAGCGCGCGCCCTTCGATACCTACCGCGTGGAGATCTACGCACTGGATACCGGCTGGTATATCGTGCGACTTCATCACGCCAAAGGCGTTAAAGAACTGATCGATGAAAAGGGTAGCACGCAGCTTTTCACCGGCCCTCAGTGGGTCAGCCGCTCGCTGCGCCCGCTGGGCTTTCACCAGGCCGTACTGACCCACGCCGACGTATTCGATGAAATGATCGGCGCGCCGACTCAAACGGTCTCTGCAGAACAACGCCTCGAGTTTGGCACCCGGGTCGCGCTTCGTACCTGAGCACAGCGGCTTAGGGTCAGGCCACCCCGCACCCTTTTAAAATCACATGCTCCAAAAATGCCGTTACGTTGACGACATCCTCGTCGCTTAGACGCTCGCGCCCCAGTATGGCGTTCACCTGGGCACCGTACTCGGTATAGTGCTGGGTAGACGACCAGATCAGGAAAATCAGGTATCGCGGGTCGACGTCATCCATTTTTCCCATAGCGGACCACTGACGGATTACGACGGCTCGACTTTCGACCCACGCGCGAAGCTCCCCTTCCAGGTAGCTTTCCAAAAAAGGCGCGCCAGCTAAAATTTCTAACGCAAAAAGGCGCGAGCCTTCCGGATAGCGCTGCCCTAGCATCATTTTGGTGCGTATAAAGTTACTCAACACCTCTTGGGGGTCGCTATGGGGGGTAATATCTTCCAGTACCGCGTTCCATCGCTGCATCATTTTGTCGAGAAGCTTTAAATAAAGCGCCTGCTTGCTGCCCATATAGTACAACACGTTGGCCTTGGGTAACCCGGCCCGGTCGGCAATCGATTGAAGGCTCGCCCCCCGGTATCCGTGAAGCGCAAACACGTGTTCGGCCGCATCGAGAATGGATTGCTCAACGCCATCGCGGCTACTTCTTTCTTTCAAGGAGGGGCTGCTCATTTCAGGATGATTCCTTTACACACCATGGTCGGCTGCATACCGTCGAAAAGCACTAAAACGCACCAAAAATGACCGTTTTAGCACCACATAGAGGCATACAACAAAGTCTTGCACAACGCTATCTTTTAACCCAGGCTCTACTCTATTGACCAATTGGTCAGAATAAAATGGGGAGAGCCGATGGCAACCATTGAGTTTGTACTAAATGGCGTTCAAACGCAGTGCGACGTGGCGCCGGACACGAGTACCTTAACGCTTTTACGCGAAACCCTGGGGCAAACCGGGACAAAAGAGGGTTGTGCCTCTGGCGACTGCGGCGCCTGCACCGTTGCCATTCGCGACTCAGATGACGCGGATGCGGGCTTCTCGAGCTTGAATGCCTGTATTACCCCGGCCCACCAGTTACAGGGCAAGCTCCTCATCACTGTCGAAGGCCTCGAGGCGGGCAATGAGCTACACCCCGCCCAGCAAACCATGATCGAATGCCACGCCAGTCAGTGCGGCTTCTGCACGCCGGGAATCGTCATGTCGCTGTTCACACTGCATGAGGGCTCACCTTCGAACGCACCCTACTCCAATGCAATGCTAGAAGGGGCATTGGGGGGCAATCTTTGCCGCTGTACTGGCTACCGTCCTATTCGAGATGCGGCTCTCAAGATGCAGGAGCACCCTTGGCAACCACCCGACTGGTTCGACGTCGCCGCCAAGCCCCAAAGCCCACTCGGCTCAGCCGAGCTGGCGGCTAATGCGTCCAACTTTTTTGCAACGCCGATATCGCTCGATGAACTGGTAGCGCTACGCGCCCGCTCCCCAGAGGCGAGGCTGGTGGCCGGTGCCACGGATTTATGGCTTGAAACCACTCAACAGCTTCACCCGCTCAAACAGCTTATCGATGTTACCCGCGTCAGTGAACTCCGCACTATCGAAGAGGCGAGCTACCAATCCCTTGCGGGCTGGTGGGTGGGTAGCGCGGTGACCTATACCGAGCTCGAGCCACTTTTCGAGCGCCACTTCCCCGCTTTTGGGCACCTTCTCGAGCGGTTGGGCTCACGCCAGATACGCAATCGGGGAACATTGGGCGGCAATATCGCTAACGCCTCACCCATTGGCGATACACCGCCGGTACTGTTGGCACTGGGGGCGTGGCTGGAACTCGCCGGGCCAAGCGGGGTTCGTGCGATCCCGCTCGAGCACTTTTTTGTCGATTACAAAAAGACCGTTCTGGAAAGGGATGAAGTCATTAGCCGGATTTTCATCCCGGCGCTGAATGACAGCGCCTCGCTTCGCGTCTGGAAGCTTTCCAAACGTCGCGAGGACGATATCTCTGCCGTATTGGGGGCGTTTCACTACACGCTTGAAGACGACGTACTCACCAATGTTCGCCTCGGTTTTGGAGGCATGGCGGCTACGTCCAAACGCGCATCGAATGCTGAAGCCGCGCTCGAAGGCCAAGTGGTGTCCAAGGCAAGCTTCAAAGCGGCGCAACGCGCACTTTTACAGGACTTCCAACCCATGAGTGATGTGCGTGGCAGCCAGCACTATCGCGAGCAGGCGGCGGCGAATCTACTGGAGCGGCTTTACGTGACGCTCAGCACTCCCCATCAGGAGGTAATGCTTCATGCGTACGCTCACTAAGCTCGACAGCGAAAGCCGCCACGCCCGGCGGGAACTCAAGGATCATATTACCGGTTCCGGCCCGCTGGCGCGCCACACCGTGGAAAGCGATGGCCACCGCCAGGCTGGCTCGTCGAGCTATCACGAAAGCGCCCGCAAGCATGTTACCGGCAAGGCAAGCTATATCGATGATCTGAAGACCCCGGCAGATGCGCTTCACGTCGCATTGGGGCTTTCGCCTGCGGCTTTTGGTACGCTGACACGACTCGACCTTGAGGCGGTGCGCCGCGCGCCTGGCGTGCTGGATGTCATCACGTTTGCCGATGTTCCCGGGCATACCGACATTGGCCCGGTTTTTCCCGGCGACCCCATTTTCGTTGATCGAGAGATAAGCTACGCCGGTCAGTGCCTGTTCGCGGTAGCGGCCACCTCGTATCAGGCGGCGCGCCAGGCGGCGGCGCTTGTCCGGGTGGAGATCGACGAGCAGCCGGCACGCCTCGACCCGGTCGCGGCCACCGAGCGCAACGAGCTGGTTCGCCCTACCCACGTGCAAGAGCGTGGAGAGTGGCGCGAAACGCTGGAGCGCGCGAATAACGTTATCGAAGGGGCACTGTTCGTCGGCGGTCAAGAACACTTCTACCTCGAGGGCCAGGCTTGCGTGGTACTGCCTACCGAGGATGAGGGCGTTGTGGTGCATACGTCCAACCAACACCCCAGCGAAACGCAAAAGCTGGTGGCCGAAGTGCTGGGTATCCCCTTTCATAGTGTGACCGTGGAAGTACGCCGTATGGGGGGCGGCTTTGGCGGCAAGGAGACCCAGGCATCGCCCTGGGCGTGTATCGCCGCTATCATTGCCCGGCGCACAGGTAAAGCCGTGCGCCTTCGCCTGCCACGCACTGCGGATATGCAAGCGACTGGCAAACGTCACCCGTTCCACAATCGCTACCGTCTGGCCATCGACGAGCTGGGCGTTATCCAGGGCGGCGATATCGACCTCGTCGGCGACTGCGGCTACTCGCCGGATCTGTCCGACGCCATCGTCGACCGCGCGATGTTCCACGCCGATAACGCTTACTGCCTGAACGCGGCGCGGGTTACCGGGCACCGTGCCAAGACCAACACGGCTTCGAACACGGCGTTTCGCGGTTTTGGCGGCCCCCAGGGAATGATGGCCATCGAAGCGGCCATGGACGATATTGCCCGTCGCATCAACGTCGACCCGCTCACCGTGCGCAAGCGCAACCTTTACCGTGAAGGTTTCGATACCACTCATTACGGTCAGAAAGTCGATCAGATCGCATTGCTGCATACGCTGATCGAAACTCTCGAACACGACAGTGACTATTGGGCACGCCGCGAAAGTGTAAAAACTTTCAATGATTCGAGCCCGATCATCAAAAAAGGCCTGGCACTGACACCGGTGAAGTTCGGTATATCTTTCACTGCCCAGCACTTGAACCAGGCGGGTGCTCTGCTCCACATCTATACCGACGGCAGTGTGATGATCAATCACGGCGGCACCGAGATGGGTCAGGGGCTTCATACCAAGATCTGCCAAGTCGTGGCGCGCGAGCTGGGGCTCAATCTGGATAACGTCCGTATTAGCGCTACGCGCACCGACAAAGTGCCCAACACCTCGCCTACCGCGGCCTCCAGTGGCGCTGACTTGAACGGCATGGCGGCAAGAGACGCGGCCAGTAAACTGCGTGAGCGGCTGTTCGATTTTGCCGCCGGGCATGTCGAAGGCGGGCTCGACCGTGAAGGTATGCGCCTGGAAGACGGAATGTTGATCGCCGGCACTGGCGAAAGTGAGTACCGTCTTGGCTGGGGCGAGCTCGTGCAAACGGCTTACTTAAACCGGGTATCGCTTTCGGAAAAAGGCTTTTACGCCACCCCCCTGATTCACTACGACCGGGCCACAGGTCAAGGGCGCCCGTTTTACTACTTCGCTTTCGGCGCGGCGGTATCGGAAGTGAGCGTCGACACGCTTAGCGGCGAATACCAAGTGGATCGGGTCGATATTCTGCACGACGTGGGCGATGCGCTGAATCCCGCCATCGATATCGGTCAGATCGAAGGTGGTTTTATCCAGGCAATGGGCTGGCTCACCAGTGAGGAACTCAAGTGGAGTGACAAGGGCGCACTCATGAGCAGCAGTGCAGCCACCTACAAGATCCCCACCTACGGCGATCTGCCGCCGGTGTTCAACGTGGCACTGATGGAAGGCCACCCCAACTCGATGGCGAGCCTTTACCGCTCCAAAGCGGTGGGCGAGCCCCCTTTCATGCTGGGTATCAGCGTCTGGTCAGCGCTTCGTGACGCGCTTTCGAGCTTGACCCAATACCGGTGTTCACCGGCACTGGACACCCCGGCCACCCCCGAGCGGGTCATGCTGGCCGCCCAAGCCATCAGGCCAAGAGCCCTATGAAGGAGGCCACGCTCTCCACCTGGCACGCCGCGCTGGATTACTGCCAGCGAAACGCCCTGCCCCACGTGCTGGCCACCCAGGTCACCGCCATGGGATCGACTCCCCGTGAGCCCGGCGCGCGCATGGTCATCACGCTGGAAGGTGTGGTCGATACGCTGGGCGGCGGGACTTTCGAGTGGCAAACCATCGAGGCGGCGCGGCGCTATCTGCGTGACGGAGAGACCGGGTTTCATCTTGAAGCGTTCTCGCTGGGGGGGCGAAGTGGACAGTGCTGCGGAGGCTTCGTCAATATCATGCTCGAAGTATTCGCGGGCGCCAAAACGCACCTTGCGGTATTCGGCGCGGGTCATATTGGTCGGCATATCATCGAGCTCACCCATCCACTTCCTTGGCAGCGCTGCTGGTTTGACAGCCGCCCGGATACTCTGTCTCAAGACACGGACGCGCCACGTTTAAATCAGACGTTACTCGACGACCCGGTTCACGCTATTCAGGCGCTTCCGCCCCACTGTCACGCCATCGTGGTCACACACAGCCACGATGAGGACTACGCGCTCATTGAAGCGCTCATCGAGCAAGAAGATGTCGCTTCGATCGGCCTGATCGGCTCAGAAAGCAAGTGGGCAAGCTTCAAAGGCCGACTTGAGCGTGCAGGGCATAGTACTGCGCAGATCGAACGGGTAAGAAGCCCCATTGGTGTGTTCAACGGCGTCAAACTTTACAACAAGGCGCCTTACGCAATTGCACTAAGCGCCGTGACGGAGCTGCTCTGGCTTACCGACTGCGAGCAACCCACTTCCATACGCGGTCTCGAGAGCACCACATTGAAACCGCTTTTCAAAGACTCTCCATCCTATAAATGATATGACGATTAACGATACTTTCATTCGCGCCGAACTTTTAAGTTTCGCTGACAACCCCGGCCATGGCGATAAACCAGCTGCCGGCAGTGTCGAACATTTCGAGGACGGTCTTTTATGGCTCAAGGGCGGCCATATCCACGCCGTCGGCCGTTTTGACGAGCTAACCTCTCGCCTACCCTCCGAGGCGAACATTCTCGATTATTCCGACAAGCTCATCATGCCCGGCTTTATCGATAGCCACGTGCACTACGTGCAGCTCGATATCATGGCCTCTTATGGGCGTCAGTTGCTGGACTGGTTGAACGAATACACCTTTCCTGAAGAGTGCCGCTTTCAAGACCCCGCGCACGCCGAGTCGCTCTCCCAGGCGTTTTTGAATGAGATGCTCCGTGCCGGAACGACGACGGCGCAGGTATTTGGCTCGAGCCACCCACCCTCGGTCGACGCCTTTTTTAGCGCCTGCCAGAAGCGCGGGCTGCGTATGCTCGCGGGTAAGGTGATGATGGATCGCAATGCGCCACAGCAACTGCTGGACGGCGCTCGCGGCGTTGCGGACACCGAGAGGCTGATCGCCGATTGGCACGGCCACGACCGACTTGGCTATAGTGTCACACCCCGCTTTGCGCCGACTTCGACCCAAGCACAAATGGATGCGGCCGGCGCACTGTTACGTAACGACCCTACACTTTGGCTACAAACACATTTGGCTGAAAACAGCGGCGAGCTCGAATGGGTGGCGGAACTCTTTCCCGGTAGCAAGGATTACTTGGCCGTTTACGAGCAGGCCGGGCTGGTCGGTCCTAAAAGCACCTTTGCCCACGGCGTTCATCTTAATGACAGCATGCGACAGCGCTTGGCGGCGCAGGGTGCCAGCATCGCCTTTTGCCCGAGTTCTAATCTTTTTTTGGGTAGCGGGCTCTTCGATCGAGACGCTGCAGACAAAACCGGCATGGCATTTACCTACGCAAGCGACATCGGCGCCGGTACGGACCTGACCGGCTTTGCGACACTGAAAAGTGCCTATCAGGTAGGCCAGCTTGTCGACCAGCCACTCACTGCCTGGCAGGGTTTTTACGGGCTGACGCACGGTAACGCTAAAACGCTTTCGCTCGATCACGCGATCGGCCAGCTCAAGCCCTCCATGGAAGCAGATTTTGTGGTGATCGATCCGGCCGCTACCCCGCTTTTAACGCGGCGCGTAAAGCGATGTACGACCCTTGGCGAGCGCCTGTTCGCGCTGATGATGCTAGGTGATGACCGCGCTATTTTTGAAACCTGGTCGAACGGTCGCTGCCAGCACGCCCGTGAGGCTTGGTAAAAACGTAGTGTAGGAGCAGGCTTCAGCCAGCGATGCGGCGCACCGCGCCGCCTGGGTGGCGGCGGCACGGGAACATTTCCTGCACGCATAAAAAAGCCCCGAACACAAAGTGCTCGGGGCTTTTTCGAAGAGGTGCCTGACGATAACCTACTCTCGCATGGGGAGACCCCACACTACCATCGGCGCGTTGCGGTTTCACTTCCGAGTTCGGCAAGGGATCGGGTGGTTCACGCAAGCCATGGTCGTCAGGCGTAACTTTCAATGTATATCGGCTGACTGTCTTGTGATCGTCTCAATGTATCCGGTGCTCTTTCGAGCGTCGTTGTCACTGCAGGACCAGACCCCTTGGGTGTTATAGGGTCAAGCCTCACGGGCCATTAGTACACGTTAGCTCAACGCCTTGCAGCGCGTCCACACCGTGCCTATCAACCAGCTGGTCTCGCTGGGCCCTTCAGGAGGCTCAAGGCCTCGGGGATGTCTCATCTTGAAGGGGGCTTCCCGCTTAGATGCTTTCAGCGGTTATCCCGTCCGCACATAGCTACCCGGCAATGCCACTGGCGTGACAACCGGAACACCAGAGGTGCGTCCACTCCGGTCCTCTCGTACTAGGAGCAGCCCTTCTCAAACATCCAACGCCCACGGCAGATAGGGACCGAACTGTCTCACGACGTTCTAAACCCAGCTCGCGTACCACTTTAAATGGCGAACAGCCATACCCTTGGGACCGACTTCAGCCCCAGGATGTGATGAGCCGACATCGAGGTGCCAAACACCGCCGTCGATGTGAACTCTTGGGCGGTATCAGCCTGTTATCCCCGGAGTACCTTTTATCCGTTGAGCGATGGCCCTTCCATACAGAACCACCGGATCACTAGAACCTGCTTTCGCACCTGCTCGACGTGTCTGTCTCGCAGTCAAGCACCCTTATGCTCTTGCACTCATTGCACGATGTCCGACCGTGCTGAGGGTACCTTCGTGCTCCTCCGTTACTCTTTGGGAGGAGACCGCCCCAGTCAAACTACCCACCACACACTGTCCTCGATCCGGATAACGGACCCGAGTGAGAACACCAATGATGCCAGGCTGGTATTTCAAGGTTGGCTCCCTCCGAACTGGCGTCCGGAGTTCAAAGCCTCCCAGCTATCCTACACAGGCAACATCAGTATCCAGTGTGAAGCTATAGTAAAGGTTCACGGGGTCTTTCCGTCTAGCCGCGGGTACACCGCATCTTCACGGCGATTTCAATTTCACTGAGTCTCGGGTGGAGACAGCGTGGCCATCATTACGCCATTCGTGCAGGTCGGAACTTACCCGACAAGGAATTTCGCTACCTTAGGACCGTTATAGTTACGGCCGCCGTTTACCGGGGCTTCGATCAAGAGCTTCGCCCAGAGGGCTAACACCATCACTTAACCTTCCGGCACCGGGCAGGCGTCACACCCTATACGTCCGCTTGCGCGTTAGCAGAGTGCTGTGTTTTTACTAAACAGTTGCAGCCACCTGGTATCTTCGACCGGTTCGGGCTGAAGGAGCAAGTCCTCTCACCCTAATCCGGCGTGCCTTCTCCCGAAGTTACGGCACCATTTTGCCTAGTTCCTTCACCCGAGTTCTCTCAAGCGCCTTGGGATTCTCACCCTGACCACCTGTGTCGGTTTGGGGTACGGTCGCATGTCATCTGAAGCTTAGAGGCTTTTCCTGGAAGCGTGGCATCAGTGACTTCCGGATCGTAATCCGTTCGTCTCGCGTCTCGGCTTTAAAGGGTCCCGGATTTACCTGAGACCCAGGCCTACTCGCTTTCACCAGGACAACCAACGCCTGGCTCACCTAGCCTTCTTCGTCCCCCCATCGCAATGACATCCGGTACGGGAATATTGACCCGTTTCCCATCGACTACGCCTTTCGGCCTCGCCTTAGGGGCCGACTCACTCTGCTCTGATTAGCATCGAACAGAAAACCTTGGTCTTCCGGCGGGGGAGTTTTTCACTCCCCTTATCGTTACTCATGTCAGCATTCGCACTCGTGATACCTCCAGCAGACCTCTCGATCCACCTTCATCGGCTTACACGACGCTCCTCTACCGCTCATCCCTAAGGATGAACCCGTAGCTTCGGTACCTGGTTTGAGCCCCGTTACATCTTCCGCGCAGGCCGACTCGACTAGTGAGCTATTACGCTTTCTTTAAAGGATGGCTGCTTCTAAGCCAACCTCCTAGCTGTCTGAGCCTTCCCACATCGTTTCCCACTTAACCAGGATTTGGGGACCTTAGCTGACGGTCCGGGTTGTTGCCCTTTTCACGACGGACGTTAGCACCCGCCGTGTGTCTCCCACGCTGCACTCACCGGTATTCGGAGTTTGCCTCGGGTTGGTAAGCCGGGATGGCCCCCTAGCCGAAACAGTGCTCTACCCCCGGTGGTGATACGTGAGGCGCTACCTAAATAGCTTTCGAGGAGAACCAGCTATCTCCGGGCTTGATTAGCCTTTCACTCCGATCCACAAGTCATCCAAATCTTTTTCAACAGATCCTGGTTCGGGCCTCCAGTTGATGTTACTCAACCTTCACCCTGCTCATGGATAGATCGCCCGGTTTCGGGTCTATATCCAGCGACTGGTCGCCCAGTTAAGACTCGCTTTCGCTACGCCTCCCCTATCGGTTAAGCTCGCCACTGAATATAAGTCGCTGACCCATTATACAAAAGGTACGCAGTCACCCAACAAGTGGGCTCCTACTGCTTGTACGCACACGGTTTCAGGATCTATTTCACTCCCCTCGCCGGGGTTCTTTTCGCCTTTCCCTCACGGTACTGGTTCACTATCGGTCAGTCAGGAGTATTTAGCCTTGGAGGATGGTCCCCCCGTCTTCAATCAGGGTTTCTCGTGCCCCGACCTACTCGATTTCACATGATCAGACTTTCGACTACGGGGCTATCACCCGCTACGGCCGGACTTCCCAATCCGTTCGTCTAATCATTCACATGCTTAAGGGCTGGTCCCCGTTCGCTCGCCGCTACTGGGGGAATCTCGGTTGATTTCTTTTCCTCGGGGTACTTAGATGTTTCAGTTCCCCCGGTTCGCCTCGTATCCCTATGTATTCAGGATACGATACTGACCTTGTGGTCAGTGGGTTTCCCCATTCAGAGATGTCCGGGTCACAGGTTGTTTGCCACCTCACCGAACCTTATCGCAGGCTACAACGTCTTTCATCGCCTCTGACTGCCTAGGCATCCACCGTGTGCGCTTCATTGCTTGACCCTATAACCCGAAGGAGTCTGGATCCCGCAATGACAACGATTGCCGGATACGCTTGAAACGTATCACAAAACAATTGCGTATCGAGATCACGCCACGAACACACAAGCCCTAAGGCTGTTGTCTTCATATCGTCATTCGATACTGTCAGCATGATATACATTGTTAAAGAGCGACTGTTCAATGAACAGTGATAAGGCGACGTACAACGTGCGACTTATCAATGGTCACGAAACAAACAAACGGTAGTGGAGATAATGGTGGAGCCAAGCGGGATCGAACCGCTGACCTCCTGCGTGCAAGGCAGGCGCTCTCCCAGCTGAGCTATGGCCCCATCGTTTTCACAAACCATCCCACCGGGTAATTTTATTCAGCGCAAGGCATTTCATGGCGAAGCATGGCCTTCCATGCGAGTCATGAAATAACGCAGCGATGGATAAAATTTGGTGGGTCTGGGCAGACTCGAACTGCCGACCTCACCCTTATCAGGGGTGCGCTCTAACCAACTGAGCTACAGACCCGGTTACTATCGCCTCAAAAGCGTGCCTGGCTAGCCGACCTCACCCTCCTTTTCATTAAGGGCAGGGGGTGCGCTCTAACCAACTGAGCTACAGACCCAAGAGGGGATCGTGCATCAACCGTTTGCTCTATCACTTGATCAGGTAATTCATTGTGAGCGCTTGCCGGGAGAGTGACGCATCGTTTAAGGAGGTGATCCAGCCGCAGGTTCCCCTACGGCTACCTTGTTACGACTTCACCCCAGTCATGAACCACACCGTGGTGATCGCCCTCCAAAGTTAGGCTAACCACTTCTGGTGCAGTCCACTCCCATGGTGTGACGGGCGGTGTGTACAAGGCCCGGGAACGTATTCACCGTGGCATTCTGATCCACGATTACTAGCGATTCCGACTTCACGGAGTCGAGTTGCAGACTCCGATCCGGACTGAGACCGGCTTTCTGGGATTCGCTTACTCTCGCGAGTTCGCAGCCCTTTGTACCGGCCATTGTAGCACGTGTGTAGCCCTACCCGTAAGGGCCATGATGACTTGACGTCGTCCCCACCTTCCTCCGGTTTGTCACCGGCAGTCTCCCTAGAGTTCCCACCATTACGTGCTGGCAAATAGGGACAAGGGTTGCGCTCGTTACGGGACTTAACCCAACATTTCACAACACGAGCTGACGACAGCCATGCAGCACCTGTCTCTGCGTTTCCGAAGACACCCCGGGATCTCTCCCGGGTTCGCAGGATGTCAAGGGTAGGTAAGGTTCTTCGCGTTGCATCGAATTAAACCACATGCTCCACCGCTTGTGCGGGCCCCCGTCAATTCATTTGAGTTTTAACCTTGCGGCCGTACTCCCCAGGCGGTCGACTTATCGCGTTAACTTCGCCACAAAGTGCACAAGGCACCCAACGGCTGGTCGACATCGTTTACGGCGTGGACTACCAGGGTATCTAATCCTGTTTGCTACCCACGCTTTCGCACCTCAGTGTCAGTGTCAGTCCAGAAGGCCGCCTTCGCCACTGGTATTCCTCCCGATCTCTACGCATTTCACCGCTACACCGGGAATTCCACCTTCCTCTCCTGCACTCTAGCGTGACAGTTCCGGATGCCATTCCCAGGTTGAGCCCGGGGCTTTCACAACCGGCTTGTCATGCCACCTACGCGCGCTTTACGCCCAGTAATTCCGATTAACGCTTGCACCCTCCGTATTACCGCGGCTGCTGGCACGGAGTTAGCCGGTGCTTCTTCTGCGAGTGATGTCTTTCCTGGCGGGTATTAACCGCCAGGCGTTCTTCCTCGCTGAAAGTGCTTTACAACCCGAAAGCCTTCTTCACACACGCGGCATGGCTGGATCAGGCTTGCGCCCATTGTCCAATATTCCCCACTGCTGCCTCCCGTAGGAGTTCGGGCCGTGTCTCAGTCCCGATGTGGCTGATCATCCTCTCAGACCAGCTACGGATCGTTGCCTTGGTGAGCCGTTACCTCACCAACCAGCTAATCCGACATAGGCTCATCCGATAGCGGGAGCCAAAGCCCCCTTTCTCCCGTAGGACGTATGCGGTATTAGCCTGGGTTTCCCCAGGTTATCCCCCACTACCGGGTAGATTCCTATGCATTACTCACCCGTCCGCCGCTCGTCAGCGTCCAGCAAGCTGGACCTGTTACCGCTCGACTTGCATGTGTTAAGCCTGCCGCCAGCGTTCAATCTGAGCCATGATCAAACTCTTCAGTTTAAAATCATTGTGATTCTTGCCTGTCGCTCGAAAGCAACAGAGGCGAATCAATCCTGGCTCAAGGTTCAAACGAATTTGAAGAATTCGAAAACTCTTCTTGTGCGCTTGCCTTGATATAAGGTGACTTGTCACCCTCATCGGCAAACGCCCACATGAATTACCTGATCAAATTGTTAAAGAGCTACCGAAGGGCGCTGCCCGTTCGATGTGGTGCGTATTCTACTCACTTATGGTTATACGTCAACCCTTTGGCGTGTGCTTTTCTCAATTAATTGCCTGATCCAGACGTGCGAGTAACACTTGCCGGCGCTCCTCGTTCATGAAGGCTTCTTCGAGGGCGTTACGGTTTAGCTGATGAAACGTTGCCTTGCTCCAGCCAAACGCGTCCAGACAGGCCATATGGTTGGCAAGCAGGCCACCACCAAAATAGGCCGGGTCGTCCGAGCTGATCGTTACCTTCAAGCCCTCTTCGAGCAGTTTAGGCAGCGGATGCTGATGAAGCTGATCGACCACCTTCAAGCTCACGTTGGAGAGCGGACAAACCGTCAGCACTGTTTGCTCACGGCGAAGGCGCTCGACCAGCTCACTGTCTTCCAGGCAGCGAACACCGTGGTCTACGCGAACGATCTTGAGCTCATCGAGTGCCTGACGAATGTATTCCGCTGGGCCCTCCTCCCCCGCGTGGGCAACGCAGCGGATGCCCTCTTCTCGGGCGCGATCAAAAACCGCTTTGAACTGACCAGGCGGGTTGTCGTACTCCGCGCTGTCGAGTCCAACGGCGTCGAGCTCTTTCCAGTAAGGGGCGGCCTTCTCAAACACGTCCAACGCTTCGTCGGCCGAACGGTCGCGAAGAAACGCCATGATCATCCCGACGGAAAGATCCAGCGACGCCTCGGCTTCCTGTTTGGCCTGAAGCAGCCCGCCCATAACGACATCGAGGGTTACGCCCCGGCTCAGGTGCGCCTGGGGGTCGAAGTGCATATCGATATGCACGACACCTTCACCCCGGGCACGCTTGAAGTAGTCGAGCGCTAGATCATAAAAGTCCTGCTGGGTGCGCAGTACGTTCATGCCCTGGTAATAGAGATCCAAAAACCCCTGCAGATTTTCGAACCGATACGCTGCTTTGACATCATCGATAGTGGCGTAATCGAGCGCGATGCCGTTGCGCTTGGCAAGCGCGAACATCAGCTCCGGCTCGATAGAGCCCTCGATATGTAAGTGGAGCTCTGTCTTGGGCAGTTGGCGTAAAAACTCTTGCATTACATTCCCCTATTGCTAACACGTCGCCATGCGCTGGCCACTTATGAGCTGGCCGTGGCGAAGCGAATAACTATACGTGAGCCCGGGTAACAGCGATACATCATCGACCTGGTGAATAAAGTAGATGGCCGTTCGCCCAGTAAGCCACTGGTCGAGGGAGTCAGCAAGATGGCGGGCAGTCTCGCTGTCGACACCGGCAAACGGCTCGTCCAACAGCACCACTTGCGGGTCGCGAAGAAAAAGCCTTGCCAGTGCCACCCGGCGTGCCTGGCCACCCGAAAGTTGACGCCCCTTCTCGCCTACCGGCGTTTGTAACCCATTGGGCTGGCTACGCGCCCAGTCATCCAGACCAACACGCTCCAACACCTGCCAAAGCGCCTGGTCATCGGCGGACTCATCGGCCAGGCGCAGATTATCGGCAAGGGTGGCGTCAAAAAGGTCGACCTGCTGGGAAAGAAACGCAAAGTGCTGAGCGCGCTCATCCGATGCCAGTGCGTTGGCGGGCTGGCCAGCAACGCTCACGCTGCCTTTGCTCGGGGCGATACGCCCGAGAAGCAGATGAGCAAGCGTCGACTTACCCGCGCCGGACACGCCGGTAATCGCGATGCGCGCGCCGGCAGGAACATCAAAGGATACGCCTTCCAGGGCCGGCTCCAGCATGCCCGGGTAGCAGTAGCTTACCTGCTCGAGGGCGATCGCGTAGCCCGCTTGGTCGCCGGGTAGTACAGGTGAGGCACGCTCCGCGTTCTCGGTCTGAGAAGGCGTTAGCTGATTCAAACGCTGGACACTTGCATAGCTTGCCCCCAGCTTGATGAAGGAGGAAGGCAACGCAGTGAATATCTCGTTACTGCCCAAAACGAGCAGCAGTATCATCACCGCGATAGGCGCGCTGACCGCTTGCTGAATACCCGGCTGACTTACAAACCACATCACGCCGACTAAAAGCGCCCCCGTGACCAGAAGGATCAGCGCATTACCCGACGCCGCCTTTAGTGCTAAAAGCCGCTGATTGGTGGCGGCCCGCGCTTCGAGCGCATCGATTTTTTGCTGGTGCCAATCATTGGTTTGATAGCTTGTAAGCTCCGCGCGCGCCTGGATTTGATCGAGCACCAGGTTGCGCAGCGCCCCCTGATCGCGTACCTGCTGATAGCTTTGACGAAACCCCAGCCAGGCAAAGCCCAGGGTGAGCACAACCCAGAGCGCGCCGAGCGTCAGCCCAACGACGACCGCAAGCCCAGGCAGCCAAAGAGCCGTAAATAGCGACACGACGATAATCGCCGCAAGCGCCACGAAGGGCGGGATCAAAAGACGCAGATAGAAATTATCCAGGGTGTCGATATCTGCGGTGAGGCGGGTGAGCCAATCGCTCGCTCGGCGGCGGCCCAGGGTGGCGGCATCCATATGAGTGAGATAGCCAAATACCTTGTGGCGCAGATCGGCCAAAAGGGTCAACACCGTATTATGGTTATAAAGCCGCTCGACATATCGGGCGACGGTGCGTAGCAGTGCAAAAAAACGGATCCCGCCCCCGGGAACGTAGATATCGAGCGTCGTTGGCAGCCCCGCTGCCAGCGCAAGACCGGCCAGCGCGCAGGCGGTGATGAACCAGCCCGAAAGCCCTAAAAGCGCCAGCCCAGCCAGCAGCGTCACCAGCAGCAGCAGCGCGCCCATGAAAAAGGGCCGGCGGCGGCGCGTCAGCAAAAAAAGCCAAGGGCGGAACGCCTGGTAAAGGTCTTTCATAAAGCTACCTCCCGCACATGGGCGCTTTCACAGTGAAAATGGCGGGTTGCGATCGACATGACCTGCTGGTGATGGGTGGCGATGACCAGCGTGCGCCCCGCTTTCGCCCACGCATGAAGCGCTTCAATCACCAGCGCCTCGGTCGCGTTATCCAAATTGGCGGTCGGCTCATCGAGCAGCACCAGCGGCGCCGGGCTCAAATAGACACGCGCCAAGACCAGCCGCTGGGCCTGGCCGCCGGAGAGCCCTACACCGCGCTCGCCAAGCGGGGTATCGAGCCCCTCGGGAAGCGCAGCCAGAAGCTCCTTGAGCCCTGCGCGCGTCAGCGCATCGAACAGATCGTTTTCGGTTGCGCTTGGATTGGCCAGCCTCAGGTTCTCCGCAAGGCTTCCCTGAAGCAAACAGGGGCTTTGATCCAGCCAGGCAACCGTTAGCGCCTGCGCGCAGCGAAGCTCGCCTTCACGGGGGGGCATGAAGCCCGCTAAAAGCGCTAAAAGCGATGACTTGCCGCTGCCCGAGGCTCCGGTTAGAGCAACGACATCCCCCGGGGCAAGCACCAGCGACACCTGACTCAGAATGGGCTCGCTCTGGCCGTAACCCACGCTGACATCATCGAGTTCGCAAAGCGCCTGGGGGCTTTGTGGGGTATTGCCGGGCACTGCCAGCCAGTCGGGCTCGTTTAGGATAAACACGAGGCTTTCCGCCGCGCCCAGCGCCGCCGCGCGGTCGTGGTAGTGTTGAGAAAGCGTGCGCAGCGGTTGGAAAAACTCCGGCGCCAGCAGCAACACCCCAAGCCCGGAGAAAAGCGTTAACGAGGTCGCCGGGCCGTAATCGATGTAACCAAGCAGGCCAAAGCCGACGTACATGGCCACCACCGCAATCGCCACAGAAGCAAAGAACTCGAGTACCGCCGAAGAGAGAAACGCAAGACGCAGCGTTTTCATGCTCAAACGACGGTACTCGTCGGTGGCATACCACACGTCGCGACGCGCTTTCGCTGTGCGCCCAAAAAGCTGCAGTGTACTCATGCCCCTTACCCGGTCCACGAAGTGGGCCGAGAGCCTCGAGACCGCGCCGAACTGCTCGCGGTTCAAGCGTTCCGCACTCATACCCACCAGCGCCATGAAAACCGGGATGAGCGGCGCGGAAAGCAACAGGAAAATGACGACCAGGTAATCGAGCGCGCCAACGATGCAGGCGATAATCAGCGGCACCAGCAGCACGATACGAAGTTGGGGATGAAAGCGGGCAAAGTAGCCTTCCAGCGCGTCGACGTGCTCGACCACCTGGGTGGCAAGCGCCCCGCTTTGGTGACGGGTCAGCCACAAGGGACCGAGGCTTGAAAGCTTCGCCATCAGCTCTTTTCTAACCCGCTGGCGAATCCGAAGGCTTGCCTCGAGCCCCAATACTTCCTGACCCCATTGAAAAAGTGCGCGCAGTACGACCAGGCCCATAAGCGCTAAAAAGGCCTCGCCAAGCGAGGCCAGTGGCCGATTCTGCAAAAGGATTTGATCGACGAGCCAGGCCAGCCCCACCAGCAAGATGGCGGTACTGGTCCCGGCCAACACCCCGCAGGCCGCCGCGCCCGCTAGCCTTTTTCGTTCTTGTTGGGCCAGCGTTTTAAGAAAGTGGCGCGGCGTTACCAGCTCAGGGTTTTGGTTATTACCCCTCATAGGCTTAGTGGTACCCCTCACCAACGCGTACCTTGCCGCGGAACACCCAGTAGGTCCAAGCGGTATAGGCCAGCACGACGGGGATCACGAAGAGCACACCGATGAGCAGGAACAGCTGAGATTCCGGCGCCGAGGCGGCGTCCCAAAGCGTATAGTTGGGCGGCACGATGATCGGCCACTTGCTAAAGATCAGGCCCAGATAGGTAAAGATGTAGATACCGACGGTGGCGACGAACGGCACCCCTTCGCTCTTGTTCTGAACGCTTCTGAAGACGGCGAACGCACACAGCAGTGCCAGCACCGGGAAGATCCAGATAAAGCGTAAGGAGCCGAACCAGCGCTCCCACACCATGTTATCGATAAACGGGGTCCAGACGCTGATGATCGCGAACACGGCCAGCACAGCAACGAGCAGCATCGGGGTGATTTTATACGCCCATGCCTGGATATAGCCTTCGGTTTTCATAATCATCCAGGTCGACCCCAGCAGCGCGTAGCCGGCCATCAGGCCAAGCCCGGTCAGCACGGAGAACGGCGTCAACCAGTCGAACGCACCACCGACATAGACGAAGTCTTCTACCGGGAAGCCCTGAATGTAGGCACCCACGACGGCCCCCTGGGCAAACGAGGCGAGCATCGACCCGCCGGCGAACGACCAATTCCACCAACTGCGATTACGCCGCGATTTGAAGCGAAACTCAAAGGCGATACCGCGAAAGATCAGCCCGGCCAACAGCAGGAATACGCCAATATAGAGCGCGGGCAAAAAGACCGAGTAGACCAGCGGGAAGGCGCCGAGAAGCCCGGCCCCACCCAGCACGAGCCAGGTTTCGTTGCCGTCCCATACCGGGGCGACCGAATTCATCATCACGTCACGGGAATCTTCATCCGGGGCGAAGGGAAAGAGAATACCCACCCCGAGATCGAAACCATCCATCAGTACGTACATGATCACGCCGAAACCAATAATGCCGGCCCAGATGATAGATAAATCGAACATTTCCATGACTAGCTCCTTACCGGCTCGACGTCGTCGTCAAACGGAGTGTGTGCGGCGGAAAGCGGACGCTTGGGACGGTTGGCGTCGGGGTCGACCTCGGCCTGAGCCGCGTTGGGCAGCATACCGTTACGCACCACGCGAGTGAGGTAGTAAAGGCCGGCGTAAAACACCACCGCGTACACCAGCACGTAGCCAATCAGCGTAGCGAGGGCCATCCAGCCAGTCAGCGACGGCGTCAAGCCCTGGGCTTGGGTCATCATGCCGTAGACCAGCCACGGTGCCCGGCCGGATTCGGTAACGATCCACCCGGCCAACACGGCAATGAACGGCAGTGAAATCATACTCACCAGCGTTTTAAGAAACGCTTTGTTTTCATATACACGGCCACCACGGCGTAGCAGCAATCCCGCAAACGCTACAGCGATCATCAAAAGGCCGATTGCCACCATCACACGAAACGACCAGAACACCAGCGCCACCGGCGGCTGCTCTTCCGGCGGCACTTCGCTGATACCCGGAATCTCACCATCGATGGAGTGGGTCAGGATGATGCTCGCTAGATTAGGGATCCCCAGCGCGAAGCGGTTCTCTTGAGCGTCCTGATCCGGCAGGGCGAACAATAAAAGCGGCACGTTAGAGGTGGTTTCCCAGTGTCCTTCCATGGCGGCCACTTTAGTGGGCTGGTACTCAAGCGTATTGAGACCGTGGTAATCGCCAATCACTGCCTGAGCAGGGGTCAGGAAGAGCAGCATCCAAAGGCACATGGAGAGCGCCCGACGATTGGCCGGCACGTCGCGGCCGCGTAGCAAAAACCAGGCACTGATGCCCGCTACCACGAAACCACCCGTAATGAAGGACGCCATGGCCATATGGAAGAAGCGGTACGGGAAAGAGGGATTGAAAATCGCTTCGGTCCAGGACGTGACGTAGAAGCGGTTGTCGATCAACTCGACCCCGGCTGGTGTTTGCATCCAGCTATTGGCAGAAAGGATCCAGAACGCAGAGATGAAGGTGCCCAACGCCACCATGGCCGCCGAGAACAGATGGACGCCTTCCGGCACCTTGCCGCGTCCAAAAAGCAAAACGCCCAAAAAGGCTGCTTCGAGAAAGAAGGCAGTAACCACTTCGTAGCTTAGCATCGGTCCAATGAAGTTGGACGCGGCAAACGAGAAGTTGCTCCAGTTGGTACCGAACTGGAAGGACATGACGATGCCCGACACCACGCCCATGGCAAACACCACCGCGAACACTTTCGTCCAGAAAAGTGCCAAGCGGTCCCAGGCGGGATTCTCAGTTTTGAAGAACAGGCCGTGCAGTAGTGCAATGTAGGACGCTAACCCTATCGTGAAGACGGGGAAGATAGTGTGAAAACACACAATGAACGCGAACTGTAGTCGCGACAGCATTAAGGGGTCGAGTTCCATGACACTCTCCTGAAACCGGGGAATAGTATGACGCCCATGGGTAATAAAAGCCTGATCGTGCCCGGGGGCGTTTGTTTTTATCAAGACCTGGCTAATCTTTACTCATGGGCCTATCTTACTGGCTTAACGCCCACCTGGCACCGTTCTCTATGCGTTATTGCGTGTCACAATGACACACATCAATTTACGCTGATATTGGTCAGCTCATTACCACGATACTGACCATATATCCGGTGTAGCCCAAAAAGGAGGCGAGTAGCACGCCGCCCTCTAAACGATTGATACGCCGGGGTCTGCCGCGCCAGGAGAACGCGAAAAGTACCATTAAGAGCGTCATGCAGCTCATTACGCTCCAATCGCGCACCAGCACCTCGCGACCGGCCTCGATCGGGGCGATCACACCAGCAAGCCCCACCACCGCCAGGCTGTTGAACAGATTAGAGCCCACCACGTTGCCCAGCACCATATCGTGCTCGTTGCGCCGTAATGCACTGATGCTCGAGGCAAGCTCGGGTAACGAAGTACCCACTGCCACCACCGTCAAGCCAATGATCAAATCGCTCACGCCGAACGCGCCCGCTATTTCGACCGCGCCCCATACCAACATGCGCGAGCTGGCAATCAACAGTACCAGCCCGATCAGCGTCCAGGCGATCGACTTGCCTTTGGACATGGGCTTTTGATCCAGCGTCTCGGCCACTTCCGTCTCGAGGGGGTCCTCGTGTTTGGCGCGCGAGCGCCAGATACTTATCCCGATAAATAGCGTCAACGCCACCAGCAAAATGACCGCCTCGATACGCGTCACCCAGCCGTCGAACAACATATAGCCGGTCAACAGCATGACCCCCACCAGCAGCGGCATCTCTTTACGAATGACGCTCGAATGCACCGCCAACGGCGCCATTAACGCAACGAAACCCAGCACCAGCCCCATATTGGCAATGTTCGAGCCGTAAGCGTTACCCACCGCCAGGCCCGGGTTACCCTGCAATGCCGCCAACACCGAGACCATCATCTCCGGAGCCGACGTCCCAAAGCCGATCACCAGCATACCGATCAAGAGCGGAGAGAGCCCCAGCCAGCGGGAAGTCGCGGCGGCGCCATCGATGAATTTTTCGGCGCTCCATATAAGCAGCACCAATCCGATCACGACCGCTAAACAGGCAAGCAACATGGCAGTTCCTTAAAATGGGTAGGCTAGAAAAGGCGAACGCGCCTGCATCGTTGTCCAAGGCAGTGGCCGGGTCAAGCACGCCGTTGATTCAAATACGCCCGCAAGCGTTTGACAGCCCTGCCCGCCCAACGTATTAATCGATCACCAGGCAACATTGAGACTATTGAATTGCGCTACTCCCGGTTCAAGGCACGCCCCTATCTCCCGCTTTCTCCGCCGCTGGTCGACACCCAGCCGCCGGAAACGCCAAGACGGCGGCGCCTGCGCGCCTGCCATGAGTGCGACTGGGTGAGCGCTTTACCGCCGCTGGGCTCCGGCGAAAAAGCCACCTGCCCACGCTGCTCCCATGTTTTAGTCAAGCGTCACCGCTACCCCGCCCAGCGCAGCATGGCACTGGCCGTGGCGTCATTGATCGCGTTGATCATCGCGGTATCGTTCCCCTTTGTCAGCTTCAACGTCAGCGGCGTGAGCAACCGCATCGAGCTTTCCCAAACGGCCACCACGCTGATCGCATTTCACCAGCCGGTCGTTGCCATCGCGGTGATCATGACCATCGTGGTACTCCCCGCGCTCTATTTGTTCGGCGTGATTTGGCTACAATACGGCCTGTTGCGCGGGCGCCACATGCCCTTTAGTCGCGATATTGCCCGCTCGCTTGCCCACTTCGTGCCCTGGATGATGGCAGACGTTTTCATCATTGGCGCCTTGGTGAGTCTGATCAAGGTCGCCGGGCTTGCTCAAATCCAGTTGGGGATCTCTTTCTGGGCGTTCTGCATCTTCGCCCTTTTACTGCTAAAAACCAGCCAGTCGCTGGACGCCGACTGGATGTGGTTTTCACTCGAAGGCGAGCCGCTGGCACCGGAGGGCACCCAGACCGGCACCACTGCCGCCGCTCAGGGCGTGACCGGCTGCCCCACCTGTGGGCTGGTCAACCGTATGCCGGCAAAGGGCAAGGCACGTTGCCTGCGCTGCCATGAAAAGCTGCACAAGCGCGTACCGCACAGCCTGCAGCGCACCTGGGCGCTGCTGTTCGCCGCCACCGTCATGTATATTCCAGCCAACCTTTACCCTATTATGACCACCACGAGCCTGGGCAGCAGCTCGCCTTCGACGATTATAGGCGGTGTGGTGCAGCTCATTCAGATGGGGTCCTGGCCGGTGGCAGCCGTTATTTTCATTGCCAGTGTCATCGTACCGGTAGGCAAGCTTTTCGCGCTGGCCTGGCTATGCCTGGTCGTTCGGCGCAGTAGCGAATTCCACGCCCAGAGCCGCACCCGGCTTTATCGGCTGACGGAGTTCATCGGACGCTGGTCGATGGTCGACGTCTTCGTCGTTGCCATTTTGGTGGCGCTAATTCGCGCCGGCTCATTGATGTCGATCACACCGGGCCCGGCAGCACTTGCCTTTGGCGCGGTAGTGGTCCTGACCATGTTGGCGGCGATGACCTTCGACCCGCGCCTTTTATGGGACACCTCTCCCCCACGCGCTGCACGTTTCAAGCGCGTGACCCGGTTAAACATTGCGACCAAGGAATCAGTGGATGGCTGACGATTTACCCCCGAACGACGAAGCGCCAGCGCCGGAGGAGAATGACCCGAACCGGGCCAGGGCGTCGCGCCAAACGCGTCTGTCGCCGATATGGATCGTGCCTATCGTGGCGCTGGTGATCGGGCTTTGGCTGGTGTACGACAACTATACCAGCCGGGGGACGCTGATTACGCTGACCGCCAACAACGCCGAAGGGATCGAAGCCGGCAATACCCTGATCCGTAGCCGCAACGTGGAAATTGGCCTGGTTCAGAGCGTACGGCTTTCGGACGATCTCTCCCACGCGGTCATGACCGCGCGCATTCAGCCCGAAGCCGAGGCCATGCTGCGCGAGGATAGCCGCTTTTGGGTGGTCAAACCGCGTATCGGCCGCGAAGGTATCAGCGGGCTGGGCACGGTACTGTCCGGCGCCTACATCCAGCTTCAACCCGGCCGCTCCGATGAGCCCCACCGGGAGTTCGAGCTAAGCGATGTGCCGCCGGTGGCCGTGGCCGGTCAAGCGGGACTTCAGATCAGCCTGGTCAGCCAGCTGGGCAATTCGCTGCGCGTCGGCGACCCGGTGTCGTATCAGGGCTATACCGTTGGCCGGGTCGAAGACAACAACTTCGACCCGGAGTCACGCACCATGCAGCACCAGGTCTTCATCGAAGAGCCCTACGCCCAACTGGTGACCGAAAGCACGCGCTTTTGGACCGCCAGCGGGATCGATTTTCGCCTCGACTCCAACGGCGTGCGGGTCAACGTCGAGTCGATCGAGGCGCTTCTGGGCGGCGGCGTCACCTTTGGCGTTCCCGAAGACGTCCCCATGGGCAAGCCGGTGAGCAATAACGCCCGCTTTACGCTTTACAGCGATGAAGACGACGCCCGCGAAGGCACGTTCAACCGCTATCTTGAGTACGTACTGCTGGTTGACGACACCGTGCGCGGGCTCTCCCGCGGCGCGCCGGTCGAGTTTCGCGGCGTGCGCATGGGAAGCGTAGCCGCGGTGCCCTGGAACTTTACCGCCCCCCAGCCCAACGCGCGCTCGCAGTTTGCCATCCCGGTGCTGATTCGCATCGAGCCACAGCGTTTGGGAATCGAAAGCGACGATATCGACCTGGAGGAGTGGGAAACGCGTTTTAACCGCATGTTCGACCTGGGGCTGCGCGCCTCGCTCAAAAACGGCAACCTCTTGACCGGTGCGCTCTTCGTCGATCTTAACTTCCAGCGCGACCTGGCCGGTGATTACGCCCTGGAGATGTTCTCCGAACGCAAGGTCTTTCCCACCGTGGCGGGCGGCTTTGCACAAATCCAGGGCCAGGTCACCAGTCTATTGGACAAACTCAACGCACTCGAGGTCGAGCCGCTGCTGGCCGGGCTCGATCGCAACCTGCAGGCGTCGGAAAGCGTGCTCAATGAGGTCCGCGAGGTCAGCGCCTCGCTCAACGCCATCCTGAGCGATCCGGACACCCAGGCACTCGGCGGCAACGTGAACGCCACCCTCGAAGAGCTTCGCGCGACCCTTGAAGGTCTATCGCCCTCTTCACCGGCCTATCAGGATCTCAATTCGGCCATCGAACAGCTCAACCGCCTGATGCGGGATTTACAGCCGCTGACGCGCACGCTCAACGAAAATCCCCGGGCGCTGCTTTTCGACAACCTGGACACGCAGGACCCGATTCCACGGGCCCCTCGATAATAGGATGACGCCATGCGTTATGGAACACTAAAAATGGTCGCGCTGCTGGGTCTTGGGTTGCTGTTGAGCGGCTGCGCCTCGAGCGTGTCGCCGCCAGCACGCTACATGCTGCCGACCGCCCAGGTCACGAGCCCCGCCACGCCCACCGAGCACACGCTGCAGGTACGCACGCCGCGACTGGCCCACTATCTCGATGTCGACGGCATCGTCATGCAGCTCGATGACATCACCTTGAACGCGGCTCGCGAACACCAATGGGCGGAAGAATTGGGCCGCCAGATCGAGCGAGCGCTGCGCGGGCGCCTCTCCCAGGAACTTCCGCTGGTGCAGGTGGTGCGCGCCGAGGGCGGCCAGGCCACCGGCGTCACGCTGTCGCTGGAGGTGGACCAGTTCCAGGGACGTTTTGATGGCAACGCGGTGGTCAGCGGCCAATGGCAACTGCGCGGTGCGGGCAATCAGCTTTTAGCCATGGAGAGTTTCTCCGCCGAGACCGAGCTCATGCAGGACGGCTACCCGGCACTGGTACGCGCCCTTGGCCAAAGCCTCGACGAGGCCGCCATCGGCATCGCTCAAGAGCTTCGCACCGGCGGCTACTTCTAACTCTCCCAACGGCCAACACCCTTGGCGCGCCGGGATTTTCGACCGGCGCACAGGGTTTCGAGCCCCCCGCTAAATCGCGACATTCTCAAAAGCCCCTCGCAGCCAAGCGCGCTATCTGGCAAACTTCGCTGCCGCGCGGGGCTTACCCGCGTGTTTTTAACCAATTTAGAACCCTAGCCTGGTAACAGCGCACACGCGCTCTTGCCGTGCAATGGCGGAGAACGCATGAGCTTTACGGAACTTGGTCTGCAGGACGACTTACTACGCGCCATTAGCACCCAGGGCTATACCCAGCCGACCCCCATCCAGCTAAAAGCCATTCCCCTGGTGCTGGCCGGGCGCGATCTGCTGGCAAGCGCCCAGACGGGAACGGGCAAGACAGCAGGCTTCACCCTGCCCATGCTGCAGCGGCTGAACACCGGCAAGCGCCCGGGTAAGCGCCAGGTACGTGCGCTGGTGCTCACCCCCACCCGCGAGCTGGCCGCCCAGGTCGGCGAGAGCGTCTCCGATTACGGCAAGTATCTGTCGCTGAAATCGCACATCATTTTCGGCGGTGTCGGCCAGAATCCCCAGGTACAAGCGCTAAGAGAAGGCCTCGACGTGCTGATCGCCACGCCCGGCAGGCTGATGGACTTACAGCAGCAGGGCCACGTGGACCTGTCCCAGGTCGAGATTCTGGTGCTCGACGAAGCCGACCGCATGCTCGACATGGGCTTCATTCACGATATCAAGCGCATCCTGAAGCTGTTGCCGAACAAGCGACAGAACCTGCTCTTCTCGGCCACCTTCTCCAATGAGATCCAGACGCTGGCCAACCAGTTACTGGATAACCCGGCGCTGGTCGAAGTCGCGCCGCGCAACACTACCGCGGAAAAGATCATTCAGACCATCTACCAGGTGGATCGCGATAAAAAGCGCGAGCTACTGGCGCATTTGATCACCCAGCACAGCTGGTTTCAGGTACTGGTCTTCACGCGCACCAAACACGGCGCCAACCGCCTGGCCGAACAGCTTTCCAAGCAAGACATTCCGGCCATGGCGATCCACGGCAACAAAAGCCAGGGCGCGCGCACCCGAGCGCTGGGCGCGTTCAAAAGCGGCGATCTTCAGGTACTGGTCGCCACCGACATCGCCGCCCGGGGGCTTGATATCGACGAGCTGCCCTTCGTGGTCAACTTCGATTTGCCTAACGTTTCCGAAGACTACGTTCACCGCATTGGCCGTACCGGCCGGGCGGGCAGCAACGGCGAAGCGGTATCGTTGGTATGCGTCGACGAGCATGCACTTTTGACCGGCATCGAGCGACTGATCAAGCAGACGCTGCCTAAAAAGATCGAGCCCGGCTTCGAACCCGACCCCAACGCCAAGCCCCAGCCGATCGAAAACGGCCGCCGCGGTCAGCGCAAGCCCACCGGCCGGCGCCAGGAGCAAGGCGGCAACTCGGGTAACACCTCGCGTCGGGGCGGGCGCCGCTAGCGCCGAAAAGCGCAATGTGCGAAGGTTATGATTTTTTGGCCCAGGCCCACACGTTCAGGGAGTGATTATGGCGTCGTCTCAACTTATCAATGACTATCGGCAGTGGCTGGTTTTTCAACGCCAGGAGCAGCTGAGCCGGGAGCATCAAGGCGTGGTTCAGCGCCTTGAAGATGCAAAGGTAACCTCCAAACAGGTCGTAGAGGCCTATCGCAGTATGGCGGACAAGGCGTCCACCGAAGGCGCTTGCTACCGCACGCTGTTTCTGCGCGAAAGCGACGAAGAATCGGCGCTGGTGTGCGAAGGCTGGCTGTTTATTCGCCGCGTGCTCAGCGAAGAGAACAGCACCCGCGTTCGCGCCACGCTGCTGGAGTCCTTCACCCTCGAAGACGGGATCATCACCCCGGGCGACAAGCCGGCGCGCAAGGTCACCCTCGAGATTTTCGAAAGGCTCGACATGAACCGGGGCATGCGTACCGACGCCCGCGTCGACTGCCTCGAAGCACCGGGTGATTACCACTTCATCACCCTAATGGACACCGCCCGCGGCGATCTACGTGCACACCTCAAGTAGCCGTCATGGCTAACCGCCGCACGCTAAGCTTCATACTGCTGATGTTTGTCGTGGGGCTGAACTTACGCCCCGCGCTTTCATCGGTGGCGCCGCTTTTGACTCGCCTTCAGGAAAGCGCCGGCTTGACGCCGGCAGCGGCGGGTATTTTGACCACGCTGCCAGTGCTCTTTCTGGGCTTGGCGGCCCCGCTTGCTCCGCTCATTGCGCGGCGAATCGGCAGCGAGCGCGCGCTCAGCGCCGCCCTTTTACTGCTCACCACCGCCCTTTTGATCCGCCCCTGGCCGCTGCCCGGCGCCCTGTTCATCGGCACGGCGATGGCGGGGGCCGCCATTGGTCTGGCAGGCACCCTACTGCCTGGACTGGTCAAGCGCGAACTCCCTCAAAGTGCTGACCTTTTGACCGGGCTCTACACCATGGCCCTTTGCTTTGGCGGGGCGCTCGGGGCGGGGCTTTCCGTGCCGCTGGCCAACCTGCTGGGAAGCTGGCAGTTAAGCCTGGTGAGCTGGGGCGGTGTAGCGCTCATCACGCTTTTACTGTGGTCAACGCTTGCCCCCAGGCCGACTGCGCGGGTGACTCCGAGTGTTTCGGAAACATCCCTCAAGGCGCTTTTGCGCCAGCCCCTGACCTGGCAGGTAATGCTTTACATGGGCATTCAGTCTTCCATGGCCTACATCGTGTTTGGCTGGCTGCCTACGCTTTTGGTCTATCGTGGCTATAGCGAAAGCGAGGCCGGGTTGACCATGGCGGTCTCGATCATCTGCCAGCTGGGCTCGGCGCTAAGCGCTCCCTGGCTTGCTCGCCTGGGCCGCGACCAGCGGCCAGCGCTTTTTGCCATGCTCACGTTTACCGCACTGGGGCTTTTCATGCTAATGGTCGCCCCGCTTAGCTGGCAGTGGCCAGGTGCTGCGTTATTGGGCGTGGGTCAGGGCGGCTGTTTCAGCCTGGCGCTGAGTCTTCTGGTGCTGCGAACCGCCAACGCCGGCCTTGCCGGTAAGCTCTCCGGGCTCGTTCAGGGCGGCGGCTATACGATCGCAGCGCTTGGGCCTTTCGGTGTCGGTCTGTTGCTCCAGGTGGGCGCGCGTATCGACCATATCGCCTGGCTGCTTTTGGCCCTGATCGGCCTTTGCTACGTGTTCGCTTTTTTGGCGGGGCGTAACCAACAGCTGGACGACCAGACCGGTACGCTTTGCGTTATAAAGCAACGCGACCGGCGAGCGTAAGGAGTTTTTATGAATGCGGCCCCGCAACTGCGTAACAGCGCCGAGCTCGGCGAGCGGCTGCTGGTCATTTATACCGGCGGCACCATCGGCATGGAGCGCGGCGCCGAAGGTCTCGCCCCGGGCGGGGCCTTCGAGCAGCGTATGCACCGCGCCTTCGAGACCCTTCCGGTTTCAAAGCAGAGCGCGCTGCCGCCCTTCGACGTGCTAAGCCTGGCCACTTTGATCGACTCGAGCGCGGCCACCCCGCTCACTTGGCAGCAGCTGGCGACGCTGATCAGCGAGCGCTTCGGCACTTACAAAGGATTCGTGGTGCTGCACGGCACCGATACGCTAAGCTTCAGCGCGGCAAGCCTTGCCTACCAGCTACAGGGACTTGACCGGCCGGTGGTGCTTACCGGTGCCATGCAGCCCCTCGAAGCGCCAGGCAGCGACGCGTTGGACAACCTTTACGGCGCGCTGCGCTTTGGGGCAAGCGATACGCTCAAAGAGGTCGCGATCTACTTCGCTGGTAAGCTTTTGCGGGGGGTGCGCGCCGTCAAGCAGCACAGCGAGGCGCCGGGTGCCTTTGTGAGCCCGTGCTACCCGCTTCTGGGCGAGCGCGTGGACAGCGATTTCATCGTCTACCCGGGGCGCGGTCTCGGTGCGACCCAGCGCGGCGCGCCCCGCTTCGAACTGCCAGGCTATGCAGGCCAGGCCCAGGGGGAAGTGATCCGCCTGGCACTGTGGCCGGGTATTAGCGCCTGGCAGTTGGAAGCACTTTTGGGCGATACGCGCGTCAAGGGCGCTCTTTTGCAACTTTGGGGAGCCGGCAACTTGCCCGGCGAACCGGCGCTTTTGGAGGTGCTGGCAAAGGCCTGCGGCGAGGGCAAGCTAATCGCTGCCACCAGCGTGTGCCCCCAGGGCAGCGTGCGCTTTGGCACCTACGCGGCGGGGTCGGGTTTAAGCGAGGCCGGCGTACTCAGCGGGGCGGACATGACGCCGGAAGCAGCACTGACCAAGCTGGTGCACCTGCTAGCCCAGCCACTGCCGGAAGAGGACCGCCGCCAACGCTTTTTGACCCCACTGGTGGGCGAGCGCTAAGCACTATGGCATCGCCAAGCACTATGGCATCGCCAGGTACTATGGCATCGCCGGGTATTCGGGCCATGTTGATGAAAAAACGTTCATGAACGTGGCTTGATGAACAAGGTTTGCTAGATTCAGTTACAAGCCGCTGCCGCCGGCTTCGATAAAAGCGGCCAATCGACGACCACCCAAGGAGAGCAACATCATGGAACAGCCCGTACACGAATTCAGCGATCTTTTCGAGCAGCTCGGACTCGACTCGGATAGCGCCTCGATCGAAACGTTTATCGAACAAAACGGCCCGCTGCCCGACACCATGCCGATTGCCGAAGCGCCCTGCTGGAACGAAGGTCAGGCGGCGTTTTTGCGCGAGGCGATTGCAGACGACGCTGACTGGGCGGAAGTAGTGGGCCATCTCGACGCCGCCATGCACCAGCCCGCCTGATTCGCCTTACCCCTGCCTGCGCGCCGCTTCCACGCGGCGCCTGTACCACGCCCCGATCAAGAGCAAAAGCGCCAGCGCTACGAGCGGCAGCAGTACATCGAACTGCAACGCGTTCTCCTCCTCGATCGCTTCGAGGGCGCCGTATATGGCGCTGCTGTAAACGCCCCATTTGACCGAAAGCCCAAGCGTTGCCGCCAAAAGATAAGGGCCCAGCGGCAGCCGGTTGAGGCCCGCGGCGTAATTGATCACCGAGTGTGGAAAGCCTGGCAGTATACGAAGCGCGCACTGGGTGAGCATGTCGCTTCGCTGCTCGAGGGTATGCATCACTTTTTCGGTGAGCCCGCCGGGTTTGATGCGCTCATGAAACCGCGCGGCCAGCTGGTAGGCGCCCAGCGCCCCTATCACGCTCCCCAGTGTCAGCATGGGGGTGGCCATCCACGGCGTATAAAACGGCGCGATCAGCCAAAGGCCGATACTGCCGGGAAGGCCAATGGCGAGGGTGACCGCCATGGCCGCAACGACGCTGACAATGACCGCCGGGTGATGGGACATCCCGGCGGCCCAGCGCTTGAATTCGGCTAAATCCGGCGAGTACCAGAGCCACACGTAACCCACCATCATGAGCAGCGCAAAAAGCGTCACCCAACGCCAGGAAAGGTGCCAGCGTCTAGCCATTGAGTCGCGCTTCGACGCGCTCGAGAATCTGCCGGCTGACCTTCCCCACCATGGGCCTGGCCGCCCGATTGACGGCTTTCTCCATCAGGCGGTTGCGGATATCGTAGGTGAGCGTGAGCGAGACGCGCGTGCCCTCGTCCACCGCTTCGAGCTGGTAGCGGCCCTGGTTTTTCACCCCGTCCAGGGACTCCCAGGCAAGCGTTCGAGGCGCGTCGATTTCGGTCACCTCCACGTCGAAAGCCCAATCCATGCCCACCGCGCGAACGTGCCAGCGGTAGCGGTTGTCGCCCAGGGTATCGATCGAGTGGATCATATCGGAGTAGTCGGCAAAATCTTCCACGCGTTTAAGCAGCTCAAACACCCGCTCGGGTGCGGCGTGGACAATCTCACTATGTTCTATGGTTGCCATGGGTGCATCTCTAAAGCTTGAACAATGAGCTTAACATGCCCAATTACGCGGACCCACAGGCCCGCTTTTTACGCGACTGCCTTTTCACCAGACCCGTTAATCAGACCCGCGGCTAGCCAAGTGGCAGGCCAATGCGTAAACTGCGCAGCGTTCCGGACCGGACCCCGGACTCTAGCCTTCAAGGCACTCAATAAATTCTCCGGCCAGCGAGTATTAGCATGTCTGTCGATTCCTGTACACACTCCCCCGCCACCGTCGTGATCTACTCCGGCGGCATGGACTCCTTTACCGTACTGCACCGCGCTCTTAAAGAGGGGCTAAAGGTGCATGCGCTGTCCTTTGATTACGGCCAGCGCCACCGCCGCGAGCTCGACACCGCCCGCCGAGTGTGCGAAAAGCTCGGCGTTCCCCACCAGGTGGTGGATATACGCGCCATCCATGGGCTGATCGATAACTCCGCGTTGACGGATTCAAGCCAAACCATGCCCGACGCCGACTACGCCGAGGAGAATCTGCAAGCCACCGTAGTGCCCAACCGCAATATGATTCTTCTTTCGCTTGCCATTGCCAAGGCGGTGAACATCGGCGCGGCGCGCGTGGATTACGGCGCCCACGGCGGCGATCACGTGCTCTATCCCGACTGCCGCCCGGAATTCGTCGACGCCATGCGCCACGTCGCCGCTATCGCCAATTTCGAGCCGATCGAGGTGAACGCGCCTTACCTAAGCGTCAGCAAGGCCGAGATTCTGCGCGAAGGCCTGGCCATGAAGCTCGACTATCGCGACAGCTGGACGTGTTACGAAGGCCGTGAGCTTGCCTGTGGCAAGTGCGGCAGCTGCCGCGAGCGTTTGGCAGCGTTTGAAGCCAACGGGGTGACCGACCCGCTTCGCTATGAAAGCGCAAGCGGTGACACCACGGTGGGAGAAAGCGATGTATCACGTTAAAGAGGCGTTCTACACCCTGCAGGGCGAAGGCGCTCAGGCCGGCCGCGCCAGTGTCTTTTGCCGTTTTACCGGCTGCAACTTGTGGTCCGGGCGGGAAGTGGACCGGGCAAGCGCGCGCTGCACCTTCTGCGATACCGATTTTATCGGCACCGATGGCAACGGCGGTGGGCGCTTCGATGACGCCGAGGCGCTTGCTGCGCATATCGCCAGGCGGTGGCCCGAGGCTGGAAAAAACGCCGTGCCCTACGTGGTCTTTACCGGCGGCGAGCCGCTTTTGCAGCTCGACCCGGCATTGATCGAGGCGGTGAAAGCGAACGGCTTCGAAATCGGCGTGGAGACCAACGGCACCGTCAGCGTGCCCGAGGGCATCGACTGGCTGTGCGTCAGCCCCAAAGCGGGCAACGCCCTGAAAGCCCTGACCGGCGACGAGCTAAAGCTTGTGTACCCCCAGCCGGAGGCGGCGCCGGAGCGCTTCGAGTCACTCGGCTTTACGCACTTTTTCTTACAGCCGATGGACCAGGGGGGCTCGCTTGACAACCAGGCGCGGATTCAAGCCACCACCGCCTACTGCATGGCGAACCCCCAGTGGCGGCTTTCGCTTCAGACTCACAAAATCGCAGGGTTCGAATAATGGCGCTCTTTGTCGATCAATTAAGCCATATCGATGTATCGGTATGGTGCCCCGAAAAAGGCCTGACCGGCTGCAGCTGGCAGGTGGATGCGGTGTTGGACGGTGAGCTTGGCGAAGACGGCATGCTGTTCGATTTCGGTAAGGTCAAACCCTTCATCAAAAAGACGCTGGACTCAGGCGTCGACCACACCCTGCTGGTGCCGACCAAAGCGCCGGGGGTTAGCGTTAGCCGCTGCGAGGAAGGCCTTTGTGTTCGCGCCACCACGCCCTACCCGTTTGAGGTGCGCGGCCCGGCAAGCGCGTTTACGTTGATCGAGACCGAGGAAGTAGCCCTTGACGCGCTGACCGAATCGCTAAGCCAGGCGCTTACCCAAAGCTGCCCGGAAAACGTCGCCCGGGTTGCCCTCACGCTGACCAATGAAGTGATCGATGGGGCGGCCTACGGCTATAGCCACGGCCTCAAGCGCCACGACGGCAACTGCCAGCGCATCGCTCACGGCCACCGTTCAAGACTTGCGATATTTCAGCACGGCGAACGCCAGCATGAACTCGAGCGACAGTGGGCGGCGTGGCTCGACCAGCGCTACCTGCTCGAGCGCGCCGATATCGCCTGGCAGGATGATAAAACCCTCGAATGCCGTTACGTGGCCGATGAAGGCGCGTTCAGCATCACCTTGCCGATGAGCCGTTGTGCGGTACTGCCCTACCCCACCACGGTCGAGAACATCGCCCGCTGGCTCGCCGCCGAGATCGCCCGGGAGACCGGCGTGCCCACCCGGGTTCACGCCTTCGAAGGATTCAACAAGGGCGCCACGGCCGCCGAGGACGTTTGAGCGATGGCGTCACTGATTGCCAAGCAGGCCGACAAGGCCAACGGCGGCTGCCGTGCCGGGTGCGGGGCGTGCTGTATCGCGCCTTCCATTAGCTCGCCCATCCCCGGCATGCCCAAGGGTAAACCCGCGGGCGAGCGCTGCGTGCAGTTGGATGACGACAACCTGTGCAAACTGTTCCAGGACCCCCGCAGGCCCAACGTTTGCGCGCGGTTCGTCTTCGACAGCGACGTATGTGGCAGCCACCGCGACGAAGCGCTCGCCACGCTTTCATGGCTCGAGGCGAGCACCTGAGGCCAGGCCGGCGCTAGCTTTCTATGCCGGCGGGCTGCGGTAAACGCCGCTCCAATAGATTCACCCAGCGCACCAATATCGGCGCGTCGCTATGGCTCACGTTTGAAAGCCGCTCACGGAAGAGCTCCCGGGTTTTTTTATCCTCCGGCGCAATATGCGTTAGCCAAAACTCGAGCGCGGCCAGTTCGTGATGCCGGTTACCCTGCTCGCGGGCATGGTCGATAGCAAGCTCCGCCAACGGCCTTACCTCGCTCAATGGACGCCCCTGAAGGTGGCGCACCCGCGCAAGCTGAGTGGCGATTTCAGGAAGAAACAGCGTGCGCCGCTCCCTGGCAATCACCAGGCATTGATCCAGGTACTCTTCGGCGGCGCCTAGCTCGCCAAGTTCGATACACGCATCCGCGTACCAGAGTACCGGCCGCTGAAAGCGGTCGCGCCCGTTGAGCTCGGCCATCTGATCCAGACTTTCCTTGAGCTTCACAAGCCCCGCCGGGTCGCCGCTTAGCGCCTGTTGCCAACCCAACACGCCCTGAGCGGATATCTGCCAAAGCTGCAGGTCTGGCGTTGCGGTCATCGCCGCGGCGCGTTCGGCGTGGCGGGCCGCCAGGTGAATGTGGCCCAGCTGGCGGTAAAGCGCGGTGGCGAACATCAGCGCCATGGCAAGCGTGCCCGGGTGGCCGATTTTTTCCGCCAGGCGAATCGCCGCAGCGATATGGCGCTCGGCGCGCTGGTAGTCGCCGCGCAAACAAAGCGCCCAGCCCTGAAAACTCGCCGCGCTTACCTGGGGGTGGTCCGAGAACGGCAGCCACTCGATCATCATCGAGGCATTGAGCGGATCGATTTCGTTTAGATGATCGAACGCCTGAGCAATGCGCCCGGCCCAGTACTCACACTGGGCCCCGGCGGAGTCGGCAAGTCGTGCGTAGCGTGGGTCCTCGAGGCGCCTGGCGATATCGGAAAGCGTCGCGGCCAGCGCAAAGGCATCGGCGTGGGCGTAGCGTTGGCTGCGGCTCAGCCAAAGCCCCCACTTCACCAAAAAGATCTGCTCGAGGTCTTCCGGGTCTTCCGGGGTGTCGTCGCCGTTGGTGCGCAAAAGCTCCCGGGCGCTTACGAAGCACTCGTGGGCGGTAGGCGAGCCATGCCCTTCCAGGGCGAAGGCGGCCTGGCCCTTGACGGTCAGAAGACTCACCTCGCGCTCGGCGCGATCCTCGACATGCTTCAAACAGCCAAGCCCGAAGTCGGCCATCTGCAGCGCGGTGCGGTTGGCGCTGACCTTGAGCGCCTCCCGGGCGGCAAGCTCGAAGTAGCGGGCAGCGCGGGCGTGGTGACCGCTGCGGCGCAGATGCGTGGCAAAGTCGCCGGGCCGGCGGCTGATCCACATCGGGAAGCGTTCTTCGATCAGTGTCACGACCTGCTGGTGAAGCGCGGTGCGTACGTCTTTCGGGCAAGAAAGGTACGCCGCTTCGTGTAGCAGTTGGTGGCTGAACTGATAGTCCGCCTCGACGCCGGAGGATTCGACCGGTTCGATGATCTCGAGCTGACGCATGTGCTCGAGCGCCTTGAGCAGGCGCCCCTTGTCGACCTGACTACTCTCGACGAGCATGTCGACCTGGAACCGCCGCCCCAGTACCGCCGCCACGTGGGCGATCTCGCGGTCACGCTCCAGCTGGTCGATCCGACTGGCCAACAGCCCAAGCAAGCCCTTGGGCAGCTCGTTGAACTGTACGCTGCGCCCTTCACGACGGTCCATATCCAGACGCCGGCAGATCTCCTGCAGGTAAAGGGGTACGCCGTCGCAGCGCTCGACGATCTGGTTGCGAAGTCGCGGGCTTAGCTGAATCTGATAGCGTTTAGCCAGCTGGGCCAAAAGTCGCCCGGCCTGGCCCGCATCGAGCTTGCCGAGCATGATCTGTTGATCCCAGTGCAGCTTGACCGGCAGCGGCTCACGCCCGTGGTGGCTTGCCACCAGCATGAAGGCGGTATTGATGGCCAGCCGCGCCTGCAGGCCGCCGAGCACCTTGAAAGACGGCTCGTCCAGCCACTGCAGGTCGTCGATCATCAAAAGCAGCGTGCGCTGCTGCGCCTCGCGCTCGATCAGGCAGTGCAAGAGCCTGGCGACCAGCTCCACGGCTTCGCCGTTTTGGGTGAGCTGAGCGGTGTCTTCAATCTCGCGCACCCCCAGCGCCTGTTCGAGCAGTTGTTGGCGTTCGCTGCCAAGCTCGGTAAACGAAAGCGCCTGTTGGAGCGCGTGCAGCGACTCGAGCGTAGGCGGCTGCTGGTCGTGCCAGGCAAGCAACTGGCGGGCCACACCGTAGGGCTCGAGCACCGAAAGCCGCGTGGTGGGCAGCCAGCACACCGCGGCGTCGCGGCTTAGCTCGAGCTGACGAAAGCCGACCATCAGGGCGGACTTGCCCATTCCGGTACCGCCGCGTACCAGTACGCTTTGCCTCAGCCCGATCCCCGCCCGGGCCTGGGCGTCGCGCAGCGTGCGCAGCGCGGTCTCGCGACCGATCAAACTGGGCGGCATGGCATCGCGCCCCCCTTCGTTCTGGCCCAGCACCAGCGCGCGCAGGCGCACCCGGCCATCGCTTGCCACCAGCCGCGACGAGAGGCGTGGCTGCAGGTCGAGCGCCGGCGGCATGTGCTGGCTCGCCTGCTGAGAGATCACAAGCTCGCTCCCTTCGGCAGCGCCCATCAGCTCCAGCGAGAGTTGCGTCACCTGGCCGAGGGGGTCGGCCAGCTGGCGCTCGGGCAGATACACCACCCGCCCACTATTGAGCCCGGCGGTCAGTTCGAAACTCGGCGGCTCTTTATCGATGCTCCAGCGCCGGGAAATCTCCTGGGGCAACGCCTTGCGACAGTGCTCGTACAGCGCGACCAACTCGGCCAGCTGATGGGCAGGCCCATGGGTTCCGAAGCAGGCAAGCCCCAGCCCGCCGGTGGCGCCGGGCAGCCAAAAACCGCCCAGGTGGTGGCACTGCTGCTCCAGCCAACGCAAAAGCTCCAACTGCAGATTCAGGCAGTGACGCATGGTGCCCCGCTCCTGCCAATCGCCTTTCAGGGTCAGCCGGATCGCCATGACCGAAAGCTGGCGAAGCTCGATTTCATCCTCACGCAGCGGCTTGCTGTCCGCCGCCAGCGCCCGGGAGTAGGCACCTTGCGGGGTCACCACCGGCGTGTCGTGCTGACCATCGGACCAGTGACTTGCCAGCTGCAAAAAACTGGGCTCGGGCTGCTGGCCCGAGAGCGCTAAAAGCTGCAGGTAGCTCTGGTACTGTTCATGGGCGGCGGCCATCTGATTCTTTTCCGCCAACTGGCGCACCAGCCGCTCGTGAAACGGCCCATAGCCCGAAAAGCTGCTGACCAGCTCCTCAATGACCGTGTCGGGCACTTCCTTTTGGGCGTTAAGCACCTGTTCGGCAAAGCGGATGACCCGCTGGCGCCACTCGTTGCGTACCTGCAACAGCCAGCGCTGAAATTCGCTACAGTTGGTCAGTTGGAGCTCTTCGACCAGATCACCCTGGTAGCAGGCAAGCACCGCCTCCAGGGTTTCCAGGTTCTGGGGGCCTTCGATTAGCGCCTGTAATTCGTGAAGATCCACTTGCCAATGCGCGGGCAGGTTGAAGGCGATGGTTTGGCGGGAGACATTGAGGACTGTGTCGGCGCTCCCCCCAAGCGACTGGCGCAGGCAGTGCAGAGCGTGGCGCAGGTTGGTGCGCCCGGACGAGAGTCCCTGGTCCGGCCATAGTAGCTCGGCAAGGGCGGCACGATTGACCGGCTGACGATGCAACAACAGATAAACCAGCAGGGCTTTGACTTTGTCGTAGCTGAAATGCGTCAGCACGACCTCTTCGAGGGTAAGGGAGAAGTGGCCAAAAAGGGTTAGCTTGTCGATCTGCTTGGCATCGCGCATGAGACACATCCTACCTGGACGGGTGCTCGACTCAGGCCGGCACACCGCTATGAAAACGAAACGCTGTATCGGGTGAAGTAATCAACTCGGCTTCACACGCTACAAAAAAGGCGATGCGGTCGTCGATCGCATCAGAAGTTTGCTGTCGGGCCAGCAGCAGGTAGTCCTCGAAATGGCGCCCTTCCGACTTCACGAGCGTACGATAAAACCGAGCGAGCTCTTCATCGAGGTAGGGAATCAAGCGAGCGAAGCGTTCACAGCTGCGCGCCTCGATCAGCGCGCCGATGATCAGGATGTCGATCAGCCGCTCGGGGTCGTTGCTGCGCAGGTGTTTTCTAAGCCCCTCGGCGTAGCGCGAGGCGCTCAGGTGCGTATAAGCCACGCCGCGGCGCTCCATCAAGGCGACTACCTGCTCGAAATGCAGAAGCTCTTCGCGGGCCAGCTGCGACATCTTGCTAAGCAGCAGCGGCTGGTCGACGTAGCGGTAAAGCAGGTTCATGGCCGTGGAGGCGGCCTTTTTTTCACACTGCGCGTGGTCGATCAAAAGCGTTTGCGGGTTGGCCAGCGCCCAGCCAAGCCAGGCATCCGGCGTTTGACAGGCCAAAAACGCGTTGAGACTGGGGGGAAGCAGATCCTCCGCGCCAAGGGAGTGATCTGCAGGATTCAATACGGCTAACTCTATCGACATATACGGTTACCAAGCGCCTTTATTCATTAATGACACGCCAAAAACCTGGCGCTGCTCCCGTTATACTGGGCTCACTGACCCTTAAGGCACTATAACACGCGTTTTTACGCCCTCATCGTGAGGCGCGGGGCCGCGTATTCGAGCGTTCAACCCCGGCGTGTGGGCTTTTGATACTTAAGCCCATAACACCCCTGTTATTTAATGGTCTATGGCAGGGTGATTGCAAACGGCTTTTTTTGCGAGACCTTGCAAGCCTCCTCTTCGCCTCGCTCAGTTTAAACGAACGTTTGTCACATTGAGTAGGGGCATCGAACGCAAAGGTCCAGCCCTCGTCTTAACATTGTCGACAGTTTCCCGTAGAATCCACGCTATCCACCAGACGCTGTTTGTCAAGCGTATGTCACGTGTCATGGCGCATACTCGATACCGTGTGGGTATGCGACCGGCACCATTAAGAAGATGAGAGGGCCCAACGTGCTTGAAGCTTACCGCCAACATGTCGAGGAACGCGCCGCCGATGGCGTACCACCCAAGCCCCTAAACGCCGAGCAGACCGCGGCTTTAATCGAGCTTTTGAAAAACCCGCCGGCCGGTGAAGAGGAGAATGTACTCGAGCTTCTCACCCACCGCATTCCGCCCGGCGTCGACGAAGCCGCCTACGTCAAGGCCGGCTTTTTGACCGCGATCGCCAAGGGCGAGGCAAGCTCCCCGCTGGTCGATAAGATTCACGCCGTCAAGCTTCTGGGCACGATGCAAGGTGGCTATAACATCGTCTCGCTGGTCGAGCTTCTCGACAACGACGAGCTAGCGAAAGAGGCCGGCGAGCAGCTCAAGCACACCATTTTGATGTTCGACGCCTTTCACGACGTCGAAGAGCGCGCCAAAAACGGCAACGCCGTCGCCAAGGATGTCATCGCGTCCTGGGCCGAGGCGGAGTGGTTCCTCTCCAAGCCTGCCCTTGAAGAAAAAATCACCTTGACCGTGTTCAAGGTGCCCGGCGAAACCAACACCGACGACCTCTCCCCGGCGCCGGATGCCTGGTCACGCCCGGACATTCCGCTGCACGCCAACGCCATGCTCAAAAACGAGCGTGACGGTATTCATCCGGAAATCCCGGGCTCGCGCGGGCCGCTCGACCAGATCAACGAGATCAAGGACATAGGCTACCCAGTGGCCTACGTGGGTGATGTGGTCGGTACCGGCTCCTCGCGCAAGTCCGCCACCAACTCGGTGTTATGGTTCTTCGGCGACGACATCCCTTATGTCCCGAACAAGCGTGCCGGCGGGTTCTGCTTTGGCGGCAAGATCGCCCCAATCTTCTTCAACACCATGGAAGACTCCGGTGCGCTGCCCGTCGAGATGGACGTCGACAAGCTCCAGATGGGCGACGTCATCGACGTCTACCCGTATGAAGGCAAGGTCTGCAAGCACGGCACCGATGAGGTGCTCACGACGTTCGAGCTCAAGACCCAGCTGATTCTCGACGAAGTGCGCGCCGGTGGCCGTATTCCGCTGATCATAGGGCGCGGCCTGACCGGCAAGGCGCGGGAATCGCTCGGCCTTGAAGCCTCCGATGTTTTCCGCCTCTCCGAGCAGCCCAAGGATACTGGCAAAGGCTTTACGCTTGCCCAGAAGATGGTCGGCAAGGCCTGCGATCTGCCCGGCGTGCGTCCTGGCATGTACTGCGAGCCGAAGATGACCACCGTGGGCTCCCAGGACACCACCGGCCCGATGACCCGCGACGAGCTCAAGGATCTGGCGTGTCTGGGCTTCCAGGCCGATCTGGTCATGCAGTCGTTTTGTCACACCTCGGCCTACCCCAAGCCCGTGGACGTCGACACGCACCACACCTTGCCCGATTTCATCATGAACCGGGGCGGCGTTTCACTACGCCCGGGCGACGGCATCATTCACAGCTGGCTCAACCGCATGTTGCTGCCGGACACGGTCGGCACCGGCGGTGACTCCCACACCCGCTTCCCGATGGGCATCTCCTTCCCCGCGGGCTCGGGTTTGGTGGCGTTTGCCGCCGCCACCGGCGTCATGCCGCTGGATATGCCGGAATCCGTGCTGGTGCGCTTTAAAGGCAAGCGCCAGCCAGGTGTCACACTTCGGGACCTGGTCCATGCCATTCCGCTTTACGGCATCAAGCAGGGTCTTCTGACCGTGGCCAAATCCGGCAAGAAGAATGCGTTCTCCGGCCGCGTACTCGAAATCGAAGGCCTCGAGGATTTGACCGTCGAGCAGGCGTTCGAGCTTTCCGACGCCTCCGCCGAGCGTAGTGCAGCGGGCTGTACCATCACGCTATCCGAAGAGAGCGTGACCGAGTACCTGAAGTCCAACATCACCCTTTTGAAATGGATGATGGCCAACGGCTACGGCGACGAGCGTACCATCAGCCGGCGTATCGAAGGCATGGAAGCCTGGCTTGCCAACCCGAGCCTGATGCGCGCCGACCAGGACGCCGAGTACGCCGAAGTCATCGAAATCGACCTGGACGAGATCAAGGAGCCGGTTCTCTGCGCGCCCAACGACCCGGACGACGCGCGGCTTCTTTCTGATGTCGCCGGTGAAAAAATCGACGAGGTGTTTATCGGCTCGTGCATGACCAACATCGGTCATTTCCGCGCGGCGGGTAAACTGCTCGAAAAACAGCCTGCGGGTAGCCTGAAAACGCGCCTATGGCTGGCGCCACCGACCAAGATGGACCAGCACCAGTTGACCGAAGAAGGCTATTACGGCATCTACGGTCGCGCGGGTGCCCGCATGGAAATGCCGGGATGTTCACTGTGTATGGGTAACCAGGCCCGCGTGGAAGCGAAAAGCACCGTGGTGTCTACGTCTACACGTAACTTCCCGAACCGCTTAGGCGATGGTGCCAACGTGTACCTGGCCTCGGCGGAGCTGGCGGCAGTGGCCGCCGTCGAAGGCCGCCTGCCAAGCGTTGAGGAGTATCAGCGTTACATGGCCGAATTTGACGCCATGGCCGGCGAGATCTATCGTTACATGAACTTCCACGAAATCGAGGAGTATCAGAAGATTGCCTCGAACGTGATTCCGGTTGCCCAGGAAGCTTAAGCCGCTTTTGGCAACCACCCCATCGCCGATGCTCGCACCATCGCAGGGCGGTCAATTTTTGCCGCCCTGAGCCGATGACCGAACGCCCCGCTCCTTTTACGAGGACGGGGCGTTTTTTATGCTCACCCTCATCCATTCAAGGAGCACTTCATGTCGACCACCGCTGCACCTGCTTTAAACATCGTGACGCCGGACCTTTGTGATGCCAACCCCCAGGTGGCCGTTCTCGATCCGCTCTTCGTTAATATGGGCGGTGTCGAGGCCTTTTACGGGCGCGTACGTACGATCAAATGCTTCGAGGATAATTCCAGGGTAAAAGAGGCGGTTGCCGAGCCTGGCGAAGGCGCGGTCCTGGTGGTCGATGCCGGCGGCTCTTACCGCTGCGCCATGCTGGGCGACATGCTGGCCGAGCAGGCCGTCAAAAACGGCTGGGCCGGCGTTGTGATGTTTGGCTGCGTGCGCGATGTGGATATTCTGGCGACGCTTTCGCTCGGCGTTCAGGCGTTGGGCAGCCATCCACGCAAAAGCGAGAAAAACGGCGAAGGCCAGCGCGATATCCCGGTTACCTTTGCCGGCACCACCCTCCAACCCGGCCAGTGGCTCTACGCCGATAACAACGGTATTATCGTGTCCGACGCTGCCCTGGCCCTCTCTTAGGCCGTTTGGCCGGCGCGACCCAAACGCCGCGCCTGCACTCACTTCAAAAGCTCCTTTTTATGCCGCCGCTGACCACCCTGGGCCACGCCCTTTATCGAACGCTGAAAGACCACCTAAGACCGCTAATCGCTTATCACCTGATCTATACGCTGCTGGCGTCGGCACTGGTGCTGCCCGCCATTGGCTGGGTGTCGCAAACCCTGCTTTCAGCGCTCAACCGCACGGTCATCACGACCGAGGCGCTGGTCGCGCTGCTTTTTAGCCCGCTTGGTTTGTTAACCCTGTTGGTGGGGCTCTGGTTCGCCTTTTTGCTGATTTACTGGCAGCAGGCGGGCATGCTGCTGGTCGCCACCCGGGCCCGGGAAAACCACTACCGCCTCGCTTTTGAAGCGCTTTGGCTGAGCACCCGGCGTCTGCCGGCCCTTGCCGGGCTGGTCATCGTTCAGGTCAGCGCCCACCTGTTACTGCTCGCCCCCTTCATGCTCGGGCTTACCTGGCTATTCGATCTATTTCTCAGCGATCTGGATCTCTACTACCTGCAGCGCGTTCGCCCGCCGGTGCTTTGGTACTTCATTGCCTGCGCGCTGCCGTTGGTCTTGATATGGGCGAGCCTGGCGGCCTGGCTCTATCTTCGCTGGATGCTCGCTCTACCGCTGGTAGCCGTCGAGCAGCGCTCGCCGCTGGCCGCGCTTAGGCAGAGCGTGCCGCTCACCCGGGGCGGGCGGCGCTCGATCGGCGCGGCGGTACTGATACTGCTGGTGTTGATCGTGGCGCTTCCGGTGCTCGTCACCTGGCTTTTCGATTTGATCGTCACGCCGCTTTTGTGGTGGCTGCCCGAGCGAAGCGCCGTGCTGATCCCGGCGATGCTTGCCTATCTCACCGGCTACGTGCTGATCACCCTGACCATTACCTTTCTCGGCATTGCCACTAACGCCCTGCTTTCGGCGTGCCTCTACCTTCAGTTGGCCTGCCGCGAGCCCCACCCGGCGCCCAGGGAGGGCAACGCCAACCCCGGCCGCCTAGCCTGGGCGGTCGAGGCCTTCGTGCTGGTATTTGCCGCGCTACAAGCCTGGTGGATTCTCAACAGTTTCGAGCTGCGCGACAACGTGGCGGTAATCGCCCACCGGGGAAGCTCCATGGTCGCGCCGGAAAACACCCTGGCCGCCGTGCGTCAGGCGCTCGAGGACCGGGCGGATTTCGTGGAGCTCGACGTGCGACTAAGTGCTGATGATGCGGTGCTTCTGTACCACGACCGGAGCCTTACACGGCTGACCGGCGACCCCCGGGATTTTAATGATCTGACCCGCGAGGAGCTAAGCGGCTTCGACGTGGGCAGTTGGTTCGGCGACGCCTTCGTCAACGAGCCCATTGCCGGGCTCGATGAAACGCTGGCGCTGGTGCGTGGCAAGGCGGGGCTGATGATCGACATGAAAGCCTTACCCCGGGACGAGCAGCGCCTGGCCCAGGCCGTACTGGATGCCCTCGATGCGGAGTCGGACATCCGCTACCGCTGCTGGGCGACCCAGCCAAGCGCCCTCGATGGCATGAGCGAATGCGGCTTTCCCCACGCGCAGATGGATATGCGCGTAGCCACCACGACCCCGGGCATCGTCACCTTCATCAAGGAGCAGGCGCCGGCGCTTCGTGTGACGCTGCTGGCCCAGTTGATTTTGCCGGGCACGCTCGACCGGCGCAGCTTCGACGCGCTGGGCCTTCGCCATAACCGCATCACCCAGCACGAGATCGAACTCGCCGGGCGCTACGGCTACGAGATACATGCCTGGACGGTCAACGACCGCGCGCGGATGTCGACCCTGATCGATCTAGGCGTGGATGCGATCATTACCGACTACCCGGACCGGCTGAGCATGCTAATAGAAGACCGCCATGCCTTGAGCGATGGCGGTCTGATACTGGTGAAACTGCGCAACTGGCTGCGCGAGTAACTTGACCTAAAGGCCGGCCTACTCGCCCATCACGACGCCTTCACGGCGCGGGTCGGCGCCGCCGAACAGCGTGCCGTCTTCCAGGCGGCGAATCGCCTGAAGACCACTGGTCAGCTCGCGTTCGCTGACGCTATGCCCGCGCTGGGTGAGCGACTCGATGGTCGCCTCGGGAAAGCGCCCTTCTTCGAGCCAGACATCGCCGCCAAGCGTGACCGCGTGGGGCAGGTTCAGCGCTTCCTGGGCGCTCAGGCCCCAATCACGCATAGCCAAAAGCGTGCGTGCGGTGTAGTGAATGATCGCCGCACCGCCGGGCGAGCCCAGGCTTGCCACGAAATCGCCGTTGTCATGATCGAATACCAATGTCGGGCTCATGCTCGAACGTGGCCGCTTGCCGGGCTCGACCCGGTTGGCCACCGGCTCACCGTCGATTTCCGGCTCGAAGGAGAAATCGGTCATCTCGTTATTGAGTAGGTACCCGCCGGCCAGGCCCGTGCCGCCGTCGGCCATGATGCGCGAGCCAAACGCCTGCTCGATGGTGGTGGTCATGGCCACCGCGTTGCCCTCTTCATCGACGATACTGATGTGGCTGGTGCCGTACTCGGGCTGGGTGGGCTGGCTTGCATAGCTCACCTCGAACTCGCCGGGGTTACCAGGCTCGGCGCTCTCGCCCATGCTGGTTTCCTCGATCAAACGGCTGCGGCTTTCCAGGTACTCCGGGGCGAGCATCAGCGACCAATCGCCGCCCGGCGCCTCGACGAAGTCCGGGTCGGCGATATAGCGGCCACGGTCGGCAAAGGCGAGCCGCGACGCTTCTAAAAACTGATGCAGCCAGCCGCTGCTCGCCGCGCCGTTATCCAAAGGCGCCTCGATCATCGGCTGGTACTCCAGCATGCCCAGAATTTGCATGACGGTCAGGTGCCCCGAGGACGGTGGCGGAAAGCCGCAGACGTCCCACTGCTGCCAGGGTGTGCAGATCGCCTCCCGGGTGATGCTTTCGTAACCGCTCAAATCCTCCAGGCTCATTTCCCCCGGGCGGGTGTGGTGATTTTGCACCCGCTCGACCAGGTCCTGGGCCACGTCGCCTTCGTAGAAGGCGCGGCTGCCTTCGCTTGCTATCCGGCGAAGCAGTACGCCCAGCGCCGGGTTGGTCAGCGTCTCGCCCACTGCCAACGCCTCGCCTTGCGCGTCGTAATAAAACGCCCCCGCGAGCGGGTCATCGCGCAGTGCCGGGTCTTCGGCAAGGCTTGTGTGCAGGCGCTGGCTCACTTCGAAGCCCTCCTCGGCCAACGTAATCGCCGGGACGAAGAGCGTCTCCCAGTCGAGCTGGCCGTGGGCGGCGTGGGCGGTTTCGAGCATCTTCAGCGTGCCGGGTACGCCGACCGAGCGCCCACTCACCACCGCGTCCATGAATGCCAGCGGCTCGCCATCTTCCATGAACAGCATCTCGTCCGCCGCCGCCGGGGCGGTCTCGCGACCGTCGAAGGCGTCGATATCGGTGCCATCGAAGTGCATCAAAAAGGCCCCGCCACCGATGCCGCTGGATTGCGGCTCGACCAGCGTCAATACCATCTGCACGGCGATGACCGCGTCGATGGCGTTACCGCCGGCTTCAAGAATTTGCCGGCCGGCATCGGTGGCCAGTGGGTTGGCGGCGGCGACGGCGAATTTATCGTTCGCCCAGCCGGGTTTTTCCTCGTAGCCCGAGCCCACCTCCGGGGTCACCGAGGGCGCTTCGTAGGTAAAGCCAAAGCTGTAGAGCGGAACCAGCAATAAGCCGGTCAAGGGCAGCGTCGCCCGTAGTGGCAGCATGATCACTCCTGAGATGTTTCGAGGCCGAAACCGGCGTTTTCTTGAGCGGGAAAAGGTGTTGGCTTACTCACCTGACAGGTTAGCCTATAAAACGCGTGCGCCCGGCACAATGGCCGGGCGCATTAATCGCTGAATTGACAAGGCTACTTAGGCGATGGTTTCCCCGGCCAGCATGAACCAGGTCTCCAGCACCGCATCCGGGTTGAGCGATACCGAGTCGATGCCCTGCTCCATCAACCACTTGGCAAGGTCCGGATGATCCGACGGACCCTGCCCGCAGATCCCCACGTACTTGCCCTGCGCCTTGCACGCCTGGATCGCCATGGAGAGGAGTTTTTTCACCGCTTCATTACGCTCGTCGAACAGGTGCGCGACGATGGCGGAGTCACGGTCGAGCCCCAGGGTAAGCTGCGTCAGGTCGTTGGAGCCAATGGAGAAGCCGTCGAAGTGCTCGAGGAACTCATCGGCGAGCAGCGCGTTGGCGGGCAGCTCGCACATCATGATGACCTTGAGGCCGTTCGGGTCATCCGGGTTGCGCGCCAGCCCGTTGGCGGCCAGCAGCTCCACTACGTCGCGCGCCTCGGTCGGGGTGCGCACGAACGGCACCATGATCTCGACGTTTTCGAAGCCCATGGTGTCGCGCACGCGCTTGAGCGCACGGCACTCCAGCTCGAAACACGGCCGGAAGGCGTCGGAAACATAGCGCGAGGCGCCCCGGAAACCCAGCATGGGGTTCTCTTCGCCGGGCTCGTAAAGCTTACCGCCGATCAGGTTTTCGTACTCGTTGGATTTGAAATCCGAAAGCCGCACGATCACTCGCTGGGGGTAGAACGCCGCGGCCAGCGTCGAGATGCCTTCGACGAGTTTGTCGACGTAGAAGCTGACCGGGTCGTCATAACCCGCGGTGCGCGCGTCGATCACCTGCTGCAAATCCGGCGTTTGACGGTCGTACTCCAGCAGCGCCTTGGGGTGCACGCCGATCATGCGGTTGATGATGAACTCGAGCCGGGCAAGCCCGACACCGGCGTTGGGCAATCCGGCGAAGCCGAAGGCGCGATCCGGGTTACCCACGTTCATCATGATCTTGAACGGAATCTCGGGCATGGCGTCGACGCTTGAGACCTTGCATTCGTAATCGAGAATGCCTTCGTAGACGTTGCCGGTGTCACCTTCGGAGCAGGAGACGGTGACGTCGATGCCTTCGCGCAGCTGGGTCGTGGCGTCGCCGCAGCCGACCACGGCGGGGATACCCAGCTCACGCGCGATGATCGCCGCATGGCAGGTGCGCCCACCGCGGTTGGTGACGATCGCCGAGGCGCGCTTCATGATCGGCTCCCAATCCGGGTCGGTCATGTCGGTGACCAGGATGTCGCCGTCGTTGATCTTGTGCATCTCGTCCGGGCTGAGCACGATTTTCACCGTACCGCTGCCGATACGCTGACCGATCGCCCGGCCGGTGATCAGCCGGCGCCCTTTCTCCCGGAGGTGGAAGCGCTCGAGCTTGCCGCCCTCCTGCTGGGACACCACGGTTTCCGGGCGCGCCTGAACGATGTAGAGCTTGCCGTCGTCGCCGTCCAGCGCCCACTCGATATCCATGGGCCGCTGGTAGTGCTTTTCGATGGTAACCGCCTGGCGGGCAAGATCCATGATCTGCTCATCGTTTATACAAAAGCGCCCGCGATCAGAGAGCGGTACGTCGACGGTTTCGACGGACTTGCCGGCGCTGGCACTTTCACCGTAAACCATCTTGATCAGCTTGGAGCCCAGGGTGCGGCGCAGCACCGCCGGGCGCCCCGCTTCCAGGGTGGGTTTGTGAACGTAGAACTCGTCCGGATTGACTGCGCCTTGCACCACGGTTTCACCCAGCCCCCAAGAGGCGGTGACGAATACCGCATCGCGATAGCCCGACTCAGTGTCCAGGGTGAACATGACCCCAGAGGCGCCGGTTTCCGAGCGCACCATTTTCTGCACGCCCGCGGAAAGCGCCACGTTCTCGTGCGCGTAGCCGCGGTGCACGCGATAAGAAATCGCCCGGTCGTTGAATAATGAAGCAAACACCTCGTGTACGGCGCGCTTGACGTTGTCGAAGCCTTCGATGTTGAGGAAGGTTTCCTGCTGGCCGGCAAAGGAGGCATCTGGCAGGTCTTCGGCGGTAGCGGAGCTTCGTACGGCGGCTTTCAGGTTGGGGTGGCGCTGTTGCAGGGCGGCGTAGGCATCTGCCAAGGCGCGCTCGAAAGCGGGCGGTAAAGGCGTATCGATAATCCACTGACGGATGGTACTGCCCGCCTGTGCAAGCGCCTTGACGTCGTCGACGTCCAAACGCGTCAGCAGCGCGTTGATCCGGTCGTTGAGGCCCTCGAAAGCGAGAAATTCACGGTAGGCGTGCGCGGTGGTGGCAAAGCCGCCGGGCACGGTGACACCGGCGCCCGCAAGATTGGAGATCATTTCACCGAGCGAGGCGTTCTTGCCGCCTACTCGCTCGACGTCGTTCATGCCCAGTTGATCGAACCACACAATGTACTCTTGCACGCAACACCCCTTTTAATCATCAACCGCGGGTTGAACCACCCGACCGGGTCTCGCCAGAGCGGGTCGGTCAATTTCATTGAGCGTGTCACCCTATCACCGCCCCCTCGTATTCGCCATTAGTCTAACCGCGAAGTCAGTGAAGGTTTTTTACAACACGGCGAGAATTGAAGCGCTTTCTGTAGTCGCCTGCTCCATAGCGGCCTGGCCCGTTGTGCTTACGACACCCAACGGTGAGAATAGCGCTTCACGCATCGAGGTGATCAACGGGAGAAAAGCATGAAGCGTACGGCATTTTTTATTTCCGACGGAACGGGGATCACCGCCGAGAGTTTGGGGCGTAGCCTTTTGGCGCAATTCAGCGGTGTCGAGATCACGATGCTCACCAAGCCCTATATCGACTCGGTCGAAAAAGCCCAGGCGCTCGCCAATATCATCGACGCCACCGCCAACCGCGACGGCCAGCGCCCGATCATCATCGACACCATCGTCGATCAGGAAATTCGCGACGTCATTCGCCAAGCCCAGGGCTTCAAAGTGGATGTGTTTTCGACCTTTTTGGCGCCGCTGGAGCAAGAGCTCAAGACCCACTCTTCGTATAGTGTCGGGCGAACCCACGCCATTGGCAGCGACGATGTCTACATGGATCGCATCCACTCGGTACACTTTGCCCTCGACAACGACGACGGCGCGCGCACCCACCAGTACGATCAGGCGGACGTCATTCTGGTCGGCGTTTCGCGCTGCGGCAAAACGCCAACGTCGCTTTATCTTGCGCTGCAGTTCGGTATCCGCGCGGCCAACTACCCGATCACCGAAGACGATCTCGACGAGGACGGCAGCTTGAAACTGCCCAAGGTGCTCGCCCCGCACCGCCACAAGCTCTTCGGACTGACCATCGACCCGCGAAGGCTTTCGGCCATTCGTAACGAGCGCCGCCCCAACAGCCGTTATAGCTCGATCGACCAGTGCGTGCAGGAAGTGGAGCAGGCAAGCGCACTTTACCGCACGCTTGGCATTCCGTTCATCGATACCACCCGCTTCTCGATCGAGGAGATCTCTACGCGCATGATCGCCGAAACCGGGCTAACGCGGCGTTTTTCGCCCCGCTAAAGGGGTAAGGCTCATAGCCCCTTGGGCGCGAAGATACCCGGGGCGTTGCGCCAGTAACCCTTGTAGTCCATGCCGAAACCGAACACGTAACGATCCGCCACTTCCAGGCCGCAGTAGTCGGCCTTGAGCCCAGGTACCGCCTTGCGGTCGTGCTGTTTATCGACCAGCACGGCGGTGGTGACGCTCGCCGCCTGGGCCTGTTGGCAGTAATCCAGAATCGCCGCCAGAGTCGAGCCTTCGTCGAGAATGTCATCGATGATCACCACATGGCGTCCGGCCATGGGTACTTCCGGCGAGACCCGCCAGAAAAGCTCGCCACCGCGCAGTTCGTTGCGGTAGCGCGTAGCGTGCAGGTAGTCGACTTCCAGCGGAAAGCCCAGCCGGGTCAGCAGATGGCCGGTGGTGATCAGCCCGCCGTTCATCACGCAATAAAACACCGGCAGCTTGTCGCCCAAATCCCGCGTGATGGCTTCGGCCATGTGATCGAGAGCTTCCTCGACCTGCGCCTGGGTGATCAGGCAGTCGGCGTTATCCATCAGCGCACGCATTGAATCCAGGGATTCAAGGGCTTCTTTATCGAGTTTGTTCATCGAAGGGCTCCGGTATCAAGCGATCAAGGTTCAAAAAAATAAAAGCGCCGGCGGTATATCGGCGCTTCGAACGAGAAAAAGGTTTTAAGGCGGCGCGGGCTAGTCGGCCAGCTCACCCAGGCGTGCATTGGCGCGGCGCCAGCGCTTGAGCGCGTGTAACGCCGCGAGATCCGGCCGGGCGCGGGCGTAGCGAAGCTTGCCGGCGCGTTTGCTCTCGATACCCTGACAGTGCGCGACCACCTCGAGCGCGGCGCCACGATCATTACATACCAGCAGCATGTCGCAGCCGGCGGCCAGCGCGGCCCGGGCGCGCTCCACCGGCCCGCCGGCGGCGTGGGCACCGGCCATGGTCAAATCATCGGAGAAGATCGCCCCCTTGAAGCCCAGCGACTCTCTGAGCATCCCGAGCCAGTTCGGCGAGAAGCCCGCAGGGCGCTGATCGAAAGCGCTAAAGACCACATGGGCGGGCATGACGCCGTCGAGCTGGGCGGCCAAGCGGGTGAAAGGCACCAGGTCCCGCGCCTTGAGCTCGCTTAGCGGGCGCGGGTCGTCGGCAACGCTATGATGGGTGTCGGCTTCGATGCCGCCGTGGCCGGGAAAGTGTTTGCCCACCGCGGCCATACCCGCCTCGTGCAGGCCCTGAATGAAGCGCCCGCCAAGCTCGGCGACGTGCTCGGGGTCCTGGCTGAAGCTTCGATCGCCGATCACGCTGGAAACCCCGCTTTCGACATCGAGCACCGGGGCGAAGCTAATATCGAGCCCGCAGGCCGCCATCTCCATGCCCAGCAGCCAGCCGGCATCGATTGCCAGCTGTATCCCGGCATCCGCGTCTTGGGCGTAGACCTCGCCAATGCGCGCCATCGCGGGAAGCCGCGTAACGCCTTTTTTGATGCGCTGAACGCGCCCGCCTTCCTGGTCGATGCCCAGCAGCAGATCGGGTCTTAGGCGGCGAATGCTTTGGCAAAGTGCACTGACCTGCTCGGCACTTTCTACGTTGCGCGCAAACAAAATGACCCCGCCCACGGCGGGGTCGGCCAGCAGGGCTTTTTCGGCTTGCGTGATAGCGGGCCCTTCGAGGTCGAGCATGACCGGGCCTGGCGGTTGCGTCATCGGCTTGCATCCAATAAAACGGCCGCCAATTCTAGTCGATCGGCGGCCTTAAACAAAATCCGGCGTTAAAGCCCCGAGGCGTTGAGCCAGACCGGCGTGCCAGGAACGGCGAAAGCGAACACTGCGAGCAGGTCGTCATTGCGCAGGCGAATGCAGCCGTGGGAGGCGGCGATACCCATGGGTTGGTCCGGCGGCGTGCCGTGCAGATAGATATAGCGGCGCTGGGAGTCGGTCTGGCCTGCGCGGTTAACGCCGCGCTCGAGCCCGCAAAGCCAGAGAATTCGCGTCAGAATCCAGTCGCGGTGCGGATTTTGCGCGCCCAGCTCCGGGGTAAAGACTTCCCCGGTGAAGCGCCGCCCGCGAAACACCGCGTTTTCCGGCAGGCCTTCGCCAATGGCGGCGCGCACGTAGTGCCAGCCTTGGGGCGTCTGACCACTGCCCTCGTTTTGCCCTACGCCGTTTTCACCGGTCGAGACAGCGCACTCGTGTACCACCGCCTGGCCCTGCCAGCAGCGCAGGCGCTGGGTGGCGAGGTCGACCTCGAGCCAAGGGCCATCGGCGGGTGGGAGATCAGCCAGATTGGGCGTCGGCATACGCAGACTCCTCCAAAGCGGGGGGAAGCGGCGCGTTCATGGCGGAAACCACCACCGGGCGTAGCCGCCGGACAAGATCGCGCACCGAGACCTGCTCGTTGTACTCCTTGGCGGCAATATCGCGCAATGCATCGAGCCCGGAAAGCGTGAAGATCACCGTGCCCAGCATGAAGTGAAGCCGCCAGAAGCGTTCCGCGTCGGGAAGCTCCGGCGTTGCCCGACGAACGAGCTCGACGAAACGGGTGAACACATCGCCGTACTGCTGCTGAATATAGCGGCGCAGGTGCCCTTGGGCCTGGCTATAGGCCAGACCCAAAAGACGCATGAAAACCTTCAGGCTATTACGCTCGGCGGGCACCGTCAGCACCGTGGTCGCCATGGCCTCGAGCAGCACTTCGAGGGGAATGTCATCCTCGCCGTAGCGCTCGTGGAGTGCGTCCAGCGCTTCGTGAAAGCGCTGGCTGAAAGGATCGAGATAGCGCGCGAATACGGCCTGGATCAGCGCTTTCTTGGAACCGAAGTGGTAGTTCACGGCGGCCAGATTCACCCGTGCCTTGCTGGTGATATTACGAAGCGAGGTCTCGGCAAAGCCGCGTTCAGCGAACAGCACCTCCGCAGTATCCAGGATACGCGTGACCGTATCAGATTGCGCCATGGCGCCCTCCAGAAAAACGAGTGTTTAAAACATCGCAAAATAGTAGGCCATTAACGCGCCAGTCTCAATCGCAAGAAAAGGTGAACTCCCCTCCTCGATGCCCGAACGGCTTTATAATCCGTGGCTTGAGTCATATACTGGACAGAGGAACATACTGTATACTTAAACACATATATAGCGAGTCACCTTTTTAGTTACCCTTTTACGCTGGAGTCAGACATGTCCCGTCCTCTTACAGTACGTCAACAGCACGTTTTTGACTTTATCGTTAAAACCATGAATGAGCTCGGCTACCCGCCTACCCGGGCCGAGATCGCTAAAGCGCTGGGCTTTCGCTCACCCAACGCGGCGGAAGAGCACCTTCGTGCCCTCGAGCGCAAAGGCGCGATTCGTATCATTCGCCACACCTCCCGGGGTATTCGCCTGCCCAATCAGGAAGGCACCGAAACCACCGAGCCGGCGCCCGCCGCCAACGAAAGCAGCGAAACGCCGGCAAACGGCTTGCCCATCATTGGCGAAGTCGCTGCGGGCAACCCGATTCTGGCCGCCGAGCACATCGACCGCTACTGCCCGCTTCCGGCGGACTACTTCACGCCCAAGGCGGACTACCTGCTGCGCGTGCGCGGGCTTTCGATGAAAGATATCGGTATTCTGGAAGGCGACCTGCTCGCCGTGCACCGCACCGAGCGGGTACGCGACGGGCAGATCGTGGTGGCACGCCTTGAAGACGAAGTCACCGTCAAGCGCTTCAAGCGCGACGGGCACCAGGTAACACTGCTGGCTGAAAACAGCGACTTCGACCCGATCGAAATAGACCTGCGCACCCAGCAGCTCGATATCGAAGGCGTAGGCGTAGGCGTGATTCGCGGCGGCAGTGGCCAAGCGCTCGGCTAAGCCACTCGCCTGTTTGAACGTCGTATAAAAAGCGGGGGGCACTCATCAGTGCCCCCCCGCTTTTTTAGTTAAAGACGACGGTCTTGTTGCCGTCGATCAGCACGCGGTCTTCCAGGTGCCAGCGGATTCCCCTCGCCAGCACCGATTTTTCCACGTCGCGGCCAAAGCGCACCAGATCCGTCGGGGTATGGCAGTGGCTAACCCGATGAATGTCCTGCTCGATGATCGGGCCGGCATCCAGTTCCTCGGTCACGTAGTGGCAGGTCGCACCGATCAGCTTAACGCCCCGCGCGTAAGCCTGGTGGTAAGGCTTGGCACCGGCAAACGAGGGCAAAAAGCTGTGATGGATGTTGATGACTTGGCCCGCGTAGCGGCTACAAAGCGCCGGCGGCAGAATCTGCATGTAGCGCGCCAGCACGATGCAGTCCGCCTCGAGCGCCTCGATTTGCGCCTGTACCGCATCGAACGAGGCCTGCTTGTCGCCTGGGTCGACCGCAATGTGAAAGTAGGGAATCTGGTACCACTCACTCAGCGCGCGCATATCCGGGTGATTGGAGATGATCCCCACGATGTTGCAGTCGAGCTCACCCGCCTGCCAGCGGTAAAGCAGGTCGACCAGGCAGTGGGACTCTTTTGAGACCATGATCACCACGTTGCGCCGCTTTTGCGTATCAACCAGCGCCCACTGCATGTCGAAGGCACTGGCGATCGGCGAGAACGCCTCCTCGAGCGCCTCGGCGGTCATACCGATGGAATCGGCAAGGATCTCGTAACGCATGAAAAACCGGCCCGTTTGCAGATCCGAATGCTGGCTTGCCTCGGTGATGGAGCCGCCGTGCTGGGCGATGAAGCTGGAGACACGCGCCACAATGCCCACTTGGTCCGGGCAGGAAACCACTAAACGGTAGTAATGCGACATAAATTCACTCAATATAAACACGATTTTAAAAATGCCAGGCCTTGTCCGCCATGAAGGGGGTCGTGGCGCTGAGCAAGGGCGCTAGTGTAGCGCAAGCGGGCCTGGCTGGCATCGCCATGATTGTTAGCCGCCCCCGCCTTACCGTATAGTTAAAGCCTTACTTTTCAGGCTGTTCATAATCAATGGATCCATCTCGCGTTCAACTTCGTCCCCGCCGCCGTCCACCCTTGCGCATACTGCCGCTTGGCGGCTGTGGTGAAATAGGAATGAACCTGACGCTTTATGGTTATGACGGCCACTGGATCGCCATTGATTGCGGCATGATGATTCGCCAGGATCTGCCCAGCGCCCCGCTTCAGGTACCCAATACCCAGACCCTGGCCGAGCTCGACATCATCCCCCAAGCGCTTTACATCACCCACGGCCACGAAGACCATATCGGCGCGGTCGCCTGGCTTTGGCCGAAGTGGCAGTGCCCGATTTACGCCACCCCCTTGGCCGCCGGCCTGCTACGCCACAAGTTTGCCGAGCACAGTTTGAGCAGCGCCGCCATTCACGTGATCGAACCCAATGAGGCGCTGGAGCAGGGCCCGTTCACGCTTCGCTATCTGTTGATGACGCACTCGATTCCCGAAAGCTGCGCCATCATGATGCTGGCCGGCGGCTACCGGGTACTCCACACCGGCGACTGGAAGCTCGACCCCGCGCCGCTGATCGGCCCGAGCGTCAATCCCGCACACTTTCAGGCACTGGCGCCGCTGGATCTCGTCGTCGGCGACTCAACCAACGCCCCGCTCCCCGGTACCGCAGGCAGCGAAGGCGATGTCGCAAAAGCGCTCACCCGAACGCTAAAGGCGTGCAAGGGCCGCGTCGTGGTCTCCTGCTTTGCCAGCAACCTGGCGCGCGTGTGGGCGATTGGCCAAGCGGCGGCGCAGAGTGGACGGCGGGTGAGCCTGATGGGCCGCTCCATGGAGCGTATGGTGGGTGTCGCCCGTGGGCTTGGCTATCTGGACGACTTCCCGGCGCTGGTCCCGCCCCAGGATTTGGGCTACCTGCCGCCGGATGAAGTCGTCGTGATCGCCACGGGCAGCCAGGGCGAGCCCCGCGCAGCGCTTCAGCGCTTGGCCCAGGGACGTCACCCCTTCATGGACCTGGAAGCGGGCGATAACGTGATTTTCTCCGCCAAGGCCATTCCCGGCAACGAACGCCCGATTGCCCAGCTCAAACGCCGCTTTACCCAGCTAGGCGTGGCGCTTTTTGACGAAACCAACCACCCGGAACTCCACGCCACCGGCCACCCCGCCCAGGAAGAGCTCAAAACGCTCTATCGTTGGATAAGGCCCAAGGCGCTGCTGCCAGTTCACGGCGAAGCGGTCCATCAAAAGGCCCATCAGGCGCTGGCCGAAGAGCTCGGTATCAAGGCGCCACTCGCCCCGGTCAACGGCGATATGCTGGCAATGGACAACGAAGGGATTCGGGTCGAGGCGCGCTACCCGCAGCTGCCCCACGTGGTGGATCAAAACAGCGTGACGCCTCACCCAGGCCTTGGGGCAGAGTCGAACAGCGCCCGGCGCGGCACGCTGTTTCTGGCGCTGCCAGTATGCGCCACCGATACGGGCTGGCAGCGTATCGGCCGCTTGATGCTCGACGCGAGCGGGGCAAGCCCCATCGATGAAGAGAGCTTTAGCGACTGGCTCGACGAGCGCCTCGATGAGATACACGCCGACACCCTGGCCGAGCTTCGCGAGGCGCTTACCCCCGGCATGGTTCACTGGCTGGGGGAACACTGCCAGCACATGCCGGAAGTCCATCTTCAGATCATGGCGACCGAAGCGCCTTGACGTGTCACCAGCGCGCCGCGTCCTGCTGGTCGCTTGCGCGCTCCTTCACCCAGTAATCCCCTTGGGTGGAATGCTCCTTTTTCCAGAAAGGCGCGCGAGTCTTTAAAATATCCATGATGAAATCGCAGGCGCTGAACGCGTCTCGGCGGTGGGCACTGGCCACCAGCACCCGCACGATCGGGTCGCCGGGATGTAGCTGCCCTACCCGATGGATGATCACCACCTTCTGCAGCGCCCAGCGCGACAGCGCCTCTTCGCCAATCTCGTAAAGGGCGCGCTCGGTCATTCCCGGATAGTGCTCAAGGGTCAGTCCGGTCACCTCGGGGGTCTCGTTGAAGTCACGCACCAGCCCGGTAAAGGTCACGACGGCGCCGATGTCAAAGCGATTTTCAAGTGCCGCGGTATAGCCCTCGTCGAGGCTAAACGCCGCCTCCTGTATGGCCACACTAATCAATGAGTCGCTCATTCAGCCCCCGGTCACCGGTGGAAAAAAGGCAATCTCGTCACCGTCGGTGATCGGCGCGGTGTCGTTGGCCATCACCTGATTGATGGCGCACAGCGTACGCTGCTCCTTCAATACGCTAAAACGCGTATCCTTCTCGGTCAGCACCATTTTGAGCCCGGCTACATCGCGGCTTTCAAGCTCATCGAGGGAGAACGATACTTCGCTATGCCCGACCCGCTCACGAAGCTCGGCCAGGAACTTGACCCGCACGCAGGGCGATACCGTACAGCGCTCGCCGACGCTTACCTCCCCTGGCGTCCCTTCTCCGGTCACGATCGGCGCCGCGTTACGTTGATAATCGCCGCGTACGCCGCCGCGCTTGCTCTCGAGCTGAATCGCGTCGATGCGCATCTCCTTATCGACGGCCTTGCACATGTCGTAAAGCGTCAAGCACGCCACCGAAACCGCCGTCAGCGCCTCCATCTCGACACCGGTGCGCCCATTTAACCGGCAAAGCGCGTGTACATCGACCGCGCCCTCCTGCCAGTCGATATCGAAATCGATGCTCACCTTACTAAGCGCCAGCGAATGGCACAGTGGAATCAGATCGGACGTGCGTTTAGCGGCCTGGATACCCGCAATGCGCGCCGTGGCCAATACATCGCCTTTGGGCAGCTCACCGTCGCTCAAAAGCCTTAACGTTGCCGGAGCCATGACGATGCGCCCCGACGCCACCGCTTCCCGGCGCGACGCCTCTTTATCGGCGATATCCACCATGTTGGCTTCGCCTTGGGTATTCAGGTGGGTCAGCTGCATATCGTTACCTTTTGTCGTCACGGGACGCGCTGGACCACTGAAGGATCCAGCGCGCAATCTCATCGATGTTATCAAGGTTTAGCCGCGGGATAGAAGCGTCCAGCGTCTCGGGCGGCGCCCCTTTTAGCGCCACCGCTTTTACACCGTCGCTTTGCAGGATATCCGGGTCGCCGATACCGTCGCGATAGAGAATCAATTTGGGTAGCGGCCACTCCTTGAAGCCTTCGACGATGACCAGGTCCGGCGCGTGGGCGGTCATCAGTGAAAGCAAATGGCCAAGGTCCGGCTCGTCCTGGCCCGGTGTCTCCTGCATCAAGGCGTAGCGCCGGTGTGACGCTACCAGCATGGGCGCGGCACCGGCCTCGCGAAGCCGGTAGCTATCCTTGCCTGGCTTGTCGATATCGAAGTTGTGGTGGGCGTGCTTGATCACCCCTACATCGAGCCCCGCCTCGCGCAAGCGCGGCAGAAGCTTTGTCAAAAGCGTGGTCTTACCCGTCGAGCTCCAGGCGGCTATGCCGAGCACGGGAAAAGGCGTTTTTATCATTTCCAGGGAAATCTCCTTTGACCCAACCTCAGGCAAGCTCTTTTTCCGGTGGCAGCAGCGCGTTCAGCGCAATACCGACAAGCGCGGCCAAACTAACGCCCTGTAGCGTAAACTGCCCGCCGCCGAACTGCATACCGCCAATCCCGAAGACCAGAATAAGCGAGACGACCACCAGGTTGCGCGGCGCGGTGAGCGACTGCCCCGCACGCACCAGCGTATTCATGCCCACCACCGCAATCGAGCCGAACAGCAATGTCATGATGCCCCCCATGACCGGACCGGGAATGGTCTGCAAAAGCGCGCCCAATTTGCTGATGAAGGCCAGTAAAATGGCCAGCACCGCCGCCACGATCATGTACACCGGATTGAACGCCCGGGTCAGCGTGACCGCGCCGGTCACTTCGGAATAGGTGGTGTTGGGTGGCCCGCCAAACAGCGCCGCCACGCAGGTCGCCAGGCCGTCGCCCAAAAGCGTACGGTGAAGCCCGGGCTTTTCCAGATAGTTTTCCCGGGTGACCGAGCCGATCGCCACCATGTCACCAATATGCTCGACCGCCGGGGCGATGGCTACGGGGATCATGAACAGTATCGCCGCCCAGTGAAATCTCGGCGCGGTAAAGGCCGGCACCGAAAGCCAGCGCGCCTGGTGAATGGGCGTGAAGTCCACCACCCCCATGACCAGCGAGAGCGCGTAGCCGGTAGCGACCCCACCCATGATCGGCACCAGGCGCAAAAGCCCGCGGCCGAACACCGCCAGCACCAGCGTGACCGCCAGGCTCGCCATGGAGAGAAAGATCGCCTGACCATAGCCGATGTTATCGCTGGTTTCCCCGGTCGCCATACTCACCGCCACCGGCGCCAGCGCCAAGCCAATCACCATGATGACCGGCCCTACCACAACCGGCGGTAACAGCCGATTCAGCCAGCCCGTGCCTTTGATACGCACCACCTGAGAGATAACGGTATAAACGATACCGGCGGCCATCAGCCCGCCAAGCGTGGCAGAGACGCCAAAGCTTGCGATCGAGCCTTGAATAGGTGCGATAAACGCAAATGAAGAGGCCAAAAAAACCGGCACACTCTGTTTGGTCACGCTGTGAAAGACCAGCGTGCCGACACCGGCGGTAAACAGCGCAACGCTTGGGTCGAGCCCGGTCAATAGCGGTACCAGCACCAGCGCGCCAAAGGCGACGAACAACATTTGCGCCCCGGTCAACAGCGTCTTGGGCCAGCCATCTGGCGATGATTCAGTGCTCATGCAGCGTCCTTAACATTCATTTTGTCGCCCATCAGGGCAGGCTTGTCAGGGGGATGGGTACCGGGGCGTTTTTCACGCCCAAAAAAATGCCCCCGACGCAAAGCGTAAGGGGCATTTCAAGACAGCGCGCTTAGCGCGTGCCGAATATTTTGTCGCCGGCATCGCCAAGGCCCGGCACGATATAGCCGTTTTCGTCGAGGCGCTCATCGACGGACGCGGTGTAGATCTCGATATCCGGGTAGTCTTTTTGAACGCGCTCGATGCCTTCGGGTGCCGCGACCAGCACGATCACTTTCATGCTGTCGCAGCCCCGCTCGCGTAGCATATCCAGCGTTGCCACCATCGAGCCACCGGTCGCGAGCATCGGGTCGATCACGATCGCCATACGCTCTTCGATGTCGTTGGCGAACTTGGCAAAGTACGGTACCGGCTGAAGCGTCTCTTCATCGCGGTAAAGCCCGACGACGCTGACCCGGGCGCTGGGAATCAGGTCGGTGACCCCTTCGAGCATGCCAAGGCCTGCGCGCAGAATCGGCACGACGGTCACCTTCTTGCCTTTCAAACGCCGCGTCGCGATGGCTTCGCCATTCCACCCTTCGATCTGATGGTCTTCGACCTCGAGATCCTTGGTGGCCTCGTAGGTCAGTAGCTTGGCGACTTCACCTGCCAGCTCGCGAAAGCTCTTGGTGCTCAAACCGCCTTCCCGCATGAGCCCCAATTTATGCTGAACAAGCGGATGATCAATGGCGTGGACACTCATGAAACTACCTCACTGCAGGGTTAAAAGCGCTCGGCTAGCGCAAAATTGCGCGCCATTCTACCCGCAACCGCCCCCAAGGTTAAGGGGTGGCGGGTAATTGCCATTCGATTACCGGGCGTCCCTGCTCGGCCAGAAACTGGTTCGCTTGGGAGAAGTGGCGATTACCCAGAAAGCCGCGGTGCGCGGAAAGCGGCGACGGGTGCGGCGATTCCAAAATCAAATGGCGCGTTCGATCGATCAGCGTTTTCTTCTGACGGGCGTGGCTGCCCCACAGGAGAAAAACGCAGGGTCCGGCGTGTTCGCTGACCGTTTTGATCGCCGCATCGGTAAAATTCTCCCACCCCTTGCCCCGGTGGGAGGCCGCGTTGCCCTTCTCGACCGTCAGGGCGGTGTTCAAAAGCAGCACCCCCTGCTTCGCCCAGGGTTCCAAAAAGCCGTGGTTTACCCGCGTGAAGCCCACGTCGCTTTCAAGCTCTTTGTAGATATTGAGCAGTGACGGCGGCACCTGAACCTCGGGCTTGACCGAAAAACAGAGCCCGTGGGCCTGGTGGGGGCCATGGTAAGGATCCTGGCCCAGAATGACGACTTTTACCTCTTCCAAAGGCGTGAGCTCGAAGGCGCGAAACCAGTTGGACGAGTGCGGATAGATGACCTTTTTAGCCGCTTTCTCATCGGCCAGAAACGCTTTTAGCGCAGCCATGTAATCCGCCTGGAACTCCTGGCCGAGCCACTGGCTCCAGTCCTTGGGGAGAGGGTCGGTCATGTTATTTCTTCAATTGATCGGCGAGCGGTTCGACATAGGCGATGCCCATGTCCCAGGGAAACTGGATCCAGCAGTTCTGGCCCACTTCCGTGAGGTACTGATCGACCAACGGGCGGCCGTCGGGCTTGGCGTAAATGGTGACGAAGTGGGCATTGGGCAGCATTTCACGCACGGCCCGGGCGGTTTTACCGGTATCGACCAGGTCGTCCACTAAAAGCCAGCCCTCGCCGTCGTGGTCCACGCCCTTCATGATATCGAGCCCGCCCTGGTCCATATGATCGTAGCTTTTGATACAGACCGTGTCGATCAGGCGGATATTGAGCTCGCGCGCGATCAGCGCGGCAGGAATCAACCCGCCCCGGGTGATCGCCACGATACCCTTGAAATCGCGCTCGATCAGTTGGTGGCAAAGGGCCCGAACGTCGCGATGGATCTGGTCCCAGGAAACCGTGAAGTGCTGGTGGTAGCGTTCGCTGCTCATGAGAGGCATTACTCGTCTTCGTTAAATGAACATACCGCGAACACGCCAAAGCCAGCGTCGCGAATCTTTTGAGAGCCGCCGAGTTCGGGCAGATCGACGATCGTCGAGGTCTCGACCACCTGACCACCACAGCGCTGGATCAGGTTGGCGGCAGCCAGCATCGTGCCACCGGTCGCGATCAAGTCGTCCATCAGCAAAATCCGGTCGTCCTTTTCGAACGCGTCGGAGTGAAGCTCCACTTCCGCGGCACCGTATTCGAGGGTGTAGGTTTCGCTAATCGTCTTGAACGGAAGCTTGCCCTTTTTACGCACCGGTACGAAGCTGCAACCAAGCTCATAAGCCAGCGGTGCGCCGATGATGAAACCGCGCGCGTCGATCGCCGCAATGGCATCCAGATTCATGTCCTGATAGCGGTGTACGAAGCTATCGATCAGTTTACGAAAGGCTGAGCTGTTTTGTAGCAAAGGCGTGATGTCACGAAAATTGACACCCTGCTCGGGCCAGTCGGGAACCGTGCGAATAACGGACTTGATGTAGTCGCCGTAAATGCTCATCGCGTCTCTCATTGGTTAATACAAAGCCGGGCCAACGCCTAGCCGAAAAATACGAATTTCACCGCAAACAGCAGTGCCAGAACGATCACCGCCGGATTGAGGTCCTTGAAGCGCCCGGACAGCGTCTTGATACCGACAAAGCTCATAAAGCCCAGCGCGATGCCGTCGGCAATCGAGAACGTCAGCGGCATGGCAATCGCGGCGATCAGTACCGGCGCGGCGTCGGTGGGATCTTCCCAGTTGGCATGGGCCAGGCTACCCGCCATCAGCACCGCCACGTACAAAAGCGCGCCAGCGGTGGCGTAGGCCGGGATCGAGCCCGCCAGCGGGGCGAAGAACAGGCTGATCAAGAACATCACACCCACAACCACGGCGGTCAACCCCGTGCGCCCGCCGGAAGCGATACCCGCGGTGGATTCGATATAGCTGGTGGTGGTCGAGGTACCCAATACCGCACCGGACATGGAAGCCGTGCTATCAGCCATCATGGCGCGGCCAATGCGCGGAAGCTTGCCGTCTTTATCCAGAAGCTTACCGCGATGGGCAACGCCCACCAGCGTGCCGGAGGTGTCGAACAAGTCCACGAACAAAAAGGCAAAGATGACGCTGAGCATCGCCACGTCGAAAGCGCCGGCCAAATCCATCGCCATGAAGGTCGGCGCGATGGACGGCGGCATCGACATCAGTCCGCCGTACTCGTTATGCCCCAGGAGCATGGCCACAACGGTCACGCCCAGAATACCGATCAGCACCGCCCCGGTAACGTTTAAGTAGGCAAGCGCGGTAATCACGAAAAAGCCGAGCAGCGCGTAAATGGCCGAAGGCTCGGAGAGATCGCCCATCGCGACGAGCGTTGCCGGATTGGCAACGACGATACCGGCGTTTTTAAGCGCGATCATCGCCAGAAAAAGCCCGATACCGGCGGCAATTCCCAAGCGCAGCGAAAGGGGTATGGCGTTGATGATCCATTCGCGGATCTTGAAAATACTCAGCAGGAAAAAGGTCAGACCCGAAAGAAATACCGCCCCGAGCGCAGCTTCCCAGGTATAGCCCATGCCCAGCACCACACCGTAGGTGAAGAAGGCGTTGAGCCCCATACCCGGCGCCTGGGCAATCGGGTAGTTGGCCCAAAGGCCCATGACGAAACAGCCAATGGCCGCCGCCACGCAGGTCGCCACGAACACCGCGCCGTAGTCCATCCCCGCTTCCGACAAAATGCTCGGGTTGACGAAGATGATGTACGCCATGGTCAAAAAAGTGGTGATGCCCGCGATCACCTCGGTTTTGACGTTGGTATTTTGCTCGGTGAGCTTGAAGTAGTTGTCCAAACCTTTCATATCGTTTTGTTCCCTGCGCCCGGTGATGCGAGAAAAGCCGCACAGTCTACCGAAAGCCCGAAAGCGATGCGAGCTTCGGCGCGCAGCCGATGAGTGCGGGCTTCCCCGCTCTGATTCTCCAGCAATTTTCAAACCACTACTTAACCAACTGGTCAAAGCCTCAAGCGCGCGCCGCCAGCACCCGCTCGACGGTTTCCACGATGACCTGGGTTTGCGGGTCCACCTCGATGTTGACCTGGGCGCCGGGCAGGCGCTCTTTCAATACCGTGCGCTGCAGCGTTTCGGGAATCAGATTGACGCTGAACTCGATGTTTTCGCCCGCCGGGCGCACATCCCCCACCGTGAGACTGATACCGTCGACGCCGACATAGCCCTTCTCGAAAACGAAGCGCCCCAGGGTTTTGGGCAGCGAAAACCACAGCCGCCGGTTGTTGGGCGCCTCGTCGATGCCCACCACATCCGCCATGGCGATGATGTGCCCGGACATGGCGTGGCCGCCGATCTCGTCGCCGAAGCGCGCGGCGCGCTCTATATTGACGCAATCGCCAACGCTCACTGCACCAAGATTGGTCAACCGCAGCGTCTCGCGCATGAGATCAAAGCTTACCTGGTGGCCGTCGATGGCGGTAACGGTCAAGCACACACCGTTATGCGACACCGAGGCACCAAGCTCGAGCCCTTCGCAAAGCGCTGGCGAAAGCTCGACTACATGGGTTTGAAACGCTTCGAGCTCACGGATTTCGACAACCCGGCCAACGCCTTGCACAATGCCTGTAAACATCACTCCCCCTAACGCCCTGCGGGCCTGAACGTGTTGCAAACCGCTATTATCGCCTTTAACCCGCTTCAAGCTAAAGGGCCGAGTAGGGTTTATTGACCAGGGCGAGTACGGCTGTCGTTTTTTCGAGCGCCTAACGGGCTCTAAAACGCCGCTTTGTGCGTCGAATGCTTTCGATTTGGCGCAGGTGGCGTTTTCGCGCCACTTTAATTGACAAGCTGACAGGCCCTCTCTAGACTCTCGCCGCTAATAGTTTAGACGCCGATTTATACCCGGATTGCGGGCGTCCACCAGCCAAGTGCGGTGAAGTGCAGCTAAAAGGGTGTGTCCAGCGTCGATGGCCACCCCAAGGGGTGGCCTTATTTATTTTAAGCCCCTCCCCCTGCACCTCACGTCTTTGGCCTCACGTTAAGGCAGACGCCATGATAGAACTCAAAAACGTCAGTAAAACCTACGGCAGCGGCCCCCGCGCGGTCCACGCCCTGAAAAATGTCGATTTAACCGTTCCCCGGGGCGCCATTCACGGCGTGATCGGCCTGTCCGGCGCGGGCAAGTCAACGCTCATCCGTTGCGTCAATCTGCTCGAGCGGCCCAGCGAAGGTAGCGTGTTGGTCGATAACCGCGACATCACTCACCTTAGCCGGGGCGAGCTCAACCAGGCCCGTCACCGCATGGGCATGATCTTTCAGCACTTCAACTTGCTGACCACCCGCACGGTCTTCGACAACGTCGCCCTACCCCTGGAGCTGATGGGTGAGAAGCGCCGCGGGATCAAAACCCGCGTGACGCCGCTTCTGGAAATGGTCGGCTTGGCGGACAAGGCAACGATGTACCCGGCCCAGCTCTCAGGCGGGCAGAAGCAGCGCGTGGCGATCGCCCGGGCGCTGGCGAGCAATCCCCACGTGCTGCTATGTGACGAAGCGACCTCCGCCCTCGACCCGCAGACGACCAGCTCGATTCTCGAACTTCTGCGCGATATCAACCAAAAGCTCGGCATCACCATCTTGCTGATCACCCACGAGATGGAGGTGGTGAAGTCGATTTGCCACCGGGTGAGCCTGATTTCCGGCGGCGAGCTGGTCGAAGACGCCGACGTAGGCGACTTCTTTACCGCCCCGGCCACGACCCTGGGCCGCGAGTTTCTCAACGACTTCTTACAGCTAAGCCCGCCCAAGGAGCTCATCGCGCGGCTAAGCGACGTGCAAAGCCCTGACAGCCACCCGGTGGTGCGCCTGACGTTTTCCGGCGACGCGGTTTCGACGCCGCTGATTTCAAGGCTTGCCCGAGAGTGCGACGTCGACGTGAGTATTTTGCAGGCCAAGGTGGAGTCCATTCAGGAGCGCACCCTGGGGCTGATGATCGCCGAACTGCTCGGTAGCGCCGAGCAGACCCAAAAGGCGATGGCCTATCTTCAAGCGCATCAACTACAGGTAGAGGTACTTGGCTATGTCCAGCGCGATGTTTGATCTTATCTGGCAGGCAACCCTGGACACGCTCTATATGGTGGCCATCTCCGGGGCGATCTCGACGCTGCTTGGCCTGCCGCTGGGTGTACTTCTCTACGTAACCCGCCCGCGTCAGATTCTGGCCATGCCGGTGCTCAACCATCTGCTTAGCCTCGTTACCAACGTCGGCCGCTCGATTCCGTTCATCATTTTGATGGTGGCGATCATTCCCTTCACACGGATGCTGGTCGGCACCTCGATCGGCATCAACGCCGCCTCGGTACCGCTGACGATCGCCGCCATCCCTTTCGTTGCCAGGTTGATCGAAGGGGCGCTCAACGAGCTCTCTCCGGGTCTTGTGGAGTCCGCCCAGGCGATGGGCGCCACCCCTTGGCAGATCATCTGCAAGGTGCTGATCCCCGAGGCCCGGGGCGGTATCATTACCGGCCTTACGATCACCGTGGTCACGCTGGTCAGCTATTCGGCCATGGCCGGTGCGGTCGGCGGTGGTGGACTGGGGGATTTAGGCATTCGCAACGGTTACAACCGCTTCAACCCGACCATCATGCTGACGACGGTGGTGATTTTGGTGGTGATGGTGCAAGGCTTTCAAAGCCTGGGCGACTACCTTGTGCGCAAAAGCGATCGCAAGTAGCCAGGCATTGAATAAAATCGCTATCGCCCATATAACCTTAAAGAATTATGCGCGGATTTTTTATTGCTTTAATATCGTCACTATTCGCTTACAGGAGAACTCGCATGAAAAAACAGCTACTCACCGGACTGACCGCTTTGACCCTGGCCGTTAACGTGGCCAACGCCCAGGAAGCCCGCAGCATCAAGATGGGCACCGTGGCCGGCCCGGAAACCGAGGTGATGGAAGTCGCCGCGCGCATCGCAAAGGATGAGTACAACCTGGACGTCGAGATCATCGAGTTCACGGATTACGTGACGCCTAATGCCGCCCTTGCCGACGGCAGCCTCGACGCCAACGCGTATCAGCACGCGCCCTATCTTGAAACGATGAACAACGACCGCGGCTACGACCTTACGGTTGCCGGCTACACCTTCGTTTACCCGATCGGCGCCTATTCGGAAAAATTCGACAGCATCGCTGACCTGCCGGACGGCGCGCAGATCGCCCTGCCCAACGATCCGACCAACGAAGGCCGTTCGCTGATTCTGATGCATAACGAAGGGTTGATCACACTCAACGACCCGGAGAATCTCGAAGCCACGCCGATCGATATCGCCGAAAACCCGCGCAACTTCCGCTTTCGCGAAATCGAAGCCGCGCAGCTGCCGCGCGTACTGCCGGACGTGGACATGGCATTCATCAACAACACCTTCGCCCAGCCGGCCGGCCTGAGCCTGGAGGATGCGCTGGTGCGAGAAGGCGCCGAGTCCCCTTACGTCAACCTGATTGCGGTGCGTAGCGGCGACGAAGAGCGCGAAGAGATTCGTCAAATGGTCGACGCCTACCAGCGCGACGAAGTCATCGAAAAAGCCGAAGAGCTCTTCCAGGGCGGCGCCGTGCCGGGCTGGATCGAGTAACTCCCCAAGGCAAACTACCCAACGCCTCGTTTGGCGTACTTTGAATGCATAAGGGCCGGCCGCAAGGCCGGCCTGCTCGTTTATAAGGAAAATGACATGGCTTACGTAGACTACGCCCTACTCAACCGCCAGCTCGACGCCCTGCTGGACACCTCCGATTGGCTGACCAACAGCGCCCAGACCAGCGCGTTCATCATGCAGTCGCTGGGTTCGCTCAACTGGGTCGGCTTTTACCTTCAACGCGAGCCCGAGGTGCTGCATCTGGGGCCGTTCCAGGGCAACCCCGCCTGCAACCCGATCCCCTTTAGTAAAGGCGTTTGCGGGGCAGCGGCGCGCACCCAAACCACCCAACGGGTAGACGACGTACACGCCGTTGCCGATCACATTGCCTGTGACGCTGCCTCCCAGTCGGAGCTGGTCGTGCCCATCGTGGTCGACGGCGCGGTATGGGGCGTTCTGGATATCGACAGCCCCGAGCTTAACCGCTTTAGCCAGGAAGACCAGGCGGGCATCGAGGCGCTAGTGGCGACCTTTATTCGCAAGACGACGCTTACGGCTCAAACGCTGGCGGTTTAAACCTTGATCACATAAGCGCCTCAACGCAAAACGCCCCGACCTTTCGGCCGGGGCGTTTTTAAATTTGGTAGGACCAGGCGGATTTGAACCGCCGACCTCTACGATGTCAACGTAGCGCTCTAACCAACTGAGCTATGGTCCTTCAAGCAGGCACTTTAATGCGAAATGGTAGGACCAGGCGGATTTGAACCGCCGACCTCCACGATGTCAACGTGGCGCTCTAACCAACTGAGCTATGGTCCTTCAGTGCGGTGCGTATTCTACTTCTTCACAGCGTAATTGCAACCAGTTTTTTACCTCACGACATTTTCGTAGGGTGTTGAAAAGAAAGTTCTCTTTTACATCGACACGTCTTTCGCAACAAAGCTAAGCTTACCCCATATAGTTTCTTATCCTGAGTTAAGGGGGTTGATTTGCTGGAGTTCTTGTTTGCTGGCACGGCGGTGGCGCTCGTTCTAGCCACTTTAATGCCTCATATACCGCTTCGCTGGTGGTTCATTCGCAGCTTTGAATTCCCCCGCGTCCAGATCGCCCTTCTTGCTTTTTTGAATGCGCTGGCGGTCTACTTTTTTCTCGAGACAGGGCCGTGGCGGTCGCTGGCAGGTATCTTTTCGTTCAGCGCTTTGGTCGTTCAGGTGGGCTACATTCTGCCCTGGACGAAAATCTGGCCCGTGGAGGTCAACGCCGCCGACGACCCGCCGGAGGAGCAAACCGTTACGCTGTTGGTCGCGAACGTGCTGACGACCAATCACAATACGCGCAAGCTCTTTCAAATGATCGAAGCGCACCAACCGGATATCGTCCTGACCCTGGAATCCGACCAGTGGTGGCAGGTGCAGCTCGACACCGCACTGGACGAGCAGTGGCCCTATAGCGTCAAGATCCCGCTGGACAACTTGTACGGCATGCACCTCTACTCACGCCTGGAACTGACCGACACGGAGGTCAAAAGGCTGATTCAGGAGGATATCCCGTCGATCCACACCTATGTAACGCTGAAAAATGGCGCAAAAATCCGCTTTTACGCGGTACACCCGCGCCCACCGGCGCCCAGCGAAAGCGATAAATCGCTCTGGCGGGACGCCGAGCTTTTATGGGTGGGTGAACAAATCCATGAAAACCCCGAACCGACCCTGGTGGCGGGAGATCTCAACGATGTCGCCTGGTCGCATACCACTCGCCGGTTTTGCCGCGTAGGCGGCATGCTCGACCCGCGCCGGGGCCGCGGCATGTTCAGCACCTTCCACGCAAGCTACCCCTTTTTACGCTGGCCGCTGGATCATATCTTCGTGACCGAGCATTTTACGTTGGTCGGCATGCGCCGCCTTGAAGCCTTTGGCTCGGATCATTTCCCCATCCTGGCGACCTTTTGCTACCGCCCTTCGCAAAAAGAGGAGCAAGAAACGCCAGAAGCAAGCGAAAAGGAGCGTGAAGAAGCTGACGAGACCATCGTCGAGGGCAAGACGGAAAAGCAGGAGCACTGATCCGCCTTGCGATGAGTTACTCCGGTACGCCCCCTTGGGTTAGCACAGTGGGGTCGAGCAGGCGCTCCAGGGTGGCGCGGTCCAGATCGGTCTCCTCTTCGGCCACGTCAATGATCGGCCGGCCGGCCTGATACGCCTTCTTGGCCACCTGGGCGGCAGCGTTATAGCCAATCGTGCTGTTCAGCGCCGTCACGAGAATGGGATTACGCGCCAGCGGCTCCTTGAGGTGATCTTCGCGCACCTTGAAGGTTGCGATGGCCCGCTTGCCGAGCAGCTCGGCCGTGTTGCTCATCAGCGTGATCGCGTTTAAAAGGTTCGAGGCCACCAGCGGCAACATGACGTTGAGCTGGAAGTTGCCGCTTTGGCCGGCCACGGTAATCGCGGTGTCCAGGCCGATGACCTGAGCGGCGGCCTGGGCGGCGGACTCGGGGATCACCGGATTCACCTTGCCCGGCATGATCGAGCTGCCCGGTTGAAGCGCCTCGAGCTCGATCTCGCCAAGCCCGGCCAGCGGCCCGGAGTTCATCCAGCGCAGGTCGTTGGCGATCTTCATCACCACGCACGCGAACCCTTTGAGCTGGCCGGAAAGCTCCACGGCGGCGTCCTGGCCCGAGAGACTGGCAAAGAAGCTGTCGTTGGGCGAAAACGCAAGCCCGGTTTGGCGGCTCAAGTCGTTGGCCACTTTTTCGGCAAAGCCTTGCGGGGCGTTGATGCCGGTACCCACCGCGGTGCCCCCCTGGGCGAGTCTCTGCAGGCGCTCCATGGCGCTGTCGAAACGCTCGATCGCCTGCCCTACCTGGCTTGACCAGGCACCCAACTCCTGGTCCATGCGCAGCGGCATGGCATCCATCAAGTGGGTACGCCCGGTTTTGACCACGTCTTTTAGCTCACCGGCGCGCTGGTCGATGGTCTCGCGAAGCGTCACCAACGCCGGGCGCAGCGACTCTTTCACGGCAATGGCGGCGGCCACGTGAATGGCGCTGGGGATGACGTCGTTGCTCGACTGCCCCATGTTCACGTGATCATTGGGGGTTACCTCGACCCCTTCTCTTGAAGCAAGAGTGGCCAGCACTTCGTTGACGTTCATATTGGTCGAGGTGCCCGAGCCGGTCTGATAGACATCGATCGGGAACTGATCGTCGTGCTCACCATCGATGACCGCCTGCGCGGCTTTTTCGATCGCCTGGGCACGCGCCTGATCCAAGAGGCCAAGTTCAAGATTACTGCGCGCGGCGGCGAGCTTGATGCGCGCGACCGCGTGCACGAACGCCGTGGGCATAGGCGTATGCGATACCGGAAAGTTATTGATCGCCCGCTGGGTCTGGGCACCGTAAAGTGCACCCGCCGGTACCTCGAGTTCGCCCATGCTATCGCGCTCGATACGTGTTTCCATACAACGTCTCCTTTGTGCTCAACCCATGTGCGCGCGTTTAGCGCGGCTACCCTTCACCCTAGTCACTGTAGCGGCTCGCGACAATATAAAGCCCTGCTTGTCCGCATAAAACGCGGCGCCAGGTGGGCGCAATAGGACAGCGCATACCGACAGAACGCGACAAAGACGACCCGGGCCAGGTCGCCTCCATTCGGCGCAACATTTGCAAAAGAGCTAGAAACTTACAGAAGAGAACGCGCCAAGGCACGCCGCGCCGCCCGCGGAGCAAAACGGCTCAAAGCCGTTTTCGACCAAGCCAGGCGCTACCAGCCCAGCGCCGATTTGACGAAGGGGATGGTCAGCTTGCGTTTGGCAGAAAGCGATGCCTGGTCCAGCGTATCCAGCGCCGCGCAGAGTTCGCCAAGCTCGCGAGGGCCGCGATGCAGGATATAGCGGGCTACGTCGTCGGGGAGTTCGAGCCCCCGCGCCTTGGCGCGCAGTTTCAACGCCTCGAGCCGGTCGGCATCATCGAGCGGCGGCAAATGGTACGTCACGCCGAAGCTAAGCCGGGAGGCCAGATCGGAAAGGGCCACGTTGAGCTGGCGCGGCGGGGCGCTCGCGGCAATGATCAGCCCCTTGTTCGCGTCGCGCAGTCGGTTGAACGCGTGAAACAGCGCCTCCTCCCAGCGTTTTCGGCCGACCACACACTCCAGGTCGTCGATGGCCACCAGATCCAGACGCTCGATATCCTCGAGCATCAGCGGTGGAAAGTGCCCCAAATCCTCCAGTGGTAGGTAAAGCGCGCGCTTGTCGCCATCCGAGGCCGCGTGGCAGGCGGCCTGCAGCAGGTGGCTACGCCCGCTTCCCGGCGCCCCCCAAAGGTAGAGAAACGGCTCGGCGTCCGGTTCCAGCTGGCGGGTAAGCGACGTTAATAGTGAGGCGTTGGCACTCGAGGCAAAGTAGTTGCTAAACGTGGCGTCATCGCGCAGCCCGACGCCTAACGGCAGCTGAGCCGGTACTCTGCTCATGGATTCTCCCTATCCCTTTTATGGTCGAGCTGGTGAAGCGGCCTTCTGGTAAGCGGGCCATCAACGTCACTGTAAAGCTCGCTTTTCTTGTAGCGCTCGATCACCTCGCGCAAAAGCACCATGATGACCGCCGCGGCTGGAAGCGCCAATAGTACGCCAGTCAACCCAAAAAGACTGCCCCCGGCCAGCACGGCAAAGATCACCGCCACCGGATGCAGACCAATTTTATCGCCCAGAAGCTTGGGCTGTAAGACGATGCTTTCGGCCACCTGGCCCACGCTGAATACCCCCAAAACGCCCACCAGGCCCCACCAGGTATCGAATTGGAAAAACGCGACCACCAGCGCCACACCCATCCCTACGATGAACCCAAGAAAAGGCACGATGCTGACAAGCCCCGATACCACGCCGATCAAAAGGCCAAAGTTGAGCCCCATCAGCGTCAGCCCCACGGCGTACATGATTCCCAGACAAAGCATGACCAAAAGCTGGCCGCGTAAAAAAGCGGACAAAACCTCGTCGCAGCGTTTCGCCAGGCGCGTCGCATCGCTTAACCAGTGACGCGGTACCAAATCAGCGATATTGGCGATCAGCCGGTCCCAGTCGAGCAGCAAGTAGAAGGTCACGACCGGAATCAGCGCCACGTAGGTCACCCAAGTGATGAAGGCGGCCCCGGAGCGGCCGATCTGACCCAGCGCCTGGGCCAGGTAGCCGCCGGCGTCGCGCCAGTTGTCGGCAAGCGTTGCCTGCAGGTTGCCAAGCTCGGCGCGCACGTCGTAGCCGGTCCATTCCAGCACCTGCGGGGCCAGCCGGCTCTCCACCCAGGTAAAGATACCCGGCAACGCCTCGCCGAGCTGTTTGAGCTGAGAGACGATCAGCGGTATCAAAATCAAAAGCGCCACGGCAAGGATCAATAGCAGTACGACGAACACGCTGGCCACGGCTAGCGGGCGCTTCATCCCCCAGCTCTGAAGCCGGTTGGCGAGAGGGTCGACCAGGTACGCCAGGATCATCCCGGCGATGAACGGCATCAAAACGGAGTCCAGCAGGTAGACCAGGCCCACCAGCAGTATCAAACAAAGAGCGCCCCACCAGGAGTTGCGCATGGAATTTTTTCCTCCGAAGTCGTTGTCGCGTGCCCGTAAAGGCCATGTTGACTTAATAAGGTAACGTGTCTTGGCCCATAACTCGACACGGCAATGCGGCCTGCGGTACCAAATGATACAATCCGCCCGGTTATTTGCCAGCACCGGCCCCGCGCCATCCTCTCCCGTACCGCTATAGGCTCTAAAGGACCTGTCATGACCAAGACGACCCCTTCTCAGGCTTCCCCTTCACTTAGCTATAAAGATGCCGGCGTCGATATCGATGCCGGTAACGCCTTGGTTGAACGCATCAAGCACGTAGCCAAGCGCACGGCGCGCCCGGAAGTGATGGGTGGGCTGGGTGGTTTCGGCGCGATTGCCGAGCTTCCTGCGGGCTATCACCAGCCGGTGCTGGTCACCGGTACCGACGGGGTAGGCACCAAGCTCAGGCTGGCAATGGAGCTTGGTAAGCACGACACCATCGGCATCGACCTGGTGGCCATGTGCGTCAACGATTTGGTCGTGGCCGGGGCCGAACCGTTTCTGTTTCTCGACTACTACGCCACCGGCAAGCTCGATGTCGATATCGCCGCCGATGTAGTGACCGGGATCGGTGCTGGCTGCGAGCAGGCAGGCTGCGCGCTGGTAGGCGGAGAAACCGCGGAAATGCCCGGTATGTACGAAGGCAGCGACTACGACCTGGCAGGCTTTTGCGTAGGCGTGGCCGAAAAGGCCGACATCCTCGACGGCAGCAAGGTTGGCGAGGGCGACGTGCTGCTGGGTCTGGCCTCTTCCGGCCCGCACTCCAACGGCTACTCGCTGATTCGTAAAATCCTCGAGGTCAGCGGCGCCTCGTTGGATGAAACCATCGACGGCGCACCGCTTGGCGATGCGCTGATGGCGCCTACGCGCATCTACGTGAAGCCGCTTTTGTCCCTGCTGCGCGATACCGGCCTTGCCGTTCACGCGCTTTCGCACATCACCGGCGGCGGCTTGTCCGAGAACATTCCCCGCGTCCTGCCTGACGACCTGGCTGCGCGGGTCGATGTCAGCACCTGGCAGCGCCCGGCCGTCTTCAACTGGCTGCAGGCCAAGGGCAACGTCAGCGAAGCCGAAATGCACCGGGTGCTGAACTGCGGTATCGGTATGGTGGTGGTCGTGCCCAGCGCCCAGGCCGACGAAGCGCAGGCCTACCTGCAGAAACAAGGTGAGACCGTTTACCGTATTGGCGATATCGTCAAGCGCGACGCCGAAGCGGTGTTGCTGGAAAACCTGGCCTCGGGAGAAACCACGCAGTGAGCAGTGACGAATACGCAAGTGATACGTTAAACGACATGACGCCGGAACCGGTGGATCAGCGCCGTATCGTGGTGCTGATTTCGGGTAGCGGCAGCAACCTGGCCGCACTCATCGAAGCGCAGAGCCATGATCGGCTGGGCGGCGAGATCGCCGCGGTGATCTCCAACGAACCCGGCGCTTACGGGCTCAAGCGCGCCCACGAAGCGGGAATCGAAGCGGTCGCGCTGCCCCACCGCGAGTACGAAAGTCGCGATGCCTACGACGGGGCGCTGATCAAGGTGATCGAGCGCCACGAGCCTGACCTGATCGTGCTGGCGGGCTTTATGCGCATCCTGACACCGCGCTTCGTACAGCGCTACCTGGGCAGGATGCTCAACATCCATCCGTCGCTGCTGCCCGCCTACCAGGGGCTCAACACCCACGCCCGGGCGCTGGCCGACGGCGTCACTCAGCACGGCTGCAGTGTGCATTTTGTCACCGAGGAACTCGACGGCGGCCCGGTCGTGCTTCAGGCCGAGTGCCGTGTCGAGCAAGACGAAAGCGAAGAGAGCCTAAAAGAGAAAGTGCACGCCCGGGAGCACTTGATCTACCCCATCGCGGTACAGTGGTTCCTGCAAGGCCGGCTTCAGTTCAAGGACGACAAGGTCGCCATGGACGGACACACCTTGCCGGTTCACGGCATGCGTCTCTCCCACGACGACGCGGCAGAAGAGCTGGACGAGGACGTTTAGCGCTAACGCCTGCCCACGAAAAAGCGCGCCACCAGGGCGCGCTTTTTTTGATCCAACCGCTCAAGTCCGCGGGAGCGTAACCCCGCGCTGGCCCATGTACTTGCCGCCGCGATCCTTGTAAGAGGTTTCGCACTCCTCGTCGGCGCCTAGAAAGAGCATTTGCGCCACGCCTTCGTGGGCGTAGATCTTGGCGGGAAGGTTGGTGGTGTTGGAAAACTCCAGCGTCACGTGGCCTTCCCACTCCGGCTCGAGCGGCGTCACGTTGACGATGATACCGCAACGCGCATAGGTGGATTTCCCCAGACAAATCGTCAGCACGTTACGCGGGATACGAAAGTACTCCACGGTGCGCGCAAGCGCGAAGGAGTTCGGCGGAATGATGCAGACATCGCCCTTCACATCGACGAAGCTTTTATCATCGAACGCCTTGGGGTCAACGATCGCCGAATGGATATTGGTGAACACCTTGAACTCGTTCGAGCAGCGCACGTCGTAGCCGTAGCTCGACGTGCCGTAAGAGATGACCTTTTGATCGTTGACATGACGCACCTGGCCGGGCTCGAACGGCTCGATCATGGCGTTGTTTTGCGCCATGCGGCGAATCCACTTATCAGACTGAATACTCATTCTTGCTTATCACTCACTAAAGGAAATCGTGGGGCCGTTTTGACGCGTTCCCATGACGGTGCCTGCCACCTGGCGGGCAATATCGGCAAAGGCCTGGCTTTCGGAGCTTTCGGGGTCGGCGACAACGCTTGGCGCGCCGGAATCAGCATGCTCGCGAATGGAAAGCGTCAGCGGCAAACGGCCGAGCAGCTCGGTGTTGTACTCGCTGGCAATACGCTCGCCGCCGCCGGTACCGAACACCGCCGCCTCGTGGCCGCATTTTTCACACGTGTAAAGGCTCATGTTTTCGACCACGCCCACCACCGGCACGTTGACCTTACGAAACATTTCGATGCCCTTACGCGCGTCGAGCAGCGCGATATCCTGGGGGGTCGTCACGATGACCGCACCGGATACCGGCACTTTCTGGGCAAGCGTCAGCTGGATGTCACCCGTGCCCGGCGGCATGTCGATCAGCAGAAAATCGAGCTCGCCCCACTGGGTTTGGTTGAGCATCTGCTGGAAAGCGCCTACGACCATCGGGCCACGCCACGCCATGGCATCGCGGCTGTTGACCAAAAAGGCCATCGACATCGCCTTGAGACCATGGGCCTCCAAGGGTTTGAAAGCGTTTTCGCCCGCGGGCTCGGGGCGCGTACCCTCTTTGACGCCGAGCATTTGGGCCTGGCTCGGGCCGTAGATATCCGCGTCGAGAACGCCCACGCGGTAGCCCTGGGCGGAAAGCGCCAGCGCCAGGTTGACGGTGACGGTCGATTTGCCCACGCCGCCCTTACCGGATGCTACCGCGACGATATGCTTGATGCCTTCCATTGGACGCTCCTTCATATAGCGTTTCGATGACTAAATCATACGCGCTGGGGCCGCGTTCATAAACTCGAAACAAGAAAAAGCGGATACGGCCGCTAGCCGTACCCGCTTTATAGCGCTATGACCTGACGGGACGAACCCGCTGTTACGAAGCCGTCATCGATCAGTTGTTTTGCTGACTAGCGCTCTGCTCGTCCTCTTGCTGTTCGGCCTCCTCGCTTTCTTCACCGCCTTGCTGGCCGGAGGCGCCCTGCTGACCCTGTTCGTTCTGGCCCTGCTCGTTCTGGTTCGGCTGGTTCTGGCTGTCCTGGCTTTGCTGACCGCCTTCGTCGGGCGCCAAGTCAGGTACCTCATCTTCTGCGGCGTCGTCTACGTTACCCAAACGCGAATCCAGCGCGGAAAGCTCGTTGCGCCACTCGCCGAGCTGGTTTTCCAAGCGCTCGAGCTGCTCTTCACGGGTTTCGATATCGTCTTCTACGCTTGCAAGCTCTTCGCGCCCCATATCCAACGCGACCATGAGATCGTCCATTTCGGAGCGTACCTGGCTCAGGCTTTGCTCTTCCTGCTCACGCTGCTCGCTGAGCGAATCGATTTCCGACTGCAGCTCGTCGCGCTCGCTGGTGGCGCTTTCGCGATCGCTTTCGAGCTGCTCAAGTTCTTGCTGGCCGCTTTCGATTTCCTCTTCGAGGCTGGCGATACGCTCATTGGCTTCGCTAACCTGAGACTCCAGAGATTCGAGCTCTTGCTGCGCCTCGTTCTGTTCATCGAGGGCTTGTTGACGCTGTTCTTCAGCTTCCTGGCGGGCGCTTTCGGCTTCCTGGCGCGCCTCTTCGGCACTTTCCCGCGCCTGCTCGATCTGGTCCAGCGTCGACTGAGCTTCATCGCGCTCGTCTACGGCGGCGTCGCGTTCGTCACGCAGCGACTGCATATTGCTCTCGGCGTTTTCGAGCTCTTCGTTGAGGCTATCGACCTCTTCCTGCACCGAATCGCGCTGGTTTTGCAGCTCCTCGAGACGCGATTGGGTTTCGCTTAACTGCTGCTCGGCTTCCTCGAGCTCGGCCTGAGCCTCGGTTTGGCGCTGCTGAAGCGCCTGCGCTTCTTCACGCATGGCGGTCAGGTCGGTTTCGGCCTGCTCGATCTCGTCGACGCGCTGGCTCAGGCGGCGGTTTTGCTGCTCGGTGGCGGCAAGCTCACTTTCGAGCGTGTCGATACGGTCGCGGTGGGTACCGGCATTGGACTGTGCCATGATCGCCCACACCACCGCAATGGCGGCGATACCGGCAATGGCCCGAACGCGATTGTCCTTGAAAAGTGCCCCGGTGCTGAGCTTGCGCACGGGTGCCTGGTCCTGGTGGTCCAGCTGGTTATCGTCTGCCATGTAATACGTCCCTGAATAATTTGTTTATATTCAAAAAAGTAGTTAACTTGCCCGCCTCGCGCCAGTAATTCCCGCCAATCGCCCTTCAACGATCGACCGACCCCTCCAAGGGTACGCTTGGGCCTGCAACCCTTTTATGGCCAAGGTGAGTAGCGCTAACACGTTAAAACCTCACTCTTTTCGCGATTACCGCGCTGGCGGTGTGGCAGTTCACCGAGCACGATGGCATCATGAAGCGCTGCTGTTTTTTGTCATCGCTAAAGAGGTAGTCACTTAAATGTTCGAGCATATTGAGCGGGTCCCGGGAGATGCCATTCTTGGACTGATCGAAGCTTTCAAAAAAGACACCAACCCACAGAAAGTGGACTTGGGCGTGGGCGTTTACCGCGATGCCAAAGGCACGACGCCGGTCATGCGCGCCGTCAAGGAAGCAGAGGCTCGTCTGCTCAATAACGAAACCACCAAGACCTACATCGGCTCTCATGGCGCTCCGGCCTACGCCCAGGCCGTACTGCCGATCGTGCTCGGCGAAGGCTCGAACGTCCTGAGCAATAACCGGGCAAGCGTCACCCAGTCCCCCGGCGGCACCGGCGCACTGCGCCTGGCGGCGGACTTCATCGCCAGCCAAATGCCGGGCAAGGGCATCTGGGTAAGCGATCCGACCTGGCCGAACCACCACGGCATATTCACCTCGGCGGGTATCGAGCTTCACAAATACCCCTACGTCGACCCGGACAACCGGCTGGACTTCGAGGGTATGATCGGGGCGCTGAACAAGATCCCGGAAGGCGACGTCGTGGTGCTTCACGCTTGCTGTCACAACCCGACCGGCTTCGATCTATCCGAGGCGCAGTGGCAGGAAGTACTCGAGGTGCTCAAGGAGCGCAACTTGCTGCCGCTGGTCGACTTCGCCTACCAGGGCTTTGGTGAAGGCCTCGAAGAAGATGCCTACGGGGTTCGCCTGCTGGCGGAAAATCTCGACGAAGTCATGATTACGAGCTCCTGCTCGAAGAACTTCGGCATCTACTGCGAGCGTACCGGTGCACTGATCATGGTGGCGAAAAACGCCGAGCAAATGGAGAACGTACGCTCGCAGATCGCTATCGTCGCCCGCGAGAACTACTCCAACCCGCCGGCCCACGGCGGTGCCATCGTCAGCGAAATTCTACTCGATTCCGAGCTCAAGGCGATGTGGCACGAGGAGCTGACCGAAATGCGCGATCGTATCAATACGCTACGCCGCGATTTCGTCGAGGCACTCAAGCCCTACGGGCTTTCCGACAAGTACGCCTGCGTTGCCGAGCAGCGCGGCATGTTCTCCTACACGGGCCTGACGCCGGAGCAGGTAGACCGCCTTCGCGACGAGTTCGGCATCTACATGGTGCGTTCGGGCCGGGCCAACGTGGCCGGGTTCTCCCAAGAGAACCTGCCCTATCTCGCCAAGGCGATCGCCGCCGTTAACGAGTAAACCGGTATCCCTCAAGCGCCCAGACATTTTGTCTGGGCGCTTTTGTTTCAGTCAGTATAAACCTGACCGATTAGTCAAGCAGTGCCCGACATCATTCGAGCGCCTGCATTCACTCTCGAGGCTTTTCATGGCGGCCACCAACTTTCGCTACCCCTGGTATAAAAAAGCAGATACCGACGCGTTTTTCGCGCTTTTTCAAAACAATATCGCCAACTTCGTGATCATCGCGATCACCATGCTGGGAATGGGCTTTCCCGCCGAGATCGTCTACGGCCAGGTGCTGCCCGGTGCGGCGGTGGCGGTCATGGTGGGTAATTTCTACTACGCCTGGAGTGCTGCGCGCCTGGCGCACAAGGAGCAGCGCAGCGACGTCACTGCTCTCTCCTACGGCATCTCGACGCCGGTCATGTTCGTTTTTCTATTCGGCGTTTTACTGCCCGCAAAGCAACTGACCGGCGACGCCGAACTTGCCTGGAAAGTGGCGGTCGCGGCCTGCTTTATCAGCGGGGCGATCGAAGCGCTGGTGAGCCTCGTGGGCCGTTTCGTTCAGCACCACTTACCGCGGGCGGCCATGCTGGGCGCGGTGGCCGGCGTGGCGCTGACCTTCATCGCCGGTGAGATGCTATTCAAAACCCTCGAGATGCCAATAATCGGCCTGCTGGTACTGGGCATTACCATCGTGGGGCTGATCGCACGGGTGAGTATGCCGTTCAAACTGCCTACCTCGCTGTTCGCCATCGTGCTGGGCACGGTGATGGCCTACCTGATCGGTGATGCCGGCGGCGAGCGCTTTAGCGATGCCTTTACCCACCTGGGCTTTTACCCGCTGCTGCCCAACACCGCCTGGTGGGAAGGGCTTGGCCTTTTGTTCAGCACCATGCTGGCGGTGTTGACCGTCGTGCTGCCCATCACGCTCTATAACGCGATCGAAACGATGAATAACGTCGAGGCGATGGAGGCCGCCGGCGACAGGTACGATGTACGCGAGTGCCAGGCGGTAGACGGCGCGGGTACGATGATCGGCGCGCTGTTCGGCGGCGTGTTTCCGACCACGGTGTATATCGCCACGGTGGGCGCCAAGTGGATGGGTGCGGGCCGGGGCTACAGCATCGCCAACGGCGCCGTGTACGCGTTGGCGACCATGCTTGGGCTAATCGCAGCACTCGCGGCCATTATTCCCGTCTCAGTCGTCGCCCCCATTCTGGTGTTCGTGGGGATCTCGATGATCGCCACCGCCTTTCAGGCTAACGACACCCGCTACTACCCGGCGGTGGCACTTGCCATGCTGCCCTATTTCGCCAACTACGTCTCGACCCGCTTCAATCGCGGCGCCGAAGACGTGGTCAGTGGTATCTCACCCGCCATCGTGGGGATGGGCCAGGGCGCGATGTTTATGGCCATTTTGCTCGGCGCAATGACGGTCTGCGCCATCGACCACCGGTTTCGCAAAGCGGCGGTGTTTGCGCTGGTGGCCGCCGGGTTTTCCTTCGTCGGTTTGATGCACGCGCCAAAGCTTGCCTTGAACGCCGCGCCGGATTTCGTTTTGGGCTATCTCGCCATGGCGCTGCTGTTCATGTACTTCGCGCTTCAACAGGCGCCGCGTCGCTAGCAGTGTCCGCCTCCCCCGCCTGGCGATGCGGGCGGGATAAAATACGGCGCAGCACGTACCAGGCGGCGAGGCCGGCAAGCACGTTGCCCATCGCCGCGCCGGCGGCAAGCCCGGTCCAGCCAAACAGCAGCGCCCCGACCCACAAGCACGGCAGGTAGAACAAGAAAAGCCGGGCGCTGGACAAGAGCATCGCACGAAGCGGCCAGCCCAGCGCGTTGCCCGCCGAGACGACCAGCATGCACACCCCAAGCAGCGCGTAGCTTGGCAGCATGAACCGAATCAACAGCGTCAGCGCCTCGCGCACCTCGACACTGCCCGCCAGCACCGCGGCCACCCAAGGCGCGCCCAGGGCCAGCACCCCGCCCAGCACGAGCTGCCACACCACCGCGACCTTGAGCGCCAGGCGCATCAACTGATGAATTTGGCCCCAGTCACCGGCGCCATAACAGCGCCCAAGCCAGGGCGGCAGCGACATGGTCATGGCAAGTATGACCATCAGCGACACGGTCTCCAAGCGGCTTGCAAGCCCCCAGGCGGCGACCTGAACCTCGCCAAGCCCGGCAACGGCGGAAATAGCCAGCATGGCGGCCAGGGGCGGCATGAGCTGACTGACCATCGCCGGTCCGGCAATACCGGCAAAGCCGCGACCGGAGCGCCGCGCTTCCGAGTAGAACCCTTCGAAAGCGAGCCACTGGTTGCCAAGCAGCTTGCGCCCAGTGACCAGAAGCCCCACGCCGAAAGCGACCACGCTCGCCCAGGCGGCGCCCGGAAGCCCCAACCCCTGCCAGGGGCCGAACCCAAAGATCAGCAAGGGGTCTAGTGCCAGGTTGACCACACTGGTCAGCACCATGACCGACCCCGGCAGCCGGGTATCGCCGTGGGCGCGGAACAGGCTATAAATAAAATACAAAATCGCCGCCAACCAGGCCGAGAAGAGCTGGGGCGCCCAGTAGGTGCGTATATAGCCAAGCGTGATGTCATCGGCGCCGAGCAGCGAAAACACCGGGGTCTGAAAAAGCCACAGCGCGATGACCAGCACGCCGATCACCCCGCCACCGGCCAGCAGCACCAGGCTTGCCAGGCGCTTGGCGCGCAGGTTTTCACCGGCCCCCAGCGCCCGGGAGACCAGCGCCGCGATGGCGATCCCCATTCCCACCTGCACGCCAATGATCAAAAAAGAGAGTGGAAACGTAAACGACTGAGCAGCCAGAGGCGCGGTGCCCAAGCGGGCAATAAAGGCGCTGTCCACCAGTTGAAAGCCGAGTAGCGCGAGTACCCCGATCGCCATGGGCCAGGTTTGCTGCCAGAGAGTAATGGCCAAAGTGCGCTGCCTTAAAACTGCCAAGTCGGGACTCCTTACATGAATTTAGTGACCGCTAACGAAAAAGCGCCGCCACCCCGGCTGGGGTGGCGGCGCTTTTTAACATACCAAAACTACTGGCGGATACCTTCGAATACAACGTACAGATCGAGCTCCTGCATGGCGTCGCCAAATTCACTCATGTCGATGTTGTAATCGCTTAGCGTGATGGTGGTGGTGCCTTCGAAACCGGCACGGTAGTTGCCCCAGGGGTCTTCGCCCTGGCCGATCAGCGTTACCGGCATTTCGAGTTCGTGGGTTTCGCCGTTGAGGGTGAAGTCGCCGGTGATTACGCCTTCGTTATCACCTTCGGACTCGAACCCGGTAGAGGTGAACGTAGCAGTCGGATGCTCGCTCGCGTTCAGGAAGTCTTCACTTAGAATGTGACGATCACGTTCGGCGTGATTGGTATTGAGGCTGTCGATCTGAACTTCCATCTCGATGGAAGAAGCGTCCAGGTCGTCCTCGTCATAGGTGAAATCGCCGGAGAACTCTTCGAAGCTGCCCAGAATGTAGGACATACCCAGATGGCTGATCTTGAACTGAACGAAGGCGTGCTGGCCTTCTGTGTCGATGGTGTAGTCAGCGGCCTGGGCCTGGCTCAACGGAACCAACGCTACGGCGGCAACGGCGCTTGCTAAAAGGCTCTTTTTAAACATCGAATAAACTCCTCGCTTTCCCTGGAAGAACCCAAAGCGCTAAACCGCTTCGGGGTGTGAAAAATGGTGGCGCCGGCTTACGTTAGCTTACGGCTATGGGCCGGGTTGAGCATACGCACCAGCGTTTTGTGACGGCCAAGCCAGTGGTGCTTGAGCGCGGCCAGAGCGTGACCAGCGGCAATGACGATGAGCGTTACCGCGCTGTACCAGTGGATATCCCCCGCAAGGCTTGCCTGATTGGGTAGCCCGGCCAAAAAAGCGGGCACTTCAAACCAGCCAAATACGCTGACGCCACGCCCGTTCGCCGTCGATATCAAATAGCCGCTCAGCATGACCAGCAGCAAGAGCATATAAAGCCCAATGTGTCCGACGTGGGCCGCCATACGCTCGAACCGGCTACCCTCCCCGTCTGGCGTAGGCTGGCACACGCGCCAAATCAAACGCGCCAAGGTTACGAAAAGCAGCAAAATACCGATCGAGCGGTGAACCCAAGGCCCCTGGTTATACCAGCTGTCATAGTAGCCAAGTCCTGTCATCCACCAGCCTAGTATAAAAAGGCCCACGATGGTCAGCGCGCTCAGCCAGTGAAACGAGATACTCATCAGGCCCCAGCCACTTCGCGTATTACGCCACATGCTTTTTCCCTGATCTTGCGACCCAAAGGGCCATGCTTTTTTGCCGAAAGAGGATTAAGTATCTTTTTTGATTCGATTAAGTGGCAAAGAGCATAGCGCTTTGAACCTCAAACTACCGCTGAAAAAAGCAGGACAGTTCGTTCGTAAAAACCATTTATTAACGGGCTAACGAAACTAAAAAAATCGCGGTGTACAAATCGAAAAATGGTCGGCGCCGCCTCGAAATCTCTTACAACCAAAGTTGTATAGCCATAAATCAAAGCGTATGAAAATAGCGCTTATAATTAAATTAATCGAATGGTCTAGCGCATTTTTCTCAATTTTTATTTTCTTTTTTCGACTTTAGTATAACGTCACGTTTTACGAAAGATCGGCGAACCAATCGCCTAATAAAGCTTTATATAAACCAAAACGAGTACGCCACCATGAAAAAATTAACCACTTTTGCTGCCATCGCCGTTGCACTCGCTTCTGGCTCTGCCTTCGCCGAGCGTGGCTCTGCCGAGCAAAACACCATTGAAAAGCCCAGCTCCTCGAGCGAGCAGCGCTCCGAAGAGAGCCGCAACGCCTCCGTTGAAAACCTGCGCATCAAGAACAGCGAAGGCGGCCAGATGATCAACCATCCCGAGTCCGAAACCGAGTCGCGCGACAACGATTTCAATGACCCGCACGATCTGCCTGCTCGCAACCAATAAAGGTTCGCGTCTTCTCTTGAACGAAAAAACCCCACCTCGGTGGGGTTTTTTGATTTAAAGCACTAAAGCGCTTTGTGACGCGCAGCGGCACTGCCTGCTATTGGGCAAGTGCGTCTAGCCCGCGCGCCAGGTCCTGGCGAATGTCTTCCTGGCTCTCCAAACCGACCGCGATACGAATCAACCCCGGCGCAATACCGGCGGCGCTGCGCTGCTCGTCGCTCAACCTGCCGTGGGTGGTCGTCGCCGGGTGGGTAATGGTCGTTTTGACATCCCCCAGGTTGCCGGTGATCGACAGCAGTTGCGTGGCGTCGATCACCTGCCAGGCGCCCTCTTGCCCGTTGATGACCTCGACGCCAAGCACTGCGCCAAAGCCGCGCTGCTGCGCTTTGGCGAGCGTGTGCTGGGGGTGGGTTTCCAAACCACTGTAATGGACGCGCGTCACCGCCGGGTGCCGCTCGAGCCACTCGGCCAGCGCTTGGGCATTTTCGCCGTGGGCCTTCATGCGTATCGCCAGGGTTTCGAGGCCTTTAGTGAAAATCCACGCATTGAAGGGACTCATACAGGGCCCGCAGGTGCGCACCACGCCAAAGACTTCTTCCAGAAGATCGTGACGCCCAACGACGGCGCCGCCAATGGCGCGGCCCTGCCCGTCGAGATACTTGGTCGCGGAGTGAATGACCAGGTCCGCCCCCAGGGCGATGGGCTGCTGAAGGGCTGGCGTCAAAAAGCAGTTGTCGATCGCCAACAGCACCTGGTGCTTTTTGGCAAGCGCGGCAAGCCCGGCAATATCCGCCACTTCGGAAAGCGGATTCGAGGGCGTTTCGGCAAACAGCAGTTTGGTGTTCGGTCCGATCGCGCGCTCCCAGGCGTCCAAATCGGAAAGCTCGACGTAGCGCGTGGTGATCCCGAATTTGCCCAGGTACTTGTCGAACAGGCTAACCGTGGAGCCGAACAGCGAGCGGGAGGCGACGATCTCATCGCCCTGGGACAAAAGCGCCAGCGCGGTGGAAAGGATCGCCGACATGCCGGAGCTGGTGGCCACGCAGCGCTCGCCCCCCTCGAGCGCGGCCAAACGGCGCTCGAAGGTGTGTACGGTCGGGTTGGTAAAGCGTGAGTAAACGTTACCGGCTTCTTTACCGCCGAACTTACGCGCCGCCTCGGCGGCGCTTTCATAGACAAAGCTCGACGTGGGAAAGATCGGCTCGGCGTGCTCTTGCTCAAACGTGCGGTGGTGGCCGGCACGAATGGCCAGGGTCTCTAGCGACCACTGGGGACGTTCACTGTCATCCTGCATGAGTAGACCTTCTTGGCATTCGTTGGCGTTTTAGTCGTCCAGGTCGTCATCGTCCTGGTTGTGCATATCGACCAGGGCATGATCCCCCGCGCTCTGATCCTTGGCCGAATCGTTGCGGTTGGCTTCCAGAACCGCCAGGTACGCCTCGTCGATATCGCCGGTGACGTAGTTGCCGTCGAACACGGAGCAGTCAAATTCTTCCATTTCCGGATTCACTTCACGGCAGGCGGCCTTTAGATCCTCGAGGTCTTGATAGAAGATACGGTCGGCGCCGATCAGCTCGCCGACTTCCGCTTCCGTACGCCCGTGGGCGATCAACTCCGAGGCCACCGGCATGTCGATACCGTAGACGTTGGGATAACGCACCGGCGGCGCGGCGGAGGCAAAGTAGACATTGCGAGCACCGGCATCCCGGGCCATTTGAATGATCTGCTTACAGGTCGTGCCGCGCACGATGGAGTCATCCACCAGCAGCACGTTTTTACCGCGAAACTCGACGTCGATCGCGTTGAGCTTTTGACGCACGGATTTCTTACGCTGGGTTTGCCCTGGCATGATGAAAGTACGCCCGATATAGCGGTTTTTCATGAAGCCTTCGCGGTAGGTCACGCCCAGGTGCTGAGCCATCTCGAGCGCGGACGTGCGCGAGGTATCGGGTATCGGGATGACCACATCGATATCGTGATCCGGCCATTCGTTCAGGATACGATCACCCAGTTTGCGGCCCATCTGCATCCGCGTGCCGTACACGTAAGCCCCGTCGAGCAGCGAATCCGGGCGGGCAAGATAGACGTGCTCGAAAATGCACGAGTAGAGCTTTGGCTGATCCGCGCAGACCTGGGTGTGATAGTTACCCTGCATGTCGACGAATATAGCTTCGCCCGGGGCCAGGTCGCGGGCAAGCTCGAAACCGCCCACATCCAGCGCCACCGACTCGGAGGCAATCATCACGTCCTGACTCTCGCCCTCCTGACGGGTGCCGAACACCACCGGACGGATACCGTGGGGGTCGCGAAACGCCACCATGCCAAAGCCATTGATGATCGCCACCGCCGCGTAACCGCCTTTGCAGCGGCGATGTACCCGGCGTACCGCATCGAAAATGTCCTCGGCGGTGAGGTGAAGACCCTGCTTGCCAAGCTCGTGCGCAAAGACATTGAGCAGTACTTCGGAGTCGGAACTTGTATTGATATGACGAAGATCCGTGGAGAAAAGCTCTTGCTTCAACTGCTCGGAGTTGGTCAGGTTACCGTTATGTGCCAGCGCAATGCCGTAGGGGGAGTTAACGTAGAAAGGCTGCGACTCGGCTTCGCTCGAGGACCCCGCCGTTGGATAGCGTACGTGGCCGATACCCAGATGCCCTTTCAACCGCGCCATATGGCGGGTATGAAAGACATCGCGCACCAGGCCATTGCTCTTGCGCAGTAAAAAGCGTCCCTCGCTCCACGTCATCATACCCGCGGCGTCCTGGCCCCGGTGCTGAAGTACGGTCAAGGCGTCGTAAATGCCCTGATTCACCGCCTGCCTGGCCAGAAGGCCCACAATACCGCACATTCCAGTTACCTCTCTTTGTGCCGCGGCTTACCGGGAGTAAGCCCGAACATTATCGATCCAGGACGCTGTGCCCTGCTGGCTCACCAGGAAGTCCCGCGCTTGGCTAGCGGTCGTTCGATGGTGGCAACGTAATATTGGAGGAATCGTTCATCACGCCCCTCGAGCGAAACTCGGGCAGGCGGATATCGCGAAGCGACTCCGGCGCTTGGGGTAGCTCGCGCTCCCATTGATTAAGCTGGCTGACCGCCCAGTCTCGTAGTTCGATAAAGGTGGGGCGAAGGCTCGCCTGCTGCCAGGCCTGGAGGTCCGAAAACGGTGTCAGGGTAATCAGCACCGTGGCAATCAGCAAAACGACCACGCCGCGGGCGAGACCAAACACGGCCCCGGCAAAGCGATTCAAAAGCCCCATGCCGGCCCATACGATGGCGGCGTGGACCAGTCGAATCACGATGCCACACAAAAGGATCACCGCGAAAATCACCAGCGCGAAGGCGAGCACCAGGCGCGCATCGTAGCTGTCGATCATTCCCGACAAAAGCTCGGCGACCGGGTCGGCAAGCACGCGTGCCACCATCAGCGCCACGACCCAAGCCGTTAGGCCCAGCGCCTCGCGAATGAATCCGCGCAGGAAACCGGCCAGCATGGAGAGCGCCAGTACGGCGAGAAAAACCGCGTCGAGCCAGGTCAGTGCCATGGTCAGTCTCGTACCCTGACCAGTAGCCCTTGAACGTTGGCCCGCTGTTTGATCAGCGCCATTGCCGACTCGCCCTCTTCCGCGGTGGCGTAGGGGCCGACGTACACGGACGTCAGGTCATTGTCTCGGGCGCGGCGAAACGCGCTAAACCCCTGGCCCGAGAGCTGATCGCTCAGCCGCTCGGCGTTGCTCACATCACCGAAACTCCCCACTTGAACCGCCCATTCGCCCTGCTCGGCGGTCGCCGGTGCCCCGGCACTTTCGCTCTCACTGGAGGAGGACGAATTGGAGGAGGTGTTGGACGTCGCCGCGTTGGAGGCGACCAAATCGGCGATCGGGTCCGCCTCGGCGGGTGCCGGGGGGGACGTGCTTTCGGCTTCGGCCGCCGCTTGACCGGTCTGCGGCTGGGCGGGGTCGGCGCCGATAGGATCGGTAATGATCTCGCCTCCCGCGTCTTCGGACTGCCCCCCCTGAGGCATGGCCTCGATACTGGCGGGCATTTCGGGCGCGGGGACGTTTTGACGCGTGACGTTATTGGGCTGTTCGATGACGAACGTCGGCTGGGGACGCTCTTCGCGGGGAGCCGGGTCGCTCATTAGCCAGGGCACGAAAATCGCCAGCAGCGCGAGCAAAATCACAATTCCGCTAATGCGTTCCGTTTTACCGTATTTCATATCCCTCTCCTCAAAGCGTGGGGCCGGCCAGGCCAGGAAGTCTCGCGAATACGCATAGCATCAGGCTTGCGGTAGCGAACACTCCAAAAGCGCAGCAACGGTTTTAAACGAACCCATGGCAAGCACACGATCATTACTGCTTAGCTGCTCCTCGATAAGCGCGACCCCCGCTTGCGGCGACTCGGCCATGCCTTGAACCACGCCGCCTTTCGCCCGAATGCGCTGGGCCAGATCATCGGCGCTACGGCCGCGTTCACCGTTAAGGCTCACGCACACCCAGTCGCTCACCCGGGGCATCAGTGCTTCGATCACGCCGTCGGCATCCTTGTCCTCGAGCATACCGATCAAGGCCCATTGACGCCCGCCTTCGCCAGGCGTGGGTAGGCGGCTGGCCACATAGCGCGCAGCGTGAGGATTGTGCCCGACATCCAGACACCACTGGCCGATCCACTGCATACGCCCGGCCACGATCAGCGCGCGAAACGCCTGATTGACCAGCGCGGTATCGAACCCGACACCGACCAGCGCCAGCGCTTGAAGAGCCGTCGCGGCGTTGTCGATCGGAAGTCCGGGATCCGCCAGCGCATCCAGCGACACCGTATCGCCGTCACGGGTCAATCCGTGCCAGCACCAGGCGGTGGCCAGGTCGCTACTCGCCTTGGCGTCGGCGCTGTGCTTGAAGCCTACGCCCAACGCGTAAATGGTGGAAGCCATGGCAATGGCGGTATCCGGCACGCTGACCGGCAGCGACCGGCTGCCCAGCACCGCGGGCTTGAGTGGGCGAAAAATACCGGCCTTTTCGCGCCCGATCTGCTCGAGATCAGACCCCAGGTAGTCGGCGTGATCAAGCGCAACCGTGGTTACCACGCTCACGTCGGGCTCGACTACGTTGACCGCGTCCAGGCGCCCCCCCAGGCCCACTTCCAGAAACGCCAAGTCCAAATCCTGTTGCGAAAGCGCCCAGAGCGCGCAGAGCGTTCCGGCCTCGAAGTAGGTCAGGCTGACCTCTGGGGCGTCGGTACGCGCTTTTTCGACGCGCTCGAAGCCCTCGATGAGCTGCGCATCGCTTGCCAGTTGGCCGTTGAGGGTCACCCGCTCGTTATAGCGCACCAGGTGCGGCGAGGTGTAAGCACCCGTTCGAAAGCCATGGGCCCGGGCTACGGCGTCCATCATGGCAAGGGTCGAGCCCTTGCCATTAGTGCCAGCCACCATCACCACGCGCGTTGCCACGGGCCGCTCGAACAGCCCCATACGCGTCGCCACTTCGGACACCCGGTCAAGGCCCATATCGATGCCGACGGGGTGCAGCGTTTCCAAATGGTCGAGCCAGTCGGCTAAAGAGCTAGGCATTGCGGTTGGATTCGTCGCTCGCTGCGTTGGCAGTCGTCGATGCGCTGGCTTCGAAGGCGTTGGCCAACGCCTCTTCATCGACCAGGGGCTCGCTCACCTGGGTGCTGGTGTCCTCGATCGCTTCGACCTGGGGCCGGGCGCTTTGGTGGGTCAGCTTACGCAGTATCCCGCCTACCCGATCGCGCATTTCGTGGCGGTGAACGATCATGTCCACGGTGCCGTGCTCGAGCAAAAACTCGCTGCGCTGGAAGCCTTCCGGCAACGTTTCGCGAACGGTCTGCTCGATGACCCGCGGGCCGGCAAAGCCGATCAGCGCGTTCGGCTCGGCGATATTGAGATCGCCAAGCATCGCAAGTGACGCCGAGACGCCGCCGAATACCGGGTCAGTCAACACCGAGATGTAGGGAATACCCGCCTGCTTGAGCCGTTCGAGCGCCGCAGAGGTTTTCGCCATCTGCATCAGCGAGAAAAGCGCCTCTTGCATCCGCGCCCCGCCGGAGGCACCAAAGCAGACCAGTGGAATTTGCTGTTCGAACGCGACTGTGGCGGCGCGCACAAATTTCTCACCCACGATGGCGCCCATCGAGCCGCCCATGAAGGTGAACTCGAAAGACACAGCCACGATGGGCAGGCCGTCGAGCTCGCCACGCATAGCGATCAGTGCGTCTTTCTCACCGGTCTCTTTTTGCGCGGCCGCCAAGCGGTCCTTGTACTTCTTGGAGTCTCTGAACTTGAGCCGGTCGACGGGCTCGAGATCGGCAGCGATCTCTTCGCGGCCCTCTTTATCCAGGAACCAGTCGAGGCGTTTGCGCGCCGTGAGCCTTAAGTGATGCTCGCACTTGGGGCAAACGTTTTGATGTTTTTCAAGTTCGGGGAGGTAAAGCACCGCCTCGCACTTGGGACATTTACGCCAAAGACCGTCGGGCACGCTGGCACGACGGTCCTTACGCTGGATACGCCCCATGGAGGGTACGATTTTATCTAACCAGCTCATATCAAAAAGGCTTCCGTATACGTCAATGCCCGGCCTTGCCAGGCGAATGAGTGTCGTCGATCAAATCAGTGTAGACAATGGAGGCACTCTTAGGCGTCCATCGCCGTGCGCATTTCGGCCAGCACGGTTTTAAGCTCGCCGGCAATCACTTCCGGGGTATCGGCATTCTCGGCGATACGGTTCACCAATGCGCTACCTACGATGACCCCGTCGGCCACTTTGGACACTTCGGCGGCGGTCACGCCATCGCGAATACCAAAGCCCACGCAGAGCGGAAGATTCGTCATCTCACGCAGCGGCGCAAGGTGCTCGGCCACGTCCTGGGCATTGAGCGTGGCAGCGCCGGTCACCCCTTTGAGCGACACGTAGTAAAGATACCCCTGTCCATGGGCGCATATTGTAGCGGCTCGGGCATTGGAAGTGGTAGGTGCAACCAGAAAAATTGCAGCTAAATCACGCTCTTTCAAGAGCGGGCCGAACTCCTCGGCTTCTTCCGGCGGCATATCGACCACGAGCACACCGTCCACGCCGACGCTTGCCGCTCTATCGGCAAAATTGGCGTAGCCGATACGCTCGATCGGGTTCAAATAGCCCATCAGCACCACTGGCGTGGTGGTATCGGTTTGGCGAAACTCCGCGACCATGTCGAGAAGATCCACCAGGCGGGTGCCCTTTAAGAGCGCACGCTCACAGGCTTTTTGAATCACCGGGCCGTCGGCCATGGGATCGGAAAACGGGACGCCAAGCTCGATCACGTCGGCGCCGGCATCTACCAGCGCGTGCATGAAACCGACGGTGTGCTCGGGGCCGGGGTCGCCGGCTGTGATATAAGGGATCAAGGCCTTGCGGCCTTGCTGTTTAAGTTCGTCGAAGCGCTGATCGATACGGTTCATGCTGACCCTTAAAACTTGAGACCGTCAATATTGGCAACGGTCATGATGTCTTTATCACCCCGGCCCGAGAGGTTGACCACGATATGCTGGTCGGTGCGCATGGTCGGCGCCAGCACCTTGGCGTGAGCCAGCGCGTGGGCGGACTCCAGCGCCGGCATGATGCCTTCCATGCGGGTAAGCTCACGAAACGCCTCGAGCACTTCCTTGTCGTTGGCGGCCACGTAGTTGACGCGCCCGACATCCTTCCAAAGCGAATGCTCGGGACCGACGCCCGGGTAGTCGAGCCCGGCAGAGATCGAGTGGGTGTCCGAGACCTGTCCGGCCTCGTCGGACATCAGGTAGGTGCGGTTACCGTGCAGCACGCCCCGCGGCGCATTGGAGGCCAAGGGAGCGGCGTGGCGACCGGTTTCCATTCCATCGCCGCCGGCCTCGACACCGTACATGGTAACGTCGTCGTCCTCGATGAACGGGTAGAAGAGCCCGATGGCGTTGGAGCCGCCCCCCACGCAGGCCACCAGCGCGTCCGGCAGTCGGCCGATCTGCTCAAGCGACTGGCGCCGCGCCTCGCGTCCGGTCACGGCGTTGAAGTCGCGCACCAGTTGCGGGTACGGGTGCGGCCCCGCCACGGTGCCGATGATGTAGAAGGTGTTGTCGACGTTGGTGACCCAGTCGCGCAGCGCTTCGTTCATGGCGTCTTTCAAGGTCCGCGTACCGGATTCGACCGGAATCACCCGGGCGCCAAGCAAGTGCATGCGGTAGACGTTGAGCTTTTGGCGCTCCACGTCCTGGGCGCCCATGTAGACATCGCACTCAAGGCCTAAGCGCGCGGCGACGGTGGCCGTGGCCACGCCGTGCTGGCCCGCGCCGGTTTCGGCAATCACCCTGGGCTTGCCGGTCTTTTTGGCCAGAAGCGCTTGGCCGATAGTGTTGTTTACCTTGTGGGCACCGGTGTGGTTCAGGTCTTCACGCTTGAGCCATATCTGCGCCCCGCCGAGCTGCTCGGACCAGCGCTTGGCGTGATAAAGCGGCGATGGCCGCCCCACGTAGTGCGCAAGGTCATAATCGAACTCGGCCTGAAAATCCGGGTCGTCGCGCAGGCTGGCGTAGGTCTTCTCCAGCTCTTCCAGCGCGAAGCTCAGGGTTTCCGAGACGAAGCGGCCGCCGTAAGGGCCGTAATGGCCGCGGGCGTCCGGCATTTTGGTCAAATCGCTAAACCGGGTCTTTACGATGTCGGTGTCACCAGTTGCTGAGACAGTCACAGAGATACCTCACAAGATCGCCCGAGCAGGCAAACAATAAATGAACGTAGCGTCACGAATCGGCGCCGCCTCGATCCGGCGTTTCGGCGTCGGTAAGCGCTACCTGACGAACGAATGCGCTCATCAAGGCGGGGTCCTTGACGCCGGGAGACGCCTCGATACCGCCGGAAACATCCAGCGCGTAGGGCGCAACGCGAGCCGCCGCCTCCCCCGCATTGGAGGAGGTCAATCCACCCGCGAGGATAACAGGTTTTGCAAGAGATGCGGGAATTCTAGACCAATCGAAGGTCTCGCCGGTACCGCCTGGAATGCCGGGCCGGTAGGCGTCGAGCAGCAGCGCCTGAGCCCCTCGATACTCAACGCTCGCTTGGTGTAAATCCACGCCGTCACGCATGCGGAGCGCTTTGATCCAGGGCGCACCAAACTGCCCGCAAAAAGCCGCCGATTCGTCACCGTGAAACTGCAAAAGATCCAGATACGGCAGGCAGCGCTGGATGTCGTCAGCGCTTTGGTTGACGAAAAGCCCCACCCGGGTAACGAAGGCCGGCACCCGCCGACTGAGCTCTTCGAGCTTGTGTGGCGTAAGCGCCCGTTTGCTTTCTGGCCACATGACGAAGCCGAGCGCGTCGACCCCAAGGGCCACGGCGCACTCGATATCCTCGGCCCGGGTAAATCCACAAAACTTGATGCGCGTGCGCATGGCGCTCCTCGGCTTTAAAAAATGGGGGACGCTAATGATGAGACCGCGGCGCTCAAGGCGTTGAAGAGCCCCTTGGCGCCGCTTTGGGGCTATCGGCAAACGTGAGCTTGCGCCTGGCGGCGATGCGCGGGTTGTCCGGCAGCACCCGGTCGCCGGTCCACTCGCCGGTAAAGGCGAGCAGGTTCGGCCCAAGCGGCTCCTGGGGGAGCGCAAAACGCTCGTCGTAAATCGAGTCGACGAAGTGAAGGCCGCAGGCCGGCGCCGTCACATCGCCTTCGCGACGGCTTTTTTTGGCCAGCAGCGCCTCGATATAGCCCTCGTTTTGCGCGCCGCGCCCTACACTTGCCAGCGCCCCGGCGATATTGCGAATCATGTGATGCAAGAAGGCGTTACCCTGAATGTCGATGACCACCAGTTGCCCGTAACGATGCACTTCGCAAAAGTGCATCTGTCGCCAGGGGGTTTTGGACTGGCACCCCGCCGCGCGAAAGCTAGTGAAATCGTGCTCGCCCACCAGCGCCTGGGCGGCGCGGTGCATGGCGCCTGCATCCAGGGGGTCGCGGCACCAGGTTACGTTTTGGCGCTCCAGCACCGGTCGGCTTGGCTGGTTCAAGAAGAGATAGCGGTAGCGCCGCCCAAGGGCCCCCAGCCGGGAGTGAAAGTCATCGGATACCGGTTTGACCCAGCGAATGGCGACATCCTTGGGCAGATTGGTGTTGGCGCCGAAGATCCAGGCTTTTTCGCTGCGCTGGGCGGGCGGGTCGAAGTGGACGACCTGGCGGGTAGCGTGTACGCCGGAGTCGGTGCGCCCGCTTGCGTGAATCTGCACCGGCGCCCCGGCCACCTTCGCCAGCGCCTCCTCGACGGCCCCCTGCACGGAGGCGGCGTGCTTCAAGCGCTGAAAGCCACTAAAGCGCGTGCCGTCGTACTCGATACCCAAGGCCAGCCGCCCGGTGAGCGGCGTGGTTTCATCAAAGTGGTAAAAAAGCGTCATTAGCCACGCCGTGTTGGAAAAAGGGTTAGCTATTATCCCGGCGTCGCGGCTTAAATGCTACCTCCTCGATTTCCCACTGTGGCTCAGTCGAAGATGGCGGCTCGGTCGCGCCAACGTCCTGGGAAAGCGGCTTTGCGCCGCTGTCTTCGGGTGCAGTCGCGCGCGCCGGCGGGTAATCGATCAGGTGATTCGACGAACTATCCGGGGCTTTCGGCGCCAGCGCCGGTTCATCTTGTTCGCTAGGCTCTAACGCCTCGCTGAACGCCCCGGCAGACTCAGGTTCGTCTGGCGCGTCGTTTGGCGCCCAGGGCGCGGGCGTGGGTTCCATCAGGTCTTGTTCGGCCAGGCCGCGGCGTTCGACCGCCAGGGTTTGCGGCCCGGGGCCTTCTGGCGTCGGTGGCTCAGGTGTTTCATCGTCAGGCGGTGTTGCAACGCGTGATGAAGCGGCCGGCACGGTGTGGCTCGGCGGTGCAGCGGATGCCGGGGGCGCTACCGGCGTAACCGGTAGAGGAGCAGCCTCCCACTGGCGTTCGCGACGCTTACGGCTGATCACCATGGCCGCCAGCAGCAGCAAAAGCCCAAGGCCCGCAAGCCACACCCAGCGCTCGCGAAGCGATGCCCACACGCCAGGCGCCGGGGCGCTTGGCGGCGCACTGGCCGAGACGGTACCGGTTTGAGCCAGCGCGAGCGTTCGTACATCGCCAAGGGTTTGGCGCAGCGCCGCCACCTCCTCTCTCAGTGTGTCGATTTCTGCCGCCTGGCGGGTTTGTTCATCCAAAAGCGCCTGATACTCGCCGTTATTGGGTGCGGCTTTTGCTGCGGGGAGCGGTGAAAATGGCGCCAGCGCCTGGCTTACAACCGCCGTAGGCGCGGCGCCGCTATCGGCCAGCAGCGGCGCCGCGGGCGTGTCCGCCTCACCGGCGCCGGCGGCGAGCGCTGACTCGAGACTGAGCGAGGCCATTAACGCATCCAACACCGCGGCTTCGACATCGGTCTCTTCGCCGGCCGGTGGCAAAGACGCCGGCTCCCGGACGCTACCCTGCTCGTTACTCTCGCCACCGCTTGGCTCAGCGGCCCGAGGCGCGGCCGGTGCTTGCGCGACGGCTGGATTTTGGGGCTCGGGCGAAGCAGCGCCGCGCGCCGGCGATTCGCCGCTACGCGCGCTCACGGCCCGGGCCGCCTGCTGCGGGCTTCGTCCCAGCGCCTCTTCCCGGGAAGGCAGGCGCAAGCGCTGACCAACGCGAAGCGAGTCGATGCTTTCCCCGGCGAATGCGGCCGGGTTGGCCTCTGCCAGCGCGGCGATCATCTGCTGAACGTCGACGCCAGGAGCGCGGGTTCTCAGGGCGATATCCCAAAGCGTATCGCCGGGCTGAACGGTTGTGTGGGTGGCATCGGGTTGGGCGCTTGCTGTCGGGGCCGGCCGCGATGGCGTTGGCGCAGGGGGTGGCGCTGCGGTTTGACCCACGCCCGCAACCCCAGCGCTTGGTTGGCCGGGCAGGTAATCCACCGGGTCGAACAGCAGCGTGACCGCTTGAGTTTGGCGCCCAAAGGGGGTATCGAGGGTAATCAGCACGTCGAGCCAAGGCGCGCTCACCGCCTGGGCGCTACTCAGGCGCAAAAAAGTGCGCCCGTTTTGGCGCGCTGGCGTCACCTGTAGGCTGGACAGCAGCGGCGACCACTCGAGCCCCAGCGCGCTGAACGCAGAGGGCTCGGCCACGCTTGCCCGAATGTCCTCCACGCGGTAACCATCGCTTTCAAGCAAGTCCACCGTGGCATCGAGCGGTGCTTGAAGCGGTGAAAGCGTTGTCGCATGACCCAGGCCCAAAGCAAGCGCGGCCGGGCTCAGCGTTGCAAGAACGAGCCAAACACTGGTGGCTAGCGTTTTATTCATCAAGGCCCCTTGCCTTTGATTACCCACGAGCCCTGAGTGACGGGCCCCACTCATCATTCTTTATTACCATAACCTGGCGAGTTAAACCTTCCCTGGGAAGTTTAGCGATTTTTAAGGTATGCAAATAAAAAGGGAAGCCACTGGGGCTTCCCTTTTTCAGGCGTTAAACCTTATCGAGCTTACCGCTCGCGCAGAATCTTCAGCATACGCTTGAGCGGCTCCGCTGCGCCCCACAGAAGCTGGTCGCCTACGCTGAACGCCGACAGGTATTCGCCGCCCATGTTGAGCTTTCTAAGCCGACCCACCGGTACATCCAGGGTGCCGGTGGCGGCGGTGGGCGTAAGCCCCGCGATGGTGGCGTCTTTATCGTTGGGGATCAGCTTGACCCACTCGTTGTGCTTGGCGATCCGGTCTTCGATCTCATCGAGCGGCACGTCCTGCTTGAGCTTGATGGTGAACGCCTGGCTGTGCGAGCGCATTGCGCCGATACGCACGCAGAGACCGTCGATGGGGATCGGGTTATCGCCCAGCCCCAAAATCTTGTTGGTCTCGACGAAGCCCTTCCACTCTTCGCGGCTCTGGCCGCTGTCGAGCTTGCTGTCGATCCAGGGGATGAGGCTTCCGGCCAAGGGCGCGGCGAAGTTCTCGGTCGGGAAATCACTGCCGCGCATTTTGGCAGTGACCTGGCGGTCGATATCCAGAATCGCGCTGGCCGGATCGTCGAGGTCAGCCGCCACGCTTTGGCGCAGATCGCCCATCTGGTTCAAGAGCTCGCGCATGTGCTTGGCGCCAGAGCCCGAGGCCGCCTGGTAGGTCATCGAGGTCATCCACTCGATCATGCCGGCTTCGAACAGACCGCCAAGCCCCATCAGCATCAGGCTTACGGTGCAGTTGCCGCCGCAGAAGGTTTTCGTGCCCTTGGCGAGCTGCTCGTCGATCACGCGGCGGTTGACCGGGTCGAGCACGATGGTGGTCTCGTCTTCCATGCGCAGGGTGCTGGCCGCGTCGATCCAGTAGCCGTTCCAGCCGCCGCTACGCAAATCCTTGTAAACCTTCTTGGTGTAGTCGCCGCCCTGGCAGGTAATGATGACGTCCAGCGCCTTGAGCGCCTCCAGGTCAAAGGCGTCTTTTAGTGCCGGCACATCGACGCCGATGTCGGGTCCTGGCTGGCCAACCTGAGAAGTGGTGAAAAACACCGGCTCGATGCCGTTGAAATCACCATCTTCCTGCATACGGTTCATTAGAACCGAGCCCACCATCCCCCGCCAGCCTACAAAACCGACCTTCAACATATAACGTCCTCCAGTAGATTAAAGTCTTCTCAACACCACTATAACAAAAGAGATCGGCCGCTGCGTAAGGCGGCCGATCTCGTTAAAAGCTTCTAACCTCGAGGCCTGCCCGCTTTAGCCAAGCCGGGCAAACGCCGCGAGCACGGCGTCGCCCATCTCGACCGTCGAGGTGCTCGGCTCGCCGCTCTGGGCGATATCCGCCGTGCGCAGCCCCTGGTCGAGCACGTCGCCCACGGCGGTTTCGATGCGCGCGGCAAGGCGGGGCTCGTTGAGCGAGTAGCGCAGCATCATGGCCACCGACAGCATCATCGCCAAGGGGTTGGCGATGTTTTGTCCGGCGATGTCCGGGGCGCTGCCGTGGCAGGGCTCGTACATGCCTTGGCCGGATTCGTTGAGCGACGCCGAGGGCAACATGCCGATGGAGCCGGTTAGCATGGCCGCGGCATCGGAAAGGATGTCGCCGAACATGTTGCCGGTCACGACTACGTCGAACTGCTTGGGCGCACGCACCAGCTGCATGGCCGCGTTATCCACGTACATGTGCGAGAGCTCGACATCCGGATACTCCGGCGCCAGCCGCTCCATCACCTCGCGCCACAGGATGGTGACTTCCAGCACGTTGGCTTTATCGACCGAACAGAGTTTCTTGCCCCGTTTTTGGGCCATCTCGAACGCCACGCGGCCGATACGCTCGATCTCGCTTTCCGAGTAGACGTAGGTATTGAAGCCCACGCGTTCGCCGTCGCGCTCTTCGATACCCCGCGGCTCGCCAAAATAAATGCCGCCGGTGAGCTCGCGCACCATCATGATATCGAGCCCGGCGACCAGTTCAGGCTTCAAACTCGAGGCGCTGGCCAGCTGCGGGTACAAAAGCGCCGGGCGCAGGTTGCCGAAAAGCCCCAGATGCTTGCGCAATCCCAAAAGCCCCTTTTCCGGACGCTTCGAGAGATCCTCGATCTTGTCCCACTTCGGCCCGCCGACCGCGCCGAGCAAAATGGCGCTGGCGGCTTTGGCTTTCTCGAGCGTTTCAGCCGGCAGCGGCTCGCCGTGAACGTCATAAGCCGAGCCACCGACCAGCGCCTCTTCGACGTCGATATCGAGCCCCGCGTCCTGACAGGCTTTTAGCAGGCGTGCCGCCTGGGCGGCAATTTCCGGGCCGATACCGTCGCCGGGCAGCAGTAAAACTTTCTGGGTCATGCGGTTTCCTCAACAAACGAAGCGGTAAATCTCAAGCGGACTGACGGAAAAGCCAAGGGCGAGCGGCCTTGTGCTTTTGCTCGAAGGCGCGAATGGCGTCCTCGTCTTTCAAGGTAATGCCGATATCGTCCAGGCCTTCGAGCAGGCAATGCTTGCGAAACGCATCGACCTCGAAGGCAAAGCTGTCGCCGCCGGGGGTGGTCACGCGCTGGCCTTCCAGGTCGATATCCAGGCGGTAGCCCTCAATCGCTTCGACCTCCTGGAATAACTGCTCTACCTGCTCTTCCGCCAACGTGATCAGCAAAATGCCGTTCTTGAAGGCGTTGTTGTAGAAGATATCGGCAAAGCTTGGCGCAATCACCACCCGAAAACCGAAGTCCTCGAGCGCCCAGGGGGCGTGCTCCCGAGAGCTGCCGCAGCCGAAGTTACGCCGGGCCAGCAGCACCTGGGCGCCCTGGTAGCGACGCTGGTTCAAAACGAAGCCTTCGTTGAGTGGGCGCTCGGAGCAGTCCTGCCCCGGCTGGCCTTCATCCAGGTAGCGAAGCTCATCGAACAGGTTCACGCCAAAGCCGGTGCGCTTGATCGACTTCAAAAACTGCTTGGGGATGATCAGGTCGGTGTCGACGTTGGCGCGATCCAGCGGCGCCACCAGGCCTTCGAGACGTTCGAACTTTTTCATGGCTTAGGCCTCCTGGGCGTGGCTTTCATCGTTGGCGGGCAATGTACGGACATCGACGAAATGACCGGCAATCGCGGCGGCGGCGGCCATCGCCGGGCTTACCAGGTGCGTGCGCCCGCCATAACCCTGGCGACCTTCAAAGTTACGGTTGGAAGTCGAGGCGCAGTGCTCGCCGGCGCCGAGCTTGTCGGCGTTCATCGCCAGACACATCGAGCAGCCCGGCTCGCGCCACTCGAAGCCTGCCTCGGTAAATATCTTGTCGAGGCCTTCCGCCTCGGCCTGGCGTTTCACCAAGCCCGAGCCCGGCACCACCATGGCCAGCTTGATCGAATCCGCCACCTTCTTCCCCTTGGCGACTTTCGCGGCTTCGCGTAAGTCTTCGATGCGTGAGTTGGTGCAGGAGCCGATGAACACCTTGTCGAGCTTGATATCGGTGATCTTTTGATTCGCCTGCAGGCCCATGTACTCCAGCGCCCGGGTATGGCTACGCTGTACCGTGTCATCCACGGCGGCCATCGGGTCCGGCACCTGGCCGGTAATACCGGTCACCATCTCGGGGCTCGTGCCCCAGCTCACCTGGGGTTCGATCTCTTCCGCCTGAAGGGTGACGACCTTGTCGAATTCGGCGTCCGCGTCGGAGACCAGCTCACGCCAGTCGGCCACCGCGGCTTCCCACTGCTCGGCGGTGGGCGCGAAAGGACGCTTGCCCAGATAATCGATGGTGGTGTCGTCCACGCCAATGAGCCCGACCCGGGCGCCGGCTTCGATGGCCATATTGCAGACCGTCATACGCCCTTCCATGGAGAGCGAACCAATGGCGCTGCCGGCGAACTCGATGGCGTAGCCGGTACCGCCGGCGGTGCCGATCTCGCCAATGATCGCCAGCACCACGTCTTTGGCGGTCACTCCCAGGCCCAACTCGCCTTCGACGCGCACCTGCATGTTCTTCATTTTTTGCGCCAGCAGACACTGGGTGGCCAGCACGTGCTCGACTTCCGAGGTGCCGATACCGTGGGCAAGGGCTGCGAAAGCGCCGTGGGTGGCGGTGTGGGAGTCGCCGCATACCACGGTCATACCCGGCAGCGTGGCGCCCTGCTCCGGGCCCACTACGTGGACGATGCCCTGGCGCGGGTCGTTGATCTTGAACTCTTCGATGCCGTACTCGCCGCAGTTATCGTCCAGGGTTTGTACCTGGATCAGCGAGACCGGGTCTTCGATACCGCTGTTGCCCGCGGCGCGCTCCTTCTGCGTGGTGGGCACGTTGTGATCGGGTGTGGCCAAATTGGCGTCGAGGCGCCAGGGCTTCCGCTTGGCCAAGCGCAGGCCTTCGAACGCCTGGGGCGAGGTCACCTCGTGGAGCAGCTGGCGGTCGATATAGATGAGCGCCGTGCCGTCATCGCGCTGCTTCACCAGGTGTTGATTCCAGAGTTTATCGTAAAGGGTTTGGCCTGACGTCTCGGTGTGACCTGACATTGTGCTCTCCCGGGCGGTGCCCTGCTGGTTCGGTCCGGCGTTTTCGCCTTGCCCGCCTCTTGGGGCGGTTTTAGTGAAGCCAGTGTTGCGCGCCTCGCGCATAAAAGCAATTCATGTTACTTATGGATTAGATTCCAAAAAGGAATAGCGAAAACATCCATGGATACGCAGAGCCTCCAGGCCTTTATCGCCGTTGCCGAGTCGCAGAGCTTTTCTCGCGCCGCCGAGCAGCTCCACCTGACCCAGCCAGCGGTCAGCAAGCGTATTGCAACTCTCGAGGCCCAGGTCGGCACGCGGCTTTTCGACCGCATAGGTCGGCGTATCGCGCTAACCGAAGCAGGGCATCTTTTGCGCCCCAGAGCGCTGCGTATTTTGCAGGCCGTAGAAGATAGCCGCCGGGCGCTGACGAACCTTTCCGGCCAGGTGGGCGGCACGTTGACCCTGGGCACCAGCCATCACATCGGTCTTCACCGCCTACCGCCGGTGCTCAAACACTACACCGAGCAGCATCCGGAGGTAGCGCTGGATCTGCACTTTTTGGATTCGGAGCTTGCCTATCAGAATGTACTGGACGGCACGCTCGAAATCGCCGTCGTCACCCTGGCCCCGGCGCCGTTAGAGCAGCTGGAAACCGTCGAGCTTTGGCGCGACCGGCTCTGCTTCGTTTGCGCGCCGGACCACCCCCTTCGCCGCTCCTCTGTGCCCATCACGCTCGAGACGCTGTGCGATCACAACTGCGTGATGCCCGGGTCCAGAACCTTCACCCATGCGTTGATTCAAAAGCGCTTCGAAAATGCCGGGCTCACGCTTCACGTAAGCATGGCGACCAACTATCTCGAAACGCTCAAAATGATGTGCAGCGTGGGGCTGGGCTGGAGTCTGCTACCCGAAAAAATGCTCGACGACACCATCGTGGAGCTAAATGTTCAAACACCGCGTATCGAGCGCCCGCTAGGCTACCTGGTGCACACCAACCGCACGCTTTCCAACGCCGCCAGCCGCATGATCGAGGCACTGACCAAACGCTATTGATTTACAAGCGATACATTTGCACTTCGTGGGACGAAAGCCCTTGGGGCTTTTGAAGGAAATGTCTAAAGCGGTCCAGCCAGCAAGCAAGCAAACTTAATTCTCAGGCGTCTCTGGCATCCGGCGAGACAGGCAAGCCCTTCACGGTTAGCCCCGGCCACTGCCGCAGCCACCCTTTTTCGGCAAGGCGCGCTTGAAACGCTACGAGTTTCGGCCGCACCGGGTTAAGGGTAATGGTCAGATCGAAAAGCGCCGCCACGCCAAAGGGCGCGACCAGCCGAATCCTTCCGCGCTCATCGAGTAGCGCCCCCACCGCGGTTTCTACCTCCACCCAGTGGCGCATGGCGTCTTCGCATGAGCCGTAGGGCGCATCAGCGTTGCGGGTATGCATCCGCGCCTGGTTTTTTACCGACCAAGGCAGTGCCATGCGCCGGTTAAGTTCCAACTCCAGGGCGCGGTCCTTCTCGGGGCGGGTATCCTGGGGGTCGAAATAGATCAAATCGATGTCGTTGAGCGGCGTGGCATTATCGAAGCCGTGTGCTTTATCCCAGGCCAGGTTGCGCACAAACCCGGCGGCCAGACACCACTGGCTCAGCCCCAAACCGGCCGCCACCCGTAGCGCCTGCATACGCAGGCGGTCCTGACCCAGCCACGCCATCAGTCTGGCCTCGTTGGTCATTTTGCGCCCGGATAACCGTTTGGGTTTAGTGATGTTGAGTCGTAAGTATTCCCGCTCATCGAGGCCCCTTATGCCTTACTCCAAACGTGTCATATTCCGCTTTTAGCACCACACGCAAAGGGCAGTAAAGAACTCGTACGCAAAGTGTTGATCGGTACTGGCTAACCGCTTTATAAACCGTTCAGATCCAGCGCCACCGGCTCACCGAGCCAGTAGGCGTAGGTCGTGTGATCCTCGATCGTGTTACCCGTTAGGGCGTGGACCAATACGCTCAGGCCCTTTCTGTTCGCATCCAACCAGGCAATGAACTGATCGAAGCTTTCCTGACCAAACGCGATCTGGCAGCTCCACTTGGTGTGCGGCCCCACGCACTCCTGGTGCACGCGGCCAACCTTGAGGCCAAACTCCTCCCCGGCCTGGGCACACAGTTTGGTCGCGAACACGACCGTTTTTTCGTCGAAGTAGACGTGGGCGTGGTAAGCCTTGTGAAGGTTAACGGGTCTGTTGGGTTGATTCATTGGAAGCCTCGCTCTCAATTAACCGAATGGGATCGCCATACGCATTTAGCCGACGCTTATTTCATTCAGCAGCGTTAAGCAGGTGATCCTTTTGGAACGTGGGTATGAATATACGTTTCGAGGTTTGCACTATTGAGCACTACGAGGCGCTTCAAATACTCCATTACCATGATCCAAGTCATGATCGGGAAGAAATCTTTAGAAGACACCAAAAATCAATACCGTCCCATCAGGCGCCCGAGAAAACATACCAGCACATTACGACGTCACCCCCTTTATAGACCTTCCCTGCGGCATTTCTGCCCCCGCACCGTACCCTGCTCTACAAAATGTTGCCCGCACAACCTTACAGTCGTTCAGCCTCTCTGGTGGGCCTACACGCTACTTTTCTGAATACTGTGTAAATAGCTGCTCGCCGGTCAGGTTGCGAGTTTTTTGAGTAAAGGAGTAGAACGCAGGCTTTTGCTCGATGAAGACCTGCTCGGCGAACGTCCATTCGTTATCACCTTTGAAAAGCCCTACCGGAATCCCGTGAAAACCGCCGTCCTTCAAACGGAAAAACAGGTGAGTGCCACACTGATTACAAAAGCCGCGCTCCGCCCAGTCGGATGACGCGAATGTCGTAATATACTCGACGCCCTCGAACCTTACGTCAGCGCCGCACTCCGCCACTAATAGCGGGCCGCCGCCCCACTTTCGGCAGGTTTCACAGTGACAAGCACTGACCTGATCATTGTCGATTTTAGCGGCCAAACGAACATTTCCACACAGGCAAGCACCGTGCTTCTCTGATAGCGAGGTCATAAAAATCTCTCCGTAACGCGTTATGGGTTGGAATCTTGCACCAGGCGCTGGAACGCTCTATTGAAGCTTACTTGCTCATTGCCCTTTTGTGTTGATCATTGCGCTTTACTCGTAGCACAGCGCGTAGCCGCCCTTCTGCTGGCCTTTAGCCGCTTTCCCGATTAGCCTAATCCTTCGAAGTTAAAGGATTACGTATGGATCAAACGACCTCTCGGCGGCGCCTGGCGGGCACGCTCGCCTTGCTTGGGCTTTTTTTGCAGATTATCGGGTTTACGCCCTTCATCACCTCGACCCAGCTTGTGAGTTATCTGCTTTGGGCGGCGGTCATCCTGCTTTGGAAAGACATTCCCAAGCGCTCGCGGGTGCAGGCGGCGGCGCTGATCGGGATTGGCGGGCTGATGCTTTTAGCGGCGCGGTTCCTATACGGCGCTGATGTGGATTGGCCGCACGTGCTGGAAGGTAACGTGTTCGTGGTCGCGATGCTGATCGGGGTGAGCTTTATCTCGCTGGTCGGCCGGCAAGGCAACAAACCCGCGGCGGGTAAGCGACTGACCGGCAGCGGCGGTGTACTGCGCACCAGGCTTGGGGTGCACTTTCTGGGCACGATTTTGAACCTTTCCACCGTGTTCATGGTGGGCGATCGCATCGCCCGGCGAAGTCCGCTCACCACACCGCAGTTTTTAGCACTCAACCGCGGACTCTCGAGCGCTGCTTTATGGTCGCCGTTTTTTGCGTCCATGGGGGTGGTGATCGCACTGGCGCCCGAGGTTCAGTACAGCCAAATCGCCCTGGTGGGCTTTCCTATCGCCATGCTTTCCGGGCTAATTACGACGCTGGAGCTTCGCCGCCGCTTCGATTTAAGCGGCGTCGACGGCTTTTCGCTCTCACCGCGTAGTCTCTTCATGCCGCTGGGCATGGCGTTTGGGGTGATGCTCTTTCACTTTTGGTTCACGCCGTCGCTTTCGATCGTGAGTATCATTACCTTTTTACTGCCCGGCGTGGCGCTCGCGGTCAATCTACGCGAGGGTCCCATCTTCACGGCAAAGCGGATTCGCCAGCACACCTTCAATCGGTTGCCCGCCATGCGCGGGGAAATATCCCTTTTTCTGGCCGCCGGGCTTTTGACCGTTGGCCTTTCCACGCTGGTCAACGCCGCGGCGGGGGATGAGTGGACGCTGTTCGAGCGCTTCACCACCGGCCAGGCGATGATCAGCTATGTCGCGATTTTATTGAGTGCCCTGGCGGGGCTTCATCCGATCATTGGGGTGTCGGTGCTGGCCTCGATACTGAATCTTTCTGCCAGCGAGCAGACGCTGTTCGCCTTTGTCGCCCTGAGTAGTTGGGCGGTGGGCACCAGCGTCGGGCCGCTTTCGGGGATCAATCTTTCGCTGCAGGGGCGCTACGGGGTGAGCGGCTATCAAATGATGCGCGACAACCTGGCCTACGCCGCCATCATGAGCCTGCTCTCGCTGGGCGCGATCGCAGGCATCGGGCAGTTTAGCGCTTGAATCGTCGAAATCCGGTTTGTGAACTCAGGTTTCGATAATCTTGTTGGGGAAGCGGTAGAAGTAGCGATGGCCGCATTCATGGCAGGGCTCCAGCCGCGCAACGCCACTAAGCATGACCTGGGCGTCGCAATGAACGCAGGCCATAAGGCCAGGAGCTGCCAGCTCGCCTTCGCAGTAGTCGGCCCGGGCCGCCTCTAAATCGTCTTCGAATCGCTCCCGCTCGACCACGCTGCGATCAGCAATCGAGAGAAGCGACTCGACCACGCGCCGCGAAACCCCATCGACATCGATACCTAGCCACTGCGCCACCTGTTTGCCGGTATCCGACATGTAGTGGCGCATGTCGCGCAAATCGCGTTCGACCCAAGCGCGCAGCAGCGCCAGTTCGTCCTTGGTGTACTCCTCGAACTCGGCTTCAAAGGCGACGGCGTCGTCCAGATCCCTTTGCAGATTCGTCCAGGTGAGCTCACCGGTACCATCTTTCATACGCTCGAGCAGGCGCTCGTAGCCTTCGCGTAAACGGTGGTCGTTATCTCGTTCCATGGTTACTCTCCTGTTTCAGTACCACGCGGTCCTTGCTTGAAGGGCTATCACCGGCTAACCGTTCAAGGTTACACCAGCATAGGATACAATCGGCACTACTTATCTGACAGCCGCCATTATCATTCATACTGCGCCCTTGTGGGGCGAATTACGCCAAGGCATTGAAAAACCGATGGATGCACACTATAGCCCTCGCGAGATCGAACGTGACGCCCAACAGTACTGGGACAAGAATCAGTGCTTCAAAGCCGTAGAAGACGCCAATCGCGAAAAGTTCTATTGCCTTTCCATGTTCCCCTACCCTAGCGGTAAGCTTCACATGGGTCACGTGCGTAACTACACCATTGGCGATGTGGTTTCGCGTTTTCATCGTATGCAGGGCAAAAACGTCATGCAGCCCATGGGCTGGGACGCCTTCGGCATGCCGGCGGAAAACGCCGCCATTCAAAACCAGGTGCCACCCGGCGAGTGGACCTACCAAAATATCGATTACATGCGCACCCAGCTCAAGGCGTTGGGCTTCGCCTACGACTGGAGCCGCGAATTCGCGACCTGCGATACGAGCTACTACCGCTGGGAGCAGTGGTTCTTCACCAAACTCGTCGAAAAGGGCCTGGTCTACAAGAAGATGTCCACGGTGAACTGGGACCCGGTGGACAAGACGGTGCTGGCCAACGAGCAGGTCATCGAAGGCCGCGGCTGGCGCTCCGGCGCGTTAGTCGAGCGTAAAGAAATTCCGCTATGGTTTCTGAAGATCACCGACTACGCCGACGAATTGCTGGCTGATCTGGACAAGGTCGAGTGGCCCGAGCAGGTCAAGACCATGCAGCGCAACTGGATCGGCAAGTCAAAAGGCGTCGAGCTCAGCTTTGATATCGAAGCCGCGGACGGCGCCGCGTGTGAGCCGCTTTCGGTCTACACCACCCGCCCGGATACGCTGATGGGTGTGACCTATGTGGCCGTGGCCGCCGGCCACCCGCTGGCGAAAGAAGCCGCCGCGCATAACCCAGAGCTTGCGGCCTTTTGCGAGGAGTCCGCCAAGGGCGGCACCTCGGAAGCCGAGATGGCCACCAAGGAGAAGCTGGGGATGGCCACCGGCCATAGCGCCGTACATCCGCTTAGCGGTGAGCGCGTGCCGGTGTTCGTTGCCAACTTCGTACTCATGGAGTTCGGCACCGGCGCGGTCATGGCCGTGCCCGCCCACGACCAGCGCGACTGGGAGTTCGCCACCAAGTACGGTGTCGAGATCAAACCCGTCATTGCCGATGAAAACGGCAATACGCCGGATCTCAGCCAGGCGGCCTTTGTTGAGCACGGCACGCTGATCAACTCAGGTGACTTCGATGGTCTCGAGTTTGAGGCGGCTTTTGATGCCATCGCCGCCAAAATTTCCGAGCTCGGCCGCGGCGAGACCAAGACCAACTACCGCATTCGCGACTGGGGCGTGGCCCGCCAGCGTTACTGGGGCGCGCCGATTCCGGTGAAATACGGCCCCGAAGGTCAGACCGTGCCGCTGACCGATGACGAGCTGCCCGTTGAACTTCCCATGGAAGTCACCGTGGATGCCTCGGGCTCGCCGCTCAAGAAGATGCCGGCATTTTCCGATCTGGGCGATGGCTGGACCCGCGAAACCGATACCTTCGATACCTTCATGGAGTCTTCCTGGTACTTCGCGCGCTTTTGCTGCGCGGACAACCATGATGCGATGCTCGACGAGCGCGCCAACTACTGGCTGCCGGTGGATCTTTACATTGGCGGGATCGAGCACGCCATTTTGCACCTGCTCTATGCCCGCTTCTTCCACAAGCTGATGCGCGATTTCGGCTTGGTCGAATCGGATGAGCCGTTCCAGCAGCTTTTGACCCAAGGCATGGTGATCGCCGAAACCTTCTATCGGCCCATGGATAACGGCGGCAAGCAGTGGTTCAACCCGGCGGACGTGGAAGTGACCCGCGATGAAAAGGGCCGCCCGATCAGCGCCGTATTGATGAGCGACGGCGAGCCGGTGGAAATGGGCGGCATCGAGAAGATGTCCAAGTCGAAAAACAACGGCGTTGACCCCCAGTCGATGATCGACAAGTTCGGCGCGGACACCGTACGGTTGTTCATGATGTTCGCCGCCCCGCCGGAGCAGTCGCTCGAGTGGTCGGATTCCGGCGTGGAAGGCGCGCACCGCTTCTTGAAGCGGCTCTGGCGCCAGGTCAGCGAGCACCTGGAAGCCGGTACCCCCGAGGCGCTTTCCGTCGAGGCCCTCGACGAGCATCAAAAGACGCTGCGCCGCAAGACCCACGAAACGATCAAGAAAGCCGGTGACGATATCGGTCGTCGGACCACCTTCAACACCGCTATCGCCGCGGTGATGGAGCTTTCCAACGCGGTGGGCAAATTCGACGACACCTCGCCCCTGGGCCTGGCCGTGGCGCGGGAGGCGTTGGAAGCCAGCGTACTGATTTTGGCACCGATCACCCCGCACCTTTGCCACTCTCTTTGGCAAGCGCTTGGTCATCAGGAGCCAGCCATCGAAGCGAGCTGGCCTGCCGTGGACGAGTCGGCGTTGACCCGGGATAGCTTGGAACTGGTGGTACAGGTCAACGGCAAACTGCGCGCGCGCATCGAGGTACCGGCGAGCGCCGACAAGGCCTCCGTGGAGAAACTCGCCATGGAGAACGACAACGTACAGCGCCACCTCGAAGGCCAAACCGTGCGCAAGGTCATCGTGGTACCCGGCAAGCTGGTCAATATCGTGGTGAGCGGATGAGCACGATGAAATCAACGCGCCGGCGCTTGCTGGCGCTGGGGGCCGCGGCCATTACGGCGGCCGCGCTGGCTGGCTGCGGTTTTCAACTGCGGGGGGCGGACTCGCTCCCCACGCTTCCGGCGCTCACGATCGAAGGTGAGACGGCTACTCCGCTTGCCCGCGAGCTCGAAAGCCAGCTTACGCGCATGGGGTCCAACGTAACCCCCGGCGCGCCCTGGCGGGTGACCCTAGGCACGCCCAGGGTCGAAAACCGGGCACTGGGAAGCGAAGGGCGCGCCAACCGCGACCACGAGCTGACCATGCGCGTCTCGCTCTCGGTTCAGCAGCGCGACACCAGCGCCTATGCGCTCAACAATGCCGTGGTCGATACCGCAACGCGTATTCGCGTCAACGACGACGACCTCTTGAACCGCGAAACGCTGTTGGATGAAGCGAATCAAACGCTGACTCGCCAGCTCGCCAAGCGCATTATCGAGCGCCTCGCCACGCTAGAGACGCCGCCGTGAAGGTGTTCGCCGACCAGCTGCCGGGCCAGCTTGCCAAAAAGCTGCCCCGGGTCGTGATCGTTGCCGGTGAAGAGCCCTTGCAGCACCGCGATGCTTGCGACGCGGTGCGCCAGGCCGCGCGCCAGGCCGGTATCGAGGAGCGCGAAGTGCTCGATGTCGAGCCCAATTTCGCCTGGGGGCGGCTTCTGGAGACGGCGAGCAACCTGTCGCTATTTGCCACCAACAAGCTTTTGGAACTGCGTTTAGGCAATCAAAAACTCGGCCAGGAAGGCAGTAAGGCGCTCGCCCAGTACGCCGAGCAAATGGATTCCAGCGACGATGTCCTCTTGATTAGCATGGGCAAACTCGACGCCAAGCAGCAAAAAAGCGCCTGGTTCAAGAGCCTGGATAAACACGGGCTCTTCGTGCCGGTATGGCCGGTGGATGCTTCGCGGCTGGGTTACTGGCTACGCGACCGCGCCGGGCTCTACGGCGTGCAGGTCGATTTGGACGCGGCCCGGCTTCTGGGCGAGCGTACCGAGGGTAATCTACTCGCCGCCGACCAGGAGCTTCAAAAACTTGCACTGATTCACCCCCAGGGCACGCGGCTCAACGTCGAAAGCATCGCCGTAGGCGTCGAGGACAGCTCGCGCTTTGACGTGTTCAACCTGGCGGATGCCTGCTTGAAAGGCGAGCCTCAGCGCGTCTCGAAAATCGTCTCCGGGCTCAAAAGCGAAGGGGTCGAGGCGCCCATCGTGCTTTGGGCGCTGACCCGCGAGCTGCGTACGCTCTTGTCGCTGCATCAACACCTCGATCAGGGCCAGAGCTTCGAACACGCCTGCAAGACCCAAAAGCCGATGATTTTCGATAAGCGCCGCCCGGCGTACCAAAAGGCGATCAGCCGCCTGCCGATGAAGCGGCTGCACAAGCTGTTGCTCATGGCGCAGCGCCTGGACCTTTCGGTCAAGGGCGCGTCCAGCGTGCCGCTCTGGCCCGGCCTGCACGATTTGGCGATGACGATGTCCGGCGCGAAAGGTATACTGACCGAAACCGCATGGACCTACCGAATTGGCGTGTAGCCCATTAGCAAGGGTTTGAATGGCCGCCCTGATGGTGGTGCCGGCGACTCACTACCTATTACTCATTACCTACTTAAAAAGCGCTCTGCGCATTTGTCCAAGGATGAAGACGATGAAAACCCTGCGTGCCTCCCTTTCCGCTCTGTTGATTCTGGCGCTGGTGGTTACTAGCCTGCCGGTGATGGCGTCGAGCAACAGTGCCTCGACCGGCATGATCTCGACCCAGTCGATGCTCGCAAGCGACCAGGCCGGTAGTGATCGTCAGCGTATCAGCGACCTGCTGGCCCGCGCCGATGTTCAGCAAGCGCTTGTCGGCCAGGGCGTCGACCCGAGCGACGTTCAGGCACGCGTGGCCGCTCTGAGCGACAGCGAAGCCCAGCAGATGGCCGAGCGCCTGGACGAGCTGCCCGCCGGTGCCAGCGGCGTGGTCGGCACCCTCTTTGCCGTGTTCATCATCCTGCTGATTACCGATATTCTCGGCCTGACCGACGTTTATCCGTTTACTCGCTAATCGCACCGATGCGCTCTCTTCTTCACTACGCCCGCCTTGCGGGCGTTTTCATGCTCGCGCTTTGGCTTTGTGGCTGCGCGCGCAGCCCGGTTCTACTCGAAAGCACCTATCAAAGCATTGCCCCCCAGGCCGAGCTTGCAAGCGTGCCCTTCTTCGCGCAAAGCGATTACCAGTGCGGCCCGGCAAGTCTTGCCATGGTGCTCGCGTACCAGGGAAAAGACGTCACCCTGGAGGAGCTCATTAGCCAGGTGTACGTGCCGGGGCGTGAAGGCAGCCTGCAGCCGGAGATGCTGGCCACGGTTCGCCGCCATGACCTGATCGCCTACCCGATCCGCCCCACCATGGACGCGCTACTGGCCCACCTGGCGGCCGGCGAGCCGGTGGTGGTGATGCAAAACCTGTCACTGCCGATCTACCCGCTTTGGCACTACGCGGTGGCGATCGGCTATGACCTGCCCGAGCAGCGCCTGATTCTAAGAAGCGGTGAAATCGAGCGGCACACGATGGCGTTTAGCCGCTTCGATGCGACCTGGGCGCGCAGCGAGCGCTGGGGGTTCGTGGTCAAGGCGCCGGGGGAGCTTGCCGCCAACGTATCGGCGCGCGGCGCGGTGGAGGCCATTAGTGCTTACGAGGCGCTACACGGCCCGGTTGCCGCCCTCAGCAGTTGGCAGGCGCTCGTCGAGCGCCACCCCGCCAATGCGCTGGGCCAGTTCGCCCTGGGGAATGCGCTCTTTGCCAATCAGGAGCCGGCCGCCGCACGGCGCGCTTTTGAGGCGGCGACGCAAAGCGACCCTAACCTGGGCGCGGCCTGGCTCAACCTGGGTTTGCTGCGGGCCAATCTGGGCGATTCAGAGGCCTCCCGCCAGGCGCTAAGCCGGGCCGCCGCCCTCGAAGGGCCCTGGCAAAGCCGTGCCGAGGCGCTATTGGGCGATTGATCGGCTGGCATTAAAAAAGGGCCCGTTGGACCCTTTTCTTTCGCTTGAAGATAACCTGCCATCTAGAAAACGCGGTTCAAGCCATTTTGCGCTGCTACCCGATAGGCCTCGGCCATGGTCGGGTAGTTGAACGTAGTGCTTACGAAATAGCGCAGCGTATTGGCCTCGCCCTCTTGCTGCATGATGGCCTGGCCGATATGCAGAATTTCCGACGCCTGGTCGCCAAAGCAGTGGATGCCGAGAATCTCCAGCGTGTCCTGATGGAAAAGAATTTTTAGCATTCCCACCGTATCGCCGGTAATTTGCGCCCGGGCGGTATCCTTGAAAAACGCCTTGCCCACCTCGTAAGGCACTTTTGCCTCGGTCAGCTCGCGTTCGTTGGGGCCAAAAGAGCTGATCTCGGGAATCGTGTAGATACCGGTCGGGATGTCGGTCACGAACCGGTAGTCCTTGTCCAGCAGCTCGTTGCAGGAGTTCAGGCCTTGATCGTAAGCGGCGCTGGCCAGACTCGGCCAACCGATGACGTCTCCCGCCGCGTAAATATGGGGAAGCTCGGTGCGGTAGTGGTCGTCCACGCTTAGCTGGCCACGGCCGTTAGCCTTCAGGCCGATATTCTCGAGTCCCAGGGTATCGGTATTGCCGGTGCGGCCGTTTGCCCACAAAAAGGCGTCGGCGCGAATCTTCTTGCCGGATTTCAAGTAGACGACCACGCCGGACTCGTCGCCCTCTACCCGGTCGTACTCTTCGTTATGGCGGATCAACACGCCGTGCTTGCGCAGATGGTAGGAGAGCGCGTCGCTGATCTCGTCATCGAGAAACGACAGTAGACTGTCGCGGCTATTGACCAAATCAACCTTGATACCCAGCCCGGAGAAAATCGAGGCATACTCGCAGCCGATAACGCCGGCACCAAAAATCACCATCGTGCGTGGGGTGTGCGCCATGCTCAAAATCGTATCGGAGCAGTAGATACGCGGGTGACGAAAGTCGATATCGCCAGGGCGATAGGGGCGTGACCCGGTCGCGATGACGACTCTTTTAGCCACCAGTTCCTCGACCCCTTCCTGGCGGTCGCGAACCAGCAGCGTGTGCTCATCCTTGAAATGGGCGGTGCCGTGAAACAGATCGATACGGTTACGCGCGTAAAAGGTCGTACGCATCTCGACCTGCTGGTCGATGGTATCGCGGGAGCGCTCCATGACCCGGGGATAGGAGAACATCCGGGGCTCGCCGATATCGCGAAACATGCGGTTGGTATTGAACGCCAGGATCTGCTTGACCTGGTGGCGCAGCGCCTTGGAGGGAATCGTACCCCAGTGGGTGCAGTTGCCGCCCACCTGGGGTTGCTTTTCGATGATAGCCACGCGCTGATCGTTCTTGGCCGCGTTGATGGCCGCGCTCTCGCCGGCCGGGCCCGTACCAATCACTACGACATCGTAATTATGAACCGCCATACCGTCTGCGTCTCCTCGATCCCATGATCGCGCGTACGAAACGTACGCGCGCTTACCTCACTTACACCGCCGCTAGCTTGGCGCTTAACGGCGGGTAGCGTTGTAGCCGAGATCCGCACCCCGGCTTTCATCGCTTACCCGGCGCGCGCCGCCTCGCTTGCGGTTCTCTTCTTCGCATACCTTGTCTTTACCACCGCAGATATCGCAGCCGTCTTTCATGCCGATCTGATTGAGCCCGCCGCAGGAACCGGCGATCGGCTTGCGCCCCATCAAGACACCTACCGCCATGGCGGTCATGATGAGCGCCATGAAACCCAAAACCAGTAACCAAATAGCCATATAAGCCTCCTCTGACGTTGTCTTTCTCGGGACAGTAATAGGCCCTGAAAGTGCCGTCATTCGGGTTAACACACCCGCTTTGATGGGTGTACTGCGTCATTATACCTTGGTCATTATACCCTGGAGCGGGCGATATAATCAGGCAGTACGGCCATGGGGTAAAACGAACGGGGCTAGCATCAAGCTAGCCCCGCTGAGCGTTGGGATAAACCCTTAACCGCCAAAGTCATCCAGCATGATGTTTTCAGGCTCGACGCCCATATCCAACAACAGCTTGATAACGGAGGCGTTCATCATGGGCGGCCCGCACATGTAGTACTCGCAATCCTCCGGCGCCGGGTGATCCTTCAAGTACTCTTCATAGAGCACGTTATGGATAAAGCCGGTCGCCCCTTCCCAGTTGTCTTCCGGGAGCGGATCGGAAAGCGCCAGGTGCCACTCGAAGTTCGAAAACTCTTCGGCCAGCTGATCGTAATCTTCGTTGTAGAACGTCTCGCGCCAGGAGCGCGCACCGTACCAGAACGAGATCTTACGATCGGTTTTCAAACGCTTGAGCTGATCGAAAATATGGCTGCGCATTGGCGCCATGCCCGCACCACCGCCGACGAAGATCATCTCGGCATCGGTATCCTTGGCGAAGAATTCACCGAAGGGCCCCATTACGTCGACCTTGTCGCCCTCTTTCAAGCTGAACACGTAGGTCGACATCAAGCCCGGCGGATGGTCAGACTTGGGCGGCGGCGTAGCGATACGGATGTTGAACTTGAGAAGCCCCTTCTCTTCCGGGTAGTTCGCCATGGAGTAAGCGCGAATCACTTCTTCGTTGTTCTTGTGGGAAACGTCGAACAGATTGAAGGTTTCCCAATCACCGCGATACTCCTCTTCGATATCGAAGTCCGAGAACTTGATATCGTAGGGCGGTGCAACGAGCTGCACGTAGCCACCCGCGCGGAAGGCCACTTCTTCGCCTTCGGGAAGCTTGAGGTTGAGCTCCTTGATGAAGGTCGCGACGTTGGGGTTGGCGGTGACTTCGCACTCCCATTTCTTGACGCCGAATACCTCTTCAGGCACTTCGATCTTCATGTCCTGCTTGACGGGTACCTGGCAAGAAAGGCGCCAGCCTTCCTTTTTCTCGCGCATGGTGAAGTGCGACTCTTCGGTCGGCAGAATCGAGCCGCCGCCCTCTTCTACGCGGCATTTACACTGCGCGCAGGAGCCGCCACCACCACAGGCGGAGGAAAGGAAAATACCGTTGGCCGCCAGGGTGTTCAACAGCTTGCCGCCGGCCTGGGTGGTCAGGGTGTTCTCGGGGTCGTCATTGACTTCAATCGTCACGTCCCCGCTACTCACGAGCTTGCTGCGCGCTGCCAGAATGATCGCCGTCAAACTAATGACGATGACCGTGAACATGACAACACCGAGCAAGATGACAGATGTATCAACCATGTCGGTTTCCTATTGCTGAGGGGTTTCTACCTCGACGGCGAACCGCCGCCGAGAAAACCGGCCGATTAAAGCTGAATGCCCGAAAAGGACATAAAGCCCAGAGACATCAAGCCAACGGTGATGAACGTGATGCCAAGGCCTTGCAAGCCACCCGGTACATCGCTGTACTTTAGCTTCTCGCGGATACCGGCCAGGGCGGCAATCGCCAGCGCCCAGCCCGTACCGGCACCAAAGCCATACACCACGGCTTCGCCAAAGTTGTAGTTACGCTCCACCATGAACAGTACGCCACCCAGGATCGCGCAGTTAACGGTAATCAGCGGCAGGAAAACGCCCAGCGCGTTGTAAAGCGACGGCACGTACTTATCGAGGAACATTTCCATGATCTGAACGAGTGCCGCGATAACGCCGATGTAAGAAAGCAGACCCAAAAACGATAGGTCGATGTTTTCAGCCCCATCGATGCCCGTCCAGGTCAGCGCACCTTCCTGCAGCAGATAGGTGTACACCAGGTTGTTCACCGGTACCGTGACGGTGAGTACCACGATGACCGCGATACCCAAGCCGATGGCCGACGAAACCTTTTTGGACACCGCCAAAAACGTACACATGCCCAAAAAGAAGGCCAGCGCCATGTTTTCGACAAAGACCGAAGCAACGAAAAGGCTTAAATAGTGTTCCATGTTACACGGCCTCCTTCGGCTTGGAATTTTCCTTCATCTTGAACTCGTTCTCTTCGACCTGCTCCGGGTTGAGCGAGCGCAGCACCCAGATCAAAAGGCCAATGATGAAGAACGCGGAAGGCGGCAGCAGCAGCAGGCCGTTGGTAATGTACCAGCCGCCATCCTGAACGGTCGGCAAAATGGTGTAACCGAACAAGCTGCCCGCACCGAGAAGTTCGCGGAAGAAACCCACGACCAGCAGTACGAAACCATAGCCCAAGCCGTTACCGACGCCGTCCAGAAACGACATGCCCGGCGAGTTGGACATGGCGAAGCCTTCGGCGCGGCCCATGACGATACAGTTGGTGATGATCAAGCCAACGAAGACCGACAGCTGCTTGGACATTTCGTAGGCGTAGGCTTTCAGAATCTGATCTACCACGATAACCAACGATGCGATGATGGTCATCTGCACGATGATACGAATTGCCGAGGGAATGTGGTTACGTATCAATGATACGAACAGATTCGAAAACGATGTTACGAAGATAACCGCCAGCGCCATGACCAGCGATACGCCCATGCTGGTCGTTACCGCCAGCGCCGAACAGATCCCCAGAATTTGCAGCGCAATGGGGTTATTCTGGAATATAGGCGCGGTCAACACGCCTTTTGCATTTACATCCGCCATGATCAAGCCCCCTCAACGTCGTTGAAGTCGGTGTCGGTGTCTGCGGCGTCTTCCGGCTCGGTGTCACCCCGGAACTTGGCCAGGTACGGCCCAAAGCCTTCCTCGCTGAGCCAGAACTGGAGCATATTCGTAACGCCGTTACTGGTGAGCGTGGCACCGGAAAGTGCATCCACCTCGTACTCGCTGCTGGCGCCGCCCTTGGTCAGGTGAATCGCCGGTGAGAGGTCACCCTCTTCATCGTAGATCTCTTTACCTTCCCACTGAGCCTGCCAGCGCGGGTTATTCACTTCGCCACCCAGCCCCGGCGTTTCGCTGTGCTCGTAGTAGGTGATACTGACAATGGTATTGCCGTCACCTTCTACCGCCAGGAAGCCGCGCATACGGCCCCAAAGACCCTGTCCGCGAATCGGCAGAACGATCTGCTCCGGGTCTTCCGGGTCGCCTACCAGGTAGACGGTCGAATAGTTCTCGACGCGGGAAAGACCGGCGATGTCGCGATCGCCAGACAGCGTACGACCGGTGGCCGGGTCCCGCGCCGCTTCGAAGCCATCGTACTCGTCCGCATCGAACTCATCGGTATAGTCGCCGGTTTCAAGCTCGACGACGCGCCCGGTGATCTGCTCGCTGAACGCCTGCTCGACGTCCATGCCGGACTCATAGAGTCTGGCCACGTTCAGAATATTGGTCTTGCGGTCGAGCTCCTGGTTGAGCTGCTGCGCAGGGCGCAGCGCCACGGCCGCGGTAGAGACAATCACCGAGCAAACGATACATAGCGAGAACGCTACGATCAGAATTTTCTTGATGGAGTTGTTACCTTGTGCCATTAGGCAGTCTCCTCGGCCGGTGCGCCGATACGCTTGGTACGGCGTTTGATATTGGCTTGGACGAAGAAGTAATCAATCAAGGGCGCAAACAGGTTCGCGAACAGTATCGCCAACATGATGCCTTCCGGGAATGCCGGGTTCACCACGCGGATCAATACGGTCATCACACCGATCAATGCACCAAAGACCAGACGCCCCTGGTTCGTCATCGACGCAGATACCGGGTCGGTGGCCATGAACACCATACCGAAGGCAAAGCCACCGATCACCAGGTGCCAGTACCAGGGCATCGCAAACATCGGGTTGGTCTCGGAGCCGATCAGATTAAACAGCGCACTGGTCGCCACCATACCCAGGAAGACCCCGAGCATGATCCGCCAGGAAGCGATACGCGTCCAAAGCAGAACCGCCGCGCCCACTAGTATAGCAAGTGTCGAGACTTCACCCACCGAGCCTGGCACGAAACCGAAGAAAGCATCCGTCCAGCTGAAGGTGTTGGCGAGCGTATCCATGCCGTCCTGGAAAGCGACGGACAGCGCCGTCGCGCCGGTGTAGCCATCCGCGGCCACCCAGACGGAGTCGCCGGAGATTTGCGCGGGGTAAGCAAAGTACAAAAACGCCCGGCCGGTCAGCGCCGGGTTCAGGAAGTTCTTGCCGGTACCCCCGAAGATCTCCTTACCGATCACCACGCCGAAGGTGATGCCCAGCGCTACCTGCCAAAGCGGAATGGTAGCCGGCAGGATCAGTGCATAGAGCACCGAGGTCACGAAGAAGCCTTCATTGACCTCGTGGCCACGCTTGATAGCGAACAGCACTTCCCAGAACCCGCCCACGGCGAAGGTGACCAGGTAGATCGGCAGGAAGTACACCGCGCCGAGCGCGAAGTTGGACCACAGACTACCGGGATCATGCCCCGCGGAAATCAGCAGAAACAACGTTTCACGCCAGCCTTCGAGGGCCGCGTAGCCCGAATCGATCGCCACGTTGGTCTGCCAGCCGGCGTTCCACATGCCAAAGAACATCGCCGGGAAGGTGCAAAGCCATACGGTGATCATCATCCGCTTGAGATCGATACCGTCGCGAATGTGGGCAGTGGTTTTGGCAACGCTGGGGGGCGAGTAAAAGATCGTGTCGACCGCCTCATAGAGCGGGTAGAACTTCTCGTACTTGCCGCCCTTGTGGAAGTGCGGCTCGAGCGTGTCGAGCGTTTGTCGAATACCCATATCAGGCCTCTTTCTCGATCATGGTGAGATTGTCACGCAGGATGGGGCCGTACTCGTACTTGCCAGGACAGGCGTAGGTGCAAAGCGCTAGATCTTCTTCATCCAGCTCCAGGCACCCCAGGTCCATGGCAGACTCGATATCTCCCACGATCAGCGAACGCAGTAGCTGCGTCGGCATCACATCCAGCGGCATAACCCGCTCATAGTTGCCCACCGGCACCATCGCCCGCTCGGAGCCATTAGTGGAGGTGGTCGGCGCAAAGTTATTCAATCCCTTGAACCCGGAAAGGTAGATACCCATGACCGAATGGCGGTTTTTCCCCGGCGAGAGCCAGCCCATGAAGGTGCGCTTGTTCCCCTCTTCCAACAGGCTGACCTGGTTGTGAAAACGGCCAAGATAGGTCAGTTTGCCTTCGGCGGAAAAGCCTGAAAACACCGAACCGGAAATGACGCGGGTGTCGTGCGGTTCGATCACTTCGCCCTCGAAGAGCTCGTCGGTGCTGGCGCCAATGCGGGTACGCAGCAGGCGCGGCTTCTCGGCGCGCGGGCCGCCGAGTGCGACGATACGCGTGACGTCGAGCTTACCTTCCACGAACAGCTTGCCGAAGGCGATCACGTCCTGATAGCCGATATGCCACACGCTTTTATGCAGCGCGACCGGTGAAAGATAGTGAATATGCGTGCCGACCAGGCCCGCCGGGTGCGGCCCCTTGAAGCTTTCGCTCTTGACGCCGCTGACATCCCCACCGGGGATGGAGGCATTTTCACCCGTGCACAGAAAAACGTTGCCCTCGGTCAGGCGGGTTAGCACCTTGAGGCCGTCTTCGAATGCCTGGGAATTTTCGTTGATGATCTGAGCAGGGTCAGCGCTGAGCGGATGGGTATCCACGGCGGTGACGAAGATATCGGAAGGCGTGCTATCCAGCGCCGGTGTGCGCGAGAAGGGCCGGGTCCGCAGCGCGGTCCAAAGACCGGTCTCCACCAACTGGTCGACGACCATCTGACGGTCAAGCGTTGCCAATGCGTCGCGCTCGTGAGAGGCAAACGTCATGGCTTCTTCATTCTCATCGACTTTAATGACGACGGAAAGTAAACGTCGTTTTTCGCCACGGTTAATAGCGACTACCTCACCGCCGGCCGGCGCTGTAAAACGCACGCCTTCCGTTTTTTTGTCGGTGAAAAGTAGCTGGCCTAGTTTGACCTTGTCCCCTTCCTGAACTTCCATGGTTGGCTTCATGCCAACGTAGTCAGTCCCCAGAATTGCCACATGGCGCACAGGCCGCGCATCGTCGATACGCGCCTCAGGCGCTCCCGTGATGGGAAGATCCAGGCCTTTTTTGACTTCGATCATAGTCTCGCCCAGTTGATGGATCGGATATACGAAGGTAGGGGTTCGAATGCTTATTTTCTGCTGGATGAATTGTTGTTTGCTCTGCAGATTGTTACCAGTCAGGCCCAAGCACGCTTGAACCACCCCGAAAAATCTACCGTATTATAATGATAAGCGCGGCCAATGACCACATCCCCGGGCCTTTCCTAAAGTGCTATGCACATCACTTGTGGATTTATTTAACCCATAAAAAACGCCACCTTACGGTGGCGTTGCAGGGTTAAAGCGCTAAACACGCCGTAAAAAACTTTTTAATCGCGCGGAAGCTTCAGGAACGCGACATTGGACATATGCTGCAGAATTCGAATCACCTGACAGCTATAGCCGAACTCGTTGTCGTACCACAGATAGACCACCGCGTGGTTACCGTTGGCGATCGTTGCCTTGGCATCCACGATGCCCGCATGGCGGTTGCCGACGAAATCCGAGGAGACGACTTCGGGCGAATCCACGAAGTCGATCTGTTTTTGGTAGCGGGAATCGATCGACATGCGGCGCAGGTAGTCGTTGAGCGCGGCGACGTCGGTCTCTTTTTCCAGCGTCAGATTCAAGATCGCCATCGAGACGTTGGGGGTCGGCACGCGAATGGCGTTGCCGGTCAGCTTGCCGTCGAGCTCCGGCAGCGCCTTGGTCACCGCCTTGGCCGCGCCGGTTTCTGTCAGCACCATATTGAGCGCCGCACTTCGCCCGCGCCGGTCGCCCTTATGGTAGTTGTCGATCAGGTTTTGATCGTTGGTGTAGGCGTGCACGGTTTCGACGTGGCCGGTCTTGACGCCATACTCGTCGTTCAGTGCCTTGAGCACCGGCACGATCGCGTTGGTGGTACATGACGCCGCCGAGACGATGCGATCACTTTCACCGATTGCCTCATGATTGATGCCATAAACGATATTTTTGATATCGCCTTTGCCCGGCGCGGTCAAAAGCGCCTTCGCCGCCCCCTTGCACTCGAGATGCTGGCCAAGGCCGGCTTCGTCGCGCCAGATACCGGTGTTATCCACTACCACGGCGTTGTGGATGCCGTAGTGCGTGTAGTCGACCTCACTGGGCGAATCGGCGTAGATGACCTGTACCACGTTGCCGTTGACCGTGAGCGTGCGCGCCTCGGTGTCGATGGAGATCGAGCCATCGAAGGGGCCATGAACCGAGTCGCGGCGTAGAAGGCTTGCGCGTTTTTCCAGGTCCTTGGCGATATCGCCACGCCCCCGCACCACGATAGCGCGTAGCCGCAACAGATTGCCGCCACCGGCTTTTTCCACCAGCACGCGGGCCAGCAGGCGGCCGATACGCCCAAAACCGTAAAGCACCACGTCCTTGGGCTCACCGGTGCTCGCGCCCGGCTCATAGCCGTCGATGATCTCGCCAAGCTCGCGTTTTAGAAAGCCGTCGAGATCATCGCCGCCCTGGTGTTTGAAGGCGACCGCGAGCTTGCCGATATCCACGTGCGCCGGGGCCAGGTTCAAAGCGGCCATGGCTTTCACGATCGGAAAGGTGTCCCGGACCGAAAGCTCGGTGCCTTCGATTTTGCGCACGAAACGGTGATCTTTCAGAATGCGGATGACCGAGCGTTTGATCAGCGAGCGCCCGAACATGGTGGCCACCACGTTGTTCTGACGATAAAGCACACCGACCAGCGGAATCATCTGCTCGGCAAGCGCTTCGTCGCCTTGCCACTGTTGAAAAACGTTCTCGAGCGTTGACTGACTCACGTGCGGCCCCTTTGCATGGTTTTACTTGATGGATGGAAAACATGGTGCGAGGTAATCTGCGCGTATTATCCGGGGGTTACGATAAGGCCGCAATCAAAGGATAGTCGCACGCCGTGTAGGGGTATTACACAAATGCCCATTTGACTACACGCGCAAAACAGGGTTGGGCACAGCTCTCTAACTGGTGCGGCGGATGGTGTATGATTGCTCCTTTGTTCAAGCGCAAGATACTCTGACTATGCCCTCTTTTTCTCTGCTCGACCCACCCAGCCCCCAAGGGGCACGCGACACGCTCTATCTGACGGCGCCGCCGGGCAGTGCGACGGCGCTTGCGCTTGCCCAAATAGCCAATGCGGCCCCCTTACTGGTGGTGACCCCCAGCACGGCCAGCGCCCAGCGCCTGGAACAGGACCTGGCGTTTTATAGCCAGGTGCCGGTACTGCCTTTTCCCGACTGGGAAACGCTGCCCTACGACAGCTTCTCGCCGCACCAGGATATCGTCTCCGCCCGGCTGCGTACGCTCAAGTTACTCCAGGACGGCGTCAAAGGCATCGTGCTGGTACCGATCAATACGCTCATGCAGCGCCTGCCGCCGGTGGATTACATCGCCGGACGCGTCATGACCCTCGAGGCCGGCACAAAACTTGAGCGCGAAAGCTTTCGCGAATCGCTCTCCCGCGCCGGTTACCGGGCGGTCGAAACGGTATACGAACCCGGCGAATACGCCATGCGCGGCGCGCTGATCGACCTTTTTGCCATGGGCATGGATGAGCCGATTCGTATCGACCTGTTCGACGAAGAGATCGACACCCTGCGCCACTTCGATCCGGCCAATCAGCGCTCCACCGATAAAGTCGACAAAATCGAGCTGCTGCCCGCTCACGAATATTCGCTAAGCCGCAGCGCCATCGCCTGCTTTCGCGAGCAGTTCGAAACGCTATTCGACGTGGACCCGCGCCAGTGCGCGCTCTATAACGACGCGCTCAAGGCGATCCCCTCGCCCGGGCTCGAGCAGTATTTGCCGCTGTTTTTCGACGAAACAGCCTCGCTTTTCGAACACGTCACCCCCGACACGCGGGTCGCACTACTGCCTGGTGTGTTCGAGGCCGCCGAGCAGCATTGGCGCTCGATCGAGTCGCGCTTTGAAAACCTGGGGGTCGACCCGACTCGGCCACTATTGCCGCCCCACCGCGCCTTCATCCCGGTCAACGAGATATTCTCGGCGATCAAAGAGCGCCCGCGCCTGGAACTGGTTAGCGAAGAAGACGCCAACCGCCATGCGCACACCCCCAAGGCGCACGAGCTGCCCACGCTTGCCGTCAACGCCCGGGCGAAAGAGCCATTCGCCAGCCTGCTGGAGTTTCTCGAGCAGCACCCGGACACTCGCGTACTGTTCGTGGCAGAGTCCCGCGGACGCCGCGAGGCGCTCGAGGAATTGTTGGCACCGCTTCATTTGAAACTGCCCCACGCAGAGAGCTTCAGCGCCTTTTTGCAGGGCAGCGAGCGCGCGGCGATTACCGAAAGTCAGGTCGGTAGCGGCCTTTGGCTGACCGAGCCCAACGTGGCGGTGATCAGCGAAACCGAACTCTTCGGCGACGTGGTGCGTCAAAGCCGCCGCCAGGAGAAAGCCACCGACGACAACGAGCTGGCGGTACGCCATCTCTCCGAGCTCAAGGAAGGCGCACCGGTGGTCCACCAGGCCCACGGTGTAGGCCGCTACCTGGGGCTCGAGGCGCTGGAAGCCGGCGGCCAGGCCAACGAGTTTTTGGCACTCGAATATGACGGCGGGGCCAAGCTCTACGTGCCGGTGGACAGCTTGCACCTCATTTCGCGCTACAACGGCGCCGACGACGAGCACGCGCCACTTCACAAGCTCGGCTCGGACCAGTGGGAAAAAGCGCGGCGCAAGGCCGCCGAGAAAATTCGCGATACCGCCGCCGAGCTTCTGGATATCTACGCTCGCCGCGAAGCCCAGCAGGGCACGGTGTACGAGACGCCGGACGAAGAATATAGCCGCTTTGCAGCCAGCTTCCCTTTCGAGGAGACACCGGACCAGAAAAACGCCATCGAAGCGGTGATCGGCGACATGATTTCACCCCAACCGATGGACCGCGTAGTGTGCGGCGATGTCGGCTTTGGCAAGACCGAAGTCGCGATGCGCGCGGCGTTTTTGGCGGTGCAGTCCGGCCGCCAGGTCGTGGTGCTGGTGCCCACCACCCTGCTCGCCCGCCAGCACTTCGAGAACTTCCGCGACCGCTTCGCCGACACCGCGGTCAATATCAGCCTGATTTCGCGCTTTACCGGCGGCAAGGAGATGACCAAAACCCTCGAAAGCATCAAGGAGGGGCAATCGGATATCGTCATCGGCACGCACAAGCTGCTATCCAAGAGCGTCGAGCTACCCAAAATGGGCCTTCTGATCATCGACGAGGAGCATCGCTTCGGCGTGGCGCAAAAGGAGAAGCTCAAAACCCTGCGCGCCGAGATCGACATTTTGACGCTCACCGCCACGCCCATTCCCCGCACACTCAATATGGCGATGAGCGGCATTCGCGATCTTTCGATCATCGCCACGCCCCCGGCCCGGCGGCTATCGGTCAAGACCTTCGTTCAACAGCGCAACGAAAGCCTGATCAAGGAAGCGCTCCTGCGCGAGATTCTGCGCGGCGGCCAGGCCTACGTTTTGCACAACGAAGTCAAAACCATTGAAAATACCGCCGAGCAAATCCGCGAGCTCGTCCCCGAGGCCCGCGTAGGCGTGGCCCACGGCCAACTGCCGGAAAGAAGCCTCGAGCGGGTCATGTCGGATTTCTACCACCGGCGCTTCAATGTACTGGTCTGCTCGACGATCATCGAAACCGGGATCGACGTGCCCAGCGCCAACACGATTTTGATCGAGCGGGCGGACAAGTTCGGCCTGGCCCAGCTTCACCAGTTGCGTGGACGCGTGGGGCGTAGCCACCACCAGGCCTACGCGTACCTACTGACCCCGCCGCCCAAGGCAATGACCCGCGATGCGGTCAAACGTCTGGAGGCCATCAGCGCCTCGGACGATTTGGGCGCCGGCTTCACGCTTGCAAGCCACGACATGGAAATCCGCGGGGCCGGCGAGCTTCTGGGCGACGAACAAAGCGGGCAGATGGAGACGATCGGCTATTCGCTCTATATGGAAATGCTCGACCGGGCGGTGAAGGCCATTCGGGCCGGCAAAACGCCCAATATCGATGCACCATTCAATAGCGGGCTCGAAATCAGCCTGAACCTACCCGCTTTGATCCCCAACGACTATATTCATGATGTACAGCAGCGCCTGGTGATGTATAAGCGCATTGCCAATACGCAAAGTGACAGCGAGCTCAAGGAACTTCAGGTAGAACTCATCGACCGCTTTGGCCTGCTGCCGGATGCGCTCAAAAACCTGATACGCCAAACCCAGTTGCGCCATCGGGCCGAGCCCTTGGGGATCGCGCGTATCGAAGCCGGTGAAAGCCGCGGGCGCGTACTCTTTACCCACGACACCCAGGTCGACCCGCTGACGCTGGTAAAACTGATTCAAACCTCGCCCGATCGCTACCGTTTGGACGGGTCGGACACGTTAAGGTTTGAATTCGAAATGGAAAAAACCGAGCAACGTTTTGAAGCCGTTGAAAACCTGCTGGGGGTTCTCAATCAAAAAGTAGCGGCGGCGTAACGCTTGGGGCAAACTAGACCTAAGCCGTATATACCAACGGATTGGTTCGCATCGAAACCCGACCTCGCGGTGGAACAACTCATCAGGAACGACCATGACGACACGACGTACTTATAAACTTTGGGGCCCCACCAGCCTGGCGGTACTGTTAGCTGCCAGCCTGAACGGCCCGGTTCTTGCTCAGCAGACCGACGACCAGGCCCCCATTGCCACACCGACGCTTGAAAGCGATGCGCTTGCCAGCGCAGACCAAGTGGCGGCACAGCGCGAACTACCCCGCGGGCATTTTCGCTTGCCGGAAGAAGGCGACATCGTCGGCCAGTACTACACCGTAACGGTGCAGGACCCGGAAGAGACGCTGCTCGATATCGCCAGACGCCATAATATCGGCTACGAAGAGATTCGCATGGCCAACCCGGACGTAAGTCTCTGGGTACCCGGCGAAGGCACCGAAGTGATCATTCCCGCCCAGTACATTCTTCCCCCGGCCCCGCGGGAAGGCGTCGTGGTGAACCTTTCGGAACTGCGCCTTTACTACTACCCGGCGGATAACCCGGGTGTCGTCGAAACCTACCCGGTCAGCGTAGGCCGCGAAGAGTTCGCAACGCCGGTGGGCATGACGCGTACCACGGTGAAGGTAAAAGACCCGGCCTGGTCGCCGCCCTCCTCCATGCGGGCCGAAGCCGCCGCGCGTGGCGAGCCCGCACCGTCGGTCGTACCGGCAGGCCCGGACAACCCGCTTGGGCGTCACGCCATTTTGTTGGCCATGCCTAGCTATCTGATCCACGGCACCAACCGTCCGGAAGGCGTGGGTATGCGCGCCAGCCGCGGCTGTATCCGCATGTACCCGGAAGATATCGAGTCGCTTTACGAGCGCGTACCCAGCGGTACTCAGGTCAATCTGATGGATGCACCGTTCAAGGCAGGCTGGGGCGCCGATGGCACGCTGTTCGTGCAGTCCTACCCGCAGCTCGAAGAGAACGTGGGTGATTTCGAGCCGCTTTTAAACGCCATCGAGCGCGTCGAGTCGCTCACAGAGGACGACGTCCAGGTCGACTATGCCCAGGTCAAGCGCGCGGTCGAGTCCCCCAACGGGCGCTTCGTCGCGCTTTATGGCCCCCAAGCGCCGGCACCGGAAGCCGACTCCCCTGCCGAGCAGGCACCTTCCGAGCGCAGCGGGCTTTTCGAGGAAGTAGAGCTTAGCGCCATCAGTGAGCGCGACAGCGACGCTTAATCGCACGCGATAAAGGCAAGCCTGGCCATTCAAGGCCGAAAGAGGCTATCGCTTTGGAAGCAGTAGCCTTTTTTGTACCCGCATCGGTCAGGGCTAAAAGCCAAATGACAGGCAATAAAAAACCCCGCACGAGGCGGGGTTTTTTACATCTTACGCAGACCGCTGAGCCTAAAAGCTGCTCAGTGGTCCATGCAGAATTACTTCTGCATGGAGCGCTGGAACTGACGGCTCATTTCTTCACGGTTTTGCTCGGTCATCTGCAGAGCAGCTTGCGCGTCGCGCTGAGCCTGGTTAGCAGTGTTCAGAGCCTGTGAAGCCATGCTGCGAGCTTCTGCAGCGTCAGCCTGGGCGGATTCAGCAGTCATACGAACTTCTTCCAGAGCGCTGGTAGAGGCACAACCAGCCAGAACGGCCAGAGAAGCAGCAGCAGCGGTCATTTTCAGAGCAGTCTTAAGAGTCATAGTGTTCTCCTTGAGTCTTCCTTGGGTACTACGTTGAAGGTATGACAAAAAATAAGGCTAGAAGGTAAGCTTAATTTTGTCTACCTGCGATGCAGGTTCATTTCGGTGACTGGCGCCAATAACTTATGTCATGTTGCCGAAGTCAAACGCTGTTTTATATTAGTCCACAACGCTTGTCTATAGCCACCTCTTTAAAACCTCGAACTTCCTTAGGGACTACGCCCATACTAGCGGATCACGACGCGGGTGCCAACATCTACGAGCGACGCAATGCGCTCTATTTGCTCGTTGTTTACTGCAATGCACCCCTGGGTCCAGTGAAACCGCCCGTGAATCTGTGGGTCGGACGACCCGATACCGTGTATACCGATAGCCCCCCCAAGCGCAGTGTTCTGCGGTGGGTAGCCGTAGCGGCGGTATTCATCGAAATAGGCCTCGTAATCGGCCTGGGAGTAAATACCCTGCTCCAGCGCCATGCGAGCATGGGGGGGCGTAGGATAATCGATTCCGATGAAGATCCGCCAGCGGCTTTCATGATTAAACCGATAGACTCGGAACTCGCCCAGTGGCGTGGTGCTGTCGCCACGCACGCGCTGGGTTCTCGCGCCGCCGGTCCCCCGCGAGATCGGCGTAAAACGCTCGATCAGGGCGCTTCCGCGAAAAATGCTCAGCACCCCTTCTTTATCGTCGATCAGCACCCAGAGCTCGGTACTGTGGCGCGGCACCGCCGCCCGATTCAAAAGCGTCTCGACGATGTCGCTTGAGGGAGCAGTGCTGGCAGGCGCGGAGACGTTAGCGCTGGCCACGGCAGGCAAGCCCATGGCGAGTGCTAAAAAGCGGCGGCGGTTTACAGACATGGGCAGCTCTCGGTACAGGCCGGGGCAACCGACCAACGGGTATGAATAGCCTGGAACGTTTATACCTTATTGCCACGCCCTGTGTCAGCGCCCGAGCGTTAAAAAGCCATTGCCTCGCGCCGTTGCTTCAAACGAAGAGGCGCTAGATATCCTCGAATTCACGCATGCTGGTGACCAGTTTACGCACTTCGGCTTCATGCCCCTGGGCCAGCGAGTTGAAAAATACCTCCTCCGGCTCGATCTTCGCGCACTCGGCGCGATGCTCATAAAGTGCGCGAAGGAGCTCATGGGCCTCGGAGGCGGTTTCGATGGCTTCATCGATGGAAGCGGCGACGCCGCGCTCGTAAAGCGCCTCGAGCTTGGGCGGACGCGGGAAATCATTCGTCTCATCGAACCAGAGCTCGAGGACTTCGCGATGATCGCTTCCATCGTGAAAAATGGCCTCGAGCCCGCTGCGCATTTTGACCTCGCGAGAGGCTAGATAGGTCAGCGCCATGGCAAGGCGCTCGTTATCGGTGCGGGCGGCGCCTTCGCTGTACTGCTTGGCCATACGCCCGTGAAAATCCTGAGCCCACGTTAGCAGATCCTTTACCTGGTTATAGCGCGTTTGCATCGTTTCTCCTCGTCCATAGACCCGAGCAGTAACCACTCGGTTAACGTCTTTTCAGAGCATTTGGCAAAAGCAGAGTTCCCGTTGTGGGCATCTCAAGACGCTACCACTCCTGGCTGGTTTCACGCAGCCCGGCCATTTCTCGTTTGGCCTCCTGTACATTGGCATGCATTGCGCGGGCAAGCGACAGCTCTCCATCGAGGGCGATCATCGACGGATTATTGACCGGCCGCTTGGCGGCGCCCTCGTCGCCGTGAAGCTTCATGAGTTGGCTAATCAGCCAGTGAAGCCAGCTCTCGGGCTGGGCCGCCAAATCGCGAAGCCGGGTCAGCTCGGCGACCTGAGGTCCGTCGGCGGCCAGCAGCGTCTGCCAACGGCGCGTATCCAAACGCGCGTGCTCGGTCACCTCGGCCAGAAAAGAATTCAGGGCGAGCTCGAACAGGGCAAGCGCCCCCTCCTCGATGGCCATCTGACGGACAATGGCCTGCTCCCCCGCCGCTACCGGCGTCTCGATCAAAAGCTCGGCCTGGTAAAGGAGCTGATTGGTGCGGGTGCGGGCACTCACTTGCGCTTGTCCTCCACGTGCCACTTGCCGGCCTCGAAAGTCGCCTTCCAGCCGGTCGCCTTACCGCCTTCGTCGGTCATGACGTACTGCTCTTTATTTTTGCGCGAGTAACGGATCTGCGCGGGGCGGCCATCCGGGTCTTCGCTTGGCGCCTTGAGAATGAAGTGGTACTTCTCCGGCAGCTCGTCCTTGTGCGCTTTTAGCTCCTTGACCAGGGGTGGGCGCGTTTCGCGGTTTTTGGGGAACTTGCTGGCGGCTAAAAATAGCCCGCTCGCCCCATCGCGCAGCACGTAGTGGTCCTCCACTTTTTGGCAGGCGAGCTCTGGCATCGGGATCGGGTCCATTTTCGGCGGCGCCACTTCGCCACTTTTCAAAAGCTTGCGGGTGTTGCTGCAGTCGCTGTTGGTACAGCCGAAGTACTTGCCGAAACGACCGGACTTGAGCTGCATCTCACTGCCGCACTTGTCGCACTCGATGACCGGGCCTTCGTAGCCCTTGATCTTGAACTTGCCCTGCTCGACCGCAAAGCCGGTACAGTCCGGGCTTTCGCCGCAGATATGCAGCTTGCGCGTCTCATCGATCAGGTAACTGTCCATCGCCGTACCGCATTTGTCACAGCGGCGCTTGGCACGCAGCGCGTCGGTTTCCGCCTCTTCGCCGGCGTCGTCGGCGACCACCTCGTCGCCGGGGATCAGATCGATGGTCGTCTTGCAGCGCTCCTTGGGCGGCAGGTTATAACCACTGCAGCCCAAAAACACCCCGGTCGAGGCGGTACGAATCTGCATGTCACGCCCGCAAGCCGGGCATTCGATATTGGTCGGCACTGGCTGGTTGGGGCGCATGCCCTCCTCGCTTTCGGCCTTGCCAAGTTCTTCGCGAAATTCGCCGTAGAAGCTATCCAGTAGCGCCTGCCAGTTGCGCTCGCCGTCGGCGACTTCGTCCAGGCTATCCTCCATCCGCGCGGTGAAGGAGTAGTCCATCAAATCCGGGAACGACTCTTTGAGACGCTCGGTGACGATGTCGCCGAGCTTCTCGGCGTAGAAGCGCCGGCTTTCGAGTTTGACGTAGCCGCGATCCTGAATGGTCGAGATGATCGCCGCGTAGGTCGAGGGGCGCCCGATGCCCTGCTTCTCGAGCTCCTTGACCAGGCTCGCCTCGGTATAGCGGGCCGGCGGCTTGGTGAAGTGCTGCTGCGGATCGAGCTGCTCGAGGTTCATCGCGGTGCCGACGGGCAGGTCCGGCAGACTCTGATCGTCGTTCTTGCCGGCGGGTTTGATGACCCGGGTATAACCGTCGAACTTCAGCACCCGCCCTTTGGCGCGTAGGTCATAGCCGCCCACCTCGACGCTCAGCGTACTAGAAAGATACTCCGCCGGGACCATTTGGCAGGCCAGGAACTGGCGCCAGATAAGCTCGTAAAGGCGCTCGGCGTCGCGCTCCATACCGGCCAAGTCGCTCGCTTTACGCTCGACGCTGGACGGGCGGATCGCCTCGTGGGCCTCCTGAGCGCTCTCCTTGCTCGAATAGCGCACCGGCGCCTCTGGCAGGTACGCTTTACCGAATTCACTCGAGATATAGTCGCGGGCGCTCTCGACCGCGTCCTTCGAGAGGTTGGTGGAGTCGGTACGCATGTAGGTGATATAGCCCGCTTCGTAAAGACGCTGGGCCATGGTCATGGTCTTTTTCACCGAAAAGCCCAGCCGGCCGCTCGCCGCCTGCTGCAGCGTAGAGGTAATGAACGGCGCCGAAGGCTTGGAGCTGGTCGGTTTGTCTTCGCGGTTGGTGATCGAAAGCGATGCATCGCGCAGCGCCGCGATCCGCGACAGCGTTTCGTCTTCCGAGGTGGGGCGAAACGCCTGGCCGTCCTGACGGGCAAGCGCAAAGCGCACCGCCTCGCCGTCTGGCGAAACCAGATCGGCGTGAACGTCCCAAAACTCTTCGGGAATGAACGCCCGAATATCGCGCTCGCGCTCGACGATCAGACGCACCGCCACGGACTGCACCCGTCCGGCGGAAAGCCCGCGGGCGATTTTCGCCCACAGCAGCGGTGAAAGCATAAAGCCCACCACCCGATCCAGGAAACGCCGGGCCTGCTGTGCTTCGACGCGGGGGATATTCAGCGCCCCCGGCGCCTTGAAGGCGTCCTGAATGGCATTTTTGGTGATCTCGTTGAACACCACGCGCTTATAGCGGGCGTCGTCACCACCGATGGTCTCGCGCAGGTGCCAGGCAATCGCCTCCCCTTCGCGGTCCAAATCCGTCGCCAGGTAAACGGCGTCGGCCTTCTCGGCGAGCTTTTTGAGCTCGGCAACGACTTTTTCCTTACCCGGCAGCACTTCGTACTGCGCCGCCCAGCCGTTGTCCGGGTCGATTCCCATGCGTCGAATAAGCTGGTCGTGCGCCTTACGCTTTTTATAAACCGCTTTCTCGTCCGGCGAGAGCTTGCGGGTCGCCGCGGCCTGGCGCGCGCGCTCCTTGGGATCAGAGGCGGCCTTACCCGAGCCGCTGGTCGGCAGGTCACGTATATGGCCCACGCTCGACTTGACGATGAAATCGTCGCCGAGATACTTATTGATCGTCTTCGCTTTGGCGGGCGACTCGACGATGACCAGTGACTTGCCCATAGTGCTCCACTTCCTGTTGCTTAAGCTCTCAAGACCAGCTCTCAAGACCAGCTCTGAATACGTACCGCGTTTAAAAACGTGGTGGCGGTGTGAAAAATGCGCCTACCCTACCCCAGCCCTTTCTCAAGCGCCAGTGGCTCGGTGACAAGCAAGCGCACTTTACTAAATAGGGGTCCAGAGCGGCGTTTGCAAATTTTGCGATGAAATAACCCGCGACCCGAGCACCTGCTCGGCCCGAAAACACCCTCTGCCGGGACAAAAAAACGCCCCCGGCCAAGCCGGGGGCGTGATGACGACAAAGCCAAAAAGGCCATATCGAGATGTGGCTAGCGTTTGTTACGCGGCTTGCCGCGCGCGCCCGAGGTACGTTTTGCCGCACCGCTTTTAGCGTTAGCGCCGTTTGTATCGGCAGAAGGTGCGTTTTTCGACATCGCTTCACTGGCACTGCCTGGCTGCTCGGCACTTGCCTGGGCACTCGGCTTTTCTTCATCGGTGCCTTCGACGGCCTGGGGCACACTCTGCGCAGGGGCGACCTCTTCGCTGCGCCGCGCTTTGTCGAAAAGCGCCTTGATCTGGTCAAAGCGTTTTGCGCCCTGCTCGCTTAGCTCGCCGCTGGCGGCGAATACCTGGGTCATGTGCTGGATGTGCTCATCAAGCGCTGCGTTGCTCTCACCTTCCAGAAGGCCCGGGAGCGAGTCGAGCGCCTGCTCGCGGTCGAGCTTTAAAATGAAGAACTGCTCGCGCACCAAGCGCTTGAACTCGCAAAGCGTCGTTTGCGATTCGAGCTCGGCGCGGGAGGCGCGCAGGCGTTTGAAATTACGCTCATCCGAGGCCGGTGCGCCGCCCAGCACGTAGATGACCGAGCGAATGGTCGCTTCCAGCGGCCCGCCTTCGACGATCTTCTTGCGAAGCGCCGCTTTACGGCTTTCGATGTAGCGAAGATGCTCGGGTTCGGCCCCCGGCCGGCGGCGGTGCACATGGGCGTCGCCATGAAGCCCTACCGCCGCTTGAAGCTGGGGCTGGCCGTAGAAAGCCATGAACATTTTTTCGGTGGCACCATCGCGAATATCGCGGAAGGTATTCAGGCTATCGACAATTTGATTCGAGGCGAACGACTCGAAGGTTTTGAATACATTGTCCTCGCTGACCTCGGCGCGGTTCTGGCGTACTGCGTCGGCCATTTTGGGCAGCCACACCGTCATCGGGTTGCGATCCGACATGAGCCGGTACCCCAGACGAATCGGATGCATTTTGCGCATGAAGCGTGACGATTCCGGCGTCACCGCCGCGCGAATGAACGGCTGCAGGCAAAGCCGATAAAAGCCCAGATTGATCTCGGAAACCCGCGCGACAGCCGCAAAACGCCGGTCATCCTCGGGGCGGTGTTGCACTTCCTTGTCGAGTTCTTCGAAGTTGCGCGGGGTGAACTCGAGCAGGTAATCGCGCTCTATCAGCTCGGCATCCTGGCGCTCGCTGGCATGCGTTATCGTCGTCTCGTAAAGCCCTGGCGGCATGACATCGATATAGTCCATGTTCGCCGTGAACTCGGAGTGCTCCTTGCGCGAAACGCTGCCGGAGACAAAAATCCCCAGGTGGCCGGTAGTATCATGCATGCAGTACATGATCGTCTGCTCGTTGGCGACGATATCGTCCGTGTCCTCGTAAAGATCGCGTATCCACCCCAGCGCCTGAGGCGGTGGGGTAATATCGTCGCCGCGGGAACAGAACACCACGACCGGCGAGCGCAGGTTGCGAAGGTCGATCCGCCGACCGTCGCGGGTCACCAACTGCGCGGTAGACAGGCGGTTGCCGACGAACAGGTTATCGACGATGTACTGTATTTCGTCGCCGCCCAGTACCACGTGGCCGCCCCACCAACGCTCGAACTCCAGATAGCGCGTGGACTCGGTATCCACGTTGGCGTAAAGATGATACTGCTTTTTCCAGTAGGTGTTGGCCGGGTTCAGACGCTCGAAATTTTGCACAAGCCAAGCACCATCGAACTGGCCATTGCCCAGGTCGCTGGTCAGCGCGGTCACCCAACTGCCGCCCGCCATGCCGCCGGTATAGCGCATGGGCGCCTTGCCGCGCTCGCCGGCCCAGTAGGAAAGCGGCGCGCCGGCGACCAGGATCGGCCCAAACACGTCCGGCTCCAGGGCGGCCGCCATCATCAACTGCCAACCCGCTTGGCAGTTGCCCACCACCATGGGTTTTTCGGTGATATCCGGATGCAGCGAAATCACATGGCGCAAAAAAGCGACTTCCGCTTCGACCACGTCTTCGACGGTTTGGCCAGGCTCCGGGTAGGGCAAAAAGCCGATGAAATAGCAGGGATGACCCGCCTTGAGTGCTACCCCTAGCTCGCTATCGGGCTTGAAACCACCAATACCGGGGCCGTGGCCGGCACGCGGGTCGACCACCACGAACGGACGTTTTTTGGGGTCGACCTGGCTGCCTTCCGGCGGTAATACCCGCAGAAGCTCGTAGTTGGTGGGATGGGCCAGGGTGCGACCATCCACCAGCACCTCGGTTTTGAACCCCAGCACGTTGGGCTTGGTCTGCTCCATGTGCTCGAGGTATTGGTTGCCTCGCTCGCGCATGACATCCCAGTAGAGAATGTTACGCTCGACGCTGTCGCGCCAGTAACTGGCGGCGGCACGGCCAAAACCGAAGGGGTCCATCATGCTGACCAGCGCATCCTGGCCCGGGAAGGCGGAGGCGCTTTGGTGGGATTCGGACGCGCCGTTCAACCAGCGGCCCGAGAGCAAGGGATTAGCGAGAAAATTCATGGATTCTCCTGATGGATCGATGCAAGACGCTCATCCATACACACATCATGATGCTGCAATGCAATATAGTCTAGACCAAACCCGCAAAGCCGTCGATAAAGACGCCGCCCGTGCATCGGTGGTAGCATCGCCTCCAGGGTCCCGCGCAGGATCTTGCCATTTTTCATCAAGCCGCCCGCCCGGCGGCTCGAACCGATGTATTGAGGGGCTTACATGACACCCAAGAGCCTTCTCAACCGCCTGACGTTCCGCCAGCTCCAGGTCTTTCAAGCGGTCTACCAAAAGCGCTCCTACTCCCGCGCCGCCGAGCAACTCGGTTTGACTCAGCCCGCCGTGAGCGCACAGATCCGCCAGCTCGAACAAGCCGTGGACGAGCCGCTTTTCAAGTACGCCGGCAAAACGCTTTATGCGCTGCCCGCCGCCGACACGCTGGCGGTATCCGCCCGCGAAATCATCGGCCAGCTTTCGAAGCTCTCGATGAATCTTTCCGACTTGAACGGCGCTATCAAAGGCGAGCTCAATCTCGCCGCCGTCTCGTCGGCCCAATACGTGGTGCCTTACCTGCTCGCCCGCTTTCGCGCCCAGTATCCGGAGGTGACGGTGCGCTTGAAAGTGTGTAACCGCAGTCAGGCGCTGGAGCGGCTGGCCGAGCAGCGCGACGACCTGGTGATCATGGCCATGGTGCCCGACAACGACGGCCTTTCGGTGACCCCGCTGCTCGAAAACGAGCTGATCCCGGTGGTGTGGCCCGGCCACTCGCTTTTGACCATGCAAGCGCCGACTCTTGGCGACTTTGCCCGCCACTACATATTGATGCGCGAACCTGGCTCCGGCGTGCGCAACGCCTTCGAGCAACTGGCCGCAAGCCAAGAAGTGGGCCTTGCCCACCGTATCGAGCTGGGTTCCAACGAGGCGATCAAACAGGGCGTCATGGCGCACCTGGGCGTGGCGGTACTCCCGCGCCTAGCGGTGCAGCTCGAGCTCGAGCATCAGTTACTTGCAAGTCTGGAACTCCCCGCTTTTCCGATTCGCCGGGCGTGGTGTGCCGTCCACCGCCGGGAGCAGTTCCTGTCACCGGTGGCCGAGCTCTTCTTGCGTTTCACCAAGGAGCGCTTGAAAGAGTACCGCTGCTACTTCCAGGCCCCGGCCACCGCGCTACCCGGCCACGATGTCGCTTGCCTGCCGCTCACCACTCCCCCTTGAGCGGGTCGCCTGAGGGCTATCGTGCTATTTTGCACTTTGCTAAATATGTTACATTAAAGGGTACTACCTACGTCGTATCTAGCGCGTAGAGACCGCATTTTAAAGAGTGCCTATCGGAGAAGCACCGCGGGCCCATCCGCCGGGCACCTCGCACTTTTCCTAACGCGCTTTTTGATGTAGCCCGTTGCACAGTAGAGAGGCTCTTTTTTATGAGCAACACCCCCACACAGCGTGTGTCCAGCGGCGAAAAATATCGTAACGAGCACGGCACCTCGGCGATCAAGGACGGCATGAAGCAGCGAAAGGAAGAGCCCCAGGCGCCTTCGCTCGAGCGCAAGCCCAAGTGGCTGCGCGCGCAGATCCCCGCCGGCGAGCGCTTCGAAGCCGTCAAGAAAAACGTCGCTGAGCACCGCTTGAGTACGGTATGCGCGGAGTCTCACTGCCCCAACATGGGCGAATGCTGGAGCAACGGAACCGCTACGATCATGCTGATGGGCTCGGTATGCACCCGGGCGTGTCGTTTCTGCGCGGTGGATACCGGCAACCCCCAGGGCTGGCTCGACAAGGAAGAACCCGAAAACACCGCCAAGTCCGTCGAGCTGATGGCGCTTCGCTATATCGTGCTGACGTCGGTCGACCGTGACGATCTCGACGATGGCGGCGCTGGCCACTACGCCAGCTGCATTCAGGCCATCAAGGCGCGTACACCCGAGGTGGTGGTCGAAGCGCTGACGCCGGATTTCGACGCCGAACCCGCGGCAATCGAGCGCGTCGTCGATTCAGGGCTCGAGGTCTTCGCCCAGAACGTGGAAACCGTCGAGCGGCTGACCTCGCGGGTGCGCGATCCGCGGGCGGGCTACCGTAAAACCCTCGACGTGCTGGCCCATGCCAAAAAGCACCGCCCAGAGGTGATCACCAAGACGAGCCTGATGCTGGGTCTTGGCGAAACCGAGGAAGAGATTCTGCAGACCTTCGATGACCTGCGCGAAATCGGGGTGGATATCGTGACGCTGGGCCAGTACCTGCGCCCAACGAAAAACCACCTGCCCGTCGAGCGCTGGGTCACCCCGGAAGAGTTCGACCGCTACCGGGTGCTGGGGCTGGAAAAAGGCTTTATGGAAGTGCCTTCCGGGCCGCTGGTACGCTCTAGCTATCGTGCCGACAAGGTATTCGAGAAGAACAATCTGGGCCTGGCCTCGCCGGCTGCGGTGCCCGGCCAGCAGGAGGATGAAAACCGCATCCCTGCCCTGAACGTCGGCTAAAGCCCCGCCCTTTAACGCCAACCCACGAAAAAAGCGCCTGACCGGTAACGGTCAGGCGCTTTTTTTGGCGCCGACTGGCAAGCGCCGCGCTAAAACGTTTTGCGCTGGGCAGGCCCCAACGTACGCCCGAGCTCGCAAGCCAACGCCCGAGCGAGCTGCTCGCCCACTGCCTCAGGCGCCTGGAGCTTCACAAGATCGGCAAGCCGGGTAACGGCCATGCCCGCATAGCCGCAAGGGTTGATACGCGCAAACGGCGCGAGATCGGCGCTGACGTTTAACGCAACGCCGTGATAGCTAGCCCCACGGCGGATACGCAGCCCCAGGGAGGCAATCTTGGCCTCACCCATCGGCGTTGGTACGTAGACACCCGGCGCATCCGGGCGGGCGCGGGCGCTCACGCCGTACTCCCCCAGCACCGCGATCACCGCGTTTTCCAGCGCGCTGACCAGCTCGCGCACGCCGATCTTCGCCCGGCGCACGTCCAAAAGCGGGTAAAGCACGACTTGACCCGGGCCATGGTAGGTCACCTGCCCGCCGCGATCGGTTTGCACCACCGGGATGTCGCCTGGCATCAACAGGTGCTCGGGCTTGCCCGCCTGGCCCTGGGTAAACACCGGGTCGTGCTCGACCCACCAAAACTGATCCGCGGTGTGTTCATCGCGGGTATCGGTCAGGTGGCGCATGGCCTGCCATACGGGAGTGTAGGGCTGCCTTCCCAGGGCGTAGAACTCGATAGGCTCGCCTGCCATTAAACGACCATATGTACGCGGCCGGTCGCCTTGAGCTCTTCGAAAAGCGTTGCCAACTGTTGCTCGCCGGTGGCCTGAAACGTCAAACGTACCGACTGGAAGCGGCCATTGCGGCTAGGCACCACTTTAATGGCGGTGGCATCGAAGGCGGGATCGTACTTCACCAGAATTTGACACACGCTCGCCGCGAAGTCGTCCGCGGCGTCGCCCACCACCTTGATGGGGTAGTCACAGGGGAAAGTAATTTTGGGGGGCTCGCTGGCGCTGGGCATTCTTAAATCGCGAAACCCGTTATTCGCATCCTTTTTCATAGTACAACCTTGTTTACCCAATAGAGGACGCGCGCCGGGCAAGGCCAGGCGCGCGCATGAAATTCATTTTAGACGATTCGATCAGTCGGTGAAGCTTGCGATCAAGCCGCTGAAAAAGCGCCGTACCTGGTCGAATAGACGCTTGAACAGCCCACCCTCTTCGACGGCTTCGAGGGCGGTCAGCTGGCGCTCGCCCATCATATCTTCACCCAGATAAACCTCGAGGGTGCCGACTTCGTCGCCCACGGCGATCGGCGCCTGCAGGTCCTGATGCAGGTTGAGACGCGCACGCAGCTCTTCGTTACGGTTACGCGGCAACGTCATGAAGACCTCGTCGCTCACGCCAACGCGTAGCTCGTTGGCTTCGCCACCCCATACGCGCGGAGTGGCCAGCACCGCGCCGCGCTCGTAGAGCTTCATGGTTTCGTAAAAGCGGAAACCGTAGCTCAGCAGTTTCTGGGTTTCCTGGGCGCGGGCTTCTTCGGAGTTGGTGCCCATGACCACCGAAATCAAGCGCATGTCGTCGCGCCTGGCCGACGACACCAGGCAGTAACCCGCCTCGGTCGTCCAGCCGGTTTTCAGGCCATCCACGGTCGGGTCGCGCCAGAGAAGCCGGTTACGGTTGGGCTGATCGATGCCACCGAAGGCAAAATTACGCTGAGAATAGATCTCGTAGTGCTCGGGGTAGTCGTTGATGATGTGCTGCGAAAGCCGCGCCAAATCGTGCGCCGAGGAGTAGTGATTCTCGTGGGGTAGGCCCGTGGCGTTTTCGAAATGGGTGTTGACCATACCCAGACGGTCGGCGTGCTGATTCATCAGGTCAGCGAACGGCGCCTCCCCGCCGGCCAGGTGCTCGGCCATGGCAACGCTTGCATCGTTACCCGACACGATGATGATACCGTGGAGCAGGTCGTTGACGGAGACCCGGTCGCCGACTTCGATAAACATCTTGGAGCCGCCGGTACGCCAAGCGTTCTCGCTGATGTTGACCATATCCTCCATGCTGATAGTGCCGCGATCCAGCTCGCGCTCGACCAGGTAAGCGGTCATCAGCTTGGTAATACTGGCCGGCGGCAAACGCTCGTCGGCGTTGTGCTCGACGAGTATGCGCCCGCTATTGGCATCCATCAAAATCCAGGAGCTGGCCGCCAGCTGTGGGGCGGCAGGAATGATGGTTTGCGGTTGAGGAATTACCTGGGCCGTGGCAGGCAACGCCACTGCGGTCACCGTTGCAAACAAACAGAGCCGGGCGGTACGGCGAAACGCATTAAAAATAGTCATTACTCACTTCTCACTTGCATAAAGAGCGTCAAAAAACGTTAAAACCAGGGTAATCCGATTATCTCACAACAAACACCTGCGGGAAGCCCGCCTGACCAAGCGCTGAGCGAGCCTGCTGCTCTTGGCCGGGTGACATGGGGCCGACCTGCACCCGATACACGCCCGCATCGCTTTGCACGCGCACCGAGTGCAAAAGCTCATCGCCCAGGCGCTGTTGAAGCGCGCGGGCGCTCTCTTCGCTGCCTAGCGCGGCGATCTGCAAAAAGATCTCTTCGCCGCCGCCCTGGGGCGCCGCTGCGGGCGCTGGCTGAGGAGACGGAGGTTGAGGCTGCGATTGGGGCTGAGGCGCTGACTGGGCGCGCGGCGGCGCCTTTGCGGGAGCGGCTGGCTGAGCGGGGGCGGAAGCACCGCCACGGCTGGCCAGCCACTGCTGCGGGTCGATCGCCTCGACGCGCACCGGGCCGGTCCCGTTATCCAGAATACCCAGCCGCGCCGCCGCCGCGTAGGAAAGATCGATCTCGCGGTCACTGTGGAAAGGGCCACGGTCGTTGACGCGCACGATGACCGACTCGCCGCTATTCAAACTGGTGACGCGCGCAAACGTCGGCAGCGGCAACGAACGGTGCGCCGCCGACATTTTATACATGTCGTAAATTTCGCCGTTGGAGGTCGCGTAGCCGTGAAATTTCTCACCGTACCAGGAGGCGTTGCCCTGCTTGGCATAGCCTGAAGCGCTTGGCAGCACGTTGTAGGTCTCGCCCCACACCTCGTAAGTCGAACGGTTGCCCGCCCGGGACGGCTCCTCGATACGCGGCTGGGCGTCGGGCACTTCGCTGACGTCCGGTGGCTCTAGCGGGTAGGCATCCCCGGTCATGGCGTAGCGCTCGCCGCTTTTTGCAGCGCTCGAACTGGACGCCTGGCTTGCGGGGGCCGGCGCGGCTTCTCGAGGCGGATGATCGGGATTGACCGCCGGCGGCGCGCTTTGGCTAGCGCAGCCGGTCAATAGCGCCAACAGGGTGATGCCTCCGACCAGGCGCGGCTTCTTAAACAATGACCTCATCCTTGCCCCTCAAGCGTGTGCGCAATGGCCTCTGCAAGCTCCACCACCGCCATCGCGTAGAGGTGGCTATGGTTGTAGCGGGTAATGACATAAAAATTGTATTCGCCAAGGCCGTACCGGGTATCGCCATTGGCGAGCTCGAGTTTTAACGGCACTACACCGCGGGACGCCTCGAGCTCGGTATCGGCGGGCACTAGCCCGGCCTCAGCGGCCTCGCCGGCGGTGGTTTCCGGGGTGCTGGTCTGGTTGAACGTAAGCGTGTCCAGCGCATCGCCGCTTGCCTGGGCTTCGTGGTAGACCGGCGCACCCGGCTGCCAGCGGTGCTCGGCGAAATAGTGGGCGACGCTGCCAATCGCATCGACGGGATTTTCCCATAAATCACGGCGGCCATCACCATCGAAGTCGACCGCGTAGGCATCGTAGCTGGTCGGAATGAACTGCGGATATCCCATTGCGCCGGCATAGGAGCCATAAACGCTCTCCGGGGCGACCTGCTGCTCATAGGTGATATCCAAAAAGGCGGCCAGCTCGCCGCGAAAGAACGCGCCGCGCGTGGGGTGATGAAAGGCGAGCGTGGCCAGCGAGTCCAGCACGCGGTGATCGCCTTTATAGCGCCCGTAATAGGTTTCCACGCCGATGATCGCGGCGATGATTTCCGCAGGCACCCCATAGGTTTGCTCGGCGCGCTCGAAGGCATCCTGATGAGTCTTTATGAATTCGGCGCCCTGGGCGATACGCTCGTCACTAATGAAAATATCGCGGTACTCGAACCAACGCAGGCGGCGCTCTGCGGCGCCTTCCATCGCATCCAGCACGCTCTGGCGGTACTCGGCCGTGTCGAAGGCTTCACGCAGCCAGGTCTCGGGGATGCCCTGGGCACTAAGCTCTTCGAGCAACTGCCGGGTCTCGGGGTGTTCGTCCGGGGCGAAGGCGCTTTTGCCCTCGCTTGCCAGCGCCGGGTTAAGGCCGGCAAGGGCCATCATCAACACAAAGCCACTGACGCTGTTTCGGGTCCTGCCCATTACCACCACTCCTTTGTAAACGAATCGCGCCGCGAGTCTAGCGCGACAGCAGCCGCCGGTGGGCGTGTATCGACATGAGAATACCGAAGCCAGCCAGCAAGGTCACGCTCGACGTACCTCCGTAGCTGACCAGCGGCAGCGGGACACCCACCACGGGCAAAATGCCGCTGACCATCCCTACGTTGACGAACACGTAGATGAAAAATGTAAGAATGATGCTGCCGGCAAACAGTCGGCCGAACGTGTCCTGGGAGCCGGCCGCCAGCCACAAACCACGGCTGATGATCAGGGTGTAGAGCGCGAGCAGCACCAGCATGCCGACCAGCCCGAACTCCTCACCCAGCACCGCAATGATGAAATCGGTGTGCCGCTCGGGCAAAAACTCGAGCTGTGACTGGGTCCCTTCGAGCCAACCCTTGCCCCATACGCCGCCACTGCCGATCGCCGTGGTGGATTGGATGATATTCCAGCCCGAACCCAGCGGGTCGCTGTCCGGGTCGAGAAAGGTCAGCACGCGCTGGCGCTGGTAGTTGTGCATGTTCATCCACAAAAGCGGTAGCGCCGCCCCGGCAAGCGCGGCGATGAAGGCAATCAGCCGCCAGGAGAGGCCGGCCAGCAGCACCACCAAAACGGCGGCGCTGGCAATCAAGAGCGAAGTACCCAGATCGGGTTGAATAGCGGTCAGTACCACCGGCACGCCGATGATCACTGCGCACACCGCGATATCGCGAATCCGTGGCGGCAGCTGGCAGCGGTTCAAATAGGTGGCCACCATCAGCGGTACGGCCAGCTTCATCATTTCCGATGGTTGAAAGCGAATGACCCCGGGAATTTCCAGCCAGCGCTTGGCGCCCATGCCGATATCGCCGGCGATCTCCACCGCCAGCAGCATGGCAAGCCCAATGCCGTACGCTAGTGGCGCCCAACGCAAAAACGTGGACGGGCTTAGCTGGGCGAGAATGAACATCCCCACCAGCGCCACCCCAAAGCGCGACGCCTGGCCGATGACGACCTCGATACGCTGGCCCGAGGCGCTATAAAGCACCAGCAGGCCTCCGGCCATCAGCAGCAGCAGCATACCCAAAAGCCAGGGGTCGATGTGCAGCCGCTCCCAGATACTCTTGCGCCGCGCGATACCGCTATCCGGCGGGCGGACCGGGTGACGGCGAAAACTACGCGGCAGCGGCCAGGCCGTCATCAGTTGCCCTCCACGTTGGCACTTTCGTCTTCCATCTCATCGAGCACCTCTTCCACCTCCGGAGCTTCGTCGCGCAAGAGCCAGGCGTCGGTCATGGCACGGGCCAGGTGAGCGGCGTGGGTACTGCCGCCGCCCGCGTTTTCGACAATAACCGAGACGGCGATTTGCGGCTCGTCGATCGGCGCAAAAGCCATGAAGAGCGCGTGGTCGCGCAGCCGCTCTTCGAGCTCATCGGCGTTATAGCGCTGGTCCTGGCCGAGCGAGAATACCTGGGCGGTCCCGGATTTTCCGCCCATGCGGTACTCGAGCCCCACGCCGGTGCGCCGCGCGGTGCCTTCGCTGCCGCTAAGTACTTTTTCCATGCCGCTGAATACCCGGTCCCACCAGCCGTCGTTATCCAGCTGGATATCCTCGAGGGTATTGGGTAGCGGCATGGCCAGCGGCTCGCCGCCAATCGTGCGGGCCAGGTGCGGCTTGACCCAGTGGCCCCGGTTGGCAAGCGTCGCCGTGGCGCTGGCAAGCTGCAGCGGAGTAATTTGCCAGTAGCCCTGACCGATGCCGACGGATAACGTCTCCCCCGGGTACCAGGGCTGATTGAAGCGAGCCCGCTTCCAATCCCTGGAGGGCAAAAGACCGGTGCTTTCACCCTGAACGTCGTGGGCAACGCGCTGGCCGAAGCCGAAGTTGCTCATCTGCTCGTGAATATTGTCGATGCCCATATCGTGGGCCAACGAGTAGAAATAGGTATTGTTGGAGACCGCAAGCGCACGCTCCATATTCACCCGCCCATGGCCCCAGCGCAGCCAGTTACGGTAACGCCGCGAGTCGTTGGGCAACTGATAATAGCCCGGGTCGTTGATCGTGGTGTCCGGCGTAATGGAGCCTGTGACGAGACCGGCAAGCGCCAAAAACGGCTTGACCGTGGAGCCCGCCGGGTAATGGCCCCGAATGGCGCGGTTGAAAAGCGGCAGGTCGATATCGTCCTGAAGCGCCCGGTAAGAGGCGACATCGATACCGGTCACGAACTGGTTGGAGTCGAACCCCGGCGTCGACACCATGGCCAGAATTTCACCGGTACCGGGCATGATGGCGACGATCGAGCCGCGCCGGCCATCCATGAGTTCGTGGGCAAGCGTTTGTAGCCCCTTGTCCAGGGTCAGCGTTACGTTCTGGCCTGGCACCGGGTCGGTACGGCCGAGTTCTCTGAGCACCCGGCCCCGGGCGTTGGTTTCGACCTTGCGAAAGCCCGCCTCGCCGTGAAGCTCCTCTTCGTAGAAGCGCTCCACCCCGGTTTTACCAATGAAGTGGGTGCCGGCGTAGCGCCCGGTATCGAGCTTTTTGAGTTCTTCTGCGTTGATCCGCCCCACGTAGCCCAAGGCGTGGGACATGATCTCGGCATCGGGGTAGTAGCGCAAAAGCTGCGCCTCGACCTCGACCCCGGGCAGGCGGTGGCGGTTGACGGCCAGTCGGGCGATCTGGTTTTCGCTGAGATCGCTCATCAAGAGCGCCGGTTGGAAGGGCCTCTGGCGCTGGCGGGAGCGCACGTTGAACGCCTCGATCTCTTCTTCGGGCAGCGCCAGCAGATCCACCAGAAGCGCCAGCGTCTCGTCCAGGTCGTCCACCCGCTCGCGCACCAGCGTCAGATTATAGGTGGGCCGATTTTCCGCCAGCAGCACACCGTTGCGATCGAAGATCAGCCCGCGGTTGGGCGGCAGCGGCTCGACCCGCACGCGGTTTTTTTCCGAGCGCGTGGTGTAAAGCTCGTGCTGGGTGATTTGCAAATAGGCGAGCCGGCTGGTCAAAAGTCCGGTCAGAATCATGACGAACACGATCGCTAGAAGCGCTCGTACCCGAAAAATACGTAGCTCCTGCTCGGCGTTTTTTAGCGTGTCTCGGCGCTTGCGCATAGCAACAGACTGTTCCTGGATCTGGCGCGGGGCGACCCTGGCGAGCGGCCAGCGATGCGCCTAGCGGTGGTAAGGGTGACCGATAAACAGCGTCCACGCCCGATAGAGCTGCTCGGCGAGCAGAACCCGCACCAGCGGGTGCGGCAGCGTAAGCCCGGAAAGCGACCAGGTTTTGTGCGCCAGCGCGGAAACCGAGGGTTCCAAACCATCCGGGCCACCGACCAGCAGGACGATATCCCGCCCGTCCATGCGCCACTCGCCCACTTCCCGGGCCAACTGCTCGGTGGTAATACGCTTGCCGTTCACTTCGAGGGCGACGATTAGCTCATCGCCACGCAGCTTTTCGCGGATGCGCTGGCCTTCGAGTGCTCGCGCCTTGGCGATATCGGCATTCTTGCCCCGGGCCCCAAGCGCAATTTCTTCGACCTCGAGGGCAAACTCGCGCGGCAGACGCTTACGGTAAGTGTCCACGCCCTCTTCCACCCAGCCAGGCATTTTCGTGCCGACCGCCAGAAGCCTTACCTTCATGAATCGAGGCTCGTCATCACGACATCGTGATGCGCTGATCGGACTTTTGCAGCGTTTCGTTGATCATATCATCGCTGTCGCTGGGTAGATCCGCCCAGAGCCGCTCCAGGTCGTAAAGCGCGCGCGCCTCGGGCAACATGACATGCACCAGCACATCGCCAAGGTCGACCAGTACCCAGTCGGCGTTATCGCCGCCTTCTACGCCCTGGGGCTTCAAACCCTCGGCCTTGGCTTTTTCGACGACGTTTTGGGCAAGCGCCGATACGTGGCGTGTCGAGGTACCGCTGGCAATCAGCATCAGGTCGGTGACCTGGGTCAACTGCGACACATCGAGTTGCGTAATATCGCGGGCCTTGAGCTCTTCTAGCGCGTCAATCGCCAGGTTTTTCAGTGTATCGATTTGCATGACTCCCTAAACAACCTCATGTGATGGTCACTAAATAGCGGGCCATTGTAACGGCTTCTTTACCGACTACCAGCGCTATTAGCGACTTTGATAGAGCCCGCGGGCAAAAATACGTGCTTCAACGGCCTCGGGCAGCAGGTAGCGCACGCTTTTCCCCTCACTCAGGCGCGCGCGAATGGCCGTGGCCGATACTGCCATGCGCGACTCCAGGCTAAGCGATAGAAACCGCCCCTGGGGGTGGGCCATTAGGCTTGCCACCGTATCGACTTCGCGATGACTCACCAGTTCCGTGAGCGGCGCGGGCCACCGCGCTTGATAGCCCGGCCGCGCGATCACCGCCAGATGGGCCAGTTCAAAAAGCGCTTCGGGATTTTGCCACTCGGCCAGGCGCAGGAAGGTATCGTAGCCGATCACCATGACCAGCCGCGCTTCTCGGCCGTACTCCTGGCGCAGCTCTTTGAGCGTATCGACGCTATAAGACGGCCCATCACGCTTGAGCTCTCGGTCGTCGGCGATTAAACCGGGCGTATCGCCGACCCCGGCCTCGAGCAGTGCAAAGCGCTCTTCGGCAGTGACCTGGGGGGTGTCGCGAAGCGGCGGCCGGGGCGCGGCAATCATGTGGAGTCGGTCAAGTGTCAGCGCCTCGCGCACTTCCACCGCGCTTCGCAGATGACCGACATGCACCGGATCGAAGGTGCCACCCAGCATGGCCACCTTGAGCACTGCCTCGCTCATTGGCGAACCTGACCCTCGCCCAACACGATATATTTCTGCGTCGTCAGGCCTTCAAGACCCACTGGGCCGCGGGCGTGAAGCTTGTCGGTGGAAATACCGATCTCGGCGCCCAAGCCGTACTCGAAGCCATCGGCGAAGCGGGTCGAGGCGTTCACTACCACGGAGCTCGAGTCCACCTCGGCCATGAAGCGCCGGGCAAGGGTATAGTCCTCGGTCACTATCGCATCGGTGTGCTGCGAGCTATAGCGCTCAATATGGGCGATAGCCTCGTCAACGCCGTCCACCACCTTGATGGCCAAAATCGGCGCGAGATACTCGGCTTCCCAATCCGACGGTTGAGCCTCGAGCGCCTGGGGCAGCAGTGCGCGGGTGCGTTCACAGCCGCGTAGTTCGACCTGGTGCTCGGAAAACGCGCGGGCAAGTTCTGGCAGTAAAATATCGGCCACCGCGGCGTCGACCAGCAGCGTCTCCATGGTATTGCAGGTTCCATAACGCTGGGTCTTGGCATTGACCGCGATGGCCAGCGCCTTGGCGGGGTCGGCGGTGGCATCGATGTAGACGTGACAAACGCCGTCGAGGTGCTTGATGACCGGCACCTTCGCTTCCGCCGAGATCCGTGCGATCAACGATTTCCCGCCACGCGGAATGATCACGTCGACGAACTCAGGCATGCTGATCAGTTCGCCCACCGCGGCGCGGTCGGTGGTCGCCACCACCTGCACCGCGTTCAAGGGTAAGCCAACACTTGCAAGCCCCGCCTGAATACAGGCGTTGAGCGCGCTATTGGAAGCGTGGGCCTCGGAGCCGCCGCGCAGAATGCAGGCGTTACCGGATTTCAAACACAGGCTCGCCGCCTCGATGGTCACGTTGGGGCGAGACTCATAAATGATCCCGATCACACCGAGCGGCACACGCATCTTGCCGACCTGAATGCCGCTTGGCCGGTAGTTCATCGCGCTGATCTCCCCCACCGGGTCGGGCAAAGTAGCCACCTGGTCGAGTCCTTCGATCATGGCGTCGATACGCGCCTCGTCCAGCGCCAGCCGGTCCAGCAGCGCCGGCTCCAGCCCGTTTTGACGCCCGCGCGCCAAGTCCTCGGCATTGGCTTCGATCAGCACATCGCGGGCGTTATCGAGTTCGCTTGCAATCGCGCCAAGGGCGCGCTGCTTGATACCGGTATCGGCGCTACGCAGCACTCTTGCTGCAGCCCGGGCATTTTGTCCGACGTGTTGCATATAGGCGGGCACGTCGCTTGTGGCTAACGTGGGCAAGTCGTTATGTTGGTCGGCGCTGGCAACGCTCATGCTCCCTCCGGGTAGTGTCCACAGGCATCAATATTATGAAGATGACGGCTCGTTATAAGGTGACCGGGTCGTTAAAGGGCACCACAATAGGGCGACCGCCACATCCGTTAACATTAACACCCCCCAATAGATAAACTAAACGTTATAATGCGTTTTAAACGCCGCTTATCACCGCGCGAAGATATATTCTCAAATCGGTCAATAGTTAGCCTTTATGGAAAACAAGTACAAGATACACTTTTTGAGAATCAACTTGCTGCTGGCCGCCGCGGCGCTTGCCTGCTGGAGCGTAAACGCCCCGGTGATGGCCGCCACCGCGCTTTGGGCAAGCGCGCTCTGGCTTGCGTTAACCGCGCTGCTTTTGGATTTCACCCTTCGCCGCTCTCGCGACGTTTACTGGCAGCTTTTCACCAGTGGGCTGCTGTTATGCCTGATTGCCGCCGCCCCGGAGCGCCACAGCATGCTCATTTGGGTATGGGCGGCGCTTTTCATGTTGCCGCAAAGCCGTCGCAGGACGTTTGGCAATGTGGCCGGCGCGCTGATTAGCTGGCTGCTGATTGCGCCAAGCACGCCCAGCCCCCAGGCCGTGATGCTGCTTTTAGCGCTTTGCGGGCTCTCGCTTCTGGCGTTTGCGCAAAGCCGTTGGCTGATCAACGTCAACGGCACCATACGCCAGCGGCTGCGCCTGATCCCCGGGTTAAATCTGTGGGCGGGCGAGCAGCTTTTGAAGGACCTGAACCGCGAGCAAATTCGCGCCGAGCGCGAGAACATTTATGCCGAAGTGTTGATCATTCACGTCAAACGCAAAAAGCTATGGTCGTCGGCCCAGCGGCTTTGCGAACTCATCCACGGTTTCGAAAACGTCTACCATTTGAGCAGCTCGTGCCTTGCGGTGCTGCTCTTGTGCCACGACCGCGACGCGGGCGCCAGGCGCCGCCACGGGCTTTGCAGGGCTCTCTCCAGTAGCGTGGTCTACCATCATCTGCCGCTCGATCAGCTCGACATCACCACCGTAACGCTTGACTCGCTCAGCCAACGCTCGCTCAGTCAACACTCTGCCTTCGAGGAGACCAGCGCATGATGCGGTGCCTACACCCCAAGGCGCTCATGACACTGACCTATGTGATCTGCCTTTTGATCACTGCGCTTTATACCGCGTGGCTTTATGCCATGGGTTACTATCGCGAGCTGGTCGTACCGATGTTCGTGACGCTGCTGCTTCTGGCCGCGCTGCTGCTCCACTACGGCCAGGCCTTTTCGCCCTACGGCCCCCGGGCCATTTTGCTTATAAGTGCCTATATCAGCGTCTCCTCGGCGCTCTATTTCGGGCTCACGCACTCCATGCTGTGGCTTGGCCTGCCCATCGCCGCCGCGTTCGTGCTTTTGCCCCACTGGAGTGCGATGGCTCTCAACCTGCTTTATATACCGCTTTGGTGGCTGCTCCCGTCCGCCGGCGGCGTGTTTTTTTCGTTTCCCTTCGAATATCTCGCCCTCGTTTTGCTGTTCGCGCTGCCCCCCTGGGAGCTCGCCAGGCGCCACGCCCTGTTAAAGGCGTCCGACCCCAACGACAGCGAGTGCAACGCCTACCATATCGACACTTTGAAAGAGCGCCTGGGCAACGAGTTTCAGCGCGCGCTACTGCTCGACAAACGCCTCGCCGTGCTGGTACTTCACCTGCCTCAGCTGGACATGGCCGAGGAGCAATTTGGCGTACGCACCAAAAAAGCGCTGCTCGGGGCGTTCTGTAGCGAGGTCAATAGCCGATGCCGCGATCACGATCTGCTGGGCCGGGCCGGCAGCGCAAGCTTTTGGCTGGTATTACCAGATACCAGCGAAAGCGGCGCGCTCCTGGTTCGCGAGCGCCTTTATCGGGCGCTTTCCCGGCGGGTCTTGATCGAAACCGGCCCGCTCGAAGCGCGTATCGGGGTATGCTTACCGCAGCAAAGCGAACGCTTCGCCCCCTACGTCCGGCGCCTCGAGTACGTTTCGAGAACGCTACCCGACGCTTAACGGTTTCGCTTTTGCGCGCCACCAACATTGAATGGAGTCATTTGTGCATCTAGCTGAGCAGCTGCTGGACCTTTCTCTCTCGCCTTTAACCTTGCTGTTGATGATTTTTCTGATTTCAGCGCTCGAGTCCCTGGCCGTGGTGGGGCTTTTGGTGCCCGGGGTGGTACTGGTAACCGCGGCGGCGTCCATGGCGGGTCATCAGGGAGTCGACGTCGTTTGGCTACTGCTGGCCGCTTTTTTGGGTGCCGTAATTGGCGATGGGGTGAGCTTCAAGCTGGGCTATGACCACCATGAGCAGGTGACAAGGCGCTGGCCATTGGCGCAGCACCCGGAGTGGCTAGGCCGCGGGGCGCGCTTTTTCGAGCGCTACGGCATCTATTCGGTCTTCATCGGACGCTTCGTCGGGCCGGTACGGCCGATCATTCCGCTGGTGGCCGGCATGATGCGCATGCGCCCGCGCACTTTTTTATGGGCCAACGTAAGCTCTGCGGCGATATGGGCACCGGCCTACGTGTTGCCAGGCTATTTGCTAGGCCATACCTGGCAGCGCTACCTGGAACTGCCGTCCAATATCGAAACCGCAGTTTTCGCAATAGCCGCGATTATCGTGGCGCTGATCGTGGTGTTCTCCTGGGGTCGCGCTCAGGTAGGCCGCCACGGCCGGCTCTATTTGATGACGGCGCGCCTTGTGCGCCGAGTGCCGTTCATCCGCCGACCCTGGCTTGCCATGAGCCATTCCGGCGAAGTGCCGCTGGCCTCGCTACTGCTGCTGATCATCGCGCTGGCCGCTTTTAGCGGCTGGACGCTTTACATACTACAAAGCAATGGCCCGCTTGCGCTGGACCTGCAGGCCCAGCGGCTGTTCGACTGGCTGCACACCGCGCCACTTCTAAGCGTCAGCGTATTTCTTGCCAAGCTGGGCGATAAGCTCGGTATCGTGGTGCTGATAGCACCCTGGGCGCTTTGGCTTTTGCTGCATAAACGCATCGACGTACTGAGCCACTGGGCCGTGGCGCTGGGCGGGGTAGCGCTTCTCAATACCGTCGGAAAAGCCGCCTTCGGCCGCGCTCGGCCCGATACGCCGGACTACCTGACCGGCTCGCTCTCCTACCCAAGCGCCCACACCTCGGGTTTTGTGGTGGTGATCGGCCTGGCCGCGGCGTTCATGGCCGCCGAGTGCTCGCGTCAGTATCGGCTGTGGATTTACTGGGCCGCCATTTTACTGGTGGTGCCCATGGCCCTTTCGCGGCTTTTGCTCGGCGTGCACTGGCTCAGCGATTTAATCGGCGGGGCGCTTTTGGGGCTGATCGTGTGCGCGCTGGTCAGGCTTTCCTGGCAGCGCCGCGCTCGCCCGGCGCTGCCGCCCTGCCCGGTGGCGCTGCTGGTGGGTGCAACCGTGGTGCTAATGGGCCTACGGGTCGGCTTTTTACCCCCGGTTTAAGGCGCGCCTAGCCCAGCGCGAGCCAAAGCCCCACCCCAATCATCAAGGTGCCGGCGATACGGTTCATAAGGCGTACGTTACCGCTTTTACCCAGCGTACGGCGCAGGGTTTTACCGCCCGTGGCATAGATCAGCATGCTGGCAAATTCAATGACGAGAATCACCGCGATCAGCGCGATGAGCTGCTGCGCAAGCCCCCGGGAGCTATCCAGAAACGGCGGCAGCAGGGCAACGAAAAACGCCCAGCCCTTGGGGTTGGCGATCGCGGTCACGAACCCCTGGGTCGCCAGCTGCAGGCGCCCGGCGGGCAGGCCCGTATCGAGGGTATCGGGAATCGCCATGCGCCCGCGCGAGCGCCACATCATCACGCCCAGGTACACCAGGTAAGCCCCGCCAGCCCACTTGAACACCGTAAATAGTGCCGGCTGTTGGAGCATCAGCGCTGCCACGCCTGCCCCGGCCGCTGCGGCCACCAGGCCAACGCCGGCAAGCTCCCCCATCATCATCCAAAGAGTGCGTTTGACCCCTTGGGTCATACCCAGCACCATCGCCAGGGTCATACACATACCCGGCGTGAGCGAGACGAACAAAAAAGTGGGGATGAAGACGGAGAGTGTCGCCCAGGAGAGCATTCGCGAAGTTCCTTCCTATTGAACGGGTTATGAGCCAGCGGGGTGCTCGCCCCAGCGGGGCACCAGAGAATGGGCGATACCCAACTGATTGAGAATGCGCGCCACGATAAAGTCGACCAGGTCCTCGATCGAGGTTGGCTTGTGATAAAAGCCGGGGGCGGCGGGCAAGATGACCGCGCCCAGCCGACTCAGCGTCAGCATGTGCTCCAAATGAATCGCCGAGAACGGCGTTTCACGGGGGACCATGACCAGGGTTCGGCGTTCCTTGAGGGCGACATCCGCGGCGCGCTCGATCAGGTTATTGCTGGCCCCCGTGGCCACCGCCGAAAGCGTGCCGGTGGAGCACGGGCAGATCACCATTCTAGAAGGCGCGCCGGAGCCCGAGGCGACCGGCGCCATCCAGTCTTCACGCCCGAAGCAGCGAATCTGGCCCGGCTTCGCGCCGCTTAGCGCCGTCAGGGCTTCCTGCAAACGCTCGGGCTTGGCGGGCAGGTCCACATCGGTTTCCGTGGCGATGACCATATGGGCGGCCTTGGAGATCATCACCCACACCTCACAGCCAGCGCCTACCAGCACCTCGATAAGGCGCAGCCCGTACTGGGCGCCGGAGGCGCCGGTCAGCGCCACACTCACCGGGGCCTTGAACCCCGTCGTGCTATCGCGCTCGTCCATTCAAACCCCCTTGTCAGCCAGTGCGCGTAAAAGACGCTCGTGAACGCCGTCGAAGCCGCCGTTGGACATGACCACGATACGGTCCTGGGGCAGCGCCCGGGCCACCACCGCCTCGACCAGCGCGTCGATATCGTGATACAGCCCGCCAGGCGCCTGGTCGTCCACCAACGTGGCCATCGACCAATCGAGCCCCTTGGGTTCGAACCAAAAGGCGGCGTCGGCATCTTCGACAGAGCCTTTCAACCGCTCGGCAAGCGCCCCCTGGCGCATGGTGTTGGAGCGCGGCTCGATCACGGCCAATAGCCGCCCGTTGGGGGTTGCGGCGCGCAGCCCCTTTAGCGTAGCGGCGATAGCGGTGGGGTGATGGGCAAAGTCGTCGATCACCTGTATGCCGTTTATGTCGCCGCGCACTTCCTGACGGCGGCGCGGCGTTTGAAAGCGTGAAAGCGCCGCACACGCCCGCGCCAAATCCACGCCCAACCGATGAGCACAGGCGAGCGCGGCGAGGGCGTTACGCGCGTTGTACTCGCCGGTCAGCCCCCATTCCACTACGGCGTCCTCGGCGGTCTCGCCCTGCTCGTGAATCACCCTAAAGCGGCTGGCGTCTGGCTGCTCCAACTGATAGCGCCAGGGGCTTGCCGAGTCGTTTCCAAAATACGCGATCGGTGACCAGGCGCCCATATCGAGCACCCGCGTCAAAGCGCTTTGATCGTCGGCGACCAGCAACAGACCCTTGCTCGGCACGGTACGCACCAGGTGATGAAACTGACGCTCGATCGCCGCCAGGTCCGGGAAAATATCGGCGTGGTCGAACTCCAGGTTATTGAGCACGGCGATATGCGGGCGGTAGTGAACGAACTTGGAGCGCTTGTCGAAAAACGCCGTGTCGTACTCGTCGGCTTCGACGACAAAGGGCGCCTCTTGCGCTCCCAGCCGGGCGGAAACCCCGAAGTTGCGCGGCACCCCGCCGATCAAAAACCCCGGTGTGAGCCCGGCGCTCTCCAAAAGCCAGGCCAGGAGGCTGGCCGTGGTGGTCTTACCGTGAGTGCCGGCGATCGCGATCACCTGGCGACCGGGCAGCACGTAATCGGCAAGCCACTGCGCACCGGAAGTGTAGCGCAGGTTCAAATCGAGCAGCGCCTCGACTTCCGGATTACCCCGGGACAGGGCGTTGCCCACCAAGACCAGGTCGATGTCCGCGCCGAGGTTATCGGCCTGGTAGCCGTTTTTAAGCGTGATGCCGGCGCTTTCGAGCTGAGTGCTCATCGGCGGGTAAACGTTGGCATCCGAGCCGCTGACCTGATGGCCAAGCTCGCGGGCCAACAGCGCAAGGCTGCCCATAAAAGTGCCACAGATACCGATAATATGCAGACGCATGGGTTTTACCCCCTCCCCTTGGCGACACCGCTTGGCCGAGCGATTCCAAAAAAGCGTAAAAAATCAGTCGCTGAGACTAGCACGCCTTGAAGACAGGCTCATCTTCGCCTGCCAATTTCGTGGCATGAATGTGACAACGCGCCCGCTTTGTTGCAGGATGCAGCCACTCAACCGACCCATCCTTTTCAAGCGGCGCAGCCCCCGCTTATGGAGTACCTGATGCGTAGCGTGATTCGCACCTTCTTTCGCGGCGTCCGTTTGGTGATGTCTCCCTTCATGCTGGCCTCGGAGAAACTCTCCACACCCAAGGGGATGGAGCGCACACCCGAGGCGCAGGCCGAGGCCGACAAGGCCTGCGAGAACCTGGCGCTTTATCAGTTTCGCACCTGCCCTTTTTGTATCAAGGTGCGCAAGGAGATCGCCCGACTGAATCTCAACATCGAAACCCGGGATACCCAGCACGACGCCGCCAACAAGGAGGCGCTGTTGCAAGGTGGAGGCCGGGGCAAGGTGCCGTGTCTTAAAATCGCGCGGGACGACGGCGAGACCGAGTGGCTTTATGAGTCCGATGATATCAACCGCTGGCTTCACCAGCGCTTTGGCTAATCCCTTCGCGGGAAAGCGTTCGGCAACGCCGCAGTCCGCCGAGGCTATATCGCCCCGGCCGCGACACGCCACCACGACACGGCAAGCGCGACCATGCATGTTGGCGCTTAGCCTGGCGGCTTTAGCGGCGTTTTGGGACGCGCCTTCATCGCCATCCTCTTATACATCATGGCTTTGAATCATACGTTAGTTTTATTTCATGAATAAGGCACCACGCGGCTTTGCGCCGACTCATTCAGCAGATGAATGAAGCGTGTCATTTTTTCGATTGTGCCTGGTCACGGGCAATCTCTATGTTATTAAGATGGCTTACGGGCTGACCGTGTCTACTTTGTTGGCGCCTATTCCACTAGGCGCCAACAAAGTTGAACAATAACTAATGTCTAACGGGAACAATACATGAAGCTTAAAAAAACGATCCTCGCGTCCGTTATCGGCGCGGCTTTGGCGGGCACTGCACTACTCCCCCTGACCGCAAGCGCTGAAACGCTGCGTATCGGCTACGCCGCCGACCCGGAAACCCTGGATATCCACGAACAGCTCTCCGGCGGCATGCTGCGCTTTTCTCACCTCGTTTTCGACCCGCTGGTACGCTGGACCAAGGATTTCGAGTTCGAGCCGCGCCTGGCAACCGAATGGGAACAGGTCGACGAAACCCACCTGCGCATGACGCTGCGTGAAGGCGTAACCTTCCACTCCGGTAACGAATTCACCGCCAAGGACGTGGTGTGGACCATCGAGCGTCTGCAGCAGAGCCCGGACTACCGCGCAATCTTCGAGCCGATCGCAAGCGTCGAGGCCGTGGACGACTATACCGTCGAGATCACCACCACCGAGCCTTATCCGTTGATGCTCAACCTCGCCACCTACGTCTTCCCGATGGATAGTCAGTTTTATACCGGTGATACCGACGATGGCGACGATAAATCCGAGATCGTCAAAGCGGGCAACTCCTTTGCCTCGCGCAACGTTTCCGGTACCGGCCCCTTCGAGGTCACCAGCCGCCGCCAAGGCGTACGGGTCGACTTCGCGCGTTTCGATAACTACTGGGACACCGAAAGCGAAGGTAACGTCAGTGAAATCGTGTTGACGCCGATTTCCGAAAACGCTTCTCGCGTCGCCGCGCTGCTGTCCGGCGGGGTCGACTTCATCGACGCCGTGCCGCCCAACGACCTGGACCGCGTACGTGACGCCCAGGGGGTTGACCTCATCGAGGTGCCCGGCACGCGTATCATCGGTTTTCAGCTCAACGAAGAGCGTGTCGAAGCCTTCCAGGACGTCCGCGTTCGCCAGGCCGTCGACCTGGCCATCAACCAGGAAGGCATCGCTGATCGCTTGATGCGTGGCTTCGCCACCCCGGCCGGCCAGCTCTCCGCGGAAGGCTACGTTGGCTACAACCCGGATCTGGTACCGCGCTACGATATCGAACGGGCCCAGGAGCTGATGAACGAAGCGGGCTTCGAAGACGGCTTCACCGTCGAAATGATCGCGCCCAATAACCGCTACGTGAACGATGCCCAGATCGCTCAGGCGGTCGCCAACATGCTGTCGCAAATCAATATCAACGTGAACCTGCGCACCATGCCGCTGGCCCAGTACTGGCCGGAGTACGACGAGCGCACCTCCGATATCGCGATGGTCGGCTGGCACTCCGATACCGAAGATACCGCCAACCTCTTCCAGTACCTCACTTTCTGCCCGGATGAAGAGACCGGTGCCGGTCAATACAACTACGGCAGCTACTGCAACGAAGAGATCGACGCGCTGGTTACCGAAGCGGATAGCGAAACCGATCTGGAAAAACGCGCCGAGATGCTCCAGGAAGCCGAAGCCATGCTTTACGAAGACGTCGGCTATATCACGCTTCACTGGCAGAACCTGGCCTACGCCGCCGCCGAGGGTATCGACATCGAGCCGGTCGTGAACGCGATCGACTTCCCGTACCTGGGTGACTTGGTGATCGACCGCTAATACTTGCGCGTTTCGTAGCCGCTAGTTCCCAGCACTACACCGCAGGCAAGGATGCTTCGCTCTCTCGACCGAGAGGGCGAAGCATTTTACGTGGCTGCCCGCTGCGGCTGCGAATCACCCTTTTGCTCCCCTGACCAACGATTACATAGGTGGCGTACGCCATGATTGCTTTTTTAATCAAGCGGCTGATGCACGCGGTATTGGTGATGTTTGTCATCAGTGTATTGGCCTTCGCCATCCAGGATAACCTGGGTGACCCGGTACAACAGCTGGTGGGCCAGTCCGTTCCGGAAAGCGAGCGCGAGGCGCTGCGCGAGCGGATGGGGCTCAACGACCCCTTCCTGGTGCAATACGCGCGGTTTGCCACCAACGCCGTGCAGGGCGATTTCGGCCAATCCTACTTCTATCGTGAACCCGCGCTCGAGGTCATTGCCCGCCACCTGCCCGCCACCCTCGAGCTGGTCTTTGCGGCAACGCTCATCATCGTGGTGTTCTCGGTTCCCATTGGGGTATACAGCGCCATCAAGCCGCGCTCGCCGGTCTCGCGCTTTTTTATGGGCGCCTCGATCATCGGTATCTCGGTCCCGGTATTTTTGACCGCGATCGTGTTGATCCAGATATTTTCGATCGGCGTGACCGTCACCCTCTTCCCCCAGGGCACTGGCTGGGGGGCATGGCTCAACGGCCTGCTTTCCACCTCGGGCAACATGCCCTCCTTCGGGCGTGGCTACGATCTGGTCCATGTCGCCGGCCACTGGGACACCAACTTACTCACCTGGAGCGGTATCCAACATCTGGTGCTGCCCGCGATCTCGCTGGCCTCCATTATGCTGCCCCTGTTCGTCCGCCTGATTCGCGCGGAAATGATGGAAGTATTGCAGTCGGAGTATGTGAAGTACGCCCGCGCCAAGGGTATTTCCATGCGGCGCATCTACTTCGTTCACGCGCTGAAAAACACCATGCTGCCGGTCATCACCGTGGGCGGCGTGCAGATCGGCACCATGGTGGCCTACACCATTCTGACCGAAACCGTTTTCCAATGGCCCGGTATGGGACTGATGTTCCTGGAAGCGATCAACCGTGCCGACATTCCGCTGATCGTCAGCTACTTGATGATCGTCGGCGTCATATTCGTGGTGACGAACACGATCGTGGATTTGATCTACGGCTTCGTTAACCCCACCGTAAAACTGACAGGTAAGCCCGCATGACCACCACGACCGCCCCAAGCCGCTGGGAGCGCCTACGCGACTCCTATCTGTGGTACAGCTTCAAGCGTGACCGCACCGCTCAACTGTGCCTGTTCATTTTTATCTGTTTGGTGGTCGCGGCCTTTTCGGCGCCGCTTTTGGCCCCAACCGACCCCTACGATCTACGTCAGATCAACATTCTCGACTCCGAGCTTCCGCCCTTCTGGATAGACGGTGCCGACGAGCGCTACAGCCTGGGCACCGACGCCCAGGGGCGCGATCTATGGTCGATCATTCTCTACGGTACCCGCGTCTCGCTTTTGATCGGCTTTGGCGCCGTGCTGCTACAGGCGCTGATCGGCGTCACCTTCGGCCTGATGGCCGGCTACCTGGGCGGGCGCGTCGATGCGATTCTAATGCGCCTGGCCGATATCCAGCTTTCGTTTTCCACCCTGATGGTCGCGATCGTGGTGGGCGCGGTGGTCAAGGCCACCATGGGCAGCGCTTTTTACAGCCAGTACGCGGTGCTCATGCTGATTCTGATCATTGGACTGGCCGAGTGGCCTCAGTACGCGCGTACCGTGCGCGCCTCGGTGCTGGCCGAGCGAAGCAAAGAGTACGTCGACGCCGCCCGGGTCATGGGACTTCGCAGCAAACGCATCATGTTTCGCCACGTGCTGCCCAATACGCTGTCGCCCATTTTCGTCATCTCCACCGTACAGATCGCCAACGCGATCATTTCCGAGGCCGCGCTTTCGTTTCTGGGCCTTGGGATGCCGGAAACCCACCCATCGCTTGGTTCACTGATCAAGGCCGGGTTCGACTATATTCAGTCGGGCTCCTGGTGGATTACGCTGATCCCCGGTGCGGTACTGGTCGTGCTGGTGCTCTCTATCAATTTGCTGGGTGATTGGCTTCGCGATGTCATGAACCCCCGGCTCTACAAGGGGTGACACACCATGGCACTACTTGAAGTTTCACAGCTCGATGTTCGTTTTGCGCTACGCCAGGGCGAAGTACACGCCCTGCGCGACATCAACTTCACCCTGGACCGCGGCGAACGCTTAGGGATCGTCGGCGAGTCCGGCGCCGGCAAGTCGGTGGCCGCGTTTTCGCTTTTGAACCTCATCTCCAAACCCGGCTTCATCGCCGGCGGCAGCGTCGCGTTCGAGGGTCAAACGCTTAACAAGATGTCCGAGCGCGGCTTGCGCAAGGTGCGCGGCAACCGTATCTCGATGATTTTCCAGGACCCGATGATGACGCTCAACCCGGTGCTTTCCATCGGCGAGCAGATGGTCGAGTGTTTGAAGGCGCACCGGCGTATTTCCAGCAAGGCCGCCCGCGCCATTGCGCTGGACAAGCTCCAGCAAGTGCAGATTCCCTCGCCGGAGAAGCGCCTGGACCAGTACCCGCACGAGCTTTCTGGCGGTATGCGCCAGCGCATCATCATCGCCATCGCCCTGCTGCTCGACCCGGACATCATCATTGCCGACGAGCCCACCACCGCCCTCGATGTCACCATCCAGGCGGAAATCATGGCGCTATTGCTGGATCTATGCGAGCAGCACAACGTCGGTTTGATCCTGATCACCCACGATCTGGGGGTGGTCAGCCAGGTCACCCAGCGGATGCTGGTCATGTACGCCGGCCGGGTCATCGAACAGGGCCCGACCCGGGAGATCATCAACGACCCGCAGCACCCGTACACCCAAGGGCTGATCAACGCCCTGCCGCAGATGGCCACGCCCGGCGAGAAGCTAAACCAGATTCCCGGCAGCATGCCGTCGCTTTCCAATCTGCCCAGCGGCTGCGCGTTTCATCCGCGCTGCGAGTTCCGGGTCCGCCCAAATGGCGAACCCCGGACGGCGTGTACCGAACAGGTGCCAGGCTTTGTCGACACCGGCAACTGCCGCGTCGCCTGCCATATGGTGGCCGAAATGCTCGAAGACCGCCGCGCGAAGGAGGAAACCCCATGAGTGCCGAGGCCAACGTGATCCCGGCTCGCGAGCTCGAGACATCCAGCACCCCTGGCGTCAACGAGCCAAGCCCCGAATCGCTTTTACAAATTCGCGACCTGAAAAAACGCTTCTCGCTGTCCGGCGATTTTCTCGATCAGCTGCGCTTTAAAAAGGGCCGACTGGTCCGCCATCAGGAGTACGTTCACGCCATCAACGGCGTGAACCTGGATATCAAGCGCGGCGAAGCGCTTTGCGTGGTCGGCGAGTCCGGCTGCGGCAAATCCACCGTGGCGCGCACCGTCATGGGGCTTTTGAGCCCTTCCGAGGGGGAAATTCATTTCGACGGTCAGCGTATCGACGACTTGAGTTCCCGCCAGCTGCTGCCGTATCGCAAGCGCATGCAGATGATCTTTCAAAACCCCTACGCGTCGCTCAACCCGCGAATGACCATCCAGCAAACCCTGGAAGAGCCGCTGCGCTTTCACCATCCAGAGTGGGGCCGTGACGCGGTGGCCGACAAGGTACAGTCGGTGATGCAGTCGGTGGGCATCGACCCGGACTGGGGCAAGCGCTTTGGCCACGAATTCTCCGGCGGTCAGCGCCAGCGTATCGCCATTGCCCGCGCTTTGGCGGTGGACCCGGAGTTCATCGTCGCCGACGAGCCGATCTCGGCGCTGGACGTCTCCATTCAAGCCCAGGTGCTGAATCTTTTGATGGACGCCCAGCACGAGCGTAACCTGACGTATCTGTTCATCACCCACGATTTGGCCGTGGTCGAGCACTTCGGTACCCGGGTCGCGGTCATGTACCTGGGGACGGTGTGCGAAATAGCCACCACCGGCACGCTTTTCGATAAGCCCCGCCACCCCTATACTCAGGCGCTGTTATCGGCGATCCCGCGCTTGCAGGATGACCGGCCCCAGCACATTCGCCTTTCCGGCGAGGTGCCGACCCCGGTGAACTTGCCCAGCGGCTGCGTGTTCCACGGCCGCTGCCCCTATGCCAATGCGCGTTGTAAGCAGGAGATTCCCGTACTACGAACCCAGGACGACGGCACGCGGGTGGCCTGCCACGGCGTTGAAGAAGGCCGATTATGATGTCGAGCCACCGGATTAGCGCCGCTCCTTCATCATCACGGAGTAAGGCATGGAAATTCGCTGGCTAGAAGATTTTATCGCCCTGGCCAGAACCCGGCACTTCTCCCGCGCGGCGGACGAGCAGCACGTGACCCAGCCCACCTTTTCACGGCGAATCAAGCTACTCGAAGAGGAAATGGGCGCAACGCTGATCAACCGCCAAACCCTGCCGCTGTCACTCACACCGGCCGGGGAGGAGTTTTTGACCCTCTGCGAGCAAATCACCGACCGAGTGCGCCTGACCCGCGACCGGGTTCAGGAAATCAGCGCCGGTCAGCAGCGGCGGATCATGGTGGCCACCCCCCAAAGCCTGCTGCCCCAGTTTCTGCCCCGATGGCTTTCCGACATTGGCTGGCAGGACCGCATTCAGCCCTACCTAAGGGCGACGGGTTGGGTGGCCGGCGACTACTTTCAGGCGCTGGCCCGGGCCGAGTGCGATCTGGCGATCTGCTACTGGCCCACCGGGCGCTGCGATCTGGATATCGACACCAGCGGCTGCATCTACCGGGTGATCGGCAAGGAGCGGCTGATTCCGGTGACCGCGCTGAACCCGGCGGGCGAGCCCGCCGCCCAACTGCCCGGCACCTCCGCCAAGCCCGTACGCTGGCTGGCCTACCCCAAACGCGGGCTTTTGGGCGCGGCAGTGAAGGCGCACCTGGCGCGGCTCTCCCAGAGCAGCTACTTGACCGCCCAGAGCGAAAACCTGTTTGCCGCGAATATCAAGGAGCTGGTGCTGCTGGGTTACGGCATGGCCTGGCTACCCGAGCGCAACGTCGCCACCGAACTTGAAAGCGGCACACTGATGCGCGCCGGCAGCACCCAGTGGGATGTAACGATGGAGCTTCGCCTATATCGTCATCAGAAAAAGCACCACGCCGAGCTCGAAAGGCTCTGGAGCGAGCTGCCCTCGCTACGCGTTTAAAAGGATCGTTATGTCTGACACACTCTTGTTACTGCAAAAAGCACACCTGGCGCATCTCGAGCGCACTTACGCCGACCTGTTACAACGCACTGACTTCGATAGCGTCGCGATTTACAGCGGCCACGCCGATAATTTCTTCGCCGACGATCACGCCCCCGCCTTCCAGGCCTACGGCCATTTCATGCACTGGGTGGGGCTAAGCGATGCCCAGCACAGCTGGGTGGTGATCGAGCCGGGTAAAAAGCCCAAACTGCTTCTTTTTGCTCCGAGCGACTTCTGGCACCTGACCGCCGCGCTTCCCGAAGAGCCCTGGGTCGAGGCGTTCGACATCACGCTTTGCCGCGAGCACCCCACCCCCACGCTCTCCAAAAATGCCGCGTTGATCGGTGACATCGAGCGCCTGGACGAGGGCCGACGCCAGGCGCTTGAAGGCCAGGTGATGCCCGAGGCGCTGGTTCACGCGCTGGACGAAAACCGCCTTTATAAAACCGACTACGAACTTGCCTGCCTACGCGAGGCCAACCGGCTGGCTCTGGCCGGCCACCAGGCCGCCAAGACCGCGTTTATCGGCGCCAGCAGCGAACTCGACATTCAGTTGGCGTATCTCGGCGCAAGCCGTCAGCGCGAATCCGCGGTGCCCTATCAAAACATCATCGGCCTCAACGACCACGCCGGTGTGCTCCACTACCAGCACTACGATTTAGCGCCGCCCCAACTGCGCCATAGCCTGCTGGTAGATGCCGGGCATCGCTTCCGGGGTTACTGTGCGGATATCACCCGCACCCACGTCGGCCCGGATGCCCCGGAAACCTTCGGCGCGCTGGTGGTCGCCATGCACGGCCTAAAAAACGAACTGGTCAAAAGCATTGGGCCGGGGGTCGAATACCTGACGCTGCACGAAAAGATGCACAAACGCTTGGCGGATATTCTGGTGAGCTTCGATCTTTACAAGGACACCGCTGAAAGCGCCGTGCGCCTGGGGGTGACGCGCGCTTTCTGCCCCCACGGGTTGGGCCACTCGCTCGGCCTGCAGGTGCACGATGTCGGCGGGCTCAAAGCCGCCGACGGCACCCCGATGCCCGCCCCGAAGGAGCACCCGGCACTACGCCTGACGCGCACGCTCAAACCCGGCATGGTCGTGACCATCGAACCCGGGCTCTACTTTATCCCCATGCTGCTGGACCCGCTCAAGGCGCAGGACGTTGCCATCAATTGGCCCTTGGTGGCGTCACTGCTGCACTGCGGCGGGATTCGTATCGAGGATAACGTAGCGGTCACCGAATCGGGCTTCGAGAACCTGACGCTTTAAAACGTTGCGCCTTTAAGCGGCGCTTTTAAACACCGGCCCGCTGCTCCGGCGGCCGCGCAAAGGCGCCGGCGCTCAGATACGAAACAGACGGCGGCTATTGTCGCGAATGGTGTCCGCAATTTCTGAAGGCGACTCGTCGCGGATCTCACAAAGGCTCTGCCAAATGTGGCGGATACGCTCCGGGCGGTTGGGCTCGCCCTGGAACCCTTGCACGGGCATATCCGGCGAGTCAGTTTCCAGCAAAAGCGAGGAAAGCGGCAGGCGAGACAGGGTGCGGCGGGTTTTGGTGGCGCGCTCGTAGGTCATGGTACCGCCCACCCCAATGAAGTACCCCGCCTCGATAAAGGCTCGCGCCTGCTGCTCGCTGCCGGCAAAGCCGTGCACCACGCCGGCCCTGGGAAGCTCGAGGCGCCTTAAATGCATCGCCAGTTTATCGTGGGTGCGCCGTGAGTGAAGTATCACGGGCAAATCGAACTGGCGGGCCAGGCGCAGTTGGGCCGTCAGCACCGCCTCCTGTTTTTCGAACTGGGGGTCTTCGATAAAAAGATCCAGGCCGATTTCCCCGATCGCCACCAGCTTGTCGGGCTTTTGTTGAAGCCACGCCTCGAGCTGCTCGAGATCGCCCTCTTCCACCTCCTTTACCGCCATGGGGTGAATGCCGAGCGCGGCATACACCGGCTCGAAACGCTCGGCCAGCGCCATGACGCCGTCGAAGCGCTGCGCCGAGACACCTACCGCAATGATCTTTTCCACCCCGGCGTCTCGTGCCAACGCCAGGCTCTGGGTTTCGTTCCCGAAAAACGGGGGAAAATCGAAGTGACAGTGGGTATCAACGAAGTGGGTATCAACTGAGGGGGTATCAGCTAAGTGGGTATCAACAGACTGTGCGGGCATCTCGGCACTCCTTTAACCGTGACCGGCGTCGTTGCAAACCGGACATACACAAAAACGCCCGGCGTTTGCCGAGCGTCATGGTGCTTATCTAGCGTTGTCCACCCGAAGGCTTAGAAGCGGTAGGTAACGCCGCCACCAACGGTAACGGGGTTCATATCGACTTCGCCAACGGTCTCGCCGCCGACACGAATGTCGGAGTCTACATCGGAGTAGCTTACGTAACCGTTGAGCATGACGTTGTCGGTGACGGCCAGATCGACACCGGCCTGGCCGATGGCGCCGTAGCTGTGCTTGACGCTAACGTCGCTGGGCTCGCCAGAGAAACGCGTGTAGTTAAGACCCGCGCCTACATAGGGCTGTACGGGAGAGTCAAAACCACCCAGCGGGTAGTAGTTGACCAACAGGTTGACCGGCAGACGATCGATCGAGCCGATATTACCCGCCGAGCCAGTGTTCAAAGTGTGCTCGAATTTTTCGGAGCTGTTGAGCTCGAGGCCGACGTTAGGCGTGAACAGGTAGCCCGCACCGAAGGTGAAGCCGTTTTCACTTTGCACGTTCAGGGAATCACCGGCCACGTTACCGTTACTGGAGCCGGTATCCGTCTGGGCGAAACCACCGCGAACGAAGATGTCGCCCGCCTCGTTCTGGCTTGCGAAAGCCGCTTGGCTCGCCATCAAGACGCTGGCGGAAATCACGGCGGCAGAAATCGTTTTAACGCTGTTCATAGGAGTCATCCTTTATCTTTTGCCAGGGATTGGCGCCGGTTCGACCGGCTTACTTATACAATATATACCAATCGAACACTGTTTCCAAATAAAGCGTAGAACATATTTATAATATTTTTACATGACGACTGCTTTTTTAAGCACAAAAAAAAGGCCCCCCGAAGGGGGCCCAGGTGGAGCACGCCAGCTCACTCAGTGTGCCGCCCGGCTCGGGCGGCGTAGCAGTAAAGGGAGAGTCGTTTAAGCGGTGACTCTGTTCAGCTGCTTCTTGCCTAATATATTGCGAGGTACGTGCCAATATTAATAAAATATATAAAAATCATGCATTTAAAAAAACAAGCCTGGTAAAACTTTCAGCCAGCCGCCTTAGCGCGCCCTGTACTGCACCAACAGCGCGCAAAAAAAGCGCTTCTCGCTTCATTAAGCAGCACTAAAGTCGTAGCCAAGCGCTACTTTCTGCTTAATTTACAAAGCATTGCTGCTTTCCGGGCGGCTAACCCGTGGTAGCCGCTTCGTGGCTGACGTAAACTGCCCTCAACGCATTTGAACGAACTTTCTTAAAGGAGCCTCCATGGCGTTCGATTCAACCTCCTCATACATCGCCACCGACGCGCTCAAGCAGGCGGTCAACGCCGCGGTCATGCTACAACGCCCGCTTCTGATCAAGGGTGAACCGGGCACGGGCAAGACGCTACTGGCCGAGGAGCTGGCCCGCTCGCTCTCCACCAGGCTGATCACCTGGCATATCAAGTCCAGCACCAAGGCCGCCCAGGGGCTTTACGAATATGACGCGGTCAGCCGCCTGCGCGACTCTCAGTTGGGCGTCGAGGGCGTGGAAAACGTGGCCAACTATATTCGCCCGGGCAAGCTTTGGGAGGCGTTTAGCGCCGACGAGCGCGTGGTGCTTTTGATCGACGAGATCGACAAAGCGGATATCGAATTCCCCAACGACCTGCTCCAGGAGCTGGATCGCATGGAGTTCCACGTTTACGAGACCGGCGAGACCATTCGCGCTGAGCACCGCCCTATCATCATCATTACCTCGAACAATGAAAAGGAGCTGCCGGACGCCTTTCTACGCCGCTGCTTTTTCCACTATATCGATTTTCCTGACCGCGCCACGCTCCAGGCCATCGTCGATGTGCACTTCCCCGATATCGCCCCCAGGCTCGTGTCCGAGGCGCTCAACGTCTTTTTCGAGCTGCGCGATGCGCCGGGGCTCAAGAAAAAGCCCTCGACCTCGGAGTTGGTGGACTGGCTGAAGCTTTTAATGAGCGACGAGCTCTCCCAGGAAGCGCTTTATAACCGCGACCCGGCCAGGGCGCTGCCGCCGATGGCCGGGGCGCTGGTTAAAAACGAGCAGGACACCCATCTTCTCGAGCGGCTGGCCTTCATGCTCCGCCGCCAAAAAGGCACGGGGCGCTAAGCCATGTTCATCGGCCTATTCGAAACGTTAAAGCGCGCCGGTGTGCCGGTGTCGCTTCGCGAGCTTTTGGATCTACACGCGGTGGCCGAGCGCGGCGTAGTGTTCGCCGATATCGATGCCTTTTACCACGCCGCGCGCACGGTCATGGTCAAGGACGAGCGCTACTTCGACCGCTTCGATCGCGCCTTCGCCGCCTGGTTCGAGGGTCTTGAGAGTGTGGACGCCGGTATCGAGGCACTGATACCCGACGAGTGGCTGCGCCGCGAGTTCGAGCGTCAGCTAAGCGATGAAGAGAAAGCCAAAATTGAGTCGCTGGGCGGGCTCGAGGCGCTGATCGAAACCTTCAAAAAGCGCCTCGAGGAGCAAAAAGAGCGCCACGCCGGTGGCAACAAGTGGATCGGTACCGGCGGCACAAGCCCGTTTGGCGCCAACGGCTACAACCCCGAGGGTATCCGCATCGGCCAGGACGGCTCGCGCCATCGTCGCGCCACCAAGGTGTGGGACGAGCGCCGCTTTCGCGACTACGACGACAGCCTGGCACTCGGCACCCGTAACATCAAAATGGCGCTGCGGCGGCTGCGCAAGTTCGCCCGCCAGGGGGCGCGCTCGGAGTTCGACATTACCGGGACTATTCGCGAAACCGCCCGCGATGCGGGGCTGCTCAACGTGCAGATGCGACCAGAGCGACACAATAGCGTTAAAGTGCTGCTGTTTTTGGACGTGGGCGGTTCGATGGATGACCACATCCGCGTTTGCGAAGAGCTCTTTTCGGCGGCGCGTTCGGAGTTCAAGCAGCTGGAGTACTACTACTTTCACAACTGCGTATACGAAGGCGTGTGGAAGAACAACGCCCGCCGGGCAAGCGAGCGCCTGCCCACCGAAGAGCTTTTACGCACCTACGGGGCGGACTACCAGGTGGTCGTGGTGGGCGATGCGGCCATGTCGCCTTATGAGATCACCCACCCCGGCGGCAGCGTCGAGCACTTCAACGAAGAGCCAGGCGGGGTGTGGCTCGAGCGTTTGACCGCGCATTTCCCAAAGCTCGTTTGGCTAAACCCTGCGCCGCCGCGCGCCTGGGAGTACACCTACTCTACCCGGCTGGTTCAGGAAATCACCGAAGGGCGCATGTATCCAACGACCGTCGAAGGGCTGGAGCAGGCCATGCGCGAACTGGCACGCTAACCTGGCTAGTCGCCATCAATGGGTAGTCGGCGTCAAAGCGTTTTGGGCACGTTCTCGAGCCCTTCCAGAAAGGCCTGCTTGGCACGTTCAAAGGCCTTGGGGTCGTGCTTGAAGCGGCGCAGAATGAGCGCGTGATCCAGCGTCAAGGTCGGCGATACCGCCTCGAGACTTTCGGCCGGATGGCGGGCATTAAGGCCAATTTGCTCGCCGTTTTCCCCCTCGAACCAGCGCTTGATGCCACACCCTTGGTAAAAAGGCACCTGGCCCGGGTCATCGGCGACTACCTTGAGCGGCACGTTCAAGCTCAACTCGCTGATCAGTCGCGCCTTCGCGCCTTCCGCCTGCTCCCAGGCAAGGCTTAGCGTCATGCCCTCGCCTTTCTCATCCAATACCAAAAGCGCCAGCGCCAATAGCTCGTCATCAGCGCCAACACCGCCCACCAGCCGCGCCGCTTCCTGCTCGAACAGCACGTTCTGGGTGCCGGTAAATACCACCAGCGGCGTCAGCCCCGCACTTTGCCCATACACCTTGGCGCACAACGTTGCCAGGCACGCGCTGCGCACGTTAGGGTCTTTAATCTGAACGACCTTCATTAAGCTCTCTCGTTGCACCTGTTTTAAAGGGCCCGCGGGCATCAAAGCCCGCAAGCCTAGAGCATTAAGACGTGTGGTGCCAGCGGGTTAAGCGGATTGAACCCTAATGTGCCAGGCTGGTCCCATGACGTGATACATGTAACGTTTAAGATTCATCCAGGCCGCCAAGGAGAGCCCATGCCACAGTTCATCAACGACCCGACCCTGCCCAAGCCCGATTTTCCCGGTAGCCACATGGTCGTCGACGACCATTACGTCTTCATTTCCGGTTTGACCATCGCCGACATCGCCGAGGAAGAACCGGTGCTGGGGGATGTGAGCAAGGAGACCCACCGCGTCATGCGCGAGCTAGAGCGGATGCTGCGCCAGGAAGAGCTCGACTGGGGCGATGTGGTACGCGTGGATATCCATCTCACGGATCTGGGCGAGATTCAGAAAATGAACAGCGTTTACGCCGAATTTTTCGAAGCCGGCCGCTATCCGGCGCGCACCTGCACCGAGGCCAGCCGCCTTTGCGGTGGCAGCAACGTCGAAATCACCCTGATGGCGAGCCGCCAGCGCCCCGCAAGCGACGCTGCGCCGACCCAGCCCGACGCGGATACCGGCAGCGAGTAACACCTCTTGGTCAGAAACGCCCTCAGTCACTGCCCGTGGCTGGGGGCCTGACGCCGAGTAGCGCGGTGATGCGCTCGATATCCAAATGAGCTTCTAAAGTGTCCGCCAGGCGCTCCAGTTCGCGCTCGCGGTGGGCTCGGTAATCGACGACGACCGGTTCACTGAGCCCCAAGCGCTTAAGCAGCGCCCGGCAGGTGTCGCTACTATCGAACACGCCGTGCAGGTAGGTGCCGAGCACCTGGCCATCGTCGCTTATCGCGCCGTCCCGGTGGGTTCCCAAATCGAACAGCGGCTGCTCGAGTGCCGCACCGCTGCTGACCCCGTTATGGATCTCGTAACCCGTCACACTTACCCCTTCCGCAACCATGACACCTGCTACATTGCGAAGCTGCTTGCCTTTGACCATGCGCGTGGTGAGTTCGAGCAGGCCAAGCCCCTTTGCTCGCCCCGCTTCGCCCTCCAGCCCCTCCGGGTCCTCGACCCACTGGCCGAGCATTTGAAAACCGCCGCAGATACCCAGCACCCGTCCGCCGTAGCGCAAATGACGCGTAATCGCCTGCGCCCAACCGTGGCGTTTAAGCCAGGCCAGATCACTTAGCGTGCTTTTACTGCCGGGCAGGAGGATGACGTCCGCGGGTGGAATCGGCTGGCCTTCGCCAATAAACGTAAGCGAGACCTGGGGGTGCAGGCGCAGGGCGTCGAAATCGGTGTGGTTACTGATACGCGGCAGGCGCGGCATCACGATATTGAGCGTTTGGGCGTGCTTCTCGGCGTTGACCTTCCCGATGCTGTCCTCGGCGTCCAGCAGCAGCCCGGGCACGAACGGCAGCGTCCCCAATACCGGCCTGGCCGTGCGCGCCTCGAGCCACGCAAGCCCTGGGTTCAAAAGCGCGATATCGCCGCGAAAACGGTTGACGATGAACCCTTGGGTGCGGGCGCGTTCGCTCTCGCTCAAAAGCTCGAGGGTGCCCACCAGTTGAGCGAAAACTCCGCCACGGTCGATGTCCCCCACCAGCAGCACCGGGCAATCGGCGGCTTCGGCAAAACCCATGTTGGCAATATCGCCTTGACGCAGGTTGATCTCGGCCGGGCTGCCCGCGCCTTCGGCGATGATGACATCGAAGCGGGCGCTCAAATCCTGCCAGGCGGCCATCACGCTTTGCCTGGCCACCTGCTTGAAGGCGTGGTAATCCAGCGCCTGCATAGGGCCGTGAACCTGGCCACGCAGAATCACCTGGGCGCCGCGCTCGCTCTCGGGCTTTAAAAGCACCGGGTTCATGTCGCTATGGGGCGCCACCCCCGCGGCCTGGGCCTGAAGCGCCGTGGAGCGGCCAATCTCGCCACCGTCGACTGTGACCGCGCTATTGAGCGCCATGTTCTGGGGTTTGAACGGCGCCACGGAAAACCCGCGGCGCTTCAGCACACGGCAAAGCCCGGCCACGACGGTGCTTTTACCCGCATCCGAGGTGGTCCCTTGAATCATCAACGTGGCCATCGCGGCGCCTCAAACAAAAGGGCGAACTCTAGCGCTCGACGCCAGGCGGCGCAACGCCCAAAACCGGCAAAGCCATCAAAGCGCAAGATCGAAGGACAAGGGCCGCTTTTTCCGCTAGGGTTGCCAGCCTTTCACGACAAACGACCGCCGCTTTATGCAATCGCTTTTAAACGACATTGCCGAACAACTTGCCCTCGAGACCGAGCGAGGCCAAGTCGCCGACTACATTCCCCAGCTTGCCGGCGTAGACCCGCATCAGTTCGGCATCAGCCTGGCCACCGTGGAGGGCGAAACATTCTCGGCAGGAAGCGCCTCGACCCCCTTCTCGATTCAAAGTATTTCCAAGCTCTTCACGCTGACCATGGCGCTTGGCAAGCTCGGCGACGGCCTGTGGGCCAACGTGGGCCGCGAGCCGTCGGGCGACCCGTTCAACTCCATCGTTCAGCTCGAACACGAAGGTGGAAAGCCGCGCAACCCGTTCATCAACGCCGGGGCGATTGCGGTGGTCGATGCCATCATGATGGGCCACGAACCCAGGGTGTCGCTGGCCGAGATCCTCAACTTCGTGCGCTATCTTGCCGACGACGCCAGCATCTTCTTCGATCACCAGGTCGCCGCCTCGGAGATGGCGCACAAGGATCGCAATGCGTCACTTGCCCACTTCATGAAAGCCTTTGGGCGGCTGCGCCATGACGTCGACAAGGTACTGGGCACCTATTTCCATCAGTGCGCCATCGCCATGAGCTGCGAGCAGCTCGCCCGGGCAGGGCTTTTCCTCGCCTCCGACGGCGTCAACCGGCCACGCAATATTCGCGTGGTGTCCCCCCAGCGGGCGCGGCGTATCAACTCGCTGATGATGATGTGCGGCCACTACGACGCCTCCGGCGAGTTCGCGTTCCGCGTGGGCTTACCGGGTAAAAGCGGCGTGGGCGGCGGCATTCTCGCCATCGCCCCGGGCCGCGGCGCCCTGGCGGTGTGGTCACCAGGCCTCGATGAGTTCGGCAACAGCCTGCTCGGCGCCCGGGCGCTCGAGCTATTCGTTCAGCGCACCGAGTGGTCGGTCTTTGGGCACTGACCGGGCAAGGCGCTCAAGCCTCTAGCGCGGCCTCGTACACCGCCAGATCATCCGCGGAGAAGCAGCAAAACGTGACCGACTCGACCGAAGAGCCCGCCTTCAGCGCTTCTTTCACCGTGGCGACGGCGACCCCGGCGGCCTGCTCGATGGGAAAGCGGTAGACGCCGGTGCTGATACTGGGAAAGGCGATGGAGCGCGCATCGACGGACTCGGCCAGTTCGAGCGCGCGCCGGTAGCAGCCGGCGAGTTTGTCAGCCTCGCCACGCTCGCCGCCGTGCCACACCGGGCCTACCGCGTGGATCACATAGCGCGCCGGCAGGTTGAACCCCTCGGTCAGCTTGGCATCGCCGGTGGCGCAGCCGTTGAGCTTACGACACGCCTCGACCAGTTCGCGCCCGGCGGCGCGATGAATGGCGCCGTCCACGCCGCCGCCGCCCAGAAGCGACTGGTTCGCGGCGTTGACGATCGCATCCACGTTGAGGGTCGTGATATCCGCCTGCAGTGCCTTGATCTCCATGGTGCGCTCCTTGTGTTGGTTCATGCATCACTCTATCAGCGCCAGGCCCTGTTCGCGCGCTTCAAGATGCGACTGGCTGCTCTCCCAGGCCTGCACCATCTGTTTTCGCGCCACGCCCCAGCGGTAACCGCCCAGCGCCCCGCTTTGCTGAATGACCCGGTGGCAGGGTATCCAAAGCGCCACCGGGTTAGCCCCGACGGCGCTGCCCACCGCCCGCGAGGCACCGGGCTTGCCAAGCGCCAGGGCAAGCTGGCCGTAGCTTGCAAGCCGCCCCTCGGGGATCGCGAGCAGCGCCCGCCATACCGCGATTTGAAAGTTAGTGCCCGCCACGTGTAGCGCAAGCCCGGCCTCGCCTGGGCGGCGGCAATCAAAAAGCCCCTCTACGGCGTACCGGGTGGCCTCCACGGATTCGACCAACGCGCTGCCGGGCCACTGGGCACGTAGCGTTGCCAATTGCTCGTTTGCGCTGACCGCGCCGGTGAAGCCCATGCGGCAAATTCCCCGCCGGGTAATGGCCACCAGCACCTCGCCAAACGGGCTTGGGTGCAGGCCGTACTCGATGGTAAGCCCCTCGCCCTGGCGCTTGTATTCGCCGGGTGTAACGGCCTCGAGGGTGACGAAGTGATCATAAAGGCGCGAGCCCCCGCTCAAACCGACCGCGTGGGCGGCGTCCAAAAGCGGTTCGGTGGCGGTCATGATGCGCTTGGCACGCTCGAGGGTCAGTGCCTGTAAAAAGCGCTTGGGCGATACCCCGGCATAACGAGTAAAAAGCCGCTGAAAGTGACTGGGGCTTAAATGCACGTGCCCGGCCACCGTAGCCAAATCTGGCTGGCGGGTAACGTTATCCACCATATAGGCCATCGCCTTTTCGATACGCGCGTAGTCGTCCATCGCCTCGTCCTCGGTTTTTTTAAAGCTTAAGCGTGCAAGCCCAGGGCGGCGACCCGAATCCTGCGCGCCCGGCATCAATTTTTGCAATACGCCAAAACACCGGCGTGGTCGATGCGTTCATCACAAGGTTTTCCTCAAGGCTTAAACGTTAATAAACTCCGCAGACGCTAGGTCTTTTGCGTATCATCACCTACTTTACACAGTACTGTTTCAAGCGCCTATTTTGGCGTTGGCTCATACTGGACGGTTGAGCCATACCCTTTCATCAGGAGGACTACGTGACCCCATCATCTCCCAATAAGCCCGACCATAAAGACGCGATCCAGTTATACGCCCGTATGGGCTACGCCTCGCGGGGTGTCGTGTACTTGCTGGTCGGCGGTCTTGCCGCCATGGCCGCGTTCGGCCAGGGCGGGCAAACCGAAGGGAGCCGGGGGGCCCTGGAAAGCGTGCTGGGCGCACCCTTTGGTAAGGTCCTGCTGGCCATCATCGCTCTTGGCCTACTCGGCTACGCCATGTGGCGCTCTATTCAGGCCTTGAAGGATGCCGACCACCACGGCAACGATACCAAGGGAGTCGCGATTCGCGCCGGGCTCATGGTCAGTGCCATTACTCATACGCTGCTGGCCTTTTACGCGGCCAGCCTGATTTTTCGCTTGGGCGCCTCGTCATCCGGCGGCTCCGGCGGCTCGCAAGGTGCGGTGAGCTGGCTACTTCAGCAGCCGCTGGGCCGTTGGATCGTCGGCGCGGTGGGGCTTGCCATTATCGGGGCCGGTATTTCTCATGCCTTCAAAGGCTACAAGGCGAAGTTCGACAAGCACTTCAGCATGGCTGAAGCGACCAAAAAATGGGCCTACCCGGTATGCCGCTTTGGGCTAGTGATCCGCGGCGGGGTCTTCATCATTGTGGGCAGTTTCTTCTTGATCGCTGCCTACCAGGTCAGCCCCGGCGAAGCGGGCGGCACCGAAGAAGTCTTCAGCGCGCTACGCAGCCAAGCCTACGGTCAGTGGCTGTTGGCCTTTGTCGCGCTCGGGCTTTTTGCCTTTGGGGCTTACAGCGTACTGGCATCACTCTACCGCCGCATAGACCCGGCGATGTAGGCCATGAAGCTTCTCTCGGCGGGTCAAAAGCAGTGGCTCGAGCGTCTCAATCACTCCCGGTACATGCTTTGGCTGCTGGGCACGCTCTCGTTTCTCGAAACGATCATTTTGCCGGTACCGCTGGAGCTCATCATCATACCGCTGATGGCGTCCAACCGGGCGCGCATTTGGGCCATGGCGACCGTGGTGACGTTTGGCTGCCTGCTTGGCTCGCTGGTGGGTTACGGGGTGGGCATGCTGCTGTTTCAGTCCGTAGGTACTTGGCTGATCGGCTTCATGGGGATCGAACAAAGCTACCAGGCGTTTCAGACGTTTTTTGGCCAGTACGGGTTCGCGGCGATTCTGGCCATCGGCATTCTGCCGGTCCCCTTTCAGGTGGCCATGATCACCGCCGGGCTTTCCGGCTACCCTATTCTGCTTTTCGGGCTGGCGGCCGTTTTGGCCCGGGGCTTTCGTTACTACGGCATCGCCTGGCTCGTTTACCGCTTTGGCCATGAAGTAGAGCGCATGTGGCAGCGCCACGCGGTAAAAACCAGCATCGTGGCCGGGGTTTTGTTGCTGATGCTGGGGCTGCTCATGCAAACGCTGGCCAGCCGCCTCTTGTAAAGGGCCCGGCGGCTTCATGCCCGCGCCCACCGGGCCAACCAATCACCCCGCGTAATCCCGCTCCACTTTAGCGATGCGCGTTTTAAACTGCGCATACCACTTTGCATGGCCCAATCGCTGCGCCTCCTGATGCTCGGCGTGGGCCTTCCACGCCTTGATCGACTCGATGTCCGCCCAGTAAGACACCGTCACCCCGACCTCCTCCCGCGCCGACTCCACGCCCAAAAACCCCGGCTGCTCGGCGGCAAGCTCCATCATTCGCGCGGCCATCTCGGCGTAACCTTGTTCGTCATCCGTGCGTATCGAGGTAAATACCACGGCGTAGTATGGGGGCTTAGGGGTTGCAGCAATGGCGGTCATGGTCGCTCACTCGGGCAGGTTGGCTAAATTCGAGCCTTTTATCCTAAGTCCTTGCCAAGCGTTGTCGACCCGAAAACGACTTTTTTAGCGTCAACGCCATAATGTCCGAATCTGTCCGCTTCGTGGCCGCGGGGTGTATCGCAGGCCTCACGCCCTCCCCTTACGCTATAGCCTCCATGACCCACGAGGCTCACCATGAAAAACCCGACGACCGCCCTGCTGATGATCGACGTTCAGGCCTCTTTTCCCGCCAAGGCGTACTGGGTCGAGGCCCTTGCCGACACCTGGCGCCCCCGCCAGCGCGCCCTGCTCGACGCCGCCCAACAACACGGCCTACCCATGGTGCGAATTTTTCATGAAGCGCCGGCAAGCCAGGGCCCGTTCGACCCAGTAAACGGCCTGATTCGTCCGCTTGAAGGGTTCGATGACGCCGCTGCGGCCACGTTTCACAAGCGCGTGCATAACGCGTTCAGCGATACGGGGCTCGAGCGCTGGCTACGCGAGCGGTCTATTTCACGCTTGGCCATCAGCGGCATCCGTACCGAACAGTGCTGCGAAACCACCGCACGCGTGGCCTCGGATCTCGGCTTCGTGGTCGATTTTGTAAGCGATGCTACGCTTACGTTCCCCATGACGCGCCAGGGCGTCACCTGGTCCGCCGAGGATATCAAGGCGCGCACGGAGCTCGTGCTGGAAGACCGCTTTGCGCGTATTATCGACACTCACGATTTGATCGACGAGTGGCGAAACATACGTGACGAATAGCCCCCCGCCAAGCCAGCCGCCCACCCCAAGGGGCAACACCCTAGGGGTGGCGGTATTGATGATGCCCGGACAGGTACCGCTGGATCTGGTGGGTCCGCTTCAGGTATTGCAGTGCGCCAGCCACTTGAGGATGGAGATCGACGTTAGCTACATCGGCCCCAGCGCCGCCCTTGAATGGCTGGGGCCGCTAACGCTCTCCGGCATAGCGCCGCTACCGGATGAACTCCCCCACCAGCACCTGCTGCTGATTCCAGGCCAGTACCGCCGCCACCTGGACGTTGAGGCTCAGCGGGAGTGCATCGGCTGGCTAAAGGCCAACGCGGCCTGCGCGGATACGCTGATGACCGTGTGCTCCGGGACACTGCTATTGGCGGATGCCGGGCTGCTCGATGGGCGGCGCTGCACCACCCACCACACGCTACTCGAGCAACTGCGCGCCAAAGCACCTCGGGCCCGCGTTCAGGGCGACTGTATTTTTAGCGAAGATGGCCGCTACCTGACCAGCGCGGGCATTTCCACAGGGATCGACACCATGCTGCACTGGCTCACCCGCGTAGGGGGCCATGGGCTGGCACTGGCGGTGGCTCGGGAGATGGTGCTGTATCTTCGCCGCAGCGGCCAGGAACCCCAGTTGGGTGCCTGGCTCGAGGGGCGCAACCACGTGGACGAGCGGATTCACCGGGTACAAGACGCCATTTGCGCGGCACCCGCCCACCCCTGGCGCAGCGAAGCGCTGGCCGCACAAGCGGCCATGAGCGAGCGCCACTTCCGGCGCCAGTTCAAACACCTTACCGGCCTGCAGGTCGGCGACTACATTAGCGGCCTGCGCCTGCAGCGGGCCAGGGCGCTAATGATCGAAACCCCATGGAGTCTCGCTCGCATTGCCGAAGAGACGGGCTTTGGCGACGAGCGCCAGCTGCGCCGGCGCTGGTCCCAGGAGGAAAAGCACCCGCCCAGTGTATGGCGCCGCGTTCAACCGGGTATGGCCGATTTCGATCAGGGCAGCGCGAGTACGATCTGAACACACATCACCACCATGCACAGCATACCCACGCCATAGGCGATGGTGCGCCAGGGCTGAAGCGCGGCCAGGTAACAAAGCGTGTGGCAGTAGCGCGCAGCGGTAAAAATCATGAACAGCCACATGGCAAGCCCGGGCGCCGCCCCCACCATTACGTAGGCCACTCCCAGCCCCAGGAAAATGGGGATATTTTCAAGGTCGTTCGACCAGGCTTTGCTTGCCTGCTGTACCTGGGGCAGCTCCTCCTGGGCAGGCTCCTTGCCCGCCATGCGCGCATCTTCCGGCGTTTTAAAGGTCATTTTGGTGATGCGATGAAATCCCTGGTAGAGACCCGTCGCCCACATTTTCACGAACAGCAGTACCGTGGCAACGGCGTACCAGTAAACGGGCTCTTCCATGATCGCTCCTTTTCTCGGTGGCGTTGTGGCTTGCATGACTCACCCGGCTAAGCATAGCCGACACACAAAATGACACCGATAAATTGCGGGATTCGTCTTGGGGCGTTACGTTTTTGACGTACGCGACGTTTGATAAAGCGTAAAAGGCAATCGGTTGTTCTTATGCAGGTAGAGGATATGGATGCGATTATTCTGCCAGACAGCGCGTTGCCGCTAAATTTTCAGCAGCGCCCACCCCATTACCGGCTAAGGCGCTGGGTGCAGTGTTTGTGGTCACTGGGCGGGGGCGACGCGGGACCTTCCCGAATCGAGAAACTTTATCCCGATGGTGGGGCAAGCCTTACCATTCACCTTGATAAGGCCCAACCCGTCATTACGCTCTGTTTCAACAAACACACCCTGGTGGAAACGCTGGACGCGTCCACTGCGCGTATGGGAGTGCGCTTCAAACCCGCAGGTATGTACTGCCTGATGGGATTGGCTGCTGACGCCCATGTGGATTTTTATCATCGGCTTGAAAGCGCCAGCCAACCGGCGTGGTTGGCGAGCCTAATGCCCACCATCGATTCGCTTTACCCACTAGACGGCCCAGCAGGTATGAACCTGCTGGAAAGCTGGTTATTGGGGCTTTTGAATGGCGCGTCGGACATACAAAGTCGCCTGCCTCTGCTCGTCGATACGCTTAGTACGTCAAAGCTTTTGCCTGGCCAGTTAGGTGCCCACTTGGGTTTCACCCGGCGCACGCTGGAGCGCAAACTCAAACGCGAAGTGGGGGCTTCTCCCAGCCAGTTGGTTAACTTCGCCCGTCTTCACCGCGCGCGTCACGCATTGATCGAAACCAGGAGGCCACTGGCCGATATAGCGCTTGGCTGTGGCTTCCATGATCAGGCCCATTTTACCCACGCCTTCAAAAAATTTGCCCTGGAAACCCCAAGCATGTACCGCCAGCGCAAATTGTCGCAAAGTTACAAGGCGTAGTCGGCCCGCCGCTTTAAATTAAGGCCTTTCTTAAACGACACAGGCCTGCACCATGAACACACGCCTCTCCCGGCAATCGGTTTACACGCTCAATCCGCGTATCCCCAAACACCTCGTCGCACTGGCCAATACAAGCTCGGATAGTGCTGTGACACCCATGATCGTGCACCTGGTCGAGCTACGTGTTTCCCAGCTAAACCAGTGCTGTTTTTGCCAACATAAGCATGCCGAACAAGCACGCGAGAGTGGCGAGCATCAAAGGCGTCTCGACGTTCTGCCTGGCTGGCGCGAAGCGCCCTGCTTCAATGTCCAGGAGCGCGCCGCTCTGGCATGGGCTGAAGCTTTGACGCTGGTCAATCGACAGCGGGTGGATGACCCCACCTATCAGCAAGCGCTGGATGCGTTTGGTGAGCGCGATCTTATGGAGCTGACCGCCGTCATTCTTGCAATGAATAGCTGGAACAGGGTGGCCATTAGTATGCAGTTCGTTCCTGACATGACGGCCTCTTCGTAAAGGCCACAGCTCTCTGCCCGTGGCCTTTTAAAGGAGCCACGGCATCGCTTCTAAAATTCAGAGCGCTCGTTTACCATGCGCCACCCCCTTACGAGCGCCGCCCTGCCATGTCCGTCAACGCACTTTATACCGACCTTTCTCACTATTACGACTTGATGTGCGAGGACATCGACTACCCGGAGCAGAGCCGCGGCGTGCAGCGCCTTCATCATGTGCTGGGTAACGGCGGTCGCCGGCATCTGGACCTGGCCTGCGGCACCGGCCCGCACGTGCGCCACTTTTTGGATGCGGGCTTTACAAGCAGCGGCCTGGATATCAACCCACCCATGCTGGCATTGGCCGCCGCCCGCTGCCCCGAGGCACAGTTCAGCCGCCAGGACATGGGGGATTTCAGCGTTAGCGAACCCCAAGACCTGATCACCTGCTTTCTCTACTCGATTCACTACAGCGACGGCGTAGCGCGGCTAAAGGCGTGTATCCAAAGCGCCTACCGCGCGCTTGAAAGCGGCGGCATGTTTTGTTTCAACGCCGTGGACAGGGAAAAGATCGACAATGCGCTTCTGGTCGGACACAAGGTGCGCAAGGGAGATGACGAGTTCGCGTTTCGTTCGGGCTGGCACTACCCGGGCAGTGGCGAAAAGCAGTCACTCAAGCTAAGTATCGAAAAAAGTCGGGGAAGCGGCGTTGAGCGCTGGGACGATGAACACGCCATGGTCGCCGTCAGTTTCGCCGAACTCACGGCGCTGCTTATCCCCTACTTCACCGTGCAGGTTTTCGAGCACGACTACGGGGCCATTACGCCCTGGAACACCACCTCGGGCAACGCGATATTCGTCTGCATCAAAGCCTGACGGACGCAATCAGACGGGCCAAGCGGCGCGATGAAGCCTGGCCGCTGCCGCTATTGATCCGGTCTCTATTGAACCCAGTATTTATTGAACCTGGTCTCTATTGAACATAGTAGCCGCTGACCCGCCAGGCGCCGTCTTCGAAATGCGGGGTAACGGTTTCGGTGAGCAGCCGGTTGGCGAAGTTGGTCTGGAAGGTAAATATCTTGTAGTCCCCCCGCGGGGCGCCGGGCATCGAAGTCTCGCTGATCACGCGCAGGCGGCGGCGGGACTTCATCTCGCCTACGTCCTGGCGGGCAAGCTCGATGGTACGCGCCAGCATGCTGGGCGAAAGCGGGCGCTGTAAAAGCGGTGAAGCGTTTTCCCAGGCTTTCTCGAACTCACCGTTATCGATACTTTGCAGCCAAGCCATCACCGCTGTTTCGGCGGCGTCCGCTTGGGCGCTGGCGGGAAGTACGGAAAAAACGAGGGCGGCCATTAGGGCACGCAGCGTGGTGGGCATGTAGGGCTCGCAATGGTTGAAAAACGTTTGCTTTGCTATCCATACCTTATATCGGTCAATCGCCCTCCGACTTTAACGCCGCCCCATTGGCCGGTTGTCCCGATTATAGCCCACTGCCGGCCCGAGGCTCACCGGTAGGTAGTTGCTTTAGCGCGCGATTGTACTAGTGTAATGGCTGGGCACGCGTCTCACCCTGCCTTTCATACCGGCCTCTTTTCGGGGCGGTATTTAACCCAGCCGGCTTTTAATAATTAAAAAGGCATATAAAACGACACTAGCAAGGAAAACTTCATGTCATACCTACGCGTATGCCAGTTCAACAAGCTGGCACTAGGGCTTAGCGTTTCCGCAGCCATGATCTCGAGCGCGGCAGCGCAAACCAGTGACCAGCAAACCATCGAAGAGCTGCGCTCACAGCTCAATCAGATGCAGCAGCGTCTCGAACGGTTGGAAAGCCAGCAAGGCACCGCCGCTCAGTCAGGCACGACCTCCCAAGGCTACTCCAATCAGGGCTATACGAGTCAGGATGCGAACCAGGGCTCATCGAATCGAGGCTCTTCAAGCCAGGGCTATACGGATCAAAGCTCATCCGGTGATACGGGCGTCGAAGGCTCCTCCTCCCGCGACGGACAAGAACTGGCCCAAGAAAACCAAAGTACACTCGAAGAGATGCAGCAGGTCGAATTCGGCGGACTGATAGAGTTTAGCGGCAGCGCAAACGACTGGGATGACCAGAGCAAGGATACCGTTGGCGATCTCGACTTCGGCAAGCTCGTTTTCACCGTCGAGGGCGAAACCGGCAATATCGATTATTCCCTGGCCTACCGCTTCTACGACGACTACCACTTCCTGCAGCACGGCTGGGTCGGCTATAACCCCACCGAAGAAGATTCCATTCAGTTGGGGCTGGTACAAACCCCGTTCGGCAACATGGATTACGGCTACCTGGGCTACTATGGCAACCTGGGGTACCTGGCGGGCTTCAACGATAACCAGAACGCCGGTATCAAGTGGGACCGCTCTGCCGGGGCCTGGGATACGTCGCTGGCCTTTTTCAAAAGCGACAGCTTGAGTAACGACAACGAGCACTACGGCGCCAACGCCGTGGGCGACAGCGCTCAGGGTAACAGCGAAGAGAACCAGGTCGCCGCGCGAGTGGGCTATACCTTTGGTTACGACACCGACTACACCACCCAAGTGAACGTGTCGGCCAAAGGCGGCCAACTTTATAACCGCAACACCGAGCGCAGCGGCGATAACTGGTCCGCCGCCCTGGGCGTAGACGGAAGCTACGGCAACTGGCGCACGCTCGCTCAGGCCACGACCTACGAGTACAGCGCCAAGAACCCGGCGGAAAGTGAATCGGGTATTTCCGATAACGGCCTGCAAATCGGCGCCTTCAACTTCAACTACCTGATCCCCGCCAAGGGCGAAATCTACTCGGCAAGCGTGGGCTACAACCTGGAAGTGGATTGGGGCCCGGTCGACAACCTGTTCTTCTTCAACGACTTCAGCGTCATCGACCCCTCCGGCGACTACAGCGCCATCAATGGCGGCTTCGGCGATCAACAAAACCCCATGGTCAACGACCTGGGGGTACAAATGACCGCCGGCCCGTTCTTTGCCTGGTTCGATATCGTGAGCAACAAAAACGGTTTGAATTACTTCGGCTCGCCGGTCGACAACGGCTGGAATACGGCGTTTCTCACCAACTTCGGTTTCGAGTTCTAAACCGCACCCCGCGTAGCAAAAAGGCCCCAAAGGGGCCTTTTTAGTTTGCAACACTTCGTTTAAAACGCCGTGCAAGAGCGGTAGGCTTACGCCTTCGCAGCGCCGTTTACCTGCGCCGGGCGATACTGGTTCTGCAGGCCCATCAGAAAATTACGCAGCATTTGATCCTTGCACTCACGGTAATTCTTGTGACCGGGCTTACGGAAAAACGCGCTCAGTTCATGGTGGCTTAACGGCAGACCCTCGCGCTCGAACACCGCGATAATATCGTCGGCCTGCATGTTCAAGGCGATACGCAGCTTTTGGAACACCTTGTTGTTATTGAGGCTGGTTTCCGGCGTGGGCGCCGGGCCTTCACGCTTGCCACGCTTGTAGCTGATAAAGCCGTTCAAAAACGCCGCCAGATCCTTGTCCTTCATCGCCTCAAAGGCCTCGTCGTCGTCCTTTTTCAACCAGGCCGTTACCTGCTCTAAAGCAACGTCCACATCGGCCAGCTTGAAAATGGCCACGATGGCAGTGTCTTTCAAATCGAAGGTGTAACGGATGCGGCGTAAAATATCGTTATTGGTCAACGTGAGGGTCCTAACGAGTAGTGAGCGAGGTCAGCAGCGCGTCGATCTCTGCTTTCAGTTCATCATCTTGAATGTTGGCTGCGCCGGCTTTGGCTTGGCGCAGGCTTTTAATGGCGTCGTCGATGTCGTCCCGCTCTACCTGCAGCGTTGCCATCGAGAAACCGATCGAAGCGATATGATCCTGGGAGGGTATAGCGACGGCTTTATCCAGCGCTTTTTGGTAAATCACCAGCGCCTCGTCCAGCTCTTCGCTAAAGTCGGCCAGCGTTTCCCATTGCTCCGGGTGGTCTTTCTCGGTGTATTCGTTATCGATACAGATAGCTTCGAGCTCGGCGTACAGCACATCGAAGCTTTCGCGGTCGTCCTTGTGCGCCGCCTTCATCAGCTTCTCGGCCAGCTCATACACGGCCTTGTAGATTTTGGTGTTAATCATTACGTCAAAACGTCTCTTGAATAAAAATCGGAACCTGCCGCTGGCGTGTTTGCGCGTGACGCTACACCTTTACGCAGCCAGTTTAAAGCCAAACGAGCCCGCTGTAAGGTTTCGAATTAAGCGAGGCCAACCGGCTTGCCAAACCACCCGCGTGAATTTCCAGTTTGTGTTCGTCCGGGTCCAGTATATAGATAGACGCTCCTTCGCTGGTGTTCTCTTTCCATTGACGTACATTCAGCGCTTTGAGCCGGGTGCAAAAGGCGTCGAAATCGGCCTTTTCGATATCGAACGCGATATGGGTGTAATCCTCTTTCGCACAAGGGGTATCGCAAGAGAGGCACAACCATAGATCTCCTGCCGAAAGGTAAGCGCCATTGTCCCACTTCACGTGACCGGCAAGCCCCAGCACGTGGGTATAAAAGTGGAGTGAGCGCTCGAGGTCGCTAACGGCTAACGTAATATGGTTCAAACCCTTGATCATGGCTTTCCACCTTGAGTATCTACTTTTAATGATAAGGCGCTGGGGACTACTTACCCCCCGCCATATCGATAAACGCGCCGGTCACGTAAGAGGCCTCGTCGGATAAAAGCCAAGCAATGCCCTGGGCGATCTCTTCGGGGGTGGTGCCACGGCCAGCGGAATCTGCGGCGCCAGCCAAGCGTTTTTCCAACATGGCGGATAATGAAATCTAGTACTTTTGAACCGGGAAAATGACCGTCAAGGTATACAAAATTAGTCAACTCGCCTTTAATCGATACCTCATGACTTGGCCAGTATTGCTCCTTCGAGCCGGCTTATCAAAATAGTACGTTGCAGGTTACCTGTAGGGTCAATTGAAAAAGAGGTTTCGTTTGAAGATTCATTCGTTCGCCAGCCATGCCATTCGCCATCAGGGTCATCCCCTTCAAAAAACGCTCGTGGCCCTTTTGGCTATTGGCTGGATAACGTTTAGCTTGACGGCGGATGCGGCCACGTCCACCAAGCGTGGCTTGGTCTCCCCCGAGCTGACACCTGCCGATCTGCAAACCGCCGCCGAAGGCATTAGCTGGTGGTATAACTGGTCGGCGCTACCCGGCGAAGCGGTGAGCCAACGCGACACCCAGCAAGACGCCCCCTTCGTGCCCATGGTATGGGGCTCGACGCTTGATGAAGAGGCGTTGCGACGTTATCTGGACCAGCATCCGGAAGTCGAATACATCCTTGGCTTCAATGAACCCAACTTTGTAAGCCAGGCCAACCTGACACCCCAGCAGGCAGCGGATCGCTGGCCCCAAATCGAGTCCATTGCCGATGCGTACTCGCTCAAGATCGTAGGTCCTTCGGTGAACTACAGCCCGGGCGGGGTCGATATCCCCGGTACCGACGACAACGGCAGCCCGTTTGCCTACCTGGACGCGTTCTTTCAAGCCTGCACCCAGTGCCGGGTGGATGCCATCGGAGTGCATGGCTACATGGCCGCACCCGAGTACTTCAAGGATTACATAGCGCAGTTCCACGAACGCTACCAAAAGCCAATCTGGGTGACCGAATGGAACCTGGACCGCGGGGGCGAGGCGCTTTCTACAGAGGCGCAGATGGACTTTCTTGCCGACACCACCCGCTGGATGGAGGCGCAGGACTACGTCACTCACTACGCCTGGTTTTTGGGCCGCGGCAACACCTCTTCCGACTTACTCAGCGCCGACAACCAGTGGACCGCCCTGGGCCAGCTCTACCAGGGTATTCCAGGCAACGTGCACCACTTTACGCTTCCCGGCCGTATCGAGGCGGAACACGCCCATCAAATTCGTGGTTTTCATCATCGCACGACCACCGAGGCGGGCCGCCGCCTCATTCAGCTTTTTAGCGACGCCGACGATGCGCTGATGCAGTTCAACGTTGTCTCTGCCCAACAAAGCATCTACCGCTGGACATTGAAGTACGCCACTGCCGGCGATGCCCGGATAGCGGTGCGCGTTGACGACCACGACGAACAAATCATCACGCTTCCCGATACGGGCAATACCTACTATTGGGCGCAGCACAGCCTGGCGTTTTCGTTGCCCGCCGGGCCGCACCGGCTCAGCCTGCGCGTACTCAGTGGCCGCCCCAACTTCGAATGGCTAAGTTTTCAGGAGTAGTGAATACTCCGCGCGCCCAGAGTGCGGGGAGGTCGTTCATACACACGACCTTCGCTTTTTTTGACCATGCAGTATTAGAGATCCTGTTGGTAACGAGCTTCCATGGCCGCTTGCGATTCGACAGCTTCGTTTAGGCCGAGCTGGTCGTTGATCATACGCCCAAGCGTTGGCAACCGGTCGCGGTCAATAAGCGCCTCAGGCGACCAAAGCTTCGAGCGCATCAAGGCCTTGGCACAGTGTAAAAAGACCTCCTCAACCACGATTTCGATACAGGCCTTGGGCGGGTTCTTATCGTCGGCAAAAAGCGCCAGATAATCGCCACGGGTCGAAACCCGCGCCTGCCCATTGAGCCTGAGCGTCTCGTCAACGCCCGGTATCAAGAAAAGACCCCCTATCCTTCCCGTTTCCACAATATTCAGCATGCTATCCAGCCGATTATTGCCTTTGCTATCGGGTATCACGATGCGGCGGTCATCGATGACCTTCACAAAGCCCGCGCTTCCTCCGCGAGGCGAGCAGTCGACAGCTCCCTCGGTTGAATAGGTAGAGAGAAGAACAAACGGCGAGTAGTTAATGAAACGCCTGGAATGCGGTTCCAGAGAGACTAGCTGTTTATCCAGGGCGCGCTGCTTGGGTTGAGCATAAAGTGCCCTCAGCTCTTCTTTGGATTCGATGTACATATCCTACCTTGAACAAAATACGCCTATATAAAAAGCCTATTACAGTATCATTGGCAGGTTACTAAAGCGTTAAGTCGATACCACGGCAGTCTGCAATCACACTCCCCAAAGAGCATGAGGCCCCTTCTCATTCATGACAAACCGCTTCGATATTGTAGCCATCGGGCTCCACGATAAAGGCGGCATAGTAATTGGGGTGATAATTTTTTCTAAAGCCAGGTGCGCCGTTACATACGCCGCCACATTTCACGGCCATCTCATAAAACGCCCTTACCTGTGCCTGGTTATTGGCGCGAAAAGCAATATGGCTTCTCGGCGAGTGTGGCGGGCCTTCTGAAATCCAGAAGTCGCCGCCGGGGTCGTCACGTTGGCTTTGCTGCGCGCCAAAGCCAACCGCCGTGCCAACCTCTTGGCAAACCCTATAGCCGAGCGTTTTAAGCACTTCCTCGTAGAATTTTTTACTCAACGCGATGCTAGATACGTTGATACCGGTATGATCGATCACTGCCTGCTCCTTTGATGAAGATTTACACCTACTTTAATACGCGAACCCTGCCCTTTCGGGTAGACGCTCCCTATCGAAGAATCGCTACTCTGGTCTAATGATTCGATCACATCGCCATCACGCGCCACTACAAGAAAACGCACTAAACTGAAGCGAGACATCACGTCGCCAATCAGCAGATAAACAAGGAAGAATATGGCCGCTTCTCGTTCACGTTTGCGCAAGGTGCTAAAAGCGTTGGGTTCGTTACTGTTACTGCTGACGATGCTACTGGGAGGAGGAGTGTGCGCCGCCGAAGGAAGTGCCCCAGGCGACATCGAAGCCGATGCTACTGGCTCCGATAATTCACACATAGAAACCACGCCGTCACCGCTCAAGGATGAGGAAATTCGCCAGCGCATTAGCGGCATTTTTTCGGAAATCGACGGGCTAGGTGAGGTCGATGTCAGCGTCAGCCAAGGGGTGGTGACGTTAGCCGGTGAAACCGCCAACGATAGAAAAGCCCAACAGGCGGTGGGGTTAGCCAACCGGCTAACCGATGTGGTCACGGTGGGCGACCAAATCGAGCGCACTCTCGACGTTCAGGATAACGTCGCCACGGCCTACCAAGGCTTGCGGGCCCGGGGCCAGAGCCTGCTCAGGGCACTGCCGCTTTTCCTGGTAGGCTTTTTGATATTTGCCCTGGTGGCTTGGTTCGGCGCGTGGCTTTCCAACCGCAAGAAGCTGTGGCAACGGCTGACGCCCAACCCCTTCGTGGCCGAACTGGTAGCCCAAAGCGTCAAAGTCGCTTTCATCATTGTGGGGCTAATCATGGCGCTAAGCTTGATAGGCGCCGAAACGATCATCGGCACCCTGCTGGGCGGTGCCGGCGTCATCGGTATCGCCATCGGCTTTGCCGTTAAGGATACGATCGAAAACTACATCGCATCATTAATGCTCAGCATCCGCCAACCCTTTCAGGCTCGCGATCACGTGGTGATCAACGACAGAGAAGGCATCGTGGTACGCCTGACCTCCCGCGCGACCATCCTCATGACCCTGGAGGGGAACCAGCTACGCATCCCCAACGCCGAGGTCTTCAAGGGCATCATCCTCAACTACACCCAAAACCCGGAGCGCCGTTTTGATTTCGAACTGGGGGTAGATGCCAACGATGATCCGCTAGCCGCGATCAAGGCGGGCTTGACGGCCCTTCAGGCCTTGGCGTTCGTACTCGATGAGCCCAAGGCCGTGGGCATCATCACCCACGTAGGCGATTCCAACATCGTGCTGGCGTTCCAGGGGTGGGTCAATCAGTCGATGACCGACTTCGGCAAGGCTCGAAGCATTGCCATTCGGGAAACCAAGCACGCCCTTGAAAGCCAAGGATTCAGCCTACCGGAGCCGATTTATCGCCTGTGCTTTACTCCTGAGCTCGAACGAGCGCTCACCCGTGTTCAAACCGGCAGCCCCCAATCTGGCACCGAGCAAGAGCCGCCCGCCTTTGCGGCGAATTCGAGTGGAAAAGCGCTGCCAAAGACTGCCGAAGGCAGACGCCAGCCCAAAGCCGAGGATCTGCTCGATGCCCGCCCTGACGAAAAGCTGATAGAAAAAGTGGAGCAGGAGATCGCGCAAAATAGCCAGGAAACGGATTTGTTGAGCAAGCACGCGGCACGTGAATAGTGTGTCACTACCCTGCGCGCTATGCCTTGACCCAGCCATGAATCATTGCCCGCCAAGGCTTTATTTAAGCCGTATCGACGTGAATCACGCCCAGGGGCCGCGCTGGCGGGCATCGGCATTGCGATGCTGCCCAACGTGCAGATCAGCGAGGATATCCGCGCCGGGCGGCTAGTCCCTTTGTTGGCAGATTACTCGCTGCCCCAGCGCCCGATGCATCTTCTCTACCATCAGGACCACTACCGCTCGCCCAAACTGCGCAGCTTCATCGACTTTGCGGTGGAGGCCTTTGGGAATTGATAGGCGGTCGCCAGTGGGTCGCATACGTCGTAGTACAGTCGTTCAGGATGCTGCGCCGTTGATGTTCCTTACAGGTATTTCCGCAACGCTGGCCTCATCCGCGAGGCGCATATTGATAGCGACGATGGATTCATCACACCGCTCGGTGGTTTGGTAATGAGTAGTACAACCGCACGTCGTGCACCAATGAAATTCGGCTTCTTTATCCCCCCAGCTATAGAACACCGTCTTTGAATGGCGACAGTTTATCGTGACGAGGTTGGGTGAATAGTAAGCCCAGAGCGCCGCATACCGGCGGCAAATCGAACAGTTACACTTACCGATCTCTTCCGGAAAGTGAGCGGCGGTGATTTCGACATTTCCACAGTGGCAGGTAACCTTCACAGGCACTCCCTTTTCATGACGCCCAGTTGGGTTAACGCTTATCGTTATTAGCGAACTCGCGGGCCAGCATTGAATAAATGGCGTGGTCGACATAGTGGCCGTAGAGATACTCGCGCTCGCGCAGGACGCCCTCGAACGTGAACGCCAGCCGCTCGGCAATGGCCCGGCTTTTGACGTTTTCCGTCGCGCAGGCAATTTCGATGCGGTTCAAGCCGTGTTCGCGAAAACCGACGTCGACCAGCGCTTTAACGGCCTGGGTCATGATGCCTTTGCCTGTATAGCTCTCGCTCATCCAGTACCCGATACCCGCCCGGCGGTTCGTCGTATCGAAGGGATGAAAGCCGCATACGCCGCAGGCCGACCCATTATAAAAAACGCCGTACTGCGGGCCCTTGCCCGCCTCGTACTGCTTGATAACCGACGTCAAAAAAGCTTCGGTGTTCGCTGGCGACTGATTGGCATCGATCCAGGGCAGCCACGCGCGCAAATGCGCCCGGTTTTGATCGACCAGCTCGAATACCTCATCCCGGTGTTCCATGCCGAGCAGCCTTAACTCGACGGACTCGCTAATCAACAACGCTCTCTCCTTATTATTTCAGGGTGCTTGATAACGTTCAGGTAAACGCATCTGCCCGGCAGTGCGGGTATATGTCTTCAAAAAGGGTGGGCGCCATTGGTCTGCCTCACCAGTAGAGAAGCAAGATATCGCTTGTTATTTGGCGGCATCGACCAGCTTCTGATCTACTGGCATCGTTGATCCTTGTATTTAGCGTTTCGGGGTCTACTCGAAAGTATCGAGGTCATTCGCCAGAACGACGTCCCCGTCATACCCTGCCTTGACCTCATCGACCACACCTTCGATAGGCGCCCCATAGTGGAGTACGTGATAGAGCACGAGCAGCTCGGGGTTGGCCTCGGTGGCAATCTCGGCAAGCTCTGTGGTTAGCGTGTGGGCATACTGATGGTAGGCCTGCCACTCTTCGGAAAGATCGCTCCATCCTTCGTGACTGATCACTTCGTGAAGCAAAATATCAGCGCCTTCGGCTTGACGGGCAATCTCGCGATTGGCTGACGTATCACCGGAGATAACGATGATCTTATCCGGAGTGGTCACCTTGTAACCATACGCCGCCTCCCAATCACCATGGCTAACGGCAAACGCCTCTATCTGAATATCGTCTTCTTCATACACAAGCCCAGGGCTCTCGAACTCGGTCACATTGGCTCTTGCCGCTTCGGGATTGGTCACCGGGCTCTTGTCGGCAAGGCGTGTTTCGGTATCCAGGGCAAGAAACTGGTAAACCCCTTCGGTCATAGCCTCAGAGCCAACCGGCCCAAAAAGACTGATAGGCGTCTCTCTACGCCACCAGTAGGTACCCAGCAATTCAGGGAAATCGAGAATGTGATCACTATGCAGGTGGGTCAAAAACACATGATTAATATTAGGGGGATACAAGGCTTCGATATCATACCGTTCATACGCCTGTATCGCCCGCTGGGTGACACCTGCGCCGATATCGAATAAATAGGCTTGGCCATTATGAACCACGGCAATGCCAGCGCCCGCGCGCTCCCCATTGGGTACTGGAGTTCCTGTGCCGAGCATGACGACCTGGGTGTCGGCGCTCGCCATTAAAGGAAAAGTGAATGCCATTCCGAAAGCGGTGGCCAGTAAGAGCTTCTTGTTGTTAATCCCCATTATGTCACCTTGATATCAAAGCTAAAACTCGCTATACGAACAAAAGTACGTTTTCACGTTATATACTAGCAAGTTCATTCAAAAGCCGGCATTAGACTTAAAGATTGAGAGCAGAAATTGACAGCTAAAAGGTCGAGAACCTTATGGATAGATACACGCCTTCTACCTTCATTCTGCCCAGGCACTTTATTACTTAGCCAATTCAACTATTCAAATACTCACCTATTCAACTATCTCATAATGGCGCACGGCATTGCGCGTCTGCTTTCCTCAATCAGACTTTGCCACGCGGCGCTGGAGCTGGGCAAAAGCGATGCGCCCTTATTGATGAGGCTGTGAGGTGCGGACTGCGGGAAATTAATTGCCCAAATCAGTTTATTGATACACTCGATGCATCTACACCACGCCCTATGGATGGCTCCATGAACCCCTTTAGTGATGAAAAAATTGTCGATTCTTGGGAGAAGAACGCCTCACCCTGGACCGATGTGATACGCAATGGGCATATCGAAAGCCGTAAGCTGGTCACCGACCAGGCCGTCGTCGAGGCCGTTCTAAACCGGTCTCCCAAATCCATGCTCGATATCGGGTGCGGTGAAGGGTGGCTCGTACGTGAACTCGCGCCCCACGTTGGCCACCGGGTGGGGATCGATGTCGTGCCCGCGCTCATAGAGAAGGCCCAGGCCGCGGGTAATGGGCACTTTCGTGTTTCATCCTATGAAGCGATTGCGGCGGGCGCGATCGAGGAACGCTTCGATGCGGTCGTTTGCAATTTCTCGTTGCTAGGTAAGGAATCGGTCGAGGCACTGTTGCGCGCCGCCCCCGCGCTTCTGACTCCCGGGGGCGTTTTCATCGTGCAAACGCTGCATCCCGTGGCGGTCGATGTGACGCCCTACGCCGATGGTTGGCGTGAAGGTTCCTGGGCGGGTTTCGGTTCCGACTTTAGCGACCCGGCGCCTTGGTACTTTAGAACGCTGGAAAGCTGGGTAACGCTATTCTCGGATAATGGCTTTCGGTTACTCGAGATGCGCGAGCCCGTTCATCCGAAAACGCAAAAACCGGCCTCCGTCATTTTCATAGGCGCGGTAGCTCGGGATACCTGATAAGCCAACAGCGCACGTGGAAAAGATCAGGTGGTCTTCGGGTGAGCCTGTCGTGAGAAAACGTATTAGCTATTTCTTGTAAAGAAAAACATCAATCAATACGATAACTGGCTCAAAAAAGATGTTTAAAAATGGCTAAGCAGTACTGATTTCGAGGACACGGGTTTGAAAAATGCCATGGGGATTTTGTGCTTTCTTTTGAGCACACCGGCGCTTGCACAGAATAGCCTTCACTTACCGGACGAGGCTAAAGTCAATGGCGGTAGCTTCTACGTCGGCACGGTATTTGGCGATGAAAACTACACAGACAACGCCAACCTTTCCACCGCCTCCTTCTGGATAATGAAAACGGAAGTGCCGTACCAGCTCTATAAGCAAGTGCAGCCCTGGGCCCTCCAACACGGTTACGCACTGGGCGATGCCTGCAATGGCGCCACCCCTGGCGGCTGCCGGCCGGACGATCAGGATGAAGGCCACCACCCCGCCGTGAATGTTACCTGGTGGGACGCCATGATGTTTGCCAACGCGTTAAGCGAGCACCAGGGGCTGTCTCCCTACTACCTCACCTTTGAGGGGGAGCCGCTAAAAGCGATACCGGACAGCGACGACAGCTCCGCCATAAAAAGAGCGCCTGAAGCAGCCGGCTACCGTTTACCGGATATGGTCGAGTGGCATGTCGCTGCAAGAGGCGCTCATGAAGGGCTTGCGGACGGCTCCTACGGCTACCCGCATGCCGGTAGCCCACAACCGGAAGCGGTCGCCAATTTCCCCACACCGAGGGGTTCCGGCTCGGGCACACTGCCCGTAGCCTCCCTGCACTCCAATGCGCTGGGACTTTACGATATGAGCGGTAACGCGGCGGAGTGGATCGACGAACGAAACCACTACGCCCAGGGAGTGCCCATGTATTACGTTTGCGGTGGCAGTTTTGAGCAAGCCGTAAAAGACGTGTTATCCGGCTGCGACGTGCATTCGCCGGGGTTTGGCATGCCCGATATCGGTTTTCGACTGATCAGAGCGGCCAATGATTAAACGGCTGCTTTGCCTGCTGGCGGCGCTTTTTAGCACGCCTGCCCTGGCCTTTTCGCAGATCGAATTAAGCGAAGGCGTCAACCGTATCAATCTCAACCAAAACGGCCGCCCGGATTACGTCATTGCGTCGGTATATGACAGGAACATGTCCTATAGCAACCATACGCTCACCTTCTTCATTCGCCTGCCCAACGATGAGCTTGGCATCATGCCGGCAGCGGATCGCGATACGTTCACCTGGCTCGACCACCGGATTTTCTCGGGCGCGATTACGGTGCGGGATAATCGCCTTTTCGAGTCCGGCGGCGAGGTTTTCCTGGTGGTGGCCAAAAAACACACCGAAAACGCGGATTTGTTCGGGCCCGGGCCTTTTACGTTCGAGATTTACGGCGTGCGCCAGTTCAGCCAACACCCCGGCACCCCGCTTTATCAATGGTCGCTACTGAAGACGTTTGAATCCGCAAAGCATCACGACTCTTCCGAACAGGCTTACCAGGAAATCGACGCAAATGCGCTGGAGCACGGTAGCGATTGAGTCGCCTTTCCCGCGCTCGTTCGTATGCCCCATTTAGGCACTGGAAAGCTTGAGCCCGACAAGACCGGCCACGATCAGCGACAAACTCACCAGCTTGAGCGTGCCGGTAGGCTCACCGAACAGGAAGATACCCAGCAGCGCCGTGCCCACCGCCCCGATACCCACCCAGATAGCGTAGGCGGTACCCACGGGCAGGGTTTTAAGCGCCAGGCCCAGCAGTAGAAAGCTCACCACCAGCGAGAACAGCGTCCAAACGGTGGGCCAAAGCTTCGTAAAGCCCTCGGAGTACTTCAATCCAATGGCCCAGCCCACTTCCAGAAGCCCTGCGATAAACAAAATGATCCAACTCATGCACGTCTCTCAAACGCTGGGGCCGTCCCCTAACGAAAATCGAGCGGTGAGGCCGTCCTCACTTCGTCGTAGTTACTTATTCACTTTTCAAACCGTCCGGAAGAGAAACAGCTTCTAGCCACTACCCCAGTACGGGCCTGAAAAAGCTACGCTCGTAACTAACGATGCAATCGACTTGCTCGGCAAACTCGAACGCCTTGATGCACTCCGGGTCGTTCAGCGAGTCGATCCGATACTGCTCGTAAGCCGCCAGGCTTTCGAAGGTGAACAGGGCCAGCGCAATGTTATTGGCCCCTTCCGCCGGCAAGTAATAACCGTTGTGTTGGCCGCCAAATTTCTCGACCAGCGGGATCCACATTCTGGCGTATTTTTCGAATTCATTGACCTTTTTGGGATCGATGACGTACTTCACGTGGCAAGTGATCATTGGTTCGAACCTTGATATTTGAGTGATTCATAGAGGCGCAGCGCGCTTTCCGTTTCGAGCAAGTACAACGCTTCGAGTATTAGCCGTTCGTTATCCCTTATCGCTTGCCAGCCTTCCATACAGGGCCGAATCCGAGACGCGCCCATTGATTTCCCAACGCTGCCTTAAAAGGCCTTCTCTCGAGAAGCCAAGCTTCTCCAACGCTTTCGCTGAAGCCTGATTGGCTGGATCGATTTCCGCTTCAATGCGGCGAAGCCCCAGGGTCTCAAATCCGTAATGAATCAGCGCTTGTGCCGCCTCGTTGATATACCCTTTTCCCCAGTAGGAGCGGCCCAATCCAAAACCGATCTCGGCCCGTTTGGACGTCTTGTGGCAATCAAATAGCATGCACTTGCCCACCAGCACGCCTGTCGCCTTCATATACACGCCCAGTGTGATTAACTCTTCGCGTTGCATCGAAGCATTCGCGTCATCGATAAAATCAAGCGCGTGCTGACGTGAGGACCAGGGCGGCGTATTCCAGTACCGCATCACCTCGGGGTCGGAGAAAATATCCAGCAGGCTATCGGCATCATCAGCGACCAAGGGCTTCAGCGTTAAGCGCTCGGTTTCGATGACCGGTGAAAAAAGCGCTTGCGACATTCATGCCTCCTTTTCAAGCTAACGCCGCACCCACGGCTGAATAGCACGTGCGGCACATCATTTTGGCGAGGGTTAAACCTGGTGTGGCGCTACCTCACATAACCTTGTCATCGAATGGGTTCGGATGACTATACGCCATGACGCGTTTTTCGAACGCAACAGCCCCCTCGGCGCTCAACATGCTATCGTTTGTCTCGCACGAGCGGTGAAAGACCCAGGTTCGCAAAAAAGTTTTCAAAGGATAGAGAATGAACATCGACAAGACATTGCTGCTGGCCATGTTCCTCCTTTTACCCGGTATGGGCCTGGCCCAAGACGCCCCCGCCACGTCGCAATGGGAAACGGAAGAGCACCATGACGACGAGCTGGATTTACACTTCGTCGTGCTCAAAACCCATGCTACCGGGCTCGCGGTGCCCACGGTCGTTTTTCGCTGCTTCGAGGACACTACCGTTGCCTACTTCAACCTGTTCGATCAGGACGAAAGCGGTACCTACGAATACGACGACGTTACGCTACAGCTGGACGACCACGAACCCGAGAGCTACGCGATGGAAGCCATCGATGACGGCCACGCGGTAGGCTTCTGGGAAAGTGAAGACGCCACTGCCTTCATTGAAAGCCTGTTCGGTACGCAAACGCTGAGCATGACCGTCACCCCGACCGAGGGCGAGCCCATCGCGATGTACTTCAATGTCGAAGGTATCGAAACGATGATCGACCCAGTGCGTGATGCCTGTGGCTGGTAATGAAGGGCACAACCGTTAGGCGATAGCGCTCAAAGCGGTTTCGATATCGGCAAGCGGATGCGCGACGCCTTCGACGACGGCGGTCGCGTTGGCCGGGTCCACCTCGATGAGGTACTCCCGGTCGCCCTCCGGGTAGCGCGCAAGCATCATGATGATTCGCCCGTTCCCCTCGGTGACCCGGCGCAGATCACACCGGCTGCCCGAGAGATCGAGCACGGCCTTCTGCGTGGCGCATTCCACCACGACCGGCGAGTAGACCCAGAGCGACATACGCATTTCATGGGGAGTAGTGATCACTTCGTACTGGCCGCCCAGAACATAGTCGTTTTGTTGCACTCTCACTCCCCATCCGTTTCTTGTACCCGCCTGCCACCCTTTTCTACCAGCCAGATCAGCCAGAGCCGACCAGCTTGGCGATCACGATGGCTGCCCCTAATAACGCCATCAGCCCCACCAACGATACCGTGGTATGCGCTAAATCGGACGCTTCATCCTCATCCGTGATGAATGGCCGGGGAAAGTGATTAAGCGTGAGCGCTCGACATATCGGCCAATCGATATACCAGGCCAGCGTCAGAAAAAACAGCTCCCAGATTAGCCAAATCAGCGTGCGCACCACGACGCCGAACAAGCGGAGCACCGCTTTTAAAAAACCATCGGCCAACTCGTCCAATATCCTATCCCCCACCATTTATACCGTCAGTTCCATGTGCGTTTCAGCTAACCCTGGCGAGCCAAGGCCTCACCAGGAAAAAACCACGCGATACCGAAAAGCCGGCCATTGGCGCTACCTGGAACTGAAAACCACAGGCTGAAAAAGCGTCTAGCTAACAGGTACCTGGAAATAGAGGCCATAAAGGATGACCTGCCTAAACAAGATGAAGCCTGCCCCCAGTAAATCAGCGGCTTGGTTTCAATCAGGTTACCCTTTCACACTTTGAATATCGAATAGCGGCTTTTCCGTTATACTGCACCACTTTTTTATTTTCGCCCCCTTTACGACACATCGTCAGAGCTTCCCATGCCCTTTGCAAAACTCGGCTTATCCAGCCCGCTGGTTCAAGCGATTACCGACCTCGGTTACCAAACGCCCACGCCCATCCAAGAACAAGCGATTCCCGCCATTCTCTCGGGTAAAGACCTGATCGCCACCGCGCAGACCGGCACCGGCAAAACCGGGGCCTTCGTGCTGCCGCTGCTTGAACGGTTCAGCAACGCGGGACCGCTGCGCGGCAAACGCATACGCGCGCTGATACTGGTGCCCACCCGGGAGCTTGCGATTCAGGTCGAAGCCAACGTGGCGCAATACGCCAGGCACCTGGCTTTAACGTCCATGGCCGTGTACGGCGGGGTGGATACCGCCCCGCAAAAAGAGCGGCTGATCGAAGGGGTCGATATTCTGGTCGCCACACCTGGCCGGCTGCTGGATTTGGCCCACCAGCGGGCGGTGCATTTCGATGAACTCGAAGCCCTGGTGTTGGACGAAGCGGACCGCATGGTCGACATGGGCTTTGTCGACGATATCCATAAGATCATCGTCCGCCTGCCGGAAAAGCGTCAGAACCTGCTGTTTTCCGCCACCATGAGCGGTGACGTGCGCGCGCTGGCCTACGGCTTTAGCGACAGCAAGATGGCCGACCTGGCGGCAGATATCTCTATTACGCCAAGCGTTCGCGCCGCCGCCAATATCAAGCAGTGGCTCATCACGGTCGATAAGGACACCAAGTCTGCCCTGCTGAGCCATTTGATCAACGAGAACGGGTGGGATCAGGCGCTGATTTTCGTCGAGAAAAAACACAGCGCGGCCAAGCTTGTCGCCCAGCTGGAAAAACGCGGCATCAAGGCGGATTCCATTCACGGCGGGCGAAGCCAGGCGATGCGCGAAAGCGTGTTGGCGCAGTTCAAATCCGGCGAGCTCAAGTACCTGGTCGCCACCGGCGTGGCCGCGCGGGGGCTGGATATCGATGAACTGAGCCGCGTGGTGAACTACGACTTGCCTTTTCAGCCGGAAGACTACATCCACCGTATTGGCCGCACCGGCCGGGCGAGCGCCTCGGGTGAAGCCATCTCGCTGGTCGACATCAGCGACTTTAAAAACCTGTGCGCCATCGAGCGGCGCTTGAACGCGGTGATCGAGCGCAGGGAAATCGAAGGCTTCCCGGTTAACAAAACCGTCCCCGCTTCCAACTTGAACCACGTGAAAAAAGGCAAACGCTAACGCGTCACGAAGAAGCTCACCGCTTGAACGTATAAACGGTGAGCTTCTCTACTCGATATTTTGCGATGAAAGCCGCTTTGGCAAAAGCCGAGTAAGCCCTGTGGCGGTCAGCGCCCTCTTCTAAAATCAAGCAGGTGAAAACGCATCCAATAGCTCGGCGTTGGTGGGGTATTTCTCCAACAGCGTAAGCAGCTTCTGCGCGCCTTCGACTGGCTTAAGCGGGGTCAACGCGCGACGCAGCGTACGTACTTTTTCAATGTCTTTGGCCTCGATCAACAGCTCTTCCCGGCGGGTACTGCTTTTGGCAATATCGATCGCCGGGAAAATCCGTTGGCTGGCCACGTCGCGCGATAACACCAGCTCCATATTGCCCGTGCCCTTGAACTCCTCGAAAATCACCTGATCCATACGGCTGCCCGTATCCACCAACACCGTGGCCAGAATCGTCAGCGACCCACCGTTTTCGATCTTTCGCGCCGCACCAAACAGCTTTCGGGGTATTTCCATCGCCCGGCTATCCAGCCCGCCGGACATGGTACGCCCGCCGCCCCGCTGCTCGGCGTTATGCACGCGCGAAAGCCTGGTTAACGAGTCGATCACGATCATCACATCGTGGCCTTCGCCCGCTTGCTTGCGCGCTGTTGCCAAGAGCTGATCGGCCATGCGCACGTGGTGGGTGTAGTTTTCGTCAGAGGAAGAGGCATGCACCTCGGCCGACACGCTGCGCTTAAAATCGGTCACTTCTTCCGGACGCTCATCGATCAGCAAAGCGTACAGCTTGATGGCCGGGTGCGCCTCGGCCACGGCCTGGCAGATATGCTTGAGCATCGTCGTTTTGCCAGAGCCTGGCGGTGCGACGATCAACCCGCGTTGGCCCATCCCGATGGGCGTGATCAAATCCATTGCGCGTATGGTTCGCTCACTGGAACCAGACTCTAAATCAATGCGCGGGGAAGGATGGATGGCGACGCCGTTTAGAAAACGTTTTTCGGGGTCATCGGAGCACTGCTCGGCAGGCTCATCGGTCGGCGTGGCTTCTGGCTGCCTTTTGACTTTTAAACCTAGAATTTGTCTCGTCATGGGGTCGTTGTATCGCCTTGAATCAACTGAATGGGGGGAATAACCATCATGTTTAGAAAATCGTGAGAGTGCACAGCACCGCTTTATGTTACGGCTGGGCGTGTTGCATGATGCTGACAAGCGAATGGACTGTTTGTTAGCGGGAAAGCTTGACCCGTCACGCCGATAGACCATTAGAGATGACGACTCATCATGGCACGAGCCAGGAACGCAGCATTGGCTTCCCAAACAACCGGATATCAAGCACCGCCCAGCTGACGTAGATGACCGGCTCGTGTGCACCAAAATGCCTTGCATGCTGAATTGGCGATGTGCGCCCCTGGTTTAGCGCTGCTTATACTGAGTGGGGCAATAGTCCCTCATAAAATCCGAACGACGCAGCTTTGAATGTTTCGTGGCTCGGCCGGAAACCCGAGAACGCCAAAGCCTGAAGCTACCGGGTTTTAAATGGCGGCGCATGAAGGCAATGACGTCAGGCTCACTCAAGCCAAACTACAGCTCTATGGCTTCAAACGGCGTGCGGTCTTCCGAGGCCATTTCGATGATTCTGGATTCAGTCTCTTGGGTTAACGTCATTTCTGTTTACTCAGGCGATGAATAAAAAGCAAGGGTAGCGTCATGAACGGGTGCAAAGCGATTGAAGGGTACTCGGGGCATCATGGCGGTGTACATCGGCACTTTTGAAGAAGACATTTGATCTACTCTCAACGATGTACTCCTCCTGGACGTCGATACCGGGTCAAAGCCCGAAATTAACCGGTTTGGAGCCGCTAAGAGGTGGAAATCAGTCGTCGTATCGCCTGATTATCTACCAACCTTGCACCTGGGTAACACTGCCCGCAAGTCACTGATACCGGCATCATTTACCCAATGGCAGAAAGATAAATCAACGTATTCCAAGTAACAGAGGTTATGAAGCCATTGTAGACCTGTGTCATTAATCCCTGTTGCCCATTCTAAATCAAGCTCTCAAAGGCCAATTATCTTTGAAATGCTCTTCAAGGAAGCATTGGTGAGCTCGAAATTTGATCCGTTGGTTCGAATAACACCCATCGCTCTTCCTTCGAGGTTCGCAAAGTCGCGATTTGTGGGGTTGCTGAGGTATATCTCGCTTATAATCATTTCACGCTTCAATTAAGCCGCGCCGAAAAGCGGTACCGGCTTGAATAAATTTAGCGAAGCGCTTATTAGCATTGCTCTGCAATATTTTCAAGCCAAACGCCCTCATTATTTAGTAGGTTAATAGGTTTCTCATTAAAATAACGGTGAACAAAATAGAACAAATTATATGCAGTTCCCTTTTGCTTATTTGCTTGCAACCAACATTCTCTTAACCATTTCGGTACCACAAGTGACATAATTTCGTCATATGCCTCGGATTCATCCTCATCAACATCATTCTCAATGATATATTCTCTGATTTCCTTCTGGAGCCAATCTCTATAGGACGTTTTCATGAATTGTGGCTTACGCATAAAATCTTTATCATTATCCTCAAGAATTTGGCCATAATTCGCCATATCAGGAAAATTCAAAAAAGTTAGTGACAGGGAAAATTTGTCATAGACTTCGCAGATACACTCCAAAGTTAACTCGCACTCACTCAATTCTTTCTCATAAGCTTCGATGAAGCGTACCAATATTGAAATGCACCTATTGCTGTATTGATTAAGATGCTGGCTAATCACATTTTCATACTTTTCCATTGAACACTCCATAGATGCTATTGTCTCCCAGTACGCGCGGCTGCGGAATGGAGACGAAGCCGCAATGCAAAGTGTTGCTGTGCCTGAGTTTTTTAGCCCCGTATCAATCATTCGTCGAACCAAGCTTTGGGTATAATTTTTTATACCTATCCAAAATATAGTGAGCCACGTATTAGAGCTAACAACCCCTTTACCGGTTATCTAGATCTTTTTCGAACTTACATATAGGTACAGCTCCTTAAGCCACTCTCTGGCGTCTTGAGGGCTTTTCCAAATCCTGCCCATGCTTTGATACTCAAGTAATTTTTGGTAAATCGTGTTCTCATTTGTCAGCAGAAGGTCTTCGATGTCACGTTCCAGCTCGTTGTCTCGAACGAGCCCTTCTTCATCAAAGTAAAATTTCCACAAAACCCTTTCATCCGAACTGCCCACATCACGTATCCAATTTTGGTGGTAGTAGCAAGACATGATGTATTCGAGTCGGGGGGGTAATCGTGCACTGTGATGTACTCTTGATGCCGATATTAAGCGACCGGATCAGAGGCTTACCGCGGCGCAAAAGCAGTCCGTGGGAGGCCCGCTAGGATCGTAACGTAATTAAATGAATAGTTAAAATACGATGTCACCTTCCTCTCTCCTTTCTAAGCTTTTCCACAAACGGTGATGAAGAACCATCCCAGTGGCACTTAACACAGCGTTGCCCAGCAAACTTGTGGTCGCATGCTTGGTACCCGTATAAATGGTGTGCGCATTCTGGACACAGGCCTTTCATTTCTGAAGACAAATAAAAGTAGTTGCTAGCACACTCATCGCACTGAGAAGTTTTCATATCCAGTCCTTTTCAAACTTAACCTTCCGGACTTTGAGCGAGAAGCATATAAGCGTCACGGGCGTAGCGTCCGATGCTGCGTATTGTTAAACACTCTCGACCTCCGACGCCCAAGTTTCGAACCACTTCGTGGGCAACCGCACCTCGTCAAGCTCGTCTTGACCAATCCCTTCGCTAGAGGAAATACTGGCAAGGTATAAATCCCGCTGGGTTTCGATGTCGGCCAGTATCGGCATGATATTCTCAATTTCATCGGCGGCATCAACCTCACTAAACGTGTTCCAAAAGCGCTCGGCCCATTCAGCTATCTGCTTGTGGGTATATGGTGATTCGTCAGGCTTCAAACCATGCTTCAGCAAAGTGACAAGATTCTGTTTACTAAACTTAAGATCTATTGGATTGCTGGATGTCATATCGATACTTAACGCCGTTATTTTGCGGCTAGTTTACGAGCCAGAAGCCCACTTGCGAAGCAGGGATTATGGGGCTGAATAACAATTCTTTTTTAAGAGCACTACTTTAACCACTTTATTTCGTAATCAACTTCACCTAGTTCAAGTTCCCCAACACATCTGTTGCTACCGATTTAACCTTTCTAAGCCAACTTTACCGTTCAGTTTCATCTATATTGGTAGCATAAAGCTGAAGTCCTGATGGTTCGACCGATGCAGAAATAGATTTTTCGCTGTGGTCAAAGCTGAATCAATACGGCATGCCTTTAAAACCATGCACCACATCACCAAAACCAACCCACTCCTCCATCGAGGAGTAGATTGATTCTACTTTCCCGCATACTTTATCAGATAAATCGTATCTAATATTTAGATTTATGTAATCACTAGATATTAATGCCATACATTATCCTTATAAAGGCTATAGAAAAACTCGATTTCGAGCAACACTTACCACCTGTTATTCTATATCTTTTATCTAGCCAGCCACTTGGCTGAAAAATATCAATATAAATATTCAGTCAATAGTTAAAGGTCTACTACCATCTAGCATGAATATGACGTATTTATGAAACAACCCATCCCGTTCTTAGTCCTTTAGGACACTGTCATGTGGCCCTAATTCGGCAATTTCTCAATAATGTGCACTCAGCAGTAAAGCTGCTACTGACTTTTACTTTTGCTGGCTTTGGTAGTTGAGCACCACCGCGGCGTTCTGATCGCAGTTATAAGCTTTGAAGCGCGGTATGCTGACCACTCCTCGTCTGTTTTCTAGATCCTATCAAAACATGGGCATCAGTGAAGTTTTTAAAGCCTCAATGCGAAGCACAGTAGCGGCTCGTCAGGGACGTTCAGCGGCCGCGTATTGTTGCGTTTTGTTAGCAGTTTTTACCAAAAACATAACCACGCCCCACATATATAAGGTGAATTGATGCGACAAGGGGCAAAGACGCTATACCCAGTTGCCAACTAACGCCTCCCTTGCCAGCCATGATCAAGAAGCCTATAAGAGCCAACATGCCGAAAGACATAAACAGCAATATTTTTCTGGGCAATAAAGTGCGCAAGTCAGGCTCCAATATCTTAACCACCAGCGAAATTAGCGCAGCCATACCGAAACAACCACCGATAAGCATAGCTAGTATATAGGCACCAGTCGCATGTCCATCAACCAGAGACTGAAATGCTACCGGAATAACGACAAACCCCATAACCAATATCAACAATGCCGGGCCAAAGCAGATTATTACTTCCATGAGCAGCAAGATCTTTAGCGGTGGCTTCATTTGATACTCCATCAACTGCTAATGTCGCGCTCTGCGGCAAACTTGTAGGCAGCGGAAATTTTTTCAGAAAGCAGCGCCTTGTTAGCACTTTTTATCTGGCTGCTCGCTCAAAATCTAAAGCCAGGTCCCTCAACTTTCTGAACACTTTGATCAGTTCGCGCAGGGTATGCGCTTCTGGCCTTGGATAGGTTTGGAATGCCCCGGCTTTATGGACACTTCAGAAGCCTCACGCTGAGGCAGCCTCGAAGGCCTCTGGGCTCAAACCGCCCAGATGGCTGTGGCGCCGATTTCGATTATAGAATACTTCGATGTAATCGAAGATATCTGCTCGAGCCAGGTCTCTGGTTTTGTAGATGCGCTTTTTAATTCGCTCTTTTTTCAAACTACTAAAAAATGACTCCGCAACAGCATTGTCCCAGCAATTGCCGCGCCGACTCATACTGGGTTCAAGATTGTGGTGAAGACAGAATCGTCTCCAGTCGTCGCTTCCATACTGAGACCCTTGATCTGAGTGAACCAGTACCCTGCTACGAGGCTTGCGACGCCAGACAGCCATCATGAGTGCGTCTAAAACGATCTCGCGTGCTAGCGTCGGCTTCATGGACCAACCTACTACTCTGCGCGAGAACAGATCCCAAACAACCGCCAGGTACAGCCATCCTTGCCATGTCCTGATGTAGGTAATGTCGGTTACCCAAACGGTGTTGGGTGTGCTCACCTTGAACTCCCGGTTAAGCGTATTAGGCGCCAGGATCGATGGGCGGCCGTTCACAACTACTGGTTTTTTATAACCATGTATCGCTTTGATATTGTGGGCTTTCATGATGCGATAGACTTTGTGCTTACCGCACGTTTCACCAACCTCCTTCAGGTCCATTGATATTCGACGATAGCCGTAGACGCCAAAGCTGGCACCGTAAGAAGCATGTATCAAAGGCAGCAGCCGAGCATCTTCGATAGCCCTGTCGGACAAGGGCCGGAAACGCCATTCGTAATAGCCGCTTCGCGAGATATCAAGCAGGTTGCACATGGTACGCACCGGGAACTCGTCACTGTGGTCTGCAACAAACCGGTACTTCACTCGGGCTGGCTTGCGAAGTACCGAGCGGCCTTTTTTAAGATATCTCGCTCCTCCTCGGTTCGTCGGAGCTGGGCGCGCAGTTTCAGAATTTGCTTCTTTGCGTTGTTGAGCTCTGAGACCTGTTCATCGGATTTACTCGGTTTAATGGCCTTAACCCATTTGTGAAGGCTGTGGGCAGAGACGCCGAGTCGTTTCGATACCTCGCTTACCGGGTATCCCCTTTCGACGATCTGCCGGACCGCTTCGTCTTTGAATTCGGGTGAATATCGTTGGTTACTCATCACTCCCTCCTATGCTCAAATAATAGGCTAGAAGTGTCCGGAGAACACAGGGCAGTCCGACAGTGCTTAACCGAGTGTCCGTTTTTAGCGGGGCAGATCAATCAAAGCAATCATCACTTTTATGTATAGATCGTAATCAGTGTAAACACGTCTACTATGGCCACTTGTATCATGTCCTTTATCTTTAGTAGAGCTAGCCTGCCAAGGGATCAGGATTCTCCCGAAAACTAATAGAAAAATCAGAGCTATAAGCGGCCAACAATACGCTTCCATGTAGATGAATTTCCCCCTCTAACGTTCCAGCTCAGCCGCGGCGAAGCCGTCGGCTGAAGCGCCTCGTTGGGCTCTCGTTTATGCTGGCCTAAGCACATGCTTGTTCATATCACCGACATAAAGTCAGGCATAGTCTATGGCACCTATGGAAACGTCTCCATACGAGAATTCAGGATACCGTTCGCAAACGCCCTAATCAAAAGGGCCTCAACCCTGTTGATCATGTCAGCGTGCGCCTCATAGGCCGAGAAATACGTCGCCAGATCACATAATTGGAGATGCGTCCACTCGATCTTCCGTGGCGACTCATACGCGGGACTGAAGCCGGTTCCTGTATAAGGATGAGGGACCGTGCGTATTTTCTGCGTTTGTCGATCCCGATTGAACGCGCTCTTCATTTCGTCCCAGAGACTCTGATCTTTCGCCTTACCAACGTACAAAGGCGTGCCGCGTGAATCATAAAAAACGTAAACGCCATTGGAGGTTCTCAGAACCTCCTTCAACTTCTCCTGTCGTTTATTTCCTGACAGCTCTGAATCGAACAACTCCCAAGCAGCCCCCTGCCGCGATTCACTAGCCTCGATCGGGTAGTACTCGACAATCGGGCGAATGGAGGACAAGTGAGCTTCGCGCGTTCCAGCCTGCTTCGCCTTGTTGACTAGGTTACACACCTGCTTCACCGTTAGCTCTACGGGTGAACTGTGCCATTTGTTGATGGTTTCGTAAGAAATGCCTAGATGTTCTGCCAAAAGTCGATTGTTTGGCTCTTTATAACGTCGCCGCAGCTCATTCACCAAATCTCGAGAATCCATGCTACCCCCCAACTATCGATGCAAGAAGTCTTCATTCCAATCCCGAACGGAAACGCAGCCTAACGCCCCAAGCAGGGGAATATTTTGTGTTTTGAGCGCAGCGTAACAAAATATTTCCCACTGCCTTGGATTGTTAGCGCCTTATTTGCCACTAATGTCTAGCAGCTCAGGATGTTTATTAAGAAACGTCCATGACCATGGCTGAATAATATAATCGAAGCCATGCATTGTCCCCAGGCTACTTCCTCGGTAAATTATCCTCTCTTTTGCCAGGGAGTTAACGGTACCACTTTTTATATCCAGGCTTTGGCTTCTGGTTTGGTTTTCGATGTAAAATCGCAATATCGCTTTCTCATCAGGGGTAAGAGACTTAAGACGTTTCTTACCTTGCCAGATCCAATACTCTTGGACGACCCAAGGCTTAGAGAACCTCCAAATGGAAGATATCGTATTAACCACCACTAGAGCGAGGGTGATTAAGAATGCACCTCCGATGTACCCGCGATAAGCGTTTACTATACCTGAAAGGCCAATTGTAGAAAGAAGCTCGTCACCAGAGAAAAGAAGGATACCAGCGACAATGCAAAGCGCTGCCAAGGTTTTTGTTGGAAGCTTTAGCCAATCTGTATATTTACTAAAATCCAAAAAAGTCGCTCCTCACAGTGACTCGCTAACGCATGAACTCAGCCGCGCCGCGAGGCGGCGTCGGCTTGAATGAATAATTAGGCGAAATTCGAAAAGTCGCGCTAAAGTATCGCTGCGCCGCCAACGTTCCCCTGATCATCATATGAGATTGCAATGCGCACATTACCGCTAGAGTCAATAAACCGAGACATGCTCTCTGCAAGTGAACTTTGCAATGCTAAGTACTCGATTTGCTGATCATTTCCAGATCTATGGTAATCAGAAGACAATGCTCTAAGCTTATCTTTGCGCAAGTGTAAAGTTTCATTTGAATTCCAGAAAGATGTTCCCATGAGCGCAGATTCTCGACTAAGAACAGAATTTTTGAATTGGTCGATCAGGTCTGCCCAACGCCCCTCGTTGACGTTAACCCTAGAATAATCGCGTCTTGCAGGATCAAGATAAGCTGTAACAAAGCTTATAGCTGAAGCAAGATTAAGGAACAGCTCGCGTCGTTTCAAGAGCGGCCGTATCCTCTCGATTAAGCTTTTCAACCTTTCAAATGTATCACCAGTTCCGAAAGTATCTAGATCGGTGAGGCTTGATATTTGATTGACTAATGACATCATGTCTTCTTCTAGCTTGTTGCGCCAAGAGTATGAGTCCTTGATGATCCCTTCAATCGCATTCCTCTTTTGTTGGGGTAGCTCATCAGGACAACGCAATTCTTTCATGTGCGCGGCGATTTCGCGTAAATAGTCAAATGCACCAGTAATCCTTGCCTTGTCTTCATTCTCTTGCCTTTCAAGAATCTCGTATATTGAGCCTTTGACGGCGCTTAAACTTCTTTCAATGTCTGCTAAGTGTGACTGAGCAACGGCAATGCTTACAAGCTGAAAGGCGCCTCCGGCAATTTGCTTCGCCTTTCCACCTTGAATTAAGCGAGCTTTTCCGACTAATTTATTTGACGCATCAACCGCATCTGCCAGGACTTCTCCTGTTTTTGTTTTCATCAAAGTGTACGTTCCATCAACTAAACCTCGATGGATCTCAGGCTTGAAAATCACTTCTACAGTCTTGTTTGGAATGCTACCCGCACCTTTAAATAGATCGGCTGAAAGGTGCTTGACACGATCAATTGCGCTACTTGATGAATCAACCATATAAGCCCGCGCTGGTATTTTTTCTATCTCTCTTGACTCAAGCACTTTGAGCCCGTTGTCATCGAATATTGTGAGACTGTACCCAGGATCACTTATCATTCCTAAGGTTTTATCTGATGTAAGGTCGGCACATTCCGGCGAAATTATGCCGGCGGAATCATTCGCATTTTTACGGCGAAGTAAAAAAAATAAAATAAACACTGCTGCTAGAATAATAACTGCAACCAAGAGAATGGTATTCACGGTAGCCTCTAAATTTCGTCCATGCCACTTCGGACGGTGGGTTTTCGCCTAACAGTGATTATATAGCCGGCTGCATAACATCAATAAACGCGCCAGCACATTCATGGATGCTATACAGCTTCAATAAAAATCATAACTCACTGTTTCAAATAGCTTCTCAAAACTATTAGGCAGCATATTAATTATTCGCGTGCCGCTCGTTTTGCTCATTTCAATCATACTCTATTCACAAATTCACCTTCGGTCACGTGGTAATTTCATGACAGTGGTCAGCAATAGGTCATAGGCCTGCGTGAAATTCAGGTAGGTGATGCTTTGGGAGGGATGACGGGGGATTGCGGTAAGTGTGGTCTGTGGCGGTATCGGGGCAGCTGGCGCTACGCTTCGCGGGTGCCTCATTGGCTCGTGCCTCGCCAAATCGTTACGCCGCGCTACGGGGTGGCTGAATTACTTATGTGGCTGAGTATTCGCGCGCTTAAGCGCCCTCCCACAAGACCTTAGCGGTGTGCGGTTGCGGGAGGCGCTGGCTGCTTAGTCTTTCAGCACGTATTTTAGCGTTTCCACAACCTGCTCGGTGGTGGTGCACCAGGCTTGCGCTCCGGCATCCACTTCCTTCAGCGGATGAACGATATCCTCTGCGTGCAGCGTGATGTAGGGCTTGGCGAGTGCCGAGCAGTAGCCCGCGTCAAACGCGGCGTTCCACTGTTTGTACTTGTCGCCAAAGCGCACGACGACCAAATCAGCCTGCTCGATCATCGTGCGGGTGCGGATGGCGTTGACTTTCGACGACTGGTGATCGCGCCAGAAGCCGGTTTCCGGCTTGCCCAGGTGGTCGCCGGCTGCGTCACTGGCGTCGTGGTCGGTGACCGGGGCGGTGAAGACGATGTCGAGTCCCGCCGCGTCGGCGCCGCGCTGAATCTCGTCGCGCCAGTCGGTGTGGATCTCGCCGGAGAGGTAGACGTAAAAGCTCATGAGTGCTCCCTGGAAGGGTTTGGGAAGGAGCTCTTATTTTATGGAAAAACCTTCCACTTTCATACCGGCGAAGGCCGCCGGTGGCTCTCCCCTACTCTGCCCCGCCCAGGAGCCTCGCGATGGCGGCAGGGTTATTGGGAAAATAGAGGTGAAGGTAGGTGGCCGTTAGCCCGCGCTCGCGATAGATGGGCTCGCCCAGGGCCGGGTGGCGTTGGCGTTGGGCGGCCGCCACGGGCATGGGCGCGCCTTCCACTCGGGAGCGGTGGTGGGCGTGGCCGCGAATCTCGCCTTCGGGAAGCACGGCGGTCTGCATACCCTGGCAGCCGCCCCTGTCGCGCATGATGCCGTGGCCGGACAGCAGGCCGAGCATAGGCTGGGATGACTGCCCGAGGCCCGCCAGGGTTTGCATGCAGTAGAGCATGCCGCCGCACTCGGCGAGTATGGGGCGGTCCTGCTCGAAAAAGCGCTTCAACTCCGCCTTGAGCGATATGTTGTCGGCCAAACGCTGGCTGTGAAGCTCCGGGTAGCCGCCGGGTAGCCATAGGGCGTTGCATTCCGGCAGGCGGGTATCCTCAAGCGGTGAGAAAAAGCGAAGCGAAGCGCCCATCCGGGTCAGCGCTTCCAGGTTGGCCGGGTAGATGAAGCTGAAGGCGGCGTCCCGGGCGATGCCGATGGTACGCCCGGCCAGTACCACCGGGGGCTCGGTGCCCGCGTGAATGGGCGCGCTGAACGCTACCGGGGGCTGGGCGAGTAGCGCCTGGGCGAGGCCGCTTTCGGCGATGGCGCGGGCCCCGGCTTCGAGTCGCTGCTCCATGTCGGACCGGTTTTCGTCCGGTTGTACCAGCCCCAGGTGGCGCACCGGGAGCTGCAGGGTGGAATCACGCGGTATGGCGGCCAGTAGCGGCGTGGCGGGCGAAAGCGAATGCTCGATCAACTCCCGGTGGCGCTGGCTGTTGCAGTGGTTGGCGATCAGCCCGGCGAAGCGGATATCGTCGCGGGCACTGGCAAGCCCCGCCATCAGCGCGCCGGCGGTCTGCGCCATGCCCTTCACGTCCATCACCACCGCCAGGGGAATATCGAACAGCGCCGCCAGGTCGGCACTCGAAGGCTCGCCGTCGAATAGCCCCATCACGCCCTCGATGAGGATGAGATCCGCCTCGACCGCGGCGTCGTAGAGCCGCTGGCGGCACTCGGTTTCGCCCATCATCCAGAGGTCGAGCTGCTCCGCCGGGCGGCGCGCAGCTTGAGCAAGAATTTGCGGGTCCAGGTAGTCCGGGCCGGTCTTGAATACCCGCACCACCTTGCCCTGGTTCACCAGTTGGCGCGCCAGGGCGGCGGTCAGGGTGGTCTTGCCCTGGCTCGATGCCGGGGCAGCGATCAGCACCGCCGGGCAGACAGCGGCGCCCATCAGTACTCGATGCCCGCTTGCGCTTTCACGCCGGCGCGAAAGGCGTGGCGCTCGTCCTCCACCTGGCTGATGGTGTCGGCTATCGCCTGAAGCGGAGTGGCCATGGTGCGCCCGGTAATGATCACGTTCTGATGGGCGGGCCGGCGCTCGAGCGCCTCGACCACCGGCGCCACGTCCAGGTAGCCGTACTTGAACATGTAGCTCATCTCGTCGAGCACGATCAACTCAAAATCCGGGTTCTCCAGAAGTCCCTGGGCGATACCCCAGGCGGCTTCGGCGGCCTGAATGTCCTGGGTACGGTCCTGGGTCTCCCAAGTGAAACCCTGGCCCATGATGTGCCAGTCGAGCCGCGGGTGATCACGAAAGAACAGGTACTCGCCGGTTTCTCGGCGGCCCTTAATGAACTGTATAACCGCGCAGCGCTGGCCGTGGCCGAGTGAGCGGGCCAGGGTGCCCAAGGCAGAGCTGCTTTTGCCCTTGCCATTGCCCTTCAACAGGATCAATACGCCGCGCTGCTGGTCGGCGCGAGCGATCCGCTCGTCCACCACGGCCTTCTTGCGCTGCATGCGCTGGGCGTGCCCCTCGTCACTCATGGTCTCTCCTCGGCTCGTTGCGTGATTGACAGGTTGGCACCACCCGCGGCATATACACCGGCGCGCCGTCGATCTCGGCTACGCTGAGCCGCTGGCGGTAGAGCCGCTCCAGGGCGTCGAGCTCGAGTACCTCATTGCGCGGCCCGGCGTTGACCTCGCCATCCGGGTATAAAAGGAGTAAATGGCTGCACCAACGGGTGGCCAGGTTGAGGTCGTGCAGGCACATCATCACCGCCTTCCCCGCTTGGGCCTGCTCGGTCAACAGTCCCATTACCGCGCTCTGGTGGTGAAGGTCCAGGTGGTTGGTCGGCTCGTCCAAAAGCCACACCGCCGGGTTCTGGGTCAGCACCGTGGCCAGCGCCACCCGCTGGCGCTCCCCGCCGGAGAGCGTGGTGATCAGCCGCTTTTCGAGCGCGCTCAAATCGAGCTGCGCCAGCGCCGCCTTCAGGCGCTCGATATCTTCATGACCCTCGCGCTGCCAAAGCGAAAGATATGGGTGGCGGCCCATCATCACGCTCTCTTGTACCGTGGCGGGAAAGCCGTCCATGCGCTCCTGAAATACCAGCCCCAGCCGCCTGGCGATACGGCGGCGCTTGAACGAGCCAAGTGGCGCGCCGTCAAGCTCGACGTGACCCGCCCGCGGCGCGTTCAGCCCGGCGAGCGTATGCAAGAGCGTGGTTTTGCCCGCCCCATTAGGCCCGAGCACGCCCCACACCTGGCCGGGTGCCACCCTCACATCGATGGGCTGCCCGCTTACCCGGCCCGGAATCTCGAGCACCAGCCCCTTCGCGCTCAAGGTGCTCATGGGCGGCTCCGGTACAGCAGCAGCAAAAAGGTCGGCACGCCCAAAAGCGCGGTGATCACACCCACGGGCAGCTGCTCCGGGGCGATCAGCGTGCGCGCGAGCGTATCCGCCAGTACCAGCAGCGTGCCGCCGGCCAGCGCGCAGGCGGGGAGAATCCGGCGCTGGTCGTTGCCCAGCACCAGGCGCAGCATGTGCGGCACCACCAGGCCCACGAAACCAATGCTGCCCGCGGTGGTTACCGCCACCGCCGTCAGCAGGCTTGCCAGCACGTAAATGCCCCACTCCAGCGGGCGCACCGCCACCCCCAGGGCGGCGGCCTGGTGTGGGCCGCGGGCCAGCACGTTCAGGCTTCTGCCCAGCGGCCATAAAAGCACGCAGGTAGCCAGCAATACCGCAAGCGGCGGCCAGGGCGTTCGCGCGTAGGCGAGATCGCCCATCAGCCAGTAGAGCATGCCGGGCAGGCGCTCGGCGGGGCTCATCGCGAGCATCAGCGTAATCACCGCGCCCCAGCCCGAGGCCACGACCACGCCGGTCAGCAAAAGCCGTGCCGGGGTCCAGCCACCGCGCCCCTGGGCCAAGCCAAATACCAAAAGCGTGGAGATCAGCGCGCCGACAAACGCGGAGCCCGTGACCAGCAAGCCGCTGATACCCGCGAGCATCGCGCCCAGCGCGCCAATGCTCGCCCCGCCGGAAAGCCCCAGCACGTACGGGTCCGCCAGGGGGTTGCGTAAAAGCACCTGCATCAGCGCCCCGGCCACGGCCAAAAGCCCGCCTACCGCGAAGGCGGAGAACGCCCGGGGCAGGCGTAAATCCAGCACCAGGGTGCGCGAGAGCGCCTCGCCCCCGCCGGTTAAAACCTTTAAAAGCTCGCTTACCCCTAACGATGCGCTGCCGCTGACGAGCGCCAGCCCCAGCGCCAGCACGGCCAAGCCCAGCAGCACAGCAGGCCAGGCTTTCAAATGGCTTACGCTCAAGGCGCCGCCTCGGTGCGGGCGGTGGCCAGGTGCTCGCATAGAAGGCGCGCACCTTCGGCCAGGCGCGGCGTGGGGCGTTGAATCAGCGAAGGCGGCACGAAATAGAGCCGGTCATGGGCGACCGCCTCGAGATTGGGGTACTGCTCCCAGTGGGTCAGCCAGTGGCGGTTTTCCTCGCCCATGCCGCCGGCCAGGATCACCGCCGGGTTAGCGGCGAGTACCGCCTCGTCGTCCAGGCGCGGCACCAGCCGGGGCTGGCTTCCAAACACGTTGCGCCCGCCGCACAGGCGAATCACCTGGCCGATCAGGTGCTCGTCGTTCACGCTCATAAGCGGCGCGTCCCACACCTGATAGAAGGTATCGACCGGGCGCTGGTTGGCGTACTGCGCTTCAAGGGTCGCCATTTCGTCGCGAAAGCGCTGGGCGATTTGCTCGCCCTCGGCGTCGGTGCCGGAAAGCGCGGCGAGGCGCTCGATGGCGCTGGCGACCCCTTCCACGCTGCGCGGCTCGATATAAAACACCGCCATACCCAGCGCTTCCAACGTGTCGAGCTGCTCGGCGGGGTTGCCGGTCACCCAGCCGATCACCAGGTCCGGCGCCAGCTCCACCAGCGCTTCCAGATCCAGCCGGGTGTGGCTGCCCACCGAGGTGACCTCCTGGGCCTCGGGCGGGTAGTCACTAAACGACACCACCGCCACCACCTGCTCGCCGGCCCCGGCCGCAAAAACGAGCTCCGTCGCCCCCGGTGAAAGCGCGGCGATTCGCTCGGCCGGTGCGCTCAAACACACCTGGCGATCAAGATCGTCCTGGGCGCACACCTCGGCTTGGGCGGTGGCGCTCATACAGAGCGCCACCGCCAGGCCCACGAGCCACTTATTGACCAAAGTTGACGCTCAAAAACGCCGCGCGGCCGGCGTTGATGTAGTCGGCGCCGTCAAACGAGCGCGTGGTGACGTAATCCTGATCCAGGGCGTTCTCCAGCGTCACCCGGGCGCTCCACAGGGGCGCGAACTCCCAGCCGGCGCGAAGATTCACCAGGCCATAACCGGCGAGGCGGTCGTCGTTGGCCGCATCGCGGTAGCGGTGATTCTGCGCCACCCAGGAACCGCCCACGGAATACTCGCCCAGCGCGCGGTCCACATCCAAACGCAGGCTTTGGGTGGCGCGGTTTTGCAGCCGGTTGCCGGTGGCGCGGTTCTCCGGGTCGGTGTAGGTGAGTGCGGCGGCTAAGGTCCACGCATCGATTTCTACACCGCTCGATAGCTCGACGCCGCGAACGCGCGAGGTGGGCACGTTGAACTGCTCGCCCTGGCCGGCGATCAAGTCGTCGATATCGGTCTGGTAGAGCGCAGCGTCCCAGAACCAGCGCGCGTACTGGCCCCGCGCGCCGAGTTCGACGGTCTCGGATGTTTCGGAGTCGAGGTCAGGGTTGCCGAAGTCCGGGTAGTAAAGCTGGTTATAGGTCGGCGCGTTAAAGGCGGTGCCGTAGCTTGCCCGCAGGGTGTGGTGGGCATCGATATCGAAGCCGGCCGCCACACTGCCGGTCACCTCGTCGCCGTAGCTTTCGTTGCTGTCGAAACGGGCGCTGGCCTGCAGCGTGAACGGGGCGAAGTCGAAAAGCGCCTGGGTGAACGCGGCGGTGTTGTCCCGGCTGGTCTCGTCGTAATCGATGGTGCTGTCGATCTTGTCTTCGCTGTACTCGGCGCCGGCGATGAACTCGTGGGCGCCGGTGGTGAAGGTGTTCTCCCAGCGCGCGGTGCGGATTTTGGTATCGAAGGTGGAGACACCCAGGTCGTCGATGTTGTCGCTTTCGTCCCGGGCCTCGGAGAGGGTCACTCGCGAGCGCCAATTATCGAGTACGGGAAGCTCGCCATACACCCCGGCCACCTGCTGGACGAAGTCGTTCTCGCCACCGTCGTACTCGTTATTGCCGCGGGCGCGCAGGGCCAATACGCCGGTCTCCGCGCCGTTATCAAAAGTGTGCGAAACCCGGGCAAGCGCGGTGGTGTTGTCGAACCCCTTGTCGTCGCCATCGCGGCGCACCGGCTCGCCGTCGGTATTGAAATGGCTGGCGGCGAAACTGTAACGGGTGCCGCCCTCGCGCCCGCTGATCCCGGCGCTGGCCCGCGCCGTGCCGAAAGAGCCGCCGCCGAAGGATAGACGCGGCTGGGGGCCCTCTTCATCGGCCTGGTGGGTAAAAAGCTGCACCACCCCGCCGATGGCATCGGCGCCGTAAAGGCTGCCCCGCGGGCCGCGTACGACCTCGGCGCGTTCGAACATGCGCGGGTCCAGATACGACCAGGCCGCCCCGCCGCTGGTGGCCGAGCGCAGGCGAATACCGTCGATCAACAATACGTTCTGGCTGCTGCCGGTGCCGCGAATGAAGACACTCGAATTCTTGCCGAAGCTGCCGTTGCTGGAAACATCCACGCCGGGCTGGCCGCGGAGCAGGTCGGTGACGCTCACCGGGTCCTGACGGCGAAAGGTGGCTTCGTCCAGTACGGTAACCGATGAAAGGCTTTGGTTGGCGGTGCGCGGGGCGAGCGTGGCAGTCACCACGACCGGGTCGAGGGCCTGATCATCGTTTGGTATGTTCGAGGAAGGCACTGACTGGGCGGAGGCGGCCAGCGGCAGTGCGACAAGCGTCAAGGCGGTAAGCCCGGAGGTGGTACGCGAATATGACATGGTGGGTCCCTTTGGCCGTGCTCACCCGCACAGCCGATTTTTTATAGGGCCGGGCAAAGAGTGGACAAGGGGAAATAGCGAGCGTGGGTGGCCCGTATCAGCCCTAAGCACGCCCTCCGCGACTCGGCAGTAGTGGTTCTAAAACCTGACGTTTGGGCCGGTCTCCGGGCTGACGAGCAAAAGAGGCTTACTTCAAGAGCACCCTTTTCAAACGGCCGCCTTCCCATGTCGCGGGCGACACAGTGGCATATTGGCCGTTCTTGACTCGATTACCGTTGCGGGGGCAGCGCTGGAATGGGCACCAGCTTCCCGTTTAACTGGCGGCAAGATAAACCGCCAGCACCCAAAGGTGGGCGTAAACTAGCAAGTCGGGATGGAAGGGTCAATTTGTATCGTGATCGCTGATATCGCCAGGGCCTCGCCTGATTATGCTTCGCCGCTGTACATGCCTATCAGAACAATCGCCAAAAGAAATATCAAAACCAGTGAGGTCAACAAGCGGTGCACGTTGTGATCATTGGGCAAAGGGGGCTTCCCGTACGCATTATCGCCAGGGCTACCGGGACTCAATATCAAAGCGAGATAGAAGAAAAGATTAATCATGGGCACCAAAGACACAAGGCTTGCCCAGCCCATAACGTTCATATCGTTAAGGCGACGAATTGTAAAAAGAGTCTGCAGTACGGCCAGCGGAGCCATGAACACCATGACGACCAATAACAGCCCACGATAGAGAGACGCATTCTCGATCATTAGCGGGAGCACTTCCAAATAAAAACCCACTATCCCCCAAAACAGGACAATCATGCTGGCCGAATAGGCTATAAAGCGCACCCGACCTATTCGACCGCGCATTTGAAACATACGCGGCAAGTACCCGGAAGAATGCGATTCTCCCTGGGGAGTATCGAGGCTCTGTATCGAGGAGTTCATGTGTTTGCCTTTCTGCAATGGATTAGCGCTGCGGGGCGGTAGTGACCCGCCGCGCCGTAAGCAGCGTCAGACTGACTACGCCGCCGAGACCCGCAGAGAATAACAAACGAATTCAGTTAAACAGTCGACTCTGGAGGAGAAACGATAAAGTCCTACACGAAAATAAGATATCTCTTACATCGGTCCCCCACTTGGCGCGCTATCTGATCTATCGGACCATGCCTGGGCTTTCCACATGGATAGCCCAAGCATGCGCCATCCAAACGAGGCAGGGCTTTTTAGGAGGGGTCTATTAGAGGTTTTTCTAGTAGAGGTTTTTCAAGCGAAACCGCTAGCGGATGGACTGCACCAGGCCGTGACGGACATAGCACACCCTATCTGCTTTCTTCGCCGCGTCCTGGCTCAGCCAGCCGTTCAAATCGCGCAGGCGGCGGTCGTCCTGGGCCATGGGCACCAGGCCTCGGCCTACTTCGTTTAAAATCAATACGATGGTCGCGTTGCGGGCCGCGGCGGCCTGGCATAGAAAATCGATATCCTCACGCCATTGAGCGCGCAGGCGCTCGTTATCCGCCTCGTACTCGCCGTGGCGCGCCACCCAGTTTAAAAAGCCGTTGATCACCAGTGGTTTGTTGGGCACCAGTATCGAGTGGCAGTCCGCCAGGCGCTGGCCCGGGGCGAGGGTCCACCAGGCGGCGTTTTCAAAGCGCGCTTTTACGGCGTCTCGTTTTCCAGCGCGGGCACCGCCGATGAAAAGCTGCATTGCCACCCCTCTTGCTGAGCGTGATACTTGAGTGTCAGGCGCCGGCCGGTGGCCTGGAGCACCGTGGCCTCCCAGAAAGGCACGGACTCGAAACGCCGTCTTAGTTCGCGAATCACCCCGCCGTGGGTGACCGCCAGTATGCGCCGATGGCCGCACTGGCGGGCGCTTTGGGCCACGTCCTCGAGCCAGGCGTCCAGGCGGTGACGCAGATCACCCGCGGATTCGCCGCCGGGGATTCTAAGCTCTCCTACGCTATCAATCCAGGCGCGATAGCCCGGGTCGTTTTTGAGTTCGTCGTACACCTTGCCCTCGTAGTCGCCGAAGTCGAGTTCACGAAGCCGGGGCTCGTCATGGACCGGCGCTACGCAGGCTTCGGGCTTGATCCACTCGAAGGTTTGTCGGCAGCGGGTCAGGTCACTCACGTAAATGGCGTCGAACGCCTCCCTTGCCAGCGCTTCGCGCAGGGTATCGAGGCCCTCTTTCGCATCGGGCAACAACAGCGGAATATCGCGCTGGCCCTGGTAGCGCCGCTCCAGATTCCAGGCGGTTATCCCGTGGCGAACCACCACCAGCTCCACATCACCATCAAAAGCCACAGTTCAACTCCTTCTATCAAAGCGCCGGCCATATCCCCATTGATGCCCCTGAAGGCACGCAGAACACCCGCCCGGTAAAGCGCGGTAAACAAAAGCGCCGCCATGAGCCACAGGACCAGCGCCGGGTAAAAAAGCGCCACGACCAGTAGCGGCACCAGCGCAAGCACGGCGTCTTGCGCGGTAAGCGAGCGCTTGAAACTGTAGGCAAGCCCCGCTTGATGAGCGCAGGGGCTTAGCACCAGAAACGCCGCGCCCGCGAAGCGGCCTAGCGCCGGAATGACCAAAAGCCAAACGAGCGGCGCCTGGTAGGCGAGCAGCGCCCATAAAAGCACCGCCTTCCAGGCCAGCAGGAAAAAAAGCGCCAGCAGGCCGAAGCTGCCTACCTGGGGGTCTTTCATGATTTCGAAGCGCCGCGCCAGCGGCTGGTTACTGCCCAGCGCATCGGCCAGGTCCATCGCGCCATCGAGATGCAGGGCGCCGCTCAGCGCGACCCACAGGCTCAAAAGCGCCAGCGCGCCAAGCGGCGCGGGCATAGCAACGTACTCCAGAAAATGCGCGACGAGCACGAGCACGGCGCCGATAAAAAGCCCCACGACCGGGTAGGTTCGCAGCGCCCAGCGCCGGGTGGCGGCGTTCCATGGGCACTCGATGGGCAGCGGCACGCGGGTCAAAAACTGAAACGCCAGCACGGCGCCGAACAGGGCGTTTTTCAAGGCGGTGACTCTTCTAATCGGTATGTGCGGGTTTCCACTCGACGCCGCGCTCGGCGACGACCTCGACCACCGAGTCGGCTTCCTGGGCCAGCAAACGGTGCAGGCGCTGCAGAAAGCTTACAAAGCGCCAGACCACCGGGTCCTCCGGCAGCAGCGCCTCGTTGATGTCGTTGGAGACCACGACCAAGTGCAGGTGCCGGGCGCGGGCTCGTTGCACGAACGCCTCGAGGCGCCGGACGCCTTCCTCCTCGGAAAGCTCTGCGCTGAACAGGAGCTGGCTGGCCCAGAGCGTCAGGCAGTCTACCAGCACGGCCTGGTGGGCCGGAATACGTGCCAGCGCCTGGTCAAGATCAACCGGGGCTTCGAGGGTGACCCAACGGCTGTCGCGCCGGTCCCGGTGCTGCGCTACGCGCTCGGCCATCTCGGCATCACTCACCCGCGCCGTCGCCACGTAGTAGCAGTGCCCCTGGGCGGCTTTTAGCGTGAGGGTTTCGGCCAGCTGGGACTTTCCCGAGCGCGCCCCGCCGCTTATGAACGCGATCATTCGGCCCCCAGGCGCAGAATCACCACACCATCCGCCGAAGCGAGCGTTTCGAGCGCCCCTCCCGCCCAACCACAGATGATCATCATCAACAAAAAAAGCCCCCAGGCCAAATGCATCAGGCGAATCGTCACGGCGATATGCCGGGCACCGAGCGTGACACTTCCCGGCCCCAGCGTTGCGCGATGGGAAACCACGCCCTGGTAATAGTTGACCCCACCAAGGCGCACCCCCATGAGCCAGGCGACCATCGCCTCGGGCCAGCCGGCGTTGGGGCTTGGGTGGCGCGGCGCCTGGCGCCGGGTATGGGTAAAGGCATCGGCCACGAAGAGGGTTTCTTTACCGCTGGCCGCTAAAAGCGCCCCCGCCGCCCACAGACACACCGCGGTCAGCCGCGCGGGTAGCCAGTTGGCGATGTCGTCAAGCTTCGCCGAGGCGAAGCCGAAATCCGCGAAGCGGGCGTTTTTATACCCCACCATGGAATCCAGCGTATTGACCGCCTTGTAGGCCAGCGCCAGCGGCGCGCCGCCGATGAGGGCGAAAAAAAGCGGCGAGGTGATCCCGTCGACGCTGTTCTCGGCCACGGTTTCCACCGCGCCGCGGGCGATCTCGGCCTCATCCAGCCGTTGGGTATCGCGGCCCACCACCCTGGCCAGTGCCTGGCGGGCGCCGGGTAAATCGCCCCGGGCGAGCGGCGCGGCAATCATCCGCCCTGCCTCGGCCAGGCCCTTGATCGCAAAGGTCGTGGCGAGCAGCCAAAGCTCGGCGGCCAGGCCAAGCCAGGGGTGCACCCTGCTCAACAGATCGAGAAGCAACGTCGCCAGGCCAAATACCCCACCCACCACGACCAGTGTTAAAAGCCCGCCTTTGAAGCGCCGGGCAAGAGCGCCGCCGTGATTAAGTCGCGCTTCCAGAAAATCGATCACCCGGCCCATACCCACCACCGGGTGCGGCAGCCGCCGAGGGTCGCCAACGGCTAAATCGACCGCGACCGCCCAAAGCACCAGCCCAACCGTCACTCGCTTGCAACGCCAGCGTTTGCAAACGTGGCCATCTCACCCATCATGGCGCAGGCGGCGGTCAATAACGGAAAGGCAAGCGCGGCGCCGCTGCCCTCGCCCAGGCGCATGTCGAGTTCGAGCAGCGGCGTGGCGCTTAGCGCTTCGAGCGCCAGGGTGTGGCCAGGCTCCGCGGAGCGGTGGCCGAACACCAGATAATCGCGCACCGCGGGGCACACCCGCACCGCCACCAGCGCCGCCACGGTCGCGATGAAGCCATCGACCACCACCGGCAAGCGGTTGGCGGCGGCGCCAAGATAGGCCCCGGCCATGGCGGCAAGCTCCAGCCCGCCTAGAGCGGCCAGCACCGAAAGCGGCGCCTCGCTATAGGTGCGCTCGTTCAGGGCGCGCTCGATCACGCCCACCTTGTGCGCGAGACAATCCTGGGCCAGGCCCGTGCCCGCCCCGACCAGCGCGGACACCGGATGGTTCAAAAGCGCCGCCAGCACCGCGCTGCTGGCAGTGGTATTGGCGATCCCCATTTCGCCGAGTATTAGGCTTTTACAGCCGGCCCTTTGAGCGCGCGCAACGGCCTCCGCGCCCGCCTGCATCGCACTTTCCACTTCATCCCCGGTCATCGCGTTTTCCCGGGCGAAGTTGCGCGTGCCGCGGCGCACTTTGGCAGCGACCACCCCGGACGCTTCGATATCGCTCGCCACGCCCACATCGACCACTTCCAGCCGCGCGTCGATCTGGCGGGCGAAGACGTTGACCGCCGCCCCGCCGCTGGCGAAGTTGGCGACCATCTGCGCGGTCACTGCTTGGGGAAACGCGGAGACCCCCTCGGCGGCCACGCCGTGGTCGGCGGCAAAGACGATTACCCCGGGCGGGGTCACATCGGGGGTGAGCGTGGCGCTGATTTGGCACAGCGTGACGGCCAGGTCTTCCAGCCGCCCAAGACTGCCCGGGGGTTTGGTGAGTGAGTCCAGATAGGCCCTGGCCTGGCGCTCCATGCCGGCATCGATGGGCTGAATGCGGGAAATCAGGGTGTCCATGGCGGGCTCCGGCGCGAACGGGGTGGGTCAAGGTTTTAAAATCGGGCCGGAAAAAACCGCCGGCCACGAGAAACGGGCCTGCCAGAAGCAGACCCGTCGCGAGTGACACCCATGATACCAAAGCCTGGCCGCGCTGGCTTTGCCTCTGCGCCCCGGATATCAGCGGGGCTGGCTCTCCCAGCCACCGCCCAGCGCTTTGAACAGCGTGGCCACGGCGGTCAAGCGGTCGCTTTGCACCGCCGAGCGGTCGAGCCTGGCGGAGAGCAGCGAGCGCTCCGCGTCCAGGCGCTCGAGCATGCTGGTTTGGCCCTGGTCGTACATCAGCACCGCCAGGTCGCGGGCCCGCGATACCGCGGCGAGCTCCTCGTCCGCGGCCTCGATGCGCTGCTCGGAGAACCGGTAGCTATTGAGCGCGTCGCGCACCTCGACGAAGGCGGTCTGCACGGTGAGCCGGTACTGGGCGTCGGCCTGCTCGACCTGGGACTCTGCCACTTCCACGTTGGCCCGGGTGCGGCCGAAATCCAGAATCGGGCCGACCACCGAGGCGCCCAGCCCCCAGGCGCGGGCGTTGTCGGTGAACAGGTCGCTCGAGTCTGCGGCAACGCTTGCAAGCGAAGCGGTCAGGTTGATCGACGGAAGCCTGGCCGCCTCGGCGACGCCCACCTGGGCGTTGGCGGCGATCAGCGTCGCCTCGGCGGAGCGGATGTCCGGGCGGCGCTGTAGAAGCTCCGAGGGCAACAGCTGCGGCAAACGCTGGGGTTCGGCGATCTCGACCAGCCGAGTGTTGCCGTAGTCGAGCTCCCCCATCAGCTCCGCAGGCGTTAGCCCCACCAATGTGGCCAGCGCTCCTTTCAGCGTTTCTACCTGCTGATTGACCTGGGGGAGCTCGGTGCGCACGCTGCGCCACTCGGCCTCGGCCTGGCGAAAAGTGAGCTCGCTGATGTCACCCAGATCGAAGCGCAGCTTCTGTAGCCGGTAGGTCTCTTCGTAGGTCGCCTCGGTCTCTTCGAGAATATCGCGCTGGTACTGGGCGTTTTTCAAATCGAAATAGGTGGTGACGACATCGGCGATCACGCCGATCTCCGCGGCGTCCCGGGCGAACAGGTTTTCGCCCAGTGAGGCCAACGCCGCCTCGCGCTGGCGCTCGAGCCGGCCCCACAGATCCAGCTCGTACTCGAGGCTTGCCGCCAGCGAGAACTCGTTGTTGACCGAGGTCAAAAGATCCTGCACCGGGTCGATGTCGATGGGGATCGATGCCCCCGGCATGCGCTCCCGGTTGGCCTCGAGCTGATAGCCCACAGTGGGAAAGCGGTCCGCGTCGGCAAAGCCGAGCTCTGCCCGGGCCTGCTGAATGCGCGCCAACTGCACGGCGAGCTCCAGGTTGTCCTCGGTGGCACGCTCGACCAAGGCGTTGAGTGCCGGGTCGTCGAACTGGCGCCACCAGTCGCGCCACTCCCCGCGCTCGGTTTGGCTCAGGGTAATTTGCTCGGGCCAGGTATCGGGCAGCGCGATCTCCGGGCGCTCGTACTCGGGCCCCACCGCGCAGCCGGTTAAAAGCGCCAGCCCCACCGCGCTCAGCCAGTGGCGCTTAAAGACTCCCTTCTTCATCGATTCTCCTTGCTTTTTTAATCACTTACTTGCGCGGACCGGCCATGAAAATCTGGCTTCTCGAGGGCTTAAAAATTAAAACGACTGTTCGCGTTTTTTCAGGCACCCACTATAGTAGGTGCCTGATGTAATACCACCCCGTTTTAAAATGCTACTGCCCGCAGGGAGACGCGACGCAATGAGGCCGGTTTTTTCATGGATAGCTTTGTTCATTACGCTTTTGGTACTAACCGGCTGCGGTGACGACGAAGAACCCCAACAGCGCCCCGCCCAGGTCGTCAAACTGGTGGAAGCGAAGCAGCAGTCCGTCTACCCCGGACGGCGCTTCGTGGGCCGGGTCGATGCGCGCAGCACGGTCAATTACGCCTTCCAAGTCGGCGGCCGGCTACAGGAATTCCCCGCGGTTCAGGGGGCCATCATTCCCGAAGGCGAGCTGATCGCAAAGCTCGACCAAACCGATTACGTGCTGCAGCTGCGCGCCGCCGAGGCGGATTTCGAGCAGGCCCGGCGTAATCTGGACCGCCAGCGCACCCTGCGCGCCCAGGGCGCGGCGTCCCAGGCGGCGCTGGACGCCGCCGTAGCCGAATCCGAGCGCGCCGAAACCCAGCGCGACACTGCTCGCCAGGAACTCGCCTACACCACGATTCACGCGCCCTTCGATGCGCTGATCGCGCGTCGCCTGGTCGAGAACTACACCACCGTGCCGCCCAACACCGAAATCGTGCGTATTCAGGATATCTCGGAGCTGCGCATTCGCTTCAACGTGCCCCAGGCGCTGATGCAGCACCTGGAGAACGGCCGTGCGTTCAGCGCCGAGGCGGAAATCGCCACGCTCCCGGGTCAGCGCATTCCACTCGAGTACCGCGAACACGTGACCGAGCCTGACGAAGTCGCCCAGACCTACGAGGTCGAGTACGCCCCGGTGGGTGATGGCCTCATCGCCCTGCCCGGCACCACCGCCACGGTCTATATCCAACCCGACGCGCAGATCGAAAGCCCGCTGATCGTGTTGCCCAGCAGCGCACTGGACAGCGACGAAGAAGGTGCGTTTCGCGTGTGGGTGTTCGATGCCGACGAAGGCGAGGTAAGCCCCCAAACCGTTAGTGTCGGCGAGATCGTCGACGACCAGGTGATGATCATCGCGGGGCTGGAAGAAGGCACCCGCGTGGTCGCCACCGGCGCGCACCTCTTGAGCGAGGGCATGCGCGTCAAACCCCTCGAAAACGCGCTTTAAGGGGGCGTTATGGATATTGCAAAGCGCTCGATCGAAAAACCGATCAACACCTGGCTTTTGGTGGTCATCTGCGTACTGGGCGGCATCTGGGGTTTCAACACCGTCGGCAAGCTCGAAGATCCGTCGTTCACCATTCCCTACGCGATCATCAACACGCCCTACCCCGGCGCCACCGCCGAAGAGGTCGAAGAGGAGGTCACCGAACGTCTTGAGCGTGCCATCCAGGAGATGGAGCAGCTCGACGTGCTCGACTCCAAATCGCTGCCCAACCGCTCGGAAATCCAGGTCGAGATTCAGGACACCTACGGCAGCGATCAGCTTCCGCAAATCTGGGACGAGCTGCGAAGCAAAGTGAACGACGCCCAGGCCGACCTGCCCCAGGGGGCGCTCCAGTCCCAGGTCAACGACGATTTCGGCGAGGTGTACGGGCTTTTTTATGCGGTCACCGCCGAGGGTTTCTCGACCCGCGAGATTCGCGATATCTCGACGTTTTTGCAGCGGGAACTGCTCGCCGTACCCGGGGTCGCCCGGGTCAGTTCCGCCGGCGAGCGCGAAGAGACGATCTATATCGATATCTCCAACGAGCGCCTGACCACCCTGGGCGTCACGATCGATCAGGTCATCGACACCATTCAAACCGAAAACGCCGTGGAGGACGCTGGCACGCTCAGAGTGGGCGACCGCCAGGTGCGCCTGGTGGCGCGCTCCAGTATCGACAGCACCACGCTTTTGGAGTCGATTCGTATCGGCCGACCCGGCACCACCGAGCAGGTGGCGCTTTCCGATATCGCGACGATCTACCGCCAGCCCACGGAGATCCCGGATCACGTCGTGCACTATAACGGCAAGCCCGCCTTTACCTTAGGCATCGCCGGTATCGCCACGGAAAACATCATCGAAATCGGCGAGGCGGTCGAGGCACGCATGGAGGAGCTTCAAACCCGCATTCCGCTGGGGGTCGAGCTACACCCGCTTTACGAGCAGCACAACGTGGTCAATGACGCCATCAACGACTTTTTGATCAACCTGGCTATGTCCGTGGGTATCGTCATCGGCGTGCTGTGTCTGGTCATGGGCTGGAAGATCGGCGTCGTGGTGGGCAGTACGCTGCTGTTCACGGTGCTGGGTACGCTGTTCGTGATGGGCCTTTTCAACATCGAGATGGAGCGTATATCGCTGGGCGCGTTGATCATCGCCATGGGTATGCTGGTGGATAACTCCATCGTGGTGGCCGAAGGCATGGTCACCAACATCAAAGGCGGCATGAAGGCCAAGCGCGCGGCAAGCGACGCCGCCAAGCGCGCCCAGATGCCGCTTTTCGGCGCCACGCTCATCGGCATCATGGCGTTTGCGGGCATCGGCCTTTCAAGCGATGTGACCGGCGAGTTCATGTTCTCGCTATTCATCGTCATTTTAGTATCGCTGATGCTGAGCTGGGTGCTCGCGTTGACCGCGACCCCGCTATTCGGCTATTACCTGCTGCGCAAAAAAGGCGAAGAGGACGACGCGGACGAAGCAAGCGAGAAGGAGTCCCGGGAGCACCAGCAACGCGAAGAAGCAAGCGACGAGAACGGCGATAGCCAACAGAACGACCAGGACGACGATAAGCCCCGCGGTATCGTCTACGGCACCTATCGTACGCTGTTGCTCGCTGCGCTCAAGGTGCGCATCATCACCGTCTCCGCGCTGGTGGTGATTACCGGGGTCTGCATGTGGGCGTTCACGCTGGTGCCCCAGTCGTTTTTCCCGGATTCCAGCACGCCGCTGTTCTTCATCAATTATGAACTGCCCCAGGGCGCGGACATTCGCGCCACCCTGCGCGATGTCGAAGAGATCGAAGCCTATATTCTCGAGCAGGAGGACGTGGTCTCGGTGGCAAGTTTCGTAGGCCGCGGCGCGACGCGCTTCATGCTCACCTACTCGCCGGAGCAGCCCAATACCGGCTACGCCCAGTTCATCATTCGCACCAATGAGCTCGACCCCATCGACGGGCTGGACCGTAAGTTCTACAAGGAGCTCAACGAGCGCTTCCCCAACGCCCAGGTGCGCACTCAGCGGCTGCAGTTCGGCCCAGGCGACGGCGCGGATATCGAGGCGCGCTTTGCCGGGCCCTCGCCCCAGGTGCTACGTAAGCTCGGCGAAGAGGCAAGAAAGCGCATGGCCGCCAACCCGCTTTTGATCGATGATCGTATCGACTGGCGCCAGCAGGAGCTCATTGTCGCGCCTCTCATCAACGAAGAACGCGCGCGCATCGCCGGCGTCACCCGCGAAGATATCGCCCAGACGCTGCAGTTCGCCTCCTCCGGCGTTCGCGCCGGCACCTACCGCGAAGGCGAACACCTGATACCGATTACCGCCCGCGCCCCCGCGGCGGAGCGCGACGACGTGGCGCTACTCAGCGACCGCCAGGTCTATAGCCAGGCGCAGCAGCGTTTCGTGCCCCTCTCCCAGGTGATCGACGACTTCGAGATACGCAGTGAAGAGGCGCTGATCGAGCGGCGCAACCGGGTGCGCACGCTGACCGTGGGCGCCGAGCCGGACAAGGGCTACACCGCCGCCCAGGCGTTTGACGCCGTGCGCGCCGAGATCGAAGACATCGCGCTTCCGCCGGGCTACACCCTCGAGTGGGGCGGCGAGCACGAGGACTCCGGCGACGCCCAGGCGTCCTTGGGTCAGCAGCTGCCGATGAGCTTTCTGATCATGGTGCTCACCTCGATTCTGCTTTTTGGCAAGCTCAGACAGCCCTTGATCGTTTGGCTGGTGGTGCCGATGTCGGTATGCGGCGTGGTCATCGGGCTGCTCGTGACCGGCCTGCCCTTCTCGTTCACCGCGCTTTTGGGCATGCTTAGCCTTTCGGGCATGCTGATGAAAAACGCCATCGTGCTGGTCGACGAGATCGATGGTCAGATCAGTGAAGGCAAGGCCCGCTTCACAGCCCTTGTGGATGCCAGCATCAGCCGTTTACGGCCGGTCTTTTTGGCCGCTGGCACCACCATTTTGGGCATGATTCCGCTTTTGTGGGACGCCTTTTTCAACAGCATGGCGATCACGATCATGGGCGGGCTCTTGTTCGCGTCTATACTGACGCTGATCGCCGTACCCACGCTGTACGCGCTGTTCTTTGGCATCAAACGCGACGAGGTGGACGAGAAAAATACCTCGACCTCTTGAGATGACTCGAGATGAAAACAAGCGCCCAGCGTGCCCGCCTGCCCACTCCCGGGGCCGGCGGGCACGCGGCCATTGAAACGGTGCAAAAAAGCGTTCGCGACCCATTACAACAATCGGAGAACTCACCATGCGTCTTTTATTCACTGGCGGCAGCGGCAAGGCGGGGCGTCATGTAACCGCTTATCTACGCGACCAGGGCCACCAAGTGACCAACCTGGATTGGGTCAAATCGGATGTGCCCGGGGTCGACACCCTGATCACCGATCTCACCGATGCAGGCCAGGTCTTCAACGCCTGCCAGGCTTACGCCAACGCCCATGAGCTGGAACCCGGCACGGGCGTGCCGCGCTATGACGCCATCGTGCATTTTGCCGCCATCCCGGCCATTTTGCACCGGCCGGATAACGAGACCTATCGGATCAATACGTTAAGCACCTATAACATGCTCGATGCTGCCACCAAGCTGGGCATTCCCAAGGTCATCTTCGCATCGAGCGAAACCACCTACGGCATTTGCTTTGCCGATGGCGAGCGCAAGCCCGACTACTTGCCCGTCGACGAAGCGCACCCCACCGTTCCCGAAGACAGCTACGCCATGAGCAAGGTGGTCAACGAGGCCACGGCGCGTTCGTTCCAGGCGCGCTCGAACATCGACATTTACGGCCTGCGCATCAATAACGTCATCGAACCCCACGAGTACCGCGAGAACTTCCCCGCCTACCTGGACGAACCGGGCCTGCGCCGGCGCAATATATTCGCCTACATCGACGCCCGCGATTTGGGCCAAATGGTCGACTGCTGTTTGAAAGTCGATGGCCTCGGGTATGAGGTTTTCAACGTGGCCAATAGCGACCTGTCCGTCGGCCTGACCAATGCCCAGGTGGTCGAGCGCTACTATGCAGGCGTTGCCATCGAGCGCGAAATGGGTGAGTTTGAGACCTTCTACAGCATCGAAAAAGCGCGCCGTCTGGTCGGTTTCGAGCCGCGCCACACCTGGCGAGAAGCGCTTGCACACAAAGTGTCGCAGAGCGACTGAACCACCGGATCAAGGTAATAAAACAACCGATTTGGTTTTTTATTGGCGAAACATCGCTCATATAGATGCTAAAAATGTAAAATAACGACAGTTCCCCAAGACCGTTTCTACCCTGCGGAGGCTTTTATGCCGAGTTCAACGCCTGCCACCTTAAACGCCACCGTCGCCAAGGTGACCCAACGCATTGCCGAGCGCTCCAAAGAGCGCCGGGCACTGTACGAGCAGCGCATGGCCGACCAGCACCGTCGCGGCGTGCACCGCGGCGAACTCTCCTGCGGCAACCTGGCCCACGGCTTCGCCGCCTGTAGCCCGGGTGAGAAAGACTCGCTGAAGCTGATGAACAGCGCCAACTTAGGGATTATCTCGGCCTACAACGACATGCTCTCGGCGCACCAGCCCTTCGAAACCTTTCCGGAAACGATTCGCGGCGCGGCCCGGGCCATGGGCTCCACCGCCCAGTTCGCCGGCGGTGTACCCGCCATGTGCGACGGCGTGACCCAGGGCCAGCCGGGTATGGAGCTTTCGCTTTTCTCCCGGGATGTAATCGCCATGGCCACCGCCGTGGGGCTTTCCCACAACATGTTCGATGCCGCGCTTTATCTGGGCGTGTGCGACAAGATCGTGCCCGGGCTTTTCATCGCGGCGGCGCGCTTTGGCCACCTGCCGGCGATGTTCGTGCCCGCCGGGCCGATGCCCTCGGGCCTGCCCAATAAAGAGAAAGCCCGGGTGCGCCAGCTGTTCGCCGAAGGCAAGGTGGGCCGCGAGGAGCTTCTGGAAGCCGAATCCGAGTCCTACCACAGCCCCGGCACCTGCACCTTTTATGGCACCGCCAACTCCAACCAGCTGATGATGGAAGTGATGGGCCTTCACCTGCCCGGCACGTCCTTCGTCAACCCAGGCACCGAGATGCGCGAGGCGCTGACCCGCTTTGCCACCGAGCAGGCGATTCGCAACACCGAACCCGGCGGCGCGTACCGCCCGTTCTATCAGCAGATCGACGAGCGCGCCATCGTCAACGCGGTGGTCGGGCTATTGGTCTCCGGCGGGTCGACCAATCACACCATGCACCTGATCGCCATGGCCGCCGCCGCGGGCATCACGCTCACCTGGGATGACTTTACCGAGCTTTCCGCGGTCACGCCGAGTTTGATGCAGGTCTACCCCAACGGCCAGGCGGACATCAACCACTTCCAGGCCGCCGGTGGCATGAGCTACCTGTTCCGCGAGCTGCTCGGCGCGGGCCTCATTCACGGTGATATCCCCACCGTTTTCGGCACGGACCTGACCGCCTACACCCAGGAGCCCTTCCTGGAAGATGGCAAGCTGGTTTGGCGCGAAGGCGTTGATGCGAGCCTGGACGAAAACGTGCTGCGCCCGGTGGCCACGCCCTTTGCGCCCACCGGCGGGCTCACCGTTCTGGACGGCAACCTGGGCCGCGGGGTGATCAAGATTTCCGCGGTGACCGAGGAGCACCGTGTACTCGAGGCGCCGGTGCGTATTTTCGATGACCAGAACCAGATGAAAGGCGCGTTCGAGGCCGGCGAGCTCGACCGCGACGTGGTGGTCGTAGTGCGCTTCCAGGGGCCCAAGGCCAACGGCATGCCGGAGCTTCACAAGCTCACGCCTTTCCTTGGCGTATTGCAGGACCGCGGCTTCAAGGTCGCGCTGGTGACCGACGGGCGCATGTCCGGCGCCTCGGGCAAGGTGCCCGCGGCGATCCACATCAGCCCGGAAGCGCTGGACGGCGGGCCGCTGGCCAAACTGCGCGACGGCGACGTGGTTTTTCTGGATGCCAACACCGGGGTTCTCGAAGCCAGGGTCGACCCGGCGGAATGGGCCAAGCGCGGTTTGGCCCACGCGGACCTGGACGAGTACCACGTGGGCATGGGCCGGGAGCTCTTTGGCGGCTTTCGCCACCTGGCGATGCGCGGTGAAGAAGGCGCCGGCGTGTTCGGCGGTTTCGAGGCCGAGGACCTGGCGCGCCAACAAAACCAGATTTCCCAGGAAGATGCCTGATGCGACCGGCCTTGATCGGCGATATCGGCGGCACCAACGCCCGCTTTGCGCTGGTGATTCCCGGTGACACCGCGCCTTACGACATGCATAACCTGCCCTGCGCCGACTACGCCGGGCCCATCGAGGCGATCACAGACTACCTCAACCTGGTCGGCGCGGTGGACGAGCTCGCCCCGCGCGAGGCGTGCCTGGCCTTTGCCTGCCCGGTCCACAACGAGCGGGTCAAGATGACCAACAACCCCTGGGACTTTCAGAAAAGCGCGGTGAAGGCCGCGCTGGGGCTGGACGTTTTCAAGGTCATCAACGATTTCACCGCCCAGGCACTAGGCGTGCCCCACGTGGATGAAAGCCACCTTTTCGAGGTGCAGGCCGGAAAGGCCCAGCCCCACGCCGCGCGGCTGATCATCGGCCCCGGCACCGGGCTTGGCGTGGCCGGGGTGTTTCCCGGCCGCCACGCCTGGATTCCGCTCCCCACCGAAGGCGGCCACGTAAGCTTCGCCCCGGTCGACGAGCACGAACTCGCGCTTTTGCGTTTTTTCCAAAAGCGCCACGGCCGCGTCAGCGTCGAGCGCGTGCTCTGCGGCCAGGGCCTTTTCGAGCTTTACCTGGCGTACTGTGAAATGAACGACGCCGCGCCGCGCTTCGAGACGCCGGCAGAGATCAGTCTGGGCGCCGACGAGGACGACGAACTCGCGCGCATGGCGCTTTTGCGCTTTTTGAAAATACTCGGCGACGTGTGCGGCGACGCCACGCTAACCCTGGGCGCACGGGGTGGGGTGTATCTCTGCGGCGGTATCTTGCCCAGGCTTCTGGACTGGCTGCCGCACAGCGCGCTGGCCCAAAGCTTCAACGACAAGGGCCGCCTGCAGGCCTACAACGCCGACATTCCCATTCAGGTAGTCACCCACCCCTGGACGGGGCTTTTAGGCGCGGCAGAGGCGCTGCATAACGAAGAGGTGTTCTAGCCCTTCGGGCAAGCTTTTTTGACGCGAACAAGACGGGTTTATACAAAACAATGAGCGCGAGAACGCGCAAAGAGGAGGTGTGCATGACCCCGGTCGTTACCTTTGGCGAGGCCCTGGTCGATATGCTCTCGAGCCGGCTGGGCGATGAAGCCGGCCCGGAAACCTTCACGCCCTACGCCGGCGGGGCACCGGCCAACGTGGCAGTGGCCTGCGCCCGGCTGGGCGTGCCCAGCCGGTTTTTGGGCATGGTGGGCGACGACCGCTTCGGGCGCTTTCTCGTCGATGAACTCCGACGCCACGGCGTCGATACCCAGGGCGTGGTGTTTACCCGGCAGGCGCGCACCGCACTGGCGTTCGTTTCCCGCGACGCGCAAGGTGAGCGCACCTTCGATTTCTACCGCCCGCCGGCGGCGGACCTTCTCTATCGAACCGCGCACCTGCCCCAGAACACTTTCTCGGCACCGGTCATCTGGCACGTATGCAGCAACAGCCTGACCGAGGAAGGCATCTTCGATACGACGCTTGCGCTAACGCGCATGGCCCAAAAGGCGGGTGCGCTGGTCAGCGTGGATGCCAATTTGCGCCACAACCTGTGGCCAGAGGGCAGCGCCTCGCCCCACCGCGTCACCGCGCTTTTGGAACTGGCGGCCCTGATCAAGGTATCCCAGGAAGAGCTCGACTACCTGCGCGGCGCTGACAGCGAAGAGGCCTGGCTTGCCGAGCGCTTGAACGCGGGTGCCAAGACCATACTGATCACCGACGGGCCCAACGACGTGCGCCTTAAAACGGCGACGCTCGAGCAGCGCATCACCCCGCCCCGCGTCAAAGCGGTGGATACCACCGCCGGCGGCGACGCCTTCATGGGGGGCTTTCTGGCCTGCGTAAGCCAAGCGATGAGCGGTGAGCCCGCCTTCCTCAAAATACTCGAAAGCGCGGACTTTCTTGAGCGCGCCGTGCGCCTGGCCTGTCGCTGTGGTGCCCACGCGGTGACCCGTCCTGGTGCCTACGCCGCCCTACCGACCCGTCAGGATATCGAGGGTTTGGACTAGACCAACGTCGGCTTGTCTTAATGTCAGACATTTAATAAGCTCCTTCACAACGGCCTATTTCGCGTTGTGAAGGAGCTTTTTTAATGCCGCTTGACGCCCTACCTGCGCACTCCGGCGACGCCGGCGACCTGGCAAGGCTGCTTGCCCAGGCGCTTTTGAGCGGGCAGTGGCAGCCCGGCGAGACGTTTCCCAAAGAGCTCGATATCGCAAAGCACTTTGCCATTAGCCGCAACCAGGTGCGTACCGCCCTGGCCCGGCTGACCGCCACCGGCCTTTTGACCCGCACCGCCGGGCGCGGGAGCGTGGTTCGCGCCATCGACGAGTGGCACCTTCTGGACCCCGCGATGAGCGTGTGGATGACCGGGCTGACCCGGCTCGACCCGCAGCTGATTCGCGCCATTTATGCCTTTCGCCTTTCGGCGGAGCCGGTCGTTTCGGCGCTTGCCGCCCAAAAGGCGGGGCCAGAGGATATTGATCGCCTCACCCAGGCCTTTGAAGGCATGCAGCAGAGCGCGCAGGAAGACCGCGCCCACCACGCCGAGTTCGACGTGCAGTTTCACGACGCCATTTACAACGCCAGCCACAACCTGGTGTGGCGGCAAATGGGCCACCTGCTGCGCCCCTGCATCATGGCGCTGGTGCAAGGCTCTCAACACCAGCTGACCACGCTTAACGACAGCCTAAAGCGCCACGCGCGGCTGTTCGAGGCCATAAAGGCCGGTGACGCCGAGGCGGCCAGCGCCGCGGCGCACCAGGTGCTTGAGCGCACGGCCCAGGACCTGGGCCTGGCCGATTAGCCTCGGGCCATGAGCCCCCAACCGTTTTTTAAAGGAGCGCAGTATGAAGATCACCCGGCTTAAAACCTGGCAGGTACCGCCCCGCTGGCTGTTTTTAAAAATCGAAACCGACGAAGGCGTGTACGGCTGGGGGGAGCCGGTGATCGAGGGGCGCGCCGCGACCGTCGAGGCCGCCGTGCATGAGCTTTCCGACTACCTGATCGGTGAAGACCCGCACCGCATCGAGCACCTTTGGAACACGCTCTACCGCGCGGGCTTCTACCGCGGTGGACCGATTCTGATGAGCGCCATCGCCGGTATCGACCAGGCGCTTTGGGATTTAAAAGGCCGCGACCTGGGCGTGCCGGTTCACCAATTGCTGGGCGGCGCGGTGCGCGACAAGATGCGTATGTACGCTTGGACCGGCGGCGACCGCCCTGCTGATGTCGGCGCCGGGGCCCGTGCGCTGGTCGATAAAGGCTTTACCGCATTCAAAATGAACGGTACCCCGGAGATGCAGATCGTCGACTCGCACAAAAAGATCGACGAGGCGGTGGCGCGCGTTTCCGAGGCCCGCGAGGCGGTCGGCCCGGATGTCGGCATCGGCATCGACTTCCACGGCCGGGTGCATCGCCCCATGGCCAAGGCACTTTTGCGCGAACTCGAGCCCTTCCACCCGATGTTCGTCGAAGAGCCGGTCGCCCCGGAGCACCTGCCCTGCCTGAAAGAGATCGCCGGCGGGCTCAGCTACCCCCTGGCCACCGGCGAGCGGCTGCACACCCGCTTTCAGTTTCGCGATCTGTTACAGGACGGCATGATCGATATCGTCCAGCCGGATATCTCCCACTGCGGCGGCATCAGCGAAGGCCTCAAGATCGCCGCGCTCGCCTCGGCCTATGACGTGGCGCTTGCCCCGCACTGCCCGCTCGGCCCGCTCACGCTGGCCGCCTCGCTCCAGCTGGATGCGGTAAGCCACAACGCCTTCATCCAGGAGCAGAGCATGGGCATTCACTACAACCAGGGCAACGACGTGCTCGACTACCTGGTGGATAAAAGTGCGCTTTCCATCGAGGACGGCTTCTGCGCCATCCCCCAAGGGCCCGGGCTTGGCGTGGAGATCAACGAAGCCTTCGTCGTAGAGCGCGCCCAAACCGGCCACCGCTGGCGCAACCCGGTGTGGCACCACGAAGATGGCTCCATCGCCGAGTGGTGAGCGAAGACCAGGAGGTTTGCGTGAAAAACGATATTCAGCATGTTCGCCAACGACTCGACTGGATCGCCGCGGACTGGGGCTCATCGAATCTGCGCGTCTGGGCGATGGACCAAAACGACCAGGTGATCGCCCAGGAAAAGAGCGACAAGGGCATGCTCGCCCTTTCAAGCAACGAATACGAAGGCGAGCTTTATCGCCTGGTCACGCCCTGGCTTGCCGAAAAAAAGGTGGATGTTCTGGTGTGCGGCATGGCCGGCGCCCGCCAGGGCTGGCGGGAGGCAGCGTACCTGGCCCTGCCCGCAGCGCTTGACCGGCTAAGCCAGGGGGCGGTTCACCCACCGCTCGATAACCAGGCGCTTAAGGTTCACTTATTACCCGGGGTAAGCCAGCGCCAAACGAGCGAAGGGTTCGATGTAATGCGCGGCGAGGAGACCCAGCTTGCCGGTCTTGTCGCTGACACCCCCGAGTTCAATGGCCTGGCCTGCCTGCCCGGCACCCACGCCAAATGGGCACGGCTGGAAAACGGCGCGCTGACCCGCTTTGCGACATTTCTCACCGGCGAGCTTTATGAGCTGCTGGCCCGCCAATCGGTACTGCGCCACTCCATTGGCGACGACGAAAACGATAAGACCTCGAACGCTGCCTTCCAGAACGCGGTGCGCGAAAGCTTCCAAACCCCGGCGCGCTTTAGCAGCCAGCTTTTCAGGTTGCGCGCCCAGGATTTGCTCGATTCATCGCTGCCCCAGGGCGTGCGGCGTAAAAGCGTGCTCGCTGCCAGGCTATCCGGGCTAGTGATCGGGCTCGAGCTTGCCGGGGCGGCGGCGCTTACGCGGGAGGGAGAAAGCGTCACCTTGATCGGCGGCCAGGCGCTGACCCGGCGCTACGGCCTGGCGCTCGATGCCATCGAGCGCCCTTACCAGATTTTTGACGGCGACACCGCGGTGATCAAGGGCCTGAGCCTGGCCCGCCGCTCGCTGACCGCTTGAACAGGAGATTGCCATGACGCTGCCCTTGATCGGCATTTTACGCGGCGTAACCCCCGCCGAAGTGGGTTCTATCGCCCAGGCGTTGATCGACGCGGGTATCACCCGCATCGAGGTGCCGCTGAACTCGCCAAAGCCGCTTGCCAGCATCGCGTACCTGGCCGAGCATTTCGGCAACCAGGCGCTGATCGGCGCGGGCACGGTGCTCACCCCCCAACAGGTGCGGGATGTGCACGCCGCTGGCGGGCGCTTGATCGTCTCGCCCAACTGCCGACCGGCGGTCATCGAAGAAACCGCCCGGCTCGAAATGCAGAGCTGGCCGGGCATCGTCACCCCGTCTGAGGCGTTCGACGCCTTGGACGCCGGCGCCACGGGCTTGAAGCTCTTCCCCGCCGTGCAGGTCGGCATCGCGGGTATGAAAGCGGTGCGCGCGGTGCTGCCCCCGGGCACGCTGCTGTACGCGGTGGGCGGCATCGGCGAGGAGAACTTCGGGGAGTGGCGCCTTGGGGGCATCGATGGTGCGGGCCTGGGCAGTGCGCTCTACAAACCCGAACAGAGCGCCGAGCAGGTGGCCCGCCAGGCCGTCGCGCTGGTCAGCGCCTGGCAAGCGGCAGGAGGTGAGCATGATTGATTCGATCCCCGCCAGGCTTGCCGTCGACTGCCGCTGCGAGCTGGGCGAAGGCCCTCAGTGGCAGGCGGCAAGCGGACGTCTTTACTGGTGCGATATCCTCGGCCACACGCTTCACTGGCTGGAGCCCGAAACGGCCATCCACGAAAGCGTGGCTCTGGAACGCATGGTCTCCTGCGCCGCGCCGACCGAAGACGGCCGGCTACTGCTGGTTGGCGAAAACCGCCTGACGCTGTTCGACCCGGCCTCCAGGACCCAAACGCCGTTTTGCGATTTCGAAGCGGACAACCCGGTGACCCGCAGCAACGACGCCCGGGTCGACCGCCACGGCAGCCTATGGCTTTCCACCATGGGCAAAAACGCCGAACCCGGTGCGGGCAGCCTCTACCGCCTGCACCGCGGCAAGCTCCACACCCTTCGCAAAGGACTCACCATCCCCAACGCGATCTGTTTTTCCCCGGAAGGCGATACGGCCTACTTCGCCGACACGCCCACCGGCGTGGTGATGCGCTGGGCGTTGGATGATGAAGGCTTTCCCATCGGCGAGCCCACACCCTTCGCGGATTTCTCCCAAAGCCCAGGCAACCCTGACGGCGCAGTGATCGACGAAGAAGGCCTGATGTGGCTTGCGCTTTGGGGCGCGGGCAAGGTCGTGCGCCTGGACAAGCACGGCCAAATCGTCGCCGACATCACCCTTCCCGTCGACCAGCCCTCTTGCCCCGCCTTCGGCGGTGTGGCGCTCGAAACGCTCTATATCACTACAGCGAAAGAGGGATTGAATGAAGATCAATTGGCCCAAGAGCCCACCGCTGGCTCGCTCCATGTAGTCGAGACCGCCATTAAAGGTCTAGCCGAACTACCGCTACGTCTGGCTTAGCCAGAAAAGAGAAGCCTCGCAATCACGAAGCTTCTCTTGATTGTGCATCCATTATTTGAATGACCTTACAGCACAATTGATCGCCGACTTGGTCGTTACGGTTTTAATTACGCGATTAACATGAATAACAACTTAGCATACCGGAGTCTTCTTCATTTAAGCTGCTGACCATGTTCACACGATTCGGTGTAAGGCCTAGAAGCGGTATGTTCGGACTAGCTTCTGCTACTACTTTCCTTGCTGAATTCTTTGCTCCAATACATTATTAGCATGGTGTTCAAATATAAATGGGAGCTCGTCCGTTAGTATGTTGCCCAACCAAAGTGGGTCATCACGGCTCTTTAACAAATGAGCGTCTGCACCATTCAGGATGGCCGTTAGCAGACTCCATCGCTTGTCATAATCTGCAGTTTTAAAATCCTCTAGCAGTGCTCTCAGGCCTACTTCCTTACGATGGTATTCGAGCGCCTGCAGTGCCGAATGCCTAACTTCGCTAGCGCTATCTTGGTCAGCAAGCCCAACAAGAACGTTATTAATTTGAGGAAGTGGCAACCAAGCAGCTAATTCAGCGATGACCTTTCTCTCGGAAGCTGTACCCTTTACACGCTCGGCAAACAGCGGGGCAATTATTGCAGGGTCGAGCTGTCGCAGAGCTCGTCCAACAGCACTTCTAATCGATTCCCGCTCAATCATAACAGCCGCATTAATCAGCTTCTCGGCTGCTACATCTGGTGCGAGGCGAACGAGCAGCCTCGCCAACTCTCGCTCAATCTTTGGGTGGGCTTGGAAAGCCAACTCAATTGCATCAACAGCGCGCGCCATATTAAATTTGGCTAATCCTTCAATAGCTTTTAGTGGTCTTGTGACTACAAAAGAGGCTTCGGAAAACGCCTCATCTAGAATTTTATCCCGCAGCTCCGGATCATTAGCTTCAGCTGCTATGTCATAAGGAATTTCATCGAAATTGCTAACCTGCTCGCAGGCTCTTACTGCAGCTACTATGGCTTGATCTCGTGTCTCAGGAAGTCTATAGAGCATACGAATAACAAAAATCTCATAGCGGCTCCATAAAATTCCGTTCTGGTTTTTTAACCACTCCAACATTAATTTAGCACCACAATCGCCTAAGCTTGCAAGAGCATCAATACCCCAGCGAAGATTCTCTTCCGTTTGTGCTACCTGAAAGGCAAATTGAGCAAATTCTTCAGATTTATCACCAAGCTCACTGAGCGTAATACAGAGATATACTGCTAAGCGACTGGTAGGAATAGCTCCTATCAATACTTCGCGAACTGTGGGTATGAGTTCTTTATTATTGCTTATCCAGGCAATAATCAAAGCAATACAAAGCTCATCTTCTACTGCGGCTCTGTCTTCCATAATCAAAATAGCTCTTTTCATAAGAGCAGTCAGCATTGGCCCTTGATGCAACCGAAGGAGAACAAGTTCGAGTGGCACTTCAGGTATTCCGATTTCAAAAACAGCATCGACTAAATGGGCATCAGCACCTAATGCCGACAGCCCACTTACCGCTTTATAGAAATCGCTATATGGCTCCGCTTCAAATTTCCCAATAGCATCTCTTGGAATTGGCCGGCGGGCGATAGCTGCCAATCTCTCAATAATTTCAGAATCTTGACGTACAAAAGCCCAATTTAAACCGCCATAACGTACCCAGTAATGCTCCGACTCCAGCTCATGTCTAACTAGCGCAGTGATCCCTTCACCACCAAACAGGATTAGGAGACGTCGAGCACTTTCAAGAATATCATCTTGCGCCCTGCTATTGCCCATCAACCGGCTGCGACTAACGATAGTTAACATTCGCTCCAGCTCGCGACCTTTCTGCGACATTATGATGGCAAGAAGATCCGGGCGCGTAATACTCGCCAAAAACTTTAGCGGTCGATCAAGCCTGCGCACATCTCCCGCGTTGATCGCATCGAGATTTTCCAACAAGTTTTTTTCAAGGGTGCTCAGCACAAACCGCAACATTTCTTCGTTAATTTCATCCGGCCGTTCACCAAAAAGTATTTCAATAACGTGGTGGCCTTTGGGCTGAGCTTTAGCTAGCGCGAGTAAGCGATGACGCGATACTTCCGGCTCAGCATGAAGCAAACCAGGTAGCCATAGATTTCGAGTGTAGTAACGCTCTGCTTCACTGACCTCCTCAAGCCGATCAATTGCGGCGCTTGGATTGAGAACGGAAAGCGCATTAAGCGCTGCTCCACTGGCAAAGTCTTGCTGTTTTGACAGATGGTTTATAACGAAATCAATTTTGTCTCGATCGTTAAATCTTGTAATGCAATAGAGGAGACTTCGCGGCTTACTCGCAGGCATCTTTTCAACTAATTGATCTCCTGTCTCACTCCAAATAGCCAGTGCATCAGGATGTTCAAGGCTATTTAGCAGATACCCTAAATCCCATACTGACTCCTTGGAAGGATCAATAGAAAGAATACGTCGCCGCAACCATTCTGGGTTAAGGGCCACACCGGAACGCAGAGCCCCCATACTGGCTTTATAACCTTCGCTATTTTTGCTTTCTTCCAATGCAATGACGCAGTGTTGGTGAATTTCCCAAAGCCTATCGAGCTTGGCAGCAACCGGCACCTCTGTTAGTACCTCTATCGCAACTTTTTGGTAACTCCATAAATTAGATCTAAGCAGTAATGAGGTCGTCTCAGATAGATTGACATGATCTTGTCGAGATAGAATAGCCAAAGACTGACCAATTAACCCTGCGCGGTAATCCCTATCTTTATAATTTTCAGTAACTACAGAATTCAAACGATAAAGAAGAATCGAAACCGCACGCTGACCTAATGTCGGCAGAAGTTGTGTGTAGAGCTCTTTTCCATAACTTCCGAACTCACGGCTTTGTTCCATTTGTACGATGATCGCGCTCAGCAATTTGGCGTATTGATTGCTTTCTCCGAGTAGCCAGATTGTATCCATAGGCATATACTTGAGGCGACGCCACCGAGGCTGGTCTTCATTAATACCACCTGAAAAAAATTCGCCAAGCTTTGCCTCGCTAAGCTCTTTGCGCTGATACTTGCGAACAAGCTCTTTTGCAACAGCCCAATTCAGCAAACGGTCATGCGCGAATACAACCTCGCCTTCATCTGTAGTTCGAAGCCACCCCGTCGCTTCCAGCTGTGTATGATTCCCATCGATCAGGCCGATTTCATTCCATCTATGGCGGGGAAGCGGATAAGACTCCCCTCCGATATATGAACTAGCAAGCGCGAGCACAATGCCGGCATCACTGGACACTCCTTTTAAAGCTATTCGCGTCCAAAAGTATTCAAAGATTTCATACTCACTTCGCGGGGCACGTTGTATAGAGCTATAAGGAAGCTTGAGATAAAGACCGGCCAAAATTGGAATGCGTAGAAGCCTCTTTAGGTCGGGAGGGAGTTCTAGCCAGCTACGATCGTTCTGAAGTAACAATCGATTGAGCTCTTCGGTAGAAAAATCAACGACAGGATGAAGGTAGGTATACTCGCTGTCGGACAACTTTATCGCTTGAGCCACATTAAGCGGTAAGGTCATAACAAGACGCATGCCCAAATCGTCCCAATCCTGTCGAATCAAAGCGCGCGCAACATCCACATCTTGAACGTCATCCACGGCGATCGTGACCTTTCGAGCCTTGGCGTTTGGCACAAGCTCGCAAAGGAATCGCGCAACCGCAACAAGTGATTTCTCAGATGTTTCGTCGAGCCCGGTTTGCCAGATATCCTGCGCTGCATCCTTCAGCACTGTTTCAGAAGCGCTGTTAGAAGGTACGAGAGTAACTATCTCCCGGCTTTGCGCCAGAGTCTCCAGAAGCCGCCCCAGTTGCCAAGTTTTTCCCATACCGCTTGTGCCAGCGATCAAAAGAACGGGCTTATTATCTGGCCAATCCGGTGGGTTCCGCACATCACACTCAGGGCGATAACCCATACGATCAAGACGATTGCGAGTCCGCTCGCCCATCGTTTCAGCTAGTTGTTCAAGACGAACCATCCTCTCTGGATTGAGCCCTACCTTGCGAAACATATCGTTTATCTCTTGGCGATCAAGCTTTGCTTCCCCCTTACTTAATTTCTCAACAAGAATACCTACAAGCCGCTCTCGTATGCCGCTTTCATCTCCCAGATTAGGAGCATATCGGCGCAGCAATTTATCTACAGCATAAGCCTGTTTAGTGCTATCCGATTCAAACTCTAGCTGCAGGTGCTGAAGTAGATGAAATACTTGTATCCGCTCATCGCCCTCCCGTAGTTTTCTAATTGCGCGGCTAGCCACAACAATATGGTCGAAGAATTCGCTATTTGTACAGATTAGCCTAGAGCTAAATTTCCTTTTTATTAACCGATCTAGATCATCAGGTACCACTGCTGACTCAACATCAGTGAGAAACAGTCTTAAAGGCTCTAAACGGCCTTCCTGACCATCAGTGACAAATCGATAACGTGCATAAGCTGGATGTTGGGCGGGTATCGACTTTCGCAGATCAGCGAGGACAGAGACGATATCATTGACGGACCATGTACCATTTTTACGTGATTTGTACTGCTCGACGAGATATAGGCTAGTCGCCTCAGCTCGTGCGTCACCACCATTGCGTGGCTCAAGAACCAGACGAGCATCATCGATTAGCTCTCCGTCTATAGTGCCGGAGAGCGAGACTTCCGTAATCCATGCCAAGTGATGGAGAATCTGGTAAAGAAAGCCATTTATCGCAGCTGGCCCGCCAGCTTGTGTCATTTACTTATCCTCAATCATCGGCCAAGTCAAATTCCTTAAAGCTGGTACAGGCGGATCAAAATGCGACTCAACTGTTAAATGCTCTTAAAACCTATATCCATTATAGCCAAGAAAAATCGGTGAATTTTGAAACACTGAACCAGGCACGCTACATGATCAACGACTCAATCAAAAGCCATAACCGAACCTAACTTATGAAATACAGAACGCCCGCTACAATGCAGCGAGCGTTCACAGACAATATAGATGCCAAACTAACCAAGTTCTATAAAACCTAAAAACTATAGAAAGTTATTTAACCAGCAAAGCTTATGTACATCACGATCACCAGGATCACCAGCACCACGCCGACGGGCACCGCGCCTTTCCAGGGGGTGAGGTCGACATCCCCCGTGTCCTGCTGTACCCAGTCGGTTTCCCGGGGGCGCAGCTTGCCGATGACCAGCATCATGACCACCAGCAGCGCGAACACCAGGGCCACGAAGTGGAACTCGTGCATCACTTCAGGCAGCAGCGTGAACGGCGGCACGAAGTAGCCTGCAGAGATCATCAAGCAGCCGCCGACCAGGGCGATCTTGGCGGCCATAGGCGGTACACGCTTGGTGAGAAGCCCGACGATGACCACCGCCAGAATCGGGATGAAGTAGATGGCGTTCATCTTCTGCAGGTAGCCGAACAGGCTCTCCTGGCCTGCGAGCAGCGGCGCGATGATCATGGTGAGTATCGCCATGATCCAGCCGAATACCTTGCCGGATTTCACCACCTGCTCTTCGTTCGCGTCCGGATTCAGCACGCCCTTGTAGATGCCCAGGCTGAAAATCGTGGTGGTACTGTTCAATGCCGAGTTGAACGACGAGAGAATCGCACCGACCATCACCGCGGCGAAAAAGCCCGTAAGGTACGGCGGCAACACGTTGAAGACCAGGTGGCCGTAGGCCTCGTCGGCGCGCACGCCGTCATCGAAGTAAAGGTGATAGGCGATGATGCCGGGCAGCACGAGATACAGCGGGCCGAGCAGTTTGAAAAAGCCGGTGAGCAGCACGCCTTTTTGGCCTTCCGCCAGGTTCTTGGCAGCGAAGGTGCGCTGGATGATCTGCTGGTTGGTGCTCCAGTAGAAAAGATTGATCAGGAAAACGCCGGTGAACAGCGTGAAAAACGGCACCTGCTGCTCGTCGCCGCCGATGGAGTTGAACTGCTCGGGGTTGGACTCCTTGAGAATGCTCCAGCCTTCCATCACCCCGGTGCCGTCGCTGACCGCCTGCAGGCCGAAGTAGACGATGACGAAGCCGCCGATCAAAAGCCCCGCGCCGTTCAGCGTGTCCGACACCGCAACGGTACGCAAGCCCCCAAACAGAGCGTAAATTGCGCCAATGATGCCGACGATCCATACGGTGAGCCACAAAAGCGTCGTCGAGGAGTCGATACCGGTCAACCCTTGAAGGTCGAGCATACCCTGCAAACCGATGGCACCGGAGTAGAGAATGATCGGCAGCAAAATCACCGCGTAGGCAATCAAAAAGATCACGTTGGTGATCAGCTGGGTGGTTTTATCGAAGCGAATCTCCAAAAGCTGAGGGAGCGTGGCGATGCCGCTTTTCAAAAAGCGCGGCAAGAAGAACAGCGCCAGCGCCACCAGGGCGATGACCGCCACCACTTCCCAGGCCATGACGCTCAGGCCGTCGGCGAAAGCCGACCCGTTGAGGCCGACCATCTGCTCGGTGGAGAGGTTGGTCATCAACAGCGAACCGGCAATCAGCGGGAAGGTCAGGCTACGCCCGGCCAGAAAATAGCCGCTGGTGCTGGAGTGATCGTCGCGGCGGGTAATCCGCCAGGTAACAAGCGCGACCAAACCTGTAAAAAACAGGAAGGACGCCAGGGTCAGCAGGTGCATGCTCGCCTCCGGGTTGCACGCGCCTCGATAGCGCGCGGATATGTCAGACAATTAAAACGCTCATTTTAATCGCCGCGCCCCGGCTGGGTAATCCACCTTTGGTAGTAGCACGCTAGGCACTATTACCCGATTTTTCAGCCCCCGTGCCCACAAAAAGCCCAGGCCAACGAGCGGCCTGGGCTTGAGGGTCTTGCTTTAAATGGCGAACGCTTAGTGGTGGAAGCGCTCCGCGGCTTCCTGGGCGAGCTTTTTGATGCCGTCCCAATCTTCGGCGTCGACCATGGCCTTGGGCGTAAGCCAGCTGCCGCCCACGCACATGACGTTGGGCAGCTTCAAATACTCGTCTGCGTTATCCAGGGTGATGCCGCCGGTCGGGCAGAAACGTGCATCCCCCAGCGGCCCACCAATCGCCTTGATCGCTTTGGAGCCGCCGCTGGATTCCGCGGGGAAGAACTTGAAGCGCCGGTAGCCGTACTGCCAGCCGGTCATTAGTTCGGACACGGTGGAAACGCCGGGCAGCATGGGCACCGGGCTTTCGACGCCATAGCGGTAGAGCGCCTCGGTCGTGCCGGGCGTGACCACGAAATCCGCGCCGACCTCTTCGGCCTGGCGGTACTGGGCGGGGGTGAGCACGGTACCCACGCCGATGCTGGCGCCGGTCAGCTCTTTCTTCATGCGCTTGATGGCCTCCAGCGCGCAGTCGGTGCGTAGCGTCACTTCCAGCACGTTGATACCGCCTTCGATCAGCGCGCGGCCCATGGGTACGGCGTCTTCCAGCCGGTCGATGGTGATGACCGGTATGACTTCGGCTTTCAAGCAAATACTGTCGAGTTCTGCGGTGCGGCTGGAGGGGAGCTGTTTATCGATCGTCATTGTGGTGTTTCTCCAGGTAACTGATGGGTGGCGCTTAAGTAAAACCCTAAGGGGCCCAGTAAATGGCCAGGGGGCAGCTCAAGAAGGCGCGGATAGGGAGCGTACGAACGTCGTCGCCGCCCAAGGCGCTGCCGAGTACGGCGCGCTTGTCATCGCCGGTAATATGCAGAAAGTGGCGGCGCGCCTGGTGCAGGCGGTTCGCGCTGAACGTGATGCGCGGCTGGGGCTGGCTTGGCGTGCGCACGGCCACCAGTGCCTCGTCGGTGGCAAGCGCCAGACCAAGCTCCGGGCTATCGGGGAAAAGCGAGGCGGTGTGGCCGTCGCTGCCCATTCCCAGAATGACCACGCTTGCCGGCCAGGCAAGCGCTTCAGTACGCCGCGCGACGTCTTCCACGCCCTGCTCCGGCGTCTCGGCGCTAGCGGTCAAGGGGATGAAGTCGGCGTTGGCCGCCTCACCCACCAGCAGGTTTTCGCGCACGAGTTTGGCGTTGCTGTCACTGCTTTGGGCGTCAACCCAGCGCTCGTCGGCAAGCGTCACCTGTACGCGCTGCCAGGGCAGCGGTTTGGCCGCCAGTGCTTTGAAGAAAGGCACCGGGGTGGAGCCGCCGGATACCACCAGCAGCACCTTTTCCTGCTGGACCAGGTCGCTTTCGAGCGCCTGAAAAACCGCTTCGGCCAGTTGCTCGGCCAAGGCGTTGCGTACGTTGCTCATCCTAGTAGTCCTCGTACCAGCTGCGGCCATCCTGGGTAATCATGGCAATGGATGCCACCGGCCCCCAGGAACCAGCGGGGTAGCGCCGGGGCGGCGTTTCGCGGGTTTTCCAGCCGTCGATCAGCTGGTCACACCAGCGCCAGGCGAACTCGACTTCATCCCGGCGCACGAACAGATACTGCTGACCTTTCATGACTTCCAGCAGCAGCCGCTCGTAGGCATCCGGAATACGCGACTTCGGAAAGGCGCTGTTGAAATCCAGGTGCAGCGGGCCCTGGCGCAGGCGCATGCCTTTATCCAGGCCGCTGTCCTTGGTCAGCACTTGTAGCGCGATGCCCTCTTCCGGCTGCAGGCGAATGATCAGCTTGTTGGAGGCGATGTCGCGCTGGTCCGGGTCGAAAATGTAGTGCGGCTGCTGGCGAAAGTGAATGACGATTTGCGAGAGCTTCTCCGGCATGCGTTTGCCGGTGCGCAGGTAGAACGGCACGCCGGCCCAGCGCCAGTTGCTCACTTCGGTTTTCATGGCCACGAAGGTTTCGGTGTGGCTGTCGGTGTTGGCGCCCTCTTCGTCCAGGTAGCCCGGCACCGACTGGCCGTCGCTGGTGCCGCTGATATATTGCCCGCGTACCACGTCGCGCCCCAGCGCCTCGCCGGTGAAGGGTTTGAGCGCCTTGAGCACTTTCACTTTTTCATCGCGGATGGCGTCGGCGTCCAGATTCGACGGCGGGTCCATGGCGATCAGACATAAAAGCTGGAGCAGGTGGTTTTGCACCATGTCGCGGAGCTGGCCGGCGTCGTCGAAGTAGCCCCAGCGCCCTTCGATGCCGACCTTTTCGGCCACGGTGATCTCCACATGCGAAATGTGGTTTTGATTCCACTGGGTGCCGAACAGCGGATTGGCAAAGCGCAGCGCAATCAGGTTCTGCACCGTCTCCTTACCCAGGTAGTGATCGATACGGTAGACGCGCTCTTCCGGGAACACCGCGCCGATAGCATCGTTGACCTCTTTGGAGGACGCCAGGTCGTAGCCGATGGGCTTTTCCACCACCACGCGGGTGTCGTCGTCGAGACTTTCGCTCTCTGAAAGGTTATGGCAGATATCGCCATAGATACGCGCCGCCACGGAGAGATACACCACCATGGGGCGGTTCGCGCCTTCGCGCCAGGCCTTGATCGCGCTATAACCTTCCACGCTTTTAAAATCGAGCTGCAGGTATTCGAGCCGGTTCAGAAAGCGCTCGAGGCTTTGCGGGTCCTGCTCGTCGTCCTTGAGACGTTTTTGAAGCGCCTCCAAAACCAGCTCGCGAAAGCCGTCGGTGTCGTGCTCTTGCCGGGCAAGCCCCAGAATACGCGTGGCCTCGGGCATCAGCCCTTCGCGGTCCAGATGATAAAGGGCTAAAAAGAGCTTGCGCGTGGCAAGGTCTCCCAGCGCACCAAAAAGCGCCAGGTCGATCGCATGGTTCGGATCGCCTAAAGGGGATTGGGGCTGGCTCATCGTGACTCCTTGATCCAGAGGCCGCTCAACGTTGTTGAATTACCTAAAATCTATCCGATGGCGGCCATGATACGCAATAAATTATGTAATTTTACTACCTAACGAAAATTTTTTACCCGCCACCCCTGAATACCGCGCGTGGCACCGTATGGCAACGCTCAGTATAAAAAAGAACCACGACTTTTTACGGATTTTTTATACCAGCCCATGATGAGATAAGCGCATCCTGCACCACAAGACGAGACGACCATGCTCCCTGCCACGATAAGCGTATTGAAGCAGCGCGACGTTAGCCGCCAATGGGGGCCGGTCATCAGAATTCTCGCGGTGATCTGGATGATTTTGGCGCTGTTCATGCTGCTGCCGCTTTGCGTACTGCTTTGGGAAAATGACCCGGACGCCCAGGCCTTCCTGCTGGCGGTGCTGCTCGTCACCCTACCCGCGGGCCTTGGCCTGGCGGCCACCCGGGGCATCCCTATCGAGCTTAAACCCTGGCAGATGTTTGTGCTAACCGTGGCCAGCTGGGTAAGCGTGAGCGCCTTTGCAAGCCTTCCGCTCATATTGGGCGCCCCGCAAATGAGCGTGACCAACGCTATCTTCGAGTCGGTCTCGGCGATTACCACCACCGGCTCCACGGTCATGGTGGGCATCGAGCACTTATCCGATGGCCTCAAGCTTTGGCGCGGCCTCATGCAGTGGCTGGGCGGCATTGGCATCATCGTCATGGGCATCGCGATTCTGCCCTTTTTGAAAGTCGGCGGCATGCGCCTTTTTCATACCGAGTCCTCGGACTGGTCGGAGAAGGTCATGCCGCGCACCGGCGGCATCGCCAAGGCTACGCTTGGCATTTACGTGGGCCTGACATTTCTGGCCATGACGAGCTACTGGTTCGCAGGCATGCCCCCCATCGACGCCGTCGTTCACGCCATGACCTCGCTTGCCACCGGCGGCTTTGCCAACTCGGATGCCTCCTTCGGCGCCTACGCGCAAATGCCCTGGCTTTTGTGGCTGGCAAGTTTTTTCATGCTGTGTGGCGCGTTGCCCTTCGTGCTGTATATTCGTTTTTTAAGCGGCGCGCCTGGCGCGCTTTGGCACGACCGTCAGGTGCGCGGTCTCTTGAAGCTACTGCTGGCGACCATCGTACTTTTAAGCCTTTGGCGCACGCTTCACGGCGACCCCTGGTTTGCCTCGCTCACCCACGTTACGTTCAATGTGATCTCGGTGGTGACCACCACCGGCTACGCCTCGGACGATTACACGCTTTGGGGCAGCCTGCCCGTCACGGCGTTTTTCTACCTGACCTTCATGGGCGGCTGCAGCGGCTCGACCAGCGGAGGGATGAAAATGTTTCGGTTTCAGATCGCGCTGATGATGCTGCGTAACCAGCTCAGGTACCTGATTCACGCCAACGGTGTATTCACCACGCGCTATAATCAGCAGCCGGTAACCAGCGAGATTTCGCGAAGTGTGGTGGCATTCTCGTTTTTCTTTTTGATCACCATTGCCACGCTCGCGCTGTTGCTTTCCGCCCTCGGCCTTGATTTGGTCACATCCATTACCGGGGCGGCCACGGCGGTGGCCAACGTAGGCCCGGGCCTTGGCGATGTGATTGGCCCGGCGGGCAACTTCTACACCCTGCCGGATGCGGCCAAATGGCTTTTGTGTATCGGCATGCTGCTGGGGCGGCTGGAAATTCTTACCGTGATCGTACTGTTCACCCCGATGTTTTGGCGACGTTGATGATCAAAAGCCGCTCCATGCTATCCAGCCTGCGCTTACCCAACCGCCGCGAGATGGGCTGCGTGCTGTTAAGCAACGCCTTTGCCATGCTTTCGAGCTGGGCACTTTATACCTGGCTTGCGCTTGCCAACCTGTCGCTGGTGTTTCTCACCGCGGTGCTTGTCTGCGCGGTACTCGCCAGCAGCTACGCTGCGCTGATCAGCGCGCTGATCGGCTTTATCACCTTTAACTTCTTTTTCACCTTGCCGCGCTTTTCGCTGCTGGTCGCCGAGCGCGAACAGTTTTTAACGCTGTGCTTTTTTCTACTGATCGCCCTGGTGGTCGGCAACGTGGCGGGTAAAAGCCGACAACGTATGCTGGCGCTTAACGCATCGCGTCTGGCGGAAGACCAGGAGCGGATGCGCTCGGCACTGCTGGCGTCGGTATCTCACGACCTGCGCACCCCGCTTGCCTCGATTATCGGCGCCGCCAGCTCGCTGCGCTCGCTGGACGCCCAGCTAAGTCCCGCCGACCGCCAAACACTGCTCGATAGCGTGCTGGGCGAAAGCGAGCGGCTGGAGCGCTACATTCAAAACCTGTTGGACATGACCCGGCTTGGCCACGGTGAACTCAAGATCGAGCGCGACTGGGTATCACTCGATGACCTGATCACCTCGGCGCGCAAGCGCCTGACCGCCGCGCTGAGCGATTTAACGCTCACCCAGCAGTGGCAAGCGGGAAGCCTGCCGCTTTTGTATGTCCATCCGGCGCTGATCGAGCAGGCGCTGATCAACGTGCTGGAAAACGCCGCGCGCTTCTCGCCGGCCGGTGGCGAGATCTGGATAAGCGCCGCGCCGAGCCGCGATCGAAAGACGCTGACCATCGCGATTACCGACCAGGGGCCGGGGATTGCACCGGCGATGCGCGAGCGAGTGTTCGACATGTTCTACACCGGCGGCGACTGCAGCCTGCACGGCAGCGGCCTGGGGCTTGCGATTTGTAAGGGCATGGTAGGCGCCCACGGCGGCCAGGTGTACGCGCAGAGTGCCCCTCACCACACGGGGACGCGCATGGTCATCTCGCTGCCGCTTCACTCTTTTAAACCGGCGCCTCACGATGAATGACCCTAAACACGTGCTGATCGTGGACGACGAGCGCGGGATTCGTCAGTTTCTGCGCATCAGCCTGAGCTCCCAGGAGTTTAGCGTGAGCGAAGCGGCCACCGGCGCCCAGGCGATCGACGCCGTGCTCACCGCCTTGAGCGTGTCCACCAAGATCGATCTGATACTGCTCGATCTTGGCCTTCCGGATATGGACGGCCAGCAGGTGCTGAGCACGATTCGTCGCCACAGTGACGTGGCGGTCATCGTCGTGTCGGCGCGGGGCCACGAGGCCGAAAAAGTGCGCGCCCTGGATAACGGCGCCAACGACTACGTCACCAAGCCCTTCGGCATCGAGGAGCTGCTGGCGAGGATTCGCGCGCTGCTGCGCCGGCCCGCTTCGAGCGTCGCCACCACGGTGTATCGACACGGCGCGCTGTGTATCGATATCGCCGGCCACCAAATAACCCTGGACGGGCAGGCGGTGTCGCTCACGCGTAAGGAGTTTGCGGTACTGGCGCTGCTGGTAGGCCAGCCTGGGCGCGTGGTGACCCAAACCACGCTGCTGCGCCAGGTCTGGGGCGCTACTCACCAGCACGACACCCACTACCTGCGCATCGTCATCAGCCGGCTGCGCCAAAAGCTCGGCGACAACCCGCAAACGCCTTACCTGCTGCAAACCGAACCCGGCATAGGCTATCGGCTATGCGGCGAGCCCGCCCTCGAGGAGAGACACTCATGAAAATCATCATTCTTGGCGCCGGCCAGGTCGGCGGCACGCTGGCCGAACACCTCGCCCGCGAAGAGAACGATATCACCGTGGTCGATACGGACGCGGCCAAGCTCAGGGAACTACACACCAGGCTCGATATTCGCACCGTTACCGGCGCCGGCTCCTACCCCATCGTGCTGCGCCAGGCGGGCTGCGAAGACGCGGACATGCTGATCGCGGTGACCAACTCCGACGAAGTCAACATGATCGCCTGCCAGGTCGCGCATACGCTTTTTCGTACGCCGACCAAGATCGCCCGGGTACGCGCCACGCCCTATCTGACCCGCAAGGGGCTATTCGCCCACGAAGCCATCCCCATCGACGTCTTGATCAGCCCCGAACAGGTGGTCACCGACCACGTGCGCCGCTTGATCGAACACCCCGGCGCCCTTCAGGTGCTGGAGTTCGCCGGCGGGCTTTTGCAACTGGTGGCGGTGCGGGCGTTTCACGGCGGGCCGCTGGTGGGCCAGGACCTGGCGTTTTTGGGTCGCCATATGCCCAACGTGGATACCCGCGTGGCGGCGATCTACCGGCGCAACCGGCCGATCATCCCGCGGGGCGATACGATCATCGAGGCCGACGACGAGGTGTTCTTCCTCGCCGCCCGGCGCGACATTCGCGCGGTGATGAGCGAGCTCAGGCGGGTCGAGCGCGGCTCTCGCCGGGTCGTCATCGCCGGCGGCGGCAACATCGGCGAGCGCCTGGCCGAGCACCTGGAGCATAGCCACCAGGTCAAGATCATCGAGCACAGTCTCGAACGCTGTACGAACCTGTCGGAGCGGTTGGATCGCACCGTAGTACTGCACGGCAGCGCCACCAGCAAGCGGCTTTTGGAAGAGGAGAACATCGAGGATTGCGATATATTTTGCGCGTTGACCAACGACGACGAGGTCAACATCATGTCGTCGCTTTTGGCCAAGCGTATGGGTGCCAGGAAGGTGCTCACGCTGATCAACAACGCCGCCTACGTGGATCTGGTCCAGGGCGGCGAGATCGACATCGCGATCTCGCCGCAGCAGGCGACCATCGGGAGCCTTTTGACCCACGTGCGCCGGGGCGACATCGTCAACGTGCACTCCCTGCGCCGGGGTGCGGCGGAGGCGATCGAGGCGATCGCCCACGGCGACAAGCAGTCTTCCAAAGTGGTGGGCCGGGCGGTGCGCGATATCGACCTGCCCGAGGGCACCACCATCGGCGCGATGGTGCGCGGCAAGGAGGTCATCATCGCCCACGGTGACGCGGTGGTGGAAAGCGGCGATCACGTGATTTTGTTCGTGATCGACAAGCGCCGGATCCGTGACGTCGAGCGGATGTTCCAGGTCGGCTTGAGCTTTTTCTAGGCGTTGGCCGACAGTGACTGCGCTAGATTTCCACCGCGCGACCGATGTACTCGATGGGCCCGGTAGGTAGCCCCGTGGGCGAGCCGGTGGCGTCTTCCATGGTCAGCTCGAAAAGCTGATTGTCCTCGAGCGGAGGCAACTGGTCCAGGTCCAGGCGTATCGGCTCGCCGGGTTCGACCAGGCCAAGCGACACCGGCGCCTGCCAGTCGTCGGCCTTGGTCCAAAACTCCAGCGCCTTGCCTTCGGGCACCTCGAAAGCGCCCAGCGGGATCAGCTCGATCTGGCGCCGGTTGGCGGCCTGCACCACCCAGCCGGCGGATTGATTCTGCGGGGCGAGCAGTACCACCATGTACTCTGGCGTGGTTGGGGCTGAGGGCTTTAACAGCAGAAGCGCCGCCATTAATACCGCCGCGGCAACCCCCGCCCCCGTTGCAGCGCGCCAAAGCGCCACACGCTGCCAGAGCCCCGGTCGCGCTTTCGCCGCGTTAGTAGACGCCTCGCGGCGCGCATTCAGGCTTCGCTGAATGCGCGGCCATAGCAATTCGCTGGGGGTTAGCGCCTCGGTGAGCGCGTTGTAGGGGAAGAAGCGCTCCTCCCAGTCGCGCACGATTTGCTGCAGTTCAGGGTCGTTTTCAAGGCGTGCTTCGAACGCCTGGCGCTCGTCAAACGAGAGCGTGCCCAGAACGTACTCGCCCGCCACCGCCTGCTTGTCATCCTGGTCGTTGGGCGCTGTCATGCCAGACACTCCCGTAGGCGCACCAGGCTTCGCTTGATCCAGGCTTTGACGGTGCCCAGCGGCGCGCCCGTATGTGCGGCGATTTCTGCATGGCTCAAGCCATCGACATAGGCTTGAAGCACGCAGTTGCGACGTTCGGCTTCAAGCTCCTTTAAACATTCGTCCATTCGCTGGCCGGTTTGCCAGTCGAAGGCGTCCAGGGTCTGGCCTTCCGGGCGTCGGGTATCCTCTTGCTCAACACTGTCCGCATCGAAAGCGTCGTCCGTCACTCTTTCGCGCTGACGAATGGCGTTGAGTGCCAGATGGCGGGCAATGCTGAAAATCCAGGTGCGGGCGGTGCCTTTTTCGGGGTCGAAGGTAGCGGCGCGCTGCCAGATATTCAAAAAAGCGTCATGCACGATATCTTCCGCCATGCCCCGGTCCTTGACGATTCGATACACCACGCCAAGAATGCGCGGCCCTTCCTCACGGTATAGCGAATGAAGTGCGTCGTGCTCACCGCGGGCGCAGCGCACTAACGTGTCGGCATAGTCGAATTCATGGTTTTTTTCAGCCACACTTTTGCTCCCTCGAAACGCGCCGGTTCATTCCCTTGTGCGCTGAGATAGAGCATAACGAGTAAGGGCCCGCGAAACGAGCCCTTAATTTTAATGAGGCAAAGAAATCCCTGCCCCGATAACGGGCAGGGTTGGACTTATTCGGCGGTCCAGAAGATGTAGTCGGCCTGATAAGTGACGATGGCCGTGGCGCCTTCGTGGTCGCTATCGCAGGCCATATCCGGCGCTACACCGCCTTCGGTGTTCAGACGCTGAATGTAGCTTACGTCGGTCATGGCGCCTTCGCCTTCAGCCGGGTTGGCTTCGACCAGCTGAAGCGGAATGTTGTCATCGCCGTTATCGGCGGTAGCAAGCTGGGTACCGGTCACTTTGGAGCCGTCCATCGCCTCCCAAGTGGCGGGCGGGCCGTAGTAGCTGCCGACCTGGGCGCCTTCGCCGTCGTTGAGCGCCGCACTCGGGCCCTTGAATACCCACTCGACGTCGCCGGAATCGTTGGTTTCACACATGTATTTGATCGCGCCTACACCGACGGTTTCGAGCGCAACGGTGTGGCCGTCCGGTACCTGGACGTCCTCTGGCGTATCCGCCAGAGCAGCGTGACTGAAGGATGCAATCAGGGCAGTAGCTAAAGTAGCACGCGTTAGATGTTGAATACTCATTTCAGTCTCCTTAAAGGTTATTATCAACCGCCTCGTTCTTTGCGGCTGTATAGGGGATACACGCGAGCCTTCGTTTTGGATGCACTTTTTTTGAAAAAAATTTTAGCGCACCCCGCTCTACCCCTCTTGTCGTGTTCTCTTTTATAGTCAAAACAGCGTCTTAATCGTTAAAAGCCCTATCGCCGTCCAACAGATGTCATATCAACGCCGTAGGATAAAGGCGGCCACTACTACTCACTCTGCCTTGGGAGCCCTGTATGCCTTCGAGTATCGACCTTAATGCCCTTTCGCGCCGTACGTTTCTGGGCGGTTTGGCCGCGTCGTCGTCGCTGATCCTGCTACACCCCTTTGCAGCGCACGCCTCGCCCCGCCAGGCACACCTTCGGCTGATGGAAACCACCGACATCCACGTCAACGTGCTGCCTTATGATTACTACGCCGACCGGCCCAACGACACCATGGGCCTGGCCCGCACCGCGTCGCTCATCGACGCGGTGCGGGCGGAGTCCACCAATGCGATGCTGATCGATAACGGCGACTTTCTTCAGGGCAACCCGATGGGCGACTACATCGCCTATGAGCGCGGCATGCGCGAAGGCGACCGCCACCCGGTCATCAACGCGATGAACGTGTTGGGCTACGACATCGCAACCCTGGGCAATCACGAGTTCAACTACGGCCTGGACTTCATGTTCAAGGTGTTGAACGGCGCCAACTTTCCTTTTGTTTGCGCCAACCTGACCAAGGGCGCGCTGGCGGCCAACCCGCGCAACGACGATCTTTTCCTGCGCCCCTACCTGATCAAGGAGAAAACGATCACCGATGGCGCCGGCCAAAGCAGCAGCGTCAAGGTCGGCTTCATTGGCTTCGTGCCGCCCCAGGTCATGACGTGGGACGAAAAGCACCTCGAAGGTCGCGCCAATACCCGCGACATCGTCGAGGCGGCCCGGGCCTGGGTGCCGGTAATGAAAGAGGAAGGTGCGGACATTATCGTGGCACTCGCCCACTCCGGCATCGAAGGCGCGGGCCAAACCGAGCGGATGGAGAACGCTGCGCTGTATCTTGCCGGGGTCGACGGTATCGATGCCCTTTTCACCGGCCATCAGCATCTGGTCTTTCCCGGCCCCAATGATTTCGAGGGCATCGCCGGGGTCGACCCGGCGCGGGGAACGCTGATGGGCAAGCCGGCGGTCATGGCGGGGTTTTGGGGTTCGCACATGGGGCTGATCGATTTACTGCTCGAACGCGACGGCGGGCGCTGGCGAATCGTCGACTTCACCACTGAGGCGCGCCCGATCTATCACCGCGACGAAGACCGCGACGTGATACCTAACGTGGCCTCAAGCGCAGCAGTGACTAGCGCGGTGAGCGACGACCACCAGGCCACCCTCGACTACGTACGCACGCCGGTCGGGCGCAGCGCGGCCCCGCTACACTCCTACTTTGCGCTGGTCGCCGACGACCCCTCGGTGCAGCTCGTCGCCAATGCCCAGATCTGGTACATCGAAGAGATGCTCAAGGGCGGCGAGTACGCGGGGCTGCCGGTGCTTTCCGCCGCCGCCCCCTTCAAAACCGGCGGCCGAGGCGGCCCCGACTACTACACCGACGTGCCGGCGGGGGACATCGCCATCAAGCACGTGGCGGATTTATATCTTTACCCCAACACCATTCGCGCCGTGGCGGTCAGCGGCGCCCAGGTGCGCGAGTGGCTCGAGATGTCGGCGGGCATGTTCCATCAGGTCAATGAAGGCGCCGAGGACGCGCCGCTTCTCGATACGCGCTTCCCGTCGTACAACTTCGATGTGATCGACGGCGTGAATTATCGCATCGACCTGGCACAGCCTGCCCGCTACACCGCAGAAGGCGAGCTTGCCCACCCCGAGGCCCACCGCATCGTCGACCTGGAGTTCGAAGGCGCGCCGATCGACCCGGCGCAAATGTTCGTCGTGGCCACCAACAACTACCGGGCCGGGGGTGGCGGTAACTTCCCGGGTATCGACTCGGAGGCGGTCATTTTCGTGGGCCCGGACACCAACCGCGACATCATCGTGCGCTATATCGTCGAGCAGGGAACGGTCGACCCGGCGGCGGACTTCAACTGGGCATTCAAACCGATGCCCGGCACCACGGCGCTGTTCGAAACCGGCCCCGGGGCAGAGCACTACCTGGCCGACGTGGCGCAGACCACGCAAATCGAACCCGCGGGGGATGGCGACAACGGCTTTGCACGCTACCGGATCACGCTTTAACCAGCATCCCGCGCTCAGGCGAACCCGGTTGTGCATGAACGAAAAAAGGGCGAGGCGCCAATGGCGCCCCGCCCTTTTTTACAACACCGGCCACTTTTACAGCACCGGCCTTGCGCTTAAGCGTTACTGCGCGGCTTTTTGCATGGCGAGTGCGGTGTCCAGCATACGGTTGGAGAAGCCCCACTCGTTATCGTACCAGGCCATGATCTTGACCAAGCGGCCGTTGACACGCGTGTGGTTGGCGTCAAAGGTCGAGGAGTTCGCATCGTGGTTGAAGTCGATCGAGACCAGCGGCTGCTCGTTGACGGCCAGCACTTTGGAATTCGCCGCGGCTTTTTGCACCGCTTCGTTGATCTCTTTCTTGGTGGTATCGCGCGAGGCGGTGAAGGTCAGATCCACCAGGGATACGTTGATCACCGGCACGCGCACGGCCAGGCCGTCGAACTTGCCGTCGAGCTCGGGCAGCACCAGACCCACGGCGGCGGCGGCCCCGGTTTTGGTCGGAATCATGGAGTGCGTGGCACTGCGCGCCCGGTAGGGGTCCGAGTGGTACACATCCGATAGATTCTGGTCGTTGGTGTAGGCGTGAACGGTGGTCATCAGGCCGTTTTCGATACCGACGGCGTCGTTCAACGCCTTGGCCACCGGCGCCAAGCAGTTGGTGGTGCAAGAGGCGTTGGAGACCACCTTGTGCTCGGCGGTCAGGATATCGTCGTTCACCCCAAACACGATCGTGGCATCCGCGTCCGGGCTCGGCGCGGAGATCAACACGCGCCCAGCGCCGGCTTCGATGTGCTTGGCGGCGGCGTCGCGCTTGGAGAAAAGGCCCGTGCACTCCATGACCAGGTCGACGCCCAGCGCTTTCCAGGGAAGGTTTGCCGGGTCGCGCTCGGAGGAGATCGCAATGCGGTCGCCGTCCACGGTAATACTCTCGTCGTCGTGTTCGACGGCGAAGGGAAAGTGGCCGTGAACCGTGTCGTGGCGCAGCAGGTGGGCGTTGAGTGACGCTTCACCCAGGTCGTTGATGGCCACGACTTCGAAGCGGTCGCGGTAGCCGTTTTCATAAAGCGCGCGCAGTACGTTACGGCCGATGCGGCCAAAGCCATTAATCGCAATCTTAATGCTCACAGGGCACCTCGTTTGGCTGGTAGTGAAGTCGTTGCTAACTGTCGTCAAACGCTATTACAAAACGTGTTACAAAAACAGAAAATCAGTAAAAAAATTACAAAAAAGAGGTAAAAAAACGTATTTAAATCAATTAAAGGCCAGTTATAGCGCTTTCAAGCGGCGTTAAGCCTAATATGTAGTAAAATTACTATAAAAACGCTATCTTGGTCCAATCATTAATTGTGGTCCGACACCCGTTTGCCAACCGCAATGCTATTTAGTCGATAAAGGAGACGCTCCATGAGCAGCAATGTGTCCTACACGCCCCTACGCCGCACCAAAATCGTGGCAACGCTGGGACCGGCCAGCGACCGCCCTGGGGTGCTCGAAAAGATGCTCGAGGCGGGAGTCGATGTGGTGCGGCTCAACTTCTCCCACGGCTCCAAAGAGGATCACCAGCGCCGTTTAGAGGCGGTACGCGAGATCGCCGCACGCCTGAACCGCAGCGTTGCCGCGCTTGGCGATTTGCAGGGCCCGAAGATTCGCATCGCCCGCTTCGCCGACGGCCCGGTGAACCTAAAGGTTGGTGACGCGTTCATTCTGGACATGGCGCTGGATAGCCAGAGCGGCAGCGCCGAGCGGGTGGGCTGTGATTACAAGGCACTGATCGACGACGTCGCCCCCGGTGATCGGTTACTGCTCGACGATGGCCGCGTGGTGCTCGACGTGACCGGCATTCAAGGCCAAGAGGTACACACCAAAGTACACGTGGGCGGCAAGCTCTCCAACAACAAGGGCATCAACAAACAGGGCGGCGGGCTCTCCGCCCCGGCGCTGACCGACAAGGACCGGGAAGATCTCAAGACCGCGGTCGAGATCGGCGTGGACTACCTGGCGGTGTCGTTTCCGCGAAGCGCCGCGGACATGCAGGAAGCCCGCAAGCTTCTGGGCGAGGCAGGTAAGGAGATCGGCCTGGTCGCCAAGCTCGAACGCGCCGAGGCGGTCGCCACCGATGAAACCCTCGACGGTATCATCGACGCCAGTGAGGCGGTCATGGTCGCCCGGGGCGATTTGGGCGTGGAGATCGGCGACGAAGCATTGATCGGTACGCAAAAGCGCATCATCAAGCATGCCCGCTCGCACAACCGGGCAGTGATCACCGCCACCCAGATGATGGAGTCGATGATCGAATCGCCCTTGCCCACAAGGGCCGAGGTGTTCGACGTGGCCAACGCGGTACTGGACGCCACCGACGCGGTGATGCTCTCGGCAGAAACCGCCGCTGGCGACTACCCGGTGGAAACCATCGAAGCCATGGACCGGGTCTGCCTGGGCGCCGAGCGCGAACGGATCGCGCAGTCCTCGGGCCACCGGATTCACGAAGGGTTCGAGCGTATCGACGAAACCATAGCGCTGTCGGCGATGTACGCCGCCAACCACTTGACCGGCGTGCGCGCCATCGCCTGCATGACCGCTACCGGCTATACCCCCTTGATCGCCTCGCGCATTCGATCGGGGCTTCCGATCGTGGGGCTTGCCCATAGCCCGATCGCCCAACGGCGCATGGCGCTTTACCGCGGCGTGGTCTCGATTCCCTTCGATACCACCGACATGGCCGCCACCGAGGTCAATCAGAAAGCCGTCGAACTTCTCAAGGCGCACGGATTGGCGGGCCCGGGGGAACATGTCATTCTCACTCGGGGCGATCACATGAACGCCCACGGCGGCACCAATACCCTGAAAGTGTTGGCGGTGGACGCCGAATAAACGAGCCCGTGCGCCCGCAAGGCGCTATCGATAAGCCATAACAAGAGAACACGCCATGAACGATGCCCGCCCACCCCGCCAGACCACGCGGACGCTTGCTAACAAAAAGCGGATCGCGCTGATTGCTCACGACGGCAAAAAAAGCGAGCTTTTGGAGTGGGCGGCGCGCTGGCAACAAACGCTTGGCGCGCATACGTTACTTGGCACCGGCACCACCGCCGGTCGGCTAAAGAGCGCACTGGGGCTCGAGGTCGAAGGATTGATGAGTGGGCCGCTCGGGGGCGATCAGCAGATTGGCGCGCGCATCGCCGAGCAGCGCCTGGATATTCTGATCTTTTTTTGGGACCCCTTCGCGCCCCAGCCCCACGACCCGGATGTCAAAGCGCTGCTGCGTTTGGCCGCGCTTTGGAACGTGCCGGTGGCCTGCAACGCAGCCAGCGCGGATTTCATGCTCTCGTCGCACTATATCGACGCGGAATACGTCATGAACATCCCGGATGCCCAGGCCTGGGCCGAGGCCCGCACGCCCTAGAGCGCCCTGGCGCTACCAACAGTGCCGGGCGTTTTAGGCGCTTGCGTATTGGCCCTCGCGGACGCGCAGCTGGCGCGCCACCACTTTTTGGCCGGGTTGGACGCGGCCTTCGATGGCCTCCAGCGCGCAGGCAAGCGTGCACTGCGCCATACCCTCGTAATCCTGAGAGACGGTGTTGATCGGCTGGGGCAAAAAGTCCAAAAGCCGGTGATCGCCAAAGGTGGCCAGTTTGAGCGCGTGCGGAAGCCCCCCGCGGCCGAGAAAGTGATCGAACACCCCTTCCATCAGCGTGTAGGAGGCGGTGACGATGGCATCCACTTCGCCCATCTCGCTTTCGAGCTCGGCCATTAGCCGGGCGCCCTCGCTGCGCTCGTAGCGGTTGGCACAAAGCGTTCGCCCTTCTACCCCGCGCTCGTGCAAGGCGGTTTCGAACCCGGCCCGGCGGTCGCGGCTGATCGAAAGCGCGGGCATCGCATCGATCCAGACAAGGCGCCGCGTAGCGGTGCCAATCACCGATTGCGTCAGCGCCTGCGCCGCCGCGAAGTCATCGCTCACCACGCTTGCAAAGCGCGTGGGGGAAAGCCCCCGGTCGACCCCCACGATACGAACGCCCTCGTTGGCAAGCTCGGTATAGAACGGGTCGCTTTGACTCAAACAGCTCGCGGTAATCAGCACCTCGCAGCGCTGGGCACGCAGCGCCAACGCCAGCGCGCATTCGCTTTCGGCGTTGTCGTCGGAGCTTGCCACCAAAAGCTGATACCCCTTCTCCCGGGCGCCCCGCTCCAGGCGCTTGGCAAGACGCGCGTAGCTTACGTTCTCCAGGTCCGGCACGATCAGCCCGATCAGCCGGCTGGCGCCACGGCGCAGCGCCGCCGCCTGGGGGTCGACGTGATAGCGGTGCGCCCGTACCACGCTCATTACTTTTTCGATGGTCGCGGCGCTAATACGGCGCTTTTCCGCCTGGCCGTTGATCACGTAGCTGGCCGTGGTTCGCGAGACGCCGGCGAGCCGGGCGATATCGGCAAGTGTCATGTCATGTCCTCACATTGAGCGCTTTAGTGTACCAGCGCCTTGACTAAGCCCCTACCAACGTCTACAAACACACCCCTTGTGCCCTGAGGTGAATCGTTTCAGCATAGCATCACCAAGGGTTTCACGATTTTAATGCGCGTTGTGACCCCGCCTTCGCGCCGCTTTCGAGTTCACGCCGGACGCGCTTTACAGGAGAACTGCATGCTCACACTTGGCCCTGACGATATCCTGCTGGGTTGCCGGGCGGATAGCTGGCAAACCGCGCTGGACGCCGCCGCCGGCGCGCTGAACGAAGCGGGGCTGACCGCACCGGAGTACCGTGACGGGCTGCACGCTCGTGAAGCCCAGTCGTCCACGTATCTGGGCAACGCCATCGCCATTCCCCACGGCACGCCGCAAAGTCGTCAGCACGTTCAGCAAACCGGCGTGCGCGTGCTGCAGTTCCCGGAAGGGGTCGAGTGGCATGACGGCAACCGTGTTCACGTCCTGGTGACCATCGCCGCGCAAAACGACGAGCACCTGGATATTTTGCGCCAGCTCACCCATGTGCTGGACCGGGATGGCGTGGCCGAGGCGCTGGCCAAGGCGACCTCCACCGAGGACGTCGCCCGCCTGCTGGCCAAAGAGGTCCCGGCACCGCGGTTGGGTAAAGAGACGCTGTGCCTGAAGTTTCCCGCACAAAGCGCCCAGGAACTGGCGCTGGCCGCGGCGGCCAGGCTCTATCAAAGCGGCTGCGTGGATAACACCTTCATCGCCGCCGTGGCCGACCAGGCCCCGGTATGGCTGGGCGATGGCTACTGGCTCGTTAGCCATTCGGGCGGGGCGCTCACGCCTGCGCTGGCGCTGGCCACCCCGGCGGATACCGCGCTCGAGGAAGCGGGCCACCCGGTGCAGGCGCTTTTCTGTTTGGCCGCACAGGGCGACTACCACCTGCCGCTTTTAAAGCAAGTCGATGCGCTGCTCGAGAACGTAGCGAGCCAAACCCTTGCCGACGCCGACACCGCCAAGGCGCTGGCACTACTCGCCGGTGAAAACGCCGCCACCCCGACCCGGCGCGTGCGCGTGCTCAACCCCCACGGCCTGCATGCCCGCCCGGCCAAGCAGCTGGTGCAGGTGGCCCGTGCCCAGAGCGTGGCGATCAACGTGCGCCTGGAAGAAGGCAGCCCGACCAGCGTCTCCGCGGCGAGCTTGACCAAGGTGATTGGCCTGGGCGCCCGGCGCGGGCAGTGGCTGACGCTCTCCGGCGAAGGTGAAGGCGCCGAGCAGGCGCTCGAAGCGCTGGCCCAGGCCATCGAAGGCGGGCTTGGCGAAAAAGTCGCGCCGTTCGACGGCGGTTTCGAGCCGCCCGCCCCCGCCGAGCATGAAGAACAACCGGTTATGGCCCTCGAGGCCGACACGCCGCATACCGGTGTAGCCGCCTCCCCGGGGCTTGCGATTGCCCCGGTGTTCGTCATGCGCGCCCCGCAGTTCGACTACCCGGAGCAGGCGGCAGACGCCGAGCGGGAGCTATCCCGGCTGAAGGAGGCGGTGCAGGAGGGCAAGGCGCAGCTAAGCGCGCTGGTGCGCCACGCCGCCGGCGGCGACGTGGCGGATATTCTCTCCATGCACGAAGAGATGCTCGACGACCCGGAGCTTCACCACGCCGCGAAAGACGCCATTCGCGAGGGCCGCTCGGCGGAGGCCGGCTGGTGGGAGGCGATCGACACCGCCGCCCACGCCCAGGAAATGCTGGCCGACCGGCTGTTGGCCGAGCGCGCCGCGGACCTTCGTGATGTCGGCCGCCGGGTACTCAGCGTTTTGTGCAATGTGGAGCTCCCCGAACCCCCCAACCACCCCTACATTCTGGTCACCGAGGATATCGGCCCCTCGGATGTGGCGCGGCTCGATACGTCCCGCGTCAAAGGGCTTTTGACCGAGCGCGGCGGCGCCACGGCCCACAGCGCGATTCTGGCGCGCGCCTTGGGCATTCCGGCGGTGGTCGGCGCCGGCAAGGCGGTAATGAGCCTTAATAACACCAGCATGATGATTCTCGACGGCGAGCGCGGCCGCATTACGCCTTCGCCAAGCGAGGAGCGCCTGAGCCGCGCCGAGCAGCAACTGCTCGACCTGCAAAGCCGGGAAGCGGACGCCTGGGAGCGGCGCTTCGAGCCCGCCCAAACCCGCGACGGCCACCCGGTCGAGGTTGCCGCCAATCTGGGCAATACGCTGCACGCCGAAGATGCGGTGGAGCGCGGCGCCGAGGGCGTGGGGCTGTTGCGCACCGAGTTTCTGTTCATGGCCCACTCGAGCGCTCCGGATTTGGCCACACAAACCGCCGAATACCGCCAGGCCCTCGAGGCGCTTGCCGGGCGCCCGCTGGTGGCCCGCACCCTGGATGTCGGTGGCGACAAACCCCTGCCCTACTGGCCGGTCCCCCAGGAGGACAACCCGTTTCTGGGGCTGCGCGGCATTCGCCTGGCGCTGACCGAGCCACAGGTGCTGGAAACCCAGCTTAAGGCGCTTCTAATGGCCGCCGCCCCGGACGCCCAGGGCAACGCGCGTCCGCTGCGTATCATGCTCCCCATGGTCAAGGACGTGGCCGAGTTCCGCGCCGCCAAAGCCATTTACGACCGGCTGCTCGCCGAGATTCCCGCCACCGAGCGGGCAACGGACGTGCAGCTGGGCGTGATGATCGAGATTCCCTCCAGCGCCCTGCTCGCCCCCACACTGGCCGACGAGGTCGACTTCTTCTCGATCGGCACCAACGATTTGACCCAGTACACCCTGGCGATCGACCGCGGCCATCCGGTGCTTTCCGCTCAGGCCGACGGCCTGCACCCGGCGGTGCTACGCCTGATTCAAATGACCGTCGAGGCCGCCCACGCCAAAGGCAAATGGGTCGGCGTATGCGGCGAGCTCGCCTCCGATGCCGCCGCCGTGCCGGTGCTGGTCGGCCTGGGGGTCGACGAGCTCTCGGTTAGTGCCCGCCAGGTGGCGCTGGTGAAAGCGCGCCTGCGCGAGTTCGACCTGGCAGATGCGCAAGCCAGCGCCCGCCTGGCCCTCGCTCAGGCCACCTCTGAGGCGGTGCGCGACGCCCTGGAGGCCCGCTAATGGCCCGCATTCTGACACTCACCCTCAACCCGGCGCTGGATCTCGCCTTCGCTCTCGATGAGCTGGCCCTGGGGGCGGTCAACCGCCCACACCACGCCCAGCTCGAAGCCGCCGGCAAGGGCGTCAACGTGGCCCGCGTGCTGGCCGGGCTCGGCCACGAGGTCATCGTAAGCGGCTTTCTGGGGGGTGATAACGACGGCCCCTTCAAGCGCGCTTTCGAGCAGCTTGGCGTCACGGACGCGTTTTTGCGCGTGCCCGGCGAGACCCGCATCAACGCCAAACTAGCGGAGCAAAGCGGCCGGGTGACGGATATCAACGGCCCGGGCATCGCGTTGGACGCCGCCCCCCTGGAGGCGCTGCTGTGTGGCGTTGAAGAGACACTGGCCCACACCCCGGTCGAGGCGATCGTGGTCGCCGGGAGCCTGCCGCCCGGGCTCGATGTGGACCGCTTCAGTGCCTTGCTCGAAAGACTCAAAAATACCGGGGTGCCGCTTTGGGTCGATACCAGCGGCGAGGCGCTAAAGCGTGCCATCGAGATCGCCCCGGCGGCGGTCAAGCCCAACGAAATCGAGCTTGCCGAGTGGGCACAAAGCCCGCTGGATAACCTGGCGAGCCGCCAGCAGGCAACCCAGCGCCTGCACCGGGCCGGGATCGACCAGGCGCTGCTTTCCGCCGGCGCCGACGGCGTACTCTGGGTCAACGCCGAAGGCGCCTGGCAGGCCACGCCGCCGCGGGTTCGAGCGGTCAATACCGTAGGGGCTGGCGACACCTTCCTGGCGGGCATGCTGCACGGCCTGCTGAGCGGACACGACGCCGAGGCCACACTGCGCTTTGCCACGGCCCTCTCCTGTGAATCGGTGCGCCACCCAGGCGTTGGCGATGCCAGGGCCAGCGACTTTTCAAACCTGGAACTAGAGACTCACGTACAGCGCCTGGAAACCGGCCGCGTCGAGGGAGCTTTTCAATGAACATCATTCTAATTACCGCCTGCCCCAGCGGCATGGCGACGACCTTTTTGGCCGCCCGGCGGCTCGAGCAGGCCGCCAAGCGTTTAGGCTGGCAAGCGCACGTCGAAATGCACAGCGAGCTGGCCCCGCTCACACCCGCCAGCGCCGAGCAGATACAGCACGCCGATCTGATCGTGGTCACCGCGCCCCACGTGCCCGACCCCGGCCGCTTCGCCGGCAAGCGCCTCTATCACGGCAGCATTGCGCAGGCGCTACCGGCGCCGGAAGACTTTTTGGCCACCGCCAAGCGTGAAGCGCCGCTCTATACCCCGGACGAAGAACCCCATGAGGCGCCAGCGGCGGCTAACGCCGAAGGCGTGCACCGCATCGTCGCCGTCACCGCCTGCCCCACCGGCGTGGCGCATACCTTCATGGCCGCCGAGGCATTGAGCGAGGCCGGCCGCGCGCTGGGCCACGCCATTCGCGTGGAAACCCAAGGGTCCGTGGGCGCCCAGGACAAGCTGACCGAAGCGGAAATTCATGACGCCGACGTGGTGATTCTCGCCTGCGATATCGAGGTCGACCCGACCCGCTTCGCGGGCAAGCGGGTCTATCGCACCTCGACCGGTACGGCGCTGAAAAAACCGCAGCTCACCGTCGAAAACGCGCTCTCTCAGGCCGTGGTAGAAGACGGCGCCAGTGCAAAGCCCTCCGGTGACAGCAAAAGCCTCAAGGAAAAAGGCGTTTACAAGCACCTGCTGACCGGGGTGTCGTTCATGCTGCCCATGGTGGTGGCGGGCGGGCTGATCATCGCGCTCTCGTTCGTTTTCGGCATCGAGGCGTTCGAGGAGCCGGGAACCCTGGCCGCCGCGCTGATGCAAATCGGCGGCAGCGCCATGGGGCTGATCGTGCCGGTACTGGCGGGCTACATCGCCTACTCCATCGCCGACCGGCCGGGCATCGCGCCAGGGTTGATCGGCGGCATGCTCGCCGCGGATATCGGCTCCGGGTTCATCGGCGGCATTCTCGCCGGTTTTCTGGCGGGTTACGTGGCGCTGGCCGTCACCCGCGGCGTGAAGCTGCCCTCGAGCGTCGAGTCGCTCAAGCCCATTTTAATCATTCCTTTCGTGGCGAGCCTGGTGACCGGGCTAGTGATGGTGTACGTCATCGGCGAGCCGGTCGCGAGCCTGCTGGGCGCGCTCGAGAACTACCTCGAGTCGCTGGATTCCACCAACGCGGTCATTCTGGGGCTTCTGCTCGGCACGATGATGTGCGTCGACCTGGGCGGGCCCATCAATAAGGCCGCCTACACGTTTGGGGTGGGTCTGATCGCCTCGAACACCTATGGGCCGATGGCGGCGGTGATGGCCGCGGGCATGGTGCCGCCTATCGGTATGGGTATCGCAAGCTTTCTGGCGCGCTACAAGTACGCCGCCGCCGAGCGCGAGGCGGGTAAGGCGTCCTTCGTGCTGGGGCTTTGCTTTATCAGCGAAGGCGCGATTCCGTTTGCGGCCAAGGATCCGCTGCGCGTCATTCCCTGCTGTATCGCCGGCGGCGCGATCACCGGCGCGCTCTCCATGCTTGCCGGGGCACAGCTCATGGCGCCCCACGGCGGTATCTTCGTGCTGCTGATCCCGGGTGCCATCACCCCGGCGCTTTTGTATCTGGGCGCCATCGTGGCGGGCTCGCTGATTACCGGGGTGAGCTACGCTTTCCTCAAGCGCGGCGCAGCCCAAGTGGCCGTGGCAAGCTAACGCCCCGCCCGCCTGACACGCAACGAAAAGCGCCCAAAACGTGTTTTATTACGTTAAAGGCGCTTTTTTTTGCGCTTCGTTTGTCATCCATGGCGCTTGATGTAGTATTTTTTACACAACAATAAAGGCCAGCATTTGCCTGCTATCCGCCTCACCCCAAAGGAATCCCCGCTTTATGTTTCAGCTCACCCGCAGCGTCACCTGGCAGGCCCTGGAGCGCCTGCGCGATAAAACCCATAACGACCGCATTCGCGACTACTTCGCCCAAGACAAGCAGCGCTTCGAGAAAATGAGTTTGAGAGTCGGCGGGCTGTTTCTGGACTACTCCAAGCACCACATCTCAGATGAGGTCATGGCCAAGCTGATCGAGCTTGCCGATCACTCTGCCCTTGTGCAGCGCCGCGCACAGATGTTTTCCGGCGATATCATCAACGTGACCGAAAACCGCCCGGTGCTGCACACCGCCCTTAGAAACCCGGGCGACGAGCCGGTGTATGTCGACGGCGAAGACGTGATGCCGGAAATCACCCGCACCCGGGAGCAGATCAAGCGCTTTTCCGAGGCGGTACGCAGCGGCGAGTGGAAAGGCTACAGCGGCAAGGCCATCAAGGACGTGGTGAACATCGGCATCGGCGGCTCGGACCTGGGCCCGAACATGGCGGTACGCGCCCTTCTAAAATACCGCCACCCGGAGATGCACTTCCACTTCGTCTCCAACGTCGATGGCACCCACATCCAGAAAGTGCTCTCGCGGCTCGACCCGGCGACCACGCTGTTCATCGTCTCGACCAAGACGTTTTCCACCCAGGAAACACTTTTGAACGCCAAGACCGCCCGGCGCTGGTTTCTGGAAAACGCCGGCGAAGATGCCGACGTGGGCGCGCACTTCATCGCCGCCTCCACTAACCGCACCGCGGCGATGGAATTCGGTATTCGCGAGGAGAACGTGTTCGAGTTTTGGGCCTGGGTGGGCGGGCGCTACTCCATGTGGTCGTCGATCGGCCTGCCGATTGCGCTCTCCATCGGCTTCGAGGGCTTCATCGAGCTTTTGGAAGGCGCCCACGAGATGGACCGCCACTTCATCGAAGCGCCGCTTGCGCAAAACATGCCGGTGCTGATGGCGCTGATCGGGATCTGGTACATCAACTTCATTGGCGCCGAAACCCAGGCCATCGTGCCCTACGATCAGGCGCTCAACCAGTTGCCCTCGTTTCTGCAGCAGCTGGATATGGAGTCCAACGGCAAGTCGGTAGATATCTTCGGCCACCCGGTCAATTACAAGACCGGCCCCATCGTTTGGGGTCAGACCGGCTCCAACGGCCAACATGCCTTTTTCCAACTACTCCATCAGGGTACGCGCTACGTGCCCATCGACTTCATCGCCTCATTGAAGCCCGAATCCGGCATGGAGGAGCACCACTTCGCCCTGATCACCAACATGCTGGCCCAGGCCAACGCCTTCATGGAAGGCAGCCAGGGGGACGCCCGAGAGCTCAGCCAGGATCCCTACAGCTGCCCCGGCAATCGCCCCTCCAGCACTCTGCTGCTCGACGAGCTCACGCCGAAAAACCTCGGCGCGCTGATCGCCCTCTACGAGCACAAGGTGTTCGTTCAGGGCGTCATCTGGAACATCAATTCGTTTGATCAGTGGGGCGTACAGCTCGGCAAGCGCATCGCCGGGGAAATCAGCGAGCGCATCGACACCAACGCCGCGGACTTCGATGCCTCGACCCAGGGGCTTTTGGAGCTGGTGCGGGGGCATTTTCCGGGGGGCAGTGCAGAGGAAAGTGGCCGAACTGAAAGCAACAAAGTGGCGGGCAGCAAGAAACGCTAGCTCTGGCTAACGCCATTTTCGGGACCTAAAAAAACGCCCAAATTATCAGTTTGGGCGTTTTTTTTGATCAACTATTTAGCCGGGGTTTACTGTTCAGGCTCATTGGGCTGCCGGGTTTTTCCGGGCATTTTAATGAAGAACCAAACGCTCATCGCGATCGCCACCAGGTTAACGCCGAGCGTGAGGGGTTGATGCGACTCAAACAGGGAGTATCTAAAAACGCTGCCTACGAAGAATTCGGTGCCCATATCGAGCGTTCCCGGCGTGAACCACACGGTGAAATAAAGGCCGGAGGCAAAGAAATACCCGGCGACGGGAGAGAACACCAGCGGAACCTGGCACAGCCAAAACAGGAAGTTTGCTTTTTCGGCATTGGCATGGCCCTCGATTAGCTTAATGCCACACACTATGCCCCCGCTATATAGCGCTAAAAAGAGCAAGAAAAACAGCCAGTTGAATATATTTAGGCCGTTAAACAATAGTGAAAAAACCGAGACGGCACCAATGCCCCCACCCGCTACCGCCAGAGTGCCCGCTACTCTTCGCTGCCACTTATTCATGCGAGTCACCAGCTAAACAATGCGCATATTGCATTAAAAATGCCCTCTAACCCAGCCATTATCCCTTCAAATAACGCTTCGAGAAGGCCCAGTAAAATTTCGAGGAGGCTATCACCACTGGCGGCAACGGGAATCGCAACACTTATGAGAGCTACCCCTATAATCGCCAGACCCACTACGTTAAAACCAACGAACAACATATAAGTCGTCGCGCCTGCGATAGCGAGGCTTCCAGCAATGTTCAATGCCGCTATTTTTCGAGATTTAACGCGCTTAGCCATACGCTTTACTCATTTTTGGAAAAAGCTACTTTAGCGTTTCTTGATAGTGGCCTGCAAAGGCTGGCTCAACCAGATACCCCACCCAAATTTAAGCTTTTTATGAAACGGCCGATAATTAGACTAATAACAATCAGGAACCGCTCATGAAAATCGGATTCTCCAACCTTTTTACGATGGCTAACCGTCGTGAACCGGCGACAGGCCCAAAGCCGCAAGTGGCCAATAAAGCGCCGTTAATAGCCCCCGCCGCCACGACCAACGACGCACAGATCAAACGCCTTAAAAAGCAGAAAGAGGCGTTTGAGGCGCTGGCGTCGCTGCCAAGCCCCAAAGAGTCGGCGATGCAGAACGCCGCACAAAAGGCCGGTTTTTTAAAACAGCGGCTAGAGACCCTCAAGGCGATGATGCGCTTTGCCTCCCCGGAGCAGCTCAAGTCCATGGCCAGCGAGCTTAAAAGCATCGCGCGGGAGCTTGGCGCGGCGGCGCGCCAGCTTAGTGGCAGCGGCGGCGCTAGTGCTGGCCCAACGATCACACCCACGGTCAACGCAGTACAGGGGGCTAACGGCGCCGCACCGGTACCGCCCAGCGAAAACGTGGAAAGCGATGTAGCCAGCGCCGAAAGCGACGTTAAATCCGCCAACGCTACGCTTGCAAGCACCGAGGCGGCTATCGCTCAGGAAAACCCTGATAATGAAGAAAAACCTGAAGAGCAAAAGCGCGGCGATCAACCTCAAGCGCCTGGCGATGCTTTAGCGCAAAATACCCTGGCACCTTCGACCACCCAGCCCACTGAACGCACCCCTGGCATTAGCGCCAGCGAACACGCGCTTCGCTCTATCCTGACCGATACGAAAAAGGAATTTCAGGAAGCGATGAGCGAACTCAAGATTCGCCTACGCCAGGAAGATAAAGAGGCGCGCCGCGAGCTAAAGCAAGCAGAAAAGGACATGGACAAGATGGACCGCTCCCTCGCCAAGGCAGAGACCAACGCGCTGTACTCAACCCTGGGCCAGCTACTGCCAACACCAACGGTCGACGCTAGCGCTGCTACTGGCAGTATCGATATAAAGGTTTAGCGCGCCTCTCCCCAGCGGTAAGCTATCTGCCTGCCGCTCTCGCCCGCGTACTACCCGATGTATTAAATGGCTGGAAGCACACGATCGGCTGGAGCCACGGACTGATCGAGTTGGCGGAGCTTGTTGAGAGAGACTTGAAACTGGCCGTTACTCGGTAGCCGTTTACCTTGAAACTGCTCCCAAACAAGCCGCCCTGGCCCGTTGTAGATTTCCTCGAATGTACCATCACGCAAAATCTTGATGATGATCGCATGCTGCGGTTGACTCCGAAATCCAACCGAGTTGGATTGCGTCGCCTTGATCTCCACTTCCAGGCCGGTTTCGGTGACCGCGTCATGGCCTTTGTTGGAGGCCGCCCGCAACTCAAGGTTGTAGGCATCGGCCACAAGGCACTCACCCAAACTGCCCACCATATGACCGTCCGGCGTAAAATGCCTACCCGGAAACATGGCCTGCAATTCTTCGACCGTGGCATAAAGCTGTTTGACCAACGCCTGGAATTTATCGTGATCGATCATGGGCATTTAACACTCGGCTAGGGTCTGTCTGAAAAGTCGACGAGCGAAGACAAGACAAGGCAAAAATTGGCGAAAAAACGGAGTTTACACGTGTAAATGAGTATTTTGATCGGACTCGCGCACGAGCCAATTTTTAACGCCGTATTGTCGAGCGCAGGCACTTTTCAGACAGAGCCTAAACATGGGCTTTCAACTTAGCTCTCGGACGGTGGGTTATATCTATTCGCGTTGCAGGTGAGCTCACTCTTTTTGCCTTGAACGCCTTCGAAAAGCGCCTTGTGGGCACGGTATGAAAGCGCGTCATCCCTTTCCCTGTATCCTGCAATCCAATCGAGCAGCATCGGAAAATTATCATCCTGTGCTTGTTTGGATTCGTACTTGTGCGGCTCCCAGGGTCTATTTCTGGCATTTTCCTGACACAGGTGAACCGGCAGATTCATAAAAACCGCCTCGTTGGCAAACGGCGCTACCCGTTCGAGCAAATCCGTGTAGCAGCCTTCTATAACCCACTCGTTATGTTCGTGAATGAAAGACTGAATGTGTTCATCCGCCTGGTCTATCGGTCGCCTTTCCGGCGGTTTCGAGGGAAGCCACGCCAAAACATCCAAGTCGAGGTGGGCGAGTCCTTGATCCCGCAAGTGTTGGGCTAAAGTAGACTTCCCGGAACCTGAGTTGCCAAAAATGATTATTTTTTTCACGGAGCCTTGGTTCTCGATTTCATAATTAACGCCTAAGCTCAGTTGCCGCTGGAGCAACCGTAGGCTGTGGATGGAACCTGAAGCGCGGCAGCGCTTTCGGCGGTCAACCGCAGCGACTTGTTATGCCTTTGTATCTAAATACTTTTTTAGTTCCACGGCGAGATCGTTTGCTTCGTCGCGAGTGAGATATGGAACCTTGATGGTTCGCGCCCAGAAGAAGCTTTTGCCAGTTAACTCCGAGACCATCTTAAATGGCATCCCCTTAACTTCACGACCCTTTTCGGGTACAGGGGTAATAAATTCCACGTCTCGATACAGAGTGCCAGGCTCAGGTGCCCGTACGGATCCTTTCTTGACTTTTGCTGCTGCGACCAGACCAGTCCACTTGTGCGAAAAAAATACTATGTCCCCAGGATAAACGTACTCAACAAAACGTTTAGCATCCCCGAACGCAGCTACTCTACTATTCTCGACCATGTACCAAATAGAATCCTCTTCCCAACTACGATTTGTATCGAAGAGCACTCCTTTGACGTCGGCAGGGTTCTTGTGCTTATCGTACGGTAGGGCGAAGAACTCAAAATATTTATCTTCACCGATCTCATAAATCCGGTAGGGTAAAAAGTTGATAGATACGCCTTGGCTTTGCCAGTAATTGACGGCATTAATCAAACTCTCGTCGGCTGCACTGCCTATGATGATCAGATGCTGTTTATTATTGATTTGCCTAGCGTCTAGAGGATGCTCAAGCTCAAACGCTTCTTGGTGGTCAAGAGCAAGATCAGCGTTTCTATCAAGATATTTTTTATATTTCGATTCGATTTCGGCGTAAGTCCATTGGCCTGCATGCTGAGCATATCTAAGGGCTTGATGCACCGCGTCTTCGCCAGCGGCGCCCCGCTTCAGCTCGAAAATAGTTAGTTCGCCATCTTTATTCAGAGCGTATACATCAGCCTCGGCTTGGTATTGTCGTTCTTGAAAAATAGGCATCAAGCTTGCGTCTTCGAAAAGTAACTCGAGAATACTGCTCGCTATTAAATTTTCCAGATTTTTTTCGAGTTGACCAAAGCTAGAGAAATCCTTAAATGGCAATGGCTCAATTCTGTCAAACGTCTCATCGGTTGAACTTAGTTTATACAACAACCCAACTTCTCCTCATAGGGTTAATGCCTAAATTTTAGGCTAGTTTGGAGTGCAGCGGAAAATCAGTCCGCCATTATGCACTGGTTAGGCTGAATCAGCCTCGGAGTCATATTCAATAAAATCGATTTCCTCTTGGTATTGACGATAAACGTCGTAACTGAACTCTAGAAACAGGAGCAGAGTCGCTAAACAGAAGAATACAGCTGAAGAAAAAATATACTCTTTCAAGCTGCTATCAAAAGCCACTAGACTGATAAAAAGCAAAAGGACTAATCCACCTACTAACCCAAAACCCTTCGACAGGGTATCCAAAAAACGCTTTGTTATTATTTGCCTTATCGAGATAACACCTAGCCTTGAGAGCAGCTGATCAATATAACCTGAATACAATATGGAGGTTAAGTAAAACTCACGCCTCTCTGTATTGTTAAGGCCTTCATCCATAGCCTCTATATAGTCATCATATTCTTTGCCATAGTGTATTCTCGGTATATCGATTAGATCTAGCTTCTCCAGCTCAAAAACCATAGCCATGCAGACATTTTTTTCAGGACTATCTTCTAAAGAGCGAAGCCACGAATGAAAAGAATAAAGCCGAGCCTTTAGTTCTGAATACGCTCCCAGCCGTTCTGACTTTGCTGATTGAATCTGGAACAACACGAAGCCGAATGAAACTGAGCAAAAAAGCGCGACAATGGAAGCCAAGCCTGTAATAACCGATACGTAGGTCGAGATTTCTAGCTTTGCAAGGCTCGCTTGGCCAGTGTCACAGAACATCACCCATGACAAAGAAATAGAAGCCACTAGGAGAGAAATCACAAGCTGCCAATGTAAGCGAGACACAAAAGCCAGAATTTTTTTCATCACTTAGCCTAACAGTGGTTATATAGCTGGCTACTCAATCTCAATAAACGTGCCAGCGCGTTCATTAAGATTATGTAGCCGCCTTGATCAAACCTACCCTATTGATTCTACTGAAAGCAAAGAAAATTTCGGCCACATACCTAAATTTCGTGTGCGCGCCGCCAGGCTATAGTTGGTGTACTCAAATGTGGTGGCACTGGGCCATCCGCGCTGTTTTCCATCAAGAGCGTGACATGCGAAGGGAGCCGCACCGAAAGCGGTATCGAATTCGCTTACTTCCGGTATTTTTACCAACGAACATGCGCTGCTCCTTTCTTGAACCGGACACGGCGAAGCCTGAGCTTCGCCGTTGCCTGCTTACAGCATGCGCGGAATTTGCGAGGAGTGGTGGTGCAGAATGGGCGCTTCTTTGGACAGATCGACCACGTAGCTAAAGCGGGCCTCGAAGTTCAAGAGCTCGCCTTCGACCTCGAAGCGCCAGTTGTAAAGGCCGGTCAGCGAGCAGAGTGTCTCGGACATTTCCTGAATGATCAGGGTTTTTTCGTGCAGGGTGATGCTCAAACCCGGGCGGGCGCCGAGACGCTCGAAATAGTCGCGGTGTTTTTCGCTGTTATTGGCGATGCGGTTCGAAAAGGTAGGGATCAGTACGGCGTTGTCATCGTAGAGGGCGAGCAGCGCTTCTACATCGGCGTCGTTGATCGCTTGCATCCACTCATTCAGCACGTCGTGGGGTGTTCTCATCTTAAACCTCTTCAACAGATAGCGGTGACTTGACGCCGCGGGCTCAAACGGCGGTGACCTGACTTGATACGGCAGTTACATCCAATACAGCGAGCCCTTCGCCTTCCAGAGAAAGACGATTCGACGGTCATGTTACCGAAATAGGACCACGCTCGCATGCCAAGTTCACCTGGTGGTTTTAAAAATTCCTGAAGCGGTGGTAGAGCTTTTCGATGAAGTTTACGCCCAGTATCAACACTAGGCTGAGCAGGATAACCGCCAGCGCGCCATAGTCGATGCGCCCTGCAAAGCCCAGAGTGCTCAGCAAACCGCCCAGGTGCTGAACCAGTAAATACACACCGATCAAGAAACTGCCTGCGCGTACCAGGCCCGCCTCGTCCAGCGCCGCACTTGGGGCGCTTTCGTAGCGGTGAAGCCTTTGCCCAATAGCGGGCGCCTTGAACCAGAGCAGCGCCCCGATAAAAAGCGCGGGTAGAACGCCTGTGATGACGATGAGCCGCCACTGATCGAACTCCCCCACGCCAGAAGCGCTCATCGCCGCGGGCCACAGCACCATCACCGGGGTGACGATTAGATAGATTGCCAGCACACGTATCAAGACAACGGAAAAAGCCTGCATGAAACCTCCGTAAAATTCTGATGATACGTTGCTTAACCCTGTTCTAAAAAACGCTTAAACGCAGCCCCCCGGCGATTGCTCGCCGGGGGGCTAACGTCAAGCCAAAGGGCCGCACTGGTTAACGCGCTTCGCTATCCTCGTCGATACCCAGCGCGTTCATCGCTGCGCGGAATACGTCGGTGTTGTCGACCCAGTACTGCGCCGCGTCGTCGACGTCGTAGGTGGCAAGCCCTTCGTCTCGCTCGGCCACGTCCGTGAAGAACTCGGCGCCAGCGCCTTTGGCGTAGAGCGGTACCAGCTCGCGGGTGTGGTTATCCGAGTGCCAACGTACCAGCGGCAGCGCCCCCGCGCCTTGGCTTACGACCGGGCTGTAGGCGTTCTGGTCGGAATCAGGACCTTGTAGCAAACCGTTACCGTGGTCGGTGGTGACGATGATCATGGTCTCGTCGAAGCTGCTATTCGCCTCGACCCACTCGACGGCGGCTTCGACCGCTTCATTGAAATCGACCTGCTCTTCGACCAGGCGCGGCAGGTTATTGGCATGCGCCGCCCAGTCGACGGCGCCGCCTTCGACCATCAGGAAGAAGCCTTCGTCGTTATTCTTGAGCACCTCGAGCGCGCCGCGCGTCATCGTGGGCAGGCTGGGCACGTTGTCGAGCAGGTCACCGGCGGCGACGCCTGGACGGTTGAACTGCAGCGTGGCGTTGTTTTGCGCCACACCCAGCACTTTATCTTTTTCAAGTGTCAGGCCGCCCTGGGCCAGCGATTCGAAATCGTCGCGGGTTTCGATCAACTGATAGTCGGTGTCTCCATCCATCACACGCTGCCAAGTGGCCTGGCCGCCCACGTAGCGAAAGGCGTCCTCTTCGGGGTCGTCGACGCCGTTGCCCGCCTCATCAAAGTAAGGGTGCCCCGCTCCGAATACGACCGTGGCAAGCCCCGAATCGATAATTTCTTCGCCCAACGCGGCGTATTCGTTGCGATTGGCGTTGTGGCCCAAAAACGCGGCGGGTGTGGCGTGGCTTAGCTGTACGGAACTCACCACGCCCAGCGCTCGGCCGCTATCGACGACGTACTCGCCAATATGTTTGAGCGCCTCGTCGTCGTTCGACCAGTTGATGGCGCTATTGTAGGTTTTTTGCCCCGACGCGAGCGCGGTGCCCGCGGCGGCGCTGTCGGTGAAATTCTCACGGGCATAGTTGTAGCCTGCAAAAAAGCCGTCGTAGTCGGCCAGCTTACCTTCAAAGCCCACGCCCTCGACCGCCTCGTCGGACCATAGCTCAGCGGGGTCGAAGCTCACCCTATCGTCATCGCTCAAGGTGGGTTCGGTGGCGGTGGTCAGCGGATACGTGGCCGCGAAGAGCTGCGTATCGAAACCGTCATACACTTCGTGGCCTAGTGCACCGTGACGGTAGTAGCTGGCCGCGCGGAATGTTTCGATCCCCGCGCCGTCGGTAATCATCAAAATGACGTTTTTGGCTGTGTCTTGCTGGGCAAAGCCCGGCGTGGCGAACAGGGCACCGATGGCGACGGTAAGCGCACCGCGTTTGAACGTTTGCATATAACTCTCCGAGTGGCTGTGGCCTTGCTAGTGAACTTAAAAGCCATTAATGACAGTTTGGTGAATATAGGCCACTACTTTTATAAAATGACGCGGTTAAAGGTGGCACTTGCGCTGTAGAGGCATCGTTATATACTGTATTTATATACACTATAAGGATGTAGCAATGGCGCAACCTCTCACGCCGCAAGGCAAGGCGCCTTTTAAAGGCCGAGGCGCCACCTTCGACCCGCACAACCGCTTCGCGCCCTCGAAAAGCGAATACGAGTCCGATGGCTGGTGGCAGGAAGAGGCTCCGACCTCGCTTGCCACCGAAATACGCGAAGAGCCGAGTAAAAGCGCGCTTGCCTGGAACAGCTCGCCGGATCTCTCCTTTGATCGCTCCTTGAACCCGTACCGCGGCTGCGAGCATGGCTGTATCTACTGCTTTGCCCGCCCTTCTCACGCCTATTGGGATATGTCGCCGGGGCTCGATTTCGAGACGAAACTGATTGCCCGGACCGGGTTGATCGAGCATTTGAAAGAAGAGCTGAGCCAACCGGGCTATACCTGCCGCCCTATCAACCTGTCGGGCAATACCGACTGCTACCAGCCCATCGAGGCGAAACACCAAACCACCCGGCGCCTTTTAGAGTTTTTATACCAATGCCGCCATCCGGTCACGCTGGTGACCAAAGGCACACTCGTTCTGCGCGATATCGAGCTTTTGGCAAAAATGGCCGAGCACCGCCTGGTGCGCGTGCTGGTCAGCCTGACCAGCCTGGATGCGAATTTGAAGCGCACGCTGGAGCCACGGGCGGCTTCGCCCCAGGCGCGGCTGAAGGTGATCCGCGAGCTCAACACCGCGGGTATCCCGGTGGGTGTGCTGGTCTCGCCGGTGATTCCCGGGCTTACCGATCACGAGATCGAGCGGTTAATCGAGGCCGCGAGCCGCTCTGGCGCGCGCACGGCAAACTGGATGCTGTTGCGCTTGCCCCGTGAGGTCGCGCCGCTGTTCGAAGAGTGGCTGACCACCCACTACCCCGAGCGCGCCGACAAGGTGATGAGCCTGATTCGCCAGTGCCGTGGCGGCAAAACCAACGAGGCAGCGTTTGGAAAGCGTTTTCGCGGCGAAGGGGTGTTCGTCGATATAATCGACCAGCGCTTCAAGCGCTCCAGCCGCCAGTGGGGTATGCAGCCCCGGGCCGAGCAGGGCCTCAATACCCGGGATTTCAGAGCGCCCCACGCTCAGGGCGATCTATTCGACTTGGCCGGTCCCGGCTAACGTTGGCGCGTTCGCAGCTCATTGAGCTATTCAGGGCGTTATCCGGCTATGACGGTAATGGCAATCAACAAGGCGGGCAGCGCGATAAACACGCCCAGCATCCACATACCAGCGACCTCTTTGCGCTCGACGCTGGCCCGGCCCAGCCACTGGGCACCTTTGACCGGCAGCAGGCGTAAAAACGGTATTCCCCCGATAATCAGCACTGCAAACACGTTGAACAGCAGGTGCACCAGCGCGATTTCCAACGCCAGCAGCGCCGTGGAGCCACTGATGGCCGTCGCTGCGAGCAGCGCGGTCATGGTGGTCCCCAGGTTACTGCCAATCGTGAAGGGATAGATTTGGCGTAGGGTAAACGCACCGGAGCCGGCCATGGGCACCGTCAGGCTGGTGGTCGTCGACGAAGACTGCACCAGTATCGTCACCAGCGCGCCCGACATAACGCCAGTGATCGAGCCGCGCCCGATGGCGCTGAGCATGATCTGCCGGGCGCGCCCTACCATCAGCCTTGATAAAAGCTTGCCGATGTAGCGAATGGTAAGAAAGATCATCGCGACCCCCACGAAGATCAGGGCAGCGCCGAACGCCACCTCCGGAAGACGCGAAAGCGCATTCGCCACAAAATCCGCGACCGGATCGGTCGCCTGACCGACGAAATTGACGCGATCGAGGGAAAGGTCTGCATCGCCGTAAAAGAGCACCGCCACGCGTTCGGCCAAGCGCTCCAGCGGGCTGAATAGAATCTCGATGGGTAGCAGGATGGCGACCGCTAACAGGTTGAAAAAGTCGTGCATCGTCGCGGCGGCAAAGGCGCGGCGAAACGCGTTATCGTCTTTCACATGGCCAAGGCTTACCAGGGTGCTGGTCAAGGTGGTGCCCACATTGGCGCCCATGATCATGGGCACCGCCAGGGCCACGGGCAGCCCGCCGGCGACCATACCGACAATCACCGAGGTGACCGTGGAGGATGATTGAATCAGCGCGGTTGTGATGATGCCGATCATCAGCCCCACGAAGGGATTGGTGGCAAAGGCGAAGAGCTGTTCGGCTTGATCGCCCAGGCTCCGCTGGAAACCCTCGCCGACGATGGATACCGCACAAATCAGAAAGTAGACGAGCAGCGCAAGCGCCAGCCATTGCCCCAGCTGGCCGCGTCGTATTTTTTGTTGATGGTACATGACGTTACTCTCTGCCCGGCGCCTGGCCGTCTCTACCATGGCGGTACGCTCCAGCGGCTTATACGCATCAAAGCGCTAGGCTCTGTCTGAAAAGTGCCTGCGCTCGACAATACGGCGTTAAAAATTGGCTCGCGCGCGAGTCCGATCAAAATACTCATTTACACATGTAAACTCCGTTTTTTCGCCAATTTTTGCCTTGTCTTGTCTTCGCTCGTCGACTTTTCAGACAGACCCTAAACGCTTTAGCCTGCACCATCAACGTGACATCCTGGTGACAAGGACGCCGTGTCGTCTTTGCCAGTTTGTCTGCCGCTACATCATCGAAAACCGGGGGCGATCACCCGCGCCTTGGGTCGCCACCCCCGACAAGGTGATCATCTCGGTGATGGCGAAACTTCAGAAGGGCCTTGCATGCGCTGAATATCAGCGCTCGCCGCGGCGTTCGCGTAGCTCGCTGAGCACCAGTGCGAAAAAGCCGCGAATTTCCTGGAGCCTGGGCCGGGCCTCGTGAATGAGCGTATCCACCGACTCGATCTCGCGGTGCTGGTCCTCGCGGGCGGCGAGTTCGTTTCTGATCTCCTCTATCAGCTCGGCGGAGTCGTTCAACATGGCCTTGAGCTCGGCGGTTGATGTGCTTTCGAGGCGTTGTTCAAAACTCATGGCGTTATCCTAACATCGTCGTAATGGCAATAAGCGCTGCGGGCAGCGCAACGAAAGCACCCAGCACCCAGGCGGCCGCCAATGTTTTACGCTCGGCGGCCAGGTCGCCGAGCCGCCGGGCCCCCTTGACGGGCAGCAGGCGTAAAAACGGCAGGCCGCCAATGATGAGGATGGCAAAGAGGTTAAAGAAGAGGTGAACCAGGGCGATTTCCAACGCGAGCATGGCGTGCTCGCCACTCACGGCGGTTGCAGCCAGCAGAGCCGTAAAGGTGGTACCGACGTTCCCGCCCAGAGTGAAGGGGTAGATCTGCCTTAACGTAAAGGTGCCTGAGCCCGCCAGCGGGACCATCAAGCTGGTCGTGGTCGACGAGGACTGTACCAGAATGGTCACCAGCGTGCCGGAGATGACGCCGGTCACCGGGCCACGACCGATGGCGTTATTCATGATGCGCTTAGCGCGCCCCACCATCAGTTTCTTGAGCAGTTTGCCAATGTAGCGAATGGATAAAAAGATGGCCGTAATGCCGATCGCGATCATGACGATGCCGCCGAGTATGGTAGGCAGCCCTGAGACCAGGCTCTCTACCGAGCCCGTGACGGGGTCGGTGGCAAAACCCAGCAGGTCCGCGTTCTCGATCGACAAATCCGCATCGCCGTAGAAAAGCTCGGCTACTTGCAGCGCCAAACGCTCCAGCGGGCTAAAGAGTATTTCCAGCGGCAGTAGAATCGCCACCGCCAGAAAGTTGAAAAAGTCGTGCACCGTGGCGGCCGCGAAAGCGCGGCGAAACTCGTCTTTATTGCGCACGTGCCCCAGGCTCACCAGGGTGTTGGTCATGGTAGTGCCGATATTGGCGCCCATGACCATCGGCACGGCGATCGCCACCGGCAAGCCCCCGGCCACCATGGCCACGATAATGGAGGTTACCGTCGAAGAAGACTGAATTAGCGAGGTGGCCACGATACCGACCATGAGCCCCACCAAGGGGTTGGTGGCGAACTCGAAAAGCTGCTCGGCTCGTCCACCGGTGGCGGTGCTGAAACCGTCGCCGATCACCGAAACCGCACAAATCAGGCAATAAATCAGCAAAAGCAGCGTTAGCCAATTCGTGGCTCGCCCACCTCGCGCACTGCTTTCTTCATCGTCGCGCGTAGTATGATCGGCTACGCTTGTCGTCGCTTCGGTCATCGTCTTACCCTCAGTAGGAAGTAAAGCGTGCTCGCTCTCTGACTAAGCTTTACCCAGCATGACCGACAACCAATGACAATAAAGTGACCAGCGTCCTTCTAAGTTGATTATTTCCCCGTCGTTTAAAGAGGTTTTCAGCCCCGCGCCAGCATTTTGGCCGCGATAGGGGAGGTAATCATCTGAATCACCGCAAAGAAGGCAGCGGGAATCGCGACTTCCGAGGGCAAACCGGAGGCGGCCACGAACGCCGCGGCAATGCTGAACTCCTTCTTGCTGACGGTGAACAGGTAAGTGATGATCTCCTTGCGGTCACGCGTGACCAGCCGCGACGCCATGCCGATCAGGTAGCCCGAAAGGTTCAGACAAAGCGCCGCGCCCGCGATCACGAAAGCATACGCGCCGTAGCCGATGATGGTCTCGGCGTTGGGCCCGACCACGGCCAGCAGTATCAACAGGTAGACGCTAGAGCCAAGGCCTGCATAGGTGGCGTCAAAACGCGCTAAAAAGCCCGTGAACATCGTGCGCAAGGTGACCCCCAACACCGTGGGCAGCAAAACGATCAACACCAGCTCAACAATGATCGCCCCTAAAGGAACCTCCAACTGAATGCCCGTTAGCCACAAAAACAAAACGGGCACAATGAACGGCGAAAGCGCGGTATTAATGGCGTTGAACACGGCCGCCAGCGCCACGTTACCCCGCGCCATGAGCACCAATAACGGCGATGACACATCCGTTGGCAAGGTGCCCAGCAGCATCTGCCCCGCCGCCAGGGGGCCGCTTCCGAAAAAGAGCCGCCCAGTCAGCCATCCGACAAGCGACATCGGCCCATAGACGAGCCCTAGCGCCAACAACGGCCGCGAGGGTTTGCGCATCACCTTTCGCACGTCGTGGGCATCGAAGGTCAGGCTGATGATGAACATCAAAAGCGCCAGCAAGACCCCGATAGCGGGTTCGAGTAAAAGCCCGGTTTCGGGCACCATCAGCCCCAGGGCGGCGGCGACCACGACCAACCAAAGAAGCTGATCCTCAACGAAAGATATAATACGGGTCATGCTGTTACGTTCGCTCCCTTGATAGGCTAGCCATGCTCATGGGCTGTATATTCATGCGCTTTATAGGCATGCTCTGTATATTCACGTTATCTTTTCAGCGACTTCCACTGGCAGACCTTCATGACCGACACGCCCAGCAAGACCCAGCTCAGTTTTTATCGCCGCCTGTATACCGCCCACCTGATCAGCGAAGGCGCGAGCAGCGTGCCCGAACTGATCAGCGCCACCGGCATGCCGCGGCGTACCGCCCAGGACACCATCGCATCCCTGGGCGAGCTGGATATTCGCTGCGTGTTTCACAACCTCGAAGGCGAGCGCCACAATATCGGCCGTTACGTGATCGAGACGTGGGGCCCTATCGATGCGCGCTGGGTCAAGGCGAATGCCGAGCGGCTGGGCCAAGTGCTGGGTTACCTGTAGCACCTGGCGACGGCGATTCTCCGGGCTCGGCCCAGGCCAGACGAGCAGCATTGAGGGTTACGCTTAAAGAGCTTGCCGCCATGGCGAGCACCGCCGCCAACGGCGGTATCGCCATGATCACCACCAGCCCCAGCGCCAGGGTGTTATAAAGCGCCGAGAACGCCAGGTTTTGAAGCATCACCCGGCGAGTGCGTTTGGCAATGGCGAGCAGGCGCACCACCCCGCCGATGCCCGGCGTTAAAAGTTGGGCCGCTGCGCCCTCGCGGGCGGCCTCGCTTGCCTGCATGGGCGCGACCCCTACTCCGGCGGCGGCCAAGCTGAGCGTATCGTTGACGCCGTCGCCTACGTAAAGAACCGGTGAGGCGAGCCCGGCCAATAGCTGGGCTTTCGCCTCCGGCGAGCGCTGGGCGTAGCAAGCGTTCGGGGCGAAGCCGACCTCCTTGCCCAGCCAGCCCACCGCCCCCTGGCGGTCGCCGCTGATCAGCGCAGTCAGATATCCCAGACGATGCAACTCCTCCAGGCTTTCTTTTGCATCTTCGACCGCCGGGTCGGCCAGGTAAAAAGTGGCCAACCAGCCCGAGCGGTCGGCCAGTACGACCTGGGAGGCGAAGGCGTAATCGGGGTGGGCGGCGCTGTCCGCCAGCGCCACGCCTTGTTCGCCAAGCCAGGCGGCGCTGCCCATCCGCCAGTGCTCGCCGCTTTCGAACTCGACGGTGCGCCCGGCGCCGGCGGACTCTTCTACACGGGCAATCGCGCTGGTGCCTTGCTCGGTATCCTGACGTTCGAACCCACTTGCCCAGCGTAAAAGCCCAAGGCTTAACGGGTGCTCGCTTTGGCGCGCGCTCGCGGTCAGCTTTGAGTAAAAATCCTGGGGGAAGGAGACTTCGCGAAGCGCGAAATGTACCACGCGATGCTTATTGGCCGTGAGCGTGCCGGTTTTATCGAAAGCGACAGCGCGCACCTGGGCGAGCACCTCGAAGGCGGCGGGGTCTCTTATCGCGACCCCGCTTTGCATGGCCTGGCCGCTGCCGGCAAGCGTTGCCAGCGGTACGGCAAGCCCCACCGCACAGGGGCAGGCGACGACCAGCACCGAAAGCGCGCGAACCACCGCCTCTTCCCAACCGGCGCCCAGAATAGCCGCCGCTGGCAGGGTCATCAGCGCAAGCAGCAGCGCCGCCGGGCTCAGCCAAGCGGCGAAACGGTCGGCGAGCTTATGAAGCTCGCCCTTTTGGGTTTGTAAAAGCCGCATTTGCTCGCACAAACGATCCACGCGCCGCTCACCGGCGGCGGCGGTGACGCAAAGCGCTATAGTGTGATCTTTAGCGCCACCTTCCAGGTAGCGGTAGCCCGCGTACACGTGCTGACCGCTGTAAAAGTAGCGCGGCACGCTTTCCCCGGAGAGCGTGGCGGTATCGAACCAGCCAGGCGCCTTTAAAGTGGCGTCCAACAGCAAGGTGTCGCCGCGCGCTAAAAGCAGGGTGTCGCCGGGGCGCGCCTCGTTGAGCGCGAAGGTTTGGGGGCCGCCGTCCCGGTCAAGGGTCACGCCGCCTTCGGGAAGCGCCAGAGCGTCGAAGGCCTTCAGCCCGCGCTGGCGGCAAAGGGTTTCGGCAAGGCGCCCCACCAGCAAAAGCGCGATCAGCATGACGGCGGTATCGAAGTACACCTCGATCGAGCCGCGCCAAAGAAGCCAGCCCGACACGGCCACCGCGCCCAGCACGCCCAGGCTTACCAGTACGTCCATGCCCGGGCGCCTTGCAAGCAGCGTACGAAAGCCCGCGCGGTAGAAAGGGATTCCCGAATAAAACACCACGGGCAGCGCAAAGGCGCCGGAGACCCAGGCCATGACGGTTTCGACCCGCCCCACCGGCACCGCCCCTGCGTAGATCAGGATAGAGGCGAGCATCGTCCACATACCAAATACCGCCGCCACCATCAGGCGAAGGCTTAGGTAGCGGCTCTCTTTTTCGAGGCGCTCGGCGGCGTCCTGCACCGCCTCGAGTTCGCTTAGCCGATAGCCGATGCGCGCGACTTTCGGGGCCAGTGTCGAGAGCGCCGCGGCGCCCTCCTCGCCTTTTACCCACACCGTGGCTGTTGGGTAGTGAACGCTGGCCGCCGAGATACCGGTAGCGCGCTTTAGCACCCCCTCGACGGCCAGCGCACAGCTGGTGCACCACATGCCGTGAAGGCTATAAAGCGCGGTGGTTTCAGCGCCGGGTAGGTCGCGGCTCATGGTGTCGATGGCCCAGCAAGGCTTACAAACAGGGCGGCACGCCAATGATCGGCATGCCGGCAAAGATCACCCCGAACGCGGAAAACAGATAAAGCCCGGCGGAGACCAGGGCGTGAAACCGCGGCCGCCCGGTGTGCTCTTTGCCCACCTGCCAGCCCGCCCAGGTCAGCCATAGCAGGGCAAGTGTGGTCAGCACGCTGAAAAGCCCCAGCCCCAGGTTGAGCCCGGTCATCGCCCCCTGGTCCGGCGCCGGCGGCGCCACGGCGCAGGCAACCGAAAGGCCGCCATACACCGCGACGAACCAGATACTCCAGAGCGTCAAGCCAACCACCAGATGGGCGGGATGGGTCAGGTGAAGTCGTCGAAAAGCGGTTTGCATTCAATTAGCCTCCAATGACCCGGGGCAGCACGCCAAGCGCGCCGACCAGTACCCAGAACGTCACCACATTGTAGCGCCAAAGCTGCACCACCACCGCGGGCTCGAAGGGCGCATGACGGCCCACGTAGCCATAGTGGACGCGAAGCCCCTGCATGGCGGACAAGATCATCGCCAGGCCACCGTGGAACAGCGCGTAAACGAGCCCGACCAGCATTATCGCATCGTGGCTCGTTTCGGTCGGGGCAAGCCCGGCGGTGAACAGGGACCATATGATCAGCCCTACCTGAACCGCGCCCAGCAGCGCGCTGAGATAAAAACCGCTCATCAAGCCTTTATCGCGCTGGCGGCGAAGCCCGCGAACCAGCTTCTCCATCACACCGGCCCCCAAAGTGAGCGCCAGCCCGGCGACCACCAGTACTACCAGCGAAAGCGGCGAAACCTCCGGCATGCGCCACTCCGGCGAGACGGTCCACAGATAGAACCAGCCAAACAGGTAAGAGAGGAAAAACGAGCCATTGGCGATCGAAAACGTTGCCATGGCCCAAACGCCCGGGCCGCTCATGGTGCGCGAGTGAAGCGGCGGATCGCCTTTGTTGACCTCGGCGTCCGGGGCGGCCTTGGGATGGGCACCGTTCTCCCAGGCCCAGCGCAGCAAAAACACGCTGGCAACGACCACGAACACCGCGGCGAGCGCGTAGACCCGCGTTAGCAGACTGATACACACGACGGCCAGCGCCGATGCGGCGAGAAACGGCCACCAGGAGTTACCGGGCAGGTGAACGATTTCGCGCACCTTGCCGGTAATCGAATCGCTGCCCCACATTTCGCGGCGCCCGTGGGAGGCGATCGCCAGGCCGTGTTTGCCTTCCGCCATGGTCTGCGGCAGGTTCGGGTTGTCCCAAAGCGGGTGGCGCGTTTCGATGTTGGGCAGACTGACGAAGTTATAGGCGCTGGGTGGCAGGCTGTTGGCCCACTCCAGCGTATCGGCGCCCCAGGGATTGTGCTTGGCGGGTTTGCCGAAACGAAAGTGCAGCGCGATATCGATCAGCACCATGGCGATACCCGCCGACATCACGAAGCTTGCCACGGAAGAAAGCAGGTTGAAGATCTCCCAGCCATTACCCCCTTCGTAGGTATAGATACGCCGCGGCATACCCAAAAGCCCGGTCCAGTGCATGATGAGGAAGGTGCCGTTGAAGCCTAAAAACGTCAGCCAGAAGCCCCAGCGGCCGATGGTTTCCGAGGGCATGCGCCCGGAGAAAAGCGGCAACCAGTAGTAGAACCCGGCCATCAGCGGGAATAGCATGCCGCCGACCAGTACGTAGTGCATGTGCGCGACCACGAAGTGGGTATCGTGCACCTGCCAGTTGAACGGCACCAGCGCGAGCATCACCCCGGTCAAACCACCGCAGACGAAAATGATCAAAAAGCCCAGCACCCAGAGCATGGGCAGCTTGAATTTGGGTTTGCCAAGCCACAGCGTGGCCAACCAGACGAATACCTGAATCGCGGTGGGCACCGCCACCAGCATACTCGCCGCCGAGAAAAACGCCTGGGCGAGCTGTGGTATTCCCACCGTGAACATGTGGTGAACCCAAAGGCCAAAACTAATGAAGCCGGTGACGATGATCGCGAACACCACCCAGCCGTAGCCAACGATCGGCCGGCCGGCGAAGACCGGAATCAGCGTCGAAATAATACCGGCCGCCGGCAGGAAAATGATGTACACCTCCGGATGGCCGAAAAGCCAGAAAAGGTGCTGCCATAAAAGCGGGTCGCCGCCGCCGGCCACTTCGAAAAACGGCATACCCACGGCGCGTTCGAGCTCGAGCAGGATACTGCCCAGAATCAGCGGCGGAAAACCGACCACGATCATTAGCGCCATGGCCAGAATGTACCAGGCAAACAAAGGCATCTTGTGAAGCGCCATGCCTTGGGTACGGGTGCGCAGAATCGAAACGACAATTTCGACACCGGCCGAAAGCGCCGAGATTTCGACGAACGTAATGCCCAGAAGCCAGAAATCCGACCCCAGCCCCGGGGAGTACTCGCTGCTCGAAAGCGGCGTGTACATGAACCAGCCAGCGTCGGGGGCCATTTCGATCACCAGGCTCGAGGCCAGGATGATGCCGCCGAACAGATAGCAAAAATAGCCCAGCGAGGTCAGCCGCGGGCATACCAGGTCGCGGGCACCGATCATCTTGGGGATCATGTAGATCGCCAGGCCCTCGAGCACGGGAATCGCGAACAGGAACATCATCACCGTGCCGTGCATGGTGGTGACCTGGCTGTAGATATCCGGCGTCATGAAGTTCTGGTCGGGCGTGGCGAGCTGCGTGCGTATCAGCATCGATAAAATGCCGCCGAGCAGGAAAAACGCCATGCCCGTGATCATGAAACGCAGACCCAGGGTGGTGTGGTTGACGATGGTGAGCGCCTTGATGCCCCGAGGATTACCCCAAATCTCGTGCAGGTCCTCGTGCAGCGAGCGAGGGTCTTGCGGGTCCTGAGGCGTCGCTTGACGATTAATCGTTGTCATGGGGTTAAAGTCTCCAGCCAGGCACCCAGGTCTTCGAGCGTGTCGTTATCCAGATCGTCGTGTCGCGGCATCTTGTTTCCAGGCTTTAACGTTTGGTGATTTCTCAGCCATTGATAGACCGCGCCCTCTTCCATCGCCATGGCGCCGGCGCCGAGCATTGCTCGCCCGCCCAGGTCAGAAAGGTTGGGCCCGATATTGCTCACGCTCATGCCCGCCACCTGGTGGCAGCTCGAGCAGAAAGTAGTGAAGTTTTCCCGGGCCTCGGCGAAAGCGGCGTCACTGACAGCAAGCTCGGCCAGTGCTTCTTCCTGGCGCGCCGCAAGCCAGGCCTCGTACTCGTCCCGGGGCAGCGCTTCGACGTGAAGATGCATATGAGCATGGCCCACACCGCAAAGCTCGGCGCACTGCGCGCCGAACACGCCCGGCTCGTCGGCCTCCAGACGGATACGGTTGACCCGGCCCGGGAGCATATCGATCTTGCCGCCAAGTCTGGGAATCCAGAAGCCGTGGATGACATCCGCGGCGGTCACGTGAAAATCCACCGGCTCGCCGGCGGGCATGACGAGTTGGTTGGAGGTAACGACCTCGCCGCCTTCGGCGCCTGGGTAGCGCACTTCCCACCACCACTGGTGCCCCACTACTTCGATGACTTCCGGCGGCTCGTCCAGCGGCAGCGGCAAAAGCCGCTTGCCGGTCGGTACGCCAAACATCAAAAGCGCGATGACCGTCACCACCGGCAGGATGATGCCACCGCCGATGATCCAGCGTCGGCCGATACGCCGCTCCTGGGCCGGGGTGCGGGTCACGTCCCGCGCGGTGAAGGTGTAGAGCCAAAGTGCGGTCACGGCCACCAGCACGACGGTAGCGAACCCGAGCATGACCCACCAGATCAAAAGAATATCCCGCGCCGCCGGGCCCGCAGGATTCAAAATAGAGTGATCCCCGGCGCAGCCCGTCAATAATGATAGCGCTACCAACGCTAGCGTTAACGGGGCCAGGTTGACCCACCGCCGCGATACGCGTTGAATACGTCCTTGGGGCGTCGCGCCGTTACGTTCCCTCATATACTCATTCCCTTTGTCTGCCCACAGGAAGTGTCCATGGCATCCACCCCTCAACGTTCGATAAGAAGCCGCGCCTCGTTAGCCGGGCATCCGCTCCATCCTGTCATGATCCATTTTCCGGTGGCGGCCTTGATGGCGCTGGTCGCCAATGATCTGGCTTACTGGTATACCGGCGATCCTTTCTGGGCGCGCACCGGCCTTTGGCTTGCCGGTGTGGGTGCTTTCGGCGGCTGGATCGCCTCGATTGCCGGTATTATCGACCTCGTGTCGGTAGCGCGTATCCGCCGCCTGATTACCGGCTGGAGCCACGCCATCGTCGCGGTCGTGATGCTGTCGCTGGCCTCTCTGAACTGGCTTTTGCGCCTCAACTCCCCGGAAGCCATTCTGCCCTGGGGGCTCGCGGTATCGCTGGTCACCGGCGGTTTGATTGCGCTTGCCGGCTGGCTCGGCGGGCAACTCGTTTACGAACACGCCGTGGGCGTCGATGTCGAAGAGTAAACCACGGTGCGGCCCTGAATGCAGGCCGCCGCGCAGAAAGGCTAGCCCCACGCCAGGGGCTTGGCCAGCACGAACCCCAGTACGCCCAAAATCCCCAGCACGCTGAGCAAAAGCCCCGCTAGTGTGGCCATTTTAACGCCGCTGTAAACGCCCATCTCCAGGCGCAGAATCAGCCAGCCAAAGGCGCCGTGGGCGGCGACCATCATGACCACCGCGCCCAGCTTCAAGATCAGCCAGCCGCCCATCAAACCGTGCACTAAAAACAGCAGCGTCCCCGAGCCGATCGCCAAAAGCGCCGCGGGGGTGGCAACGGTGTTATAGAAAAAGCGCGGCATCGGCGGCGTGCCCTGGGCGAACCCGGCATCTTTACGCAGCACCAGTGCCTGGTTGAGAAGCGCCGGAAGATACAAAAGCGAGCCGCACCAAATGACCAGGGCAGCGATGTGTAAGAGTTTTAACCAGGGCATCACGGCGTCCTTGCAATGCAAAAAAGCGCTTTTGAATACAAAAGCACGCAAACGTTGGAAATGAACCGGGTCCCTCAAAAGGGCCAAGCCAGCAAAGCGCTTCACCCTGACGGTGACGTCGCTACCAGCGTTCACGCACCCGCCTCTCAAGGGCCGGTCGGGCACGTGAAGACTCCCCTTACCTTAGCCAACTCCTGGCGAGCTGGCTAGCCTGGCCAGTCAACGCTGACGCGGTAACCCGTGAATTTGCGTAAATTAATTACGCCGGTGTCGAGTATCAGGTACTGGCCTTTGACGCCGTGAAGCACGCCTTCGACCACCGGGGTCTTGTCGAGGTTGTGCGAGGCGATTTTTTGCGGGAAAACGTCGACCGGGTAGTGAATATCCAGCGGGGTTTCGTCGAGGGCCTTGATCGCCTCTTCGCCATGTTCCGCGCGTAGCGCGGCCAAGCCCTCTTCGACGGCTTCGAAAAGCCGGTCGCGCTCATGCAAAAGATCGAGCTCGGCGACCTCGCCCTTGAGCATGGCGCGCCAGTTGGTGCGATCCGACACGTGCTCCTTGAAAAGCACTTCCACCAGACCGGACTGCTGGCGGGTGGCGACTTCCAGAATGGGCAACGCCTGAATCGCCCCCTGGTCGATCCAGCGGGTCGGCATGTTGGTCTTGCGGGTGATCCCCACCTTGAGCCCGGAGGAGTTGGCCAGATACACGATATGCGGGGTGAAGCAGTGCGCCTCGCCCCACTCGGGCTCGCGGCAGGTGCCTTGGAAGTAGTGGCAGGTCTCCGGCTTCATGATGCAGGTATCGCACTGCGCCAGACGCTTGAAGCAGGGATAGCAGTAGCCCTGGGCGAAGCTCTTGTTGGTTTTGCGCCCGCAGTGGGTGCAGTCGATTTGGCCCTGCCAGGTGAGGCGCAGGTGTCTGCCGATATACGCGTTGAGCGCTAGATGCTGGCCGCCGGCGCGCAGCTGATATTCCACGCGGTGTTCCGGCGACAGCGTGGCGGCCATTTTGACGAGATTGCCGCCCATACCAGGTACTTCAGTGGCCAGCAGATCAGTCACTCGAAGCGTCCCGGCCAAGGCCCGCCATATCCGGTGAAACGCCGGCGCCGGTCGCCCCGGCCCCGCAAGTGCGCCGCTCCAGATAGCCTACGCGATTTTCTTCCGGCACGTTGTTTTCGATCTCAAAGCGAATCACCGCTTCCAGGCAGAGCTCGGTCTGCTCGGCGGTTAGAAAGCGCCCGTCCGGCCATTTACGCAGCGCCACCGCCTGCTTCAGGCTTTCGTAAATGCTCGGGGTCATCTGACCGATCATGCGCTCAAAGCTCATATCACTCATAAAGGGCTCCAGTCGTAGTAAACGTTAACGCATCGATTTGGGGCGTTTGGCGCAATAGTACCAGCCTGTTGCCAGCCCCACGAGTAGCCCGCCCAAGTGCGCTTCATTGGCCACGTTGCCAAAGCCCAAATAGCCGGCAAACGAGGTCATGGTGAACACCATCCAGCCGAGCATGAACACGACCAGCATGTGGGGCACGAAAAAACCGCTTTGCGGGCGTTTGCGCGAGAGTAGCCAGACGTGGCCCAGCAGCGCGTACACCACGCCGGACATGCCGCCAAAAAGCGCCGTGCCGGTGGCGTACTGGGCCAGGTTCGAGCCGACACCCGCCACTAAAAGCAGCGCCAGCATGGTTTTACTGCCCTGTAAAAGCTCGACCTGGCGGCCGAAGTACCATACCCACATCAAGTTGAAAATCAGATGCATCAAACTGAAGTGCAAAAACACCGGGGTCAAAAGCCGCCACAACTGGCCGGTGGCCAACGTCTCGCCAAGCCCCGAGGCCACCAGGGCGTTATTGACCACGCCCACGGGCACGATGGTGAGCCCGGCCAGCACCCCATCACCCAAGGTGTTCATCAGTAAAAACACCAGCAGGCTTAGCCCGATGATGAGGGCGGTAACGGGCAGCCGACGCAAAAGGTTCAAGCCCTGGATTGCCTGGCCACTTTGGGGGCGCGGCCCCACCACCAGGGGTTCGCCCTGCTGCCAGCGGCGCACAAGCGCGGTCAGCTCATCTTTTTGGCGGGGGTCGGCCACCCAAAGCGCCAGGCCGTCGGCCTCTTCGGTGAACCGGTGGCCAATGCGGTAGTGCCAAAGCGCTTTGCGCAGCTCGCTGGTATCGGTGTCAGCGGGTAACAGCATAACAGGGTGCATAACACCTCCCTCGGGGTGAAACGGTCGATTGGGGCTGTCTGCTCTGCGCGGTGCCTTTTATACAGGCATAAAAAAACCGGCGGAGGGGGCCGCCGGCTTAAAGCAAGGGATCATTCAAGGGAACACTTACTCTGATAGCCGGCAGCGGGGTTAGTTCAGCAATTTTTTCAAAAAAAGATGTTTCTCTATGTATCCATGAATAACGTGAATTAAAAACCGGCGCCTAACGCATTAAAACGGGGTGGTTCTCTTCGCGGTCGACATCCACCCATACGAAGCGGTCGGCGCTTAGTTCCCGCTCGCCATCGAACCGATAGGCCACCAACCGCCCGTACTTTACGGCGCTGTAGTCCAGGCAGGCGATATTGCGCGCCGGCAGCGCCGGAATGCCCTCGCACCAGTAGTGGCCGATAAACAGCACCGGCTCGTCCGGGCCGTAGTAGCTCAGCCCCGCGTGCTCTTGCTCGCTGAGCGGGCGAGTCTCCAGGTGGTCCGGCAGGTTGTCCGGCTGGAACACGACGTCGCCCCACTGTTGGGGGTCGGCTGCCCAGAAGTGGGCGCGAAAATTCTTGCGCGTGAAGCCGTCGCCGGAGTGAATGGCGACCCCCTCGGGCAGGGAAATATTCGGCCCGCGGGTCAGCCGGTCGACGATCTGAAACGCCTCGGTGGAGGGGTCCGCGGACTCCTCGAGCATTCGATCATCCAGGCAGGCGTTGGGCGAGCGCGCCTTGAGTGCCTCGATCAACGGCGCATCCCAGCAGGCGTGAACCACGCGAAAGCTGTCCATTTCCAGAAACAGCGGCAGGGTCTTGAACCAGGCGAGCGTATCTTCCCATTCATTGGTATGGTCGCGGTATTGCTCCAGGGTGTCGGCGATGATGCGGTTGTGGCGCGGCGAGTGCTCTCTGAGCCAGCGCCGGCCGCTGCCTTCCGGCGCCGGTTGAGTGTAGGCCAAGGCGTGATGTTCGTGATTGCCCATCACGATGTACGCCTGGCCCTCGTCGACCATGCGCCGCGCGATCTGCACGGCCAGGCGGATGCGCGGGCCCCGGTCGATCAGGTCGCCCAGAAAGATCACCTTGCGCGTGGGGTGGCAATAAACACCCTCCCGCTTTTTATAGCCAAGCTTTTCGAGCAGCGCGGCCAGCGTAGCGCCGCAGCCGTGTACGTCGCCGATCAAATCAAAACCGTTACTCATCAATCCCCCAGCCGGTGGCTCCAGCCCAGCTTGCTGCGCAGAATATCGTAGTAGTTGTGCCCTAGCGGATGAACCAGCTGGACGCGAGCAGGCTTACGGGTAATCACTAACACGTCGCCGGCCTTGGCCACCGCGCGGGTCTGGCCGTCGCAGCTGACGTGCGGGTAGGAGTGGTTGGTTTCGCCGATATGGATACGGATTTCACTGGCCGCGTCGATCACGATCGGCCGGCTGGAAAGCGTATGGGGAAACATGGGCACCAGGGTGATGACATCGAGCTTGGGATGCATGATGGGCCCACCCCCGGAGAGCGCGTAGGCGGTCGAGCCGGTGGGTGTGGCGACGATCAAGCCATCGCTTCGTTGGCTATAGACGAACTGGCCATCGACGAAAAGCTCGAACTCGATCATGCGCACCGCTTTACCCGGGTGCACCACCACCTCGTTGAGCGCATCGCCGTGCCCTACCGCCACGCCGTCGCGATAAAGCACGGCGTCGAGTAAAAAGCGCGGTTCGACCTCGAACTCCCCGGCCAGCACTTCCCCCACTCGGGTCTCGAGTTCATCCGGCGAGATATCGGTCAAAAACCCCAGCCGCCCGCGGTTGACGCCCAGGATAAGCGTGCCGCTTTGGCAAAGCGTGCGCGCCGCGCCAAGAAGACTGCCGTCGCCGCCCACCACGATCACCAGATCGCAAAGCTCGCCGAGCATTCGACGGCTGGTTTCGGGCTGGCCATGATAGGGGATCATGGTCGCGGTGCGGTCTTCGACCAGCACATGATAGTCGTGGCCAGTCAGGTACTCGACTAGCCGGGTGAGCGAGTCGATGACCTTGTCGCTACCCAGACGACCGATCAAGCCGATCGTTTTGAACGGCCGGTCACTCGCGGTGCTGGGCGTGGCGGACGTAGAGGGTGGCGTGGCGGGCATGGGCGGCTCTCACTGTTGTCAGTCGCCTATTATGAAGCTCCCCTTGCACGCGGGCAAATCCGCCCGCCCCTTAACGGCGTAGCAAAGGCCAGGAAACGTTGCGCTCACGGCGCTTGAGCCACCACTGGTTAAGCCACAGCGAAGCCAGAATTATCGACCCACCGAGCGCCAGGCGACCAAGGTCCGCGTCCCGGTTCCAAATCACCACGTTGACCAAGAGCCCCGCGGGCACCAGCACGTTGTTCATTACCGCCAGGGTTCCCGCATCGACCTGGGTGGCGCCCTGGTTCCAGGCGAAGTAGCCCCCCCCCGAGGAGAGCAGTCCAAGCAGGGCCAGCACCGCCCACTGTGTGGACGTGGTGGGCAGCGCCTGGGTATCGCCCATCAGCAAAAACGCGGGCAGCGCGATGATCAGCGCGCCGACGAAGAACCAGCCGAACACGTTGTGCCAAGCCAAATCCTCGGCGTAACCCGCGGCCAGCCGACGATACCCCACCTGACCGATGGCGAAGCAGAGATTCGCCCCCTGCACGACCAAAAAGCCGAGCCAGAAACCGCTGTTCACGCCGTCGAAACGGATCACCGCCGCGCCGATTACCGCAAGTACCGCGGTGACCAGATAGATCGGGGTAAAGCGCTTGAACATCAGATCGTCGAGCAGCGCAATGTAAGCCGGCGTGAAAATGGTGAACAGCACCACCTCCGGCACCGACAGCACCAGATAGGCGTGGTATACGAAAAGGTACATGATACCGAGTTGAACCGCCCCCAGCGCCATGAGCGCGGCGATATCGCGCTTTTTCAACAAACCCGGGCGTAAAAACGGCAAAAACACTAAAAGCGCGAGCGTAATGCGCACCAGCACCGCGAAGTAGTTATCCACTTGCCCCGCGATATAAACGCCGATCAGCGAAAACGAAAACGCCCAGAGCGCGGTAACCCCCACCAAATAACCCATGGTCAACCTCTTCGACTTTAAAAGTTGACTGGATTATACGAAGATCCTCGCGAAGGTAAACCTTTAACTAAAACAAGGTTAACGGCGAAGCACCCACACGAGTGCGTAAAGGGCGCCAGGCACCCAACCCAGAAGCGTCAGCACCAGCGCGATGAACACTCGCTTGCCCCCTGCCCCGGTCAATCCAACGCCCAGCGGCGGCAACAACACCGCCAGCGCCGCGTAAGCCGCCTTGAGCGCGGCGGGCTCGCCCGCTTGGGGGGTGACCGCCAGGTTGTTGGGCTTTTGCGGCTGCTCCGGCGCGGGTTTTGCAGCGGGTTGGGGCGTATCGGGGGTGAAATGCTCGACCGGTGCCGGTTGAGAAGCGGCGTCGGGGCCAAACTGTTCGACGGGGTCGTTTTGCTCCTGCGCCTCGCGGCGCTCGCGCTCGAGTGCTTTGCGATGCGCCTCTTTATCGATTTTCTGCTCGAGAGTACCGGCGTCGTCAGCCAGCTCATCGTGGTAGCGCTCCCAGTCTTCCCAGTCGTGGGGCGTGCCGGATTTTGGCCGTGCGTCGCCGGAACCCCGGGCACGAGCCCAGGCTTTTTCTTCGAGCGTATTGGGCCGGTCGGGCTCGCGCTCCACGCCAACGCCTTTACGGTTCAAGTATTCGCGGGCATCCATAAACGCCTCCTCGAGTTTAAACGCCCAGGTTTACCCTGAACGCTTAAACGCTATAGTGGTACGTGAGACCCTTTATCATGCGGGCACTGACCCAAGAGTCAAACCAGGCCGCGCGTTCAGTGCAGCCTGGTAGAAATATCAGTAGTATAGGCAAGCCAAAAAAAACCGCTGCCAGAAGGCAGCGGAAACAAGGGATCGAAAAAGAAGCCAGTGCAACACTTCTAGCGACTGCTATCGCGTGTTGCCTGTACATTCTCTGACACTAATTTGGCAAAAAGTTCTCAATCGAACGACGTTTTCGCTATTTTTTCTGCTTGCAGGCAGGTAATAGCCAAACGCAAAGAGCGGGCAAGGAGCACAACATGGCGCTGTATTTACTGGTGCTTGGTGTTTGTCTACTGGTGATCGGCTCGGTGCTGGTCATTTTGATGACGACGAGCACACCGCGCTATCGCACCGAGCCCAAACACCTGCTGGCCCTTTTTGACAAGGCGCTCGAAAGCAAGGTCAGCGAGACCGAGTGGAACGCCATGATCGGCTACCCGATTCGTCACGACGAGTACCTGGACGGCGTACGCCGCCGGGCGTCACAGCTGATGGATCAATACGGGCGTCGCTGGCAAATCGCCCAGGGCAAGCCGCTACTCAACCAGGCCGGCCAGCAAGAGCTAAAAGCGCTGCGCGACCATTTGGCTGCGCACACTGCGCTTCGCCAGCAGTAAGGCGTTCAAAGCGCCTTTTAAGAGGAGCCGCCCATGCTGAGCACCATCCGCCAGATTCCTCTGGAGAGCGCGGTCAAGCATCACGCCCATGACTTCCATCAAATCGTGATTACGCTGTGCGGTGCCTCGGACTTTGAGATCGAAGGGCTGGGAGGCCGGGTCAACGCATTCTCCGGCTGTATCGTCCCGGCTAACCACGAGCACTACTATTCCGGCCACGGCTACAACCGCCAGCTCATTTTCGATCTACCGGAGAACGCCCCGGCGTTGACCGGCGAGCATCGTGAGTTGATCGCGCTTTTCGATGCGCCGCGCTTTTTCGCCCTCGATGGCTCGCTGCGCCACTACCTGAGCTTCGTCGAGAGCGAGCTGCGCCTGGGCTTCGAGCACGGCGGCGCCGACCATCAGCCCGACCGGCTGGCCGCCACCCTGCTGGGCGCCTTGAAAGCACGGCTCTCCTCGCCTCTGCCCTCGCCCAAGCGCCAGCTCGACCTGGAACCCATCGACCGCTATATCGCCATCCGCCTGGCCGATGAGCTGCGCGTTGCGGATCTCGCCCGCTTGGCCTGCCTTAGCGAGGCGCACTTCTCCGCGCGCTTTCGCGCCCAGACCGGGCTTTCCCCCTGGCAGTACGTGCGGCGTAAGCGGCTAAGCGCGGCGCGCGAGCTAATCACACAAAGCCGTCTGCCGCTAACCGATATCGCCGTGCAAACCGGCTTTGCCAACCAAAGCGCGCTCTCTCACGCCTTCCGGCGCCGCTACGGGCAATCACCCCGCGCGTTCAGGCAGGTGCGTGAAAACGCGCTGGGGTTCGAGGCGGGCCCGGGCGAGCTCGCCTTTAAGTAACGTTTGGAAAGTGACAAAAAGCCGCGCTTACCGCGAAATTGACACGTTTTACCGCGATACCGACATACACCCATTCGTTAGGCGCTCTACATTCGAGCGCTATCAGGCACGCGCCGTGCCATCTTTCGTTCTATTGGAACACGGGGGCCACAATGCTCAACGTCAAAAAAATGCGCGACTCCAACGTCTGGCAAACCGATCTCGATACGCTTTTGAAAACCGTCAGCGACCACTATATCGTCGATGAAGACACTTACGTGGCTGAACTGATCAAGGTGCTCGAAGCCGGGCGCGAAGACTTCGACCGCATTGGCGAAAAGACCGCCGAGCTTGTGCGCGACGTGCGCAAGATGGATACCGCCGTCGATACCATCGACGAGCTTTTGCAGCAGTACAGCCTGGACACCCACGAAGGCCTGATGCTGATGTGCCTGGCCGAGGCGATGCTGCGCATCCCCGATAAAGCGACCGCGGACGCGCTGATCGAAGACAAACTGGGCCCGGCGGACTGGCAGTCCCACGTCGGCAAAAGCGAATCCTGGATGGTCAACGCCTCCACCTGGGGCCTTTTGATGACCGGCCGGGTGCTCAAGCTCGACGAGCCGCGCGAAGGCCAGCCCGCGAACTTCATCAACCGCATGGTCAACCGGATGGGCGAGCCGGTGATTCGCCGCGCCATGTTCGAGGCGATGAAGATCATGGGCAAGCAGTTCGTGTTGGGGCGGGATATCGACGAGGCGCTCAAGCGTTCGAAGCCGCTTTTCAACAAGGGCTACACCTACTCCTACGACATGCTGGGCGAGGCGGCGCGCACCCGCGACGACGCCAAGCGTTATTTCGACGACTACGCCAAAGCCATCGAGCAGGTCGGCAAGACGTCGCAGCGTTTGAACGAGCGCACACCCAAGCCGTCGGTCTCGATCAAGCTTTCCGCCCTTCACCCCCGCTACGAATTCGGCCGCCGCGAGCAGGTGCTCGCCGAGCTCGTCGATAGCGTCATCGCGCTTGTCACGCGGGCCCGGGAGCTGGACGTCGCGGTGACCATCGATGCCGAAGAGGTCGACCGTCTCGAGCTTTCACTCGAGGTTTTCCGCGCCGTATTCGAGAGCAGCGCCGCCAAGGGCTGGGACCACTTCGGGCTGGTGGTCCAGGCCTACTCCAAGCGCGCGCTGCCGGTGCTTTACTACATCAACCGGCTGGCCGAGCAGCAGGGCGACGAAATTCCGCTTCGCCTGGTCAAAGGCGCTTATTGGGACAGCGAAATCAAGGAGTCGCAGCAGCTCGGCGTGGATGGCTACCCGGTGTATACCCGCAAGGCGTGTACCGACGTGGCGTATCTGGCCTGCGCGCAGTTCCTGCTTTCCGAGGATACCCGCGGGCGCATTTTCCCGCAGTTCGCCACCCATAACGCCCACACCGTGACCGCTATCGTCGAGCAGGCCAATGAAGGCGCCCGGGCGTTCGAATTCCAGCGCCTGCACGGCATGGGCGAGGCGCTTTACGAAGCCGCCTTGAAGCGTGCCCCAGAAGGCACCTACTGTCGTATCTACGCCCCGGTCGGCGCCCACAAGGACCTGCTCCCCTACCTGGTGCGCCGTTTGCTGGAAAACGGCGCCAACTCCTCTTTCGTTCACCAGCTGGTCGACCCGGAAATCCCGGTGGAGTGGCTCTGCCAACACCCGCTTGAGACGCTCAAGCAGTACGACACCCTGGCCAATACGCGCATTCCCGCCCCGCGGGACATTTACGGGCCCAAGCGCCAGAACTCCCGCGGGGTGAACCTGAACATCCGCAGCCACTTCGAGCCGCTGATGGAGAACATGGCCGCCTTCATGGAGACCCAGTACCCGGTCAAGCCGCTGCTGGCCTTCGATATCGAAGACGACGCGGCCAATACGCACAAAGTCGTCGCGCCGTTCGATCACAACCTGAGCGTGGGCACTGTACAGTGGACCACTAGCGAGCAGGCCACAAAAGCGCTCGACGCCGCCTGGGCGGCCTTCCCCCGCTGGGATGACACGCCGGTGGCCGAGCGAGCCGCGATTCTGCGCCGCCTGGCGGATCTGTTGGAAGAGCACATGCCGGAGCTCATGACGCTTTGTTGCCGTGAAGGCGGCAAGCTTCTGACCGACGGCGTCGACGAGATCAAGGAAGCGGTGGACTTCTGTCGCTACTACGCGATGCGTGCCGAAGAGTCGTTTGGCGATGTGATCGAACTGCCCGGGCCGACCGGCGAATCCAACCGTTTGACCATGGGCGGCAAGGGCGTATTCGCCGCTATCAGCCCCTGGAACTTCCCGGTGGCGATCTTCTGCGGCCAGATCGTCGCGACGGCGGTTGCGGGCAACACGGTATTGGCCAAGCCCGCCGAACAGACCTCGATTATCGCCCACCGCGTGATCGAGCTGCTTTATGAAGCCGGCATGCCTCGCGATGTGGTCCAACTGCTGCCCGGCGACGGCCCTACCGTGGGCAGCGTGCTGACCTCGGACCCGCGCGTGACCGGCGTGGTGTTTACCGGCGGCACGGACACCGCGCAGTCGATCAACCGCTCTCTGGCCGCGCGGGAAAACGCCCCGCTGCCGACCCTGATTGCCGAAACCGGCGGGCTGAACGCGATGATCGTGGACTCCACCGCCCTGCCCGAGCAGGTCGTGGTCGATGTGATCCAGTCGGCCTTTCAAAGCGCCGGCCAGCGCTGTTCGGCGCTCAGAGTGCTCTACCTGCAAGACGATGTCGCCGACCGAGTGATCGAGATTCTCAAGGGCGCAATGAGCGAGCTAAGGATAGGCGACCCACGGGAGCTGGGCACCGATGTGGGCCCGGTGATCGATGACGATGCGCGTAGTGGCCTAATGACGCATATCCAGACGCTCAAAGACGAAAATCGCCTGGTCGCCGAGACGCCCATGGCCGCCGAGTACACGCAACACGGCACCTTCGTGGCGCCGGTCGCCTTCGTCATCGACAGCATCGATGCGCTTACCCGCGAGCAGTTCGGCCCAGTGCTACATATCGTGCGCTACAAGGCCCGCGACATCGACAAGGTGATCGAGACGATCAACGCGCGGGGCTACGGGCTCACCTTTGGCGTGCACAGCCGTAACGAATCCTTCGCCACGGACATCGCGAAGAAAATTCGGGTGGGCAATGTGTACATCAATCGTAATATCATTGGCGCCGTGGTCGGCGTACAGCCCTTTGGCGGGCAGGGTTTTTCCGGTACCGGGCCCAAGGCAGGTGGCCCGCACTACCTGCAGCGCTTCGTGACGGAAAAAACCGTGACCAACAACACGGCGGCACTGGGCGGCAACGCCTCGCTGCTCGCCCTGGGCGACGAATAAGTACCCGGCTTCTTCGAACGACGGGCTCGAAACCCTGGCGCTCGCCCCCTTTCGGGGGGTGACGTCAACTTACATCAACGTATTGCTAACAATAACGAGCAGTGTCGGAGCCTTCCGATTGGATCAACAGGGGAAATTCTATGGATACTGGCGTTTGGATCAGTCTTTTCGCGTACTTTGCGCTGATGGTCGGCATAGGGGTCTATGCCATGCGCACTTCAACCTCCACCTCGGAGGATTACGTACTGGGCGGGCGAACCTTGAGCCCCAAGGTGGCCGCCCTTTCCGCCGGCGCCTCGGACATGAGCGGCTGGCTGCTGTTGGGCCTGCCCGGGGCCATGTTCGTGTCCGGGCTGGCGTCGGCCTGGATCGGTATCGGCCTTCTAGTGGGGGCCTTTTTCAACTGGCTGCTGGTTGCCCCGCGCCTGCGTGAGCAGACGGTGCATTACGGCAACGCCATTACCATTCCGGCCTTTCTGGCCAACCGCTTTCCCACCCGGGCATTGTCGCTAAGAACCGTGTCGGCCATCGTCATCGTGATCTTCTTTGCGGTGTACACGGCGTCCGGCCTGGTCGCGGGCGGGCGGCTTTTCGAAAGCGCTTTCGCCGGGGTCATCGATCTTGGCGGGTTCAGCGACTACGGCACCGGCATCATCATCACCCTCGGCGTGGTGCTGGTCTATACCGTGGTCGGCGGCTTTTTGGCGGTCAGCCTGACCGACTTCGTTCAGGGTTGCATCATGATGCTGGCACTGATCATCATGCCGGCGGTGGTACTTTTCGGCGAAGGCGGCGGCGGCTTCAGCCAGGCCTCGCAAACGCTGAACGAGGTGGACCCCACCCTGCTCTCCTGGACCGACGGGCTGACCTTCATCGGCTGGCTTTCGGCGGTGACCTGGGGGCTTGGCTACTTCGGTCAGCCGCACATCATCGTACGCTTCATGGCGATTCGCAGCCTCAAGGATGTGCCCATCGCGCGCAATATCGGCATGAGCTGGATGCTGGTCTCCATGATCGGGGCCGTTTCACTGGGTATTTTCGGCCGCGCCTTTGCGATCCGTAATGGCCTGGACGTCGAAAACCCCGAGACGATCTTCATCATCCTCTCGGAGCTTTTGTTCCACCCGCTGATTACCGGCTTCTTGTACGCCGCGCTGCTGGCGGCGGTGATGAGTACCATCTCGAGCCAATTGCTGGTCGCCTCATCATCGCTGACCGAGGACTTCTACCGGCTGTTTTTGCGCAAACAAGCAAGCGAGAAAGAGACCGTCACCGTGGGCCGTATAAGCGTGGCGCTGGTAGGAACCGTGGCCGCCATCATCGCCTCCAATCCGGAATCCCAGGTGCTGGGGCTCGTCAGTAACGCCTGGGCCGGTTTCGGTGCGGCGTTCGGCCCGTTGATTTTGCTTTCGCTGATGTGGTCGCGCACCAACGGCGCCGGTGCCATTGCCGGCATGGTGGTCGGTGCGCTCACCGTCATGCTCTGGATCAGCCTGGGCTTTAACGGCGAATTTTTGGGTGGCCCCGGCATTTACGAGATCATTCCCGGCTTCATTGCCTCGTTCATCGCCATCATGGTGGTGAGCAGCATGACCGCGGATGCCGGTGAATACCGTCACATCGACCGGTAAACGTTGACTGATAGCTCCAAGGCCACCTTCGGGTGGCCTTTTTTATGCGCGTTTTCAATACTCTTGCGCTGAGTCAAAAACCCGCCCGTGCCAACGCGATACGCTCTGCTAACGGTTTCAAGGTTACTTTCTCAAAGCCGAGCGTCACGTTATCCACAAGGAGCAGCGCCATGGGTCGTCTCACTTTTACTACTCTCGTCACCGCTGGCCTCGCGGCGGCTACTTTCGCCGCCAGCGGTCAAGCTTTCGCTTATGGCGAGGGTGACTTCTTCACCCGCGCCGGTATCGCCAAAGTATCGCCCAAAAGCGGCAACGGCACGCTGGACACCGCGCTTGGCGATCTCAAGGTCGATGTCGAAGACAAGTCAGACTTCGCCTTCACCCTGGGGTATCGCTTTCACGACAAGTTTGGCGTGGAGCTACTCGCCGCGCTGCCCTTCAAGCATGATATCCGCTTGAACGGCGACAACATCGCCTCTACCAAACATCTGCCACCGACGCTGACGCTTCAGTACTACCCGCTGGGTGGCACGGAGTCACCGGTTCAGCCCTACGTAGGCGCCGGCGTCAACTACACCCGCTTCTCCAGCGAGCAGGTCGATATCGACGGCGTTAGCCTGGACCTGGACAACACCTGGGGCGCAGCGGGTCAGGCAGGCATCGACCTGCTGGTCGACGATCACTGGTCGCTGAACGCCGCGGTCTGGTATCTGGATATCGACAGCGACGCAACCGTGGCCGGCAGTTCCGCGGGCAGCGTCGAGATCGACCCGGTGGTGGTCATGGCCGGTATTGGCTACCGTTTCTAAACCGCCGCTTGGTGCATATAACATGTATGCATAAAAAGGCCCGGTGCTCTTGCGAGCCCGGGCCTTTTACGTGCCGAACCTTCAAGGTCAGCCTTCGGTGACCAGTTTATCCACACGTTCGACGGCTCGAACCACCAGCAACTGATCGCTGGCGCGGGTTTTTTCCTGCTGCAAATAAGCGGCGACCGCCGGGGCAACCTCGCACTTGGCAGGCATCGACGCCTTGGCATCGATCATCGTATCGAGCTTTGGAATAAACACGAAGCGCAGCCACTGGGCCAGCGACATGGTATCGACGCAAAAAGGCTGTTGGCTTTCAAAGGCCTTCGCATCGGGGGTGGGCATACGCCAAAGCTCGGCCGCTTTCATCGCGGCTTCGAGCTCACGCAGCGCCTGGTGTAGCGATTGATGAACGCTCATAAGCTCCTGGGGAGTCGGTGCATGGATAACGCATTATCCCTTTTATGGGAACAACTTGCCATGACCCGAGCGCCTGCGCCGCACCAATCGAGTTACTCACAGATTCACAGAAAACCTGCAAGAGACTGTGGATAAACTATGGAAAGGTGACGCAGAGCCACCCCCCATGGGCCTCTGACAATGTTGCTTAATTTTTAACCGGTAAACTCGGGCTGACACTGCGCGTCGGTCGAGGTAGAGTGCAGGCCTGCACAAGGGAAGGAATTAATGCAAGCACTCCATACTCTCGACGAGTTCTTTGAGCGAAGCGGTGCCGACGTATCGTTTTACCATATGGGCCGACGCGTAGCGCCCTGCGCCAGGCAAACATTGGCGAGCTTCGAACGCGGCGAAACGCCCTGGCCGGAGCCCTGGCAAGGTCAGGCGCGCATTGGCGTCGTGTTTCGCATTGGCGATATGGTCGAGCCCGCGATCTGGTTTTTGGCGCTACCTCTCGACGAGCAAGGCTTGCTCTCTCCCGCCTCTCGCGATGGCTTTTTGAACCGGTTGGTGGAAACGCTGGGGCGTAACGTGAGCACCCTCGGCCAAAAGGACCCGAGCGGCGAGCATTTCATGAAGGATAACCCGCTCGCATTCACCCCGAGCCTGCCCTTTCAGGCGGTGCTCAACGCCCGAGCGCGCTGGGCACTGGGGCTTGCCGCGAGTCAGCACCTGGAGCCCGTAGAAGCCTACTTAAGCGGTCAACAAACAATTGATTGGCAAGCGTTAGGTCTACAGGGCATTGCCGACTACACTGTGCGAAGCGACAGCGAATCCCACCACCTTCTGGCACGGGCCATCAGCGAGCAGCGCCTGGAAGACGAAGTCATTCGCGCGCTGTGTCTTTGTCTTGAGCACTGCGCGCCCGACGACGCACTGGTCAAGGCGCTGGCCGCTAAAGGTGAGCTGGCGGCCAACGCAGGGGACGTCGAAACCCTGTGCGCCTGCGTGCGAGCCGTGGGCGGTAGCGAAAACCAGGCCGCGGGCGACTGGTACAAGGCGCTGCTCGATGATAGTGCCGCCTGCGGGCCGGATTTACTGGCCGCCATCGCCGGGCGCGGTTGGGCATGGCTTGAAGACGCCGAGCGCTTGCCGCTCTTTCTAGAGCGCCTGGCCGAGCACCCAAATACTAATTTTACCGCTGCGGTGCGCGATATCGCGCTGATCCCAAGGCTAAGGCTTTTGGTCGTGATGACGCTGCGCGACGCCCCGGCAGACAGCGCCATTCAATCTCGGCTGGCGAATATCACGTCTCGCCACTAACGTTAAGAACAGACAAAGATTTTCGTATAGATACCGAGGCGTTGGCTCAACGCCCGGCTTGAATCGCTGCCCTCGGGCGCGTGTTAAGGAGCAGCCGTGAAGGAACTACCCTATCAGGCCAAAGCCGTCATCGGGCGTCGAGAAATGGTGACGCTTCCTGAGCTTGGGCTTCATCTTTGCTGTAAAGCCGATACCGGCGCGCGCACCTCGGCGCTTCATGCCGAAGAGATCGCCACCGAAGAGGACGCCGAAGGCCAGCTCTGGATCAGCTTCATTACCCATAGCGGTGGCCCCAATACCCCGGGGCACCGCTATAAGCTTCACCTGCACGACCGGCGGCGCGTGACCAGCTCCAACGGGCACAGCGAATGGCGCTACGTGATTCGCACCCCCGTTTTGCTTGGCGATCTCGACTTTCCCGTCGAGCTCACGCTGACCGACCGAAGCAATATGCGCCACCCCATGCTGCTGGGCCGTCGGGCCATGCGGCGCCTGCTGGTCGCCCCAGGCGCTGCCTTTTTGCACGGCGAACCCTGAACCTGCAAACGTACCTATCCTGATCCGGAGTACCCTATGCATATTGCTCTGCTTTCGCGTAATCGCAATCTCTACTCGACCCGCCGCCTGGTCGAAGCCGCCGAAGCACGCGGCCACTCCGCCCGCGTCGTCGACACGCTGCGCTGCTACATGAGCATCGCCGCCCACCACCCGTCGATTCACTACAAGGGTGCCGAGATCGAACGCTTCGACGCGGTCATTCCGCGTATCGGTGCATCGGTCACCTTCTACGGGTGTGCGGTCCTGCGCCAGTTCGAGATGATGGGCACCTACGTGATCAACGACTCGGTGGCGATCACCCGCTCCCGGGACAAGCTGCGCTCGCTGCAGCTGCTCTCGCGCAAGGGGTTGGGCCTGCCGATCACCGGCTTCGCCCACTCGCCGGACGACATCCCCGATTTGATCACCATGGTCAAAGGCGCGCCGCTGGTGATCAAACTGCTCGAGGGCACTCAAGGCATCGGCGTGGTACTGGCCGAGACCAACCAGGCCGCGGAGTCGGTGATTCAGGCCTTCATGGGCATGAAAGCCAATATCATGGTTCAGGAGTACATCAAAGAGGCCAAGGGCGCGGATATCCGCTGCCTGGTCATCGGCGATAAGGTCGTGGCCACCATGAAGCGCCAAGCCGCGGAAGGCGAGTTTCGCTCCAATCTGCACCGGGGCGGTACGGCCAGCGTCATTCGTATCACCCCGGAAGAGCGCTCGACGGCGATTCGCGCCGCCAAGGCGATGGGCCTTCAAGTGGCGGGCGTAGACCTTTTGCGCGCCAACCACGGCCCGGTGATCATGGAAGTCAACTCGTCGCCTGGGTTACAGGGGATCGAAACCGCCACGGGCAAGGACATTGCCGGCATGATCATCGAGCACATCGAGAAAAACGCGACGCCGCCGCGCAAAGCGCCCCCCAAGCCTAAAGGCTAGAGCTCAAGGCCTTGGGCCGAGCGCTAAAAATAATCCGTTTGAGGGGTGGCAAAACCCGGCCGCCCCCGCCACAATTTGCGTCACCGAAGGAGGTAGACGCTCATGTTTCTTGATAATCGCCAGGTGGCGATGGACAGCGTGCTCGAAGCGCTGGCCGACAGTATTGACTATTTCCAGGATAACCTTGAGCGCCTGCGCCCCTCGCTGCGCGACGCTTTGAAGCCCTACTACGCCGCCCGACTCAAGCAGATGCGTTCTTTGCAGTCTTTAGCGCGTAGCCAACTTAAAATGCTCCCTCGGGACGCCGACGTCGAGCGCGACGATTTCCTGTGGCTCTGGAGCCGCTTGAAAAGCTTTGTGGGCAACGACAGCCAGGTACTGATCAACGAGCTTCTGGAGCAGGAGCGCGTGCTGATGCAGGCCCTCTCGACGCTGTTTACTCATCCGCTGCCCGAAGCAATCGAACCGGTGATCGATGAGGCCATGAAGGCGTGCCGTCAGCTGATCCGCGAACTCTACAACCTGCAAAAACAGCGCGCCAAGCGCTAGCGCCACCGTTATTCACTGCCCTCGCCATGTGGCGACGGCGAGACCGGCATCAGCTCGGCGGGTAGATGGTAAATAAGCGGTAAGACGGAATTTGAGGTAGGCACATTCCGTTGGGTCTCGATCGGCTCGGTCGGCCCGAGAAAATAGGGCTCGCGCCCCCAGAGATAGAGATCCCCAAGCGTTGCCACGCGCGCCGCCACTTCACGCAGGTGCAAGCGCCACTCGCCCGCCGCCGGCTGCTGCTCGGCCACGCAACCGGTTACGTCCATCCCCAAAGAGCGGCCGATATAAATGGCGCGCGGAAGATGCCAGCTCTGGGTCACCAGCAGCGCCTGGTCGAGTTCGAACACATCGCGGGCACGCACCAGGGTGTCGTAGGTACTGAATCCAGCAAAGTCCAGCGTCATGCGGGGAGAGGCTACGCCGCGGCGGTGCAGTTCGCGCCACATGGCGCGGGGCTCGTTATACGCCTGGGTGCGGTTATCACCGGAGAGCAGCAGATGGTTCACCGTCGCCCGCTCGATTAGCTCGGCGGAGGTCCGCATGCGCGCGTGGAAGTGCGGGTTTCGCAGCCCGCTGCGGGTCCAGTGGGAGGTGCCGAATACGATGGCGACCTCATCGGGCCGGCACTGCTCCAAAGGCCGGTCGATAAAGCGGGCGGTGCTTGCCAGCACCCAAACGTTACCGGCTAAAAACACCAATGCCGCCAGCAGCGCAAAGGCCGCCAGCGACACCAACACCCATCGAATCGCCCGAATCAAAATACTAAACATCCAGCGCCTCGGCCGGGTTAGAACATGCCGAGCTCAAGCTTGGCCTCGTCACTCATCATGTCCCGACTCCAGGGCGGGCTAAACACGATTTCCGTATGTACCTTGCTGATCTGCGGCGCGCCAAGAATCTTGTTGCGCGCGTCGGCGGCGATCACATCGCCCATACCGCAGCCAGGTGCGGTCAATGTCATGCGGATCGTCACCATGCGCTCGCCGCTGATCAGCTGGTCGATCCGGCAGCCGTACACCAGGCCCAAATCGACGATGTTGACCGGGATTTCCGGATCAAAACAGGTCCTGAGCTGCTCCCACACGAAGGCCTCGATATCCGCTTCGCTGGCGGACTCGGGAAGTGTTGGCGTGGGTAGCGCCTCGAGCCCCAGCGCGTCCAGGTGACGCCCCTCGATTAGATAAAGGCGCCCCTCGAAGCCCACGCTGACGGTACTGCCCTTGGCCTGCATGATGCTGACCACGCTGTCCTCGGCCAACGTTTCTGTGCTACCAAACGGAATCGCGATCGCCTCGACGTCGCGCTGAAGCGGCAGTTGCTGGCCGCGGGTGAGACTTGCCACCTGCTCAATATCCATAAACGCTATCTCACCATTCCAATGACCCGTTTAAGCGCGGCGACGAAAATGTCGATCTCTTCCAGCGTATTATACGCGGCAAACGACGCACGACACGTGGCTTCGACACCAAAATGGTGTAAAAGCGGCTGGGCGCAGTGGTGGCCGGTACGAATGGCCACACCCAACTGGTCGATCAAAAGCCCGATATCCTGGGAGTGGGCGCCGTCGACCACGAAGGACAATACCCCGGCCTTGTGCGGCGCGGTACCGATGATCCTGAGCCCGTCGATCTCGCTAACGCCTTGGGTGGCGTGATCCAAAAGCGTGGCTTCCCACTGGCCGATCTTGCTCACACCGACGCCTTCGACCCACTCGAGCGCCTGCCCCATGGCGATGACCTCGGCAATCGCCGGGGTGCCCGCCTCGAACTTGTGCGGGGTCTCGGCAAACACAGTACCCGCGTCGAAGGAGACGGTCTTGATCATCTCGCCGCCCCCCTGCCAGGGCGGCATGGCATCCAATAGCGCCTTCTTGCCGTAAAGCGCGCCGGCGCCGGTGGGCCCGTACACTTTATGGCCGGAGAACGCGTAGAAATCCACGTCCAGATCCTGAACATCGATCTTTTGGTGGGGAGCTGCCTGGGCGCCATCGACCAGGATCAAGGCGCCATGATGGTGGGCCAGGCGAGCCAGCTCCTTCACCGGGTTGATGGTACCCAAGGCGTTGGAGACGTGATTCACCGCAACCAGCTTGGTGCGCTCACTCAAAAGCGCCTGGTAGGCGTCCATGTCGAGCGCCCCATCCGCGTCTACCGGAATCACCTTCAGGGTAAAACCCCGCTCGGCGGCCAGCATCTGCCAAGGCACGATGTTGGAGTGGTGCTCCAGCATCGAGATCAACACTTCGTCACCCTCGGCGAGGTTTTGGCGACCCCAGCTCTGCGCCACCAGGTTGATCGCCTCGGTGGTGCCTCGAGTGAAGATGATTTGGCGCGTGTCTTCGGCGTTCAAAAACGCCTTGACCCTGGCGCGGGTGCCCTCGAAGGCCGCGGTCGCTTCATCGGCCAGCGTATGCAGGCCACGGTGAATGTTGGCATTGAACCGCGAATAGTAATCGTCGAACACGTCGATCACCCGTTGAGGCGTCTGGCTCGTCGCGGCGTTATCCAGATACACCAGGGGCTTGCCGTGAACTTCCCGGTGCAGTACCGGGAACTGTTCGCGCAGCGCCTTCACATCAAAAAGCGCATCAAACGCCGAGCGCGTCTCAATCGCGGTGTCGAACATGGCTCGCTCCTCTCACTGGTTAAACGCTTATTCGTTAAGCGCGGCGGCAATTTCAACCAGACCCGCCAGGTTGAAGCGCTCGGGTAGCTTGCCGGCCACGGCCAGTTCGACCCGCTCGGCAATCGCATCGAGGGTGACCTGCTCGAGCACTTCGCCGGCGAAGGCCAGCGTCAAAAGCCCACGCGCAGTGGCTTCGTCGATACCCCGGGTACGCAGCGCGTAGACCGCCTCTTCGTCGAGCTGACCGGTGGTCGTGCCGTGGGAGCACTTGACGTCATCGGCGTAAATTTCGAGTTCGGGCTTGGCGTCGATGTGCGCACGATCCGAGAGCAGCAGGTTCTGGTTGCTCTGAAAGCCTTCGATCTTCTGGCTGTCGCGCTTGACGTAAACCCGGCCGTTGAACACGCCGTGGGCGCGGTCGCCAAGGATGCCCTTGTAGTTCTCGTTGGAGAACGTCAGCGGCGCGTTGTGGTTCACCTTGGTGTGGTTGTCCACGTGCTGGCGACCCTGACCGAAGAACAGCCCGTAAAGGTTGGTATAGGCGTTTTCGCCGTTGAGATCAGCGATGATGTCGTTACGCGCCAGCGCCCCACCCAAGTTCAGATTATACGAGGTGTAGACGCTGTCGCGGCTCTGCTCGACGTGAATGCTGGCGACGTGGAAATCCCCCAGCGGCGCTTCCTGAAGCTTGTAGTGGTTCAGGATGGCGCCGCGGTCGAGCATCAGCTCGGCGACCACGTTGGTGAAGTTGGTGGCATCCGCCTCGCCGGCGTAATGCTCGATGACGGTCGCTTCACTACGCCCACCGGCCTCGATCAGAATGCGCGGGTGGCTCATTACCGCCTCGCCCTCACGGGAGAGAAACTGCAGGATGATCGGCTTTTCCACCACGGTGTTAGGGGCGATGCGCACCACCGCGCCCTCTTCCATAAAGGCGGTGTTGAGCGCGGCAAAGGCGGAAAAGTCGACGCTGGTCAACCGACCCAGGGGGCCGCCGACCGCTTCGTGATTCTCTTCGAGCGCTTTGGAGAGCGTGAGTACCTGCACGCCTTCCGGTAGCGAATCGACGTCAGAAAGTGCTTTGGAAAAAACACCGTCGACGAAGCTCAACCGATACGCCTCGATTGGTAGTGTCAGCGCCGCCGCTTGGGCCTGGGAGAACTCGGCGCTGTCCGCCAAAGCAAAGTTGGACTGGGCGATGGCGCGCACGTCGGTGTATTTCCACTCTTCGTCACGGCGAGTGGGAAAGCCCACCGCCTCGAAGCGCGCGGCACCCGCCTGGCGGCGCGCGGCGATCCAGCTCGGCTCGCCGCTGTAGTGCGTGCTGCGCGTTTTCAGGGTGTCCAAAAACGTTTGGGTGTCGCTCATGCCACGGACTCCTCGATACCTTCGTACCCGTTCGCCTCTAGTGCTTTGGCAAGTTCGGCGTCGCCGGTTTTAACGATGCGGCCATCGACCAGTACGTGCACTTTATCCGGCACGATGTAGTCGAGCAGGCGCTGGTAGTGAGTCACCAGCAAAATGGCGCGCTCCTGGGCGCGCAGGCTGTTCACGCCGTCGGCCACGACCTTCATGGCGTCGATATCGAGCCCCGAGTCGATTTCGTCGAGCATGGCAAGCTTGGGCTGCAGCACGAGCATCTGCAGGATCTCGTTGCGCTTTTTCTCGCCGCCGGAAAAGCCTTCGTTGACCGCGCGCTGCAAAAAGCTTGCGTCCATTTTCATGAAACCAAGCTTCTCTTTGATCAGCTTCATGAATTCCGGGGCCGGCATTTCGCCTTCACCGCGGGCCGCACGCTGGGCGTTGAGCGCGGATTTCAAAAGGTAGATGTTCTTCACCCCCGGAATCTCGACCGGGTACTGAAAACCGAGCAGCAGGCCCGCCTGAGCGCGCTCTTCGATCTCCATCTCGAGCACGTCCTTGCCTTCGAACGTGATACTGCCCTGGGTGACTTCGTAGCCATCCTTGCCCGCGATGACAGCAGAAAGGGTCGATTTGCCCGCGCCGTTGGGGCCCATGATGGCGTGGACTTCGCCGGCGTTGATGGTCAGCGTCAGGCCCTTGAGGATTTCGTTGCCTTCGACGGTGACGTGTAAATCGTTAACTTCCAACATAGTATTAGCCCTTCAAAATCTTGCGGGTCGCCGCGGCGACGCTTGACAGTAAATGGTGGCGCAGGCGTTTAGCCGACCGCGCCTTCCAGGGTCACGTTCAAAAGCGCTTCGGCTTCGACGGCGAACTCCATGGGGAGCTCCTGGAAAACGTCCTTGCAGAAACCGTTGACGATCATGCTGACCGCGTCTTCTTCGCTGATGCCCCGGCTCTGGCAGTAGAACAGCTGATCTTCGCCGATCTTGGAGGTCGTCGCCTCGTGCTCGATCTTGGCGGTGCTGTTGCCGATTTCCTGGTACGGGAAGGTATGCGCGCCGCAGGTATCGCCGATCAAGAGCGAATCGCACTGGGTAAAGTTACGCGCGCCCTTCGCTCTAGGTCCGATCTTCACAAGGCCACGGTAGGACTGATCGCTGCGCCCGGCGGAGATACCCTTGGCGACGATATAGGAGCGCGTGCCCTCGCCGACGTGGATCATTTTGGTGCCGGTGTCCGCCTGCTGGCGTCCGTTGGTCACGGCGACAGAATAGAACTCGCCGATACTGTCCTTGCCGCGCAGTACACAGGAGGGGTACTTCCAGGTGATCGCCGAACCGGTTTCGACCTGGGTCCAGCTGATGCGCGCACGGTCGCCGCGACACTCGCCCCGCTTGGTGACGAAGTTGTAGATACCGCCCTTGCCGTTCTCGTCGCCCGGGTACCAGTTCTGCACCGTCGAGTATTTGATGTAGGCGTCATCGAGGGCCACTAGCTCGACCACCGCGGCGTGGAGCTGGTTCTCGTCGCGCATCGGCGCGGTGCAGCCTTCGAGATAAGAAACCTCGGCGCGGCTTTCGCAAACGATCAGCGTACGCTCGAACTGGCCGGTATTGGCCGCGTTGATGCGGAAATAGGTGGAGAGCTCCATCGGGCAGGTCACGCCTTCCGGTACGAATACGAAGGAGCCGTCGGTGAACACCGCCGAGTTGAGCGCGGCGAAGTAGTTGTCCGCCTTCGGCACCACGGTGCCCAGGTACTGCTTGATCAGTTCCGGGTAGTCGCGAATCGCCTCGGAAATCGAGCAGAAAATCACGCCCGCCTCGGCCAGCTCCTTTTTGAAGGTCGTGGCCACCGACACCGAGTCGAACACCGCATCGACGGCGACACCGGCAAGGGCGGCGCGCTCGTGGAGCGGGATACCCAGCTTTTCGTAGGTTTCCAAAAGCTTGGGGTCGACTTCGTCAAGGCTCTGCGGCATGTCTTCCGGGCGCTTGGGCGCGCTGAAGTAGGAGATTTCCTGGTAGTCGATCGGCGGGTAGTCCAGATGCGCCCAGGAGGGCTCTTCCATTTTGAGCCACTGGCGATAGGCGTCCAAACGCCACTCGAGCATCCACTCCGGCTCGCCCTTCTTCTTGGAGATAAAGGCGATGGTGTTTTCGTCCAGGCCAGGTGGCAGCGTATCGCTTTCGATGTCGGTGACAAAGCCGTCCTTGTATTCACGACGAACCAATTGTTCCATTTCTTCGGTAGCCATGGTCGTACCCTCCAGGCAATTGGGTGGCGAGCCTGCTCGCCGTCCATAAAGTGAGCGCCTTTGCGAGCCTGCTAAGCAGACGCCGCCGACAGGCTGATCGTTTGAATCGGTAGCTGTATAGGCAGCTTGATCGGCGTAGTGTCCGCCAGGTGCGAAAGCGTGACGCTTTCCAATAGGGTGCGCAGCGCCATGGAAACGCGCTGCCAGTTGTCGGCGACGCCGCAGGTGGCGGCCAGCTCACACTCACCTTCGGCGTGGCTGCATTCGGTCATCGCCACCGGCCCTTCTATCGCGGTGATGATATCCGCCACAGTGATTTTCGATGCGGGCCGCGCCAGCTGGTAACCGCCCTGGGCGCCACGCTGCGAGGTCAAAAGACCCGCCTTGACCAGCATCTTGAGCGTCTTGCTGACCGTTGGATGGGGCAAATTGACGACCTGAGCCAGATCCGCGCCTGCGTGGGGCACTTCGGGGTAGCGGGCAATTTGCGCCATGACCACCGCCGCGTAGTCGGTTAGCCGAGAAAGCTTGAGCATGGGGACTCCCGGTGGGTGTCGCTTTCAATTGAGGACCATTTTAGTCCTGTATGAAAATGATGTGAAGCCCCGGATACCATGATTGATCAAAAAGCGCTATTTCTTTGCATGATCGACGCTTTTTGAATCATAAAAGCCAATCATTCTCATTTATATATACTATTGGACGGCCACGAAAAAGCCCGCCGGGTTAGCGGCGGGCTTCAAGGTGCGATCAGGCTTTTTTGACGAACTGCGACTTCAGCTTCATGGGACCGATACCGTCGACCTTGCAATCGATATCGTGGTCGCCGTCGACCAAACGGATGTTTTTCACTCGGGTACCGACCTTGACCACCGTCGAGCTGCCCTTGACCTTCAAGTCCTTGATGACCGTGACGGTGTCGCCATCGACCAGCGGATTACCGTTGGCGTCGCGAATGACGTTTTCGGCCTCCGCGGCTACCTCGCCCTCTTTTGACCATTCGTTGCCGCACTCGGGGCAGACGAACTGTAGGCCATCATCGTAGGTGAAAGCGGAATTACAGGCGGGACAGCTGGGCAGATCACTCATCGAAGGCTCCATCGCGGACAAATAAAGCGATGGAGCCTACACCGATTGGGCGATTTTCACCAGCCTTAAGCAGGCTTAGCGCTGATAGGTACCCACCAAGCGGTTCATGCCTAGAAGGTGCGGCTCGACTTCCTTGAGAAGCTCACCCATTGTCAGGCCTTCTGGCAGCGACGTTTGACGATCCAGCGCCAGCACCCAGTAGTAGTAAAGGTGCTTGCCGTGATTTTCCGGCGGCATGGGGCCCGCATAGCCGGGCTTGTCGAAGTCGTTGTTACCGAAGGTTCCCACCGTGGCATCTTCCGAGAGCTCGGTTATATCGTCAGGCAGGTTATAGATCAGCCAATGGACGAACCCGTAGGCACCGTTTTTGACCAGCGGCGCGTCCGGGTCGTGACAGATCACCGCGTACCCGCGGGTGCCTTCCGGTGCATCCTGCCAGGCGAGCGGCGGCGAGAGGTCGTCGCCTTCACCGGTATACTGCGCGGGAACCGGTTGATGGTCGGCAAATGCGGAACTGGTTACTTTCATCGAAGAGAGTGCAAACGCCATGATCGGCTCCTTCGTTGCAACTATGACTGAGAATGACGGCCCGGCGGCAAACGTATTCGCCGGCTACCGGTTTTTAATAGGGTTCGAGCGCGCTGGGGTGGCGCTGCTGCCACTGGCGGGCCTTGGCCACGTTCTCGGCGTTGGTTTGCGGATTCAACGCGCCGGTAAGCTCGATATAATCGCCCTGGGTTCGGGTCGTTATCAGCGGGTCCTGGGTGGCCAATTCGAGAGCGTAAAGCGCCAGCATCAGCTCGAACGCATCGTTTGTATCCAACCGGGCAAGCAGCAGCGGTACGGCGGGCAGGCCGATCTCGCCAAGCTGCTCGGCGGCGACGTAGCGTACACCGTTGGCGCCGGGTGCGACAAACCGCTGATCGGCAAGGCGGCTAACGTAATAGGCGGCTTTCTCTTCGGGGCTTGTGATCAGCGGGGGCGTCCAGTAGACATCCGTCGTGCCATAGCGGGGCGCGGCAACGTAGGCCGGTGTTGCCGGCGTGGCCTCCGGCTCGCTTTGCGGTGGCGCGGCGGGTGGTGGGGTTCGCCCCGCGCAGCCAGCGATGAGTAACGTTAGTGCCACCACGCCCGGTAAAGCCCAACAGTTTCCCTTGTTCATCACGATTCCCTATGCCGTTATCCGTTGGGCGACCGCTCTAAATCGGCCGCCTTCACTTGCCGCACGCCAGCTGCTAAGACCAGCGCCCCTGACGCTTCAACCGCTTCTCGACCCAGTAGTCGTAGTAGCGGCGCAGGCCCTGCTTGATGCCGGGCAGGCCAATAATATACGCCCCGGGCGAGAGCCAGGGAATACGTTTCATGAGCAGCCGGTAAGCGTCGATGCCTTCGATGATGCGCCCATCCTCGAGTTCTATATGCAGCGAACGAAGCGCGGTGTCGCGGGCGATGCCGTGCTTTGCCAGCGTCTGCTCGTATTCGGCGACGTCACACCAGACGACATCGCGCCCGCGCTTCCCGGCGAGGTGCTCGAACCGGCGCCGCTCCCGGCGACAAAGGGGGCATTGGCCGTCGTAATAGACGTTGATCTTGCGGGCAGAGGACATATAGGCTCTCTTGAGTGACTGCCCTAAGTGTGGCATGTCCCCCGGCACACGCAATACTAAAGGTCCATGCCGATGAAGCGTTTACTGATCGTCGCCCACGCGCCCTCCCCCAATACCCAAGCCCTTCTTGATGCGGCGGCTAAAGGCGCCCGCGATAGCGCCATCGACGCGGTGGAGTGCGTAGTGAAATCGCCCTTCGAGGCCGGCGCCGACGACGTCAACGCCTGCGACGCCATCCTTCTGGGCACCCCGGAAAACCTGGGCTACATGAGCGGCGCGTTAAAGGATTTTTTCGACCGCAGCTACTACGGTGTAAGCGATGACAAACGCGGCCTGCCCTGCGCACTCTACGTACGCGCGGGCCTCGACGGCACGGGCACCCGTCGAGCGGTCGAAAGTATCTGCAAGGGGCTGGGATGGCGTTTTGCCCAGCAACCACTAGTGCTCAAGGGCGAATGGCGGGAAGATTTTATCGAGCAAACCCGGGAGCTCGGTCTTTATATGGCCGCGGGGCTGGATAACGGGCTTTTTTAGCTAGCGCTGCGGTATCGGGCACCCCTGCGCGGGTCGCTGTAAATACCTCCCTGTACGCTACTTTCGCCATCCCTGGCGAAAAATCCCCGCTTCGGGGTGCCCGATACCGCTCACCGCCGGACTCAAACCCGACAAAAAAACGGCACCCTACTGGGTGCCGTTTTCGATTGCTTGAGCGCTTACTTGAGTCGTTCGAACACGGTCGCCACACCCTGACCCATGCCGATACACATGGTGGCCAGACCCAGCGTCGTGTCTTGCTGGCGCATAACGTTCAAAAGCGTGGTGCAGATGCGCGATCCGGAGCAGCCCAGCGGGTGGCCCAAGGCGATCGCGCCGCCGTTCAGGTTGACCTTCTTGTCCAGGTCGTCCAAAAAGCCCAGATCCTTCAACACTGGAATGCCTTGGGCGGCAAACGCCTCGTTGAGCTCCACGGTTTCGATGTCACTGGCGGAAAGCCCTGCCGCTTTCAGCGCCTTTTTGGACGCCGGCACCGGGCCGTAGCCCATGATGGACGCATCACAGCCCGCCACACCGGTGGAAAGCACTCGGGCGATCGGCTCGAGGCCCAGCGCCTGAGCGCGCTCGTAGCTCATTACCGCCATGGCAGAAGCGCCCACCGACAGCGCCGAGGACGTACCGGCAGTGACGGTGCCGTTGCGCGGATCGAACACCGGCTTGAGTCCGGCCATCGACTCCATGCTCGCGTCGCCGCGCACGACTTCGTCGTGTTTGAAGTTAACCAGCCAACCTTCGCTGTCGTGGCCTTCGACGCCGATGATTTCGTTATCGAAATAGCCGTTCTCATTGGCGGCCTTGGCGCGTTGGTGCGAGCGCACGCCGAAGGCGTCCTGCTCTTCGCGGGTGACGCCGTGCATCTTGCCCAAAAGCTCGGCGGTCAGGCCCATCATCATGGCGGCTTTGGCGGCGTACTTGCTGGCCGCCGGGTTGACGTCGACGCCGTGGGCCATGGGTACGTGCTCCATGTGCTCCACGCCACCGATGATGTACATATCGCCCATGTTGGCCTTGATATTGGCCGCGGCGATATGCAGCGCAGTCATCGACGAGCCGCACAGACGGTTGACGGTCTGCGCCGGCACGGTACGCGGGATACCGGTCATGATCGCCGCGTTACGCGCAATGTTCATCGACTGCTCGAGGGTCTGGTTGACGCAACCCCAGATCACGTCGTCGACCTCAGAAGGATCCATGCTGGGGTGTCGCTCGAACAACGCCTGCATCACCGCCGCAGAAAGGTTCTCGGCGCGGACGTTGCGAAAAGCGCCGTTCTTGGCCTTGGCCATGGCAGTACGAACACCGTCGACCACCACGATATCTCTCGGATTCAAACTCATTACAATGCTCCTGTACGCGGTGACTTAGGCCTTGCCCTGATAGAAAAACTCGCCGTTTTGCGCCATCTGCTTGAGCTTTTCGGTCGGCGCGTAAAGCGGGCCGAGCTCGGCTGCGAGCTCTTCGGCCTGGGCGACGAATTTGTCCACGCCCATAGCGTCGATGTAGCGCAGTGCTCCACCGCGGAAGGGAGGGAAGCCGATGCCGTAGATCAGCGCCATGTCCGCCTCGGCGGGCGAGTCGACGATGCCGTCTTCCAGGCAGCGCACGGTTTCAAGGCAAAGCGGCGTCATCATGCGCGCGATGATGTCGTCATCGGAGAACTCTTTTTGCTCGCCGGCTACTTCCTTGATCAAGGCGTAGGCCTGATCGTCGCTGACCTTCTTGGGCTTGCCCTTTTTGTCTTCCTCGTAGGCGTAGAAGCCCTTGTCGTTTTTCTGGCCCAGGCGATCGTTTTCATACATCACCTGAATCGCGGTCTTGCCTTCGCGGGCCATGCGGTCCGGGAAGCCTTCCGCCATGACTTCGTTGGCGTGCACCGCGGTGTCCATGCCGACCACATCCAGCAGGTACGCAGGCCCCATCGGCCAGCCAAACTTCTCCATGACCTTGTCGACGTGCTGGAAGTCCGCGCCCTGCTCGACCAAAAAGCTGAAACCGCCGAAGTAGGGAAAGAGCACGCGGTTGACCAAAAAGCCGGGGCAATCGTTGACCACGATCGGCGTTTTGCCCATGGCGCGGGCATAGGCCACGGTGGCGGCGACCGCTTCATCCGAGGTTTTCTCACCGCGAATGACTTCGACCAGGGGCATACGATGCACCGGGTTGAAAAAGTGCATGCCGCAGAAGTTTTGCGGGCGTTGCAGGTTCTGCGCCAAGCGGTTGATGGAGATCGTCGAGGTGTTCGAGGTCAAAATGGTGTTCTCACCGACGCTCTTTTCGACCTCGGTCAGCACGCCTTCTTTCACCTTCGGGTTCTCGACCACCGCCTCGACGACGAGATCGACGTTCTCGAAATCACCATAGGAGAGCGTGGGGCGAATGTTGGTGAGCTTCTCGGCCATCTCTTCGGTGGTGAACTTTTTACGCTCGACCTGCTTGCCGAAAAGCTTGCGCGCCTCTTTCAAACCAAGCTCGATCGCTTCCGGCTTGATGTCTTTCATGATGATCGGCGTGCCCTTGGAGGCGCTCTGGTAGGCGATGCCGCCGCCCATGATGCCTGCCCCCAGCACCGCAGTCTGCTTGACCGGCGGGGCCTTCTTCTCGTACTGACCGGCCTTTTTCTTGACGACCTGGTCGTTCAGGAACAGCCCCACCAGGTTGAACGCCACCGGACTCATGGCGAGCTTGCCAAACGCCTTGGCTTCGATGGCCTGGGCACGGTCGCGCTCTTCACCGGCGCCTTTCTGGATCACCTTGATGGCCTCGATCGGCGCGGGATAGTGCGGGCCTGCCTTGCCGGCCACATAACCCTTGGCGGTCTCGAACGCCATCATCTGCTCGATGGCGTTGAGCTTAAGCGGGCCTTTTTTCTCGTCGCGGCGGCTTTGATAATCGAGCTCGCCGGTGCTGGCGCGATCGAGCACATCCAGCGCTGCAGCGTCGAGCTGATCGTGGGCGACTACGGCATCGACGGCACCCATTTTGAGTGCGGCCTCGGGGCGGTTTTCGGTGCCGCCGGCGATCCACTCGATGGCGTTATCCGCGCCGATGATGCGCGGTAGGCGCACACAGCCACCCCAACCCGGCAAAATGCCTAGCTTGGTTTCGGGAAGCCCCATCTTGCCCTTCTCACTCATGACGCGAAAATCGCAGGTCAGGAGCACTTCGCACCCGCCGCCCAGCGCCAGACCGTTAATCGCGGCCACGGTGGGAAACGGCAGGTCTTCGATGGCGTTGAAAATCGTGTGAACCTTCTGGTTCATCTCGACCAGATACTCTTCGCCCTTATCGAACAGCGAATGGAACTCGGTGATATCCGCCCCGACGATGAAGACGTCCTTGGCGCTTTTGATCATCAACCCTTTCAAGCCGGTTTCGGACTCGATCGCGTTGACCGCCTCACCCAGTTGTGCAATGACGGCGCTCGAAAGCTTGTTGATGGACTCATCTTTCAAATCGAAAGTGAGCACTGCGATGCTATTGCCACCTTGGGTGTCACGACGCTCCACCGTGATGGCGTTGCCTTGATAGATCATCCGCGCTATCTCCACAGGTACGGGCTCTACAGATTCGGGCAGGCTACCCCGCGGGCGGCCTGCCGCGTATTTCATACGGTCGTTTGATCGCTTAAGCTTGGTTGAGTTGCCATGTAACGTCAAGCCTTCCAAAGGCGGGTATTACGCTGTGACTACGCTAATAAAGCGATGTTCAAGAGTCCGGCCCTTGCAGCGCAAGGGCCAGCGAAGCGCTATCGACTTTCGTTGCAAACCCGGAGATTATAGACGTTTACCATTTGAGTTGACCTCCATGGGCACTTTTTTAACCCCCTCCCGCATGGCCTCCTTACAAAGGCGCGCTGAGCGTATAGTTGTGCTCGTCAAGCCCTGGACGTTTCTCTGGCCGCCGATTGCTTTTGCCGCGGGTCTTGGCAGTTTCTTTCTGGTGGACCGTCAGCAGTGGCTAGGCGCGGCACTGGCGCTTGGACTTTTGTTCGCCTGGGCACTGATGCTCTCGGAAAGCGTGCTTTCCCGCGTGCTGAGAAAGCGCGGCCAGGAAGGGCTGCCGCGAATGGTGACCACCTTCATTGCTCAGATGATTCACCAGGAAACGCTTTTTTTCACCCTGCCCTTCATTTTGATTACCACGGTGTGGAACAGCGGCCAAATGCTGTTTGCGCTGCTGGTCGTGGCGATGGCAATTCTCTCGATCGTCGACCCGCTCTACTACAAGTTAGCCGGGCACTCGCGAAGTCTCTACTTTCTATTCCACGCCCAGTGCGTTTTTCTGGTCGTGCTGGTCATACTGCCGATCATGCTGCACCTGACCACCGGGCAAAGCCTGGTGCTCGCCCTGGGGTTGACCGTGCTGATCGCGCTGCCAAGCTTTTGGCATCTGGTGAAAAAACGCTCGCTTCTGCGCTGGTGCCTGTTTTTAGCGCTGCTGCTGACGCTGGCCTTTGCCGGCTGGCTGGGCCGGGTGTGGGTACCGCCGGCCACGCTTTGGATGACCAGCAGCGCGCTCTCGCCCGATTTCGATATCCAGCACCGAAGCCCTTTGGGGGAGATGGCGCTAACGCCCGAGGCCCTGGCCGGTAACGGGCTCTACGTTTACACCGCCATTCGCGCCCCTCGGGGGTTGAGCGAAACCATTCACCACGTCTGGCATCACAACGGCCAGCAAATGGATAGCGTCGAGCTCGATATCAGCGGCGGGCGCGAGCAAGGGTACCGGGCCTGGAGCCACAAGCTCAACTTCCCCGCCGAGCCCACCGGCAACTGGCGAATCGATATCATGACCGCGGGCGGCCAGCGATTGGGATTGATCCGCTTCGTGGTGGCCGAAGAACCCGACCAGGCGAGTCTGGCCGACGGTCAAATACGTGCAAGCGGGCTAAGCCGGTTGAATTTAGGGCGTTTTATCCCCGGGCGTAGCGAAAGCCCAGAGGACGAGGCGGAGTAGTATGGCGCCAGGTGCTTGCATTCAGCGTTCCAGGTTATGACAATTTACTTAACACACTTATGGGCAGCGACTTATGGCTTCATCAATTGGTTTTCGAATTGCGCGTTTACCGCACCTATGGCGCTCTATTCTGGATCGAAGACTGGCGCCGCTTGGCCTGACCCAGACCCGCTGGGTCACCCTTTATCACTTGTGGCGCCTGGGCGAAGGCCACCCCCAGTGCGATCTGGCCAAGGTCATCGGGGTCGAGGCGCCGTCGCTGGTGCGTACCCTGGGGCAGTTGGAATCCCAGGGGCTGATCGAGCGCCGCGCCTGCGATAACGACCGACGCAGCAAGCGCATCTACCTGACGCCAGAGGCGATGCCGCTGCTCGAGAAAATCGATAACGTTGCCAAACAGGCGCGGGAAGAGATTTTCGAAGGCTTGAGCGACGAGGAAGTCGAAAAGCTCAATGAGGGGCTGGCGATCATCGAGGCCAACGCGCTGGCCATACAGGCCCGGGACCAGGAAGGCCCCGGGGTGTAGAGGCGGGGCTTAAAGACAGAGAGCTTAAAGACGGGGCTTAAAGACGGAGCTTAAAGACAGAGCTAACGACCTAGCGGCCGTGGCTCGATAAAGCCAAATGGTCGGCCTGGCCGCCAAGCGAGTGAGTGATCGCCCTGAACGCCGTCAGATAGCTTTCAAAACGCGCGGCGTCCTGAGACTCCCACCACCAGAGCGTGAGCGTCTGCGCGTTGGACTCGATCACCAAAGCGTCCTTGGGCAGACGCTCCAGCAACGCTTTTAGCGCGGCCTCGGCCTCTTCGGGTAGCGGCCTAAGAGGCGCGATGCGCCAGCGCCAGCCGGCGTGAAACGTGTCCAGTGCTTCGCTTGCATGGCTTTCCCGCAGCAACACGAAATCCGGGCCCGGCGCGTTTTGCGCGTAGGCCCAGCGATAAGCGGGCATGGTGCCTTTGAAACCGTGCAGCGGTGGGGACGCCATTTTAACGCCCACTTTCTGCTGGCGGGCGTAGGCCCTTAGTTTGACCTGGCGTTTTTGACGCGGGCTGGGCTTTAGCCACATGACCGGCGAGACAATAAACATCAAAACCGCCACCACGATTAACCATGCCATTCGGCCATTCTCCTGCAAACGCTTTAACCCGGCGTCGCTGTGTGCGTTAAAAAAACCTTGATTCAGGTCGTTGTTAAGCCTTGGCGCAGCGCTTAAAGTAAACATTACCCAACAAAGGTGCCCTTTGTTGCTTATTGCGAAGGAGATGGGCCATGAGCTATCACCATATTCTGGTCGCGGTCGATTTGACCAAGGATTCCCACAAGGTGCTCGAGCGCGCGATTGCCGTATCTCAGCGTAACGAGCAAGCGAAAATCTCGATCATGCACACCCTGGAGCCACTGGGGTTCGCCTATGGCGGCGATATTCCCATGGATCTCACCAGCATTCAGGATCAACTGGACGATCACGCCAAAAAGCGTCTCTCCGAGATCGCGATGCCCCACGTCCAGCCGGAAGACCAGCACGTGGTCGTGGGTATGCCGGATACGGAAATTCACCGCTTCGCGGGCGAGCACGGTGTCGATTTGATCGTCGTGGGCTCCCATGGGCGCCACGGTTTTGCCCTGCTGCTCGGTTCCACCTCGACCGGGGTACTGCACGGTGCGCCCTGCGACGTACTCGCAGTTCGCGTAGGCCACAAAGGCGAACAGACCGACGAGTAAGCGATCGGGCGCCCTTTCGGGCGCCCTGCCTTCGCCTGGACTTCCTAGCCGTTGGCCATCGCCTCGAGTTCCATCCAGCGTTCCATGGCACTTTCCAGGCGCGCCTGAACGCCCTCCATTTCCTGGAGTTTCGCGGTCACCTCGGTAGCGGGCTTTTGATAAAACCCAGGATCTCCCACGGTTTGCTCCAGCGCCGCCACCTCGCTTTCCAGCTTTTCGATCTCGCCAGGTAGGCTATCCAGCTCGCGCTGTAGCTTGTAAGAGAGCTTGGCCTGCTTTTTGGGAGGCTCGCTTTTTGGCTTTTCGCTGTCTTTTGGCGCCTCATTGCTGGTCGGCTCGGTATGCTGACGCGCCGCGCCCTCCCAAGGCGCCGGGGGAAGCTTTCCGCCCTGGCGAATCCAGTCGGTATAACCCCCCACGTATTCCCGTACCACGCCCTCGCCCTCGAAGGCGAACATGCTGGTCACCACGTGATCCATAAAGGTTCGGTCGTGGGAAACCAGCAGGAGCGTACCGTCGAAATCGAGCAGCAGCTCTTCCAAAAGCTCCAGGGTTTCCATATCCAGGTCGTTGGTCGGCTCATCGAGCACCAGCACGTTGGCCGGCTGGGTGAAGAGCTTGGCCAGCAGCAGCCGGTTGGACTCACCGCCGGAAAGCGCCTTCACTGGCTGGCGCACCCGGTCCGGAGTGAACAGGAAATCCTGCAGGTAGCTCATCACGTGGCGGTCGCGCCCGCCAACGCTGACCCGGTCGCTGCCCTGGGCCACGTTGTCGTAAACGGTTTTTTCGAGCTCGAGTCCGGCACGCAGCTGATCGAAGTAGGCAACTTTCAGGTTGGTGCCCAGTTGAACGCTGCCCTCGGTCGGCTCGAGTTCGCCCAACAGGATTTTCAACAGTGTCGTCTTGCCCGCGCCGTTGCGGCCCAAAAAGCCGATGCGATCGCCGCGCATGATCTCGAGGTTCAGGTCATCGAGAATGGTGTCGGCACCAAAGCGTTGGGTCACGCCCTTGAGTTCGACCACTCGCTTGCCGGTACGCTCGCCGCTATCGACGGTCAGGTTCGCGCTGCCCTGGCGCTCGCGACGCTGGCTGCGTTCGTTGCGCATGGCTTCCAACGCGCGCACGCGACCTTCGTTACGGGTACGCCGCGCCTTGATGCCCTGGCGAATCCAGGTCTCTTCCTGGGCGAGCTTTTTATCGAACTCGGCGTTTTCCCGCGCCTCGACTTCGAGCTCGTGCTGTTTGCGCGCCTGATACTCTTCGTACTTGCCCGGGTAGCGGCCAAGCTTGCCCCGGTCGAGCTCCAGAATATGGGTCGCCAGTTTGGACAAGAACGCACGGTCGTGGGTAATCAGCAACACGGCGCCGTTGAAGGCGAGGAGCTGCTCCTCGAGCCAGGCAATGGTGTCCAGGTCCAGGTGGTTGGTGGGCTCGTCCAAAAGCAGTAGATCCGGCTCGGAGACCAGCGCCCGGGCCAGCGCCACACGCCGGCGCCAACCGCCGGAGAGCGCGTTCATCTCCGCCTCCGGCGGTAGCCCCAGGCGGGTGAGCACTACATCGATGCGCTGGTGAAACGACCAACCGTCGATTTCCTCGATGCGCGTTTGCAGCCTGGCCATCCGGTTCATATCCGGGTCAGGGGCGTTGATGAGCTGATGATACTCAGAGAGCAGCTCGCCCGCCTCGGGCAAGCCCATGGCCACCACATCGAAAATCGTCATGCCGGAAGACTCCGGCAGCTCCTGGGCGAGCACGCCCACTTTCAAGCCTGGGGCGCGCCAAACCGTCCCGTCATCCGCCTGGATATCGCCGGCCACCAGCTTTAAAAGCGTCGACTTACCGGTGCCGTTGCGACCCACCAGTGCCAGCCGCTCGCCCTTCTCTACCGTAAGCTCGGCGCGGTCCAGCAGGGTTTGTGTGCCATAGGCCAGTTGCAGCTGTTCAAGTCGTAACAGGGTCACGCAGTATCCTCCATCGTCGTGTGGCGCACAGTGTAACGCATGGCCCTGGCGAACGGGGAAATCGAATCACCGCGTGTTAAAAGCGCCCTTTAGAGCGCGCTGCGAATACGCTTTTTGTCCAGCTTGCCGACGCTTGTCTTGGGAATTTCGTCGACGACATGCACCTCTTCCGGTATGGCCCAGCGGTTGAGCTTGCCCTGCTCGACCAGCGGCGTTAAAAAGGCCTTGAGCGAGGCAGGCGTTGGCGGGTTATCGACATCCCGCGGCACGATCCAGGCCGCGGGGCGCTCGCCCCACTTGTCATCGTTCACCCCGATGACCGCCACTTCCGCGACCTCCGGGCTCTGGCTGATATGGTTTTCAAGATCCAGCGATGACAGCCACTCGCCGCCGGTCTTGATGACATCCTTGATACGGTCGCTAATCGACAGAAATCCGGCTTCGTCCAGCGAGCCAACGTCGCCGGTGTAAAGCCAGCCATCCCGCCAGAGCGCTTCGCTGCGCTCTTCTTCCTTGTAGTAGCTTTGCGTCAACCAGGGCGCCTTGACCCGCACTTCGCCCACGCTTTTGCCATCCTGAGCGAGCGGGTTGCCGTCGGTGTCCACCACCTGAATGCTTACGAAGGGCGTGGGCAGGCCCGCCTTGCAGCGCCAGGGCAGTTGGGTTTCGAATGAGGCCCGTTCGACGTGACGCGGCAGAACGTCGACGGTCAATAGCGGGCAGGTTTCCGACATGCCGTAGGCGCTTCGCGTATCGATACCCAAATCCCAGGCCCGGGCGGCCAGGCTCTGGGTCAAGGCGCTGCCGCCGACCAGTACTTTCCAGCCGCTTAGATCCACCTTTTGTGAGGCGACATCCTCGGCGCTGACGATCATATTGAGAAGCGTCGGCACGCAGTGGGAGAAATCGACCTTCTCTTCCAACAATAGCCGGACCAACATCTCGGGCTCGTAGCGACCCGGGTAGACCTGGGTGGCGCCCAATAGGGTCGCGGTATAGGGGACGCCCCAGGCGTGAACGTGGAACATCGGTGTAATCGGCATGTACACCTTGTCCCGGCTGAGAAGCTCGACCCCCGAGGCTTGAAACAGGCTGGCCTCGTTCAGGGTGTGCAGTACCAGCTGGCGATGGGTAAAAAAGACGCCCTTGGGATTGCCCGTCGTTCCGGTGGTGTAAAAGAGCGTGGCTACGGCGTTTTCATCGAAATCCGGAAAATCGTAGTGACTCGGTTTTTCGGCGATCAATGCTTCGAACTCGCCGGCGAGGCTCAACGTGGTCTTCATCTCGCGCGGCGTCTCCTGGCAGAGCACGTAGCCGCGCACCTTCTCGAGCTTTTCGGCCAGCGGCTCCAGCAGGGGCACGAAGTCTTCGTGAACAATGACGAAGACATCCTCGGCGTGCTCCATGGTATAGCGAATCTGCTCCGGCGCCAGGCGAATATTCACGGTATGCAGTACCGCGCCGATCATGGGAATGGCGAAAAAGCACTCCAGGTAGCGGTGACTGTCCCAGTCCAGCACCGCCACCACGTCGCCCGCCTCGACGCCCTGGGCCTTGAGCATGTGAGCCAGTTGATGAACGCGCTCACTAAAGCGGCAGTAGTCGTGACGCCCCTGATCGCGGTAGACGATCTGGTTGTCCCCGGCCATGCGTACCCCGGCTTCGAGAAGCGACTTGATCAGTAGCGAAGGAGTGCTGGCCGAGGGAGTCGACGGAAGGATTTTAGGCGTGATCGTGGTCATCGGCGCGTTCCATTATAGGGTATTGTCAAACGTCGGATTGTCGACACTAGTGTCGATGGCCGCCGATGTTGACGCAATGCATCTCGCCCTCCCCTTTGGTATTAGCCGCCTTCGCCGTTAAAACGTTACAATGCACGATTGCCCGCCTTTTGATTAGATCACCCCATGAGCAAAGAGGAGTCTGGTTTGACAGCCACCAATGCGGAGTCGTTATTACCCGAGGCGCTCGAGTTTCGCCCTCGCGAGGCGCTGGTGGATATCGGAGCCAACCTCACCCACGAAAGCTTCGAGCGCGACCTGGAGGCGGTGATCAGCCGCGCCCGCGCCGCCAACGTGACCACCCTGATCGTCACCGGCACCGATGTGGCCCACGCCGAGCAGGCGATTGCCCTGGCCGAGCGCTTTCCCGGCCTTTATGCCACCGCCGGTGTCCACCCTCACGATGCCAGCCGCTGGAATCAGGACATTGCTCGGCAAATGGCGGCGCTGCACAAAGAGCGCGCCGTCGTCGCGGTCGGTGAGTGTGGGCTGGATTTCAACCGTAATTTCTCCACGCCCCAGGCCCAGGAGAAGGCGTTCGAGGCCCAACTGGGCCTCGCTGCGGAAAGCGGCCTGCCGCTATTTCTTCATGAGCGTGACGCCGGCCCGCGGATGCGCGAGATCCTCAAGGCCTGGCGCGACGATATCAGCCAAGCGGTGATCCACTGCTTTACCGGCGAGGCGGCAACGCTTTACGGCTACCTGGATCTCGACCTGCACATCGGCCTGACCGGCTGGATCTGCGACGAGCGCCGCGGCCATCACCTTCGAGCGCTGGTGAAAGATATTCCGCTCAACCGGCTGATGATCGAGACCGACTGCCCGTACCTTTTACCGCGCAACCTGCCGGCCAAGCTTAAAGGTCGCCGCCACGAGCCCGCGCTGCTGCCCTGGATCGCCAAAGAGATCGCCCACTGGCATAGCGTCGACGAAGACACCCTCGCTCTCGAAACCACCCGTACCGCCCAGCGCTTTTTCAACCTCGATAGCGCCCCGAAGGAGACGTAAAAGTGGCTGATTTGCCTGGATTTATCGCCATCGAAACCGGCGAAGAAGATGGTCTACCGCTGGCCATTGCCTGGTCGCTAAAAGATGGGCGCATCAAGCAGACGCTGATTCAGCCCGACGACAGTTGGATCGACGAAGATTCCAACGTCTCCGGCGCTTACAGCATCGAAGAACTCGAAAGCCTGGGCGTCAGCCCGCTGGACGTTATCCGCGAGCTCGAGACCGACCACTTCTCGGCCACGCTCTACACAAGCGACAACGGCGAGGACGAGGCCGCACTTGCCCGGCTTTTCGACACCTATGGGCTTGACCCCTTTGTCGAGCTCGCCCCGGCGCATGTGCTCTACGACCGGCTGACCAACGGCGAGTGGCATCGCCTGCGCACCGACACCTTTAGTGACCGGGGCCTTGAGCCGATGCGCGCCGAGCATGAAGTCGAGGTGATGCTCGCCATGCATCAGCGCTTGAACGAGCGCGACGAAGACTAACCGAGCGCCTCGATGCCCGCTTCGACGGCGCAGGGGACCGACGCGCCGTATTGGTAAAAGCGCGTAAGGGCATGGCGAAAAGCGTTGGCGCGCTTGGGCAGGCCCACCTCTTCATAGCGCGCAGCGCGGGCCAACACCTTTGCCTGGAACGCTTGACGGTCGACTTCCGCCTCGCCGCCCAGGTTATCGACGCTTACGTTGAAGGTTCGCCCACAGGCCCGGGTAAGCAGATACTCCAGCGCCTGGGGAGCGATTTCGGCCTTTTCGAAGGCCGCTTGCTGATCGGTGTCGCGCCCGTCGGGTAGGTACCAATAGCCGTAGTCCTCTAGCTGGCGGCGTTTCTCACCGGCGATACACCAGTGACTGATTTCGTGCAGGGCGCTGGCGAAAAAGCCATGGGCAAAAATGATCTGGTGATACGGTGTGGTGGCACTTGCCGGTAGGTACAGTGGCTCATCACCGCCCTTGATCAGCCGGGTGTGGTAGGTGGATGCGAACACGCCATCGAACAGCGCCGTCATATCCGCAAGCGTCCAACGCTCAAGAGTCTTTGTCACTATCGCTTCGCTTTCATGGTTAAAAGAGGCAGGTAAACGTAATATTGGCGCCACCGCAGCCGGTGTTTTAAACGCCTTATTCAGGCGCAAATTTCAGCGGAATTTGCTACGCTAGCGCCCTTTCATGACCCCCCTCACACTAGAGGAGCCTTACCGTGGGCGCCGCCTTGTATCGTATCAAATCCACCTATTGGCCTGAAACACGCTTGCTGATCGTGCTGGCCCTGCCCATCGTGGGCGCGCAGCTTGCCCAAGCCGCTATTGGCGTCGTCGATACCATGATGACCGGGCGCTTCAGCGCCACCTCGCTTGCCGCCGTCTCGGTCGGCTCGAGCCTCTGGACCCCGCTGATGCTCTTCATGACCGGCACGCTAATGGGGCTGACACCGATCGTCGCACACCTGCTGGGCGGCCAGCGCGACGCCGACATTCCCAAGGCAGTGCACCAGGCACTCTGGGTCGCACTGGCGCTGGGAGTAGTGGCAGCGTTTTTGCTGCGCACCATCACCCTGCCCATTTTCGAGCGTATGGACGTGCCCACGGATGTCGCCCTCGAGTCCAGCCGCTATTTAGGGGCAGTGGCCTTCGGCATGCCGGGCATCGCCCTGTTTCAGGCGCTTAGGGCCTTCTCGGACGGCATGAACCATACTCGCCCGGCGCTCTGGATCAGCCTGGTGGGGCTTGCGATCAATGTGCCCAGCAACTACGTGCTGATCTATGGTGGCGAGGGCCTGGTGAGTATGTTCGGGCCTTGGCTCCCTGGGCCCATTAGTGGGCTGCCTGCGCTGGGTGCGTTAGGCTGCGGTATCGCCACGGCCCTTTCCATGTGGTGTATGGCGCTGACCATGGCCTACTACACGACGCGCAGTCGTAGCTATCAAAACGTTTCACTTTGGCAGCGTATCTACCCCCCTGGTTGGCCGGGAATTCGCGAGCTGATCGTGGTCGGCATGCCGATCGGCGTGGCCATTTTCGTCGAAGTGACGCTTTTCACGCTGATTGCTCTGTTTATCGCAAGCCTGGGCGAGGTTACCGTCGGCGCGCACCAAATCGCGCTAAGCTATACGTCGCTGCTGTTCATGCTACCGCTATCGCTGAGCATGGCGCTCACCGTGCGCGTGGGCAATACGTTGGGCCAGGCGCGGCCGGACCATGCCCGCCACGTCGCCTGGAACGGCATTGCGATCAGCGTGATCATCGCCGCCATGAACAGCGCTTTTTTGTGGGTCACCGCCAAACCGGTCATCGCGCTTTACACGTCCAACCCCGAGATCCAGGCGCTGACGCTGACCATCGTATCGCTGGCGGTCATATTTCAGCTATCGGATTCGCTGCAGGTGAACCTGGCGGGGGCGCTACGCGGCTACAAGGATACCCGTATCGTCATGGTCATTACCGTGCTCTCTTACTGGATCGTGGGGCTGGGCGGGGGCCACTGGCTGGGCACCCATGGACTTTTTGCGCTTACCGAACCGCTCGGCGTTCACGGCTACTGGATCGGCCTGATCGCTGGACTCAGCACCGCCGCCCTGCTGCTAGGCTGGCGCTTGAAATGGATCAGTCGCTAAGGGGGAGTATGAAGCGCACTCTAGTGGCCTTGGCAACGGGGCTCTTGACGAGCTTTCTGGCCGGCTGTGGCAGCGCCGACGACCCGGCCTGGGTGGATTACCAACGCACGCTTGCAAGCACCCTCGACGCTGAACCCATCGAGCGCCGGGATCCGGATAACATTGGCGCGTTCGTGGCCCAGCGCGAGCGGCTGATCGATATTATTGATGTGCGCGAAAGCATGCTCAACGTCTATGCGCTGCGCGAGTGCGATATCACCTCCCTTGTCGCGGCGCGCAACAATCAATTGGGCCGCGTCGCGCCGCCCAGTCAGCACTGGCTTTACGAGCGTGAGCTTTGGCAGCGCCTCGAGCGCTGCACCAGTAACGGGGTCACCGATTCGCTCAGCGAGGCCGACCGGGCCCGTCTGGCAACGCTGACCGAGCTCAAGACTGCCCAGCTCCCCGCCGTCGGCTGGAATGCGCTTTTCGATTCCGAGGAGTGGGAGAAAAGCTTCTCCCGCGCGAGCCAGCCATTAGAGCTTCGCGCGCTGCCGGATATGACCCAAGCGTTCGAGGCGCTTGGCTATCTCACGACGATGGTGGAGAACACTTATAGCCTCGAGTGGCAAGCCGACTCCGCCACCCTCGAGAACCATCTAAAAACGCTGCAAGAGCGCCCGCTGACCGCCGAGGTGCTTCGCACGCTGCAGCTGGGTAGCCAGCGGCTGACCGAGGCCAACCGCTTGCTGGCCGAAAACGTCGGGAATGATCACTGCCTGCCCCACTGGGATCAGGCTTGGCTGGATCGGGCCGCAAAGGCCAGCCAGCGCTGGCTTGGCGCAGTCAACACTCTCATCGACGCGCACGATGTAACGCCGCCCCAAGCCGTCGCCGCGTATCAGCGACGCTGGCTCTCGCTCGAAAGCCCCGACGCCCCCTGGCCACGGTTTCAAATCGCCCGGCTGGAGCATCTGGCCCTGCGCAGCGTTTACCCCATCTGCTCCTCTGAGTCAGCCGTTGACTAAAAATCGGCTGAGCCCTCTTAAATTAACGCCCAACCTGTGCTATTGGTTTAGTTACGCGGTAGGCAATGCCTATCAACGTCGTGACCACGCAGCACCAGGAGGGATACTATGGGTACACCCCATTCAACCCACTCTGCCCAGGTCATCGACCTGGAAACCGCGCGCCAACGCCATCAGGCGCGCAAGTGCGTGATCCGTCTCGCCCCGGAGCTTGACGGTCTCGAAATGGTTTACCAGCTCGCTGCGAGTCCCGACACCTATTACGGCCTGCCTATTCTGGCCTGGGGGCTGCGCGACGACGGCAACGTTGTAGGCCTTGTCCCGTGGATGGACACGCTAAGCGCTTGTAACGAGCTCAATAGCCAGGAAAACGGCCACTTTGTCGGCTATCGCGATCCGGAAACCGAAGAGATTTTCGACACGCCGCCGGAGCACAAACATACCGAGCTTACCGCGGCGGCGGAGTACTTCGAGTATGAAGCCTCCAAAGAAGTGGCGCTGATCCAGCAAATCCCCGACACCCTCGGCACTCATGCCCTGTGCATGAACCACCCCGACGCCCCCTGGCACATGAAACCAGTGCACGGCTGGCGTCTATATAGTAATGGAGGCGTAGAGGCGCTGCTTGCCGATGAGGAACAGGCGCAAATGACGCCGATCATCCTGGGCGACAAATGCCTTTACGACGCCCACACCCGTCATCAAACCGTCTACTTCTTTCAGCGCCATATCGCCAACCGTATTCTTGAAGAGGACCCGGCCACCCTCGAGGCACTGGCAATGATGGTCGTACCCGGCGACGAGCCCTGCTAAAGGGCGTTCACATCCTTGGCGCCTGGCTACTCAAGCCAGGCGAATAAAGTAGCGATACTCGCCTTCATGCTCTTGGCAAGTTAGCAGCTCGTGGCCCAAAAACTGGCAAAACTTGGGAACATCCCGGGTAGTCGCGGGATCCGTGGCAATCACCTCAAGGGTTTGTCCCGAGTCCATATCCCTTACCTTGTTATGCATAAGCATAATGGGCTCGGGGCAATAGAGGCCTGTAGTATCCAGGGTAGCGTCAAACGCTGGCGTGGTATCGGTCATTTCTGGTCTCGGCAAGGAAGTAGGCACATGGTTAAAGTTATCATCGAACGACGCATCATGCCCGGCCTGGAGGAGGAGTACGAGCAGGCCGCCCGCCAAGCGATGCGCGTCTCGCTCGGCGTACGTGGCTTCGTCGGTGGCGAAACCCTCGTTAAAATCGGCCAACCGGACCGCCGTTTGATGATTACCAAATGGCGAGATCTTCGCGCCTGGAACGAGTGGCATCAAAGCGAAGCGCGGGCAGACGCCATGGCGCGTATTTTACCGCTTCTTACCGAGGATGAAACCGTGCAGATTTTCGAGTCGGTTTCCTGATATCAGCCCGGCTCAAAGGTGTCAGGATAAAAGCCTTACGTGTACGGTGACTTCTTCCCGGTCGTGATAAAGGTGGCGACAGCGAATCTGCGCGCGTACGCCGGCTTTTGCAAGCGACTCCTCCAGCCTGCTCAAACAGCGTACCACTTCATCCCAGCGCTTTTTCATGGGTAGCTTTAAGTTGAAGATCGCCTCGCGGCACCACTTCTGCGTCAGCCAGCGCTCGACCATGGTCAACACGCGAACCGGCTTGTCGACGATATCGCACACCAGCCAGTCCAGCCGCCTCTCCGGCGCCCAGATAAAGCCATCCTCTTTTAAGTGGTCGACCTGGCCGCTTTGCATCAACGCCTTGTCCATCGGGCCGTTGTCGATCGCGTATACGTACATGCCCCGCTGCACTAGCTGCCAAGTCCAACCGCCTGGAGCCGCGCCCAGGTCGGCGGCCTGCATGTGCTCGGCCAGGCGCTCATCCCACTCATCCCGGGGTATGAACTCGTGCCAAGCCTCTTCGAGCTTGAGTGTCGAGCGGCTCGGCGCCCGCGACGGAGAGCGCAACCTTCTAATACCGTTTTTGAGCTCGCTACGATTGCCTGGAAAGCTGATACCGAGCTGCACCCGGCCACCGTCGGTCCAGAAAATATGCAGTCGCCGGCCACCGGCCTTACGCCGCAGCGCGCCGCGTTTTTTCAAAAGACTTTCCAGCGGCTTGGTCAGCGCTTTGATCAGTCCGGCCAGCCCCTTGCCGTCATTGGTATCCGGCGTTTCGTGCCAGATCTCCTCGAAACTCCAGCGGCTTAGCTTGACCTGCTCGAGGATCGGGGTAAGCCGGTCGTCTTTTGAAAGCGTCAGCGGTGGCAACGCGGCCAGGCTTTGGCGCGCGAAAATGAGCTTTTCAAAGTGAGCCTCACGATGCAGCGCATTGACCGGCTCTTCGTCAATACGTGTCAGACTCACCCACCCCTCCCCAAGCGTCGGCGTACAGGCGGCGCCACTCTGAGCGGCGTGATACTGCAACTCCGCCAGCGCGTCGGGCTCAAAGCCTGGGCGGCAGTACACCAGCCACGTTGCGGGTGCTATTTCACTCACGGTTACTCCATTTAAAGGTCGCGTCATCGTGCGCGCATCATATCATTTATCGCCCCAAACGGCGCCCGTGCCAGCGCGAGCGCTGAACTCGATCAATCAAGGCATTCATGGGAGGGGCGTGCCGGGGCGGATGTTGGGCACGGTGGCGGACTCACCTTGGAGCGGAGGCTCCGAGGCCTTGTTGTGCCCTGTTTTTTGCAGGAGCAGGCTTCAGCCCGCGATGCGGCGCAACGCGCTGCCGGGATGGACGGCAGGCCCCGTGCGCGCCGTTTGGCTTTTCCTGCGCACATAAAAAAAGCCCCGAACACAGAGTGCTCGGGGCTTTTTCGAATAGGTGCCTGACGATAACCTACTCTCGCATGGGGAGACCCCACACTACCATCGGCGCGTTGCGGTTTCACTTCCGAGTTCGGCAAGGGATCGGGTGGTTCACGCAAGCCATGGTCGTCAGGCGTAACTTTCAATGTATATCGGCTGACTGTCTTGTGATCGTCTCAATGTATCCGGTGCTCTTTCGAGCGTCGTTGTCACTGCAGGACCAGACCCCTTGGGTGTTATAGGGTCAAGCCTCACGGGCCATTAGTACACGTTAGCTCAACGCCTTGCAGCGCGTCCACACCGTGCCTATCAACCAGCTGGTCTCGCTGGGCCCTTCAGGAGGCTCAAGGCCTCGGGGATGTCTCATCTTGAAGGGGGCTTCCCGCTTAGATGCTTTCAGCGGTTATCCCGTCCGCACATAGCTACCCGGCAATGCCACTGGCGTGACAACCGGAACACCAGAGGTGCGTCCACTCCGGTCCTCTCGTACTAGGAGCAGCCCTTCTCAAACATCCAACGCCCACGGCAGATAGGGACCGAACTGTCTCACGACGTTCTAAACCCAGCTCGCGTACCACTTTAAATGGCGAACAGCCATACCCTTGGGACCGACTTCAGCCCCAGGATGTGATGAGCCGACATCGAGGTGCCAAACACCGCCGTCGATGTGAACTCTTGGGCGGTATCAGCCTGTTATCCCCGGAGTACCTTTTATCCGTTGAGCGATGGCCCTTCCATACAGAACCACCGGATCACTAGAACCTGCTTTCGCACCTGCTCGACGTGTCTGTCTCGCAGTCAAGCACCCTTATGCTCTTGCACTCATTGCACGATGTCCGACCGTGCTGAGGGTACCTTCGTGCTCCTCCGTTACTCTTTGGGAGGAGACCGCCCCAGTCAAACTACCCACCACACACTGTCCTCGATCCGGATAACGGACCCGAGTGAGAACACCAATGATGCCAGGCTGGTATTTCAAGGTTGGCTCCCTCCGAACTGGCGTCCGGAGTTCAAAGCCTCCCAGCTATCCTACACAGGCAACATCAGTATCCAGTGTGAAGCTATAGTAAAGGTTCACGGGGTCTTTCCGTCTAGCCGCGGGTACACCGCATCTTCACGGCGATTTCAATTTCACTGAGTCTCGGGTGGAGACAGCGTGGCCATCATTACGCCATTCGTGCAGGTCGGAACTTACCCGACAAGGAATTTCGCTACCTTAGGACCGTTATAGTTACGGCCGCCGTTTACCGGGGCTTCGATCAAGAGCTTCGCCCAGAGGGCTAACACCATCACTTAACCTTCCGGCACCGGGCAGGCGTCACACCCTATACGTCCGCTTGCGCGTTAGCAGAGTGCTGTGTTTTTACTAAACAGTTGCAGCCACCTGGTATCTTCGACCGGTTCGGGCTGAAGGAGCAAGTCCTCTCACCCTAATCCGGCGTGCCTTCTCCCGAAGTTACGGCACCATTTTGCCTAGTTCCTTCACCCGAGTTCTCTCAAGCGCCTTGGGATTCTCACCCTGACCACCTGTGTCGGTTTGGGGTACGGTCGCATGTCATCTGAAGCTTAGAGGCTTTTCCTGGAAGCGTGGCATCAGTGACTTCCGGATCGTAATCCGTTCGTCTCGCGTCTCGGCTTTAAAGGGTCCCGGATTTACCTGAGACCCAGGCCTACTCGCTTTCACCAGGACAACCAACGCCTGGCTCACCTAGCCTTCTTCGTCCCCCCATCGCAATGACATCCGGTACGGGAATATTGACCCGTTTCCCATCGACTACGCCTTTCGGCCTCGCCTTAGGGGCCGACTCACTCTGCTCTGATTAGCATCGAACAGAAAACCTTGGTCTTCCGGCGGGGGAGTTTTTCACTCCCCTTATCGTTACTCATGTCAGCATTCGCACTCGTGATACCTCCAGCAGACCTCTCGATCCACCTTCATCGGCTTACACGACGCTCCTCTACCGCTCATCCCTAAGGATGAACCCGTAGCTTCGGTACCTGGTTTGAGCCCCGTTACATCTTCCGCGCAGGCCGACTCGACTAGTGAGCTATTACGCTTTCTTTAAAGGATGGCTGCTTCTAAGCCAACCTCCTAGCTGTCTGAGCCTTCCCACATCGTTTCCCACTTAACCAGGATTTGGGGACCTTAGCTGACGGTCCGGGTTGTTGCCCTTTTCACGACGGACGTTAGCACCCGCCGTGTGTCTCCCACGCTGCACTCACCGGTATTCGGAGTTTGCCTCGGGTTGGTAAGCCGGGATGGCCCCCTAGCCGAAACAGTGCTCTACCCCCGGTGGTGATACGTGAGGCGCTACCTAAATAGCTTTCGAGGAGAACCAGCTATCTCCGGGCTTGATTAGCCTTTCACTCCGATCCACAAGTCATCCAAATCTTTTTCAACAGATCCTGGTTCGGGCCTCCAGTTGATGTTACTCAACCTTCACCCTGCTCATGGATAGATCGCCCGGTTTCGGGTCTATATCCAGCGACTGGTCGCCCAGTTAAGACTCGCTTTCGCTACGCCTCCCCTATCGGTTAAGCTCGCCACTGAATATAAGTCGCTGACCCATTATACAAAAGGTACGCAGTCACCCAACAAGTGGGCTCCTACTGCTTGTACGCACACGGTTTCAGGATCTATTTCACTCCCCTCGCCGGGGTTCTTTTCGCCTTTCCCTCACGGTACTGGTTCACTATCGGTCAGTCAGGAGTATTTAGCCTTGGAGGATGGTCCCCCCGTCTTCAATCAGGGTTTCTCGTGCCCCGACCTACTCGATTTCACATGATCAGACTTTCGACTACGGGGCTATCACCCGCTACGGCCGGACTTCCCAATCCGTTCGTCTAGTCATTCACATGCTTAAGGGCTGGTCCCCGTTCGCTCGCCGCTACTGGGGGAATCTCGGTTGATTTCTTTTCCTCGGGGTACTTAGATGTTTCAGTTCCCCCGGTTCGCCTCGTATCCCTATGTATTCAGGATACGATACTGACCTTGTGGTCAGTGGGTTTCCCCATTCAGAGATGTCCGGGTCACAGGTTGTTTGCCACCTCACCGAACCTTATCGCAGGCTACAACGTCTTTCATCGCCTCTGACTGCCTAGGCATCCACCGTGTGCGCTTCATTGCTTGACCCTATAACCCGAAGGAGTCTGGATCCCGCAATGACAACGATTGCCGGATACGCTTGAAACGTATCACAAAACAATTGCGTATCGAGATCACGCTATAAACACAGCCACCCTAAAGGCACTTGTCTTCATATCGTCATTCGATACTGTCAGCATGATATACATTGTTAAAGAGCGACTGCTATAAGCAGTGATAAGACATCGCCGAAGGCGATAAGCTTATCACTGCTCATTTAACAGCTACTTGATCAGGTAATTCATTGTGAGCGCTTGCCGGGAGAGTGACGCATCGTTTAAGGAGGTGATCCAGCCGCAGGTTCCCCTACGGCTACCTTGTTACGACTTCACCCCAGTCATGAACCACACCGTGGTGATCGCCCTCCAAAGTTAGGCTAACCACTTCTGGTGCAGTCCACTCCCATGGTGTGACGGGCGGTGTGTACAAGGCCCGGGAACGTATTCACCGTGGCATTCTGATCCACGATTACTAGCGATTCCGACTTCACGGAGTCGAGTTGCAGACTCCGATCCGGACTGAGACCGGCTTTCTGGGATTCGCTTACTCTCGCGAGTTCGCAGCCCTTTGTACCGGCCATTGTAGCACGTGTGTAGCCCTACCCGTAAGGGCCATGATGACTTGACGTCGTCCCCACCTTCCTCCGGTTTGTCACCGGCAGTCTCCCTAGAGTTCCCACCATTACGTGCTGGCAAATAGGGACAAGGGTTGCGCTCGTTACGGGACTTAACCCAACATTTCACAACACGAGCTGACGACAGCCATGCAGCACCTGTCTCTGCGTTTCCGAAGACACCCCGGGATCTCTCCCGGGTTCGCAGGATGTCAAGGGTAGGTAAGGTTCTTCGCGTTGCATCGAATTAAACCACATGCTCCACCGCTTGTGCGGGCCCCCGTCAATTCATTTGAGTTTTAACCTTGCGGCCGTACTCCCCAGGCGGTCGACTTATCGCGTTAACTTCGCCACAAAGTGCACAAGGCACCCAACGGCTGGTCGACATCGTTTACGGCGTGGACTACCAGGGTATCTAATCCTGTTTGCTACCCACGCTTTCGCACCTCAGTGTCAGTGTCAGTCCAGAAGGCCGCCTTCGCCACTGGTATTCCTCCCGATCTCTACGCATTTCACCGCTACACCGGGAATTCCACCTTCCTCTCCTGCACTCTAGCGTGACAGTTCCGGATGCCGTTCCCAGGTTGAGCCCGGGGCTTTCACAACCGGCTTGTCATGCCACCTACGCGCGCTTTACGCCCAGTAATTCCGATTAACGCTTGCACCCTCCGTATTACCGCGGCTGCTGGCACGGAGTTAGCCGGTGCTTCTTCTGCGAGTGATGTCTTTCCTGGCGGGTATTAACCGCCAGGCGTTCTTCCTCGCTGAAAGTGCTTTACAACCCGAAAGCCTTCTTCACACACGCGGCATGGCTGGATCAGGCTTGCGCCCATTGTCCAATATTCCCCACTGCTGCCTCCCGTAGGAGTTCGGGCCGTGTCTCAGTCCCGATGTGGCTGATCATCCTCTCAGACCAGCTACGGATCGTTGCCTTGGTGAGCCGTTACCTCACCAACCAGCTAATCCGACATAGGCTCATCCGATAGCGGGAGCCAGAGGCCCCCTTTCTCCCGTAGGACGTATGCGGTATTAGCCTGGGTTTCCCCAGGTTATCCCCCACTACCGGGTAGATTCCTATGCATTACTCACCCGTCCGCCGCTCGTCAGCGTCCAGCAAGCTGGACCTGTTACCGCTCGACTTGCATGTGTTAAGCCTGCCGCCAGCGTTCAATCTGAGCCATGATCAAACTCTTCAGTTTAAAATCATTGTGATTCTTGCCTGTCGCTCGAAAGCAACAGAGGCGAATCAATCCTGGCTCAAGGTTCAAACGAATTTGAAGAATTCGAAAACTCTTCTTGTGCGCTTGCCTTGATATAAGGTGACTTGTCACCCTCATCGGCAAACGCCCACATGAATTACCTGATCAAATTGTTAAAGAGCGGTTTCGCTTCGACTAATACTTGACTCGATGACCTGAGCCGGCTGCCGTAGCGAGGAAGGCGCATTCTACGCTCATCCTTGAATTTGTCAACCGCCGATTTTGGCGAGTGAAGCGAGCGAACAAAAAACCGCTAACCTCCTGACAAACCGAGAGTTTTCACTCTCATCCACCGCTGGCAACGCCTTGCGTCCCCGGCAGCGGATGCGTACTTTACGGATTCGAAGGCTTGAACGCAAGCGCTTTTTACAAAAGACTTGGCGATCCTGACAAACGATTATAAGAGAGGGTAAGCGTAAGAAACGAAAAGGCCGAAACGATTACTCGTTCCGGCCCAGTATGATCAAAGCAAACAGATGAAACTCCCGCGCTCGAACCGATTCGCTGGATTAGATCTCAAAGCCCAAACCAAAATCTTCGCTCGAGATGGCCATCAGACTAGAAGCGCCAGACTGGATAGCCTGAGCGTGGGCGCGGGTGCGCGGCAAAAGGCGCTGATAGTAAAAATGTGCGGTGTTGATCTTGGCCTGATAGAAAGCCTTGTCGTCTCCCTCGAGGTGGGGGGTCGCGCTCTTCACCGCCCGGGCGAAGAGATAGGCGAGTGCGACATAGCCCGAGTACATTAAATAATCCACGCTGGCGGCGCCTACCTCTTCGCGGTCCTGCATCGCCTTCATGCCTACGCCCATGGTGAGCTCTCCCCACTCGGCGTTGAGTTTGGCAAGCGGCTCGATAAAGGCACCGAGCACGGGGTTATCGGCCTCGGTCTTACAGAACTTGTGGATTTCTTTAGTAAACACCTTCAGCGACTCGCCCTGACTCATCAACACCTTGCGACCCAAAAGGTCCAGCGCCTGGATACCGGTGGTGCCTTCATAGAGGCGCGTGATCCGCGCATCGCGCACCAGTTGCTCCATCCCCCACTCTTTGATGAAGCCGTGGCCACCATAAATCTGCACGCCTTCGTTGGTGCTCTCAAAACCGACCTCGGTCAAAAACGCTTTAACGATGGGGGTCAAAAGACCCAGCAACGTATCGGCGCGCTCGCGCTCTTCACCGGGTTTGCCGTGTTCGACGGTATCCAGTAACTGAGCAGCGTAGAGCACCAGCATCCGCCCGCCTTCGGCGAACGCCTTTTGGGTCAACAGCATACGGCGCACGTCCGGGTGCACGATAATCGGGTCGGCGGGTTTCTCCGGCGCTTGCTTGCCGGAAAGCCCGCGCATTTGCAGGCGGTCGCGAGCGTAGGTCAGCGAATTTTGAAAGCTCGCCTCGATCAGCCCGAGCCCCTGGATACCCACGCCCAAGCGCGCGGCGTTCATCATGGTGAACATGCACGCTAGGCCCTTGTTGGGCGGCCCGACCAGATAGCCGGTGGCGCCGTCGAAGTTCATGACGCAGGTAGCGTTGCCGTGGATGCCCATCTTGTGTTCGAGGGAGCCACATACCACGCCGTTGCGCTCGCCGGGGTTGCCGTCGGCGTCGGGCATGAACTTGGGCACGACGAACAGCGAAATACCTTTCGAGCCTTCCGGGGCGTCCGGAAGCTTTGCCAGCACCAGGTGAACGATGTTTTCGGCCAGGTCATGCTCGCCGGCAGAGATAAAGATCTTGGTGCCCGTAATGGTATAGGCGTTGTCTTCAGTGGGCACGGCGCGGGTCTTGATAAGGCCAAGATCGGTGCCGCAGTGGGATTCGGTCAGGCACATGGTGCCGGTCCAAACACCTTCCACCAGTTTGGTGAGGTAGGTCGCCTTTTGCTCATCGGTGCCGTGGTGGCGCAGCGCGTCGGCGGCGCCGTGGGAAAGCCCCGGATACATGCCCCAGGCCAGGTTGCTGGCACAGATCATTTCCGACAGCGCCATCGCAATCGACTGCGGAAGCCCTTGGCCGCCATGCTCGGGTTCGGCGGCAAGGCTTGGCCAGCCACCCTCGACGTAGTGCTGATACGCCTCCTTGAAACCCTTGGGCGCTTTGACATCGCCGTTATCGAGGCGCTGGCAGCCTTCGCTGTCGCCACTTTGATTGAGCGGCAGCAATACCTCGCGCGCGAAACGCCCGCCCTCTTCGAGAATGGCGCTCACCACATCCGGCGAGGCGTCGTCGCCTTTGCCGATCGCGGCGTAGTGGGCAGGGTAATCGAGCATTTCGTCCATCACGAAACGCAAATCACGCAGGGGCGCTTGATAACTAGGCATTGCAGGTCTCCTCAACCGGGACTGAAAGCCCGCTCACAAGCACGGCTTTCAAACAGTCGTTTGAAATTAGCGCGGCCATGCGAGCGAGTCAAGCACAGCTTGAACCAGGCGCTGGCAGCAAGGCTATTCTTTAGTCGAAGAGAGGGTCAAAGCGGGCAAGATAGCCCAGGGTGGGGCACGCAAAAAGCCCGCGGTGGGATATCCGCGGACAGCGAGCGAGAGGCATCGGCGCACCCGGACCCGTAACGCGTTGCTCACTGCATACGAATCCCCCCATCCAGACGAATCACCTCGCCGTTAAGCATCGGGTTGGTAATGATCTGCTCGGCCAGCAGGGCAAACTCAGCGGCCCGGCCCAACCGCTTGGGAAACGGTACGGTGGCCACCAATGCGTCGTGAGCCTGGGTGGGGATCTCGCTCATCATCGGCGTCTCGAAGACCCCCGGGGCGATGGCCATGACGCGAATGGCGTGGCGCGATAGCTCTCGGGCGGCGGGCAGGCTCATGCCGACCACACCGGCCTTGGAGGCGCTATAGGCACACTGCCCCACCTGGCCATCGAAGGCGGCAACGGAGGCGGTATTGATGATGACGCCGCGCTCGCCGCTCTCAAAGGGGGCGTTTTTTGCCATGGCCGCGGCGGCCAAGCGCATGACGTTAAAGGTGCCAATCAGGTTGATCTGAACGGTTTTGGCGTAGGCGTCGAGATCCGCCGGAACGCCCTCCCGGTCCACCAGTTTGGCCACGCTAACCACCCCCGCGCAGTGAACGACCCCGGCCAGGCCTGGCTCACCGCCCATGGCAACGGCGGCTTCCATGACCTCGCCCATTTGCTCGCTCGAGGTGATGTCGGCCGTCATGGCGCTGGCACACTCACCCAGAGCTTTGGCCTGATCGAAAACACGCTCGCTCACATCGCAAAGCACCACCCGGGCGCCAAGGCCTGCCAGCCGCTCGGCCGTCGCCGCACCCAGCCCTGAGGCGGCCCCGGTAATTAAAAACGTGCGCTCTTTTATCTCCACATCAGTGTCCTTTATTCATGTTGTTTGAATCACCGGGCGCCGGGGTGGGCGCCTCGGCGCGCAGTTTGAAGCGCTGAATTTTACCGCTGGGCGTTTTGGGCAACTCGTCGACAAAAGCGATTTCGCGCGGAAAGGCGTGGGTCGAGAGCCGTTCGCGTACCAGGCCTTTAATTTCCTCGGCCAAGGCATCGCTTGGCTCGAAGCCTTCGCGCAGCACCACGAACGCCTTGATGATCTCGCCGCGGATTTCATCGAACTTGCCCACTGCCGCGCACTCGGCCACGCCCGGGTGAATCATCACGCTGTTCTCGACATCGGTGGGCCCCACCCGATAGCCCGCGGTGGTAATGATGTCGTCATCGCGGCCGGCGAACTGGAAGGTGCCGTCTTCGTTTCGAACCACCACGTCGCCAGTCAGGTAGTAGCCGTTAACGAACGGATCCTTTTCCTGCCAGGTGTAGCCTGAAAAGAAATGTACCGGTGAGTTCGCGATGTCCACCGCGAGCACGCCGGGTTCACCCGCAGGCAGCTCGTTGTACTCGGCATCGAGAATGGCCAGGCGGTAGCCCGGCAGCGGCACGCCCATCCCGCCCACGTATTTGGGATGATCGAGCGCGTGGTGGCAGTTACAGGTCATGCCGGTTTCGGTCTGGCCGTAGTGGTCCATCACCGCGCAGCCGAGGGATTTTTCCACCCAGTTGACGACCTCGATATTGAGCGGCTCCCCGGCGGAGCTTGCCGCGCGTAGACCGAGCGTTTGGTGAGCATCGTCGAAAATCCCGGAGGCTTTCATGAGCCGGTAGGCGGTCGGCGCGGCGGCAAAATTATTGATCTCGTGACGCTTCATGAACGCAAGTGCGCCTTCGGCGCTAAACCCGGCTTCGCAAAAGTGCGTGGTGGCGCCCAACAGCAGCGGCCCGGTGATCGCATAGTAAAGACCATAGGCCCAGCCCGGGTCGGCCATGTTCCAGAACCGGTCCTCGCGCTTGAGATCGACGGCAAGCTCCATATAGATGGCGAATGCCGTCATTGCCTTGAGCGGTATCGCCACACCCTTGGGCTTGCCGACGGTGCCCGAGGTAAACATCTGCAAAAACGGCGCGCTCGGGTCGAGGCGCGGCGGCTCGCTCGTTATCGGCGTATGCGCGAGCGCGGCCTGCCAGCCGAAATCACTGGCGTGCCGGTCGCTCGGCCCGCCGAGGGCCAGCACCGGCGGACAGTGACGACCCCCTTCAAATTTGTGCCGATTGGCGTGATCGGTAATCACCAGCCTTGAATCGGCACGCGTCAGCCGGTAATCCACCGCGTCCGACCCGAAGGCGGTAAAAAGCGGCTGATACACCGCGCCGATGCGCCAGGTCGCCAACACCGCCACCAGCAGTGCCGCCGAGCGCGGCAGCATACAAGCGATACGATCCCCCACTTGAAACCCTTGCTCGTTCAGCCAGCCGGCAAGACGCGCACTTTGCGCGTCGAGCTCGCGGTAGGTGAGCGTATGAATCTCTGCGTGAGTATCTTCGTGTACCAGAGCAAGCGACTCGCCTCGGCCGTCGCGCAGGTGGCGCGCGCAGCACACGTCAAAAGCGTTGAGCTTACCGTCCTGGTGGGTGTCCAGGCGTGCGGCCGTATCATCTGGCGAAAAGCCCTCGAGATAACCGGCGTAGGTAGGGAACGAGGAAGAAACCGTCATGATGGCTCTCTTTTGTTATTGGCATGAGCATTTTGGGCAGACCCGCACCTGTACGGCGAGCACAGGTTGACGTTAACGGAAACCTGCCTAGAACCAACGCTAAGAGTATTTGCCGACCGGTGCAAGCGGACTAGCGTCTAAATCGCTACGACGTTGGTCGGGTGGGCAATGAAACCGGGGCTTCCGTGCACGTCAACTTGTTGCGGCACGTGTTAGCATTCATTACATTCATGCTAGTCATGCAAGCGCTGATCCAATAACCACAACGAGATCACCAGGAGTTGTTCATGAGTAGCGCCACCGACGTTGTCTTTTTATCCGCCACCCGGACGCCCATGGGCGCCATGTCCGGCAGCCTTGCGAGCATGAGTGCCCCGGCGCTTGCCGCCGTCGCCATTCGCGCGGCCATCGAGCGCGCCGGGCTCAGCCCGGATACCATCGAGGAAGGCATTCTTGGCTGCGTGCTCCCCGCCGGGGTCAAACAGGGCCCTGCCCGCCAGGCGATGCGCCAGGCAGGCATTCCCGATTCGATAGGCGCCACCACCATCAACAAGCTTTGCGGCTCGGGGATGAAGGCGGCAATGTTCTCCCATGATCTCATCAAGGCGGGCACCGCAGGGGTGATGCTGGCCGGCGGGATGGAATCGATGTCCAACGCCCCGCACCTACTCACCAAAGCGCGCAGCGGCTACCGGCTGGGCCACGGCGAGCTCAAGGACCACATGTTTTACGATGGTCTTGAGGATGCAGAAACAGGGAAGCTAATGGGCGTATTCGCCCAAGAGGTCGCCTCTGAGCGCGGCTACACCCGCGAGCGAATGGACGACTTCGCGATCGCCTCGCTGGAGCGGGCAATGAAGGCTAATGAGGACGGCTCGCTTAGCGCCGAAATGGCGCCGGTGGCAGTCACCACCCGCCAGGGCGAAAGCATGGTCGATCAGGACGAGCAGCCCTTCCAGGCCAACCTTGAGAAGATCAGAACGCTGCGCCCCGCTTTTACCAAGGACGGCACCATCACCGCGGCGAACGCCAGTTCCATTTCTGACGGTGCCTCGGCGCTGATCATGTCGAGCCAGCAAGCGGCCTCAAGGCTCGGCGTCACGCCACTGGCCCGCATGCTCGGCCACGCCACCCACTCGCGCCACCCGAGTGAATTCACCATCGCCCCGGTCGGCGCCATCGAAAAACTGATGAAAAAGGTCGGCTGGGGTGTCGGTGACGTGGATCTTTTCGAGATCAACGAAGCCTTTGCGGTGGTCACGCTGATGGCGATCGACGATTTGGGGCTGGATCACGGTAAGGTCAATATCTTCGGCGGCGCCTGCGCCCAGGGCCACCCGGTGGGCTCGACGGGCTCACGTATCATCGCCACACTGATTCACGCCCTGCGCACCACTGGCGGCAAGCGCGGTGTGGCGAGCCTGTGCATCGGCGGTGGCGAAGCCACGGCGGTGGCCATCGAGCTGATCGACTGATCACGCTAGAAGTAAAAAGGCCCGCGCTGTAACAGCGCGGGCCTTTTTTTGCACTAGAGTCGTCTCAGTGATACTAGCCAAAGCGCCCAGTGATGTAATCGTGGGTGCGCTGATCCTGAGGATTGGTGAAGATGTTATCAGTGGTGTCGACCTCGGCCAGATCGCCCATGTGGAAGAACGCGGTGCGATCGGCCACGCGGGCGGCCTGCTGCATGTTGTGGGTTACCATCACGATGGTGTAGCTCTCGCTGAGCTCGTCGATGAGCTGCTCCACCTTGGCGGTCGCAATCGGGTCCAACGCCGAGCAGGGTTCGTCCATCAAAATGACGTCCGGGCTCACCGCGATGGTGCGCGCGATACACAGCCGCTGCGACTGACCGCCGGAAAGTCCGGTGCCGGGCTGGTCCAGCCGGTCCTTTACCTCGTCCCAAAGGCCTGCGCGGCGCAGGCTTGTCTCGACGATATCATCGAGCTCCGCCTTACGCTTGGCTAGACCGTGCAGGCGAGGCCCATAGGCCACGTTCTCGTAGATCGACTTGGGGAACGGATTGGGCTTTTGAAAAACGATCCCGACCTGGGCACGCAGCAGCACCACGTCACGCTCCGGGGCGTAGATATCCTTGTCGTCCAACGTGATTTTGCCCTCGACCCGGCAAATATCGATGGTGTCGTTCATGCGGTTCAGACAGCGTAGAAACGTCGATTTGCCGCAGCCCGAGGGCCCGATGAACGCCAGCACCTCGTTTTCATGGATATCCAGGTCGATGCCATTGATCGCTTGGGAGTCGCCGTAAAAGACATTGACGCCCTCTGCCTTGAACTTCACCTTGTCCGTGGCCTTGCTGACGCGGTTTTCGCCGTTACCTACGCTGACATTGCTGATAGGGGCTTGCTTTGGGGAGTGCGTAGAAGTATCCACTTACCACCTCGTCTCTAATTTTTTACGCAGCCAGATGGCCAGCCCGTTCAAGCTAAGCATCAGGCCCAATAACACAATAATGGCAGCCGAGGTCCGCGCTTCAAAGAAGTTGCGCAGCTCATTGCCCTGCCATAGATAAATCTGCACCGGCAGCGCGGTGGACTGATCCATGGGCGAGCCTGGCACGTTGGCCACGAACGCATTCATCCCGATCAGTAGAAGCGGCGCGGTTTCACCCAGCGCTTGGGCCACCCCAAGAATGGAGCCGGTCAAAATACCCGGCAGCGCCAGCGGCAACACGTGGTGAAATACCGTCTGTACCCGGGACGCCCCGATACCGAGTGCCGCTTGGCGAATCGAGGGCGGAATCGAGCGCAGCGACGAGCGCGTAGTGATGATGATCGTCGGCAGCGTCATCAGCGTAAGCACCAGCCCCCCCACCAGCGGTGCCGACAGCGGCAGACGCAGGTAGCCGATAAAGATGGAGGCGCCCAGAAGACCGAATACGATGGAAGGGACCGCCGCGAGGTTGTTGATATTGATCTCGATGAGATCGGTCAGGCGATTCTTGGGCGCAAACTCTTCCAGGTAGATCGCACTCGACACGCCGATCGGCACCGACAGGGCCATGACCACCAGCATCATGAACAGCGACCCCATGAAGGCGCCCGCTAGCCCCGCCGAGGCCAGAGAGCTTCGCGAGTCGGTGTTCATGAACAGCGCGGTGCTAAAGGACTGGCGCAGAACGTCCTGCTCCTGCAGTTGGTCAATCCATGACCTGCTCTGAGGCGATAGCTGGAGTCGCGCATCCGGCAGATCACGATCGATGTTTCCCTTCATCCAGACGTCCGCGTCGGCGCTGGCGAGCATTTTAAGCGTCATCGTCTCCCCCAGAAGCGAAGGATCTTCGATGAACCGGTTACGCAGCGCGTAGCGCTCTCCAGAGGCGACCAGCGCGCGCAGATCGCGCAGCTGGCTCGACTCGACCTCTTCACCTAGCGCCTGCTCCAGCGAGGCATCGATCAACGACTGCCAGTTGATAAGCCCCGCCTGAGTCATCCACTGGGTCGTACGCTCCTCGAACTCGAAAAGCGTCTCATCGCTTTGGCGCTCGGGCTGAGGGGGAAGATCGATCACGTCGGGATCGAAATAGATCTCGGTATAAAGCGTTGCCTGCCAAAAAGCGGGGATACCCTTGGTCAAAATACTGGCGAACAGGATGGTGACCAGCGTAAGGCCCGCCAATACCGCCGCCAGCCCCATGCGCCGAAACCCGTTTTCCTTACGGTGGCGTTTCGAAAGCGACTTCTCAATCGTCTCAAGCCGATGCTGTCGGCGCTGTTCAATCGATATAGACATGGTCACTTACTCGTATTGCTGGCGATATTTGCGCACCACGACCAGTGCGATGACGTTCAAGCCCAGTGTGATCACAAAAAGCGTCAAGCCGAGCGCAAAGGCGACCAGCGATTGCGGGCTGGCAAAATCCATATCACCGGTCAGCTGATTGACGATCGTCACGGTAATGGTCGACACCGCCTCGAACGGGTTGGCGTGTAGCACCGGATTGTTACCCGCTGCCAGCACCACGATCATGGTTTCACCGATCGCCCGGCTAGCCGCCAGCAAAAACGCCCCGACGATGCCAGGTAGAGCCGCGGGCAACACCACCTGACGAATGGTTTCCGACTTGGTCGCGCCAAGGCCCAGCGCGCCATCGCGCAGCGACTTGGGCACCTGGGTGATGATGTCGTCGGAAAGTGACGAGACGAACGGGATGATCATGATGCCCATGGCGATACCCGCGGTCATGGCGCTGGTGGTGCGAATATTGATCCCTACGAAATCGCCGAGCATCGAAAGAAACGGGCCGATAACGGTCAGCGCGAAAAAGCCGTACACGATCGTGGGAATACCCGCCAAAATCTCGATGACCGGCTTGGCGATGCTTCTGAGCCAGGGCGAGGCGTACTCGGCCATATAAATCGCGGTCATCAGGCCGACGGGGATGGCCACCAACAGTGCGATGGCGCTGACCATGAGCGTGCCCCAAAGAAGCGGTAACAGGCCGAACTCGCCCTGCCCGCTCGAGCCCGCGGTGCTAAAACGCGGGTTCCAGACGGTGCCAAAAAAGAAGTCCGCCGGGTGAATGAAACTGAAAAAGCGCAGCGCCTCACCCAGCATCGAAAGCACGATGCCGATGGTGGTACAAATGGCGACGGCCGAGCTCGCGGCCAGGGCAATGGTAATGACGCGCTCGACCTGGTTACGGGCCCGCCAGGTCGGCGAAATGCGCCGGCGCGCGACGATCAGCCCCACCACGGCGAGTACCGCCATGACGGCGATCAGCGCAATGTTCTCGATCGTTTCGAGCCGCGACATATGGGCCGCTGCGGCTACCTCTTCGGGGCTTCCCCCGCCGGATACACCGCGGCCTTCGGCAAGCGCGGTGATACGGCGCATCAATGTCTGCTGCTCCCTATCGCTCAAGGAAGCCACTAAATCCGTTGGCAGCTGCTGGGTCACCAGCATATCGATCAATTGGGGTGCGAAAAACGACCACAATAGAAAAATGACCAGTGCGGGAAGACCGCACCAGAGCGCGACCAGCGTGCCGTAATACCCCGGGCGTGAGTGCAGTCGCACATCGTGGCTGGACGCCACCGCGCGGCTGCGCGTCAATCCCAGGTGATATGCCAAGGCCATCAGCATGAGAAGCGTGGCGATCAAGGCAAAATTGCTCATTATGTCTTCGCCTTTTACTTTCTACGTTTAAACGCCGGCATCAACCTGGTTGATGCCGGCGCGATCTGTTACTTAATTCACCAATGTAATCAGGCGCAGGATTACTCGGCGCTTACCACGGTACGCGACTCGAACTGCTCGAGCGCTTCAGCACGCTCGTCTTCGTCCATCGGGATCAGGCCAGCATCTTCCAGCGGGCTTCCGTAGCCAGAGGTCATATCGTTGAGGAAGAACTCGGTGTATTCGGCCAGGCCCGGGATAACGTCCAGGTGCTCGCCTTTCACGTAGAAGAACAGCGGACGCGATACCGGGTACTCGCCGGAACCGATGGTTTCCAGGCTCGGCTCTACGCCGTCCATGGTGGCGACTTGCAAGCGGTCGCGGTTCTGGTCGTAGAAGCTCAGACCGAAGACGCCCACGGCGTTCTCCTGGGCATCGAGACGAGTTAGGGTTTCGGTGTAGTCGCCGGCGATTTCGACGATACGGCCGTCGCCGCGCAGGTTGTTACAAGCGTCTTCTTCCACTTCGGCAACGGTTTCGCAGCCGGCGTGAAGTACGCGCTCTTCGAACACTTCGCGGGTGCCGTGGTTGGAGGCCGGAATGACCAGAGTGATTTCCTGATCTGGCAGGCTATCGTCGATCTCGGACCAGTTGGTGTAGGGGTTGTCGACCAACTCGCCGTCCTGGGAAACCTGCGCGGCGGCGGCCTTGAAGACGAACTCCGGCGTCAGCTCGAACTCGTTTTGATCAAGGCGTGAAGCGAATACGATACCGTCGTAGCCGAATTTCACTTCAAGAATTTCGTTAACGCCGTTTTCGCCACAGCTTTCGACTTCGCTCGAGCGAATCGGACGCGAGGCGTTGGCGATATCGATGGTGTTTTCACCCACGCCTTGGCAGAACTGACGCAGGCCGCCGCTCGAGCCACCCGAGCCCACAACCGGCGTTTCGAACTGGGAATAAGTGTTGCCAAACTCTTCGGCGACGATACTGGCGAACGGCAGTACGGTCGAAGAGCCCGCAATTTGAATGGTATCGCGGGCCAGGGCGGCGGTAGATACGCCGGCGCCCAGAGCGGCTACTACGGCAACACTTAGCGTCTTCTTGGTTACATTCATCGTCGCGTTCCCCTTGGGTGTGAAATCCAGCGTAAGGCTGGAAGCAGTGGCCTTAAGGCCTTCAACACCGAGGAGTCTGCCGCGCTTTGGTTGCAGTTATATGACAGCAGCACGCGAACGGGTAATTTTTTGCGCCACCTTAACGCTCAATCGAGGCCACTTTTAACCGGCTTAGGCGTCAGCACCCGCACGCCCACGTTGCCCATCAGCGCCACCGAGAGCATGGTCAGCACCATGGGCCATAAATGCTCGACCTCGAAAAGCCCCACCATGATGCCGGCAAGCGCCCCGCAGCTGAACTGAATACCGCCCAAAAGCGCGGTGGCGGTAGCACTAATGTGGCCGAAATGATCCAGAAGCGATGAGATCGCATTCGGCGTAATCAGCCCGATCATACCGGTGAACATCATGATCAGGGGCACCACCACGAAAAGCGAGGCCTGGCCCAAAGCGGTAGCCAGCACGAGCCCGGAGGCCGCGACGAGCTGCACGGCCAGCCCCAAACGCAGGTTCTGCTGAGGCGTGCGGTAACGCAAAAGGTAAATATTGACCCGATTGGAGAGCGCGATCACCACCACGTTCACCCCGAACACCAAAGGATAGATACCCGGCGACAGTGAGAAATACTCCAGATAAAGAAACGGCGAGGCGGTAACGAACGCAAAAAGCCCGGCAAACGAAGCGGCGACGGCGCAGATGTAGCCCATGCCCTCGCGGTGGCGTAAAACGCTTGCGTAGTTGCCGAGCACCTGGCGCGGCGAAGCGGCGGGCAGCGACATATCCCGGGTTTCAGGCAGTTTGGTGCCCAAAAGCCAAAGCAAAAACCCGGCGTAGACCGCCAGAAACACGAAGATCAGCCACCAGCCCGCGACGTGCAAAAGCAGGCTGCCCACCGCGGGGGCCACCAACGGGGCGAGCATCATGATCATCGCCATGGTCGACATCACCTTCGCCGCCTCCCGCCCGCTAAAGCAGTCACGCACGATGGCCGCGGAGTTGACCACGCAGGCCCCACCCCCCAGTGCCTGAATAAAGCGCCAGGTCAGCAGTGAAGCCAGGCTATCCACGGTGGTGATCATAAGACTTGCCAGCATGAACACGACCAGGCCGCCCAGCAGTACCGGCTTGCGCCCTACCCGGTCGGAAAGCGGTCCAAAGCAGAGCTGGCCGATGGCAAACCCCATCAAAAACACGCTGATGGAGAGCTCGGTGCGGTGAATACTGGCCCCGATGTCGTCGGCCAGCATACCGATAGCGGGCAGATACGCATCGATGGCAAAAGGGGCCAGCGCGGTATTGGCGGCGACCAGTAGCGCCACTCGACGGGAAGTGAGTTGCATGATTGTCTCTTTTATCGAATCGATTGCGGTGTCGTTCAGGGCCGGTAAGCGACCATTGAGCCCGACCATGATACAGCACCGCTGCCTTTTAAGAGGTGAAAGTCGAAAAACTGCAACAAATGACACTTAACCTTGGGGTCACTCTTTAATTACGTGTGACCCGAGGGCACCATGACGTTCCAATCGCTTCAACATGTTTCACTGCGCACGCTGGCCGCCACGGCGCTTTCGCTGATGACGCTGTGCATCCTGGCCTTTGCACTACTCACCTGGAGCGTCATCCAACAGAGTCAGCAGGATTTAACGCTGCTTGAGCGCGTCAACGTACAGCAGGCCTCATCACTCAACCGGCTGCACATCGCAGGCCTTGAAGGCCTGCACCGCCTGGACCGGGCGCTAGAGCGCCAGCTTCGCCCATCGCTTGGCGACCCATTGGAAGCGCTGGAAGCCGTTGAGCGCGAACTCGATGAAATGACAAGCGCCTTGGCGGCGTTTCTTTTGGCGACTGACGGCGAGCCCGGGCGCGCCGACATCGAAGCGGGCGCCAGCGCTCTCATCGGTGCCATGACCCGCCAGCTCGACGCGGTGCGTGCCGGTGACCGGGCCGGCTACCGCCAACTGACCGCCGAGGCGCTAACACTGAGTCAGGCGTTTACCGAGCAAGCCCGAGCGTTTTATCAGCGGGCGGACCAGCAAGGCACGACCCTGCTCGCTCGCGCCCAGGCACGTGCCAGTATGATCGGCCAAGGGCTGATCGCCGGCATCGCGGCGGCGGTGGTGCTATTGGCCCTCATCGCCTATATAGGCCAGCGCTACTGCCTACGCCCGATCAAAACGCTGGTGACCCATTTTCGCACGCTGGCCCAGGGCGACCTGGCTACCGAAATAGCAAGCCCCGGGCGCAATGAGATCGGCCAACTCTATAGCGAGCTCGACACCATGCGCTGCGCCTTTACCGACACCATCGCCAATCTACACGAACAGAGCAGCGCGATGTTCGAAAGCGCCCAGCGCCTGGCCCTGGGCAACGAGGATCTAACCGTTCGCACCAAGGCACAGCACGAGTTTCACCGAACCACCACGAACAACCTGGAAGAGCTCACCACGCATACCGCCTCCACTGCCGCCTACGCCACCGAAGCTGCCGCTCTCACGACCACCGCCAATGATCAAACGGCCCAGGGGAGTGTGGTGATGGACGATTTCCTCGCGACCATGGAACGTATTCATGAAAGCGCCAGGCAAGTGGACGGCATCGTCAGTACGATCGATGCCATCGCCTTTCAAACCAACATTCTCGCCCTGAATGCCTCGGTCGAGGCGGCCCGGGCCGGCACCGAGGGCAAAGGGTTCGCCGTGGTCGCCGCAGAAGTACGCACGCTAGCCACCCGCAGCGCCGACGCCGCGGCGCAGATCAAAACGCTGCTGAACGACTCCAACCGCCAAGTGCAGCACGGCCACTCGCTTTCAAGCCAGGCAAGCGACACCATGCGCGGCATCGCCGAAACCACCGAGAAGACCAACGACTTGATGGCGCATATCGCCAAGGCGGCCGAAGAGCAGCACCGCCATATCGAAACGCTGAACGCCACGCTTTCAGAGCAGACCCAGGTCAACCAGGCCAACGGCGACCAGGTAGAAAGCAGCGCCCGGGATGCCATGGCGCTCGAGAAAATCGCCGAGCAGCTTCGCGAGGCCGCCAACCGCTTCAAAATCGACGCCGCCGCACCGCCCGCCTATACCTGGCAGCACGACCCGGCGCACCGTATCCCTCGTCAGGATAATATCCACAGCCCGGAAGCCTTGCTAGAGTAGAGGTCATTCAATACAAAAAGGAGGCCTCATGAGTAATAGCTTACTGGCGCAGTTAAAAGAGATGACCAAGGTGGTAGCGGATACCGGCGATCTGGAAACGATTCGCCGCTTTCGTCCGCAAGACGCCACTACCAACCCTTCGCTGATCCTGCAGGCCGCTCAGCAGGAGGACCGTCGCGCGCGACTGGCCGCGATCGCTAAAGAAAGCGCCGATATCGACGAAGCGGTGGACCGGGTAGCGGTGGATATCGGCTGCGAGATCAGTGAACTGGTGCCAGGCTACGTCTCCACTGAGGTGAGCTCGCGACTCTCGTTTGATCGCGACGCGACCATTGCCAAGGCCCACTCGCTGATCGAGCGCTACGCACGCCAGGGCGTACCGGCCGAGCGTATTCTGATCAAGACCGCCTCGACCTGGGAAGGCATCCAGGCCGCCCGCCAGCTCGAACGCGACGGCATTCGCACCAACCTGACGCTTTTGTTCGGCTTCGCCCAGGCCCAGGCCTGCGCCGACGCCGGTGCCACGCTGATCTCGCCCTTCGTGGGGCGGATTCTGGACTGGCACAAGGCGCAAACCCCGGACGGCGATTTCAGCGGCGACAACGACCCGGGCGTGGCCTCGGTCAAGCGCATCTATGAGTACTACAAGGCTCAGGGTTACGCCACCATCGTGATGGGCGCAAGCTTTCGCAACGTCGACGAAATCAAGTCACTGGCCGGGTGCGATCGCCTGACCATTTCACCGGCGCTTTTGAACGAGCTCGATGAGCAACACGGCGAGCTTACCCGCAAGCTTACGCCGCAAAGCGCTAGCAGCGAGGCCAAGCCACCGCTTAGCGAGGCGGACTTCCGCTGGGAAACGAACGTGGATGAGATGACCCACGACAAGCTCGCCGAAGGGATTCGCAAGTTCATGGCCGACCAGAAAAAACTCGAAGCGCTTTTGGCGGATCTTCGTCAACAATGAACGCGCTCGCCTAACGCTAAAAGCCCCGGCCGCTCGATGAGCGACCGGGGCTTTTTTTAAGCCTTACGTATACGCGCCTAGTGAACTGGCGAGTCCTGGGACTCGAGCATCTCGACCAGCGGCTGGAATTGCTCGCGGTTATGCTCGTTCATGTGCATCAGAATGCGGTGCGCTTCGAGGATCCGGTCGCGCAAGCCCTCTTCGTCCGAGGGGATTTCAGGAAGCTCGGTCAGGGAGGCGTCCAGGCCTGGCTGCAGCGGCGCGTCGATCAACGTAAAAAAGCGGTTGAAGCCCATCACGTCGAGCATTTTCTGGATATCCGGGTTATTGGCGATGATCGTCGGTAAATGATCGAGGCGCCCTTTCACCGCCATCGCCACCTTGGCCAAAAAACCCAGCGCGCTGGAGTCGACGTTGGTCGCCTCGCGCAGGTCGATCATCACCGCCTCGAGTCCCGGTGTGTCCGCCAAGCGCTGCGCCTGAACGTCGAGCGTGGCACAGAGCGTAAGACGCACGTCGCCACAGAGCTTCAAGATAAAAACACCGGAATCGAACGCCGCTTTGATACGGCCTTCCTCAATCAGCATGACCAAATCCGCTCACCATCATGATTGTCAGGTCGTCGGGTAAAGCGTCGCGGTCCTGGCCCTGTTCATCTGCCGCCTCCCCTTCCATCAACAGGGCGTTGGTCTGAACGAGCTGGTCGCGCAACTGCTCAAGTGTGCCACTCTCACTTACTAATTGCTCAAGTTCCGTGAGCCGCGTGTCGAGCGTTTTACCCGGCAAGCATTCCAATACGCCGTCCGAACAGAGCCACAGGCGAAAGTCAGACGGGAGTTCACAGGCGAGCGACGGATACTCGATGTCGGGAAAAAGTCCCACCGGCATGCCTTCGCCTTCAAGGCGCACCAGACGGTTGCCGGCCACCAAAAGCGGCATCGGCAGCTGTGCGCCGAGCGAATAGTGAAGGGTCTTTGTCTCCCGGTCAATCACCCCGACGAAAAGGGTCGCGTGCTTGCCGATGTCGGTATCCTGAAGCTCACGGTTGAGAGCGGCGAGCGACCTGGCGGCCAGATGCTCGGGGTTTTGCCCGTCCCACTCGTTGAGCCAGCGATTAAACAAGTACTTAAGCAGCACCGTCACGAACGCCGATGAGGCGCCGTGGCCAGAAACATCGGCGAAATAGAAGGCGCTGAAGCGCTCGTTGTAGCGTTGATAGTCGAGAAAATCACCGGATAAATAAAGCGACGGCGCGAACCAGTAGTCAAAGCGCGCCCCGTTGATGATCTTCGGATGTACCGGCAGCAAGCGCCGTTGAATGTGTCCGCCGCTTTGCTGGTCCATGCGCAGAAGCGCCAGATGCGTTTCCAGACTTTCGTTGAGCTCCTCGAGCCTTCGACGATCACGTTCGCGCTCGCGGGCGAGCGCCTGTAGCTCGACCGCTTTACGGATCATGCGCCGCAGCAGTTCGCTGTGACGCAAAGGGTCCACGACGTGATCCAGCAATCCGCTATCCACCGCCTTGAAAAGCTCGGCGTCCTCGCGGGAGTCGCTGACCACCAGCGTGGGCACCCGCGCCGCCAAAAGCGCCCACTGATCCCGCGGCACCACGCCAGCCCGAGCAACCACCAGCGCCGTGTCCGCCGGTAAGTGTTCGATATCGTCTGCAGCCAGCACCGCCATATCGCGGCAGGTAATTGCACGGGTCAGCGCATCGCGCTCGGCGCCGGGCACATCGATGACCGCGATCAGATATTTGGAAGAATCCATATCAAGTCTCAATCGGCGAAATCGTCGTCACCAAAATCGGCATCGTCAAAGTCTGCATCATCGAACTCGAAACTATCCATCGCGAAGGGGTCGTCGCCCAACTCCCCATCGTTGATCAAAAACTGGCGGCGCTGAAGGTAGGCGTCGCGAATGAACTGATAGCGGTCGCCGCTGATCAGCGACTCCTGATCCAGCAACCCGGCGCGGGTATCGACGATATTCAGTGCCGCAAGGCTGATACGCACCGCGTCGTCCTCGACGTAGGTGTTCGGGTAAGCGGCCAGATCCGCCGGCAAGCCGGTGGAGTCACGTAGCGTGCTCGGGCCCAAAAGCGGCAGCACCAGATAGCGGGAATCTTGCCAGCCCCATACGGCCAGTGTCTGGCCGAAATCTTCCTCGTCGGCGGTAATTTCCATATGCGTGGCGTAGTCGAGAAGCCCCGCGATACCCACCGTCGAATTGATCAAAAAGCGTGAGGTGGCAAGGCCGGCGTTGGCGGGCTTGCCTTGCAAGATACTGTTGAGCGCGGTGCGGATCTCGCCCAAATTCGAGAAGAAGTTACCCACGCCGGTCTGCACCGGGTCCGGTGCCACGGTGCGATACCCGGAGGCGACCAGCTTCAGCGCATAGCGATCCAGCACGTCGTTGAAGGCGAATACGCGGCGGTTGAAGCCCTCCCAAGGGTCGTCCGGGTTCGCCGGCTGCGACGTGCCGGTACTCGCGCAGCCTGACATACCCAGCGTCAGTAGCATGACCGGCAACACTCCTTTAAGCGTCTTGCCTTTAGACGCGGCTAATAACCCTGACATGATGATTCCCTCGTTTTAGGTATGTCCTTTTGATGGACGACGCCGCGCCTTACTGGCAGCGCAGCACGACGTTCCCGGCGCTGTAACCCGCTCCAAAGGAGCAGATCAGCCCGATATCGCCGGCCACCAGATCCTCACGATGCAGATGAAACGCGATGATGGAGCCGGCAGAGCTTGTATTAGCGTAGCGATCGAGAATGATCGGCGCTTGGCTTTCGTCTGGCTCGAACCCGAGTACCTTGCGGGCAATCAGGTCGTTCATGTGCTGATTGGCCTGGTGGAGCCACATCCGCTTGACGTCGTCACCGGAGAGCTCGAGCGCTTGTAGGTGCGAGACGATGAGTTTGGCGACCATCGGGCACACTTCCTTGAACACGCGCCGCCCTTCCTGGACGAACAGTTTGTCCAGCCCCATCGGGTCGCTGTCGGTGACGCGGTTCAAAAAGCCTGAGTTGTTACGAATGGCGTTGGAGAACTGGGTCACCAGGCGCGTGCCGAGTATCTCGAAGCGCTGTTTGGCCACGGCGAGCTCGCTTTGCTCGAGCACCACCGCCGTGCACGCATCGCCAAAGATGAAGTGGCTGTCGCGGTCGGTAAAATTCAGGTGCGCCGAGCAGATTTCCGGGCTGATCACCAGCGCCCGCTTGACGCTTTGGGCGGCGATGGCGTTCGCCGCGGTTTCGATCGCAAAGGTGGCGGAACTGCACGCCACGTTCATGTCGAACCCGTAGCCCGAGGTCCCCAGCGCTTGCTGTACCTCCACCGCTACCGCCGGGTAGGCGCGCTCCAGATTCGAGCAGGCAACGATGACCAGCTCGATATCTTGTGCGTCCACCTGGGCCATTGCAAGCGCCTCGCGGGCGGCGTGAGTGGCCATTTCACATTGAATCGAGGGCTCGTCGTTGGCCCGGTCGGGCAGGTGCGGACGCATGCGCTCGGGGTCCAGAATGCCCTCGGCGTTCAGCACGTAACGGCTTTTGATGCCCGAGGCCTTCTCGATGAACTCGCTGCTCGAGTAGGCGAGCGGTGCGCGGCTACCGGCCTGAATCTCATCGGCAAAGCGCGCGTTGTGATCGTCAACGTAGGTATTGAACGCCGCCACCAGGGCTTCGTTGTCGATGGCGTGTTCCGGCGTATAAAGCCCCGTACCGGTAATCACCACGTCATTCATGTGTATTCTCCTTTAGCGGCCTTGAGCGGCACGTATGGCTAAGCGCCTCAAAGGCGCGTGATTTCTTCCCAGTGCTTTTCAAGGCGCTTGACCGAGACGGGCATTTTAGTGCCCAGCTGTTGGGCAAAAAGCGACACACGAAGCTCCTGAATCCACCAGCCGAAGGCGACCAGCGCCGGGTCTTCGACCTGGCCGCGGCGCTCGCTTTCGCGCCGGGCGTCGAAGCGCGCCTCTAGCGCCTGAACGTCCTTCATCATCATCTGGTCGCGCCCGCGCTCCCGCGCGGCTTTCTCAAGACGAATCAGCGCGGCTTCGAAATAACGAGGGTACTCCGAAAGCCACTCGCCCGCATCACGGATGAAGCCAGGATAGACCAAACGCTGCATCTGTGCGCGCACATCGCTGTAAACCAGCGCCAGGGCGAAGTTCAAATTCCCCTTGAGCTGCTTGGCAAGCTCCAGATGGCCTTTTAACGCCGCCTCGACATCGCTTAAAAGCGTCTTGGCGTGATCGACCAGGGTGGTGTCTACCTGGGCGAGCCGCGCGTCGAGCTCCCCCGCCGAGCGCGGCAGCGGCGCCGTCGCGACCACCTGGGTAAATACCGCCAGCAACACATCGGCTATGAACGCCTGCTTGCTGCCCACGTTGGTAAACAGCAGCGCGCACTTCTCGAGCGCCGGTAACGCTTTGATCGCCTTGACCTGATCCGGACACTGGGTAATGGCCAACCGCGCCACGCCCTCGCGGTGGGCGGCCTCTGCCTTCGCCGGGTGATCGAATAGCGCGACCTTGAACGCTTCACCTTCATGAGTCAATGCCGGGTAGGCTTCCACGCGAATACCGGCCTGGGTGGTGACTTTCGATGCCGGAAGCGGCGCCTCGGGCAGCGCGTCGAGCGTTGGCGCCTGGCTTGCCTCTTTGGCCAGCGCCTGGGCGCCCAGGCTTGCCGCCTGCTCGAAGCGTTTTTCCAGCGCACGTACATCGCGCCCTTGGCCAAGCTGGTGACCGGCGTGGTCGACCACGCGCACGTTCATCACCAGGTGCGCCTCGAGCTGGTCCAGCCGCCAGTCGTCCGGATGGACCCGGGTTCCGGTGCGCCGGCGTAGAAACTCGCCCAGGGCCTCGGTCAGCGGGCGCTCGTTGGGGGTCAGCACGTGTAGCGCGGCGTCGACCCAGTCCGGAATCGGCACCACCTGGCGGCGAATGCTCTTGGGCAGCGATTTCAAAAGCGCAATGCACTTTTCACGCAAAAGCCCGGGCACCAGCCACTCCAAAGCGCTGACCGGCAGCTGCGAAAGCATAGCGGCGGGCACGGTGAGCGTGACGCCGTCGTCCTCGGCCTGGGGTTCGAAGTGGTAGCTCACCGGGTAGGCCACACCCCCAAGCGTCAGGTAATCCGGATATTGGGCACGGGTGACGTCCTCGGCCTCCCGCGCCTTGAGCGTTTCGATATCGAACTTCAAAAGATCCGGGGTCTCGCGCTCGGCCTGCTTGCGCCAGTGCTCGAAGCCCTTGCCGTTGACGACATCGCCTGGAATGCGTTCGTCGTAAAAGGCGTAGAGCGTTTCTTCATCGACCAGAATGTCGCGGCGGCGGGCGCGGTCCTCGAGCGCTTCGACCTCGTCGACCAGCGCCCGATTATGGGCGAAGAACGCGCCTTTGGTCTGAAACTCACCTTCTACCAGCGCCCGGCGAATGAAAATATCCCGGGACTCCTTGGGGTCGATGGCGCCAAAGTTGACCCGCCGACGGGCAACGATGGGCAGGCCAAACAGCGTCACCTGTTCGAAGGCCACGACCTGGGCGCGCTTCATTTCCCAGTGGGGCTCGCTGTAGCTTCGTTTGACCAGATGCTCGGCCTGGGACTCGATCCAGGCCGGATCGATTTTCGCCACCGTGCGGGCGTAGAGCTTGGTGGTTTCGACCAGCTCGAACGCCATCACCCACTTGGGCGTTTTTTTCGCAAGCCCGGAACCCGGGTGAATGAAGAACTTGCGGTTGCGCGCCCCCAGGTACTCGCGGTTTTCCGTAAGGTTACCCAAATTCGATAAAAGCCCGGAGAGCAGCGCCTGGTGCAGCTTACCGGAGGTCTTGCGCCGCGCCTGGCGCGCCTCTTCCTCGCTTTCGTCTTCATTGGCAGGCAAAGGCCCGGGCACTTCGATGTCCATATCGCGCAAGAGCTGTCTAAGCTGGCGGAAGGTGTCGTGCCACTCGCGCATGCGCAGATAATTGACGTAGTGCTCGCGACACCAGCGGCGCATTTGGCTGTTCGAAAGCGATCCGCGAGCGTTTTCGATGCCGTGCCAAAGATTGAGCAGCGCGACGAAATCCGAGTCCGGGTCGTGCCAGCGCTGGTGGGCCTGGTCCGCGGCCTGGCGCTTGTCCGCCGGGCGCTCCCGGGGGTCTTGTATCGCCAGCGCCGAGACCACCACCAGCACATCGCGAAGGCTCTGGCGCTCGGCACCCTCGAGCACCATGCGCGCAAGCCGCGGGTCGATGGGCAGCCGCGCTAGCTTGCGTCCCAGTTCGCTGATCTGCTCTTTTTGATCCACCGCGCCGAGCTCGAACAAAAGCCTAAAGCCGTCCTTGACGAAGCGGCTATCCGGCGGGTCGACGAAGGGAAAGGCCTCGATGTTGCCAAGCTTCAACGACAGCATCGAGAGGATGACCGAGGCGAGATTGGTACGCTGGATTTCCGGGTCGGTGAACGCCGGGCGCGACAGAAAGTCCTCTTCGTCATAAAGGCGAATGCACACGCCCTCGGCGATACGCCCGCAGCGACCCTTGCGCTGGTTGGCGCTTGCCTGGCTGATCGGCTCGATGGGCAGGCGCTGGATCTTCGCCCGGTAGCTATACCGGCTAATGCGTACAAGCCCCGGGTCGACCACGTAACGAATGCCGGGCACGGTGAGCGAGGTCTCCGCGACGTTGGTGGCCAGCACGATGCGCCGACCGCGGTGCGGGGCGAACACCCGGTTCTGCTCCTCGTTGGAGAGCCGGGCGTAGAGCGGCAGAATTTCGGTGCTCTTGAAGTCCGCACGGCGCAGCGTGTCCGCGGTTTCGCGAATCTCGCGCTCACCGGGCAAAAAGATCAGCACGTCTCGCGGGCCGTGCAGCCACCCCTTCTCGCGCTCTAAAGTTTCGATCTCTTCAATCGCGCCCACGATGCCTTCTTGTAGCGTGCGGTCCTCTTCGTCGTCGTCGCTTCGCACCAGGGGGCGGTAAAGCACATCCACGTCGAAGGCGCGCCCGGAGACCTCGACCACCGGGGCCGGCGTGTCGTCGGTTGCAAAGTGCGCGGCAAAGCGCTCGACATCGATGGTCGCCGAGGTGATGATCACCTTCAAATCCGGGCGCTTGGGCAGCAGGCGTTTCAAATAGCCGAGCAGAAAATCGATATTGAGGCTGCGTTCGTGCGCCTCGTCGATGATGATGGTGTCGTAGCGCCAAAGCATCGGGTCGTGCTGGGTTTCGGCCAGCAAAATACCGTCGGTCATGAGCTTGACCAGGGTGTTGGGCGCGCTTTGATCGGTAAAGCGCACCTGATAGCCCACCTGCTCGCCCAGGCTAACGTCGAGCTCCTCTGAAATCCGTGTGGCAACGCTGCGCGCGGCCAGCCGGCGCGGCTGGGTATGGCCAATCTGGCCGCGGCGCCCACGCCCAAGCTCCAGGCATATCTTGGGCAACTGGGTCGTTTTGCCCGAGCCGGTTTCGCCGGCCACCACGACCACCTGGTGATCCCGAATGGCCTCGAGGATGTCCTCGCGGCGCTCGACTACGGGAAGACCCGGCGGATAGCTGATGGATACCGGCGTGGCGGCGCGACTGGCCGCCAAGCGCTTGGCCTTGTCGACCTCGCGGCTGACCTCGTCGAGGCCGCGGCCGATCGGCTTGTTGTCACGCAGACGACGCTTGAGACCGCCAAGACGCCGTGCCAGGCGGTGGCTGTCGCGAAGGGTTACCTCGTCAAGCGCTCGCTCGAGCTGCGTCACCTGTTGGGCATCGGTCAAGGAGTGCGTCTCAGTGCTCACGTTAGGCTCAGATTCCATCCAAAAAATAAAAATTCGGCCCGCCAAAAAAGCGGGCCGAACAGTATAGCGCTTTCGGTTGTGGGAGGGCTAACCCGGACGGCCGCCCTACCCTTTTGGCTTACGCTCAGGCTTTCTCCTGCTCGCCTTCGCTTGAGGTCTCCTCGTCGCGCAGCTCGCGCCGCAATACCTTGCCCACGTTGGTTTTGGGCAGTTCGTCGCGAAACTCGATGTACTTGGGGACCTTGTAAGCGGTGAGCTCTTTTTTGCACCAGGCGCGCAGCGTTTGGGCGTCCAGGTCGCTGTTTTTGGAGACCACGAAAAGTTTGATCGCCTCGCCGGCATTCTCGTCGGGCACGCCCACTACTGCGGACTCGACGATATCCGGGTGGGTCGCGACCACGTCCTCGACCTCGTTGGGATAAACGTTGAAGCCCGACACCAGGATCATGTCCTTTTTACGATCAACGATGCGGATATAGCCATCGTCCTGGAGCACGGCGATATCGCCGGAATGGAACCAGCCGCCCGCATCGATCGACTTTTGGGTTTCGTCGTCGCGCTGCCAGTAGCCTTTCATGACCTGCGGGCCCTTGATGCAAAGCTCGCCGGGTTCACCAAGCGCTACGTCGTTGCCGTCGGCATCGACCACCTTGACCGAGGTGCCGGCCACGGGTTTGCCGATGGTCCCCAACTGGATGGCTTCGGTGGGATTGAAACTCACCACCGGCGAGGTTTCGGTCAGCCCGTAACCTTCCGCCACCGGGCAGCCGGTCACTTCTTCCCAACGCTTGGCCGCGGCTTTGGTCAGCGCCATACCGCCGGAAATGGTCAGCTTGAGCCGGGAGAAATCGAGCGCGCGGAAGTCATCACGCTGGCAAAGCGCGTTAAATAGCGTATTGAGCCCGATAAAGCTGGTGAATTTGAGCTTTTTGAGCTCCTTGACGAAAGCGGGCAGATCCCGCGGATTGGTGATCAGCACCGAGTGGTTACCGGTTTCCATCAAAAACAGGCAGTTCACCGTAAAGGTGTAGATGTGATAGACCGGCAGCGGCGCGATCACCAGCTCCTTGCCGTTTTCCAGGTGCGTACCGATCGCCATGCGCGCCTGGAGCATATTGGCGATCAGGTTGGTGTGGGTGAGCATCGCGCCTTTGGGCTGGCCGGTGGTGCCGCCGGTGTACTGCAGCGCCGCCACGTCGTCCGCAGTGCGCTTGACCGGCGTAAACTCATGGTTGGCGCCGGCCTTCATCACCTGGCGGAACCCGATCGCGCCCGGCAGGCGGTAGGTCGGTACCATCTTCTTGACGTACTTGACCACCGCGTTGATCACCCAGCGCTTGGGCGCGCCGTGAAGATCGGCAAGCTCGGTGACCACCACGTGGGAGATATCGGTTTTCTCCAGCACCTTGTCGAGCTTGTGCGCCATGTTGGCAAGAATGACGATGGCTTTGGCACCGGCGTCCTTGAACTGGTGAGCCATTTCACGCTCGGTGTAGAGCGGGTTGGTATTGACCACCACCATCCCCGCCCGTAGCGCGCCGAACACGGCCACAGGGAACTGCAGCACGTTGGGCAGTTGAATGGCGATGCGGTCGCCAGGCTCGAGATCGGTGTCGTTTTGAAGCCAGGCGGCAAACTGCTTCGAGTAGGTATCAAGCTCGGCAAAGCTCAGGGTTTGACCCATGCAGCTAAACGCCGGGTTGTCGCTGTAGCGCTCTACCGCGGTTTCAAAAACGTCAGTGATCGAATCGTATTGATCCAACCCTTCAAGCGCTGGGCCATGTAGCATAGGAGCATCGGCGTGTTCGCTCATGGGGCAATCTCCGCTATCCGTGTCGATAAGTGGACCGACCTTGTTATTTTGGCGATCTTTGAGATGGGGTTAAACGCTTACGATATACGAGGGGGGTAACGCTGTAAAACGCCTGCTTGAAACTCCTGTTTCAACTCGACACCCCCAATACCGGCTGAGCCCGCCGCTCCGCGGGGGCTAACGAACGTTTTGCCTACCTGCCTACATAGCGTAGACCGCTCCCCTCACGAGGGTGTGTATTGCGCTTTTATACTTCCCGACTGCCAAACTAAAAGCTCGCCCGGCACCATGGCCGTCCACTTCTCGTTGTGGGTAAGCGGCGCAGTGGCGATCACCGAAACCACATCGAACGCTGTGGTATGCTCGCTGAAGTTCACCGTCATGTCGGCATCGGCAAGCTCGGCTTCGCCGAACGGTGCCTGGCGGGTGATATGGGAAAGTTTGGTCGAACAATAGCAGTAAAGCGACTCGCCATCAGACAGCAGCAGGTTGAACACCCCAAGCCCCCGCAGTTTTTCACACAGCGTATGGAGCAGCGCCCCGACCGGCTCACAAGAGGCTGGCGGCGTGGGGAATGCGCGACGCAGCTCGCCTAAAATCCAGCAAAAAGCGTGCTCGCTGTCGGTACTGCCCACCGGGGTGTAGACATCCAGCGGCAGTGTTTGCCAACCGCTTAGTTGCCCGTTGTGGGCGTAGCACCAAGGCCGCCCCCACATTTCCCGGGTAAACGGGTGGGTGTTGTTCAAACGCACCCCGCCGACGTTTGCCTGGCGTATATGGCTGATCACCACGTTGGATTTGATCGGGTAGTCGCAAATCAGCCGCGCGATGGGCGAGTCGACCGAGGGGTGCGGGTCGCGAAATTCACGGTACCCGCCCTGCTCGTAAAAGGCGATGCCCCAGCCATCGCGGTGGGGGCCGGTGCCCCCGCCGCGGTGTAGAAAGCCGGAAAAGCTAAAGCAGATATCCGTCGGCACATTGGCACTCATGCCCAAAAGCTCGCACATGGGGCTCTCCTTTGCCTGATGGAGCCTTTTAGTTGATGACCGGCTCGCGGCGGCGGTGCTCGTCGTTGCCACCGCGGGGCTTGGCGGCGCCTCGCTTGGCGGTGGGCTGGCGCTTACCGCCATTCGGCGGGCGTTTATCATCCGGTGAGCGCTTGGCCGGGGCGCGATCGACCGGGCGGCGCAGCCACCAAAGGGCCACGCCCACACAAGCGCCTAACGCGATACCGACGAGCAGCCACACAAGCCCGGCCCACATGGCCGAGGTGCTGCGCTCCAAAAAGCCGACCGCCGAGACCATCGCCGAGGGCGCCCAGCCGGTATAGAACTCGTTCTCTTCGATCAGCGGCAGGCTAAAGCGCGCCGGCATCCACATCGCCCCGGCCACGCACCAGGTCAGCACCAGCCTTGGCAGGCGCGGTAAAAACGCTAGCGCAAAGTAGACCGCCACGAGCACGACCAGCGAAACCCCGTAATAACTCAGCCAGAGCAGTGACATTGAGCTTGTAAACAGCATAATACCCTCGTGTGGGTGGACGCACCCGCGGTTAATTTCCCGTTATGGTACCTGTCAATTTATGAAAGCACAGCCCGGCATGCCCAAAGAGTCGCCCCAAAAGCGCCATTATCGCGCCGATGACCCGGATTGGCACTGGTTGGAAGAGCGCGAAGCCCCCGAGGTCAGCGCTTTTCTAACCGACGCCAACGAGGAGCACGCCCGCTGGTTCGAGCCCCTTGCTCCGCTTGCCGAGTCGCTTTATCAAAGCCACCTGGCACGGCGCGAGCTTGCGGTGAAAAGTCTTGGCACCACCCTCGATGTGTTTACGGTCTGGAGTGAAACCGGCGAGCACGACGACTACCCTCGCTGGTGGCGCGCGCCGATCGATGATCCTGGCGCGCCGGAGTGCTTTTTTGACGTGGTAGCCCGCGCGGGCGAGCACGCCTTTTTCGATATCGGCGACATGGCGCTCACCCCGGATGAGCAGTGGCTTGCCTGGAGCGAGGACACCCAGGGCGACGAGCGCTACACGCTGTGGCTCAAGGCGCTACCCAACGGCGAGCCGCGCAAACTTGCCAGCGACATCGGCCCGGACCTTTGCTGGGCCGAAGACCAAACGCCTCAAAGCGCGACGCTGTTTTTCACCCGTTTCGATGCCACCCAGCGCCCGGACAGCCTATGGCGCTGCGACGTGAGCTTCGCCCGCCCGGCGCTCGACCCTCCGGCAACGCTTGTGATGCGCGAAGACGACGCCGAGTTCTGGTTAGGGATCGGTAAGACCCGCTCCAGGACCTGGCTTTTCATCGAGACCGCCGCCAAGGACACCACCGAGATTCTGGCGATTCCCGCCGATGCCCCGGCCACGGCGCCGCAGGTTTTACACCGACGCAGCAAAGGGGTCGAAGTCAGTATCGACCACCGCCCCGGGGCGTTTTATCGGCTGCAAAACCAGGCGGGCCCCCACTTCGCCCTCGACGTACTGGCCGAGGCCGCGTGGGATGAAGACGCCGAGTGGCAAACGTTGATCCCCCACCAAAAGGAGCAAACCCTGGAGGGCGTGGACGCTTATGCCTGGGGGCTCATGGTCGCCGAGCGCAGCCATCAAGAGGCGCAAACACGGCTTAGGCGCTTGGTGCTCGAAGGCGATGACACGATCACTACTGACGAGTTGATCGCGCTGCCGGAAACACCCTGCTCGCAATTACTGGAGGACTCCCCGCACTTCGATACGCAAATCCTGCGCCTGCGCGAAGAGTCGTTTACACGACCGGCCAGCTGGTACACCCTGGACCTTGAAAGCGGCGAGCGAACGCTTTTGAAAACCCTGCCGGTGCATGGCGCGCTCCGGCCAGAGGCGCTAGCCAGCAAGCGCCTCTGGGCCACCAGCGCGGACGGCGAGCAGGTGCCGGTGTCCATCGTTGCCCGCGCGGATTTGATTGGTCAGCCGCTACCGACGCTGCTCTATGGCTACGGCGCCTACGGCGAGCCGCTGGACCCCTGGTTCTCGATCGCCAGGCTATCGCTTCTGGAGCGCGGCGCTGCCTTTGCGGTGGCCCACGTACGCGGTGGGGGCGAGCGCGGCGAGCCCTGGTATCTCGACGGCAAGATGGCGCAAAAGGAGCACAGCTTTGACGACTTTTTAGCCGCCCGCCAGGCGCTGGTCGATGAAGGGCTAAGCCTTGACGACAAAGTCGTGGCGTATGGAGCCAGCGCTGGTGGCCTGCTGGTGGGTACGAGCATCAACCGCGCCCCCGAGGCATTCTGCGCCGCGGTGCTGGATGTGCCTTTTCTCGACGTGCTGCGCACCATGCAAAACCCGGATCTTCCGCTGACCACCGCCGAGTACAGCGAATGGGGCAACCCGGCCGAGCCCGAGGTCGAGGTACGCATACGCGACTACTCGCCGGTGGATAACATCACCGAGCAAGCCTATCCGGCGCTTTGGATCGAGGGGAGCTGGTTCGATACGCGAGTGAGCTACTGGGAACCGGCCAAGTTTTACGCCCAGATCAGCCGCGTGCAAACGGGTAGCGCCCCGGTATTACTGTACACCGACATGGACAGCGGCCACGGCGGCGCTTCCGGGCGCTTCAAGGCCTGGAAAGATAGCGCCCGCCAGGATGCCTTCATCCTTTGGGCGATGGGGCTTGCCGACTAACGCGATGAAAGCCCAGGCCTTTAGCACTCAGGCGCAAAAAAAAGCACCCGCGGGACGACCGCGGGTGCTTTTTTATTTTGTGAAAAAGCTTTCCATAAAAAACCGACTGCGCCATACTAGCCGTTAGTTGTATAGACCAACGTCTAGCATGAATAGCGACAACATTCGGTTAGATCGAGAACACCACGCGCCCCGGCGCCAGGAGAGCTTTATGAAGCATCAGGAACAGTTTCTTACCATTTGGGATACCCCCGCCACCCAGGCCACCCGGTCCGAAAAGACCGCTCAGGCGCGCCTATCGTTTACCAAGCGCCTGGCGGCCCTACTGGTTGCGCTAAAAAGCTAAGCTCGCCGCTTCAAAACGCTAGTGAATGGGCAGTACGGCGATGATGTGTTCGTCCCATTCGCGCTCGGGCACGTCGAGCTCGGATACCGCAAAGCTGCGTACGCTTACGCCCTTGCGGTGCACCCGTTCCGCGTCGTTACTCAAAAGCGGATGCCAACCGGCTAGCTTTCGCCCCTCCGCCACCCGGCGGTAACCGCAGGTAGTAGGTAGCCAGGTGAACTCACGAACCAGCGCCGGGGTCAGTTGCGTACAGTCGGGCACCGTATCGAAGCGGTTCTCGTAATCGCTGCACTGACAGCTGTGCGTATCCAGCAGGCGGCACGCTACATTGAGCACGGCCAGCTCCTGGGTATCATCGTCGTGAAATTTCAGCAGACAGCACTGCCCGCACCCGTCGCAAAGAGCCTCCCACTCATCATCGGTAAGCTCTTCGAGCGCGTATCGTTCCCAGAAGCGTTCGCGCATAGCACCCTCGTCTCGTCGTCCTTCCCCGGCCTGGTCCAGGCACTCACGCAAAGCTAACCGGCACTGGTCAGCCTGGCGGCGCACTCGTTCCAGAGGGGGTGAAAATGGTCTTCCAGCCAGCGGTAGTCGCGCTCGAGCCAGGGCGTTATCTCCGCCAGCCGATTCGGGCCGGAAAGCCTGCGCCCAAGCCCGGCAATCGCCCGACAGGTAAAACCGAAGTCCGCGTAGCCACGCAGCCAGTCGTGCTCGATCAGTGACGGCATCATGAGCGCCAGCCGGTTCGGCGCGGGCTCCCGCGCCAAAAGCGCATACAGGCGCTCGATCAACGCGTCGAACTCCGGCGTGCCGATCAGCGCCCGCGCCAAAAAGTGATCCCACAGGATATCCAGCGCAATGCCGGCCACGCGCCGCTGATCCGCGGGGGCACGCCGTTTAGCGCGCTTGATGACGTCATGGCTATCCACGAAGGCATCGACCCGGCGGTGGTGGCGAACGCCCGAGGCCACAGCATCTGGCCAGCCTGACAGGTCGCTACCCTTGACGCCGTCGGCAATCACGTTACCCAGCAAGAAGCCATCTTCCCCCTGGCGGGCAAGCCAGGCGTGGGCAAGAAAGTTCATGAAAAGCGGTTGACGTGGGCCCGGTGAACGTCCAACAGGTACTCTTCCTTGGCCGGCGGCATTTGCAAGTAAAACCCCTGCTCCCCGATCGCCGCGATGACATCCTGAGTATCGACTCGAGCGAGCTTTTTATCGGCGGTCAGGATCATGGTCAGCACCGCCACGGGCTTGCCGAAGGTGGCAAGCAGCGCCTCGGGCACCGGCTCGAGGCCCTGGCGTTTGTCTACGTAGAGATACATCTCTTCTTTGCGCGAACTTTTGAAAATCTCGCACAGCAATTTATTGCTCATGCCGACTCCTCCAGGGCCAAACGCAGGTCGTCGTTCAAACGCTCGCCGCGCCAGCCGCCGGGCAGCGCGAGCGCCTCGTTCGCCTGGTGCTGCATGACCAGCGCTTCGATATCCCGGCGGCGCATCAACACTTCAGGCGCAATTTCCAGCGCCGCCGCTTGGGCGTTGAGCACCTTCTTGAGCGCCTTGAAACGACGCTTGAAGCCCGCCTCTGCCGGGTCGGGCCAGCGCTCGAGCAGCGACGCCTCCGGGCAGTGCTGAGCATTTTTGACCAGCTCCAGCAGCGTATCGCCCTCTTTTTTAACCAGCGTCGGCTTGACGCCCTCGATGGCGGCAATTTCGAAGCGGTTTTTGGGCATCGCTTCGGCGATGGCAAACAGCAGCTTGTCACTGGCCAACCAGTTGCGCGGAAGATCGCGCCGCCGGGTTTCCCCTTCACGCCAAGTCGTCATCAGCCGGTACGCCTCGAGCTGGCGCGGCGCAAGCCGCCAAAGCTGGCGCTGGCGGGTGTACCAGAGCGCATCGCTCTCGCTGCTGCGCTCTGCCTGATCGAGCTGGGCGGCGCACTCCTCGAAAAGCCACGCCCGACGGCCGAGGCGCTCGAGCTTTTCGGCCTGCAGTGCCCATACCTCGAGCAAATAGATAACGTCGAGCGCGGCGTACTCGCACTGGCCGGTCGTCAGCGGCCGGGTCAGCCAGTTAGAGCGCGTCTCTTCCTTGGGCAGGGTTTCTCCGACCCAGAATTCGACGAGCTTTTGATACCCCATGGCGGGCACCTCACCCAAAAGCGACTGAGCGATCTGGGTATCCACCAGCGGCGCTGGCATTACGCCCGCCCACAGCTGGAATATTTCGAGATCTTCGCTGCAAGCGTGGAGAAGCTTGACCGCATCGTTTTGCAACAGCGCTTTGAAGGCCGGCGTGCAGGGTGTGGTGACCGGGTCGATTAGATACGCAAGCTCACCGGCGGCGAACTGGATCAGCGCCGGGATCGGAAAAAAGGTGTTTTCGCGGAAAAACTCCGTATCCAGGGCGATCACGCTGGCAGCTTCGACCTCCTGACAGGCGGCATCGAGCTGATCGGCGGTCTCAATCCATCGATAGGACGGGTTACTTATAGCGGACACGGTAGACTTCCCTGTGGGGGCCGCAGCCTGAAGGCTACGGTAGTGACAGTGGTACAAAATCCGGCGGGCGGTGTTACTCGAGCCCGAACGGCAAACGGCCATTGAACGCGCGGCTCAAGGTGCCGCCGTCCACATATTCGAGTTCGCCGCCCATGGGCACCCCGTAAGCAAGGCGCGAAAAAGCGACCCCGTACTGGGCCAGCTGCGAGGCAATATAGTGCGCGGTCGCCTCGCCTTCGACGGTCGGGTTGGTCGCCAGCACGATCTCCTTGATAAGACCTTCGCTGACCCGGCTTTCGAGCAGCCCCAGGCCGATGGCCTCCGGTCCCACGCCGTCCAGCGGCGAGAGATGACCGTGAAGCACGAAATAGCGCCCGTGAAAGCCGCCGGCCTCTTCGATGGCGAGCTGATCGGCGGGCGACTCCACCACACAAAGCAGTGAATCGTCGCGCCGAAGGCTTTCGCACAGCGCGCAAACCTTCGCCTCGGTCAAGGTACGGCACTGCTGGCAGTAGCCGACCTCTTCGATGGCGCGCTCGATCACCCCGGCCAAATGCTTACCGCCCTCGCGCTCCCGCTCGAGCAAATGCATGGCCATGCGCTGGGCCGTTTTGGGCCCAACGCCTGGCAGCACGCGAAATGCTTCGATGAGCTGCTCGATCAGCGGGGAAAAACGCATCGCTTAAAACGGCATCTTGAAGCCGGGCGGCAGGTTAAGACCGGCAGTGGCCTCTTCCATTTGCGCCTTGGAGTGGGCTTCGACCTTGCGCACGGCATCGTTGACGGCCGCGGCCAGCAGGTCTTCGAGCAGCTCCTTGTCTTCTTCCAGAACGCTTGGGTCGATGGTGACATCGCTGACATCGTGACGGCCGTTCATGGTCACCTTGACCATGCCCGCGCCGGCTTCACCGAACACCTCGGCCTTGGCCGCTTCTTCCTGGACCTTCTGCATTTTTTCCTGCATTTCCTGGGCTTGCTTCATCAAGTTGCCCATTCCACCTTTCATCATGGCGTTCTCTCCCTGGATAATAGATCAGTGCGTTACCAGCATAAGCGTAAGCCGTAACCGTCCGGCTGTCATAGCGACTCCGGGGTTTTTGGCTTGACGCTGGATTCGTTGAGCGTCGCCCCGAAGGCTTGCTGTAATTTCTGTATATTGGGGTCGCGTTGCAATAGATCAACGGCCTCTTTGTGCCGCTCGCGCTGAAAGCGAAGCGTCTGATCCCGCGCGGTTTCCACGCCACTGTCGAGCTCGGCCACCTCGAAGCTGACCCGGCGCTTGAGCCCCTGCTCGCCCAGCGCTTTTTCGATGCGCGTTTGGTGGACATCCGCCTGCATCGCCGACTGACTAGGGTCGAGCTGCAATGTAATGGTCTGCCCGTCGTCACTGGCCAACTGGCAGTGGGCGGCCAGATTACGCGTAAGCCCGCCAAGGCCCAGCGTATCGAAAAGGTTCAGCCAGCGCGCGTGGTCAAGCCGGGTATCGGCATCGAGCGGCGCCTCGGATGCCTCGGGTACCGCGGGTGCGGGCTGGGCAGCGGGAGCCTCTACGGGCTCGGGAGCAACGCCGGCTTGGTGATCTGGCGCGTGCTCTGGTTCTGGCTCTGGTTCTGGCGCATCCGGATAGTCGAACTCGGGCGCCTCCGGGGCAGGCTCGTTCGGCGCGCCCTCTTGCACGGGTTCATCTGCCCGCTCCGGCGCTTTCGCATCGAAAGCGGTCTCGGGGGCGTCGCCGTAGGGGGTTGGTTCGTCCATTGCCCAGGGCGGCGGCGCCTGATCGGCAGGCTCGCTCTTTTGAGTGTCCTGCACTGGCGTATCCTGCACCGGCGCGGGCGAAGGCGCCTCGGGCGCCGGTGCAGGCTCAGGCTTTTTTGGCTCGACCGCTTCTTGCGAGGCGCTGGCTTGCTCGGGGGCGGCGTGCTCGCCAGCAGGCTCGGCGCGCAGCGGCAGCGGCGTGCGCGGCGGCTTGGGCACGCCCTGAGGGCGAAACGCCAGCATACGCAGAAGCGTCATTTCCAGCGCGCTGCGCAAGTCCGGGGCGTGTTCCATATCGCCGCGGCCCTGAATGCCGATCTGGTAGTAGAGCTGGATATCCTCGGCGGTGAAACGCTTGGCAAGCGTGAGAATCGTGTCACGATCGCCGTGGCTGTTGTCCACGGCACCGGGGACCATCTGGGCGACCGCCAGGCGGTGCAAAATAGCGCTCAGCTCGTCGAGCACTGCGGCGAAGTCCGGCCCCTGCTCCGAAAGCATGGCGACTTCCGTTAGCAGCGCCTGAACGTCGACATCCGCCAGTGCCTGGGCCAGCGCCATGATATGGCGATGGTCGAGGGTGCCGAGCATCGCCGCTACGTCGGCGTGGCGCACCGTCCCCTGGCCGAAAGCGATCGCCTGATCGGTCAGGCTCATGGCATCGCGCATCGAGCCTTCGGCGGCCTTGCCCAAAAGCCACAGGGCGCTCTCTTCGAACTCGACGCCCTCTTGTCCCAGCACGAACGTCAGATGCTCGACCACCCGCTCCGGCGGCATGTGCTTCAAGGTAAACTGCAAACAGCGCGAGAGCACCGTCGGCGGCAGCTTCTGAGGATCGGTGGTAGCGAGCAGGAATTTGACGTGGGGCGGCGGCTCTTCCAGCGTTTTCAGCAGCGCGTTGAAACTGCTGGTCGAGAGCATGTGCACCTCATCGATGAGATACACCTTGTAGCGTCCCTGCGTCGGCGCGTACTGAACGTTATCGAGAAGCTCGCGGGTGTCTTCCACCTTGGTGCGCGAGGCGGCGTCGACTTCGATCAGGTCGACAAAGCGCCCCTCGTCGATGGCGCGGCAGCTATCGCATGCACCGCACGGCGTAGAGGTAATGCCCTCGTCGCCGTCACCGCCCGCGGTGCAGTTCAGGCACTTGGCGAGTATACGCGCCAAGGTGGTCTTACCGACCCCACGGGTGCCGGTAAACAGATAGGCGTGATGAAGGCGCCCCTGGTCGAGGGCGTTGACCAGCGCACGCTGAACATGGGTCTGCCCCACCAGCTCGTGAAATGTACGCGGGCGCCATTTGCGGGCCAGAACCTGATAGCTCATTGAGCATTACTTCCTTGGGCGGGCTAACTCATCCGGCGCGGCCTGGCGCCGGATGAACACAACATCGAGTAACGTCAAGCGATGGCAAAACGCCATGCTAGCGGTTGAATGAGAGCCCGCCAGCCGCTTGGCACGCGTTACTCGCTAGGGGCGTCGCTGCCCTCGTTGGCGGTGGCGCGCTGACCGGCATCCTTGATGAGCTTTTCGAGCTCGCCGCTTTGGTGCATTTCCATCACGATATCGCAGCCGCCCACCAGCTCGCCTTCGACCCAAAGCTGAGGGAAGGTCGGCCAGTTGGCAACCTTGGGCAGCTCGCTGCGAATATCCGGGTTGTCCAGCACGTTGACGAAGGCGAAACGCTCGCCGCAGCTCATTAGTGCCTGAACGGTTTGGGCCGAAAACCCGCATTGAGGCAGCTGAGGCGTGCCTTTCATGTAGATAAGAATCGGGTTTTCGCCGATTTGACGCTGAATATTCTCAACCGTTGTGCTCATGACGTACTCCTTCGATCGGTGGCGCGGTCGGCGCTAGTTTACGCGACTCAAAGTATCTGTTTAACCCTACCGCAACATAATGGCGATACCTGAGTAAACTACTCGGCTTTACCAATCCCCCTATTCTACCCATGCCGATGGCGTTGCGCATCCCCTGCGCCCTCGCTAGGATGGGGTATTTACGTGGAGAGACGCACCATGGCGACCCGCCATTTTCTGACCCTGATGGATTTAAGCCAGGATGAGCTCGCCTACTTGATGCAGCGCGCCATTTTGATCAAAACCGAGCTGAAAGCCCAGGGGCCGATCTACACACCGTTCAAAAACCGAACGCTTGCGATGATTTTCGAAAAATCCTCCACGCGTACCCGCGTTTCTTTCGAGACGGGTATGACCCAGTTCGGCGGCCATGCGCTGTTTCTTTCCCCTCGCGACAGCCAGCTCGGTCGCGGCGAGCCGATCGAAGATACCGCCCGCGTGCTCTCGGAAATGGTCGATGCGGTCATGATTCGCACCTTTTCCCACGCAGGCATCGAAACCTTCGCAGCGGCCAGCACCGTGCCGGTGATCAACGCGCTCAGCGATGACTATCACCCCTGCCAGCTGCTGGCTGACATCATGACCTGGATCGAGCATCGCGGTAGCGTCGAAGGCCGCACGGCGGTTTGGGTGGGTGATGGCAACAACATGTGTCACTCGTGGATCAACGCCGCGCGCCAGTTCGACTTCAACCTGCACGTCTGCTGCCCGAAGGGCTACGAGCCTCGCGCCGATATTCTAAAGGCTGCCGGAGAGCGCGTGACGCTTTTCCACGACCCGGTCGAGGCGACCCGCGGCGTAGACCTGATCACCACCGACGTCTGGGCCTCGATGGGCCAGGAAGAAGAGCAAGCCAAGCGCGAAGCGGACTTCGCCGGCTTCCAAGTGACCGAGGCCATGCTCGATAATGCCAAAGCGGATGCGCTATTTTTGCACTGCCTGCCCGCCCACCGTGGCGAGGAGATCAGCGAAACCCTGCTCGACGACCCGCGCGCCGTGGTCTGGCAAGAAGCCGGTAACCGCCTGCACGCGCAAAAAGCACTGATGGAATTTTTACTACTGGGTAAAATCACCTGAGCGCCGCGCCCGGCCGGGTGCCGGGCGCTTTCGTACAAAGCCAAACGACAGGCACAAAAAAGCCTCGTTGAAAAACGAGGCTTTTGGAAATTTGGTGGAGCCTAGCGGGATCGAACCGCTGACCTCAACACTGCCAGTGTTGCGCTCTCCCAGCTGAGCTAAGGCCCCTTATCAAACCAGCGCTTATATAGCGACTGGATTGATGCAATTGCTTCCAAGTGCGCGGCGAATATTAGAGCAGACCCAGACTCAAGTCAAGACGCTTTATTGAACAGTAAATACTAATTTTCCTTCAATAGAAGCTATGGCACTCTACGGCAAAGCCGATACCGGGTTTCAAGCGCATTGTATCAGGAGCACCCTCGTGATTAACGTACTCATCGCTGATGACCACCACCTGGTGAGGAGCAGTATCGCGCACTTGCTGGACGAAGAGTGCGATATTCATATTGCGGGCGAAGCCGACGATGGCGAAAGCGCTGTCTCGCTTTGTCGCAAGCTGAAGCCGGATCTGGTGCTCATGGATATTCGTATGCCCGGCATTGGCGGGCTAGAGGCGACTCGGCGCATCTGTCGCACCATGAAAAACGTGCGCGTACTGATTCTGACCGCCTACGTAGAAGACAGCACGTTAAGGCGTATGCTGGAGGCCGGCGCGTCAGGTTTTTTAAGCAAGGGGGCCGATGCCACGGAGATGATCGAGGCCATCCGTCAAATCGATAGCGGTGGGCGCTACGTAAGCCAAGAGATCGCCCAGCGCCTGGCGCTGGCCCACTTCACCGAAGAAGATAGCCCGTTTCAAAACCTCTCACCCCGCGAACTCCAGATCGCGCTGATGATCGTCAACTGTCAGCGCGTTCAGGACATCTCCGACCGCCTCCATCTGAGCCCCAAAACGGTCAACACTTACCGCTATAGGCTGTTCGAAAAGCTGGAAGTGGCCAGCGACGTCGAGCTTACCCATTTAGCGCTGCGCTACGGGCTGGTGGAGGGCTTTGACGCGCGCCAGGGTTAGGCCTACCATCCAGTTCCTGCCCCAGCACTTCTAAGCGCTCTATGACTTTCGATGCCAAGCAATTTTTAAGCTCGGTAAGCACCTCCCCGGGTGTTTACCGTATGCTCGATGACCAGCAAAACACGCTTTACGTCGGCAAGGCGAAGCGTCTCAAGGCGCGCCTGTCGAGTTATTTCCGCGGCCAGCTCAACGCCAAGACCCAGGCGATGGTGGCGCGCATTGCCGACGTGCAAGTGACCGTCACCCGCACCGAAACCGAAGCGCTGCTGCTCGAGCAAACCCTGATCAAGGAGCTGCGTCCGCCCTATAACATCCTGCTGCGCGACGACAAGTCCTACCCCTTCGTTTTCGTTACCGACCGCCACCCTTATCCTGCGCTCGAGTACAAGCGCGCACGTCAGCGTCGGGGTGACGGCCGCTACCTGGGGCCCTACCCCAGTAGCGGCGCGGTGAAGGAGAGTCTAACGCTGATGCAGAAAATCTTTCGCATCCGCAACTGCGAAGACAGCGTGTTCGCCAACCGCAGCCGGCCTTGCCTTCAGTACCAGATCGACCGCTGCAGCGCCCCCTGCGTGGACTATATTTCTCAACAAGAGTATCAGCGCGACGTCGAGCACGCCGTGATGTGCCTGGAGGGGAAAAGCGAGCACGTCACCCAAACGCTCAGCGATCAAATGGAAGCCGCAAGCCAGGCGCTCGACTTCGAAGAAGCCGGGCGCCTGCGCGACCAGATCGTCAAGCTCAGACAGCTTCAGCAGCGTCAGTTCGTGGATAACGAAAGCGGCGACGCGGATATTTTCGCGCTTGCCCATCGCCCCGGCGCCCAAGGTATCTCGGTCATGAGCATACGCGATGGGCGACTTCTAGGCGCCCGCCACCACACGCCCAAAAACGACCTGGAACTAAGCGATGAGATGCTCTTGACCGAAGTCGTCAGCCAATACTATTTCGGCCAGCCGCATAACGTGCCCGCCGAGGTCATTACCAGCCACGCCCTGGACGATAGCCAACTGATTGCCGACGCGCTGAGCCAGCAGGCCGGCAAGCGAGTGCGCGTCGCCCACCAGGTACGCGGCCACCGTGCACAATGGCAAAAACTGGCGATGACCAACGCCGAGCAGCAATTGGCCTCCCAACTCGCCAACAAGACGCAGCTCATGGCACGTTTCGAGGCGCTGCAGAAAGCGCTGGACCTGGAGAAAGCGCCCGAGCGGCTGGAGTGTTTCGACATCAGCCACAGCCAGGGCGAGGCAACGGTGGCGTCGTGCGTGGTATTCGACCAGCAAGGCCCGCGCAAAAGCGACTACCGCCATTTTCGTATCGAAGGCGTGGCCGCCGGCGACGACTACGCCGCGATGCAGCAGGCGCTGACGAGGCGCTTGAAGCGGGTCAAAAGCGGCGAAGCCGTCGCACCGGATATTTTGATCGTCGATGGCGGCAAGGGACAGCTCAATATGGCCCGAGGCGTTATCGGCGAGCTTGGGGTCGACGGCATCATTTTGCTCGGTGTAGCGAAGGGCACGACGCGCAAGGCCGGGCTCGAGACGCTGTTTCTGGAGAGCAGCGATAACCCGCTACCGATGGACCCGGCCTCGCCCGCCCTTCATCTGATTCAGCACATTCGCGACGAGTCGCACCGCTTTGCGATTGCCGGCCACCGTGCTCAGCGCGACAAGGCCCGACGCACATCCACCTTGCAGGATATCCCCGGCGTGGGCCCCAAGCGCCGCCGGGAGCTGCTGCGCTTTTTTGGTGGATTGCAGGGCGTGCAGAAAGCAAGCAAGGATGAGCTTGCCCGAGTACCGGGGATTAGCGCGGCCATGGCGGCGACTATCTATCAGGCGCTGAACGGATAATCCACCACCGGCATGGATGCCGCGCCTCAAGGCGGATAGAATAGCGCCTACATACGTTTGATTCCCTGATTCTCCGGCAAGGATCGCGCCCTGCGATGAATATACCCAACATATTGACTCTGGCAAGAATCGTTTTCATCCCCCTATTGGTGGTGCTCTTCTATCTGCCCTATGGCTGGAGCATGCCGCTGGCGGCGGGGCTGTTCGCCCTGGCGTCGGTCACCGACTGGCTGGATGGCTATTTGGCCAGACTCTGGAATCAGTCGACCCCGTTCGGCGCCTTCCTCGACCCGGTGGCAGATAAGCTGATGGTCGCGGTGGCGCTGGCCTTGCTCATCGAACGCTTCGATAGCGCCCTGCTGACCCTGCCGGCGCTGGTGATTATCGGGCGCGAAATCGTCATCTCGGCGCTGCGCGAGTGGATGGCGGAGATGGGCAAGCGCGGCATGGTCGCCGTTTCCTGGATCGGAAAGCTCAAAACCACCCTGCAGATGGTGGCACTTTTGGTACTACTGGTGTTTCCACCGGGACACGACATCGCAATGGTCGGTGTGGCCATCCTTTACGCGGCGGCGATTTTAACGCTCTGGTCGATGCTCCAGTATCTGCACGCGGCCTGGCCGCACCTGAGCCGTTCGATGTAATAGCCCAAGGCGCAGCCTTCGGCAGCGGCCTACGCCCAGGCGCGTTAAATGCAGTATCTTATTGTACGTATTGAGCATTTCTTCGATTGACAAGTCTGCGTCAGTGCGTATAATTCGCCCTCGAGTCGAGCGGGAATAGCTCAGTGGTAGAGCATCGCCTTGCCAAGGCGAGGGTCGAGAGTTCGAATCTCTTTTCCCGCTCCATTTTGGATAGCAGGTTTAAGCAGTGGGTCGAAAGCTGGTGCGCCAGTCCGATCGAATCTCTTTTCCCGCTCCATCGACTCCAAGGCTGGATGGCAGAGTGGTTATGCAGCGGACTGCAACTCCGTGTACGCCGGTTCGATTCCGACTCCAGCCTCCATATCCCATGACAGCGTCGCGATATCCTCCATCGTAGACGCTGTTATACGCCCGGATGGCGAAATCGGTAGACGCAAGAGACTTAAAATCTCTCGGGGGTAACCCCGTGCCGGTTCAAGTCCGGCTCCGGGCACCACCTTTTCTTTCGTTTTCCCCGATACGCTCACGGCACTTTGCCGGGTTTCTTTGTGTATCACTCCCCTCGTAACGCTTTAAACCCTATCGCCAAGCGCTTTTCGCTGCGCTACTTTCGCCTCACGCTTTAATGGCCCGGGCGATGCAGTCGTCGCCGCAGCGCCCGGTGGTTTTCGCTCCGCAGACTATCCGGCCAGAGCCAAAGCCGCTCCCCTCCCACCTCCAGTCCCAAAAGCCATGACCCAAGGTAGTGGCAGCGAAGCGGCTGCTGGTCGCCGAGATCGCCACTGGCGAGCACCCAGCGCGCATAGAGCGCATCGTCAATCGGCTGGATGTAAAGCGAACCCGCCGGCTGGCGACGGGCGTGATGGGCGATCAAAAAAAGCATGACCGGCAAAGCACAAAGCACCCAAAGCGGCGAAGCGAAAGCGAGGCTTACGCCTAAAAGCCCCGCCGTCAGCGCCGAATGAATCAGCGCAGGGTAGTTAGAGCGTGCGATAGGCACTGTTATCGGTGGTTTCGGCATGCTCGACAATCATTTGAACCAGGCGGCGAAGGTCAGGATCGGCTGGCCACTCACGATGCATCAGCCAAACGAATAGATCCTGATCTTCTTCTTCGATCAGGCGCTGATAGGTCGACCGATCTTCTGCGGAAAGCGAGTCGAAGCGGTTTTCGAGGAAAGGAATAAGCAATAGATCCAGCTCCCACATGCCGCGGCGTGAATGCCAGTAAAGCCGTTTACGGAGAATGGCCTCCGGGGATGTATCGTCGCTCAACGTGGACCTCTACGAATTCGAAAATGAAAAGTCAGTATACCTGAGCTGTAGGGTCGCGCCAGCGCCCCGCTTCGCCTATGCTGTTATTCGACCTAGTACCTTGTTTTATCTAAATTGTTTTATAACACAATGCGCAGTATGCTGAGATGGATGTTATTCAGGCCGTAAGCTTTTACGACCTTTAACGTTTGCAGGGAGCCAACCGATGACCAAATCTGAATTAATCGAACAAATCGCGATGCGTCAACCGGAGCTATCCGCCAAGGAAGTCGAAACGGCGGTTCGTATTATTTTGGATGACATGACAGACGCCCTCTCAAGTGGTGGACGGGTCGAAATCCGCGGCTTTGGCAGCTTTTCGCTGCACTACCGCGAGCCGCGCATGGGCCGCAACCCCAAAACCGGCGACCCGGTGGACCTGGAGGGCAAGTATGTCCCCCACTTCAAACCCGGGAAAGAGCTTCGCGAGCAGGTGGATGCCAGCCGGGCACTGGGCTACTAAACGCGCCTTCACGCACCGGCTAAAACGCTGAAACACTTCAGGGATGACGCCGTGCCCCGACTCATACACAATAGACCCACCATGCACGTCACAGATTAGGAAATTCTCATGCGTTGGATCAAAGGGCTTTTACTGGCCATTATTTTACTGGTGGTGCTGCTTGTCGGCATTTTGTTCGCCGTCAACAACCAGCAGACGATTGCCCTGAACCTGATCTGGACAGAGCTTCCGCCGGTATCGCTATCGGTATGGCTACTCGCCACGCTCACCCTGGGCGTCATTCTGGGAATGCTTGCGATGCTGGGTGTTTATATCCGCTTGAAGGCGCGTTTGGCCCGCAGCGAGCGCCACAACAAGCAGCAGCAAAAAGAGCTGGATCGCCTGCGGACCCAGGAGTTCAAGGAAGTGGTGTAAATGCAGGACGTCGCGCTGCTTTGCACACTGCTTGCAGCCGTCGCTATCGGCTTTGGGCTGGGCGTGCGCTATCGCGCCAAACAAAGGTCAATCCGGCCGGCAAATCGGTCGCCTGCACTTTCCAAAGAGTATTTCGTCGGGCTCAACTATCTTCTCAACGAGCAGCCCGACGAGGCCATCAATACGTTCATCAATGCGCTGGACGTCAATAGCGAAACCGTCGAGACGCATATCGCCTTGGGTAAGCTCTTTCGCGCCCGGGGCGAGGCCGACAAGGCCGTCAGCATTCACCAGAACCTGCTCGCCCGCCCGGCGCTCTCCGTGTCCACCAACGAACACATTCAGCTCGAACTCGCCCAGGATTTCATCGCCCTGGGCGTTCACGACCGCGCCCAGCGGCTTTTAAAGACGCTGCTCGGCCAGACATCCAACGACACTTACCGGCTAAGCGCCAAGCGCCTTTTGCTCGATCTGCTCGACCGCGAACGCGAATGGCAGCAGGCACTGGATAACGTCCAGCCGATTCTCAAGCAGCAACCCGGTCTTCGCCGCGCGGCGGCCCACTGGCTTTGCGAACTCGCCGTCGAGGAGAAGGCACAGTCGAGCCGCCAGCTTGCGCGCAGACATTTGAAAAAAGCGCTGCAGATGGACGAGCACTGCGTACGGGCCACGCTTTTGTACGCCGAGCTCGACATGGAAAATGGCCACTATCAGCGCGCGATCGACTGGCTCGACCGAATCCCGGCTCAGGACGTGGATCACATTCCGACCATGCTCTCGGCGCTCAAGCACGCTTTCGAGCGCTCGGATAACCCCCAGGGCTTTGAAACCTACCTCTATAAGCTTCTTGGCCAGGCGCCCTACACCAGTGTGATCATTGCGCTGGGCGAACTCGTCCACCACCGCGATGGCGTGGACAGCGCCATCGAACGTACCGGCGAGTGGCTACGCGAAGCACCAAGCCTGGGTGGGCTCGACTACCTGATCGACCTGTACCTGCAAAGCGAACGGCTAAGCGGCAAGACCAAGCCGGACACGCGGCTTCTACTGCTAAAGCACCACACCGGCGCCCTGCTGGAGGGCCGCCCGCGCCACCGCTGTCGCCACTGCGGCCTCACCAGCGAAAACCTGGTGTGGCAGTGCCCTAGCTGCCGACGCTGGGGCACCATCAAACCGATAACCGGCATCGAAGGCGAATAGCAGCCCCGAGGGTTAGCCGATCTCCGCCTCTATCGCTTCGAGCGCGCCCATCGGTGACTCGGCTTGCGTGACCGGACGTCCTACCACCAAGTGGGTGCTACCCGCTTCGAGTGCCTCACCCGGCGTCATGATGCGCTGTTGATCATTGGCCGCGGCAAAGCGGGGGCGAATACCCGGGGTGACCTTCAAAAACGCGTCGCCACAGGCCTTTTTGATCGCCTTGGCTTCGCGGGCCGAACAGACCACTCCGGCCAGACCACTCTCCTGAGCCAGCCCCGCCAGGCGCATTACCTGCTCGTCGAGCCCTCCCATTACGCCAATATCCAAAAGCTCATCGCTTTGCATACTGGTGAGTACGGTCACGGCAATCAGGTGGGTTTCGAGGCCGTTCGCTTTCAGGCGATCCGCCGCCGCGCGCATCATCGACTGGCCGCCGCTGGCATGGACGTTGACCATCCATACGCCCTGTTCGGCGGCGGCCTGCACCGCCGCGGCCACGGTATTGGGAATATCGTGAAACTTGAGATCGAGAAAGACCTCGAAGCCGCGGCCGTGCAGCGCCTCGAGCACCGCCGGGCCGCTACGGGTAAAAAGCTCTTTACCCACCTTGACCCGGCAGCGGGCAGGGTCGAGCTGGTCCGCCATGCACAGTGCCTGGTCAAGCGAAGGGTAGTCGAGAGCGATAATAAGGGGAGAATCGGTTGCCACGGGCGCGCTCCTTGTTTGAACCGCACCATTATATCAGCCTTGCGATGCGCTTTTTGTAAGCGATTTCAACAGACGCTCAAGGGAAAATCCTACACATAGCGTCATACATGGATGACAGCGGCGTCCGCTTCCAACCACTAAGTTAATTAAGACCAAAGACACCTTAGAGGTCGTCTCTGGTACAAAACGAACACGATTCAAACACCATTAGAGGGGCTCATTATGCAGCGGATACTAAAAGGGTTAGTGGCGGCGGCCGCACTCGGCTTGAGTTTGAGCGGCGGGGCGTTTGCCCAATCGGTGGCGCCGATCAACGTCAACACGGCCGATGAGGAGCTGCTGGCCGAGCTTCCCGGGGTAGGGCCCAGCCGTGCGGTGGCGATCATCGAGGAGCGCGACGCCAATGGCAGCTTCGAAAACGCTAATGATTTAACCCGTGTCAGCGGCATTGGCGAAGCCACCGTCAGCTCGATGGAAGATCAGATCGTCTTCGAAGAGTAACGCCTGAAAGAGCGTAACGCCTGAAAGAAAGACCGCCGCCCTGCCCACCTGCCCGGTGATCAGGGCGGCAGCTTTAACGGCGCCGGCGTTTAAAAATCTCCCGGTACGAAGACCGTCCCTTTCATCAGCACTCGCGCGCTGCGGCTCATCAGCGCCTGGTCGATCTGCCAGCGGCCCTCGACGAGACTTGCTTTGGCACCCACGTGCAGTACACCGGACGGATGGCCAAAGGTGACCGCCTCGATCTCGCCACCCCCGGCGGCTATATTGACCAGCGTTCCTTCAATGGCCGCTGCCGAGGCAATCGCCACCGCCGCGGTGCCCATCATGGCATGGTGAAGCTTGCCCATGGAGAGCGCACGCACGACCAGGTCGATCTCTTCGGCGCTGACCTCCTTGCCGCTCGAGGCGCTGTAGCGCGCCGCTGGAGCGACGAAGGCGACCTTGGGCGTGTGCTGGCGTGCCCCCGCCTGCTCGATAGTGCTCGCAAGCCCCATTTTCACCGAACCATGGGTGCGGATGGCTTCGAACTTGGCAAGTGCGGCGGGGTCACTATTGATCGCCTCCTGAAGCTCGACGCCGGTATAACCCACCTCGTCGGCATTGACGAATATGGTCGGGATACCCGCATTGATCATGGTCGCTTTCAGCGTGCCCACCCCCGTCACTTCCAGCTCATCGACCAGATTGCCCGTCGGGAAGATCGCGCCTTCGCCGTCGGCGGGGTCGACAAAAGCGATCGGAATCTCGGCGGCGGGAAACGTCACGCCGTCGAGCTCGAAATCGCCGGTTTCCTGAACCTGCCCCCGGGTGATGGGCACCTTCGCGATAATCGTCTTGGCGATGTTCGCCTGCCAGATGCGTACCTCGGCCACGCCGTTAGCCGGGATTTTTGAAGCCTCGACCAGGCCTGCGCGAATCGCGAAGGGGCCCACCGCGGCGGAAAGGTTGCCACAGTTGCCGCTCCAGTCCACGAACGGCCGATCGATGGAGACCTGACCGAACAGGTAATCCACGTCGTGCCCCGGTGATTCGCTTTTGGAGAGAATCACCGCCTTGCTGGTACTCGACGTCGCCCCGCCCATACCGTCGATCTGCTTCTCGAAAGGGTCAGGGCTTCCCATCAGGCGAAGAAGCAGCGCATCGCGCACGGCCCCGGGGGTTTGTGCCGCCTTGGGCAGATCATTGAGCGTGAAAAAAACACCCTTGCTGGTGCCGCCACGCATGTAGGTCGCGGGGATCTCGATTTGGGGGCTCGTCGCCATGGCTTGGCTCCTGAAACGCCCGGGCTGGCCGGGCGTGAGTGAAGGGATAGGCAAAATACTGCGCGCTAGGCCGGGGTGGCCTCCAGAAAGTCCTGGGCGAAGCGCTGCAAGACGCCGCCGGCGGCGTAGATGGTGACCTCTTCGGCGGTGTCGAGCCGGCAGATCACCGGTACGCGCTCGGTAGCGCCGGCGCGATGGATCACCAGCGTCAAGGTAGCGCCGGGGGTGGCCTCGCCCTCCACGTCATACATCTCGGTGCCGTCCAGCGCCAAGGTCTTGCGCGTGGTGCCGGGCTCGAACTGAAGCGGCATCACGCCCATGCCCACCAGGTTGGTCCGGTGAATACGCTCGAAGCCTTCGGCGACGATGGCTTCCACACCGGCAAGGGCCACGCCCTTGGCCGCCCAGTCTCTTGATGAGCCTTGGCCGTAGTCGTTGCCGGCGATGATGATCAAGGGCTGCTTGCGCGCCATGTAGGCTTCGATCGCCTCCCACATGCGCACCACTTTGCCCTCGGGCTCGAGGCGCGCAAGCGAGCCCTGGCGCACGTGGCCCTGGTCATCGAGGGCCATCTCGTTGTAGAGCTTGGGGTTGGCGAAGGTCGCCCGCTGGGCGGTCAGATGATCGCCGCGGTGGGTGGCGTAGGAGTTGAAGTCCTCCTCCGGCAGGCCCATGTGCAGCAGGTATTCGCCAGCGGCGCTGTCCGGCAAAATGGCGTTCGACGGCGACAGGTGGTCGGTGGTGATGTTGTCCGGCAGTATCGCCAGCGGGCGCAGGCCCTTGAGCGCCCGCGCGCGGGCCATGTTTCCTTCCCAGTAAGGTGGGCGGCGAATATAGGTGCTTTGCGGGCGCCACTCGTAAAGGGGCGCGACGTGCGCCTTCTCGCTCTTGTCCAGGTCGAACATCGGAATGTAGGTCTGGCGAAACTGCTCGGGCTTGACCGCGGACGCCACGATGGCGTCGATCTCGCTGTCCTCCGGCCAGATATCCTTGAGCGTCACTGGGTGACCCTCGTCGTCAACGCCGAGCACGTCCTTTTCGATATCGAAGCGAATGGTCCCGGCGATGGCGTAGGCGACCACTAGCGGCGGCGAGGCCAGAAACGCCTGCTTGGCGTGGGGGTGGATACGCCCGTCGAAGTTACGGTTACCCGAGAGCACCGCCGTGGCGTACAAATCCCGCTCGACGATCTCTTGTTGAATCTTCGGGTCCAATGATCCGGACATGCCATTACAGGTCGTGCAGGCGTAGCCCACCACACCAAAGCCCAGCGTTTCCAGCTCGTCCATCAGCCCGGCCTCATCCAGGTACATCTTCACGGTTTTCGAACCCGGCGCCAGCGAGGACTTCACCCAGGGCTTGCGCAGTAGCCCCAGCCGGTTGGCGTTACGCGCAATCAGCCCCGCCGCGACCATGTTGCGCGGGTTGGAGGTATTGGTGCAGCTGGTAATCGCGGCGATGATCACCGCGCCATCCGGCATTCTGCCGGCAAGCTCGTCTTTCTGAGTCGCTTCAAACCCCACCGCGATACCGCGGCTTGCAAGCTCGGAGGTCGGCAGGTGCGCGTGGGGGTTCGACGGCCCGGCCAGGGTACGCGCCACGCTGGATAAATCGAAGGTCAGTACCCGCTCGTACTCGGCGGTTTTTAAATCATCCGCCCAGAGCCCGGTGTGTTTGGCGTAGGTTTCGACCAGCGCGACCTGTTCGTCGTCGCGCCCGGTGAGTTTCAGATAATCGATGGTTTGGCCGTCGATGTAGAACATGGCGGCACTGGCGCCGTATTCCGGGGTCATGTTGGAGATCGTCGCCCGGTCGCCGACGCTGAGCGCATCCGCCCCCTCCCCGTAAAACTCGAGATACGCCCCCACCACGCGCGCTTGGCGCAGAAATTCGGTAATCGCCAGCACCATGTCGGTGCCGGTAATGCCCGGGCCGAGTTTGCCCGTTAGCTCGACGCCGACGATATCCGGCAGGCGCATCATCGAGGCGCGCCCCAGCATCACGCTTTCCGCTTCGAGCCCACCCACGCCGACCGAGATCACCCCGAGGGCGTCGACCATCGGCGTATGGCTGTCGGTGCCCACACAAGTATCCGGAAAGGCGACGCGCGCGCCGGTATCGTCCGGGCGGCACTGCACCACCGGCGACATCTTCTCCAGATTGATCTGGTGCATGATGCCGTTGCCCGGCGGGATCACGTCGACGTTCTCGAAGGCGAGCTTGGTCCAGTTGATGAAGTGAAAACGGTCGTCGTTTCGCCGGTCTTCGATGGCGCGGTTCTTGCCAAAGGCCTGGTCGTCGTCGCCGTTGTGCTCCACCGCCAGCGAATGATCGACGATCAATTGAGTGGGCACCACCGGGTTCACCTGGGCCGGGTCGCCGCCGCGCTCGGCAATGGCATCCCTGAGCCCTGCCAGGTCGACCAGTGCGGTCTGGCCCAGAATGTCGTGGCACACCACCCGCGCCGGGTACCAGGGAAAATCGAGATCCCGGCGGCGCTCGATGAGCTGGTTGAGCGCATCCGTTAAAAGCCCCGGCTCGCAGCGGCGCACCAGCTGCTCGGCAAGCACCCGCGAGGTAAACGGCAGCCCCGCGTAGGCGCCGGGCTTGATTGCCTCCACCGCCTCATGGGCGTCGAAAAAGTCCACCGGTTCGCCGTCCATCGAGGCACCGGGCAAGGTTTTACGGTACTCGGTATTCATCACTGCCTCCTATTCGCGCTCTTCGATCGGCACCCACTCGCTCTTCTCCGGGCCGGTATAGTCGGCGCTGGGCCGGATGATGCGATTATTGGCGCGCTGTTCGAACACGTGGGCCGCCCAGCCGGTCAGCCTGGACATCACGAAAATCGGGGTGAAGAGCTTGGTGGGAATATCCATGAAGTGATAGGCGCTGGCGTGGAAGAAATCCGCGTTGCAGAAAAGCTTTTTCTCCCGCCACATCACCTCCTCACAGCGCTCGGAGACTTTGTAGAGCGTGGTATCGCCCACGTCTTCGCTGAGCTTTTTCGACCACTGCTTGATGATGTCGTTGCGCGGGTCCGACTCGCGGTAGATAGCGTGGCCAAAGCCCATGACCTTCTCCTTGCGCTCGAGCTTGCCGAGCATTTCGCGCTCGGCTTCCTCAGGAGATGCCCAGTCCTGGATCATCGCCATGGCCGCCTCGTTGGCCCCACCGTGCAGCGGGCCTCTCAATGAACCGATCGCCCCGGTCACGCAGGAGTGCATGTCCGAAAGGGTCGAGGCGCAGACCCGGGCGGTAAAGGTCGAGGCGTTGAACTCGTGCTCGGCGTAGAGAATCAAGGAGACGTTCATGACCCGGGCATGGAGCTCGGAGGCGGGCGCGCCGCGCAGCATATTCAAAAAGTGCCCGCCCACCGAGCTATCGTCGGTTTCGGTGTCGATGCGCACGCCGTCGTGGCTGAAGCGGTACCAGTAGCAGATGATCGAGGGCAGCACCGCTAAAAGCCGGTCGGCGACGTCCTGCTGCTCGTCGAAGCTCTCCTCGGTCTCCAGATTACCCAGCATCGAGGTGCCGGTGCGCATGACGTCCATCGGATGAGCGTCTTTAGGGATTTCCTCGAGCACCGTTTTGAGCGCCTCGGGCAAGCCCCGCATGTTTTTCAACTGCTCGATGTAGAGATCGAGCTCGGACTGGTTGGGCAGTTTGCCTTTCAGTAACAGGTAGGCGACCTCTTCGAATCGGGCCTTCTCGGCCAGCTCCTTGATGTCGAAGCCCCGATAGGTAAGCCCCGAACCGGTTTTGCCCACGGTACAAAGCGCGGTGCTACCCGCGCTTTGGCCACGAAGTCCCGCGCCTGCCAGCGTCTTGTCAGCCATGGTGTGTCTCCTTTTTTTTCGAAATCATTGTTATCGAGTCTTTTTATAGTGCGGCGGCGCTCTCAGCGCTCGCCCTGCTCGTCGAAGAGCGCATCGAGCTTCTGCTCGAAATCGTGGTAGTTCAAAAAGTCGTAAAGCTCGTCCCGGGTCTGCATGGTATCCACCACCGCTTTCTGGTGACCGTTTTCCAGAATGCTTTGGTAGACGTTGAGCGCCGCGGCGTTCATGGCGCGAAACGCGGAAAGCGGGTAAAGCACCATCGCGCACCCCACTTCTCCAAGCTCTTGCTGGGTGAACAGAGGCGTGGCGCCAAATTCGGTGATGTTGGCCAGAATCGGCGCATCCACGCGCTGACAAAACGCGCGGTAGTCGTCCAGGGTGTGCACGGCCTCGGCAAAGATGGCGTCCGCGCCGACCTCGATACAGGCATTGGCCCGCTCGATGGCGGCGTCCAGGCCCTCTTTCTGAAAGGCGTCGGTGCGTGCGATCAGGTAAAAGTCCGGGTCCAGCCGAGCGTCCGCCGCCGCCTTGATGCGATCGACCATTTCGCCCTGGGAGACGATCGCCTTGTTGGGCCGGTGGCCGCAGCGCTTTTGCGCGACCTGATCCTCGATATGCACCGCCGCCACCCCGGCGCGCTGCATCTCCTTGACCGTACGCGCAATATTGAACGCCCCACCCCAACCGGTATCGATATCCACCAGAAGCGGTAAATCCGTGGCGCCGCAGATGCGGTGAGCGTCTTCGACCACGTCGTTCATGGTGGTCATGCCTAAATCCGGCAGCCCGAAAGAGGCGTTCGCTACGCCGCCGCCGGAGAGATAGATCGCCTGGTGGCCCACGTGCTCCGCCATCAGGGCGGTATAGGCGTTGATGGTGCCCAGAATGGGAAGCGGTGTTTGACGCTCGAGGGCATGCTTGAAGCGTGCGCCTGGGGTGAGCGCGGCGGATGCGTGAGTCGGCATGCGGGTCTCCTTGAAATCGGTGTTGTTAGGATCAGCGCCTGGCGCGCAAGCGCTAAGAGGTTTCCAGGATAGCGGCGTAGCGGTCGGCGACGTTTTCCCGCGATGCGCTGACGTGGCGGCGCATCAAGAGTTCGGCAAGCTCGGCGTCACCGGCTTCGATGGCATCGACGATACGGTGGTGCTCCACGAAGGCGCGTTGGGGCCTGGCGCCGCTGGCGCTGAACTGGGTGCGGTAGAGGCGAACCAGGTAGTAAAGGTCGTCACACAAGAGATTCATGAGCATCTTGTTGTGGCTGCCCTGCACGATGAGGTAGTGGAAATCCAGATCGCCCTCGCGCTGGTAGTACGCTTCACCGCGCTTTAAATCCGCCTGGCCTTCGTGCACCGCCAGCACGTCGCGTAGCCCCTGAATCTCCTCGGCGCCCATGTGCTCGGCGGCCAGCCGCGCCGCCATACTCTCCAATGCCTCGCGCACGTCGAAAAGCTCCAGAAGCTCCTTCATGGAGAGCTTGACCACCCGCGCGCCCACGTGGGGCACTCGCTCGATCAGGCGGTGGCTTTCCAGGCGACGCATCGCCTCGCGTAGCGGCCCGCGGGAGATACCGTAGGTCTTGGAAAGCCCGGGTTCGGTAATCTTGCTACCCGGGGCCAGCTCACCGCGTACGATGGCGCTTTGCAACTGGTGGAACACCCGCTCGGCCAGGGTGCGCACTTCCGGTGTGGCCGGGTCGAGGAGGCTCTCAGCGCGCGATTGGACGGCATTGGTTATTACGGTCATGGCTAATTGTCGACAATAAAGAGTATGAAGGCACTTTAGCCCGCGCCTTCTTGAGCGTCAACCGCACCTTTTGGCACCTTTTATCGCGCCAGGGCTATAACCAGGTTCATCTCTGACGGCGAATGTCTACAATCCGTACAACCCCGTCCGGGCGTGTCGCGTATTAAAAGCGTGGAAAGGGAAGTCACGCGTTGCTTCCCTCAGCGGCGCACGCTCAATAGAATGATCGGCCCAACCGGCAAGGCATTGATTCATGAGTACGGCGCTTACCCTAACCGCTCTCCTCTACGCGCAGGATCCACTGGCGCTTTTCGCGCGCCTAAAAGAGCGCCCCGGCGCGATGCTACTGGATAGCGGCCGCCCCAAGGCCACCAGCGGCCGCTTCGATATTCTGGTCAGCGACCCTATCGCCACTCTCGAAGTGGACTCGAGCGGCGCCTTGCAACTCGAATCCGCTACGCTCACGCCACCGGCTGCGCTGCGCGGCGACCCTTTCGCGCTGAAAGAGTGGCTTTTAGCGCAGCTGCCCGCGCCTGCGATGCAAACTGACTTACCGTTTTTGGGTGGGCTGGCCGGCTACTGGAGTTACGAGTTCGGTCGCGCCCTACAGGGCATACCCAGCCGCCACCCGAGCGCCACGACGCTGCCCGCCGCGCGCGTGGGGCTTTTTGATTGGTGCATCACCCTGGATCACGAGGAAGAAAAAGCGTGGCTGGTGGCGAACGAGGCGCGCCGCGACGCTGTGCTTGCGTGGCTGGACACCGCGCCAGCGCCAGTAGCGGACTTCAAGCTCACCGGCACGTTCGAAGCCGAGCTCGACCAGAGCGCCTACACCCGCCGCTTCGAGGCGGTGCAGCGCTACATTCAGGCCGGCGACTGTTATCAAATCAACCTGGCCCAGCGGCTACGCGCACCTTTCGAAGGCGATGCCTGGCAGGCCTACCTTCGCCTGCGCAGCGCGACCCCGACCCCGTTTGCGGCTTACATGGCCTGGGACGGCAAGGCCGTGCTCTCGCTTTCACCGGAGCGTTTTATCAAGGTGTGCGACGGCGAGGTCGAAACCCGCCCGATCAAGGGCACCCGGCCCCGCGGCAAAACCCCGGCCGAGGACGCCGCCCTGGCCGAGGCGCTTTTGAAAAGCGTGAAGGACCGCGCCGAGAACGTGATGATCGTGGATCTTTTGCGCAACGATCTCGGGCGGGTGTGCCGCCCGGGCAGCATTCACGTACCCCAACTCTGCTCGCTGGAAAGCTACCCTAACGTACACCACCTGGTGAGCGTCATTCAGGGTACGCTGGCGTCGAATTACTCCCCGCTTTCACTGCTGGCGGCGGCCTTTCCCGGCGGCTCGATCACCGGCGCGCCAAAAATTCGCGCAATGGAAATCATCGACGAACTCGAGCCCTGCCAGCGCAGCGTTTACTGTGGGAGCCTGGGCTACATCGATGTACGCGGGAATATGGATACCTCGATTGCTATCCGCACCATGGTGGCGGATCAAGGCGCGCTTCACGTCTGGGGCGGCGGCGGTTTGGTAGCGGACTCCGAGGCTTTGGAGGAGTACACCGAAACGCTCGACAAAATTTGTCACTTGATCGCTTCGTTGGAATAAGCCCACCGGTTTTTAAAGCCAAAAGCAATATAAAAGCCAAACAAAACGGTATTGGGGCGTCAGCGTTGCTGTTTGATAGCCTAGGCTGCAAATTCCTGGCCAAGCGGGAGGCCAATATGTCGTCAAAGATTGAAACCCTGACGTTGGACGCCATCAATCGTGATCACGCCAACGACCCTCAAACCCTCATCGAGTGGGCGTTCGGCCAGGGCGTGCAGCCTATTTGCACCACCAACTTTCGCCCTTTCGAAGCGGTGATTCTGCACATGGTGACCCGGGTTCGCCCGGATATCCCGATCGTCTGGATGGACAGCGGCTACAACACCCCGGCGACCTACCAGTGCGCCGACGAAATCATCAAGAAGCTGAATCTCAATATCGTAAGCTTTTTGCCCAAACGTACCCGCGCCCATCGCGAGGCGCTCGAAGGCGAATTACCGGACATCGATGACCCGCGCCACACAACCTTTACCCAGGAAGTGAAAATCGAGCCCTTCGAGCGGGCGCTAAGCGAGATACGCCCGGACGTGTGGTTCACCGCACTGCGCGCCGAGGACACCTCGGAGCGTGCCAAAATGCAGCCCTTGAGTCGCAATAGTGACGGCCTTTTGAAGGTCGCCCCGCTGCTTCACTGGAGCGCCAAGGATATGTACACCTACCTGCAAAGGTTCGACTTGCCCAATAACTTCGACTACTTCGACCCCACCAAGGTAGAAGAGAAGCGCGAGTGCGGGCTTCACCTGCAGCACTAGCCTGTCTTTTGACGCCGCTACCCGGCGCTCTGCGCCGGGCCGTCAATACTCGGGCAGTTCGATACTTTCGAACAGCGCCTGCTCGTTGCGTGGGCCCACCAGCAGTGCTTCGTCGACGCGCTCGCGGGTGAGGTGCGGGGCAAAGCGGGCCAAAAAATCGTACATATAGCCGCGCATGAAAGTACCACGACGAATGCCGATCTTGGTCGTCGAGCTTGCAAACAGGTGGCTTGCATCCAACACGACCATGTCGCTGTCCAGCGCTTCGTCGAACGCCATGTGCGCTACGATCCCCACGCCCATCCCCAGGCGCACGTAGGTCTTGATCACGTCGGCATCGGCGGCGGTGAGCACCACGTTGGGCGTCAGGCCATGCGCCTTGAAGGCGTCGTCGAGCTGTGAGCGCCCGGTAAAACCGAACACGTAGGTGACAATGGGGTGCTCGGCCAGCGCCTCGAGGGTTAACGGGCCTTCCAAAGAAGCCAGCGGGTGCCCTTTGGGCACCAGCACGCAGCGGTTCCAGCGATAACAGGGCAGCAAAATCAAATCGGTAAAAAGTTCCAGCGACTCGGTGGCGATGGCGAAATCGGCCTGGCCTTCGCTCACCATCTGTGCGATTTGCTTGGGGGTGCCCTGCTGCATGTGCAGCGCCACTTCCGGATACTTTTGAGTAAAGGCGCTAATCACGGGTGGCAGCGCGTAGCGCGCCTGGGTGTGGGTCGTTGCGATCGCAAGGCTCCCGCGGCGCTCGTCGCTGTGCTCCTGGGCGACCTGCTTGATGTTTTCGGTCAGCTTCAAAACCTGCCCGGCCAGCTCGATGATCGACTCCCCTGCCGGCGTTACCCGGGTCAAGTGTTTGCCGCTGCGTGCAAATATCTCGACCCCCAGCTCGTCTTCCAAAAGACGAATCTGCTTGGAGATACCCGGCTGAGACGTAAAAAGGCTTTGGGCCGTGGCCGATACGTTGAGATTGTGCCGGTTCACTTCCCATATATAGCGAAGTTGCTGTAGCTTCATATCCTTACCTTTCGTCTCGAGGAGGCCATCTGCCGCGCCTCAATCCTCAATTTATTGCACGCACAGACCGGGCAAGCTAAAGCAAAACACCGGGTGCATAAATGCGAATAAAAAATTAATCCATAATTCACTTATAGTATAAGAAATGGAAAAGCGAGGCACCCACTAATTTTAAAGGAGTTTGTGATCGATCCGCGGCGCAAATTTGCCAGGCCCGGTTACGAGCGCTACCATCGAGCCACCTGGCGCGATGAATATGCGCTATTATATGGCGTGATAGCCGTTGCTCAGTGAAGGCAACGAAATCGTAAGAGCAACGTAATCGGGAGATGTAAATGGCTACTAATGTGGATGTCACCAACGCTAATTTCGAGCAGGAAGTCCTTAACGCCGAACAGCCGGTACTGCTGAAATTCTGGGCCCCCTGGTGCGGCCCGTGTAAAGTCATGGCGCCGGTGGTAGACGAAGTGGCCGAAGAGCGTGGCGAAGGTTTGAAAGTGGTCAGCGTCAACGTCGATGACGCGCCGGAAATTGCCGCCGAACAGGGCGTGCGCGGCGTGCCGACGGTCATGCTGTTCAAATCCGGCGCCAAGGTTGCTTCGCTGGTCGGCGCGCAGTCCAAATCACAGCTGACGCAGTTTATCGACCAAAACGCCTAAGCTTTGCTTTTTGCGTATCGATGAAAAAAGGCTACCTGGCGGTAGCCTTTTTTCTTTGCTCGCCCCCTGACTTACCCGACGCCGCTCAGGAAGGTTTGCTTTCTTCGGACTCGGCCGAGGTTTCTTCGCGCTCGACGGGCGGCGTTCGTGCATCCCCTCCTTTATTGGTGCTCCTTCTTAGCTGGCGCCTGCCTGGGCCGAGCAGGTGCGCCATCCAGCGCGTTTGCGGGTGGCTATCCAGGGCTATCTTGAGCGTCATGGTGAGCACCACCGAGAGCAACATGCCGGCGGGGCCGAAAATCCAGCCCCATACCACCAGCGATAAAAACGCCACGAACGTCGAAAGCCCCAGCGCCTGGCCCATTACCCGGGGTTCGATCAAATTCCCCATTACGAAGTTGATGACAAGATAGGCGGAGGCGAGCAGCAGCGCCGACAGCACGCCGCCATCCTGATCGACCAGCAGCAACAATACCGGCGGCAACGCGGCAAGCGCCGAGCCAATATTGGGAATGAAGTTCAGCCCAAAGGCGAGCACCCCCCAGAGCAGCGGAAACTCCACCCCGATCATCAAACACGAAAGCCAAACGAGTACCCCGGTCGCCAAGCTAATCACGGTTTTGACGGCCAGGTAGCGCTTGAGGGTCAGGCTGAACTCGCTAAAGCGCTTAAGACTCGGCGCCGGGTTTTCGAGCGCCCGCGCGACCTTGGAGCGAAAGTTGAGCGTCTCGAAAAGCATGAAGACGACCAGCAGCGAGACGATACTGCCCTGCATGACGATCGAGCCCACTTCGCTTACCAGCATGGCCACCCAGGAGCCCTCGTCGTCCATTGCGAAGGCATCGCTCAGCTGATCCGGGTCGACGGCAAAGCCCTTGGCCGCGAGACTATTGAGCAGGTTCCAGTAGTGCTCGTAGAGGCGCGCCTCGATATCCGGCAGCGCCTCGACGAAGGTACTGAAGCTATTGACTACCAAAACGCCGATCAACAGTAGAAACGCCACGAGCACCAGGATCGTGATGAACGCCGCCATGCGCATACTCACGCCGTGGCGATGCAGCCAATGCACCGGCGAGGTACACACGACGGCGATGAAGATCGCCAAAAGTAGCGGCACCAGCAGGTCTGCGCCCAGCTTCATCCCCGCGACGATCACGACCAGCGCCGCGATGGCCATCGTGGCATTCAGGGGAATACTGCGATAATCCTTATCCGACAACTTCTGCATGGTTCCATCCTTGACATTTTATCACTACATAATGGCTGCTGATCTCGCAATGCACAAACGTGCATATAATAAGCAACTGTTTTACGACTACTCTTAAGCAGTGAACTTATTGTTAAAGCGATCTTCCAAACGGTGTCCTTGCACACGTTGCGCCGACAAAGCGCGTAGAAGACCGCCCACCCGGTGCGTTCATTAGCCATTTCCCTTGGCTACTTCCATCCAGCGTTTTAAAAAGGAACCGTTCAATGACTTTAAACCCTTACGCCCGTTCGCTGATGAAGATTCGTTACCAACTGCTGGGCGCCGCCGCCATTACGGCGCTGCTGTGTGCCCCCAGCGCCATGGCCGCCCACCCTGTCCAGCCCGCGCCAGGGCTCAGCATCCAGGCCCAATCCTTTGTAGAAGTGGAGCCCGACAAGGCAGCGCTCTCCGCGCGTCTTTGGGAAAACACGCCGGCGGTCTCGTCACTGGAAGACAGCGACAGCGGCGCGCTTAGAGACGCCCGCCAGCGCCTTGAAGACCGCGCAAGCCAGCTGATCGAGGCGATGGAAGAGGCAGGCCTCGATAAGCGCGCCATTAGCGCAGGCTCTTTGAACGTCTACCAGGAGCAGATAAGCCAGCCCCAAAGCGACAGCGGCGAGGCGCCGATGATACGCACCCGTATCGAACGCCCTTTCAACGTCGAGCTCGATGATCTCGACCAGCTCAACGACGTACTGGAGGCGCTGATGGAGGCCGGCGTGAACGCCCTCGACGGCGTTCAATTCGACCTTCAGGACCGCGACGCCGCCACCGACGAAGCACTGGTGAGCGCGTTGGAAAAAGCCCAGCGCAAAGCCGAGCTGATGGCCCAGACGCTGGGAACCGAGCTTGGCGAGGTGCAGCATATTGCCGAAACCCAGTCCCCGGTATTTCAGCCACGCATGATGGCCATGCAGGCGGACAGCCAGTCAAACGAGGAAAGTAGCGCCGACTACCGCCCGGGTATCATTCGCATCGACGCCGGTGTGAGCGTCGAATGGACGCTTACAGGGCAAGACGCTCCAGACCGCCCAGATACGGACGCAGCGGCTCAGGAATAACCACCGAGCCATCCGCCTGCTGGTGATTCTCCATGACCGCCAGCAGGCAGCGCCCCACTGCCAATCCCGAACCGTTCAGGGTATGCAGCAGCTGGGGCTTTTTCGTATCCGGCTTTCTGAAACGCGCCTGCATACGCCGCGCCTGGAAATCCTCGCAATTGGATACCGAGGAGATCTCGCGGAACGTCTCCTGACTGGGCAGCCAGACTTCCAGGTCATAGGTTTTCGCCGCACCAAAGCCCATGTCGCCAGTGCACAGCGTTACCACCCGGTACGGTAATTCGAGGGCCTGCAAAATCGCCTCGGCGTGGCCACGCATTTCGTCGAGGGCTTCATAGCTCGTTTCAGGATCGACGATCTGGACCATTTCGACCTTGTCGAACTGATGCTGGCGGATCATGCCTCGGGTATCGCGCCCATGGGAGCCCGCTTCACTGCGAAAGCACGGCGTGTGGGCGGTTAGCTTCATGGGAAGCACGGCCTGGTCGACGATCTCGTCGCGCACGAAGTTGGTCAACGGCACTTCCGAGGTCGGAATCAGGTGATATTCACGCTCGTCGTCGAGCTTGAACAAATCCTCGCCGAATTTTGGCAGTTGCCCGGTTCCCATGAGGGAGTCGCGGTTGACCATATAGGGCACGTAGCACTCTTCGTAGCCGTGCTTAAGGGTCTGGGTATCCAGCATGAACTGCGCCAGCGCCCGGTGTAGGCGCGCGATGGGGCCGCGCATGACCGCAAAGCGCGCGCCGGTCAGTTTCGATGCCAGGTCAAAGTCGAGATAGCCGGATTTCTTGCCCAGATCGACATGATCGAGCACTTCGAAATCGAACGTACGCGGCGTGCCCCAGCGGTGAAGCTCGACGTTGTCGTCTTCGTTTTTACCCTCCGGGGCGCTTTCGTGGGGCACGTTGGGAATACCGCTGATCGCGTCGTCCCACTGCGCCTGTACGTTGGCAAGCTCCTGTTTGGCATTTTCCAGGCGCTCGCCGAGATCACTCACCTCGTCCAGCAGCGGCTGGATGTCCTCACCGCTGGCCTTCGCCTTACCGATCGCCTTGGAGCGGGTGTTACGCTCGTTTTGCAACTGCTCGGTCTGAGTCTGCAGCTCGCGGCGGCGCGACTCCAGCGCCTGAAGCCCCTCTTTATCCAGTTGAAAACCCCGGCGGGCCAGCTTTTGCGCCAGCGCATCCAGATCTCCGCGCAGCAGTTTCGGATCGAGCATGAGGACTCCTTGGCAACAATCAAATAAACACGGCGAAAAGCGCCGGTGACAAAGGCACCTATTGTAGGCAAAAGCGCCCCGGGGGGCTATGGGCAAAGCGGGTGGCAGGTAGCGACGTACCTGGATTCGTGACGTTCGTAGTCCACCTGACCCAGGCCCTATTCCCAAGCCCTATTCGCATCGGGGTAGAAGATGCAGTGACGCCCTGGCTGCGGTAAAGTAGAGCGCCTCTTTTACCCGCTCCGCAGTGACGGTTTGACCCACTATGATTGCATCGCTCGATTCGCGAAAGACGCCGCTTGCCAAACCCGCCGCGCCCTACCTTCGCTTTCTGGAAGCGCTACGCGCCCGGGGCTTCGAAGGCGAGATAACCCCGGACTACGCCAACCGCACCGTGCTGGCCACGGACAACTCGATCTATCAGCGCCTGCCCCAGGCCGCGGTGTACCCCAGGCACGCCGAGGATCTGGAGCGCCTGGCTAAGCTCGCTTTCGAGATGCCCTACCGGGATATCGCCTTGACCCCGCGCGGCGGCGGCACCGGCACCAACGGCCAATCGCTGACCGATGGGCTGGTGGTGGATGTCTCGCGCCATATGAATCGCATCCTCGATATCGATGTGGAGAACCGCCAAGTGCGGGTTCAAGCCGGCGTCGTGAAAGATCAGCTCAACGCGGCGCTGAAGCCTCATGGGCTCTTCTTCGCGCCGGAGCTTTCGACCTCCAACCGGGCCACCCTGGGCGGTATGATCGCCACCGATGCCAGCGGCCAGGGTAGCTGCGTCTACGGCAAAACCCGCGACCATGTGCTGGAACTCGATACCGTATTGCTGGGCGGCGCGCACTTGCATAGCCAGCCGCTAAGCGCCGACGACGAGGCAAACGCCCTACAAGACCCCGGCGTGCTGGGGCGCGTTCACCGCGCCGCTGTCGAGATCATCGACGGGCAGCGCGAACTGATCGACGCCACCTTCCCGCCGCTCAACCGCTGCCTGACCGGCTATGACCTGGCCCACCTGCGCGATGCCCGGGGCCAGCTCAACCTGAATAGCCTTCTCTGCGGCGGCGAAGGCTCGCTTGGCTTCGTGAGCGAAGCGGTGCTCAACGTGCTGCCGATCCCCCCGCATACCACCCTGGTCAACGTGCGCTACCCAGGTTTCATGGAGGCATTGCGCGACGCCAAGGCGTTGATGGCAAGTACCGCTCGCCCCACCTCGATCGAGACCATCGACGACACGGTGCTGAAGCTTGCCATGGAAGATTTCGTCTGGGACAGCGTGGCCGAGTTCTTCCCCGAAGGCGACACCCCGGTTGGCGGCATCAACCTGATCGAGTTCAGCGACGACGATGAAACCCGCCTCGAAGAGCGCGTAGCGACGTTTTGCGAGCACCTGGCCGGTGACGCGACGGTTACTCGCCTGAGCTACACTCAGGCGCTGGGCCGCGCGCAGACCGCCACGGTGTACGGCATGCGCAAGCGCTCGGTGGGGCTACTGGGTAACGTCCAGGGCGAGAAGCGCCCGCTGCCTTTTGTCGAGGACACCGCGGTGCCGCCGGAGCATCTGGCGGATTATATCGGCGAGTTTCGCGCGCTTTTGGACGCCCACGGCCTCGACTACGGCATGTTCGGCCACGTGGACGCCGGCGTGCTGCACGTACGCCCGGCGCTGGACATGAAAGACCCGGCCCAGCAAGCGCTGATTCGCGAGCTTTCCGATGAGGTCGCCGCGCTGACCCAAAAGTACGGCGGGCTTTTTTGGGGCGAGCACGGCAAGGGAATGCGCTCGGAGTACTCGCCCAAATTCTTCGGCGAGCTCTACCCTAGCCTGCAAAAGATCAAGGCCGCGTTCGACCCGCACAACCAGCTCAACCCAGGCAAGATCGCCACGCCCTTGAAAGAGAGCGCGCTGATCGCCGTCGACCGCGACCCGGATCTTTTAGCCATCGACGGCGTGGCGCTTCGCGGAGAGCTCGATCGCACCATCGATGAGCGCGCTTGGCAGGCGTATGACGCCGCCGTGTATTGCAACGGCAACGGCGCCTGCTACAACTACGATGTCGATGACCCGATGTGCCCCTCCTGGAAGGCGACCCGCGACCGGATTCACTCGCCCAAGGGCCGGGCGAGCCTGGTACGCGAGTGGCTGCGCCTGCAGTCCCGGGCCGGTATCGACGTGGTCGAAGAGTCGCGCAAGAAAAAAGCCGAGGGGCGCCTGGGCTTTATCAAAAGCCTGCCCAAACGTGTCGCCAACACGTTCAGCCGCGAGCAGCATCATGATTTCTCCCACCAGGTGTACGACGCCATGGCCGGGTGCCTGGCGTGCAAGTCCTGCGCGGGGCAGTGCCCGGTGAAGGTCAACGTGCCGCAGTTCCGCTCGCAGTTTCTCGAGGTCTACCACGGCCGCTACCTGCGCCCGGTGCGCGACTACGTGATCGGCGCGACCGAATTCACCCTGCCTTGGCTTGCCAAAATGGCACCGCTTTATAACGCGGTGATCGAAAAGCGCTGGATGGAGCGCTTTATGCGCCGCGCCATCGGCATGAGTGACACCCCGACGCTTTCGCGGGCCAGCGTGAAAAAGCAGCTTCGCGCCTGGGGGATGGCCAAAGCAACGCCGACCGCCCTGGCGCTATTGACCGAACGCCAGCGGGCGAAAAGCGTCATTTTGGTACAGGACGCCTTCACGACCCACATGGAGGCGGACCTGGTGCTGGACGTGGTGGAGCTTCTGGCTCGGCTGGATGTTCGCGTGTTCGTACTGCCTTTTAGCGCCAACGGTAAGCCCCTGCAGGTGCAGGGCTTTCTGGGCGCCTTCGAGCGCACCGCCGAGAAACAGGCCAAGCGCCTGCGCGCCCTTGCGGAGTTCGACATTCCCTTCGTCGGCATCGACCCGGCGATGACGCTGACCTACCGCCAGGAGTACGTCAAAGCCCTCGGCCCGGACGCCGTGCCCCAGGTATTGATGCTTCAGGAGTGGCTCGCCACTCAAACCCAGACCCAGGCCCCCTTCAAGGCCGCGATGAAGGACCCGGGCTTCAAGCTTCTTTCCCACTGCACCGAAAAGACCAACGCCCCGGGCAGTCCCAAAGCCTGGCAGCAGGTATTCGCCGCCTTTGGGTTAAAGCTCGATTTGGTGGCGACGGGCTGCTGCGGAATGTCCGGCACCTACGGCCACGAAACCCGCAACGTCGAAATCTCCAAGACCATCTATGCCCAGTCCTGGCAGCCCCAGGTCGAGGCCGAGGAGAACACGGGCAGGCTTTTAGCAACGGGCTACTCGTGTCGCAGCCAGGTCAAACGCTACTCGGGCCAAGCGCTTTCCCACCCGCTGCAGGCGCTTTTAGACTGCCTGAAAAGCGCCGGGCCGGCTTGATGAGCGACGCCAGGTCCTCGATACGTGCAGGGTACGGAGCGAGGGTCTTTCACCAAGGATGGCGAAAGTAGCCTACAAGGATGTATTAATGGCGCCCTTGCGTAGGGCTACTCGGCGCTGCACCGTTATCAAGTAGCCTCAAAATGGCCTTTAAAAGAAAAGCTGGTTAAGCCCGAGGCCCGGGTCGTCCTGACGCATAAAGGCCTCGCCGACCAGAAAGCCGTTGACCTTGTTGTCGCGCATTTTCGCTACGTGAGCCCGATCCAAAATACCGGACTCGGTGATTACCGTGACACCCTGAGGCACACGCGCTAAAAGCGTCAGCGTCGTATCGAGATCGGTCTCGAAGGTGTGCAGGTTACGGTTGTTGATACCCACCAGCTTCAAATCCAGCGCCAGCGCCCGGGTCAGCTCCTCGGCGCTGTGTACCTCGACCAGCACGTCCATGCCAAGCTCACTGGCCTTTTGGTGTAGCGCCTTGAGCGTCGCGTCATCGAGGGCTGCCACGATCAGCAAAATACAGTCCGCGCCGATCGCCCGGGCCTCGGTGACCTGGTAGGCGTGGGTGATGAAGTCCTTGCGAATCACCGGAAGCGTACAGGCCTGACGCGCCGCGATCAGGTCGTCCTCGTGGCCCTGGAAGAAGTCGGCGTCGGTCAGCACGGACAAACACGCCGCCCCACCGGCTTCGTAGCTTTGGGCAATCGCGGCGGGATCAAACGCCTCGCGTATGACCCCGCGCGAGGGCGAGGCCTTTTTCACCTCGGCGATCACCGCCGCCTCGCCTGCCGCGATACGCCGGTCCAGGGCGTCGATAAAACCGCGCGGCGCGCTCTGCTTTTCGGCAAGCGCGAACAAATCCGCCTCTAAAACCGCCTTTTGGCGCGTGGCGACTTCCTGGTCCTTGCGCTCGAGAATACGCGTCAAAATGGTCGGCGTGGCCTGGTGATTCATAACAATTACCCTTTAAACACGCTGGTGAAGTGTGAAAGCTCCTTGAGCTTTTCGAGCGGCAGTTTGGAGGCCTGGGCGTCCTGGGCAACGATGACCCCTTCTTTCAAGGTGTCCGCGACACCCGAGCAGTAAAGCGCCGCCCCGGCGTTGAGCGCGACGATATCCGCCTCCGGCCCATCGCCGACCAGGGCGGCCTTGACCAAACGCAGGCTATCCTCGGCGGTGGCCGCTTTCAAAGTGGCCACGCTTTGGCGCTCGATACCGAGCTCTTCCGGGGTGATCGTGTACTCGTGAATAGCGCCGTCTTTTAGCTCGGCAACTCGCGTAGGCGCGGCCAGCGAGATCTCGTCGAGGCCATCTTCGGAGTGCACCACCAGGGCGTGGCGACTCCCCAGTTTTCTGAGCGCCTCGGCCATTAGCGCAACGAGCTCTGGCGCATAGACGCCCAACACCTGATTGGGAGCGCTGGCGGGGTTGGTCAAGGGGCCCAGAATGTTGAACAGCGTACGCACGCCCATTTCGCGGCGCGGGCCGATCGCGTAGCGCATCGCCGGGTGATGATTGGGCGCGAACATGAACCCCACCCCGACCTGTTCGATACAGCGCGCCACCTGCTGCGGTGACAAGTCCAAATAGATGCCGGCGATATCGAAAAGATCCGCGCTTCCGGACGACGACGAGACGCTGCGGTTGCCGTGCTTGGCGACGTGCGCCCCGGCGGCGGCGGCGACGAAGCTCGAGGCGGTGGACACGTTGAAAAGATTCGCCCCGTCGCCGCCGGTGCCGACGATATCCACCACGTTCTCGGCGCTGAGCGTGACCGGGCGCATCAGATCGCGCATCACCTGGGCGGCGGCGCTGATCTCGGTGGCGCTCTCCCCCTTCATGGAGAGCCCGACCAGCAGGCCCCCGATCTGCGCGTCCGAGGCTTCGCCGGTCATGATCTGGTGCATCAGCGTGCGCATGGCGTCAAAAGATAGATCTTCGCGGCGCATGACCGCGTTGATGGCGTCTCGCATTTGCATGAGCAGACAAGCCTCTAAACGTGAATGTGTAGCGATCAGGTACGCTGTAGAAAGTTGGCCAGGAGCGCGTGGCCCTGGCGGGTCAGAATCGACTCAGGATGAAACTGCACCCCTTCGAGATCAAGGGTCTTGTGGCGAAACCCCATGATCAGCCCCGGCGTCTCGTCCGCCTTCCTCGTCCAGGCCGTCACCTCGAAGCAGTCGGGCAGGCTTTCGCGCTCGATTACTAGCGAATGGTAGCGGGTCACTTCCAAAGGCGAGTCGAGCGCGTGAAAAACACCCTGGCCGGTATGCTCGATACGCGAGGTCTTGCCGTGCATCACGCGCGGCGCTCTCACCACACGTGCGCCGAAGGCCTGGCCAATCGCCTGATGGCCCAAACACACCCCTAAAATCGGCAGCTCACCGGCGAAGTGCTCGATGGCCGCAAGCGAAATGCCCGCCTCGTTGGGCGTGCAAGGGCCTGGCGAAATCATCAGATGCGACGGCGCAAGCGCGCGGATCGCCTCGAGGCTGATCGCGTCGTGGCGGTAGGTGATCACCTCGGCGCCAAGCTCACTCAGGTACTGAACGATGTTGTACGTGAAGCTATCGTAGTTATCCACCATGAGTACACGCTGTTTGTGCTGCGCTGTCGCCACGCTTACCCCATCCCACTAATCAATCGGTTAAAAACGATGATACCCTAACCGGGCGACGGGGTGCAGGGGCAGCGGCACGATCAAGGCACGCGCCGCCCGCCCTTTTACGCCAAGAAAATCGATAGCATCGCGAAAGGAACTGGCAACCCGTTAGCGCAATCACTATGATCGGCCGTTTTTTTATCAAGGGATACATGTAATGAAGCAACGAGCACTCCTGGGGTGCCTACTGGTGGCCGGTCTACTGTTGACGACCCTGCCTGCCAAGGCCGCCCCCTCGTTCAAGGTGATTGCCTCGTTTTCAGTGATCGGCGATCTGGTGCGCCGTATCGCCGGCGACGATATCAGCGTCGTAACCATCGTGCCTCCCGGCCAGGACGTGCATCGCTGGGAGCTGACCCCGCCCAACGTACTGGCGATCGAAGAGGCGGATATCGTCTTTTACAACGGCTACGGTCTCGAGCCCTGGCTTCGGCACGTCGAGGCGATGGCCGACCAGCGGCTTCGCCTGAAGGCGGTGGCCGAGCGCGCCGATTTCGAGGGCCTCCCCATTCCGGCGGGCCAGTACGCAGGCAGTGTCGACCCGCACATGTGGATGGACCCGGCCGGCGCCATCGCCTACGTCGATGTGATCGCGCGAACGCTTAGCGAGCACTATCCGGAGAAAACGGCGGCGTTCGGCGCCCGCGCCGAACAGGCTCGGGAGTCGCTTACGCTGTTGAGCGAGCGAATTCGCGAGCGTTTGGAGGGTATTCCGCAAACCAACCGGATGCTGTTTACCAGCGAAGCCGGTATGGGCTATTTCGCCCGGGCGTTCGGTTTTGAGTACGCCGCTATCTGGGGAAGCAACAACGAACGGCTAGGCAGCGCCTTCGATATGGCCGCGATGAGCGAGCGGTTGGCCGAAACCCGCCCGCCGGCGCTGTTTTTCGAGAGCACCACGCCTTATATCCACATGGATGCGCTTTCCCGCGAGAGCAACATTGCGTTGGCCGGCCCGCTCTACGTCGATACGCTCGGCGATTCGGACGGCCCGGCTTATAACTATCCGGCGATGCTGGGCTACAACGCCGAGCTACTTCACAAGGCGCTGGGCGGCGCCCGCCCCTAAGAGCCCCCTAATCGATAAGGGCGGCAAGGGTTTCGATACACAGATCCGGGCGGCTCGCCTCGATCGGCTCACCGTGGTTATAGCCGTAAGGCAGTGCCACGCTCGTAAAGCCCGCCGCTTTTCCCGCCTCGATATCGTGTTTGGAGTCCCCCACCATCACGCAGGCGCCGGCCTTTACGCCCAGGGTTTTGGCGGCGTGTAGAAGCGGCAACGGATGCGGCTTTTTTTCGGCCAGCGTATCGCCGCCGATACAGAGTGCGAAATGCTCGAAGAGCCCGAAGTGGCTCAAAATAGGTGCGATGAAGCTCTCGGGCTTGTTGGTGATCAGTACCAGTACAAATCCGGCTTCTTTGAGCGCGGTCAGCGCCTCGAACGCGCCGTCATAGAGCGTGGTGTGCGCGTAAGGCGCATTGCCGTAATGGCGCATAAAGGCATTGAAAGCGGTATGCAAAAGCGTCGATTCCGGCGGCTCGTCAAGCGCCCAAGTGAGCGCGCGCTCGATCAGCACCAAAGCGCCGTTGCCGACCCAGTCGCGCACCTGCCCCTCGTCTGGCGCTGCCACGCCCACCTCTTCCAGGGCTTTTTGTACGCCCACCGCAAGATCCGGCACGGAATCGATCAACGTGCCGTCCAGGTCGAAGGCGATAAGCTGTTTGTCCGTTAAAATCGCGTGCATTGGTCGACTTCCCTGATGCTCGTTAAAGGATGAATGGTACCGGCCCAAGGATGGCGCGTTTAGCAAACGACGTTAAGATTTTTCTCTTTAAAATGGCGGATGTTGCCGGCCAGGCATTCGTCAGATTCATCAGAACCCTCTATGCTAGAGCCAAGCTGGTTAGCAATGAGTTTGCACGCAACAAATTTGCAAGGGATCCGTTTGCGAGGGATACGTTTGCCAAGGAGACATCAATGGCCATACCAAGGATTGTGATTGTCGGCGGTGGCGCGGGGGGCCTGGCCCTGGCGACGCGCATGGGACGAACGCTTGGCAAGAAAAAGCGTGCCGAGATCGTGTTACTGGACCGCAACGCCACCCACGTATGGAAGCCCCTTTTGCACGAGATGGCGACCGGTGTTTTGAACTCCACCATGGATGAGGTCGACTTTCGTGGCCACTCCAGCGCCCATGGCTACCGCTACCAGCGCGGCTCGCTATCCGGACTCGACCGCGAAAGCAAAACCCTCAACCTCGCGCCCATCGTGGACGAAGACGGCGAAGAGGTGCTGCCCGAGCGCACGCTCACCTACGACTACCTGGTGCTCTCGTTGGGCAGCGTGTCCAACGATTTCGGCACGAAGGGCGTGGCCGAGTACTGCCACTTCATCGACTCACCGGACCAGGCCAAGGCGTTTCAGCGTGACATGATCAACACGTTTTTGCGCTATACCGACCCACGGCTTAGAAAGAACACCACACTGAGCGTGGGGATCGTGGGCGGCGGCGCGACCGGCGTCGAACTTGCCGCGGAGCTTTTGGATATCACCCGCCTGCTCAACGCCTATGATGTGACCCACGTGGACGACAATCAGATCAGCGTCCATCTGATCGAAGCCGCCCCACGGGTGCTCCCCGCCCTATCCGAGCGGGTCAGCCAGACCGTTCACAAGGAGCTCGAAACCCTGGGTGTGAACATTCACGTGGACACCGCCATTGAAGAAGCCCAGGAGTATCAGCTCGTCACCAAGGATGGCGAGGTGATCGAAACCGATCTCAACGTTTGGGCCGCGGGCATCAAGGCGCCGGACTTTCTGACCGAGCTTGGCCTGACGGTGAACAAGAAAAACCAGGTGTGCGTCGAGCAGACCATGCAGAGCGTGGACGACGCGAGTATTTTCGCCATGGGCGACTGCGCAAGCTGCCCCCAGGGCGACGACTCTACGGTCCCCCCGAGGGCGCAGGCGGTGCGCCAGCAGGCGGGCGTACTGGCCGATAACCTCGACAGAGCATTGGCCGGCAAGCCCTTGAAGCCGTTCAAATACCGCGATAACGGCTCGCTGGTTTCGCTTGCCCGCTACGATGCGGTCGGTAACCTGATGCGCGGCGGCGCCTCCCGCGGGCTGTTTCTCGAAGGCTGGATGGCGCGCAACGCCTACGCCTCGCTCTACCGCATGCACCAGGTATCGATTCACGGCGTACCCAAAACCGGACTCACCTGGGTGGTAGATAAGCTAAACCGCTACCTGAAGCCCAAAATGAAGCTTCACTGAGCCCGAATCTCCTCTTTAGCGCACGGGCAGTTTAGCGCGCGGGCAGTTGGCCGCGCAGCGCTTGGATGACGGAGTCGTAGCCGTGAGGGTCTTGTGAGCGGTGGGCGCTGAAGATCGCCGAGCCCGCCACGAAGGTATCCGCCCCGGCAGCGGCGATCTCGCCGATGTTATCGACCTTGACGCCGCCGTCCACCTCCAGCTTGATAGGGTGGTCCGCGGCGTCGATACGCGCGCGGGCCTCACGCAGCTTCTCGAGCGTACCGGGGATAAACGACTGCCCGCCAAAACCCGGATTGACGCTCATCAACAGCACCATGTCGATCCTGTCCATCACGTAATCCAGATGCGATAGCGGCGTGGCCGGGTTGAAGACCAGCCCGGCCTTGCATCCGCCATCGCGAATCAGCTGTAGCGAACGGTCGATATGCTCGGACGCCTCGGGGTGAAAGGTGATGTAACTCGCCCCGGCGTCGATGAAATCGCTGATCATGCGATCCACCGGCTTGACCATCAGATGAACGTCGATCGGCGCGGTCACGCCGTGCGCGCGAAGCGCCTTGCACACCATTGGCCCGATGGTGAGGTTGGGCACGTAATGATTGTCCATCACGTCAAAGTGGACGATATCCGCGCCGGAGGCCAGCACGTTATCGACCTCTTCGCCCAGGCGGGCAAAGTTGGCGGATAGAATCGAAGGGGCGATTAAAAATTCCTGGGACGCGGTCATGAAACGCTCCTGAGCAAGGCGGCTTTGCGCCTTCAAGAGGCGCCGGATAAAGCGCATATGGTAACAGAGCGCGTGCTAAAGCTCAGGGGTAAGCGCTACAAAGGGATCGGGAACATTCATATTCCTTAATTGAATATTAAACGCAATTGTAATTCCTTAAATCAAGGACTAACCTTGTCTTATCGCGAAAACGTCTATGGCAAGAACGCTCTGAGCGTTTTGAAGCATGATCCCCCGGACGTTCGAACTATCGCCCACTTTCAACAAGGAAAATTCGATGCGTTTAGCTTCTATTTTATCTGCGCCCTTTAGCCGTACCGTGCTGGCCATTGCCCTGGGTAGCGCCGCCGCCGGCGCTACCGGCACCGCCATGGCCCAGGAGCGCGAGCTTTTAAACTCTTCTTATGATATCGCCCGGGAGCTGTTCGTGGCGATCAACCCGGACTTCGTCGAGTGGTGGCAAGAGGAGCACGACGAAGAGGTGAGCGTCAGCCAGTCCCACGGCGGCTCTTCCGCCCAGGCTCGCGCCATCATGCAGGGCCTTCGCGCCGATGTCGTGACGTTCAACCAGGTGACCGATGTCGACGTACTCGCCGATGCGGGTCTGGTCGACGAAGACTGGCAGAGCGCGCTCGAGAACAACGCCTCGCCCTACTACTCCACCACCGCTTTTTTGGTGCGCAAGGACAACCCCAAGGGCATCGAAAGCTGGGACGACCTGGTACAAGAAGACGTCGAGCTGGTATTCCCCAACCCGAAAACCTCGGGTAACGCGCGCTACACTTACCTGGCGGCCTGGGGCTTTGCCGACCAAGAGTTCGACGGTGACGAAGAGCAGATTCAGGATTTCATGCGCACGCTGCTCGCCAACGTCGCGGTGTTCGACACCGGCGGCCGGGGTGCGACCACCAGCTTCATCGAGCGCGGCATCGGTGATGTGCTGATCAGCTTCGAGTCCGAGGTGAACAATATTCGCCGCGAATACGGCAGCGACGACTACGAAGTCATCGTACCGCCGATGAGCGTGCTGGCCGAGTTCCCGGTCGCCGTCGTGTCCGAAAACGCCGAGCGTAACGGCAATGAAGACCTGGCCGAAGGCTACCTCGAGTACCTGTACACCGAAGAGGCACAGCGTACGCTCGCCGGCTTCAACTACCGGGTACACGATGAAACCGTGCTGGAAGAGTTTGCCGATGACTTCCCGGAAACCGAGCTCTTCAACGTCGACGACGTGTTCGGCAGCTGGGACGACATCATGGAGACGCACTTCGAAAGCGGCGGCATGCTCGACCAGCTTCAGCGTCGCTAACGGTCAAATATGCGTCAGTTAACCTTTCGGTCATCCGGCAGCACGCGCGTGCTGCCGGGTTTCGGGCTGTCCATGGGTATCAGCGTACTGTTCATCTCGCTGGTACTGCTGCTGCCGATTACTGGACTCTTCGGCCAATTGGCCGGCCTTAGCCTGGCCCAATACTGGGCGATCATTACCGAGGGCCGCGTGGTGGCAAGCTACGCAGTCACCCTGGGCGCGGCGGCGGTGGCCGCGTTGGTGAATGCGCTCTTCGGGCTGCTGCTGGCTTGGGTACTGGTGCGCTATGAGTTTCCCGGCAAGCGTCTTTTGGATGCGCTGATGGACCTGCCCTTCGCCCTGCCCACGGCCGTCGCGGGGATAACGCTTGCCACGCTCTACGCCAGCAACGGTTGGATGGGTCGGCTGCTGGAGCCTTTGGGGATACAGGTCGCTTATACCTGGGTGGGGATCGCCCTGGCCATGGCGTTTACCAGTATCCCCTTCGTGGTGCGCACGGTGCAGCCGGTGCTCGAGGATCTGCCCGCCGAGATCGACGAGGCGGCGATGGCGCTGGGCGCGACCGACAGCGTCGCCTTTCGCAGGGTGATCATGCCGCACCTGTGGCCGGCCCTGGTGACAGGCACCGGGCTTGCCTTCGTGCGCTCGCTGGGTGAGTTCGGGGCGATCATCTTCATCGCCGGCAACATGCCTTACGAGACCGAAATCACCGCGTTGATGATCTTTGTACGGCTTCAGGAGTACGACTATGCCGGGGCCTCGGCGATCGCCTCGATCGTGCTGTTCACCTCGCTTGCGCTACTGCTGGCCATTAACGTTTGGCAGGGGCGCTTTGTGCGTCGCCTGCACGGAGGAGACACCTGATGCGCCGCGTAGGTGACGCGCCGGCCGTTCGGCGCTCGTTGATTAGTGCCGCGGTGTTGCTGTCGGCGCTTTTTTTACTGCTGCCGCTGGTCGCCATTTTTGCCCAGGCGTTCTCCCAGGGCGTGGCGGTGTTCTGGCAAAACGTCAGCAATGTCTACACCCTCCACGCCATTGGTCTGACGCTCGTCATCGCGCTCATGACCATTCCCATCTGTTTGGTGTTCGGCGTGGCGCTGGCGTGGCTGGTGACCCGGTTCAACTTTCCGGGCCGGCGGGTTCTGCAAACGCTGATCGATATTCCCTTTGCGGTATCGCCGGTAGTGGCAGGGCTTGTCTACCTGCTGCTGTACGGGCGGGGCGGCTGGATCGGAAGCTTTCTGGACGGTTTTGATATTCAGCTGATGTTCGCCTGGCCGGGCATTTTAATGGTCACGGTGTTCGTCACCTGCCCCTTCGTTGCCCGGGAGCTGATTCCGCTGATGCAGGCCCAGGGCTCGCGGGAAGAAGAAGCCGCGGTAACGCTTGGCGCCTCGGGCTTTACCGTCTTTCGGCGGATCACGCTGCCCAACATCCGCTGGGCGCTTTTATACGGCGTCATTCTGACCAATGCCCGGGCGGTGGGCGAATTCGGCGCGGTGTCGGTGGTCTCGGGTGCCATTCGGGGCCAGACCAATACATTGCCGCTTCATCTCGAGCAGCTTTATCAGGATTACAACGCGGTCGGGGCGTTTTCGAGCGCGGCGCTGCTTGCGTTGATCGCGCTACTTACGCTTGCCGCCAAGGCCGCTTTGCAGTGGCGCGCTACCCGCCGGGAGGCTTTCTTATGAGCATTCAACTGCACAATATTGCCAAGCATTTCGGCGAGACCCAGGCGCTCGAACCGATCGATCTCGACATTCATGACGGCGAGCTGGTGGGCCTTTTGGGGCCTTCGGGGTCAGGTAAAACCACGCTACTGCGTATCATCGCTGGGCTCGAAAACGCCGACCGCTCGCCGAGTGCGGGCAAAATCATGTTCGGCGAGCGCGACGTCACCCATGTGCACGTGCGCGACCGGCGCATCGGGTTCGTCTTTCAGGACTACGCGCTTTTTCGCCACATGAGCGTTTACGACAACATCGCCTTCGGGCTGACCGTCATGCCGCGCAGCCAGCGCCCTTCCAAAGGCGAGATTCGCGCGCGGGTCTTTAGGCTTTTGGAAATGGTCAAGCTCGAGCAGTTCGCCAACCGGCTGCCCGCTCAGCTCTCCGGGGGCCAGCAGCAGCGCGTATCGCTTGCCCGCGCCTTGGCGGTCGAACCCGACGTACTGCTGCTCGACGAACCCTTCGGCGCGCTGGACGCGAAGGTCCGCCAGGACCTGCGCCGCTGGCTGCGCCGCCTGCACGAAGAGCTCAACTTCACCAGCGTATTCGTGACCCACGACCAGGAGGAGGCGCTGGAGCTTTCGGACCGGGTAGTGGTGATGAGCAACGGGCGTATCGAGCAAATCGACACACCCGAGGCGCTCTACCGGGCGCCGAAAAACCGCTTCGTGTTCGAGTTTTTGGGTGACGTCAACCATTTGGAAGGACGCGTGCGAGGCGGCGTACTCACCTGTGGGGACGCGCATTTGCGGGTCGATCTCCCCGAAGGCGACGAGGAGCTTTTGCTGCGCCCCCACGAAGTTCGCCTGAGCGAAACCTTCGAGCAAGGCGTTCACTTGCCGGTGACGATCACCGCGTTCTCGCTGGTCGGCGCCGAGGTGCGCGTGGAGCTCGAGGCCGACTGGCTGGCCGCCCCCTGGCTTGTCACGGTGCGCCACGCGGATTTCGAGCGGCTAAACATCCACCGCGGCCAGCGCCTCTACGCTCACCCCCGCCGCTGGCACCGCTTTGCCGATGATGCCCCCCAAACACAGCAGGCGCATTCGGACTAACCAAAAACGCCGCTCATCGAGCGGCGTTTTGCATTTGTCGAAAGGTCAGATTCACCCGCATCTCCTGGCTTTTTTTGGTTTTGGGCAGGCTGTGCCACCAGTGGGTTTGGGTCGTACCCTGCATGATCAAAAGGCTGCCGTGTTCCAACGCCAGCGACACCCTCTCCTTGTTTGCCTTGTGCTTGAACGAGAAGCGCCGCTGCCCGCCCAGGGTGAGCGAAGCGATCACACCTTCCGGGGCGAGCTCTTTCTCGTCATCGCTGTGCCACCCCATGCCCTCGTCACCGGAGTGGTAAAGATTACAAAGACACGAGTTGAAATGCGCCCCGCTTTCGGCCTCCACCTGCGCTTTCAGCGCCAGCAATAACGCAGGCCAGGGCCTGGCCGCCTTGGTTTGGCCGGAGTAAGTGTAGGCGGTGGGCGCATCCGCATACCAGGCAACCTTGCGCTTTGTGACGATCTCGCGGCCGAACATCACCAACCGCTCCTGAGCCCAGTCGAGCTCCTCTACGCAGCGCGCCAGATAAAGCGTGGCCTCCGCCTCGCTGAGCACCTGACCCAAGTAGAACGCTTCGCCGTCCCGGGGAAGCAGGTTGGCAGGCTCTGAGGCTGAAAAAAGCTCATTGCGTTTCATGAACGTCCTCTTGTTAGCGCCTTGCGCAAACGTCGGTGTTTGAATGTACCCGGCGCCCCAGCACACGTTATACTCACCTTTTAGCCATCGCGGAGAAACACCATGCTTCGGCGTCATTTTTTATCGCTTTCTACAGCGCTGGTGGCCGGCGTACTGCTTGCCGGTTGCGCAAGCCCTCAATATCTTCAGCTTAGCCCGGAGCGCACCGCCGAGGTGCCTCAGGTGGGTTCGGGTCAACAGGTCAGCGTGGCCGCGGTGGACGTCCGGGAAAGCGAAGTGATCGGCACCCGCGCCGGGGGCAGCATGTCCACGGCTCAGATCACCGTGAATAGCCACGAAGTGATTCCGCGGCTGCAAGCCGAGGCGGAGCGAGCGGTTCAGGAAATGGGCTTCAACCCGACCACCAGCCCCGCCCAGGGCGGCCCTAGCCTGACCCTCGAGCTTGCCAGCCTGAACTACGGCCAGGGCGATAGCGGACAGCCTCTGGTGGACGAGGCGCGTATCGAAGCGGTGTTTCGCGCCATTGCGCAAAACCGCGGCACGACTTACACGGGTACCTACACCTCACGGCGCACCCAGGGCTATGCCATCAAACCCGGTGAAGCGACCAACACGCGCATGATCAACGACCTGTTGAGCGACGGCCTGAACCGGGCGTTCAGCGACCCGGAGCTTGCCAGGCTCTTGGCACGCTAAGCATAAAAGCGCGGGTCACACTGGCCCGCGCCGCTTGAGCGCCCACACCTGCTCGCTCATTCCGCGCGCATCGGCGGCGCCCCTCCCCAGAAGTTCCAGCGCGAAGTTAGGCATCAATAGCTTTCGCACCTCGTCTTCCGGCACGCTAAACGGCGGCCTCTGGCCCTCTTTTTCGTGAGTGACGCTCACCAGAAGCCCACGCGCACCGGGCGGAATCAGTTGGGCAAGATGAAAGGCGTAGCGCTGGCGCGCCGCCGGGGCCAGGGCGATCAGCGCGGCGCGATCATAGAAGGCGCCGAGTTCGAACGTCTGGCGAATGTGCAGATGGAAAAAGTCGCCACACCAGAGCTCGATACTGCCCTGACGGGCCACCTCGAACCCGGCCTGTTCGTAGCGCGACACCCCGGCCGGGCAATCGCTTAAAAACTGCGCGACCGCCTCCGGGGCAAGCTCCACGCCCAGCACCGGATGGCCCTGATCGGCCAGCCAGCGCATGTCCAGACTTTTACCACAAAGCGGCACGAGCACTTTGGCGTCTCTTGCGATACCAAGAGCCGGCCAGTGCTCGATGAGTGCCGGGTGGGTCGAGGCTTGATGAAAGCCGATACGCCCTTCTTGCCAGCGCTTGCGCCACGCGTTTTCCATCAAGGCCTCTTAAAACCAGCGGTCGCGTTTTTTACGCCGGCGCGGCAGATGCGGCACAATCAGGCCGACCAGCAGTCCCGCGCCCGCTACGCCACCGCCGTACATGAAGTAGCGCATCAATAGATCCTCCTCCTGCGTCTCCAGGCGGGCCTGTAGCGCACGCACCTGCTGGCGGGAGTGATCGGCTTCGCTATCGAGCTCGCTGTTGCGCGCTTCGAGCTCGGCAATGCGCTGTTCGCGAACCTCCAGGGTATCGCGCATCGAAGCGACGCGCTCCTCCCAGGTGTCGTTGATGCCTTCGAGTTCGTCGGCCAACTCCTCTACCTGCTCTTCGAGCTCGGGCAGTTGTTCACGGGCGCTTTGGGTTTGCTGTAGCTCTTCGCTCAGCACCCAAACGGCATCGCCACCGTTGCCGCGTACGCGCGTGTAGCTGCCGCTCTCTTCCAGTACCTCCACCTGCTCGCCGGCGTTTAACGTTCCGACGATCCGATAGCCATCCGTCGGGCCGCTGCGCACGAACGTGCTCAGCTCTTCACTCACCCACGCCTGACCCTCGGTTTGCGCCAGCACCTGGGGGCTTACGGTACTCAACAAAAAACCGGCGGTGGCCAGACACCCCAATAAACGAGACTTTTTTACTTGCATGACATCAAATCCTGATCGTAAATACATACGCCAATAGCAGCCGCTTGAACGAGGACGGGGCTTTATACTCATCCTTCACCGCGGGGAGGCAGCGGGAAAGGACGGGTAAACTCAGCGACCCGAGTATCGCTTTTGACGACCTTCAGCGGGCCCTCGCGCTCGACTTCGTCGATACGCACGATGGCATTGAGCGGCAGGTAACTGCGCTTCACCCCCTCGAAGGTGCGCTGTAGTTTCTCCGCGCCGGGATCCACCACCATCCGTGAAACATCGTCAAAGACAAACTCCTCGACTTCAATAAACCCCCAGAGTTCGCTTTGAAAGATCTCTCTGACGTATAAATCCCACACTTCACCCTGCTGGTGAACGACTACTCGGTAGACCGGCCTGGTCGCCATCCTGGCCCTATCCTCTTGCCGTTTAAAGGTTAAAACTCCGAACCTAGACTACCATATTCATGTGCCTGCCTTTTACTGCCGCGTGCACGTTTGACGCATTAGTAGCGTTGATGCACGTAATCAAGCCGCCCTGTTCCGGGTAGCCAAGTGGTGTATGGTCGTGTCTGTGCAGGTATTTTTTCATCCCAAAGGAGTTACCAGTATGGAAAAGGATTCGAATAAGGGCTATATCGCCTTACTTGGTTGGAGCCTTAATGCCATCGAAGCAGCGGCAAAATTCGACCGCCGCTATATCGTGGTTGCCCCCGATTGGGCCGAAGAGTACTGCCAGCAACACGATATTCCTCACGTACCGTGGAATTTCGAGCGCCTAAACGACCGCTCCCTGGAAATCGCCGAAACCTTGAAGGAAAAAGGCGTGGATGTCGCCATTCCGCTGTTCGAAGAGACCGTCGAGTGGGCCGGCGCCATCAACTCGGTGCTGTTGGATAACCCCCGCCTTTACGGCCAGTCGCTGCTTTTACGCGATAAAGCGCTGATGAAACGCCGCGCGCAGCTTGGCGGCATCCGCGTGGGCATTTTCGAAGAGGCCCACGATAAAGACGACGTCATTCGCTTTTTAAAGCGCGTCAACCAGACGCTTCTCAAACTGGACGGCGACCCCAACGACCCGATTCACCTCAAGGCCTTCGACAAGGCCGGCTGTTTGGGCCACCGCGTCATTCGCACCCCCGACGAAGTCGATCTCATACCGGAAGAAGAGTTTCCGGTCTTGATGGAATCACACCTCGATGGCTGGGAATTCGCCGTCGAAGCGTGGATTCATAACGGTAAAATCGCCTTTTTGAATATTTCCGAGTACGTGACCCTGGGCTACTCAGTCTTCGTGCCCGCCTCGCCGGAGCTCGAGCGCTACCGTGAGCAGATCACCACCCAGATCGAGAAGCTCATCAAGACCTTCGATATCGAGTTCGGCCTGATTCACCCCGAGTACTTCGTGACCAGCGACGGCGAGATGTACTTTGGCGAAGTGGCCTACCGTCCGCCGGGGTTCAAGGTGTTCGAACTTTTGGAGCGGGTGTACGGTTTCAACGCCTATCAGGCTTCAATGCTGGTGTTCGACCCGAAAAGCACTCCGGAGGAAGTCGCCGCGTTCTTCCCCAAAGAGGTGGTCGATGCCAACGGCTTCGCCGGCTGCTTTGGCGTTTATCCGCGCCGCCGCGTGGTCAGCCGCCTGGAAATTCCCGAAGAGACCGAGGATCACCCCTACTTCGAGTCCCACGAACTGACCACGCCGCTCGAGGAAACGGTCACCAAGCGCACCGCGTTCGGTACCCACTGGGGCCTGATTTACTTCAAGGGTGACGACGCCCATACCCTGCGCGATCTGCTAAAACATCAGGAAGACCTCGACTTCTATGTATAATCCCCGCCCTTGCTGGGAAAAGGAGCCGTTGTGACGACCGCCAATGAAGCAGAACCACCGAAGCTCACCGGGCTTTTGGAAAAACTGGATGACGCGCTACACAGGCTAAAAGAGGCCCCCGCGTTCAGCCGGCCCGAAAAACTGCCTCGCGTACTGGACACGGCTCGCCGTGTCCTCATGCAAGACGGTGGTTGCCAGGCAATTGAAAGGCGTGCGGCGGATTTTGAATCCGCCGCGGTTTTTCAAGGCTCTGACTGGGAAACGCCCCAGTACTTGCAGCCCACGCTTGCCACATTCGCCCTCAAAAGCGCCGATTCTAACACCGTGGTGATCGAGGCACTCAGCGAGCTTCGTCTGCTGGCGGTGGCCAAGGGCGAGTACCGTCACGCCCTGATTACCCAGGAGCAGGCGCACCACTACCTTACCCAGGTGATGGCGCTCAACCTGACCCTTTTATTCAGCGCGGCAAGCGAGGCCGAGCGCGAAACTCAAGGCCGGCTTGCCACGCTCTCCCGCACGCTTTTCCAACACTTGGCTCAGCGTATCGGCTTTGAACACATCCTCGACCAACTGATCGAGGAGATCTGGCGTATCCTGAAGCAGCGTCCGGTACAGGTCGACGGCATCAAGCAGATGATCACCCAGATCGCGCTATGCCAGGCCAACCCGGAAATCGACCTGGGCGCCAGCGGCCAGGGGGCCGACCGGCTGGTCAGCTCGCTTTTCGGGCCTACCCAGGCCTGCCGCGAGGACCCGGGTGTCGAGATTTATCAGCGCCGCCTCGAGGGAATGGATAACACCGCACTTCAGGCCGAATCCACCGGCTGCGCCCGCGCCATGCACGACACCGGGCTGGTGTCGCCTTACCACGCGGTGCTGCTGCGCTTTTGCCTGGATGAGAGCGACCACCTGCTGGGCGAGGCGCTGGGCCTCTCGTCGACCGGGCGCGATTGCATGCTGTGCTATCGCGAGCTGGTGCACGGTTTGATTCGAGAAAGTGTCCACCCCGCCACGGCCCAGGCAGTGTACGGCCTGGCGCTGATGCTCGAGCGCGGCATTCTCTACCAGCCCCCGGTGGCGCCCGCCATGTGGCGCCAGCTCAATCTAGCGCTTTCCGAGTGGGCCAAGGCGCGGTTGAGCAACACGTATGGCGATACGGTCAGCCCGAACGCCCGACTTATGGAGGGCGTGCTCTGTTTGCTGGGGCTGCCGCTGGGGGTGGGTCAGGGTAACAACCCGACCTGCCAATCCGCCCGCGCGCTTTCGATGTGGGCCTACAACGACCCGGACTACCTGCTACAAATGGTCGCTTGGGCGACCCGGGACGACGAGATCATCATGCACTTCGAAGGCCAGCCGATCTCCTCGAAAGAGAGCGTATCCGGGGTAGCCACGACGCTCCCCATGGATCTCGACCCGGTCTCGCTGATCGTGGTGCCGCACCTGGACCGTATCTACGCCGAAATGGGGCGGCGCTGCATTGGCCGCGAAGGCGACCCGCACCGCTGGGTCAACCCGGAGTTTCACGGCTGGTGGTCCGGGCGTGGTTTTCGTATCAACGTCGATGTCCTGAGCGGCAAGCTTTGCGACGTGGACGCCTTCATTCGCCACTTTTACGCAAGCTATCATCCGTTTTATAACGGCAACCAACCGCTGATTCACCCGCAGCCCGCGGGCATCGCCGTCACCGACAGCGCCGGGCGCTTCATTGGCTGGCACGCCATTACCATTCTGCGCACCTCCCTCGACCCGACGGACGCCATGCGCGTCTACTTTTTCAACCCCAATAACGACAGCGGCCAGGATTGGGGCGACGGCGTGAAGGTCAGCACCGCCGGTTTTGGCGAGCGCTTCGGCGAGGCCTCGCTGCCCTTCGATCAGTTCACCTCCCGGCTTTATATTTATCACCACGACCCCTTGGAGCGCGGCGAGCCGGCGACGGTACCCAGCGACGAGCTCGAACGCGTGGAAGGCTACCTGCACCGCAGCTGGGGGGCCGCGCGCCTGCCCGCCATCAAACTTCAGGCCAGCCACCCGCCCCACTCACCCTGCTAACCCTTTCGACATGACACGACTCGACCAACTACTGGCAAGCCTGGGGCTTGCCAGCTCTCGTACTCGCGCCCAGCGCCTGATCCGCAACGGCCGCGTACGCCTTGAAGACGGCACGCCCCTTACCCGAGCCTCGGAAAAATGGCCGTCGGACACTACGTTTCTCATCAGCGACGCCCCGGAGGAGCGCTACGTCTCCCGGGCCGGTTTGAAGCTCGAAGGCGTGCTCCACGCGCTGGATATGCGCCTGGACGGGCTGAACGCGCTCGATATTGGCCAGTCCACCGGTGGCTTCACCGACTGCGCCCTGCGCTTTGGCGCCCGCCACGTGATCGGCGTGGAAGTCGGCCACGGCCAACTCGCCCCGCCCCTTCGCGAAGATAGCCGTGTCACCTGCCTGGAAGGGCTGAACGCGCGGGCCATGAGCCGCTGTGAGGCGCTTTTGGGCGCCCTCGAACAGCACCCGGTCGATATCGCGGTAATGGACGTCTCGTTTATTTCCCAAACGCTGATCATTCCCGAGTTCGCCGCGCTACTCCCGCCTGGCGGGCGGCTTTTGTCACTGGTGAAGCCGCAGTTCGAGCTCGACCCCGGCGCGCTCGACAAGCGGGGCGTGGTACACGACGCCAATCGCTTTGCCGAGGTCAAAGCCCGCGTGCTTGATTGCTGTGGTGAGCATGAAATGAAGGTAACCCACTGGCAGGAGAGCCCGATTATCGGCGGTGACGGCAATCGGGAATTTTTGCTACTGGCCACACGGGCCTGAGTTAGCTTAGCGAGGCCGGGGGCAACTGCTGCGCGGACTGCACCTTGACCGGCTCGGACTCGTCGCGGTGAAGCCAAACATCCATCTGCTCGAAGGCCACGCGGATACCCGCCTCGCGCAAGAGCGCGTCCACCCGGCAGTTGATTTCATCGGCGGCGAAAAGGCGATCCAGCAGATCGTTGACGAAGATACGCAACTCGAAGTTGAGGCTGTGCGGTCCGTAGCTGACACAAAACACCTGGGGCTCCGGGTCGACCAGCACCCGGGCATTCTCGTCGGCGGCCTGGCGCAGCAGAGTATGGACGCGCTCGAGATCCGAACCGTGGGATACCCCAAATGTGAGCACCACCCGGGTGACGTTATCCGACAGCGACCAGTTAATCAGTTGGTCGGTCACGAAGGTTTTATTGGGGATGATGATCTCTTTACGGTCGAAATCGGTGACCGTCGTGGCGCGAATACGTATCCGGCTCACGGTGCCGTGCAGGTTGCCAAGGGTGATGGTGTCGCCAATACGAATCGGTCGCTCGAACAAGATGATCAGCCCCGAGATGAAGTTGGCGAATATCTCCTGCAGGCCAAAGCCCAACCCCACGCTGAGCGCGGCCACCAACCACTGAAGCTTGTCCCAGGAAACGCCGAGGGTCGCTAGCGCCATGACCACGCCGGTACCCACGATGGTGTAGGACAAAAGCGAGGTGATCGCGTAGGCGCTGCCCTGCTTGAGCGATAGCCGCGACAATACCGAAACTTCCAAAAGCCCCGGCAGGTTGCTGGCCATGATGATCGTTACCGCCACGACCAAAAGCGCCGTGAACACATCGCTGATCGAGAGCGTATTGCCGACCAGGTCGCCGTCTTCAGCGTCCCAGATCGAGACCTGGTCCAGGTAGCCCAGCACGGTGAGCAGATCCGACCATACCAGGTACAAAAGCGTGGTAAAGCCGATCAAAAGAATCAGTTTGGAAAGCCGTAGCGACTGGCTATTGATCTGCTCCATATCCAGCGGCGGCTCCTCGACCACTTCGAGTCCGCCTTCGGCGCCCTCCTGTACCTGGGCCCGGCGCCTTGCCAGGGCCCGGCGATAAGCCAGCCGCCTGGCCGCCACGGCGAGACTTCGCACCACCGTGGCCTCGACGATGATCCAAAGCCCCAGGATATAGAGCGTCATGGCAAAACGCCCCACCAGGCGAAGGGCGGTGTATTCAAACCCCCAGGCGACCAGACTAAACAGCACCAGCGGTACGGCGGCGATCCCCAGACCCAAAAGCAACCTGAAAAGCCGCACGCCGAAAAACGGCACGTGGGCGAGAATCAACTTCGCCAGCCACCAGCTCATGGCGGCAAGCGACACGAAGAAAAGCCCCAGCGCCAGCGGGCGCTGGGCGAGCGGCGTTTGCATGGGAGCGGAGAGCGTGGCGATCACCACGACCAGTGACAGCGTAATTCCGAGCCCGCCGAGTAGCTGGCGTAGCTTGGCACCGTAACCCGCCGACCAGGTAAAGTGGCGCTCGGCCACGCCGTCGGGCACCAGCAGTCGCCGCCCCCAGGCAATCGCCCCCCAGCTAAGCGACAGCTGTAAAAACGCCAGCGCCAGACTCTGCGAGGCCGGCCCTTCACCGGTCCTTAGCCCGACCCCCACTCCGGCCAATACCAGCGGCCCGGGGATCGCCAGTAGCGCATTGAGTAAAACCGCCCGGGGCGTGTGCCCCTGAGTGTCGCTTTTGAGCCGGCCGATTTGCGAATGGATGCGCGTTAGCCCCGCCTTGATGCGCGCTCGAAGGCCCATCAGCAAAAAGCTGATCAAAACGAGCGGCGCCCCGACCAGCACCTCCCAGGAGAGGCCTTCCCAGCGGGTCGGCAAAAGGTTTCGCCATTCGCCTTCGCGCCATTCGATACGCAGGTTCTGCGGCAACTGCCTAAGCCAGGCGACATCCAGCGGGCGGCTGCTGGCCACCCAAAAAAGCTGCTCGTCGATGGTGGTGCGCAGGTTACGAGAGATCTCCAGAAGCTGCTGCTGATTGAGCTGAAGCTCGATGGCCGCGCTCAAAAGCCCGCCGTAGGTCTGCTCGAGCTGGTCGACGAGCTCGCGGCGCGACTGGTAGAGCCGCGAGAGCGAATCGACCAGCCCCTCCGTCACTTCGACCCCGGCCTCTTCCAAACGCTGATTGGCCAGCCGCTCGCCCTGGCGAAGCTGGTCGCGCTGGCGGACCAGATCGAACTGTTTCAGACGTAGATCGGCGATTTCATCCTGCAGGTCGTGGCGCGGCGCGATCACGGGCAGGGACTGGCGCTGCTCGACCAGAATGCGCGACAGAAGCTGACTGCCGCGAATGGCGTCGAGCTGCTCGTTGAGGCTTCGCTGGAGCTGGCGGACGTGGTCGAGCTGACGCTGGGCTTCGATATTTTCGCGTACGATACCGTTGGAGCGGTCGGTGGCGCGCAAAAGTTCCAGACTCAGATCCTGATTGACCTGCTGGGCACGTAGTACCACCGGGTGACCTTCGGCCACCAGCGGGTCCTCCCGAGCGGCGTCGGCAATGGCCTGTTCCGACTGCAGCCGGCGCTGGCGGTCGATCACGCCCTGGAGCAAGTTGAGCTGCTGCTCCTGTTCGTCGATTTGCAGCGAGAGCAAGTCGCGGCGACGCTGGGCCAGCTCGCGCAGGCGGCTATTGGCGCTGAGCTCGCGCTGATTGAGGCTCATTTCACGCTCGGCCACCGTACGATTCAGGCGGAGCTGGATCAGATTGGCATCGTTTTGCGCCGAAAGCTGGCGGTCGGCGAGCAGGGCTTCGCGGTCGTCCACTTCCCGGCGCAACCGCTCGCTACGCTGGATCGCATTGGAAATAGCCTGTTGGGCACGCTCGGGCAGCGTTTGCGCCGCCAGCAGTTGCGAGTTGGCATCCGCCAACTGGCCTTGCAATTGCTGCAGCGCGACCACCGCGTCGGCCTGGCGGCTTTCCAGATTTGAAAGCGCCATATCGCTTAGATCACCGGCGTTGAGCTGCTGGCTGGCCTGTTCGACCTCGTTGAGCTCACGTTCCAGGCGAAGCAGCGCCGCCGGCGACTCCTCCATACGCTGTTCGAGCGTGGCCAAGCGCTCTTCCATCGCGCCCAACCGTTCGTAGGCATCCAGCGCCGCCTCGAGCGCCTGCATCTCACTTTGTTGCTGCTCGCTCGGCTCGCCTTCGGACTCTTCGATCGCACTCAGCCGCTCGTCGAGCTCTTCTCGGGCAGGCACGCCCTCCACCTCGACGGCCATAGCCCCCGGCGCCCCTACGAGGAGTAAAAGCGCCAGTAGCGCGCCGCAAAACACCCATACTCTCACCGCGCATTTCACCACGTTATGCATGCCTCGCTGACATAATCGCCCCGCCCGGAGGGCGGTCAAGGGGGCATTGTCCTGGGTAATCGCCACTTTCGCAATCACGAGTAGTTGACTTAAACGCCAAGGCTGTATAGAAAGCCCTGTTAACTCTCTTTTCCCATATCGCGAGCCTCACTCATGGTCACCCGACACCGGTTATTAGCAGCCCTCTTCGTGTTTGCGGGTACGGCCCCGCTCGCCAATAGCGCTCTGGCAGAAACACAAGAAGAGATCGAGGCTCGTATTCGCGCGTTAAATACCGAGCTTTATCAGCTACACCAGCAGCTACAACAAATAGAGGCACCGACGGAAAGCGCCGCCGGGCTCGAGCCTGAACCGCTGCCCGAAGAGGTCGCCCTCGAAGACTTGAACGAGCGCCGCCAGCTCGAGCAGGAGTCTACCCGTAACCCGTTCGCGATCACCACGCACCGTACGAACTATATTTTCCCGGTGAGTTATAACGGCAGCACCGACGCCCCGAGATTTCGCGAGATCACCGATGAAAACGGTCCCGACGACATCGAGGTCAAGTTCCAGTTCAGCGCCAAGTTCAATCTGGTCGAGGATCTTTTTGGCAACGTGGGTGACGTCTATTTCGGCTACACCCAGCGCAGCTGGTGGCAGGCGTATAATACCGATGCCTCCTCCCCGTTCCGGGAGACCAACTACGAGCCGGAAATCTTCATCGATTTCGACAATGCCTGGAGTGCGCTTGGCTGGGTCAACACGCGCAACCGGGTGTCGTTCAATCACCAGTCCAACGGGCGCTCCGACCCGCTGTCGCGTAGCTGGAATCGGGTCTATCTGGAGAGCACGTTCCAGCGCGGCGACTGGGCCCTTACTCTGGCCCCTCACTGGCGCGTGCCGGAATCCGAGGGGAGTGACGACAACCCGGACATCGATCGCTACATGGGCTACGGCGACATTCGCCTGGCCAAACGCCTGGACGGCAACCACGAATTAGCGACCCAGCTACGCGGCAACCCTTCCGCCGACCATTACGGCGCGCAGGTGGACTATAGCTGGCCGGCGTTCACCAATCTTCGTGCGCACCTGCAGTACTACTACGGGTACGGCGAAAGCATGATCGACTACGACAACCGCGTACACCGCCTGAGCCTCGGTTTCAGCCTCAACCCGCTGTTCAGCGCCACCGGCCTGAACCGATAAAGTGGCGAGGTTGTCTATTCGATAATGGCTGCTATGCTGATAGCAGTCAGCGTTTCATTAACCCGTCAAAGGAAGACATCATGGCCAAGCGTAATTCAGACAGCTCCAAACGTGCCGACCAACTTAAAAACGACCTTCGCTACCTAAGCGAAACCGTCGAAGAGCTGGTCAATGCGACCTCCAAGGATGCCAGTGGTGAGATGCGCGGCCTGCGCGAACGCGCCGAGCGCCGCTTGAAAGAGACCCGCTCGCGTCTTGAAACCGCTGGTGAAAACATCTACGAAGATACTCGCGAATCCCTCTCCAATCAGGTTGATTGCTGCGACCGTTACGTGCGCGACAACCCCTGGACCAGCATGGGCATTGGCGCCGCTGCGGGTCTGGTAGCTGGACTGCTGCTCGGTCGTCGCTAATGGCCTTGGGTCCAACCCAACGCGTATTCTCTGCCGTCAAACGCCTGATAGGTTCACTGGTTGCCAATAGTGAAACTCGCCTGCGTTTGGCGGTTTTAGAGCTTGAAGAGGAACGCGCGCGCATACTGGTGCTTTTTTTGCTGGCGGGTGCAAGCCTTCTGCTGCTGTTGCTGGGAGTGGCCACGCTTACCGCGCTGGTCATTATTCTGTTTTGGGATACCTACCGCATTACGGCGATTGTCTTTAGTGCCGGCGTGCTCATCTTTTTGAGCCTGGTGTTTGCGCTGGTTGCCATTCGACAGGCAAAAAGCCATACGCTTTTAAAAGAGACGCTTAAGCAGCTGTCGGCGGATCGAGCGCTACTGGAGGCCAATCAACATGACCAACCAGACGACCAACGCTAAGCCGAGCCGCGCTGAGCGCAAGGCAGCACTTCTGGCTGAGCTTGAACAGCAGCGCGTCGATATTCTGGTCGAGAGCGACTTTCTTTTGAACGCGGCCGCACCGCTTGAGAACAGCCTGAAAAGCTTTCGCCTTCCGCTCTATGCAGTCGGTGGTATTGCAGCCTGGCGGCTCATTCGCCACCCCGGCGGCGCGATGGCGGCAGGTCGCAAGGCACTGGCGGGCTATATGCTGTTTCGCAAGTTCAAGCTGCTGGCCAAAATCGCGACCTAAGCCTGGCCTTCGAACTTGTATCCTGGCTAAAAAAACGTGCGCCCTGGCGCACGTTTTTTATTTGAAAGCGTTTTAAAGTGCTTGGGCGCAGGCCACCCCGCTCGCCCAGGCCCACTGAAAATTATACCCCCCGAGCCTACCCGTCACGTCCAGTACCTCGCCGATAAAGCGCAGCTGTGGAAGGTCTTTCACCTCGAAGGTTTTCGACGAGATGGCCTCAGTGCTGACCCCACCCATGGTGACCTCGGCGGTGCGCCAGCCTTCGGTGCCGGAAGGCTTGAGCGTCCAGTGATTGATGCGCTCGGCCCACTCTTGTAGCGCTTCGTTGGAGTACTGCGCCAGCGGCTTTTGGCTCTGCGCCTCGGGGTACCACTCGATCATCGCCTGGGCAAGACGCTTGGGTAAGCGCTCGCCAAGCCAGGTAGAGAGCAGTCGTTTAGGGGTCGCCCCGCGCGCCTCCAGCAAAAGAGCGCTGGCCTGCTCCCCGGGCAGGAGGTCGATCTCCAGCGCCTCGCCAGGTTCCCAAACGCTGGATATTTGCAGGATCGACGGCCCCGAAAGGCCCCGGTGGGTAAACAGCATTGGCTCTTCGAAGCGGTGATCTTGTGAGGTTACCGCTACCGGTACGCTCAGTCCGGACAGCGCGCTGGCGCGCTCTTTCCAGGTATCGCTCAAGGTCAGCGGCACAAGCCCGGGGCGTGTGGGCAGCACCTCCAGGCCAAACTGACGGGCGATATCGTAGCCAAAGCCGCTGGCGCCGAGCGTGGGAATCGAAAGCCCGCCGGTCGCCACGACCAACGTACCCGCGTCGATTCGCCCGCGGGACGTTTCAAGACGCATCCCTTCACCGGCGCGCTCAACGCCGGTGATTTGAGTATTGAGCGATACCTCGGCGCCAGCCCATTCGCACTCGGTCAGCAGCAAACGCACCATCTCCTTGGCGGAGTCGGCGCAAAAAAGCTGGCCCGGCGCCTTTTCCACGTACTCGAGGCCGTGGCGTTCGACGAGTTCGACGAAGTGCTCTGGACGGTAACGCTTCAGCGCCGAAATACAAAAATAAGGGTTTTGCGAATAAAAATGGCCAGCCGCGGTGTCCAGGTTGGTAAAATTGCAGCGCCCACCGCCGGACATGAGGATCTTCTTGCCCGCTTTATTGGCGTGGTCGAGCACCAGCACGCGTTTGCCCGCGTAGCCCGCTTGGGCGGCGCACATCAACCCCGCAGCGCCCGCGCCAATGATCACGACATCAAACACCATACCCGGTAACCTCGAACAAACAGAAAGCCGACTATTCTATCAGCTATAAAGCGGTTATTTTCTTTAAGGGATAATGCGCGTGATGTTGCTCCAGGCCGAACACTTGAAACCGCGCCGGCGGCGTTGCATTAAACGCCGCCTTGAATGACCCTGCGCCTTTAGCTCGCGCCCCTCGAGACGGCCAATGACCGAGAATTTCATGCATGTTTTAAAACGCCCGCCAGGACTATGGCTAACGGGACTGCTACTGACCGGTCTGTTATTGATTGCCCACGCCCCCTTGGCGTTTGCCCAGCCGTTGCCAAGCGTGATTGGAAGCCATGCCCAAGCGAGCACCTGGTCGGACCCGCTCGAGGCGCTGGGAACACTGAGCGCCGACGAAAGCGTGACGCTTTCGGCAACGGTCACCGATACCGTGGCCGAGATCAATTTCGAGGACGGCGAGCAGGTCGAGCGCGGGCGGCTTTTGATCCGCCTGGAGGACTCAGAGGAGCAAGCGCTTTTACGCGCCGCCCAGGCGCTGAGCGCCGAGCGCGGTAACGCCCTCACCCGGGCCACCCAGTTGCAAAACCGTAACCTGGCCGCCCGCGCGGATGTCGAAGACAACCAGGCTCGGCTCGATCAGGCCCGCGCCCAGGCCCAGGCCATCGAAGCGCAGCTTACCAACTACCGCCTGCACGCCCCGTTCAGCGGTCGGGTCGGCTTGCGTACTATCAGTGTTGGCGCACTGGTCACCCCGGGGACCGAGCTCGTCACCCTCGACAAGCTCGATATCATGAAGCTCGATTTCAGCGTGCCCGAGGTGTTTCTTGGGCGCCTCTCTACGGGACTTACCCTTAGCGCCACCACCGCGGCCTACCCCGACGACGTGTTCAGCGGCGAGATCGCCAGTATCGGCACGCGCATCGACCCGGCCACCCGCAGTGTCGAGGTCCGCGCGCGTCTGGAAAACCCGGACCTGCGCCTGCGCCCAGGCATGCTCATGGAAGTCACCGTTCGCCAGCGCCTGCGGGAGGCCGTCGTGATCCCCGAGGCGGCGCTCGAGCCAAGCGGCGACCGCCACTACGTGATGCTGATTCACCAGACGGATGACGGTTACCGGCTGGAGCAGCGCCAGGTCATGATTGGCGAGCGCCGCTACGGCGAGGTGGAGATTCTGGAGGGTTTAAACGCCGATGACTTGATCGTGGTGCACGGCCTCCAGCTAGCCCGGGACGGGCTCGAGGTGCGCCTGCTCGGCGTCGTCGACGACGAGACCAGCATTCGTACGCTGCTGGAGGCGGATCGCTAATGCGCCTATCGGATATCTCGGTTCAGCGCCCGGTCCTTGCCATGGTGATCGCCGCGCTGATCATCGCCTTTGGCGTACTGGCGCTCAACCGGCTGCCGCTGCAGGAGTATCCTACCGTCGACCCGCCGATCGTGAGTATCGACACCCGCTACCCCGGCGCCTCGGCCAATGTAGTGGAAACGCGCATTACCCAAATTCTCGAGGATCGCATTGCCGGCGTCGAAGGGATCGAGCTGATTACCTCGCGAAGTGAAGATGGCCGGTCGCGCATCGAGATCGAGTTCGCGATCACCATGGATATCGACGCGGCGGCCAACGATATTCGCGACCGCATCTCCGGGGCGCTGCGCAACCTGCCGGACGACGCCGACAATCCGGAGGTCACCAAGGCCGACAGCAGCGAAGAGATCGTCGTCTGGCTAAGCCTCTCCGGGGCGAACTACTCGATCACCGAGCTTACCGACTACGCCAACCGCTACCTGGCGGACAGCCTCTCGGTGCAGCCCGGGGTTGCCCGAGTGCGCTTGGGCGGCGGTCGCGATTACGCCATGCGTGTCTGGCTCGACCGCAACGCCCTGGCCGCCCGGGGCCTGACCGTCGGCGATATCGAAGACGCCCTGCGCGCCGAGAACGTCGAGCTTCCGGCGGGCTCGATCGAGTCCGCGGACCGTCAGTTCATCGTCCGCTTACCTAGAGCCTTCGCGACCGCCGATGACTTCAAACGCCTGGCCCTCGCCCAGGGCGAAAGTGGTTATCTGGTGCGCCTGGCCGATGTCGCCCGGGTCGAAGTGGGCTCGGTCGAAGACCGTTCGGTGTTTCGCGCCAATGGCGTGCCCATGGTGGGGCTTGGGATCATCATGCAGTCCACCGCCAACGTGCTGGCCCTTTCCGAGGCCGTGCAGGACGAAATGCAGCGCCTCCAGCAAACCCTGCCCGAGGGGATGGAGCTCTCCCTCAACTACGACGCTTCACTGTTCGTCTCCGGCGCCATTGACCAGGTGGTCTCGACGCTCTTTATCGCCATGGGCCTGGTGGTGATCGTGATCTTTCTCTTTTTGGGGAATCTGCGCACCACCCTGGTACCCGCGGTCACGGTACCCATTGCGGTGATCGGCGCCTTCACCGCGCTTGCGGCGATGAACTTCTCGATCAACCTGTTGACGCTACTGGCACTGGTGCTGGCCATTGGCCTGATCGTCGATGACGCCATCGTCGTGCTCGAAAACATCAACCGGCGCATGTTCGAGTACGGCGAGACACCTTTGGTGGCAGCGTACCGTGGTACCCGCCAGATCGGCTTTGCGGTCATCGCCACGACGCTTGTGTTGGTGGCGGTGTTCGTTCCGCTGAGTATGCTGCAGGGCGATATCGGGCGGCTATTTTCCGAGTTCGCCTTGACCATGGCCGCTGCGGTGGTGTTCTCCACGCTGCTGGCGCTCACGCTTACCCCCATGATGGCCTCGAAAATTCTCAAACCCGGTATGCACGATAGCCGCGTGGGGCGTGCAGTGCAGTGGCTTTTGAACCTCACCCAGCGCCTTTATCGGCGCGTGCTGGAAACGACGCTTCGCCTGCGCTGGCTGGTGGTCGCGCTGTTCGCGCTGCTGATCGCCGCTACCGGCTGGCTGGCGGCGCATTTGCCCACCGAATACACACCCCAGGAGGATCGGGGCAACTTCATCGTGCTGGTCAACGGCCCCGAGGGCGCCACGTTCGAGTACATGATGGACTATATGGACGAAGTCGAGGCGCGCCTCGACTCCTTTCTGGACAGCGGCGAGTTCGAACGCGTAGTGGTCCGCGCGCCGCGCGGCTTCGGCAATATCGAAAACTTCAACAGCGGTTTTTTGATTATCGACATGGCGAGCTGGGGCGAGCGGCGCAGCGCCTGGGAGGTCATGGACGAGGTGCGCGCCACGCTCTCTACCCTACCCGGCGTGCAGGCGTTTCCGGTGATGCGTCAGGGGTTTGGCCAGCGCACTCAAAAACCGGTTCAGTTCGTGCTCGGCGGCGGCTCTTATGAAGAGATCGCCCGCTGGCGCGACGTGCTGATCGACCACGTCCGGCGCGATAATCCGCGCCTGACCGCGCTCGAGAGCAACTACGATGAAACCCAGCCCCAGCTTCGCGTAGAGATCGACTACAACCGGGCCGCCGCGCTTGGCGTGACGGTCAGCGAGATCGGCCGCACGCTGGAGGTGCTGCTGGGCGGACGTAACGTGACCCGCTATGTCGACGACGGCGAGGAGTACGATGTGATCGTCGAAGGCGACCGCGCGCGCCAGAATAGCCCACGGGCGCTGGACAACATCCAGGTGCGATCGGCGCGAAGCGGCGCGCTGATCCCGCTCTCGAGTCTGGTGACGCTTTCCGACTTCGCCGGCGCCAGCACGCTGAATCGCTTCGACCGTGTCCGCTCGATCACTCTCGAGGCGAACCTGGCGGACGGCTATACCCTGGGCGAGGCGCTCGAGTACCTGCAGCAAAGTGCCGATGAGCTGCTGCCCGAGGCCGCCCAGACCAATCTGGCCGGCCCCTCGCGAGATTTCCAGGAAGCGAGCGGCGCAACGGCTTTTTTGCTGATCCTGGGCGCGGTGGTGGTCTTTCTGGTGCTGGCGGCGCAGTTCGAGAGCCTGATCCACCCCTTCGTGATCATGTTGACCGTACCGCTTGCCATGAGCGGTGCGCTGCTGGCGCTTTTGCTCAGTGGCCAGTCGCTGAACATCTACAGCCAAGTGGGGCTTGTATTGTTGATCGGCCTGGCGGCAAAGAACGGTATTTTGATCGTCGAGTTCGCCAACCAATTGCGCGACGAGGGCGTGGCGTTTCGCGAGGCACTCATCGAGGCCTCGGTGACCCGGCTGCGCCCCATTTTGATGACCGCGATCACCACCATGGCAGGCGCGGTACCGCTGATTCTCTCGAGCGGCCCGGGCGCCGAATCACGCCTGGTGATCGGCACCGTGGTCATGGCCGGGGTCGGCGCGGCCACGGTCTTTACGCTGTTGGTCGTGCCGGTGGCCTACGACCTGCTCGCCCGTCACACCGGCTCGCCCAACGCGGTCAAACGCCGTTTGGAGGCGGAGATGGCAACAGGCGATGAAAGCCGTTAAGCGCCTTTAAAGACCTCTAAACCCTTTTCCCCCGCCACAAAAAAGGCGCCCGCAGGCGCCTTTTCTTAACCAGGCGGCGTTTTAGCAGTCGCCAACGCGCTCGCCTTCGATCACGGTGTCCATGGTGAGCTCACCCATCGGCGACTCGGTCAGGATGGTGACCGTGCCGTCGATCTGCTCGCCCATGAAGCTCATTTCGCCGTCGATGGTCGCTTGGCCGCCATCGGCGCTACACGCCATGCTGTAAGAGATGCCATCGGCGTTCATGTCCTGGCTAATGAGCTCGCAGCCCTGCTCTTCTTCGATCAAGCCGAACTCGGCGCTATCGAGCTCTTCCTGGGTAATGCATTGATGCTCGGTTTCGGTTTGATCGGGAATATCCATCTCGCCGCTAATGCGGGTGACGCTGACGAATTCCCACTCGCCCGGCTCGACGTTCGGGGTATCGGCCAGAGCAACCATCGGGAGGGCCAGTGCGGCCGCAACTGCCATGTAACGTTTCATCATCGTTCTCTCACTTGATTGATCGAAAAAACCGCACACTATCCTACCTGATTCACGCCTGCGGCGCGCCCCCGGGCTCTGCTACACTTGAGCGGTCCTGGTTTATCGGCCCTAATTGATCGACCCTTTGGCCTTTCATTCCCATAGCATTTTAAACAAGGAGTTCGACATGGACGAAGACGCGCTCATCGAGCACGATTTCGACTGCCCCTACTGCGCCACGCCGCTCACTTTCGTCATCGACACCTCCCAGGGAAGCCACACGACCTGGGAGGACTGTCACCGCTGCTGCGCGCCGATTCAGGTACAGGTGCTGCTTTCCCCCATGACCGGCGACATCGAAGCGATCACCACTGGTCGCGACGACGACGTGCTCTAGACTACTCGCCTCGATCGGCCCGCTGCAGCAGCGCCCGGCGGCGCTTTTCGCTTCGACGCATCACAAACCAGGCCGCCAGCGTCGCCAGCGAGACGATCAGGATAATCAGCGTGGCCAGCGCGTTGATCTTGGGCGAAACCCCCAACCGCACCGACGAGAACACCACCATCGGCAGCGTATTCGCCCCAGGCCCGGAAACGAAACTGGCGATCACCAGGTCATCCAGCGACAGCGTAAAGGCCAAAAGCCACCCGGCCAACAGCGCCGTGGAGATCACCGGCAGGGTGATAAAGAAAAAGGTTTTCAGCGGCGGCGAGCCCAAATCCATCGCCGCCTCTTCAATGGAGCGGTCCATTTCACGAAGCCTGGCGGCCACCACTACCGCCACGTAGGCGCTACAGAACGTCGTATGCGCAATCCAGATCGTGGCCATGCCACGATCCGCCGGCCAGCCAATCAACTGCGCCATCTGCACGAACAATAGCAAAAGCGAAAGCCCGGTGATCACCTCGGGCATGACCAGCGGTGCGGTCACCATGCTCGAAAGCGCGGTCTTGCCGCGAAAGCGCGCGTAGCGGGTCATCACGAACGCCGCCACGGTGCCCAGACATACCGCCATGCTGGCGGCGAAAAAGGCGATTTCGAGACTGGTCCACACGGCGGCGAGAATCTGACGATCGCGAAACAGCGCGCCGTACCACTGGGTAGAAAACCCGGCCCATACGGTGACCAGCCGCGAGGCGTTGAAGGAGTAGACCACCAGCACCAGCATCGGCAGGTAGAGAAACACGAGCCCGACGATCAACATGACGGTCGTAAACGAAGGCCAGCGCGGTTTCAGGCTCATTCTTCAAGCTCCCGGGACTGATAACGGTGAAACCAGACGATGGGGATGAGCAGCAATAGCAGCATCACCATGGCAAGCGCCGAGGCGACCGGCCAATCACGGTTGAGGAAGAACTCCTCCCAGAGCACCTTGCCGATCATTAGCGTATCCGGCCCGCCCAAAAGCTCCGGGATCACGAACTCGCCCACGGCGGGGATGAAGACCAGCATGGAGCCCGCGATGATCCCTCCCATGGAGAGTGGCAGCGTCACCTTGAAAAAGGTGTTGAGCTTGCGCGAGCCCAGATCCGACGCCGCCTCTAGCAGCGAATTATCGAGCCGGGTCAGGTGGGCGTAAAGCGGCAGCACCATGAAAGGCAGATAGGCATAGACGATGCCGATGACCACGGCGAACTGGGTATTCATCATGCGCAGCGGCGACTCGATGATCCCCATGCCCATCAAGAAGTTATTGATTAGCCCGCTGTTACTCAAAATGCCCATCCAGGCGTAAACCCGAATCAAAAACGAGGTCCAAGAGGGCAGCATGACCAGCAGCAGCAACACCAGCTGCCAGTGTTTTGGCGCCCGCGCCATGGCGTAGGCCATCGGGTAGCCCAGCAGCAAACACGCCACCGTCGAAATGAACGCCGTTTTGATCGACCCCCAGTACGCCGCGACGTAGAGCGAATCGGACAACAAGAACAGATAGTTGCCCAGGTTGAGGAACACATGCAGCGTCTGGTCGGTGTACTCCAATAGAGGACCGTAAGGCGGGATGGCCACCATCGACTCGGCCAAGCTGATTTTCAGCACCAGCGCAAAGGGCAGCAAAAAGAACAGCGTCAACCACACAAGCGGCATCGCAATGACCGCGCGGCGGCCAAGCTGCAGGCGCTTCAAACGTGTCGCGAACTCAAACGGCTTCATCAAAGGCGCTCTCCTAAAGCCACGCGTTAACGGTTGAGCACGATGGCGCTGTGATCTTCCCAGTACACGTAAACGCTGTCTTCCCAAGTGGGTCGGTCGCCGCGGCGCTCGGTATTGGCCATGCTCGCCTTGATCATTTGCCCGGACGACGTGCGTACGTAGTAGAGCGAGTAGCCGCCCAAATAGGCGATGTCATCGACCTTGCCCGCCTCCCAGTTGTACTCACCCTCGGGCTTTTCGCGGCTAAGCCAGATCTTCTCGGGGCGAATCGCCGCCCACACGCGACGGTCTACGGCCTGGGTCGTAATGCCGTGGTCGATGTAGATCGGCCGCGACAGCGCCGGGGATTCGATGGTGCAGTGATCGGCGGCATCCGTCACGATTTCGCCCTCGAAAACGTTCACCGTGCCCACGAACTCCGCCACCATGCGACTCGCCGGGCTTTCATAGATATCCACGGGTGATCCGACCTGTTCGATCCAGCCATCGGCCATGATCGCTACCCGGTCGGCCATGGTCATCGCCTCTTCCTGATCGTGGGTGACCATGATGCAGGTCACGCCGACCTGTTCGATGATCTCGACCACTTCGAGCTGCATCTCGGTGCGCAGCTTTTTATCGAGAGCGCCCATGGGCTCATCGAGCAGCAAAAGCCTGGGACGCTTGGCAAGCGAACGCGCCAGCGCCACCCGCTGGCGCTGGCCACCGGAGAGCTGGTGGGGCTTACGCTTGGCAAAGCGCTCCATGTGCACGAGCTTCAACATCTGCGTCACTCGGGCATCGATATCGGCTTTGGAGAGCTTGTCCTGCTTCAAACCAAACGCGATGTTCTGCGCGACGTTCATGTGCGGAAACAGCGCGTAGGACTGAAACATCATATTGATCGAGCGTTTATGCGGCGGGGTCGCGGTGATGTCCTCACCGCCGAGCAGAATGCTGCCCTCCGAGGGCGTCTCGAAGCCCGCCAGCATGCGCAAAAGCGTTGATTTACCCGAACCGGAGCCGCCCAACAGCGCGAAAATCTCGCCACGCTTGACCTGCAGGTTGACGTCGTCGACCGCCAGTGCGTCGTCGAAGCGCTTACTCAGGCGCTTGACCTCCAGTACGATATCTTCGGCAAAGCGAGGCGTTTTGCCCGGCGCGCGCGCCGCGTCAGAAGAAGATGAAGGGTCATTCGACAAAGGCGTAGTGACCATTCGCCACTCCCATGCAGAGGCCTGGCAAGCCAGGCACCAAACGGTAAAGAGCGGGCAGGAAAACCCTGCCCGCCGCTCGGTAGGCGCTAATTAACGGCCGGATTTAACGCGGTTCCAGATACGCGTGCGGGCGCGCTGAAACGCCTGGGGCATATCGCGGGCCACGTAAAGGTTTTCCATGACCTCGGCTTCTGGATAGATCGCCGGGTCATTGAGAATCGCTTCGTCCAGGTAGGCGTCTGCTGCGGCATTGGGGTTGGCGTAGCTGACGTAATCGGTGATCTCGGCGGCGATTTCCGGGTCGAGAATGAAGTCGATGAAGGCGTGAGCGTTTTCCACGTTCGGCGCGTCGGCGGGGATTGCCATGACATCGAACCAAAGCGCGGCGCCCTCTTTAGGAATGGCGTAGCCGATTTCAAAGTTGCGGCCCGCTTCCTCGGCGCGCTCGGCAGCCTGGAAGACGTCGCCGGAGTAGCCCGCCGCCACGCAGATATCACCATTGGCCAGATCGGCAATGTAGCGCGAGGAGTGGAAATAGGTGATGTCGTCGCGCACGGTGCCAATCAGCTCGCCGGCGGCGTCCAGGTTGTCGGTGTCATCAGAGATCGGGTCGAGCCCCAGGTAGGCCATGGCCGCGGGCAGCATTTCTTCGCCGGTATCCAGCATCGAAATGCCGCAGCCGGCATCATTGAGCGCGCCGGTGATCTCGGGGTCGAACAGCAGCGCCCAGCTATCCGTCGGCGCGTCGTCACCAAGGATCTCCCGTACGCGGTCGACGTTGTAGCCGATACCGTTGGTGCCCCACATATAAGGGACCATGTAGCCGCTTTCCGGGTCGACGGCGTCGAGGTTCGCCATGAGATCGGCGTTCAGGTTCTCGAGATTGGGCAGCGCGTCTTTATCGAGCGGCTGGTACACGCCGGCCTGGCGCTGGCGTGCGAAAAAGTGCGAGGAGGGAACGACCACGTCGTAGCCGGAGCGGCCGGCCAACAGCGCGGCGTCCAGGGTTTCGTTACTGTCGTAGACATCGTAGGTGATGTCGATGCCGGTACGTTCGGTAAACTTCTCGAGGGTTTCCGGGGCGATATAATCGGACCAGTTATAAACCCTTACTTCTTCAGCATGGGCTTGAGCCGCTACGACACAAGAGATAGCCGTAACGGCCAATGAGAGTTTGTGAATGTTCCCCATCAAGTTGCTCCTCGTACTCGCTATTAGTAATAATGAACCCGCCCGGGTACCGCCGCCCTCGCCTGCCCTGAATGCAGCGTTGAACGCTTGTTGCTGACCCCATAATTCGGCGTCAACACTCAAATTAGCACTTAAAAACCGCCAGGCAATTTTTTGGAAGCTGCGAATTCTGCGCGGCTATGCCCCCTATCGCAAGGGCTGGCCAAAAAATTGTTGCATTAAGGCGTCACTGGCCCCACCTACCTTCCATGACGGCGTTTGCCCTACGCGTTAGCTTAGTGTCGTTCATGCATTGAAGAAGAAATGAAACCAATAGTTAACAACTATTGATCGAATTTCTTTTCTCAATTTTAGCTATCAAGCATTCGCCGTTAGTATGACACCTACATTTTCAAGTCACCATCCATCCGATACGGAGACGTTTCTAATGTCCATGATCAACGCCGAAGTAAAACCGTTCAAGGCAACCGCTTACCTCAATGGTGAATTCATTGACGTTACAGAGGCCGACCTGAAAGGCCAGTGGTCCATCTTCTTCTTCTACCCGGCCGATTTCACCTTCGTATGCCCGACCGAGCTTGGTGATCTGGCCGACAACTACGAAGCGTTCAAGAAGCTGGGCGTCGAGATCTACAGCGTTTCCACCGACACCCACTTTACCCACAAAGCGTGGCACGACAGCTCCGAAACCATCGGCAAGCTCCAGTACCCGATGATCGCGGATCCGACGCTGAAAATTTCGCGTAACTTCGAAGTACTGATCGAAGAAGACGGCCTGGCCGAGCGCGGTACCTTCGTGATCGACCCGGACGGTAAGGTTCAAATCGTCGAGATCAACGCCGGCAACATCGGCCGTAACGCTGAAGAGTTGCTGCGTAAGGTCAAAGCGGCTCAGTACGTTCGTGAAAACCCGAACGAAGTGTGCCCGGCGAAGTGGAAAGAAGGCGAAGAGACCCTCGCGCCGTCGCTGGACCTTGTCGGCAAGATCTAATGCCGTTCGCTGATTCGCGCTACCTGCTTTTATAAAGGGTAACGAATCGGCCCCGCACCCGGGCACTGCCCGGGTGCCTCGTTTCAAATCCTTGAAACGCCTCAAGTACGTTTTAACCCTGCGCACTTCTCCCGCGCTCAGCCAGTCATTGGCATGTTCGAGCCGGTCGAGACATATTCACGCCGATTGCGAGGAAACCGCTGTCATGTTGGACGACAATTTAAAAAGTCAGTTGAAAGCTTACCTGGAAAAAGTGACTCAACCGCTCGAGCTCGTTGCGTCCCTCGATGACGGTGACAAGTCAAAAGAACTGCTGGGCCTTTTGGAAGACATCAAAAGCCTGAGCAACCAGATTACCCTGAAAACCGACGGCCAGGACGCACGTACGCCGTCGTTTGCGATCAACCGCCCGGGTGAAGAGTCCGGCGTGGTATTCGCCGGTATTCCCATGGGCCATGAGTTCACCTCACTGGTGCTCGCTCTTCTGCAGGTCGGCGGCCATCCGCCCAAGGCCTCCCAGGACATACTGGACCAAATCAAGGCGCTCGACGGCGAGATGCTTTTCGAGACCTACTACTCGCTCTCCTGCCAGAACTGCCCGGACGTGGTGCAGGCCCTCAACCTGATGGCGATCTTCAACCCGAACGTGCGCCACGTGGCCATCGACGGCGCGCTGTTCCAGGACGAAGTCGAAGAACGCGAGATCATGTCAGTGCCGAGCATCTACTTGAACGGCAAGCCTTTCGATCAAGGCCGTATGACCCTGGAGCAGATTCTGGCCAAGGTGGACACGGGTGCTGCCGAGCGCGATGCGAAAAAGCTCAGCGAGAAAGCCGCCTTCGACTCACTGATCATTGGCGGCGGCCCGGCCGGTGCTTCCGCCGCGATCTACTCGGCGCGCAAAGGCATCAATACCGGCGTTGCCGGTGATCGCTTTGGCGGCCAGGTCGTCGACACCCTGGGTATCGAGAACTTCGTCTCGGTCTCCTACACCGAAGGGCCCAAGCTCGTTGCAGCGCTTGAGCAGCACGTCAACGACTACGAAGTCGACGTCATGAACCTTCAGCGGGCAAGCGCTCTCAAGGCGGCCGAGGTCGAAGGCGGCCTGCACGAAGTAACGTTTGAGTCCGGCGCGACGCTCAAGAGTAAAACCCTGGTGCTGGCCACTGGCGCGCGCTGGCGCGAAATGAACGTGCCCGGCGAGCAGGAGTACCGCAACAAGGGCGTGGCCTACTGCCCCCACTGCGACGGTCCGCTCTTTAAAGGCAAGCGCGTGGCGGTCATCGGCGGTGGCAACTCCGGCGTCGAAGCAGCCATCGACCTGGCCGGTATCGTGGGCCATGTGACGCTGGTCGAGTTCATGGGCGAAATGCGCGCCGACGCGGTACTGCAGAAAAAGCTCAAGAGTCTGCCCAATGTCGATATCATCCTGAACGCCCAGTCCACCGAGGTGACCGGCGACGGCAGCCGCGTTAGCGGTTTGACCTATAAGGATCGCAACACCGACGAGGTCAAAAACCTCGAGCTGGAAGGCATCTTCGTACAGATTGGCCTGGTCCCGAACACCGAGTGGCTTAAGGACTCGCCGGTCGAGATGACGCCCCACGGCGAGATCATCGTCGATGCCCACGGCATGACCTCCGTGCCCGGCGTATTCGCCGCGGGCGACGCCACCACCGTGCCCTATAAGCAGATCGTCATCGCCATGGGTGAAGGCGCCAAGGCGTCACTGGGCGCCTTCGATTATCTGATTCGCAATTAAGCCGCGAGGGGGCCAGGCCCCCTCCTCTTTTCCCTTTTGACGTAAAAGACCGTGACGTCAGCCCGCGCTCCCTGCGGGCTTTTTTTATGGTACCTGTTCGTCGCCCAGGGTTTGAGCGATATCGCTCAGGCCAAATTTGTTGGACCCCTTGAAAGCGACCCAGTCTCCAGGCTCGAGCGATGCCACCAGCGCGTCGACAAGGGCCTGCCGGGTCGCAAAGCCTTGCACCCGCTCGATGTGTCCTGTCAGATAAGGTAATAGGGTCTGCATTTGCTCGCCCAGTAGCCATACCGACTCGGCGCCACTGGCCATGATCGGCGCTACTAGTGCCTGGTGCAAAGCGAGGCTATCCGCGCCCAGTTCGAGCATATCCGCAAGCACCAGATGCTTACGCCGGGCCTGGACACTTCTAGCCTGGGAGAGCATGGCGTTCATGGAGAGAGGGTTTGCGTTGTAAGCGTCGTTTAGCAGGCAGAGCTCACCGCCTTGCCACGCAATCTGGCGCTGACTGCCTCGTCCTTGAGGCGGCAGTACCCGCCCAACGAAAGGGAGCGCTTCACGAGGTGATAACCCCAGCGCCATCAGCACGCCAAAGGCCGCCAGTATATTCATCGCCCAGTGGCTGCCGCGCCCGGCCATGTCGATACTGACCCGCTCGTCCAAATAGGTAATCTCGAGCTTTTGTAAATCATCGGGATTGACCCAGCGAATCGTTGCCTCGGGGTGGCAGCCAAAGGAAATGATACTCAGTGCACGCTTGCGAGCAGCGGCCTGGACCGCCGGCCACTGCGCCATATCGCGATTGATGATCGCTTGGCCACCGGGGCGCATTGCCTCAAATATACGGCTTTTACGAAGCGCTACCTGCTCGACTGTTCCGTGGTATTCGAGGTGAGCCGGCCCCGCATTGAGAAACACGGCTATATCCGGCCGCGCCAGCGCGGAGTTCTGGCGCATACGGCCAATGGCCATTTCGATGACGTGAAAGCGCGCCTGCCAGGGAACGGAAGCCAGCGTCCAGGCGATGCCATAGGGAAGGTTGGCGCTATGGCGGGTGGCGCCGGTCTCTCCCCAAAGCGAAAGCAGCTGGTGCAGCATGTTGATAGCGGTCGTCTTACCCGCGCTTCCCGTAACGCCAATCACCTTGCCTGCGAGTTTTTGCCGGGCGAAGCCTCCCAAATCCAGAACCGCCTGGCCGGTATCGGCTACTTCATAAATGGGAATGGCGTGTTTCTCAAGCGCCGCCCTATCGACAGGCGCCTGGGCGATCAGCAATTGTGGCTTGTAAGGCAGCTTATCGAGAAAATCGACGTGAATCCCCAGAGGCCTTTGATCCGTTCTGACGACCACCATATGGCCTGGTGCCATCGTTTTGATATTGAAGCTCAGCCCCGTCGCACGCCAGCGCACGGAACCCGGCCTTGTTATCCAGCGCCCTTCGCTGGCCGCCGCCACGTCCTGGCTGGTCCAGTTACCTTCACTGATAAAAGAAGGGCTATCCGCCTGCGGGAAAGGGGCTGGCGGGCGGGTATTCACTTCTTCCTCGGCCGGCCGGCCTTTTTCCAGGGCGGTAAAATCGCCGCTTAAATAGTGCAGCAAATAGGCCACGAACCCGGAGAGGTAGTGCTCGACATCGTCGATACGCACGCGAAAGCTGTGGTGGCGTATAAAGAAACTGCCCACGATGCGCTGCGGATTCTTGAAGTACATCGCGTACTCGGGCCAGAAGTGGCCGTTGAGCAGATAGTGGGCGCGTTTCTCAAGGGCCCGGTAGAAGTACCTAAGGTCGATCAGCGCTAAAAGATGATGATATTCAGGTATTTTTTGCAGGCGCGTAATCATCTTGTGCGCCGCCATCATCAGCTCTAAAAGCGTGGGAAAGGTGGTGATCCGCCCTTCCACGAAGTCCAGATAACCGGCCACGTTTTGTAGTCCGAAGCGGTAGTAGCGCTCTTCTGGGCGGTAAAGGGTCAGCTCGTTGACGCAGTAGCTAAGCCAGTGATCGTGGGCTTTCCAGTGCTTTTGGTCGATAAAGTACTCGAAGGCGCGCTCGACCACCGCAAGCCAGCGCTCATCCCGGGTCAAGCCGTACAGACGCATGAGGCCGAACGCGGCCTCACCATCGTAGTAGATGATTCTAAAATCATCTTTCACGCTTAGATCGGCTGCGTTGAGCACGTGGCTAAAGCCGCCATTTTCGAGCTGCAATTGGCGAATCCCCAGCGCCACTTCTTCCATTAGCGCCAGGTAGCGCTCATCGCCGGTAAGTTCGGTGTATTTTGAAAGCGCCAGCAGCGTCACCCCGCTGCCCCCCAGCTTGATCTCGCTGTTCTCCTCCAGCAAATACGTAACGTGCTCGCCTAAATGCTCGAAGCGCTGCAAAAGCTGCGTAGTGAGGTACTCAAGCGCCCGGTCGATGGCGTGCTTGAGCGACTCGCTTTGGGTGACTTCCCAGGCCTCGAGCATGCTGTAAATACTGCTGGCGTGGCGCAGCGTGTTGTAGCCGGCTACCAGTCGATCGAAACAGGGATGAAGGCCGTAAATAAAGCGCCCGTTCGGCTCGACCTGGGCGGCGAGAAACTGGCTGGCGTCCTCGATTAGCGCCCCGGTGGTGTCCGGGGTTAGGGGTTCGACGAGGCGCCGGCCGGTAGAACGGCCCTCTTTCCCGCCGGTGTAGCCCAAAAGGCGACGGGGCGTTTGGTCAGGCTCGATGAGCAGCGACTCGGTCGTGAAGGTGTACACCGGCTGGCTCGGTTCGAAGGCTATCTCAACCTCGCGGCCAAAGCGCTCGCGAGCATAGCGTAGAAAATTGCCCTGGTTGAGCTCGGCGTGAGGCACCTTGCTCCCGGTATAGAGCATGGCGTTGGCATTGAGCTCCTGCTCCAGGAAGGCCATCTTCACGTCAGGGTCCAGCGCGATACCACGACGAAAATAGTTACGCTTGTGCCGCTTGAGCTCAGCGGCCAGGCTCTCCCAGGTATGAGCGGTCAGCGTCCGGGTCCAGTCCAGGCGCAGCCAGCGCACCGGGGTGTCGAGCGCGTAGTGCGCCGCGAGCGCGCTTTCGAGGGCCTGCCAGAGCGTAGCCTGGGTCGGCGCGCAGGCGTTGACCACGGCGGCGCGCCTTGTACCGTCGGTGACAGAGACGAACACATGCAGCGGCGCCTCCGGCGTTTGCTCGGCGCCACCTTCGAGCGCCTCGTTCAGCGCCTTGCGAGCGGCGGCCAGGGCGTCGCTCAGCGGCATGAGCGCTTGCGCAGTCGGCCTGGCCGCCTCCTCTAGCAGGGGCACCTGAAAGGCGGGTTTGACGGTTTGCTGTTTGCGCGCGCGCTGGGCGCGCCTGGCTTGGCTTAAGCTCTTCGAGCCGGCGGATTTCGCCATGGGAGTACCCTTTTGTTATCGCTGGGTCAAGAACGGGAGATCGTCGTGGCAGAAGAGCATACCGGGCATTCGGGGTCCCGCGGCACCTGAAAGTGGCGCCAGCGACCGGCGAGCCCATCGAAGGTGGAGAGCCCGCGGTGCACCTGCCCGGCGCCGCTTAATAGCTTCACGGCCTCGAGCGCCTGAAACGTCCCGATAAGCCCGACCAGCGGCGCTACCACGCCGCTTTCAGCACAGCTCAACGCCTCGTCGCCGCTGTCGTCCGGCGGGTAGAGGCAGGCATAGCAGGGGCTTTGGGCGTCGCGCGGGTCGAAAACCGCCAGCTGTCCGGAAAAGCGAATCGCCGCGCCGGATACCAGCGCCACGCCGGCGGCCTGACAGGCGGCATTGATCGCGTAGCGGCTGGAGAAACGATCGGTGCAGTCGAGTACCACATCCACGGAGGCGGCAAGCGTTTCTAGCTCAGCCTCGCCCAGGTGGCGCTCGAGCGCGGTTACCTCGCAGGTGGGGTTCACGGCGAGCATACTCGCCCGGGCCGAGGCAGCCTTGTTCTGGCCGACACTGTCGTGTCGATGGGCAATCTGGCGCTGCAGATTGGAGAGCTCGACCGCATCGGCGTCGGCCAGGGTGATACGCCCCACCCCCGCCGCCGCCAGGTAGAGCGCTACCGGCGAACCGAGCCCGCCGGCGCCGATGATCAGCGCATGAGCGCCCAGCAGGCGCTGCTGTCCCTCGATATCGATCTCGTCGAGCATGATCTGGCGGCTATAGCGCAGTAGCGCCTGGTCATCCATCATGGGCTAGGGCTCCTCGAACTCGCTGGATTCGGGTACATACAAGCTAAAGCTTTCCTTGACCTCCTCCATGACGACGTAGCTTTTAGACTCCTTCACCCCGGGCAAAGTGAGTACCACATCGCCCAGCAGCTGCCGGTACGCCGACATTTCCGGGATCCGGCACTTTAAAATGTAATCGAACTGCCCGGACACCAGGTGACACTCCTGAATCTGCGGCAGCGTCTCCACCGCGCGGCGGAATTCATCGAACACCGCAGGCGACTGGGTCTCCAGACTGATCTCGACAAAGACGAGCAGGTTCGCCTTGAGCGCCTGAGGGTCCAGCATGGCCTTATAGCCGCGAATGACGCCGGAACGTTCAAGGCGTTTGACGCGCTCGAGGCACGGCGTGGTCGAGAGCCCCACCTCGGCGGCCAGATCGACGTAGGAGATGCGCGCATTATCCTGAAGCACGCGCAGAATGCGCAGGTCGATCCGGTCCAGCGTTCTGTTTTTAGACTTCATGACACATCCATGGCAATAGATCGATGCTAGCAAATCTGCCCTAGCGTCACCCGCGCGTGCCCGTGCAAATCGGCGATGCTTTCAACGCTTGCATAGCCTGCCTCGGCAAGCGCCTGGCGCACCTCCCGCGCCTGGCGATAGCCGTGCTCCAGCATGAGCCAGCCCTCGGCGTTCAAGTAGCCCCGGGCGGCGCACACCAGATGCATCAGGTCGGCCAGGCCCGCGTTTTTTGCCACCAGCGCCGAGCGCGGCTCGAAACGCACATCGCCCAGGCCCAGGTGCGGGTCACGCTCATCGATATAGGGCGGGTTGCTGGCGATGATATCAAAGCGGGGCGCGTCGCTGGGCTTTTCGAGCGCCTTAAACCAGTCGCTTTGCGCAAAGCTAGCGTTCTCAAGCGCCAGCCGCGCAGCGTTGTGCCGAGCAAGCTCAACGGCCTCCGAGCGGATATCGAGCCCGGCCACCTGCCAGCCAGGGCGTTCGCTTGCAAAGGCCAGCGCGATGGCGCCGGTGCCGGTCCCCAGGTCCAGAAACTGCCCCTGGCCTGCCCCGGCGCGGGCAAGCGCGGCCTCGACCAGGGTCTCGGTGTCCGGGCGGGGAATCAGCGTGTGCCGCGACGTGGTCAGGCTCAAGCCCCAGAATTCCCGCTCACCGGTCAAATACGCCACCGGCTGCCCCTGGGCCCGGGCGGCGATGAGGGCGTCAAAACGGGCGTGCTGCCAAGGGGGGCAGGTTTTATCCCCCCAGGTGTACAGCCAGGTACGGCTTTGCCCGGTCGCGTGGATCATCAGCACGTCCGCATCCAAACGCGGCGAGCCAGAGCCCGCCGCCGCCAGGCGCCTGGCCGCCGCGCCCAGCAGCGCATCGAAGGTCATCAAGCGTCCTGTAGGGCGGAAAGCTGCTCGGCCTGGTACTCGTGAATCAGCGGTTCGACGACTTCATCGAGCTGCTCGCCGCTGACCACATCCAGAAGCTTATAAAGCGTCAGATTGATGCGGTGGTCGGTAATCCGCCCCTGGGGGAAGTTATAGGTGCGGATACGCTCACTGCGATCCCCCGAGCCGACCAGCGAACGGCGCGCGTCGGCCTGCTCCTGGCGCTGAGAATCCACGGCGTTGCGCTTGAGTTTGGCGGCCAATAGCGACATCGCCTTGGCGCGGTTTTTATGCTGGCTGCGCTCTTCCTGACACTCCACGACCACGCCGGTGGGCAGGTGGGTAATACGAATCGCCGAGTCGGTGGTGTTGACGTGCTGACCACCAGCGCCGCTCGAGCGGTAGGTATCCACGCGCAAGTCAGAGGGGTTGATATCGACATCGCCGACATCCTCGACCTCGGGCATTACCGCCACCGTACAGGCGGAGGTGTGGATACGCCCCTGGGACTCGGTGGCGGGTACGCGCTGCACGCGGTGGGCGCCGGACTCGAACTTGAGCCGCGCATAGACGCCGTCGCCCTTTACCCGGGAGATCACTTCTTTATAGCCGCCCTGCTCCCCGTGGCTGGCGCTAACCACTTCCACGCGCCAGCCGCGTTTCTCGGCGTAGCGCGAGTACATGCGAAACAGGTCACCGGCGAAAATCGCCGCTTCGTCACCACCGGTACCGGCGCGCACTTCCAGATACACGCCACGGTTATCGTCCGGGTCCTTGGGTACCAAAAGACGCTTGAGCTCGATATCGAGGTTTTCCAGCTGCTCGCGGCCGTCCTGGATTTCCATCTCGGCCAGCTCGCGCATTTCCGGGTCACTGTCGTGGCTGAGCGTTTCGGCGTTGGCGATGTTTTCTTCTACTTCGCGGTAGCGCTGCCAGGCAGCGACCAGCTCTTCGAGCTCCGCGTACTCGCGGGAGTAATCGCGAAAGTGCTGCTGGTTGCTGATCACTTCCGGGTCGGATAGCAGCATTGCCAGCTCTTCAAAGCGGTCGGCGAAACTGTCCAGGCGTTGGCGCAACGTCTCTTTCATGCGGGCGTATCATCCTTCTGGCGTTTAGCCGAGGGCGCGGGTGTCTCGAACGCGGGCTTGGAGGGAAGCAGCACGCGCGGCGCCGCACTCAGCACTTCGTGGTGTTGTTGAGAGGCCGCTTCGCGAAGGGCCAGGGTCGGCTGGTGCATGAACCGGTTGGCCAGCTGGTGCGCCAGGCGCTCGACCACTTTGGCCGGGTCTTCGCCACGGGCAAGGCGCTCCAGTGCCTGATCGCGGCTTTCGTCACGCAGCGCCTCACCGTGGCGGCGGTAGTCGCGAATCAGCTCGCCGCCGCCGCGCAGCCGGCGATCCTGCTCCCAGCTGTCGACGCCGTGCTCGATCAGCGATTCGGCCTGGTCGGCGGCCACCTGGCGGTGTCGGCGGTTCTCTTCGATCACCTCTTCCAGGTCATCGACGGTATATAAAAACACATCGGCCAGCTCGCCGACTTCGGGCTCGATATCCCGGGGAACGGCGATATCCACCATGAACACCGGTCGATGGCGGCGCTTTTTGAGCGCGCGTTCGACCATCCCCTTGCCAAGAATCGGCAGCGGCGAGGCGGTCGAGGAGATCACGATATCGGCTTTTTCGAGCGCGGCGGGAATTTCGGGCAGCGTGATGGCTTCACCGCCCAGCCCGGCGGCCACCCCCAGCGCGCGCTCGCGGGTGCGGTTGGCGACCGTTAAATTACGCACCCCGGCCTCGTTGAGATGGCGAGCCACGAGTTCGATGGTCTCACCGGCCCCGATCAACAAAGCGCTTGCCTGGCTGAAATCGTCAAAAATGCGGCTGGCCATGCTCACCGCGGCGTAGGCCACCGACACCGGGTTCTTACCGATACCGGTTTCGGTGCGCACCTGTTTAGCCACGGCAAAGGTATGCTGAAAAAGGCGCTCGAGTTCGCCGCCCAGCCCCTTGGCGCTACGCGCCTGTTGGTAGGCGTCCTTGAGCTGGCCAAGTATCTGCGGCTCGCCCAGCACCATCGAGTCGAGCCCCACGGCGACGCGCATCAGGTGGCGAGCGGCATCGTCGTCCAGGTAGTGGTAAGCACTGCGCGCCAGGTCCTCCACGCGCAGGTTGTGAAAGCGGCTCAGCCAATCGAGCACCACCTGCTCGCCGGCGGCGTTGGTAACGCAGTAAAGCTCAGTCCGGTTACACGTCGAGAGCACCGCCGCTTCGCTTACATGTGGCAGGCAGCGAAGCTCGCCCAGCGCGCTTTCAAGCTGCGAGGGGGTAAAGGCCACCTGCTCACGTACCGCCACGCTGGCCGTACGATGATTTATTCCCAAGGCAAGAAGCGTCATGCGTTATGCGTCTTCGCTAGTGGATCGGTCGTGAATAAACGTATGCTCGACTCTTTAACGGACGAGTCATGTGGCATGAAAGCCAAGCCAGCTCGACTTGAAATTGCGCTGACACGAATCGTTTTCAAGGTGTAGCATTCTACCACAAACCACCCGGTTCTGGCGTCACCACTTTGCCGCAGGCCTGCAAGCCGCTATGCTGACCATTCGGCCACTGGATTGAGACACGCATGCCCTTTCGCGCGACATTTAGGGGGTTACCCCGCTGGCCCCTGGCGGCCACGCTGCTGTTAAGCGGCTGCCAGGCGACGCCTTCGAACCTGGACGGTGGATTACCCGCCTACCTAAGCGACCCCATGGCCTCCGCACCGCCGATTACCCGCGGGCTGGACGCCGAGGGCCTGCGTACGCTGCTGACCGCCGAAATGGCCGGCCAGCGCGGCGACTTCAGCCGCGCAAGCCGCGGCTACCTGGCGGCCTCCGAGCGCTACCCGGTGTCAGCGCTTGCCGAGCGCGCGACCTTCGCTGCCCGCTTTGGCAACGACACCGCCTTGATGGAAACCTCGGCGCTTCGCTGGCGCGAGCTTGCCCCCGAGGCCCAGGGGCCCAATCAGTTTTTGGCCACACTTTCGCTTTCCCGCGGCGACTGGCTGGACAGCCTGGAACAGCGGCTAGCGATCGTCTCGGCGGGGGGCAACGGCGACATCACCTCCTTTGCCCAGCTCGCCTTGGCCGAAGAGGCGCCGCTTGGGCTGTTGATCCGCCCGCTTCGCGATTACCTGGACGATAGCGCTCGGATTAGCCCCACCGAGGCGGAACTCGAAGCGCAAACGGACGTGCTGCTGGGTACCGCGTTGATCGAAGCGGCGCTTGGCAATACCCACCAGGCCCAAACACGCCTGGATCAGGTAGCCCAGCAGGCCCCGGAATCCGATGCCTTATGGCTTGCCAGGGCACAGCTTGCGCTCGAAACCGGCGACCACACAAGGGCACGCTACGCCGCACAACAAGGGTTACTGCTCGCCCCGGATGACGTCCGCTTTATCCTGATGCTCGCGCAAGCCAACATTCGTCTTAACGACATCGCCGCCGCCGAAGAACAGACCAATGCGCTGCTCGAACGCCACGGCGGCGGCCACGAGCTTCGCGTCGCCCTGGCCCAGCTCTATCTGGAAGAGGGCCACGAAGAGCCCGCCTACCGTCTTTTACAGCCACTGATCGGCGAGCAGAACATTCCCGATCTGGCCTACTACCTGCTGGGCGCCATCACGCAATCCCAGGGCGATATCGATAACGCCTTGATCTACTACCGTCAGGTACACGAGGGCAATGAGTTTCTCGCCGCCCGCGCTACCGCCGCCCAGATGCTGATCGATGCGGATCGGCTGCTCGATGCCCAGGCGTTTTTGCGCATCGAGCGGATGCGCTTTGACGCCTACTTCAACGACCTGGTACTGCTGGAAGTGCAGCTACTCGACGCCGAAAACCTGGCCGATGAGGCAGATGCCTTGCTGGACCGTGAAGTCGCGCGCACCCCGACGGATACCGGCCTGCGCTATTTGAGGGCGATGCGTGCCTTCGAGCGCGACGGCCTCGAGGCCATGGAGCGCGATTTACGCCAGGTCATTCGCGCCGAACCGGAAAACGCCGCCGCGCTCAACGCGCTGGGCTACACGCTGGCCGACGCCGATTTGCCCGAGCGCCTCGATGAGGCCCGCGAGCTGATCGAGCGCGCCTACCAGCTGGAGCCGGATAACCCGGCGATTCTGGACAGCATGGGCTGGGTCCATTTCAAGATGGGCGAGCCAGCCAACGCCCTGGACTGGCTCGAAAGCGCCTACGCGCAGATGCCCGACCAGGAAGTGGCCGCGCACCTGGCCGAGGTACTGCATGCCCTGGGGCGCATTGATGAAGCCCAAACCCTGGTGCGCCGCTTTCAGACCCGCAATGGCGAGCACCCCGCGATTCTTGAACTGCTCGAGCGCCACCCGGAACTCGGCGCGCCCTGAACACTCGGGTTTATGTGCCCCCTTTTATACGGCTTCTTTTATAAGGCCTTTTTAGACAGGCCTCGTTAACGACTTTTCTTGAACGATTCAAGACGCACCACCGATATGGAGTTTCGCTATGCTGACCACCCGCTCGACTATCTCGCTGGGCCACGCCTGCCCCCGGCCCGCCCGCGCCCTTCTAACCGGCGCGGCGCTTTTGATACTGGCCGGGTGCGCCACCCAAGCGCCCATGGATGAAAGCGGCCGCCAGGCGGGCCAGTGGGAGCGCCAGCAGGCCGAGGTGGAAGCTTTCGATAGCTGGACGCTGGTCGGCAAGGCCGGACTGCGCACCCCCCAGGAGAACACCAGCGCCAACCTGGACTGGAACCAGACCCCGTTTTATTTTCGCATGTTGATCAGCGGCCCCTTCGGCGGCGGACGTAGCGTGCTGGAAGGCCGCGAAGGCCGCTTTTCGCTGACCACCGGCGAAGGCCGTTTCGAAGCCGAAACGCCGGAAGCGCTCATGGAGGAGCAACTGGGTTGGTCGCTGCCGGTTCGCGCCATGCCCGACTGGGTGCGTGGCCTGCCAGGCGATGATTCGAGCTACCAGCTCGAAACCGACGCGCTGGGCTTTCCAAGCCACCTTGAACAGGACGGCTGGGAAATCGACTACCGCGACTGGGAAGAAGTGGACGACATGTGGCTGCCGCGCCGGCTGGTCATGAGCGTCGATGAAGTACGCATCACGCTGGTGGTCAACCAGTGGCGCCCCCGGGATGACGAGGAGCAAGCCCCGTGAGTAACGATACCGCCGGTGAGCAACTGACGCTTTTGGCCCCGGCGAAGCTCAACCGTATGCTGCACATTACCGGCCGTCGCGAGGATGGCTACCATACTCTGCAGACGCTGTTTCAGTTTATCGATGTGTGCGACGAGCTGACGCTTGGCCTGCGCGATGACGGCGCCATCACGCTGGAGGGCGCCGTCGAGGGGGTCAGTTTCGACGACAACCTGATCGTGCGCGCGGCGCGTAAACTCGTTGCGTACCGCCAAAGTCCGAAGCTTGGGGTGGACCTTTCGCTCACCAAGCGCCTCCCCCTGGGCGGCGGGCTCGGTGGCGGAAGCTCTAACGCCGCCACCGCACTGGTTGGACTCAACCGGCTCTGGAACCTTGGCCTTACCCCCACCGAGCTTGCCCGAATTGGCCTTTCGCTGGGCGCGGACGTGCCGGTATTCGTTCACGGCCACAGCGCTTGGGCCGAGGGCGTGGGTGAAGAGCTCACGCCCGTCGACCTGGACACCCCCTGGTTCGTGGTCCTTCACCCCGGCGTGAGCGTCTCGACCCCCGTGATCTTTCAAGACCCGGAATTGACACGCGCAAGCCGCCCCATTACTATGGCGCGCGCACTGCAGGGGGGAGCGGCCACGTGGCGTAACGACTGTGAAGCAACGGTCAAAAAACGCTATCCGCCGATCGCTTGCGCGCTAGAGTGGCTTGGTCAGTATGCGCCAAGCCGCGTGACCGGCACCGGCGCTTGTTTGTTTGCAACGTTCGAAACAGAGCACGCCGCGAAAGCCGTCGCCGACAAGGCGGGTCAGCGCTATCAGGCATGGGTGGCTCGTGGGCTAAACACCTCTCCTCTACACGATGCGCTGGGCGGCTGAAAGCGCCCGGTCATCACATTAGGTCATCGTTGGGGTATCGCCAAGTGGTAAGGCACCGCTTTTTGGTAGCGGCATTCCCAGGTTCGAATCCTGGTACCCCAGCCAACCTAACCATGATCTATCGTTTTCTCCCCTGATCCCCAACACTGCAAAGGTGGCTGCGCGTGTCAAAATTGATGGTTTTCACCGGGAATGCCAATCCCGAACTCGCTCGTAAAGTGGCTGAAAGCCTCGACAGCCGTATGGGCAACGCCACGGTGGGTCAGTTCAGCGACGGCGAGATTGCCGTCGAGATCAATGAGAACGTGCGAGGCAAGGATGTATTCATTCTTCAGTCCACCTGCGCTCCGACCAATGACAACCTGATGGAACTGATCCTGATGGTTGACGCGCTGCGCCGCGCTTCGGCGACGCGCATTACCGCGGTACTCCCCTACTTTGGCTACGCCCGTCAGGATCGCCGCGTGCGCTCTGCCCGCGTGCCCATCTCGGCCAAGGTCGTGGCCGACATGATGGTCAAGGCCGGGGTCGACCGCGTGATGACGATGGACCTGCACGCCGACCAGATCCAGGGCTTTTTCGATGTGCCGGTGGACAACGTCTACGGCTCGCCGATTCTGCTCGACGATATCGAGCGTCAAAACTACGACGACCTGGTCGTGGTATCCCCGGATGTAGGCGGCGTGGTGCGCGCTCGGGCCATCGCCAAACAGCTCAACGCCGACCTTGCGATCATCGATAAGCGCCGCCCTCAGGCCAACCAGGCCCAGGTGATGCACATCATCGGTGAAATCGAAGGGCGCACCTGCGTGGTGGTCGACGACATGATCGACACCGCCGGTACCCTTTGTAAAGCCGGTGAAGCGCTCAAGGACCGCGGCGCCGCCCGCGTGGTCGCCTACGCAACACACCCGATTTTGTCTGGCCCTGCCATCGACAACATCACGAACTCTGTACTGGATGAAGTGGTCGTGGCCGACACTATTCCGCTGGCCGAGCATGCTCGTCGCAGCGGAAAAATTCGCCAGTTGAGCGTTGCCGGCCTGATTGCGGAAGCGATCCGCCGGGTCAGCAACGAAGAATCTGTCAGCGCGATGTTCCACTAATAGCGGAACTGCCTGACGATAAAGCCCCCTTCTGGGGCCTTGAAAGCGTCGTCGCCTGGTCGCGGTCGGCGGGGCTTTCTTACTTAAACCATGAGGCACCAACATGTCCGATTTTACTCTGAAAGCCGACATTCGTAACGACCTGGGGAAAGGTGCGAGCCGCCGCCTGCGTCGTGCGAACCAGCAAGTTCCCGCCGTCATCTACGGTGGCGAGAAAGCACCGGCGTCTATCGCTGTCGAAAAAACCGCGTTCTACAAGGCGATCGAAGACGAATCCTTCTTCTCCTCAGTGATCACCCTGGTCATCGACGGTAAAGAAGAGCAGGTTGTCGTGCGTGACCTTCAGCGTCACCCCTACAAGCCGCTTCTGACTCACGCCGACTTCATGCGCGTTGACGCCACTCACGAAATCACCATGAACGTGCCGCTGCACGTGACTGGCGAAGAGAAGTGTGTCGGCATCAAGGACCAGGGCGGCGAACTGCACGTCATGGCCAACGAAGTAGCCATCAGCTGCTTGCCGAAAGATCTGCCGGACTACCTGGAAATCGACATCGCAAGCGTCGAGCTGGGTACCACCCTGCACCTGTCCGACCTGAGCTTGCCGGCTGGCGTCTCGTCGGTCGACCTGGCCCACGGTGAAGGGCACGACCACGCCATCCTCAACATTACCGAGATCAAGGATCGTATTGAAGAGGAAGAAGGTGAAGAAGGTGAAGGCGAAGGCGAAGGCGAAGAAGGCAGCGCCGAGTAAGCGCATCGCATTTGGCTTACCCGTGCCGATTGGGCCATGCCCGCATGGCCCATGAATGCTAAAATCAAGCGCCTCGGCGCTTGATTTTTTTTGTCAGATAACAGGCTTTCGGCCGAGAACATCTTGTTAAGCGATGGAGGTGGGAACATGAGCCAAGTAATGGCGATCATTGGGCTTGGCAACCCCGGGCCCGAGTACGACGCCACGCGTCATAACGCGGGCTTTTGGCTGGTAGATGCCCTCGCTCGCAGCGCCCATACCGAGCTTCGCCCGGAAAAAAAGTTTCTGGGGCTCTACGCCAAGGTGCGTATTGGCGACCATGAACTGCACCTTCTAAACCCCACCACCTTCATGAACCGAAGCGGCGCCGCCGTCGCGGCCATGGCCCAGTTTTTCAAGCTCGCCCCGGACAACCTGCTCGTCGCCCACGATGAGCTCGACCTGCCGCCAGGCCAGTCGCGCTACAAAACCGGTGGCGGCCACGGCGGCCACAACGGTCTTCGCGACATCATCAGCGCCCTGGGCAATCAAAAAGACTTTCATCGGCTGCGCATCGGTATTGGTCATCCCGGCGAGGCCCGCCAGGTCACCAATTTCGTTCTTGGCCGCCCCGGCAAGGCAGAGCTCGAAGCCATCGAGCGCTCTCTCGATGAGTGCCAAGCCACCCTGCCCCTCGCGCTCCAAGGCGACTGGGCTAAAGCCATGAACCAACTACATAGCGTAAAATAGCCAGACGCTTCCATTTCAAGGCGGCTTCATCAAGCGCGCCCAGGTCAGGACATTACTATGGGTTTTAACTGCGGTATCGTTGGCCTACCCAACGTAGGCAAATCCACGCTCTTCAACGCGCTCACCAAATCCGGCATCGATGCGGAAAACTTCCCGTTTTGCACGATCGAGCCCAACGTCGGGATCGTGCCCATGCCCGACCCCCGGCTCGACAAGCTCGCCGAGATCGTCAAACCTCAGAAAGTGCTGCCCACGACCATGGAGTTCGTGGACATTGCAGGCCTGGTGGCGGGCGCCTCCAAGGGCGAAGGCTTGGGCAACAAGTTTTTGGCCAATATTCGCGAAACCCAGGCGATCGCCCACGTGGTGCGCTGCTTTGATAACGACAACGTGATTCACGTTTCCAACCAGGTGGATCCGCGCGCGGATATCGAAACCATCAACCTGGAACTGGCCCTGGCGGATCTCGACACCGTCGAGAAAGCCAGCCAGCGGCTGGTGCGCTCGGTGAAAGGCGGCGACAAGGACGCCTCGGCCACCAAGGCGATTCTGGACAAGATCGAGCCGCACCTGGCCGAAGGTATGCCGCTTCGAAGCTTCGGCCTCTCCGACGACGAAAAGCACCAGGTGAAAAGCTTCGGCTTTTTGACCCTGAAGCCGACCATGTACATCGCTAACGTCAACGAGGACGGCTTCGAGAACAATCCGTATCTGGATATCGTCAACGAAATCGCCGCCGAAGAAGGCGCGGTGGTGGTGCCGGTGTGCAACCAGATCGAGGCCGAGATCGCCGAACTCGACGACGAGGAGCGCAGCATGTTCCTGGCCGAGATGGGCATGGAAGAGCCGGGGCTCGACCGCGTGATTCGCGCCGGCTACGCCCTTTTGGGCCTGCAAACCTACTTCACCGCTGGGGTGAAGGAAGTACGCGCCTGGACCGTCAAGGAAGGCGCCACCGCCCCGGAAGGCGCCGGTGTGATCCACACCGACTTCCAGAAAGGCTTCATTCGCGCCGAGGTCATCGCTTATGATGACTTCGTGTCCCTGGGCGGCGAGCAAGGCGCCAAGGACGCGGGCAAGTGGCGTTTGGAAGGTAAGGAGTACATCGTCAAGGATGGCGACGTGATTCACTTCCGCTTCAACGTTTAAGCGTATAAATCGCTGATTCGCCGCGATTAGGCTTTTTTTGACGATTGAAGCAGCAAGCACTTGACGGGTGGCGGCGCGCTTTGTAACATTCGCCCCCGTTGAACGGCTACATAGCTCAGCTGGTTAGAGCACATCACTCATAATGATGGGGTCCCCTGTTCAAATCAGGGTGTAGCCACCAGCTTTTAGAAAAAGCCCGCTAACTTGGTTAGCGGGCTTTTTTGTGCGCGTTTATCAGCAATCGGCTCAGAGCACCGGACGATTCAGAAACGCCACGAGTGCCTGAACCAGGTACGTTACGTCCCGGGTGCCCGCGGTTTCACGAATCGAGTGCATCGCCCACTGGGGTACGCCCACGTCGATGGTCGGCACGCCCACCTCGGTGGCCGTTATCGGCCCGATGGTACTGCCACAGCCCATGTCCGCGCGGGTCACGAAGGACTGCACCGGCACGTTCGCCTCGCGGCACACGTCGCGAAACAGCGCACCGGTCACGCTGTTGGTCGCGTAGCGCTGGCTGGCGTTGACCTTGATCACCGGGCCTGCGTTGATAGCCGGGCCGTGGCGCTCGTCGTGCTTGTCGCGAAAGTTCGGGTGCAGCGCGTGGGCGTTGTCGCAGGAGATCATCAGCGAGGACTGAATCAGTTGAATCAGCGCCTCCTCCCCTCCTTTACCGATCTGGCCATTGATGCGCTTGAGCACATCGCCCAAAAACGGCCCTTGGGCGCCGCAGGCGCTCGCGCTGCCCACTTCCTCGTGGTCGTTGGCCACGAACAGCGCGCCCTGCTCGCCATCGCACGTTAGTAGCGCTTCCAACCCGATAAAGCACGAAAGCAGGTTATCCAGCCGGGCGCTAGCTACCAGCTCTTTGCCCACGCCTACCAGCGAAGGCGGCTGTAGATCGTAAAAGCCCAGCTCGAAATCCACTACCTCGATCCCCTCGAGGCCGTGCTCCTCGTTCAGCCACTGAAGCAAAAGCGAATCGAGCGTGGCGTCTTCGCTTTGCATCAACACCGGCGCCATCTGGGTTTGGGGGTTGATGGGGCGGCCGCCGTTGACGTCGCGGTCCAGGTGGATCGCAAGACTCGGGATCATGGCCACCGGGTCGGCGACATTGAGCAGCACGCTTTCGAGCTTTCCATCCGCGTGGCGGATATGCACGCGCCCGGCCAGCCCCAGGTCGCGGTCGAACCAGGGCGCCAGCAGTACGCCGCCGTAGACCTGCACACCCAACTGAAGCCAACCCGCCGAACGCTGGGTCGCTTCGGGCTTTAACCTGAGCCCGGGGCTGTCGGTATGGGCGCCGATCATACGCAGGCTCTCGAGCCCCTTTTCATCGAGCCCTTTTTCATCGAGCCCTGTCGCAGGCAGCTGAAAAGCGATGATCGAGGAGTCGTTGCGGGTCACGAAGTAGCGCTGCCCCGCTTTTAGCTGCCAATCGGCCCGCTCATCCAGACCTGTAAAACCGTTTTGCTCCAGCCGCTCGACCATTGCCTGGGTGGCGTGCCAGGGCGTGGGCGATTGCGCCAAAAAATCGCATAGCCGCGTCAGGCGTTGCGCCTCGACCGGCGTGTTGTCGACCGCGTTCAAATGATTGCCCCTTATCAGAAAATGAGTGAGTATCACAGAGTAAATGACCTGCTACAATGCTCTTTCGGCCTACGCAACTCATGGGCTGGCTGAATGTCTAGGGAGCGTGTATGACTATAAATTCCGGGAGAGCCTGACTGATGAGCTTGTTTGCAACGCTTTCGCGCTCGGTCGCCGTTGCCGTGATGCTGGTAGTGACCAGCCCGGCACTTGCGCAAATCGAACCGACCGACGAACAACGCCAAGCGGCAGTGGAGATTGGGGATGCACTGCGCTACGGCCACTACGCGAACATCGATTTCGATGCGCAGTGGTCCCAGGAAGCTTTCCAACGCTATTTGGATATTCTGGATAACCAGCGTAGCTATCTTCTAAGTCGCGATATCGAACCCTACCGCCATTTAGAAGACGACATGGACCAGGTGCTGTTCGAAGGCGAGCTTGACGACGCCTTCGCGCTGTACAATCGCTTGAACGAGCGCCACACCGAGCGCCTCGAGTGGCTTTTAGAGCGTCTGGACGAAGGCCTGTCGTTCGATTTCGAAAGCAATGAGCGCCTTGAGATCGACCGCGAAGACGTCGCCTGGCCGACACGCGAAAGCGAGCTCGACGAATTGTGGCGCAAGCGTTTGGAAAACGATGCGCTGACACTGGCCCTCAGCGACCAGGACGATGAGCAGGTCGAAGAGAATCTGCGCCAACGCTACGAAGGTCAGCTGACCCGGCTGCGTCAAACCGAAGACGAAGACGTATTCGGCATTCTGATGGCGGCCATTTCCAGCACGATCGACCCGCATACCGGCTACCTCTCGCCGCGCCAAAGCGAATCCTTCGACATTCAAATGAGCCTTTCGCTGGAAGGTATCGGCGCCTTGCTCCAGGCCGACGGCGAGTACGTCAAGGTCTCGAGCCTGGTACCCGGCGGCCCGGCCGACCGCGCCGGCGTGCTGGAGCCTGCCGACCGCATCACCGCGGTGGGCCAGGAAGACGGCGAAATGGTTAACGTGGTCGGCATGCGTTTGGACAACGTCGTCGATTTGATTCGCGGCCCCAAGGGCTCCGTCGTACGCCTGGACGTGGTACCCGCCCAGGCCGTGGACATGACCCGCTCGCAGATAGTGGAGATCACTCGCGACACGGTCAGCCTCGAAGACCAGGCAGCGCACGGTGAAGTCATCGAAGTCGAGCGCGACGGCGAGCCCCACCTGATCGGGGTGATCGATGTGCCCACCTTCTACGTCGACTTCGACGCCTGGCAGGCCGGCGAAGAGGAGTATCGCAGCACCACCCGCGACGTGGCGCAGGAAATCGAATCGCTCAAGGAACAAAACGTCGAGGGTATCGTGCTGGACCTGCGCAACAACGGCGGCGGCGCGCTGCAGGAAGCCAACTCGCTGATTGGGCTCTTCATCGATCGCGGCCCTACCGTTCAGGTACGCGACGCCCAGGGGCGTATCCAACTCTACGGCGACACCGACGCCGGCACGCTCTATGACGGCCCGCTGACCGTATTGACCAACCGCCTCTCCGCCTCGGCCTCGGAAATCTTCGCCGGCGCGATTCAGGACTACGGGCGCGGCCTGGTGGTCGGCGCCTCGACCTTTGGCAAGGGCACCGTCCAAACGCTCAACGACTTAAGCCACGGCCAGATCAAGCTGACCCGCGCCAAGTTCTACCGGATCTCCGGCGAGAGCACGCAAAACCGCGGCGTCGAGCCGGACATTACCTTCCCGAGCCTGATCGACCCGGAGCGCATCGGCGAAAGCAGCCTGGATAACGCCCTGGCCTGGGATACGGTGCAAAACGTTCAGTACCGCCGCTACGGTAACCCGGAAGACTTTATCGACGCCCTGACGACCCAGCACCAGCAGCGCGCTCAGCAGAACCCGAACTTCCTTTATCTGGAGCGTCAGTCGACGCTTGCCCGCCAACTTCGCGAGCAGCACACCAGCGTCAGCCTGAACCGGGAGCAGCGCCAGCGCGAGCTGGAAGCCCAGGAAGGCGAGCAGCTTTCGCTCGAAAACCAGCGCCGCCGAGCGCTTGACCTCCCCGAGCTCGAGGAGTGGATGGATGCCCGTCTGGACAACTCCGAAAACGGCGCGCCCATCGAGGAAGACGAAGAGGACGACGAAGAAATGCCCGTCGACCGCGCTCACGTGCTCGAAGCCGCCGAAGTAATGCTCGACTACACCCACCTCAAAAACGCCCAGCGCATGGCCCAGCGCTAAGCGCACGCAGCGCTGCTCTACAAAGCCACTCACCACACGGTGAGTGGCTTTTTTAGCGCCAGCGTAAATGCCATGCACAGCGTTATCTACCTTGGGCAAGGATCGGCCCAAGCAGACTCAAGAGTATGGATGAAATAAAGAAAAGACAGCAACGCGAAAAAGACGCAACAAAGTGACGTCAAAGAAGAGACGATCTGATGATCAAACAAAGAAGGGAGGGGAAGTAATAAACGACCAGGTCGTTTTAGATGGCTCCTCGAACAGGACTCGAACCTGTGACCCAATGATTAACAGTCATTTGCTCTACCAACTGAGCTATCGAGGAATCATGCTTATCTGAAACGGCTATGCGAAACAGATAATAAAATCGGGAATAGCTTGGCTCCTCGAACAGGACTCGAACCTGTGACCCAATGATTAACAGTCATTTGCTCTACCAACTGAGCTATCGAGGAACAACCTTAAGCTATTGTATTTGAACAAGAACCAACACGCAATGTATTGGCTCCTCGAACAGGACTCGAACCTGTGACCCAATGATTAACAGTCATTTGCTCTACCAACTGAGCTATCGAGGAACTGCTCAAACACGGTGCGTAGTATACGCATAGAATCGTTTGGGTCAAGCATCGATTATTTTTGAGCGCTAGCCGCTGGTTTGATGTATCCGTATAATAGCCCCACTCCTAATGCACCTGCGCGCCCCGAGCGCGGCCCGTAGATACTCCATTCATTTTCGTCTGACGACGATCCATAGACGACAGGTACCGATGGCGAAGAAGCTCTTCATCAAAACGCACGGCTGCCAGATGAACGAATACGACTCCTCTCGTATGGCGGACCTACTCGGCGAATCCCACCAGATGGAACTCACCGATAACGAGAAAGAGGCCGACGTGATCCTGCTGAACACCTGCTCCATTCGCGAAAAGGCGCAGGAGAAGGTGTTTCACCAGCTGGGGCGCTGGAAAAAGCTCAAGGACGCTAACCCGGATCTGGTGATCGGCGTGGGCGGCTGCGTGGCAAGCCAGGAAGGTGATGCGATTCAAAAGCGCGCGCCCTTTGTGGATATGATCTTTGGCCCGCAAACGCTTCACCGGGTACCGGCCATGATGGATGCGCGCAGCGGCGCGTCGGCGTCTGCCAACCAGATCGCCGCGGTCGATGTCACCTTCCCGGAAATCGAGAAGTTCGACCACCTGCCCAAACCGAGCTCCGACGGCGCGACGGCCTTCGTTTCCATCATGGAAGGCTGCTCGAAGTACTGTACCTTCTGCGTGGTGCCCTACACACGCGGTGAAGAGGTATCCCGCCCGTTCGAGCCGGTGATGGACGAAGTCATCCACCTGGCCGACCAGGGCGTGCGCGAGATCAACCTGCTGGGCCAGAACGTCAACGCTTACCGCGGTGAAAACCAGCTGGGTGAAGAGATCGACCTTGCCGAGCTGATCGCCTGCGTGGCGGCGGTGGAAGGCATCGACCGCGTGCGCTTTACCACCTCGCACCCGGTGGAATTCACCGACAGCCTGGTAGATGCCTACGCCGAGATACCGGAGCTTGTCAGCCACCTGCACTTACCGGTTCAATCGGGCTCGGACAATATCCTTTCCGCGATGAAGCGCGGCCACACCCGCCAGGCCTATATCGACAAGATGGAGCGCATCCGCGCCAACCGCCCGGATATCAGCTTCTCCTCGGATTTCATCATTGGCTTTCCCGGCGAGACCGAGCAGGATTTCGAAGACACCATGGATCTGATCCATCAGATCGGCTTCGATCACTCCTTCAGCTTCGTTTATTCGGCGCGCCCGGGCACCCCGGCCTCCGGCCTCGAGGACGAAACGCCGGAGAGCGTGAAAAAGCAGCGTCTGGCGATTTTGCAGGACCGTATCCTTCAGCAGGCCGCGCAGATCAGCCGCCGCATGGTGGGGTCGACCCAGCGCATTTTGGTCACCGGCTTCTCGCCGAAGGACCCGGGTCAGCTCTCCGGGCGCACCGAGAATAACCGGGTAGTGAACTTCCGCGCGGCCAACCCGGCGGACTTCATTGGCTACTTCGTCGATGTCGAAATCACCGAAGCACTGCCCAACTCGCTGCGCGGCGAGCTCACCTCCCCCCAGCGTTTTTGACGCGTATTTAGCCCAGGTAATTGCTCAAAGCAAGCCCTGGGCAGTAAGCTCTGGTTTACACACATCAACGAACGGGTCCACAACTTTTGAGCCAGCCATCATCTCAGGCCAACCGTATCATCACTCTAAGCCTTGAACCCAATGACCCGCAGCGCCTCGCTAGCCTTTGCGGGCAGCGCGATGAGCACTTGAAGCTCATCGAAGACCGGCTGGACGTCACGCTGAGAAACCGTGGCAATATCTTTCAGTTGGCCGGGCCGGCAAACCGTATCAAGGCCGCGTCCAACGTGCTGGAGCACCTGTACCGCGAAGCCGCGGCCAGCGAGCTCTCACCGGACACGGTGCACTTGTTCCTGCAAGAATCGGGACTCGAGTCGTTGGACGAGGACGAAGAAAACGAAGACGGCAGTAGCGAAGTGATCATGCGCACGCCGCGCACCATGATCAAGCCTCGGGGCTTGAATCAGCAGCGCTACGTCACAAGCGTGCGTGAGCACGATATCAACTTCGGTATCGGCCCGGCGGGTACCGGTAAGACCTACCTGGCCGTAGCCGCGGCGGTCGAGGCGCTCAACAACCAGGAAGTACGCCGTATTCTACTGGTGCGCCCGGCGGTCGAGGCTGGCGAGAAACTCGGCTTTCTACCCGGCGACCTGGCTCAGAAGATCGACCCCTACCTGCGCCCTCTTTATGACGCGCTTTACGAGATGATCGGCTTCGAGCAGGTCGCCAAGCTGATCGAGCGTCAGGTGATCGAGATCGCCCCGCTTGCCTACATGCGCGGGCGTACGCTCAACAACGCCTATATCATTTTGGATGAGAGCCAGAACACCACGCCGGAGCAGATGAAGATGTTTCTGACGCGGATTGGCTTTGGCTCGACGGCGGTGATCACCGGGGACGTCACCCAGGTGGATCTACCCAAGGGCCAGCGCTCCGGTCTCATCCAGGTGCTGGATGTATTGAAGGACACCCCCGGGATAGGTGTGACGCATTTTGCCGCGAAGGACGTGGTGCGCCACCCCCTGGTTCAGCGCATCATCGAAGCCTACGATGCGTTCGAGTCCGAGCAGGAAGCCCAGGAGCGCGCCCAGCGTGAGGCGCGCCAGCAAGAGCGTGAAGCACGCCTGGCCTCGCGCGATCATCACTCAGCGGGCGGAGACGGGTCGCGATGACCGATATCGTGATCGACCGCCAGGTGGCGGTCGAGGCTAAAGAGATCCCTACACTCGAACAGCTCACCCAATGGGTGGGCTGTGTGTTTTCTCACCATCCGGATGACCCCCGCCGCGAGTTGACGATCCGCCTGGCCGATCCCCAGGAGAGCCAGGCACTGAATCGCGACTACCGGGGCAAGGACAAACCCACCAACGTGCTCTCGTTTCCTTTCGAGTGTCCGCCCGGGCTAGAGCTTCCTTTACTGGGCGATCTGGTGATTTGCCACGAGGTCGTCGTCAACGAGGCGCTCGATCAGCAAAAAAACCTCGACCACCACTACGCGCACATGGTGATTCACGGCACGCTGCACCTGCTTGGGTACGATCATATCGACGACGACGACGCCCAGGTCATGGAAGCGTTGGAGCGTCGGCTGCTTGCAGGCCTTGATATCCCCGACCCGTACTGCGTATAACGTTTATTTTCCAGACGTATCCCGATACACCTGTCCGTCACGAACTAGTCCGTAACCAAGAGATCCGACGCAATGAGCGAAGACCCATCGAGCACGTCCAATCAAAAATCCTGGCTCGAGAAACTCTTTGGCGCCCTCACTGGTGAATCCGACGAACCCAGCTCCCGTGATGAGCTGCTCACCTTTTTGCGTCACACCGCCGGCAAACTGAAGCTCGATCAGGATGCCATCATGATCATCGAAGGCGCGCTCGAGATCAGCGACCAGCAGGTGCGCGAAATCCTCATCCCCCGCTCCCAGGTCTCGGCAATCGCCATCGACCAAACCAGCGACGGCTACCTGCCGCTGATTCAGGAAACCGGCCACTCGCGCTACCCGGTGATCGGCGAAAACCTCGATGACATCAAGGGCATTCTTTTGGTCAAGGACCTGCTGCCATTGCTGTCGCAGTCCCAGGAGCGCCGGGATGCGTTTTTGCTGGAGGACGTGCTGCGCCCGGCGATGTTCATCCCCGAGTCCAAGCGCTTGAACAGCCTGCTAAAGGAATTTCGCGATACCCACAACCACATGGCCGTGGTGGTGGATGAGTATGGCGGCACCGCGGGCATCGTCACCATCGAAGATATTCTCGAGCAGATCGTGGGTAATATCGAAGACGAGCACGATACCGATGAAGAGGACGCCATTCGTCGACTCGACAACGGCCATTTCGCCATCCGCGCCCTCACCCCGATCGAGGACTTCAACGAGCGCTTCGATACCGACTTTTCCGATGACGAGTTCGACACCGTGGGTGGCCTGGTCATGCAGCAGTTCGGCCACCTGCCCGGGCGCGGCGAGCACACAAACCTTGGCGGCTGGCACTTTATCGTTTTGAACGCCGATAACCGGCGCATTCGCCTGCTCGAGGCCTACCGCGACAGCAACGAAACCGCTACCGCGACGGACACCGACTAACCCGAACCCGGCGCCTTTAAATCGTTGGCTTTTACTTCGCTCACAGGATATCGCTATGGGCTTTACGTCTCGGTTCGCTTTTCAACTGCTCGCCGCCCTGATCGCGGGCGGCTTCACCACGCTAACGGCCTCTCCTTTCGAGCTTTGGTGGTTGGGCCCGGTCGCGGTAGGGATGCTCTTTGCAGGTATTCACCACCTCTCCCCCGGCCAGGCCGCACTCAAGGGGTGGGCATTTGGGATTGGGCTCTTTGCCACCGGCACCTCCTGGGTGTACGTTTCGATTCACGACTACGGCTATACCGGCGTGCCGCTGGCGGTGCTTTTAACCGGCCTTTTCGTGGGCGTACTGGCGCTTTTCTACGCGCTGTCGTTCTGGGTGTTTCGCCGCTTTGCCGGCGAGCGCCTGACGTTTTTGAGCTTTGCGGGTATCTGGGTGCTGGGCGAGGTACTGCGCACCTATCTGTTCACCGGCTTTCCCTGGCTTTTATTGGGCTCGTCTCATGTGGACTCGCCGCTTGCCAACTGGGCGCCGCTGGGCGGGGTGTATCTTCTTTCGCTGCTGGTCGCCCTCAGCGGCACGTTAGGCGTTATGGTGCTGCGCCGACACTTCTGGATGGCGCTACCTCTGGCAGCCATTTGGCTGATCCCCCTGGCACTCCCCCAGCTTTGGACCACTCAGGCCAACCAGCCGACCCGTGTGGCGCTTTTGCAGGGTAATCTTTCGCAGCTGATCAAGTGGACGCCGGAGGGCCAGCGCGCCGCTGCGGATATCTACACGGAGCTGACCCAAACCGTCAGCGGTGAAGCGGACCTGATCATCTGGCCCGAAACCGCGGTGCCGATGTTCGAGTACCAGGCGCGCCCCGTGCTCGAGCGCCTCCAGGCGGATCTGCCCGAACAAACCGCGCTGATGACCGGTATCGTTCAGCTCGACGAGCAGAACCGTTACTTCAACAGCATGATCGGCGTGGGCAACGTCTCCGGCAGCTACCAAAAAGAGCACCTGGTGCCCTTTGGCGAGTATCTGCCGCTCGAAAGCCTTTTGCGCGGTGCGATCGACTTTTTCGATCTGCCCATGTCGAGCTTCGCCAAAGGCGAATCGGTTCAGGCACCAATGGAAGCCGGCGGCCTGCGTATCGGCAACGCGATCTGCTACGAAATTATTTATCCACAGCTGGTCGCTAGCCGGGCGCTTGAAAGCGACGTGATCGTGACGGTCTCCAACGACACCTGGTTTGGCGCCTCGATCGGCCCGCATCAACACCTGCAGATGGCGCGCCTGCGTGCGCTGGAGAACGGCCGCTATGTACTGCGCGCCACCAGCAACGGTATCACCGCGATCATCGACGCCCGGGGCAACGTGGTGGACCGCGCCCCGCAGTTCGAGACCACCTCGCTGACCGGTGATTTCTACGCCATGCAGGGGCAGACGCCGTTTACTCGAATGGGCAGCCTGCCGATCTGGATACTGGCCGCGCTGATGAGCATGGCGGGGCTTTTACGCGCGCGCACAGAGCGGCGCAAGACACTGCTTTAAAGATGGCTTTCAAACGCTGGCGGGTGCGTCATTATGGCCCAAAGCGCCCGCTTGACTGGGAAGGGCGCGGTGGCATAATGAGTTCATGCTTAAATCTCGCCCCTTCCTACTGTTGATTGTCCTTCCCCTCGCTTTCATGGCGATCGTGGGGGCGGCCATCTTTGGCAGCCAGGCACTCTCGGCCAGCAAAGTGGATCAACAGATCCAGTCGGCGATCGCCGCCGAGCTCGACACCGAGCTTCCCGTAGAGCTTTCACAGCTGCAGGAAATCCAGTACGGCTACGGCGTCTGCGGGCTCTATAAAACCGCGCATTCCGAGAATGGCTATGCGTCGTTTTTCTACGACACCACCAACGAGCGCCTGACACTGGACGTCAATTCACGCCTTTATACGTCCAACTGCGGCCTTTCGTCGGTCTGCTAAGTTAGCCCATTGAGACGGGCCGAACGTCCAAAAGAGTGCTCAAAAGCGACCATTAAAAAAGCGCCCTGCGGGGCGCTTTTTTGTGCCTGGCTTTCGAGCACTCTTTCGAGCATTTTTTTGAACTACCTTGTGACCTATCCCTCTTGACCTATCCCTCTGCGATTACGCGGCGAAGGTCGGCGAGCACGTCCTGATCGGAGTGCGGGTCGCGCACCAGAAAGCGTGGCTCGCCCTCTTCGTTGAAGGCAAACACGGCGCTCGAGTGATTGACGATATAGTCGCCGCGCTCGTTGGGCTCTTCGAAGGTGTAAGAGATCCGGTAGCGGTTGGTTAGCGCGTCGATCTCCTGCTTATCGCCGGTCAAACCGGTAAATTCGGGGCCGAAGGCGTCAGTGTAGCGTTTGAGCACCTCGGGCGTGTCGCGGTTCGGGTCAACCGAAATCAGCAGCATTTGTACGTCGTCGCGCTCTTGCTCGTCGAGCCGGTCGAGGATCGACGCAAAACGCGCTAGCGTCAGTGGACACACGTCCGGGCACTGGGTGTAGCCAAAGTAGACCAGGGTGGTTTTACCGCGGTACTCCTCGGCACTCGCCGCCTGACCGTCGTCGTTGGTTAGGTCGAACTCGAGCGGCGGCATGATCTCTTCGATGTCGGTGGTGCGAAAGGTCTCGTCACTACAGCCCACCAATAAAGCCGCTGCCAGCAGCGGCCATAGCACTTTTTGCATACTCACTATTCTCTACCCAGGGTATTCAAGATCGGGTATTGACGCCGCACGTTAAAGCGACGCGGGGGACACCACGTCGAAGGTGACCGGCAGACGCTCTTCTTCGAACTCGAGCGTTACCTCGACCTCGTCACCCTCTTGTAGCGCGTCGACGCGCTGCATGAACATCAGGTGATGACCGCGCGGTGCAAAGCTGAACGTTTCGCCGGGGGCGATCTCGATATCTTCGATGGCGTGCATGTGCGCCATGCCGTCGTGCTCGGTGCTTTCGTGCATCTCGACCTTTTCAAAAGCATCGCTTTCGGCGCCGATGAGTGTAATGGCGGTGTCGCCGTCGTTGGCGATGTCAAAGTAGCCAGCACCGGGCGTATCCCCCGGCACCAGGCTCAGGCGTGGGTTGGACACATTGATAGTGCTTGCCTGAGCGCTGACCGCTCCCAGCAAAACGGCGGCGCCCAGCAGGACGGGAACGACGCTCCGCTGTACGAATTTGAGTGTATCGAGCATGCATGATCTCCTGAGCAGGCGTTCGGCTTGAGGCAGCGGCGTTTCAGCCCGGTGCCGCAAACACTCATTATACGCTATTACCCTACGCCCTTTAGAAGCGCCGCCCTCCCGATGCGACAATTTGCCTGAGCGCATGGACCTAAAAAAGCCCGACGCGCCGGGCTTGATCGTGCGTGGCCCTGGTCACTTTACATCAGGGTCACTCTACATCAGGGGTCTCGCCAAGAACGTCGGGGATGGATTGGCGCACGTAGCGCCCGGGGGCGGGTTCGACCACGCTCAGCCCGCCCTCTCCCGGTACGCGCGCTGCCACCTTTTTTTGTGCATCGGCATAGCCATTTTGGGTCATCCACGCCTGCCAGTGCGGCCACCAGGACCCCTCGTTGTGCTGGGCGCCCTCGAGCCAGGCGTCCGGATCCGCGGGCAGGGTATCGTTGGTCCAGTAGCCGTACTTGTTCTTGTGCGGCGGGTTCACGATGCCGGCAATATGGCCAGAGCCACCCAGCACGAAGGTGACCGGCCCTTTGGGCAAAAGCGCGCCATGGTAGGTACTGTTCCACTTTGCGATGTGGTCCTCTTTGGCGGAGACGAAATAGCTTGGCGTGGAGACCTTGCGAAGGTCGATCTTCACGCCATCGAGTTCGATGCCACCGGGCTCGACCAAGCGGTTTTCCAGATACATGTGGCGCAAATACCAACCGTGGGTCGCGGCGGGCAGGTTGGTGCCGTCGGTGTTCCAGTAAAGCAGATCGAACGCAGCGGGTACGTCGCCCTTCAAGTAGTTGTTGATGAAAAACGACCAGAAAAGATCGTTTTCCCGCAGCAAATTGAAGGTGTAGGCCATGGAGCGGCCATCCAGATACCCTTTTAACTGCATGGACTGCTCGATCCCCTGCACGACGGACTCGCTCAAGAAAACGCCGATATCCCCCGGGTCGCGAAAATCCTGCAGCGTGGCCATGTAGGTGATGGATTTCACTTTACGCCCGCGGCGCGTGCTGTTGAGGTACGCCACGGTCGAGGCCGCCAGCGTGCCGCCCACGCAGTAGCTCATCAGGTTGACCGACTTCTCGCCACAGGCTTTTTCGATCGCCTCCATCGCGCTGATCGGCCCCATCTGCATGTAGTCCGCCCAGGTGACGTCGTGCTGTTCGGGGCCGGGGTTTCGCCAGGAGATCAAAAAAACGCTGTGGCCCTGGTCCACCAGCCACTTCACCAGCGAGTTGTCCTCGCGCAGATCCAGAATGTAGTACTTGTTGATCCAGGGCGGCAGGATCAGAAGCGGCGTTTTGAAAACCTGTTCCGTGGTAGGCGTGTACTGGATCAGCTGGATCAGCTCGTTTTCAAACACCACCGAGCCTGGCGTGACGGCGATGTTGTCGCCGATACCGAATGCCTGGCGGTCGGTCATGCGTACGTTGATGCCCTCGGCGGAGTTGGCCAGGTCCTCGCGCAGGCGGGTCAGCCCGTCTACCAGGTTTTGCCCTTTGGTTTCCATCGTGCGCCGCACGACTTCCGGGTTGGTGGAAATAAAGTTGGAAGGCGACATGGCGCTGACCAGCTGGCGGGCGTAAAAGGTGAGGTGACGCTTGCTCGTTCCTTCGAGCCCGTCCAGCTTGCCGATCAGCTCGTCCACGGTTTGCGAAAAGAGCAGGTACTGCTGCATCAAGGAAAGATAGAACGGCTCACTGGTCCAGGCGTCGTCCTTGAAGCGGCGATCCCCTTGAGCGGGTTTGATCAATGGCGTCACCGTCTCGCCGGCAAGGCTGCGCATACCCTGCTGCCATAAAAGCCACTGATCCTGCATTAGCCGCGTCTGGGTTTCCCACAAAAGGGTCGGGTCGCCCATCAGCGACTGGGCGGCCGCCTCGAAGCTCTGACGCATATCGCCGTAAACGGAATCGGCAGCTTCGCTGGGCGCCATCTTGCCAAGCAGTTCTTCCATCAGTCCCTGGTACTGCTCGCCCACTTCCTCCAGTACGCTTTTCCAGGCGGCCATCTCGGCCTGGCTCAGGCCTTGCGGCGCCGTGTTCCACGCTGACTGCATACGTTGCCTCCCTGCGCTTCGGCGACGCGCTGTTGCCGAGGCGCTTTTACCTCTTTACCCAACGGCTAAAAAAGACGGCGCCCGAAGGCGCCGTGAGCATTACCGATTACTTCTTGCGAGTAGATTCGCTGCTGGCCTGGCCGCTGGGGTCGCCGCCCTTGGCGACGTTGCTCGCCTGCTCGCTCATTTTGCGTCCGGCTTCGTTTGCCTGCTCGCGCATTTGACTGCCGGCGGCGTTGGCCTGCTCGCCCATCTGGCGGCCGGCATCGCTGAAGAGCTTCTCCATTTCGGACTTGAACGTCATGCTCATTTCGCCCATGGCGCGCGCGTCTTCCTGCATCTGCTCGGAAAGCTCTTTCATCATCTCGGCCTGCTGGGCGCCGAAGTCGCGCATGCTCTCGGCATCGCTTACGTCGGTTGCGCGGCGCACGCGATCAGAGCCCATCTGAGTGTAGCGCTGCATCGCTTCGAGCTGGTAGTGGGTCAGCTTCTGCATGTTGTCGAGCATCAGCGAGTTCATTTTACGCATCGGCTCGAACATCTGGCGGGTCTGACTGTTGAAGGCATCAAACATTTTGTCCTGCATGGTCCTGGCTCCTTTCAAGGCAATGAGGTCACATCAATGTATGTAGAGAGGTTCTACATCGCTTTTTTATACACGTTATGCTGCGCGAAGAGAGGCTTGCATACTCGTTGACCCATCGCCCAGCAAGCGCCGTTTCATAAGGCCTGATACCATCCAAAAATCCGCTTTTAAAAAGACGGCACGTCTCTTTTGTAACCCGAAACAACCCTTCGGCGCTACCAAAAGCGTAGTGACTGGCGCCGCGTTTGGCAACGCCGTTCCGAATTACTCTTTGGCGCGCGAGCGGGACGAGGCGCTGGCCCGCGTCTTTTGCTCTTGGCTCTGCGCTTGCGTCTGCTCGGCGTCATCCTTGGCCGCCTCACCGCCGGTGGCACTGCCCGCCTGCTTGAGCATATCCAGCATCATCTGCTGGTAGGTGCCAAAGTGGGCAAGCCCCTGGGAGAGCCCTTGCTGCATCATGGGTTGCTGCAGGAAAGGTCGCATCAGGCTCATCGGGTCGTACCCTTCCACCCCGGATTCCATCTGGCGCTGAATGCTGTCGAGCAAATGCTGCTGAAACGCTTCCACATCCGGCAGGCCCAGCGACTGGCGAAACTCTTCCGGCGTAAGGTCGAACTCAACGTTGATTTTCATGGGCGGCTCCCTGTGCTCGTATGACGCGCTGTTGTTATACGGTTGTGAAGAGGATGGTGGTGGCAAGCGATGCTTGCGCTGCGTTCAAGTGTAGCAGCGCAAACGTCGACAAACTTTGTCAGCTCAAGCGGGGCGTGGTCACACTAACATCACCATTCTGGCCACGATGTCTTAGCAGGTGATCCAGCAACGTGATCGCCATCATCGCTTCCCCAATGGGCGTGGCACGAATACCAACACAGGGGTCGTGACGCCCCTTGGTGATCACCTCGACCGGCTCGCCGTGAACATCGATCGAGCGCCCGGGCGTGGTGATACTCGAGGTTGGCTTGAGCGCGATGCGGGCAACGATCGGCTGGCCGCTCGAAATACCGCCCAGGATGCCGCCGGCCTGGTTGGAAAGAAAACCTTCCGGGGTCAGCTCGTCGCGGTGCTGGCTTCCACGCTGGGCCACGCTTTGAAAACCTGCGCCAATCTCGACGCCTTTCACCGCGTTGATGCTCATGAGCCCATGGGCAAGCTCGGCGTCCAGGCGGTCGAACACCGGCTCGCCAAGGCCAACGGGTACGCCCTCCGCGACCAGGGTAATCTCCGCGCCGATCGAGTCCTGGTCGCGGCGCAACTGGTCCATGAACGCCTCGAGCTCGGCCACGCGCGCGGCGTCCGGGCAGAAAAAGGCGTTTTGCTCCACCGCCTCCCAGCCTTTGAACTCGATCTTGAGCGGGCCTAGCTGGCTCATGTAGCCGCGTACCTGAATGCCCTGGGCGGCCAACACCTTTTTGGCGATGGCACCGGCGGCGACGCGCATCGCGGTTTCCCGGGCGCTGGAGCGCCCGCCGCCGCGATAGTCGCGGTGACCGTACTTGTGGTGGTAAGTGTAATCCGCGTGAGCGGGACGAAACTGATCCTTGATTTTGGAGTAGTCTTTCGAGCGTTGGTCGGTGTTCTCGATCAAAAGCCCTATCGAGGCACCGGTGGTTTTACCTTCGAACACGCCGGAGAGAATGCGCACCTCGTCCGGCTCCTTGCGCTGGGTGGTATGGCGCGAGCTTCCCGGCCGGCGACGGTCGAGCTCGGCTTGAAGATCCTGCTCGTTGATCTCGATCCCTGGTGGGCAGCCATCCACGATGGCGCCCAGCGCCGGGCCGTGACTCTCGCCGAAAGTGGTCACGCTGAAGAGTTTGCCAAACGTATTGCCAGACATGGAGACGACTCCTTACGCAAATGACGCCGCGTGGGCGTCGAGTTCAGCAGCGCTGATGGCAAAAACGCCCTGGCCGCCATGCTCGAATTCAAGCCACATGAAGCCAACCTCGGGAAAGGCCTCTTCGACGTGACGATCGGAATTGCCGACTTCGACGATCAGCCAGCCGTCATCGCTCAAGTGACTCCGTGCCTGGCGCAGAATGCGCCGCACGATATCCAGCCCGTCAGCGCCGGCGCCCAAGGCAAGTGCGGGCTCGTGGCTAAACTCCGCGGGCATGGTGGCCAGGTCCTGGGCGTCCACGTAGGGCGGATTGGAGACGATCAAATCGAAACGCTGACCTTCCAAACCATCGAACACGTCGGACTCTACGGCGCGCACCCGGCCGCCCACGTCGTGACGGGTAATATTTTGGCGCGCCACCGCCAGCGCGTCCTGGCTGATATCGGCAAGCGTGACGTGGCAGGTGGGCAACGTAAGCGCCGTGGCGATACCGATACAGCCCGAACCGGTGCACAGATCGAGCACGTGCTCGGGGGGCTCTTCATCGAACCAGGCGCCGAAGCCATCCAGGATCAACTCGGCAATGGGTGAACGGGGAATCAACACGCGCTCGTCCACATCAAAAGGAAAACCGGCAAAAAACGCCTCGCCCAGCAGATACGGAAGCGGCGCACGCGTCTCGACGCGCCTGCGCACCAGCTCGACGATACGCTGGCGCTCGACGGGCAAAAGCCGTGCCTCTTGCACGCCGGGGTCGACGTTCCAGGGCAGGTGCAGCGCCCCCAAACATAGCGCAACTGCTTCATCCCAGGGGGCGTCGGTGCCGTGACCGTAGTGAAGACCCGCCACGTAAAACTCGCTGGTCGCCCAGCGCAGATAATCGCGCAGCGTGATCAAGTCGCTGGTTAACGCCGACTCCGGCAGAGTAAGCGTCGAGTGAGAGGTCTCGGCATTGAGGTGCGTGGTCACAAGGGCTCCTGGCTGAGCGCGCGGCGGCGTAAAGCCTTACCGCCGCGGGGTTTTAAAAACGTCGCTTGGTAAACGCCGCTGTGTAAAAATCGTTAAATAATTGTACCTTCGACGCCGCCCGGTTCACAGCGCCGTTAGGGCCGCTATACTGTGCGTTTTCAAGCCACTTTTCACCCCGCTATTTTGTGAGCCTCCCATGTCGCGCCGCCGCCACTCGCCCAATGATGAAGATATCAGCGCCTTTCGCCAGGCGCTTCAGGAGGCGGGCGTGCGGCGCCTCATTAGCAATCAGGCGGACCCGGGCAAACCCAAGCGCGAAAAAGACGCCCAGGCCGCACGGCGCCAGGCGGCGGTCAAAGGTGGCGATCAGACCGCGACCGGGCGCACCTCCGACGGCCGCGTGGAGCCGGTGCGCCCGTCGGAATACCTGGAATTCACCATTCCCGATCTACCCTACCGCACGTTTAGCCAGCTAAAGCGCGGCCAAACCGCCTGGCAGGCGGGACTCGATCTGCACGGCTATACCCTGGAAGAGGCCCGCCTGGAGCTCGAAAGTTTTCTTCGCGACGCCGCTGACCAAAGACTTCACTGCGTACTGGTGGTGCACGGCAAGGCCTGGGGCGCCACGGCGGACTTCCCCGTTCTTAAAAGCCATACCAACGCCTGGCTCAGAGAATGGCCGGGGGTACTGGCATTTTGCTCCGCCGTGGAGGGCGATGGCGGCACCGGCGCGGTGTACGTACTGCTTAGAAAGCGTGGGCCGTAAACGCGGCTGCCAGCCACGGTCTGGCATGCGCCGCTCGAGGGTTTCACACTCCTTTCGAGCCTGCTCATCACTGCCCGTGCTTGCCGGCTTCGCGTTCGCAATATTCACCTATCACACTGGCGACCGTTTCCACGGCCTCGGGCTCCAGGTGTAGGTGGTGGCCCCCCGCCACTATCTGGCGCGTCAAGTGCCCCACCGCCTGGCGAGCCTTCTCCGACCAGCGACGCGCGGCCAGAATGCCTTTGTCTCCCTCGATTAACAGGACCGGGGACTGTATACCGGCCAGAAACGCCAGCACCTGCTCCGGGGTGAAGCGCACCAGTGACGGTTTGAGCAGGCGGATGTCGGTGCGCATTTCGATAGTACCCTCGGCGTTTGCCTGGGTGTTGCGCTCGACCACCGGGTAGATAGTGGCGCGGGTCACCGGGGTGACGCCACCGGCCACCCGGGCGGCCACTGCCGCTTCGATATCGGCGTAGCGCGGCGGCCTGGAAAGCGGGCGTCGGTAAGCCAACAGTCCTTTACGTAGCTGCTCGGTACTCTCGTGGGCCTCGGTGTTGAGCGCGCCCAGCCCATCGATCAGCAGTAGTTGCTCTACGCGCTCGGGGAGTGCGGCGGCCAACACGCAGCTCACCGCCGCGCCCATGGAGTGGGCCAGCAGCGTGGCGCGCTCGAGCCCGAGCTCGTCCAGGGCGTCGAGCACGTCGAAGGTATAATCCCACAGGGCGTAGTCGGCGTTCGCCGGGCCGTGTTCGGAGTGGCCGTGGCCGCGAAAATCGATCGCCACGATGCGGATATCGAGGGCGCGAACCAGAAGCGGCGCCAGCCGTGTAAAGCTTGCGGCGTTGTCCAGCCAGCCGTGCAAGGCAAGCCAAACCGGCGCGTCGGGCCGCCCCCAGGCAAGCCCCGCCAGGCGGCCACCGGCCAAGGAAAGCGGTCTTTCGGCGTCGTTCATGAGCAGTGCCTCGTCGTGTTCATGCGCATTTACCTTGATGACGCTTTATAGCGTAAACGTTACCATGCCAGGCCCAACGCCTGGACCGCTTCAAGCGCCCCTTTTTTAAAAATTCCTGCCTGATGAGTACCGTTATGAAACCTCGCCGTGATACCCGCGTTCGCAATACCGTGTTTTTTATCGCCGTGATCAGCGCCATCGTCGTGGGGCTTTGGCTCGCCCGCTGAGAAAGTGCATACCGTGACCCTTGCATTTTTCTTCTCGAAAACAAATACTGTATATACATACATTATTTTATTCTCGAGGACGTCACGATGCCGTCTCAACCCGCCCACGTTGCGACAGCCTGGCCGTTAACCTTTCAACCGCTGGCGTTTCCCGGCCTGTACGCGCGTGCCGGGTTTAGCGGCTTCCCCTCCCCCGCCCAGGATTACGAGCAGCGCACGCTGGATTTGAACACGCGGCTGATCAAGAACCCGACGCAGACGTTTTACCTGACCGCCACCGGCGACAGCATGGAGGGCTGGGGCATCTTCGATAACGACCTGTTGGTCGTGGACCGCAGCATCCAGCCGCGCCTTGGCCATATTCTGGTGGCCATGTTCGACGACGAAGTGCTGATCAAGCGCTACGCGCTGCATGGCGGCACGCCGCACCTGTGCTCTGCCCACCCGCGCTACCCGCCGCTGCCTCTGGAAGACAGCGACTGCCAGCTTTGGGGCGTGGTGCGCGCGGTCATCCACGAGTACATGCCATGATCGGCCTGGTCGATGCCAACAACTTCTACGTTAGCTGCGAGCGCGTCTTTCAGCCCGCCCTCGAAGGCCGGCCCGTCGGCGTGATGTCCAATAACGACGGCTGCATCATCGCCCGCTCGGAAGAGATGAAAGCCATGGATATCGCCATGGGCGTGCCCGCTTTCAAGCTCGAGACGCTGCGCCGCCAGGGGCGTATCCACCTGAAATCGTCCAACTACGAGCTTTACGGGGATATGTCGGGAAGGCTTTGCCAGCTCTTGCGCGACGCCTGCCCGGCGGTGGCGCCCTACTCCATCGACGAAATGTTCATCTATCTCGACGGGTTGAGCCCTGCGCAGTGCCAGGCCATGGGTGAGGCGCTGCGTCGGCGCATTCGCCGCCACCTGGGGCTCCCCGTTTGCGTGGGCCTCGCCCCCACCCATACGCTTGCCAAACTGGCCAACCACTACGCCAAAAAGCGCGCCCACTACCAAGGGGTATGCCTGCTGCACGCCGACTCCCAGGAGAGCGCCGCGCTTTTAAAGCAGACCCCGGTAAGCGCGGTGTGGGGCATTGGCCGACGGCTGGCCGAGCGGTTGGCGGTCAACCAGATCCGCACCGCTTGGGAGCTTCGCGAGTGCGACCACCACGATCTACGGCGGCGCTTTTCCGTGGTTCTGGCCCGTACTGCGCTGGAGCTTCGCGGCACGCCGTGTCTTGAAATGAATGCGGTGAACGAGCCGCGCCAGCGCATCATGACCTCGCGCTCGTTCGGCCAGCCGACCGGCGTTAAAGCGGACCTTCACCACGCCCTCAGCCGCCACGCCCAGCGCAGCGCCGAGAAACTCCGTGAGCAGCGAAGCCTGGCGCGGGCGGTGATGATTTTTCTCAGCACCAATCGCCACCGCCAGGACCAGCCGCAGTACTTTCCCCACGCGATGATTGCGCTGGCCTCGCCAAGCGACGATACGCGAGTAATACTTACCGCCGTGCGCGAAGGCCTCGAGCAAATCTACCGCCCGAACCATCGCTTCATGAAAGCAGGCGTGATGCTTTTGGATCTGGTCGATGCCGAGCAGTATCAGCTGTCGCTTTTGCATCAGCCCCCGCGCCATCAGCACCACCCCGAGTTGATGGCCACCATGGACGATATCAATCAGCGCATGGGCCAGGGCAAAATCGGCTTTGGCGCCGCTCCGGAAAAAGCCGCCTGGCATTTGCGCTGCGCCCATCGTTCGAACCGCTTTACCACCCGCTGGGACGAATTGATGCGCGCGGGCACCCACCCGGGTGCAATCAAAGCGTGTACTACGCGAAAGTAGCCGCTACCCTGTAGGGCAAATACAAAGTCTATTTGGTGACCATGCCGCTTACCCGCCCCGACAAAGAATTTGCCCCCTCCCCGGATATCATGCAGCGCTGGGCGAGCCGCCACATCGGCCGCCGTCTCACCCGCCATACCGCGCTTACCGAGCCCGACCGGGTCGCGGTCAAGAAAAGCCGGCGCTGGGTGATCCTGTGGGCGGCCATGGCGGGAATTATCTCGGGCACGCTGATTGGCGGCTCCGAGTGGTGGATGCGCCAGGTGCTGGTCAGCGATTGGGCGTCTTTATCGTTTCGCGAACAGTTGCCCTACTGGGCCGGCTACATGGTGTTTGCCGGCTTCGTAACGCTACTGGAAATCGGCTTTCTCTACTGGAACGCGCTGCGCGGCGTAGCACGGGTGAGCTACTTTGCCGGTTTGAACTACAGCGGCGAGTCGCCCCAGCCACCAACGGTCGAGCTGACCCTACAGGGGGTAGCGCGCGTGGCACTGGAGTACCCAAGCCCGGGCAGCCTGATTTACGGCGTCGACCCCCACGCCTACCTGCACGGCTGGAAACTGACCCTGCGCATGTTGCTTTACCGGCTCAAGGTCAGCATGAGCAGCTTTTTGCTGCGTATGGTCATGCGCCGCCTGCTGGGGCGCTTAACGCTACGCGGGTTGCTGCCCATGCTGATGGCGCCGCTCTACGCGGTGTGGAACGCCTGGATCGCCGCGCGGGTCACCGAAGACGCCTACCTGCTCGCCTGCGGCCCGCGCCAAATCGAGCGCATCATGGAGCGCCTGGACGACGCACCGGAACAAACGCGCAAGCTACTGGCCCAGGGCGTGGGCGAGATGATCATGCGCAACCAGCACCCCCACCCCAACCTGGTCCTGGCCCTGTCGCGCCTGCTGGCGACGCTACCGGACAAGCCCAGTTCGCTGGAGGTGGACTGGCCCACCGCGCTTCGCGAGTACGCCGCGCTCGATGAGCAGCAGCGCACACCGCTGCTGGAAAGCCTGACTCAAACGGTGCTTTTAAGCGGTGGCTATCGCGGCGCGCGCAAAAAGTTTCTGCAGGAAGTATTCGCCCACTGCCAAACGCCGTTGACCCAAGGGTTCATCGACGAACAGCAGCTCGACCAGTAACCCATTAGCGCGCTTTAAGCGCTTGGCGAAGCCGCGGGCTTAAAAGCTCGCCCAGAACGATCATCACCAGCAAAATGGCCAACAGCCACGGCCAGTGCTGGGCGAACGTGACGCTATAAAGCGCTAGCTGGTCGGCAAAGATCACGAGTATGCCCAGCGGGCTTACGTAGCGCGCCATCAAAAGCCACAGCGCGTAGAGGCGCGGGTTCAAACCAAGCTCTTCGCGCATGACGGTATTTTTGAGCAAGAAGCCCGCAATGAGCACGGTGCCCAACCCGCCCAGCGGCATCATCCACCGCGAAGTCAGGTAGTCCAGCCAGTCGAAGAAGGTTCTTCCCGCCAGCGTCCAATCCGCGCCCAGATTGAACGAGAGCATCGCCGCGGTGCTGATCAGCCAAAGCACGATACCGGTACTCACCGCCGCCGATAAGCGCGAGAAGCCCTTATTATCGCAAAGCCAGGAAATGGTGGCCTCCACCATCGAGATCGACGAGGTGAGCGCGGCCATGGAAAGCATCATGAAAAATAACGCTCCGAACAGCGTCCCCAATGGCATTGCTTGAAAAGCGATGGGCAGGCTCATGAAAATCAGCCCCGGTCCGCCGGCCGGGTCCATACCGTTGGCAAAAATCACCGGGAAGATGGCAAGTCCCGCCATGAGGGCCACGACAGTGTCCGCCAGCGCCACGCTCACCGTGGTGCGGCTGATGGAGGCGGTTTTGGGCAGATAGCTGCCGTAGGTCAAAATGGCGCCGGCGGCCAGCGAGAGCGTGAAGAACGCGTGGCCCAGCGCCGCCAACATCGCGTCGCTGGAGAGGCTGCCGGCGTTGAACGAGAACAAAAACGCGAAGGCCTCATTAAAGCCGCCGGAGAAGGCGCCAAACCCGATCAATATCAGCAGCATGATCACCAGCCCCGGCATCATCCAGCGCACGTTCTTTTCGATACCCTCCTGAACCCCTTTACCGACGATCACCATGGTGGCAATCGTTACCAGCGTGCTCCAAAAACCAAGATTCCATGGGTTCTCGTTGTTGGCGTCGAACACCGCTGCCAGCGCCTCGACGCTTTCCCCGTTCAACCCGCCGGAGAGCGTTTTCCAGAGATACGAGAACGACCAGCCCGCGACGACCACGTAAAACGACAGGATCATGAAGCCGCACAGCATGGACATCCAGCCAAAAAGCGACCAGAACGACGAGCGCCCGGACTCGTTCACCACCCGGCGAAAGGCATCGACGGGGCTCCCCTGGCCGCGCCGCCCAAAGGCGATCTCGGCCATCATCACCGGCACACCGACCGCCAAAATACAGACCAGATAGACCAGCACGAAAACACCACCGCCGTATTCGCCGGTCATGTAGGGGAACTTCCAGATATTGCCAAGCCCGACCGCCGAGCCGGTCGCGGCGAGCATAAAGCCCCAACGGCCTAACCACTGCGCGCGCGGTTGATCAGAAGACGCCATGCCTTTTCATCCTGTCCATGAAAAAAAGGCGTTATCCTGGAGGATTTTCCGTTAAAAGCCCAGGACTTTTAACGGCCGGAGCCTGGGGGCCTGGGCGTTCAGCCGTTGGGCGCTATGCGCTTGCCGCTTTAAAACCAAAACCATCGGCATCACCTCGCTAGGGGGCTTCGCGCCATCAGGGCCATACGAGGTGCCGGGTTAGCGCTAAAGCTCCACGCCCAGCAGCAGATAAGAGAGCGTCTTGCCGTGGCCGTCCAGGTTCAAGGCCCCGTTGACGCCGCCCTGAAGCACATCGTCGATGACGAAATTCATACCCGCCAAATTCGGCAGCAAGTAACGCTGGACACGGCTGGCGCCGCGATGAGCAAAGAGCGCGAGCACCCGCGCCTCGGTAAGCGCCTCGACCAGCCGCGCGTAATCCGCCGACTGGTAGGCAAAAAGCGCGATGTTGAGCCGCTCGCCCTTGTCCCCGGCCCGGGCGTGCGCCAGTTGGTGAAGGGGCACGGTGTCGAGGCGTTGCGCCTGGCGCGTCTGGTCAGCTTGCAGCATGGGCGACACCTTCTTGTCGGTGAGAATTGAATAGCTCGGCGTAGTCGTTGATATCGCTGCGCTTGACCAGATAAGAGGCGGTGAAGACCCGGCGTTGGAACTGGCGCCGGACGCCGCCGCCCCCCGCCGGGCCGGCGCAATAAAGCGCCAGCAGCTCTTGGGTGGCGCGGGCCACCCAGCGCCGTTCGGCGTGCTCCGCGGCCAGGCGAAGGCGGTAGTCGCCACTTGAAGAGGCAGGGACCGCCAGACGCTGCAAGGCGCCATCGTCGCTGTCGAACACGCTCGTAAAGCCGATGATATCGAAGCGGGTACGAAGCTCCGCCGGCGCGCGAAACGCCAGGCGCTCGCGCAGCGTTTGAGCGGCTAGCTGGGCCCTGCCCAGCGCATTGGGCCCGGCGTAGGAGATCTCGGCTTCGCCCTGCCAGCCGCCTTCGTAGCACACGGTGGTTTTCAAACGCTCCGGGGCGGGCTTGCCGCGAATGCCGCTGACCGCCACCCGATCCGGGCCTACCTGACGAACCGTGGCGTTGGAAAGATCGACCACCACGTCCGGGGTCAAGTAATTCGCCGGGTCGTGGACTTCGTAAAGCAGCTGCTCCTTGACGGTCTGCTCGGTGACGCAGCCGCCGCTGCCCTCGGGCTTAGTGATCAGCAGGTGGCCATCTTCTTCCACCTCGATGATGGGATAACCCACCGTGGCAAGCCCGGGCACCTCTTTGAAGCCTGGGTCGGCAAAGTAGCCGCCGCTGACCTGGGCGCCGCACTCGGCCAGGTGGCCGGCCATCATGCCGCAGGCCAGCCGGTCCCAGTCGTCCCAGCGCCATTGAAAGTGGTGCATTAACGGTGCCAGGAAAAGCGCCGGGTCCGCGACGCGCCCGGTCACGACGATGTCTGCCTCCAGCGCCAGCGCCTCCACCAGCGCCCTGGCGCCCAGGTAGACGTTCGCGGAAATGAGCGCGCTCTGCTCGGGCAGCGCTTGACGTTCGGCCTCCCACTGGGTCAGGTCGAGCGCGTGCAGCCGATCGCGAATGTCGTCGCCATACACCTGGGCAATCGCGATATCCGGACAGCCCGCCTCCAGTGCCAAGCGGCGGACCAGCTCGCACGCCCCTTTGGGGTTCGCCGCGCCGAAGTTGCCCAGTATCTTGATACCGTGCTCCGCGCAGCCACGTAGAACCGGCGGCAAAAACTCCTCGATCAAAGGCTCGAACCCCTGGGCCGGGTCTTCACGCATAGCCCGGTGCGCCGCTGCCAGCGTGCGCTCGCCCAGGGTCTCAAAGGCCAGCGCCGCCGGCTGTTGGCGCTTGATCAGCTCCGCTACTACCGCTTCGGCTGCATCGGTACGGTCACCCGAGAACCCTGCGCCACTTCCCAGTAGAAAACTCATGATGTGCTCCTTAAACGGTCGAGGCCGACGGTGTTGGCGCCGCAGATGCGGTGGAGGACGCCAGCAGCCGGCGCCGACGCACAAAGAGCGCCACGATGATCACCAACGCACTGAGCGTGGTCAGCCACCCGGGTATCAACGCAAGGCCGATCACCAACACCAGCGCCAGCGGGTCCACCACGCGGTGGCCGGTCATCGCCACGCGCGACATGAGCGCGGCGAAGGCCACCACGAAGACCACGCCCTGAGAGCTTGCCAACGCAATGTCCCAGGCCGAGCCAAAGCCCGCTAGCGCCGGGTAGATCAGCAGCAGAAAGGGGATGACGTAGATCGCGGCGGCCAGGCGCACCGCTTCGACCGCCGCGGGCAGCCAGTTGGTCCCGGCAATGCCCGAGGCGACGAACACCGCGATACACACCGGCGGCGTGATGACCGAAAGCGTGGCGAAGTAGAAAACGAACAGGTGCGCGATGAGGGGCTCGACACCGATGGTGGTCAAGGCCGGCGCCAGCACCGAGGCCACCAGCACGTAGGCGGCGGTGGTGGGAATACCCATCCCCAGAATCAAGCACACCCCGCCCACGATCAGCGCCACGAGAAAGAGCGATTCGCCGCCAACATTGACGATCAAGCTGGCAAGCGTCACGCCGATACCGGTCATGCCGATCATGGCGACCAGAATCTGCGCGCCGGCAAGCAACACCCCGATGATCACCATGCCCTTGCCCGCATCGACCAGCCCGCCCAGAAGCTTGCCGGCAATCTCTTTGAGCGGCATCCGGGCGATCAACGCAAAAGGCACGAAGGTCAGTACCGTCATCAGAATGCCGTAGAACGCCGACATTTGAATGGAGCGCCCGCTCAGCACCCCGTAGAAGAGCCCGCCCAGCGCCGCCAGGATGGGAATGATGCGCTCCATACGCAGTATGTCGGACCAGGGCGGCAGCTCGTCCTCCGGCACCACTTTGAGCTCACGCCGCTTGGCTACCAGATGAATCGTCAAGAACACACCCAAGTAGAAAAGCACCGCCGGCAATAGCGCCGCCAACGCGATGCGCAGATAACTCTCGCCGATGATCTCGGACATGATGAACGCTGCCGCGCCCAGAATGGGTGGGGCAATCTGCCCACCGGTCGAGGCCACCGCCTCCACGCCCGCGGCGAAGGGGCGCGGATAATCGAGCCGCTTCATCATCGGAATGGTGAAGTTACCGGTGGTCGCCACGTTGGCCACGGCGCTGCCGCTCACCATGCCAAAAAGCCCCGAGGCAACGGTCGCCACCTTGGCGGCTCCGCCCGGCGAGCGCCCGCTGATGCGCAGCGCCAGATCCATGAAGGTATTACCGCCGCCGGTATGCAACAGCAGACAGCCAAAGAGTACGAACGCGGCAATGGTCGTGGCGGCCACGCCGACCAGCATGCCCCACACGCCTAGATCGCCCAGATAGATGGTCTCGGTCATGTAGTAGAGATCGAAGCCGCGATGCCCCATCGGCCCCGGGATATAGGCGCCGAACCACGCGTAGGCGAGCCCGGCGAGCACCAGCAGGGGAAATATCCAGCCGATCGCCCGGCGCGAAAGCTCCAGAATGGCGATGAGCAGCACCCCGGTTAGCGCCATGTCGCGCGGCGAGGCCCAAGGCAGCTCAACGAGTATCTGTTCGTGATTGAGGGCCACGTAGCCGCAGGCCAGCACCACGCCAATGGCAATTAGCGCATCGATCACAAGCCCCGCCGGTCGCCAGCGCTTGCCATCCCCCAACGGGTAGACGGCAAGCCCCAGCAGGATGACCAGCGCAAGAAAGATACTGCGTTGAACCAGGCTCTCGAAGGGGCCGGTGGCGGACGTAAAGAGGATCAAGCCCCCAAGCGAGAGGGCTAATCCTTTAACAAGAGCATCGCGCATGAACATCCTCCCCGGTTAGGCGTTACTGCACGGGCTGCAAGGCATCGGGAATATCAAACCCCTGCTCTTCGAAATAGCGCGCCGCCCCCGCGTGAAGCGGGACCGTACCGACCTCCAGGGTCATTTGCGCAATGTCCGCATCGCGCATGGCGGAGAATGCGTTCACCTGAGGCTCCGGGTTCTCCATCACCGCCTTGACGATCTGATAAGCGGTCTCTTCATCCATATCGGGATGCGCGTGTACGGCTACGCCGAACGCCCAAGTGGTGTAGCCGGGGATACCGTCAGCGGCGCCCTCGGGCACGTCGACGATGGCGATGTCGGGCATCTCGTCGCGCAGCGTTTGCGCCTGCTCGTCATCGAGGGAGAGCACGCTGATCGGTGTGAAGGTCGCGATGTCCATGGACGAGCCATCCAGGCGATCACCCACGCCGGATTTGACCGAGCCCATCACGCGACCATCCTTCATGGAATCGACGATGTCGGTGGTGGAGCCCCGCACGTAATCCGGCGTTATACCTAACGCCTCCATAACGGCCTCGGTGGTATTTTCGGTGGCGGAGCCGGTGATCCCCGGGTTGAAGCGGACGCCGTCCAGCTCACCAAATGACGTTACATCGGCATCTTCGCGCATGACCGCGTTTTGCGGCGATACGGTGTACACCCATAGCAGACGGTTATCGACGGGACGACCTTCGAAATCCTGCTCGCCGGCGTAGGCTTGATAACCGATATTGGTGGTCACCAGCCCCATATCGATCTGGTTACGCCCCAGGCGGCGAAGGTTATCTACCGCGGCGCCGGTTTCCGCCACCGAGGAGCTGATGCCGTCGATCTGGTTGTTGATGATCTGGTTGACGGCGACGAAATAGCTGTAGTGGCTGGACGAACTGGAAGTCGAGCCTATCAAGAGGCGTTCGTTGGCGTGGCTGGTGGTGGCAGCGAGCAAAGCGGTGCCTGCGACGACGGCGGTCAGTAGCGTTTTCATGTCAGCTCCCAGGCCCGTATGAATGAGCCTTTCTTGTTATCAGACGAAGGTATAAGTCCTTACATAACAACGCTTTTTTAAAGCGATGCTTAACGATGGGAGGCAGACATGATTTTGTATATTAAATTGTTTTTATCTTTTGTTTAATTATTTAAAACATCATGAAAAGACTTTCTAACCCGTTATGTGTGAAGGATTATTGGCGCCAACGAGTGTCTCGCCAGAGAATTAAAGATACTTTACATAAACTAAAGTATAGGCATTGAGGGTATGCAAAAGCCCCGCGCCCCTCCCCTTTAGCTCTCTTTAATACATTGAAAGGCATTCGATGTGTGTTTTAATTTTTAAATGACTACCAGCATCAAGCAACTGCAAGTGTTCGTGGCGGTGGCCCAATCGCGTAGCTTCGCCGAGGCCAGCGAACGTGTACACCTTTCCCAGCCCGCGATTTCCATCGCGCTGCGTAAACTCGAGGAGAACGTGGGCGGGGCGCTGTTTGCCCGTACCAGCCGCCAGCTGGCGCTGACGCCGGAGGGCGAGGCCTTTCTGCCAATCGCTCTGCGCCTACTTGGCGACTGGAACGAGGCATTCGAAGACCTGAGCCAGCACTTTTCGAAGCAGCGAGGCAAAGTGGCGGTCGCGGCCCTTCCTACTCTTGCCGCAGGGCTATTTCCCAAAGTCGTCAAACGCTTTCACGAACGCTATCCGCGTATTAACTTGAACCTACATGACGTACTAGCGGATCAGATCAATCAGATGGTCCGAGAGGGCCGTGCGGACTTTGGTCTTTCCGTCAATCCCCAGGACTCGGACGACTTAACGTTTGAACCTATTCTGGTGGATCACTATATGGCGGTCTTTCCCGTCGGCCACCCGCTTGGAAAACAGCAACGTATCGAATGGGCGCAGTTGGGTAGCTATCCTTTTATAGGGATCAACCGACTCTCCAGTTCCCGTCAGGATATTGACCGCACAATGGAAGAGGTCAACGTGAAGCTCGATATACTGTGCGATGCAAGCCAGATTGCCACAGTGGGGAGAATGGTTGCCGCTGGGCTAGGCATTAGCGTGCTGCCCGCCTTGAGCTTTCGCCAAATAGCCGTGGAAGGCATCGATTACCGCCCTTTACACAATCCCGAGACACCGCGTGAACTGGGTATCGTACTGAGCCGGCGCCATCCGCTTTCTAGCGCAGCTCGAACACTTTATGAAATGATTCACAGCGATGACGAGCTCGCTTAAACGTGACCAGCTTACGTTTTCAACAGAATGTGCCAGACTAACTAGCCTGATAACGACAGTATGGAGAGTATTACATGAGTGATAGCGCCAAACCCTGGACGCAGCCAATGCCCGACGCGCAGTTCGATGTGATGCGCGACATTATCTCCGCACCCAGCCCGGTCGGCCTGGAAGGCGCCATGACCTACGGCGTGTTGAAGCCTTATTTCGAGAGTTTTGCACCTTCGGACTGGAAACTCCACCAGTACCGGGGTAACGCCGGCGTAGTGCTGGATACGCATCCGGGCCGCGACGACATGTTCAAGGTAATGCTGGTGGGTCACGCCGATAAAATCCGCATGCAGGTGCGCTCGATCGGTGAAGACGGCAAGATCTGGATCAATACCGACTCCTTTTTGCCTACCGTGCTGATCGGCCACGAAGTGATTCTGTTCAGCGAAGACCCGGACGCCCCCGGCAGTTACCGCCGCTTGGAAGGCGGCACCGTCGAGGCGCTGGGTGCGATTCACTTTTCTGACCCCGGCGTTCGCAGCGGCGAAAAAGGCATCAAGAAAGAGCAGATCTACCTGGATTTACAGATCCACGGCGAGAACAAGAAGCAGCAGGTATTGAACCTGGGCGTGCGCCCGGGAGACTCGATCATCTTCAACCGTCCGATCAAGAAAGGCTTTAGCCCGGACACCTTCTACGGCGCCTACCTGGATAACGGCCTGGGCTGCTTCGTCACCGCGGAAGTGGCCAAACTCGTGGCCGAAGCCGGTGGCACGAACAACGTGCGCGTAATGTTTGCCATCGCAAGCTATGAAGAGATCGGCCGCTTTGGTAGCCGCGTACTGGCCGGTGATCTCAAGCCCGATGCGTTGATCGGCATCGACGTGAACCACGACTACGTGGCCGCCCCGGGCATTGGCGACAAGCGCATGCAGGCGCTCGAGATGGGCAAGGGCTTCACCATGTCCGTGGGTTCGATCGCAAGCGAGCAGCTCAACCGGATCATCGCTGAAGCCGCGCGCCAGCACGATATTCCCATGCAGCGCGATATCGTGGGTGTGGATACCGGCACCGACGGCATGGCAGGCGTGCTGGCGTCGATCGATAGCGCCGCGACCTCGATCGGCTTTCCCACGCGCAACATGCACACCATCTCGGAAACCGGCAACACCCAGGATGTGCTCGCCGCGATTCACGTGCTGGCCGAAGCCATCAAGTTGCTGGACAACGTCGACGATATCGAGCGGCTGTTTTACGACAACCACCCCCGGCTGGATCAGGCCGACACGCTCGGCCATCAGGGCAGTGACAAACCCAAGGAAGACGACGAGAACGACGAAAAAAGCGACGCGAAGAAGTAGCTTTCCCGCCCCGGCCACTGGCCGGGGTTTTTATTTTACCCTTCCTTATGCGCGTTGATGATCTGGTTTATTCACTCTCAGCGCCTATCCGCTAGATACTCGATTGGTTTTCCTGCCCACACCGAAGGTGCGAATAGCACCGTGTGCCTGACACCGGGCTGCCCTCCCGATTGCGACCAAAGTCGTAGCCTTGCCACCAACGTTCAATAGACCAAGGTGGTAGGATTCACGCGTGAAAAACACCACCTTTTGAGCCACTTGATATTGATTGGAGCCAGGTATGAGTGCGTTAACCCAAGAGTGGCGCCGCTGGGTGCCGCTGTTGGCGGGGCCGCTGCTGTTTGCGTTATTACAGTTTGCGATGCCCGCCACGCTGATCGATCCCATGCCACGCATCGTGCTGGGGCTGACGGTCTGGATGGCCGTTTGGTGGGTAACGGAGCCGGTGCCGATTCCGGTGACCTCCTTTTTGCCCATGGTTTTGCTACCGTTGACCGGTGTGATGGCGATGGACGAGGCGGTGGTGGGCTACGCCAACCCGGTCATCTACATGTACATGGGCGGCTTTATTCTGGCGATCGCCATCGAGCGCTGGAATCTGCACCGGCGCATCGCGCTTTCTATTGTCAACCGTATCGGCAATAGCCTGCGAAGCATCGTGCTGGGCGTGTTGATCGCCTCGGCGTTTCTCTCCATGTGGATCTCCAACGCCGCCACGGCGTTGATGATGCTGCCCATCGCCGTGGCCCTGCTGGGCGAGCTTGACGAGCGCGATCAATTCGAAAAGAACCAGCGCGACGCCTTTGCTCGGACGTTACTGCTCACGGTAGCTTACGCCGCCTCGATCGGCGGGCTGGCCACGATCATCGGCTCGGTGCCCAACGCCATCGTCGTGGCGATGATCCCGCAATTCTTCGATGTCGAAATCAGCTTCTTGCAGTGGATGATTTTCGCGCTACCGCTCACGTTATTGCTGCTGACCTTCTTGTACGTCTACCTCACACGGGTGTACTCGAAGGTGCCCAACACGCGTTTGGAGGTGAACTTCGTCGCCCAGGAGCTCGAGGCGCTTGGCCCGATCACCCGGGATGAAAAGCGCGTGCTGGGGGTATTCGTGCTGACCGCCCTTGCCTGGGCACTGCGCGGCTGGCTGGCGCCCTTTTTCGATCTACCGCTCAACGATACGCTCATCGCAATCATCGCCGCGATTTCCCTGTTCATCATTCCCGCCCACAGCGAAAAGCGCAGCCTGCTGATTTGGGACGACATGAAAAACCTCCCCTGGGGACTTTTCATTTTGTGGGGTGGGGGCATGTCGCTGGCGGCGGCGTTCAGCGCCAGCGACCTGACCGGCTGGATCAGCGAACAGCTTCAGTTGCTGGATGGCGTCAGCTACTTCTGGTTGCTGCTCTTCATGGTCCTTCTGATGCTCTTTTTGACCGAGATCATCTCGAACACCGCGACGGCGAACATGGCGATTCCCATTACCGCCGGGCTTGCCTCGGCGATTACCACCGGCAACCCGCTTGGGTTGATGGTGGCAGTGGCGCTAGCGACCACCTGCGCCTTCATGATGCCGATCTCGACCCCGCCCAATGCCGCGGTGTTCTCCAGCGGACGCATCACGATCAAGCAGATGGCCAAGGCGGGCTTTGCCATGAATATCGTGAGCGCCTTTGTCATTACCGTGTTCGTCTACTTCATCGTACCGCTGTTACTCCCCTCGCCCCTTTAAAAGCGTCGACCAAAAAAAGACCCGGCCTATTGGCCGGGTGCTAGTACGAGCACGTCCTCCCTAAAAGCTTTCGCAACGTCCACTGTTGCGCTTCCCTGGTGTCGCAGGCCTCCTGCCCGCCTCTCCTGGCACCATCCCGGTGCTATCGCCATCATGCCCACTCAATGTGTCACGCGTATGACCAAGTAAATACCTGTCCTCCCCAACCTGACACAATGGCCGCACGACTTAGCGCCCCTTATGCCAAGCCAAGGCCGGCTAGCTCGACCCCGCGCTTTCGAGGGCGCATAAAAAAGCCCCGGCCGTTAACGGCCGGGGCTTGATCGAATTCTCCCTAACTCTGCTACATAGACATCCTGTCTAAACATCCTTGTGCGCGTGAATGTCCGTATTCACCCTTCCTTCAAGCTTCTCCCTAAGCAGTGCGCACACAGTGAGGCCTATCCACTTTGAATGATCTATCCCAGGTTAACCAATTCAATAAACTGCCGGTTATTTGGATCACAGAGGAGATAAACCCTTGTGCAAGGGCGAATATTTCACTTTTCTTCTACCAGCATCATTTCGGTACTAGGCAGGTACAACAAAAATACAATTTTATCTTGTACACGTCTTGGCCTTGTTCTATAGTCTGTAGTGTTCGCGGTAAGGAAACCGCTTCGCGAAGGATCGCTCGTTCAGGAAGAACGATATCATTCAAGGAGTGAACGTACTCAGGATGAGTACTTAGCGTTCAAGGACGAAAAAAGCTCAAGGTAGAGCGTTAAAATCTCAAGGAAATGAGAAGCTCAGGAAGAGCAGGCAAAATACACGGATGGTCACCAGAGGCAACGAAAAAGCACCCTTTCAAAGGGTGCTTTTTCGTATGTATAGGTTGGGAGCGGCGGGCTGCCCACCGTATGCGCTCAATGGGAGCGACGGAAAATAACACAGCGCCTGTTAGGTCCTTATAGGTCCCCTTGGCAATGGTGGGCGTGCGCAAAGCGGCACTTTGCACTACGCTAAAGAAGTCTAACCACCTATCAGGAAAAGAAAATGCCTTCTACCACCGCCATCGTTGTTATCATCGTCGTTATTGCCGTACTGGGTATTGGTTTTAGCGGCGTGTTGCCTTTCTAAGCACCCATACTACTCAGACGGGCTCACGGGCGCCAGGCGCCCGGCTTTCCATTGATGACACAGGAGCTCCCATGCCCTTACTCGATAGCTTTACCGTCGACCATACGATTATGAACGCCCCGGCGGTTCGCGTAGCGAAAACCATGAACTCCCCCTCCGGCGACACGATCACCGTGTTCGATCTGCGCTTTAACAAGCCCAACGCCGAGATGATGGGAGAAAAGGGCATTCATACGCTGGAGCACCTGTTTGCCGGCTTCATGCGCAGCCACTTGAATGGTGACGGCGTCGAGATTATCGATATCTCCCCCATGGGTTGCCGTACGGGGTTCTACATGAGCCTTTTGGGTAGCCCTTCGGAAGAAAAGGTCAGCAATGCCTGGCTTGCCTCCATGCACGACGTGCTCAATCTCGAGCGCATGGACGAGATTCCCGAACTCAACGAGTACCAGTGCGGCACTTACACCATGCACTCCCTCGACGACGCTAAAAGCATTGCCCAGGACATCGTCGATAAGGGTATTGGCGTCAACAAAAACGACGATATCGCGTTAAGCGCCGAGCGCCTGGCAGAACTGGGCAACGACGTAAAATAGGTAGCCCCGTACCACGAAAAAGCCCCGCTATCGCGGGGCTTTTTTATGCGGTGCCGAAATGAACGGCCCGCTTGACCTCAACACAGGATTAGAGCTGCGCGTCGAGCCACTTCTTCACTGCGAACTGATCCTGAGAGCCTGCGGGCAGCTCGTCGCGAATCAGCTCTTCACCCTTATGCAGCGCCGTGATGGGCGCCGATGCGGAAAGCACCATGTTCAGCATATAAAGCACTTCGTTACCCTGCTTGGGGTCGAACGAGGTGCTTTCTTCCGGCTCACCGCTGACCCGCGGGTCGTTACCGGGGATATCGTCCCATTGATAGTGGTCCAGGCTCAGGTTGATACGCTGAAAGTCCGCCATTTTATACCTCGATCATCCAATGAATGTTTTTGCTCCATTACAACCGGCCGTTTTTCATGGGCCGCGTTGTCAACCAGCTGTATTAGCGTAGCAAAGATATGAGATTTCGCGCGGTAAAACCCGACGTTTCGATGCCTGAAGACAGGCGGGGCAAGGCTTTAACAGGCAAACCATAGCGCGGTTATTCAATCCCTGACCCGCGGCGGCTTCTCGGGCCACTCATTCAACGAAATTTCGCCCTCGATGGCGTCGATCACTTCATCGAATTGATCCGCGCAGTGCTTGAACCCGCACTCCCAGACCACGATGACCCGCCAGCCCAGGGCCTCGAGCTCAGCGCGTTTACGCGCGTCGCGCTCCACGGTCTCGCCCAGCTTTTGCTGCCAGAACGTTTTTTGACTCGCCGGCGTCGTCGCGTAAAAGCAGCCATCGTGCCTGTGCCAAAAACAGCCGTTCACGAACAGCGCCACCTGATAAAGCGGCAGTGCGAGATCCGGCTTGCCAGGCAGCTCTTTGGAGTGCGCCTCAAACGATATATAGCGCTTTTCGAGCTCGCTCTGAACGAACCGTTCCGGGGCGGTATTCTTGCCCTTGATGGAAGCCATCATTTTCGATCGCGTAAAACGATCAACAATGTCCGTCATGGCGCTGCTCGGCAGTGAGGTTTATGGAGTGACACGGGCGCTCGGTAAAAGTGCCCGAGGCGTCTCGATCAGTCTCTACGCTTCTTTGTTTTTATCTTGCTCAATTTCGACAGCGGCAAGAATTCGCGGCTCCATCAACCTGGCGACGGCTTCGAACACCGGCACGACGACGGAGTTGCCAAACTGGCGGTAGGCCTGGGTATCCGACACGGGAATGACGAAGTGGCTATCACCGGGCTTATCAAAGCCCATCAGCCTGGCACACTCCTGAGGCGTCAAACGCCTGGGCCGATACTGCTGGTTGGCATCGCTGTAGAAATCCTGGCCTTGATCGAAGCCGCGATCCACCAAAATTTCCGAGCCATCCTTGTGGTAACGCGCGGAAAGAGTACGGGCTACATCATGATGGCGGGTGAGGCCAAAGCCGAAGCCGTTACCCTTCTCGCGATGCTTTTGCGCGTATTTATAAAGATACTCCCAAAGCTTCGGCGTCAGGATGTATTTGTCATCCACTTTCGCATCGAGAATATCCCCAAAGGAAGGCGGCTTCTCAGGGTACATGTTGGCGATGTCTTTCAGGGTAAAGCCTTCATGCACGTTCAAATCGCGCCGAAAGCCCACCAGCACGATCCGCTCGCGGTGCTGCGGTATGAAGTGTTTGGCATCGATGATCTTCGGGTCGCGCCCCTTGGGTGCATCGACGTCGGCCACCTCATAACCAAGCTCATCGAGCGCCTCACAAATCACCCGAAAGGTTTTGCCCTTGTCGTGGCTTTTGAGGTTTTTCACGTTCTCCAGCAGAAAAGCCGCGGGCCGCTTGGCCGCTAGAATCCGCGCCACATCGAAGAAAAGCGTGCCCTGGGCGTCGCACTCGAAACCGTGCTTGCGGCCCAGCGAGTTCTTTTTCGATACCCCGGCCAGCGAAAACGGCTGGCAAGGAAACCCGGCCAATAACACGTCGTGGTCCGGCACCTGCTGGTCGATGTGCTGGTAAGCGGTGTCTTCATCGATCTCGAGGTTCGCGCTCAGGGTGATCTCGCGAATATCCTCGTTGAAGCGGTGCTTTTGCGGGTCGCAGAAGTGGTTGGCCTTATAGGTGCGAACGGCGTATTTGTTCCACTCGGAGGTCAGCACACACTCGCCGCCAATCGCCTCGAAGCCTTTTCTGATGCCGCCGATGCCGGCGAACAGATCGACGAAACGAAACGCGGGCTTGAGGTCGTTGGCCTTGGGCGTGGGTAGCATAGCGATCATGCGCCGGTAGGCGGCGTGGGTGACCCGAGGCTCGGCCTTGCCTTTCGCCCAGCGGTTGATGGTTTCCCGACACCAACTGCCTTTATCGACTTCCGCCAGCGCTTCGGCGATGGTTCGCTGGTCGTAGATTTCCAGAAGCCTATCCAGCAGCGCCTTCTCGTCAAGCGCCTCATAGGGCGACACCCCGGCGCCCATCGGGGCCTGGGTAGCGTGTGAATCGGTTTCTTTGTCGAAGTCGGAAAGCAGCGCCATGGTTTTTCTCTGGGTCAAGTGTGTGACGAGAGGTCACGATTGTAGACGCGCCATACGCTATCCGCGAGGCTTTTAAGGCAAAGCTGGCTAGCCTTCCGCCTTTTCCCGTTGGCGTATCAGGCTAAAAATCCGTTACGAACCAGTGGTCCCAGCCAATCGGCCTAAGCCATTGTAAAACCTACCCTGGCGCCATAGGCTATTAAAACAGCATGCTCTTATATGCCCCTCAATAAGACGCCCCTCTATCCAACAAAACGAACAGAAGAGCCCAACATGACTGAGTTGGCCACACGCCATAGCTCGCGTAACACCCATGTATTGACGATTTTCACAGCGGTAACGAACGTTGGCGACGGCGTACTTAAAGTCGCGCTGCCCGTCATAGCCACCACCCTCACGCAATCTCCCCTGCTTGTATCACTAGTCGCCGTGTCGATGACGCTGCCCTGGCTATTGGCAGCGCTTCACGTGGGCGTGGTGGTCGACCGGATGGACCGGCGACGGCTGCTATGGGCTTCAAGCATCGTTCGATTGGGAATTCTGGCCGGCCTATTGCTAGCCGCTCTCTACGGCTACCTGGGGCTGGCGGTGCTGCTCGCGGTAGGTTTATCGCTGGGTATGACGGATGTTCTCACTCAGCTCTCGGCCTTCGCCCTGGTGCCGGATGCCGTGGGCAAAGCGGACCGCGAGCGGGCCAATGCATGGATGACGGGCGCCGAAACGGTATGCAACGAGTTTTTGGGTCCACTGATCGGCGGCGCTTTGATCACTGTCTGCACGATCTACGCGCTAATGGTCGGGCTGGGCAGCTATGCCAGCGCCGGTGTGGTCCTCTGCCTGTTAGTCGGCATCGCGAGCGTGCCTCATCGCCAAACAGCGAGTCGAACATCGATGCATCAGCAGATCGCCGAAGGCATCGCTTATCTTTGGCATAACAAGGTGCTGCGCCTAATGGCACTGACACTACCGATCATGTCGGCGAGCTGGGCCGCCTGGTTCGCCCTGATGCCTCTTTATGCAAGCCAGGTCATGGAGATTGATGCCGGCACCTATGGCTTCATGGTCAGCGCCCTGGGCGTGGGCGGCATCATGGGCGCCATACTGGCACGGCCGCTGAATCGATTGCTGGGCCGAAAGCCGGTCATGGTGCTCGATATCGTTGGCACCATTCTTCTCGTCGGGGTTCCAGCGCTCACCTCCGAGCTTTGGCTGATTTCCCTGGGCGCCTTCCTTGGCGGCCTTGGCGGCACTTTATGGGCCGTTAACTCTCGAACGATCAGCCAGCAACTGGTCCCGTCCCACCTCTTGGGCCGTTACAGTTCGGCGGCACGAATGCTTCAGTGGGGCGCCATGCCGCTGGGCTCTCTACTCGCCGGCGGGCTGGCCGAATATTTCTCTATCGAGTTTGCCCTGGGCGTGTTCTCGATCGCATCCTTCTTGCTGATCCTGCCCTTCTGGACACTCTTTAGCTACCGGGAATAGTTTAAAGTCACTTCCTACCCACCCCGGGTTCGACCCTGCCAGCGCTCTCGCTCTACCAGCCAAGCGTAAGGATGTATGAAGTGCTGGACAAAGAGTCAGCAAGGAGTCGCACCTAAGGCGTCGTGGAGCTCACAGAAAGCCTGCAGGGCGTTCGAATGTGGGGAAAGTCGTCCAAACAAAAAAGCCCGCTGATCGAAATCAGCGGGCTTTTTAAATTCTTTGGCGGAGGGGGAGGGATTCGAACCCTCGAAGCCTTGCGGCTTACACACTTTCCAGGCGTGCTCCTTCGACCACTCGGACACCCCTCCGCATTTTTCGCTCTTGGGTAAGGCGCTGCCTTTCCCTATAGAACGGCGCGTATTCTATGCGGTAAGACGTTAAATGGCAAGTCTTTTCCGCAATCAAGCCAGAACTGCGTAGGTGCCGGTGGCTTGAAAGCAGAGAACGTCGTGGCAATAAAGCTCTTGCGCCAGCGCGATACGGCCCTTGCCGCGGGCTCCAAGGCGCTCGGCAAGCTCCTCTGCCCCTTCCGGTTTGGCGGGTTTGCAAATGAGGCGATAGTCGTCGATCACCGGGGCTAAAAACTTCTGGCTGGCATCGGCCACCACGACGTCGCGGGATAGGCCCTGCTGGCGAAGCCAGAGTGTGACCCAGCACCACCCCTGTAGCGTGGCCTGCGCGGTTAATGCCCCGCCAAAGCCGGTGCCCTTGTCGTTGAGCGAAGGCGTTAGCGCAAGCTCCCAAAGCAGATGGCCGTTACTTTGGCTCATCTGCTTGAGGCCGAGGGATTCGACCATGGGAATCGCCTCGGTCAGCCACTGCTGAAAGGCGCCAAGGTCTTCTCTGCCCTGCTCGGGAAGCGCTAACCGAGGGTAAGGAAGCCCGGGCTTACGTGATTTGCTCATGCGCCCGGCTCCCTAGCTCCAGCGCTCGACGAAGTTAGCGGTGTCGTGCTGCGCCAGCGGCTTGTGACGGCCACCGAGGGTGCCCAGGTAGATAAATGCCACGACCTCGTCGTCTTCCGCCAGGCTCAACCCTTTACGCACGACCGGATCAAACGCGTACTTACCGCTACGCCACATCGCCCCCAGCCCCAAGGCATGAGCGGCCAGCAAGATGCCGTGGGCGGCGCAGCCCGCGGAAATCACCTGCTCCATTTTGGGCACTTTGGGAATATCCGGCGTGACGCTTGCGATGACCGCGATGATCATCGGTGCGCGCAGCGGCTTTTGGCGGGCGGCGCTCAGGGTGTCGTCCGTAGCGCTGGGGTCTTCCTGGAACTCCGCCTCGGCAAATAGCTCGCCCAAACGCTCGCGCCCTTCTCCACTGAACTCGATGAATCGCCAGGGGCGAAGCTCCTGATGGTCCGGCGCGCGCAGCGCCGCCTGATAAAGTGCCTCGAGCTGCTCAAAGCTTGGCGCGGGCTCGGTGAGCTTACCCATAGAGCTTCGCTCGTGAAGAAGCGTCAATGCATCCATACTACGGTCCTTGGGTTGGGCCTTGAGGGGGCGTTAGCGCCCTACTCTAGCGCAATGCCTTACTGCCTTGCCAGACGCAGCGACCCGGGCGGCGCCATTCCCGGCGTTGCCCGCCAGGGGCTGATATCCAGCCCGCCGCGGCGTACGTAGCGTGCCAGCACCAAAAGCTCGGAAGGCCCTGTACGCTGCTTAAGGTCGGTGAAGATGTGCTCTACGCAGTGCTCGTGGAAATCCTGATGCTGACGAAAGCCGATCAAGTAACGCAAAAGTCCTTCGCGATCGATTTTGGGGCCCTTGTAGCGAACCATGACGCTGCCCCAGTCCGGCTGGCCGGTGACCGGGCAGTTGGATTTTAGAAGATGCGAGTAAAGCGTTTCTTCGACCACCTCGGTGCCCGCGCTTAAATGCTCGGCGCTCGGCGTGTAATCATCGACGGCGATATCCAGATCGTCGAGGCACTCGCCGGGCAAGCGTGAAGGCGTGAGAGCCTGATCATCTACCTCGAAAAGCTCAACGCCAACGGCTGCCCCGGCCACGCGGGAAAGATCGCTGGTCAGCACCTCGGTTACCGCCTCGCGGCTCTCAAAACGGGTCTGGTTGAAGCTATTGAGGTAAAGCTTCCAGGACTTGGATTCGATCAGGTTGGGCGAGCTTGCGGGCAGCGTAAACCTGGCCACCGCGACCACGGGCTTGCCCCGCGCATTGAGCCAGGAGACCTCGAAGGCGTACCACTCGTCTGCCCCCGTGAAAGGCAGCGCGGCGTCATCGATGCCTAGCGGCGCGCGATTGGCGGCGCGGGCAATGGCAAAGAGCAGGCCCGCATCGTACTGCTGCGGGTAGGCAGAATCGCGCCCCAGGGGCGCGTGTTCCAACATATCCGGGCGATGTGCCATGGAAGACTCCTTCGATTAGCTGCGAATACCATGACCGCGCTCGAGCATGGTCAGCGCAACGCCAAACAGCACGACGATGAACGCAAAAATCGCCGCCAGCGCCCAAACGACCGGGATGTCCGACACGCCCAGAAAGCCATAGCGGAAGACGTTCACCATGTAGAGAATCGGATTCAACATGGAGATACTTTGCCAGATATCCGGCAGCATCGAGATGGAGTAGAACACCCCGCCAAGATAGGTCAGCGGCGTGAGAATGAAGGTCGGCACGATCGAGATATCATCGAACTTGTTGGCCAGTAGCGCGTTGATGAACCCGCCAATGGAAAATAGCGCCGAGGTCAGCACGACAACCAGCACGGTTAAAAGTGGATGCTCGACGCTCAACCGGGTAAAGAACAGCGAGACCACGGTGACGATCAGCCCCACGCCCAGGCCCCGGGCCATGCCGCCCAAAATGAAGCCGGAGAGGATCACCCAATTGGGCATCGGTGAGACCATCATCTCCTCGATCGAGCGCTGAAACTTGTTGGAGAAGAAGCTCGAAGCAACGTTGGAGTAGCTGTTGGTGATCACCGACATCATGATCAGCCCAGGGACGATGAAGTCCATGTAGCTAAAGCCGTCCATCGCGCCGATGCGCGAGCCGATCAGGTTACCGAAGATGATGAAGTACATCGCCATGGTAATGGAAGGCGGCAAGAGCGTTTGCGGCCAGATGCGTGTAAAGCGCTTGATCTCCTTGACCACCAGCGTCCAAAGCGCGATCAGGGTTTGGGTCGCATTCATGATGTCGCCTCCGGGCTGCGCTTTTCATCGATCGGGTTTTGGCTGCCTTCCACCATCGACACGAACATCTCCTCCAGGCGGTTGGCGCGGTTACGCATCGAAATCACGCTGATGCCCTGGGCGCTTAGCGCATCGAATACCGTATTGAGCGACTGGCCGCGCTGAATGGCCAACGAAAGCTGAGAAGGCTCTACTTGCTGGATCTCGAAGCCGTCTATTTCGGGTATGCGCTCGATGGGCGCGGCCAAATCGAGCAGGAAGGTTTCGGTATCGAGCTCACCCAGCAGTTCGCGGACGCTGGTGTCGCGCACTATTGCACCGTCATTGATGATGGCGATGTTACGACAAAGGCTCTCCGCCTCTTCCAGGTAGTGCGTGGTGAGAATGATCGTGGTGCCCTCGTCGCGATTGAGGCGACGCATGTATTCCCACATGCTGCGGCGAAGCTCGATATCGACCCCGGCGGTCGGCTCATCGAGAATCAGTAGTTTAGGCCGGTGCATCAAGGCGCGGGCGATCATCAAGCGCCGCTTCATGCCGCCGGAGAGCATCCGCGCGCTGCCGTTGCGCTTGTCCCAAAGCCCCAGGTCGGTCAGAAGTTGCTCGGCGCGGGGAAGCGCTTCGCTGCGCTTCATGCCGTAGTAGCCCGCCTGGGCCATGACGATATCCAGCACTTTCTCGAACTGGCTAAAGTTGAACTCCTGGGGTACCACGCCAAGCTGATACTTGGCCTTGGCAAAGTCCTTATCGATGTCGATACCAAAAATGGACACCTTGCCTTCGGACTTTTGCACCAGCGAGCACACCACGCCGAGCGTGGTCGACTTGCCGGCGCCGTTCGGCCCCAGAAGCGCAAAAAAATCGCCCTGTTGGACGTCAAGATCGATGCCTTTGAGGGCGTGGAAGCCGTTGCCATACACCTTGGTAAGGCCACGGATAGACAATGCCGGTTCGGCCATGGAATGTCCTGTCAGCAAAAGAGGGGGCAAAAAAACGCTAGAGGCAACCATATCGGGGCACGAGGCGCTTTTTTCAAGCCACTGTTTTCAAGCTCCTGTGCCACGCGCGGCGCTATTAAGAGGCGGGCGGGCAGAAGTTAGCGAAACTACCCGCGTTCGTGTCCGTCAACGGCCCGGGCGCGGCGCGCAGTGTAGAGAGATAGGCAGGTACGACTGTATAAACCGCGCGCGCAGCAAAACGCCGCCAATGGGCGGTAGATAAAATAACTGGATTAAAAAGACGTAAAAGAGATCGAAGGATCTAAATTGGAGCGGGAAAAGAGATTCGACCGGGCTGGCGCTCCAGCTCTCGACCGGCACTTGCTTGACTACACTACCAAATTGGAGCGGGAAAAGAGATTCGAACTCTCGACCCTCGCCTTGGCAAGGCGATGCTCTACCACTGAGCTATTCCCGCTTAATACTGGCAAGTTGCAGCGAAATGGCGTCCCATAGGGGGTTCGAACCCCTGTTACCGCCGTGAAAGGGCGGTGTCCTGGACCACTAGACGAATGGGACACGTCTTGGAGCGGGAAAAGAGATTCGAACTCTCGACCCTCGCCTTGGCAAGGCGATGCTCTACCACTGAGCTATTCCCGCTTCACATATTTTCGCAATCGAAGTGGCGTCCCATAGGGGGTTCGAACCCCTGTTACCGCCGTGAAAGGGCGGTGTCCTGGACCACTAGACGAATGGGACACGTCTTGGAGCGGGAAAAGAGATTCGACCGGGCTGGCGTTCCAGCTCTCGACCGGCACTTGCTTGACCACACTACCAAATTGGAGCGGGAAAAGAGATTCGAACTCTCGACCCTCGCCTTGGCAAGGCGATGCTCTACCACTGAGCTATTCCCGCACTCCGATACCTGACGATGAAGTGGCGTCCCATAGGGGGTTCGAACCCCTGTTACCGCCGTGAAAGGGCGGTGTCCTGGACCACTAGACGAATGGGACGTTTCATTGCCTCGTCGAGGTGGCGCGTATATTACTCAGAGGAGGTTTTTATGTCAAGCCACTCATCGTCAATTTGACCTTTTCCTTTTCAGCACAGCGCTTTGGGCTGCGAACGGTCGTGCAACCAATCAGGGAAAAAGCCGGTATCGAGCGCACCTGGCAAGACGCAGCCTACTCCTTGACTTCTTACTCTTACTTCTTAACTCTACTCTTAGACTTTCTCTACACGCTTCTTTACCCACTACCCATCGGCTACTTCAAACAACGACGCGTGCTGTGCTCGCCGCCTCTGTTTGGGTAAGCGCCGCTTATAGCCTAAACTGAACCTCATACCGCCGCTGGTGGTCTGATATAAGCCGTCGATCGAGTCTTCTCGATTAACGGGCGAGAATTTTTTCACAGTTGTACGTCATACATAAAGGGAGGCGCCCATGGCCAAAATCGATAAATCGCCGGAGCAGTGGCGCAGCGAGCTAAGCGCCGAGCAGTACCGGGTGGCGCGGGAGAAAGGCACAGAGCGCCCGTTCACCGGTGATTACCAAGTCAGCGACGAGCAAGGTATCTATCACTGCACCTGCTGCCACGCGCCGCTTTTCGAAAACGAGCACAAGTTCGATGCGGGTTGCGGTTGGCCAAGCTTCGACCGCCCGCTGGGTAGCCGCAGCGTAGAAGAGCACAGCGACACGAGCCACGGCATGACGCGCACCGAGGTCGTCTGCTCTCATTGTGACGCCCACTTGGGCCACGTCTTTCCGGATGGTCCGCCGGAGTCCACGGGTCTTCGTTACTGCATCAACTCTGTATCGCTTGAGTTTCATCCCAACGAGTAAGCGCGCCTGAGCTTCCCGGCACGCCCCGACGGGCTGGCATTCTGATAGAATGGCAGCCCGTTTTTTTGCCTCACGTTTGAGCTCGTAGGAGATACCCATGCTCGGCTGGTTTCCCGGACACATGAACAAGGCCCGCCGCCAGATAAAGGAAGCGCTGCCGGAAATTGACGTGGTCATCGAGGTCCTCGATGCGCGCCTGCCCTACTCCAGCGCCAACCCGATGCTGGCCGAGCTAACACGCCACAAGCCGGTGCTGAAGATTCTCACCCGAGCGGACCTGGCCGACCCCGCGCGCACCCAGGAGTGGGTCGACTACTTCGATGCCCAAGCAGATACCCGGGCGCTGGCGGTGACCACCACGCAAAGCCGCGAGCTCAAGCAGATTCCCGCGCTTTGCCATACCCTGGCCGGCGCCGTACGCGCCGACCGCGACGTGCGCGTGATGGTGATGGGCATTCCCAACGTCGGGAAATCCACGTTGATCAACGGCCTGGCCGGGCGCAAGATCGCCAAGACCGGCAACGAGCCCGCGGTAACCAAGCGCCAGCAGAAGGTACGTATCGACGGACGCGTAGCGCTGATCGACACCCCCGGGGTGCTGTGGCCCAAGATCGAAGACCAGGCAAGCGCCTACCGCTTGGCCGCCAGCGGCGCGATCCGCGATACCGCCATCGAGTATACCGATGTCGGTATCGTCGCCAGCGCCGAGCTTGCCAAGCGCTACCCCGAGGCGCTCACCGCACGCTACAAGCTCAAGGACTTGCCCGTTTTCGAGGCGCCGGAAAAACCCCAGGACGTGGACGCCGACGGCCCGGCGCGGCCGGACTTTCTCGCCCTGGCAGGCTTTGACGGTCACGCGATTTTAAAAGAAATTGCCGCCAAACGCGGCGGGCTGCGCGCCGGTGGTGTGGTCGACCTGCACCGCGGTGCCGAGGTGCTGCTGCACGAGCTGCGCGACGGCAAGCTTGGCCGTATTACGCTGGAAACGCCGGACGACATTCCCGTCACGCCTTTGCACGATGACGCCGAGATTGACGCAGACAGCGAAAGCCCCTCAGCGCATAATGGCGAACGACCTATTGACCGCTAACCCTACTGATCAAGGTAGTTTGGGACACTTCATGGATACGCCGCAGCCTGTAGAATCGCAGCCCTCAGAGCCCCAGCCGCTCAAGAAATCCCACAAACTGCATAATGTCTGCTACGACATCCGCGGGCCCGTTCTCGACCACGCCAAGCGCCTGGAAGACGAAGGGCAACGGATTTTGAAGCTCAATATCGGCAACCCCGCCCCCTTCGGGTTCGAGGCGCCGGAAGAGATTTTGCAAGACGTGATGCGCAACCTGCCCACGGCGCAAGGCTACTGCGACTCCAAAGGGCTCTATTCGGCGCGCAAGGCGATCATGCAGGAGTGTCAGCGCAAAAATATCCCGGGCGTGGGGATCGAGGACATCTATATCGGCAACGGTGTTTCCGAGCTGATCGTGATGTGCATGCAAGCGCTTTTAAACGATGGCGACGAAGTCCTGATCCCCGCGCCGGACTACCCGCTTTGGACCGCCTCGGCCCACCTTTCCGGCGGCCACGGCGTTCATTACCGCTGCGATGAGCAGGCCGACTGGACGCCGGACATCGCCGATATTCGCGCCAAGGTCACCAGCCGTACCCGGGCGATCGTACTGATCAACCCCAACAACCCGACCGGCGCGGTCTATCCTCCGGAAGTCGTCAAGGAAGTCTTGAAAGTCGCCCAGGAGCATCACCTGGTGGTGTTCTCGGATGAAATCTACGACAAGATTTTGTACGACGGCGTCGAGCATACGGCGACCGGGGCGCTGGCCGACGACGACCAGCTCGTGATCACCATGAACGGGCTTTCCAAAAGCTACCGCTGCGCCGGGTTTCGCTCGGGCTGGATGACCATTTCCGGAACGCTTGCCAAGCAGCGCGCCCGGGATTTCATTCAGGGGCTGACCATGCTCGCCTCGATGCGCCTGTGCGCCAACGTACCCGCCCAGCACGCCATTCAAACTGCGCTTGGCGGCTACCAGTCGATCAACGACCTGGTACTGCCCGGCGGGCGGCTGCTGGCCCAGCGCGATATTACCGTGGAGAAGCTCAGCGCGATCCCAGGGGTCTCCTGCGTGACGCCCAAGGGCGCGCTCTATGCCTTTCCCCGCCTCGACCCGACGATCTTCAACATCAAGGATGACCAGCAGTTGGTCCTGGATTTGCTACTCCAGGAGAAGATTCTGCTGGTCCAGGGCAGCGCCTTCAACGCGCCGGATACCGATCACGTGCGTATCGTCACCCTGCCCTGGGCGGACCAGCTCGGCGACGCCCTAGACCGTTTCGCCAACTTTTTATCCCGCTACCGCCAGTAAGGCCATGAAACTGCCGGGCAGCAAACGACTCTAACAGCACGGTTTTAGACATCGCCTGAAACCGTATCGAAAAACCGTTTTAAAGACTTGATTCGACAAGCCTAAAGGGAGAGAACGACGATGATGCGTATCATGCTGTTTCTGGCCACCAACCTGGCGGTGGTGCTGGTTGCAAGCTTTACGCTGCGCCTGTTTGGCGTGGAGGGCTACTTGCGTGGCCAGGGGATCAACTTTACAAGCCTCTTGCTGTTTTGTTTCATCATCGGCATGGCGGGTTCGCTGATCTCACTTTTGATGTCGAAGTGGCTAGCCAAGCGCTCGACCGGCACCGTACTGATCGAATCGCCTTCTAATTCGACCGAGCAGTGGCTGGTGGACACCGTCGCCGAGCTTTCCCGCGAAGCAGGCATCAAAACCCCGGAAGTGGGCATTTTTCCCGCCCAGCAGTCCAACGCCTTCGCCACCGGCTGGAAGAAAGACGATGCGCTGGTCGCCGTTTCGGCGGGGCTTTTGAACCGTATGCGCCCGGACGAGGTCCGGGCGGTACTGGCCCACGAAATCGGCCATGTGGCCAACGGTGACATGGTGACGCTTGCGCTGATTCAGGGCGTGGTCAACACCTTCGTGATGTTCTTTGCTCGCGCCGTGGCGCACCTGCTCGACGGCTTTTTGAAAAGCCGTGGTAGCGAAGGCGGCCTCGGCTTTATTGGCTACTTCGCGGTGGTCATGGTGGCAGAAGTCGTATTTGGTCTGATCGCCTCGGCGATCGTTGCCTGGTTTTCCCGCTTTCGCGAATACCGTGCCGATGAAGCCGGGGCGCGGCTGGCCGGCGCCAGCGCGATGGTCAACGCGCTAACGCGTCTGAAAGCCGAAACCGAAATGCCCGACCAGATGCCGGACACCATGCGCGCCATGGCCATTACCAAGGGCCAGACCCGCTCGATGATGGAGAAACTCTTCGCCAGCCACCCGCCTCTGGATGAACGCATTCGCGCGCTCAAAGAAGCCGCCTACCGTCAGTAGCGCGGTCAAACGAAGGGGGTGTAAAGCGCTGAGCGTGCACACCCCCGGCCGGCGGCCTTGGCATCGTAAAGCAGCTGGTCGGCGGCTCTTATCAGTAAAGACGCTTCGCCTCCCTCCATGCGCCGCGCGGTGGCCACGCCCAGGCTGATGGTCACGATCGGCGCTACCTCTGAGCCTATATGAGGAAGAGCCATCGCTCGAATGGCCTTCTCGAGCTCTATTGCCTTGCGCGTGGCATCGGCCAGGTCAGTGGCCGGCAAAAGACAGGTAAACTCCTCGCCTCCGTAGCGCGAGACCAAATCTCTGGGGCGATTCAAATGCGCTTTTATGGTCGAGGCAATGGCTTTAAGACACTCGTCGCCGGATGGATGACCGTAAATGTCGTTATAGCGCTTGAAGAAATCGATATCGATAAAGAATACCGACAACGGCAGTTCATCCTTTTGACAACGCTGCCACTCGATATTGAGAAGTTCATCGAAATAGCGCCGGTTGGCAACGAGCGTTAACCCGTCCTGCAGCGCAAGCTCAAGCAGCCGGTGGTTCTCCTGTTCACGCCGCTTGAGTACGGCGGCGGAAATCTGCAAAACCGTCGACCTTAAAAGCTCCGTACTTTCGTCTTCCATGGCGGGGTGTAGCGGTGGCGTGTCCCGATTACTTTGGGCAATACGAAAAACGTGACCATTAGCCCCCGGGTGCTGGGTGACCCGTATCGATCGGCGGCTATTGATATATTCAAACGCCGGGGGCGGCTCCCCGTACATGGTCCAGGACAGGTCCAGCGCCCGCTCGGGAAGCAGGCAGGCGGCGCTAATGGCGCGCGCACTGACCCCGTGGTCAAGCAAGGCGGCGGCCTCGGCAAACTCTTCCGTAAATCCCGAGTTCCAATCGACCAGTCCACCCCGGTCATCGAAAACCGCGACGCTTTGGTTAAAAGCCTCGGGTTTACTCATGCAGTTCGCCGCGCTGCAGTTCTAGCCGCTCGGCTGCCAGCGCCGTCCCCTCCACGCGCGCGCGAATTTTGGCAAAGGCGGTTTCCCGGGGTGTCGAAACATCGTCGCAAAACGGGGAAAATCCGCAGTCGTCGGTGGTACCCAGCTGCGCCAGAGGGATGAAACGGGCCGCTTGCAGCACACGCTCGCAAACCTCCTCGGCGGTTTCGATGTGCGGGCTGTTGACATCGATTACCCCGATAAAGGCGCGCTGCCAGGGTTTCAAATAGCGCGCGATGATTTTCAAACTGCGTTCCGGGTCTTTTTCCGACGCCATCGCGATATAGAAGTTACCGACCTTGAGTTCGAAAAGGCTCGGCAAAAGCTCGGCGTAATCCACGTCAGCGCTATGGGTGGCGTCGTGATCGGCACCAGGGCAGGTATGCACGCCAAGGCACTGGCGCTCTTCATCGCTAAGGCGCGCCAGCACCCGGTTGTTGAGCTCGATAAAGCTATTGAGTACGCTGCCGCTGGGGTCGAGCTTGAGCGAAAGGCGTCCTTCGGTAAAATCGATCTGTACCTTTTGGGCGCCCGCGGCGAAGCAGCCGCGTATCTCTTTTTCCTGCTCATCGACCAGGTCATCGAGGAACGCTTCGCGGCTGTAGCCCTCGATCCCATCGGCAGGATAGAAAAGACTCAACGCCGATACCGAAATAATCGCCTGCTTCATGGGCAGCTCGGTATGGAGTCTGGCCATCGCCAGGGAATCGGCGGCGGAGAAAGTGTAGCGAAACGGGCCATTGATCAACCGCGGTAAGCGGCGGACATGGCCATCGCTAAAGGGAATCTCGAGGCCATCGGAGGCAAAATTATCGCCCCCTTCCACGGAATAAGTCGCAAAGCTATGGGTCTTGCGCTGCTCGCCGTCGGTAATCATGGGCGAGCCGGTGGCCTCGAGCTCGCGCATCGTCTGCTGAACGGCTTCGTCATAAAGGGCATCCATGACCGCTGCGCCGATTTCGCCGGCATCGAAGCGGTGCTGTGCCTGAATCAACTTATTCAAACGGGGTATGCTGCCAATGGGTTCTGTCGGTAACGTCGTCATTGATTGTCCATCACCTTATTGTACTCAGTTTAATTTTTAGTTGATTTCAAGTACGTTGCCCAGTCGGTTGGCAGGCTTTTGCCCGTTTGATGCTTTAACGTTACAGCCCATCATGCCGTCAGTACGTTGAAGCCTGCTCCTCGCAGCATGCCCTCGAGCGCTAACGCCTCGCCGGATAGCCTCACCTGAAGCGTGGCAAATTCGCGGCGTAGCGGATAGTTCGCCCGGCAGGCATCGAATCCTTTTATCACGCCCTCCTTTCGTATCGCGTAGGCCAGCGCCTCATGATCGCGGCGAACATCGTACACAGCCCGTATACACAACCGTAGCGCATCTTCGGGGGGTAGCGCTCCTTGCAGCGTTATCGCCGCCAAAGCCGGTGACGGGCAGATGTCACTGAACGCCGGGCCATCGGCGCTCTCTAGATACTGCGAAAGCGCCCGTTCGATCATCCAGGTGCCACGCAGCTTCCCATCCAGACTGTGACCGGCAATGTGCGGCGTTGCCAGCGACACCCGCGCGCAAAGGTCCATGTCGATGGCGGGTTCGTTCTCCCAGACGTCGAGCACCGCCGTCATATCGCCACGCTCGGTAAGCCGTTTGGCGAGCGCTTCGCCGTCCAGGCAGTCGCCACGGCCGGCGTTGATCAGCACCGTGCCCGGGTTGAGCGCGCCGAGTCGCTTGCCACCCAGCAGGTGATGAGTGGCGTGCTCGCCCTGGCGGACAAGGGGCGTGTGCAGGCAGATCACATCGCTTTGCTCGATCAGCGTATCGAGATCCACGAAACCACCGCCGCCCTCCCGCTTTGCCCGCGGCGGGTCGCACACCAGCGGCGCAAGTCCCAGCGCTTTCAGCCGCTCGACCAGTCGCCCACCTACGTTACCCGCCCCCACTACGCCTACGCGGCGCTTTAAAAGCGGCCAGCCTTCGCGCTCGGCCAGGGTCGCCAGGCTGCTCAATACGTAGTCCACCACCGCCTCGGCGTTGCAGCCCGGGGCGCTTGAAAAGCCGATGCTGCGCTGGCTCAAATAATCGAGATCGATATGGTCCACGCCGATGGTACAACTGCCCACAAAGCAAAGCGGGCTATTCTGGATGAGCGCTTCGTCGACCCGAGTGATCGAGCGCACGATCAGCGCATCCGCATCGGCCAGGTCCTGGGATGTAATATCGCGACCGGGCCGGCGTGTAATCGTGCCCAAATGGCCAAAGCAGGCCTCAGCAGCGGGAATGTTGGCGTCAATGACAAGTTTCATAGGCGTTTGCGCGTCCGGCCTTTACAATATGCGGGAAAAAAGCGTTGTGGTTCAAAGGAGAGTGTTGTGATCGTACGCTGGGAAACCGACCATGACTATGTCCTGGTGCATATTCATCAGGACATGTTCGGCGACTGGATTTTTAGCCGCGCCTGGGGGCAGATCGGCACCCAGTTTGGTGGGTTGAAGCATCAGTTGGCCGACACCCGCGAACAGGCGCAGATGTGGCTCGATGACGAGGCCACCATTCAGGCCTCGCGGGGGTTCGATAAAGTGCTGGAGGCCGCCGACGATACGCCGGAGGCCCAGGACGCCATGCGCCAGCTCTCGCTACTGGATGCGCTTTAAGCCTTGTGGCTAAGCGTGAAGACGTGGTGCAGGTTCGTACGCCGGGCAAAATCCGGGTCGAAGGTTTTGCCGGTGATCTCTTCCACCTGGTAGCGCTCGCTAACCGCCTCATCGAGCTTGAAGCGGCGCTGGTTGTTGGAAAACACTAATGTGCCGCCGGGGGCCAGCCGCGCCATGGCAAGCTCGATCAACCGCGGATGATCGCGCTGAACATCCAGGGTGTCGCGCATCTTCTTCGAGTTGGAGAAAGTCGGCGGATCCATAAAAATCAGATCGAAGCGGGTATCCGCGTTTTCCAGCCAGCGAAAACAGTCCTCGCGCACCACCTTGTGGCGGCGCAGATCGAGATCGTTCAATACGAAGTTGTCTTTCGCCCACTCGAGATAGGTGTTGGACATATCCACGCTAACGCTATCGCTGGCGCCGCCGAGCGCGGCCTGCACCGTCGCCGTGGCGGTATAGCAGAACAGATTCAAAAAGCGTTTACCCGTGGCCATTTCGCCGAGCATCCGCCGTACCGGGCGGTGATCGAGGAAAAGCCCGGTATCCAGGTAGTCGCGCAGGTTCACCCATAGCCGGGCACTGCCCTCTCGAACCTCGAAACGCTCGTTACTGGCATCCCGCTTTTGGTACTGGGCGCTACCGCTTTGACGCTCACGACGCTTGATATAGATATCGGCCGGGCGAACGCCCAGCGCTTCGGGCAGTACCTCCAGCGCATCGAAAAGCCGCTTCTGGGCCTGGGCGGCGTTGACCGTTTTCGGTGCTGCGTACTCCTGCACGTGCACCTTGCCGGCGTAGCGGTCCACCGCTAGCGCGAACTCCGGCATATCGGCGTCGTACACGCGATAGCAGGTTTCACCGCTTTGCTTGAGCCACTTTTTCAAACGCTTTTGGTTCTTGGCCAGCCGGTTGGCAAACATCCGGGCGTTTTCAGAAACGTGCCTTTCGGTTGCGGCTTCAGTGGCCTTATTGGACGCGTCCTCAGGAGCACGGCCCTCGCTCGGCCCGCCCTCTTCGCTACCCTGCGGGCCGGCCTCGCCCTCGCTTCCCGATTGAGCGCTGCGCGGGGGTGCTTTGCCTTCGCCAATGGCCATCAGCAGCAGCTTGGCATCCAGCGCGCCGTTTTTCAGCGCGTACTGCTTGTGGGCGCGAAGACCGAGCCGGTGACCAAGATCCGGGTTGCCGGTAAACAGCGCAAGCGTCCAGCCCGGGAACAGCGCCTTGGCTTTATCACCAAGCGTGGCGTAAAGGCCCACCAGCTCGGGTAGCTCGCCAAGCCGCTCGCCATAAGGCGGGTTGGTGATGAGTAGCCCGCTTTGGCCCGTTAACGCCTCGGGGCGGCTCAATTTATTCAAACTCTGCCCGTCGAGCTCGATCAGTGCGGGCACGCCGGCGCGCATGGCGTTGGCCCGGGCCGCGGAGAGCGCCGCCGGGCTCTGGTCGAAGCCGTAAAGCGTCGTTTTGCAGCGCTTACGTCCGATCGAGGCACGCGCCTCGGCTTCACGCTTGAGCTCCTGCCAAATAGCCGTGTCGTGGCCCGCCCAGCCCTGAAACCCGAAGCGCTGACGGTGAAGGTTCGGCGCCTGGTCGGCCGCCATTAGCGCAGCCTCGATCAAAAGCGTCCCCGAGCCACAAAGCGGGTCGACCAGCGCCTCGCCCTGTTTGGCGCGCTCGGGCCAGCCTGCGCGCACCAAAAGTGCAGCGGCCAGGTTCTCCTTGAGCGGCGCGTGGCCGACCTCCTTGCGGTAGCCTCGGCGGTGCAGGCTGTCGCCGGAAAGATCGATACCCAGCGTCAAATTCGACCGGTGCAGGTGGGCGTAAAGACGCAAATCCGGCGCTTTGGTGTCCACGTTGGGGCGCGCAAGCCCGGCCAGCGCCAGCGAATCCACCACCGCGTCCTTGACCGTTTGCGCCCCAAACCGGGTGTGGCGAATCTGCTCGCTGCGCCCGTGAAAATCGACCGCCAGGGTTTTACCCGACGCGATATGCGACGGCCAGCTCACGGCAAGCGCCCCGTCGTATAGCTCGGCGGCGCTTTCCACCAGCGGTGTGCGGCCAAGGATCAAAATGATTCGATTGGCAAGCCGGGACCAGAGGCAGGCGCGGTAGGCGCAGGCCAGGTCGGCGCTAAAATAGACGCCAGCGACCGTGGCCTTGCAGCCACCACCTCCCAGGGCTGCGAGCTCCTCCATGAGCAGGCTTTCGATGCCCTTGGGGCAGGTCGCTAAAAAATCCAACGGGGCGTTTTGGCTGGGCTCGGTCATAAGTCTGGCCGCGCGTAACCGCGCGAAATTCCTATATATGGCAAATGTATTTACATTAAATGACAATTTTGGGTCGACAGCGGCCCCAATCATGGGCTAACAATAAGACAGTAGCTACTGAAAACGCATGCGTAATCTGTCAGGGTTTATAGCCGGGCAAATTATTGCCTCAAAGGTTTCACTTTAAACCCATGGCTTGTCGGGATTGAATGGCCGCCGTTTCGCACGTGAGTGCCAAGCGCTTGGCAGCTGATCAAACTCGCTCTTGAAGTAAGCTCCGAAACGGCGGCCGGCCACTCTTCTCACTCCGGCATACCGTTTCATACCCAAGGCTTTCATAAAAGAGGTCAGCCAATGAAACGACAAAAACGTGATCGCTTCCAGCGGGCGTATGTTCATGGTTATAAAGCGGGGGTTTCGGGTCGCTCCCGGGACGATTGCCCCAGTCAAGAGGTCAATTTACGCGAGTACTGGATGAGCGGTTGGCGTGAAGGTCGCGGCGACCAGTGGGACGGTATGACCGGCGTTTCCGGTATCCACAAAAACCCCATGGTCACCACCTGACGATTCCCCCTTCAAAAGCTAATTGAACCGATCGAGCCCGCTCATTTTAAGCGGGCTTTTTCATGCCTTGCGCTTACTCGCAAGCGCCATTCCTACCCTTGGGCTATCGCCTTGGCACAGCGGCGTACCAGGCCCGGGCCTTCGTAGATGAGCCCGGAGTAGAGCTGTACCAGGTCCGCGCCAGCGGCGAGCTTTTCTCTGGCCTTTTTCGGGCTGTCGATACCGCCGACCCCGATGATCGGCAGCGACGGCAGATGCTCGCGGAGTGTGCGAATGACGGCGTTGGAGGGCTCGAACACCGGACGACCGGATAGCCCGCCGGCCTCTGCGGCGTGGGCGTGGCCTTCGACCGCCGCGCGCTCCACGGTGGTGTTGGTGGCAATCACGCCATCAAAACCATTGTCCGTGATACTTTGCGCCACCAGGGCGATTTCATCGCTGCTCATATCCGGGGCGATCTTGATCAAAAGCGGCACCTTGCGCCCGGCCTCCAAATTCAGCACGTTGCAGCGCTCGCGAATGGGTCCGAGCAGCGCATCGAGCTGGGCTCCGAACTGTAGCGTACGAAGCCCCGGCGTATTGGGCGATGAAACGTTCACGGTGACGTAGTCCGCCACGCCGTGCACCGCGTCCAGGCAGACGAGATAGTCCTCCAGCGCCCCATCCACCGAGGTGGTGAGATTCTTGCCGATGTTGACGCCCACCAGCCCCGCATAGCGGCGCTTTTTGACCTGCTCGACCAGGTGAGCCACCCCCTTGTTATTGAAGCCGAAGCGATTGATGAGTGCGCCGTGTTTGGGCAGGCGAAAAAGCCGCGGCTTGTCGTTGCCCGGCTGGGACTTGGGTGTGACCGTGCCGACTTCGACAAAGCCAAACCCCAGCGCCCCCAGCGCATCCAAATGGTCGGCGTTTTTATCGAGCCCGGCGGCCAGGCCTACCCGGTTGGCAAAGCGCAGGCCCATCAGCTCGACCGGGTCACTTACCGTGCTGCCGTACAATTTTTCCACTCCGCCGGCCTTGTGGAGCGCATCCAATGCGCGAAGCGTGAGGCCGTGGGCATTTTCAGGGTCCAGGCGGAACAGCAGCGAACGGGTAAGCTGATACATCAAGGGCTCCAGGCGGGTATGGGCGGTAAGCATCGAGGGCGGGCGGCGATTATAACGTAAAGCGCCAGCGGGCGCAGGGCCGCGCCCCGGCGCTTTTACAAGGGCTCATACAGCACAAAAAAAGCGCCCCGCTGAGCGGGGCGCTTTCGAGCTTGAAAGCCTTTTTAGCCTTCGCTGCCGCTTTCGGCCAGATCCACCAACTCGCGAACGGCGACGGCGAAGAGTGCAAAGCCGCCCTCGGTGCCACCGTGCACCTCCTCGACCAGGCTACGCCAACGGCTGTGCAGGTCCTTGTGCTGCTCGAGCCACTGATCGACCAACTCTTGGGTATCGCGGCTGCCGGCGTCCATTTTCAGCACGCTGATGGTCAGCGCCAGCTGCTGACGGTCGATGTCATCGCGGAAGGTTTCCCGCGCCTGGGCCTGCCAGGCATCGCGCACCTCGAGCTGGGTGACCTGACGCGTCATCCAGGGAAGCTCCAGGCGATTGCCGATCTCATAGAAGACCTCGGCAACGCGCTGGGGTTTTTCGTTGGTGGTGCGCGCGGCATAGATGATGCCGAGCCCGGCGTAGAGGCTCGGCGCGCCGGCAACGGTGGATGCCAGCGTTTCGGGTACGCCCTCTTCCTGAAGCTGATCGCGGCGCTGTTGCCACTCCTCCTGCTCATCGCCGCTCAAAAGCTCGCCAATCCCTTCCTGAAGCTGGGTCAAGCGCGGGGCGAAGTACTCGATGGTGTCCTGGGTGGAGAGCCCCAGGTGCAGGCGCACGAACCAGCGGGTGGCACGGCGGATCAGACGCATCAAATCGAGCATCATGGCGTACTGCACGCGGTTGGGCACCTGGTTGTCCAGCGCCTCGATCTGCTCCCAAAGCGCCTTGAAGTTGAACGCGTCACGAGCGATGACGTAGGCGCGGGCGATATCCGCCCGGCCGGCGCCGGTGGAGTCGATCAGCCGGCGCATGAAGACGATGCCCATGTGATCGACCAGGTCGTTGGCCACCTGAGTAGCGACGATCTCACGCTTCAAGCGGTGCTCGTACATCTCGTCCTGGTAGCGCTCGACCAGTATGGAGGGGAACAGGTGCTCCAGGTAGCGGTGGACATAGGGGTCATCGGGGACGCTGGACTGCACCAGGTCGCCCTTCAACGTGCTTTTCGCGTAGGAAATCAGCACGGAGAGCTCGGGCAGGGTCATGCCTTCGTTGTTGCTTGCGCGCTCTTTGAGAATCTCGTCCGAGGGCAAGAACTCGAGTTCACGGTCGATCTGACCGGCGCTTTCGAGTTCGCTGATAAAGCGCCGGTACGGGCCGGACCCCTGACGCGACAGCCGTTCGGAAAGATCGATCGCCTGGGTTTGCCGGTAGTTATCCAGAATGACCAGCTCGCCTACTTCGTCGGTCATTTCCGCCAGCAGTTCGTTGCGCTGCTTGTCGGTCATGTCGCCACGCTTGACGATCTCGTCGATCAATATCTTGATATTGACCTCGTGATCCGAGCAGTTCACGCCGCCGGCGTTATCGATGAAGTCGGTATAGACGCGCACGCCTTTACGCGCGGCTTCCATCCGCCCGCGCTGGGTCAGACCGAGGTTACCGCCCTCGCCGACCACGCGGCAGTTGAGCTCGTTGCCATTGATGCGCAGGCCATCGTTGGCCTTGTCACCGACATCGGCGTCCGTTTCGCTGGAGCCCTTCACGTAGGTGCCGATACCGCCGTTCCAGACCAGGTCCACTTTCGCCTTGAGCATCGCGTTGATCAGATCCACAGGTGAGAGCTTCTCGGCCTCAATGCCGAAGACCTGGGCCATCTCCTCGGTAATCGTGATCGACTTCGCGCTGCGGCTGAAGACACCGCCCCCTTTGGAGATCAGCTCCTGGCTATAGTCTTCCCAGCTCGAGCGCGCCATGTCGAACATGCGCTTACGCTCGGCGAAGGCCGCCTCGGCGTCAGGATTGGGGTCGACGAAGATATGCAGATGGTTGAACGCGCCGACCAGCTGGATCTTGTCGGAGAGCAGCATGCCGTTGCCGAACACGTCGCCGGCCATATCGCCGATGCCGACCACGGTGAACAGGTCGCGCTGGGTATCCAGATCCAGATTCTTGAAGTGACGTTTAACCGACTCCCAGGCGCCCTTGGCGGTAATCGCCATCTTCTTGTGGTCGTAGCCGTTCTCACCGCCGGAGGCGAAGGCGTCGCCCAGCCAGTGGCCGTACTCCAGCGAAATAGCGTTGGCGATATCGGAAAACGACGCCGTGCCCTTGTCTGCCGCAACCACCATATAGGTGTCGTCATCGTCGTGGCGTACCACGTTTTGCGGCGGCACGACGGTGGTGCCGTCGAGATTGTCGGTCACGTCCAAAAGCGCACGGATGAACGTCTGGTAACAGGCGATCCCCTCTTTTTGCTGGGTTTCGCGGTCAGCGTCTTCCGGCATGCGTTTGCAAACAAAACCGCCCTTGGCGCCGACCGGTACGATGACCGAGTTCTTGACCTGCTGCGCCTTGACCAGGCCCAGTATTTCGGTGCGGTAATCCTCGAGACGCTCGGACCAGCGCAGCCCGCCCCGGGCGACCTTACCGTTGCGCAGGTGCACACCCTCGACCCGCGGCGAGCACATGAAAATCTCGTAGACCGGGCGCGGCTTGGGCATACCGGTGACTTTAGTGGGCTCGAGCTTGTAGGCGATATAGTCCTTGAAGCCGCCCTCCGGGGTTTTCTGGTAGTAGTTGGTGCGCAGGGTCGCGTTGATCAGCTCCATCATGCGGCGCAGCAACTGGTCATCGCTGAGACTCGCCACGCCTTCGAGGTGCTCGATCAGCCGCGCTTCGCAATCCGCTGTATCGTGGGATTCGGCTTCGGGGTCGAAGCGCTGCTTGAAAAGCGCGACCAGGGTCTGGGTAATCTCGGGATAGCTTGCCAGGGTCGTCGCGATATAGGCCTGAGACATACCGAAGCGAATCTGCTTGAGATAGCGGGCGTAGCCACGCAGCATCGCCACTTCGCGCCAGTCCAGCCCCGCGCCGAGCACCAGTCGGTTGAAGGTGTCGTTGTCCGCTTCGCCCGCCCAGATACGCTGAAACGCTTCGCTAAAGACATCGCGCATTTGGCTCATGTCGACGCCGCTGCGGGTGTGCTCGAGCTCGAAGTCGTGAATCCAGTAGCGCTGTTTGGGGCCGTTGATATCGTAGGGGCGCTCGCCCAGCACGCGAAGGCCGAGGTTTTCCATCATCGGCAGTACATCGGACAGCGGTATCTGATCATCCCGATGGTAGAGTTTGAGGTTCATGCCGCCGGCCTGCTCTTCCATCGGCCGGTAAAGCGACAGCGAGAGCTTCCTGTCGCCTTCGAGCGCTAGCAGGTGCTGAATGTCGAACACCGCCGTGCGCGCGTTGAAATCCTCCCGGTAGCTTGCCGAGAATGCCTGCTGGAACTCCCCCATCAAGCTATTGGTGCGCTCTTCGCCAAAGCCTTCGGTCATGGCTTCGAAGAGCTCGTCGCGCCAGCTGCGCGCCAAGCGGGCGACCTTTTTCTCCAGTCGCTTCAGGTCGTACTCGCTGGGCGCGTCGCCCTTGAAGCGCAGGATCAGCTGGATGCGCGCCAGCACCGACTCCGAAAGATAGGTGTTGAAGTCGCCAAAGCGCGCGTCGAGCTCGTCGCAGAGCATGGTCTGAATGCGCTGGCGAAGATCCGTGGAGAACACGTCCCGCGGCACGAACACCAAACACGAGTAAAACTTGCCACTCACGTCGGTGCGAATGAACAGACGCACCTGGCGGCGCTCGCGAATATTCAGGATACCCAGCGCGGTTTCGGCCAGCGCCTCGGTGCCGATCTGGAACAAATCATCCCGCGGAAAGACTTCCAGCACCTGCAGAAGCTGTTTACCGTTGTGGCCCTGGGGGTTGAAGCCCGCAATGTCCATCACCGCTTTGAGCTTACGGCGCAAAAGCGGAATGTTGCGCGGCGATTCGTTGTACACCGTGGCGGTGAACAAACCGAAAAAGCGCCGCTCGCCGGTCACGTTACCGTCGTCGTCGTAGCGGTCGACGGTAATGTAGTCCGGGTAGGTCGGCCGGTGAACGCGGCTGTGGTGCGCGCTCTTGGCAAACGAGAGAAGCTGTGGCACCAGCACGAAGCCTTGGCCGTCTTCGTCCACGCCCTCTTCGGTGCGGATGCGCTCGCGATAACGCGCCTGGTTGAGGCGGAAAACCCCCAGCACGCTCTCGGGGTCGCGTTGGAGCTCACCGTCGCGCAGGTGGTACTCGTCGTAGCCCAGGAAGGTGAAGTTGTCCTTCAACAGCCACTCCAAAAACGCGATCGCCTCTTCGTGGTCGTCCGGGTCGACCTGGGGTGGGCAGTTCTTCTCGAGCTCCTGGATCGCCGAGGTGATCTGGTTACACATGGGATCGAAATCATCAACGGCGGTGCGCACGTCGCGCAGCACGTTGTTGAGCTTCTCTTCCATGCTCGAAAGCGACTGGCGGTCGGTGTGGCGGTCCACCTCGATGACGATCAGCGACTCCTTCGCTTCCGGCGCGTCGACCTCGCGGGGCGAGGTGAGCGTCTCGAGCTGATCGCTCGCGTCGCGGGCCACGGCGAACACCGCGTTTTGAATCGCGTGGACGGTCAAGCCCCGGCGGTTAAGCTCGATACGCACCGAATCGACGAGAAACGGCATGTCCTCGTGCAGCACCGCCACGAAAGTATGGTTGGACTGCCAGCCGTGCTCTTCGAAATCCGGGTTGAAGATACGCACTTTCGGGCTATCCGGGTCGTGGTACTGCAAAAATTGCCAAATCGAAAGCGTGGCGCCGTAGAGGTCGTCCAGTCGGCGGTTAACGAAATCTTCCACCGGTACGGTCGCGTAAAAGTGCCGCGCGAAGGTTTCTACCTGGGCCGCCCGGTCGGGTTCCAAGCGCGCCTCCAAGCGCTCTTGCAACTGCTTTAAAAGATCTTGCCGACTCTCTTCACTCGCAACGTAGTGCATCCATCACCTCGATTGCTGGGCCCTTGGGCCGAAAAACGAACAGTTACAGGCCGTAAGGCCACGATACCGGTTAGCTTACGCGAATAGGCCGCGCCGCCCTACTGCTGTATCAATTTGCTTATAGAGTATGTCGCTTTCGCATTACGCACGCCTAACGGCGCTTCAAGATCACCCCACACTCGCAGTGATGGGTGAACGGAAACTGATCGAACAGCGCAAAGCGCTCGATCGTGTGCGTTTTGGTAAGCGTTGTCAGATTATCGGCAAGCGTTGCCGGGTTGCATGAAATATAGACGATCTGATCGTACTCGCTGATCTGCTCGCAGCTTTGCTGATCGAGCCCCGCGCGCGGCGGGTCGACCAGCACGGTCGAGAAGTCGTAGGCGTCCAGGTCCATCTCGGCCACGCGCCGCCCGATCTTCTCGCCTTTCAGCGCCAGCGAAAAGTCCTCCGCCGACATGCGCGCAACGAACGCATTCTCGATGCGATTAGCGTCGATATTAACGTTAGCACTTGCAACCGACGTGCGGGAGATTTCCGTGGCCAGCACGCGGCGGAAATTCTGCGCCAGCGCGATGGTGAAATTGCCGTTACCACAGTAAAGCTCGACCAGGTCGCGCTCGTTCTGCCCGGTGGTGGCCTCCATCGCCCAGCCAAGCATCGTTTGGCAAATATGCGCATTGGGCTGGGTAAAGCTGTTTTCCACCTGCTGGTAGTCGAACGTGCGCCCGTTGACGTTCAGGCGCTCCCAGACGTGGTCGCGGGTCAACACCAGGCGCTGCTTGCGCGAGCGCCCGATGATCATGATACCAAGCGCGGCCTCGAGTGCGCGGGCCTCGGCCTCCCAGGCCTCGTCCAGCGGGCGATGATAAATCAGCGTGACCAGCGCCTCGCCGCTTAGCGTGGTGAGAAACTCCACCTGAAAAAGGCGTTTGCGCAGCGTGTCGCTTTGCAAAAACGCCTCTCTGAGCTTGGGCATCAGCTCATTGATGCGCTCGCTTGCCACCAAAAACTGATCCAGGCGCACGACCTTCTTGTCCTTGGGGTCCTCGGGATTGACCTCGAACATAGCGTAGTAAAGGTCGTCGCCTTCATGCCAGATACGAAACTCGCAGCGCTGGCGGTAGTGGCTGGGCGGCGACGGATACACCTCCAGCGCGGGCGGTGAAAACGGTGCGAAAAGCGCCTCGACGGAGACACGTTTGTCTTTGAGCTGCTCGTCATAGCGTTGGGGGTCGACAGCGGGAATAGCCAAAACGGCTCCTTATACATTAATCAGAAACGCCCCGGGCACTCAGGGCAGCCGTAAACATTGGGGGGGCTTGAAGCCAAAATCGGCAAAACCGGCGGTCAGGTGGCCGGCCGTGGCGGTGGTAAAGCAGCGCCCATCGAGCGGGCCGGTCGAGCGCGGGGCAACGTCGAAGACGCGACGGGCGATGGCATCGCCGGAATCGACCCAGGTAAGCGCGGTGGGCGCCAGCTCTTCGAGCAGCGGCTTTAAAAGCGGAAAGTGGGTACAGCCGAGCACTACGGTATCAAGCGGTGGAGACGCTTCGAGCGCCTGCCACAAAGGCGCCAGCGCACGCTGGATGCGCGCTCGATCGACAGGGGTTCCGGCAAGCCAGGCCTCGGCTTCGACCACCAGCGCGTCCGCGGCTACCCTGGTCACCAGGCAGTCGCTGGCAAAGCGCTCGATCAAATCCTGGGTATAGGGGCGATTGACCGTTGCGCTGGTGGCCAACAGGCCAATATGGCGGGTTTGGCTCAAGCGCGCGGCGGGCTTGATCGCCGGTACGGTGCCAATCACCGGAATATTCAGCGCCTCGCGCAGCCCGGCGAGCGCCAGGGTGCTGGCGGTGTTGCACGCGACCACCAGGGTACTCGCCTCACAGGCGCTTACCGCCGCCTGGCAAACACGCAGAATACGCCGGGCCAGGGTGACATCGTCGCGCACTCCGTAGGGCAGCCAAGCGTTGTCGCAGGCGTAGCACATGGCCGTATCGGGTTGGCGTCTGTAGAGCGAGCGAGCCACGGAAAGCCCGCCCACGCCGGAATCAAAAATCAGGATAGGCCCGCTCATTGCGCCCCGCCCGGCCTGAGAGATGGGTTAGCCACAGCGCCCTCGAGTGTTTAAAAAGACGCCAGTTTAACACGCCCGCAAAGCCTGGGCGCGAACGCCGCTATACGGCGGGCACGTCGGCGCCGCGAAGCTCGTCGTAAAGTTCCGGATAGGCATCTTGCAGGCGCTCGAGTTCCTGCTGCGCTTTGCCGGGAAGCGCCTGGCTTAGCTCTTCCAGGTCCTCTTGAGTGAAGTACTTGTCGATCAGCGGAAAAAGCTTTTCACGCTCGTGGCGAAGGTAGCTGCGGTGGGCATCCAGGTAGGTATTCAGGTCATCGCTAAAGCGGTCCATCGGCAGCACGTTATCCATCAAAATCATGTCGATATCGTCGGAAAGCTGCGCAAGGCTCGGCTTCAACTCGCGGTAGTCGCTGGCCATTTTCTCCATGAAGGGCAACTCTTCCGGTGCTTTCTCTTCGAGGCGCTCCACACAGATTTTCTCCAGGGGCGTGGCGAAATCATTCATGTAGGACAAAATGTAGTCGACGACTTCGCGCATCAGGTTGAAGTTGGGCCGTTCGCCCTGCGCCAGCGTTTTCTGCTTGAGCTGAAGCACATGAAGCATTCGTGCCATATTGGCATGATCCAGACGCAACTGATTTAACATGACGATCTCCTTGAGGTGTGGTCGAGCCTTTTGCTTCAACGCCCTGTAAAAGCCCTAAAAACGCGCTGGGGAGGCAGTTTCTACTACGCTAATGAACACGATAAGATTGAACATGCGCCCGGCCGGGCGGCTTTGCAAATGCGGTGATCAAAGGCATTGCGTTACCAGATTACGTCCTAAAATAGCCTGCCGCAACGCGCTTTGCCATAGCCCCAAGCCTGGGCCCGACTGACACCGGAAGACGGAAGTAGACATGGACCTTTTTGAAAGCGCCTTTGAACCACCTGCCGAGGGCGCTCCGCTCGCCTTTCGTATGCGCCCACGTCACCTGGACGACTACGCGGGTCAACAAGCGCTGGTCGGCCCCGGAAAACCACTGCGCCAGATGGCCGAATCGCAAACGGTGCGCTCGATGATTCTCTGGGGCCCACCCGGCGTCGGTAAGACGACCCTCGCCGAGCTTCTGGCGCGCGCCTCGAGCGCCGAGCTCGAGCAGCTAAGCGCCGTGATGGCCGGCGTCAAGGAGATTCGCGGCGTCGTCGAGCGCGCCCGACAAACCCGGGCGCAGACGCTGCTCTTTTTGGACGAGATTCACAGGCTCAATAAAAGCCAGCAGGATGCGCTGTTACCCCACGTCGAATCCGGGCTTTTGACGCTGATCGGCGCGACTACCGAAAACCCCTCTTTCGAAGTGAACTCGGCGCTTTTATCGCGTACCCGGGTATACGTGCTCAAACCGCTCAGCCAGGAGGAGCTGATCGGCGTGATGCGCCAGGCACTGGAGGATACCGAACGCGGCCTGGGCCGGCGTGCGATCGACCTGGAAGAGGGCGTGCTGGAAGCCCTGGCCCACGCCGCGGCGGGCGACGCGCGCCGGGCGCTGGGTCTTTTGGAAACCGCCTGCGACTTTACCCGGCAAGAGGGCGAGCGCGAAGTGCTGCACAAGCAAGCCCTGGCGGATGTGATCGGCCACCAGTCCAGCGCCTTCGATAAACAGGGCGACGGCTACTATGACCTGCTCTCGGCAATTCACAAGTCGATCCGCTCGTCGCGCCCGGACGCCGCGCTTTTATACATGGCGCGCTTTATTCAGGGCGGCGGTGACCCGCTGGACGTGGTGAGACGACTTAGCGCCATCGCCTCGGAAGATGTGGGCAACGCAGACCCAAGGGCGCTTCCGCTGGTGATCGCCGCCTGGGATGCCTATTTGCGGCTGGGCGATTATGAGGGCCAGCGGGCGATTGCTCACGCGGCGATCCACCTGGCGGTAGCGCCCAAGAGTAACCGCATCGACCGCGCCTGGAACGCCGCGCAGCAGTTCGTCAAAAACCAGCCCCAAGTGGATGTGCCAAGCTATTTGCGTAACGCTCCGACCAAACTGATGGAGGAACTCGGCCACGGCGAAGGCTATCGCTACGCCCACAACGAACCAAGCGGCTACCCGGCGGGCAGCGCCCACGACTGCTGGCCAGACGCGCTACCCAATACGTGCTTTTTCGAGCCCAGTGATCATGGCCAGGAAAAGCGCTTTGCCGAGATCATGGCCTGGCGCGAAGCCCAGGACGCAGAAGCCGATCAGGCGCCCTGAGGCGCCTGATCGGTGGTTGCTGATATCAAAACAAAGAGACGCGCTGGACGCGTTTCGGGTCAGTAACTTTCGCGAATCACATCGGTGCCTTCGGGGATTTCGAAATCGAACAAACTGGTGTCGATACGCCCGTTTTGAACCACGTTGTTGAACGCAATCGCGGTACGCTGGCCGGTGCTGTCGGTCATTAGAAGCTCGGTCAGGGTCTCGCCCTCGAACACCATGCTCAGTTCTTCGAACAGCGTATCGTTGGAGGTCGGGATCAGCGTAAAGATATCCTCGCCCCCCTCCTGCTCATAAAATACGTCGTAGCTTTCGGTCAGATCAACGGTACTGCCCGAGAGCAACAGCGCCGGCGTGTGCGAGACGCGGTTATCCATCGCCTGCACGGTTACCTGCTCCAGATCCGGGTCGTACAGATAGACTTCATCGCCATCGGACACCACGACCTGGGCGTAGGGTGCTTCGACTTCCCAGCGCAACATGCCCGGGCGAGAAAGCCACATCTCACCACGCGCCTGCTGCAAGCGCTCGCCCCCGCTGCCGCTGATTTGCTGCTCGAAAGACGCCTGATAGCTCTCCAGCGGTTCGAGGCGCTCGGTGAGACGCTCGGCGGCGTCGTCGGCAAGCGCCAAAGGCGATGCAAAGCCAAGGCCCAGCGCGCTGGCGGCCAGCATCAGCGAAGAAGAACGTCGAGTATCTGTGTCGCTCATAACCTTACTCCCTAGGCAGTGTTGCCAAATAGCGGTCGTCCTCGAATGAGTCAATACTCAAACGGGCAAGTACTTAAATTGATAAGTACTTAAATTGGTAAGCACTTAAAATGATTAGTACGCAGTGCCGCGTTAATGCTTGATTGGCAGGACTTTTAACGTCCTTGTTCATACTCAGACGCATCTTACGCCCCGGGGTTTCATCCGGGGCGCGACTTTCACGCTTGTTGCACGATTGCCCGCGTCGTTACTGGCCAACCGGCGGCGGCGCCAGCACTTCTCGGGCACCGTTAGAGCCCATCGACGACACGACTCCGGCGCCTTCCATGGCTTCGACCAGGCGCGCGGCGCGGTTGTAGCCGATCTTGAAACGGCGCTGCACGGCAGAGATCGAGGCCTTGCGGGTCTCGGTGACGAACTGCACGGCTTCGTCATAGAGCGCATCCTGCTCGGCATCGTCATCACCGCCCCCCTCAGCCTCGAGCCCGGCCAAGGCGTCCGCCGAGACACCGCCGGAGAGAATCTCATCGATATACTCGGGCTCGCCGCGACGCTTCCAATCTTCCACCACCCTGTGTACCTCGTCGTCGTCCACGAAGGCGCCGTGCACGCGGTTGGGCGGCCCGGAACCGGCGGGCAGGTAGAGCATGTCGCCGTGGCCCAGCAAGCTCTCGGCGCCGCCCTGATCGAGAATGGTGCGCGAATCGATGCGTGACGAGACCTGAAACGCCATGCGCGAGGGAATATTGGCCTTGATCAGACCCGTGACCACGTCCACCGACGGGCGCTGGGTAGCCAGAATCAGGTGGATACCGGCGGCCCGGGCCTTCTGCGCCAGGCGCGCGATCAGCTCTTCCACTTTCTTGCCGACGATCATGAACATGTCGGCAAATTCGTCGATCACCACCACGATATAGGGCAGCTTCGCGAGAATCGGTGGAGTCTGGTGCATCTCCCAGGGCTGGGGTTCCCAAAGCGGGTCCGCCACCTGGGCGCCGGCGCGCTCGGCCTCATCGAGACGGGCGTTGAAGCCGGCGATATTACGCACGCCCATCGCCGCCATCAGCTTATAGCGCCGCTCCATTTCGGCCACGCACCAGCGCAGGCTGTTGGCGGCCTCTTTCATATCGGTGACCACCGGCGCCAGCAAGTGTGGAATGCCGTCGTACACCGAAAGCTCGAGCATCTTTGGGTCGACCATGATCAGCTTGAGCTCATCCGGCGTGGCCTTCATCAGCATCGAAATCAGCATGGCGTTGACGCCCACCGATTTACCCGAGCCCGTAGTACCCGCTACCAACAGGTGGGGCATCTTGCCCAGATTCGCCACGACCGGGCCGCCGCCGATATCCTGACCCAGCGCCATGGTCAAAGGCGAGCTCTCCTGCTGGTAGCGCTCGGAGTCGATCACTTCACGCAGGCGAATCATCGCCCGGTGCGGGTTGGGAATCTCGATACCCACGGTCGGGCGGCCGGGAATCACCTCGACCACGCGTACACTCTTGACCATCAGCGAGCGCGCCAGGTCCTTGGCCAGATTGCTGATCTTGGAAACCTTCACCCCCGGTGCAGGCTTGATCTCGAACCGGGTGATGACCGGACCCGGCCAGGTATCCACGACCTCCGCCTTCACGCCGTAGTCGCGCAGGCGCACTTCCAAAAGCTCCGCCATGTCCGAGAGCTCCTGGTCGGAGTAGTTGGGCTGGTGCGGCTCCGGCGGGGTCAGAAGCTGATAGCTCGGCACATCGCCTTCGGGCTCGTCCTCGGTCTCGAACGCCGGGCGCTGGTTTTGCAGGTGCTCGACGGTCCAGAGCGCTGGCCCGGTATCCGGCTCCTGGGCTACCCGCTCCGAGGCGAAGGTGGGTTCCTGGCGCGTGGGCCGCGGCGCTACCGGCGGCTCCGGGGCGGGCTCAGGCTCTTCGTCATCCTCCCACACGGGTTCCGGGACTACTTCGGGCACTCGTTGAGCGCCGCTGGCCGGTGTGGGCTGTGTTTCGCGCGCGGGCGGGGCATCCGGCGTCTCATCGAACGCTTCATCGTCATACGGCGCGTCGACGTACTCGTCATCGATATAGAACCTTGAATCGCTGGCCGGCGCCGCCTCGAATTTAGAGGCGCGTAGCGGTAGTGGCTCATCTTCGGCCTCGTCGGCGCTGGATGGAGCAGCTACTTCGCGCTCGGGCATGGGCGGCTCGAACGGCGGTGCTTGCTCAGCGGATTCGGCGTCGTAAAACGGCGCGGCTTCATTGAACGGTGCAGCGCGGTCCGGCGCGGTGTCATCTGTCGTCGCAGCGTCGGCTGCCGCAGCATCGGCTGGCGCAGCGTCGGCTGGCGAAACTTCGTCGCGGGCGGAGATCGCGAAAGCATTCGAGGGCCGCGGGCTTTCAAACGCCGATACCGGTTCAGAAACGGCTGGCTCAGAAGCGGCCGGCTCGCTCTCTTCTTCATCGAGCGCCGCTTCCGGCGGCTGTACAAAGGCGGCCGGGCGCTCGGTCTCGGGCTCTTGTGGCGTGGGCGCTTTTTCGGCGGCCTCCTCCGGCGCTACGTCGGGCTCTGGCGCCACGGCAGGTGCCGGTGCGTTCTGCTGCTCCTCGTTGGGGGCCCAGGCGGCCGGGCGCGGCGGCTCCTCAAGGGGGGGCTCAGCTTTGGCAGGTGTCGCGGGGGCCGGCTCGGGATCTGCTGGCGCCACGGGGCTTGCTTGCTCACTTGGCGGCGGGATAGTGCCGGCCGCGACCTCCCAGGGAATCGAGGTGTCGGTGATCTCTTCGGCCTCAGGTTCCTGCTCGAAGGCCATCATGCTGGGCTCGCGGCGGCTGCCCGGGCGTGCGGGTTTGGGCGTTGGCGCCTCACTGCGCGCCGCCACGGGCACCTCTTCTTCTTCCTCGTATGCCGGCGCCTGGTCGTCGCGCTCCTTGCGGGTGCGCTCCTTGAACTTGCGCTTGGCTTCTTTGGAGGCGGCTTGGACCGCGGCGCGGTCTTCGCGTTTTTGCTTACCTCGAGCGCGGCGCTCGCGTAGCGAGCCGCCCAAACGACAAAGCCGCTTGCCCAGCTCATCGGCAACGTTGAGCCAGGACATGCCGGTAAACAGTGGGAAGCCGATCAGAATCAGCGCGGCGGCGATAAGCCCTACCCCGCCGCTACCCACGAGCGGTCGGAGCGTGCCGACCAGCCCCTCGCCCAGAATACCGCCAGAGGCGTAGGGCAAAATGCTTTCCGGGTGATAAAAGTGCAGCGCCCCCAGCATGGTGGTGCCGAACATCAAAAGCACCAGCCCCCCGGCGTGCACCGCAATGGCGACCGGGTCGAGCTCGAAGCGCACCTGGCGCGAGCGCATCAGCCACCAGGCGGCAAACCCGAACATGCCGGGCCACCAAAGGGCACTGGCGCCTAACAACGAGTAGAGTACGTCGGCAAGCCAGCCACCGACCGGGCCCATCCAGTTGCGCACGTCGGTTTCCGGCCCCTGGTAGGACCAGCCCGGGTCTTCCGGCTGATAGCTAAATAGCGCCAGCAATAAAAACACGCAGAGCGCGAGCAGGACCACCACCACGCCTTCGCGCATGGAACCTTGCAGGCGCAGGCCAAAACGCCGCGCCTTATCCTTGGCGGCTTTGACCCGGGCCGATTGAGCCGGCTGGGCCGACGATGAAGGTCGACGCGAACCGCCCTGCGTTCGCTTGTCTACCGTCTTGTTTACTTTCAAGCGATTCTCCCTTTACACCTGGTGGCGTCGTTAATCCACTTGCGAGTTTGCATCATACCGAGCATCCTTTCGCCATCACAGCGCTTGTCGTCAGGCGTTGGTCTCTTTAAAGACGCTACCCGGGCCTTGTTGATTCAAAGGCTGTTTATTTAAAGGCCACTTTTTACAAAGCCATAAGGAGCCCTTTTGATGCTGCCCTGGCTCTCCTCGCCAACGCCTGCCTTCCCGGATACGGCCAGCGCGCTCGACGTGCCCGACGGGCTGCTTGCCGCCGGTGGCGAGCTTTCTCCTCTCTGGCTGGTCGAAGCCTACCGCCGGGGGATCTTCCCCTGGTACAGCGATGACGACCCGGTGCTTTGGTGGAGCCCCGACCCGCGCATGGTCCTCGTGCCGGCGGCCTTCAAGCTGCGGCGAAGCCTGGCCAAGCGGTTACGCAATGGTGGCTTTAGCGTGACGCTGAATCAACACTTCGAACAGGTAATTAACGCCTGCGCCGCTCCCCGTCAAGGCGAGCCGGGTACCTGGATTAACCCCGAAATGCGCCTGGCCTACCAGCGCCTTCACGCCCTCGGCATTGCCCATAGCATCGAAGTTCACCGCGACGGCGAACTTGCCGGGGGGCTTTACGGACTGGCCATGGGGCCGGTGTTTTTTGGCGAGTCGATGTTCTCCCGCGCCCCGGACGCCTCCAAGGTGGCGCTCGCCCACCTGGCGCGCGCTATGGTTGAAAACGGCGGCGCGCTGATCGACTGTCAGATGCACACCCCCCACCTGGAGCGTTTGGGCGCCGCCCCCATCGCTCGACAGACCTTCGTAGGCTATCTTGAACAGTGGCTGCCGAAAAACGCGTTCAGCCTATCGCCAGGCAGCCACGCAGCACCGAGCGTGCCAGCCTCGCCCTGGCTTGCCGCCGTGGCCACCTCTGATAGCCGTTAGCCCCCTTACAAGGAGACCGCCGTGAGTAGCAGCACTCCCCGCGGCCCGGCCCGCGATCTACGCTTTTTTTTGACCGTGCCCCACGGCTGTAGCTACCTGCCTGATCAAAAGGCGACCACCCTGTTTCTCGACCCCAAAGAAGCGCCGACCGGGAGCGTTTACCAGGCCCTATCGCTGCTGGGCTTTCGCCGCAGCGGGCGCCATTTATACCGCCCCCACTGCGAGGACTGCCAGGCATGCCGGTCGGTGCGCATACCGGTAGCTCATTTCGAGGCCAATCGCACTCAACGCAAGATCCTACGGCGAAACGCCGACATTACCACGCGCGTGGTGCCCGCCCGCTTCGATAACGCCCACTACGCGCTCTACGCTCGCTACATTCGCGAGCGCCACAGCGACGGCGACATGTACCCGCCGAGCCAGGAGCAGTATCGCACCTTTTTAACTCTCGACGAGCCCTACGCGCAGCTTTTAGAGATGTACCTGGACGATACGTTGATCGGCGTAGCCGCCTTCGATGAACTCGAACACGGTCTTTCGGCCATCTATACCTTCTTTGAAACCGACGAGACGCTGGACCGACGCTCCCTGGGAACGCTTGCGATCTTACGTTTGATCGAACATTGCCATGAAAAAGGGCTGACTCACCTTTACCTTGGCTACTGGATCGAAGAGTGCCGAAAGATGCGCTACAAGCAGGCTTTTTCACCGCTCGAGGTGCTCGATGGGCGCCAATGGCGCTCGCTCATTCGTTAAAATGGCGCGCTTTTTTGCCTTGACGCCAGGCTTGCGGCACAATATAGCGCTGCTCGCCCAGCCCTTGTACACTACGAGCGCTGCTTAACTGCGATTAATGACGTTAAATAAGTGAGGATTTGCCTATATGGCACGCGAAGACCATATTGAAATGGAAGGCGTTATTGTTGATACCCTTCCCAACACCATGTTTCGGGTCGAACTCGAAAACGGCCACGTGGTGACGGCCCATATCTCGGGCAAGATGCGTAAGAACTACATCCGCATCCTGACCGGCGATAAAGTCAAGGTAGAGCTTACGCCCTACGACCTGTCCAAGGGCCGCATCGTTTACCGTTCGCGCTAAACACCGGCGCTCCCTGCTTTACGCAACGTAAAGCCACTTGGGCAATTCTCCATACGGCGCCTTAACATGACAACGCCCCGTCAATGACAGGGCGCTGTAGGTTGGCTTATCGCTTTGCTGTCCTGCTACGGGGCGTCAGCCATCTCGGACTCGGTCGAAAGCGAAAGCTCGCCCTCTTCCAGGCTTACGTGCACCGTACCGCCGTGCTCGGCCAGCTCGCCGAATAGAATCATTTCGGCCAGCGGCTTTTTCAGCTTTTCCTGGATCAGGCGGGCCATGGGGCGCGCACCCATATCCGGGTCGTAGCCCTTGTCCGCCAACCAGTCTCTTGCCGCATCGTCCACCTCCAGCTGAACGCGCTTCTCGTCAAGCTGCGCTTGAAGCTCGATCAGGAACTTGTCGACCACATTGCGTACCACAGAAACCGGCAGCGAGCTGAACTGGATGATGCCGTCCAAACGGTTGCGGAATTCCGGCGAGAACGTGCGGCGAATGACTTCCATGGCATCCGTGGTGTGATCCTGGGTCTGGAAACCGATCGAGCGGCGAGCCGCCTGCTCGGCACCGGCGTTCGAGGTCATGATCACGATCACGTGGCGGAAGTCCGCTTCGCGGCCGTTGTTGTCGGTCAAACGACCATGGTCCATGACCTGCAGCAGCAGGTTGAACACTTCCGGGTGGGCTTTTTCGATCTCGTCGAGCAGCAGCACACAGTGCGGCTGCTTGTTGACCGCCTCGGTCAGAAGCCCGCCCTGGTCGTAGCCCACGTAGCCCGGCGGCGCACCGATCAACCGTGAAACGGTGTGACGCTCCATGTACTCGGACATATCGAAGCGCACCAGATCGATGCCCATGATGTGCGAGAGCTGCTTGGCGACTTCGGTTTTACCGACACCAGTGGGGCCTGCAAACAGGAAGCTACCCACCGGCTTGTCCGGCGCCTTGAGACCGGCACGCGAGAGCTTGATCGCCGCCGAGAGCGAATCGATCGCCTCGTCCTGACCAAACACCAGCATCTTGAGGTCACGGTCGAGCTTTTCGAGCTGCTTACGATCCGAGCTCGACACGCTTTTCGGCGGAATGCGCGCGATGGAGGCGACCACCGCCTCGACCTGATCCACATCGATGGTATCCACGCGCATCTCGGACGGCAGCATGCGCTGGTGCGCACCGGCTTCGTCGATCACGTCGATTGCCTTGTCTGGCAGAAAGCGGTCGTTGATGTAACGATCCGCCAGCCGCGCCGCACTCTCGAGCGCACCGTCAGTGTACTTGAGTTCGTGGTGCTCCTCGAAGCGCGAGCGCAGCCCCTTGAGAATCTTGATGGTGTCATCCACCGAGGGAGCCGGCACGTCGACTTTTTGGAAACGGCGGGCAAGCGCGCGGTCTTTCTCGAAAATACCGCGAAACTCCTGAAAGGTGGTCGAACCGATACAGCGAAGCTCGCCGGACGAAAGCAGCGGTTTGAGCAAATTGGAAGCGTCCATGACGCCCCCAGAGGCCGCCCCCGCACCGATCACCGTGTGGATCTCGTCGATGAAGAGAATCGCGTTGGGCTGCTTTTTGAGCTCGCCCAGAAGACTTTTCAAACGCTTCTCGAAGTCGCCCCGGTACTTGGTGCCGGCCAAAAGCGCGCCCATATCCAATGAATAGACGACACCGTCGGCGATGACATCCGGCACGTCCTCTTCCACGATGCGCTTGGCAAGGCCCTCGGCGATGGCCGTTTTGCCCACGCCCGCTTCACCCACCAGCAAGGGGTTGTTCTTACGGCGGCGGGCCAGAATTTGCACCACGCGCTCGAGCTCATGGTCGCGCCCGATCAACGGGTCGATCTTGCCAAGCCTGGCCTGCTCATTGAGGTTGCTGGCGTAGCCGGTAAGCGGGTGCGCGGCGCCTTCGGCGCTGGTTTCTTCCACGTCCTCGCCTTCCTGCTGGGAGGCATTAGGCGCGTTGTGACCAGAGACCTTGGAAATCCCATGGGCGATATAGTTGACGGCATCGACTCGAGCAACGTTTTGCTGCTTGAGGAAATAAACGGCCTGGCTCTCCTGCTCAGAGAAGATAGCCACGAGCACGTTGGCGCCATTGACTTCGCTTTTTCCCGATGACTGGACATGGAATACCGCGCGCTGAAGCACGCGCTGAAAGCCGAGCGTCGGCTGCGTTTCGCGCTCGCTCTGGCCTTCGGGAATCAAAGGTGTTGTCGAATTAATGAAATCCTGCAGATCGGACCGCAGCTTGTCGAGGTTTGCCCCGCACGCTTTTAGCACGTCAACCGCCGAGGCGTTGTCCAATAGCGCTAAAAGCAGGTGCTCGACGGTCATGAACTCGTGGCGCTTCGAGCGAGCCACGGTAAAGGCCGTGTTCAGGGTCAGTTCAAGTTCTTTGCTCAGCATGGCAGTCCCCTTTTCGCTACTACCCAAGGTGGTTTATACCCGGGACTTGCGTCGGATCGGTGTAATCGATCGGCACTTTCAACATCGGGTACAAATGCCCCGCTTGCAAGCCCCGCTGCCACTTTTTTTCAACGCACGGCGCTTTAATGCGCTCGTGGGTCGATCAGTCGGCGGCTTCGATATCGCTCATAAGCGGGTGTTCGCATTCGCGGGCGTATTCATTGACCTGATGGCTTTTCGTCTCCGCGATATCGCGGGTAAAAATGCCACAGGTCGCTTTGCCTTGGGTATGCACGGCGAGCATGATCTCAACGGCTTTTTCATTATTCATATTGAAAAAGCCCTGGAGCACTTCGATGACGAACTCCATGGGGGTGTAGTCATCGTTGTGCAGAATCACTTTATATAACGGCGGCTGAGCGACTTCGGGCTCCGAAGCCTGCACATCCAGGTCGTCGTCATACTCGGGTCTATCCGGGCGCGTCATACCCAAAACCAGACTATTTAGACAAGGGCTTTGAAAGTTGGTCATAAAGCTTGGCGTATCGTCTCTGTGCTGACAGGCGGATGTTGCAAGCAGGTTTGCTCTAAGACGCCCAGAGTCAGCAAGGGTTCATGGAAAAGACAAAATTATCACACTGGATAAAACAAAAAACCCCCGCCCGCCGAGCGGACGAGGGTTGTGACCACTAAAGCGTTTAACCCTTGGCGACGATGGCAAGTGCGTCGTTCAGGGTTTGGCTCGGGCGCATGGCCTGGCTTGTAAGCTCGCGGTCCGGGTGGAAGTAGCCTTTGATGTCGACCTTCTTACCCTGGGCGCCGTTGAGCTCGTCCATGATTTTGGACTCGTTGTCGCGCAGCGTTTTCGCAAGCTTGGCGAACAGCGATTGAAGTTCGGCGTCCTGGTCTTGGGCGGCCAGCGCCTCGGCCCAGTACATGGCCAGGTAGAAGTGGCTGCCGCGGTTGTCGATTTCGCCGGTCTTGCGCGAAGGCGACTTGTTGCTGTCCAAAAACTCCCCGTTGGCTTCGTCCAGCGCCTTGGCCAGCACCGTGGCGCGCTTGTTGCCGAAGGTGCTACCCAGGTGCTCAAGGGAGGCGGCCAGGGCCAAAAACTCGCCCAGCGAATCCCAGCGCAGGTGGTTCTCTTCGATGAGCTGTTCGACGTGCTTGGGCGCGCTTCCGCCGGCGCCGGTTTCGAACAGACCGCCGCCGTTCATCAACGGTACGATCGAGAGCATCTTGGCGCTGGTGCCAAGTTCCATGATCGGGAACAGGTCGGTCAGATAATCGCGCAGCACGTTACCGGTGACTGAAATGGTGTCCTCGCCCTTGCGGATACGCTCGAGCGACAGGTTCATCGCCTCGACCGGCGCGAGGATACGGATATCCAGACCGTCGGTGTCGTGATCGGCAAGGTAGGTCTCGACCTTCTCGATCAGCTTGGCATCGTGGGCACGATTAGCGTCGAGCCAGAAAATGGTCGGCGTGCCGCTTTCTCGCGCCCGGTTGACGGCAAGCTTTACCCAGTCCTTGATCGGCGCGTCCTTGGTCTGGCACATCCGCCAGATATCGCCGGCTTCCACATCGTGGCTAAACAGCGTCTGGCCGTTTTCGTCGGTGACGACCACGGTGCCATCGGCGGGAATGTGGAAGGTCTTGTCGTGGGAGCCGTACTCCTCGGCTTTTTGGGCCATCAGACCCACGTTGGGCACGCTGCCCATGGTGGTCGGATCGAAGGCGCCATTTTTCTTGCAGTCCTCGATCACGCTCTGGTAGATGGTCGCGTAGCAGCGGTCCGGAATCACCGCTTTGGCGTCCTGGAGCTCGTCACCCGCGTTCCACATCTTGCCGGAATCGCGAATCATGGCCGGCATGGAGGCGTCGATGATCACGTCACTGGGCACGTGCAGGTTAGTGATGCCCTTGTGGGAGTTGACCATCGCCATCGGCGGGCGTTCTTTGTAGAGCGCGTCAATGTCGCTCTTGATCGCTTCAGACTGCTCGGAAGGCAGTTTCTCGATCGAGTTGTAAAGATCGCCCAAGCCCGACGCCGGGTTGAAGCCGGCCAGTTTCAGCGCACCGGCATGCTTTTCGAGTACGTCTTTATAAAACTCTTCGACCACGATACCGAACATGATCGGGTCGGACACCTTCATCATGGTGGCTTTTAGGTGCAGCGAAAACAGCACGTTACGCTTTTTGGCGTCCTTGATTTCACTGTCGATGAAGTTGCGCAGTTTACGGCTGCTCATCGAGGCGGCGTCGACGACTTCGCCCTCGAGCACTTTCAGGCTTTCCTTGAGTACCGTCGCCGTGCCGTCTTTTTGCTTGAGCTCGATCTTGAGCGAGCCCGGCGCCTTGATGACCGCGGACTGCTCGGTGGCGTAGAAGTCGCCCTCGCTCATGTGCGCCACGTGAGAGTCGGAATCCTTGCTCCACTCCCCCATGCGGTGCGGGTACTTGCGCGCGTAGTTCTTGACCGACTTCGGCGCTCGACGATCCGAGTTGCCCTCTCTGAGCACCGGGTTTACCGCGCTACCCTTGGCCTTGTCATAGGCGGCCTTGATGGCTTCTTCGTCGGCGTTTTGCGGCTCGTCAGGGTAGTTCGGAAGATCGAACCCCTGGGATTGCAGCTCCTTGATGGTCGCCTTTAACTGCGGGCCCGAGGCGCTGATGTTGGGCAGCTTGATGATGTTGGCTTCTGGCGTAGTGGCAAGCTTGCCAAGCTCGGCGAGGTCGTCGCTGACGCGCTGCTCGCTGCTCAAACGGTCGGGAAACTGCGCCAGTACGCGAGCAGCCAGGGAAATATCGCGGGTTTCCACTTCCACACCGGCAGGGTCGGTGAACGCATCGATAATCGGTAACAGCGAGTAGGTCGCAAGCGCGGGGGCTTCATCGGTGAGCGTATAAATGATCTTCGGCGTTTCGGACATTTTGCGTTAACCTCGTTTCTGTCGCTGTGACTAAAAAATTCCAGGCGGCTTACTCATCGAGCTGCGCCGCGAAGAGTTTGAGCACGGCGCGTTTGCCACGGCCATCATCGCGGCGTTTTCGATAAAAGCGGCGCGAAGGCGATGATGCCATTCCAACGTTTAGTATTTGTGTATTTCCGCGCTGTACTTTACTCCTTTATGCGATTGTCGACAAATTCACCCCGCCACAAGAGAGCCCGATGAGCACGCTCTATCTTCTGCACAAGCCCTATAAGATGCTGTCCCAGTTCACCGACACCGAAGGCCGCGCAACGCTTTCCGATGTGATCGATGTACCCGGGGTCTACGCGGCGGGCCGGCTCGATTACGACTCTGAAGGGTTATTGCTACTAAGCGATGACGGCGCGCTGATTCACCAGATCGCGCACCCCCGCCACAAGCAACCCAAGACCTACTGGGCCCAGCTCGAAGGGGTGATCGACGATAAAGCGCTGGCCGCGCTCAGAGCGGGGGTCACGCTCAACGACGGCCCTACCCGCCCGGCCAAGGCGCGGCGCATCAACCCCCCGGCTATTGGCGAGCGCACCCCGCCCCTCGACCCCAAACGCCACCCGAACACCTCGTGGCTCGAGCTCACCATTACCGAGGGGCGCAACCGCCAGGTACGCCGCATGACCGCCCACGTGGGCTTTCCTACGCTTCGCCTGGTGCGCGCCGCCATCGGCGCCTGGCGCCTCGATGATTTAGCGCCGGGTCAGTGGCGAAAAGAGACCCTGCACGCCCCTAAGGCGCCCCAAAAGCCCGGCGGATACAAGCGCCCTGGGCAAAAACCGCGGAGCAAAAAAACGTCATGAAACGCATCCACGCCACCGCCGCCTGCGTGATCGAGCAAGATGGGCGCTACCTGATGGTCGAGGAGGAGCGTGGCGGCCCGACCACGCTTTTCAACCAGCCTGCGGGCCATATCGAGCCCGGCGAGGGGCCGATGGCGGCGGCGCTGCGCGAAGTCGAAGAGGAGACCGCCTGGCGGGTACGCCTAACCCATTACCTGGGGCTTTGGGTCTTTCACACTGCGGATAAAACCTTTCATAGCCACGGCTTTATCGCCACGTCGGACACCCACCTGGCAACGCCGCTGGACGCCGACATTCACGCCACGTACTGGCTGGCGCTTCACGAAATAAAAACCCTCGAGCGCGCGGGAAGGCTTCGAAGCCCGCTGGTGGTCAGGCGGATCGAGGCCGCCCGCGCCGGGCATCACTACCCGCTAAGCGTGATCAGCGAGTGAAGCACTCGAAGCGCCAGGCCCGCATCGTGTATAATCGCGGCCAATTGCATACCACTTTACGAGGATGGCCATGACATCCACTCACAGCACGCCCCTGACACCGGCCGCCGGAACGCCTGCCGCCGGCAAGGTGATCGTCGGCATGTCCGGCGGCGTCGACTCGTCGGTTTCCGCGCTTTTGCTCCTGCAACAAGGCTATGAAGTCGAAGGCCTGTTCATGAAGAACTGGGACGAGGACGACGGCACCGAATACTGCACCGCCAAGGAAGACCTGGCCGACGCCGAGGCCGTGTGCCAAAAGCTTGGTATCAAGCTGCACACCGCCAACTTCGCCGCAGAGTATTGGGATAACGTTTTCGAGCACTTTCTGGCCGAATACAAGGCCGGGCGCACCCCGAACCCGGACATCCTGTGCAACCGGGAAATCAAGTTCAAGGTGTTCCTCGACTACGCCGAGATGCTCGGCGCCGACAAGATCGCCACCGGCCACTACGTACGCCGCGGCGAATACGATGGCCGCCCGCGGCTACTGAAGGGCCTGGATCGCAACAAGGATCAGAGCTACTTTCTGCACGCCGTGCCCGAAGCCGCCATCGCCAAGACCCTCTTTCCGGTAGGCGAGCTTGAAAAGCCCGCGGTGCGGGCGCTGGCCGAAGAGCATGATTTGGTGACGGCGAAGAAGAAGGATTCCACCGGTATCTGCTTTATCGGCGAGCGCCGCTTCAAGGACTTTTTGCAGCAGTACCTGCCCGCCAAGCCTGGCAAGATCGAAACCGCCGACGGCGATGCGATCGGCGATCACATGGGCCTGATGTACTACACCCTGGGTCAGCGCCAGGGCCTTGGCATCGGGGGCCTGGCCAACTACTCCGAAGAGCCCTGGTACGTGGTGGACAAGGATCTCGAGCGCAACGTGTTAAGGGTCGTGCAGGGCAAGGCCCATACGCGCCTGTACACCGATTCGCTGGCCACCGAGGCGATGGATTGGGTGGCAGGCTTTGCACCGGTTTCCGAGGGCCGCTTCACGGCCAAGACCCGCTACCGCCAAAGCGACTGCCCTTGCTTTGTGCGCACGCGCAGCGACAACGGCGTCGACGTCATCTTCGATGACCCGCAGTGGGCGGTCACACCTGGCCAGTCGCTGGTGCTCTACGATGGCGACATCTGCCTGGGGGGCGGGGTGATCGACACCACCTGGAACGCCGCCGAGGCCGCCGCATGAGCGCGACCACGCCGATTCATCGCGCCCCGGACTCCCCTTCCGCCCGCCAGGCGCTGGCGCTGGCCGGGGTGTTTCAGGCCGCAAGCCTGGTCGATGAACTAGCGCGCACCGGTCAGGTCGAGCCCCGCGCCTGGGAGACATTGATCAACGCAACCCTTGACACCAACCCGGCAAGCTTCGAGGCGATCTACGGCGGCCACCCCAACAACCTGCGCCGCGGGCTCGATACGTTGGAGGCGCTGGTGGGACGCAAGCAGGCCGACCCGGTGGTGCTGCGCTACGGGTTTTCGATGCTGATGCTGATGAACAAGCTGCGCAGCGATAGCGGCATGCTCGACGCCCTGGGCCAGAAGCTCGACCACGTTCAGGGCCAGGCGGAGCACTTCGGCCCGGTGCATGAAAACGTGATCGCAAGCCTGGGCGAAACCTATCAGGAGACGATCTCGACGTTCAAAACGCGCATCGTCGTCCAGGGCGACCCGTCGCTTTTACAGACGCGCATGATGCCCGAGCGAGTGCGCGCCTGTTTGCTGAGCGGTATCCGCTTTGCCCTTTTGTGGCATCAGCAGGGCGGCCGACGCTGGAAGCTGATGTTTCAGCGTAAGGCGCTGCGCCGCGCCCTCGATAGCCTCAACTAGGCCTTATTCAAGACACCGACTTTTTATACCTGGAAACCTTGCCATGCAACTCACCGCTTTGACCGCCCTCTCTCCCGTCGACGGCCGCTACGCCGATAAAGCCGCCGCGCTCAGAGAACACTTCAGCGAATTTGGCCTGATCCGCGCTCGCGTCATCGTCGAAGTGCGCTGGCTGCAGCGCCTGGCAGAGCACGAGGGCATCACCGAGGTCAGCGCGCTCTCTCAAGACGCCACGGCGTTTTTGGAAACGCTGATCGACGAGTTCTCGGTGACCGACGCCGAGCGCATCAAGGAGATCGAGCGCACTACCAACCACGACGTCAAAGCGGTGGAGTACTTTCTCAAGGAGAAGATCGAGGGCCAGGCGGAGCTGCACGCGGTCACCGAGTTCATTCACTTCGCCTGCACCAGTGAGGATATCAACAACCTCTCCTACGGTGTGATGCTGGCCGATGGCCTGAAGGCCGTGTTGCCCACCCTGCACAAGGTGGCCGACGACATCGCCGAGCTTGCCGTCGAGCACGCGGCGCAGCCGATGCTCTCGCGCACCCACGGTCAGACCGCAAGCCCGACCACGCTTGGCAAGGAGATGGCCAACACCGCTTACCGCTTGAAGCGCCAGCTCAAGCAGATCGAAAGCGTCGAGGTATTGGGCAAGATCAACGGCGCGGTGGGCAACTACAACGCTCACCTGGCAACCTACCCGGAGATCGACTGGGAAGCCAACGCACGTACCTTCGTGGAGGGGCTGGGCCTTTGCTTCAATCCCTACACCACCCAGATCGAACCCCACGACTACATCGCCGAACTGTTCGATGCGATCGCCCGTTTCAACACCATTTTGATCGATTTCGACCGCGACGTGTGGGGCTACATCTCGCTAGGCTACTTCAAACAGCGCACCGTGGAAGGCGAAATCGGCTCTTCTACCATGCCGCACAAGGTCAACCCGATCGACTTCGAGAACTCGGAGGGCAATCTGGGGCTTGCCAACGCGGTGCTCAATCACCTGGCGCAGAAGCTGCCGATTTCCCGCTGGCAGCGTGATCTGACCGACTCCACCGTGCTTCGAAACCTGGGTGTGGGCCTGGCCTACGCGCTGATCGGCTACCACGCGAGTCTCAAGGGCATCAGCAAGCTCGAAGCCAACCCGACGCGTCTGAATGAAGACCTGGACAACAGCTGGGAAGTCCTCGCCGAGCCGATCCAGACCGTGATGCGCCGTTTTGGCATCGAAAAGCCCTACGAGAAGCTCAAGGAACTGACCCGCGGCAAGCGTATCGACCAGGCAGGCTTCTCCGCCTTCATCGATTCCCTCGAGCTTCCCGGTGAGGTCAAACAAGAGCTGAAAGCCCTTTCGCCGGCCAGCTACATCGGTAACGCCGAGGCCCAGGCTAGAGCACTACCAAAGCGCCTTGAAGCGCTATAACCCGCGCCGACTCACCAGGAATTCGCCATGAGCCAACATAACGAGCCGCTGACCCTGCTGGGCGATCTAACGCCCGAGGAATTTCTGAAAAGCTACTGGCAGCAAAAACCGCTGCTGATTCGTGGCGCCATGCCGGATTTCGTCAGCCCCCTGGACCCGGACGAGCTAGCCGGGCTTGCCTGCGAACCCGGCGTCGAGGCGCGACTGGTCGAAGAACAGGGACCGGAAGGCCCCTGGCAGGTCTCCCAAGGCCCCTTCGACAACGCCACCTTCGAACGCCTGCCCCAGAGTAACTGGAGCCTGCTCGTTCAAGCGGTGGACCATTACGTACCCGACGTCGCCGCGCTGATGAAAGCGTTCAGCTTTCTACCCAACTGGCGCCTCGACGACATCATGGTGAGCTACGCCCCGCCCGGCGGAAGCGTTGGCCCCCACGTGGATCAGTACGACGTGTTTTTGCTGCAGGGCCGGGGCCAGCGGCGCTGGCAGCTGGGCGGCAAGCAATCCGATGACGCGCCAATCATTCAGGGCATCGACCTAAAGATTTTGGAAACCTTCGAGATCGAGCCCGATTCCGACTGGACGCTGGGCCCGGGGGACATGCTCTACTTGCCGCCGGGCTGGGCGCACCACGGTGTGAGCCAGACCGAGGACTGCATGACGTTCTCCGTGGGCTTTCGCGCCCCCTCCGCCGACGAGGCGATCACCTCGTTTGCCGACTATCTCGGCGAGCAGTTGCCGGGCTCGAAGCGTTACAGCGATGCCGGCATGACGCCAGCCGAGAAAACCGGGGAGCTCGACGACGCTTCGCTCGAGCGGATGCGGCGCTTCATTCTCGAAACGCTCGACCAGCCCCAAGAGCTTGCCCAGTGGTTTGGCCGGGCCATGACCCAACCAAAGTATATGGACCAGGTCATGCCGCTGGAGGAGCCGCTGGCCGAAGAGGCCCTTGTCGCGCAACTACACGCGGGTGAGCCGCTCTTTCACATGCCCGGCTCGCGCATCGCCTGGCGCACGGAATTTGGCACCACCACGCTGTTCTTCGATGGCGACGGCCTGGCCTGCAGCGAGGCGCTGGCCCGCCGCATTGCCGATACCACGCCCATGTATGACGACGTACTGGAGCTCGAAGATGCTCAAAGCGTGCTCACGCATCTGGTCAATGCCGGAAGCCTGGGCTTTATGGACGAAGAGGAAGACGAGTAGCGCTGAATACGCGTTACCTCGCAAGCGCCGCTTTCAAGCGGCGCTTTTTTTATGCCCGAGCTCTGGCTGGCGTAAAACGACGACGTAATCGCGCCGTTTGAATAAGCCCGTGTCGTTTAACTACGACCCCACCTGCCCCGAAGTGTCAATTGTTGCACCGCACCAAGGCAGCGATAGTGAGAGCACGCCCGCCGCACAGCAGCGGGGAGACCACCCAAGCGGGTGCAGACCGCGAACACTACCGGAGGATGCAACATGACAGGACTGCTCGACGACATCAAAGCCATGGCGCAGCTACGCGAGGCTCAGGGCGGCAAATGGGAGGCCATCAAACCCGAGTACGCCGCGCGTATGCGCTCTCAAAACCGTTTCCATACCGGCCTCGACATCGCCCGCTACACCGCCGGCATCATGCGTGCGGACATGGCCGCCTATGATGGCGATCACGCTCAGTACACCCAGTCATTGGGCTGCTGGCACGGCTTTATCGGCCAGCAGAAGATGATCGCCATCAAGAAGCACTTCGGCACCACGAAACGAAGCTACCTTTACCTGTCCGGTTGGATGGTCGCCGCCCTGCGCTCGGAGTTCGGCCCCCTGCCCGACCAGTCCATGCACGAAAAAACCTCCGTGGCGGCACTGATAGAAGAGCTCTACACGTTTTTGAAACAGGCCGATGCCTGGGAGCTCAACCACCTGTTTCGTAAGCTCGACGACGCCCAACAGGCCGGTGATCAACGCCTTGCGCAAGAGCTGACACAAAAAATCGACGGCTTCGAGACACACATTGTGCCGATCATTGCCGATATCGATGCGGGCTTTGGCAACGCCGAGGCCACCTACCTACTCGCGAAAAAGTTCATTTTGGCCGGGGCGTGCTGCATCCAGCTCGAAAACCAGGTCTCCGACGAGAAGCAGTGCGGCCATCAGGACGGCAAGGTCACCGTGCCTCACGAGGACTTCCTGGCCAAGATCAATGCCGTTCGCTACGCGTTTTTGGAACTCGGCGTGGACGACGGTGTGATCGTTGCGCGCACTGACTCCCTCGGCGCGGGGCTTACCCAGAAGATTGCTGTGACGCACACCCCGGGAGACCTGGGCGATCAGTACAACAGCTTTCTGGATGGCGAGCCGGTCGAAAGCGCCGACGATATCCACAATGGAGACGTGGTCATCAAGCAAAACGGCAAGCTGGTCCGGCCCAAGCGCCTCGCCTCCGGCCTCTACCAGTTCAAGCCCGGAAGCGGCGAGGAGCGCGTCATACTCGACTGCATCACCAGTTTGCAAAACGGCGCGGATCTTCTCTGGATCGAAACCGAAAAACCCCACGTGGGCCAGATCGCCAGCATGGTCAACCGCATTCGCGAGGTGGTGCCGGATGCCAAGCTCGTCTACAACAACTCGCCCTCGTTCAACTGGACGCTCAACTTCCGTCAGCAGGTCTTCGATGCCTGGGAAAAAGAGGGCAAGGATGTTTCGGCGTACGTGCGCGACCAGCTGATGAATGCCGAATTCGATGCCACCGAATTGGGCCAGCTTGCCGACGAATGGACGCGCAACTTCCAGCGCGACGCCGCCAGGGAAGCGCACGTCTTCCACCACCTGATCACCCTGCCCACCTACCACACGGCGGCCCTTTCCACCGACAACCTGGCAAAAGGCTACTTTGGCGAGGAAGGCATGCTCGCCTACGTGGCCGGCGTTCAACGCCAGGAAATCCGTCAGGGTATTGCCACCGTCAGGCATCAGGACATGGCCGGCTCCAACATCGGCGACGACCACAAGGAGTTCTTCCACGGCGATGCCGCGCTCAAAGCCGGCGGGAAGGACAACACCATGAACCAGTTCTAGCCACTGGCTAGCATCGACCATGAAGAACCCGCGCCGAGGCCCCGCCTCGGCGCACCTGTATGGACCAACCAAGTGTCAGCACTTATATATCTCTTGTACAAAAAGCGTACTTTCACTACATTCTGAGCGGGCCAACTTGCTTCATAAAGCCTGCTTACCGGTAGAAAGCATATAAAGCGAGCGCGCGGTACTTATTTGCTGCACATTGCTTACTCGATACACCTTTCTGCCTAATAAAAGTGATCTTTTTTAAGCGAGACTGGTCAAACCCCGTAACTTTGTTTATCTTTTAAAAAACACTGTTTGATAACCGTGACGCACCTGACAGCCGTCTTGAACGCTAGACCCGTGCTGACAGACCCGCGCCAATAGATTTGGAGGTTTTATGAAACGCTTTTTACCCGTTGCCGCTATTAGCTTGCTGACCCTGGCAGGCTGTGCCAATACCGCCCCCTACTCCGGTGATGTTTACCGGGGCAACCAGGCCCAAACCGGCCAAAGCGTCAGCTACGGCACCATCGTTGCGGTCCGCCCGGTACAAATCCAGTCCGATAGCCGTGCCGGAGGCCTGCTGGGCACCGGCGGAGGCGCCGTGGTGGGGGGTCTTCTGGGTAGCCAGGTAGGCGGTGGAAGTGGCCGTCAACTTGCCACAGTGGCTGGTGCACTGGGTGGCTCCGTGGCGGGTAGCTCCATAGAAGATCGCGCCAACCGCTCCCGGGGGCTTGAGATGGAAATTCGCCGCGACGACGGTACAGATGTCGTCGTTGTCCAGGGCGCCGACCACCCGTTCCAGGCCGGTCAGCGGGTTCGCCTAATCGGTAGCGGCGGCAACCTGAGCGTGGCACCCTACTAAACAGATAGGTCAGTTTTGACTCGCAGTCAGCAGTAATACTGTTAGAAGTAATAATCCTGCCATAAAAAATGCCCGGCCAATCAGCCGGGCATTTTTGCGTTTGGCGCAGCGTCGAACGCCTTTAGTGCGAAAGGCTGCTTGCCCAATTGGCTAGCTTGACAACGACCAGCCCGATCAGCGCCAGCAAAATGGCGACCAGCAGGATTTCGACCGGGTTTACCAGCGCCGTGGCACCCAGTACCGCTAGCGCCACGATCCACACGTAGCGGCTTTCGCCACGGCTTTTCAAGGCGCTGGGCAAGAGTTTATCGAGCCCTTCGCTAACGCCGCTTTCCCAATGCTGGTGAACGAAGTAAGCGATTAAAACAAAAGCGATAATCCACAAAAACAGAATGGTCATGACGGCTCCGGTAGGCGATAGGAGAATGGACGAGTGGAAAAAAGGTGAGCTTAGAGTATCGCTCGGCCCTTTTTCGCGCAACATCCCGCAGGGCCCATAACCGTGAAAAACCCGTTGTAGCCCCCTGACAAGCAGGCTCACACACGTTACCATTATGGTACATGCACTCACCGAAAGGTTTTCAAATGCAAATTGCGCAGAACTCGGTTGTCGCGTTTCACTACACCCTGACCAACGATGCAGGTGAAGTGCTAGACAGTTCAGAAGGCCGCGAGCCGCTTACCTATCTGCACGGCGCTGGCAACATCATCCCGGGCCTGGAAAAAGAGCTCGAAGGCCGTAACGAAGGCGAAAAGCTGAACGTCAAGGTAACCCCGGAAGAAGGTTACGGTGAAGTCCAGGACCAACTGATGCAGGAAGTGCCGCGGGATGCGTTCCAGGGCGTTGAAAGCGTCGAGCCCGGTATGCAGTTCCAGGCACAGACCGAAGGCGGCCCGCTGATGGTCACCGTCAAGCAGGTCGAAGGCGATACGGTCGTTGTCGATGGCAACCATCCGCTGGCCGGCCAGCACCTGAACTTCGACGTTGAAATATCAAGCGTTCGTGAAGCAAGCGCAGAAGAAGCCGAGCACGGCCACGTGCACGGCGAAGGCGGCGTAGAGCACTAAACACGCTCTGCTTGCACGCTATCGAAAAGGGCGGCCTACGGGCCGCCCTTTTTTACGTTGGTACATTTCTGCGCTGGCAGGTGATCGGTTTTAGGTCTCCGGGATTAGTACCAACTGGCCATGGCGCACGCTGCGCGAAGAAGTCACCTCGTCGGCAAAGTGCTGTAGTGCTTGGCCCTCACCTTTCAAAAGGGCCACTTCCAGGCAGCTCTCTGCATTGATGTGCACGTGCAACGTAGAGAGCGTCAAATCGTGATGATCGTGCGAGTGGCGGGTTAGCCGCCGGGAGAGCTCGCGGGCGCCGTGATCAAAGACGTAAACGAGTGCCCCCATACATACTTTATCGAGCTCGGCGGGGGGCTGCGCTTGGTTGAGCCCGCTACGCGTTAAATCACGTATTGCCTCGGAGCGGTTTTGGTAACCGCGGACACGCATCAGCGCGTCCACTTCCTTGATCAGCTCATCGTCCAGGGTCACCGTTACCCGCTGCATAATTGCCTCTCTATGAATCGCCCGCGCGTCGCTCGAATCGCCAAAGGTTTAGCGCGATGAAAAACGTAACCCCGAGCAGCAGCCACGACCCCACCGCGACCCCTTGCCACTGCGACCAGCGCCAGAAAGGTTCGAGCCAGAATCCGCCGACGCTTGCGCCCAGATAATAAAAAACCAGATAGAGCGCCGATGCGCTCCCCCGCGCCCCTTGAGCGTAACGCCCCACCCAGCTCGAGGCGAGCGAGTGACAGAGAAAAAATCCAAAGGCGTTGATCGTCAGACCGAGAATCACCAGCCAGAGCGGGCGCGCCAGGGTGACGGCGGTCCCCAGCATCAGGATCACGATGCCCGCGCACATACAACGCGCCGGCGAAAAGCGCTGCGCCAGGCGACCGGACACGGTAGAGCCCAGCGTGCCGCCCAGGTACGTTAAAAAGACCAGCCCCAATGCCCCGGCAGCGAGCTGATAAGGCGTGGCCGCCAAGCGAAAGGTGATGTAGCTGTACTGATTGATAAAGACCAAAAAGTTGATACCGCCCAAACAGTAGGCGGCCAAAAGCGCCGGCGTACGCAGGTGGGCCGATAGATCGCGCAGGGCCTGGCGAAGCTGGAACGCCTGGGGCACGAACGCCCGGCTTTGGGGCAACAGCCGCCAAAAGAGGGCGCAGCCGACGAGCGTCATCAACCCAACGGCCACAAACGCCGCGGGAGGACCGCCCCAGGTCGCGGTCAAACCGCCTACCACACGTCCACTGATCCCGCCCAGGGAATTAGCGCCGATATAGAGTCCGACGGCGCTCAATAGCGCCGGTTTATCGAACTCGTCGCCCATCCAGGCGATCGCCACGGCGGGCAGCCCGCCCAGCACGAAGCCCTGCAAGAGCCGCAGCAGCAATAGCGTTTCGAAATTGGGGGCAATGGCCAATGAAACGGTCAGCACCCCGGCGATCACCAGCGTAATGCGCATGATCGCCTCGCGGCCGATCGCATCCGACAACGGGCCAAATACCAAAAGCGAAAAGGCGAGCGACAGCGTCGCGAAGGACATCAAAAGGCTCACGCCCAGAGTGGAAACCCCGTAGGCGTCTCTTAACCCCGGCAAAAGCGGCTGGGGAACGTAGAGATTGATAAAGACGAGAAACGAGCCCAAACAGAGTGCGGCGGTGGCGCGCCACCAGGCGCGGGTTTTGGCCTCGATCATGGCGCATCCATTGGTAAGCGGCGCTCGCGCCCGGGCCAGGCCTCGCTAAGCCAGCCGGCCCAAAGAGCGGTTAAAAACGACCGAGCTGAGCAACGTGAGTAGGTTCCAGCGCCCGGCGCGACTGCCAATAGTGGCGCTGCCAGTAGCGGTTGCTCATGCTCGAAATAATGACCCCTTGCGAGGAAGAGGCGTGCATGAAGTAGCCATCACCCATGTAGATGCCCACATGGTTGTAGGGGCCCGGGGGCCGGAAGAAGACCAGATCGCCCGCCTGTAGTTCCTGGCGGTCGATCAAGCGTCCCTCGTGTACTTGATCGGTGGTGGAGCGGGGAAGCTCCAGATTGAACGTGTCGCGGTAGATATTTCGAACGAACCCGGAGCAGTCCACCCCTCGCTGCGTCGTGCCGCCAATCCGGTAGGGGGTGCCGGACCACCGCTGATGCTGGGCGAGTAGTGCCTCCTTGATCATCATAGGTGGCGGGGTCTGAAAACTGCGCATTTGGGTAAGGGTATTATCGACCGGGGACATTTGCGGGCTAACGCCCTTTTTCAATCCCGGTAGCGTCATTGCGAAATAATCTTCGGGGGGCTCCATATTCTGGGAACTTGCACACCCGGCCAAAAAGGAAAAAATCACGCAAACGCCCATGACTCGGGCAGCTGTCACAGCCAAGTGTGGCACCGAAACCATGCAAACAACCCCTTAATGTTATTAACCGAAACCAGGCTTTTTTTCTAGCCGACGACTATAAGCTAATTACCCCAGCTTTGGCGAGCCTCAATGCAGTATCCGTTGATCCCCGGGTAGGGTGTCGATATGCAGCGGGGCGAAGTGGCGCGGTTTGGTGCCGGGGAAGTCCAGGCTCGTCCAGGGGCCGGCCAGAATCGGTGCGCCGCTCAGCCAGGCGGTCAGGGCCTGGCGGAAGCCGGCCAGAAACTCCTCGCGCTCGGGCGTTTCGCCCATGAAAAAGGAAAATCCAGCGTACATGCCCGCCGCGTACTCCTGCCAACCGGCGTAGTGTGCGTCGGCCAGTTGATAGGCGCGGTCCAGCACGCGGTTGAACGCCTCCCGCTCCAGCCAGCCAAGCTGGCGCGCGGCAATCGCCAGGTCCATCAACTGAGCGATGTCCCAAGCCGCCATGTCCACATCGTTGCAGCCATCCTCGTTGTCACGCACCCGGCGAAGGCGAAGCAGATGGTGGCGCTCCTCCTCCACGCAGTCGCCGGACTCCAGAATGGCGATTTCGCTGGCCAGCCGCCCGGGGTTGAGCGTGTAGGGGGCGTAGTTGATCTGATACTCCTGACGGTCGCCGGATTCGAGCATGAAGTTCAGAAAATCCTGCATGTCGGCGGCGCTGGCCAAGTGGTAGTGACTGTCCACCCACTCGCGAATCGAGGCTTGTTCGCGCTCGCTTTCGGGCTGGGGGTCGCTCCACACGGCGCTATTGAGCGGACCAACCAGCGCCATGGCAGTAAAGTGGCTGATGCTGGGCCTCTCGCCGGGCTCCTGCCAGGCACCGGGATGCCAGTCAAGCCAGTAGAAGAGGCTGCCCGGGTCTTCCAAGTGCCAGGCGATTTCGCCGATCAACGAGTCGTGTTCGGGCTCGGGCAGGCAGCTCTCCCAGGCAAACCAGGCCTCCAGCAAGCGCCGCGGGGAGGTATAAAAGCGACACAGGCAGCTCTTCAAGGCGCTGGCGTAGTTCAAAAGCGCTGGCTGCTCGAACAAGCGGCTATCAAACGCCATGTGCAGATAAAAGGCGAACTTCTCGGCCATATGAACCGTGGCGGCGTGGCGGCTCACGCCCTTGAGGCTTTGCAACTGGCGGACCTCATCGGCGCCGGGCTGGCCAAAAGGCGTGCGCTTGGGCGGCATCACGCCGTGCACGGCGTCGGCGGCCAACTGATTGAGATGATGCGCCTGGGCCGGCAGCCAGTAACGGGCCAGCGCCCCCGCCCCTTCGTCGGCGTGAAGCCCGAGCGCGTCCTGCAAATAGACCGCCGCATCGGCGCGGCGCTTTTCGCCCATAAAGGCGCCGGGGTCGAACTGACGCAGCATCGCATCGGGTTCGCGAACGCTTGCAAGCGCCAGCAGCCAGTGGTGGTCCGTCGAGCGCCACGCTTTGATACGCGCCCGCGAACCCGACAGCACCGCCGGGTCCAAAAGCGCGCCGGGCTCCATGTCCCAGGGGCTACAAGACGCCTCCAGCAGCAGCGTATGCTGGGCACTAGGCGTCATCGCGCGCCGGTCGATGCCTTCGAACAGGCTCTGCCCACGGCGGTAGGCGGCCAACAGTGTCGACCAGTCGGCGTAGCGCTGGGTAATCAGATCAGCACCGTGGGCGGCAATATCATCGGCTTCCTGCTGGCTCAAAAGCCCGCTACACGCCCCCGCCCAGGCAAGCTCGACCATGCGCAGCCAGTCCCAGGCGGCCCACTCGAGTGGCTCGTTTTGACTAACGAACCGATCGAGCACCGGTGCGTAGGCAAACTCGTCCTGGGCGCCACGCTGCCACTCCAGCCGCTGGGCAGCGTCCATACCCGGCAGCTCCCGCGCCTCGATATCCCAACGCTGGCGGTCGCCCTGGGCGCTAAGCCACAACGCCACACCCAGAAGCTGGTCGCGGTCGTTGACCTGCCAGATTTGCGCAAGCCACTGGCGCGCCTCGGGCCAGTCCCCCGGCGTTGCCGGGTAGCACATGACCGGATGAAACAGCGCGCCCAGCCGCCAGGGCCGGACGTTGGGCGTATCCGGCCAAAGGGGGGTCGGCGGCGGTGTCTCGGCGAGTGCCCGCTCGAAGGTGGGCCAGCTCACGGCGCTGGCCTCGCTCTCCCATTGGGTCAGGGTTTGGCACGCTTCCAAAAAGCGCTCTTGAACCTCGGCGGGGGCGTTTTCACCCACAGCCAGGCGCAGGTCGCGCAGCCAACTGCGCAGGTCACGATACTTCGCGGCGATGCGGCGCATCACGTGGTGGCCCCAGCTCACCGCCTGTTCAGACGAGACCCACCCGGCGGCGCCGGCGAGCGCGCTCCACTCGAGCGCACCCAGCAGTTGGTGTGGGTGCGCATCGAACGCCCCCAGCCCATGCAAAAACTTTTCGACCAGCTCCCCCCGATGGGTAATGCCCAATGCCTGCAGGCGCTGTTCGGCGTTTGCGCTATCCATCGCTAAAGGGTGTGACAGGAACGCCCAATCGCACAGCACAAGCTGTTGGGACCACCAGGAAGTTAATGCTTCGGCCAAAAGACACCTCGAAAACGACACTCGGCAACGCGCCAGAAAAAGCGCCCTAGTGTAACGGAAACTCCCGGCAAGGCCGATAGCGCGCTTGGCAATTAACCAAAAACACCGCCCCGAAGAAGACTCCGGGGCGGTGTTTAAAAACGTAGTGCCGGCTTAGCGGGTAAACCGTTTGCCTTTAGTGCTTAGGCAGCCAGCGTTTAGGCGCTTCGCACCTTGCTGATGATCCACAAAAGCACCACGGCACCGACGGTCGCCGTCACCAGCGAGCCAATGAAGCCCCCGGCGGACAGGCCCAGAAGGCTAAACAGGAAACCGCCGATCACCGCACCCACGATACCGACCCCGATATTGGCGATAATGCCGAAGCCGCCGCCGCGCATAATGTTGCCAGCGATCCAGCCAGCCAGACCACCGATAATAAGCCATGCTAAAAAGCCCATAATTCCTCCTTGGTTTTTTCACTTATACGCAGGTTTTACCTACCGTGCGCGCTTGTCCTAACATAGCACACAGCGCTAAGGTTCTGCCTGGTTTATGTGCACTGAGACCAACCCCTAAGCGCCCCCGCCAACGCGATACGCTGACCCAATTGAGGAAACCCCATGATCCCCGACTCGCTCAACGCCCTTATCTCCAATGTGGCCGATCAGGCACAGACCACCTGGCAAGGCCGCGAGGTAATCATTTTCAACATGGCGTGGGGGGAAATGGTCATCAGCCTGCAGGGTGGCCAGGTGCTGCATTTCAAGCCCCATAACGACACGTCTTGGCTTTGGGTGACGCCCACCCCCGCGCCGCTGCCCGCCACCATTCGCGGCGGCATACCGCTTTGCTGGCCCTGGTTTGCCGACGAGCGCTACGCCGATGAAAGCCCAAATCACGACGGCCCGTTCCATGGCCTGGCCCGCCAGGCCCAGTGGCGACTGGACGCCGTGGACGAGCACGCCGAAGGTATCGAGGTCCACCTCTCCCCGGCCGAGCGTCTGCACGGCCTGCTGACCGCCCGCGTGGTCGTTCAAGCCAACGCCCAGCGTCTGAACGTGGAGCTCATCAGCGAGAACATCGGCGAAACGCCGGTGAAAATCAGCGGTGCGCTGCACACGTATCTGGGCGTGGCGAACACCCACCAGTGTCGTTTGGAAGGCCTGGCCGGGGCCCGCTATCTGGACAAGCTCAAGGATTTCGCCGAAGCCGAACAACAGGGCGTGCTGGCCGTTCAAGGCGCGGTCGACCGTATCTATCACACCAACGAAGCGGTAACCCTCAATGACGGCGAGCGCACCCTGCGCGTCGCCAAACAGTCCAGCGACTCCACCGTGGTGTGGCACCCAGGCGATGTGTTACCCGCCGACACCCCAGCGGAAGCTGCCTACCGCTTCGTGTGTGTCGAAGCCGCCAACACCCGGCTGGACCCGGTGTGGCTGGTTCCCGGCGCCCAGCACCTGCTCGGCACGACGATCAGCCGCGGTTAATCGCCGGTTAATGAACGCTTTGCTATGCTGTAGCGCTACCCGTCGACCCCTTTGCCCAAGGAATGCCCAGCATGCCCCAGCCGTTAAGTCGGGAGCTCAATAATTTACTCGAACGCGGTCGCGACCGGCAGCTAAGGCTTGCCGTGACCGGGCTTTCCCAGGCGGGCAAGACGGCGTTTTTAACCTCGCTGGTCAACCAACTGCGTCATGCCGGGCTCGATGCCCGCCTCGATTTACTACCTGCCGCCCGCGAAGGGCGGCTTTTAGGCGCCAAGCGACTCAACCAGCCAGATCTGGGCGTACCCCGCTTTCCTTTTGATCCGGGCATGGCGGCGCTTTCCGAGACACCGCCCCGCTGGCCCGCGCCGACCCGCGGCATTAGCGAGCTTCGCCTGGAGCTTCGCTTCAAACCGGCGCAAAGCGGCTGGTTCACGCCGGAAACCGCCAAGCTCACGCTGGATCTTTTCGACTACCCCGGCGAGTGGCTTTTGGATCTGCCGCTTTTGCAGCACGATTTTTACAGCTGGTGTCAGGCACAGTCGCACCACCAGGGCCCCCACCGCCGGGCGCTATTTACCGAGTGGCTCGAGGCGGTCGAACAGCTCGACCCCGCCGCCGAGATCGACGAGGGCACACTGGCAAGCCTATCCCAGGCCTACGCCGAAGGGCTAAAGCGCGCCAAGCAGGCGGGCTTTTCGGATCTTCAGCCCGGGCGGTTTTTGCTGCCCGGCGAGCTCGAGGACGCACCGGTGTTGCAGTTCTTCCCCCTGCCGGACTTGGCGCAGCCCCAGGAAATGCTCGAAGCGCTGCCGGAACAGAGCCTTTACGCGACGCTGGCCGCGCGCTTTCGCTACTACCAGCAGCAGGTGGTGCGGCCCTTCTACCGCGACCACTTCCGACGTTTCGATCGCCAGATCGTACTGGTCGACGTGCTCGGCGCGCTCAACGCCGGCCCCGAACGCTTCGAGGATCTCTCCAGCGCCCTGAGCCAGCTGATGCAGAGCTTCAACTACGGCAAGCGCAGCCTGCTCACGCGGATGTTCGCCCCCAAAATCGACCGCCTGGCCATCGCCGCGACCAAGGCCGACCACGTCACCCCGAACCAGCATGCCAACGTGGTCACGTTGTTGGAGAGCCTGTTGGCGGAGCCGATCAAAGATCTGCGCTACGCCAACGTGCCGGTGAAAGCGTTGTCGCTCGCCGCGATTCGCGCCACCCAGGCCCGCGAGGTGCAGGAGAACGGCAAGCGCACACCGGCGCTGCGCGGTACGACCCTTGATGGCGAGGAGGTGCTGCTCTACCCGGGCGATGTCCCGAGCCGCCTGCCCACCGCGGAGTTCTGGCTGCGCCAAGGGTTCGACTACCCGAGTTTTCGCCCCGCGAGCCGCGACGGAGACGCCCTCGACCACATTCGGATGGACGCCGCGCTTGACTGGCTGATTGGAGACAAACTGCAATGACACCCACCGAGCCGCGCCGCCACTTCGCGCTTGACGACATCCCGCCAACTGCTGATAAAAGCGCTGCTGAAGCGCTCGATGAGCCCTTCGATGAAACGCTTCGCGCCCACCAGCGCTTCGACCCGGCACTCGGCGATGCGCCGCTTGCCGAAAGCGAAGCGCAGGCGCTACCCGAGGCTACTCTGGGCGCACCGCGCAAGCGCCGCTGGGGGCTGATGTTCGCGTTGGTAGGCTTTGCGGGGCTGGGCGCGGCGGAGTTTGCCACCGGCATCCCCGAGGCAATCGAAGGCTCGGCGTGGCTCAACGTCGCCTGGCAGGCCTTTGGACTGGGCCTGATTACCCTGGGCGGCGTATCGCTGGTCAAGGAGCTTGGCCGCCTCAAACGGCTCAAGCGCCACGACCAACTGCGCGAAGAGCTCGCCACACTCCCCCACTGCTCTTTCGAGCAGGCCGAGTCACTTGCCGAAAAGCTGAGAGTGCAGCTCAAACTCAGCGAAGACGACCCCCACTGGCAGGCGTTCAAGAAGGCGTGCCAGCCGCACCACAGCGGAGAAGAGGTCCAGACGCTTTTGTGCTATCACCTGCTGGCCCCGCGGGATCGCAAGGCGCAGCAGCTGATTACGCGGATGTCCGGCGAAACGGCGCTGATGGTGGCGATCAGTCCGCTAACGCTGGTGGATATGGCGCTGGTCGCCTGGCGAAGCCTGGCCATGGTCGACCGGCTCTGCCGGCTTTACGGGCTGGAGCTTGGCTACGCCAGCCGCCTGCGCCTTTTTCGAAACGTCTTGCACAATATGGCCTTCGCCGGCGCCAGCGAGCTCGCCACTGATGTGAGCATGGATATGCTGTCGCTGGATTTGACCGCCCGGCTTTCGACCCGGGCGGGCCAGGGGCTGGCCACCGGCCTTTTAAGCGCACGCCTGGGGCTTCGCGCTCAGCGCCTTTGCCGGCCGCTTGCGTTCACCGTCGAAGAGCAGCCCAGACTTGCCGATCTGCGCCAGGCGCTATGGCGCCAGCTCAAGCGCGCGGATAAAGAGCCCTCTTCCTAAGCGATGCGGTGCTCGGTTTGCGCATCGAATAAAATCGCCCGGCCCATATCGACACGTAGCGCCAGGCGCTGCCCCGCCGCCACCGTACATTTGGGACCGACACGGGCGGTGACTTCCTGCTCGCCCAGAGGCAGGCGCAGCAGGATATCCGCGCCGGTCGGCTCGACCACCGCCACGTTCGCCGTCAGCAGCGTGCCCTCGGCCTGGGCGGTCAGCCGCTCGTCCTCTTCGCTGAAGTGCTCGGGGCGCAGGCCCAGAATCACCGTCTGGCCTACCCGCTCGGCAAGCTCATCCGCGAAGCGCTCCTGGGGCCAGGGGAGTACCAGATCCTCTTCTTGAGGCGTGGCGATGCGTAGCTGGTAGCCACCGTCTTCACCTTCGAGCGTTGCCTGGATGAAGTTCATCGACGGCGATCCCATGAACCCGGCCACGAACATGTCCACCGGGTCGTTGTAGACCTCGTTCGGCGAGCCCAGCTGCAGAATGTGGCCATCGCGCATTACCGCGATGCGGTCCGCCAGGGTCATCGCCTCGACCTGGTCGTGGGTCACGTACACGATGGTGGTACCCAGTCGCTGGTGGAGCTTTTTGATCTCGGTGCGCATGTCCACGCGCAGCTTGGCGTCCAGGTTCGACAGCGGCTCGTCGAACAAATACACCTTGGGTTCGCGGGCCAGCGCCCGGCCCATCGCCACCCGCTGGCGCTGGCCGCCGGAGAGCTGAGCAGGCTTGCGCTCCAGAAGGTGCGAAATCTGCAGGAGATCCGCCACCCGCTCCACCGCCTGGGCACGCTCGGCCTTGGGGACTTTGCGCATCTCGAGGCCGAAGCTTATGTTCTGGCGTACCGTCATGCTGGGGTAGAGGGCGTAGGATTGAAACACCATGGCGATATCACGCTCGGCGGGGGTGCGCGTGGTCACGTCCTCGCCATCGATGCGGATATGGCCGCTGGTGACCGGCTCCAGCCCGGCGATGGCGTTCATCAACGTCGACTTGCCGCAGCCCGACGGCCCCACCAGAATCAGAAACTGTCCGGACTCGATGGAGAGACTGACATCCTTGAGCACTCGCTCGCGACCGAACTCCTTGCGTACCTGATCAATTTCAAGCGCTGCCATAAATATCGTTCCTGTTGTGACGCTCTATTGTGAGTAATCGACCGACGACTTAGCCCTTCACCGACCCGGCCGTTAACCCGCGCACGAAGTATTTGCCCGCCAGCACGTAGACGATGAGCGTGGGAAGCGCGGCGATCATCGCCGCGGCCATGTTGACGTTGTACTCGCTCACCCCGGTCGAGGTGTTCACCAGGTTGTTGAGTGCGACGGTCACCGGCTGGGTGTTGTGCCCGGAAAACGCGACGCCGAACAAAAAGTCGTTCCAGATCTGGGTGAACTGCCAGATGATCGACACCACGATGATCGGCGCCGAGACCGGCAGCAAAATGCGCCAGAAGATGCGAAAGAACCCGGCGCCGTCGAGCTTGGCCGCCGAGACCAGCTCGTCGGGAATGCCCACATAAAAGTTACGGAAAAAAAGCGTGGTAAACGCGATGCCGAACACCACGTGGACCAGCACCAGGCCCGCCCGTGAGCTCGAAAGCCCGAGCCACCCAAGGGTTTGCGCCATGGGCAACAGCACCACCTGGAACGGGATGAAGCAGCCAAAGAGCATCAGCGCGAATACAAGCTCCGAGCCCTTGAAGCGCCACTTGGTCAAGGCGTAGCCGTTGAGTGCGCCCACCGTGGTCGAAATCAACACCGCAGGAATCACGATGGCGAAGGAGTTCCAGAAGTAGCCCCCCACGCCTTCGCAGCGCATGCCAGTGCACGCCTCGCCCCAGGCCTTGGTCCAGGGCGCCAGGGTCGGGTTTTGCGGCAGCGACAAAAGCGACCCGGCGGTGATCTCGCTGAGTGGCTTGAAGGAGGTCATCAGCATCACGATCAGCGGCAGCACGTAGAAAAGCGCGGCGACGATCAGCACAAAGTAGAGCCCCCACCGCCACAGGCGCGCCGCGGGGGACTGGCGGCGAATCACGTTAGCCATGCTTGCGGCTCCTGAGTTCGGAGTAGAGATAAGGAATCAATATCGCCAGCACGCCACCGAGCATCAGCATGGCGCTGGCGGAGCCCAGCCCGATCTGGGCGCGATTGAAGGCGTGGGTGTACATGAAGGTCGCGGGCAGGTCCGTTGCGTAGCCGGGCCCGCCGCCGGTCAGCGCTACCACCAGGTCGAAGCTCTTGATGGCGATGTGCGAAAGAATCATCACCGCGCTGAACACCACCGGGCGCAGGCACGGCATGACCACGCGCCAATAGATGCGCGGCAGGCTCGCCCCGTCGAGCTGGGCGGCCTTGATGATGCTGTCGTCGATACCTCGAAGCCCCGCCAGAAACAGCGCCATCACGAAGCCCGAGGCCTGCCATACCGCGGCGATCACTAAGGTGAAAATGGCCATGTCCGGGTCGACGATCCAGTCGAAACGAAACGACTCGAAACCCCAGCTGCGCACCATGGCCTGGATCCCCAACTGCGGGTTCAAAAGCCACTTCCAGACCACGCCAGTGACGATGAACGAAAGCGCCATCGGGTAAAGATAGATCGTGCGAAGCGCCCCCTCTTGGCGGATTTTTTGATCCAGCAAAATCGCCAGCACGGCCCCGAGTACCAGGCACACCGCGACGAACAAGACGCCAAAGATCATCAGGTTGGTCGAGGCCACCCACCAGCGGTCGTTGGCCATGAGTCGCGCGTACTGGCCAAAGCCAACGAAGTCGTAGCTTGGTAGCATCCGCGAGCTGGTCAGCGAGAGTACGAACGTCCAGAGCATGAAGCCGTAAACGAAAAACAGCGTAATGGCAATGGAGGGGGCCAACACCAGCCGCGGAAGCCAGCCTTGTAGCCAGCCGGAAACCGTCGGCCGATGGGCCTTGGGCAAAGTTGTGTCGCTCATAGGGAGTTCGCCTGTCAGCGTGGCGCCGCCGGGCGGCGGCGCACCTTGATCAAAAGGCTTTTAGAAGGAAGCGGTCTGCGCGGCACTTACCAGGCGCTCGGCGGCTTGCTCGGCAGGCATGTCGGCGTCGTTGAAGTAGTTGGTGACGACATCGAAGATCGCCCCCTGGACATCGGCGCGCACGGCCATGCCGTGGGACATGCTGGGCACCAGGCCGCCGTCTTCGGCGGTGCGCTGGAAGTCGGCCAAGGACTGCTCGGCGCAGCTGTCGAATTCACTCATGTCCAGGTCCGGGCGCGCGGGGATCGAGCCCTTGGCCAAGTTGAAGGCTTCCTGGAAGGTAGGCTCGAGCACCAGCCGGGCCAGCGCCTGCTGGGCTTCGCGCTCATCATCGTCGCTGACGCGGAACATGGCGAGGCTGTCGATATTGAACGAGAAAGCGTCCGCGCTTCCCGGTGCCGCGGCGCAAAGGTAGTCCTCGCCGGCGGTGAGCCCGGCGGCGGTGAATTCACCCTTGGCCCAATCCCCCATCAGCTGAAAGCCCGCATCCCCCTCGATCACCATATTGGTGGCGATGTTCCAATCGCGCCCGGGCATGCCGTCGTCCATCAGCTCGCGCAGGCGCTTGAAGGTCTCGAGTGCGCTGATCATTTCATCGCTACCCAGCGCCTCGGGGTCGAGCTCCACCAGCGACTGGCGGTAAAAATCCACGCCCTGGCTTCCAATCACCACGCTCTCGAACACGGTGGCGTCCTGCCAGTCCTGGCCGCCGTGGGCAAGCGGCACGAAGCCCGCCTCGCGGATCGCCTCACCGGCGGTGAAGAGCTCATCCAGGGTGGTCGGCATCTCCACCCCGGCGGCGTCCAGCACCTCCGGGTTCGCCCACAGCCAGTTCACCCGATGAACGTTGGCGGGCACGGCCACGTATTGGCCGTCATAGCGCATGATATCGGCGACCACCTCGGGGAGCAGGTCGTTCCAGCCCTCCTGCGCGGCCACGTCGTCCAGATCGCCCAGCAGGCCAAGCTCGCCCCACTCCTGAATTTCCGGGCCCTTGATTTGCGCCGCCGACGGCGGGTTGCCGGACATGGCACGAGATTTGAGCACCGTCATGGCGGTTTCGCCGCCGCCGCCGGCCACGGCGAAGTCTTCCCAGCCGTAGCCTTCGGCCTCAAGAAGCTCCTTGAGCACGTTGGCCGCGCGCGCTTCGCCGCCGGAGGTCCACCAATGGAGGACCTCGACGTCGTTTGCCTGGGCAGAAGTAGTCGCGGCCAGCGCAAGCGCGAGGCTGAGGGCGGACTGACGCATCGAGGGTAAACGCAATGTCGACATGATGACTCCTGGCGTTGTTATTGTCAGATCGTTTTTTATAAATCGCTTGAGCGAACCGTTTGAGTGAATCGTTCGTTCGAATCGTTCGTTTGAATGGTTACGCCTAGCGCTTACTGCAGAGTACGCCGCAATACCTGCAAACGGGAGTTACCCTTTACTACATAGTCCTGGGGTTTTCTTACAAACCTGTAATAGGCGCGTGGCGCAACAGCACCAGGGTGGCGACGAGCCCACCTTGTGGATGATTAGCCAAGGTGATATCGCCGCCGTGGGCGCGGGCGATATGCCGGGCGATGCCCAACCCAAGGCCGCTGCCGCCGGTGTTGCGGCTGCGCGAGGCCTCCAGGCGCACGAACGGTGAAAAAACCCGCGCCCGTTGGTCTTGAGCAATACCGGGGCCGTCGTCATGAATACGTATCGTGATTTGCTCGGGCGTATCGCTTATGTGCACCGCCGCGCGCTGGCCGTAGAACACCGCGTTTTCCAGGAGATTGGCCAGGCAGCGCTTGAGCGCCAGCGGCTTAGCCGTAAGCGGCGCGGCCTGGCCTGTCACACTGACCTCGCCACCTTGCAAGCCAAGCTCGTCGGCAAGCGTTGTGGCCAGGGCGGCGATATCCACCGCGGCGGGGTCTTCGTGCAGGTCGAGCCCCTTCACCGAGGCAAGCGCGCCTTTGACGAGCTCGCTCAGCTCATCGAGCGAGGCGCAAAAGCGCGCCCGTTGGTGCGGGTCGTCGAGCATTTCGGCGCGCAGGCGCATCCGGGTGATCGGTGTTTTAAGGTCGTGGGAAATCGCTGAGAAGAGCCGTTCGCGCTCGTCGATCTGCTCGCGTATGCGCCGCTGCATACGGTTGAACGCCACCGCGGTGGCGGCGACCTCTTTGGGGCCGCTCTCCTTGAGCGGGGGGCGGTCCAGGTCATCGCCGAGCTGGCGGGCAGCGCTGGAGAGCCGCGCCAAAGGCCGGGTTACGCTGGTAATGCCCCAAAAGGAGAGCGCCAGTACGCTCATCAGCACCAGCAAGCCCACCAGCAGGCGCTCTTCGGAAAGCCAGCGGTAGCCGCTAAAGATATCCGGCACGCCAAGTAGCGTGGCCACGTAAAGCCACATGTCCGGGGCAAGCTCGAGCTGTACCACAAGAATCGGCGGCGAAAGCGGCTCCATCAGCAGGCTGTGCTGGCCCCAGCGCGGCGGTAAATCGTGAAGCAGTACTTCGTTGTTGAAAACGCGCAGGGTTTCCGGTCGCGAGAACTCGACCACGACGTCGTCGATGGCCAGTTCCTGGGTCAAAATACGATGCACGTTACCCACCACCAGCGTTTTTTCAGCGCCGCTGCCGATATCGGTCACCGGAATACGCCGCTCGTTGACGCTAACGAAAAAGCGCGTTCCGCCCATGTTGCGTAGCTGGTCGAGCACGATATGGCGGTAGTCCACCGGCAGCGAGCGGAAAAACTTCATGGTGGAGGCGATGCTCAGCGCCATGTTGTTGGATAGCTCGTCGAGCTGTTCGAGCTGGCTGGCGCGCACCTGGGAGCTCCAGAGCGCGTAGCTTGCTGCCTGAGCCGCCAGCACCCCGGCAATCATGATGATCACGAAGCGTCCGCGCAGCGTACTCGGCAGACAGCGTTTCAAGACGCCTCTGAGCGTGCTCACACGACGGCTTCGACCTGGGCGGTGAGCACGTAGCCCGCGCCGCGCACGGTGCGAATCAGCTGCGAGTGCTGGGCGTCCTCGCCCAAGCGCTGGCGTAGCCTGCAAACGTGAACGTCGATGGAACGATCCAGCGGCGGCGCGTGGCGCCCGCGTGACAGCGTATAAAGATCATCCCGGGTGATCACCGTGGCCGGGCGCTCGAGAAACACCTGCAGCAGTTGAAAATCCGCGCCGGAGAGCGACGTATGCGCCCCGCCCTGATCCACCAGCTCGCGGGTGGTACGATCCAGCTGCCAGGGGCCAAAGCGCACCCAGCGGGCGTGGCCGGCGCTGGGTGGCTCAAAACCGGCGCGAGTGCGCCGCAGCACCGCTTTGATACGCGCTAAAAGCTCACGCGGGTTGAAGGGCTTGGCCATATAGTCGTCGGCGCCCAGCTCCAGGCCGAGAATCCGGTCGGTTTCATCACTGCTTGCGGTGAGCATGATGATCGGCATATCGCCCTGGCGGCGAAGCGCCCGGCAAACGGCGAAGCCGTCGTCGCCGGGCATCATCACATCCACCAGCACCAGACTCGGCGTTTGCTCGTCCAGTGTGGCGTAGAGCGACTGCGCACTGTCGGCGGTCAGCACCTGGTAGCCGTGGCGGCCCAGGTAATCCGCCAACAGCTCGCAAATTTCCGGGTCGTCGTCGACGATCATCACGCAATCAGACGCGTGGGTCATAGTAGCGGGCTCCCTATCTTTTATTATCGTCGTTATTATCTTTTTCGCGCTAGATAATGGTGGAGAGCCCTGCCGACCACAAGCGACTATCGACTAAGGTGGTAACCCGATCACAGCCCTTGGCTCAAAGCCCAAAGCGCTCGCGCAAAAGCGCGGCGACCCCGGCTTCGCCGTGGTGGCCTATTTGACGGCCACGCCCCAGGCGCCCGGCCATTTCCGGGTGGGCATTGGCCATGAAGTGCGCCTCGCCTGCCAGGCTCAGCATTTCGATGTCGTTCAAGTTATCGCCAAAGGCCAGGCACTGCTCGGCCTCGACACCCAAACGTTCGAGCAGCGCTTTCAAGGCGACGCCCTTGTTGACGTTACCCGCCATGATCTCGAGCGACTCCGGAGTCGAGTAAGTAACGTGCAACTCGCCGTCGCTAATGTCGCGCACCGTTGCCTCGATCTTGGCAAGCGCCTCGGGTTCGCCGCCGTAAAGCACCTTGCCGATACCTTCGGCGGGCATGTTGGCCGGCGAAACGACCTGATAGACGAAGCCCGTAGCGGCGTGCATGGCCAGGTGCCCAGGCGAGGCGGCATCGATATACCAGGCGTCATCCACATAAAGGCTCAGTCGGACATCCGCCGGGCGCGGTAGATCGATCAATGCGCGGGCCTTCTCAGGCTTCACGTGGTGGGCGCTCAGCAGCGTGTCGTCCGGGGCGTGGGTGTAGGCCCCGTTGCTGCTGATCAGGTGCATGGGCACATTGAGCTCGTCGCGAAACACCCGCATGTCCAGGTAGTGGCGGCCGGAGGCCAGGGTCAGGTGGTGGCCCTGCTCGACCAGGGCGCGCAGTACCTCCTTGGTGCTCTCGTGCAACACGTGATCGCTTCCTAAAAGCGTTCCATCCAAATCGGAAACAATCAGCCGGGGGGTCATCGCACGCTCCTCTCAAATGGTCGCTCTTTGGGGTTTATAAGGGTCTTTCAGCTTAACCGATTATACAAAGCGCGGGTAAGTCATTGACCTTACGCCCGCGCGGCGACTTCATCGCGGCGGGTAATTGGCGCGGTGAGCGGGAATCCGTATAGTGGCAGGCTACTCTCGCCAACTGATTGAACACATGCTGCAAAATAACTCCGCGCTTGCCCAGCTCAAGCAACAGATTCGTGATACCACGCCCCGCGTCGAAGGCGTGATCAAGGCCACCGAAAAAGGTTTCGGCTTTCTAGAAACCGAAGGGGGCGAGTCCTATTTCGTGCCGCCCCCCGCCATGAAGCAGGTCATTCACGGCGACCGCGTCGAGGCGGTGATTCATGAAAACGGCGACAAGAAATCCGTCGAGCCGGAAAAGCTGCTCGAAGCCGGGCTCGACCGCTTCGTGGCCCGCGTTCAAAAGCGCGAAGACCGCCTGGCCGTGGTGCCGGATCACCCGTCGATTCGCAACGTCATCAAGTCGCGCATCAAGAACAGCCTCGATGAATCGACCATTGCCGACGGCGACTGGGTCGTCGCGCGGCTGGTGCGCCACCCGATGAAAGAGAACGACCGCGGCTTTTTCGCTCAGATCGACGAACTGGTGGCCAAGTCCGACAACCCGGCGGTGCCCTGGCGCGTGACCCTGGCTCGCCACGCCCTGGAGCAGGCAAGCCCGGAAGCCGGCAACGACTGGCCACTGCGCGATGAAGGCCTGACTCGGGAAGATCTTACCGCCGAGCCCTTCTTCACCATCGACGGTGAAAAGACCAAGGACATGGACGATGCCCTGCGCATCACCACCCGCGACGACGGCGGCTGGGATTTGTCGGTGGCGATCGCCGACCCGACCGCTTATGTCGACGAAGCGCACGCGGCGGATCTGGAAGCGCGAGTGCGTGCGTTCACCGTTTACCTGCCGGGCCAGAACGTCACCATGCTGCCCGAGCAGCTGGCCGACGATCTTTGCTCGTTGTGGGAAGGCAAGAGCCGCCCGGCGCTGGCCTGCACGCTGACCATCCACGCTGACGGCCGGCTGGGCGACTACCGCTTCTTCGCCGCCGACGTGCAGTCCCATGCCAAGCTCGTTTACGACCGGGTGTCGGATTGGATCGACGGTGAAGGCGACTGGGCGCCGGCGGACAACATCGCCGAGCAGCTCAAAGCGCTTCAGGCGCTTACCGAGGCACGCACCGCCTGGCGTAACGAGCACGCGCTGGTCTTCAAGGACCGCCCGGACTACGTGTTCGAGCTCGACGAAGCCGGTAACGTGCTGGCGATCAACACCGAAGATCGCCGCATCGCCAACCGCATGATCGAAGAGTCGATGATCGCCGCCAACGCCTGCTGTGCGGACTTTCTCGCTGCCAACATCGGTCACGGCATCTTCAACGTGCACCGTGCGTTCGAGTCGGACAAAGCCGAAGCCGCCCAGGAGTTTTTGGCCGGCCAAGACATCGAAGTAGCCCTCGAGGCGCTGACCGACCTGGACCATTACAAGGATCTTAAGCGCGCACTCGAAAGCCGCGACGATGCCTGGCTCGATGCCCGTCTGCGCCGCTTCCAGGGCTTTACCAGCATGTCCGCCCAGCCCGGGCCGCACTTTGGCTTAGGGCTAGCCGCCTACGCCACCTGGACCTCGCCGATTCGTAAGTACGGCGATATGGTCAACCACCGCTTGATCAAGCGCGTGCTGAAAGGCGAGCAGGCCCCGGCCGAGGCGAGCCAAGCGCTCACCGAGCAGCTCACCGAGCGCCGTCGCCTGAACCGCATGGCCGAGCGCGACGTGAAAGACTGGCTCTACGTACGCTTTTTGACCAGCGCCGCTCAGAACCAGGATGGCTTCGACGCGGAAATCATCGCGATCAACCGCGGCGGCATGCGCGTTCGCCTGGTCGAAAACGGCGCCACGGCCTTCGTCCCGGCCCCCTTGATGCATAGCGACCGCAGCAAGGTGGTGATCGACGACAAGGAAGGCCGCATCCAGATCGAGGGTGAAGAGCGCTACAAGCTCGGCGACGCCCTGCGCGTGCAGCTCACCGAGGCCCGCGAAGAGACCCGCTCGCTGGTGGCCAAGCCCGCCGAGTAATCCCGTACCGGTCTCCCCACAGAGCAGCGGCGCCAAAGGCGCCGCTGCTTTTTTATACGCTGCCCCCCGGCGCCCCACCCGACTCACCATTCACGACTCACGACTCACGACTCACAACTCACCTTTCAACTGATGCTCAAAGAAAAAGCGCAGCATCTCCTTCGAGGCATCCGGCCCTTTGGGGTCGGTGTAGCTTCCCCGAGCGCTGCCGCCCGCCCAGGCGTGACCGGCGCCGTGAATGCGCCACTGCTCCAGGCGCGTTTCGCCCTGGGCGTCGCGATGGACCGTGCGCGTATAGCCGTGGCCGCCAGCCACCTGCCCTGCCTTCGCATCGCCTGGTGTGGCTTTGCTGGCGACATATTGGCTCGCCACGCGTTCGGCATTGTTCAAATGCACGGTGCTGTCCCGGTCGCCGTGAAAGATGATCGCCGGCACGTTCGAGGCAAAACCTTCACTCGCCCCGCCCGGTACCGGTCTTCCGCCCTGCATGGCCGCCAGCGCATCCGGGAGGCTCTTGGCAACGCCATGAGGCAGCCCGGAGTGCACCCCCACCGCGGCGAAGAGTTCCGGGTAGGTCATGGCAAGCGTGGTCGCCATGGCGCCGCCGGCGGAGAGCCCGGCTACGTATACCCGGGCGGCGTCGAGCCCGTGGGTATTGACGATCTCTCGGGTCATCCCCGCCAGCACCTCGGGCTCGCCACCTTCACGGCGCTGGTCGCCGGCCTTGAACCAGTTCCAGCACTTCGAGGTATTGGCGCTTTGCGGCTGAGCCGGGTAGAGCACGCAGAAGGTTTGCGCTTCGGCCAGCGCGTTCATTTGGGTGCCGGCGGCGAAGTCGTCCGGGTTTTGGGTACAGCCGTGGAGCATGACGACCAGGGGCAGCGCCTGGCCGTGGTAGCCGCTGGGCATAAAGAGTTTATAGTCCCGGGTACCGGCACGGTTTTCAAAGCGCCCCGCGGTGAAGGCGCCGGGGCTGGGCGTTTCGTGCGCGGCCGGTGCCTGCGGCCCGGCGCCGGCTTGAAAGCCCGCCCATTGATCGCGAAAGCGAAAGCCTTGGCGCTTGTGCCCAGGCCCCGACGATCCCGATGTGAACGCCGTAAACGTCTTCTCGCCGATCGTCTCGCAGGTACTTTCGAACACATTACCCTCTTGAGCGGCCGCCGGTGTCGCTTGGCGCTCGGGCATCGGGTCTTGGCCTTGCAACATCTGCATGGCCTCGGAAAGCCTGCCGGCGCGGGTCAGCCGCGTCGCTTCTTGCATTCGTTGGGTCATGGTGGCATCGATCATGGTCAAAGCCCTCGTCAATACATCAGTGGATGCGACCAGCCAGAGCGGCCTTGACCGCCTTGCTTGCATGCAGGGCGCCAAGCACGACGACGGATTCGATCGTCGCGGCGGCAAGTTCCGGCGTTACATCGTCGGCAATGGTGGCCAGCCCCAGCACCTGGATTTGCAGGGTTTCGCCATTGGCCTTTAGCGCTTCGAGATCCGCGCGGCTGTAGTGTTCAAGCCCCAGCACGAACGCCTTGCGCGAGACAGTCTCCTTGACGACGTCGGCGTGGCTTGCCAGCTGGTTGCGAATGGCGGTACGGATCAAATCGGTTCGGTTGGAGTAAAAGCCCTCCTGCACCAGCAGGTCGATTTGGCCCAGATCGACGACGCCGAGGTTAATGGTGATTTTCTCGTTGGTGTCGCCGGGCTTGCGGCGCAATTCGTGTACGCTCATGAGCGCTCCTATCGGGTGAGAAGCTATTTTCAATCCCCATGGATTCCATATACCATCCATATGGATGTTATATTAGATGGTATTGGGGTTTAAGCAAGGTTTTTCGCAAGCGACAGAATTTGCAGCGCCCAAAGCATACTCGCCCTGTCGCATAACTGACTTATTCGTTGGCTATGGTGATGAATGACCCTTGTATGGCGCGGAGACGACCTTGCATATTGCCGATATCACCATGTTTCACGCCCCGGCCAGCGGCGGCGTGCGCACCTACCTGCAAGCCAAACACCGCGTACTGCAAAAAGCCGGTGCCCGCTGTAGCCTGCTGGTACCCGGCGCCGAGCGCGATAGCCTGGGCGAGCACCATACGCTGCCTGCCCTGCGCCTTCCGCTGGGCCAGGGCTACCGGTTTCCGCTACGCGGCGCGCCCTGGCGGGATGCGCTGATCGAATTAGCGCCGGACATCATCGAGGCCGGCGACCCCTACGTGACCGCCTGGGCCGCGCTGGACGCTGGTCAGCGCTTGGGCGTGCCGGTGGTCGGGTTTTACCACTCGGATTTGCCGCGACTGATGGGCGACCGCTTCGGGCGGCGCGTCGAGCGCCGCTTGATCCGCTACGTGGCCGACCTCTACCGCCGCTTTGACAGCGTGCTCGCCCCTTGCCAAGCCATGGCCGACCGCCTCACGCAGTGGGGTGTAGAGAACGTGCACGTGCAGCCATTGGGGGTGGATCTCGAGCGGTTTCATCCCGGCCACTTCGACCCGCACCTTCGCCAACGCTTGGGTATCAAGGAGAACAAGCGCCTGCTCATTTTCGTCGGCCGCTACTCTCGCGAGAAGAACATCGACGTGCTGCTGGCCACCATGAAACGCCTAGGGCCGGACTACCACCTGCTGCTGATGGGCCCTGGGATGCCCACCCGCGTACCGGATAACGTCACCGCGGTCAGCCGCTGCTGCGGCGTGCACGAGGTGGCCGCCGCGCTTGCCAGCAGCGACGCCCTGCTCCACGCCGGTACACGGGAAACCTTTGGGTTGATTGCCCAGGAGGCGATGGCCAGTGGCCTGCCGGTCATCGGCGCCCGCGCCGGCGCCCTGATCGAGAACGTGCCCCTGGGCGGCGGCGTGCTGTGCCCGCCGCTCGACCCTACCGCCATGGCCCAGGCCTGCAGCGCGCTGTTCGATAACGACATCGCCGCCAGCGGGCGCTACGCGCGCCACTATGTCGAGCGTCGCTTCGGCTGGGATGTAGTGATCCACCAACTATACGAGCACTATCGAGCGCTACATCAAAGCGAGCCGGCCCATGCCCGCCCCCGCTCTTATACAAGGTAAATCCCGATGGCGACCGCGCCCGTTGCACGCGGTGCTGCTACTCATCGCACTCATCACGCCGCTTCTGCTGACATCGCTTGCCGGCGGGCGGGCCGCGCTTGGCCATGTACAGGCGTTTCCGCTGGGGCTTTTGGCGCTCATGGTGGCAACGGCCGCCGTCTGCTGGAACCTGAACGCGCTAAGGCTTCGGCTGATGCTGGGCGCTCACCCAGGCGCGCCTAATCAGGCGGGTGCGCTGGGTATCGAGCTTGCCGCCAAGTTCGCACTGTGCGCCACCCCCGGCGGCAGCGGCGGCCCAGTCACGATGCTGGCGCTTCTGGCAAAGCGCGGCGTTGCCCCGGCCAAGGGCACGGCGATGTTTCTGATCGACCAGGGGTGCGACTCGCTTTTCTTTCTGACCATGCTGGGTGTGGCGGTCGCCGCCACGTTGACCGGCATCGTCGACTGGCCCCACCAGGGGCTTATTCAGGCCGCGCTGCTCGCCCTTGGCGCGTTACTGGTGAGCGTGGCGCTGGTCATCGTTTATCTGCCCAGGCTTTTACGCCTGCGCCCGGCGGCGCGGCCCAACGCCGTTAAAAGGCGCTGGCTCATTCGGCGGCTGCTGCGCTGTCGCCACGCGCTGCGGGTCACGCTGCATCTACCCGGGCGAACGCTTGCCGCGATACTGCTGCTCACCGCGCTGCACTGGGTACTGCGTTACAGCCTATTGTACATGGCGGTGCTGGGTGTGGGCGGGCAGGCGGAGTGGCTCTGGACATTTCTGGTGCAGATGCTGGCCATGGCGGCCAGCCAGCTGAGCTTTCTGCCCGGCGGTGCCGGGGCGGCGGAGCTTGGCGTGGGCACACTTTTACTGCCACTCATGGCGCCGGAGCAGGTCGCCGCGGCGGTGCTGGTCTGGCGGTTAGTGAGCTACCACCTTTATTTGGCCGTAGGGGCCCCGGTGTTCGTCGTGCTCGGCTCACGCTGTCTGCAACGCCGCGGCTAAGTTTTACAAAATGCGGACATAAAAAAGGGCACCCGAAGGTGCCCTTTTTGCGCTTTCCAACCGACAAGCGCCTAGCTCGACCGGCCTGACTTACCAGCCGGTGGCTTCTTTCAGCGCGTCGCCGATTTCGGCCAGCGAACGTACGGTTTTGACACCCGCCGCTTCGAGGGCGCCGAACTTGTCGTCCGCCGTGCCTTTACCGCCGGAGATGATCGCACCCGCGTGGCCCATACGCTTGCCAGGAGGGGCGGTAACGCCTGCGATGTAGGCAACGACCGGCTTGGAGACGTTGTCCTTGATGTACGCCGCCGCTTCTTCTTCCGCGGTGCCGCCGATCTCGCCGATCATGACGATCGCTTCGGTCTTCGGGTCCTTCTCGAACATCTCGAGGATGTCGATGAAGTTGGAGCCCGGGATCGGGTCACCACCGATGCCGACACAGGTCGACTGGCCGAAGCCGTGGTCGGTGGTCTGCTTGACCGCTTCATAGGTCAACGTACCCGAACGGGATACGATGCCGACACGGCCCGGCTGGTGGATATGGCCCGGCATGATGCCGATTTTGGTTTCACCGGGGGTGATGACGCCGGGGCAGTTCGGGCCGATCAGGCGAACACCGAGCTCGTCGCATTTTACTTTCGCGTCGAGCATGTCGAGTGTGGCGATACCTTCGGTGATGCAGACGATCAGCTTGATGCCGGCGTTGGCGGCTTCAAGGATGGAGTCTTTACAAAACGCGGCCGGTACGTAGATCACGCTGGCTTCGGCGCCGGTTTGCTCGACTGCTTCCGCTACGGTGTTGAACACCGGCAGGCCCAGGTGCGTCTGGCCGCCTTTACCCGGCGTTACACCACCGACCATTTGCGTGCCGTAGGCAATCGCCTGCTCGGAGTGGAACGTGCCCTGGCCACCGGTGAACCCTTGGCAGATGACCTTGGTGTTCTTATCGATCAGGATACTCATTACTTGCCCTCCGCTGCTTTAACAACCTGCTGAGCCGCGTCGCTCAGGCTGGTGGCAGCGATGATGTTCAGACCGCTGGACGCCAGTTTCTCGGCACCCAGCTCGGCGTTGTTACCTTCCAGACGCACAACGACCGGCACGTTGACACCGACCTGCTCGACGGCGCCGATGATGCCTTCCGCGATCATGTCGCAGCGCACGATACCGCCGAAGATGTTGACCAGTACGGCTTTGACGTTGTCGTCAGACAAAATGATCTTGAACGCTTCTGCCACGCGCTCTTTGGTCGCGCCGCCGCCTACGTCCAGGAAGTTGGCCGGTTTGCCGCCAGACAGGTTGACGATGTCCATGGTACCCATGGCAAGGCCCGCGCCGTTGACCATGCAGCCAATGTTGCCGTCGAGCGCTACGTAGTTGAGCTCCCACTTGGCCGCGTCGGCTTCGCGCTGGTCTTCCTGGCTCGGATCACGCATCGCCTGCAGGTCCGGATGACGGTACAACGCATTGCTGTCGAGGCCCAGTTTGGCGTCGAGGCAGTGCAGGTTGCCTTCATCGGTGATGACCAGCGGGTTGATTTCCAGAAGCGCCAGATCCTTGTCGTGGAACAGCTTGGAAAGCCCCAGGAAGATCTTGGTGAACTGCTTGATCTGGTCGCCTTTAAGGCCCAGTTTGAAAGCGAGTTCGCGTGCCTGGTAGGGCTGAGCGCCGACCAGCGGGTCGATCTCGGCTTTCAGAATCTTTTCCGGTGTCTCTTCGGCGACCGTTTCGATGTCTACACCACCTTCGGTCGAGGCCATGAAGACCACGCGACGGCTGGTACGGTCGACGACGGCGCCCAGATAAAGCTCATCGGCGATATCGGTGCAGTTCTCGACCAGAATCTTGGCAACCGGCTGACCTTTTTCGTCAGTCTGGTAGGTGACCAGGTTCTTGCCCAGCCACTGCTCGGCGAAGGCCTTCGCTTCCTGGGGGTCCTTGATCAGCTTCACGCCGCCCGCTTTACCGCGGCCGCCCGCGTGGACCTGGGCTTTGACTACCCACATCTCGCCGCCGATTTTTTTGCACGCTTCTACCGCTTCTTCTGGCGTGTCCACGGCAAAGCCCTTGGACACCGGCAGACCATAATCAGCAAACAGCTGCTTGCCTTGATACTCGTGAAGGTTCATCGATTCATGCCATTGGTTGCATGTGACTCGAACGACAACCGGTGCCGAGCACCGGCTGTCCCCGTGCTATCAGCTCGGCAAGCCGGGCTGATAGCGTTGCGCCACCGGAAGGTGGCGCCTGGTCGTTACTAGAATTACTTACGTTTTTTACGGTTCGCCATGTGGATGGCGTGCCCGTCCACGGCCAGTGCGGCTTCGTGAACCGCCTCGGACATGGTGGGGTGGGCATAGCAGGTCAGCGCCAGATCTTCGGCGCTGGAGCCGAACTCCATCGCGATCACGGCCTGAGCGATCAACTCGCCGGCATGCTGGCCAACGATGTGAACACCCAGGATGCGATCGGTTTCTGCATCGGCGATGACTTTCGCGCTACCTTCGGTGGCATTGTTCGCCATGGCGCGGCCGCTGGCGGCAAACGGGAAAGTACCGGTTTTGACTTCGATGCCCTTGGCCTTGGCGTCCTGCTCGGTCATACCGACCCAAGCCACTTCCGGGGCAGTGTAGATCACGCAGGGAATGGCGTCATAGTTCATCTCGGCTTTATGGCCGGCGATGATATCCGCCACCATGATGCCCTCTTCCGAGGCCTTGTGCGCCAGCATCTGACCGCGTACGCAGTCGCCGATCGCGTAAACGCCCGGCACGTTGGTGCGGCACTGGTCATCGACGAAGATGAAGCCACGCTCGTCGAGCTCAATGCTGACGTCGTCGGCAATCACACCCTTGGTGTACGGGCGGCGGCCAACGCAAACGATCAGCTTGTCGAAGGTGATTTCCTGCTCGCCTTCGCCGTCGGTGTACTTGACGACGACTTCATTGTCTTTCACTTCGGAGCCGGTTACGCGGGCGCCGAGTTTGATGTCCAGGCCCTGCTTTTTGAGAAGCTTCTGGGTGTCCTTGGCAACGGTCGTGTCGACCATCGGCAAGAAATCGTCCATCGCTTCGAGCACGGTGACTTCAGATCCCAGGCGGTTCCAAACGCTACCAAGCTCGAGCCCGATAACGCCGGCGCCGATCACGCCCAAACGCTTCGGCGCTTCCTTGAATTCAAGCGCGCCGGTAGAGTCGACGACCAGGTCGTCGGTCAGCGGCGTGGGCGGAATTTCGACCGGTACCGAGCCCGCCGCGATCACGATGTTCTCGGCTTCGTACTTGGTCGCGTTGCCGTCGACATCGGTGACTTCGACCTGCTTGTTACCCACGACTTTACCGGTACCGTCGATCGCGGTGACGCCGTTGGCCTTGAAAAGGCCCGAGATGCCGCCGGTCAGGTTCTTAACGATAGTGTCTTTACGCGACATCATCTTGGTGATGTCCATGCTGACATCGCTTGCCTGGATCCCCAGGTCGTCGAAGTCGTGCTTGGCTTCGACATACTTGTGCGAGGCTTCCAGCAGCGCCTTGGACGGGATACAACCCACGTTCAGGCAGGTGCCGCCGTGTACCACGTTGCCTTCCTTGCCAATCCACTTCTCGACACAGGCAACGTTCAGCCCGAGCTGGGCCGCGCGAATGGCAGCGACGTAGCCGCCGGGGCCGGCACCGATAACGATTACATCAAACTTGTCAGCCATGTTGGCTCCTTCCGCTTGGTGACGCTTTGTCTGGATCAATGCATACGCGTCGTATCAAATCATGGACAAAGGGCCGTGTGCGATAACATAAAAACGCTCGAACTCAAGGTTCTCTCACCCGATCACGCGGCCAAGGGCTGACCCTGGCCGCGTGCATCGTTACACGTCCAGCAGTAGGCGCGCCGGGTCTTCCAGCAGTTCCTTGATGGTGACCAGGAACTGAACCGCGTCTTTACCGTCGATCATGCGGTGATCGTAGGAGAGCGCCAGGTACATCATCGGGCGAACCTCGACCTTGCCGTTGACCGCCATCGGGCGCTCCTGGATCTTGTGCATACCCAGAATGGCCGTTTGCGGCGGGTTGATGATCGGCGTGGAGAGCAGCGAGCCGAAAATACCGCCGTTGGTGATGGTGAAGGTACCACCCTGCATTTCGTCGATACCAAGCTTGCCATCGCGGGCCCGCTTGCCGAAGTCGACGATGCCTTTCTCGACATCGGCGACCTTCATGGCGTCGGTGTCACGCAGTACCGGCACGACCAGGCCGCGGTCGGTGGATACGGCAACGCCGATATCCTGGTAACCGTGGTAGACGATCTCGTCACCGTCAATCGAGGCGTTGACATCCGGGAAGCGCTTGAGCGCCTCGGCGGCGGCCTTGACGAAGAAGCCCATGAAGCCGAGCTTGACGTCGTGGGCCTTTTGGAAGGTGTCCTTGTACTGCGCGCGCAGGTTCATGACCGCGCCCATGTCCACCTCGTTGTAGGTGGTCAGCATGGCGGCGGTTTGCTGCGCTTCGACCAGACGCTTGGCGATGGTCTTGCGCAGGCGCGTCATCGGTACGCGCTTCTCGGCACGCTCGCCTTCGGCGGCGGCCGGGGCCGCAGCGGCTTTCTTCGCTGCCGGCGCGGAGGACTTGGCCGTTTTCTTGGCGCTGCCGTCTTTCACGGCTTTCTGCACGTCTTCTTTCAGAACGCGACCGCCCTTGCCGGTGCCTTCGATCTTGGCAACGTCCAGGTCGTTTTCGGCGATCATCTTGCGCGCCGCCGGGGCCACAATCTTGTCGCCTACTTTCTCGTCGGCGCCTTCATCGTCGCTGGTGCTATCGGCGCTGTCATCGCCTTTGCTTTCGCTTGCGCCGCTGTCGCTACCGCCGCCTTCGGAGAAGATCGCCAGTACGGCTTCAGACTCGACCTGGCTGCCCTCTTCGGCCTTGATCTCGGCAAGCGCGCCATCGGCGGGTGCCACGACTTCCAGCACGACCTTGTCGGTTTCGATGTCGGCCAGCACTTCATCGCGCTTGACCGCTTCGCCGACTTTCTTGTGCCAGGTGGCAACGGTGCCTTCCTGAACGGATTCCGGGAAGCTCGGCGCTTTGACGTCATGTTGCTTACCGCCGCCGGCTTTCTTCTCTTCTTGCTTCTCTTCTTTCTTGTCGTCTTGCTTCTCTTGCTTGGCGCCGTCGTCTTTAGCGTCGCCGCCGTCCTCTTTCTCGGACTTTTCGGCTTTCTCTTCGCCTTCGTCGGACTTGCCGCCGCCGCTTGCTTCGCCGATCTTGCCCAGTACCTGCTCGGACTCGACGGTGTCGCCCTCTTCGGCCAGCACGTCGGAAAGCGTACCCGCTTCCGGTGCCACGACCTCGAGCACCACCTTGTCGGTTTCGATCTCAACAATCAGCTCGTCGCGCTCAACGCTGTCACCCGGCTTTTTGTGCCACGCGGCTACCGTGCCTTCGGCAACGGATTCCGGAAAGGTTGGCGCTTTGATATCAGTAGCCATGTCATTTCCCTTAATAGGTTCTCTAAACCCGGTGGCGCTTATAAATTAAAAGCGTCTTCCACCAGCTGGCGCTGCTGTTCTGTATGAACGGACATATAGCCTGCCGCGGGAGCCGCAGAGGCCGGACGTCCTGCAAATTTCAATTCGCGGCCAAAGCCGTTTTTGAGCGTATCCGCCGCAATCCGCATGTGGTGCTGGCTGGGGTACCAAGCGCCCTGGTTCATCGGCTCTTCCTGGCACCAGACGATGTCTTCCAGGTTGGGATACGTCTCGAGCACTTCCAGAAGCTCGTCCTTCGGGAACGGGTAGAGCTGTTCCAGACGGAGGATCGCCGTATCGTTGCGCTCGTTTTCAGCACGCCAGTTAGCGAGATCGTAATAGACCTTGCCGGCACACATGATGACCCGCGTCACCTCCTCCGCCGGGCGATCCGCTTGGTCCGGCAGCACCATGTTGAACTTGCCTTCGGCCAGATCTTCAAGGCTCGATACCGCCTCTTTATGGCGCAGTAGCGACTTGGGCGTCATGACGATCAACGGCTTGCGTAGCGGGCGAATGACCTGACGGCGCAGCAGATGGAAAATCTGCGCCGGCGTGGTCGGTACGCACACCTGCATGTTGTGCTCGGCGCACATTTGCAAAAACCGCTCCAGACGCGCCGAGGAGTGCTCGGGCCCCTGACCTTCGTAGCCGTGGGGAAGCAGCATGGTCAGACCACAAAGCCTTCCCCACTTGGTCTCGCCGGAGGAGATGAACTGATCCACCACCACCTGAGCGCCGTTGAAGAAGTCGCCGAACTGGGCTTCCCAAATGACCAGGTCGTTGGGCGCGGTGGTCGAGTAGCCGTACTCGAAGGCCAATACGGCTTCTTCCGACAGGATCGAGTCGTGAATGGTGAAGCGCGGCTGACCGTCTTTGATATTCTGCAGCGGCACGTAGGTGCTGCCGTCTTTCTGATTGTGAATCACGGCATGACGGTGCGAGAAGGTGCCGCGGCCCACGTCCTGGCCGGTAATACGGATCGGATGGTTCTGATCCACTAGCGTGGCGTAGGCCAGCGTCTCGGCAAAGCCCCAGTTCACGCCCATACCGCCCGCCTGCATTTTACGGCGGTCTTCATAGATCTTGCCGACCTGGCGCTGCACGTCGATCCCGTCCGGAATCTCGCACATCTTGGCCGCCAGCTGCTGAAGGCGCTTCATATCGATGGAGGTGTCGGTGTCGCCGGACCACTCGTGGCCCAGATACGGCGCCCAATCGACGAACAGCGACTTGTTGGGCTCCTGCACCAGGGCGTTGGCGACGTGATTACCGGCGACCAGGTCGTCGCGGTAGGTTTCGACCATTGCCTTGGCATCGTCTTCCGAGAGTACGCTCTGCTCGACCAGGCGCTGCGCGTAGAGCGTGCGCGAGGAAGCGTGATCCTTGATTTTGGCGTACATCATCGGCTGGGTGCCGGAGGGCTCGTCCGCTTCGTTGTGGCCGCGGCGGCGGTAGCACACCAGGTCGATCACGACGTCTTTCTTGAACTGCTGACGATAGTCCAGCGCCACTTGCGTTGCGTGAATCACCGCGTCCGGGTCGTCGCCGTTGACGTGGAAAATCGGCGCCTGAACCATCTTGGCGATATCGGTGCAGTATTCGGTGGAGCGAGCGTCTTCCGGGTGAGAGGTCGTGAAACCCACCTGGTTATTGATCACGATATGGACCGTGCCGCCGGTCTTGTAGGCGCGGGTTTGAGACATCTGGAATGTCTCCATCACCACACCCTGACCTGCAAAGGCCGCGTCGCCGTGTACGTTGATCGGCAGTACTTTACTGCCGTCTTCATCCTGGCGGCGGTCCTGACGTGCACGAACCGACCCTTCGACCACCGGTGCCACGATTTCCAGGTGCGACGGGTTGAACGACATGGCCAGGTGGACTTCACCGCCGGGCGACATGACGTTCGAGCTAAAGCCCTGGTGGTATTTGACGTCGCCGGAGCCGCGCTCGATGACTTTCTTGCCGTCGAACTCGTCGATCAAATCTGCCGGGTTTTTACCCAAAATATTGACCAACAGGTTCAAGCGCCCGCGGTGGGCCATACCGATGACGACTTCCTTGGTACCGTAACCACCGGCGCGCTGGATCAGCTCGTCCATCATGGGTACGAAGGTTTCGCCACCTTCCAGACCGAAACGCTTGGTGCCCGGGTACTTGGAGGCCAGATAGTTCTCGAGGCCTTCCGCGGCGGTCAGGCGTTCGAGCACGTGCTTACGCACGTCGTCACTGAACTTGGGCGCGCTTCTTACCGACTCGAAACGACGCTGCAACCAGCGCTTCTCTTCGGTATCGACAATGTGCATGATCTCGCAGCCGATGGAGCGACAGTAGGTCTGCTCCAGCGCCTCGACGATATCCCGAAGCGGGGCCTTGTCGATCCCTAGAAAGAAAGAGCCGGTTTGAAATTCGGTATCGAGATCCGCTTTTGAAAGCTGGTGAAAGGACAGATCAAGATCCGGAATGGGGGTAGGATTACGCAGACCCAGCGGGTCGATATTCGCCTTTTGATGGCCACGAAAGCGGTACGCGTTGATCAACTGCAGGACTTTGACCTGCTTTTTGTTCTCACCACCGCTTGCCTGGGCAGCGCCCTGGCCCGGGCGTTTTTCGCGCCCTAGCTGGTAGAACTGATCACGGATGGGGCTAAGTGGAACATCCTGGGAGGCACTGTCATCGGACTTACGCAGTTCGTCAAAATAACGGCGCCATTCGTCGGTGACAGAATCGGGATCGTCGAGGTACTGCTCGTAAAGCGCTTCCACGTAGTGAACATTGCCGCCACTAACGTGAGAGGAACGCCACATCAACTCCATTATGCCTTGTTGCATCTCTCGGTCACCCTACACTGATGGGGTGGTATCGGCATCACTGCAAAACGCAGCGACATCGCTGTTGCCCTGCCGGCGGGGCGAAACGTTAGCCGGCGGCACCGGCACAGGCCGGGAACCTTCACGTGGTTCGATATCTAGCAATTCGCTTTCAGTTCATGCTCAAAAGCCGGTACAAGGGCACCGGCTTTTAAACGTGGCTGATTGATACTGCGACGCGGCGTCGCACCACATGATATATACCATGATAACAAGCGAAGCGCCGGGATTTAAGTAGCTTTGTACGACAACCGGCACTTCACTTGCTTTTTTCTAAAAGATTAAACGGTTACGTGGCGTCAGCCAGCAACATTTCGCGAATCTTACCGATCGCGCGGGTCGGGTTGAGCCCTTTGGGGCACACCGCCACGCAGTTCATGATGCCACGGCAGCGGAACACGGAGAACGGATCTTCCAGATCCGTCAGACGCTCGCGGGTCGCGGTATCGCGCGTATCCGCCAAAAAGCGGTAGGACTGCAAGAGCCCTGCCGGGCCAACGAACTTGTCCGGATTCCACCAAAACGACGGGCACGAGGTCGAGCAGCACGCACACAAGATGCACTCGTACAGGCCGTCGAGCTTGTCGCGGTCTTCCGGCGACTGAAGGCGTTCGATGGCGGGCGGCGTGGTATCGTTTTGCAGGTACGGCTCGATGCGCTCGTACTGCTTATAGAAGATACCCATATCCACGACCATGTCGCGGATGACCGGCAGACCCGGCAGCGGGCGCAGGGTCAGCTTACCGTTTTTGACCACATCGGAAAGCGGCGTAATGCACGCAAGACCGTTTTTGCCGTTCATGTTCATGCCGTCGGAACCGCATACGCCTTCACGGCAGCTGCGGCGAAACGCCAGGCCGCTGTCCTGCTCTTTCATGATGTGCAGAACGTCGAGGACCATCAGGTCACGGTCTTTCGTGTCGACCTGAAACTCCTGCATGTACGGCGCGGAGTCGGTTTCCGGGTTGTAGCGGTATATCGATACCTGAAGATTGGACATAGTGACTCCCTCGTCAGTGCGAAGACTGGTTCAGCGCAAAATTAGTAGGTACGAACCTTCGGCTCGAACGTATCAACGGTTTTCGGCTTGAAATTGACGTCGCGCTGCTTGAGCTCCTTGGTGAGCGGGAAGTAGAGCGAGTGCTTCAGCCAGTTGACATCATCACGGTCAGGATAATCGTAGCGCGAGTGGGCACCACGGCTCTCTTTACGCTCGAGGGCAGCAATCGCCGTTGCTTCAGCCACTTCCATCAGGTTGTCGAGCTCGAGCGCTTCAACGCGTGCCGTATTAAAGGCATTGGACTTGTCGGGCAGGTGTGCGTTCGCAATACGCTCGCGCAGCGCATCCAGCCGCCTCACACCGTCCTGCATGTTGTCCTCTTTACGGAACACACCGAAGGAGTTCTGCATGATGTCCTGAAGCTCGGCTTTAAGCTCCGGAATGCTCTCGCCGCCTTCGGAGTCGTTCCAGCGGGTAATACGCTTCATGGCGGCTTCGACATCCGACTCGGAGGCGTCCAGATACTCGATACCTTCGTTCAGCGCGCCTTCGATGAAGATACCCGCCGCGCGACCGAAGACCACCAGGTCGAGCAAGGAGTTGCCGCCCAGACGGTTGGCGCCGTGAACCGATACGCAGGCCGCTTCGCCACAGGCAAACAGGCCGTTGACGATATGATCGTTGCCGTTTTCGTCCTGAGTAATCGCCTGGCCGTGAACGTTGGTGGGGATACCGCCCATCATGTAGTGGCAGGTCGGCACGACCGGGATCGGGTCCTTGGCGGGGTCGACGTGCGCGAAGGTCTTGGAAAGCTCCACGATACCCGGCAGACGCTTACCCAGTACTTCTTCGCCCAGGTGGTCGAGCTTCAGGAAGACGTGGTCTTCTTTATCGCCACAGCCGCGGCCTTCGAGGATCTCCATGACCATGGAACGCGCGACCACGTCGCGACCCGCCAAGTCTTTCGCGTTGGGGGCGTAACGCTCCATGAAGCGCTCGCCATCCTTGTTGACCAGGTATCCACCCTCGCCACGACACCCTTCGGTGACCAGCGTACCCGCACCATAGATACCGGTGGGGTGGAACTGCCACATCTCCATGTCCTGCATGGGGAAGCCCGCGCGCAGCGCCATACCGATACCGTCACCGGTATTGATCAAGGCGTTGGTCGTGGAGGCAAAAATACGGCCCGCGCCGCCGGTGGCCAGCACCGTGGCCTTGGATTTAACGTGAACGACTTCACCGGTTTCGATGCACATGGCGATACAGCCCACGACGTCGCCTTCGGCGTTTTTGACCAGATCGACCGCGTACCATTCGTTCAAGAACGTGGTGTTGTTCTTGAGGTTGTTCTGATAAAGCGTGTGCAGTAGCGCGTGGCCGGTACGGTCCGCCGCGGCGCAGGTACGTGCCGCCTGACCGCCTTCACCGAAGTTTTTCGACTGGCCGCCGAACGGGCGCTGATAGATACGGCCTTGATCAGTACGTGAGAACGGCAGCCCCATGTGCTCGAGTTCGAACACCGCTTTCGGGCCTTCGGAACACATGTACTCGGCGGCGTCCTGGTCGGCGATATAGTCGCCCCCCTTGACGGTGTCGTACATGTGCCAGCGCCAATCGTCATCCGGGTCGGAGGAGGCGATCGCGCAGGTAATGCCACCCTGGGCAGACACGGTGTGCGAGCGAGTCGGGAACACTTTCGAAAGAACCGCTGTCTTCTTACCGGATTTGGCAAGTTCCAGAGCAGCGCGCAGGCCAGAGCCACCGCCACCAATGATAATGGCGTCAAACGTCAGGCTACGAAGGTTAGACATGGATTAAGCTCCCCACAGAATTTGAATGCCCCAGACCAGGTAGACAAAGATGGCCAAAATGATAACGGCCTGGGCACCGACACGCAGACGAGTGGACTTGAGGTAGTCGGTCGTGACTGTCCAAAGGCCAATCCAGGCGTGCGCGGCGATAGAGATAAAGGCCAAAAGCGAGAAGATCCGCATCCAGATCTGGTTAAAAAGCCCGCTCCAGGTGTAGTAATCGAGGCCCGGGTTGAACAGCAGGTAGCCAACGATGAACAGCGTATAAATGGCCAGAATGACGGCGGAGACGCGCTGCATTAGCCAGTCGGACAAGCCGCTACGGCCGAAACTCGTGATGTTGGTTACCATACCCAGACTCCTGCCAAGATGATCAGAACTGCGCTCACTACCACGGTGATCTGTGCTTTTTGCACGCTACCTTCCAAAGTGACACCAATATCGGCATCCATGAGCAAATGTTTAACACCGGCTACGAAATGGAAGGCCAACGCTGACAACAAGCCCCAGGCGATGAACTTGGCCAGAATATTGGTGGCTAATGCGTCGCGAACGGCATCGAAGCCAGCCGGTGAGGAGAGGGATTTTCCCAACGCCCAGAAGGCGAAAATCAGGCCGACGAACAGGATCACACCGGTAATACGGTGAGCAATCGACGTCAGCGCCGGTAAAGGGAAATGTATGGTCGAAAGGTCTAAATTTACGGGTCGTTTGCTATTCACGGCGTTATACACACTCTTTTGGCCCACTCTGTGAAGGTTCGGGCTTACCCCGAGCGGGCAGTGGTTGCTGGAAGGGGCTCGGCCGTTGCCAAGTCGGGCACGACCACCTATGTGCCGGTCGCGCGCGGTGAATTATAAGAACCTTCGCCCCCGCTTACAAACCGAACGCAGACCTAACTCGACTACGGAGCAAAAAAATTGCCCTTGGGTGGAGTCGATTTTGCGTTGCAGCATGGTTATAGTGTTTGAAAGGTAGCAGGCTTAATAAGCCTGTTAACGGATTCATTCTAGTACGTGTTCACACTAATTTCTTCTCTCTATTAAAAATATTAGACAAAATAACCATCTGATAATAAATTTTGTATAACATTTGCCCCTATTAAGGCTAATTGACAAAAAGTCGCACCCTTCTATAGTAGGCGAGCCTTTTCGCCGGCGCGGTATGCGAAATAACGACTTAACGTCCCAAACCGAATTCGAAAGGAGGCCTTCATGGCTGACAGGAAAGCGACCTTGACGGTAGACGGTCTCGATAAACCGATCGAGCTACCCATGTATTCCGGCACACTAGGCCCTGACGTTATCGACGTACGCGGCCTGGGTGCCGAAGGCCTTTTCACCTACGACCCTGGTTTTATGGCCACCTCCTCTTGCCAATCTGCCATCACCTATATCGATGGCGGCCAGGGCATGTTGCTACACCGTGGCTACCCTATCGACCAGCTAGCCAAAGAGTCCAATTTCGTAGAAGTTTGCTATACCCTGCTGTTCGGCGAATTGCCGACCGAGGAGCAGTACGCGGAGTTCGAAACGCGTATTCGTAACCACACCATGGTTCACGACCAGATCAACAACTTCTTCAAGGGTTTCCGCCGCGACGCGCACCCGATGTCGATTCTTTGCGGCGTAGTAGGCGGCCTTGCGGCGTTCTACCACGACCACATGGACATCACCCAGGAAGAAGACCGCCACATCAGCGCTATCCGCCTGATCGCGAAAATGCCGACGCTGGCGGCGATGTCGCACAAGTACAACGTTGGTCAGCCGTTCAACTACCCGCGTAACGACCTGAGCTATGCAGAGAACTTCCTCTACATGATGTTCAGCAACCCGTGCGAGGAGTACAAAATCAACCCGGTTTACGCCAAGGCCATGGACCGGATCTTCATGCTGCACGCCGATCATGAGCAGAACGCCTCGACCTCGACGGTCCGCCTGGCAGGCTCTACTGGCGCCAACCCGTTTGCGTGTATCAGCGCAGGCATCGCCGCCCTTTGGGGCCCGGCCCACGGCGGCGCGAACGAAGCCGTACTGGCCATGCTCGACGAGATTGGCGACGACTCCGAAGAGAACATCCAGCGCTTCATCGACAAGGCCAAGGACAAGGATGACCCCTTCAAGCTGATGGGCTTTGGTCACCGCGTTTATCGCAACTTCGACCCGCGCGCCAAGGTGATGAAAGAGAGCTGCGACGAAGTGCTGGCGGAGCTTGGCATGGCCGACGACCCGCAACTCAAGATCGCCAAGCGTCTCGAGCAAATCGCGCTGGAAGACGAGTACTTCATCGAGCGTAAGCTTTACCCGAACGTCGATTTCTACTCGGGCATCATTTTGAAAGCGATGGGCATCCCCACCAACATGTTCACCGTGATCTTTGCCGTTTCGCGCACCATCGGCTGGATCTCGCACTGGAACGAAATGCTCAGCGAAAGCTACAAGATCGGCCGTCCGCGTCAGCTTTATACCGGCCACGAGAAGCGCGACTACCCCAGCAAGAAGTAACGCGCCGTCGTAACGCCAAAAAGCCGCCCCAGGGCGGCCTTTTTACGTTGGGCAGTACACAGTTCGACCAACCCCCTTCTTCGCTCTCTCAGGGGCCGCGCTTCACCCATAAGGCTTGCTCTTTGAATGCTTTCCCGGTGCGGTTAGCGGCGCCTTCGCTTGTGCTGCATGAAACGCTATAAGCAGGCGGCTTTTATAGGCAAAAAAACGCTCTCCTGCGACCATTTTGACCTTGACAATTTACCCCAGCGGAAAGGGAGTCGCTTTTTCCACACTATCTGTGGATAACCCTGTTCACAACCACCATAAAACGTCCCGGAATCGCCATGAACACTGGCTTTTCTTTAAATTGGTTATTTTTTGATCTAACATAAGTTACTGATTTATATAGTTAAAAGTTAAAGCGCTGATTTTTTGGGCAATTAGCAACGCCTTGTGCACAACCCCACCTCCGCCAATGCAAAAGTGGACAAGTCAAGCATAAAAAAGCAAAAAATTGGCCCTGAAAGCGGGATTCAGACGTCGAGAATTCTCGCCAACCCCTTACAGGGTTACGATATAAAAGACATTAAGCGGGAAGGTATTTCAGAAGATGATGTGGCGTCCCATAGGGGGTTCGAACCCCTGTTACCGCCGTGAAAGGGCGGTGTCCTGGACCACTAGACGAATGGGACAAAACATCACAAGCGTGCGCTTTAAAATGGTGGAGCCTAGCGGGATCGAACCGCTGACCTCGACACTGCCAGTGTCGCGCTCTCCCAGCTGAGCTAAGGCCCCACGTGTCGTGAAGACGCTGCGTATAGTACTGATTAGACTCGCCTTCGTCAACCAGAAAAGCGCCGATTTCTACCTGAAGAAACCGGCACCCTTCCCTGCCTGGCCGTTCGTGCTCCTTTGCTGTTACCTGGTGAATCAGGCTTGACTACAGCGCACGAAACTCTTTCTCAAAGCGCTTCGCCTGCTTTTTCGAAACGCCGCCCAGCACCTCGATGGCGTGACGAAGCCGTGCCCGCGTCACGTCAGAGCCAAGAATCGCCATCGCGTCCATCACCGAGGTACTGGCACTGGTGCCGGTTATCGCGATGAACACCGGCGCTAGAAACGCCTTCATCTTGAGCTCGAACGCACCAGCCAGCATTTGAACCTCGGCCAGCAGCGCTTCCTTGTTCCAGGCGGCTACACCCTCGAAACGCCAGACTAAAAACTGCAACAGCTTCACCAGCTCTTCGCGCTCGAGCTTCACGCTTTCGAAGTCATCCTCTTTCAGGTTGGGCAACCCGGAGAAAAAGTGGCCAGCCAACGGCGCCACCTGGGAGAGCGTTTCTACCCTTGTACGTACCTGGGGCAGGATCTGCTTCACGTACTCTTCGTTGAACGCCCATTCGCGCAGCGCCCTCAAGAGCGCATCGTCGTCCAGGTCTTCGCGAATATAGACGCCGTTGAGCCAGGTAAGCTTCTCCAGATCAAACACCGGCCCGCCCAGCGACACCCGCTGAATATCGAAGGACTCGACCATTTCGGTCAGGCTGAACTTTTCGCGCTCGTCGGGCATCGACCAGCCCATGCGGCCCAGGTAGTTGGTCACGGCCTGGGGCAAAAAGCCCATACGGCGGTAGTAGTTGATCGAGGTCGGGTTCTTGCGTTTGGAGAGCTTCGATTTGTCCGGGTTGCGCAGCAGCGGCATGTGGCAAAGCGTGGGCATGTCCCAGCCAAAGTACTCGTAAAGCAGCTGGTGCTTGGGGGCCGAGTTGATCCACTCTTCGCCGCGCAGCACGTGGGTAATCCCCATTAGGTGATCGTCCACCACGTTGGCCAGGTGGTAAGTCGGCATACCGTCGGACTTCATCAGGATCTGCGCATCCACCTGGGCCCACTCGACCTCGATGCGCCCGCGCAGCATGTCGTCCACCACGCACACGCCATCACTGGGGACATTCATGCGCACCACAAACGGCCAGCTCTCGGCTTCACGACGGCTTTGCTCCTCTTCATCGAGGGCCAGGTCGGCCGGCTTGAGCGCCAGGTGAAGACCGGCTTTCTTGCGCGCCTCGCGCAGCTCGTCCAGTTCTTCACTAGTGCGGTAGCATTTGAACGCGTAGCCGGCGTCGATGAGCTTTTCGGCGTGGCGCGCGTAGATATCGCCGCGCTCGCTTTGCCGGTAAGGGCCGTGCGGGCCGCCCACGTCCGGGCCTTCGTCCCACTCGATACCCAGCCAGCGAAGCGAATCCAGAATCATTTGCTCGGATTCAGCTGTGGAGCGCACGCGGTCGGTATCTTCGATACGCAAAATGAATTCGCCGCCCATCTTTCGCGCAAAGCACAGATTGAAAAGCGCGATATAGGCCGTGCCGACGTGGGGGTCGCCGGTGGGAGATGGCGCGATGCGCGTACGTACGGTCATGCGGGTATCCTTTTTAACAGCTAAGTGGCGCCATTATACGCGCCGATTGCGTATCCAACAGCCTGACCGGGGAACATCTTCGGCCAAAAAGCGTCCTAACAAAAAGTTGCTAAGGATATAGCGACTAAGGCCCAGGTATCTTTGCTATTTCTAGCGCAATACCTATGATGCAAGACCATGCTGAAAAGCCTTGTTTTTCAGCGTGTAAAGTACGCCATTGGCGACAATGGAAGTAATTCAAACGAGTTTGTTTGGCTCATCAATGGGAAACTACAATGGAATCGCTAGGCTCACGTATCAAACAGCTTCGACAGCGGGTAAAGCTTAATAAAGCTGCGCTTGCTAGAAAAGTTGGCGTGTCGGATGTGACTATTTCGTATTGGGAGTCGGGCGCGATCAAGCAAATCGGTCATGAGCGCCTGGTGGCGCTGGCCGACGCGCTGGACTGCTCGCTGGCGACCTTACTGGAAGGCGATAGCGCGCCTCCCTTGCTGACGCTGACTCACCAGGGCCCCCTTCCCTGGGAGCAGGTGCAAGCCACAACGCTGACGCCTCCCCCGCATCTGCCGCTAAAAATCGACTGGAAAGCGCCCTGTGTCATGACGACGCCCGGGACCAACACGGATTTCGCTCCCGCCTCCCCGGGTGATCTCCTGTTACTTGGCCCGACCCACGTCTTTCATAAAGCCGGGCATTACCTGGTCAAACGCGAGGATCGATTCACGCTAGCGCACTTCTCGAAAGCGCCCAGCGATGAAGAGATCCACGCCGTCGTACTCGCTCACTGGTGTCCTGCCTAAAGCACCCTTTACGTCATTCTTCGATAATTTCCACCTGGTCACGCGTGCGTCTTGGCTCACTCCCCACCAAAAAGCGCCGTGAGTAGGTGGCCACCTGCCCCAACCCGTGGCGAGTTTGTGTAACGAGCTCGCCGCTCAAGTAATCCCCCCGAGGGCCAATGATCTCCTGCACGGCGCGTGGCTGAACGCTGGCTTCGCTCGACTGTACGCGCACGAGATAACCGCCATCCGGCAACCCGCTGCCCGAACCAAAGGGGCCCGCGGTAAAGGTGCCACCGCTTACCAGGGTACGCGACTGCCAGCGCACACGGCTTAGCTCGCGCTCGACGATCACCTGCACGCGCGCGCCGTCCGGCAGGTTGGACTCACCTTCCACCATCAAGCGCCGGTCGGAGCGCAGTTGAGCATGAAGCGAAAAGCTCACCTCGAGCGAGGGTGTCTCGACGCGCTCTTCGCCTTCGCTTTGCACGGCATCACTGGGCACCTCATCGGTCGTGGGCGCCTCCTCCATCTGCTCGTTGCAGCCAGCCAGCAGTAAAAGGCCCACCACCGCTACGGCGATAACACCACGTGCTTTGCGCATACCCTCTCCTCTCACCGAACGTGACCCTCTACGCTATACCATTAAAGGTGTGGATGCGTCACTAGTGCTCCAGGCTTGCCAAAGGAATTCGGTCAACCTTTACGAATGTGGAGCCGTGCGTTTTTTTGACTCTCTTATTTTTACGGGGTTATAGTAACCCTATAACGATAGGTAATGGGGCCAGAGGTGAACAGCAGAGCACTGATCAAGGAGTTGGAAGCGGATGGCTGGGAGCTCGTCAGAATCAAAGGCAGCCACCACCACTTTCGACACCCGACCAAGCCCGGCACGATCACCGTGCCGCATCCTAAAAAGGATCTACAAACGGGCCTGGTCAAAGCAATCAGAAAAAGCGTTGGCCTCGAATGAGGCTCACCACTGCGGCCCCACTGAGCATTACAGAGAGAGAAGAGCCATGTTATTTCCCATTGCCGTCGAACGCGGCGACGAACAGCACGCCTATGGCGTCGTGGTGCCCGACCTCCCCGGCTGCCATTCGGCCGGCGACTCCTTCGAAGACGCTCTGACCAACGCCAGGGAAGCCATCGAAGGCTGGCTGGAAGTGGCCGTCGAGGCGGGCGACCCCATCCCCGAGGCCACATCCATCGAACACCACATGGACAACCCCGACTTCGCCGGCTGGATCTGGGCCGTGGTCGAGATCGACATCGCCCCGTACTTGGGCAAAAGCCACAAGATCAACGTCACCATGCCCGATTTGCTGCTCAAACAGATCGACGACTTCGTGGCCCGTCATCCTGGCGACAAGTCTCGCTCAGGGTTTCTCTCCCGCGTCGCCATGGCCGAGTTGGCCCGGGCGCGGCAAACGGGCTGAGTTCATCGACAAGCTTTCAATGAAAAGCCCCGCGTGAGCGTAATGCCGTTCAGTTAGTGTGAGAAAGCTTTAGGCCGTAGACCGGGTGGCGCTTGAGTGCGCCAGGGCACGAAGCCCGTAGCGCGGGTAAGCCGAAAGGCGCACCCGCGGATCTTGCGACCCGTCGCAAAGCCGCGCCTAGCGCGGCTAAAGGGAGGCAGGCACGATCCGAGTCGGCTGGCGCCGCCGCCGCGGGTGCCTCGCTAATGCTCGTTACCCCGCGCTACGGGAGTGCTTTCATACCAAGAGTAACCTGATGAATGCACCCTGGGTGGCGCGCCAAAAGGTATGAAAAAAAGCCCGGTATCAGTGACCGATACCGGGCTATCGCTCGCCAGATAATGAATCAAGCCTTGACTGACTAATATTACTGCTTGCGCGGGGCTTTAGTCTTGTAAACGCGCCCTTCTTAGCGAGTGTTCATCCGCCTTGAATTTTTTTTAGCGGCCCAAAAAAAGAGCCTCGCCTAGGAAGTTTTCGCTGCGACCAGTGCCGGCTCAAGTAATATCTACCGGCCCAAGTACGACTAACAAAAGGCAGGCGTGATGATGCTCGACCTCACCGACCAGCACGGCCAACAGCTCAGCCTGATGGACGCCTCGCAAACGGAAGACGAGTGCCAGCGCAGCCAACAGCTCATGGCCACGATGAAAGCTATGAACGAGAAGATGGGTAAGGGCACGGTGCGGATGGGGCTACCGGAGAAGAATGCGCCGTGGCATTTACGGTGCGCGCATAGAAGCCCGCGGTATACGACGAACTGGGATGACTTGATGCGGGCTTATACGGATGAGGGGGTGCCTCGTAAAGGACGTAAAACAGCGCAACATTAAAATCACTTTTTATTTACTCTCTCAACACTATTTAAACATGTCGCTCCAAGTTTTCTAATGAAATTGAAAGCGCTATAAGAAAAAACAAAATATGAAAGAGAAGGATTTTTCAAAAGAGACTCAAAAACAAACTTCCAAAACCCCTTACCAGACCTAGCATAAGCTTCATAACATATAGATCTTTCATTCTTCAAATAATGCTCGCATGCTTTTTCCTTTAGAACTGTAACCCGAACAACCTGACTATCTTCATAAAATTTAACATCTAAAAAGTCACGCTCAAAACAACTTCCAAAAACATCTTCAAATTCGGCTAAAAGAGAGTTATCTACAAATTTATAAAAATCAGAAATATTTGCATAATATATATGAAAAATATCAAAAACACCTTCATCATTAGCGCGGCGATGAGAGCTCAGCCCTATAAAATAAAGAACCTCTTTACCAAATAGAGATTCACGCTCTTTTGAAACATCAATTTCTAACGGCACTGAAATTCTTTTATCGACAAAGAAGAAAAGAGCTAAAGAATTGCTCTTCATAGCCGAAAAATACGACTTTGCCATTAAATAGTTATTTTCATTTACATCAAACCCTATCGCTTCTAAAAAATAACCGGCAGCATCAAACCTATCATGTCTGTAGAGGGGACCTTGCTCAAGACCCTTTAAAGTATTCAAATTATCGGAAGGCAATAAAGGCCTACCTTTTTTTCCATAAGATGGACTTCTCAAAATTGTTAACTTCTTAGGGAACTCAACAGAGCGAACAGCGCAAGATTCAATATAACCCAAGGTTGCATTAAAGAAAAAATAAAAAGAACCTTTATTGATACCTGATTTCACATAACCTAAATTTTTACAATAAAAATCCATTTCCAAGTGAAAGCGCTCAAAAACTTTATATAAAACCATGGCAACTGTTGCTAAGTTCCTATCGGCATGAAACGCAGACTCATAAATTCCGAAAGAACATCCTTTGCATATTCAGTATCCACTTTTTTAACTTTATCATGCGGATTAAAACTATTAAAATCTATTGCTGAATTTTCAATTTTTCGCCTCACCTTTTTTTTAACAGCATCTATTTCTAGGACTTTCTTAGAGATCAAATCTTTCAGCATAAAGGTTTTAACCTTACCTTTTAGCAGCAAATACGGAAGGATAATGCCAACCGGTATCTTAAGAAAGTCAAGAAAAGCAACTAAAACATCTTTCACAAATCACCTTAAAAATCAAATACGGAAGATTCTGATCTTGAGCAAAGTGTTCATTATTGATACTGCTCTGCTGAATCTAACAACTCATTAGCGGTCTCACAGCTAGAAATAGCGTCAGGCACGCACGATAAGCATCGATTCAAATCAATAGCAGCCATATCCAGATTGGATTTAGATACGCTAAAAGGGAGCTCAGCGATACGAGAGCGCAGCTCATCAACTTGAGACTGATGCTCTCGCATCTTATCCATACACTGCGCTACTTCTTCACTGTTCGATGAAGAACCATAAGTCGACATATCGAAACCAGTAGAAACAAGCCCACGAGCCTCGCTCATAAGCTCATCAATGGTTTCCGCGCGCACAGTTAGAGAAAAAGAACAGACAAACAAAGTTGTAAAAACAATGCTATTTATTTTCTTCATTTGTTACTCTCCCAAGTCAATGCCCAGCGATCTAACAAACTTCGTAATATTGGTGATTAGAGCAGAGGTGCTATTAGCAGCTTTAGCCAACTCCATGTAAGCTAAAAATGTTTTATTCAGCTTTGAGTGAAAATCACTACATTTACTTTTATCTAACTCATCTGGGTGTAGGCCTACTCTTCCACCAAGGGTAGACACTGCCTCTTCAATACCATCTAAGCCATGCAATTCGTATCGACTTATAGATTTCTTAATCTTTATAACATCATCACATAGCTTAAGTCTTAGCTCACGAGGAAGATCGCTATTCATAATGCTATCAAGAAGTTTTTCAGCTGCATCTTTTAGGCTCGAAAGATACTCATCATCTACTTTTATTTCTTTTTTCTCTACTGAACTATCATACAATGCCTTTCCCATATCCAAGGCAAATTTCACACTTCCAACAGTGCTTCTTTTATTAGCATTCCAAGAATTACCCGAAAGAAAGGTTGGAGGAAGGGATTTAAGTGTTTTAAACTCCTTTTCATATAAATCTTTTGTTGCTTGGTCATTGACTAAAATACTAATAATATTTTCGTTATATTTTATAAGATTATAAAAATCCAAGGAGTTTTCATAAACTTCAATAGTGTCAGTATAATCATGACCTATGACTTGTGCCCAAACCCTATTAGTTGGCATGCTTTCACTACACCGGCTGGCTTCAGAAACAATTCTTACTAACCTAGCAAAAGGGGAAAAATCTTCCATTATTTATTCTCTACAATATCCACAACCAGTTTGAATTTTTAAGTAATTCAAACCACCCGCCCAATCCGAATCTCACACCGCCTCAGAATCTCCAGATCCCCTATATCCTGCGGCTTGATCATCTACGGCTGGTAAAGCTCATTATCGCTGATCAGGTACAGCGCGCCCCGGCCAACCGCTGCACCCGCTTGATCCGCCGCTCCCCACTTAAAAGCCCCCTCCTTCCTGCTTCGGGTCGCGAGCGGTGCGGTTGACCAGCGCCCAGTCGCCGTCGTTCAAAGTGCCTTGCATCGAGTGGCCCCGCACCTGCACGCCTAAGATTTTCGCCGGATCGATTCACTGGTCAGCCCACTCACTAATAGAAAAACAAAGCACGAGCTCAACCAGCAACCCGATTAAGCGAGCTTAACCCACCATAACCTTACAGACCATCGCATTAGCCCTGATCTTTGGCCTCAATTATGTGCTTAGACAAACCCATCGCGGCTTGAAGACGCTTACTAAACGCGACTGCTCGGCGCTGGCTCTGGGAGCGCTCCCCTTTCTTCCGTACAATAGCCGCCAAACCTCTTTACGTCCCTGAAAAGCACCTGCTGTGTACCATGCTACTGATGATTTTGAATTCGTCTCTGCCGGGTACACTCAGGGTACATTTTCAAGCACACAACACCATTATAGCTGTATTTTTATACAGCTAAAGAAATTATCTAAATGACTGATTTAACTATCGAAAATAGCGCAGACCGAGGCCGCCGATTTTCAGTGGCCCCTATGATGGACTGGACTACGAGAGACTACAGAGCGTTTGCCCGTACCCTGACCAAACGCACCCTGCTCTACACCGAGATGGTCACCACCGGGGCGATTCTGCACGGCTCGCCGCGGGAGCGGTTTTTGGGTTACAACGAAGTCGAGCATCCGATTGCGCTGCAGTTGGGCGGCAGCGACGCGGGGGAGCTGGCCGAGTGCGCGGCGATTGCGCAAGAGTGGGGCTACGACGAGGTCAACCTGAACGTGGGTTGCCCCAGCGACCGGGTGCAGAACAACCTGATCGGGGCGTGTCTGATGGGCTACCCGGAGAAGGTGGCGGCGGCGGTGAAGGCCATGCAGGCGGCGGTCACTATTCCGGTGACGGTGAAGTGTCGGATCGGCATCGATGACCAGGACGAAGACGCGGACCTGGCGCGGTTTATCGATATGGTCGCCGAGGCGGGCTGCACCACGTTTAGTGTGCACGCGCGCAAGGCCTGGTTGCAGGGCTTATCGCCCAAGCAGAACCGGGACGTGCCGCCGCTGAACTACCCACGCGTACACCGCTTGAAGGCAGCGAACCCGGGGCTTCATATCGGCATCAACGGCGGTATTAAAACCCTCGATGAGTGCCAAGCCCAGCTCGAGCACGTGGACAGCGTCATGGTGGGCCGCGAGGCGTACCAGAACCCGTGGCTACTGGCCGGGGTGGATCAGGCGATCTTCGGTGAGCCGGGCCCGGCGGCCACGCGCCTGGCGGCGGCTCAGGCGTTCAAACCCTATATCCAGATGCGATTGGATGAAGGCGCCAAGCTCAACCACATTACCCGCCACCTGCTGGGGCTCTTTCAGGGCTGTTCCGGTGGGCGGCGTTTTCGTCGCCACCTTTCCGAAAACGCCCACAAGGAGGGCGCGGGCCTGCGCTTGTTCGATGAAGCGCTAAGTCTGGTCCGCGAGCCCGAAAACAGCGCATAAAAAACCCGCCACGGTCAGCCGTGGCGGGTTCGTTTTAGCGAACTCCCTGGGGCGTTACTTGCCTTCTTTCCGGCGGTTTTCCATGACGCCCTGCTCGACGCGCTCGCCGATCGTTGGGTCGACGTTTTTCCAGTACTCGAATACGCGGGACAGAACCGGCTCTTCCACCCCACCAGAAACGTGGCCGACGATGTTGTTCACCAAACGGTCGCGGGCGGCGTCGTCCATTACCTTGTTGACCAGGTCGTTGGCCTGGTTGAAGTCGCCATCACCCGGGCGCAGCGTGTAGGCGGCGCGTACCAGCTCGCCATCGGCTTCCCATACCGCGTCTTCCGGGACGGCGTTCGGGTCGGCGTGGGCGCCGCCCTTGCTGTTGGGCGCGTAGACCGGGTCCGACGTATTGGCAAAACGCATCCGGCCGCCCTTGGCGTAGCTGTTCACCTCGGCTTTCGGGGCGTTGACCGGAATCTGCTGGTAGTTGATACCCAAGCGGGCACGGTGGGCATCGGCGTAAGAGATGACCCGCGCCAGCAGCATCTTGTCCGGCGAGAAGCCGGTACCCGGTACGGAATTACTGGGCTGGAACGCCGCCTGCTCGATTTCGGTGTGGAAATCGGTCGGGTTGCGGTCGAGGGTCATCTTGCCCACTTCCTGCAGCGGGTAGTCGTCGTGCGGCCACACCTTGGTCAAATCGAACGGGTTGATGTGGTAGGTCTTGGCATCCTCGAAGGGCATGATCTGGACCTGCAGCGTCCAGGTCGGGTGTTCGCCGCGCTTGATGGAGTCGAACAGGTCGCGACGGTGGTAGTCCGCGTCGGTCCCCGCCATTTCATCGGCCTGCTCCTGGGTCATGCACTTGATGCCCTGGTCGGTCTTGAAGTGGTACTTGACCCAGAAACGCTCGCTCTTGTCGTTGACCCACATGTAGGTATGGCTGGAGTAGCCGTTCATATGCCGCCAGGTGGCGGGTACGCCACGATCACCCATCAACCAGGTGACCTGGTGGGCGGATTCCGGCGAAAGCGTCCAGAAGTCCCACTGCATGTCGTGATCGCGCAGGCCGTTATCGGCGCGGCGCTTTTGCGAGTGGATGAAGTGCTGGAACTTGAGCGGGTCGCGCACGAAGAACACGGGGGTATTGTTACCCACCATGTCGAAGTTGCCATCTTCGGTGTAGAACTTCAGCGAGAAGCCCCGCGGGTCGCGCCAAGTATCCGGGCTGCCGCCTTCGCCGGCCACCGTGGAGAAACGCGCGAGCATTTCGGTTTTCTTGCCCGGCTGCAGGAACTTGGCGCGGGTGTACTGGCTGACGTCGTGGGTCACCTCGAAGTGACCAAAGGCGCCGCCGCCCTTGGCGTGGGGTTGGCGGTCCGGAATCATTTCCCGGTTGAACGCCGCCATTTGCTCCATCAGGTAGTGGTCATGCAGTACGATTGGGCCGTCCGGGCCTACGGAAAGCGAATGTTCATCACTGGAAACCGGAATACCGGCGTCCGTCGTGGTGTTATTGGATTTACCGTTCGTCATACCTTCCTCCATGTCACGATCCGGGGCCTCTAAAGGGCCACCTTCGTTTTTGGCTTTGGCAAGTCGCCCATTGGTTGATGCTGGCGTGTGTATGTGTCCAACAGTTATAGCCAGGATGGGCCTATCATGCCATGTACCCAGCCCAACGGCTTGCTATAGCCCCCATAGCTATTAACGATCGACTACCCACCATTTCAACGCTTTAACCTATGACATTAAAAACGGCGGACATTAAAAACGGCGGACACTAAAAACGGCGAATGGCCACGGCGTTCAAAAAGCACTCTTTCAATACATGTTCAATACATGGGGTCGGAGACGGGCTCCAGGCTCGATTGGAAGCTTTCGATTGCGGTTTCCGCCTCTTCGATCTCGTCGAAGCGGGCAATGTGGTAGAGCGCCTCGCCTTCGTTGGCCAACGGCAAGCGGCTCATGCCGATCACGATACCGTCGGCCATGGCCAGCACGTCCCCTTCGTCGTTACCGAATGGGTCGGCGACCTTACCCAGCACCTCGCCCTTGGCGACCCGGGCCCCCAGGCGCACCTTGGGTCGCAGAATGCCGTCGATCGGCGCGCGCGCCCAGCTGGAACCATTGGCAAGCTCCGCCGGGGCCGGCAGGCGGCGGCGCTGCTCGCCGGAAAGCATCTTGAGCCGGCGCATAACGCGTAGAATACCGCGCACCCCCGGCGCAATCGCCCACTCGTCGAAGCGCAGCGCCTCGCCGGCCTCGTAGGTGAGCACCGGGATCCCGCGGTTCTGGGCGTAGTGGCGAAGACTGCCCTCGCGAAGCTCGGCGTTCAAGATGACCGGTGCCCCGAAGGCATCCGCCATGCGGGCTGTTTCGCTGTCGGGTTCGAGCTGCGCGCGAATTTGCGGCAGGTTGGTACGGTGAATGGCGCCGGTGTGCAGGTCGATGATGTGCGTGGCGTGATCGACGATCTCTTCGCGCAAAAGCGCGGCGATGCGCCCGCCAAGCGAGCCCTTTTCACTGCCGGGAAAGCAGCGGTTCAAATCGCGCCGGTCCGGCAGGTAACGGGTCTGCTGAAGAAAACCGAACACGTTGACCACGGGCACGGCGATCAAGGTGCCGCGTAGGCTTTTGATCGAGCGCGAGCGCAACAGACGCCGCACGATTTCCACACCGTTGATCTCGTCGCCGTGAATACCGCCGCACACCATCATGACAGGCCCTGGCCTGCGCCCGTGAACGACCTCGATGGAAATATGCAGCGGCGTATGGGTGTAAAGGCGCGCGACCGGCACATCGATTTGCAGCCGCTGGCCGGGCTGAAGAGTGTGGCCTGCTATCTTGAACGGTGCTTGTGCCATGACGGTTCCTGTCGATGTGATGAAAGCGCGGCCTAAAGCGGCGCGGGTGCCCCGAATGAGTCACTCTTTTACACCAGATTAAACGTTAATTGTCGTCGATGATGACATTGGTCAGCTAACCATACAGTTTTGAATGTAAAAAGGCGGCATTTCAGATAAAATGTCTCTCTTTCGAGGTAGTTATCAGGGTTGCGTTATGGCTAGAAAAACCAAGGCAGAAGCGGCAGCGACGCGTGAAGCTCTGCTCAACGCAGCTGAAGAGGTGTTTTTCGATAAAGGCGTTGCCCGCACCTCGCTCGAGCAAGTGGCCCGCCACGCCGGGGTGACCCGCGGCGCGGTTTACTGGCACTTCAAGAACAAGGGCGATTTGTTCATGGGGCTGGTCGAGCGCGTGCGCATGCCTTTTCAATCGCTGGTCGAAGAGGTCAAGAACGTCGACCCCAACGTCTCGCCCGTGGACGCCATACAGTTGGCGTGCCTGGCCGGCATGCGGCGTTTGGAGCAACCCTCGCACCGGCGCATCCTTTCCATCTTGCTGCACCGCTGCGAGTTTTTTAGCGACATCAACCCGCTCGAGATGCAAAAAGAGATCAACGAAGAGTGTTTCAATGAAATGCTCTGCCTGTTCAAAATGGCCAGCCAACAACAGCAACTGCGCGAAGGCGTAACGCCGGAAGTTGCCACGCGCCTGGTGCAGGCCACCCTGGGCGGGCTTTTTCACGACTGGCTCAGGGCCCCGGAAAGCTACTCGCTAAGCGAGCGCGGTGCGGAAATCATCGAGACGCTCATCAAGCTGATACGCCATCAAAACGGCTGAACCTCCCTGACTCTGGCCGCGTTACTCTACAAAGAACGCTGCCAGGAGCTTGCCTGTAAAAAGCCCGCCTATAAGGCGGGCTTTTGCTTCTCATAAAGACTGGGAGTGCGCGGCGGCGCCCTGATGTTTGTGGCGCAGGCGCAGCGTGTTCAAACGCTGGCGGGTGTCCATGTAGGTTTGCTCCTCTACGCTGCGGTAGGCGCCTTCGTCCTCGAGATACTTGACCAGTACCCGGCGCTCGCCAACGTTGAATGCGTCATCTTCCTTGCAATGAAGCTTCACACTGCAGCGCGGCCTGTGCGCCACCACCGCCTGGGAAAGCTCGGCACCTTCGAGGGTCGTCACCTCGACGGTGACCCCCAAAAGGCTACGGCGCTTGAAAGGCGCAAAGCGGTTAAGTCCGCGTGCCAGGCCCTGGCAAATAGCGGCGGCCAGGGGCGATGCAATGGCAAGCGACCCCCACACGATCACCACGCCGAGCGGCACGCGCAGCATGCCAAGCTCCAGCCAACGCAGTACCAAAAGTTCCAGCGTAAGCGTCATGCCACCGGCCAGTAGCATCAGAATGGTCAGCGCAAGCGTCGCCGGCACACCGGTAAACCCAAGCGATACCAGCGTGCTGGCCATGTGGTCATCGCGCAGGCTGTCGTGTTCGAACAGCTCGAGCGGGGCGATTCTGACCAGCACCAGCAGCCAGTAAAGCGCTAACAAGCCGAGCACGAATGTAAAGACGATAGTAGGAAATAATAAAGCGGCCGAGAGAATCGGTTGCATGGCGTGTCCTCCTCCAGGTGGTTGCCTGGTCGGTTTTGGCCTGTTGTTGTGGTTTTTGGTACAAGCCTAAACGTTTCATAAGCAAGTTTAGGTCAAATTACGCGCTTTTGCCCAGGCCCACCTTGACGCCGATCAAACCGGCCAAAAAAAGCGGGCCCCGAAGGGCCCGCTCGATGTGCACGCGTCAATGGAACACGTAATCAGCTCTGCTGATGTTCCAGACGTTCGTCGTGCTTTTTGCCTTTGCTCTTGCGCCGCATCCAGTCGGCGGTAGAGGCGATCATGGCGTAGAACGAGGGCACGAAAAGACTGCCCAGAATCGCCACCGACGCCATTCCCATTGCCACCGTGGTACCGATGTGGTGGCTGCTCACGTCACTCGCCCCGGTGGCCAGCGCCAGCGGCAGCGTACCGAAGATAAACGCAAGCGAGGTCATGACGATGGGCCTGAAGCGAAGCTCCGCAGCGGTAATCGCCGCCTCGCGAATGCTCTTGCCTTCGTCCTTACGCTGAAGCTCGGCGAACTCCACGATCAGGATGGCGTTTTTCGCCGCAAGCCCCACGACCACCAGCATCCCGATCTGCACGTAGACACTGGTATCCAGCCCGCGCAGCACGATCCCGCCGATACCCCCCAGGAAGGCGAACGGCGTCGCGGTCAGTACCGCCAGCGGTAGCGCCCAGCTTTCGTACTGCGCCGCGAGAATCAAGAACACCATCAGGATACCGAAGATGATCGCAAGCGAGGCAGTGTTGCCCAGGTTGGCTTCCTGGTACGCCGTGCCGGTCCAGCCCATGCCCCAGTTGGGGCCCAGGGTGTCGAGTACGACCTCGTTCATCGCCTCGATCGCCTCGGCGGAGCTGTAGCCGGGTGCCGCACCGCCCTGGAACTGAGCGCCGGTGTAAACACCGAAGCGCGACACCACCGACGCCCCGACCTGACGCTCGAGGGTGACGAACTCGGAAAGCGGGATACGCTCGCCGCTGCCGCCGCGCACGTAGACGCTGTTCAGGTCGTCCGGCGTTTTCCGGAACTCGTCCTCGTTTTGCAGATACACCTGGAAGTTACGGTTTTGGTAGCTGAAGTAGTTAACGAACCCGTTACCAAAGGTATTGGAGAGCGCCGAGTTGATATTCTCCAGCGCCACGCCGTAACTCAGCGCCTTCTGCTGGTCGATGTCGGCCCGGTAGGAGGGCACGTTGACGTTGAACGTCGAGAATACCTGGTTAAGCGCCGGGTGCTGGTTGGCCGCGCCCATGATCTGTAGCGAGGCTTCGTAAAGCTCCCGGGTCGAGGCACCGTCGAAGGACTGCAGGTAGCCGGTGAAACCGCCGGTGGTCGAAAGACCCATGATGGGCGGCACGTTGAAGGCCATGGCACTACCGCCATCGATACCCGCGCCCAGTTCCATGATCCGGCCTACCAGGGCATCCGCGGTCAGGTCACGGTCCCCCCAGGGCAGCATGTTGACGAAAATGACGCCACGGGCGGTGTTGACCGAGCCGGCCAGCAGGTCGTAGCCCGCCACCGCCGAGGAGTACTGCACGCCTTCGATCTCCTCGATCGCCGCGCTTAGTTTCGCCATGTAGTTCTCGGTACGGTCGAGCGAGGCAGCATCCGGCAATGACACGCTGGCCAGCACGATCCCCTGGTCCGTCTCCGGTACCAGTGTCGAGGGGGTAATCGAGTAGAGCCAGAACGAGCCAGCGCCCACCGCCAGGGTCAGGGCGAGCGCCAGCAGCCAGAAGCGAACCAGCTTTTTCACACACCACATGTAGACCGCGGTAATACCGGCAAACATACGATCGAACAGGCGAAGCGGCGTGCTGATCGCACGGCGAAACTTCGACGGCCGTTCGTGGTTGAGGTTGTGCTTGATGAAGATCGCCGAAAGCGCCGGCGTAAAGGTCAGTGCCATCAGCGCGGAAAGCGCTACCGAGACGGCCACGGTGATCGCGAACTGCTGGTAGATCTGGCCGGTAAAGCCGCCCAAAAACGCGACGGGCACGAACACCGCGGCCATGATCAAGGAGGTCGCGATTACCGGCCCGCCGACCTCGCGCATCGCCTGGATCGTGGCGTCACGCACGGTGATGTCCTCGTCTTCGCTGATCACACGCTCGACGTTCTCCACCACCAGAATCGCATCATCCACCACGATCCCGATCGACAGTACCAGCGCGAACAGCGTCAGCAGGTTGATCGAGAAACCGAACATATAAAAGCCGGCAAAGGTACCGATGACCGAGACCGGCACCACCGACATGGCGATCACCGTAAAGCGCCAGTTCTGCAGGAAGATGAACAAAATCACGGCAACGATCAAAAACGCTTCGATGAAGGTGTGGAAAACGGTTTCCACGGAGGCATCGATGAACAGCGTCGTATCGTAAGGCGTTACGTACTCGAGCCCGGGCGGAAAGCGGCTCTCCAGGTCCTGCATGGTGTTGCGTACCGCTTCGGCGGTCGAAAGCGCGTTGGCGCCGGGCTGCTGGTTGATGATGATCGGCGTCATGGTCGCGCCGTTCAAGCGAGCGCTAACGCCATAAAACGAGGCCCCGAGCTCGATACGCGCCACGTCTTCCAGGCGCAGCGAGGAGCCATCCTCGTTGGTGCGCAGGTAGATGTTACGGAACTCGTCCGGGTCAGAAAGCCGCCCGCCGGCGGTAATGGTATAGGTATAGGCACGCGGCTCACCCTGGGGGGAGGAGGCCAGGTTACCCGCCGGAATTTCGGTATTTTGCGTGCGAATGGCACTGGCGACTTCACTGGGCGTCAGATCGAACTGGGCCAGCTTGTCCGGGTCCATCCAGATCCGCATGGCGAACTCGCCGCCACCCAATACTTCGGCATTACCGACGCCGGGCACCTGACGCAGCTCGTCGAGGATATTCAGCGTGGCGTAGTTCTGCATGTAGACGTTGTTGTAATCGCCGCTTGGCGAGGTCAGCGCTACCAGCATCAAAATCGAGTCGGAGCGCAGTTCGACCTGCACCCCTTGGGACTGCACCTGCTCGGGGAGCTGGGAAAGCGCGCCCTGAACCCGGTTATTGACGTTGATGGTGTTGATGTCGCCATCGGTGCCGATATTGAACGCCACGCTCAGGCTCATGATGCCGTTATCGGCGCTGTTCGAGGTCATGTAGAGCATGTCCTCGACGCCGTTGATGGCTTCGGCCAAGGGGGCTGCCACGGTTTGCGCCACGGTTTCCGCATCGGCGCCGGGGAACTGGGCCTGCACCGAGACCGTGGGCGGTACGACGCTGGGATACTGCTCGATCGGCAGTATCCGCATCGCCATCGTGCCTATCAGCGTCAGGATGATCGCCAGTACCGTGGCGAAAATCGGACGGCTGATAAAGAAGTTAGAGAAGTTCATTATTGCGCACCCTCTTCTCCTTCACCGGCCGGCATTCCGCCGTCCGCCATGCCTGAAAGCTGCTCGGCTTCCTCGCGCTCTTGCTCGGCTTCGGCCTCTTCTACGTCCTCGACGATATTGTCGGCGTCACCATCGAAGGGTTGGGGGTCGATGACCATGCCAGGCTCGATGCCCGCCGGGTCGCCAACGATCACACGCTCGCCTTCTTCCAGCCCATCCAGAATGATCTGCCAGGGGCCGGCGACATCGCCAAGCTGTACGGTGCGCTCACGCGCCTTGTCTTCGTCGTCGAGCACGAACACCTGGGGGCCCATCAGGCCTTGGGTAACGGCAATTTCCGGCACGGCGATCACGCTAAAGCGCTTGAGGCCATCCAAACGTACGCGAATGAACTGGCCCGGCAGCACCGCGCCGTCCGGGTTCTCAAACGTGGCCGAGGCCTGGACGGTGCTGGTGCCGCTGTCCACGCGCGAACCCAAAAATTCGAGCTCGCCTTCGAGCTCGGCGTCGGCGCTGCCGCTTAGGCCGGGCACGCTCAGCCGGGCGACGATCGTCGAGTTATTGGCGTCGTCGTTCATCTGGCGGCGTAGCTCGAAGGCATCGCGCTGGGGTAGCTGAAAGCGCACTTCCAGCGGGTCGAGCGGGGTGATCGTGGCAAGCTCGGTTCCTGAAGTGACCACGTTGCCCAAGTTGATCTGGCTCAAGCTGATCAAACCGCTGACCGGCGCGGTCACGTTGGAGTAGTCGAGATCCAGATTGGCGCTGGAGAGCCCGGCTTCGGCCTGGGCGACGTTGGCCTGGGCGACGCGCTGGTCGGAAACGGCCTGGTCGTACTGCTGGCGGCTCACCGAGTTCTGGCTTAGAAGCTGCTCGAAGCGCTGGGCGTCGCGCTGGGCGCGCGAGGCCTGGGCGCGGGCGCTTTCCAGGTCTGCCTGGCGCTGGTTGGCGGCGGCTTCGTAGCGGTCCGGCTCGATGGTGTAGAGCGAATCGCCCTGCTCGACCATCTGGCCTGGTTGAAAGTGGCGCTCTTCCAGGGCGCCGTCGACCCGCGCGACCAGCACGACTTCGTTATCGCTTCTAAGCATCGAGGGGTAGGATTTATTGATCGGTAAATCCTGACGCTCGACATCGGCCACCTCGACTTCGTGCGGCGGCCGCTCTTGCGCGGATTGCTGTGGCTGTTGAGGCTCTTCGTCCCCACCACAGGCACTTAACGTCAGTGCAGCTATCAACGTCACCAGACTCGCTCTCGTTGAGTGAATCACTCTGTTCATACGTGGTATTCCCATTCATTTCTATATTTTGACGGATAGCTACACGGGGCTGCATCAGCAGCCCCTGGTATCAATAGGTGCCCGATTGGCCACTGCCTGGGCTGCCACCGGGAGAGTAAGCGCCGGATTGGCTACCCACTGCCGGATAGCCGCCTTGCTGGCCACCGCCGTAGGGGGAACCGCCCTGCTGGCCGCCGGCAGGATACCCCCCGGACTGACGGCGGGCGGGTGCGTACTCTTCTGAAGAGTAACTGGTCGACGGCGAGGAGTCCGGCCGGGGCGGCTCGCCGATATCCAGCGCACGCTGGTAATCGTCGCCCTCGTTAGTTTCGGGTAGCGTGAAATTGACGTCCTCGCCGGTTAACCATCCGTTAACCTCTTCAAGGGCGGCAACATCCAAAAGACCTGACTGCTGGCGCAAGGAGAGCAAATTGACCACGTAGTCGTAGCGCGACTCGGCGTAGTTGGCGATCGCGTTATACAGGTTCTGCTCGGCGTTGAGTACGTCGACGATATTACGCGTACCGACCTCATAACCGGCCTGGGTCGCCTCCAGGGCGCTACGCGTCGAGACGATCGCCTGCTGGCGCGCATCGACGGTTTCCACGTTGTTGCTGACCTGGGTATACAGCGAGCGAACCTGCTGAATGGTGGTACGCCGCTGGGACTCGAAATCGTACTGGCTGCTCTCGAGTTGAAAGGTGTTCTGGCGAATGCTGGCACTGGTGCTGCCGCCGGTATAGAGAGGAACGCTTGCCGATACCCCGAGCTGGCTCGACGCGTTGTGGCCGTCGAGATAGTCGATGTCGGAGTCCGAATACTGGTAATTGGCGAACGCCTGCAGGGTTGGCAAGCGGCCGGCCCGGGCGACTTCGACCCCGGCGCGGGAGACTTCGATACCGGCGCGCTGAGCCAGCACCTCCGGGTTGCGCTCGAGCGCCTGTTCGACCCAGTAGTCGCGCTCGCTGGGTGCAGGCAGGCCGACCGGCATGTCGCCGAGCGACTCGATGTTGGCGTAGCGGCGGCCGGTCAACTGCTCCAGCCGCTCGAACGCCACCTGCAGATTGCTCTCGGCCGTGATGCGCTCGGCGCGGGACTGATCGAAGCTCGAGCGCGCTTCCTCTACCTCGGTAATCGCGATCAGACCCACCTCGAACTGCTCGCTGGACTGCTCCAACTGACGGCCGATCGCACGTTCCTGGGCGCGGCGCGCTTCGAGCACTTCATAGGCACGCAGAATATCGAAGTACGCCGACACCACGTCGAGCAACAGCTGCTGCTCGGTCGCCGCCAGCACATACACCTGCTGGTCGATTTGGCGCTCGGCCTGATCGACCTGGCGAGCGGTCGCCGCGTTGAACAGTGCCTGAGTCGCCTCTAGCGAGAGCGACATATTGTTGTAGTTGTCTTCACTCGCCGGAGCACCCCCCGCGGGTGCTCCCCCACCGCCGGCGCCAGCGCCGCCGGTCGGGTTGGTCGGCTCGACCCGACCCGCCGACTGACTTTCGTATTGGCGGTTATGTACCACGTTGCCCGAGGCGTTGACTTGGGGGAGCAGTTCCCCGCCTACCACGTCCCGCGCGGCTTCCACACCGGAAAATTCGGAACGCGCGGAGGCAAGCTCAGCGTTGTTGTTGAGCGCATCGCGGGTGATGGTAATCAGGTCCGCCGCTTGGGCGGGCAGTACGAAGGAGCTTGTCAGCACGGCTAACAATAAAGGGCGTAAGGGGGCATTGACTGCCCAGTTTGCCAGTCGCATGGGAGTGCCTCTAGGTGTCAACGTGGGATGGTGCGCCACACAGTGGGAGTGTGAAAGGGTGGCATTATAGTTACATTCATGTATGTATGCTAGCCTTGAAGTTCTAGAAAATCTGTGTCTCGCCAAACGTCAAGACTAGCGCACCTTACTTTAGTCAAAAGGGTGAAAAGCGTGTACTTCTAACATCGGCCTTTTTTTAATCGAGGGATACCGCCCTCGAGGTCGGCTTCAACCGCTTGCGTCTTACGCGGCGTACTGCTCCAGCCGGTTCACGCAGCGCTCGACGCCGCTTAAGTACATGCTGCCAAATAGCAGCACGTGATTGAGCAGCGGGTAGAGTTGAAAAAGCGCTTCGCGCCGGGGCCAGTCGCTGGGGCCGTAACCGTTCCAGTAGGCGTCGAAAAAGCGCTCATCGGGGCTGCCAAAAAGCGTCAGCATGGCGATATCCACTTCCGGGTAGTGGCGGTAAACGGCGGGGTCGATCAGGGCGGGGCCGCGGGCGGTGTACAGAACGTTACCCGACCATAAATCGCCATGCACCAGGCTAGGCGATGCATCCGGCAGCCACTGCTCCAAGGCTTGGGCCTGGGCGTCGATACGCTTACCAAGTGCGGGGCTGATCAAGGTTTGCTCGAGACAAGCCTGGCTTAGCGCCCGCAAACGCCGCTCGCGCTGGAAAGCGCGGCCGTCGCTTAGCGGGGCGTTGGGTTGAGGAGTGCGCCCGCAGGCGTTGTCGTGCAGCCAGCCATGCTCGCTGCCAATCACGCCGTGCAGTTCACGAAGTCCTTCGCCAAGCTCAGCACTCGCCCGGGCGGTTTCAGGAATGGTGTGCAGCGCCTCGATCACCAGCCACTGCCCGGATTGGCCAAGTACCTCGGGGATCACCAGTGACGAGCCCGCCCCTTTCAGCGCGCGAAGCCCTTCCGCCTCGCCGCGCAGCCGCGCCGGGTCGTCCTGCTTGATAACGACCGTGCCATGAGCCGTATCGAGCTCGAACACGCCGGCGATATCGCCCCCGCTGAGCGGGGTGAGCGAACCGCGCGGCTCAAGCGCCAGCACGCTTAAAATATCCTGTAGCTCGGTGTTCACGGTGTTCCCCTCCCCCAGCGTCATTATCATATTATAGCGATAACGCTACAGGGTGGTGCGGGCGTTAGGCAATGCCGTGACGCCCCTCGAGCGCCTGACGATAGCGCTGGTACACCTTTTGGTAGGCTTCGACCCGCGCCGGGTCCGGCTCGGCTCGCGAGCCCGCATCCAGATGCACCAGCCGTTCGCACAAGGCCTCCAACGTGGTGCCTTGGGGCTTTTGCTCGCACCAGGCCGCCTGCAGCGCCGCGCCGAGGGCAGCGGCGTCGGTCACCTCGGGGCAGATGACATCGATACCGGTGATATCGGCCACCATTTGGCGCCATACCGGGCTTTTCGCCCCGCCACCGCTTAGCCGAATCTGGCTGGCGCCGGCGGTAAGATCGCCTAAAAGGTCCAACCCGTAGCGAAGCCCGAAAGTGGCCCCTTCCATCACCGCTCGGCACATGTTGGCCTGGCTCATGTTGAGGCTGGTCAGCCCCAGAAAATCGCCGGTGGCGGCGGGCAGCATCGGCACTCGCTCGCCGTTGAAAAAAGGTAAGCAGGTTATCCCCTCGGCGCCGATGGGGGCGCTGGCCACGCGCTCGGCGAAGGCGTTTAGATCGAGGCCGAAAAGCTCGCGCACGCGGGTAGTGGCCGAGGTGACGTTCATGGTGCAAATGAGCGGCAGCCAGCCGCCGTGGCTGGCGCAGAAGTTGGCCACCATGGCGTTGTCGGTAGCGACCGGTTTGGGGGAGTAGGCGCACACCGTGCCGGAGGTACCCAGGCTCAGGGTAATCAGCCCGCGGGTAATATTGCCGGTGCCGATAGCGCCGAGCATGTTATCGCCACCGCCAGAGGAGACGACGACGTTAGCCGCAAGGCCAAGCTCAGAGGCGACCTGCGCCCGCACGATGCCCGCCGGGGCGTCGGGCTCGATGAGCCTTGGCAGCACTTGGGCAGGGTCGAGCTCCGGGGCGATCTGGTGGAACACTTCGAGCTGCCAGTCGCGGGTGCGGGTATCGAAATAGCCGGTGCCGGAGGCGTCGCCGGCTTCGGTCACCCGCTCGCCGGTCAGCCAGAAGTTGATGTAGTCATGGGGCAGCAAAATCGTCGCGATGCGCCGGTAGGCGTCCGGGTGGTGCTCGCGAAGCCAAGCGATTTTGGAGGCGGTATAGCCGGTTTGCAGCACCAAACCGAGCTTGTCGAGACAGCCCGCCTCCCCGCCCAGGCGCTCGACCAAAGCGCTGTTTTCGGCGCTGGTTTCGGTATCGCACCAGAGCTTGGCCGGGTAGACCGGCACGCCATCGGCGTCCAGCGCCACCATACCGTGCTGCTGGCCGGAAACGCCGATGGCGCGCACCTGGCGCGCGGTAATACCCGAGCGCTGGATGGCCTCACCGAAGGCCCCCTTGAGCGCCGCCAGCCACTGGGCCGGGGCCTGCTCGCGGCGGCCCTGCTCGCCTTCATCCAACCGATGAGGGCGGCTGGCCTCGCCCAGGATCACCCCCTTTTCGACATCCACCACCACTATCTTGGTACTTTGCGTGCCGCAATCTATCCCGATATACATCACGCGATTCCTTCAAAGGCCACCAGAGCTTCAAGCGTAGCGCGGGCGCCGCGTTCGTGCAGCAGGCCAAGGGCGGCCAGGTACGCCTGCATGAAGCGCGGGTCGTCCGCGAGATCGCCAAACAGCTCGCGGTTTTCAACGAATGCCTCGGGGCGGGTGCGGTTTTGCCGGGCAATCTCGGTAAGCTGATCGCGTAGGGCATCGACCACCTCGATGGGCTCGCCCTGCTCGTCCACACCTTCGGCGTAGCGCGCCCAGCTGGCGATAACGCTGGCGCTGAGCGCTACCTGCCCGCCGTGTTCGAGCTGATGGCGAACCACCGGTACCAGCCACTTCGGGATACGGTCCGAGCTTTCGGCGCAAAGCCTGGCCAACGTGTCCCGAATTTGCGGGTTGGCAAAGCGTTCGATCAGCGTGTGCTGGTAGGCGCCTAGATCGATGCCCGGCACCGGCGGCAGCGTGGGGGCGCCCTCCTCTTTCATGTAGCGCAGCAGGAACTCGACGAACAGCGGGTCCTGGCACACCTGGTGGGCGTAGCGATAGCCCGCGAGATACCCGAAATAGGTCAATGCCTGGTGGCTGGCGTTCAAAAGGCGAAGCTTCATCAGCTCGAAAGGTTCGACGTCCTCGACCAACTGTACGCCCACGTTCTCAAGCGCCGGGCGGCCCAGCGGAAAGTGGTCCTCCAGCACCCACTGGGTGAAGGGTTCGCACACCACCGGCCAGTCGTCCTCCAGGCCAAAGCGGCTTTTAAGCTCGTCGATATCGTTTTGCGTGGTGACCGGTGTAATGCGGTCCACCATGGCATTGGGAAAGGCGACTTCGCGAGTCAGCCACTCGCCGAGCGCCTCATCCCGGGCGCTGGCAAAAGCGGCGAACATGCGCCGGGCAACATCACCGTTGCCCTGGATGTTATCGCAGGACATGACGGTGAACGGTGCCACGCCCCGTTCACGGCGGCGCACCAGCGCCTCGACCACCAGGCCGAAACTCGAAGCGGGCCGGGTGGGCTCGGCCAAGTCGCGCTGGACGACCGGGTTCTCCAGATTGAACGCCCCGCTGACCGGGTGCACGTTATAGCCGCCCTCGGTCACGGTCAGCGAGACGATTTTGATGGCCGGGTCGGCCATGGCTTCGATGACCGCCTGGGTCTCTTCCGGAGCGAACAGGTAGTCGACCATACTACCGATCACCCTGGGGGCGTACTCGCCGTCCGGATGCTTGACCACCAGGGTGTAGAGATGATCCTGGGCTGCCAGTACCTCTTTCATGCGCTTGTCGCCGGGCATCACGCCGACGCCGATGATGCCCCAGTCCAGCGCCTGGCCTTCGTTCATCAACCCATCGAGATACATGGCCTGGTGGGCGCGGTGAAAACCGCCCACGCCGATATGTACGATGCCCGCCTTGACGGCGCGCCGGTCGTAGGCGGGTAGCTTGACCCCCGGGTCGAGCGTGGTGAGCGTTTGATTGTTGAGTTGGGTCATGATGGCTCTCCTGGCAGTGGGTAATCCCGGGATTGGCGATGCGGTTAGAAAGAGGGCGTGGACGTGTCGTTGGGCGTGCGAGTGTGCCAGGTGTCGATCAGCACGCCCAGCTCGCGCATATGAAACGCCACCTGCCAAGCGCCCGCCTCGACCAGCCGGTCGGCCTGATCCTCACCAATGTGGCTGGCCCCCACAAAGCCCACCACGGTAAGCCCGGCGGCCACGGCCGAGCGCACGCCCGCCACGCTATCTTCGACCGCGAGGCAGTGATGGGGCGAAACGCCCAGGGTTTGGGCCGCCAGCCGGTAAATCGCTGGGTCGGGCTTGGGGGCGGATACCTGGTCGGCACTCAGTATCGGGGCGTTCTTAAGCGCTACGGCCAACCCCGTCGAATCAAGCGACGCCTCGATCCGGCGCCGATTGCTGTTGGACACCACGGCCATGGCAAAGGGAATCGCGCTGATCGCCTCAAACGCCCCGTCGATGGCACGAAGCTCTCGGGCTAGGCGCGCTTCGATGGCCGCATCGACCTGCGCGACGGCGTCCTCGGGCAGCGCATGGCGGCTCAAGGTTTGCAGGTGACGCAGAATATTGGAGGTAGTCATACCCATCGCCTGGCCAAGCTCGCGTGCCACGTCGACATCCGGCAGCCACGCTTTGAGATGCGCCTCCAGCGTATCTTCGGCGAGGACTTCGCTATCCACCAGTACGCCATCGCAGTCGAATATCACCGCACTCATGACGCTGTCTCGGTGTGGCCCGGCGCATCCGTCGGCAAGCCACGGTTATCCTGGCGGGTGAGGTTCGCCAGCGGGTGCAAGGCCAGGCTTTCAAGCGCCAGGCCGTGCTGGTCGAAAAGATGCGCGCGCTCGGCGTCGAAGTCAAAACGTACGGTGTCGTGGACACGATAGGCCACATCGCCATCCGCCATGAGGGTAATGAGCTGGTCGTTCATCTTGACGTATAGCGAGGTTTGGCCGCCCAGCCGTTCGAGTACTTGAATGGTGCCGCTTAGCTCGCCCGCCTCATTAAGCTTTAAGTGCTCCGGGCGAATGCCGAGCTCGAGCGTCTCGCCCTGCTTGGTGGCTTTGCCATCAACCGGCACGCGGCACTGCCCGCCACCGGGCAGCGCGACACTCACGCCGCTGGCCTCGCTGGACACGACGCCTACTTCGAAAAAATTCATTTTCGGCGAGCCGATAAAGCCTGCCACGAAGCGGTTGCGTGGATGGTGATAGAGCGCCATGGGCGAGCCTACCTGCTCCACGATGCCGTCCTGGAGTACGACGATCTTGTCGGCCATGGTCATCGCCTCGATCTGGTCGTGGGTGACGTAGATCATGGTGGCGTTGAGCTCCTCGTGGAGCCTTGCAAGCTCGATGCGCATCTGTACTCTGAGCGCGGCGTCCAGATTCGATAGCGGCTCGTCGAACAAAAAGATGCTGGGATTACGCACGATGGCCCGGCCAATGGCCACTCGCTGGCGCTGCCCGCCGGAGAGCGCCTTGGGTTTGCGGTCCAAAAGCGGCTCGAGCTGCAAAATTTTCGCTGCCGCCAGCACTTTCTCGCGTCGTTTCGCCTTGGGCACTCCGGCCAGGCGCATGGAAAAGCCCATATTGGCTTCGACGCTCATGTGCGGGTAGAGCGCGTAGCTTTGAAACACCATCGCCAGCCCCCGATCCGCCGGGCCTACATCGTTCATGCGCTGGCCGTCGATCAGGATATCGCCGCTCGATGCGCTCTCCAGCCCCGCGATCATGCGCATCAGGGTCGATTTACCGCACCCCGAGGGCCCAACGAAGACCACGAACTCACGATCTTCGACGTCCAGACTGACGCCCTTGATGACCTCGGTGTCGGCAAAGCGTTTGACGATGTTGTGAAGCTGCAAAGTGGCCATAAAAGGGCTCCTTACTTGACGGCGCCGAAGGTCAAACCACGGACCATTTGTTTTTGAGTCATCCAACCGAGGATCAGGATGGGGGCGATCGCCATGGTGGAGGCCGCCGAGAGTTTGGCCCAAAAGAGCCCTTCGGGGCTCGAGAAGGACGCAATATAGGCGGTCAGCGGCGCCGCTTTCGAGGAGGTCAGGTTGAGACTCCAGAATGCTTCGTTCCAGCTCAAAATGACGGACAACAACCCGGTAGAGGCGATGCCGGGAAGCGTCAGCGGCAACAGTAGGTAGACGACCTCCTGGAGCGTGGAGGCGCCGTCCATCCGCCCGGCTTCGAGGATGTCCCGGGGCATGTCCTTGAAAAAGGTGTAGAGCATCCAGACCACGATGGGCAGATTCATCAGGGTGTAGACGATAATCAGCCCGGTGCGGGTATCCAGAAGGCCCACGTCGCGAAAGATGAGATAGATCGGCACCAGCACGCCCACCGGCGGTAGCATCTTGGTCGAAAGCATCCATAACAGGGTGCCCTTGGTGCGTTTGGTCGGTAAAAACGCCATGGCGTAGGCCGAGGGAATCGCGATCAATAGCGCCAACAGCGTGGAGCCGAAGGCGACCGCTACGCTGTTGAGCGCAAAGCGGGCGTAACCCGAGCGCGCCTGCACGGCCTCGTAGCTTTCAAGCGTCGGTGTAAAGAGGAAGCTTGGGTCGGCAATGGCGGCGGTTTCGGTTTTAAAGCCGGTTAGCACCATCCAGAGAATGGGGAAAAAGATCACCAGCGCGACCGACCAGGCCAGCAGGGTCAACAAGAGCTGCTTGATCGGGAAGGCGCGCGCCGGCGCGGCGTGTTGACGTGGCGTAGTCATAGCGGCGTACTCATGTGTGTCGTGCTCCTCAAACGCCCGGGATCACGCTTTTGGGGTTAACAGGCCTAATCTTCCAGGTTTTTGGCGACCATACGGACCAGAAAGATCGCTACGATATTGGCGAGAATGATGGCGATCACACCGCCCGCCGAGGCCACGCCCACATCGAAATCCAACAGCGCCCGAATGTAGATCAGGTACGCCAGGTTAGTGGTGGCAAGCCCGGGGCCGCCGGAGGTGGTGACGAAGATTTCGGCGAAAATCGTCAGCAGAAAGATCATCTCGATCATGATCACCACGCTGATCGCCCGCTTTAGGTGCGGCAGCGTAATGAAAAAGAAGATCGCCAACGGCCCCGCGCCGTCCATCCGCGCGGCTTCGACCTGGTCTTCGTCCAGCGACTGCATCGCGGTGAGCAAAATCAACAGCGCAAAGGGCAGCCACTGCCAGGAGACGATGATGATGATCGAGGTCAGCGGCAGCGACGAGAACCAGTCGACGGCGGGCATGCCAAGCGACTGGGCAAGCCAGGCCAGCACCCCGCTGGAGGGGTGCATCATCATGTTCTTCCAGATCAGCGCGCTGACCGTGGGCATGACGAAAAACGGCGAAATGGCCAGCACCCGCGCGATACCCCGACCGAAAAATTCCTGCTGGAACAGCACGGCCAAGAGCGTGCCGCCCACCACGGTAATGGTCAGCACCCAGCCCACCAGCAGCAGCGTCGTGCCCATGGCGGACCAAAGCGCGGGGTCGGTGAGCAGGTACTCGTAGTTTTCAAACCCGGCAAACCCGGTCATGCCGGGCATCAGCAGGTTGTAGCGCTGGAAGGAGAACCAGACGGTCATCCCCAGCGGTATCAGCATCCATAAAAGCAGTAGCGTAACGGCGGGCGCCTGTAGCGAAAGCGCTCTTAACCCACCGACCGTACGGCCGGATGCGCGTGTTCTAGTCATGAAAATACCCGCGAAAGCAGTCTTGGCTAAAGGCGTGCAATGAGAGCGAAGGCGCCCGCCGTCGGCGGGCGCCTGCCGGATCAGTCGTTGTAACCGGCTCGCTGCATGGTGCGCTCGGTAGCGCGCTGGGCGCTATCCAGGGCTTGTTCCACCGTGCTGTCGCCGGTCAGGGCCGCGGCAATGGTCTGGCCTACCTGGGTACCAATCGCCTGGAACTCAGGGATATTGACGATCTGCACGCCGGTATAGGGGTTGGGCTCCAGGGTCGAGTCGGTGGGGTCGGCCTCCTGAATGGCGTTTAACACGAACTCGGCGAACGGCGCGGCTTGCTGGTATTGCTCGTTGGCGTAGGTGGATTCGCGTGTACCCGGCGGCACGTTGGTCCAGCCCTGGGTCTCGCCGACCAGCTCGATGTACTCTTTCGATGTGGCCCAGCTGATGAACTCCTTGGCGGCGTCCTTGTTTTCCGAGGAGGCGGGGATCGCCAGCGCCCAGGTCCAGAGCCAGTGCGAGCCCTTGGGCGTTTCGGCGACCGGCGCCGGGGCAAAACCGAGGTTATCGGCCACGCTCGATTCATCGCCATCATAAAGCGTGCCGGCGGCGGAGGTGGCGTCTACCCACATGGCGCAGTTGCCGCGGGCAAAAAGCGCCAGGTTCTCGTTGAAGCCGTTGGAGCTCGCCCCGGGCGGGCCATAGTTACCCAGCAGGTCGACGTAGAAGCTGATCGCGTTTTGCCAGGCGTCGGAGTCGAGCTCCGGGTTCCACTCTTCGTCGAACCAGCGTCCGCCGTAGGTATTTACCAGCGTGGTGACGAAGGCCATGTTCTCGCCCCAGCCGGGCTTGCCGCGCAAACAAATCCCCGCCAGCCCCTCTTCGCTACCGTGAAGCTGCTCGGCCCAGTCGCGCACCTGGTCCCAGGTGGGCTGGTCGGGCATCTCGATACCCGCCTGCTCGAACAGGTCCTTGCGGAAGTACATCATCGAGCTTTCTGCGTAAAACGGCAGCGCGTAGGGCGTGCCGTCCAGGCTCAGGCCGTCGCGCACCGAGGTCAGCAGGTCGTCGATGTCGTAGTCATCGGCCAAGTCATCGAGCGGCGTGAGCCACTCGCGCTCAGCCCAGATGGGGGCCTCGTAGGCGCCGATGGTCATGACATCGAACTGGCCGCCGCCGGTGGCGATATCCGTGGTCATGCGCTGACGCAGCACGTTCTCTTCGAGCACCACCCAGTCGAGCGAAATCTCCGGATGAGCGCTTTCGAACTCGTCGGTCAAGCTCTGCATGATGACCATGTCGTTGTTATTGACGGTGGCCACAGTGAGTTGTGTCTGGGCCTGGGCATGGCCTGACAGCGCGATACCGGCGGCCAGCGCGCTGAGCGGCAAGTGATGTGCAAAACGCATACGGCACTCCTTTGAGCGAATTTGGACTTGTTATGGTGCTGATTATTTTGATCATCAATCGAACAAATGATCGTACGCGAGGCAAAAAAAAGCAAAGCCCTGGCGCTACTACTTTACGCTAACCCCCCATTACTTGGCGCGGTTGCTGGCCTGCCACCGGGTTTTAAAAGACTTTATAGCGCGCTCAAAATGTGGCGCGCGGCCACTTCGTCGGTAATCAGCCCCTTGAGCCAGCCGCTTCGCAGCGCCGCCAAAATGGCCGGCGCCTTGTCCTGGCCACCGGCGATGGCCACCATGGTCTGCTGGCCGAACTGATCGAGCGGAAGACTCGTGACCCGCTGGGTGATCGAGCACTCGATCAGCTCACCCTGCTGATTGAGCGGCCAGCCCAAAAGCTCGCCGACAGCCTCCAACCGAAGCAGCTCATCGAGCTCGACTTGGCTGATGAAGTGATCCTGATAGAGCGTGGCTTGGCGGTCGATGCGCCCGACCCCAATGAATGCCGCTTTCGAGGCCGCCGCCACCTCGGCAATCGCCTGAAACAGCCGCTGGCCTAGCATGGCCTCTTTTTCCTCGATGGACTCCGCGACCACCGGCGCGGGCAGCAAAAAACGCTCGCCGCCGGTTTTATCCGCCAGCGCCATCACCGCATCGAAGCGGTTGGCCGAGCCGTCCCGGGCGACGTTACCGATCAACGAGACGAAACGGTGCTGGGCGCGCTCGATGCGATCCAGCGCCTCGACCGCCGCACGTACCGAGCGCCCGGCCCCCAGCGACAGCGTTAGCGGCTCGCTGTGCTCCACCAGGTGCGCCATCCGTTTGGCGCCCGCCACGGCCAGGTAGTAGGCGGCGCTGTCCGGAGCGTTCATATCCGCCGGCACTACATCGCAGTAGTTCAGGTCAAAACGCTCGGCAAGCTCACGCCCCAACGTCATGCACGACGAGATCGGATGGTCGATATGCACCTTGATCAGCCCCGCCTGCCGGGCCAGGGCCAAAAGGCGCTGCACGCCAGGGCGCGAAACGCCCAACTGGCTTGCGATTTCATCCTGGGTGAGCCCTCCCACGTAGGAGAGCCACGCCGCCCGGGCCGCCTGGTCCAGTTTTACCTCGAATTTATCCATGGTCCGGCTCGTTGGTCCTTATGAATGAGACGTTAGGGATTGCTGGTCGTGAAATACCATCATACAAAGCCTGGCCCGCGCCCCATAGCCGCCTATCCGCTAAGATGACTATGACACCCTACTTGAAAGAGGCAACATCATGTACAAACTGACGTTTTATGTACCCATCGAGGACGCCGAGAGCGTCAAGGAAGCCGTGTTCGAAACCGGCGCCGGCCGCATTGGCCATTACGAGGCGTGCTGCTTTCAGACGCCGGGTACCGGCCAGTTCCGCCCCATGGAAGGCGCCCACCCGCATATCGGTGAAGTGGGCGAACTCACCACCGTAGAGGAGTACAAGGTGGAGATGGTGTGCGACGAAGAGTGTATTCACGCCGCCGTGGCGGCGCTTCAGTTGGCCCACCCTTACGAGGAGGTCGCCTACGCGGTATGGGAGCTTGCTGACCTTAAAGCGCCGGCGCCTCCGGGCTTTGCCTGAACGCTACCCGCCAACCTCTTCGGCGGCCCTAAGCGCTGCCGAAATAGCGTTCGCGGTCTTCCAAGGTGACAGTGCTCATGTGCAGCGGGAAGCGGTCGCTTTTGCGGTCCTCAAAAAAGTGCTTGAGGGTGCGCTCGATGGTGGGAAAAGCGAGGGTGTCCCAGGGGATATCGTCTTCCGCGAATAGCGCGACCTCGAGGCTTTCCGGGCCCGCGGCGAACCCGCCGTTGAGATCCGCCAAAAAGATCATGTAGACCTGGTTGATATGCGGCAGGTCGATCAGCGTGTACAGATCCTTAATTTCGACGCTCGCCATGGCCTCTTCGCGGGTTTCGCGAAGCCCGGCATCACGGGTGGTTTCGCCGTTTTCCATGTAGCCGGCGGGCAGTGTCCAGTAGCCTTTGCGCGGAGAAATCGCGCGTTTACACAGCAAGATTTTGTCCTCATGAACCGGCAACGTACCCGCCACGATGCGCGGGTTCTGGTAATGAATCGCCCCGCAGCCGTCGCACAGGTAGCGCGGGCGGTCGTCGCCTTCGGGAACGGCAAAGCGGACTTTTTCACCGCACTGGCTACAAAAATTCATGATGGTATCTCAACAGCTGATAAGGTGGGGCGCTTGGCTTGACGCCGGTTGTCACGCTTTGTAAAAGGGAGTAAACCTGATGGAACCTCCATGTTAGAGAAACTGCGCAAAGAGCTGCAACACTATCGGCCAAAAGAGTTGGGCCGCGCCAAACTTTTACAGGCGTCGGTGCTGCTGCCCATCGTCGCGCATCCCGAGCCCACGCTGCTCTTTACGCGGCGGGCCAGTCATCTATCGACCCATAGCGGCCAGGTAGCCTTTCCCGGTGGTAAGCGCGAGCCCGACGACCGCGACCTTTACCACACTGCCCTGCGCGAAGCCGAAGAAGAGATCGCGCTGCCCCCGGGTGAGGTCGAGTGCATCGGCCAGCTTTCCGACGTGGTATCGCTACACGGGCTTTGCGTGACGCCCTGGGTGGGCATCATTGCGCCCCAGCTGGCCTTGAAAGCCGACCCCGGCGAGATCGACACCATTTTCGAGGTGCCCTTGAGCCACTTTCTAAACGACAAGCGCACCTACACCGATGTAATTACCGTGGACGGCGTGGCCCACTACGTGCCGAGCTACCATGTCGATGGCCACGTAATTTGGGGGCTTTCCGCCATGATGCTCGTCGAGCTTTTGGCCAAGGGCTTTGGTATGCCGATCGATCTTTACAAGCGACCGTCAGGATCGCTCAAACACCACCCCGAGCGTAGCAACCGGGCGGCCAAAAAAGGCGATATCAGCGCCGCCCCCGCCGCGAAGCGGAGTAAGCGATGAGTGTTTCCAGCACGTCCAGGGGCGAGGCGTTTGCGCAAAGCGCCCAGGCCGAACTGATCGATGCACTGGTCGAACAGGGCTGGTACGTGGGCAAGGAAGTGATCGACCCATCGCTTTGTGAGGCCCTGGCCGCTGAACTGGCCCGCCTGAGAGATGCCGAGGCACTCGAAGAGGCCGGTATCGGCCGTGGCCAACAGCACCTACTGCGCAAGGACATACGCGGCGATGCCATTCACTGGCTCAACCGGGAAAGCGAAGCGCAGCGCCACTACCTTCAAGCCATGCAGCGTTTGCAGGTAGCGCTGAACCAAACGCTTTTTTTAGGGCTTTTCGAGTACGAGGCGCACTTCGCGTACTACCCGGCAGGCGCCTTTTACAAGCGCCACCTGGACAGCTTTCGCGGCCGTGCCAATCGGGTCATTTCAACGGTAGGCTACCTAAGCCCGGACTGGCCCATCGACGGTGGTGGTGAAATGGTCATTTACACCCCGGAGGATCCAGCGCGCGAGGTGGCCAGGGTCATTCCCCAAGCCGGCACCTTTGCCTGCTTTCTCTCCGACACGATCCCCCACGAGGTGCTGACCACCCATCGCCCTCGAAGTAGCATTGCGGGCTGGTTCCGCCGAAACGCCTCTAGGGGCGGTGTTCTCGACCCCGAAAGATAACCTGTGTTAATTAAAATGCTTTATTTCGGTGCATTTAACCTTGATGAACGCTTTTTTAAAAATCGATTGCTTACAAATGTTGCAAAGCTACTCACAGCGTCTACCTTAAGAAGTGTCCGGCGCATTTAGCGCAAGGCAAGGTTAACTTACTACCCCCGTAGTTTTAGCCTGACGCAGTAAAAGTTCGCTCATGTCATTTGGCAGATGCGAAAAGAAATGAGTAAGACGTGGCTTTGGCCACCAGGAAGATAGTTAGCATGTTTATTTAACGCTAACTATTCAAAGTTTAGGTACAAGCATTAATGCTCAATACCTTACTACGAACGCAAGGAGCAATAGCAATGAAAATGATCAAACCCGCTTTTCTAGGCACGCTGATGGTACCGGCTTTCATGTTCGCAGCAAGCGCTAATGCGCAGTCGAACGACATGGACGCTACTTACATGACATCTGCACCGCAGGGTACCTTTCATGCTGACTCGCTGACCGGCAATTCGGTACACAGCACCGTTGAAGACGACGATGAAATCGGCAGCATCAATGATCTGATCATTGATCAGGACGGACAGATCCAAGCGGTCGTAGTAGGTGTTGGCGGTTTCCTTGGTATGGGCGAGAAAGACGTTGCCATCGAATGGGATTCTCTTGACCTGACACGTGAAGACGACGGCGACGATTACGTGATTCGCGTAAACGCTACTCAGGAAGCGCTCGAAGAAGCCGAAGAGTATGACCGCGACGCTAACCGTAACGACGATATGAACAACGATGGTATGAATAACGATACCAACACGAACGGCGATATGGATCGTGACACCGACACGGATAACGATCTGGACACCTAATAGTTATCTATTAGTGTGATCAAGGGCCCTGGTTTTTACCAGGGCTTTTTTGTGGCTATCGTTTGAGCGTTTAAACTCCATGGCATCTAATTAATTCAAACGGGCATGCAGTTCAAACAGGTATTGGTGGTCACCCCCTCACCTCTTGTTTCACTATCGCTTTTTCCTAATGCTTTCTTGTTAACGCTTTCCTCTTACTCTTACTACTCTGCCTTTACCAGGCAGCATCTACCAATTAACATCGATGGCCGCTGCTACTTGAATGGATCCCAATAAAAAAGCGCTGTCGAAGACAGCGCTTTAATCAAACTATTCGATCAGACCGACCTTTAAGGCCGGGTAAAAAAACTAGCCCTTGAGCTTCGCCGACATGGTGATTTCGGCTTTCAATACCTTGGATACCGGGCAGTTGGCCTTGGCGGTTTCTGCAGCTTCTTTGAAAGTCGCTTCGTCGGCACCGCTAACGGTTGCTTCGACTTCAAGATGGATTTTGGAGATATCGAATCCACCGCTGCCTTGCGAAAGCGTTACCGTTGCCTGAGTGTCGATCGCATCGGCGGTATAGCCTTTATCGCCCAGGACCATTGAAAGCGCCATTGAAAAACAGCTGGCGTGAGCGGCGCCGATCAGCTCTTCCGGGTTGGTGCCCTTCTCGCCTTCAAAACGCTGCTTGAAGGAGTAGCTGGCGTCCAGCACACCGCTTTCCGTGGCGATTTTGCCCTTGCCGTCTTTTAAGCCGCCTTCCCAATGTGCATTCGCTTTACTATCCATGGAATACTCCTGTTGCAATCATTTGCCTGGTTACTCAAAGGGCTCGGAAGAGACCTCCCGATGCCACACCCACAAGCGTAGCTCATTTTTAAAACCGTGCCGAGCGCCTTAACGCCCCGCTAGCGCTCATCGATGACCCGAACCTCATCACCCACGGCCAGTGTCGCCCCCAGCCCCTTGGCAATCGTAACGTTTTGGCAAAAATAGGCCCCCTTGAGCGCAGGTTGCGTTTTAAGCTTGACCAGCGTCGCCAGTGGCTCGCCAGGCACAGGGATTTGCCCCGTTTGCTGGTCGGTGGTGACAATTTTACACCGCTGGCAGGGCTTGCACGGCGAAAGATGAATCGCGTCATTAGCGGTACTGAGCGTGCGCCAGGCATTTTCCGCCCAGGGGGTGGGGCAGTCGATCACGATATTGGGCCGGAAGCGTTCCATGGGCACCGGCGCCTGCTGGTTCTCACGCAGCGCCTCGTTAAGCGCGTCAAGCGAGCCGGTGGTCCCAATGGTCAGCGGATAGCCATCCGCAAAGTACGTGGGCGCCGTTGCACCGTCGATAGCGCGAGCCGGGCGCTCGAACTCGGTAGCAAAGCGCACCAGACGAACCCCGGCGGCCTGTTCGCCCACCGCGCTTACCAGCCAGCGGGTCACGTCTTCACTTTCGGGCAAGGCCTTGCAGGCATCTCCCCACACCGTGACCACACGCAACGGGCTTTGGGGCCTTTCGAGCGAAATCTCGATCGAGCCCGCCTCGGGATGGGAAAGCACCAGCGCGTGCTCGGTCAAAGCCACCGAAATCAAGGCAAGCGCCGGGATCTCGCGCTGGGTGACAAATGATTGCTGCTCATTGACCAGCATCCAGTGCCGGTCCCAGGCCAGCCCCTGACGGGTGAGCGTTGCCTGCTCCAGGTCGATGCCTTTGAACGACTTTACCGGGTAGACGGTTAATTTTGTAATCTTCAAAAAGAGCCCCGCTTTTTCCTGAATGGTGGCCGTCTACTTTAGCGAATACAGGAGTTTACCACCACGTTTTAAAGCGTTTGCCCCGTCTCGATGGTGTATCCCAGGTCGATAACGCTGGTGGCGGACTCTTTTTGCCCCTGAACGCGCGCGATCAGCGCCTTCGCCGCCGTCTCGCCAATCGCCTGGCGTGGTGTGATTACGCTGGCGAGCCGGGGCGTCATCGCTTGGCCGACATCGTGACCGTGAAAGCCCGCGATCGCCAGCGCCTCGGGCACGCGAAGCCCCTGACGCAGACACTCGAAGTAAGCACCTACCGCCACGTCGTCGTTGGTGCAAAAAATGCCGTCGGCGTCGGGGTGTTGCGCGATGATGTCACGCATCAGCTCGGCGCCTACGCTGTAAGAAGAACGCGTGGTGCTTTGCAGCGTCACCGGCGCCAAGCCGTGGCGGGTCATGGCGTTGGTATAGCCCTGCTCGCGCTGGCGGGTGCGCTCATCGAGGCGAACCGCCAGGTAGATGACCCGACGCCGGCCCCGACGAATCATCTCGCTCACCATATCATCGGCGGCCTGCACGTTGTCATAGCCTACCGCCAGTTCCAAAGGAGTACGGTAGGTATCCATGATTTCGACGATGGGGATGCCCGCCGTTTCCAGCATACGCAGGCTTCTGGGGGTGTGCTCGTGGTCGGAAAGAATCACGCCGTCCACGTTATAGGAGAGCAGCGACGCCAGGCTCTGCTCCTCGAGCGCCGGGCTGTAGCCGTAATGCGACAGCATCAGGTGAAAACCCGCCGGCTCGGCGCACGCCTCGATCCCCACGATGACGTCGGCAAACACCTGGTTGGTAAGCGATGGCACCAGCACGCCAATCGAGTGGCTCTTGGCGCGGGATAAAAGCTCCGGGGCGCGGTTGGGTATATAGCCCACCTGCTCCGCGGCATGAAAAATACGTTCGCGAAGCCCCTCGGACACGGTTTGCGGATTGCGCAGGCAGCGACTGACGGTCATTTTCGTAGCGCCAACGCGCTCGGCGATGTCCTGTAACGTAGGGCGTTTTTTCTTCACACTGGCGGGCCTTGTAAGCGTTGGTCTGGCGCGTTCACTGATCCAGCATACGACGCCATCCCGCGTGTGAAAACCGCCAATATCAGGCCGGCTCGGCCAAACGGCTGATGAACCCCTCGACGATCGCCCCCGGCGCCAGCGCAATCGACAGGGTGACGGCTTCATCCTCTCCCGGCGCTTCCAAATCGGCCAGTTGGCTTGCCAGCATGTTGTCGCCCTTGAAGAAGTGGCCCTCGCGGGTTTCCAGGCGCTCGCGCAAAAGCGCTTGGCTGCCTTCCAAAAACAGAATATTGAGCCCCGGGTCACCCTCGCGTAAAAGCTCCCGGTAGCGCTTTTTGAGCCCGGAGCAGGCGATGACCACGCTTTCATCTTGCTGGCGATACTTGGCAAATAGCTTTGAAAGCGTCGTCAGCCACGCCTGGCGGTCACTGTCATCGAGGGGCGTACCGTTGGACATCTTGGCCACGTTGGCGGGCGAATGATAGTCGTCGCCGTCGATGAACCGCGCCCCTAACGAAGCGGCTACGTGCTGGCCGACCAGGGACTTACCACACCCGGAGGCCCCCATGACCAGAATACGATACGAAGTAGCGGGCATTGGTTTCTCTCCAGGTGCGCACTCCGTGCTTTAAAGCTCTACCGCTTCAAAGCCGGAGGAGTAGCGGATTGATGAATAGCGGATTTGGTGTATCGACGACAACTGTTACCGGTAACATCGGTTTTTTGAAAGGCTAACGACCCGGTTCGGCGGTGTCAAAGCAATAAAGGCCGCTTGCGACTAACGTCCAGGGCCTGGCGGTTTACTCTTCGAGCGCCCAGGCCACCGCTTTTTGCGCATGCAGTGCGGTCGTATCAAACAGCGGCACGGGGGTGTGCGTCTGGTCGACCAGCAGCGCAATCTCGGTACAGCCCAGCACCACGGCCTCAGCACCCTGCACCTTTAAAGTATCGATGATTTCGAGATAGCGTTGGCGGGACGCATCAAAGATCTTGCCGCGGCAGAGCTCTTCGAAAATCACCCGGTGAACGCTTTCGCGCTGACCTTCATCGGGAATCACCACGTCGATACCGTAGCGCTGCTTGAGGCGCGCCTTATAAAAATCCTGCTCCATGGTAAAGCGCGTGCCCAAAAGCCCTACGCGGCTGATGCCGCCCTTTTGACACTGCTCGCCGGTGGCGTCCGCTATGTGCAGAAGCGGAATTCGAATCGCCTGTTCGATAGCCGGGGCGACTTTGTGCATGGTGTTGGTGGCCAACAGCAAACAGCCTGCTCCGGCCCCCTCTACCCGTTTGGCCGCCTCGGCCAGGTGCTTGCCTGCACCGTCCCAATCGCCTGCGCGCTGAAGCGCCTCGATCTCGGCAAAGTCGACACTCAACATGGCGATCGAGGCGGAGTGTAAGCCCCCGAGCGCCTCGTTGACCCCCTCGTTCAGCGCTTTGTAATAACTTTGGGTGGATTCCCAGCTCATACCGCCCAGCACACCGATCGTTCGCATATCGCCTCTCCCGCCGTTGAAATGGATCTGTTGAATTGGACCGTTTGGCTGCAAATTAATTAAGCATATACGTCCTATAGCGGGTTTTCACTAGCTTCATGATGGGTGAGGGACTACGTTTAGAGCATGTTAATATTCGAGAGCGCCATTCATTAAAAAGGTGGCGCTAAAGACGATTGTTAAGACCAGGAGCCGTTTTGATGAGCGATAGCTACACACCGCCACGTGTTTGGGAGTGGGAACCCGGTAACGGGGGCAAATTCGCGAATATCAACCGCCCGACGGCGGGCGCACGGGAGGAAAAACCGCTGCCGGTTGGCAAGCATGCGCTTCAGCTTTATTCGCTGGCCACGCCCAACGGTGTCAAGGTGACCATCCTTCTCGAAGAGCTTTTAGAAAAGGGCATCAAGGCAGCCGATTATGACGCCCACCTTATTCAGATTGGCGAGGGCGATCAGTTCGGCAGCGGTTTCGTGGAGGTGAACCCGAACTCCAAGATTCCGGCGATGATGGATCACAGCGTTACCCCGCCCCAGCGGGTATTCGAGTCGGGCTCGATCTTGCTGTACTTGGCCGAGAAGTTCGACGCCTTTTTGCCGACTGACCCGGCCAAGCGTACCGAAACACTCTCCTGGCTTTTCTGGCAGATGGGCAGCGCGCCACTTCTGGGCGGCGGCTTCGGCCACTTCTACGCCTACGCGCCGGAAAGCTATCAGTACCCGATCGATCGCTACACCATGGAAGTGAAGCGCCAGCTCGACGTACTCGACCGCCACCTGGCCGACCACCGCTACATGGCCGGTGACGAGTACACCATCGCCGACATGGCGATTTACCCTTGGTACGGGGCACTGGTGAAAAACCGGGTCTACGAAGCGGCGGAGTTCCTCCAGGCGCAGACTTACAAAAACGTGATTCGCTGGGCCGAGGAGCTCGACGAGCGCCCGGCGGTCAAGCGTGGCCGCATGGTCAACAAGACCTGGGGCGATGAGAGCGAGCAGCTTCACGAGCGCCACGACGCCAGCGACTTCGAACACAAGACCCAGGATAAAGTGTAAGGGTCGACCGCTTACCCATCGCACAGCAAAACGGCCCTCGAGAGGGCCGTTTTGCGTTGAGAACCCACCAAAATGTTAGCGCCTTTAGTGCGGACCGCGAACGTCTTGAAGGCTCGTGCGCTCGCCGGGAGCCTGGCTAGTCACCACCGAGAGCGAACCATCGGTTTCCAGCACGACCGCCGCGGCCTCGTTCATATGGGCAAGCCCGCTTGCGCGCACCGCCGAGCGTACTTCGTCGGCAGTCACCCGGGCCTTGTACAGCGCGTCTACCAAAAGCTCGCCGTGATAGAGCAGCATCAGTGGCTCGCCGGTCACCGCTCGCTTGACCCAGCCCACCCGCACGCTGAGCCAGGTAATCAGGTACTGAAGCGCAATCAGAAGGGCCAGGGCCAGCGTGCCTTCGGCCAAGGCCACGTCCTTGGAGAGCAGCACCGTGGCAAGAGTCGAGCCCAGCGCGACCGTCACGATCATGTCGAAGGCGTTCATCTTGGAGAGCGTACGGTTACCCGAAATACGCAAAAAGACGATCAGTACGAAGTAGGCCAGCACACCCACCACCAGCGTGCGTACCAGGCTTTCCCAACCGCTAAAAAACATCATGTCCATACGTAATACGCCGCCGTTTTCGATTCATGGACGTTGAGTGTAGTCACTCGATCCAGGACCGTCAGCGGGGATTACTTCGGACTCATTGTGGGCCGGCATGGCGCTTTTGGTACTCACTCCACCACTCGGCGTAGGAGCTGTTTTTAGGGGCGCGCTCGTTCTCGTCCGGCGCGCCGTCGTCCCACCAGACCGGGCCACGTTCGCCCAGCGCCTCCTTGGCGCTTTGCACGTCGGCCCGGGCTTTTTTCAACGCCTGCTCGTCGTTTTGGTCCTTGGCGGTTTTGACCGCGCGGCGCGCCTTCATCAAGGCGTTGACGTGCTTTTGCTCTTCGTCCTCGTCAAGGCGCGGGTCGGTGCACCGCCATAGCCGGTTTTTGGCCACGAAGTAGCGGCCATCCGGGGTATGAGGAAATGGCGCTTTTGGCATACAACGGCCCTCGTCAGATACGGCGTTGACGACGCTTCAACGACCTAGAAACGCTTGGTCAGCGTGATCGAACCAATGGTGTCGTGGCTCTCCTGACCGTCGAACTCCCGGGTACGCTTGAGCGCGGTGTAGTTGACCTGCCAGTCGTCGTAGGCCAGCGCCAGCCCGGCGGAGGCGTCGGCCACCCACTCCTTGCGATCAACCGAGTGGCTCGACGAGAAAACGTTGCCGTCCAGGGTCAGGTTATGCGCCATGTAGTAGCCGTCCACGTTGGCAAACAGGTACCACTGCCAGCCGTGGGTGCTTTCAAACTGCCCGCGATTGCCGGGGTTAGGCGTAATCGTGGGCACGCCACTGGCGTCATCGCCCCAGCGCACGCCGTAGCCCGCACTTGCGTAGGTATAAAGGTTACCCAGCGCCGCGCCCAGGCTCGGGCCGTGGGCGAACTGCTTGCCGGCCAGCGGCATGTCGATCCACCACTGGCGGCGCAGGGTCGCGTTGGCGATCGGCTCATCGCTTAGCTGGTTGTCCCAGCCCCGCGGCCGGTCGCTATCGGTGATGCTATGCACTTCGCGCTGAATGCTATCGGCCTGGGAGGACGGCCCTACCAGGCCTACGTCCAGGTGCAGATCCGTAGCCCGAGTAATGTTCTGGGTAATGGGTGTGTCTTCGTAAAACGACATGCCACCAAATACCAAACCGGCATAAGGTCGGTCATCCTCGATCAGCGTGGGTACTTCGATCAGTTCCGGCGTATAGATCTGATGCACCAGCCGAAACGCCACCTGGTCGGCCCGACCGATGACGGCATCGGGCAAGGCGGTAGCCATGCGCTGAGTCCAGCTTTCGTTGTCCGGGGTGTAACCGTAGTTGAGCTCGAAACCGCTGGTAAAATGGTTGTCGTCGCTACTGGCGAGGCCGTCGTTTTCGACCTTGAGCGTAAAGTCGCTGTCGCTGGCCGCGGCGAGCGGTGAGAGCAGCAAAAACGAAGCGGCAATAGCAAAGGCGTTCCGCCGTTTGGCAGAAGATACGTTCATGTTTCGTTCCTTGAGGCGTTCGGGGACCCGGTAAGCGTAGACGCTTATATACATTTTTGGCTGTATGCTACTAAAAATTTATTTAGCGCGCGCACTTTTCCCTTCGATGATTCCAGGCCCGCGTCAATCCATTGAGCGTGATAGCGATACAAGCGGCGTCTTAGCGCTCGCGAATCAGCCAGTTCGGGGTGACTTCGTGCTGCCCGGCGTCGTCGGTCACAAATAGTGAGCCATCACTGATCATTATAGCCCAGTTGATCGCTCGGGGAAGGTCGGTGGCCACGGCCGCAAGGGCCGACTCGGGCAAGCTCGCCACGTGTAGATTCTTGAGCGAGGCAACGCCTGGCAAGACCTTTGCCTCCCACTGGTCGGTTCGCCCGTAGGCGAGCAGCGAAACGCGCTCGGCGCGGCGCGAGCACCAGGTCAGGCGCTCGGCGTCGGGCTGGCCTACCTCGATCCAGTGAAGCACGCGGCCATCCAGGCTCTTCTCCCAAAGCGCCGGTTCGTCTACGTCGGAAAGCCCGCGGCCAAAACCGAGCGCTTCGCTATACCAGAGAACAAACGCTAAAAGGCGTGCGCACAGACGCTCTTCGGTTTCGGAAGGATGCCGGGCCACGGTGAAACGCAGCGTTTCGAATACGTTGCGGTCCAGGTCGGTCAGGTTCAGATCCACTTTATAGGGGGTCGCGCTTAAAGCCATTGAGGTCGTCCGGTTTAATGTGGCCGTTAGTGTAACGGATTTGCGCCGCCCTCGCGCCGCTTCCAGGCATGGCGCGCGCAAACCATGGGTCGCTTTATACGGGAGGTATTAAACCAAGGTCGAGTGTTTCGTGTCCGGGGTCATGCTCTACCATGCAAACACCACAATGTTACCGATAACATTTACCTGCCGATGGCCCAATACAACTGACCCTGGAGCACGCTCATGGATGGATGGACGCAAACGATGTCGGCGGGCCCCTTGCTGGGAATTGCCGCAGTAGCCGTTTTGCTACTTCTGCTGCTGATCATCAGGTTCAAGGTACACGCCTTTTTGGCCTTGATCGTCATCAGCTTTCTCACCGCCCTTGCGACCAACATCCCATTTGATGCCATCGTGCCCACCCTGGTCGACAGCTTCGGGGGAACGCTTGGCGCCGTGGCGCTGCTGGTGGGCCTTGGCGCCATGCTTGGCAAGCTGGTGGAGCACTCTGGCGGGGCGCGCGTGCTGGCCGACAAGATGATCGAGCTGTTCGGCGAGCAGCGCGCTCCCCTGGCGCTGGGCATCGCATCGCTGCTGATGGGGTTTCCGATTTTCTTCGATGCCGGCTTGATCGTCATGCTGCCAATCATCTTCGCCGTCGCGCGTAAACTGGGCGGTCCAATTCTACTTTACGCCATGCCCGCCGCCGCGGCGTTTTCGGTGATGCACGTGTTCCTCCCCCCGCACCCGGGCCCGGTCAGCGCCGCCGAGTACTACGACGCCAATCTGGGGCTTTTGATGCTTACCGGGGTGGTCATCGCCTTGCCGCTTTGGTGGGTGTCCGGCTATATGTGGGGCAAAATCGTTGCCAAACGTCACCCTTTCCCGCTAGGCAAGGCGCTTTTTGGGGAGGTCAAGGATGAAGAGATTACCAACCCGCCGGCAGTAGGCACGATCCTCTTCATGCTGCTGCTGCCGCTACTGCTGATCTTCATGAATACCGGCCTCGACTTCCTGCGCTCACTCGGCGCGGTCGACAGCGGCCAGGCGTGGTTTCAGCTGTTACGCGCCCTTGGCAGCACGCCCGTGGCGCTTTTGATCTCGACGCTGGTCGCCATGCTGGTACTGGGGCACCGCCGCGGCGTGGAGGGCAATGCGCTCGAAAAAGTGCTGGATTCGTCGCTGGGGCCGATCTGCTCGGTGGTGCTCATCACCGGGGCTGGCGGCATGTTCGGCGGCGTTCTGCGCGCCTCGGGCATTGGCGATGCGCTCTCCGGCTCGCTCAGTGACCTGGGGCTGCCGGTGATCGTGGCGGCCTACGTAATCGCCGTCATCATGCGCCTGGCGCAGGGCTCGGCCACGGTCGCACTGGTCACCGCGGCGGGTCTGATGGCCCCCGCCGTCATCGGAGGAGGCTTCACGGATATGCAGGTCGTCGCCATCACCATCGCCACCGCGGCGGGCTCGGTATTTGCCGGCCACGTCAACGACTCGGGCTTCTGGCTGGTCGGTCGACTGCTGGGTATGGATGTCAAAACCACGCTCAAGACCTGGACGGTCCAGCAAGCACTTGAATCGCTGGTCGGCTTTATTTTCGCCTACCTGATTTTCCTGTTGTTTTAAAACCGTTTGCCTACCAGAGGCGGGCCGCTGCCCGCCTCTTCATTATGCCTTGCTACGCTCATCGTTTAATAAAGTGGCGTTCGCGAGTGTGTCTTTCTCATGATTAGGCTCGCGCCAAGCTTCCGCTAACGCCTCTTCATACCAGGCCCGCATGGCGGGAAGCGCCAGCAAGCGATCGACGTATCCGCGCGAGCGCTCGCTTAGCGGTAATCCGAATGTCTGTACGCGAAACGCGACCGGGGCGAAGAAAGCATCGACGCCGCTAAACTGCTCACTGGCTAAAAAGGGGCCTCCAAAACGCTCGAGTCCCTCTTGCCACAGCGCATCCAGGCGCGTCAGATCCTTTTCCAGCGCCGCTGAAAAAGCGTTTGGCTTAACGCGCACCCCACAGTTCATCGGGCACTCGCCGCGCAGCGCCCCAAAACCGCTGTGCATTTCAGCGCTTGCCGAGCGTGCCCAGGCGCGGGCGGCGCGGTTTTCCGGCCACACGCCAAGATGAACCTCGGCCAAATACTCGATAATCGCCAGCGAGTCCCACACCGGGCCCGCCTCGTCATCAGCGGCCACCAGGCAAGGCACCATTGCCGAGGGCGAGAAGCGAATGAAACTGTCGTGGCTCTCCCCCGCACCGCCTTCAAACGGCGTAACGTGTTCGTTAAAGGGGATGTTCAGGGCCGTCATTAACACCCAAGGACGAAGCGACCAGGAGGAGTAGTTTTTATTGGCGATATGAAGATCGTACATCGCAGCACCACGCATTTAATGAGAGAGCCTTCGAGCATAAAAGAGGGGTGACCCTTGGGCCACCCCTTAATAACGGTGCGAGCGTTAATGAAATGAAAACAATGTAATTAGAACAATGTAATTAGAACTTTGCGGGGCGTTTTTCGACGAAGGCGCTCATGCCTTCTTGTTGCTCGGCGCCGGCAAAGCAGAGGGCGAACAGGCTCGTTTCCAGCGCCAGGGCGCTGTCCAGGTCCTGGTCCATGCCGTCGTGCACCGCCTGTTTGGCGGCGCGCACCGACTGGCGGCCGTTGCCCTTGAGCTGTTGGGTGAGTTCATCGGCGTAGTTTGCAAGCTCCGCCTGGGGCATGACGCGATTGACCAGGCCGATACGCAGCGCTTCCTGGGCGTCGATCTTGCGCCCGGTGGTGACCAGGTCCATCGCCAGGGCGGGGCCGACCCGGCGCGGCAGACGCTGGGTGCCGCCAAAGCCTGGAATCACGCCTAGTAATACCTCGGGCTGGCCGAACACGGCGTTATCGCTTGCCACCGCCCAGTCGCAGGCCAGCGCCAGTTCACAGCCGCCGCCCAAACAGAACCCGTTGACCAGCGCCACGACCGGTACCGGCAGCGTTTCAAGACGCTTAATGGTCCCCAGCGCCTGTTTGGCGAACGCACGCGCCTGCTCCGGGTCCTTGTTGCGCATCTCGGTAATATCCGCCCCGGCTACGAAGGACTTCTCCCCGGCGCCGGTGAGCAGCACCAGGCGAAGGTTGGTCTGGCGCTCGAGGGCGTCAAGGTGCGTTGCAAGCGCGTCGAGCACCTCGCCATTGAGCGCGTTCAGCGCCTTGGGCCGGTTGATCGTCAGTGTTACGACGCCGTCGTTGTCGTTTTTTTCAATTACCTGTTCGCTCATGTTGGCTCCTTTTTTATTAGGGATCAGGATGGGTCGCCATCGACATCCATCAGGCACTCATAGCCCGCTTCGATCACTGCGCGCTGGGCCCGACCGACCGGCAGCCATTGGGTAATGACGAAATGCGCGCTGGCAAGCTTGGCCTTGTAGAACGAATCGCTACTTTGCGCACGGGTAGCGGCAAGCGCCGCCTCGCCCATCTGCCAGGCGCAGAAGACGTGCCCGGCCAGGTTCAGAAACGGCGTGGCGTAGGCCTGAACCGCATCGACACCGCAATCCAAATCCTTGCCCTGCTCGAGCACGATGGCCATCGCCGCGCGCAGATCCTGGGCGCCCTGGCCGAGCGCTTCACCCAGATGCGCCAGGCTCGCGTCATCGCCCAAGGCGCTGGCGGTTTGCTCGACGCGCTCGATCAAGCGCGTAAGCGCTGAGCCGTCATCGCGCTGGAGCTTGCGCCCGGCCAGGTCTAGCGCCTGAATACCGTTGGTGCCTTCGTAAATGGGCGCGATGCGCACGTCGCGCAAAAGCTGGGCCGCCCCGGTCTCCTCCACGTAGCCCATGCCGCCGTGCACCTGAATGCCCAGGGAAGCGATATCCACCGCCTGGTCGGTCGAGAAGCTTTTGACGATGGGAATCAAAACGTCGATCAGCGCCTGGGCGGACTCGCGCTCGGCGGGCGTATCGCTGCGGCGTGCAATATCGAGCTGGCCGGCGCAGTAAAGTGCCAACGCCCTTAGCGCATCGGTACGCGCGCGCATGGAGAGCAGCATGCGCTTGACGTCCAGGTGCTCGCTAATCGTGGACTCCTTGCCGCCGCGGGCGCTGGAAAGGCGCCCCTGAACGCGTTCCTGGGCGTAATCCGCGGCGTGTTGGCAGGCACGTTCTGCCACGCCAATGCCCTGAATGCCGACCTTGTGGCGCGCTTCGTTCATCATGGTGAACATATGGTTGAGCCCGCGCCCCTCTTCACCCACCAGGTAGCCAATCGCCCCGCCCTGCTCGCCGAAGCTGAGCGTGCAGGTCGGCGAGCCGTGAATGCCGAGCTTGTGCTCGATGGAGGCGCAGGTGACGTCGTTACGCTCACCGAGCGAGCCATCGTCATTGACGAGAAATTTGGGCACCAAAAACAGTGAAATGCCCTTGTTGCCTTCCGGCGCATCGGGTTTGCGGGCCAGCACCAGGTGAATGATGTTTTCCGCGGCGTCGTGCTCACCCCAGGTGATGTAGATTTTCTGGCCGCTGATACGGTAGTGATCGCCTTCGGGAACGGCTTTGGTGCGCACCTTGGAAAGATCCGACCCGGCCTGAGACTCGGTCAGGTTCATCGTGCCGGTCCAGCGCCCTTCGACCAGGTGGGGCAGGTAGGTCGCCTTGAGCGCGTCGCTTCCGTGGTGGGCCAGGGCCTCGATCGCGCCGGCGGTGAGCATGGGGCATAGACCCAGTGCCATATTGGCGCCGTGAAGCATTTCCTGCACCGCACTGGCCACGACTTCAGGCAGGTTCTGGCCGCCCAGCGCTTCACGCACGCCGATGCCGTTCCAGCCACCTTCAACGTAGGCCTGGTAGGCGCTGGCAAAGCCTTCAGGCGTGGTGACACTGCCGTCCGATTGGCGCGTGGCGCCCTGCTGGTCGCCTACGCGATTTAGTGGGCCCCAGACATCGCCGGCCAGTTTAGCGGCCTCTTCGAGGACGGCTTCGACCAGATCCGGCGTGGCCTCTTCAAAGCCGGGCAACGCCAGCGAACGATGCGCCAGCATCTCTTCGAGTACAAAGCGCAGATCGCGAACCGGCGCGACATAATCCTTCATGGCAACCCCTCAACCCAGGTGAAGTAACGTTTGAAAACGCGTAATCGTTAACTACAGCATGGTAGTCAAACGAGCGTTTGCACACTATTCGCCCAAGGTATCACACACTCTGGATTCACCGGTGCCCTTTACTGGCTTAAAGCGTCGGCACCTGGGGGCGATGAACGCTCTCGACATCGTCGTAGTAGGTAATGTGCGCTTCGTCCTCGGCCGGCGGGCCCACCATCGGCTCCGCCACGCCCACCTCCGGAACGACCTGGGAGAGGTCCTCCAGGTGCTCGTGCTCCAGCGCCCCTTGAACCAGCTCCTCGGTGACGATCAGCTCGGCGCCAGCGCTGGACATCGGCGCTGTTGCGGTAAACGGCGCCACCGGTAGCGGTGCCGGGCGCACGCTTCGCCGCCAGCCAAAGAACAGCAAAAAGAACAGGCTCATGGCGCCGAACGCCCAGAAAAGCCCGGCGTCGCCAACAGACGTCATCACCGGGGAAATCAGTAGCGGGCTCAAGGTCGCGCCGATGGAGTTGATCAGCAAAAGCCCTTGGCTCATGCGCACCAAAGCGCCGGCGGGCGCCCGGTCGGCGGCGTGGCTCACGGCCACCGGGTAGAAGGCGAACACACCACCGCCGAGCAAAAACAACAATACGGCCAGCACAGGGGTCGAAAGCGTCAGCCAGAGCATCGCACCGGAAATCACGATACAGAACGCGCTGATACCTATCAGCACCATTTGCCGGTCGTGACGGTCTGACCAACGACCAATGGGGTATTGAAGCAGCATCGCTCCGAGGATCAACACGGCCATCATCTGGCCGACCTGGCCCACACTCATGCCGATGCGTTGCAGGTAAAGCGGTAAAAGCGAGTAGGCAGCGGCCACCACCATGCCCGAGCCAAGGCTACCCACCACGCCCGTGGGGGTCATGGTAATCAGCCGGTGCGGCGGCAGCGGTTCGGCGTGTTCGATCAAGGGGGAGACGCGGGGAATCATCGCCATGGGCAACACCGAAAGCGACGCCAGCATACCGATCACCATGAAAGGCGCGGTCACGCCCATGGCGTTGGTCACGCCTAAAAGAAGCTGGCCCACCACCCCGGCGGCGTAGAGCGAAATCATATAAAGGGCGAGCAGCCGGCCGCGCACCTTTTGATCGCCAGCGCTCAAAAGCCAGCTCTCGATGACCAGGTAGACGCCCACCGTGGCCCAGCCGCCGATCAAACGCAGCACGAACCATGCCCAGGGGTCGAAGAAAAGCCCTTGCAGCAAAACGGTTACGGCGACCAGCGAGGCGAAGCTGCCATAAGCGCGAATATGGCCAATGCGCACCAGCAGCCGGTCGTTGAACATGGCGCCAAACGCCAGACCAATGAAGTAGGCCGACGACACGACACCGATCAGCGTCGCGGATTCGCCCGCCGCGTCCAGGCGAAGGGTGATCAGCGTGGCCAAAAAGCCGTTGCCGATCCCCAGAATGAAAAGCCCTAATAACGGCGCAAGCGCCATAGCCAACAGTTGCCGCGACATGCCCACCTCACCTTGCCTTGCCATAATGGTATTGAGTACCGTACCGGCCGTTTCTTTGCCGGTACACACACAGGGCAAGAAAACGGGCGCGCAATTATTGCGCTCGGCGCTTTAAAGTCAACGCTTTTTATATCGCATGTTAACTATCGGCTGAGAGAGCCCGTCCTTTATCCACTCCGACGCGGCGTTTACGGTAATATTGCAAGGGTGCAAGTACTACCTGGCTCGCCGGCCAATGATTAACTGACACTCAGCGACCAGGCTGGCGTATCATCCTGGGTACTGATCAAGAAAGCCCTGGATCACGATAATCTTTTCAGGAACGTATTAAGGAAGGTGGCATGCTGACAGGCCTGGACCATTTAGTAGTAACCGTAACCGACATGGGCCGCGCCGTGGATTTCTACTCCCGCGTGCTCGGGCTCGACGTGCGCTACCGCGACGCCCAGCGGGTGGACCTGATGCTGGGCGATACCGCGCTTCGCCTGCATCAAACGGATACCGATATCGCGCCGATTTCCGCTACGCCCACGCCGGGCAGCCTGGACTTGTGCCTGCGCTGCCAACTGCCGCTGGAGGAGTTCATCGACCACCTCGAGGCGCTTTCCGTCGAGATAGAGCTTGGCCCGGTACAGCGCCAAGGAGCGAGTAGCACGATCGAGTCGGTGTATCTGCGCGATCCGGACGGCAACCTGCTGGAAATCTGCCGCCCGCTGGGACGTTGAACCGAGAAGGCTAAGAAAAAGTTACTCTCCACCGATGATACCGGTTGTCATTCGCGCTATCATAGCGCCTTCAAACCACATCGCCGAGATGCTGGACACCATTGTTTGTAAAAACATTTGTAACAACAGGAGTACCCATGCAAGATGACAACACCCCACTGAACGGCGATGTCGTAGGCAGCGAAGCACAGACAGGCAGCGTCGCCAAGAAGCCCGACACCACCTTCGTCATGGTGAACTATGCCCTTTATCTCGCCGGTTACGTCACCGGTGGTTTTACGATGCTGGTGGGGCTGATCATTGCTTATGTCTATCGCGGCAAAGGCCCCGAATGGCTCGATGAACACTACCGCTATCAAATCCGTACCTTCTGGATCGGCATGGTTTACAGTGTCATCTCATTATTCTTGTTCTTATTTGTCATCGGCATACTCATGTTAGTACTACTCGCGGTCTGGATGATCGTCCGCATTGTCGTCGGTTTCAAGGCGCTGCAAGAAGGACGCGCGCCTTCCAATGTCGATACCTGGCTCATCTGATCCATGCAGGACGAGGATCGCGGTACGCGGCGCGGGGCGCTACAGGCGCGCGTGATCGCTTGGCTATGGAAGACTCTTTCCCGGCGGCGCTTGACGACCCTCTGGCGCGTGGCGTCGCTGCTCGGCCCTCAGGTTTACCGTTTTAGCAAGCGTGAGCGCCGCGTCACCGAGCTCAACCTCAACGAGGTCTACCCTTCTGCTACGGCCAAAGAGCAAAAGCACCTCGCCAAACAGAGTCTCAAGCACTCCACGGCCACCATGCTGGAGCTTGGCTTCGCGTGGATGGCCGCGCCGGAAAGAGTCGCCGCATCGATCGTCGAGGTGCACGGCCGCGACAAGTTGGACAGTGCCCGAGCCGAGGGGCGTGGCGTAATCGTACTCGCCCCCCACTTTGGCAACTGGGAAGTGCTCAACTTCTGGCTCTCCAGCCACTTTCCCTTCACTGCCATGTACGAGCCCCCCAAGATCAACGATCTGGAGCCGATCATTCGCCACGGCCGCGAGCGCATGGGCGCAAGCCTGGTACCCACTAACCCGCGCGGCGTGGCGGCCCTATTGAAGGCGCTCAAACGCAGTGAGGCGATCGGTATCCTGCCCGACCAGGAACCCAACTGGGGCAGCGGCGTTTTCGCGCCGTTTTTCGGCCGGCCGGCCTACACCGCGACCCTGCTACCCAAGCTCGTTGTGCGCACCCAGGCGCGCGTCGTTACCGGCGTAGCGCTTCGCGTGCCGGGCAAGGGCTTCGTGATCCACTTTTTGGATGCCGACGAGCGCGTCTACAGTGAAGAGGACGTCACGTCGGCCACCGGCGTCAACGCAAGTGTCGAAGCCTCGATTGCGCTCGCCCCGGAGCAGTATCAGTGGGAGTACAAGCGCTATCGCAAGGTCGTCGAAGAGGCCCAGGGCCTTAAAAACGTCAAGCAATATCGCCTTTACTGATACCCGCCACACCCGCTAACCCTGCTCAAGGCGCCGGCGCGCCGAAATCTTCCTGCAACCAGTGACGCAGCTCGCTCATTCGCGGTGCGCTAAAGGGATCATCGAGCGGCGGAAGGGTGCCATCGATAAAGCCGCGGGCACGAAAGGCGTCCAGCAGCGCCGGATCCTTGCTGAAAACGTGCACCGGCACCGCCGCACTCGCCTCTTCGCCGGTGATCAGCGGCGCCGCTTGGTGGTCACCGAGAACGATCAAGAGCGTGTCGTCGTCCACCACGCGCTCGGCAAAGCGCCCGGTGGTTTTGACCGAATAATCCACCGACCAGCCGTAGTGGTCGCGAATACGCTCCAGATCCTGCCAGAGCACCTCGGGCGGGTCGGCAGCGTTTTCCCAAGGGGTGAAAATCCCACCGTCGCCAATCATCGACCAGTTCTCGAGCACGGGCAGTATCGGTGTCCAGGGGGCATGGCTCGAAATGAGCGTGATTTGGGCGAAAAGCGGGGCATCGTCGAGCTGGGTGCGGGCGACGTAATCCAGGGTGAACTGATCGGGCATGGTCACCCAGTTGAGCATCGGCCCGGCGTAGGGAATATTGCGCGCGGTTTTGATCTCTTCGAACCCGTAGGCGACGCCCTCGGGCCAGGCAAGCGTAATGGCCGGCATGACGGTGAGCGAGCGCTGTCCGGTCGCGTGGAAATCGTCCACCAAGGTGGAGTGGCCGCTATCCAGCATGAGCCGATACCAGAGCTGGTTATCGATCCATCGCCCGCTCAACACGCTGGCGTGAGCAAGCCAGGACTGGCCGCCACGGATCGGCGCCTCTAAAAGACCGGAGACCACGCCGATATCACGCGCCTGCAAGCGCTCCTCCATTTCCTCGAGCGTTGTCTGAATGAGCGCGCCATAGCGCGGGTCGTCGAGCGCCGTCACCCCGTAGGATTCGATGAACGTTAGCAGCACGTTACGCCCGGAAAGACCCGGCAGTGGCTGCGCCTCGAGCGGCGCCTGCTCGAGCTGGTCTTCGAAGGCCTGCCGCGCCCGATGCGTGGCGGCTATCTGCTCGGCCTGAAAACCCGTGACATCGACCATCGGCAGCGCTGAATTCGCCAGCACCCGGTGGCCGTTATACGTCAATACACCAAGCACGAGCGCGCCTACCCCAACCCCCAGGGCGAGAAGCCCCGGCAGGCGCCGTGACGCAAGCGAACGCTTGGGTGAAAGCAACCAGCCCACCAAAACGAGCACGCCCAAAAAGACGAACCCGCCCAGCAGCATTATGAAAACTGCGGCCAACTGGCCTACATTACCTACTAGCAGATGATAAATAGAGCGCAGCAGCGGAACATCGAGATACAGGTTGAGCGAGCGGCCAAACGCCGTATGGGTAGCGGCGCCGCCCAGGTTGGCAGCGCTGACAAGCCCTGCCCAGCCGACGATGAGCACCATCAGCAAGCGGCGCACACGCCCTACCGGCATCAGCATCAGTAACGGGGCCAGAACCCACGCTTCCAGCGCAATGAGCACTACACCGGGAGCCTCGAAACGCCACCACAGGGGCGCGACGAGCAGAAAATTAAGCGCTAGAGCTGCGATTAAAAAGCGGAGCATGAATAGGTCGACACCCTGAAAAAACCTTTTAGGCGAGAAAGGCCGTAACACCGTATAGTTAACGCTGCGTTGACCGGACGGACATTAATCGTCAATCTAATATAGAGGTTTGAAATTCAAGGATAACGGAACTGTGCTTGGCAAAATAGTGGTAGTCAAAACACCAGGCCCTCCTATAGCAATAAAATACATTTAAAGCCTGGCTTTCGATTAATCAGGCCTTTATACGAAGGGAACTCACTCATGAAAGGTCGCCTTGGCGCGAAATGGATCGTGGCGTTGGGCGTGGTTAATGCCCCGCTTGTTCAAGCAAGCGACGCCCTGTTCGACGATGTGATCGCACGCGCTGAAACCCTGGCCGCAGCGCCTTACGAGCCGCCGAAGCCGCGCCTCTCTAGTGCCTTGAAGAACTTAAGCTACGATGCCTACCGCCAGATTCGCTTTGATCCCGAGCGTGCCTACTGGCGCGGAAACGATTCATTTTCACTGCAGCTTTTTCATAGCGGATTTTTGTTTTTACATCCAGTCAAACTCAACGTCATCGACGGTGACAACGTCGAGCGGCTGCGCTTTACCAGTGACGATTATATCTACGAGGGTGAAGCTCAAGCACTGTTGGAAGACGACCTGTCCGGTAGCGACCACGCGGGGTTTCGCCTGCATTACCCGCTCAATAGCGAAGCGTATCACGACGAGGTCGCGGTCTTTTTGGGCGCCAGCTATTTTCGCTTGGCAGGACGCGACCAGGGCTATGGGCTCTCGGCGCGGGGGCTTGCCATCGACACCGCCGCCGGTGAACAGGAGGAGTTTCCCGAGTTTCGCGAATTCTGGTTCTTCAAACCCGATGAAGGCGACACCACCCTGACCTTTTTAGCGCTGATGGATAGCCCTTCGCTAAGCGGCGCCTATCGCTTTACGCTCACCCCGGGGGAGCAAACCCACCTGGAGATCGAGGCCGAGCTTTTCGCCCGCGACGATATCGATAAACTTGGCGTCGCACCGCTCACCAGCATGTTCGCCTTCGGCGAGGTCACATCGAATCCGCCCGACGACTTTCGCCCCCAGGTGCACGACTCCGACGGCCTTTTACTGCATACCGGCGGCGGCGAGTGGGTATGGCGCCCACTCAGCAATCCGGACACGCTACGCCTTTCCCAGTTCAGTGACGAGGGGCCGGCGGGGTTTGGTCTGATGCAGCGCGAACGCGACTTCGACCGCTACCTGGATATGGAGGCGCAATACCACCGCCGGCCGAGCCAATGGGTGGAGCCGCTGCAAGCGTGGGGCGCGGGCCATGTGGAACTGATCGAGATCTCGACCCCGGATGAAACCCACGACAATATCGTCGCGTACTGGGTGGCGGACGCGCCATTGAACGCCGGCGAATCGCGCACGCTGCACTATCGCACCTACACCCTCGACGACGTGCCCGAAGCCAACACCCAGGCCCGGGTTTTTCGCACCCGCCAGGGCCAAGTGGGTATTACGAAAGCGAGCGCCGTGCGCGAGGAGCGCCAGTTCATCGTGGATTTCGAGGGTGGTGAGCTCGATGGCTTGAGCGAGGACGCGGACATCGAACTGTTTATCGAGACCAACAACGGCGATGTGAGCGAATCGCACGTATTGGCACTGCCCGATAACCGGTGGCGCGCCAGCTTCCGTATCCCGACCGATGCCGCCACCGACATCCGTTTACGGCTTGAATTGAACGGTGCACCGATTAGCGAAACCTGGAATTACGTGTGGTACCCCGATGTCTGAACAACCCAATACCGATGTTCGTATCCCCTGGCTTGGAAGTCGCCGCGCCTTTTACGCCTTTGCGGTGCTTGCTTCGAGTGCGCTGGGCTTTTGGGCAATGGCACGGGTCGTCGCCGATTTAGCCCTGGGCTGGCAAATCGCACTGCTGACACTGTTCGTGCTTACCTTTGGCTGGATCGCCATGGCCTTTTGGGGAGCGGTGTGTGGCTTCGTCATCTGCGCGCTTCGCCTGGACCCGCTGACACTTCGTCGTCAGCGCCCGGCCCCGCCGAACGCCTACCGGCTGGTCAGTAAAACCGCCCTGGTGATGCCGATCTACGCCGAGCCGCCGATTCCGACCATTGCCGGTCTCGAAGCCACCTGTCGCTCGCTTTTGGGTCAAGCCAACGCCCAGGACGGAACAGTTGAAAGCGGCGAAAACAAGCTTCATCCACACTTCGACGTCTTCATTTTAAGCGATACGCGAGATGCGTCCCAGGCCGAGGAAGAGGCGGCCCACGTCGCGGCGTTACAACAACGCCTGGCCGGGCAAATCAACGTCTACTACCGCCGCCGCGAAAACAACCAGGGGCGCAAGGCGGGCAACATCGCCGAGTTCTGCCGGCGCTGGGGGCGACGCTATGACTTCATGGTGGTACTCGATGCCGACAGCCTGATGAGTGGCGCCACGCTTTTGCACATGGTGCATCGCATGCAGCGTGAGCCCAATGTCGGTCTCATTCAGACGGTTCCCATTCCCGTTGGCCAGCACACGCTTTTTGGCCGATGTTTACAGTTGGCCTCGGCTCTTTATAGCCCGATGCTGGCCGCCGGACAAAGCTTTTGGCAAGGAGACGCGGCCAACTACTGGGGGCATAACGCCATCATTCGCACCCGTGCCTTTATGGCGCATGCGGGGCTGCCTGCCCTACCGGGCAAGGCGCCCCTGGGGGGCGAACTATTGAGCCACGATTTCGTGGAAGCCGCGCTTTTGAAGCGCGGCGGCTGGAAAGTATTGCTGGATACCGGCGCAACCACCGCCGTCTCGTCCCAGGCGCCGCCTACCGGCGCGAATCACAACAGCTTCGAGGCGATGCCCAGTAACCTTTTAGACTTTGCCAAACGCGACCGACGTTGGCTCCAGGGCAATTTGCAGCACCTTCGCCTGTTGACCGGCGCCGGTTTTCACCCGATCAGCCGCCTGCATTTTCTATTCGGCGCCTTCGCCTATCTCTCATCGGTGGTGTGGCTGGGGCTTTTGGTGTGCACCAGCCTTTTGGTATGCGTTCAGGCCATGACCGCCACCCCGGGCCATGCCCTACCCAAACCCCTCTCTCTTGGGCTTTTATCGGTCACGCTTTTCATGCTGCTCGCTCCCAAGCTTTTGGGGTTACTGCTGACCCTCGTGCAGTCCCCCAGGGCCTTTGGTGGGCGCTTCAAGCTCGTCGTCAGCGTGCTGGTCGAACTGCTCTTCGCCGCCCTCATCGCACCGCTGATGATGGCCTGGCACAGCCTTTTCATCTTCAATGTACTGCTGGGCCGCTCTGTTGACTGGCAAACCCAGCATCGGGGTGAGCGCTCACTTGCCTGGCACGAGGCCTGGTGGCATACCGGCTGGATGACGGTATGCGGTGTCGCCTGGGCCGGAGTGATGTATCTCTTCTCGCCTCATGCGTTTGCCTGGCTGGCCCCGGCCTGGTTTGGGTTGATCGCCGCCGCGCCGATCGTCAAGTATTCAAGCAGCGGTACCTGGGGCGGGGTCATCAGCCACCGCCTGGGGCTACTGAAAACCCCCAGCATTACTTTCAAACCCGCGCTTTTGAACGACTTCGCCGCCCTGGGCGCGCGAAGCGGCGATGAATACGTCCAGGACACGCCGCTCGAGGGTGCCACGTACCCCTTGCCTTGCGAACTTTTGGGGGATATGCCCTGCCAGTCGTTTCGTCGATTCGACAAGCAGCCCACCGTCGACGACTCGGCCAAAGAGCCCCATTGATGGCGCACTCGCTGCTGCAAAGGCTCAAAAGCACCGGCGGCGTGGCGCGTTCACTCATCGTCTACTGGCGCCCTGGCCGTCAAAAAGGGCTAAGGCGCCTCTATCACCCTTTCATAACGCCAGGCGACGTGGCGTTTGATATCGGCGCGCATCTGGGTGATCGCAGCGCAGCATTTCGAGCGTTGGGCGCCAGAGTCGTGGCCCTCGAGCCTCAGCCAACACTGGCCAAGTGGTTTCGACGCGTACTCAGACATGACGATATCACCTTGCTCTCGCTGGCTGCTGGCCCCGAGGCGGGCTACGCCGATATCGCGATCAGCACCGCCAACCCTACGCTCTCTACCCTGGCCCATGAGTGGCGCAGCCACATAGGCACGCATAACCCGGGCTTTCAGCGCATCGCCTGGGAGCAGACGCTGCGCGTCGAGGTGACCACGATGGACCAGCTCATCGCGCGTTTTGGGCTGCCCTGCTTTATCAAGATCGATGTCGAAGGCTTCGAAGCCGAGGTGCTCAAGGGGCTCAACCACCCGGTGGCGGCGCTTTCGGTGGAGTTCGTGGCCGGTGTATTGCAGGTCAGCCACGCCTGCGTCGGGGAGATCGAGCGCCTGGGTGACTACCGCTTCAACGCCGTGGCCGGCGAGCAGCGCGATTTTCGCTTTGCCGAGTGGCAAACGGCCGCGGCGCTGCGCCAATGGCTCGACGAAGGCGCCGACGGGCTCGCCTCTGGCGATCTATACGCCTGCCGAGCGGACCACCCATTGATGACCTCAAACGCCTAACAACGCACAAGGAGCGGCATGATTGTTCATTGGCAGGCGCTCACCGCGCCAAAGCTCAAAGAGATCGCCACCCGCGATCCGGTGGCAGTTTTGACCCTGGGCGCTATCGAGCAGCACGGCACGCACCTGCCGCTGGCCACCGACCTGATCATTGGCGAGGGACTTCAAAGCGCCATGCTGGACGTGCTGGATTCGGCAGTAGACGTCATTTGCCTGCCGCCGATCACCGTGGGCGCCAGCGACGAGCATAGCGACTTTGCCGGCACGCTGAGCCTGCCCCACACGACGGCAATCGCCACCCTGGAAGCCTACGGGGAAAGCGTCGCACGCGCGGGGATCAAGAAAATGGTCTGGATCAATAGCCACGGCGGTAACAAGGCGGTCATGGACCTGGCCGCGCTGACGCTGCGCAAGCGCTTTGCAATGCGCGTGGTGAAAGCCACCTATACGCGCCTTCCCCCGCTCGAGGCCGCCCTCGACCCTGACGAGCTGCGTTACGGCTTGCACGGCGGCCTGCTGGAGACGGCCATGATGCTTTACCTGGCGCCGTCGCTTGTACATCTAAACGACTACGCGCCCGCCCCGCCAGCGCGACCTAAAGAGCCCGAGCATTTGGTTGGCCCCGAGGGGGCCGCAGCGTTTGCCTGGCTGGGGGAGGATTTGAGCGAGCACGGCGTAGCCGGCGATGCTACCGGCGCCGAGGCGGCTCTTGGTAGGCGCCTGGTGGAGCACTACGCGGCCAAACTCGCCCAGGTAGTCGCGGAAACCGCCACGCTTCCCGCTTTTCAAAAGGCGCCTTAAGAAGCCGCCAGCGGTACTTACTGGCGGCCGGTGCAAGCGCTTACTTTCGTTAGCGGCCGCGGCCTTCCAGCACGTCGTCGAGCAAATGGCCCGCCCGGTTGGCCTTGGCGCTCAGGTAGCGGTGGTTTTGATCCGTCACGCTACCGTAAAGGGCCTGGCGCGAGACGACTTCGACCCCGCCGTCCGTCAACGCCTGGATTTTAAGCGGGTTGTTGGTCAGAAGCTGTACCTTGTCGATCGAGAGCGCGCGGAGCATATCCACCGCCACGGCGTATTGGCGCTCGTCATCGCCAAAGCCGAGCACCTGGTCTGCATCGACGGTGTCGAGCCCGCCATCCTGCAGGGTGTAGGCGCGCAGCTTGTTGGCAAGGCCAATGCCACGCCCTTCTTGCGCCAGATACAAGAGCACTCCGCCGCCCATGGCCTCGATACCCGCCACGGCATTTCTGAGCTGCTCGCCGCAATCGCAGCGCAGGCTGCCGAACAGGTCGCCGGTCAGGCAGGCCGAGTGCAAGCGAAGTGGCACCGCGCCTTCGATTTTTTCGAGATCACCAATCACGACGGCCACGTGCTCGCGCAGACCGTCCGGCTCGCGAAACAGCACGAAACGGCTCTCCACCGCGTCCTCCAGAGGGATGCGCGCTTCACTGATCCGCTTGAGCATGCCCGGGGCGCCGGCCAGGCACTGTTCGGCTTCCTCGGCGTCGACCTCCAAAAGCTTGCCTTGGGCGAGCTGCTCGTCGATGGCGCTGGCCTGAGCGTCGCTCACCTCGGCGCAGAGCGCAGCGGGGATGAGCAGCGCCCGGCGCATCAGGTTGACCGCGGCCCGCTCGCCCACCCCGGCCGGCTTTAATCCGGTCAACAGGCTTGAAGCGCTCTCCTCGCCCCTGGCCACCGCAAGACGGTGAAGATCCCTTTCGCTCACTTGCTCGGCAAGCGGCAGGCACGCCGCCTCGGCCTTGAGCGACATACCCATGGCTTCGAGGCGGTGGCGCGTCAATATCATGGCCGGGCGTGAACCGGAAAGCGTGGATAACGTATCGACTGAAACGCTGCCCTCCAGTGCCTGCACCAGCAAGCGTTGACCACCGGTCTTCAACACCACGGGTAAGCCGCGGCGAATGTCGAAAATAGCGCGTTCAATGTGATACATGTAGGCCTCCTGATTGCCTGGTAATGCGAGCAAGGTACGCTTGCGTTGGGCGCGTGGCCCCGGCATGATTCAACGTTGATTTTCCCTGGGAGGCGTCATGCCCGACTCCGATGGTTTGATAGGTCTTGCGCCGACTGGCCCCGTTATCGACGTCGATACCGCCTGGCAGTGGCTGCTCGCCACACGTAACGACGCTACTAGTGACATCCCCATCATGCTTTCCGGCAAAGGCGCGTGGCACTGCCCGGACGGCGTTAGCGTCACTCCCGAGGCCGAGACGCTTCTGGCCTGCCTGACGCCGCTGGCCGGGCAAAAGACATGGACGCTGGCCCAGCTGGGACAAAGCCTGGATGGGCGCATCGCCACCGAAAGCGGTCATTCGCACTATATCAATGGCTTCGAGAGCCTGGTTCACCTGCACCGGCTTCGGGCGCTGGCGGACGCCGTGGTCGTGGGCGCGGGCACCGCCACCGCCGATAACCCCCAGCTCACCGTGCGCCACGTGAGCGGCGCGCACCCTGTCCGCGTGATCATCGACCCGCGCGGCCGCGTGCCCGCCGAGCTCGGTCTTCTGCAAAGCGAAACGCCCACCACGCTGCACATCATCGGCGCCGGGGGCGAGCGGCGCCCAACCCGTGCCACGCAGTGCGAGCTGCCCTTGAACGAGAACGGCCAGTTCGATCCCACGGATGTCGTGGCGCTTCTGCGGGCGAGGGGCTACCAACGCATTCTGGTTGAAGGCGGTGGCATCACGATTTCCAAGTTCATCGAAGCCGGCACAATCGACTATTTGCATCTTTTGGTGGCTCCCCTGCTGATTGGCTCGGGCCGGCCGGGTCTTCAAATGACGCCGATCGACACGCTGGAGAGCGCGCTGCGCCCGCGTATGCGCACCTTCCCCTGCGGGGACGACACGCTCTTTGACATTTGCCTGGCCACCGGCACTACCTGACGGCGTCGCCTGGCCACGCTGGCCAAGGGCAACCCAAATGCCTGGCAGGCTCGAAAGCATGACCAGCACCCCATAGGCCAGCGAAATGGCCACGCCCTGGGCCGAAGGCAGCCCGACCCACAGCCAGACCGCCGCCGCCGTTCCCTCGCGAAGCCCCCAGCCGGCGATGGAGAGCGGCACCAGCATGGCAAGCAGCAGCGGCGGCGTCAGGGCCAAAATGCTCCAAATGCTCTGCTCGATACCGATCGCGCGTGCAGCGCACACCATGACCAACCCGTAGCTGATAACAATGGCAAGGGATGACGCCAGCTGCCAGTACCAAACGTCTCGTTTGAGCAAGCTGCGGCGCATATCGCGCCCGAAGGTAGCGCACCAGGCGGGCAGCTCGAAGGTGCGGGTTTGGCTCAGCCAAAATGCGAACGCCCCTCCACCAAGCGCTATCGTGATCACGCCCCCCGCCAACAGCAAAAACCCGGTGGCGCCCAGCGCCCGATGCCAAAGCGGCGAAGCGCACAGCGCCAGTATGACCAAAAGCGCCACAGCGCCCTGGCCCGAGGCGCGCTCGAGGAGCACCGCGCGCCAGGCGCCGCCTCTGGAGGCAGACTGGGTCGCGTGGCGGTGGGCACGCCCGGCGTCGCCCAACACGCCGCCCGGCAGCAGCTGATTGACCAAAAGCGCCAGGTAGTACTCACGCAGCGCGTAACCATAGCGCAGCGGTACCCCCACCAAATCCGCGGTGAACTTCCAGCGCCAAGCGCTTAGCATGACCTGCAAAACGCTAATCGCCAGCGCCAGCGCCATCCACATCGGTGATAACCGCTGGACCTCCCGGGCCACCTCGCCCGGGTTTACCCAAAGCGCCACCGCGCCCAACAGTGCCGCGCTGATGAGCCCGCGCTGCACCCAAGGGGTTTTAAGCCACGCCACTACGCCCATGCGTTACGCCTTTACGGGGGGTAAGGCGAGCACATCCTGGTGCCCGACCCAGATGCCCAGCTCACCGGCTCTGACCATGGCCAGGCGCGCGTCGCGCCACTGAGCGATGCGGCTTGCCTCTACGGGGGCTTGCTCGGTCATCGCCTCGGCCCAGCCCTCGAGCAGCGAACACATCATAGGAGCAAATTCAGGGTCCCCGGCCCTAAGCTGCCAAGGGGTAGCGGCCTGCTCTACGTGGAAGCCGTGGGCGTTCAAGGCCTCGACAAGTTCGGCCTGGGCCGCGCCGCCCAGTGCGCTGCCAAGCCCCTTGTCGCGAAGCTGGTGGGCGTTGAACAGCGCCAGTGCCCAGCGATCTTCATCGTTTTCGAGCATCTCCCCGGCCGGGTCGACGAAACACCACTGACCGGTGACGCTAAGCGCTACTAAAAGCGCTTGCTTTTGCGCCGCGCACCGTTTGGCCAGCGCTTCGATCCACTCTTTGGAGACCAAATCCAAAAGCGCCGAGGCGGTGACGAGTTTTGCCGCCGCTAGCGCTTCGTGGTCCAGGTCACTGAGCGAGGCACAGTGAATACGCGCTTTGACGGCTTCGCCGCTAGCGCTCGTTAGCGCCTCGGCCCGACGCTGGGCCTCTCTTAACAGGCGCTCGTCGTGATCCAGTAATTGCCAGCTTTGCGCCCCGGCAAGCCGTGGCGCAAGAAACTGCATGCTGCTGCCGCGCCCACACCCCAAATCGGCAATCACCGGCTCACCAGGCTGCTCTTCGAGCCACTGCCCCGCCTTGTTGGCAAGCTCGACGCTACGTGCCTTAAAATCCGCGCTTTCCCGAAGCGTGAGCCAATCGGCACCAAATTCGCTGCCTGCCGAAAGCGCAGCCGGGCTGCCAAGCGCGTTTGCAAAGGCCTGCCCCGCCGCCTGCCAGTCGCCAAGCGCATCCCGCGCGGCGAGCGCCCCTTGGCGCAGGCGCGCGCGCAGGTCCTCATCGCTTAAAAAGCCCTCGAGCGCCTCATTAAGCGCTGCGACATTGCCAGGTTCTACGCTCATACCCGCATTGGCGGGCAAGGTGTCGGCCAGCGCCCCGCCGGTAGTAGTGATCACGGGCAGGCCGTGGGCCAGGGCCTCGGTGACCACCATGCCGTAGCCTTCGTACCAGGAGGGCAGCACCAGGGCGTGGGCGTGCTGGTAGGCGGTCTCGAGGGTGGTGGCGTCGCACTCGCCGTGCAGGGTGATCTGGTTCAATCCGTGACGCTCGATCAGCGCCTCGACCTCGGCGGTGAAAGCCGAGTCGCGCTTGCCGCCATAAAGATCGCACTGCCACTGGGTAGCGCTGACGCCGGCCAGCGCCTTGACCAGTACGTCCTGGCCTTTGCGTGGGGTGAGAGTGGCCACGCACAAAAGGCGTAGCGGCTCACCGCTTGCAGGTGCCGGGCTAGCGGGAGCGGGCTCGACCCCGGGCTCGACGGCGGTAACGGGGGCGCGCAAGGGCACATCGTATTCATCCGCCAGCGTTTCGAGACGGCGCTTTGTAAAGCGGCTGGTGACGATAATACGGGCCACGCTTTGCAGGCCCTGAAGCTCGCTCGTGTGTAGCCGCCTTTGCGCCGCGTCGTCCAGCCCCTGCTCATCGCCCAGCGGGTGGTGCAAAAGAGCGGTGATATCCAGCCGTGCACCGTGGCTTGCCACGATATCCGGAAGGCTACCCATCGCCAGGCCGTCGATAATCACCCGCTCGCCATCGCCCAGTGCACCCAGCGCTTTGGCGAGTTCGCCCGAGGCCTCGTCGCAGGCGTCCGGGAAGCGCCCGGCAAGCTCGGCCACGTTTACCTCGAAGCCTTGCTCGCGAAGCGCGACCACCATGCGGGCGTCGTACATATAGCCCCCGGTACGCTGATCGAGCGAGCCCGCTACGACCAGGGTAAAGCGCTCTCTCATAAGGCGCCTTCGTAGCTTGCCCAGGCCACGTGGGATTCGTGAAGCGTCACTTCCATATGGGTAATGCCTTGGGCGGTAGTGCCCATCTTGCCCTCTTTGATGCTCTTGGCCAGCGCATTGAAAATCACCCCGGCCATGAATTCGGTGGTGGTGTTTTTACCCCTGAACTCGGGGACTTCATCGAGGTTTTGCATGTTGTAAGTGGCCAGCACCTCTTTCACGGTGTCGCTTGCCAGGCCGATATCGATCACCAGCCCGTCGCTATCAAGCTCCGGGCGCTTGAAGGCGACATCGACCACGTAGGTAGCCCCGTGGGTGCGCTGGGCCGGGCCGAAAACCTCACCCTTGAAGCTATGGGCAATCATGAAATGGTCGCGAACGCATAAACGGTACATGGAAGTTCCTTTTCTAAAATTAGCGGGCCAAGGATTGAACGCATCAAGCGATCAATCGATTAGGTATAGTTAATACGGTGGCAAAGCGCCCGACTTTCGGGCCCGAAAAGTGTGGGCGCCAATGCGGGAAACGCTTCGAACGAGCATTCACCGCTGATCAGGTGATCAAGCCGGGCGTCCGCAAGCAGGGAAAGCGCAAGCGTTAGCCGCCGGCGATAATCCCAGCGCGGTTTGAGCGCAGCGGGTAGCTGCCCTACCTGGCTTGCCTTGATGGAAAGCCGCTGGGAGTGGAAGGCGCCGCCGAGGGCAAGCGATGTCTCGCCTTCGCCAAACCAACTCATTTCGATCAAGCGCCCTTCGCTACCCAAAAGGCCCAGCCCCAGGCGCAATCCTTCGCCGTGCCCACTGGCATGAATCACGCAGTCCTGGTCGGCCGGCGCGTCTTCCGGGGTGCAAAAATCGACACCCAGCGCCTTTGCAAGTACGCGGCGCTCCGGGTTGATGTCGATAAGGTGCACCGTCACACCCGGGATCTGCGCGCACAGATAAGCCACCAACGCCCCCACTACCCCTGCGCCCACGACGCAAAGCTTCTCGCCCAGCCGGGGATTGGCATCCCACACCCCGTTGATGGCGGTTTCCATGTTCGAGGTGAGGACCGCGCGCGAGGGCGGGATGGCGTCGGGCAGGGGCAGGACCGCCTTTGAAGGCACGACAAAACGGGTTTGGTGCGGGTAAAGGCAAAAGACGGTTTGATCCAGCAACGACTCGGGGCCCTTTTCGACCACGCCGATGTTGCAATAGCCATACTTGACCGGCGTTGGAAAATCCCCGGACTGGAAGGGCGCGCGCATCCGGGCGTATTCGCTCTCGGGCACCCGCGCGTTGAAGACCAACGACTCCGTCCCCCGGCTTACGCCGCTATAAAGCGTGCGCACCTGAACCTGGTCTTCGCTCAAGGGGGCGAGGTGTTCAGACTGAATTTCGCCCACGCCGGGGCGCTTGATCCAAAAGGCATCCGCCGTTTCCATCAGCGCCATAGATTCGATTCCCTGTGAATAATGCGTTTTATCGTCCAACGCTTAAGCATTGCCAGGTTTTCATCACTTTTCAACGTCATGAGTTCTTTTCATTAACCTTAGCCTGGCTTAGTTTAGATGACGATAAGCCGGACAAACCCAGCCGGTCTTTCATCAACATACCCTTTATACAGGTATAGACAAAGCCAAAAACTTATACAAAGATCATATTTTAAAAATATACACATACAACATAGAACACAACATAGAACATAGAACATAGAACATAGAACATAGATGCGGCCTTGCCCGCTTTGTGAGTTGCCATGCCACTTTTGACCGATACCCTCGCAGCAGGGCTATTCAAACGCCTTTACAGCGCGTTCGAACTGGCCCTGGGGGCATTACTTCTCGTCGTGATCGGTACGTGCTTCCCCCTTTTGTTGCCGTCGCTAGCGACCTGGGGGCTGACCGCGGCGATATACAGCGTGATCACCGTTTTGACCCTGTATTTCTGGCGCTGCGGGCCGCTTGGCTGGGCCAATCGGGTCACGCTGGTGCGGGGTGTTTTAGTGGCGATCATTGCCGGCGCGCTGGCGGGTGACGCCTTCATCGAGGCTATCTGGCTGTGGCTTGCGGTGGCCGTGGCCTCGTTGATGCTCGACGGTGTCGATGGGTTCGTGGCCCGCAAAACCGACAGCCACTCGCACTTTGGCGCCCGCTTTGACATGGAGCTCGATGCGCTTATGATTCTGCTGCTGTGCATCGGCCTTTTGCAGCTCGAATCCCTCGGCGCTTGGGTACTGCTCATTGGCGGTATGCGCTATCTATTCGTGCTGGCAGGCTGGCGGTTTGACTGGCTCAAGGTGCCGCTTTTTGCGAGCTTTCGACGTAAAGTCGTGTGCGTTTGGCAGGTTCTGGCGCTGTTGCTCGCGCTTACGCCGCTCACCGCCCACGTGACGGCGAGCCTTCTGGCGCTCAGCGCGTTGATCGCCTCCGCCTACTCGTTCGGGTTCGACGTGGTGTGGCTTTATCGAAAGCGCGGCCGTTAAAGGCACTTGCAAGCCCGAGTTACGCAGCGCGGCTGCTACACTGCGATCTCTTTTCAAACAGACCGGCGACACAATGATCATGATCTTGCGCTCTCTCGACCGCTTTCTTCTGGGCGCCGCCTGCATACTCCTGCTGCCAGGTTCGGCCCTTGCAACGCCCACCGTGCAAATCGCCGCCGCCGCGTCACTGACCGACGCCATGAACGAGGCCATCGGCGTTTTCGAAACCGATCACGACATCGACGTAACGCCGGTGTACGCCTCGTCCTCGACCCTGGCGCGCCAAATCGCCAGCGGCAGCCCGGCGCAGGTGTTCGTCTCTGCCAACGTGGAGTGGATGGACTGGCTCCAAGCGCAAGGCGTTAACGTGCAGGCGCGAAGCGATCTACTTCAAAACCGTCTGGCCCTGGTCAGCGCACGCGATACGGTGGACGCAGGATTCACCCCCGGCGAGGGCACCCCGATCGCGGACCTACTGGGCGATGATGACCGCCTGTCGGTCGGCGACCCCGACCACGTGCCGGCTGGCATTTATACAAAACAGGCGCTCGAAGCGCTGGGGGAATGGGAAATGCTCGAGACAAGGCTTGCCCGCGGCAACGATGTTCGGGCCGCTCTCGCGCTCGTCGAGCGCGGGGAGACGCCCGCCGGCGTGGTGTATCAGACCGACGCCTTCGCAAGCGAGCGCGTCAGCGTATTAGGGCTTTTCCCCCTCGAAAGCCACGAGCCGATTACCTACCCCATCGCCATGATCGACGCCGAACAAAATGACGCGGCAACGATTTTAAGAGAGTGGCTTTCAAGCGACGCGGCACTGGCGATCTTCGCCGACTACGGCTTCGATACGGACATCGAGACGCCATGACGCTCTCCCCGGCGGAGTGGGACGCCCTACGGCTAAGCCTTTTGATCGGCCTGGCCGCGGTGGCCTGGATTCTGCCGCCGGGCATTGCGGTGGCCTGGTGGCTGGCGCGTTTCGAGTTTCGCGGCAAGGCCGTGGTGGATGGGCTGATTCACCTGCCGCTGGTGTTGCCGCCGGTGGTAGTAGGTTATTTGCTGTTGGTCGCCCTCGGCCGCCAGGGCGTCATAGGGGCGTGGCTCTATCGGGTTTTGGGCGTATCGCTGCCGTTTACCTGGCAAGGCGCGGCGGTAGCCAGCGGTGTCATGGCGTTTCCGTTATTAGTGCGCGCGCTGCGCCTGTCATTAGAGGCCGTCGATCCCAAGCTCGAGGCCGCCGCTAGCACCCTCGGCGCGAGCCGCTTTCGCGTGTTCACGACGATCACCCTGCCGCTGGCCGTGCCCGGGCTCTTGACCGGCACGGTGCTGGCCTTCGCTCGGGCGCTTTCCGAGTTTGGCGCGACCATCACCTTCGCCTCCAACATCCCCGGCGAGACCCGCACACTGCCGCTGGCGCTCTACACACTCATTCAATCCCCCGGCCGGGAGGACGCCGCCGCGCGCCTTTGCGTGATCGCCATCGTGATCGCGCTGGCGTCGCTAATCGCCTCGGAGTGGCTGGCCCGGCGCACCCGGCAACGCCTGCAGGAACGCGATGGCTGATTCGATGTCTTCCCCACCCAGTAAGCGCCTGACGCTTAGCGCCCAACAAACCCTGGGCACGTTCGAACTCGACGCGTCGCTTGATCTACCGGCGCGCGGGGTCAGCGGCCTTTTCGGCCCCTCCGGCAGCGGCAAGACCAGCCTGCTTCGCCTGATTGCCGGTCTCGAGCGCCCGCGCTCGGGCACGATCGCCCTCGGTGAGCAAACCCTGCTGGATACCCACCGGCGCCTATTCGTTCCCGCCCACCGCCGGCGTATCGGCGTGGTGTTTCAGGAAGCGCGGCTTTTCCCCCACTACCGGGTGCGCGGCAACCTCACCTACGCCGTGCCCCGCCCGGCGCCGGAGCGCTTCGATGAAGTCGTCGAGCTTCTGGGCATCAAGGCGCTGTTGGAGCGCATGCCCGGCACGCTTTCCGGCGGCGAGGCGCGCCGGGTTGCCATCGGCCGGGCGCTTCTGAGCGAGCCGCAGCTTCTATTGATGGACGAGCCGCTGACCGGGCTCGACGGCGCGCGCAAGGACGAGCTTCTGCGCTATATCGCCAGGCTCACCCGCCAGGTCGACATTCCGGTGGTGTACGTGAGCCACGACGCCGATGAGATCGCCGCCATTGCCGACCACTTGGTGGTCATGAACGCCGGGCGCGTGGTGGCAAGCGACACGCTGGACACGCTGCTGCAGCGCTTCGATTTGACCTCGCTACTCGGCGGCTTCGATGCGGCCTCGCTGCTGGAAGGTAGCGTCGAATCCGTCGATCATGCTTACGGTTTGACCTGCCTGGCGCTGGACGAACAGCACCGCTTGATGCTGCCCGGCGACGCCGCCCCGGTGGGTAGCCGCGTGCGCGTGCGCATTCCCGCCCGCGACATCGCCCTGGCCCTGACGCCGCCGGCCGACACCAGCTTTCGCAACCAGCTGCCAGCCATCATCGAGGACACCGCGACGCTACCCGAGACGCCCCACTCGGTCGAGCTTCTCTTGCGCGTTGGCCGCTTTGGCCTGCGCGCCCGGCTTACACGTCACGCCTTCGAGGCGCTCGAGTTAGAAAAAGGCATGGCGGTGACGGCACTCATTCGTAGCGTCTCCTTCAATGCGCTCCAGCGCTAAGCCCAGTTGCTGCCGTGAGGAGCACATTAGAACGCACTGGCCCACTGGCCGGGCTGCGCTTCCCAATTCCATTACCCCGTCCATCCCTTTGTCGATAAACCCGACACGATGGACCCAGCGCTGATTAAGCCCGCCGAGCGTTGGACTGGCGGCTTGCGCCAGGCTTAATTGCCGCTGCCGCCGTCCGCACCACCGCCTCCTCCGTCGCCACTGCCGAATGAACCGACGTCGCCCATCGCGCCACCGCTAAAGCTTGCGCTGGCAGCAATAATGCTCGAGCAGTTGAAATCCGTGCTACCGGATAAGTAATCGTTCCCTACCTCCGCCCGCAGGGTTTCGTAACTTGCGTCCCCCCGGTCGTGGTCTCGAAAAGCCATAAACTCTGGCTCGCGGGTATACATCGCCATGGCATACTGCTGGTAATGATTATTAAGCCCTGACCGCTCGATACTGCGCTGTACCTGGAGATGGGTATAGTACGGCTGACGCCCATAATCATTGGCCAGAGTCGTCGGTAACCGCTGAATATAGGATTCAATGGCCCTCTTTTTTCTGATCCTCTCGAAAAATCGCATAATCAAGCTCTCTTAAGATAACGCTCGAAGACAGGATGCCCCACCGCCCACTAGCCAAGCACCATGTGTAGTAGCGGGTAAGGTTTGCCCAGCCCATCCACCGGTGAGCGCCCCACTACCTTAAAGCCCAGCCGCTGATAAAACCCCAGCGCCTGCACGTTCTGCTCGTTTACATCGACCTTGTCGACGCCCTGCTCTTGAACGGCGTGCTCGACCAGCGCTTTGCCGATGCCCTGGCCCCGCGCTTTGGGGGCAATGAACAGCATTTCGAGCTTGCCATCGCTTACGCCGCTGAATCCCAGGATCTCGCCGCCGCGCGCACGGGTCATTCGCAGCGTTACCGCATCGAAAAACTGCTCGAAAATGAGCGGCTTGAGCATCAACAGATCGTCTTCGGCGAGAAAATCGTGGGTGGCGCGCACGGAGGCTTCCCACACGGCGATCAGCGCCGAGTAGTGGGTTTTATCGGCTTTTTCTATCTTCATCGTTTTTCTCGATTAACGGCGTAGTGTTTACGGCGGCGTTACCTCGATAAACCATGCCGGGTGCATGGCCTCGAAGTCGGTGCGTACATTGGCGGGCAGGTAGCTGGCGGAATCCAGCACCACGGCTTGACCCTCTTCACGCTTGAACACGACCCAGTGCCAGAAGGGCTTGCCGCCCCTTTTTTGAATGCTGACGCGTTTATGGACCGAATATGCCCTGACTTAACATTAAGAGAGCGTAAAGAGGCACGAAAACCGCTGCCGTAGCCGCATCGAATGTAACGGTCACAGGTGTTGCAATAACCCGGCCTGCGGTATCAAGAGGCCCCCTGGGCATGCTCATAAGCACTTGATACTCGTTTTCGAGCTTTTGAAGCGGTAGATCACCTTCGATGGTATATCGCTCGCCTCTCACCTCGCGTATCAATTGGTAGCGGTCAGTGGTGGTGTTTTGTGTAAAGCCAAGCGCAGCTAATCGATTGGTAAGTTCAGCAGAGGGAGTCTCTTCACGTAGTTTAAGCGTTATAACGCCGGTCACCACATTCGAACTGGAGAGCGAGAAATGTTTGAACTCGGGCTGGAATTCCACCTCTCGGCTGAGTATCAGCGCTTGACCAAGTTGTTGCTGACCGCGGAATAAATAGGCTTCTCGACGCGTCGTGACGACTAAATCGTTTGTTTCTGTGTTCACGTAAAAGCCATTAATACTGACGAGCCTCTCGGGCTTTTCTTCCCATAGCTTTGTGGTGCAACCCGCTAAAAAAATACATAGCACGATCAGTAACCGATACATCGATCTCTCCTGGTAATCATTTGGGCAGTCGAATTAAACCTTAACGATCAAGCACCTTAAAAACCAGAACCCCTATAAATAAATATCCAGATCAAGAGGATACTGTCCAGGAATACGCTACACGCCGGCTCGGCACTCCAGTAATGAGCGAACGAATAGGGGTCTGGAGGGGTTACCTCTCGACAGAAATTGGCCATGGCCGCCTGAGGCCTACTTTTGAGTTCTGCTAAAAATGGGGGTGGGGATTACCGCCCGACGTCGGCCATCGCTAAAATCTCATTGGTGGGTACATTTACCAGTGACGCCGCGGATCTACCGCTGGCGCGAATGGCGCGTTCGGCAATCCAGGTGCCCGCGCGATAGCCGATCCAGCGACGGCCGTCATCATGTTGAACCATCCACTGAAAATAGGGCGCGGTCACGGGCAGTGCCAGCAGTTCCTCGACCCACGCTTCGACGTTATCCGGGTAATCACCCCAGGGCGTTGGCCGCCCACCTACATCACGCTCGAACACCGTGGCCAATCCTTCGCTGACCACGCCTTCCATAAAGGTCGTGCGCGACGCATCGCGATAGATCACCCAACCCCGCGCTAGGTGGTGAAGTTCATGAAACAGCGTATAACGAAGCTGCTCGCGGGCGATATTGGCAACGCTTTGCCCTTGCGAAGCATCCACCGTCCAGCCTACGCGGGTGGCGGAGACCGCCAGCCCCATCTCACCGGTTTCGGGAATCACCATCTTGCCGGTTTGGCAGGTAAGCTCCATGTCATCGGGCAGCATGGGTAAGTGCTCACGCACCTGCCGCTCCACGCCAACGCAGGTTTGTTCGATCGCATCCCGCGCCGCTTCATCAAAGTGGCGGCCGTCACGGGTATCGAGATAAAGCGGTGTGATCATGAGACGGCCCATAGTGAACCAAGCGTATCTGGAATATAAAAAGCCCTAAGGCTACCACTTGCGCAATCTCTTCGGGCTCACCAAAGCGATGCATCGGCGTACGTGCTTTCGTCGATTTCTGCGCTTCTTCGGGTAACGCGTTGGTAACCTCCATTTCAAAGGCGGAAACATCAAGCGCAGCGGGTATTTCGAGCTTGTCGGTCTCCAGCCCCAGCGCCTATACGTTGGCACCTAATTCAGCCAAATAGAAGGCGAATGCAGCGCCGATACCCCCATTGGACGTTGCACCGTTGACCACGGCGACGCGGCCTTTTAACAGGTCGGTTTGAACAGTGCCCAGCGCCTCGATTTCTAAGGCCCAAGCCAGTGGGGCTATCTAAAGATAACCCGCCTTCTATGCGTTCGCTTTTTCTCCCTGCCCTTCTATGGCTACCACCAGCACAACCCAAACTCGCTCGTCATTCAATCGTCACATTGGCGGGGCACTCTTATTGAACCTTATATCATAAAACCCTTACATATAGAGACCCTTGCCATGTTACCGACTCCTTTACGCCTTGCTGTCGCCAGTGCCACGCTTCTCCTTTCCAACGCGGGTTTCGCCCAGGCGTCGGATTCACCCGCGGAGGCTTCCGCGCTGATGCAGCGCCAGGCGCAGGGCGAGCTGAACCAGCACGGCGGCGCTCGCCGCCTAAGCGGCGATATCACCGACGAGCTGCGCGACGCGATTGCTGGCGGTACGGCCAAGAATGTCATTCTGCTGATTGGCGACGGCATGGGCGATTCCGAAATCACCGTCGCGCGTAACTACGCGCTCGGCGCCGGCGGCTTTTTCGAGGGCATCGACGCCCTGCCCTTCACCGGCCAGTACACCCACTACGCGCTGGATAGAGACACCGGCAAGCCGGACTACGTAACCGACTCGGCGGCCTCCGGCAGCGCCTGGGCGACCGGCACCAAAACCTATAACGGCGCGATCAGTGTCGATATCGACGGCAACCCGCAGACCACACTGCTGGAACTTGCCAAGCGTGCGGGCAAGGCCACCGGCGATGTCTCGAGCGCCGAAATACAGGATGCCACACCGGCGGTGCTCTTCGCCCATGTGAGCGCGCGCAAATGCTATGGCCCGGTCCGTACACTGGAAGAGTGCCCCGATAACGCCCTGGAAAATGGCGGCGCGGGGTCGATCACCGAGCAGCTACTCGACACCCGCCCGGACGTAACCCTGGGCGGCGGCGCCGAAACCTTCGACGAAGTGGCCGGCGCCGGCGAGTGGGAAGGACAAACCCTGCGCGAGCAGGCCCAGGCCCGCGGCTACCAAATGGTCAGTAACATGGAAGAGCTTTCCGCCGTCAGCGCCGCCAATCAGGATCAGCCGCTGCTGGGCCTGTTTGCCCCGGGCAATATGCCGGTGCGCTGGAATGGCCCTCAAGCGAGCTACCACGGCAACCTCGACAATCCGGCGGTGACCTGCGAGGTCAACCCGGAGCGCAACGATACGATCCCGACACTTGCGAACATGACCGCCACGGCCATTGACCTGCTCAAGGAGAACGACGAAGGCTTTTTCCTGCAGGTGGAAGGCGCGTCGATCGACAAAGAGGCGCATGCGGCCAACCCTTGCGGCCAGATCGGTGAAACCGTGGATCTCGACGAAGCCGTGCAACAAGCGCTGGCCTTTGCCCGCGATGACGGCAACACGCTGGTCGTGGTCACCGCCGACCACGCCCACTCCAGCCAGATCGTCTACCCGGACGCCGAAGCCCCCGGCCTCACCCAAGCGATGATGACCGCGGATGACGCGGTAATGGCCGTCAGCTACGGCAACTCCGAAACCGACTCACAGGGTCATACCGGCGCGCAGCTGCGTATTGCTGCCTACGGCCCGCAAGCTGCCAACGTGACCGGGCTAACGGATCAGACCGATCTGTTCTTCACGCTGCGTAATGCCATGAAGCTCGAGGCTGAAGACGAGGTCGAATAATCGCATATAGCCACCCCCCAACACGGCTTTAGCGCCGTGTTGGGGGATGTTCGTTTTCCATGCCTTCGTTAACGGTATCCAAGCCGCCTCGACAGGCAATGGCCCACCAGTAGGCGCCGCTAGCCCTCTTTATCCTGGCAGCCGAGCGCTTTTGTAAAGACCTTCTGCTCCTTGGCCACGGTGAAGCCTGCCGAAAGATAGAAGCCGTGGGCTTCGTGTCGAGTGACATTGGCGCGAATGCGCATTGTGTTGACCCGCTCACTCAGCCACTCCTGAGCATGCGCTAACAGTTGGTGGCCAACTCCCTGCCCGCGATGATCAGCCGATACCACCAAACTCGCCACCTCGCCGCATTTCCCCTCCGCCAGCCGCACATCCACGATGACATTGATACAGCCGACGACCGTGCCGTGCGCTACTGCGACAAACACTTCACCCTCCCGACTGCGTATCTCGGCGATCATGGGCACCAGGGCCGACTCATCGAAGGAGTAGCCCAGTTGCGACAACAGTAAACGTACTGCGGGGATGTCACTTGAGCTGGCAGGCCGACACTGAATCGTCATGGTTCAAGCTCCTCGATGGGATAAAGCTTTACAGGGACTTGAGGCGCCAGCGCATGTCAGCACTGGCGCTAACGGTTACGGCTGATTCAGCCCTTCGAGCAACGCTTCATGAAAACGCTCGGGGGCCTGAATCTGGGGGGAGTGGCCAAGCTCGGGGAATTCGACCAGGGTTGCCTGCGGGATCGCATCGCGCGCCTGCTCGCCCAGTACGTCGTAGTGGCCCAGTGTTTCCTGAACTTCTTCAGTAGCGCGGCCTTTTCCGATAGCGGTGTTGTCCTGCTCGCCGATCAACAGCAGCGTGGGCACCTCGAGTTCGCCAAATTCGTGCACGACCGGCTGGGTGAAAACCATGTCCGACGTCAGTGCCTGGTTCCAGGCGACCAACTCGCCGTCTTCGCCTTCATACATGCCTGCCAGCATCTCGACCCAGCGGTCGTACTCGGGCTCCCAGGTATCCACGTAGTAGGTGCTTTGCTGGTAGTCGCGAATACCCTTCGCAGTGGTTTCGAGCTCGCTTTCATACCCGTCATCGATGCTTTGATACGGCACGCCGAGGGCTTTCCAGTCTTCCAGACCAATCGGGTTGACCAGCACCAGCTGCTCGGTTTGATCCGGATACATCAGCGCGAAGCGCGTCGCCAGCATGCCGCCCATGGAGTGCCCCATGGCGGTGGCTTTATCTACGCCCAGCTCTTCAAGCAGTGCATGGGTATTGGCCGCTAGCTGATGAAAGCTGAACTGGTAGTGTTCGGGCTTGGTCGATTTGCAAAAGCCGACCTGGTCCGGGGCGATGACCCGATACCCTTCGTCCACCAGCGCTTCGATGGTGGCCTCCCAAGTACCCGCGCAGAAGTTCTTGCCGTGCATCAGCACCATGGTGCGACCGTTGGCGGTACCCTCTTCAGGCTGCACATCGAGGTAGGCCATTTGCAACGCCTGGCCCTGGGATTCGAACTCGAACCGCTCGACCGGGTAGGCGTATTCGAAACCGGAGAGCTCGCCGTCGAATATCGGTGCGTCCTCGGCGGCGGCGCTGCCTATCGTGCCAATGGCCAGCGCGGCGCCAATAGCGCTTGCCAATAATGTGCGGGTTACCATCGTGTCCTTCCTCTCGTCCATGAATTTAGTCACCACGGTGAGTATGGCAGCATTTGTGCGTTACATATCAAAACACGGCGATCTCGCCGCGCTCATGCATATTCGAAGTGTCAGCGATACGGAATAAGTAAGCACGTTCAGCCCTGCTAACACCGCCATGCCATGTTGAATGCCTATCAGACACCACCCAGCGCTTGCTTTATAAAATCACTCTTCGCTGCCGTATAGGCGTCTCTATCCGCGCCGAATACCTTCGCCCACTCAAACTTTTTACGTTCGTAGCGTCTCGTTAATTCGGCACTGCTACGCAGTCGGTCTCGAAAAGCCAGCCGCTGATGCCATGCGCCGCCTTCGTGGATCATCAGGTGCAAATGGTGAGTGCGATGTCCCTGCTTATACCGCATAAGCCAGCGACGGTCAGACAAGGACGCGTTGTACGCCATCGAAGTTGCGTACCCTGCATGGCATAGCGGTTCCATCAGAATATCCGCGCAGGCCATCGAATCGACACCCGCCAGAATATCGATAACCGGCTTGGCCGAAAGACCGGGCACCGCAGTACTGCCAATGTGCTCGATCGCCAGAAAATCATCAGGGAACACGCGAAAGAGGCGGCTTCGCTCTTCTTCGAACATCGAAGGCCAGCTCGCTTTATAGGCGCAGAGCGTAATGGGCTCGTGAATCGCGCGGTTCAGTGATTCTGCGTCGTCCAAACGGGTACCTCCTGACGCGGCATCGACAGCGATGGCCGAACCTTTCACTCTACATTACCATTGAGGCAATTTTCGCGACACTTGGCAGGAGCTCACATGCGCGCACTTTCCCGCAGCCAACAGATCAAGGGCTTCATCGGCTGGTTGCTACTGGCCTACCTCGCCGCTGGCATCGCCGCCGTGGCTTCTATCAATGCGGCCGACTTCTACGAGTCGCTCCAACAACCCGCCTGGGCGCCGCCGGCCTGGCTATTCGGGCCGATGTGGACGACGCTTTACGGCCTGATGGGCATCGCCGCATGGCTTGCCTGGCGCGAACCCCGCCACCGCCCGGCCCTAACGATGTTCCTGGTACAACTGGCGCTCAACGCCCTTTGGACCTGGCTCTACTTCGTGTGGCAGTTGGGCATGATCGCGTTTATTGGCGTCGTGGCGCTGTGGGTACTGATTTTGATCACGCTGGTGATGTTCTGGCGCCTTCAGCCACTGGCCGGGGTGTTGCTGGTGCCTTATCTGGCTTGGGTGGGGCTCGCCTGCGCCTTGACCTGGAGTACCTGGCAGTTGAATCCGCAGATTTTGGGATAATCGTCGGCGGGGGCTGGGCCGCTCACTTCAGCGGTAGTGATTCTTTAATGCGGCGGTGTTTTGATACGTCAATGCATTCCCGTATGCGTTATTCGCCTGTATCAGGCCGTTCAGCATGCGGGGCACATATTTCGTAGCCCAGGCTCTACCTTCTCTACTGCGTTCCAACAATATCGCCACTTGGTAAACCATCGTTATGGCTCACCGCCTGCAAACTCCGGTATAATAGTGGGTATTTTTAAACGAATACAAAATTAAAAACGATATTCCTTTTCATTCACTTTCCCAGCGGTACTCTCGCGCATCCTCCTTTTTGCCATTGAGAACAGTATAATTATCAAGATATAAAACAGAGCGAAATGAATTATTTTCGAGCGCTTTCGCCGAACCTGGGTTGACCATTAAAACGATTGCTTTTAATGACGTTATAGCCTTATTCGAGGAGACGTACTGCTGCATTATTTTGATAGCCTGGGTCGCCACACCCCGACGAGTAAACGCTTTTCCTACCCTATACCCAATAAACCCTGTTTCGGGTTCATCATCGTCAATACGCAGATTCACGCGGCCACATATTCGACCGTCGGGTGTTTTGAGCAACATGGGAACCATGGTGTCACTCTGATACTTGATCAAAAACTCTTTTATTTGAGACTGCACACCCGATAATGAATAGAACTCATTTTCTCGGGGTGCGATGAACTGCTCAAACCAAGCTCTGTTCTCCAGCTCGAATTCCAGCAACTCATGGGCGTCCGATAGCTTGAGTATTTCTGCTTGTACTTCCACACTCCCTCCAAAACCATACTACACAAGCGCATTTCTATACTGAGCGACGTATAACGAAAGCCAGGCTGATGATTATGGACACACACCCTAATGAACGTACACGCTTTACCATCGAGGCTATAAAGCCACCTAAAATAAACCTACCCCAGGAGTTCATCAGCGCGCAAAGAAAACATTGGCAGCCTATTCTGTGCTCCCGTGCCAGGTGATTTTTATTTCAAGTACTGCCGAGAATCTCGTGTTTCAGGCGCAACGCCACTCAAGAGTGCTTGGACCGGCGGTGGCTTGCCTGAATTCCTCGGTGGACGCTTCAACAGCCTGGGTCAAGCCATGGTGAGATGCAGGGAGCGTGGCGCGGCACCTCATCGAGATTGTCGCTGAAGCCGACAACCGCCACTGGGCGCACACGTTAGCTTTCTTGTCTCTGTCCAATCATGAATCGGTAACGGTAAACATCTCTGTATTCCCCAGCCAACTGCGGCGCCTTGTAAACGCTCTCGTCGCTTTCAGTAAACACGAAACCGGCTTTGACCAAAGCGCGTTGTGCAGCAGCGTTTTCCACGTCCGTAAAAGAAGTAATGCTTTTTGCCTGCCCGGTCATGAGAAAGTAGCGAGCTGCGAGTGACAGCGTCTCTGTTGCATACCCTCGGCTTCTAAACGGGGCGCCGATACCGAAGTGAAGTTCCATGCTCTCATCACGCTGTATGGCCGTTAACAATCCTATCGGCTTTTCTTCTTCGACCGCCTCGATCACCCAAATACATTTACCTGTTAACGTCAGGCTCTCTGGGGTTGAAAGCCGCTGCAGCATTTGTTCGGTTTGCTCGAGACTAGCATGGGGGAGCCTCGCAAGATATTTTGCTGATCCGAGATCACCCGTATAGCTTGCGAAAATCGAAGCGATATCTTCGGGACCAAAGTGTCGCAATATCAGCTTTTCTGAAGCAATTATCCTCGTCATGATCGGCCCAGGTTGCACTATTTTTTCCGCCATGCTTATTTCTATTAAGCATGTTAACACTGGAGGCAAAACCGGCGCGAAGCAAAGCTTCTGGCATACCGATCAAACTGCACTCGACACTCAACCATTAAAACAGCGATAGAGATCCCCCGCTTTTGTGCGGCCACCTTCAGCTTTGCAAACATCATGCTTTGCGTGCTAACAATAAAAAGAAGTACAACGACAGGACGCTATCGCATGGACGCCCTAATCTCATTACTCCCGCCCATCGCCGCCGTGGCCTTGGCGCTCGCCACCCGCCGGGTGAACGTTTCGCTGTTCGTCAGTATCTGGCTGGGCGGCTGGCTGGTGGCGGGCAACCCCATCGCCGCCGTGGGCCAGACCTTCGACTGGTTCGCCGAGGTGATGACCGACGAATGGAACGCCCGCTTTTTGGTGCTGGTCGCCCTGCTGGGTGCCGGGGCGGCCTTCATGCACCGCACTGGCGGCTCCCAGGCATTGGCCCGGGCGCTTGCCAAGCGCATTCACTCCGGCCGTGCCTCCCTGCTGCTCACCTGGGCGCTGGGCGTGGTGATATTTTTCAACGACTACGTGAACTCGGTTATCGTAGGTAACGCCACTCGAGATTTGACCGCCCGCCAGCGCCAGTCCCGCGAGAAGCTTGCCTGGGTGATGGACGCGACTTCTGCACCCATGGCCACCATTGGGCCGGTGTCGGACTGGATCGGCTATCAGGTCTCTTTGATCGCCGGTGCATTAGTGGGCCTGAGCCTCGCCTCGGCGGAGCCTTACCGGCTCTTTCTGCAGTCGATACCTTGGAATTTCTACGCCCTACTTTGCTTAGCCTCTGTTCCGATGATTCTACTGGCCGGGGATTTCGGCCCCATGGCGAAAGCCCAACGCCGCGCCGAGGAAACCGGTGACCTGGTCGCCCCCGGCGATACGCCGCTTTCCAACGTGGATGCGGACCTGGGCGAAGTACCCGAAGGCCGCGGGCGGCTCTGGCACTTTCTGTTGCCGCTGGTGGTGTTGATTAGTGTGGCTTGCTGGGGGCTCTGGTACACCGGCGGCGGCGCCGAGGGGGCGACGATCATGGACGCGCTGGAGGAGACCGACGTGAGCGTGGCGCTCTCCTGGGCGGCGTTCGCCATGGTGTGCACCGGCATGGTCATGGCGCTTCTTCAGCGCCAGACGTTGAAAGATTGCGAAGAGACGCTGCTGGCCGGGTTTCGTACCATGCTGCCGGCCCTGGTGATCATGGTACTGGCCTGGAGCATCGGCACCGTGACCGGGGCGCTGGGCACCGGCGAGCACGTGATCGATGCCACTCGCGACTGGCTCTCTCCCGCGCTGCTGCCGCTGCTGATCTTTCTGATCGCCATGGTGATCTCGTTCGCCACCGGCAGCTCCTGGGGTGCGATGGCGATTCTCACGCCGATTGCCGTGCCCCTGGCGTTCGAGCTTTCCGGCGGTGACATGGCGCTGGTCAGCATGGCCATCGGCGCGATCTTCTCCGGCTCGATCTTCGGCGACCATTGCTCGCCCATTTCCGACACCACGGTAATGGCCTCGATCTTCGCGGGCTCGGATCATATCGCCCACGTGCGCACGCAAATTCCCTACGCGCTCGTACCTGCCAGCATCAGCGGGCTGCTTTATGTGGCCTCGATGGTGGTGGAATCGGTTTGGGTGCTGTTGGTGGCGGGGCTGGTGGTGCAGTTTGGTGTGCTGATGGCGCTGGGGCGGTTAGAGAAGCGTTAGCACGGTGGGTAAAACTGCTCTGGGCGTTTGTTGCTCAAGCGCTTGGAGCAAAACATCTGGCTGGCATTGAACAGTTTTGTGAGTGAAAAGTCATTGCCTGTCGCTCAGAAACGTACAATAATCCGTACAGTACAATATTACGTACAGGAACATCACTATGGATGCTATTAGCTATACCGCCGCCCGAAGCCACTTGGCCAAGACCATGGAACAGGTCTGCGAAGACCATTCGCCTGTCATAATCACACGCAGTAAAGCGCCTTCAGTGGTCATGCTGTCGCTGGAAGATTTCGAAGCGCTACAGGAAACCGCTTATCTACTACGTTCACCTAATAATGCGCGACGCTTGATGGACGCAATGGACGAATTGGAAAAAGGCGGCGGCCAGGAAAAGGAGCTACTTGAGTGAAGCTCGTTTTTGCCGAGAATGCCTGGGAAGACTACCTGTACTGGCAAAAAACCGACAAGAAAATCCTTGGCCGCATCAACAAGCTGATCAAGGAGATTCAGCGGCAGCCGTTTGAGGGCGTTGGAAAACCCGAACCGCTCAAGCATAGCTTTACGGGCTACTGGTCCCGGCGAATCAACGACGAGCATCGGATCGTTTACAAGGTGGTGGGTGAGGGATTACTGATTGCGCAGCTTCGGTATCACTACTGATTCATGATCAATATTAGTCCTTCCTTACTCTTGGTTTCGGAATGTGCATAACGCCCGCAGCACGCGCGGCTTTGTAATGGAGGCGAAGCCGTAGTGAAAAAGCCGTCGCTGTGCTTGGCATTGTTAAGTTTCTACACCTCGTCGTCTGGGTGAGGAACCCTTTTCCCGAGCCATCTTTCGAATTGCTCCTGCGCATTGCAGCCATCGGCTTCTTTACGTAGATACTTCCACCGAATATCTTCAGGTAGGCCTGATACGCCAGACCAGCCTCTAGGAAGCCCAAGCTCCTCTTCAGCGTCTTCGATTGTTAAACCTAGTGATTGAAAATATTCTTTCGTTAATCGCCACTGGCCATTGATGAGAGGATTGAACTCCAAATAGCACTCGTATACCAATTCCAACAAAATCTTGTAGAACTTCTCGCACGCTACAGCAACGTTTGGCTCAGGGATCTCTCCTAGCTCTTTAAATTCAGCGAAGTAGTGAACGATCCCTTCACATGAAGAGCGCCCTCCTCCTATAGGGCTTTCACCAATATGCTGCGTCACCCTCCGGAGGCGATTGAAGAAAGAACACAAAGGCTGTGCTTTCAAGCTCTCTTGCTTAGCGGCGTACCAATTATCGAACTCGGATATTCCTGTCAAAGAAGACTGCATTGCAAAAGTGATACTTCTTGCTGCAGCTGCAAACGCAACCGTATCGAAATTTAAGCCGTAGATGCTGAATCCAGATGAGAGTATACGATCCAGGAAGTACTCTGCTTCTTGGACTTTGTTGTCAACCAAGCCAAAAGACCTCGGCATTGCCTCAATACTCTCCTATAAACTTAACGTCGCTAATCAGCCGCGCGCCTTTGGCGCGCCGGCTGGATTAGCTTTGTTGGACTTCATTGTCACTTGGCTTGGAGTTATCGAAATATTTGCGAAGTTTCCATGCTCTATAATTTACTCGCATTCTATCGCGCAATCGTGAGCGTCCGTTAGTGAAGTACGCTTGCATAAGTGCTTTATCTATCGCATCACGTAGCTCGTTTCCAAGTTTTAGGATTTTCTTAACTCGATCACTCTTTCGATCATTCTTGTTGTGTGCGATATAGTTTGGCATCCATTGAATAGTGCGCAATCCTTTATCTAATCCCCAGAGAGAATACCTGGCGTTACGTCTGAGTTTGTCTACTGCGACGATAGTTTCGTTCGCCACCTTTCGCTTCTCATCGAATTGATCATCTGATTTTGCTTTTACCATCCCAGTACTGTATGCCATTAACTCGTATATCAATGACCCAAGAAGGTTGAAGTTTTTCTCTAAAAGACTTCTGCTAGCCTTGGTGACTTCATGTGACTTGATCGATACGTAACTCAAGAAAGCAGATATCAAAGAAACAACCGCAGCGATTAGCGCTGCATAGATCATGGCCTCTTCTCGAGATAGGTTCATTGTTTTGATCCCCAACGCCTTGGCTTTGCGGCGCACCGTAGCGCCAGCGTAGGTGCGTCCGACAACAGCCACTTGTTAGATAAACTCTCGATGCCTTACATCCCAAAGTGAAACCCCAACTCTTTTAAAAGAGCTTTCCCTTTTGGTGTTAGATTCATCACGGCCCACGTACCTTGCATTTCCGGACTATCGGAATTCGATTTTTCCACCTCGAATTCTACCAACCCCTGTTCTTTGAGTTCTGCTAGTGCGATTGCCTCTCTGTCCCCATATCTAATGCCAGATGAAATTGCATTCCCAGAATCGCTCAATGCCGCGCCCATTAAATAGTAAAGAGCAATACTGCTTAGTTCTCCCTGATATGCTTGTGCGCTTGCAAAGGAGAATTTTTTATCGCCCCACTCTATGGAGCTAATACGACTTATGGCTCCTTCAATTGGATTTTTGAACATTACGGCCAATATTAGGACAGTGACTGCAATAATGGGCGTTCTATATCCCTTCTTCATTACATGCTCCTTCACCTACTCAATATCTAACGTCGCAAACAGCGGCGGAGCGAAGCGACGTCCGGGCCCGAAGGACCGAACTGCTTTGCCTTGTTAGGAGCGTCATGCCGCGCCAAGTCATAAGCTTTTTGAAAGGTTAACAAGCTTTTCAAACACATTGTTTTTTTCCTTATCAAAGCTCACTCGTAAGGCATGAAAATCATTTAGGGAGATTTTTGACGCGACATTTTTATCTGCTCTTTTTGATGCCTCATTAATATAGGAAATAAGTGCCTGCTTAATTTGGAAGTACAACTCTATCTCTGTTGAGAGATTTTCGGCATAAAGAGCCGCAAGCATTAGCACTTTTGCTTTCGTATCCATAGTCGTGGTAGAGGCTCTATTCTTCAACTGACTTAGCGGAAGTGCTCCTTCAAATACTGCCATATAGCCAAGATACCATTTTGCAAAATCAGTACTATCTTTGGCAATAAGGCCATAAAGCTCTTCATATTTTTTCTTTGTGTAATTTTTTTGATCTCGCCTACTTGTCAGGATCGAGGTTACAAATGCAGACGCAACACCCCCACCCAATACGGTTAATAGCGCTATCAATATAGTTTGTTCGAATGTCATCTAGACTCCTAACGCTTTGCTCACCGGAAAATTGGGAGCGTAGCGAGTAATTTTTCCGGGTGCAGCAACTTGTTAGGGCTAACCAACCCCCTGAAAAAATGAACACAGGCTGGTCTCTATTTTTGCTTTTGTCTTGAATCCGTCCCGCCGCAGCATATCGGCAAAGTGTTTTTCACAGATCACCACATCAGCATAACAGGCTGCGGAACCGAGGCCTGCCCAGTCTTCTAAGTCACTCAGTTTTGGCTTGTATGCTGGGTTCTTTAAAACCTGGCGATGCAAATGAATATCTACTGCACGGGTAGGCATGCTTTCCAAAAACTCGCTAAGTCGTTCAGTCCCCCAAGCCTCGAACTCTCCGTTTGGTATGCGGTTTTCAGTCATTACCTTTTGCAATGGGTCTAGAATATCAACCATGGAAATCGCATAAAGCCAGTTTTGCCATTTTGACCTGTCCAAATCATGCTTTCGCTCGTGGAGAGAACTCAGGTGGTTTACAAAATTTTCCCGGTACGTCTTCGTACCTCCTTGAATCGGCGGTATATCCGCAAGCCCACACAACATTGCCCTATCGATCTCATCAGGGAACATTTTAGCAATCGTTCCTTCCAGCACCTCACCAAAGGCATGAGGAATGCCGCGACCGAGATATTCAAATGGTTCTGGAGTAATCTGGTACCCCGCCCTAGAAAATGCCAGCTCTAGCTCCCAACAAATAATATCGCGCGTAGGGGAAGTGGTTATGCCTCGCGAAAAATCCCACATGACCTTTCCAAGACGCGATCGACGCTGGTCTTTTTTTATTCTAGAAAACTCGATGATGTGAATGGCTGACAGTGGAAAAATGCAGCCAGACCCAAGAACTGCTGGAGTTTTACTCCTCAGCAGCTCGGCTTCATCCGTGTTCTCCACACCGTTAATGGCACGTGCAAGCTCAATCCACTTGTTCTGATCAAGGTATACAATCATCGGTTCGTCATACCCATGCCCTAACAGTGATTATATAGCCGGCTGCATAACCTTAATGAACGTGCCGGCACGTTCATTGGGGTTATCTAGCCGCTCTGATCAAATCTACCTTATTGATTCTATTACTAGCAAAGCAAATTTTGGCTGATTATCCAAAATTCGCGTGCTGGCAAGATTTGCCATTCTCAATAATGCTGTATATAAATACATATAAAATATTCATGCAAAAGGATGCCGCCATGAAGTTAATGGATAGTGTCCGGGCTACCCTGCGGTTGAAACGCTATATCCTTCGCACTGAGAATAAGCAGCACCTTAACAGCGGTGATGCAGCTCGCTTTTGATTGGCGCGGTAGAAGGTCTCCCAGCCCGTTTTGTTATCGTTGTTCAATGTCGATGCTTCCAGATCGCAACATGCTGTGATGATGAGTGTTGATGCCCCCATCGATTAAATTAACCCGTAGCACCGTTGACCACCCTCTTGGGCCTTCCTCCACCGTCCTAAACTGCTTGTCGAGGTGTCGAGGGTATCTGCCAGAGATGACGCAGAGCATGTCTTTTGGGATAACAAACACTATTGCCGCTGAACCTGATTCAGGCGATATATTTGGTCATAAATACACTGTTCGGATCTTCTACGTAATCTTCGAATGGTGGGCATGGTGCGAAGTCAAACGAGGCGTATAGCTTCCTTGCTGGCTCAAAATAATCCATCGAACCGGTTTCCAAGCTCAGCCAAACGTACCCGTTCCTTTTGGCTTCATCGACAATGTGCGAAAGCAACCGGGACGCAACGCCCTGACCCAGGTAGCGTTGTGCCGTCCGCATGGACTTGATCTCTCCATGCTCTCGAGAAAGGCGTTTTAGTGCGCCGATACCTGCAAGTTGAGAGCCGTCCCATATCGTCCAGAATGTAATGTTGGGGCTTCGCAACCCATCAAGATCGAGTGCATGGCGGCTCTCGGGTGGCGCCGTCGGTTCCATTGAGACAAGGTGTTCGCTTATCAAGCTGATCACTTCCGGGCTCTTTAAATCATCAATGCGTATATCCAAAGCGATTCCTTGGCTTAATGGGTGCTTAAAATTGTTTATACGGCCGTCTTCTCAATTTCGATGAACAGCGCGGCAAGTTCATTAAAGTTGATACCGCTACTCAAGTAAATTTACCTCAGCGATTCTCGATGGGGCAAAGAAATTCGACTATAGCCTGACTTGCATCTCCCCCCGCCCAGCCCTAGACTCGCCAAGACAACTGCTTGACGGGGTGCCGGTGAATTCCGGCTGAGATGGCGCAGGGCGAGCTTTTCGCTGCCAAGCGCGGGTCCCGCAGAACCTGATCCGGCTAATGCGCTTATTCAAAAAGCGCGGGTACCGGCGTAGGGATCAAGCGATGGCGCCGGCTCGCTCTCCCATGATCGCAAGCCCCCTTCCCCGCCATTTCCTCGATCTTCTCGCCTGCCCTTCGGATCTCTACCCCCGGAGGAAATATGGGCTACTGCTTTAACGACCTCACCACCGCTTGCGAAAGCGACTGGCGCGCTTACATCGAGCACGACTTCGTGCGCCAATTGGGCAACGCCACACTTGCTGAAGAATCCTTTCGCCACTACCTGAAACAGGACTACCTGTTTTTGATTCACTTCGCCCGTGCCTACGCGCTGGCCGCCTACAAGAGCCCCACGCTTGCCGACCTGCGCCAAGCTCATGAGGGAATGAAAGCCATCGTCGATGTCGAGCTCGACCTGCACATCGGCTTTTGCCGCGAGTGGGGCATCAGTGAAGACGACTTGGCAAAGTTGCCTGAAGCCCGCGCGACGATGGCCTATACCCGCTACGTGCTGGATACCGGCAGCCGTGGCGATCTGCTCGATCTGCATATCGCCCTTGCGCCGTGCCTGGTCGGCTATGGCGAAATCGCCAACTGGCTGAATGCTCGATCTTCTACCCTGCGCGGCGCAGATAGTCCTTATGACGCCTGGATTGCCATGTACGAAGGCGAAGAGTTTCAAAGCGCGATGCACGCGGAGCTCGAATGGTTGAATGCGCGGCTGGCCGAGGTGTCGCCCGGGCGCTTCGCGGAACTCACCAAGATATTTCGCGATGCCACTCGCCTGGAAATCGACTTCTGGCAGATGGGGCTAACGCTGGCGGAGTAGCTGCAACGCATGCTCCATTTTAAAGCATTACCTTGACGGTCGGGTCTTCGCCTTTGGGTAGCGTTTCGCCCATCCAGAGGCGATGCAGGCGCGTTTTTAAAATATCACCAGGGCCCGAAATGAATTTTGGCTGGCCGAAGTGAGTCATCACCTCATGCTGTCGCTCCAGGGCTTTGCGATCCTGAGCAACGACCGGGGCCAGAAACAGACGAATGGCAGCCTGCTTGAGCCAATGGGGTGCCATACCGTTGGGCGTCGAAAAGCAGGCAAAGGGCGTAAAGGTACCCGCGGTGGCCGGTGTAAAAATCGCCGTAACGCAGAGCGTCAGCTTCGTCTGTCCTTCCCAGCGCGCCTGTACCGTGGTGGGGGGATAGTAGCGCGAGACGCTATGCGAGCGATCGCGTTCGAGAAAACGTGACATCAGACCTGTATCGGGCTGGGTCTGCTCTATTTTCATATCGATCCCATTGCCATGGCTAGTCACGACGAGTTCGACGGGCAAGCGCTTATCGCGGCGGCGAATGAAGCCATGATGCAGATGGTTGGTATGAAAGGGGTCCATCACGTTCTCTATGGCATCAAAGGCGCGCCCACGCCAGGTCCCCTGCTGCCACCAGAAGTGATCAAGCGCTGGATTGCCAAGATCTGGTGGCAGCTCCGGCTCAGCCGGGGCCGCCTCCGAGAGCGCAACGAACACGCCACCGTGGCGCTCCACTGCACGCATTGGCGTGGCCGCCAGGCGCGCGTCGCAAGTGGTTTCAACCTCACATCCCGGTACCTCGGCGCAGTGACCATCACGACCAAAACGCCAACCGTGGTAGGAGCACTCCAGCGTGTTGCTCGTGACACGTCCTTCGGAGAGCGGGTAGTTGCGGTGAGGGCAGCGATCCACTAATGCACCGATACCCTCATCAGTACGAAATAGCGCTATTGGCGTATCGCAACACATAACCTTACGCACTTTGCCGCGCGGCACATCACGAGACAAAGCGACCAGATGCCACGCATCCAGCACCGGTTGGGGAAAACTCATCAGGGCAGCTCCTCGCCGTTCCACTCCAAATCATGGGTCGTGGCGGCGTTGGTAGAGTGTTTGTGAAGAAGGCCGCTAATCGCAAAGGCCGCCGCGTCGGTCAAGGCGCCGATCAGTACCCAGCGGTCGTAGGGAGTAGAAATCGCATCACTACCGGCCCGCACACAATGCCACCAGTGCGCCAAACGTGCATGGCGGAGCGCTTTCGGCAACCCAAACAGCCACATGGCTGGGCCCAGGTAGCGGATAGCGGGTGATCTATCGGGCGTGGGTATGCCATCGCCCATGCTTCGGGCAAGATGCCCCTCTCCCCCAAACAAGTGCACGCCGCTGGTTGCGCGAGGGTTGCACTCAAGCAAAAAAGGCGCGCCAGCCTTATCGAAGATGACATCGCAGGCGAACTGACCATGCATTTTGCTACTCGCTGCCAACTCCATGGCCAGTGTGTGAAGCCTCGCGTAGCGCAGGGCCTCTAAAGGCTCAAAGGCGTAGCAGGCGCTGCCGGCCATACGCCAATCCGACTGATAAGCGCTGAAGGCAGCGAGTTTGCCGTGGTGGGCAACGGCGTAAAAGCAGGCCTCTTCACCGCTTACATAGGCCTGCGCCATCCAGGGGGCCGTGGGGCTCGGAACCTGCTTGTCCAAGGTAGCCGCCTCTGGGGTGATCAATGTCTGATCGCCAAAACGACTAAAGCGCGGCTTAAATACCCACTCATGACAGGTAGCGCGATAAGATGCTAGCTGCTCAATGCTCTCTATCGGCTCGCTGTTGGGTACCGGCAACCCCGATTTCTGACAGTGTCGAACGAAGGCCAATTTGTCATGGAGCGTGCGCAGTGTCTTAAGCGAAGGTGCCAGAAGCCGTTCACCCAACCAGCCATGCAGGCTGGGGGCGGCCAAATGGAACACCTCTTCGCAGGTTGGTACCACTAACTCTATATCGTGCTGCTCGACCAGTACCCTTACCCACTGACGAAATGCATGGCCCTGCTGACGAGGTGCGGGATGGCGATGCAGCCGGACGGGTAGTCTTGAGCAGCGCGCCATTCTCGCCGTGACGCTGTCTGCCATGTGCACTTCCCAGCCCGCAACACAAAAGTCTCGCGCAAGCTCCAGCGCTGCCACCGAACGCGCGCCGGTAATCAACACACGCCTAACCATGATGACTAACCACGCGGCGGCGTTTAGGGCCTGGCCAGCCCGTAAAGTCATGCGTTACTTCGACCGGCACCGGCAGTTGGCATAAACGCTTGAGCGTGGCGGCCGCGTGATCGGCATCGCTGGCCGAACAGCAAGGGGAAAGGTGGAGCACTACGCGCTCGGGCCACGCCTCGGCCTGCCATAGCGGGCAGCTCCCCCGCACGGACTCCATGGCCGCGACCACCTGAGGCGGCGTGACGGTGTGCTGACCAAAGCGCCAAAGATCGCTCACCCGGCCCTGGGGTGGGCGGATAATTCGTCCGGCAAACCCGCAGGGGCAAGTAGCCGCACCCAGCTCGAGATAGTCATCGCCGCGCACACGCACAATGGGTTGGCTGACCCGGCGCAGGTCGGTAATGATGGGCCGGTAGCCCGACGTGCCGGGCACAGATTCCAGCTCGATGATCAACGAATGATCATTCAGGTGCAGATGACCATGGGCGCACTCGGCGCCTAAAAAACCTTCAGTGGCCTGGTAAATCGCCCGAGGGGCGCAACCCAATTGATGAGTAATGGTTTCCCGCTCGGCCTCCCCCATCGGTTCGCTACCTACAAAGAGGTGGCGTAGCGACGGTAAATCCATGCCCGCCTCGGCCAGTGCGACAAGACGATGAGGCGGCGCAATCAAAATCGTGGGGGCGAACGTCTCCAGAGCAGTACGTGTCTGCTCGCGTGAGTCGTTCAAGGGAAAATGGCCGAAGACGAAACGCTTACGCTGCACATCACTGTAAAGTGCATTGCTGGCACGCAGATGCAAGGCCAGCCACTGGCGGGCCAGCAGCGCCCGGGCGGGCAGCAGCCGCGCAAGGCTCTGACCAAGATAGTCGGCGCGCTCTTGAGGGCTGGCTAAAAAGAGCCCACGCGCCGTACCGCTGCTCCCGGTCGACCAGCCCGCCGAAAGTGGTCCCGTTTTGCAGCCCTGCTCGGCGGCATCGGCCATGGCATAAAGCGCTGACGTGCTCAGGCCAACGCTGTTCCAGGCACCGTAGTCACCACGCAACGCCGTTACCTCAGTGATCGGCACGTCCTCCAACGCTCCCCAAGCGACACCAGTCAGCGCCGGGGTGCGCGCCAGTACCGGCTGAAGCTGCCGCCATTGAGCGCTACGCCTTGCCGCTAGCTGGCGAGGCGACAAACGTAACGCTCTCTGGGTGCGAAGCCAAGCGGCAGCGATATGGCTAGCGTGCATACGGCGCCTGAAAGCGTTGCGCGCTCTCGGCGCAGTGCGAAGGTAAAATGGTCAGTTCCTTATTGCGCTCGGCTGCCGTGCATAGTTTTGCAAAGGTGGCCCGATAACACCGGGTATCTCCCAGCAGTGCGGTGGTAAGCTTGGGCGGTGGACGACGCTCCAGAATCGACTTGCCCAACCAGACCGCATCGGCGGCGAGTAGTATGAATCGATCATCCGTGGTGCGCAGCGCCAGCCCCCAGTGCCCTACACAGTGCCCGGGCAGCTCGACGGCCAACAGACTGCCGTCACCCAGAATATCGCGCCCCTCGCTAAAGGGTGCGAAGCTGGTGGGCAGCGCTACCGCAGGCGCCTCTTCGAAAAAGCGGGCGTTGGCATCCGCGGTTTGGGGTACCAGTGAGGGAAGGAGTCCTTGGCGAACCCGCTTGAAGCGCCCCGGCGCGCGCAGCTCGGCCAGCCCGGCCTTGGCACAGTAGACGGGACGCTCGGCCAAATGGCACATACCGGCCACGTGATCACCGTGAAAGTGCGAAATGATGGTCGCCGTAATATCGCGATCGCCGATACCGTGGGTGGCAAGCCAGGTGTGCCAGGCGTGTTCGGCGCCCACTTCTACCGGCGTTGCCCAGCGGTAGAGCCGCTCCGGAAAGGGGGCCGTCGCCTCCAAAAACGCCGGGTCGTAGCCAGTATCGAAAAGCAGCAAACCACGTGTCGGATGCTCAATAACACCCAACATTGCAGGAAAATCCACGGGGCTGAAGCGTCCGCCAGAAAGCGTCGCGGCTTCGGGATGCCGGCAAAGCCCACGCGCCAACCAGCGAAAGCCGACGCGGATCATGGAGTCTCCTGTCCGGCGAGTTGCCGAGCCTGAGTCAGTAAAGTGTCCATGGCATCGAAGCGGGGCTGATAGCCCAGTAAACGCCGGGCAGGTTCCAGGTCAAAGGTTTGCGAATAGGCAAGCGTAGCCAGCTTGTAGCGCGTCAACAGCGGCTCCTTTTCCGTCTCGACCAGCGCTCCCCATTGTTCCTGCAGCCAGGCCATCGCGCGCGCCACCCTCACGGGTACGTTGATCATTGTCGGGGTTTGTCCCAGTGCAGCGGACAGCCGAGACGCCACTTCGCGCACCGTTACAGGCTGCCCCCCGGAGATGTTGATCGCCCGCCCGATAAGCGCCGGGGCGCGCGTCTCGGCTTCACAGATAGCCCACGCCGCATCGCGCAGGTCGGTCAGTTCGATGAGTGCTCTGCCATCTCTGGGCAGCGGAATCCTTGGGCGACCGGCCAGCTCGGCGAGCTTGGGGAGGATGATACGATCGCCCGGCCCCACCAGTGCACGGGGGCGGATAGCGCAGCAGTGAAGAGAATCTCGTCTGGGTGACAACACATGTTGTTCGGCGGCCAGCTTGGTACGCGCGTAGTGGTTGAGCGGCGGCTCAGCAGGCTGGCTTCGTTCATCGATCCGAAGCCGGTCGCGATAAGCGGCAAAAATAGAAGGCGAGGAAACCAACACAAACCGAGTTGCCCCGCTTTGTGCAGCAGCGTCGAGAAGTCGCTCGGTCATCGTTACGTTGTGGCGCTCAAAAGCCTCTCGGGGACCCCAACTGGCCGACAAAGCGGCGGCATGAATCACGCTATCGACCTCATCCAGCAACGGTGAAAGACTGGCCTGAGCGCGTGATAAATCCGCTGCCACGAAATCGGCACCCAAGCCGGTAATTACCTTGCCCGCCTCTTGCGAGCGCCCCGTGGCGCGTACCACATGTCCGCGCGATAGCGCCTCGCGCACCAGCGCCATGCCCAGCCCGCCCGTGGCGCCGGTAATCAAGAGACGTCGGCTCATACGCGCAAGACCATGGCACTGGCGCTGATGCCTGCCGCCGTTCCCAAGAGTAAAAGATAGTCGCCCTCCTTGACCGCGCCGGTGGTCAGCGCATGGGCGAGTACGGTGGGAATCGAGGCCGCAATCTGGTTACCGGTGGTCGCAAAGATATTGACCACTCTGTCGCTACGCGGCGCAAAGAGCCGCCGCACATGCTCGACGCCGGGCGCACTGGCCTGATGGCACACCACGCAGGCCAGCTCATCGCGAGTAATATTGGCCTGGCCCAGCGCCTGCTCGATGACACCGGGCAGCGTTTTGGCGGACGCCTTGAAAATCCCGAAGGCGTCCATCTCGAAGCAGGCGCCAGCTTTCAATGCCTCAAATCCCTCTTCGATGCGCAGCTTCGTACCGCCCGCCCGTAGCTGAGCAAGCCCATGGTGGGCACCGTGAGTAACCGATGCACTACCATATAACCCCTGCTGCCGATCGTCGCTTGCTTCGATCGCCAACGCCGCTGCGCCATCGCCAAAGATAGCGCGCGTTTTAGGCTCATGGGGATTAAGACCCGCCGAGGCGATATCACTGGCGAACAGCAAAACACGCTTCCAGCGCCCGCAAGCGATGCCCATGGCGGCGATATCCAAGGCCGTCACAAACGAGAGGCAGGTCTGGTTGACATCGAAACTGGGCACGCCGGAATCTCCCAAGCCCAACTGGTGCTGTACCAGCGCGGCCGTAGAGGGGATCGGCTGCTCCATTACGCCACACCCGCCAATGATCACATCCGGCAGCGTTTCGCCCCATCCCGCTCGAGCCAATGCCTCGCGAGCCGCAATCGCGGCCATACTCGAGGTGGTCTCTGCCCCGCTGGCAACGTGGCGAACGGCGATACCAAACTGGCTCTCGGTCCAGCCGGTTGTAAACCCCTGTTCCTCATCCAGCTCAAAAGAGGAGAGCTTTTTTGAGGGGCGGTAACTGCCCCAGCCTACAAGCGCGAAATTACTGATCATGGATGCTCGTCTATTCAGTATGCTGGCTTACTTTAAACCGGGCTTTGATTCAATTGCGACCATAACCATAATAAAAATTAGCCACCCCTTAATCACTTGCTACATCCTCGTGGCTGCATCAAACTACTTTTAGCGCGGCTGAAAGTCGCGCGTAACGCTTGACGGGGTGCCGGTAACGCCGGCTGAGATGGTGCCGATTCAACAGCACTGATCCCGTTGAACCTGATCTGGTTAGGACCAGCGTAGGGATCAAGCGACAGGCAGCAACTAAAGATAACCTCACCCTGCCTCAGCCTCCCTTTGCGCGTCCTCTCTATTTAGTCTTTCTAAAGGGAGAGCCTCCATGACGAAAACAGCCCACTTTCTGGCCGAGACCGCCCAGGTCGATGCCGCCGCCATCGCGCCGCTGCCCGCCTCCACCAAGCGCTATGTGGAAGGCTCGCGGCCGGACATTCGCGTGCCGTTTCGCGAAATCACCCTGTCGCCGACTACCACCAGCGAGGTAGATGAAGAAAACCCGCCTCTGCTGGTCTACGACACCTCCGGCCCTTACACCGACCCCGACGCCCAAATCGATTTACGCCAAGGCCTGCCAGAACTGCGCCGGGCGTGGATCGAGGAGCGTGGCGATACCGAATTTCTGGAAGGATTGACCTCGGAGTACGGCAACCGCCGCGCCAACGACCCCACACTTGCCCAGCTGCGTTTTGATTTAAAGCGCACGCCGCGCCGGGCCAAGGCCGGTAAAAACGTGACCCAGCTGCACTACGCCCGCCAGGGCATCGTGACGCCGGAGATGGAGTTTATCGCCATTCGCGAAAACCAGCGCCGCCAGGCGTTGGGCACCGCGGAAGTCGAGCGCATTTTAGGCCACCAGCACCGGGGCCAGAACTTCGGCGCGAGCATCCCGGAAGAGATCACGCCAGAGTTCGTGCGCGACGAGGTGGCCCGCGGCCGGGCGATCATTCCCAACAACATCAACCACCCGGAAAGCGAGCCGATGATCATCGGGCGCAACTTCCTGGTGAAGATCAACGGCAACCTGGGTAATTCGGCGGTGACCTCCTCCATCGAGGAGGAAGTCGACAAGATGACCTGGGGCATCCGCTGGGGCGCGGATACCATCATGGACCTCTCCACCGGGCAGAACATTCACGAAACCCGCGAATGGATCCTGCGCAACTCGCCGGTGCCCATTGGCACGGTGCCGATTTACCAGGCGCTAGAGAAGGTCAAGGGCGTGGCGGAAGACCTCACCTGGGAGGTGTTTCGCGACACGTTGATCGAGCAGGCGGAACAGGGCGTGGATTACTTCACCATCCACGCGGGCGTGCTTCTGCGCTACGTGCCGCTGACCGCGAATCGCGTGACCGGCATCGTCAGCCGCGGCGGCTCCATCATGGCGAAGTGGTGCTTGTATCACCATCAGGAGAGCTTCCTGTATACCCACTTCGAGGAGATCTGCGAGATCTGCAAGCAGTACGACGTGGCGTTCTCTCTCGGCGACGGCCTGCGCCCGGGCTCGATTGCCGATGCTAACGACGAAGCGCAGATGGCGGAGCTCAAGACCCTGGGGGAGCTGACCCATATTGCCTGGAAGCACGACGTGCAGGTGATGATCGAAGGCCCCGGCCACGTGCCCATGCACCTTGTGAAAGAGAACATGGACAAGCAGTTGGCGTACTGCGATGAGGCGCCCTTTTATACCCTGGGGCCGCTGGTGACGGATATCGCGCCAGGGTACGACCACATTACCTCCGGCATTGGCGCTGCGATGATCGGCTGGTTCGGCTGTGCGATGCTTTGTTATGTGACGCCGAAAGAGCACTTGGGGCTGCCCAACAAGGAGGATGTCAAAACCGGCATCATCACCTACAAGATTGCCGCCCACGCGGCGGATCTGGCCAAGGGCCACCCGGCCTCCCAACGTCGTGACAACGCGCTATCGAAAGCGCGCTTCGAGTTCCGCTGGGAAGACCAGTTCAACCTGGGGCTGGACCCGGACACCGCGCGCAGCTATCACGACGAAACCCTGCCCAAGGATTCGGCGAAGGTGGCGCACTTTTGCTCCATGTGCGGGCCGAAGTTCTGTTCGATGAAAATCAGCCAGGAAGTGCGCGATACCTACCGTGACACCGCCCCGGGAAGTGACGCGGCGCGGGGCATGCAGGAGCAGGCCGAGAAATTCCGCGAGGAAGGCAGCGCGCTTTACCAGAAGGTGTAACGCGCCAAGGCGTTGACGCTTCGCTGCCATGGCCTCGATGGCCCGCGCTTGATGTAAGCGGGCCATCGAGGCCGTTTTTTCGAAGGTGCGCGATGTCGATCGAAAAAACCCGATTCAACGTCAAGGGACAATAGAGTTGTTAACCCAAGTTATGTATTCTTTGGGTTTCCTTTCAGAGAGCGACCCGACGATGAATAGAAAAACCTACCTGGCGGCCTCCCTTGCGCTGTTGGGCGGTAGCGTACTCAGCGGCTGCGGCGACGACAGCGACTCGGCCGCCGATACGTCGATGCTGCGCTACATCCCGGCGGACTCCCCGTACTTCATGGCCACCCGGGAGACGATGCCGGAGCAGGAGGTGTTCGATTTCTACAAACGCACGATGCTCTTCGATGAAGGCCTCGAAGAGGACATGGAGGAGTTGCGCGAGCTCCAGCGCCGAGAAACCGATGCGCAATCCCAGGCGTTCATCTCGCTGATCCTCGCTCTCGGAGAAGAGGTCAAAAGCGTAGAGACCCTGGACGACCTGCATGAGCGAGGTATCAAGGCCGCGCCCCAGGCCGCTTTTTACGGCCTGGGCATCCTGCCGGTGATGCGCTTTGAACTGGAAGATAGCGCGGCATTTCGCGAAACCCTCGAGCGCGTGCTGGCCAATGCCGATATAACACCGCGCACGGGCACCACAGACGGCACCGACTACTGGGTGCTGACCCCGGAAGACGATGTCGAGATCATCCTGGCCCTCGTCGACGGGCAGGCGCTGCTGTCGCTGGTGCCCGATGATGCCAGCGATTCCTTGCTGGCCGAGGTACTGGGTAAGAATCTGCCGGAAGAGAGCCTCGATGACACCGGCGCCCTCGCCGATCTCGAAAGCCGCTACGACTTCACCCCCTACGGGGTGGGCCAGATTCGCACCGCCCGCGTATTGGATGAGTTGAGCTCGCCCAGCCACGCAGGCACCGAGGCCCTGTTGGCGTCGGCCGGTGAAGAGCCGCTGGACTTGTCCGCCTGCCAGGCGGATCTCGACCGTATCACGGACCGCTTCCCCGGTATCGCGATGGGCTCGCGGGAGCAGGACCTGAACGGCCGCTCGGAGATGAACCTGATCGTGGAAACCGACGACGCGATCGTTAGTGACATGCGACGCCTGGCCACCGACGTACCGGGTCTGGGAAGTAAAGAGGGTCTGGCGAGCTTTGGCATGGGTTTGAGCCTACCGGCGCTACTTGAAACCGTTCAGACATACTCTCGTCAACTGCGCGAGAACCCCTTCGGCTGCGCCGAGCTTCAGGCGTTGAACAGCGTCTGGGACGATGCCAATAAAACGTTGAGCCACCCACTCATGATGATGGTTGGGCCTTCGCTTTCGGGTCTGTACACCCGAGTCGACAGTTTCTACGTCGAAAACGGCATGCCAGCGGGCACCGGGCTTTTGACACTGGCCTCCCCCAACCCCATGGCGCTGCTCCAGAGCGCCAGCAACTTCCTACCGGGGTTTGGCGAGCTAACGCTGACGCCAGGTGGCGACGCTCAGCGCGTCGAGAGTATTCTGCTGCCTCCGAACGCGCCTGAACTTTACGCCGCCATGTCCGAGTCCGCTCTGGCACTGGGCCTTGGCAGCGACGACCCCTCGTCACTACAGGATGACCTGCAGGCCTCGTCCGCCGATGAGAACCTGCTGATGCACGGGTTCATATCCGGCGACTTTTTTCATACGATGGCAAAAGTCGCCGCACAATCACCCGGTGACGACTTCTCCAAGGCCGATATCGAGATGTTTCGCCACTACGGGGACATCTACGATCAGATGGAGTCGTGGATCACGGTTGGCGACGGGGGCCTGGAGATAGGCTTCTCGATCGAAATGGCCGAAGAGTAAGCAGCCATTACTCACCACGCGTAGCGCCGCCCAAGCGCTACGCTTAAGTAAAACCTGCTCTCAAAAACAAAACAGGGGCCCGAGGGCCCCTGCTCACTATTCTAAAACTGACTGACTTTACTTCTTGGCGGCGTCTTTTAGCTCGCCTTTACCTTTTTGCGCTTCGCCTTTGGCTTGCTGGGCGTGGCCCTTGGCTTCGGTTTTTTCGCTACCGGTTGCTTTGCCAGCAGCTTCTTTCACTTTGCCCGCAGCTTTGTTGGCGTTACCTTTCGCTTTATCTTCGTTTGCATTAGACATGATCATATACCTCTAATCCGTTAGTAGGGAACGTGCATCCTGCAAGGAGACAATCACTGTCTTTCGCTTTACAGGTATCTATTAGAGTAGCCGGTGCTGAAAAAGTTGCGTTAATTTCTTTCGGGCAATGCCGTGGCCTTCCACCTATTGAGCAACCAGTGCAGGCAGGCCATGACCATCAACGTGATCGACAGCGCCACGAACATCGATGAAAACCGGTAAAGCGCACTGTAAACAAGGTCCTGGCTTGGCCCAAGCGACTGGCCAAACAGAATGCCTAGCGTGGTCATACCGCCAAACCCGACGCCGGAGCCCCCCGCCTCGCGAACGTGTTCGCGGGCAAAAAGCATCAAACCCAGCCAATAAATCATGATCGCCAGCAAGAAGTGATTGCTCTGGGTATAAAGCAGCATCTGCATCACCAGCGCCATGTTGCACCCTAAAAGCGTCCCGATGATCCGCCGGATGGACGAGGCCTGGGCCCCGGCATAGCCCATGGCGAACAGCACCAGCACGGTCGCCATCTGGGCGGAGAGCGAATCGCGCAAATCAAAGGTTTGAAACACCACGAAAGAGAGGGTGGCGGTAATTCCGCCGATCAACGTCTCGTGGCGAATTTGCGCGGCCGGTTTTTCGACCCGCGGGGGCGGCTGGCGAGGCGTCACATCGGGAAAGAGCGTGTGCATGAGCATGGCGATGATGACCGCCAGCACGCTAGCAAGCAGGTTATTGGTTAAAAGCTCGCCCAGGTCCACCCCGGGGTAGCTTGCGAAGTGCAGCAGAACACTCAGGGTCACCACGCCGTTGGCGGCGTACAAAAATAACGGGCCTTTCGCCATCAGGTTAAAGCGGAAAAGAAAAATGCCCAGCACTACCAGCGTCATCATCACCGGCATATGCTGTAACAGGCCGATGATCAGGCTGACCTCAACCACGTTGAAGGTGGCGTTGCCCAGAAACTGGCGAACGATGCTGGCATTCAGCAAAGGCACCATGCCCAACAAAAACATGGGAAATACGGTGAAGAAGACCCCGTAGTTCCAGCCCATTATCTTGCTGATGACGAACCCGATCGTCGCGCCCCCGGCCACGCGCAGGCACTGACGCAGGCCGTTTTCGTCCAGTATCTTCTCGCGCGCCGGCCCACCAAACACGTACGTCATGAACGCCTTGATGGGTCTGGCGTCAGTCAACCGGTGTTTAGTCGAGCTGGTGTTAGTAGACCTGACCTTAGTAGACCCGACCTTAATAGACATAATGTAGCCAGCTGATCAAATGCGCCTGCAGCCACGCGAACGGGTGCGCCAGCGCATGTTCGCCGGGCAGCAGCTGAACGCTCGCCCGGGCGCCGCTGGGCGGCATCACCGCTAGCGGGTTTTCCAATGTAACGTGCAAGCGCAGGCGCTGGGCATCGCGCACCCACCGGTTCGAAGTGGGGATATCGGCCAGTTGGCCGTTGGCGCTGATCTGGCCTTCGCTCACGCCGGCGTCCAGCGCCGTTACACGGCCTTCGAAGATATGCCCGGGCAGCGCATCCAGTATCACTTTCGCTTCGTCGCCGACGTGCACGTGGCGCAGGCTCTTCTCGCGAAAGTCCGCCACGATATCCACGCCGCCCGCCACCAGCGCTAGCACGGGCTGGCCCGCCTGCACGTAATCGCCGGGTTGAAGTTGCAGGTTGGTCACCTGCCCCGCTTCCCTAGCGCGCACCTCGGTACGGTCCAGATCGAGCCGCGCATTGGCCAGTGCGTTGCGGGCCTGGCGCAGCCGAAGGTTGGTATCGCCTTCTTCACCCAACTGCGCCTCGAGGCTTTCGATTTGTGCCTCGGCCGCGCGCACGTCGGAATTGGCGGTATTCGCCGCCGCGACCCGCTGTTCGTACTGCTGGCGGGAAATGCTCTGGCGCCCCACCAACGACTCCGCCCGCTGGCGTTCGCCGCTAAGCTCGGTTGCAGTGGCCTGGGCGGCGGTCAACGAGGCGCGCGCCGCGGCCAGGTCGGCCTGCAGGCGCTCGTTCTCCTGGGCGGCCTGCTCGACATCCAGCTCCGCCTTGGCGAGGGCGATCTCGTAAGGCTCGGGGTCCAGGCGAAACAGTACATCGCCCTTGGCCACTTGCTGGTGGTCGCGTACCACCACCTCATTGACCGGTGCGCTTAGCTGCGGCGCGATACGGGTGACAGGGCGCATGATGCGCGCCTCGGGCGTGAGTGGCATGAAGCTGTCGGCTACCAGAAAGTAGACAAACAAAAGGGCAAAGGCAGCCAAAGCCACCCTTACCCATCGGGTAAAGCGCTGATCGGGAGACATCGTATTTACTCTTTCAAACCTTGGCGGGGCCCAGGTCGATTCAAATTAATACGTTAGTCTACCAAATAATTAGCAAGCTAACAATATGGCGGCATTTAAGGCGCCATATACCCACAAAAAACCCCACCGCGGGGGTGGGGTTTTGAAACGCTGCTACGAGCTCGCTTTAGAAGCGGTAGCGTAGACCGACACTGGCCGCGTCGAAATCGTAGGCCGATTTATCGAGGTAGCGCATGTAGTCGGCGTTGATCGCAACGTTCGGGGCGATATCGAACTCAGCACCGCCGCCGTAGGAGAAGCCGCTTTCACGGTCGAGATCGAAATCCACTTCCGTCATACCCGCCAGGCCGTAAAGGCGAACGTTAGGCGCAACGGGGGCGATACCCTTGGCATAGACACCGGCCAGGTAATCGAGCTTGGCACCACCGTCGGAGCCGCCGGTACCCAAGTGGCCTTCCACGGCGAAGTAGTCGTTGAACTGAGCGCCGCCGCGCAGGCGCAGGCCTACGTCATCGCGCGAGGAGCCGCGGTCCGGGTCCAGGCTCCAGAACATGGCATCGCCACCGATATAACCTTCCGGGTAGCCAAAGGATTGCTGCGCCTGGGCCGATGCCGCGAAAGCACTTGCGCCGAGAACGACAGCGGCAGAGGTGAGTGATAATACGGTCATCTTCATAGGAGGTACCTTAGTTAAAAAACAGTGTTTCCTTACGTTTTTTAAGTTTGCCCCAGAATGGCGCTCAACGCAACTTCTCAGCGCACCTTCGAAAGGCTCAGCACCACGATCCCGCCGACCACGACCGCCCCGCCCAGCAGTTGAACCGGGCCAAGCATCTGACCTAAAACGAAATATCCAAACACCAACGAGGCCACGGGCTCGAGATTCATGACCGGGGCATTGCGTGCCATATCCAGGCGCGGCACAAAAATAAACAGCGTCGAAAACCCGGTGCCGTATAACAGTGCCAGCAGCACAAGCCCGGTCCAGCCGGCGCCGTTGCCGGGCAGGTCCATGCCGCCGGGCACCGCACCAGTAACCGCCCCTATCACCATGGCAAAAAAAACGGTTTGCATGGTCAACAGGGTGCGCAAGGTACTGCCTACACTGGCCAGGCGATGCTCGGTAATCCATAGCGCGTTGGCAAAGACGAAACCGGCGAGCAAACCAAAGCCGATACCCGCCATCCATTCGGGGCCCATGCTTTGCGGCGTTGCAAGCCAGGAGGGGATATCCAGCACGACCAGCAGGCCGATCAAAATAGTGCCCATTATCAGACACTGTCGAAGTGTCGGCCGCGGCCCACCGAGCGCCCAGCTCAGCAGTGCCAGCTGAATGGGAAAGGTGTTGACCAATAAAAGAGCCACGACGACGGGAAGTCGCGCCACCGCGGAGTAGAGGCTCAGGCTTTGAACGGTGATCAAAAGCCCCACCGCCAGTTGCCAGGGCCAGGTCCCTCTTGGCAGCCAAAGGCTTTTCCTCTGTACCCACACCAGCGTGATCAGGATCAAACAGGCGACGCCGGAGCGGGTTAAAATAGCCAGCAGTAGGCCGGTCCCATTATCGAAGGCGAGCCGTGCCGAAACGTGATTGGCCGCGAACATACTGGCCACCGTTACCAGCAACATGATGGCTAAATGGCGCGGAAGCGGCGAAGTAGATAAAGCTGACATAGCGACAGATCGGCTCATATTGGATAAATAAGGGGCAAGAACTAGCCATATTACATGGATGGCCCGCGCGCTTCAGCGCTGATTGCGTCAGAACCGTCATGCTACACTAAAGTCGATTCCCCGCTTTAACTTAACCCCACCCAAGAGAAGGCTTGTATGAATGCACCGGTTCTGGTGATCAACTGTGGCTCCTCCTCCATCAAGTACGCGCTGATCGATTCGACCCCCGATACACCACGTCTTTCAGGGCTTGCCGAGCGGTTGGGCAGCGCCGAGGCCTGCTTGAAGGGGAAAACCAGCGCGGGGGAACGTTTTACCCAGGCGCTTCCCCACGCCGACCACGCTCAGGCGCTTAACGCCATACTGGATCGCCTGGAGGGCCGCTTGCCCGTGGCGGTCGGTCACCGCATCGTTCATGGCGGCGAGCACTTCACCCAGGCCGCGCTGATTACCGATGACGTCATTGCCGCCATTGAAACCACCGCCGCTTTGGCGCCGCTTCATAACCCGGCGAACCTGGCCGGCATCACCGCCACCCGCAGCGTGTTTGCGGCATTGCCCCAGGTCGCGGTGTTCGATACCGCCTTTCACCAGACCCTGCCCGAGCGCGCCTACCGCTACGCGCTACCCGAGGCGCTTTACACCCAGCACGGCATCCGCCGCTACGGTTTTCACGGCACCAGTCACGCCTTCGTAAGCCGCCGCGCCGCCGAACTCAGCACCCAAGGCGAAGGTGGCTGGCTGACCGCGCACCTGGGCAATGGCTGCTCCACTGCGGCGGTGTGGCACGGCCAAAGCGTGGATACCAGCATGGGGTTGACGCCCCTCGAAGGGCTGGTCATGGGGTCGCGCAGCGGGGATGTCGACCCGGGCCTTCACGCCCACCTGCACCGCCAGTTGGGCTGGTCACTGGATAAAATCGATGAGGTGCTCAACAAGCAAAGCGGGCTTTTGGGGCTTTCCGGCTTGACCAACGATATGCGCGAAATCGAAGAGCAAGCGCTTGCCGGCCACCCCAAGGCATCGCTTGCGCTGGAGGTTTTTTGCTACCGAATCGCCAAATCGTTGGCCGCGCTCTCCTGCGCACTACCCTCTTTGGACGGTGTCATTTTCACCGGCGGTATCGGTGAAAACTCGCCGATCGTACGCGCGCGGGTGCTCGGCCTGATGCCCCACTTCGGTTTTACGCTCAGCGAGACGGTGAACGAGGCCACCATCCGTGGCCAGGAGGGCCTTATCAGCCAACCCCACCACGGCCCGGAAGCCTGGGTCATACCCACCGATGAAGAGGGGCGCATCGCCCTGGAAACTCGCCAGTGCCTGGAGACCTTGATATGAGCACACCGGACGACCAACCCCAGGCCATTTTGCTGGTACCTACCAGCGCGGGTGCGGGCCTGACTTCGGCCTGTTTGGGTCTTATTCAGGCGCTGGATACCATCGGCCTAAAAGCGGGTTTTTTGAAACCGTTCATGCAAAACGAGCTCAACGGCCCGGGGCTCGACCGCTCGACGGCGCTGGTATCGCGTACGCTAAACCTGCGCCCACCCTCGCCCATCTCCCAGGCGCGGCTGGAGCGGCTCTTGCGCGATGACCATACCGATGAGTTGATGGAAGATGCCGTCGAGCTCTTCGATCAGGTGCTCCAGCAAGCCAAGCGTGACGACACTGCGCTGGATTTAGTGGTCGTCGAAGGCGTCGTCCCCACCCAGTACACGACCTACGCCACGCAGACCAACGCCCAGCTTGCCCACGCGCTGAACGCGCGGATCATTTTGGTCGGCACCGGTGATTTGAACGAGCCCCAGCGGCTGGCCGAAGAGCTCGATATGCACGCGCGAAGCTTTGGCGGTGTAGGGTCCAAGCGCACCCTGGGCGGTATTTTGATGCGCATGAAAAACCTGCCCTACGGCGGCCACGAAGACGAGCTCTCCGCCGCACCGGGCACGGTCAAACCTCAGTTGGAAGAACCGGTCCTGGCGGAGCTGCGTCGCTACTCGCCCTTTTTGGCCACCGAAAGCTTCCACCTGATCGGCATCGTGCCGCAGAGTAAAACACTCAACGCCCCCCGCACGCTGGATGTCGCCCGGGCGCTGAACGCCACCGTACTCAACGAAGGCGACGCCGCCTCGCGCCGGGTCCTCTCTACCAGCCTGTGCGCGCGCAGCGCCGCCAACGCTCTGCACATCTTTACACCGGGCAGCCTGGTCGTGGCCTCCGGCGACCGGGACGATGTCGTGCTCGCCTCGGCGCTGGCCACCATGAACGGTACCCAGCTTGCCGGGGTGCTACTCACCAACGGCTTCATGCCCAACGACAACATGATCGAAATGTGTCGCCCGGCGCTGAAAACAGGCCTGCCGGTACTGGCGGTCGAAACCGACAGCCTGACCACCGCCCAGAACCTGACCATGGTCAGCCGCGAAATTCCCATGGATGACTTCGAGCGTGCCGAGCAAGTGGCCCGCTATGTGGCCGCGCACATGGATCTGGAATGGCTAAAAGCCAACCTGAGCCGGGGCTATACCCGGCGCTTGTCGCCCTCGGCGTTTCGCTACCAGCTGGTCAAGCAGGCCCAATCGGTCAAAAAGCGTATCGTGTTGCCGGAGGGCAACGAGCCGCGCACCGTGGAGGCGGCCATTATTTGCCAGCGCCGTGGCATCGCCGACTGCGTGCTTTTGGGCCAGCGCGAGGAGATCGAAAGCGTTGCCCGCCACCGCGGGCTAACCGTACCCGAGGCGCTAACCATCATCGACCCGGAGAGCACTCGCGCCCACTATATCGCACCGATGGTCGAGCGCCGCCGTGGCAAGCTCAACGAGTTGACCGCCGAAGCCCAGCTTCAGGACAACGTCGTGCTCGGCACCATGATGCTCGCCCTCGATGAAGTGGACGGCCTGGTCTCCGGCGCTATTCATACCACCGCCAATACCGTGCGCCCGGCATTTCAATTGATCAAGACGGCACCGGCGTACAGCCAGGTGTCGTCTATCTTTTTCATGCTGCTGCCGGAGCAGGTCGTCGTCTACGGTGACTGCGCGGTGAACCCGGACCCGGACGCCGAGACCCTGGCCGAGATCGCGCTGCAAAGCGCCCGCTCCGCCGAGGCCTTCGGTATCGAACCGCGGGTCGCCATGATCAGCTACTCTACCGGCGACTCCGGCACCGGGGTGGATGTCGACAAGGTGCGCGAAGCCACGCGTATCGCTAAAGAGCGCGCCCCCCACCTGGCGATCGACGGCCCGCTTCAGTACGACGCCGCGGCCATCGAAAGTGTCGGCAAGCAGAAAGCACCGGACTCCCCCGTGGCCGGCAAAGCCACGGTATTCGTTTTCCCGGATTTGAATACCGGCAACACAACCTACAAGGCGGTACAGCGTAGCGCTCGGGTGGTCAGCGTGGGCCCAATGCTGCAGGGTTTGAACAAACCGGTGAATGATCTTTCCCGCGGGGCGCTGGTCGACGACATCGTCTACACCATCGCGCTCACGGCGATTCAGGCCAGCCAGCGCTAGCGTGTCTGCTGACACGTGGCCATAAACGAAAAACGCCCCGAGGAGACCCTCGGGGCGTTTTCATTTACTTACCGCGATCACCTCTTCAGGCGAGCGGTACCACGGCTTCCAGCACCATGATGATACTCAGCGCGGTAATGGTGAGAATCGACACACCGAATACCTGCCGCGCCCAGCGAACATCGTCTTCCAGGCGGTAGCCGCGCAGCGCCAGGTAGAGCCAATAAAAGCCCATCACCAGTGCCACGCACAAATAACCGATTCCCGCTTTGCTCGCCAATACCAGCGCAAGCGAGGCGGGAATGAACGCCACGATATAGCCGAGTATATGGTACTTGGCGGTCTTGATGCCACGCACCACCGGTAGAACCGGAATGGAGGCGCGCTGATAGTCCGCGTAGCGGAAGATCGCGATGGCATAAGAGTGCGGCATCTGCCACAGGCAGAAAATCACCAGCAGCGCGATCGCACCGCTATCGAACGTGCCGGTGACCGCGCAGTAGCCAACGACCGGCGGCATCGCACCGGAAAGGCTGCCTACCAGCGTGCCGTATTCGGAGCTGCGCTTCATGTAAAGGCTATAGATGCCCACATAAACGCCCCAGCCGATCACCGCGAGCGCCACGGTCAAGCCGTTGGTGCCCAGCGCCAGACATACCACACCGCAAACCCCCAGCAGCGCTGAAAGGCCCAGCGCCATGGTGATCGAGACGCTACCGCGAACCAGCGGGCGATGGCGCGTGCGCGCCATCAATGCATCGATATCGCGGTCGATGACGTTATTGCAGGCACAGGCTGAACCGATAATCAGCGCAATGCCCAGTAAGACGGCGGCGAAGGTGATGCCATCGAACTGCCCCTGGGCGGCCAAAAAATAACCGCCGATGGCGGCAATCAGATTGCCGCCGATAATACCGGGTTTAGTCAGCTCGAGGAGATCCTGCCGCCGGCTGGGCATCGTGGTTAGCCGATCATCATGTTGAGGTGCAGATGATGCATGATCCACAAAGAGCCTCCTACCACGAGGGCGAGAATCGAGACGGTGAACACGAAGGACATCATGTTCCAACCTTCGTCGGCCTTGGTATTCAGGTGCATGAACATCACAAGCTGAACAAGCATCTGTAGCACCGCGGTAATCACGATAATCCAGACCGTCACGGGCGTGCTAAACAAGCCCATCATGACCGCGCCAAATGGAATGATCGTCAGTACCAGCGAGAGTACCAGCCCCAGTACGTAGGATTTCGTCGAGCCGTGAGCGGACGGTTGGCTAGAAGAATGACTCATCTCAAAGCACTCCCATCAGGTAAACGAAGGAGAATACGCAGATCCAGACGATATCCAGGAAGTGCCAGAACAAGCTAAGGCACAGCATGCGCGGACGCGTTTGGGCGTTGATCCCCTTGGTGGACAGCTGAACCAGCATGACCAGAATCCAGATCATACCGAAGGTAACGTGTAGACCGTGGGTACCTACCAGCGTAAAGAACGATGACAGGAACGCGCTACGATCAGGCCCGAAACCTTCGTGAATCAGGTGTTGGAATTCGTAAATCTCCATCCCCAAAAACATCAGACCCAGAACGAAGGTCACACCGAGCCACATTTTCACCTGGCCGACGCGGTTGGCGTTCATCGCCAACACGCCCATGCCGAAGGTGAAACTACTGATCAAAAGGGCAAAGGTGCCAAAAAGAATCAGCGGCAGTTCGAATATATCGGCGCCGGTTGGGCCGCCCGCCGTGCCCCTCATGAGCACGGCGTAGGTGGCAAACAGCGTACCGAAGATCACCAAGTCACTCATCAGGTAGACCCAGAAGCCGAAGACTTTGGTACCTTCTACATCATGATGATCGTGGTCGTGATGCTCGTCAGCATGGGCGCCGTGGTGCGTTGTATCTGTCGCCATTACCCTTGTGCCTCCACACGCTTTTGATGAGCCCGCTCGATCCGCTCAACCTCGGCGGCCGGGACATAGTAGTCGATGTCGTCGTTAAAGACGCGCGCCAAGAAGCTCACCAGCGTACCCACTGCGCCAACGATCGCCAGCCACCAGATATGCCAGATCATCGCGAAGCCAAAGATCATCGCAAACAAGCTGATAATCGGGCCCGCCACGGTGTTTCTGGGCATGTGAATATCACTGAAGGTCTTCTCTTCTGCCTGCTCCAAACCGCGCTGCTTTTGCGTCCAGAAGCTATCGATGTCACCGACTTCCGGCTCGTGCGCGAAGTTATAGAACGGCGCGGGCGAAGAAGTGGACCACTCGAGCGTACGGGCATCCCAGGGGTCGCCGGTCACGTCCTGATTTTGCTTACGATCGCGGATACTGACGTAGAACTGGACCAGCGTACAGGCGATGCCCAGCGCAATCAGTACCGAGCCTACCCAGGCAACGATCATCCAGGGCTGCCATTCAGCGTTGGGGTAGGACTGCATGCGGCGCGCCGCACCGTAGAAGCTCAGCACGTAAAGCGGCATGAACGCGGTGTAGAAGCCGGTGATCCAGAACCAGAAGGCACGCTTGCCCCACTTCTCGTTCAGCGTGAAGCCGAACGCTTTCGGGAACCAATAGGTCAGACCTGCCAGCATGGCGAATACGACGCCGCCGATGATGACGTTATGGAAGTGCGCGATAACGAACAGGCTGTTGTGCAGCACGAAGTTCGCCGCCGGCAGCGCCAGCATCACACCGGTCATACCACCAATCGTAAAGGTGATGATAAAGCCAAGTGTCCACAGTACCGGCGAGGTCATTTCCAAGCGACCGCGGAAGATGGTGAAGATCCAGTTAAAGACCTTAACCCCGGTCGGGATGGCGATGATCATCGTCATGATGCCGAAGAAGGCGTTGACGTTGGCCCCGGCCCCCATGGTGAAGAAGTGGTGCAACCAAACGATGAACGACAAAACAGTGATCGCAACGGTGGCCCATACCATGGTGTGGTAACCGAACAGACGCTTGCGGGCGAAGGTTGCGATAACTTCCGAGAAGACACCGAACGCTGGCAGCACCAGAATGTAAACTTCCGGGTGGCCCCAGGCCCAAATCAAGTTGACGTACATCATTACGTTGCCGCCAAGCTCGTTGGTAAAGAAGTTCATACCGAAGTAGCGATCAAGCGTAAGCAGTGCAATGGTTGCCGTCAGAATCGGGAACGAGGCGATGATCAGCACGTTGGCGCACAAGGACGTCCAGGTGAAGATCGGCATGCGGAACATCGTCATGCCTTTGGTACGCATCTTCAAAATAGTGACGAAGAAGTTGATACCCGTCAGTGTCGTACCGATACCGGATATCTGCAGCGCCCATATCCAGTAATCCACCCCGACCCCGGGACTGTACTCTATCCCCGACAGTGGCGCGTAGGCGAGCCAACCGGTCTTGGCGAACTCACCCAGTACCAACGATACGTTGATCAACACAGCGGAAACCGCGAACAGCCAAAAGCTCAGGTTGTTCAAGAACGGGAAGGCGACGTCGCGCGCACCGATCTGTAGCGGCACCACCAGGTTCATTAGGCCGATAACCATCGGCATCGCCACGAAGAAGATCATGATAACGCCGTGGGCGGTAAAGATCTGGTCGTAGTGATCCGGTGGCAAAAAGCCCATCGAGCCGCCAGCGGCCAGGGCCTGCTGACTACGCATCATGATGGCGTCGGCGAAACCACGCAGCAGCATGACAAGCGCCACCGCGAAGTACATGATACCGAGTTTCTTGTGGTCGACCGAAGTGAACCACTCATTCCATAGCCAGCCCCACTTACGGAAGTAAGTAAGCGCGCCCAACAGGGCGATGGCACCGACAATCATCCCAATACCCACGATCACGATAATCGGATCGTGTAAGGGGATTGCTTCTAAGCTTAGTTTACCGAACACGGCTTACCCTCCCGCCTCATTGCTGATGAGCTGGTCGTCGTCAGACCCCTCACCCTCTTGGTTTTCGGTCGTTTGATAGGCTTCATTCGTATCAACGGCCGGTGCACGGTCTGCGTCCTGCGTTTCCGTCTCAGGATCTGTACCCGTATGGAAACTGCTTACTAGCCGCTCGTAGAGTTCCGGCGTTACGTCAGAGAAGTACTCGACCGGGACGAACGAAGAACGCTCGGCAAGTTCGGAGTAACCTTCCGGGTAAGTCAGGGTGTTGGGTGACGCGGCGACTTCCGCGACCCACTCATCGAAGTTCTCTTGCGATGTCACGTGAGCGTCGAAGACCATACCGGCGAAGCCTGCACCGCTATAGTTGGTGGAGCGCCCCCAGTAGGTACCGATTTCGTTACCCATGAGATGGACATCGTTGTCCATACCCGCCATTGCGTAGATCTGTGTGCCCAGACGCGGGATGAACAGCGAGTTCATGACCGAGCCGGAGCTTACCCGAAAGCGCACCGGTGTATTGACCGGCATGGCGACTTCGTTGATCGTGGCGATGCCCTGTTCGGGATAGATGAACAGCCATTTCCAGTCCAGCGAGACCGCCTGGATTTCAAGAGTCGGCTCGTCGCTCTCGAGGGGGCGGTGCGGGTCGAGCTCGTGAGAAGAGCGCCAGGTAATCACCGCCAAAATACCGACGATGACAACGGGCACCAGCCACACGATACCTTCGATCACGTTGGAGTGCGCCCAGTCCGGCAGGTACTGCGCGACGGTGTTGTTGCGCCGATAGTGCCAACCGAAAGCGATCGTAAGCACGATGACCGGGATCACCACGATCATCATCAAGCCAAAGGCACTGAGAATCAGCGAACGCTGTGCTTCACCAATATCGCCCTTGGGGTCCATCAGGGCCGAGCTACAGCCTGCAAGGAGCAAGCACAGCGCGAGGAGCACGAAGAAAGTGCCACGCCTGCGCCATTTGGAGGGTTGTTGCATGGTGCGATCTCGTCAGAGTTGCGTTTCAAAACTAGCCGCCAGACAGCAAGCCAAACGATATGCCATATAGCAGACCAACTAGCACCCCATACTTTTCCTGGCGCACCAGGCGCGGGCCTCATAACACCGGGAAAAATATGCGCTACCGCATGGGGTTGGTAGCGAACCTGGCGTGCGTTTCACGCACGAATGAAGGCGGAGGTATTTTCTATTGATTACGCGCGCGCAGAAAGCGACGCATTGCCGCACCCTGCCCGTTCAAAACCCATGAATACCACCTTTCGGCCAAGTCACTGCGATGCTCGGCTCACGGTTCGAGCGTCTCTCAAATCGCTTTGAAATCTGCTCGTCATCGGAGACCATTACATCGAGGCTGCCAAGAGTAGCAAAATAGGCTGGCCGAGCAACACCCAATTTGCGCACATTGACCGGTAAAGTTCGCTTTTCACCCTATCAAACCCACGCGGCGCTTTTTTGAAGGCTCGAAGAGGGCGGGCAAAGCGGTATTAAACAAATAAAACTAAATGTTATAATCTAAAGCCATGCCAGCCCGCGTCCACGTACCCCGGCGCACTACTTGAACCGCCCTACTAACAACACCAGATGGCGGCCGTGCCACGTTAACCTTGAGGCTTTATGACTGTTCTACCTATTAACCGACTTCCGCACGCATCCATTTTCTGCGGGGCGGGCGCCTTGCTGGTAGGCGCGCTGCTCACGCCCCAGGCATTGGCCAACGAACCCGAGCCGCAAAACCTCGACCGGCTCTGGTCATTTGCCAATGTCTCGGTCAACTATTTGGACTGGTCCAGCGGCACCGAGCGGCGCACCGCCGACAACGCAGCCAAGAGCGACTTCACCTACGTGGAGCTCGAAGGTGGCGTTGGTTTTAGCTGGGGCGAGTTCTACGGCTTCTTCGACTTCGAAAACCCGACCAACGATCAGTTCGATGAATCGAGCAACGGCCAGGATAACTTTCGTACCGCGGGCAAGGTCACCTCGCACATCTATCTGGGCGATACGCCTTTCTCGCTCTACGCCCACGTCTATGATTTCCGCGACTACGGCTTCGACAGCCGCGAACAGGATCAGATCCTGGGCCTTGGTTACCGCACCACCTTCGATAACGGCCTGTGGTTCAAACCCTTCATTGGTCCGGCGCGGGTACAAAGTGACGGCTACACTGGCATGAATGGTTATATGGCCGGCTGGGTCGCGGGTTACGAATTCACGGCCTTCGATCAGGGCTTCAGTGTGACCAACTGGCACGAGCAAACTTTTGATCGCGACAGCGACTACATCGAACAGAACTACGTGGGCGGCACGGCCAGCCGTACTGGCACCAACGGGGCGATCGGTCTTTGGTGGCATCCGGCGGATTTGATCACCACCGGCGTTCAGTACCGCTACTCGGATAACAAGCTAGGCGCACCGAATCAGTACCAAAACGCGATGATCTACTCGGTCAAGCTCAACTTCTTCTAAACCGAGGCGAGCCTCGCGAACTCAAAGGATCTCCCTATGACACTCCTTATGAGCCTGGTCGGCATGGCGACGCTGGTCGCCATTGCTCTGCTTTTCTCCTACGACCGTAAGGCCATACGTCTGCGCACCGTACTGGGGGCCTTCGTCATTCAGGCGAGCATTGGTGCGTTCGTGCTTTACATTCCCTTCGGCCAGGTCTTTCTGGGAACGATTTCGGCCGGTGTGAGCCAGGTACTGGTGTTTGCCAACGACGGTATCGACTTCCTGTTTGGTGGCCTGGCGGATGTCGAAAGCATCGGCTTCGTTTTTGCGGTTCGGGTTCTACCGGTCATCATCTTCTTCTCCTCCTTGATTGCCGTGCTCTACTATTTGGGCATCATGCAGTGGGTCATCCGCATTTTGGGTGGCGCACTTCAAAAGGCGCTAGGCACCTCGCGCACCGAGTCGCTTTCGGCCACGGCCAACATCTTCGTGGGTCAAACCGAGGCGCCGCTGGTAGTGCGCCCGTTCATCGCACGCATGACCCCGTCGCAGCTTTTCGCCGTAATGTGCGGTGGCCTGGCCTCGGTGGCGGGCTCGGTGTTGGCCGGCTATGCGCAGTTGGGTATTCCCATGGAGTATCTGGTGGCCGCCTCGTTCATGGCCGCCCCGGGCGGGCTGCTGTTCGCCAAGCTGATCATGCCGGAAACCCAGGACAACGCGGATAGCGATAGCATTTCCAAAGTGGACGAAGAGCTCAAGGACCAGGACGACAAGCCGGTCAACGTGCTGGACGCCGCGGCCTCCGGCGCGACCTCCGGGATGATGCTGGCTGCCAACGTGGGCGCCATGCTATTGGCGTTCATCGGCTTGATCGCGCTGATCAACGGCATTTTGGGCGGTGTCGGCGGCTGGTTCGGCTTCGAGACGTTGAGCCTGGAAATGATCCTTGGCTGGCTTTTCGCGCCGCTGGCGTTTTTGCTCGGTGTGCCCTGGTCGGAAGCGACCCTGGCCGGGTCGTTCATCGGCCAAAAGATCGTCGTCAACGAGTTCGTTGCCTTCATTAACCTCGCCCCTTACATCGATGGGGAACAGGTAGTGGCCGCGACGGGTCAGATGATGACGCCGCATACCGCAGCGATTCTGTCTTTTGCACTTTGTGGCTTTGCCAACCTGTCCTCCATTGCGATCTTGCTGGGCGGGCTTGGCAGTATCGCGCCGACTCGGCGCAATGAAATCGCCCGGTACGGGGTCAAAGCCGTACTGGCCGGCACGCTGTCCAACTTGATGTCGGCCTCGATCGCAGGCTTTTTCATCGCGTTGGGAAGCGTCGCGGCGTAGCCCTTTTTTTAAATGCGCCAAAAAACGGGCACGCCACGCGCGATGCCCGTTTGTTTTTTACACTGAAAATATCGATACCAACGCGAGAATGCCATGACTGCCTCACCCGACCTCATTCAAGCCGCTAAACAAGCGCTCGCCCTGATGGACGTCACCAGCCTCAACGACGACGACACCGACGCGCGCATCGAGTCGCTATGCCAGATGGTCAAAACCCCGGTCGGCACGCCCGCCGCAGTCTGCATCTATCCGCAGTTCATCGTGACCGCTCAGCGCGCCCTGAGCGCCCACAACCTGGCAGGCCAGGTAAAAATCGCCTCGGTGACCAACTTCCCCGAGGGGGGCGAGGACATCATGGGCGCGGCCCGGGCCACCCGCGAAGCCGTTGCCTCCGGCGCCGACGAAGTCGACGTGGTTTTCCCCTATCGCGCGTTGATGGCCGGCGATGAAGAAACCGGCCGGGAGCTGGTCGAAATGTGTAAGGCCGCCTGCGGTGGCCAGGCGCTTTTGAAAGTGATCCTGGAGACCGGCGAGCTGAAAACGCCTGCGCTGATCAAGCGGGCGAGCGAGCTTGCCATCGAAGGCGGCGCCGACTTCATCAAGACCTCGACGGGCAAGGTCGAAACCAATGCCACGTTAGAAGCCGCCGACGTGATGCTCAACGCCATCAAGGCAAGCGGCCAGGAAGTGGGCTTCAAAGCCTCCGGCGGCGTACGCACCGTCGAAGAAGCGATCGAGTACATGAAACTCGCCGCCAGCATCATGGGCCCACACTGGGTCACACCCCAGCATTTCCGTTTTGGCGCCTCGAGCCTATTGGGTAACGTCCTCATGACTTTGAACGCCACCGACACCGCGCCGGAAGAAGGAGAATACTAATGTCTTCCCAGCACGCCCTGCTCCCCCAGGAATTCATCCGCTTGAAGCGCGACGGCCAGGCGCTGCCGCTTGAGGAGATCAAGCACTTCGTTCAAGGCGTGGCCGATGACCGCATCAGCGATGCCCAGATCGGTGCTTTCACCATGGCGGTCTATTTGAACGGCATGAGCCGCGAAGAAGTCGTGGCGCTGACCACCGCCACCCGTGACTCCGGCCACGTCATGGAGTGGGGCTCGATGAACCTGCCCGGCCCCATCGTCGACAAGCATTCCACCGGCGGCGTGGGTGATCTGGTGTCGCTGGTGCTCGGCCCCTGGGTCGCCGCCTGCGGCGCATACGTGCCGATGATTTCCGGGCGTGGGCTTGGCCATACCGGCGGTACGCTTGATAAGCTCGAGTCGATCCCCGGCTACGACCCCTACCCCGCCCCGGAGCGCTTCGGCCAGGTGGTGAAATCCTCGGGCGTGGCGATCATCGGCCAGACCGGCAACCTGGCGCCGGCGGACAAGCGCATCTACGGCGTGCGCGACATTACCGCCACCGTGGAGTCGATCCCGCTGATTACCGCCTCTATCCTTGGCAAGAAGCTCGCCTCCGGGCTCGACGCGCTGGTCATGGATGTCAAAGTCGGCAGCGGCGCCTTCATGCCCACGCCGGAAAAATCCCGGGAGCTTGCCGAAAGCATTGCCAACGTGGCAACTCAGGCAGGCACCCCGACCACCGCGCTATTGACCGACATGAGCCAGCCGCTGGCCCCCAGTGCCGGTAACGCGGTCGAAATCGTCGACACCTTGGCCCTGCTGCGCGGCGAGCGCCCGCAGAGCCGCGTGATGCAGGTCACCCGGGAGCTTGCCGTCGAGATGCTGATGGCCGGCAAGCTGGCCGCTAATCGCGAGGAGGCCCTTGCGAAGCTCGACAAAGCGCTGACGTCCGGCGCGGCCGCCGAAGTCTTCGCCCGTATGGTGTCGGAACTTGGCGGACCGAGCGACTTCATGGAGAAATCGGACAGCTACCTGCCCAAGGCGGCGGTCGTGAAGCCGGTCTACGCGTCCGAGTCCGGTATCGTCAGCCGTATCGACACCCGTGCGGTCGGCATGAGCGTGGTCGAGCTTGGCGGCGGGCGCCTTCGCAACGACGCCACCGTCGATCACAGCGTCGGCTTTAGCGAGATCGCCGAAATCGGTGACCGGGTCGATGGCGAAAAGCCGCTGGCCATGGTTCACGCCCAGAGCGAAGAGGCCGCCAACCGCGCCGCCGAGCAGCTCAAGGCCGCCATCACCCTGGGACAATCAGCCGTCAACGCCGATACGCTGATACAGGACACCTTTAGAGGAGAAGCCTAATGCGCCGCGCGATCGTAGTAGTACTGGATTCGTTTGGTATTGGCTCGGCGCCGGACGCCGCGGCCTTCGGCGATGAAGGCGCCGACACCCTGGGCCATATCGCAACCGCCTGCGCCCGCGGCGAGGCCGACACCGACTTTCGCCAAGGGCCCTTGAAGCTGCCCAATATGGCAAAGCTCGGGCTTTTTCACGCCCACCGCGATGCCACCGGCCAAGTGGCCGAAGGCGTCGAGCTCCCCGAAGAACTCAAGGGCGCCTACGCCCACGCCCAGGAAATTTCCAGCGGCAAGGACACGCCGTCCGGCCACTGGGAAATCGCCGGGGTCCCGGTGCGTTTCGACTGGGGCTACTTCTCGGACAAAGAAGGCAGCTTCCCGCCGGCACTTTTGGACAAGATCGTCGAGCAGGCCGGGCTTCCCGGCACGCTGGGCGACTGCCACGCCTCGGGCACCGAGATCATCGCGCGGCTGGGCGAGGAGCACGTCGAAACCGGCAAGCCGATCGTTTACACCTCGGCGGACTCGGTTTTTCAGATCGCCGCCCACGAAGAGCATTTCGGCCTCGAGCGCCTCTACGCGCTGTGCGAAACCGTGCGCGAGCTGCTCGAGCCCTACAACATTGGCCGGGTCATCGCCCGCCCGTTCGTCGGCGATGACGCCTCAAGCTTCACGCGTACCGGCAACCGCCGCGATTACAGCATCGAGCCACCTACGCCCACGGTGCTACAAAAGCTCGCCGAAGCCGGTGGCGACGTGGTCTCGATTGGCAAGATCGCCGACATCTACGCCCACTGTGGCATTACCCATAAGGTGAAAGCCAGCGGCCACGACGCGCTAATGGACGCCACCCTGGGGGAAATCGCGCGCACCGAGGCCCGCGAGAAGCCGACGTTCATCATGGCCAACTTCGTCGATTTCGACTCGCTTTACGGCCACCGTCGCGACGTGCCCGGCTACGCCGCCGCTCTCGAGGATTTCGACGCCCGCCTGCCGGAGTTGATGGGCGCGCTCGACAAGGACGACCTGGTGATACTGACCGCGGACCACGGCTGCGACCCGAGCTGGAAAGGCACCGAGCACACCCGCGAGTACGTGCCGATTCTGGTGAGCGGCGCGAGCTTTACCCCAGGGCCGCTTGGCAAACGCGACACCTTCGCCGATATCGGCCAGACCCTTGCCGACTTCTTCGTGCTGCGCGCAATGGACGACGGCGAAAGCTTTCTGCCCGCCTTCGTCTGATTCGTTTTTGACCGCTCAAGGTTTGATCGTTTAAGGAGCATTTATGGCAACGCCCCACATCAACGCAGAATCTGGCGACTTCGCCGATACCGTTTTAATGCCCGGCGACCCGCTGCGCGCTCAGTACATTGCCGACACCTTCCTCGAGAACGTGCGCCAGGTAAACGACGTGCGCGGCATGCTCGGCTTTACCGGCACCTACCAGGGTGTCGAGGTCTCGGTGATGGGCCACGGCATGGGGATCCCCTCGGTTTCCATCTATGCCAAGGAGCTGATCACTGAGTTTGGGGTGAAGTCGATCATTCGCGTGGGCTCCTGTGGGGCGGTGCGCGACGACGTCAACCTGCGCGATGTAGTCATCGGCCTGGGCGCGAGCACCGACTCCAAGGTCAATCGCATGCGCTTCAACGACCACGATTTCGCCGCCCTTGCGGATTTCGAGTGGGCGAGCCACGCCGTGGCCGCCGCCAAGGCGCACAGTGTGCCGGTGAAAGTGGGCAACATCTTCTCCGCGGACCTGTTCTACAACCCCCAGGAGCAGATGGCCGAGCTAATGAAGCGCTTCAACATCGTCGGCGTCGAGATGGAAGCGGCCGGGCTTTACGGCGTGGCCGCCGAGTTCGGCGCCCGGGCGCTGACGATCTGCACCGTGTCGGACCATATCCTGAAAGGCGATTCGCTCTCGAGCGCCGATCGCCAAACCACCTTCAATGACATGATGACCATCGCCCTCGACGCCGTGCTGCGCGACAAGGGCGTCAACGCCTGAACCGGAGATTGCGATGAATCAGGTAGATCCTGCGCTGGTAGAACGCCTTACCGGCGCCCTGGCTAACGCCTACGTGCCCTACTCCGCCCACCCGGTCGCCGCCATCATGGAGACGCCGGATGGCCAGCAGTTCGTTGGCTGCAACGTCGAGGTGGCCCATTACAAGGGCATCTGCGCCGAGGGCTCGGCGATTTCGGCCATGGTCACCGCCGGTCACCATACGCTTTCGAAAGTGTACGTAATGGGCCCGGGCGAGCACCTGTGTACGCCCTGCGGTGACTGCCGCCAGCGCATTCGCGAGTTCGCCACCCCCGACACCGAGATCCACGTGGTCTCCCGTGCCGGCGAACGGCTCAAGAGCTACACCATCGAGACGCTGCTGCCCGATGCCTTCGGCCCCGAGCAGTTGCCTGCGCGCCCTTAACTCCAGGAGAAGCCCATGGCGGCCCTTTTGCCCGACGTCGACCCTAACGGTTTGCTCGAATATTCGGTGGTCTACACCGACCGTTCGCTCAACCACATGTCCGCGCGTTTCCAGCACGTGATGCGCGACATTTCCGCCACGCTCAAGGAGGTCTATAACGCCCAGGCCAGCGTTATCGTGCCGGGTAGCGGCACTTTTGGCATGGAGGCCGTGGCCCGCCAGTTCGCGAAGGACGAGAAAGTGCTGGTGATTCGCAACGGCTGGTTCAGCTACCGCTGGACCCAGATCATCGAGATGGGTCGTTTGACCGAGGATCACACCGCGCTCAAGGCGCGCCGGGTAGAGGAAAACGCCCCCCAGGCGCCTTTCGCGCCGATGCCCGCAAGCGAAGTCGCCGAGCGTATTCGCGCCGAAAAGCCGGCGGTCGTCTTTGCCCCCCAGGTGGAAACCTCGGCGGGTATTTTGCTGCCGGACGACTATATTCGCGAAGTGGCCGCGGCTGCCCGGGAAGTGGACGCGCTGTTCGTACTCGACGCGATCGCCGCGGGTACGCTCTGGGTGGACATGCAGGACCTGGGTATCGACGTGGTGGTCAGCGCGCCGCAAAAAGGCTGGAGCGGCCAGCCCTGCTGCGCCATGGTCATGCTGTCCAGCCGCGCCGTCAAGCGCCTGGAAAACACCCAGAGCAACAGCTTCGCCTGCGATTTGGGCAAGTGGCACGGCATCATGCAGGCGTATGAAAACGCTGGTCACGCCTACCACGCCACCATGCCCACCGATGCTCTGCGCGCGCTTTGTACCATCATGCAGGAGACCCGCGAGTACGGCTTCGACAAGGTGAAGCAGGAGCAGATCGAACTCGGCCGCGCGGTGCGCGATATGCTGACACGCCAGGGCTTCAAAAGCGTGGCCGCCGAGGGCTTCGAGGCGCCGGGGGTGGTCGTGAGCTACACAAGCGATGCCGCACTGGTCGGCAAGTTAGGCCAGGCGGGGGTGCAGGTCGCCGGTGGCGTGCCGTTGATGTGTGACGAAGGCGATCACTTCCAGACCTTTCGTATCGGCCTTTTTGGGCTGGACAAGCTTCATCATACCCAGCGCAGCGTCGATCAGCTGGAAAAGGCGATCGAAGCGGTGAATCGTGAATCGTGAATCGTGAATCGTGAATCGTGAATCGTGAATCGTGAATCGGTAAGTAGAGTGGATGAGGGATAAGCGGTCAATCGTCAAAGCGCCCCAAAGGGCGCTTTACGTTACCGGGATGCGCCTTTCTGCTCGACCCGCTCGACATCGACGATCCCTGAGCGGCTGACCACGACCTTCCAGCGCACCAGCTGCGGCGTGTCTTCACTGCCGGTTTCGCGGATCACCAGGTTGAACAGGTGGCGGCGCTCGACGCTTTCGCGCACCGCCTGGCCCTCTTTCAGCCGGTAGATATGGTGCTTGCCCTTGTTCATTAGCCGGGTGAGGAGCGAAATATCCAGCGTCAACGTTTCCCGGGTGTGCTCATAGCCACTCAAAAAGCGCGTGGGGGACATCCGCGAACGCGAGCGATAATGCAGCACCAACTCCTCGCGCTGGGCAACGCTTCGGTGGCGAAGTTTTTGTATCTCTTCGTCCAGTGATGAAAAGCGCTTGTAGTTGAACCATTCGAGCTGCTTGCCGACCAGCACGTTGCGCGTCGGGTCCAGATACCGGCGGCGCCACTTGGGCCGTCCCTTGCGCAGAAGCCGCCACAGCGTATTGCGCAGGTCATCCTTGAATACCTCGCGCATGGCGTACAGGATCGCCATCACCAGTACGAACAGCGCAGTAATGTCCCCCACCACATCCCGCGCCTGCAAAACCCCCAGCGTCACAAACGACATGACCACCGCCGTTGCTAGCGCCTTCACCGCCCGCTGCTCGCCATGACCCAGCTCGAGCGAAGCCTGTTTGAGGGTAATCGGGTGCTCGATCAACCGGCGCATCAAACGCATCTTGTTGGACATGCGGGTGGGGTCGGCCATGACCCGTTCGGCGTTGTACTGCCGCTCACGGCGGTAGTCGTTCTCGAGCTCGCAAAGCGCGACCAGCTGTTTACGCACCGGGTTGAACACCCCGCCCCGCGGCAGGTGTGCCACTAGCGTCAGGCGCTGCTGCTCGGTGAACCAGGAAAGATAGTTGTCGATATTGGCGAAATACTTGTAAAGCGCCTCGTCGCTTGGCTCGTTACGCCGCAGGCGTCTAAGTATGCCCTCGCTCAGGTCATTCATTTCATCGACCTTATCCAGAAGCGCCTGCTGGCTTTCGCGCTCGGCCTCGGAAAGCGCCTCTTTTTTCTCGACGCGTAGCGCTCGGGCATCGGTGAGTAACGACTGAGTGGCCTGCTCCAAAGCAATAACGTACTGGTAGGCGTAAAGGCTCAAGCCAAGCCGGTAGGACTCGCTGCCCAGCCGGTTGCGGCTCGCCAAGCGGCTATGCACCAGCGGCAGGTGGTACTGGTCACTGTAGTAGGTGCGCGATACCTGAACGGCGCTATGAAAGAAGGCCTCTTCAGTGACCAGCTGCGTGCTAAGCCCCAGCTCACCGGGAACAAACAGGTAAACATCCAGCGTGTGCGACGTCTCCTCTTTCAGCCGCCGGGTAAGCCTTAGCTGAAAGCTGTTTTTACGCTCGACGTTAATCACCTGCCTGCTATCTCCTTAAGGTAAAATGTTTCATCATGTGCCTTCGAACGCGCTGGCCTTGAAGACTCTCCCCAAGCGTAGCCCAGGATGGGCTTGCTATCGTGCAGTACGCGGGCGAGTATTGCCCGCTAATCTTTCATCGCTTTTGGAGCCAGGGGATGCCCACCGCCCGTTTTTCTACCTTTGAGCGTGTGCTTGTTAAAAGCCGCAGCCAAGTGGATACGGCGGTGCTTCTTTTGCTGGCCTGGGTGCTGACCAAGCGCCAGCATATTTCCGAAGGCCAGCGCCGCCGCCGCCTGGCCCAGGTCACCGCGCAGTTTCGTCACGGTCACGCACAGGGCGTGATGTTCGATATTGCCCGCCAGCAGGATCTCAAGGCGCTACAGCTGGCCGCCGAGATAGTGCGCAGCGAGTGCGACGAGCCGCGCCGTTTGGCCATCATGCATCAGGCCATCGCGCTGGCCACCGACGACGGCAAGCTGTCCCCCGCCAACCATTACGTGCTGCGCTTTCTGGCCGACGTGCTCACCATTGCGCCGGCAACCCTGGTCTCGCTTTTTCAAGAACTCACCGGCAGCGCGCTAGAGCTACCCGAGGATATCAGCCGCCGCGGCTATTGGCTGCACCACGACGCCGCCTACCGCGAAGAGAAAGCCCGCCAGGCCCAAAAAGCTCAGGAGCAAGCCGAACGCGAAAAGGCCGAGCGTGAAAAGGCAGAGCGCGAGCACGCCGAACGGGAAAAAGCACGCCATGAACAGGCCGAACGAGCACGCGCCGAACAGCAGCGCGCCCGCGAAGAAAAAACGCGCCGGGAGCGAGGGCGCCAGGAAAGTGCCCGCCGCGAACGGGCGCGGCGCGAAAACGCCCAGCACGAACAGCGCCGCGAGCACGAGCGACAACACCGCAACCACCGCGAGCAGCATACCCGCGTCGAGCCCGCCGGGGGTTACCAGACCCGCCGGGCGCTGGCGGTGCTGGAGCTTTCCCCCGGGGCCAGTCGCGCGGAGATTCGCCGCGCCTACCGGCGCATGGCGCAGTTGCACCACCCGGACCGCTTCTACACCAAAAGCGAGCACCACATAGCGCTGGCCTCTCAACGGTTTCAGCGTATAAAAAATGCCTACGACTATCTGATCAAAGCGACGCTTTAACGAAGGGTTCTGACATGCGCGATCTTTACAAACGGCTGGCACTTTCCCCCGAGGTGGACGAGCAGACGCTTAACAGCGCGCTGGAAAAGTGCGCTAACAGCGCACTGCGCGAGGACGCCGAGGCAACCCTGGCCGAGGCCCGCCACCGCGCCCATTACGATGCGATGCACCATACGCTAAGCGATATCGGTCGCCTGCGCGCAGGGCTTGGGTTAAGTCACGCCCCGCACTGGCAGGGCGACGCCGCCAACGACTTCTCGATGCCGCCAGACAACACCGCGCCCCGGCTGGACGAACTTTCCCAGCGCCTTGGCGAAGCGGTGACGTTTTACGACCGCTGGAAGCGCTTTCGCGGCGGCTGGCTACTCGTCGCCGTGTTCGCCGTTGGTGCTAGCGTAGGCCTCGCTTTGGGGCTCGCCCTGCTCGTTCGGTTTGGGGTGGGTTCGGTCTGACTGGCGCTCGCGCTCGTCCTTGCGCGTTTCGGCGTTCGTAGGCCGTGGCGCGGGTTTGGGCGGTGCGGGCCGCTGACGCGGCCCCTCGGGGTCGTCACCGCTGGTTTCGATAAAGAAATCGGTCCCCGCGCTCTCCTCCACCTCTGACTGAGAACGAGGCTCCATGCTCACGCTAAGCCGCGGCACACCCAGGTCGATGTTTTGCGCTTCCATGCGCTGCTTGAGCAGCAAGTTGAACGCCCTGGAGACGTCCCACTGCATCTCCGGGGCGGTACGAAAGCGCATCCGCAGCACCGGACAGCCATCTTCGAAGCCCTGAACCCCCTGCATCTCGAGAGGCGACCAGATGTAGTGGCGCATCATCGGGTCCTTACGCAGCTCCTGGGCAGTCTCCTGCATCAGCGTAATGGCGTCGTCGATGTGCATATCAAACGGAATTCGAATACGCATCAGGGCGATACCGAACTGGCGCGACATGTTATGAATCGATTCGATGCGGCTGAAGGTGATGATGTGCACCACGCCGTCCAAATCGCGCAGCTTCACCGTGCGCAGGGTCAGCCCCTCGACCGTGCCCATGTGGGTGTTGATCTGAACGAAGTCGTCCACGGCCAGCGAGTCTTCGATCAAAATAAAAATACCGGTGATCAAATCCTGCACCAGGGTTTGCGCGCCAAAACCGATCGCCAGACCGATGACACCGGCACCGGCCAGCAGCGGCGTCACGTTAACCCCGATATTGGCAAGCCCGACGATCACCGCGATGATCAAAATAGCGACGAAAATCACGTTGCGAATCATGGGCGTAATGGTTTGCGCCCGGGCCTGGTTGACCCGGCGCCCGCGCGAGCGTGCCGACGAGGTCAGCGCCCGCTGAATCGCCGTGTCGGCAAAGATCCACACAAGCCAGGCCAGCAATATCGTCGCGCCCAGACTCACCAGCGCCTGGCCAATCCGCGCGCTTGCCACGGCCTGCTGGCCCAGGCCGAACAGCGAGCCACCCCATACCTGCATGGAAAGCTCGGCAAATACCATCCACGCGCACAGGTGCGCCAGCACGAAACCAAAGCGTTCCAGGCGCTTGCGGTACTGGCTATGGCGCCGGCGGTGACGGCGCTTGGTGAGCCGTTCAGCCTGGCGGCGCAGAAGCCCCGTGGCTACAAGCGTCAGCACCAAAAGGCTTGCGGAGATGATCGAACGGGCAAGTGCGGTGGCCACGTCGCCCACGGTGATGAAGATCGCCAAAAGCGAGCCACCCACCATTAAAAGCGCTGGAATGTGCCAAAGCCCGCCCAGCGTACGAACCATTTCGACCGCCGCGCTGGCATCGCGGCGCTGTTTATAAGGCCGATTACAGATCAGGTGGCGCACTGGGCGCTTGAACTTGAAGATAAACCGCGCTGCCAGCACCGCCGCCAGCATATTGGCCAGCACCGACGTAAGGCTTGCAAGCTCGGCGCCCAGCAGATCGACCAGCCGGGTGGAGTTCACTGCATCGCCCAAGGCGATCAGTGCGCCGATCACGAACAGCCCGCGCAGCGCCTGGTTTTGCATCAGCTGTACCGCGGTAAAGCGGTGGCCGCGGCTGAAAAACGCAATGACCGTCTCGAACACCACCGAAAGCGCCCGCCCACACAGGCAGACGTAGGCAATCACCAGTATCAGCGTGCGCCCGGCGCTGTAAGGCAGAAGCTGGCCGATCCCTAGAATGACCGCAAACGAGAGCGTCCAGGGCAGCATGCGGCGAAAGAAGTGCGCGACCAAAAGCCAAGCCTTGGGATCCCGCGGAAGATCGAGCGGCCACTCGCGCCGGGTGGCAATAAGCCGCCCAAAGGCGATCAGCGCGATCAATAGGGATACCCATATCGCCGCCAGAATGGCGCCGTCCACGACCTCGCGGATCGCTTCGCCCTGGTTGGTGTCTTCATTGAGCGCACGCAGATCCTGGGCGCCCTGCAAAAGCTGGCGAGACCACTCATCGACCGGGGAATTACCCGATTGCGCCTGGTCCCCCAGGTCACTCAACGTATCGGCAAGCGCGCCCAAAAGCCCCTGGCGGGCAACGCCCTCCTCTTCGGCGGCTTCGCTCGTGGTCTGCAGCTCGCGCAGCGAGTTGAGAAGGGCCCGGCGCTGCTCATCGTTTTCCAACAATGTAATGACGTCGGACAGCGAGTTTTGAAACTCACTGCTACTCACCGACTCCTCTTCGGCCGTATCGTCGCTGCTGGTAAGGCTGGGCAGCCCCACGCTTTGTGCCTGCGCCAAAGACGCCGCGCCCACCATTACCCATAGCGCGACACTCAAAAAGACAGTGATCAACCAGTGCTGTCGCACATGCTCCTCCAGGCTCGACCGATGCGTGTCGGTCTCATTGATGAACGACCCAATAACGGTGGTGGGTAACGAGGCAAAGTGACCAGACCACGATGAATATCGCTTAGCCTACCGCCTGACTATGATAGGGTGAAGGCCTAAACGTTCACCTCAAGGATGTAGAGATGACGCTCCAGGCGCCCCCCCATCGTTTGAACCATCACGGCCAAACGCGACGCGTCGGCGTGGAGATCGAATTTGCAGGACTTCCCCCTCACGACACCGCCCAACTGGTGAGCGAACTCTTCGGGGGCGAGCTTAACGTGGTAAGCCCACACAGGCTACTGGTACATCATACCCGCTGGGGCAGCTTTGGTATCGAGCTCGATACACAGTATGCCCACCCGGACCAGACGCTGCTGGATGACCAACGCGATGACGACAGCGAATGGGCGCGCCAGCAGCATCTTCGCCGCGTGGAGTTTCACCGCAAAACCCGGGAACTGATCGGCGATATGGTCACCGGCCTGGTGCCTACCGAAATCGTCTGTCCGCCGGTGCCCTGGGATGAACTGGACGAGTTGGACACGCTGTTCAAGGCGCTGCGCGAAAAAGGCGCCAAAGGGACCGATGCCAGCCTGCTCTATGGGTTCGGCCTGCATCTCAATCCGGAAGCCGGGGCGATGGATGCCGAATCCCTTTTAGCGATGCTGCGCGCTTACATGCTGTTGGCCCAGTGGCTGCGCGATGAAATCAAGGTCGATATCACTCGCGAGGTGCTCCCCCACGCCAACCCGTTTCCCAAGGAGTACGCGCTGAAGGTACTGGACCGGCGCTACGCCCCGGCGCTCGATCAATTGATCGACGACTACCTTCATTATAACCCGACGCGTAATCGCGAGCTGGACCTTCTTCCACTGTTTGCCCATCTGCGCCCGGATCATCCCCACGCGCTTTTGCACAGCCAGCTCACCAAGCCGCGCCCTACTTTTCACTACCGGCTGCCCAACGCGCAGCTCTCCCAGCCAGGCTGGGGCTCGGCGGTGGAGTGGAACCGCTGGGTCGAGGTCGAAAAACTCGCCGCTAACCATGAGACCTTGAATGCCCGGTGCGATGAGTACATCGCCTACAACACCCAGGCCTGGACGACCCGCTTGAAAAACAAACTGCTGCGTTCGTTCAAGCGTCGCTGAAATTTTTAAGAGACTTCGTTTTATGACCCGCCCGCTCATCGGTATCACGACGTCCGATTACAAGAGCCACCTGGCCTGGTGGTTCGACTGGTTCGCCGTTTGGCGCCATGGTGGAAAGCCGCTGCGCCTTTCGCCCTCGCGCCCGCTGCCCGATACCCTGGACGGCTTGATCGTCGGCGGCGGCGACGACATCCAGGCGCACCTGTACGGTGGCGAAGTGCAGCTCAACGTGCGTCTCGACCCGGCCCGGGACGAACTCGAGCTCGAGCTACTGGAACGCTTCATTCCCGGCCACACGCCGGTGCTGGGTATTTGCCGCGGTGCCCAACTCATCAACGTACATCTGGGCGGCACCCTGGACCCGGACATCTATACCACCCACGAAGGTTTGAAACGCCGCCGCACGGTACTGCCGCGCAAAACCGTGGATATCGTCACAGGAAGTAAACTCCACAGCCTGCTCGACGTGAGTTGGTGTCGTGTGAATAGCCTGCACCACCAGGCGGTGCACGAGGCCGGCGACGGCATCAAGATCGTCGCCCGCGACCGCGATGGCCTGGTGCAGGGTATCGAGTCGGAACATCACGACTTCGTGATCGGCGTTCAGTGGCACCCGGAGTGGCTGATTTTCAACCGCCCTCAGCAGCGTCTGATTAGCGCGCTGGTGAAGGCGGCGAAAAAGCGGCGTAGCGCCGAGCCTTTTGAGCGTTAGGCGCCCAGTACGGCCAAGGCGGCGTCGTAGTCGGGCTCGTCTTTAAGCTCGCTGACCAATTCGCTATGTAGCACGGTGTTATCACGATCGAGCACGACCACCGCACGGGCGCAGAGGCCTTCCATGGCGCTATTGGTCAGCGCCACGCCCCACTCCTTGAGAAACGCCTGATGGCGAAACGTAGAGAGGGTCTCGACGTTATCCAGACCCTCGGCGCCACAAAAGCGCACCGCCGCGAACGGCAAATCCGCCGACACCACCATCACCACCGTATCGGGCAAGTTGGAAGCCAGCTCATTGAAGCGCCGGGTTGACGTAGCACAGGTCGGCGTATCGACACTGGGGATGATATTGAGCACCTTGCGCTTACCGGCGTAGTCGTCGAGAGTGACGTCGCTCAGTTCCCGGTTGGTCAACGTAAGGCCGGGGGCTTTCTCGCCCACTTTCGGTATGACGCCGTCAACGTCCATCGGGGTACCGCCTCGGGTAATTTGCTGCATAGAATAGTAGTCCCATGTTATAGGTAGACGCGCAGTGATTAGGCAAATCCGGCATTCGCCGAGACCTACCCTAACCCCAAACCGCGCCGTTTGGATACACCCCGGGGCCTGTCAGCGACAGCGCCCCGTCGCACCGCCACGAGTATGCCATGCCCTTAGTACTGATCGTAAAAACCGGCGACGCTTTTCCCGAAGTGACCGACAAGCACGGCGATTTCGATGCGCTGTTCGAGGAGCCCATGAAGCGGGTAGTCCCCAACACGACGATTAACGTATGGGATCCGCGCGCAGAGCCCGATGCCCCCTCATTGGACGCGCTGGATGCTATCGTGATAACCGGCTCCAACAGCATGGTGAGCGACGCCGAGCCCTGGAGCGAGGCACTGAAGCCTTGGCTTAACGCGGCGCGCGAGCGCGACATTCCCATGCTGGGCGTCTGCTACGGACACCAGCTGATGGCCGAAGCCTTTGGCGGCCGGGCAGGCAATCACCCAAACGGCCGCGAGGCGGGGACCTTCGAGATCGAACGCACCGACGCCTCCCATAGCGATCCGCTCTTTAGTCAGCTGCCCACGCGTTTTATGGCGCACCTGACCCACGGACAGACGGTGCTCGAAGCCCCCGATGATGCGCTCATTCTCGCGTTCAACGACCACGACAGCCACCAGGCGGTTCGCTACGGAACCCGCCAGTGGAGCGTACAGTTTCACCCGGAGTTCAACGCCGACATCCTGCGCGCCTATATCGAACGCGTGGAACCTGCGCTGATCAAACAGGGCGAAGACGTCGGCACGCTGATCAACCGCATAAAGGAAACGCCCCAGGCCACCAGCCTGCTCGAGCGCTTCATTCGCCTTTTGTAGCCTTTTTGGCCGCCGCCTTGGCGGCGCGCTTTTCGACGCGTCGGGAGGCGAGCCGGTCGGCCAGCCGCGTCGGTTCGGGCAGCTTGGTACGCCCAAGGCACTGCATGACCCACTGAAGCGACGTAGCCAGCGATATACGGTGGCCCGGGGATACGAACACGGGTTTCACGTTCACTCGCGAACGCAGCACCGCGCCCAGGGTTTCCCCTTTGGCGGTGAGCGCGCTCCAGTCGCCGCGTTCACCGCCCACCTCTTCAAAGCGCCCGTAAAGGCGCGATTTGGCAATCCCGATCGTCGGCAGGTCGAGCCAGAGCCCCAGGTGCGCCGCCACACCCAGCTTGCGCGGGTGGGCAATGCCCTGGCCGTCGACCATCACCAACTGAGGCATTTGGGAGAGCTTGGCAAAGGCACCGAGCGCGGCGGGTATCTCACGAAACGATAAAAGCCCTGGCACGTAGGGCATACGCGTTGGCTCGCGGTGAACGACCTGTTCGATCTGCTCGAGATAAGGCGCCTTCTGGGGATCCCACTTCAATAGCACGACCGCAGCGCGGGTAGTTTCGCCCTCATCTTCGAAACCGATATCCACCCCGGCGATGAGCTTCACCTCGTCGAGGCGATCAACAAGTTCCAGCCGCCCGGCAAGCTCGGTTTGCAGCGCAATCGCGTCTTTGGGCTCAAGATTCCAGTCGTGTAACGGCGCATCCATGGCAGTTTTCTCCCTTTGAAACGTTAAGCGTAGAGCATCGAGCAGCCAATAAAAAACCCCGCTCGAAAGCGGGGTTTTGCTTGGCCTGGCTCGCGATTAAGCGCGTTCGCGGCGACGGACCGGCGCATCGCCGCCTTCGTCACGACGGCGACGCGGTGCGCGCTCCGGAGTGCTGCTGTCTTCGCTGATCTCAAGCGGCCGACCGGCCACACGGGCGCGCGCCATCTTGGTCAAAATGGTAGACGGCAGGTTGCTGGGCAGCTCGACCACCGAGAAGGCGTTGCGAATATCGATACGCCCGATACGCGCGCCTTCGATACCACCTTCATTGGCCAAGGCGCCGACCAACTGGCCAGGCTTAACGCCATCCTTGTGACCCACGGAAACACGATAGCGGGTCATGCCTTCGCTGGGCGCGCTCGAACGCTCGCGACGGTTAGCGGGCTTGCCGCTGTCCTTGCCGCCTTCGCGCGGGGCACGCTCTTTGCGCGGGGCCTGCAAGCGGCCGATGGGTGCTTCGTCGGCGCGGGCCATGGCGGCAAAGGCACAGGCCAGCTCGACCGGGTCATGACCCTCTTCGACCAGACGCTCGACCAGCGCACGCTGCTCTTCAGCGCCCTTGGTCAGCGCGGCCACGACGCGCTGATGGAACACCTCATCCCGGTGAGCGCGAATGGCGCTTTCGTCGGGCAGCGGCATTTCGGCCATTTTCTGACCGGTTGCCTGCTCCATCCAGCCCACTTTACGACCTTCGCGGAAACCGGCGAAGGTGATCGCGATACCGCTACGCCCGGCACGACCGGTACGGCCGATACGGTGGGTATAGGCTTCGGCGTCCTGGGGCAGGTCATAGTTGATGACGTGGGTGATACGCGAAACGTCCAGACCGCGTGCGGCGACGTCGGTGGCGATCAGCACGTCGACCTTGCTGCGCTTCAAGCGTGTAATGGTGCGCTCACGCAGGCTCTGATCGAGATCGCCCGACAGGCCAGCAGCGTTGACACCACGGGCGGTCAGTTGCTCGACCAGGGTGGTGCACGCGGCACGCGTACGTACGAAAACGATGGCCGCATCGACGGGCTCGACTTCGAGAATACGCGACAGCGCTTCGAGCTTGGCGCCACCATCGACGCGCACGATACGCTGCTCGATGTTTTCGCCGGTGGTGGTTTTCGATTCGATCGCCACTTTCACCGGGTCAACGAGGTAACGATTGACGATACGCTCGATTTCGGCGGGCAGGGTCGCGGAGAAGAAGACACGCTGAGCATCTTTCGGGGTATCGGCGACCACGCGTTTTACGTCGTCGATAAAGCCCATGCGCAGCATTTCGTCAGCTTCGTCCAGCACCAGCGCCTGAAGGTCACCAAGTTTCAAGCTGCCGCGGTCCAGGTGGTCGATAATACGACCCGGGGTACCGACGACGACCTGAGCACCGCGCTTGAGCGCGCCCAGCTGCTCGCGATACTCCTGACCGCCGCACAGCGTGGCCACTTCCAGGCCTTTGAGATTCTGACCGTACTTGGTGAACGAAACCGCTACCTGTTGGGCCAGTTCGCGCGTCGGCGCCATCACCAGCACCTGAGGCGCATGGCGGTCGAGATCGATACGCGAGAGTAACGGTAATGCAAACGCCGCGGTTTTACCGGTACCTGTTTGGGCCTGGCCCAACATGTCACGGCCTTCCAGCAGCGCGGGAATGGTTTTCGCCTGAATGGGCGAAGGGGTCTGGTAGCCCTGTGCTTCAACAGCAGAAAGAACGGCAGGCAACAGAGCAAGATCGCCGAAGCTCGGCGAGGCGACAGAAGTCGAGGTCATTAATCACACCTTGGTAGACCGGCGTGGCCGGCAAAAAACATCGTAAGCGTCTTCGACACGTTGGTCAGCGTACTCGCGCTGAACACAAACGCCGCTTGGCGGATCGCTTGATAAAGGAGTCAAAGACGCCGGTCGCACCTGGCATCCAGTTGGCAGAGACATGAATAACGCGCCAACCGTTGTGGCGACCTTCTGCGTCGATTTCACCCGGTTGGTGAAATGCTAAAGACGCGCCATCTTCACAGCAATGAACATCTCAAAGGGATGTTCCCGCAAGCGCCACTACGCAATGAGTGCTACGCAGTCTTAACGCTTACCGTCGTGATGGAGGGGTCAACACATGCGAGGAGGGCAAATACTAGCACTTCAAAAATTATCTGGCTAGCTTTTTTGCTTTACCCAACTTGAACAAGCGACCTTGCGCTTGTCGACATATGGTCTAAAATTTTAACTGCAATAACGTTTTATGCAGTCAAGGAGAGAGACGATGAATTGGGATCAAATCGAAGGCAAATGGACCGAAGTCAAAGGCAAGGCGCGTTCGAGCTGGGGTGAGTTCACCGATGATGAACTCGACCAGATCGGCGGCAAAAAGGAACAGCTCGTCGGTAAGCTTCAGCAGAAATACGGTCTGGAGCGCGAAGAAGCCGAAAAGCGCGCCGATGACTGGGCGGACAGCCTGTAAGAAAGCCAACAGTTAAAACGTAGTGAACACGTCAACGGCGTTATGAGCGGTTTTTAGAAAGCCGCTCATAACGCCACAGGAAGTTAAAGGAGTAACGCGATGCGTAAATCACTGCTACTGGCTGCAATGAGCACCACCCTGCTGGCTGGCATGGCCTTCAATGTGCAGGCATCCCAAGAGCCTCAAGGCGTCTACTCCGCCGAAGACATACTGGATGCCGAGGTTTATTTCTCTAACGGCTCCGGTGAAGAAGTCGGCGATGTCGACGATATTTTGTTCGACGATGACATGCGCATCACTGGCCTTGTGATCGAAAGCGGCGCCGTTTTGGGCCTTGGTGGTCGTGAAATCGTGGTCGGCACCGACTACTTTACGCTTGAAACCAGCACGGAAGGCGATGGCGAGACCGAACACCGCATCATGTTGACCGCTACTCCCGAAGAAGTGGAAAGCTTCCCCGCCTACAACCGCGACTGGTGGGAGCAGACTCAAAACAACGCGCGCAGCGCTTGGCAAAGCACTCGCGACGGCGCCCAGAGCGCCTGGCAATCGACTCGCGAAGCGTTCGATGACGACGAGAACCAGCCCCAGCAATAAGCGGCTCGTCTAAACGCGCATAAAAAGGCCGCCCATCGGGCGGCCTTTCGTTTTGTCGGATGCCCTTTTTTAAAAAAGGGCCTCAACGGTTTGCGGTTACTTTTTTGCCGTTACTTTTTTGCCGTTACTTTTTGCCGTTACTTGTTTCGTTACTTCCGACGCGTACGAATGCCTTTACCTTCTAACCGCTCACGATCATGAGGGCGCTCGAAATCGAGCAGCGGACCGGCGGGGACGATCCGAGTCGGATTGATCGTTTCGTGGCTGTAATAGTAGTGGCGCTTGATGTGGTCCATATTCACCGTCTCGGCAACACCTGGCCACTGGTACAGCTCACGCAGATAGTTCGAGAGATTGGGGTAATCCTCGATACGCTTATAGTTGCACTTAAAGTGGCCGAAATAGACCGCGTCGAAACGCACCAGGGTCGTAAACAAGCGAATATCAGCTTCGGTCAGCCACGCTCCTGCCAGGTAGCGGTTTTCTGCCAAACGCGCTTCCAGCCGGTCGAGCGCGTCGAACAGTGCCTTGACGTGCTTCTCGTAAACATCCTGTTCGGTGGCAAAGCCCGACTTGTAGACCCCGTTGTTCACGTTGTCGTACACATCGTCGTTGACTTCATCGATGGTTCCACGCAGATCCTCGGGGTAGAAGTCGAGATCGTTGCCGGTCAGTTCATCGAAAGCACCGTTGAGCATGCGCAGCAAATCGGCGGACTCGTTATTGACGATGGCGCTGCGCGTTTTGTCCCAAAGCACCGGCACCGTGACGCGCCCGGTATAGGCCGGGTCGGTCATGGTATAGAGCTCGTAATGGTAATTCACCCGGTTGATGGGATCGCCACTCGAGCCTTCCTCTTCGTTATAGGTCCAGCCCTTATCGAGCATCAAGGGACTAACGTGGGAGACGCCAATCAATGACTCTAACCCCTTGAGCTTGCGCATGATGAGTGCTCGGTGCGCCCAGGGGCAGGCCAGGGATACGTAAAGGTGATAACGGTCTTTTTCGGCGGGAAAACTTTGTCCCTGCTGCTGACCACTTCCTTCTACCCAATCGCGTAACTGGGCCGACTCGCGCACGAACTCACCACCATGCTTTTTGGTGTCATACCACTGATCGACCCACTCGCCTTCTACTAATAGTCCCATCGGGCGCCTCCTGTAATTTGCGTCTCTGCTTATGTTTTTAGAGCATAGCGCGCTTTACGATGCACTCAAGCGGATGTTTTACCCTGTTTCATTCGAGTAAATTGAATCCTCCGGGCACTGCTCGATCACCGCCTCGCGAAGCACTTGGGCCATGGCGTGAGTGGCCGGGCCTGCATGGTCGCGATCCTTGAAAATCAGTTGAAAAGGCGCTTCGCGAATTCCCCCGGCAGTAAGGGGTAGCGGCTTCAGGTCCCCGCGCTCGAGCTCGTCGGCGATCCGGGTGACCGGCATCCAGGCAAAGCCCAGGCCGCGCTTTATCATATCAAGCGATGTATTGAGGTGGCTGACCGTCCAGCGCTGTTCGGCCTTGAGCCACCCCGCATTGGCGGACTGACGGTTGGCCGAGTCGCGCACGACCAGCTGGCGATATTGCGCCAGGTCGCGCAGATCAAGGTCACGCCCCAACCCGTGCAGCGGGTGATCCGGATGCGCCACCGCGATAAAGCGCACGTTGGCTAACGGCTCGCCCAGAAACCCCGGTACTTCCATGCCGGAAATCACCAGATCCACTTGCCCATCGAACAGCATCTCTACCCCGCCATTGAGTACGCTTTCATAAAGCTGGACCCGGACCTGCGGATAGGCCTCGGAGAAGCGCTCGAGCGCTTTGGCCTGAGCATCCGCGGGAAACACCTGATCGATGGCGACCGCCACTTCCGTTTCGAGCCCTTCGGCAAGCCGTGTGGCAATGTCCTCTATCGAGGCGGCGCTCTCGATGAGCTGACGCGCCCGGCGCAGCAATAGCTCACCAGCCTCGGTCAGGCGGACCTGGCGGCCGACCGGCTCGAGCACCTGAACGCCAAGCTGCTCCTCCAGCTTGTGCACCGCATGATTGAGCGTAGAAGGGCTTTTATGAATAGCCTGCGCGGCGCGCGCAAAGCCACCGTAATCTACAACGGCAGCGAGCATGTGCCACTGAGCAAGTGTTACCCGAGACATTTCGATTTCCTCGACGCTAAAAGCGTATTAGTGCGCTTGGTCTTCGAAAAAACTTTAACAGAATGCTGGCGGCGGCGAATAGCTAACTTGTGCGGCGGCTCATGCTGCTTCAACGAAAACACTAAAAAACAGGGAACTTTTTGAAAATATTGTATAACATCGCCTTTGCTTCTACTTTGCTATAAGACAAATGAGCCATCGCTCTTTAGTTACAAAAAAATACAAAGACGCAGAGACTAAAGTACTCTTTACAATCACTGAATTAACTAGCGGGCTAACAATTCCCGGAAACGCCGTTTTATTCCAAAGGCGCTTTCTCTGTACCCAGCCAATCCTTGTACAAACACATGGTGCCGGTAGCCGCTCAGAACGCCGTGGAAAAAGCGTTTTTGGAAACGTCTCTTGATGTTCGCGGGCAGCCAGCGCGATAAACCATTGATCCTTGCTATAGGGAAGGCTTTACAACAAACCACTATTGTCTATATTCATACGCTTGAACCGATACAACTACATTTAGGTGTACAAGCTATTGGCAGGTTTGAAAACTCAGTTTTCGTATCACCAACGCTATTAGCAAACACTGTTTCTTAATAAGTCTCTTCCTGTCCGGTTTTTTCGCTAACGCGAAACCGCTCTCTATGTATGTAAATACAGTCTATTCACCCCTACCCCCATGGGGTATTGTTCCCGTGCTTGTTCACTTTCACGTTTATTTTCACCACGAACTCGGCGGTCAATTTACCCATGTTGCGAATCCTTCATTCGCTGCCCCGCGCACATAAGTTATTACTTTTACCCGTGGCTACAATGGTCACCGTGCTGGGCACACAAAAGCTTATAACGACGTACCAGGATCTCAATAAACCCCATACGTCCCTGGAGAGCGTGCTTGTACCGCTACCCAGCGACTCTTTTACTACCGTTCCCTCCTTGCATCAGGAGCGTCAACCGGTAGCCAAAGCGATCGACCGCGCCTCCCGCGCCATCGACGCCACCCGCGAGCAGATCCCGCTAAGTGATCTCGCCGCTTCAGAGATTATCGATCTCGATGTCATCGCCACTGCCGAGGCATCAATCGCCAGCGAAATCGATGCAAAGCCCGTACTGGACGACGGCGCCATTCACATGGCGGTGGTGTTTGGCACCCTGACCAGTGGCATGCTCAATATCGACGAACCGGGCACCCCGGGGCCGGTCGAGATTGCCGATGCTACTTCTTCCGTGGATAGCGCCACCTCTTACGAGGATTATGGCATCGAGCTATTCGACGACATCTCCTTTCTCGAGCTCGAACTGGCCGCTGAAGAGCCCTTCGTTCCCGAGTGGGCTACCCATATCGTAGAGCCGGGTGAAACCTTTGCCGTACTGGCGCAAAACGAGCTGGGGCTTGGCTACAGCGAAGTGCTGGCCCTTTTGGACGACATGCCGAACCCGCGCATTCTCACCAACTGGCGCGCCGGTAACAGCTTCGATTACCAGTTGGACGAAAACGGCAACTTGCTCGCGCTGCGCATGATGAAAGACATCCGCGACGGCGTGCTGCTCGAGCGCAATGAAGACACCTCGTTCGCGGCAACCGTCATCGAACGTCAGGGCGAGCCGGTTCAGCGTCTGTTCGCCGGTACCGTTAGCGGTAGCTTTGCGCGCTCAGCCCAGGCAACGGGGCTTTCAAGCAGCTCGGTGACCGAGCTGACACGCCTTCTCGAGAAAAAGCTCGACTTCCGGCGGGATAGCCGTCGCGGTGACAGTTTCAACGTGCTGGTCGAATCCGACATGATCGACGGCGAGACACTGGATTCGCGCGTACTGGCGGTCGAGTACGACGGCGAGCGCATGGATTTGACGATGGTGCGTAACGCGGCGGATGACAACTTCTATACGCCGGAAGGCAGCGGCCTGGAACCGGGCTTTGCGCGTCATCCCTTCGAAGGCAGCTACCGTTTGAGCTCTAACTTCAACCCGAACCGCAAGCACCCGGTCACCGGCCGTATCAGCCCGCATAACGGTACCGACTTTGCCATGCCGATCGGCACCCCCGTCACCGCCCCGGCGGACGGCCGGGTCGAGCGGGTGACCAATCACGCAGCAGCCGGCCGCTACATAGTGATTCGCCATGATAACGGCTACCGCACACGTTATCTGCACCTGTCAAAACCGCTGGTCAATGCCGGCGATCGTGTGACCATGGGCGAGCGCATCGCGCTTTCCGGCAACACCGGGCGTAGCACCGGCCCGCACCTGCATTACGAAGTCATCGTCAATAACTCACCGGTTAACGCCATGACCGTAGAGCTTCCCGAATCCTCGAGCCTAACCGGCGATACGCTGATCGCGTTCAAGAACCAGGCCGAACCGATGCTGGCCGCCCTCAACAGCGGCGAAACCGGTACGGTCAATGTGGCCAACTACCAGCGCGGCGAATAAAGAACCTACTCATTCGCGCTAAAAAAAGCCGCCCAATCGGGCGGCTTTTTTGCGTCTTTAAACCATACGCCCCGTCAAACCGGGCGGCTTAGCGCATCGAGCAGCGCATCGTCGTGACGATAGATATCGTCGCGGAACTCGATCTCGCCCTCGGCGTTGGGCCAGGCGGTCAGATAGTGCAACATGACCGGAATGCGCTGCGGCAAATTCACGTTTTGATCGCTGCTGCTTCGGCCAATGAGCGTATTGACCCGGTGCTGGCTGCCGCTGTCGCGCAGAAGCATCTGAGCAAGTTCGCTAATGCCTTCCACGCGGATACAGCCGGAGCTGAGCGCGCGCTGTGTGCGACCGAACGCGCCCTGGGCGGGCGTATCGTGCAGATAAATCATGTCGTCGTTGGGAAAACGAACCACGATTCGCCCTAGCGGGTTGCCACTGCCCGCCGTTTGCCGAAGCATGACGCCACCGGGGCGCTGCCAGTCGACGCTTTCCGGATCCAACCGCTCGCCGGCGGGGCTTAGCACCTGAATATTGCGCGAGGAAAGATAGCCTGTATGGCTACGCACTCGGGGCAGCACGTCTTCGCGCATGATGGTGGGCGGAATCGTCCAGCTCGGGTTGATGGTGAGATGGCTGATCGCCGAATGGATCATCGGCGTGGCCCGCTGGGGCGAACCGACCACGACCCGGGCATCCCACTGCTCGCCGTTGGGGCGCACGTAGTGAAGCTTGTAACCGGCCACATCGACCCATACGCGGGAAGGCTCGTTTTCGAAGTGTTCGAGCCAGCGTGCCCGCTCGAGGTTGATGCGCAGTTGATCGATCCGACGGGACAACGGCGTATTGAGTGCCAGCCGCGTATTGTCGCCGACCACGCCGTCCGCCTGGAGCTGGTGGCGGCGCTGGAAATGCTTGACGGCGCGCTCAACGGTGGTATCGAAGCGACGTTGATCATCGTTTCGCGTAACGGCCTCCACCATCGGGTAGGCGCCGTCGTCAGCGGCGACTAGCCCGCTTTCGCCCCAGAGCGCCAAACGCTCGCGCAGCGTCACCACATCGGCGTCGGTATCGCCCACGCGCAGCGCGTCGTCACGCCCGGCCAGGTACGCCACGCTGGCACTGCCCCGGCGTTCGAGGGCACGGTAATCGCTCAGCATCTGGCGAAGCTCGCGGTAGGCTTTCGACTGGGGTCTGGCGGCCTCGAAAGCCGCCTCGACATCGCCCTGGGCGAGGGCCTGGCGCACCTGAACCATGCTGTATCCTCGCGCCGGGCGCTCACCGCTCCACTGGGCATTCAGCGCTTTAGGGTCCACCTTGCCCCGCGAGAGGTGGTCAAGCGCGAGCAGCAGGGTTTGCGTGGCCTTAATGTCGAAACGCGCCTGAGCGCTTGCGCCGCCCTGTTGGCTCACGCGGAAATCATCGAGCAGCCGGCTTCCCTGATAGTCACTGGGGGTCAAGCCATCCTGGTCGAGACGCGACAAAGCATCGGCCAGGGACTCGACCAGCCTGGTGTCTTGCCAGACCAGCTGATCTTCGCGGGCCTGGTAAAACGCGGCCACGGGTAGATCGCTTGCGTAGGCGTTTAACTGCTGAGCCAATGCCGGTTGAGCCGGAGCGTCGGCATGGGCATGATGGATAGCATACGGAAGGGGTAGCAGGGCGGCGGTCAACACGGCACCCAAGGCCCATTTCTGAATTGGCGGTTTCTCGTTCATAACCCCTCCATGGGTTACCATGCGGTGTTGCATGCCAACCCAGTAAAGATAAAACATGCGCACGCTTGTCATGACGTTATCGCTTTGCGTACCACTAATTATAGTAGGTCTTACACTATGCGGCTCGGATTAAGCTTTTTTAGCAAATTTTTCTTTCTCCCGACACTGCTGGCAAGCGCCCCCCTTCAGGCCGCACCACCCGCGCCATTTTTTTCCCAGATGACCGCCTTACCGCCAGCCGGCGTCTCACCGCTTCACCAGCAACTTCAGTTGCTCGCCCCTTCCGCGACCCCTAAAGCGCTGCAACTCGCCGCTCAGGCACTTAGCTGCGCCGACCCCGGCGCCGAGCGCCTGGCGGTGATCGACTACTCGCTGCCGTCGACCGAACAGCGCCTGTGGGTGTTCGATCTTCACCAAAACCGGCTGCTGTTCAAAGAGCTGGTCTCCCACGGGCGCGGCTCCGGGGACGCCAACGCCGAGGTGTTCTCCAATACCCCGGAAAGCTATCAGTCGAGCATCGGACTTTTTCGCACCATGAACAGCTACTACGGGCGCAACGGCTACTCGCTGCGCCTCGACGGGCTGGAGGCGAACGTCAACGACCAGGCCTTCGATCGCGCGATCGTCATTCACGGCGCCCACTACGTTAGCGACGACTTCATTACCCAGACCGGCCGGCTGGGTCGCAGCCACGGCTGCCCGGCGGTTCGCGAAGAGATCACTTACCCCTTGATCGACAGCTTGAAAGAGAGCCAGTACGTTTTCGCCTACTATCCGGATGCCGAATGGATGGCGAATTCGGCGTTTTTGCGCTGCTCCGAAGGCGGTATTTACCAACTCGCGGCCGCCGCCTACTAAAGCGGCACCCACCGCCGCCTCTCTACCAGGCAGGCTTCGTTGAAGCCCTTGCTTTCGCGGCACGCGTTTTATGCCATGCTTAGGCTTTCCTACTTGAAGTGAGGAAGTTGGCATGGCAAAGGTAAAAACGCTGGATCTGGCCCTTCAGGGCGGTGGCGCCCACGGCGGCTACACCTGGGGCGTGATCGACCGCCTGCTTGAAGATGAGCGCATCGAAATCGAAGGCATCAGCGGGACCAGCGCCGGCGCCATGAACGGGGTCGTGATGGCCGACGCGCTGACCCGCGGTGATAAAGAGACCGCCCGCGAGGCGCTACGCGGCTTCTGGCAGGCGGTTAGCCGAGCCGGTATGGCAAGCCCCATTCGCCGCTCGCCCCTCGACGTGCTCACCGGCAACTGGAGCCTCGATCAGTCACCAGGCTACATCGCCATGGACCTGATGAGCCGGCTCGTCTCCCCTTACCAGCTCAACCCTTTGAACATCAACCCGCTGCGCAGCATCGTGGACGAGCACATCGATTTCGAGCGGGTGCGCCGCTGCGACCGGCTAAAGCTATTCGTTGCCGCCACCAACGTGCGCACCGGCAAGCAGCGGGTGTTCCGCCGCGAAGAGATGAGCCTGGACGCAGTCATGGCCTCGGCCTGTTTACCCTTCGTGTTTCAGGCCGTGGAAATCGACGGCGAAGCCTACTGGGACGGTGGCTACATGGGCAACCCGGCGCTCTTCCCGCTCATGGAGGAGTGCAGCGCCCGGGACATATTGCTGGTGCAAATCAACCCCATCAGCCGCGACACCCTGCCCACCAGCGCCTCGGGGATCATGAACCGCCTAAACGAAATCACCTTCAATGCCGCGTTGATCAAGGAGATCCGGATGATCGCCCTGCTCAAGCACGCTCTTGACGAGCAGGGAATCGAGAACTGCTACCAGCAGACACTCTTTCACCGCATCAGCGGCGAACACGCGCTGGAGAGCCTGTCGGTATCGAGCAAAATGAACGCTGAATGGCCGTTTTTGTGCCACCTGTTCGACCTGGGCCGCGCCGCCGCCGAACGCTGGCTCCAAGAGAATTTCGAGGCGCTGGGCGAGCGCTCGACTCTGGACATCGACACTGTCTACATGAATGAGTGACCCGTTTGGAAAAGGGGACCGCTTGGAACGTAAAGCGCTCTGAACGGCGCTCTTTGCCGATACGAGAGGTTTGCAACATCCCGCACCATTAGCCATTCTGAGGGTTCCCCTATTAATAATGGCAAGGAGCGCATCCCATGCAAGACCGTGTATTACTCATCACCGGGGCCTCGAGCGGCATCGGCGCGGCTACTGCCCGGGCCGCCGCGCGCGAGGGCTATAAACTGGTGCTTGCCGCACGCTCGACGGACAAGCTCGAAGCCCTCGCCCAAGAGCTTGGCCAGGAAAACTTGCTCACCGTCGAGCTGGATGTGACCGATATGGCACAACAGCACGCCATGGTGGAGCAGGCAATGGAAACCTTTGGCCGCATTGACGGCGTCTTTGCCAACGCCGGACGGGGCGGCTCGCCAGGCGGGTTTAGCGGCGCCGACCACGAGGCCTGGCGCGAGATGATTCTCACCAACGTGTACGGCGTGGGGCTGACGCTGCAGGCCTGCCTGCCAGCGCTCAAGCGCAGTGCCGGCCACGTGCTGCTCACAGGCTCCGCGGCTGGCCGGGCGACTATCCCCGGCTCGATGTACAGCGCCACCAAATGGGCGGTGACCGGCATGGGCTATAATCTGCGCGAAGAACTTCGCGGTAGCGGCGTTCGCGTCACCTTGATCGAACCTGGCATGGTCGACACGCCCTTTTTCGATGAACCCCCGGAGCACGCGCTGGAAGACAAGGATATCGCTAACGCGGTGATCTACGCGCTGAATCAGCCCCCCCACGTCGACGTCAACGAGATACTGATTCGGCCCACGCCGCCCCGTGAATAGCGCCTTTAGCCCTTCCCCGCTTCGGCCCTGATGCTTTTGAACCTTGAGCATCAGGCCGTGGCCTTGTTTTATCTCCCTCCCGCCCGCATTACATAGTATTAACAAGCGTGCTAATGACTTCCTCGGGATCGTCATTGGCCGCCACACTCCCAATGTGCAGGTGAACCATGAGCCAACTCGCCGAGACCGCCTTATCGGTGCTGGATCTAGCCCCCATCCGCGAGGGCGGCAGCGCCGCTGAAACCTTCGCCAACAGTGTAGAGCTCGCCCAGCGCACCGAGCAGCTGGGCTACACCCGTTTTTGGCTGGCCGAGCACCACAATATTGCGGGTATCGCCAGCGCCGCCACGTCCGTTTTGATCGGCCACGTGGCCGGGCATACCTCACGCATTCGCGTAGGTAGCGGTGGCATCATGCTACCCAACCACGCGCCGCTGGTGATCGCCGAGCAGTTCGGCACGCTGGAAACGCTCTATCCTGGGCGTATCGACCTGGGCCTCGGCCGGGCCCCGGGTTCGGACGGCGCGACCATGCGCGCCATGCGGCGAAGCGCCCAGGCCGGCGTCGACGACTTCCCCGCCCAGCTTGACGAGCTGACCCGCTACTTAAGCGATGAAGCACCGGGCCAGCAGGTCAAGGCCGTTCCCGGCCAGGGGACCCACGTACCCACCTGGCTTTTGGGCTCCAGCGGCTACAGCGCGCAGCTTGCCGCACGCCTTGGCCTGCCGTTCGCGTTTGCCGCCCAGTTCGCCCCGGGGTACCTATTCGAGGCGTTACGGCTCTATCGCGATAATTTCCGCCCCTCCGAGGTGCTTTCAAAACCGCACGCCATGGTGGGGCTTCCGGTCATGGCCGCCGAAAGCGATGAAATGGCGCGCTACCTGGCCACCACCGCGCAGCAGAAGTTTCTCAACCTGATCCGCGGCAAGCCTACCCAGTCAAGGCCGCCGGTCGAGCAGCTCGACTGGACGCCCATGGAGCAGGCCCAGGTCAGCCAGTTTTTGGGCGCCGCGATCATTGGCGGCCCACAGACGGTCAAGGAAGGGCTCGAGGCGTTCCAGGCGCAAACCGGCGCCGACGAGCTGATGATCAATAGCGACTTCTTCAATCAGGAAGACCGGCTGAAAAGTTACGAGATCGTCGCCGAGGTCGCGCGTTAACGCCCTCGAGACATCGTGTTTTACCCATTAACGTTTAGCGAATAGCCCATGACCGATATGACGATCGCGCCGATGACGAAGGACGACTTTCGGGCTTTTTGGCCTACCTTTAGCGCCATTGTAGAGGCCCAGGAGACCTACGCCATCGCGCCGGATATCTCGTTTGACGCCGCTTACGCGCTCTGGTGCGAGGCGACCGCGGCCACGCTGGTGGTCAAGGATAGTCAGGGCGCGGTGTTGGGCTCGTACTATCTAAAAGCCAACGCGGCGGGTCCGGGCCAACATGTGTGCAACTGCGGCTACATGGTAGCCCAGGCTGCCCGCGGCCGCGGGCTTGCCCGTACCCTGTGCGAGCACTCGCAAACGCTTGCCAAAGAGCACGGCTTTCTCGCCATGCAGTTCAACGCCGTGGTCAGCACCAACGAAATTGCCGTAGCGCTCTGGCAAAAGCTTGGGTTCAGCTTTGCCGGCACCGTGCCAGGCGCATTTCGCCACCCCACCCAAGGGTTGGTGGACACCTACGTCATGCATAAATTTCTATAACGGCGCATTTCCCGCTAAATTTCCCGCCCCTTTTGCCGATAACGCTACTAACGCAGTGAACCCAACGGATCGCTGCGTTGGCATTCCCTGCTACCAGCGTAACGCCTTATCGGATCGCGACGCTGGCTTTTCCTGCTATTGCTCTGCTTGAGTGAGATCCTAAAGTACATGAAGAATATATCCGTAAAATATGCCTTGGCTGGGGCATTGGGATTGCTGGTGGTCATGTTATTGATCGTGGCCGCATTAGGAATACGCGCCGAGAATAGCGCCGTTAATAGTCTCTCGGCCCTGGATGAAGTCGCCGCTCGTCAAACGACGTACATCAATCGCACCGAAGTCAACCTGATGGAAGTCAGAGTACGCCTGGAGCATTATCAGGAATATGCCGAAGGCGGCAATACCGCGTTGGCCGACCTGGCACTGGAGCGTGCCCGGGCCGCCCTGACGCGGGCCGGTGAACGCTTCGCCGAATTCAGTGCCATCCAGGTGCCGGCGGACTCGCCGCGCGCGTCACTGATCAACTCGTTAAACAGCGAGTACGCGCGGCTGGTAAGCCCTGCACTGCTGAGCGCCTTGACTCAGGAGGGCTATGACGCCCTGATGGTCCAACGTAGCCGGCTCAACGAGCAGTTCGATACGTTTACCCAAAACGTACGCGACTTTAACGAATACACGCGCAACTTTGCTCAAAAGACCACCGCCGCCGCCGAGGCGTCACGTAACCGCGATACCCTCATTTTTGGGGTCTTGATTGCGCTTGCGTTAATCGCATATGCAGTCGTGCAAGTCGGTATCAACCGGCTGGTCGTGGCACCGTTACAAGGCGCCGTCAAACTTTGCGAACGTATCGCCCAGGGGGATCTAACCCAAAGTGTCGAGGCGCGCGGGCGTAACGAGATCGGGCGGCTTTACAGCGCCATGAGCGATATGCAGACCCAGCTACAGCAAATGATGACGACGCTTGGGAAAAGCAGCCGTACCGTGGCCGCCAACTCCCGCGAGATCGCCGGCGGAAGCCAAGACCTTGCCTCGCGTACCGAGCAGCAAGCCGCCGCCATTCAGCAAACGGCGGCCAGCATGGACGAGATCTCCTCGATCGTTCGCCAAAACGCCGACACGGCGGGCCAGGCCGAAAAACTAACGGTCAGCGCCGCGCAAAAAGCCCAACAGGGTCAAACCGAGGCCGAGCGCTCCGGCGAATGGATGCGCGATCTCGAGAAGGACTCCCAGAAGGTTCACGACATCGTTCAGGTCATCGACTCGATCGCCTTCCAGACCAACATTCTCGCGCTTAACGCCTCGGTGGAAGCCGCCCGCGCCGGCGAACACGGTCGCGGCTTTGCCGTAGTGGCCAGCGAAGTACGCTCGCTGGCTACCAAGACGACGAACTCTTCGAAAGAGATCCGCACGATGATCGAGGATATCGCCCAGCGTATCGCCGAGGGCGCCAATCAGGCGATCCATAACGGCCAGAGCATGGGCGAGGTCAACAAGGCCGTTCGCCACGTGACCGACATGATGCAGGAGCTGGCCCTGGCGGCCAAGGAGCAGGAGTCGGGCATCGCGCAGATCAGTACGGCCATTGCGCAGATGGACTCCGCAACTCAGGAAAACGTCTCGTTGGTAGAGGCGACCAGTACGGCGTCCGCCTCGCTTGAAGATGAAGCCACTCGCCTGGCATCGATCGTGGAGACCTTTAAACTGCCAAGCGGTGGGCAAGCAGCGACACGCACCCTGGCGCCTGCGCAAAAGCCTGCCCTTTCACTTCCTTCACGCAAGCCCGCCCCCGCCAAATCCCCCAGCGCGGAACCCGAATGGGAGGCGTTTTAACCCCGCAATAAGTCGCCGGGCAGCCTCTGGCTGCCCGGTCCTTTCTGCACGGCGGTTGAAACACCGCAGCCAAAATCAGCTCATCATTCACACGGCGAAGGATTAGCCGGGGGTCTGCTCGGCCAGGGCGTCCTGCAAATAGCGCTCGGCCTGGCCGCTTCCCATGGCGGTGAGGTGCTCGATGTTACGTTCGGGAATGGCTTGGGTGTCGCCATAAAACGCGATGGCTTTCTCGACGCTTGCCTCGCGCAGCAGGTGCACCATGGCGTAGGGCGAACGGTTGGTGTAATTCGAGGCCTCCTCGGGCGCCACACCATCGAAGCAGTAGTCCGGGTGGAAGGTCGCCAACTGGTAAACCCCTTCGTAACCCTGATCAATAAGAATGCTTTCGGCCAGTTCGACGTAGTCCAGATAATGTTCGAAATGCTTGAACAGCGTCGGGAAGACCAGCAACGTGGTCTCGGTGTCCGGATGTTCATCCAGCCACGCGACTTCGTTCATCAGCTCTTCCAGCGCTACTTCGACTTTCTTCGAGCGCACCACGGCGACGCGGATGGCCGCCCTCTCCAGCTCACGCTGGGCAAAAGGGCATATATTCTGTGCCACGATAAAATTGCGCACCCAGCTCAACGTTTGCCCGGCGACTACCTCGTCTGAATATTGCATTACGCTTTACGCCCATCTTCGCATGTCGATGCGCGCCAGTTTACACCAGTGCGCGCAACAATTATGCGTCCACGGTGTTTGGGTTCCGAGTCTGGAAACACTGTAGCGCCGCGTCGTAGGATCTAGTGATGTGCTCATCGAGCAGCTGGCGTGCCGCCTGGGCGTTGCGTTCAAGCGCCAGCACCACGAGCTGGTGGTGTTCCTCGTCGAGTTGCTGGCGAACCGCCGGCATTTCGGGGCCCTGACGGCGGTAGCGGTCGAACTGGTCATGAAGCTGCTCGATGAAGCGCAGTAGCCAGACAGAACCGCAGGGAGCGACCAGGGTGCGATGAAACCGGGTATGCAGCCGCTCCCACTCATCCTCTTTCTCGGGGGCCATATCCGCGCACTTCAAACGATGCTCGGAGGCCAGCAAATCTGCCTCCCAGGTCGCATCACCGTGGGCAATGGCTTGTTCGAACGCCATTCCCTCCAGCGCCAGGCGCGTTTTGGCAATATCGTCCAGCTCGGTACGTGTCAGAGTGGGCACACGAAATCCACGCTGATTCTCCTGAATCAATAGGCCATAGGCCGCCAGCTTATTCAACGCCTCGCGTAGCGGGCTCAACCCCACCTGATAGCGCTCTTTCAAGGCATTGATGGCCAACTTCTCGCCCGCGGCAAAGCGGCCATCGACGAGGTCCCTGCGCAGAATTTCGTAGATCCGGCTGGAGGCCGTAGCATTGGCCGGCGGGCATGGCGTATTCATCATGGCTTCCTTGTGGCGTAGAGCAGCGAACTGCCCGTCACACGTAATGGTTGAAGGTGCGCTGTTGACGCTGCACAAGCCGCTACATTATATTCAGCGTCATTAATAATCGATTTTAAAAAAATAAACGATTTTACCGACGACTTTACCACGGCGCGGTAATCGCGATGAAGCCATCTTAGCGAGCAATACTCCAATGAAACACACCGCACTGTTCTGGGCTTTCTTTCGGGTCGGCATCTTCGGTTTTGGCGGCGGGCCTTCGATGATCCCGTTGGTACACGCCGAAGTGGTCAAACGCTACGAGTGGCTTACCGACGAAGAGTTTGCCGACATTTTGGCCATTGGCAACACCCTGCCCGGGCCCATTGCCACCAAAATGCCGGGTTACATCGGCTATCGGGTAGGCGGCACTCTCGGTTGCATCACGGCGGTTTTGGCCGTTACCGGCCCCATGATCGTCGCCATGATCGTCATGCTGGGCGTGTTCAGCCGCTATCGCGATGTCGCCTGGATCAGTGGCATGGGCCAAGCGGTCATTCCGGTGGTCATGGTGATGATGGGACAACTGACCTGGGACTTTCTGGAGAAATCCAAAGCGTCGCTTGGCTGGCTCGTCAGTAGTGTGATTGCGCTGGTTGCCGGTGCGCTGATCTACTGGCTCGGCGTTCACCCGGGCCTGATCATCGGCGCCATTCTGGCGGCCGCCCTCTTGAAGCCCAAGCCTAAAAAGCCCGTGGAGACCTCGCCATGATTTACTGGGAGCTGTTTCTGGCCTTTTTCATTCCTAATATCATCGGCTACGGCGGCGGCCCGGCCATCATTCCACTGCTCGAGGCAGAGGTCGTTGGCCGCTACGGCTGGATGACCTCTCAAGGGTTTGCGGAAACGCTGGCGCTGGGTAACGCCCTGCCAAGCCCAATCGCCACTAAAATGGCCGGCTACATCGGCTATGAGGTTGCCGGCATCGCCGGTGCGACTATCGCCGTGTTGGCAACCGTCGTTCCCTCGCTGCTGCTCATGCTGGGCGCGCTTGGCATTCTGTACCGCCACCGGGAATCGCCCCAGGTCAAGCGCATGAGTCAGTGGGTACGCCCGGTCATTGCGGTCATGATGGCGTGGCTAACGCTCGGCTTTTTTCTGGAAGGCACGGAAAGCGCCGGCCTCATCCATACATTGATCATTGGCGCTGCCGCCACCGCGGCGCTGGTGTGGTGGAAGATACACCCGGCCTTCGTGGTCATTGGCGCGCTCATTTACGGGGCCACGCTGCTCGGCTGATGACGTTGCCGTGGCCCGGCCGCTTGCGCCCGACACTTATTACGAGCGTTCACCTGGTAGTAACGGCCAAAGCGTTGCATCATGGCGTTTTTGATACGTTAAAGGTGCCCTGCGCTTTATGGCCTTGTTGAGCCCTTCCTCTTCGATTACCGGCTTTTTCAGTGTGTTCCGCTACAGTCGGCGCGCCTTGGCGCTGGTTTGGGGCACCTCCCGCTGGATGATGCTGGGCCTTGCCCTTTGCACGCTGGTGGCTGGTGTTTTGCCCGCGCTGGCGGCCTGGGTAGGCCAGTTGATCGTCGATGGCGTGGTCAGCGCCATGGCGACTTTCGAGGCCGCCGAAGAACCGGTGCTTTTGATCATCATCGCGCCGGTGCTGCAGTTGGTGGCGCTCGAGGCGCTGATCATTGCGCTGATTGCGCTGGCCCAGCGCGGGCTCGCCGCCCAGCAGTCGCTTTTACGCGCGATGCTGGGCCAAAAGGTCAACGTGTTGATTCTCGAGAAAGCCGGCACGCTTTCGCTGGGCCAATTCGAGGACTCCGAGCTTTACGACAAGCTGACCCGCGCCAGGCGCGAGGCCTCTACCCGGCCGCTGGCACTGGTCACCAAAACCTTTGGGTTCATCCAAAACGCGATTTCGCTGGGTAGCTTCAGCGTACTGCTCATTCAGTTCTCCCCCTGGGCGCTATTGATTTTGGCCGTCGGGGCCGTGCCGGTGTTCATCTCCGAGGCGAAGTTTTCCGGCGACGCCTTCCGGCTTTTCCGCCGCCGCTCGCCACAAACGCGTATGCAGAGCTACCTGGAAACCGTGCTGGCGCGCGAAGACAGTATCAAGGAAGTCAAACTCTTTGGTCTCGAGCCGCTCTTTTTACGTCGCTACCGGGCCATTTTCGATGGTCTCTTCGCCGAGGATCGCCTGCTGACACTTAAGCGCGAGGGTTGGGGGTTCGTACTCGGCCTACTGGGCACGCTCACGTTCTATATCGCCTACGGCTGGGTGGTGCTCGAGACGATCGTCGGCGCGATCACTCTGGGCCAGATGACCATGTATCTAATGGTCTTCAAGCAAGGCCAGTCGGCGCTTTCCGCCATTTTGACCGCGATTAGCGGGATGTATGAAGATAACCTGTATCTCTCCAATCTTTACGACTACCTGGAGCACCCCACCGAGCAGGAAGGCGGCACGCTAACTGTGGGCGCAGCACCCGGCGACGGGCTTCGCTTCGAGAACGTGAGCTTCGCCTACCCAGGCGGTGGCCAAGCGCTCGTGGATATCTCGTTGCATCTGTTACCCGGGCAGAGCCTAGCGCTGGTAGGCGAAAACGGTTCGGGCAAGACGACGCTCATCAAGCTGCTGACCCGGCTTTACCAACCCAGCGAAGGACGCATTTTGCTGGATGGTAGCGACCTTCGCGATTGGGACGCTGATACGCTGCGCAAACGCGTAGGCGTCATTTTTCAGGACTTCGTGCGCTACCAGCTCCCGGTAGGCGAGAACCTCGGCGTGGGCGATATCCACGCCTTCGAGGACCAGGCGCGCTGGCAGCAGGCGGCGCACTTCGGCCTCGCCGACCACTTCATCGAGCGCATGCCCAAGGGGTATCACACCCAGCTTGGCCGCTGGTTCAAGGATGGCCAGGAGCTTTCCGGCGGCCAGTGGCAAAAAATCGCGCTCTCGCGGGCCTACATGCGTAAGGACGCGGATATTCTAGTGCTCGACGAGCCCACCGCCGCCATGGACGCCGCCGCCGAAGCCGATGTATTCGCGCGCTTTCGCCAACACAGCCGCGACAAGATGACGATTTTGATCTCGCACCGGTTCTCGACCGTGCGAAGCGCCGGGTTGATTCTGGTGATCGACCAAGGGCGTATTATCGAACAAGGTAGCCACGCATCGCTCATGGAGCTCGAAGGCCGTTACGCACAGCTTTTTCAGTTACAGGCGGCGGGCTACCAGTAAGCGCCTAAAAGCGGCGCTCCTGACTTACGGGGGAGGCCTTGTGGCCCACCCCGCTAAATGCCCCAAGCGAGCATTTACTCATCCCAGGCCGGCGCCATGTCCGGGTTGGCAATGCGTTCGCCGCGGTCGAGGGTCGCGATATCCGCCATTTCGGCCTCGGTCAAGGCGAGCTCGAAGGCCTTGATGTTGCTCTCGATATTACGCGCCTTGGTGGAGGACGGAATGGTGACGATGCCGCGGCCCTTGAGCCAGGCCATGGTGATGTCCGCCGGAGTGACGCCGTGGACACCGGCGATCTGCTTGAGTACCGCATCCTCCATCACCTTGCCCACCGCCAGCGGCATGAACGCGGTGACCTCGATGCCCAGTGACTCGCAGTGTTCGGCAAGCTTGCGGTTTTGCAAGAACGGATGCACTTCGATCTGGTTGGTGAGGATCTCGCCCTTACCGAGAATACCCACCGCCTCGTCGAGCTGGGCGATGGTGAAGTTGGAAACGCCGATGTGGCGCGCCTTGCCTTCCGCCCTGACCTCTTTCAGCGCGGTCAGGTAGTCCGCCATGGGCACTTCGTCGTTGGGCGAGGGCCAGTGAATCAGCAACAGGTCCACGTACTCGGTCTTGAGCTTTTTCAGGGACTCGTCCACGCTCTGCTTGAGCGCATCCGGCTCGAGGCGGTCGTACCAGACCTTGGTGGTCAGGAAGATATCGCCGCGGGCCACGCTGCTATCGCGAAGTACCTCGCCGACGGTCTCCTCGTTGCCGTAAAACTGGGCCGTATCGATGTGCCGATAGCCCGCCTCCAGCGCGGCGTTGATGCTCTCTTTAAGCGTCTCCCCTTCCAGGCGGAAGGTGCCGAAACCGGGATTGGGCAGGGTGTTCGTAGCCATGGGTATCATCCTTTTTGCGTGAAGCACTTGCATGTGCGGTGTCGTTAAGACTTAAGTAGCGATATGGGGCACACGGGAGCCAAGTTCAACCACCCAAGGCAATGCGCTACACTCTTTTCTTTGCCTGCTAATAAGTCCGCCATGCCCCATAACGCCATTGATACATCCTGTGCGCCGCCGATTTACCGCCAGCCCGGGTTTTTGAGCTTTTTACTCGCGCGGCTGGCCGCGGTCTTTGCCATGCAAATCCAGGCGATCGTGGTGGCCTGGCAGGTGTACGACATTACCCGCGATGCAATGTCGCTGGCCTACGTGGGGCTGGCCCAGTTTCTGCCCATGGTCGTGTTGCTGTTGCCCGCAGGCGATGTGGTCGACCGTTTCTCGCGCAAGCGTATACTCCTGCTGAGTTGGGCGGTACAGGGGCTATGTAGCGCGCTTTTGTGGGTACTCGCCCAGGCGGCCCATGAAAGTATTACGGAAATCTATCTGGTGCTGGCGCTTTTTGGCTGCGCCCGGGCGTTTACCGGCCCTACCCTGCAAAGCCTTTTACCCAATATCGTGCCGCGTGCCCAGCTTGCCCAGGCCATTGCGCTGAATAGCTCGATCATGAAGGTCGCGGTCATCAGCGGGCCGCTGCTGGGCGGCGTGCTTTATAGCGTAGGCGGCGGAGAGCTTGCCTACGCGGTGTGCCTGGGTTGCTTTATCGTCGCACTCGGTTTTCTGCTGCGGGTGCCGGTGCGCTACGTCGAGAAAGTGAAGGTGCTCGAAAGTACCGCCTGGAAGCGCTTCTCGGCAGGCATTGCCTACATCCGCCATCAGCCGATCATTTTGGGGGCCATTTCGCTGGACCTTTTCGCCGTGTTATTGGGCGGCGTGGTAGCGCTATTGCCCATTTACGCCCAAGAGGTGCTGCACGTGGGCGCCGAAGGCCTTGGCGCATTGAGAAGCGCCATCGCCATTGGCGCGCTATTGATGGGGCTTTATCTGGGCGTGCGGGGCATTACCCGCCGCGCCGGGCACGTGATGTTTGCCGCGGTGGCGGTCTTTGGGCTGGCAAACCTGGTGTTCGCGTTTTCCCACTATTTCTGGCTGTCGATGGCCGCCATGCTGGTGGCGGGGGCGGCGGACATGATCAGCGTTTACGTGCGCACGACGCTGATTCAGCTGGCCACGCCGGATGAGATGCGCGGCCGGGTAAACGCGGTCAATATGCTGTTTATCGGCTCGAGCAACGAGCTTGGGGAGTTTCGTGCGGGAAGCATGGCCGCAGGCCTTGGCGTGGTGCCAGCGGCGGTAATCGGCGGCGTGGGCACACTGGCCGTGGTCGGCGCGTGGATGAAGCTCTTTCCCACGCTACGCCGGGTGGATCGTTTCGACGATGCCCGCTGAGTGCGCCGCGGGGCTTTGCGCCACCATGCTGACTACACTGCCTACCACGATCAAACAGGGTGAAGGGAGCGGGTGCGCGGCCAGACGCTTGGGCATATCCAAAAGCGTGCCGACGAGCGCTTGCTGCTCGGGCTGGCTGGCGTTGGCCACCAGCATGATCGGCCAACCGTCCGGCAGGCCTGCCTGGCGTAAGCTCTGACAAATCGCCTCGATCTTTGAAAGCCCCATGTAGAACACCAGGGTTTCGTTCTGGCGCGCAAGTGCCTGCCAGTCCGGCGCGCCGCCTTCACGGCAGAGCTGGGCGGTAATGAAACGAAGCTGCTGGGCGTGGCCGCGGTCGGTCAGCGGAATACCCATGCTGGCCGCCGCTGCCGAGGCGGCGGTAATACCAGGCACGATGCGGGCCTTGATATCCGCCTCGGCCAGTGAAAAAAGCTCTTCGCCCATGCGCCCAAAAATGCCCGGGTCACCGCCTTTCAAACGCACGACCGACTTGCCCGCCCGGGCAAGTGTGACCAGCTGCGCGCCGATATCGGCTTGGGGCACGCTGTGATGGCCGCGGCTCTTGCCCACGTAATAGCGCTCGGCGCCGGCGTGTATAAGGGCCAGCACCTCATCGTCCACTAACCGGTCATAAACCACGGCGTCGGCCTGCATCAAAAGCCTGGCGGCTTTCAGCGTTAGAAGCTCGACATCGCCGCTGCCCGCGCCCACCAGGTAAACCGTGCCCTTCTCGCACTCGCCACGGGTAGGTAAACACAGATGCTCCTTGCGGGGCGTCACGCAGGACCACACCTGTCGGCTGACGCGCATTAGCGCCTCAGGCCATTTTTGTAACCGGTGTCTGCTTAGGACGCGCATGGCCCCGCTCCTTTTCAAGAATCGATTCAAGTTCAGACAGGCACCGAGCGTGTCGATGCGTTCATGGCCGCTGCGTACCCTCTGATGGCCTGCTGAGACTTAACGGGGCAGGCTGCAAACACCGGAAAACCCGTTCGGCGGGGCGCCCGGCAGCCGCCACTTCAGGCAATCATTATACACACCCGCCGCGCCGCGCGATCTTCGCTTCCGAGCGTGGCGAGGCCTCCCGGCCTAAACGATGCCTGGGCCTAAACGCAAAAAGCGCCGCCTCTTGATACAAAGCGGCGGCGCTATAAAAGGATTGGCGTTTTCTGGGCGCTTCGAGCTTGCCCCGAGTTCTAGCCTTCGTCGCTATCCAAAAACGCGATCAGGGCCTTATTGAACGCCTCAGCATGGGTGACGTTGAGGCCGTGGGGCCCGCCGCTAATAGTCTCGAACTTCGAATGGGGCAGCGTTTCACTGGCCCGCTTGCCGCTGACCTCGACCGGTACGATACCGTCGGCGTCGCCGTGCAGCACCAGCGTCGGCAGCTTCATTTTGGGCAGATCGTCGCGGAAGTCGGTGTAGCTGAAGGCCTTGACGCAATCAAACGTCGCCTTGGGCGAGGCGAACGCCGCAATGTCGCGGTGGTACTGACGGTTGGGCTCGCTGATCAGATCGGTCTTGTCGCCGGCGGCGAAAAAGTTTTTGGTGAAATCCTCCAAAAACGCGAGGCGATCGCCCCGAATGCCGTCCAGGAACTGGTTAATGGTGGCATCGTCCAGCCCTCCGTCCGGGTTGTCATCAGCCTTGTAAAGATATGGGGGTACCGCTGCCGCCAGCACCGCCTTACTGACTCGATCGGTGCCGTAGCTTGCGATATAGCGGGCTACCTCACCGCCACCCATGGAAAAACCAACCAGCGTTGCGTCATGAACGTCGAGAGCGTCGAGCAGCTTTTTAAGATCCGCCGCCAGGGTGTCGTAATCGTAGCCGCCGTCGGCCTGGGTGGATTTACCGAAGCCCCGGCGATCGTAGGTGATGACCTTATAGCCCGCCTCGACCAGCGCCGGCACCTGCGGCTCCCAAGCGCGCCCGCTGAGCGGCCAGCCATGAATCAGCACCACGGGCTTACCCGCCCCGTGGACCTCGTAATAAAGCTCGACCGGTGTTCCTTGCTCGGTTCCTGCATTGAGCAGCGGCATCGTTTCACCCTCCAAATTGGTTGAACGTGATAACAGCGTGTCATGAAAGGCTAGTACAACTCTTCACGGCTTACCAAATGCTTGCCGGGCCAAGTGGGTGCCAGCTTTGGGCGAAGGTACGCCAGAAAATTGCTATGCTGAGCCGCGTTGTCCACCACTTTAGGAGCAAGTATTGGTGAAGACCGAGTCCGGTACATTGGCTTTTTCCGCATTCATGGCGCTTTTGATCGGTGTCGTGGGCATCGCGGCCACGCTTGCTTCCAACTCCCAAGCCATATTGCTGGATGGCCTTTTCAACATGATCTATTTCGTCGTGGCGCTGGTCACCATCAAGGTGAGCAAGATGGCGAGCCAGCCGGACAGCGACGCCTATCCGTTCGGCTATAGCTACTTCGAGTCGGTGGTCAATCTCTGTAAGGGGCTACTGATTTTTGGGGTCTCGATCTTTGCGCTGGTCGACGCGATTGCCGCGCTTTTGACCGGGGGCCGCGAAATATCCGCGGGTATCGCAGTCGTGTATGCAAGCTTTGCGACTCTGGCCTGCTCGCTGACCGCTTGGGTGATGCATAAAAGCGAGCGCCACGTGGTCAGCCCCTTGGTAGCCGCGGACAAGCTCAACTGGGTGGTGAACAGTATTATCTCGGCGGCGGTACTCACCGCGTTTTGCCTAGTGGTACTGTTCGATAAGCTGGGGTTCGAGCGCGTTCTGCCCTATGTCGACTCGATTCTGGTGATCGCGGTCGTGGTGCTTTGTCTGGGCGTGCCCATCCGTATGGCGAGCCAGGCGTTGGGCGAGCTGGTCAACAAGGCCCCCACGGAAGCGGTAGCGGCACCGGTTCGCGAGGCCGTGGCGCGGGGGCTCGAAAGCATCGATGCGCTGGAGGTACGCGTTCGCATCGTGCGCCCGGGTCGGCTTTTGTACGTGATGGTCCACGTCGTGCTGCCTGAAGATCAGGCGTCGATGTCGCTGATTACCCAGGACGCCCTTCGCGACCGGGTCGACGAACACGTGCGCCGCCACTACTCGCCGGTGGTGTGCGACGTCGTGTTTACCGTCGACACGCGCTGGGCGGCGCCGACCAGTGGGCTACTGGTGCGTCAAATCAGCTGAATTCCTCCGTGGTTTGCAAAGCGAACATTGCTACCCTAAAACGCCAACGAGAGCTTTGCCATGTACACCCAGGCCCTGCTGGCCGGTCTTCAGGAACGACTCACCCAGGCACTACCCTGCTGGCAGTTGCCCGCCGATTCGCACGTCAAGCTTCTCACCACCTCGGAAAACGCCACCTTTTTGACGACGAGCCCCGCTACCGGACAGACGTACACGCTTCGCGTACATCGCCCGCATTATCACTCAAGGCGAGAGATCGAATCGGAGCTTGCTTGGCTCGACAATCTACGCCGGGCCCGTAGGGTCGAAACACCTTCACCGCTGCCTACCCTCACAGACAGCCCGGTCATTCAACTCCGGCTCGACGGCCGCTGCTTTTACGCCGTAGCGTTCGAGTATATCGAAGGGGAAGCCCCGAACTGGGGCCAAGAGCTGCCCGACGGGTTCGAAAAGCTGGGGGCGATCACCGCTTCACTTCACGAGCACAGCAAAGCCTGGCAGCCACCGACGTGGTTCGTTCGCAAACGGTGGGACCTGGAAACGATGATCGGGCCGAACGCCCTCTGGGGCGACTGGCGACAAGCCCCGGGTATCACGGCGCCGGATAAACGCGCGATCGAACGGGCCATCGCGCGGATTTACCGGTTCATTCGCGCGTACGGCAGCGACGAGCGGCGCTACGGATTGATACACGCCGACCTGCGTCCGGCCAACCTGCTGGTGAACGCCGAGCAGCTGTCGGTCATCGATTTCGACGACAGTGGTTTTTGCTGGTACGCGTTCGATTTCGCCGCTGCCATCAGCTTTTTCGAGCTCGACCCGCTCGTCCCTCGACTGCGCAAGGCGTGGCTTCGCGGTTATCGAGGTGTTGCCGCCTTCGACGAGCACGACGAGGCCGCGCTCGATACGTTTATTATGATTCGGCGCATCATGCTGAGTGCCTGGCTCGTCAGCCACGCCGAAAGCCCCACTGCGAAATCACTGAGCGACGGTTTCATCCAGGGCACCGCCGCCCTGGCGCGAACGTATTTAGGCATCTCGAACCTGGCGCCGCGCTTACACATTGGTTGAAAGAATCCAACCACGAGCCAACATCGAGGCACGCCCTCCCGAAAAAGCCTGACCACCGTCGGCTCGTTCGCGCAGCCTATCAGGCAAGGCGCCGTGCCTGATGGAGCAGCAGATAGAACACACTCAAACAGCCCGCCAGCGAAAGCCACGCGCTGTGTCTTCTGCTGAGGCTGTTGGTGAAACCCGGCGATACGGTGTTCGCGGAGTCCTTTGATTACTACAACCTCTTTGGCCTTTTACATATGCACGGCGTGCGTCTCATCGGCGTGCCACACTTGGCCGACGGGCCGGATCTCGAGCAGTTGCAAGCGCTGTTCATGCAGCTCGCGCGCCATATGGGCGCCACACTGGTCACGGCTCGATCATAACGGTTGGGAAGTCTTCACCCCGCCGACAGGCGGGATGTTCGGATGGGCAAAGCCGCCCGTTGAAGAAAGCGAGGCGATTGAATGTCGCTTATATGCAGGATGAAAGCGTTTTAAAATTCATCCGCGCCTTTCAATGAGATCGGGCACCCGAAGGTGCCCGATAGGGTATTCATCTTGCGCCGGCGATTACTCGCTAGAGGCGTTTTGCGGCTCAATACGGTAAAGGCCTCCGTCCTCTTCGTCGGTAAGCACGTAAAGCATGCCGTCCGGGCCCTGGCGGACGTCGCGGATGCGACCCAGCGTGTCGGCCAGCAGCATCTCTTCGTGCACGATCTGGTTGTCGTCATCCAGCACCAGGCGATGGAGCTGCTCGCGGTTCAAGGAGCCCGCGAACATATTGTTCTGCCACTCAACAATGTCACCGGTGTAGAACGCCAGCCCCGACGGCGCCATGGAGTCTTCCCAGATATGGTTCGCGGGCGTCACGCCGGGCGCCTCACGTCCCAGGCCGATATGCTCTTCGGTGGTGTACTCGGTACCGTGAGCGATCATCGGCCAGCCGTAGTTCGCGCCTTCGTCTACCCGGTAGAGGCGGTCGCCGCCGTTGGGGCCGTGATCCACCGCCCATACTTCGTTGGTGTCCGGGTGAAGCGCCAGCCCCTGGTTGTTGCGGTGGCCGTAAGAGTAGATTTCCGGGCGCAGGTTGCCGGGTTCCACGCCGATGAAGGGGTTGTCTGGATGAGCGCCGCCATCCTCATTTAGACGAATCATTTTGCCGCCGGGGTTGGTTAGATCCTGGGGCAGGTTCTGAACGTTACGGTCGCCGATCGGGAAGATCATCGAGCCATCGCCGGGAAAGACGATGCGCGAGCCGTAGTGGGCACCAGGATGCGTACGCGGTACCTGGGTGTAAAGGGTTTCCAGATCGGTCAGCGTAGCGTTGTCCGCGTCGATACGTGCGCGCGCCACCGCGGTGCCGGTGCCGTAGTCCGGCTCGTAGGTGCTAAAGGCGCGGGGGTCGCCAGGGCTTGAGTAGGTGAAGTAGACCCAGCCGTTGTCGGCGTAGTCCGGATGCACCACGACATCCAACAGCCCGCCCTGGTTACCGCCCTCGACGGCGGAGTCCTCGTCCTCCTCCACATCGGTTTTAGGGAGGTTGTCGAGCTCGATCACGTTATCGCCATCGATCAATTGAAGCCGACCCGGGCGCTCGGTGATCAGCATGCGACCATCCGGCAGCCATGCCACGCCCCAGGGGTGCTCCAGCCCGCCAACGACGCGCGTGACGTCGAACGTGGTTTCCTCGCTTTCCACGTCCGTCGCCACGCTCTCTTCCACCACGCTGACCTCGGCCTGCGCCCCGGCCGCCATCGCTAAAAATGCCGCGCCCACCGCCCACCGAAGCGGCGCCGGCTTCAAGGGCATTTTGAGTACCTTTTGGCTCGTCATGATCTACTCCTTTAGAAAAGATTAACGTGGGTTAACTGAGACGATATTTTTTTAGCGTAGGGGAGCTTTGCAAAGCCCACAAATAGCGCTTTGCTAATAAAGAAACACTGATGGAACGTTGGTTGTCTGCTGTGATGGCAATAAAGCGATGCTTTAGCCCACTAGCGCCTCGAGTTCATCCACCAACGCCTTGGGCAGCGTCACACCGTGACCCAAGCTATGCTCGCGGGCGGCAAACCGACGCTCTGATGGCAGCCTCGCGCCTTGGCCCAGAATACTGTCAAACAGCACTTCGCCGTGCTGAAGGTGGCGTGCGGCGTGCTCGCCGAGGAATACCTTGGGCGATAGCGCAATAATGAGCTCGCCATGAAATGGCTTGCCGGTCTTCTCCGCATTCGCCGGCTGGGTTTCATGGCCAAGTACATCGCCGATCAGTGGCCCGGCCAGAAGCGCAATCATGGTCGAAAGCGCCGAGCCCTTGTAGCCGCCAAACGTGTGCATAGCGCCTGCCAATGCCGCCTCGGGGTCGGTGGTCGGCTCGCCTTTATCGTCCATCGCCCAGTGGTCAGGGATCGTTTTGCCTGCGCGCTTGTGCAGCTCGATCTCCCCGCGCGCTACTACGCTTGTGGCAAAATCAAACGTGTAGGGCGTGCCGCCCGGGCGCGGCCAGGAAAAGGCGATCGGGTTGGTGCCCAGAAGCGGTGCGTTACCACCCGCTGGGGCCACGAACGCGTGGGTCGGGGTCATGGCAATACCGACAAGCCCTTCGCTTGAAAGCGCTTCCACCTCGGGCCACAACGCCGAAAAGTGAAAGCAGTTGTTGATGGCAAGGGCGGCCATGCCGGTCTGGTTGGCTTTCTCTATCAGCAGCTTTTTACCCATCTCAAAGGACAGCAGCGAGCAGCCCTGGTGGGCATTGACCCGGACAATGCTCGCCGCCTGATCAATGATCTCTGGCAGGGCGTGCGTATCCACACCGCCGTTTCGCGCGGTGTTCACACAACCAATCAGGCGATAAAGGCCGTGGGAGTGGCACTCGTCGCGCTGTGCGGCCAGCACGCTGCGCGTGATGGCTTCAGCGTGGGCCTGGCTGTAGCCATTGTGCTGAAGCACGGTCAAACTCAAGGATTCGGCCTCCTCGAGCGTCAGGGTAATCTCTTCGCTCATAACAACACGCTCCGTTTTTATTAGATTCAGGCGTAAAAAAGGCAGGTAATGGCTTACCTGCCGAGCTATTGATCTGCTTATCAGTCCATCCTGATATGCCGATAACCCGAACGGCTACCGGCATTGATGAAAAGCCGCGTTACACTTCGCGCTTGCCATCCATCAGACGGCTTACCTTGAGCGGGTTGCCTTCTTTCAGTGCTTCAGGCAGCAACGCTTCAGGCAGCGACTGGTAGCATACCGGACGCAGGAAGCGCTTGATGGCGGCAGTACCCACCGACGTGGTGCGGCTGTCCGAGGTAGAGGGGTACGGGCCGCCGTGCACCATGGCATGGCATACCTCGACCCCCGTGGGCCAACCGTTGACCAGGATTCGCCCTGCCTTGCGCTCCAGCGTGGGGACCAGGCCCCTCGCAGCGTCAACATCAGCATCGTTCATGTGTACCGTGGCGGTGAGCTGACCTTCAAGCTGCTCGGCGACTTTTTTCACCTCGGCCATGTCCTGGCATTCGATGATCAGCGAGCTTGCACCAAAGACCTCTTCCTGAAGCACTTTAGAGGCAAGAAAATCGCTGGCGCTGGTGGCAAACAGGCCTGTCTGGCACTGATAGCTGCCGCTGCCGGTTTGGCCACGGGCAATTTCACGCACGTTGGCATCATCACTCAGCCTGGAAACGCCTTCTTCATAAGCGCTGTGAATCCCCGGTGTCAGCATGGTCTGCGCGCCGCTGGCTTCCACAGCTTTTTGCGCAGCCTGAGTGAACGACTCAAGGTCGGCGCCCTTAACCGCGATCACCAGGCCCGGACTTGTGCAGAACTGGCCGGCACCCATGTTCAGCGAGCCCACGAAGGCTTCGCCCAATGCCTGGCCGTTGGCCTTGAGCGCTTCGGGTAGCAGGAACACCGGGTTGATGCTGCTCATTTCGGCATATACAGGAATCGGTTGTGGCCGCTCCTGTGCTGAGCGCATCAGCGCCGTGCCGCCGCTACGCGAGCCGGTAAAGCCCACGGCCTGAATGCGTGGGTCCGTGACCAGCGCCTGACCGATTTCATTACCTGCGCCGAAGAGCAGCGAGAAGACGCCTTCCGGCAGATTGCAGGCTTTTACGGCTTTTTGAATCGCGCGGCCCACAAGTTCGGAGGTGCCGGGATGGGCAGAGTGGCCTTTCACCACAACGGGGCAACCGGCGGCTAGAGCGGAGGCGGTATCACCACCAGCCACCGAGAACGCCAGCGGGAAGTTGCTGGCGCCGAATACGGCTACCGGCCCCAGCGCGATATGGCGCTGGCGTAAATCGGCACGCGGCAGCGGCTGACGCTCCGGCATGGCAGGGTCGATGCGCACGTCAAGCCATTCACCCGCACGCACAACGGATGCAAACAAGCGAAGCTGCCCGCAGGTTCTGCCGCGCTCGCCCTCAAGGCGCGCTTGGGGCAGGCCCGACTCGGCCATGGCACGCTCGATGAGTTCACTACCAATCGCTTCGATCTCATCGGCAACGGTTTCAAGAAACGTGGCGCGCGCGTCAAGCGAGGTTTCGCGGTAAGTATCGAACGCGTCCCAGGCAAGCGTACATGCCTGCTCGACGTGGCTGCGATCACCACCAACGTAGACCGGTTCAAGCGACTCGCCAGTGGCCGGGTTGGTTGCCTGAATATTTTTGCTTGTGCCGGTGACAACCTGCTGACCGATTAAGAGTTTGCCTTCCAATGCCATGGTCGATCTCCTAGTAGATTCGCGTAGGGCGCCACCTTCAATGCGCCTACTTGTATGAATAGTACGTCTTGTATGCACGTTTTAGATGTTGATACATGGCGGCATTCGCCGCCTTTGCATCGCGTGCCAGAATCGCGTCAAGTATGTCAGCGTGCTCCTGCCCCACCCTTTCCAGGTACTGGTAAGTCGTTTGCGAGTCAGCTTCCACGGCCATCAACTTTGCGCGAGGAATGGCGCCCACGTCCCACTGTTCATAAATGGTGACGAACGCCGGGTTATGCGTTGCCTGAGCAATGGCGGCGTGAAAGGCAAGGTCCTCGTCACGCGCTTGGGTGGTCTGCTGGCAGGCCTGAAGAAACTCTTCATGCACCTTGAGCAGGCACTGCTTGTCCTGCTCATCGTGCCGACTGGCCGCCAGGGCCGCCACCTCCGGTTCAATCGTCAGGCGTAGCTCGAGGATATTTAAAATGTCCTCAATCGTGCGTAGCCGAATCTTCTTCTCGGGACTTCTATGCTCGGGGAGTGAACGCAGTACGCGCGTCCCGATCCCGCGGCGGGTCTCAACAAGCCCTTGTGACTTCAGGTGAGTGATGGCTTCACGTATGACCGTACGGCTTACGCCGAACATATCGCACAACGCGCCTTCAGGGGGGAGCTTATCGCCTACCGCAATTTCTTGCCGTGCGATAATGCTTTCCAACTGCTGGGAAACCTGCCGAGACAAGCTACCACCATGCACTAAAGGCTGTATGCCAAGACTATTCATACTTAACCAACTCTCGCGTAGACCCAAATTAAGGCTTGTTTAATGCCCTCCGTAATGCTTGATACTATATAGTATTTACTACTTTTTTTAATCATACATATGACAATCAGTCATCTGGGTGATTAGACGAGGCAAACTTGCCGCCCTGGTAAATTACTTCAGGCGCATTGGCCTCTGGCGTGTCGCCTCGCGACTCGATTTCTTCGCGCCATTGTTCCGAGCTGTGCTGAGGTTTCCAACCCAGAAACGATACCCGCTGATTATCCCACCACTGCTCGGCATTATCCGAGACACCGTAGATAACGGTATTGGCAAGCTTGGGTGCCTGGAAAGCGCGCTCGAACATGCTCATCAGGTCTTCAACGTGTAGCCAGGTAGCCAACATGCGTGTGTCGGCGGGTTTGGGAAAGCAGGAGCCGATACGCACGCTCAGCGTTTCGATGCCGAACTTGTCGAAATAGAGGCTGGCAAGGTCTTCACCAAAGCACTTTGAAAGCCCGTAAATGGAATCAGGACGGTGCGGCACCTGGGTGTCGATTTTCTGCGTACGCTCGTAAAAACCGATGGTGTGGTTCGAGCTTGCAAAGACGATGCGAGGCTTACCCAGATGGCGGGCAGCTTCATACAGGTTGTAAGTGCCGATGATGTTGGCCTGCAAAATCCCCTGCCAGGGTTTCTCGAGCGATACGCCACCCAAGTGGATGATACCGTCACACCCGTCTACCAGCGCCTTCACACCTTCGTAATCCGCCAAATCGCACGTCACGACCTCTTCGTGAGACGTGGGGTTTTCGATATCCGAGATATCGGAAAGGCGAACATGTTTGGCAAGCTTGTTCAAATAGGGGCGAATGGCCTTGCCTACGCCACCTGCTGCACCCGTCACCAATAGTCTGTTCAACATACCAGTCTCCATTTCCTTTTGTATTTGGTCGATATCAAATATCAGATAAACGCCTGCTTATCCTTAAAACCCTCTGCCCTTAAAAACCCTTTGACCTTAAAAACCGTAGAGGAACGCCGGATTATCTACCAATATTTTCTGGCGAGTCTGCTCATCCGCCCAGTCCAGCAGGACATCCAACTGTTCGGCGTCGCTTGGGTACTGCTCGCGCTTAACGCCAACATGCGGCCAGTTGGCCCCCCAGATAACACGATCAGGCGCATGCCCGATGACGCGTTTGGCAATGGGGGCAACGTCTGCATAATCCGGCCCACCCGCAAGGCTGGTTTCGTAAGCACCGCAGATCTTGAACCAGGCATTGCCTTTATCGATCAGGCGCAGAATATCGTCGACGCGGCTATCATCGGCGGCAACCGGGTCAATGAACTTGCCGATATGATCGATAATGTAGCGCCCCTTGATCTTTTCAAGCTCAGCGTAGTGATCAGCCAGGTCGCGGCCGTTGAACTGCACCATCAAATGCCACCCCATATCCTGAATGACCTCTTCAACGGCCAGCATGCGATCAACCCCCACTGCCCCGCCGGGTAGCTGCATAATACGGGCACCGCGCACCCCTTTCTCGTGCAGGCGCTCGATCTCCTCACGCGGTGTTTCAGGCGTAATGACCGCAATGGCGCGCGCAACATCGGGGCCAAACTGCTCAAGCGCCTGGACCAGTGCACCGTTATTTGTCTGGTAGGCATTGGGCTGGGTTATCACTACACGTGAAAGCCCTAGCCACTGCTGCAACTCTTTATAGTTTTCTACCGTTGCAAGCTCGGCAATTTGCGGCCCGCCCGGCTGGGCTTCAAAACCCGGTAGAAAGATATGAGCATGACAATCGGTTGCCCCCGCCGGCGCCTTGAAACGCGGGGACGGGCCAGTTAACGGGCGGGTATTTGCTGGAATCGACATCATGGCTCCTGGTAATAAAAAGGGGTTGTGTAGCGATATTCAGTATTGTTTGGCAATCTCGATCAGCTCGACCAGCTGGTCGCGCTCTGATGAGGAAGGCATGACCAACGGAGCACGCACGTTGCCCGCCGGCTTGCCGATGATATCCGCGCCCTGCTTGATCAGGCTTACGGCGTAGCCTTGCTTCCGGTCGCGCAGATCAACAAACGGAATGAAGAAGTCACGGGTAATTTTCTCGACTGTCTTGTGCTCGCCAGCCCGAAGCGCCTTATAGAATGTTGACGCCATCTCCGGCACGAAGTTGAACACCGCGGATGAATAGGTGTTAACGCCAATGGAGAGATAGGCTTCAGCGAAAATTTCAGCGGTAGGCACGCCACCAATATAGGCGAGTCGGTCGCCCACGGTCTTGACGATCTTGTTCAGCGCCTGGATATCGCCTTTACCATCCTTGAGCCCGATCAGGTTAGGACATGCATCGGCCAGCTGCTGTACAGCAGCGGCGTCCATGATGCCGTTACCGCGGTTGTAGTAGATAACGTTCAGAGAGGTACTGTCACACACGGCACGCGCATACTCGATCAGACCCTCCTGAGGGCACTCGGTAAGGTAGGGAGGCATCAGGAGAATACCGTCGGCCCCCGCCTCTTCGGCAATTTTTGCCTGGGCCTTGGCTTGTTCGATGCTCTGCCCTGCGCTTGCGATGATGGGCAACTGGCCGCCAATGGTGTCTACCGCCGTCGTTACCACGTCGCGGAAATCTTCAAGCGACAGGCTGAAAAACTCGCCCGTGCCACCGGCCACGAATACCGCTGAAATTTCGTGACTGACGAACCATTTAAGACGTCCCTGATAGCTTTCGCGATCAAAACGCCCTTGGCTGTCGAAATCGGTGATCGGGAAGGAGAGCAGGCCATTTGAAATGGCGGCCAATGTTTTTTCGCGTGAAAAATGCATATTTTTATTCCTGTATCATGTCTCGTTGTAATACATCACACAACTATAATGGGAAGAAGAAGCCGGATCAATATCAATTTATGCGGACCTGCCCAAACAGACAGCGCCGATACACACTTGTTACTTAACAGGCAGTGATCGACGCTGTACTGCAAGAGCTAACAACTACCTTTGCCTAGCGCTTGCCGTTGGGCTTGAGCTCTTCACCTGGCTTGAGCGAGAACAACTCATTATCGGTAGTCGAGTATCGAATGTCGCCATTTGCCATTCGATAAGCGCCTTCGGTAAAACCGCCGCCGTTAAGAAACGGTGCTACTGCCTCGGTATCGTCCCGCTGCGCCGCTTCCAATGCCAGTATCGCATAGGGGTCGATACTATCAATTTCAGCGTATTCCACCTCTTGGTCTCTTACGAAAAAGTCGTTGATACGCTTATTTTCAAGAATGTTGTCAGCGACTTTCTCGGCCAGATCCAGATAGGCCTGCTGCTGAGTCGCCTGCCATAAATCGATCAGGGCAAAAATCGTATACGGATCGCTGTTGCTGGTTTCCAGATTGACTTGCGGATTCTGACCACCCATATCGCCAATATCACCAAGCTCTCGACCTTTCGCTATTCCGCGAGTAACCCGCCATAGGTCGGCATCCTGCTCAAGTGTGTAGGCACGCGCGTATGAAAGCATGAAGTTACTGCCTGCCGTGTAGGGCTCTAAAACGGTACCCTGTTTGCCGTAGTAGCCATCACGCGGCAGCGTATAGATAGAAAGGTCCGTTCCGTCAGCAATCATGGGCCGGAAAGTATTGGTATCCTCATCGTAGGCGAACTGGGCGAAGGCCTTTAATCCATCCAATGTCCACTTCTTGAGTTCTTCACCATCGTCCCCTAATGACTCCGCTAATGCCAACTGCATCAATGGATTTTCTGAGTAGATGGTGCCGGTGCGCCCGCGCACCAGCATGTTGCCTTCCAATGCATCGGAACCAAATTCAGGGCCAAACTGGCGCTGGGCACGGTCACCGTACTTGGAGAGCGTATCGCTATCATCATCCGTTTCATCGCGCTTGAGCGGCTGAGTGAACTGATAGACGCCAAGACCTGTTTCAGGATTACGGGGCAGCACGTACTGCTCGGCAAGACGCTTGGCCCAGGTTAGCGCGCCAGGCTCGTCATTATAGTGGTAGAGCAAACCTGCCGAATAGATCAGATCATTGCCCGTGTTAAGAAAGCTCAAGCCACGGGTTGCAAAGAACGGCGGCTGCTGGGTGAAATCACTATCCCACAGCTCGCCCATTTCCAAGCCATACTCACCGTGGCGACTGGTTTCCAACGCTTCCCAATCATAGACATGGGCGTTCCAGAAGCCGCGTATAAACGCCATGGTTGCGTCCGGGTCAACCTCGAACATCAGCTCATAGTAGGGGTAGGCGTTTTTAAGCTCATGAACCATCTCTTTTTCGCTCGGTCCTTCAGGCTCAAGCGTTTTCAGATTGACGAAGCGATGCCCGCCCCAGTACAGCAACCCGCCGTCATCCTGATAGTTATCGAAGTAATAGCGTACGTTGGCTTTGGCTTGTTCTCGGTAATGCTCGTCACCGGTCAAGTTGCTTAAACCCACCAATACGCGCATTAAATTCTGCTGTGCCGAAAAATTGGAGAGCACCGCCGTACGCCCATCGGGGAACACCCACTCCAACTGCTCGCCGTTACGCGGATTGACACCGCTCGCCAGAAGCGGGGAAGGATTATCGTCGTGGTAGTGATCACTCGCTTGATCCAATACGGTGTCGGCGAAAGCCTGAACCGCCTGCAAGCGCTCGCTGTCCGCGTAAACGTTATGACTGGCCGCCAGGGTCAGTACACAGCATGTTCTAAAGGCTAAACGAAGATTCATCTCAATCACTCCGGATTAATTGAGTAGCTCTGACTCCCAACCGGCGAATAAAGCATCGGGTATGTAGTACATCATACAAATATAAAAAGAAGGTGGAGCCAGATAAATATCAAACCGCTTAGCGTGAAGACACGAGAACCGCTTGAGATAATATAAAAAGATCCAGCTACCACCCAGTCAAGAAAGAGCTTTAAAATCTATAGCTGTAAGTTAACTGAACCGCATCATTGTTTTTGCCAGCGTTGTAAGTAGCGCTATCGCGGGTTTCATCCTTACGCTTATATGTCAGCGCCAGTGTATTGGCTGTATTGATTCGGTAAGCCGCGCCGAGCTCATGCTCCCAGCGATCTCTATTGCCGGTATACATACTACCGTTATCACCGAGTACATAAGCGTAGCTGGTATTCCACGCCAAGCCGATCTGATCGGTCAATGCGTAACCGATGTACCCATCGACGCGGTTGACCCGTGAACGCGGCCCGTTGCCTTCGCTGAATGTCTGATATTCGTAGCGATAGCGGGCACCCACTCGCCAATCATCACTAAGCCGGTAATTGAGCCGAACCATAGGCCGCATGGTTTCCGAACCTGGATTGAATTTGTACTCGATTTTTGGCTGAATCGACCAGCGCTTAGCTTCATCCAGCGTGTAGGTATAGCCGAGGCCGAACAGGTTTTCCGCGAGTTCCGGCCTGCCACTGACTTCATCGCGCCAGCGGCGCTGATGCTCGAAGGCAATCCCGATATCGTTATCAAAAACGTGACCAACACCAAACTTGACCTTGTAATCCTGGTTATCTCTAAAGGTCTGTTCGTACTTGGTTGAAATGGTCGTGGAACTGGCATAAACGTCGCTGCACAGCAGTGTGGATAGTGCGGCAAGCGTGGTTATTAACGTTTTGTTTTTCATGTAATTCACCTTGATTAAAGATTTTTTTGTTGTCACGTACATGTCTGGCGTTACTGAATCATTCCTCCTATGTCATTTATGATGTATTACCTTTGAAGGGCATCGTCGATTATTGAATCAGGATGCCCTTCATTGGTGGTTATTTATAAGCAACGTTCACCTGCAGCTCGGCTTCTTTCATTGCCCGCTTGCTTGAGCGAGCAGATATCAGCATCAGAACGGCAGGGATCAGCAGCAACGCCCCGCACAGCAGCATGATGAGACGCCCATCGGTTGAGTTGGGCAGCAACGACAGCCCCATAACCATGACACTGCCAATCAGGATCAGCCGGCCCAGGATGATTTTCTGCCCATAGTCCACGGCGTCCGCGGCCGGGTCTGCATCATTACTCTCTACCGGTGTCTCCCAGCGCTGCCACATCTCTTGGCGCTCGGCCGCACGCTCGGGCGAGTGCGCTTCTGCTTTGTAGAACAGGCTGCTGAGCAGAAAGAAACCACCCGTAATCACCGCGTGGGCACCGATGGCGAAGGCGACACGGAAATCGGACCATTCGCGCGGGCTGATATCCATGCCCATGACACTGGTCACCAGTTCAGGGCTCAACCAGGCGCCGACAGCGTAGGAGACCATGCAGCCCACCGCGAGCGTTCCCCAGCCTGACCAGTCGGGTGTCTTGCGAACGATCAAGCCAAGCATGGCCGGAATGGTGATTGGAAACGTGATTAAGGCGCTAGCTGTCAGCAGGATTTCAAACAGGCTCATGCTCTTGAGCGAGTTGATGAACAGGCTGATACCGATAATGATGGCGCCAAAACAGAGCGTGACAATTCGCGATACGCGCAGCATTTCCTTCTCGGTGGCGTGGGGCTTGATGATGGAGAGATAGAAGTTACGCACGAAAAAGCCGGCATTACGATTGAGGCCAGAATCCATGGAGGACATGCTGGCGGCAAACATGGCGGCCATCAAAAGACCGAGCATGCCTGCAGGCATGTACTCGCTGACGAATGCGACGAATACCGCCTCATTGGCGCTAGCACCCAGCGCACCGAAATTATTGGCGAAATCGGGACTATAGGCGTGCATGAACCAAGCCGGAAAGAACCAGATGATCGGGCCGAGCAAGGCTAAACAAAGCGTGAACAGCGCGCCGTAGCGGGCGTTCTTACTGTTCTTGGCACACATGTAACGATAGCCGTTGAGCGTGTTATTCATCATGAAGATCTGCTTGATGATCAGCATGAACACCCAGAAGCCGAACAGCCAAGCATAGCCATAGCCGCTACCGGTCAGAAACTCGCCATCGTAGCTTGAGATGATAGTGCCGATGCTGTCGGTATTGCCCCAGGCAACGAAGAAGCAGACGAAGGTTACCGACATGATGATGAGCATCTGAACGTAGTCAGAAGCTACGACCGCCCACGCACCACCCGTTACCGACATCGCAACCACCGCGATACCTGCCAGTAAGATAACGGTTTCAAGCGGTACGTTGAACACCGCCGAGGTAATGATGGCGAGCGCGCTTAACCATGTTGCTGCCGATACCAAGCCATCGAACATACTGAACCAGATGAAGGTCTGCTCGCTGGGCTTACCGAAGCGCATCTTTAAGGCTTCAGCAGCAGTAACCACGCGCAACTGCCTGAATCTCGGTGCAAAATACACGTAGTTCAGAAAATAGCCAGCGGCGTTGGCCATGAACAAAAAGATGATCGCAAAGCCGCTCACGTAGGCCTGGGAAGCTGCCCCCGTAAAGGTCCACGCCGAGAATTGCGTCATGAAAGCGGTTGAGCCGACCAGCCACCACAGCATGTTACCGCCGCCGCGAAAATAGTCACTGGTATTGGCGTTAAAGTTTTTAAAGACCCAACCAATGACCACCAGAAAGACAAGATAAATCAATATTACCCAGACATCGACGCTCATAAGAACCCCTTATTACTTTATTATTGGAATATCGGCATTGCCGAATAGTGTTAAAGCTGGCGTTTTGTATATACGCGGTGAACTAACCCCATCCGATAGCTAAATCAATAGCTCTCTGAAGTATTGTTCTTGATGTAATCAAAATTGATGCTTTCACCCAAACCCGGGCGATCCGGCAGATGAACGAAGCCTTGTGCATCCATTTCATCGACAATGGCATTCAAGTAAGCAGGCGCTTCGTCGTAATCCATATGTGGGTGCAGCAGGCCGCGCTCGTACCACTGACAATTGGTAATCGCGCCCACGACTGCCAAGTTTGGCGCACCGTTACCGTGAATTTCGCAGTCCATACCGAACGCTTCGGCCAGGTGTGCCGTCTTGATGCAAGGTGTGATACCCCCGCCGTTGGCTACACCAGCGCGCAGGATGTCGCAGGCATTGTGCTGAACCCAACTGGCACGGCTTTGATGTTTGCCGCCAATGGTTTCCGGGCCGATAACCGGTACATCCACTTGTTGGGTCAGCCAGCGGTAGGACTCCATGGAATCTTCGGGCATCGGCTCTTCGAACCAGGCGAAGTCCAGACGCGAAAGCGCGCGGCCGATCTTCAGGGCATCGAGGCGGTTGTACCAGTGGTAGCCGTCCAGCATCAGCGCGATATTAGGGCCTACCGCTTCGCGAACGGCCTCGCAGGCGCGAATGTCCATCTCGACACTGGGTGCGAAGCTTACCGGCGGCATCCAGGTATGCAGCTTGATGCCTTGATAGCCGCGCGCGACCAGGTCTTCTGCAAACTGGGCGTACTCCTCGGGCGTGGAGAGACCACCTTTTGTTTCGTCACCGCACATGGTGCTGGCATAGGCTTTCACCTTGTTACGTGCGCCGCCCAGCAGTTGGTAGACAGGCACGTTCAACTGACGGCCGGCCAGATCCCAAATCGCCTGATCGAGAACCGCCATGGCACGGTCGGTGAGCTGCGCTCCACTGCCCCGCTGACGTAACCAAAGGTCCTGCCAGATAAGTTCCCGCGCATGCACAGGCTTACCGATGGCTGCCTTTTTGAAGTAGTTTTCAACGATGTAAGGGCGGATCAATTCCTGAGGTGCGAAAGCGTAGCCCGTGGCGCCGTCTTCGGCGGCGACAGAAAGCATGGCAATGTAGGCATCACTGGGTTTACCGGCATGAGCATGGCCTGCGCTGTCACGTCCCACCTTGGTTTCATAGCGGATAACGTCTACGGATATGGATTCAATTTTCATCGTACCTTGGCCCCTCGTATGTCGCGTATTTTTAAATTTGGCATGACCCCTTAAGGTCATACATAATATGTTTAATACTAGAGAAACGCATTGCTGGCAACAATATAGACAATGGTATGAAGTTACCAAGACGGTTGATCAGCAGGAATAATGATTATAAGAGTATTGTTTCAAGCTAAATACAGGACAGCCAACGTGGACTTGAAAGCCCCGAAGACCGATGAAAAGCAATTGCTATATGTAGGCTGCGCGCTAAGTGGAGAGCTCTATACTGCCAGTCTATCGCTTGCAAATGGAGCGCTTGAATACGTGACACACCTGCGCCTGCCAGGACTTACAAAACCGGGTGGCGCCATGCCACTTGCCCTGTCGCGCACGCGAAATACGCTTTATGCCGTTTCCCGCGGTGAACCATTTTTTATCGCCAGTTTCACGATTGATCCACAAGGTGGCTTGCAGCATTTGAGCAATACGCCGATTGATACCAACCTAGCCTATATCCAGACAACCACTGAGGACACGCACCTACTAAGCGCCTCGTTTATCGATCATCACGTCAGCGTTTTTGACATACAGCAGGATCAATGTATAGCGGCTCAAGCGCACCAGATCCAGGAAATCATGAATGCGCATATGCTCTGCATGGCGCCAGATGACAATACCGTGCTAGCAACGGGCCTTGGTAAAGACGTTATATATCAGTGGCAATGGGAAGCGCAGCCCCCTAGTGGCGATACGTCGTTTTCAGTTCGGCTAGTTGATGAACTTAAGATTTCAGAAGGCACAGGGCCAAGACATATCACCTATCACCCTACCCGGCCTATTGCTTATATCATTGGCGAGCGTAATGGGGCCGTTAACGTCATCCGCTATGACGCGAAAGGCCTAAGTCATATGCAAACGGCCTACTTGCCGGATCAACAAGAGGTGTTTCAGGCAGCAGACATCCATATAGCGCCTGATGGTCGTTTTCTTTATGCCTCTGAAAAAGCCACCTCGACACTACACTTATTTAAAGTGCAACCAGATGGTGCAATCCTCTTTGAAAAGCATTTCGACACAGAAAATCGCCCCCGCGGCTTTGCGATTACCGCCTGTGGTCACTATCTCGTAGCTGCCGGGCAATTCTCTCATCATATTGCGAGCTATCGAATAGACAAGGAAACCGGCTATCTACAGTTAATCGATCGCCTATCAGTGGGTCAGAGCCCGGACTGGATCGAAATACGTTAAAGGCTCAATCTATGCCTTCAATTAACACTGTCATACTTTTAGCTAATTTTTAGCAAAAAACATACTATGTATTATCTTTAAACGCATTAACATGGTCACTGCCCTAGCCCGGGGCTCGGCCAGTCGTTCAAGAATAATCACAAAGACTATAAGGTTGATTCATGAGAAAGATAGCTACGCTCGCCTTGACCGTCATGACGCCCGCTATGGGCATTTCACTGGTACAAGCTGATGACACCTCCGAACTCATCTGGCAGAGCATTACCTTTGGCCAGTCAACGGATCTGAATTTCGGCTCCACGATTCTGCCTGAAAAAGCGGGCACCAATGAGGTAACTCACGACGGTGAACCAGTTACCTCGGGCTCCCTGCTCGAGCACGTGACGATCGAGAGCCGGGGCGGAAAGCTCGCTAACTCTCATGAAGGCGGCACCTTCTATTACACCACCCTGCCGACCGACAAGAACTTCGTGCTCACGGCCACGCTTACACTAGAGCAGCTTGGGCCGGAAACCGGCGCGACACCCAACCGCCAGGAAGGCGCTGGTATTATCGTACGTGACGTGATGGGCGCCCCGCGTGCCAATCCCCAGCCTGTTGGTCATGAAGAGTTTCCCGCTGCCTCCAATATGGTCATGAACCTACTGCGCTCGCACACCCGCGAAAACGACGGGCTAGCCAACGCAACGGCGGTATACCGTGAAGGCATCCAGGACCCTTGGGGGAATCCGGGTAACCTGCTGAGCCAAAAAGATTACCGAGAAGGTATTGCTCACGGCGCTGACCACACCTACCGGATGAGTCTTTCTCGCAGTGATGAGCATTTCAGCGTCACTGTAGAAGACGGCGATGAGACCTACCGCCATGAGCTGAGCGAAGCACCCGCCAACCTGGTCGAGGTGCAGGAACCGGAGCATCAGTACGTAGGCTTTTTTGCCGCGCGCAACGCCCGGCTCAGCGTTTCCGATATCTCCATCGAGCTTTCCGATGCCGATACTCGGCAAGACGAAGCCTATCAGGCGCCCGAAATGCCGCTCGTCTGGTCACTCGCCTCACCCGATGTGGTAACTACGCCCGACTATACGCTGCAGACACTGGCCAACTACGCAGGTACTTTCAGTATAACCCGGGATGGCGAGACACTTGGTGAGGCGCAGGAGGTAGAAGCCGGCCATTTGTTTCGTTTTCCGCTCGAAGTTAGCGAGCGCACCGAGCTGGACGTTACCTTCACGCCTTCGGAAGGGCCGGAAACTCAGGCCCAGCACACGACGCTGACGCTTGAACCAATGAGTGTCGCAGACCCCTATAATCTTCACGCATCGCCGGATGGGCGTGCAGGGCAGCCAGGCGACCTGGAGAACCCGCTGGATCTGGAATCGGCAATCGCTCTGGTCGCACCGGGCGGCACCGTCCATCTGGCCAGCGGCGAATATGGTGCAATTGAAATTCCGCTGAGCGCCAGCGGGGCGCCGGATGCGTTGAAACGCCTTTCCGGAGAAGATGCCGAGGTACGCTTTACCGGCATGGTGTCGCACAACGCCTACTACTGGCAGCTGGATCACTTGGAAGTTGCCGGTGAGCGCTTGGTCGTGCACGGCAGCCACAACGTATTCGAGCATATCGTTACCCACAGCGCGCCGGATACAGGCTTTCAAATCACCTCGCCGGATAACGTGGGCCGCCCCCTGTGGGCCAGTCACAACACGGTGCGCTATAGCGAAAGCTACAACAACGAGGACGCATCCGGCATCAACGCCGACGGCTTTGCGGCCAAGATGCGTATCGGCGAAGGCAACTCATTCGACCACAGCCTCTCACACCACAATATCGACGATGGTTGGGACCTGTTCAACAAGGTAGAAGATGGCCCCAACGGCGCCGTAAGCATTACCAACTCCATTGCGTTCAACAACGGTCAGACCTTTGACACAGAGCCGACTGGCGGCAACCTGGGTAATGGTTTCAAGCTGGGCGGTGAAGGCCTTCCCGTTGCCCACACGGTGAAGGGCAACCTTTCGTTCAACAACGGCATGGATGGCTTCACCGACAACTTCAACTCGGGCGCTTTGTCGATCATCAATAACGTGGCCATCGACAACAAGCGTTTCAACTTCATTGTCCGTCAGAGCCCTTATGGCGATCAGATGGAATCCGCCATGCTCACTGGCAACGTATCGCTTCACCTGGAGAGCGAAAGCGATTATTTGGACAGTGTTCATGGTGATATCAGTGATGATAACTGGTTCATCCAGGACGAAGACACAACGCCCGTCTCGTCGCCCTACGACGAAGAAACACTGAGTGCTATTAGGGCGCTTCTTCAACAGCCAGCCAGCACAGAAAGCGAGCGTCGGGACCAGGCACTGGCTCTGCAAAAACTGGTATTCGAGTAAGCAAGGTTGGGGGCTGAGTGCTTGAGGTGATATGTAGCCTCAAGCACTCTTTTTTATGCACTGGATATTGGAGGGCAGCGTGCTTGGACAACTTCCACATAACTGACAATACGAGTCGTTAACGATGCACAAGCTAACAATAATGACATCCGTCGAGCTCCGCGCTAACCCTGTACGACTTGATGAATACTGGAGCTTTCATGGCCGAGACACTACAGCATGAAGCGGTGCTGCCTCTGTGGGACGAGCGCCCTGAAGGCACGCCAAACGACCTGGCCCCCGTGGTGAAAGAGCGCTCGAGCAACCTGTTCCGCACAGATCGCGCGCTTACCGGCATTGTCGACCCCAGTATCACCGCATGGGTCCCGGAGCATCCCAATGGTACTTCCATCATTATCGCCCCGGGCGGCTCTTATCGGCGGGTAGTATTGGACAAGGAGGGTATTGAAATTGCCAAGGCGCTGGCACCGCTAGGGGTTACCAGCTTTCTTTTGAGCTATCGCCTGCCTGGCGAAGGACATGACAACCGCGCTGATGCGCCGCTAGCGGATGCACAGCGAGCGATGCGCCTGGTACGCGGACGCGCCGAGGAGTGGGGTCTGGATCCTGGCCGGATCGGCTTTCTGGGATTTTCAGCGGCGGGACACCTTGGAGCCTCACTTGCCACGGCATACGCAAGACAAACTTATCAGGTCGATAGCGACGAGCAGGCTATCTCGGCACGGCCAGATTTTGTCGCGCTGGTTTACCCGGTCATCACCATGCAGGATGAAGGCGTTCACGTAGGCTCACGCGCTGCCCTTCTGGGCGATAGCCCTACGCTGCAACAAAAGCGCGACTCTTCCCCTGAAGAGTACGTTGACGCCGATGCACCTGAAACGTTTCTGGTACTGGCCGACGACGATCCTTCCGTGCCGCCTGCAAACGCCGTGGCGTTTTACAGCGCGCTTCACGCAACGGGAGTGAAGGCCGAACTGCACATTTTCCGTGACGGTGGACACGGCTTTGGCATCGCGGGTGCCCAGAACAAGCCGGTGGCCGGCTGGGCTGGCCTGTTAGCCCAGTGGATGATGCAGGTAGGCGTCATGTCGGGGGAAGAGCAATGAAAAGAGTACTGTTAGCGACACTACTGCTTGCCGCCAGCCAAGCTGACGCAATAGAAAATAGAGGCGTAACAGAAGATAATCTGCCGAATTTCTTTGAAGCATTAAAAGATCGTATGACGTTTCCATTGGCTTATGACGGTGGCGATCCAGCCGCCTGGCGCGAGCGGGTGCTTGCGCAGGTGAGTTCGCTGATCCTCCCCTATGATGCCACGCGCCCCTACCAAGCGGAGGTCATTGACGCAGTCGACCGTGGCACTTATACCGCTCAGCGTATTGCCTTCAACATCACCGATGAAAGCCGTGTAACGGCGCTGCTGTTGATCCCCGAGGGCGAAGGCCCGTTTCCTTCGGCGCTGATGCTGCATGACCATGGTTCACGCTTCGATATTGGCAAGGAGAAATGGATCAGCCCCTGGTACGACACCGACCGGCTGGCCTCGGCTACCGAGTGGTCGGATAAGTACTTTTCGGGTCGATTTCCCGGCGATGAACTGGCACAACGCGGCTATGTCGTACTGGCTACCAATGCACTTGGCTGGGGGGACAGGCAAGGCAACGGCTACGAAGCGCAGCAGGCGCTGGCTGCCAACCTCTTTAACCTGGGGTCATCCATGGCAGGGCTGATGGCGCTTGAGGATATACGGGCATCGGAGTTTCTCGCCAGCCTGCCGGAAACCGACCCGGAGAAGGTGACGGCAGTTGGTTTTTCCATGGGGGCGTTCAGAGCCTGGCAAGTGGCAGCACTTTCACCATTTATCAGCGCAAGCGTAGCCAACGGCTGGATGGCGGAAAGCAAGACCCTGATGGTACCGGGCAATAATCAATTGCGCGGCCAGTCAGCGTTTACCATGCTTCACCCGGGGCTTCTCAGTCTGGTTGACTTTCCTGATGTAGCGGCCCTGGCAGCACCCAACCCCATGCTGGTTTACGTTGGTGAAGAGGATCCGCTATTCCCGGCCAGCGGCGTACAGGCGGCGATGACCAAAATGCAGACGGTGTGGGATGCCTATGGATCGGATACCTCTCTGACTACCCGGCTCTGGGAAGGCAAAGCGCATACCTTTACAGGCGATATGCAGGATGCTGCTTTCGATTGGCTGGACGAGCAAGTGAGATAGGAGCCGAATCAACGCGGCAGGGATGAAAGGCGGGAAGCAACCCCGCCTTTAAAGGGAGTTCAGCCCCCCTACTCACGGCTAAACGCATGCTGCAAAAGCGATTGTGTATAGGCGTGGGTAGCGTTTCCCTCAACTAGATCTTCTCTTGTTACCACTTCGACGACTTCCCCGGCCTTCATGACGGCGACGCGCTCGCAAAGATGCGCGATGACGCCAAGATCGTGAGATACCATCAGATAAGTCAACTGGCGGCGTTGGTGCAGGCTTGCCAGCAAATTGAGTATCTCGGCCTGAACCGACACATCCAGCGCTGAGGTCGGTTCATCGAGCAAAATGATATCCGGGTCCAGGATGATGGCTCGAGCGATGGCCACCCGCTGCCGCTGGCCGCCCGAGAGCTGGTGGGGGTAACGGGGCAGAAACGACTCATCGAGCCCGACGTCCTTGAGCGCCTTGTGGATGCGCTCGGCCTTGTCAGGCAGGCCTTTGATGGCCAGAGGCTCATTGAGTATCTTGCGAATGGTATGCCGTGGATGCAATGCGCCATAGGGGTCCTGAAATACCATCTGCATGGTATTGCTGCGCTCCTTGAGCGACGTATCCGCAATTGATTTTCCCTGAACGGCGATGGTCCCGTCCCAGCCTTTGAACTGGCCCGCCAGGCACTTCAGAATGCTCGTCTTGCCAGAGCCCGACTCGCCAACCAAGCCAAAGCACTCCCCTTTGGCCACATGAATATTGATGTCGTTCAAGATGCGCTTGGACTTGCTGGCACCCGGCATGTCGAATGAAAGTGACTCGATGGCAATCATGTCGTGTAATCCTGAGTAAGCCAATTCTGGTCGCGCGTCATTACCGGCAAGATGTCACGGCGGTGCCTGAGACTGGGCAGCGACTCCATCAGTCCGCGCGTATAGGGATGCGATGCGTTGGAAAGCTCGTCCGCCCTGATGGACTCCACGATGCGGCCACCGTACATGACCAGCACGCGATCACAGAATTTCTTCACCAGGTTAAGATCATGGCTAATAAAGATCAGGCTGATATTCTTCTTCTCGATTAGCCGGGTGAGTATATCGAGCACATCCTGCTGAACCGACACATCAAGTGCGGACGTCGGCTCATCGGCGATAATGATATCGGGCTCGGGGATGACCATCATGGCAATCATGATGCGCTGCCCCATGCCTCCGGATATCTCATGCGGATACTGGCTATAGACGTGCTCAGGATCCGCAATGCTCACTTCCTGCAACATCTCGAGCGCCGCCTGCTTGGCTTTACGCCTGCTGATATGGCGGTGCACGCTGAGCGCCTCGGCTATCTGCTCGCCGACGGTCATCACCGGGTTCAGCGAAAATTTGGGATCCTGCATGATCATCGAAATATGCTGCCCGCGGATAGCGCGGATGGCTTTTTCGTTACAGGCGAGAAGGTCGGTTTCCCCAAACCGGAGCAAGTCGGCGGTTACCAGCGTAGAAGGCGGGTTCAAGCGCAGGATCGCTTTACCCACGGTGGATTTTCCCGAACCGGACTCCCCCACTATCGCCAGTTTCTCGTTGGTGAGTGTAAAAGATACATCCCGAACCGCCTGCTTGATGCCCTCATCGGTGCGGAAGGTAACGTTCAGGTTTTCGATCGTTAATACATCCATGCTCATACCTCACTCGGTCCGGGGGTCTAAGAGATCACGCAGGCCATCGCCTAGCAGGTTGAACGCCAGGCTTACGAGCATGATGGCCGCACCAGGAAAGGCAACGAGCCACCAGCTTTCGAGCATGTAGCTACGCCCTGTCGAAATCATCGCACCCCACTCGGGCAGCGGCGGCTGCGCCCCCAGCCCTAGAAACCCGAGCGCCGCGGCGGTCAAAATGACGGTCGCCATGTTCATGGTAAGGCGAACGATCAGCGAAGGCAGGCACATCACCGAGATGTAATGAAACAGGATACGAAAGGAAGACGCGCCCTGAAGCTGCGCGGCCACGACGTAGTCGGCGTTTCTGAACGTCAGCGTCTCCGCCCGTGCCAGCCGAGCAACGGGGGGCCAGGCGGTCAACGCGATGGCAATCACGGCATGATCGAGGCCAGGGCCGAGCGCGGCCACGAAGGCCAACGCCAGCACCAGACTGGGAAACGAGATAAAAATATCCGTGATGCGCATGAACGTGCTATCGACCCAGCCACCGAAGTAACCTGACATGGTGCCGATCATTAGACCGATCGGGCCGACGATGATCGTCACGAGAAAGATGATATAGAGCGTGACCCGAGAGCCGTACACGATGCGGCTGAAAATATCTCGCCCATATTCGTCCGTACCGAACAAGTGGGCCCAGGAAGGCGCCGACAGCACGCGGGAAAGGTCCTGGGCGAGTGGGTCGTGCGTAGCGATCAAGGGGGCGACGATGGCCAGCACCAACAGTAAGCCCACAATCACTACGCCGGACGCACTTAGCGGGTTCTTGCAGAGCTTTTTCAACGATTTGAAAAACAGGGCGCCCTTCGACTGTCCGGGAGCGGCCTTCTCTCTTGCCGGGAAAGGTGAATTCTTCAAGGTCTGGATATTTTTCATTATCGGGTCCTCGGATCGAAGAGCTTGTAAAGGACGTCGGACAACACGTTCAAGAACACGAAGACAAGACCGATGAACAGCACGGAGGCCATGACGGCATTCATGTCGCCCATCAACAGGCTGTCTGTCAGATACTGCCCAAAACCCGGCCAGGCAAAGACCGTTTCGATAAGCACGGCTCCTTCCAGTAGCCCCCCATAGGCTAGTGCCACGATCGTGAGCAGTTGGACTCGAATGTTCTTGAAGGCGTGTTTCCAGATGACACTGCGCTCCGACAAGCCCTTGACGCGGGCGGTCTTGATGTACTCCTGAGACAGCTGTTCTAACATGAAACTGCGGGTCATTCGGCCGATGAAAGAGACCGAGTTGAGCCCGAGAATCAGCGCCGGTAGAGCAATATGGCGAACGGCGCTGACGAAGGCCTCCCCATTTCCCGACAGCAGCGTATCGATCAGGTAGAACCCGGTGTACTGGGTGAACATGCCATCAAAGGCGAAGCCGATTCTGCCGGCGGCACCGGCCCAGTTCAGCCAAGCATAGAAAATGATCAGCCCCACCATGCCGACCCAGAAAACCGGGGTCGAATAACCAAAAAGCGTAATCAGCCGGGTGAGGTGATCTCCCAAGCGGCCTCTATGCGTGGCGGCGTACACCCCCAGCGGCACACCGAGGCCAACACCGAAAAGAATAGCGACCGAGGCCAGCTCGATCGTGGCTGGCAAAACGCGCAGAATGTCGCTGATGACCGGATAACCCGTAAGAATAGCGCGGCCAAAATCCCCCGAGAACATATCCTGGAGGTAATACTGATACTGGACCCAGATAGGACGGTCCAACCCCATTTCGCGGAAGACCTGCTCATAGGTCGACGAATCCGCATCGGGGCCGACCACGGCCAGCACGGGGTCGATGGGCATCAACCTGCCAATGATGAACGTCATGGTGAGCAGGCCCAGCAGCGTGATCAGAATCACACCCACTTTTCTGACGACACCTAAATAATGTGATCTTGTCATTGTTGTCAGCTCCGTATATCGATGGCGGTTGAATCAATCGGCTCGCTTAGTGACGCTTCTCAACCGAGTCATGGCAGCGGGGTCATCGAGGTAGCCCTCCACTTCTCCCCTGACGACGACCGTGTTGATCATTTGCGAGAAGGGAAACAGCGCACCGACATCCTCTTCATAGATCGATTGAACCTCTTCATATAGTGAGTTCTGCGCCTCGTCATCGGCCTCGGAAACGGCTTGAGTGATCAGTTCGTTGATACGCTGGTTCTGATAGCCCGTACGCCAGCCCTGAAAGTTGGTCAGTCTTGCGGCATCCGAGTTATCGGGATTGAGAAGCAATGGCCTTAGATTAGAATCCGGGTGCGGGGCGAAGCCGCCACCGCCGCGGCCTACGATGATGTCGAAGCTACGATCGCGCATGGCGCCGTAAACCTGATTACCGCTACCGCTGAGAATTTCCGCATTGATGCCTATACGCTCGAGGCTGTTTTGCAGATTGATGGCGACGTTGATGAAAGGAGACTCGTTGAGCGCCCGGATCGTAGTATTGAAGCCGTTTTCATAGCCCGCCTCGGCAAGCAGTTCCTTGGCTTGTTCGGTGGAAAGTCCGTAGTCGGGTTCGGGCAACGTGGCGGGTAGCCCCAGCTTCACTGGTCGCTGATGGAAAATGCCGTAATAGGGCATGATACTATCGTTGATCCCCTGATAATTGATTGTGCCTCGAATGGCCCTTCTGACCTTTTCATTGGCCAGAATCTCGTTTTGCATGCTGGTCGCCACGTAGTAGAGCGTGCCCCGCTGAGTCGTCTGAATCGCTACACCGTCGACATTTTCCAGCGAGCGTATATCAGGTACCGACATTCCGATGGCGACATCGATATCACCGCGCTCGATCATCAGCCGCATGGTCTGGGACTCTTTCAGATTACGCATGACCACGCGCTGCATCCCTGACACTTGCCCCCAGTAGCGCTCATTACTCGTCATGACGATCCGATCCTGAGGTATCCACTGATCCAGTACGAATGCTCCACTTCCCGCCGCGTTCGTGGTCAACCACTGGTTGCCCAGATCACCGTTCTGCTCGTGTTCCAAAGCAAGCTCTCGGTCAATGATGAAAGCGCTCGGGCTGGTCGCGAGAGTGTACATCACCAGTTTGGGATCGAGCTGGCGAGGAAAGGCCACTTCGATCTGATGGTCGTCGACGACGGAAATCAGCTCTGAAATATTGTCCTGCGTGAAGCCCAGTGCTTTCCATGTCGTGGCTAGCGCCAGGTTGAGGTCCAGAACCCGCTCGAAGCTCCACACCACGTCTTCTGCGGTCAGTGTATTCCCCGAGTGAAAGCTTATGTCGTCGCGTAGCGTAAAGGTGATCGCCATGTCGTCATCGCCGACTTCCCATTCGCTAGCGATGGCGGGCTGGATAAGGGTGGGGTCTTCGGGATCTAGCTCTATGAGCGTGTCGTACAGGTTGGCGTTAACGAACGCGATATCGTTGCCCGTAGCAGCGGCCGGGTCCAATGAAAGAATGTTGCTCATTTTCAACGCAATGATGAGCTGGTCGCTTGGCGTATTGGCGTGTGTTACTACGCTCAGCAAAAGCATCATCGCTCCTGTCAGGTACCTTATAAGGATGCTCATGCCTTCCTCCATTAATTATCAGGTTATATTTGTAATTATTGGCTAGCGTATCGATTGTCTAAGCATCAGTTTTCAAGTATGCAAACTTCTCCAACAAGCTATTGCGCGTTTTTTGGTTGACGCGGCAATCGAACGATTAATAGTCATACATAGTATGTTTAAAGACACTAATGGGTATTGTTGGCCGCTGCACTCCTCCATTGGTCTATATAAAACAGTATGCCCATAAATGCGAAAGCCATCAGATACCAACGTATCTAATGGCTTTCTTACTGCCTTCTAAGGGATAGTCAGGCTTTAGTTAAGCCGCTATGAATACCGTTTACGCCTCCTTCAGCGCGTAGGTCACCAGTGCTTCACGATTGATTTCAATTCCGAGGCCCGGCCCCTCGGGAATGGTTACCATACCCTGATGATGCTCAAGCGGTGTCTTGACGACCGCTTGGCGAAATGGGTTTTCGGTACGGTCGAACTCCATAATGGGTTCAACCGGTACCCGTCTGGGCGGGTTAGGGGGCAATGCGGCCATGAACTGAAGGCTCGCCGCCAAACACACAGCCGTTCCCCATACATGTGGCACCAGACGCACGCCGTGTAGCGCGGCCATATCCGCCACACGACGCATCTCGCTGAAACCACCCACGCCGCAGATGTCTGGCTGGATAATATCGATAGCGCGACGTGCGAGCGGCTCCTGCATGGCGTAGCGGCCGTGCCAATTCTCTCCGCTGGCCACCGGGATAGGCTGGTTGGCTCTCACCGCTTCATATGTATTGATTTGTTCAGGTAATACTGGCTCTTCGAACCAGTCAATATTAAACGCTGCGGCGCGGCGCCCTACTTCTACTGCCTCTAGATAGTCGTAACCATGGTTGGCATCGATCATGAGCCGTAGATCGGGTCCGATCGCTTCACGCACTGCCTGGATGACTTCGAGATCTTCTTCGACATCGAACCCTATCTTGATCTTGACGGCGTGAAAGCCTTCCTGGCGATAGCGTGCGACTTCAGCCGCTACGTCGCTTACGCGATCCACCCCCTCGCGGCTGAATGATCCAGTCGCGTAGGCACGAACGCTTTCACGAAAACGTCCTCCGAGCAGCGTTGAGATGGATACGTCAAAGTGCTTGCCCTTGATATCCCAGAGCGCAATATCGATACCGCTAAGCGCCGTCATGGTCAGCCCGCGCTGGCCCTGGTCACGCAGGCGGTTATAGAGTGCAAGCCAGATCTTTTCAGTCTCGAGCGGATTTTCGCCTATCAGCCACTGTGCGTAGGTTTGAACGACAGCCGCGTTCGCTTTTGCCGGGCCCAGGCACTCGCCCCAGCCCGTCGTGCCATCGTCGCACACCACCTCGATCAAACAGTGCTGACGGCGTTTGAACGACATCGAGGCGCTCTCAAACGCGGTTTCTAACTTATGATCCAGAATATAGGTGTTGACTGCTTCAACTTTCATCGCGATTTTCCTGTGATGGAGTTATCTAAATAGCCCGGGTAGCGTGAGTGAAACCGCCGGGATATAGGTGACCAACATCAGCGCCACGAAAAGCGCCAGGAAGAACGGCCAAATGGTGCGTACCGCGTGCTCGATCTTGATCTTGCCAATGACACAGCCCACGAACAGACACGCCCCGACCGGCGGCGTACACAGGCCAAGCCCCAAGTTCATCATCAAGATGATGCCGAACTGGATCGGGTCCATGCCAAACTGCATAGCCACTGGCAGGAAGATCGGCGTACAAATCAAGATCAACGCCGCCATATCCATGATCATGCCTAGTAACAGCAAGATGATGTTGAGCATCAAGAAGATGACCAGCGGCCGGTCGGAGACGGCCATCAGCCCCGTGGTCAGCATTTCGGGCACGTTATAAAGCGCGAGCAAGTACGAAAACGCCGAAGCGCAGCCCACCAGGATCATTACCAGTGAGGTGGTCTTGACCGACTGAATCACCGCTGCCTTGAAGGAGGCCCAAGTGAGCTCGCGGTAAACGAGCCCGGTCACGATAATGGCGTAGATCGCACCGAAAGCGCCGGACTCGGTGACGGTCAAGATACCGGACAGCACCCCGCCCACGATGATGACAGCGGTCATCAAGCCGGGTAGCGAGGCCACAAGGCTAAGTAAAAGTGCCTGCCAGCCCGGGAAGGCCTCCCCCTTGTAGCCACGCTTCACGGCCACGACATAAGCGGCCACCGCCAGGCTCAGACACATCAGAATGCCTGGCACGATGCCTGCAATGAACAGCTGAGTGACCGATATGCCGCCGCCGGCGGCCACCGCGTACAAGATCATGTTATGGCTGGGCGGGATCACCACCCCCGCCACGGACGAGGTCACCGTGACATTGACCGCGTAGTCGGCGTCATAACCCTTTTCTTTCATGACCGGGATGAGAATGGAGCCCAGCGCCGAGGTATCGGCCACGGCGGAGCCGGAAATACCCCCAAACAGCATGGAGGAGCTGATATTGACCATCCCCAGCCCGCCGCGCACTCGCCCCACCATGGCGGATGCCAGGCGTACCAGCCGGGTCGAGATACCGCCGTGGAGCATCAGCTCGCCCGCGAAGATGAAAAAAGGGATCGCCAGAAGCGAAAAGACCGAGATACCGGAGAGAATCCGTTGAAAGGCCACGAACAGGGGCAACCCTTCATAGAGAAACGTGGCAACCGCCGCCAAACCGACGGCAAAGGCCACCGGCGCGCCGGCAATCAGGCCTAGAAAAAAGAGTCCAAACAGTATGACAAGCCCCATGGCCTAGGTCCTCTCCGTGGTACGAGACAGCAGTCGCTGGACGATATCGGTTCCGGAAAACAGCATGATTAGCACGCCGCAAATCACCAACGGCGCGGCGCGATAACTCTCCGGCAGGCCGATCATGGGGATGGCTCGCTGAGTATTGGTCATCACTAACTGCCAGCCCTGTACCGTCATGAAACCGCCAAAGACGAGAATGAATAGATCGGACACGTGGTGCATAAGCGAACGCAGCACCGGCGGAAAGCTCTCGCGAACAAAATCGATATTGAGATGGCTGTGGTAGCGCACCCCGGCGGCGGCTCCCAGACAGGTGATATAGACCACCAGTACCAGCGAGCTCTGCTCAACCCAGGTGGGTGTATTGTTGAGCACGTAGCGGCCAAAAACGAGCCAGCCGAAGGTCGCGATCAACACGACCAACATGATACCTGCCACCCCCACGCACAGGGCGGCGATTAAATCCAACGCACGGTTGATCGAGCTGCCTTCTGGACGGCTTTTCTGCTCGTCAGGCGTTTCAAGTTCTATACTCACGGCACACATCCTTTTTAGTGCTCGGCGCCCAAGCGCCGAGCACATCGGACAAAAGATTATTGAGCGGCTCTGATTTCCTCGATCAGCTCGCCGGTGCCGGGGTTGTTGGCGATGAATTCTTCGTACATCGGCTCCATCAACGCCTGGAAGGCTTCCTTGTCATCGACTTCATTAATTTCAACGCCGTAATCAAGGATGATCTGACGACTTTCTTCGGAGCTTTCGACCCACAGATCGCGCTGCATTTGTGAAGCGTTCATACCCTCTTCACGCACGATTTCCTGATCTTCTTCGGAGAGCGCGTCCCAGCTCGCCTTGGCCACACACAGGCACTCGGGAATGATCAGGTGCTCGGTAAGAGAGAAGTACTCCGCCGCTTCGTAGTGGTTGCTCGATTCAAATGAGGGGTAGTTGTTTTCCGCGCCATCCAGTACGCCGGTGGTCAAACTCTGATACACCTCGCCGTAGGCCATGGGGGTGGCGTTGCCGCCCAATGCTTCCATCATCTGCACGTAAAGGTCATTGTTCATGACACGCACTTTCAGACCTTGAACGTCTTCCGGCGTGCGAATCGGACGCTGGGTGTTGTATATACTGCGTGCCCCGGAATCGAACCATGAGAGGACGACCAGCCCCTGATTTTCGAGCGCATCCGCGAAACGTTCGCCGATCTCGCCATCCATCACCGTGTGCATGTGGTCGATATCGGTAAACAGAAACGGCAGCGAGAACACGTTGGTTTCATTCACGATGGGTCCCATCGGGCCCATGTTGAAATTGGCGAAGTCGAGCGCGCCGTTGCGCGTCTGCTCGATGGCATCGGACTGATCGCCCAACACGGCGTTGTTGTAGACGCGCGGCGTAACACGCCCTTCCGTACGCTCGGCGACGGCTTCAGCAAACGCGGCCAGCGCCTCTGAGTTAGGATACCCGTCGGGGTGAATATTCCACCCCCTCCAGTTGTCGGCCTGAGCGGATACGGCGGCGGTCAGAAGCGATACGCCGGCAAGGGCCATTAGCGCCTGACGATGGATCATTGTTGTTTTCATTTTTGCTACCTCTTGCTTGGTTAAGACATTGGAGGGTGTAGCACTCAAAAAGAGCGGGCTTTATCGATCAGTCGCTCTAACTGTTGACGCTGCTCTCGGTTCGGCATGATTAGAGGCGCACGCACACTCCCTGCCGGACGGCCAATAATATCCGCGCCTTCTTTGATCAGGCTAACCGCATAGCCTGCTTGTTGATCACGTAGATCGATAAAAGGAATGAAGAACTCGGTCGTGATTTTTTTCACGGTCGCCTTGTTACCCTGCCGTAACGCCTTGTAGAACGTCACTGCCATGTCGGGTACAAAATTAAAGACTGCAGAGGAGTAGGTATTAACGCCAATCGATAGATATGCTTCGGCAAAGATTTCAGCCGTGGGCACGCCACCCACATAAACAAGGCGGTCGCCAACAGTTTTAATGATCTTATTAAGCGCCTGAATATCGCCTTTGCCATCCTTGAGGCCAATCAGATTCGGACAGGCCTCGGCGAGATACTTTACAGAGCTAGCGTTGAGAACGCCGTTACCTCGGTTGTAGTAGATAATATTAATGGGGGTAGAGTCGCAGATCTGCTTTGCATACTCGACTAGCCCTTCCTGAGGACACTCGGTCAAGTAAGGCGGCATCAGCAAGACGCCGTCGGCCCCAGCTTCATCAGCGGCTTCGACAAAGGCTTTACCGGCTTCCACGCTCAGTCCAGCACTGGCAATGACCGGTAGCTTACCGTCAATAACCTCGACGGCAACACGCACGACCTCACGATATTCATCAAGTGTCAGGCTAAAAAATTCACCGGTGCCACCCGCTACGAAGACGGCGGAAATATCATGGCTGACAAACCACTCCAAGCGTTGACGGTAGCTTTGCTCGTCGAACTTTCCATTTTCGTCAAAATCGGTAATGGGAAATGATAGCAATCCATCTCCAACTGCTTTTATTACTTGTTCTTTGGAGAATTTCATACCAGTACCCTCATCTTAATAAATCAAAATTTTTGGGTGGTTTAATCCCTAAATACTCTTAAATTTGTAATACATCATACAAATTGAAAAGTACTCAACCCTTCCAGGCTATGCAAGCTAAATAGCGCCGAGCTCGACCAAAGTGCTATGGGCACCCAGCCATCAAGAAGAATACTGACGGCGATCAGAATGCATTCGCATACAGGTTGAAGTCCGCCCACAAAATGGTGCCGAAAAACGTACACCGCTTAACGTGATCAACAGGTTATCCAGCAGTGTAGTATCGAAAGGAGGGGAAAGCGCGTCAGTGCCCAACCAAGCCCCACAATGCCGCGCATGTCAACGACGAGGATTAAGGCGTCCGCCTCGATATTGGAAAGCCGCAACCGAGGGCAAAAAGCTTCTGATACAGATCGGACAGTACACGTAGTCGCAGACCCTATTCTGGGGTTGTAAAGGCAAAGTCAAAGCGACCCGCCCGCTTTTGGGGCGAGTCGTGTTTCGGGCCTAGCGTTTCAAAAAGTTGCTCTTCACCAGATGCACGACCTCGTCCATGCGCCCGCTCAGCACGGCCTTGGCCGAGTAGAGGGCGGTCGCGCCCACCTGCCCCGCCGCTACCTTGGGCGGCATGACCAGCTCCATCGGGTTGGTCATGACATCCAAAAGCGCGGGCCCGGGTTGGTTGAGCCACTCGGTGATCGCGCTCTCCAGCTCGTCCTCGCGCTCCACGCGTTTACCCCAAAGCCCAACGGCACTGGCCACTTCGCCAAAGTTAGGGTTTTGAAGCTCGGTGTAGGCGTCCAGCATTCCCTCGACCTTCTGCTCCAGTTCGACGAAACTCAGCGACTGGTTGTTGTAGACCACGATCTTAAGCGGGATTTTGCGCTGGACCAGCGTAAGCAAGTCGCCCATCAGCATCGAAAGGCCGCCGTCGCCACACATGGCGATGACCTGACGGTCAGGATAGGCCAGTTGAATCCCTAGCGCCTGCGGATAGGCATTGGCCATGGTGCCGTGTTGCAGGCTCGAAAGCGTACGCCGCTCTTTTGAAGTATGGATGTGGCGCAGCATCCAGACATTCACACTGCCCGTGTCGGCAGTGAACATCGCATTTTCATCGCTTAAGCGGTCGATGGCCAGGGTCAGCTCTTGCGGGTGAACCGTCTTATTGTCCCTGGTGTCGTGGGCCGACTTTTCGAGAGACTTCTTGTAGCGCTTCAAGCACTTGTCGAGCCAAGCGGAATGACTATTGGGCTGAACGGTCTGGTTTAGCGCCTCGCAGGTTTCGGCAATACTGCCAACGATACCGACATCCACCGGGTAGCGCTTGCCAATCTGGGTGGGCTCGTGATCGACCTGAATGATGCGCGCGCCTTCCGGGTAGAACTGGGCGAAGGCGAAGCTGCACCCGAGCAGCAATAGCGTGTCGCACTCCGCCACCGCGTGATAGCCCCCTTCCAGCCCATACACACCGGTCATCCCGACCTGGTAGGGGTTATCGTACTCGATGTAGTTCTTGGCCCGAGAGGTCCAGGCGATGGGCGCTTGAAGCTTTTCGGCCAAGGCGATGACCTGCTCGCGGGCATCCTCGCAGCCGGCGCCAGCAAAAATCGTGATCTTGCCGCCTTTATTGAGCTCTTGAACGGCGGGCACGAGCGCCTCGGCGCTGGGGCGAATCGAGTAGTCGAAGGTGTGCGTTTTAAAGCTCAATTCGCCGGCGGGCTGTTGCGTCATGACGTCGCCAGGAACGATCAGCACCGCTACGCCGCGCTTACTAATGGCCGCCTGCGCAGCCATGGCCGCCATGCGCCCGGCCTGTTCGGCGGACACCACGGTTTCGCAGAACACGCTGCACTGCTTGAAAATGTGGGATTGATCCACTTCCTGGGGGAACTGGCTGCCGATTTCGCCCAGCGCAATGTGGCTTGCGATCAGCACCACCGGCGCGTTGTTGCGGTGGGCGTCGAAAAGTCCGTTGACGAAGTGCAGGCTGCCTGGCCCGCAGGAGCCGGCGCACAGCGCGAGCTCGCCGGTCATGTACGCCTCGCCGCCGGCGGCAAAGCCCCCCACTTCCTCATGGCGCACGCCGATCCACTCGATGTCGCTTTGTCGGAGCGCGTCGGTGAAGTGGTTGAGCGAGTCCCCCACGACGCCGTAACAGCGCTTGGCACCGGCGTTTTGCAGCGTATTGACCAGTATCTCGGCGACATTAGAACTCATGGGCGACTCCCTTCACAGCGTTGATGTGGTCTCTTAGCTTAGCCCTGAACCGGGGTTTTGCCGAACGCACGGACGTTCTCTTTATGCTGCAATGCAACAAAGCTGCTATACTAGGGGTCTATGACCGCGGTTAGGGGTCCAAAACCGCGGTGACGTTGGCTTGCACTGAGTCAGTGCCGGCTTTTAGGGCAAAGCCTGGTGGTATAACCTGCAGAGGATTCAACATGAGCTTATCGACATCCGGTGCTTGCCTTGATCAGGAAGTACTCGCCTTTTGGCAAGCACAGGCAGTCTGGCAGTACGCCGCCAGCGAAGGGATTGCCGAATATACCGACCAGTTAAGCAGCTCCAAGGGGTTGGGCTAGGCTCTGTCTGAAAAGTGCCTGCGCTCGACAATACGGCGTTAAAAATTGGCCAAAAATACTCATTTACATATGTAAACTCCGTTTTTCGCCAATTTTTGCCTTGTCTTGTCTTCGCTCGTCGACTTTTCAGACAGACCCAGCACTCGATCGTAATACCACATCCTGCTTTTCCCGCTGCTTCGGTAATAGGTCGTGACGCATTGGCGTTAAAGCAAGAAACTTCATTAAAGAAGCTTCGCTAAACCGTTAGCGCAATGCGCGACGCCTTGTAAGCATTTGCTTACAAGGCGTCTTCTTTTGTCTATGTTTTTATAACCAGCCTTATAGACCGCCAAAGCGATACGGGCACTGTTTGTTCATTGACACCCTACACTTGAATACATGAAAGCACTTAGCCGGTCATTCAAGGAAATAAAAAAGTTATATTTTACAATAATTTATATAAATAATTGGCTAAAATACCGATAAAAACGCCAATAAAGCGCCTCTTTTACCAAACCTGCTAAAGCCCTCACTCCATGGTTGACCTGCTGTCTTTAGCCGCCTTCCTGGCGCTTTTTCATAAAAACCCATAAAGCTTCATAGCGGCTTAGCGCGTTTTTAAAATGGGTGGTCCTCCTATACATTCTCGGTTAACATTAGTTAGCCTCGAACAGGCTTTACTAATTCAAAAAGTGTTTAAACAAGCTCATTCATTAAGGAACTGACAATGCAGACCCCGTTTTTAGGATCGAAAACCCGCTACGCATTAACCTTGAGCGCCGTATTGGCGATGAGCGGCTGTCAATCTGGCGCAGACCTGGGGGGCCTGATGTCAGCGGGCACCAATATGGCCGGCGCCGCCATGATGTCCGATCAGCAAATCCAACAGATCGGTGATCAAACCATTGCCCAGCTGGACGCCGAAAGTCAGTTGGTGGACACCAATAGTCAGTACGCTACCCGCCTGCAGCGCTTGACCCAAGGCTGGGAAGAAGTGGAAGGCCACCAGTTAGACTTCAACGTTTATCAGCAATCCGAAATGAACGCTTTCGCGGTGCCGAACGGCTCTATCCGCCTCTATAGCGGGCTGATGGATGAAATGAACGATGACGAAGTTCGCTACGTCATCGCCCACGAGATCGGCCACGTCGCACTGGGCCATTCCAAAAAAGCCTTCCAGGTGGCCTACGCCGCCTCTGCTGCCCGTGAAGCCGCCGTTTCAAGCGGTAGCTCTACCGCAGCGGTACTTTCCTCCTCGGAGCTTGGTGATCTGGGCGAAGAGCTCATCAATGCCCAGTTCTCGCAAAGCCAGGAGAACGAAGCCGACGATTACGCCCTGCAAATGCTGCAGAGCCAAAACCTGAATGCCGAGGCATCGGTCTCCGCGCTGCGCAAAATGGAAGCGCAATACGGTAATAACAGCAGCTTCTTCTCCAGCCACCCGGCGCCGGGTGATCGAGCCAGCCGGCTATCCAACTCGCTCAATTAATCGCCCCGCCCAAGGCGTCTACCCGTCATTCGGGTAGGCGCCTTTTCACGCCTCGTCACGTTTCCCTGCTCGGTAAAGCCCATGCGAGCCGCTTCTCATGCGTGAGAAGGTACGGGGTCGTGTTCATCAGCAGGCTCGCTTAACCGCCGCTCGAAAGAAAAGAAGGCGGCCAGCGGGTGGGTGGATCCCTCGATCAGAGCCCGCAGCAGCGGTGCGCCCATCATCGAATAGGTGATACCGTTGCCGCCGTAGGCCAGCGCGAAATGCACGTGCGGCCCCCAGCGTTCGACGGGGCCAAAATACGGCAGCCCGTCGTCGGTCTCGGCGAACGTGCCGGCCCAGCAGAAGGTCGGGTTGATCGCAAGCCCAGGCCAAAGCGACTCGACCTTGTGGGCGAGCCCATGGGCTTTTTCCATCACGCGTTCGTCGCGGCGCTTGGGCACGTCGTTGTCGTCGTCATCACCGCCGACCAAAAGCCGCCCTTCATCGGTGGAACGCATATAGAGATAGGGCCTGGCAGACTCCCACACCAGGGTATGGCGAAGCTTGCCCAGCACCTGTGGCGCAATGGGGTCGGTCACGAAGGCGTAGCTGCTGCGGTTTTTCGCCACCGGCTTGTCGAGCCAGCGCTGTGATTCGTAGCCCGCCGCTATAATCACCTTTTTAGCGCGCACCCGGGCAGCATTTTTCAAGGTAACCACCACCCCTTGCTCATCGGGCGAAAGACTCGCCACTTCGGTACGATCGAATACCTCGCCGCCCTGGCGTTGGACACGCTCGAAAAGCCGGTACGCCATCAGGTAAGGGTCCAGGCTCGCAGCGAGCTTCGAAAGAATCGCGCAGGGCGCATCGATAGCGTAGCGCTCATAAAGCGCCTCGCGATCCAGCCACTCCATATCGAAGCCGTGCTTGTCACGCAGCGCGTACTCGGCTTTCAAGGCGTCGACATCGTCTTCGCTCGAGGCGTAGTAGAGGCTTTCCTGACGCTCGAAGGAGACCTTGCCAAGCTCACCGGCCAGCCGCTCGAGCGATAAAATCGCCTCGCCGCAGCCTTGATAGGCCATCACCGCATGGGGCTCGTCATACCGTTTGGCAAGCTCCACCATGTGGGTATCGATTTCATACTGCAAAAGCGCGGTGCTCGCCGCGGAGCTGCCCCAGCCGATATCGCGACGCTCGAAGACGACCACGTGGTGGCCGTGCTGGCTAAGCTCATCAGCGATCAGCGCGCCGGTAATGCCACCGCCGATGACAACGACGTCGCAGGTATGGTCGTGGTCCAGTTGGGGAAAGGAAACAAGCAGGCCATTTTTTACCGCCCAGAACGGATAACCGCTTTTAAGATCCATTTAATTGCCTTCTCAAGGTTGTCCTGTTAACCATAGTGTCTGGACAAAGAATTGTCCCTACGCCGCATGAAAAGTAGAGGAGCCTGGCATGATTGATTTACGAAGCGATACCGTCACGCGCCCGAGCAGCGCCATGCGCGAGGCGATGCTGGCCGCCCCGGTGGGCGACGATGTCTGGGGCGACGACCCCACCGTCAACGCCTTCCAGCGCCATCTTGCCCAGCGTACCGGCAAGGAGGCGGCCCTACTCTTCCCAAGCGGCACACAGAGTAACCTGGTCGGCCTGATGGCCCACTGCGAGCGCGGCGACGAATACATCGTGGGACAAAATGCCCACACCTACCGCTATGAAGGCGGCGGCGCTGCGGTGCTGGGCAGCATTCAGCCCCAGCCTATCGAAAACGCGCCGGATGGCAGCTTGCCGCTGGAGAAAATAGCCGCTGCGGTCAAGGCCGACGATATTCACTTCGCGCGCACGCGCTTGTTGGCGCTCGAAAATACCATCGGCGGTAAGGTGCTGCCTTTCGAATACATCCAGCGCGCCACCGCACTTGCCCGCGAACACGGCCTGGCCACCCACCTGGATGGCGCGCGCCTGTTCAACGCCGCGGTGGCCACGGACACCTCGCTCGAAAAACTTTGCGCACCCTTCGATAGCGTGTCGCTGTGCTTTTCCAAAGGGTTGGGCGCGCCGATCGGCTCGGCACTGGTCGGCTCCCACGCGCTGATCGATAAAGCCCGGCGCTGGCGTAAGGTGGTGGGCGGCGGTATGCGCCAGGCGGGTATCATTGCCGCCGGCTGCCAGCACGCCCTAGACCACCACGTGGCGGATTTGGCCGACGACCACCGCCGGGCCGCACGTTTGGGCAAAGGGCTGGCCGCGCTACCCGGCATTACGGTGACCTCCCAGGCGACCAACATGGTGTTCGCCCAGGTCGATGAAGGCCATGTCGAGGGGCTGGCCAAGTGGCTCGAAGAACACGACATTTTGCTCGACCTGCTTTACGCCACGCGCTTTGTCGTACACCGCGACATTAGCGACGACGATATCGAGCGCGTGCTCGAGGTGATGCAGGCGTATTTCGACCGCTAAGCCGGCCTACAGGCGGCGCAGCCCCCACATGAAGTAGGCGCCACCGATGAGCGAGGCGACCAGGCCCGCTGGAATGTCGTAGGGAAACATCACCTGGCGACCGATGAAATCCGCCAGCACCATCAGCAGCATACCGATCAGCCCCGCGCCCAAAAGATGCCACCAGGCGCGGGAGAAACCGGCCAGGCGTGCCATGTGCGGGGCCAAAAGCCCGATGAAAGAAAGCGGGCCGACGACCAGGGTGGCGCAGGCGGTCAGCACCGCCACCAGTAGCAGCAAGGCCAGCCGGGCCCGGTTCAAGCCGATGCCCAGCCCCCGCGCGGTGGCCGCCCCCAGCGGTAGAATATCCAGCCAACGAGTAAAGGGCAGCGCCAAGAGAAGCAGCCCGGCGGCGGCGGCGCCCACCAACAGCGCGCTTTGAATATCCACATAGTAGGTCGAGCCGGCAAGCCAGGCGATCACCTGCTGGCCGCGCGGGTCGCCGCCGGCCAAAATCACGCCACGCACCGCATCGAACAGAGCGCTGACCGCCACGCCGCTCAGCAGCAGACGCTCGGGCAGGAAGCCGCTTCTCTTGTTGAGCAGGACCAGAAGCGCCAGGGTCGCCAGCGCGCCTAACGTCCCCACCCCCACCAACTGAGCGCTCCCCGGCGTGGGCAGCCAGTAGATGCCCAGAATCAGCGCAATGGCGCAACCCCCACTGATACCCAGCACCTCGGGGCTTGCCATGGGGTTGGCCGAAAGACGCTGCAAAAGGGTGCCCGCCACCGCCAGCATCAAGCCACTAGCCGCCGCGGCCATCACGCGGGGCGCGCGCCACTCCATCACTGCGGCGTCGAAGGGCGACACCAGGTTGAGCCCGTGGCCGCTTTGGCCGACCGTTAGCCCCAGCAAAGCCGCGCCCGCCAGCAAAAGCAGCAGCCACAGGGCCCGCCGCCCGGGTGCCGAATGGCGAAGCATGGTCACCCCCGTGGCCTGCGGGGGCTGATCGCTTTGCAGCTTCAAGCGCGGGATCAGCCAAAGCAGTAGCGGCGCGCCCAGGGCACCAGTAATCGCCCCGGTCGGCAGCAGTGTGGCAAGCTGGCCGGAGAAGCGTTGCAGCAACAGGTCGGTGGTGGCGAGCAGCACCGCGCCCAGCACCACCGAGTAGAGCATGCGCGACCCCAGCCGCCGCGCCCCGGCCATGCGTACGATGTTCGGCGCCGCCAGGCCGATAAAGCCCACGATCCCTACCACGCTGACCACGCTTGCGGTGATGAAAACGGCCAGCCCCAGCCCGGTCAGGCGCAGATATTTAAGCGAAAGCCCAAGGCTTTTGGCGCTGGCGTCGTCGAGCTCCAACACCGCCAGCGGGCGGATCAATAGCACGGCGGCCACCCCGCTCAGCAAAAGCCTAAGCGAAAGCGTGGCCACGCCCTCCCAGCCGTTTTGCGCCAGCGACCCCGCGCTCCAGATCAAAAGCCCCGCCAGGGTTTCGTGGTTGAACAGTAAAAGTGCGGTGGCCAGAGCCCCAAGGTAAAGGTTGACCACAAGCCCTGCCAGCACCACCACGACCGGCGCCAGCCGGCGCTTCCAGGCAAGCCCGAATACCAGCGCCATGGCGGCCGCGCCGCCGCCAAGTGCCACCCACTCGCGCCCGTAAGCCAAAAGCCCGGGGGCCAGCAGCGTCGCCATCATCAGGCCGAGATTGGCACCCGATGCGACCCCCAGGGTGGTGGGCGAGGCCAGCGGATTACGTAACACCTGCTGCATCAACACCCCGGCAAGGGCCAATGCGCCGCCGGCCAGTAGCGCCATCAAAAACCGCGGCCACCAGGCAAAATGAAGTAGTAGCGTCTCGGCGCTGGCAAAATCCGGGCTAAAAAGCCCACTTACGCTGTTGGCAACACCGCCCTGCTCCGCCAAAGCCAGTGCCAGCAACAAAAGCAGCGGAAGGCCGAGCAAGACACAGGTGGTAAAGGGGGTGACGCGAAGTTTTAGTGACATGCCGACCCAACGCCTAAAAGAGCAGTCAATACAGGAGCAAGCGTTGTCATGGAGCAGCCCGGTCGGCAAGAAGTGAGAGAAAATAATTCAAGCGCAGGATTCTAAATGATAAGTATTAACACTACAATTGGACGATCAATTCGCCAAACCACGGGAGCCGTGCATGTTCGAGGTCTTGAACGCAAGCTTTACCATTGCCGGCAAGCCTTTGCTTCACGCCATCGAGCACACCTTCGAGCAGGGCAAGGTCGTCGGCCTGATCGGCCATAACGGCTCGGGTAAATCGACGCTGATCAAGCTGCTCGCGCAGCAGCAGCCGCTCACCGAAGGCGCCATCCATTTCGACCAGCGCCCGCTTTCCCAGTGGGGCCATCGCGAGTTCGCCCGTCAGGTGGCCTACCTACCCCAACAGTTACCCCGCGCGGAGAACCTGACCAGCCGCGAGCTGATCGGCTTTGGCCGCTACCCCTGGCATGGGCTTTTGGGCCGCCATACCCCAAAAGATAAAGCCGCGATCGAGCGCGCCATTCGCCTGACCCATACCGAGGCCTTCGCTGACCGCTTGGTCGATACGCTCTCCGGCGGCGAGCGCCAGCGGGTGTGGCTTGCCATGCTGCTCGCCCAGGGCAGCCGGTTTTTGCTGCTGGACGAGCCGCTAGCCGCGCTGGACATCGCCCATCAGGTCGAGGTGCTGGCGCTGGTGCGCAAGCTCTGCGACGAGCTCGATCTGGGCGTGATCATCGTACTGCACGATATCAACATGGCCTCGCGCTACTGTGACGAACTGATCGCGCTGCACAGCGGCCGTCTGCTGGCCCAGGGCACGCCCGGGGAGCTGATGCACGCGCCGACCCTGGAGGCGATTTACGGATTGCCCATGCAGGTCATCGACCACCCTAGCGGCCACCACTCCATTGCCGTGGCCCAGTAAGTACGCAAAGTGATCGGCCTACGGGTTTAATTGATAACCATTATTGACTAATCTGGTCAATGTAGAACACGCCGGGGCGCTGCCCCGCCCTGGATGAGGAGAGCGACGATGCCCCTGGCCCTACGCGAACCCGAACCCCGGCGCCCCGCCACCCTGGCCGAGTGCTACACCGACCGCTTGGCCCATTTGGCGCCGCCGCACATTGGCGGCGAGCCGCCCCCGGGGGCAATAAAGGCCGCGCGCTGGCGCAACCCGGCGCTGCTGGAGCAGGACATCGCGCAGTACGCCGCCCAGTTTCCCGGTGGCGACCGCCGCGCCATCGTCTCGCTTTGGTCGAAGTGGCTGTTCAGCACGCTGACCGTGCCCACCGTGGTCTCGCACCTGCTGCTCGACCGGGCACTGCCGGTTAGCCTGGACGAGGCTTACGTGCTACTCAACACCCAGGGCTGCGCCCAGGGGCTCTGGCTTGCCCAGGGCGGCGAGCCGGTCACCACCCGTGACCCGGCCAAGCGCTTTGCCGCGCTGATCGACGGCCACTGGGCGCCGCTGATCGAACGGCTATCCGCGCTTTCCGGCGCCGCGCCCCGGGTATTTTGGAGCAATGCCGGCGGGTACCTCGACTACTACGTCAATCTTTTAGCCGAGCACCCTTTCGTACAGCCAGCCGCTTTGAAGGACGCCCGGGCGCTTTTGGAGTCGCGCACCCTCGACGGCCAACGCAACCCGCTCTACCAGCCTGTGAAAAGTTTCACGCCCCGGGGGTCGGATGAAGTGAAGCAAGTGCGCAAGCTTTGCTGCTTGCGCTACCTGCTGGACGAGTTCGAGGTGTGTAGCAACTGCCCGCTCGAGGGCTGCGACCGACGCGCCCGCAAGCGCTAGCCGCCTGGGCTGATCTGCGCCACGGCGTCCGCGCTTGCCTGCTGGCGCTGCTCTCCGGTTAACTCGATCAACTCCCCCTTCGCCATTTCCAAAAGCCGGTCGGCGTGCACGAAGTAGCTGTCATCGTGGCTGATCGCGAACACGGTTTTTCCCATGGCCTTTAGATGCGGCAACAGCTCACGGTAGAAAAGCCGCCGGAACTGCGGGTCCTGGTCCGCTGCCCACTCATCGAGCAGCAGCACATCGCGTTCTTCGGCAATGGCGAGTAGCAGCGCTAGGCGCTTTTTCTGGCCCTGGGAGAGGGTCGGGTTGGTGACGCGGTCCTCCTGCCACGCAAGCTTTTGCGTCATCTGCAGCCGCTCGAGCCAGCGAGCCACCAGCGCCGGCTCAGCGGCACCGCCCCCCGGGCCCATTAGTTGATCGAAGGCGTGGAAGTCGGTAAATACGCTGGCAAAACGGGCGCGAAAGGCGTCCCACTCGGCGGCACCGATACGCTGGTCGTCGATTTGAATGTAGCCACTTTGTGGGCGGTACAACCCGGAAAGAAGCCGCGCCAGCGTCGACTTGCCGCTGCCGTTACCGCCAATCAGAAATACCTGCTCGCCACGCTGAAGGGTCAAATTCAACGGCCCCACCTGAAAGGCGTTTTGCGCGCCCCCCTCGCCTTCGTAGCGGTAGACCACGTCGACCAGTTCGATACGCTGCCAGGTTTTGAGCGTATCCTCGACCTCGAAACCTGGCCGGTACTCGGTAAGCTCGAGGCTTTTGAGTTTATCGAACGCCACCTGGGCGCTGATCAGCGTAGGCCAGGCACCAATGGCTTGAATCAAAGGGGTGCGCAGGAAAAGTAGCGTTAGCGCGAAGGTCGCCGCCGTGGCCTGGCCCGCCCACCCCAGCACGTTGGCCATGAAAAACACCACGCCGATCGCGCCGAGCATCATGATGTTCGACCAGTTATTGGCGCTTAAATGGTAGGTATCCGCGCGAATGATATGGTGGCGGTAGGTCTTGGCGTTCGCCGTGTAGGTATCGTCGAAAAAGCGCTGCGCCCGCGCGCGGTTGAGCGCTAGCTCCTTGCGCCCTTCGATAGCGGTCTGGTAGTCCCGGTATAAAAGATCTTCGCTTTCGCGCACCAGATGAAAGTGGCGGTACACCTTGGACACCAGTAACCAGCCAATCCCCATGGTAGCCGCCATCCAGGCCACCGTTACCAGCACCATCTCCGGCGAAAGCCACGCAAGATACGCAACGCACGCCACGCTCATCACGATGCCCTGCACGAGTTCCGGCAAGCGTACGAAGCCAATGGTGATGTTGCGCACGTCGCTTGAAAGGCTCGCCAAAAGCGTGGCGCTACCGGCCCGCTCGAGGCGCTCGATATCGGTATCCAGCATGCGTTTCAAAAGCCGGGAGCGCAGGTTATAAACGAAGTAGTGACCCAATAGCGTGAGCGCGAGCTGGGTGGCCAGGGTAACCGCCAAAAGCAGCGTCAAAAGCCCCATGAAGGGCAGCAGTACGGAGAAGGTGCTCTCAGAGGTGATCAAACGCTGGTTGATGAAGGCGATGACCCCCACCCCTAGCCCGGCGCTTAGAAGGCTCAACCCCATGGCGCCAAGAAAGGCCCAGCGGTAGTGCGTAAAGACGACCCGCAACAACTCCATTAGAGACTCCCCCGTGGTGTAAGCCGCGAATTGTGACGCACTCACCCGCCAAGTCAATCAGCAAGTGATTGTCATTTGCACTTACGATGTCCGTTCAAGCCCTCAGGAAAAGATCAGCAGCGCAGCGCACCCGGCCGCCCCCAGCGCAAAGGGCCAAAAGCGGCTGTGCCGGTCCTCCGGTAGTTCCTCCTTGAGCACGTTCAGCACGATGCCCCCAGCGACGAACGCATACAACACGCCCACGAACGCCTCGGTCACCTCCACGGCGCTGCCGATCAGCCAACCCACCAGCACCGAGGCGGCCAGCACCCAGCGCCCGCCGGCGCGGTAAGTGTGGCGGTGGTGCTGCACCAGAGCGTGGTCGTTGACGAGAAAGTGAAACGACATTGCCAGAAAGAAGAACACTACATCCGGAAACTGGTTGTCGCGATACACCAGCAGGTAGCCGATCAGGGCGTTGTAGAGAGAGAACGAGGCGACGTGGATCCAAAACACCCCGCGGGATTCGTGCAGCGAAGCGCGTTGAGAGCCGCCACGGTGGGAAGAAAAGCGTTTGGCGCCCTGCTCCAGTCCGTAAAAAGCGCAAAGCCCCGCCAAAGCAACGATATAGGCGTTATGCTCCAGCACGAAAAGGGGGCCGTGCTCTTCGATGGTATCGTGGGCGTCGCTTAGCGCCGGGAAGATATGAATGAATACATAGCCCACCGACACCCCGCCTGCAAACGAGAGCCAGGCGCTTCGGGGGATGGCGTTAAGGCGCTGCAAGCGTCCGGCGAATAGATGGACACTGGCAAGCCCTAGCGCAAAGACGATTTGCAGCGCCATACCCTCACTCCCTTGAAGCCGCCCTGGATCAGTCGAACAGGCTCATACGCTTGGTGACGTTGTCGCGCTTGATACGCCAGTGGATCATCGCACCGCCTACGTGAAGCACCACCAACACCAAAATGGCCCAGCCAAGCAGTTCGTGCCAGCCGAAAAGCGTTTGGGAGAGCGCGGCGTTCTCACTGAAAAACCCGGGCAAGTGCCAGCTGAAAAACTCGACGGGGTAGCCGCCGGTGGCCGTTGCCGCCCAACCGATCAGCGGCATCAGCACCAGCGCGATGTACAAAAGGTGATGTACGCTTTTGCTGACGATGCGCTCGAACGCATTCAGGGGCGGGTCATGGTCTGGCACCACGAAAGCGATGCGCGTGATGATACGCAGGGTCATCAGTAGCAAAATCGTCACGCCCAGGGTTTTATGCCCGGTATACAGAAGGTTGGTGAGGGTCGTTCCCAAAAAATTGGCCGTACGCTCGAAGCCCCAAGTGCCAAGCGTTAGTCCCGTCGCCAATGACACCAGTACCGCCGCCGCCACCAGCCAGTGCAGCACCCGATGAGGATAAATATAGTGATCCAGCTCGTGCATCGCTTGCTCCTGACGCCTAAATCTTTATGAGTAAAACGCTGCCCCTAACCTTATAACGCTTCGCCAATGGCCGCTAGCTGTTCGCGAATTAACTCTCCCAACCGCCGAGCGGGCTCGGTGGGCCGATGAGGCGCGCGGTGCAGGGCAAGCTCGATGGAAGGAAGCCTGGGCAGCCCACTCGACTCGTCCAGCGGGCGAAGCGAAGGTGTGAGCATACTGCGGGTCACCACCACCACCGCAAGCCCTGCGGTCACGATTGGCGCAAGCCCGGCCATCGACTGGCTGGTGTAGGCCACGCGCCAGTCGCGCCCCGCCGCCTGCAGGGCCTGCTCGGCTACTTCGCGAAACACATCCGCGCCGGGGGAATAAAGCGCCAAAGGGATCGGGTCGCTCAAAAGTGGCTGCTGGTTCATGCCCACCGCCCATAAAAGCGGCTCACGCCGGATCACCTCGCCGCCCGGCGAGTTACGTTGGCGCGTGACCAGCGCAAGGTCGATGTCGGCATTTTTGACCTGCTCCACCAGGTGCGCGCTGGTTCCACAGATCACCGTCAGCCCCACCGCCGGGTAAAGCTGGTGAAAGTAGGCGAACACCGACGGCAAAAGCGAGGCGTAATCCTCGGGAATGCCCAGGGTCAGATCACCGGTTACCTGGCGGGCTTGCATATCGCTAAAGGCCTCGTCGTTCAACGCCAGCAGGCGCCTGGCGTGGGCTAAAAGCCGCTCCCCTTCCTGGGTAAAGCGTAGCCGCCGGCCCTCCCGCTCATGCAGCGTCAAATCCAGCTGCGTTTCCAGGCGCTGCAGCTGCATGCTGACCGTGGACTGGGTATAGGCCAAGCGTTTGGCCGCCGCGGTGACGCTGCCGGTGTCGGCAATGGCCACCACCGTGCGAAGCAGTGACAAGTCAAAAATGGGTGCACGCATATATCACCACTATTGATAGGTATCATCACTAAAGATCGATATTGTGATGTTTAACCAAGGATTATGCTTACCACCACTGACAGAAGGCAAGGTTTGTTTATATAGAAGGAGCTGCTTCATGCAACGCGTTCACACCCCTGTTCTCCCCTCTCGCGGATACAGTATCGGCGCCGCCCTTATCGCGGTCGCGCTTTGGAGCGTGGCGCCGCTGCTGGCGGAGATGGCGCATACGTCGACACCGCTGCAGTTGACCGCGCTGACACTTTTGGCCGGGGCGCTTGCCACACTGCCGCTGAGCCGCAAGACCGGGGTGAGCACGTTGAGCATGGGGTGGCGCATTAGCGTGTGGATCGGCGTGCCGCTGCTCATTCTAGGCGCGGTGAGCAGCTACTTCATCGGCATGCGGCTGGCCCCGGCAGCGGAAGCCGCGCTGATCACCTACACCTGGCCGGTGCTTTTCGTACTGCTTAGCCAGTACAGCCGCTTTAAAAAGCTGCGCATCGAAGGCGTGATCGGCGCGTTGATCGCGTTCTCCGGCGCCTCGCTCCTGCTGCTACCCCAGGCGATCAGCGGCGGGCTGGGAGGTGAAGTCACCGGCTACGCGATCGCGCTGTTATCGGCGTGCTGCTGGGCGCTCTACTCCTGGTTCGGGCAAACCGCCCCGGTCGCGCTGACCCCGCTTCTACCGCGCCTTCTATTGATTGCCTGCGCTATCGCTACCAGCGCAAGCCTGGTGCTTGAAAACAACCTGACCCTGCCAAGCGGCGAAGCGCTGCTGGCCGGTATCGCACTGGGCCTTGGGCCTTACGGCATCGCCATGGTCGCCTGGGACAAGGCGCTGCGCTGGGGGCATTCGAGCCTGGTCGGCAGCCTGGCCTACGGCGTGCCGATTCTCGCCGGGTTGCTTTTGGTGTTGGCCGGCATGAGCGTACTCGACTGGCGCCTGCCCACCGCCGCCGTATTGGTCGTGGTCGGCTGTCTAAAAGCGGGCCGCTAACCCGGACTCCCTCTCTTACTCGGCGAGCCCGAAACACGCTTTTCTATCAACAAAAAAACCGCCACGACAACGTGGCGGTTTTTCGTTCTGCCCTTGAAGGGTTTTTGTCAAACGCTACGGGCGCTATCCCGGCTTATTGATCCAGATAGCGCGGCTTGGCAATCCCCTCGAGCGCGTCGAGCGGGATTTCCAGTTCTGGCTGGCCCACCGCGTAAGGAGCGATCTCATAGACGTCGAACTTCACCACCCAGTGATCCTCCATGGGCGCGACGTTGCGATGATCACTCAGCGGCCAGTTCGCGGCGAAGGTATCGTCCTGGTCGATGTCGCTCAACCAGCGCTGATGCGCCTCGCCTACCAACTGCTCGAAGGCGGCCTCGCGACCGTCGATCAGCATGTCGTCCAGGCCGACCGTGCGCGCCTGGCGCTCATCGATCACCATGAACTCGGTGGCGGGCAGACCATGCGCCTGGCCGTTGAAGTAGGTGTCGCTATTGAGTTCGATGATCAGCACGTCGTTGTAACGACCCACGACATCGGCTTCCAGCAAAACCGCGCTGGCACCGCCATCGGGCATAGGCATACCGTGGCGGTTTGCCTGCTCGAAAAAGTCGTTGGCGTAACTTGCCCAAGTGGGTGAGGACGCGCTGCCATCACCCGGTGTATTCGCGCGCTCGCTCGGGGCCAGCGCGATCAAGCGGCTGCGAAGCTCGCGAGTAAGCCCGGGGGACTTGGGGAACTCGAGCGCGGAGACGCGCACCTGGGCGCAGTTATCGCCTTGACACTCGGGCGCGACGAACTGCTTCTCCTGGGCCAGCGTTACGATGGCGTAAGGCTCGACCGGCGCGTTTGGATGACTTTGGCAGCCGGTAAGTACCAGCGCGGCCGTGGCCAGCACGCCCCCTGTAATACGTTGCATAGTAGATCCCTTTTGAGTTCTATCCTTGTAGCGCCGCTTTAACCGTCCAATAACGCCAAGCGGCCCTATAAATGTAAACGCCCTTGCCGCACAAAGCGAACAAGGGCGTTGCGGAGAGCCGATAAAGGCTATCGACGCTTAGGCTCTGTCTGAAAAGTGTCTGCGCTCGACAATACAGCGTTAAAAATGGGCTCAGAATGCTCATTTACTCGGTGTAAACTCCGCTTCTTCGCCAATTTTTGCCTTGTCTTGCCTTCGCTCGCCGGCTTTTCAGACAGACCCTAGGCGTCCGGCTGCATCTCGGTGGGCTCGGCCTCGAAGGAGAGCTCGAACAGACCGCTGCCATAGGAGCTAAACCCGCGGGCGTGCACCGTGTAGCGTCCCGGCAAAAGCGATACCTCGAGCAGCGCGTCGGTTCCACCACCGCTGTCGTCATCGGTGTAGGAAACTCCATCGCCGGTGAGCTCCAGGTAGGCGTCGAAATCCGTGGAGTCCATGGCAATCGTCACCGCCGAGCTCTCTTCCAGCTCGATCTGATAGAGCACGTCTTCGCCGCTGTACCAGCCGTTGAGCGTTTCACCAATGCCAAGGTCGCCACCATTTTGAAGCTCGACGCCATCGGGTAGTTCGCTGCTTTCTACAGAAAGCGAGAAAAGCCCGCCACTCCCGCTTTCATAAGGCGTGCGCGCGGTAATCTGATAGGTGCCCGGTGCCAAAAAGTCGCTCAACCGAGCGTCCAAACCGTCGCCGCCGTCGTCGTTTTCACGGTAGTAGCCGCTTTCATCGCTAAGCTCCAAAAACGCGTCGATAGCGTCAGAGGTCATATCGAACTGATAGATACCCGCTTCTTCGATGGTGAGCGTATACGCCAACGGCTGGTCGCTGTACCACCCGTTGAGCGTCTCACCCGGTGCGATCGGGCCATCGTTTCGAAGCTCCCCGGCTTGAAGGTCGCTGACCTCGGCGGTCAGCGTGTACATGCCGCTGCCCGAGCCGTAAGTCTGTGCCCTGACGGTATAGTCGCCGGGCGCTAGAAAGTCAGCGATCTGCGCATCGAGGTTGCCGCCGCTGTCGTCGTCTTCACGCTGGTAGCCGTCCGCGCCTTCGATGGTCAGATAAGCGTCGAAATCCTCCGAGCGCATATCGATCTGGTAAAGGCCGGCTTCCTCGATGGTGAGGGTAATGGCCTCCTCCCGACCCTGCAGCCAACGATCCGACGGCTCACCCACCGTGAGCGTATCGCTATCGCTTAGCTCGACGGTGCGCGGGTAGAGCGTGAACGGGCCGTAGCTGCTGGCGTCCTGTCCACTCACGACCACGATGTAATCGCCGGTTTCTTCAACGCGGTAGCGAAGCGTCTCGGCGCTATCCAGCAGTTGCAGCTGGTCGTCATAAAGCGAGGTCACCCCTAAAAGCGCTCCGTTCAGGCTCAGCTCGACAAGGGTGCCTTCATCGAGCGACAGCGCATAGCGCATCGAGCGGCTACCGTCCTTGCCATTGAGCTCGGCGCTTGATGTGAGCTCGCCGCGAAGGCGCTCATCGAGGGTCAAATAATCAAGCCCGCGAAGCGCCTCGGGTCCCTGCTCGGTCTTGGATGCATCGGGCTCGGGCTCGGGGTCAGGGTCGGATACAAGATCCAGCCCTGGCACGACCTGGGCGATCAAAAAGCCGGCCAGGGCGCCGCCTAAAACACCCACTGCGAGCGTTAACGAAGAACTGTTAGCCATGGGATACCCTTTTAAGACCACTATTCGAGTGCGAAATATAGTCGCATAGCTTTGCTTACATGGCACCTTACTTATAAAGCGCCCAGCCCGTTTTTTAAGAGTGGGCCAACGCCTACTCCCTTGGTGAATGAGGCGCTTTAACTGACTGATCTCACTTAAAGAGCGGTCAATTGAACTAAAATCTTAACTTGGGGTACATCTTCGCCGAATATCGCAAAGCTTGCTGAATGTAAACCAGGGCGGTAACATCTCCGGGCCTATCAGGCAACTTTCCAAAAGAATGCCGGATCGACATTAATAGCTGAGGTACTCCAATGGGAGCCCATGCAAGAACCCTAAAGAAAAGCCTATTCGCGGTTTTATTAAGCATCGCTTCAAGTAGCGCCCTGGCCCAGGGCGTCGATCTGCAGGGAGGCGAGGCCTCGTTTTATAGCGACCGTTTCCAAGGGGCGACCACCGCCAGTGGCGACTCCTTCGACCAGCAGGCGCTGACCGCCGCCCACCCAAGCCTCCCCTTTGGCAGCAAGGTACTGGTGACCCGCCCGGATACCGGCCAGGAAGTTGAGGTGCTGATCAACGACCGGGGGCCTTTCGTTCAAGGCCGAATCATCGATCTTTCCAAACGTGCCGCCCGCGAACTTGGCATTGTGCGCCGCGGCACAGCCCCGGTCATGCTCACGCTGATCAACTAGCCACTTGCAGAACTCAACGGCTAACGCACCCTCTCTCGTACGCTACCCCTTGGGTTAACCCGTTATTTTATAAAACCTTCTCGCTACAAAGCGGCCCGCGAACGGGCCGCTTTTTTTATTCATAAGCGATTGGCGAACTAGCGGCGATACTTATAGTCTTTATGTTACCTGGCTAAACGTCAGCTTTTTAAATCGCTCCATCCAGCAGGAGGCTACGATGCAGTCACGCTACTTTACATTGACCGATTACCCGCAAGGGCTACCCAGCCGCGAGCTTTTCAAGCTGGAAACCGAAGAGCTTCAACCCCTCGGCCCGGGTGAAGTGCGCATCCAAAACCACTGGCTGTCCGTCGACCCCTACATGCGCGGGCGCATGAGTGGCGTGCGCACCTACGTTGCGCCCTTCGAGCTTGGCAAGCCCATGGAAGGGGGCGCTATCGGCGAGGTCATCGAATCCAACGATGAGAAACTGAAAGCCGGCGATAAAGTCAGCCACATGGGCGGCTGGCGCGATGTGGCCCAAGTGCCCGGCGAAGGCGTTACCAAGCTGCCCGACCACGACGTTCCCGACCAGGCCTACCTGGGTGTTCTGGGCATGCCGGGCATGACCGCCTGGACCGGCCTTAACCTGATTGCCGAGTGCAAACCCGGCGACAACGTGCTGGTGAGTGCGGCCAGCGGCGCAGTGGGTTCGCTTGTCGTACAGCTCGCCAAGGCCAAGGGCTGCCACGTAGTGGGCATTGCCGGTGCGGCGCACAAGCTCGCCTGGCTCGAATCGGTGGGTGTCGAGCCGGTCAGCTACAAGGAGCGCACTGCCCAGGAACTCAGTGACGCCATTAAGCTTGCAAGCCCCGAAGGCATCGACGTCTACTTTGAAAACGTCGGCAGCACCTGCCTCGAGGCCGCGCTTGACCAGCTCAACGAAGGCGCGCGGATTGCCGTGTGCGGTATGATCGATAGCTACAACGAGCGCAAACCCGGCCACGGCCCGGGCAACCTGTTTCAGATCGTGGCGCGCAGGGCGAAAATGCAAGGCTTTATCGTGGCCGACCACTGGTCCAACTACGGCTACTTCCTCAACGAGGTGGCGCCGCACGTTGCCGAGGGCAAATTCGACTACCAGGAAACCGTGGAAGAGGGCCTCGAGCGCACACCGGACGCTTTTTTGGCACTTTTCGAAGGCGGCAATACCGGCAAAATGCTGGTCAAGCTGACCGACTAACGCCCTCTTTTTAACCACTTTTTCTTCCCGCCTGCCAAGGCCGCCGCCCTCGAGCGGCGGCCTTTTCTTGTTAAAAGAGTATTAAACTCGTTCGACCAATAGCGAATTGACGCTTAAAATACGCCCTCCTCCAACGCGCGCTAACCCATTGAGCCTATCGATGAGTGATCCTATCGATGAGTGACCCTATCGATAATTGACCCTATCGATGGGTTAGCGCACGTCAAGACGGCTAGCTGGCCTTAGTGTCCGCTAGCCCCTAAAGCGTTATCACAAGGGAATTTCATGAACGAAAAAAGACGCGCCCGCAGCCCCTGGCCTGGCCTATTGCTGGGTGTTGTACTGGGCATCGCGGGTATGGCGCTGGCCATTGGCGGTGTAAAGCTGCTCGGCCTGGGCGGTAGCGCCTACTACTTGATCGCCGGTATTAGCGTACTGGCAACCGGCTTACTGCTGGCACTGCGCAAAGGCGCCGCGCTTTGGCTTTTTGCCGCTACTTTGCTGGCCACACTGGTCTGGGCGCTTTGGGAAGTGGGCCTTGACTGGTGGCAGCTGGTACCCCGCGTGGCGATTCCCTGTTTGATCGCGATCATTATGCTGCTGCCTTGGTGGCGCAAGCCGCTCAATTCTCGCGGCGGTGGCCTGGCGCTGACGCTTGGCGTCATTGCCTGCATCGGCGTGGCCATTGCCAGCCAGTTCACCGCGCCCGGCGTTGTGGAAGGCAACCTGGCCGAGAACCGCTCGAATGGCGACATCAACCCCGCCCAAGCGGCCGGCGATGACTGGCCTGCTTATGGCGGCACCAATGCCGGCACCCATTATTCCTCGCTCGATCAGATCACGCTCGACAATATTGGCGAGCTCGAAGAGGTATGGCGCATTCAAACCGGCGACGAGCCCGGCCCCAACGCGCCCCCGGAAATCACCAACCAGAACACGCCGCTGAAGGTCAACGACGCGCTGTATATCTGCACCTCGCACAGCCGCGCCGTGGCACTCTCGCCGGAAACCGGCGAAACCCTGTGGCAGTTCGACCCCGAGATCAGCACCATGGGCGCCGAGAACTTCTCCGGCTGGGCACACATGACCTGTCGTGGACTTGCCTATTATGACGCCGCCAACTACGCCGGCGGCGAGTCTGACGAAAGCGCGACCGAGATCAGCGCAGAAGCAGCCGGCTCTTCGGAGCTTTACGCCGATGCCAGCGCCTTCGCCGTCGACGTGGCGCTGATCGAAGAACTGGCGGGCTCTACCGGCAGCGAGTCTTCCATGCTGCTTAGCCAGACCGATGTCATGTGCCCGCGCCGACTCTACTTGCCCACCGCGGATGCCCGCCTGATCGCGCTAAACGCCGACACCGGCGAGCGCTGCGCCGGGTTTGGCGACAACGGCGAGGTCGATCTGACCCGCAATATCGGCGGCTTCGATCCGGGCGGCTACTACTCCACCTCCCCGGCTACCGTGACCGAAAACCTGGTGATTCTGGGCGGCCACGTGACCGACAATAGCTCCACCGACGAGCCTTCCGGTGTGATCCGCGCCTTTGACGTGCGCACCGGCGAGCTGGTCTGGAACTGGGACAGCGGCAATCCGGAAGAGACTCAGCCGATCGCCGAGGACGAGACCTACACACGCAACTCGCCCAACGTCTGGCCGCCGATCAGCGTCGATGAAGAACTAGGACTTGTGTACCTGCCCATGGGCAATGCGACGCCGGACCAGTTCGGCGCCAACCGCACCGAGAACGACGAAACCTACAGCGCCGGTCTCGTGGCGCTGGAGCTCGATACCGGCCAGGTGGCCTGGGTCTATCAGTTCGTTCACCATGACCTTTGGGACATGGACATGCCCGCCCAGCCCGTGCTGATCGACCTGGCCACCGCGGACGGCACCCAGCCCGCGGTGATTCAGCCGACCAAGCAGGGCAGCCTTTACGTGCTCAACCGGGAGACCGGCGAGGCGATCGTGCCGATCGAGGAAATTCCCGTCCCGCAAGGCGCGGTAGAAGGCGACTGGACCGCCGAAACCCAGCCCCGCTCGGCACTGAACCTGCTGCCGGCGCCGCTCACCGAGCGCGACATGTGGGGCGCAACGCCGTTCGATCAGATGATGTGTCGTATCCGCTTCAACTCGCTACGCTACGAAGGCCAGTACACGCCGCCGTCGCTCGAGGGCAGCATCGTCTACCCGGGTAACGTGGGCGTGATGAACTGGGGCGGCGTAGCCATCGACCCGCAGCGTCAGGCACTGTTCACCGGCGCCAAGTATCTGGCCTTCGTCTCCACTTTGGTACCGCGGGACGAAATCGAAGGTCAACAGGGTTCGGCCAGCGAACAGGGCCTTCAGCCTAACGCCGGTGCACCCTACGCCGTCGAGCTCGGCCCGCTGCTGTCGATCTTCAACCTGCCCTGCCAGGCGCCCTCCTGGGGCGACGTTGCCGGTATCGACCTGCAAAGCGCCGAGGTCGTCTGGAAGCATCCCAACGGCACCACCCGGGACAGCATGCCTTTCGGCCTACCCATTGGTCTGCCGGTCGGCGTGCCGGCACTTGGCGGCCCGCTGACCACCGCCGGCGGCGTGACCTTCATGAGCGGCACGCTGGATCAGTACCTGCGCGGCTACAACCTGGAAACCGGTGAGGAGGTCTTCAAGGCCCGCCTGCCCGCCGGCGGTCAGGCCACCCCGATGACCTACACCGGCGCCGACGGCCGCCAGTACGTGGTGGTCAGCGCCGGCGGTCACGGCACCTTCGGCACCAAAATGGGGGATTACGTGATCGGCTACGCGCTGCCCGAGTAACCCCCGCCTGACCGAATGCTGCATCCGGTCGTCCTCCACCAAAACGGGCAGCCCAAGGGCTGCCCGTTTTGGTTGGCTGAACCAGTAGATGGCCAGCTTGGTGCGGTCTCGCGCTACCCTACGCGGGGGCGCTGTGAATACGTCCTTGTACGCTACTTTCGCCATCCCTGGCGAAAGACCCCCGCTACGGGCAGCCCGAGACGCGGGTGAATAGCAAGCGCTCTATACTAAAAACGGGCAGCCCCAAGGCTGCCCGTTTTCACTTTAACGACCGGCCTGGCTGACTAGAACGCAAGCTCCACGCCACCGTAAACGCTGCGCCCGGGGGCCGGCTCATAGTAGCGCCCATAGGTGCCGTTCAGGCGTACGTTGGAAAAATGCTCCCGATCGAAAATGTTTCTGAGCCCGACGAAGGCGTTGAGCCGCGAGCGCTCGTCGAGCTGCCAGCCGTCACCCACCCGCAGGTTCACCAGCCAGTAGCTGTCCGCCTCGACCTCGTTGGCGTTATCCGCTTTTAAGTCGCCGATGTACTCGGTCTCGAGGGTGGCAAACCGCTCGTTCGCGCCCTCCCAGGTCAACTGGCTGATCCAGGTCTGCTCCGGCAGGCCCGGGATACGGTTACCGTCGAAGCGCTCGGAAGGCGTGGCAAACTCATCGAAGGTGTAGCGGGCAAGCGTGAGCGCGCTGTCCACGCGCCACTGGTCAAAAAACTGCCAGCCAAGCGAGAGCTCCATGCCGTCGCGGTCGGTATTACCGGCGTTTTGGTAGAACGTGCGCCCGCCCTCGTCATAAGGCACTAGCTCATCACGCACGCGCACCGAAAACAGCGCCAAGTCGTAATCCAGCGCCAGCGGGGCTACGTAGCCGCGCAGGCCCACTTCGCGATTCCAGGATTTTTGCGGCTCTACGCTTGGGTTGAAGCCGCCGCCGCCGGCGGGGTTAGCGAACTCGGCAAAGGTGGGCGTCTCGAACGCCGTGCCGGTATTGATGTACGCCTGATGCTGCGGGCGGTAGCGGTAGCTAAGCCCGGCGGAGCCGCTCCACTCGTTGAAGGTCTGGTCGCCGCTTTGGTCGCCATCGGCGAGAAAACGATCATCCACCTCGAGCTTGACCCGATCGAAGCGCGCGCCCAGCGAAAGCGTCAGCGCCTCCGAAAGGCCCAGATCGCCCTGGGCGAACACGCCGGTCGAGGTCGCGGTCTGCTTTTCATCATTGACCTGCTCGCCGACCGCACCACTTGAACCGACGTCGTTACGAAAGCGGTCGTCCTTTTGGCGGGCAGCGTCCACGCCGACGATGTAATCCAGCGGCAACGCGCCAAGCCCCACGGAGTGGTGGTACTCGGTGCTCACCCCCATGTAGTCGCGCTCGTAGCCCAGGCGGCTGTCACCCACGTAGGGAAGCTGCTGCTCGAAATCGCGCTGGGCGTAAAAGCCCTTGATGTAGAGCTCGCCCGGGCCTGCGCTCAGGTCTTCGTACTGCAAACCGACCATCTGCTGGTCCACGTTCTGGTGGGCGTCCAGCGCATTCGAATTCGGCGCGGCCTGGTCGCGGCCACGGGCCACCTCAGAGGCGTTGAGCGCCCCCGGGTCTTCCGAGCGCGGGTTTTCCAGCAGGTTGACAATGGCAGTCAGCGCGCGGTCGCTGCCCAGTTCCCGGCGCAGCTTGGCGTTGAGCAGGTACTTTTCGGTGGAGCTCTGCTCGCGGTAGCCGTCCACATTCAGCCCGGAAAGACTCACGTGGTGCGACCAGTCGCCGTTTTGGCCACCGTTTTGCAGCGAAAGCTTCTGGTAGCCGTCGCTACCCGCCTCGACGCGCACGCTCGAACCCGGGTTGGTCCGGCCATCGGCGGTGGTGATATCGATCACCCCGCCGGCGGCGTTGCCGTAAAGCACGGATGAGGGCCCGCGAATGACTTCGATACGCTCGGCACTGTCCAGGTCGATGGCATCGAGCTGGGCCTGGCCGTCGGGCAGCGTGTAGGGAATGCCGTCGACTCGTACGGTAATACCCCGCACGCCAAACGGAGCGCGCGCACCAAAGCCGCGAATGGCGATGCGCTGGCCCTGGGCGAAGTTATCGCGGTTTTGCACGAACACCCCGGGCACGCGAACGAGGGACTCGTCCAGGCGTACGCGCTGCTGCCCGCGGCTGATCTCGTCACCCTCCAGCGTTGAAACCGCAGCGGGGGTGGCGTAAAGCTCCCGCGAAAGGCGCGGGGCACTCACTTCAAGCGTAGGGAGCGCGGTGACCTCCGATGCGGGGGCCTGGGCCAGGGAGGGGCTCGTGGCCACGGCGCTTGCAAGCATAACGGAGGAGGACAACAGCTTATTCATGGCATCTCATCGTGGTCGTACGGTAAAAAGGCAAACCCTTACGAAAAGGTAGCGCTTATTGTAAACCGAGACTGCGCTTTGAAAGAAACCGGCAAGATCACATAAAAATTAACGCAAAATATTCGCTGGGCCGAGCAGCGGTCACTACACTTGTGCAGGTAGCCAGGTAACAAGCCGCTATTTTTTTACAAGCACAGGTTGATAAGCACAGGAGGCTTACCATGGCATTGACCGCCACAGACCCCATCAAGATGCTGTTCGCTATACTACTGCCCCCGCTGGGCGTGTTTCTCGAAGTCGGATTCAAAGGTCACTTCTGGCTGAACATTCTGCTCACCCTGTTCGGCTTCATTCCAGGCATCATCCACGCCTTTTACGTGATATTGAAGTACTGACCCGCCCCGTTTAAACGTATCAAACGACAAGGGCGCCTTTCGGCGCCCTTGTCGTTTTCAAGCCTATGAGCTTGTCACGTCCGTTCCGGCGCAGGCACCTCCAAGGCCTGAGGTTCCTCGTGAAGCGTCTGGCCTTCGCTGCGCGCTATCAGCGTCGTACCCGCTAAATCGCCGGTGACGTTCAGCGCGGTCGCGCCCATGCCCACCAGCGCATCGATGGCAGTCAAAAGCCCCACCACCTCGATCGGAAGCCCCACCTGGGTGAACACCGTCGAGATCATGATGATGCCCGCGCCGGGCACCCCGGCGGTGCCGATCGACACCAGCGTACCGATCAGAACGATCTGCACCATGCTGGCGAAGTCGAGCGGCGCACCGATTACGTTGGCGGCAAACACCGCGGAAATCGCGATGCGAATGGCCGCGCCATCCATGTTCATGGTGGCGCCCAGCGGCAAGCTAAAGCCGTAAATGCTTTTCGAAACGCCCAGCCGATGCGCCGCGTTCACGGTCAGCGGCAGCGTGCCGGAACTGCTTTGGGTGGCAAACGCCGTGGCCATGGGGGTTCGCGCCTCGCGGAAAAACGTGCCAAGACGCACACCGAAAAGGCGCATCGCCACGCAGTAAAGGGCGAGCTGCACGGCAAGCGCAATGTAGAGCACCACGACCATATCGCCTAGCGCCAGTAGCGTATCGAGCCCCTGCTGGCTCACGGTGCCCGCCACGATGGCAAAGACGCCAATCGGCACGTAGTGTAAAAATCCTGCCATCACCTTGAGGGTGACCTCGTTCAGCGCCTCGATCACCCCGTAAAGGCGCTCACCCATCGCTTGCTGGCTCGATGACTGACGCATTTTCAAAAGCGCGATGCCAAACACCAGCGCGGTAAAAATAATGCCCAGCATGTTCAATTCGGTGAAGGCGCCAAACATGTTGTTGGGCACGATATTCAGTAGGGCATCCACCACCCCGGGGTTATCCGGCACGGAGAAACTCATGTTCTCCTCGGGCGTGGTATTACTGCCGGGGCTGAAAAGCGACGCAACGGTCAAACCCACGATGATCGCCAGCGCCGACGAGGCCAGATAATAGAGCAGCACCTTGCCGCCGATTCGCCCAACGCTACCCTCCTGGGACTGATTGATCCCGACCATCAGGGTGAACAGCACGATCGGTACGATCAGAAAGGTCAGAAGGCGCAGCAGCAGATCGCCCAGCGGTGCCAACCACCCCGCCAGCGTCTCGCCGCCGAAAAGGCCCACCGCAACCCCTAACACCAGCGCAATGCTGACGCGCAAAATCAGCGAGGTGCGCATATAGCCGTGTAACAACGCTTTCATAATCCCTGCCTCGGTAAAAAGAGTGTTTGGGTGGGTGCCCAGCCAAATGCCGCCTTATATGGCGTTCGCCTACGCCCAACACAACCCTGCCCGCCCCTTTAGCGGCCCACGGCCTGGCAGCGAGTATAGACACTATCGACTAACGCGCCGTTAGCCAATCACCCAGGGCGGTGTCTTGCGCCGCGTAGTACACCAGGCGCAGGTGGCGGTCTTCGTCGATCGTGAGCGAAATATGGTCAACGTCCACCGCCCCAAGTGGCGCTACCTGCAGATGGCGCACGCCCAGGCAGGGCCCCTGGATATCCTGACCTGGCCACAAGGCCCTGAAATCCGCATCCACTTGCTCGAGCGTTTCGACCAGCGCGTTGATCGCCGGGTCGCGAGGAGCACGGGCCATATCACGCTTGAAGCTGGCGAGCATTTGGCGCGCCTGATCCTGCCAGGGGCAGAAAAGTGCGCGTACCGCGACATCGGTAAACAAAAGCCAGAGAAGATTACGCGCCGGCCCCTCGTGGCGCGAAAACCCAAACAGCGCATCGGCGGCCGGGTTATAGGCCAGCACGTCCCAGCGCAGGTTGAGCACGTAGGCCGGGCGATGGGTTAAATCCTCCAGCAAGCGATGTACCAAAGGCGGCACCTGACACCAGGTTTTGCCGGGCTCAGAGGGCAGGCGCTGGTGGGCCAGTAAAAAAAGGTGGCGCCGCTCGGTCGCATCGAGCTTGAAAATACGCGCCAGCCGCTCGAGAAAATCGCTCGAGGCGCGGATATCGCGCCCCTGCTCCAGCCAGGTGTACCAGGTCAGCCCCACGCCAGCAAGGGCTGCGACTTCCTCCCGGCGAAGCCCGGGCGTGCGCCGCCGTGGCCCGCTTGGCAGGCCCACGTCCTGTGGCGTTATCTGCTCGCGGCGGCTCTTGAGGAACTCGCCAAGTTCCGGGTGACGGCGTTGTAGCGAACGGGTCTCGGCCACGCTGTTGCCTTTAGTAATAGCATAAAGAGTTAAATTGTACCCCTTTAAAGAGCTCGCCAAAATAGCGCCGTTCACGACCACCGCGTTATATGGAGAGCTCAATGACCCCCTCTTATCGACTATCCCTTTACCTGATCGCCCTGGGCGCGTTTGCCCTGGGCATGGCCTCTTACGTGACGGCGGGGCTGATACCACTGATCACCCAAAAGTTTGACGTATCCGATGCGGCAGCCGCGCAGCTGGTGACCGCCTTTACCCTGGCCTACGGGCTGGGCTCGCCGCTGGTGGTGGCGCTGCTACCCGGGCGCTGGCAGCGCGAAGGGCTCGTTAGCGCACTGGCCGTTTTTACGCTAGCCAATGCACTAAGCGCGCTGGCCGAAAGTTTTACCGCGCTACTGGTATGGCGGGGCGTTGCCGGCGCGGCGGCCGGGGTTTATCTGGCGATGGGGATCGCGGCGGCGGCAGCGCTTGCACCCGATACGCAGCGCGGCAAGGCGATTGCCGTCATCATGGGCGGCATGGCAAGCGGCACGGTGCTGGGCGTGCCGCTAAGTCTTGTACTGGCAAACCAATTGGGGTGGCAATTCGCGCTCTGGCTCATCACCGCACTCGGCGCCATTGCCTGGGCCGGGCTCTATTTCAAGCTACCCACACTTGCGACCCCGAACGTCGTCTCGCTCGTGCGCAAACTCGCCCTTTTGAAACACCCCACCACCCTGGCCATCCTGGCCGTTTCGCTGATGGCGGCGACCGCGAGCCTTGGCATGTATACCTTTATCGCGCCCTTTTTGGCCGCCCCCGCCTTTGGCGAGGTCTCCTCCATCACGCTCTATCTTTGGGTATGGGGCCTGGGGGGCATCGCCGGCAGCTTTCTGGTGGGGCCGCTGGCCGACAAGTACCGCGAGGCTAACGTCACACTGGTGATCATGCTGCTATTAACCATCGCGCTTTTGGCGTTTCCCCTTGCGGCCTCGCAGCACCCCTGGCTTGCCCTGGCCCCCATTGCGTTATGGGGCGCGGTGGGCTGGGCGCTACAGGTACCGCAGAACAATCAGCTCATGACGGTAAGAGAGCCCACCGGTGACGCCAACCTCGCGGTGGCGCTCAACGAATCCGCCTTGTATCTGGGAAGTGCTATCGGAGCGGCGCTTGGCGGGCTGCTACTCTCCCATGCGCTACCGCTTTGGCTACTGGCGGTAAGCGCCGCCGCCATTGCCGGAGCGGGCGCGCTATTGCAGCTGTTCGTTCGCCGCCGCACGGCTTGAAGGGGGCCGACCAGTCATAAATACCCGTCATAAACAGAGAGGCGTGAGACCAAGTGTCACAGCAGGGATTATAAAATATTTGCAGAAAGGCTTTGACGCGTCGGTCGAATCATGACACTGTGTCGTCAGTTGGTTAGCAAGCAGCATGGTTTCAGAAGCGTACGATCTTTTCGGCAGCCTGATAGTGTATTCCTTGTTTCACCCGCTACTTCCTCTGGGTAATACCAGGAACTTTACGACAGCGCATTTGCGCGAAAGGATTTAAAAATGGCAACTGGCACAGTTAAATGGTTTAACGACACTAAAGGTTTCGGTTTCATCGCTCCTTCTGACGGTGGCGACGACCTTTTTGCACACTTCTCCGAAATTCAAGCCGACGGCTTCAAAACCCTGCAAGAAGGCGCTAGCGTCTCTTTCGACGTTACCCAGGGTAAGAAAGGCCTTCAGGCTTCTAACATCAAGCAGACTTCTTAATCGTTTAGATTAACTGCTTGAGCGGATTTCGATCCGCCCCCTCAAGGCCCGCTTATGCGGGCCTTGTTGCGTTTGGGGTTACCCAAATGCTGTCTAAAAAGCCGTAAGCGCGTACTTTTCAGACAGCATCGGTTCTCAGCCTTCCTTTACCCACTTGATCACACGCACATCGACCGTGACGGTGAGTGTCTCTAACGCCTGTGCCCGCGTACGCCCTTCCACGCTTGCGCGGTAAAGATGCGGGGTCATGGCCAGCAAGTCGCCGATCGCGCTTTGATCTTCGAGCGTCACCGAGTAGCGAATCGTCTCGACGCCGCGGGTGTTGAACCCGGCCGGCGTTTCAGGCTCGCCTTCGCGCTCGGGCTTGAGACGCGGGTAGATAATATCGCGTAGCTCGCGAAGATGATCCGGCCCCGCTTCCACCTGCAGCCATACCCCGCCGGGTACCAGCACGCGGGAAAACTCCGGGACCACGGGAAAGCCGAACATGCACAACAGCCGGTCGATGGTGCCATCCTGCAGGGGCAGATTCGCGTTACTCCCCACCAACCAGCCGCTTTTATCATCGCCCCGGCTCTGTTTGGCCGCTTGAAGCACCGCCCACTTGGAAATATCGAGCCCGACGCGCTCGAGCGCCACCTCCCCGGCCGAGGCCGCCAGCGCACGCAGGTAATAGCCTTCGCCGCAGCCGGCGTCCAGGCAGCGCAGCGGCTCGTTAGACACGCCCTCGAACACCGCCGCGCTCACCGCATCGGCAATGCCCTGATAATACCCCGCACTTAGAAAACGCTGGCGCGCCGCCACCATGGCCTTGCTGTCGCCGGGGTCGGTGGAGCGCTTTTGCTGTACCGGCAGCAGGTTCACGTGGCCCTGTTTGGCGATATCGAAACTGTGCCCCGCCGGGCAGCGCAGAGCGCCCTCATGGCGGGTGAGCGGATGGCCATCGAGCGGGCAGGCCAGCGATTCGAACGGGGTGGTTAACATGAAGGCTCTTGAGGGCAGAACGTCGAGGGCGGCACATCAACCAGGCGAGCGCATGACCAGCACGATGCCCAGCAAAATGACACCGCCCCCCAACAGGAAATGGATACTCAGCGTTTCATCGAGCAGTAGCGTACCAAAAATCACCCCAAAAAGCGGCGCCAGAAACGAGAAGATACCCAACTGCGATGCCCGGTAGCGGCGCAGCAGTGAAAACCACGTGCTGGCAGGCTATCCGCTCACCTCGCGCCTCTCCTACTCCCTGATACGGCCAACGAGTGGCGAGCCCCCACCCGCGGTGGCCCAATTTTGCGAGTGGCTCTTTGCCCAGGCCGCCCTGCTTGAGCCACCGCCACCTTAACCCTGGCCCATCGCGGCCTAGCGGGCGTAGTGCTGAAACAAGCCGTGCTGCCACTGGCGCACCGCCAGCACCGAGGTCGTGCCAAAGCGCTGGGTGATGGGCAGCGCCTGCTCGCGCTCGCACAGCGCGTGAAACTCCTTGGCCAAACGCTGCATGATTTGCTGCCATTCGCTGTTGCCCGCCCGGGAAAGCAGCCCGTTGAGCACCAAAAGCTTTTCGCTTTCGCTGTTAAAGCGCGAGCGAAAGAACTCGTTGGCAATATGTTGCTGAAAAAACTGCTGGATCGGCCCGTTCGGGCGCCAGTGAAAGTGCGGCGCGACCCGGCGTTTGATGCGATTGCCCGGCAGCAGCTCGATCACCCCCAACCGCTCCAGACTCAAAAGATGGCGCGTACACTGCGCTTCGCTTAGCTGGTACTGGCGGTGTATATCGGTAAAGCTATAACCGTTGAGCACGCATACCGCGACCAAAAAGAGCTCCTGATCGTCGGCGATACACTGCTCCTGGGCGTGACTTAGCGCCTGCAAGCGGTGGGTATCCGCCTGCATGGTCTGGACCAGCTCGCTCAATTCGAGCGTCAGGTGCTCACAGATACACTCGAGCCGCGCCAGGGTGATATGGCGCTCGGCGAAAAGCCGTTTGACCGACGCCTCGCTAAGCGAAAGCCACCCGGCAACATCGGCATAGGTTTTCCCCTGGGCGCGCAATTCACGCTTCAAGGCATCGATCAGCGAGGCGGTTTGTGACATGACAGGCTCTCCTTGAGTATCTTATAACGATACTTAAGCGCGCACATAACGCAACCTGGGGTTAAAAGGTTGCGCAATACGCACCCATAAAGGACAGTTCGATGACTTCGAGACGACAAGGCTGATTTCCCAATGCAACGAGTACTGCAAACAAAAAATGCCTGGCCCTACCTGGTCGCGATTTTTCTCAACGCTTTTGTCGACCTCGGTCACAAGATCGTCATTCAGAATACGCTGTTCAAAAGCTTTGAGGGCACCACCCAAATTGCCCTGACCGCGCTGGTGAATGGCTTGATTCTATTGCCGTTCATCCTGCTCTTCACCCCGGCCGGGCATGCGGCGAACGCCTTTCCCAAAGTGCGGGTTCTGCGCCTCTCGGCCTGGGGGGCGGTGGCCGTAGCATTAGGAATTACCGCCGCCTACTACGCCGGGCTTTTCTGGCTGGCGTTTGCCATGACGCTCTTACTGGCCATTCAGTCCGCGTTTTACTCGCCGGCCAAGTATGGCCTGATAAAAGGGCTTTTCGGCAAGCAGCGCCTGGCCGAAGCCAACGGCGTGGTCCAGGCGATCACCATCACGGCCATTCTGACCGGTACCGTGGCGTTTACGGCGCTGTTCGAGCGGTGGGCCAGCGCCAGCGCCAGCCCGGGGCAGATGCTCACCAGCGTTGCCCCGCTTGGCTGGCTTTTGGTGGTCAATAGCGTAATACAGGCGCTGCTGCTCTACCGCCTGCCGCTGGACCCACCGGTCGAGCCAGCCAACGAAGACGAGGCCCAGCGCCCCATGGGCGGGCGCACCCGCTGGCGCAACCTGAAGGTCGTGGCCCGCCAGCCGGTACTTCGGCTCTCGATCATTGGCCTCGCCACGTTCTGGTCGGTCGGCCAGGTACTGCTTGCCGCGTTTCCCGCCTACGCCAAGGGCGCGCTGAATATCGACAACACTCTGGTACTGCAGGGCATATTGGCCGCCAGCGGCGTCGGTATCGCGCTGGGCTCGATGCTGGCCAGCCGTTTTTCGCGCAACCGTATCGAAACCGGGCTGATTCCGGTGGGCGCGCTTGGCGTGGCGCTGGGCCTTGGCTGCCTGCCGCTACTGTCTACGCCGCTGAGCCAGGCGCTCAACTTCGTATTTATCGGCACCATGGGCGGGCTTTTTATCGTGCCGCTGAACGCGCTGATTCAGTTTCACGCCGACGAGCGCGAGCTTGGCACCGTGCTGGCCGCCAACAACTGGTTTCAAAACCTGGCCATGCTGGGCTTTTTGATCATCACCGCACTGATGGCACTGGCCGGTTTCGACAGCCGCTACCTGCTGCTATTGATTGCCGCCGTCGCGCTTTTGGGCGGCGCCTATACCGTGGTGAAACTGCCCCAGAGCCTGGTACGCTTCGTGCTGAGCTTTCTGCTCACTCGCCACTACCGCGTGCGGGTTCAGGGCCTGGAGAACATGCCCTCCCAGGGCGGTGTACTGCTGCTGGGTAACCATATTAGTTGGGTGGACTGGGCGATCGTCCAGATCGCCTCCCCCCGCCCGGTGCGCTTTGTGATGCTTAAAAGCGTGTACGAGCTCTGGTACCTGCGCGGCTTTTTGAAAGCGCTGGGCTGCATTCCGATCGAGCGCGGCGAAAACGCCAGCAAGTCGCTGGAGCGCGTTGCCGAGCAGCTCAATGCCGGCGAGGTCGTCTGTCTTTTTCCGGAAGGCGCCATTAGCCGCACCGGCCAGCTGGGCGAGTTTCGTCGCGGCTATCAGCGCGCCTGCGAAATGGCCAATCCGGACGTCAAAATCGTGCCGTTTTACCTGCGCGGGCTATGGGGCAGCCAATTCTCACGCTCATCAAAAAAGCTGAAAACCTTACGAAGCGCCCCCCTCCACCGCTCGGTGATCGTCGCCTTCGGCGAGGGGCTTTCAAAGGATACCCCCGCAGACGTGCTCAAACGGCGTATTTTCGATCAGGCGACCCGCTCCTGGCAGCACGCCGTGGAGGAGTTCGCTACCCTGCCCGATGCTTGGATTCAAAGCGTCAAGCGCCGCCCGGGCGAACTTGCCCTGACCGACACCTCGCGCCGCACACTGACCGCCGCCCAGGCGCTTGGCGAAAGCGCGATGCTCGCCAGGCGGTTAAAAAAGCAGGCTTTGGCAACACCGTTAGGGCTTTTACTACCCAGCAGCAATGAGGGCGTGCTGACCACCATGGCTGCGCTGATGGCGAATAAAACTGCGGTCCACCTCGACGCCAGGGCCGGTCAACAGGCACTCGCCCACCAGCTTGGCCAAGCGGGTATCACCACGGTCGTCACCTCCCGCGCGTTTGCCGGGGAACTTGCCCAGCGCGGACACCCGATAACGACGCTATTGGCCGGCATCGACATCGTCTATTTGGAGGATCTAAAAGCCGGCCGGGGCGAGCGCGCGCTCACCTGGCTTGGCGTACGCCTGCTTCCCACCGGCGCGCTGCGCCGTTTACTCAGCCGCGCACACCGCCCGGACGCCACGGCGGTCATTGTCTTCAAGTTAGAGCGCACCGGCACGTTCAAGGGCATCCAACTGAGCCACCGCAATCTGATGGCCAACGTCGGCCAGATCTCCGATGCGCTCAATACCGAGCACAACGATGTCATGATGGCGCCTTTGCCACCGCATCAGGCCTACGGCTTGACCGCGACGCAGTTACTCGCGCTGGTGGAAGGATTGCCGCTGGTGTGCCACCCGGACCCGGAAGACGCCGTCGGCATTGCCAAAGCCGTAGCCAAACACCAGGCGACGATTCTTTGCACCAACGCCGCCTTTTTGCAAAGGCTTACGCAAAACGACGATGTGCATCCGCTCATGCTGGACAGCCTGCGCCTGGTGGTGGCGGGCGGCGACACCGTTACCCCGGAGCTGCGCGACGCTTTCGAGCGTAAATTTCGCAAGCTGATTCTGGAGGGCTACGGCGTAACGGAAACGGCGCCGGTGGCCACGGCCAACCTGCCCGACACGCTGGATACCAACTACCTGCAGGTACAGCGCGGCGCCAAGGTAGGCAGCGTCGGCATGCCGCTACCCGGCACCAGCATCAAGATCGTCGACGCCGAGAGCCTCGAAGAGAAGGCCACCGGTGAAACCGGCACCATACTCATCAGCGGCCCCCAAGTCATGCAGGGCTACCTGAACGACGAAGCCGGCACCGCCCGGGCGTTTCACGAACAGGGCGGCCACACCTGGCTTGTCACCGGGGACAGCGGCTACCTGGACGAAGACGGTTTCTTGACGCTTGCAGAGTCGAACGACTCTTCGCCTTCAGAATGAGCCACGTGTGTATCAATACTTTTCTTCACCGGTGGGAAGGACATTTCCCCATGGAATGCCCAGCAGCACTGAACTAGATTAATGTATTCTAATTTGGGCGCCGCCCAACGATCATCGGCAACACAAGGAGAGGTTGAATGGCCAACTCTGCTATTAGCGTTTTTGAAAACCGCCGCAGCCAGTACGTTATTGGCAAGGATATTCCGCTCGGCCAAAAGGAGACGGCCGCGCTGATCCAGCAAGCGGTGAAGCTGGCGCCGTCGTCGTTCAACTCGCAAAGCTCGCGGGCGGTGATTCTGTTCAATGAGCAGCACGACCGGTTCTGGGAAATCGTGATGGACACGCTGCGCGAGATGGTGCCGCCGGAGTCCTTTGCGTCGACCGAGGAGAAGGTCAACCGTTTTGCCGCGGGCGCCGGTACGGTGCTGTTTTTCGAAGAACAGGACGTGATCAAAAACCTGCAGGAGAAGTTTCCGCTTTACGCCGACAACTTCCCGGTCTGGTCGGAGCACTCGACCGGTATCGCCCAGTTCGCGGTCTGGACGGCGCTGGCCGAGGCCAACATAGGCGCGAGCCTGCAGCATTACAACCCGATCATCGACGACGCGGTCGCCAAGGAGTGGGACCTGCCCACCACCTGGAAGCTTCGCGCGCAGATGCCGTTTGGCTCTCACGAAGCGCCCTTCGGTGAGAAAGAGTTCATGGATGACAGCGAGCGTTTCCGCGTTTTCTCCTAACAGATGCTGCAACGCATAGCGTGTGTAAGCGCTTACTTTTGAAGACGAGTAGCGTGAATCGAAAAGCCCCCGCAAGCAGTGCTTGCGGGGGCTTTTGCGTTGGCGGCTAACGAGATTAGCCGTTCTCCCCCTCTTTGGGGCTGGAGGTGGCCATAATGGTTTTCTGCATTTTGGCGCCTTCGCCTTTGGCGATGTCTTCGTGACTGAGCACCATGATATCCCGCGGCCACCACTCGGGATGTTGGTCGCGAATGAAGGTCAGCATTTTTTCACGAAGGTTCACCTCCGCGTACCAGCCAGCCAACGGCTCGGAGGTCACGAAATAGCACGTCAATGTTAATTGCGGGCCGTTCTGGGCCGTCACCGCGCACAGGAGGCGATGATGTTCGACGATATTCTCTTCTTGCTCCGCATACGCCATGAATTTCTTGCGCAGGGTGTCGATATTGGCGCTGATATGCAGCGTCAACTCCAAATAGCGGTAAAGCTTGGAGCTTTTCACCGACAGATTCTCGAACGGCTTGGAAACGAAGTAGGTGACCGGTACGACCAGGCGCCGCTCGTCCCACACCCGTAGGCGAATGTGGGTGTAGAAGATGCCTTCGACGTAGCTCCACTGCCCTTCGAACATGACCAGGTCGCCGATGCGAATGGGCTTGGCCAGCGACAGCTGAAAAGAGGAAAGAATATTGCCCAGGACCGCTTGGCCGGCGATACCCACCAGCACGGCGAGTACACTGGCAGAGGCGAGAATCGATAGCCCCAGGGTTTCGAAGAGCTGGATCTGGCTGATCACATAAAGCGACGTCCCAACCACGGTAAACAAAATGATCGCCCGGCGTATGGCGTAAAGCGAGGTCAGAAAACGGCGCTCGTCCCGGGACTTGGTATCGTCTATTTCGCCCACCAGCCGTTTGGCCATGCTCAAAAGGATCGTATCCACCAGGCGCAGCGCGATGGATCCAATCCCCCAGGCGATGACCATGATCAGCAGCACCCGAAACGTGGTGGTCGCCATGGCCGAGAACGAAACGACGTAATCCAACAGCACCTGGATAATGAAGGACACTGTCAAAAGCGCGACCGGCAGTTTGATGCGCAGGGCAAAAATGGTGACACTGCCCGCCGGCAGCAGTTTGGCCGTAACCCCTACGAGCTTGTAAAGCCCCCAGCCTAGTGCGCCGATCAGCCCCAAAAAGAGCGGAACGGCGATCCACTCCCAAAGCAGTAGCGGGCCCATGGAGACCTTGAAACGCTCCGGGAGCTGATCTTCGAGCCAGGAAGGGCCGTAGGCATCGTAGAGTAACGAGATAGAAGCCACACTTTCGGGCATGACCAGCCATATCGGCTCCTCATCCTCGACGAAGTAGCGCCCCATCCGAATATCATAGGTTTCGCCGCCGGTCTCGAGCGCTGTGAGCTCGATATCCCGGCGGGCTTGACCGGCCAGCGGGCTATCGGCATTGGTATTTTCGATCACCGCGTCCTGACGGGCGGGCAGGTTAGAGGCGGTCAGCCAATCACCGCGCTGCAAGACCTGGGCCAGTTGCATGGCCAGCTCCGCGCCGCGCTCGGGCTGCTCATCCGGCTCGAAATCCGAGAGGTTAAGCATATGCGCCGCCGCCGTATAGCTCTCCTCGCCGGTCAGCGTTAGAAAACTTCTGATCGCCTCGCGCGGGGTAACACGCGACACGTCCTCAGGCGGCTCGCCAAGGCCCACGTTAATCTCGTCGACCGTAAACCAAAGCCCGTCGCCGCTACCCCCGTCTTGCGTTTGCGCATAGCTTTCGCTCATAAACAAAAAAGCGATCAGACCAAACGCCCATAAAGGCCACAAGAGACTTCGTTTCATACGGTTTTCCATTGATAATGTTGGCCAAACGCGAGTGCGACCACTAACGCCGACATCGACTACGATTAACGACTATCGATTACTGATTATCGATTCGTGCTATAGGATATTGACGCACCAGCACTTGCTTCTGCCCAGGGCGCTCCCTATGGGCCTGAAAGGGGCGCGAAGCTTAACTCGCCGGACGCAGATTAACGCAACAACATGAGTTAACCACTACAATAAATCGTTCACCCAAGCGGCCATGTGGGTCACGACAATGATTCGTTTAAAACACCGCGCGCTCAAAAAAACAGCCGACACTCAAAAGGACACTATGGGTCTTCAAGAATTCGCACTAGGCGGGATTTATATTAGCCCACTGCTTGTGTATGCGCTGCTGGGTTTTATCCTGACGCTACTTTTACGGACGCTTTTGCACGTCACGCTCTCCGCCCGCGCGCTCTGGTTCGAAGCGTGGTTCGACGTATCGCTGTTCGTTATCATCACGGCGCTTATCGCGTTCATATTCACCGTTTTACTCGAGACTGCCTGATGCGCTCTTCGCTTCGCATACTGCTTACGCTTGTCATGGTGGCGCTGGCCATTGCCGCCGGCACCTGGCTTTGGCGCTACTATCTTTACACGCCCTGGACCCGCGATGGCCGGGTTCACGCCGACGTGATCACCATCTCGCCGGACGTCTCTGGCTGGGTGCGTTCGCTCAGCGTGACCGACACCGACTACGTAAACCAAGATGATCCGCTCTTTCAAATCGACCAGGCCCGCTACCAGGCAGCGCTAGACCAGGCCCGGGCTGAAGTCGCCCACCGCCAGGCCACCCTCGAACTCAACCGCGCCGAGGCCAACCGGCGAAACCAACTGGGTAACAGCCGGGCGATCAGCGAGGAGAATCAGCAGATCGCGCAGATCAACTCCCAGGTCGCGGCGGCGGATTTAGAACAGGCCCAGGCGGCACTGGCCAGCGCCGAGCTGGATCTTGAGCGCGCCAACGTCACCGCGCCGGCCAGCGGCCACGTACTCAACGTTCAGTTCAGCGCGGGTAACTTCGTCAATCGCGGTACGCCGATCATGGCGCTGATTCGCGAGAACTCTTACTACGTGGTGGGCTACTTCGAAGAGACCAAGATGAGCACGATCCGCGTTGGCGACCCGGCGGTGGTCACGCTGATGCAGGGCGATACCCGTATCCAGGGCCGGGTCGCGGGTATCGGCCGCGGCATCGCCGATTCCAACACCACGCTCAATGCTCAGCTTCTCCCCCAGGTCGCGCCCACGTTCAATTGGGTGCGTCTCGCCCAGCGCATTCCGGTGCGTATTGCCCTGGAGGAAATTCCCGACGAAACGCTTTTGAGCGTGGGCATGACCGCTACCGTGCGCATCCGTCAGGACGACGAGTAGCCCCATGCCGCCGCTTGTCAAAACCTACCTGATGCCCGAGATGTCGGCGGTCAAGTTCGCCATCAAGGCGACCCTTGCGATGATGCTGGCGCTCTATATCGCCCTGGCTTTCGATCTCGAGCGCCCCTACTGGGCGCTGATTTCCGCCGCCTTCTTACAGGTACGCCCGATGAGCGGCATGGTGATCGAGAAAGGCATCTGCCAACTGGGCGGCACCTTTATCGGGGTGGTGGCAGGTATCGTGATCATGGCGTTTTTTGCCCAGGCCCGGGTGCCCGCGCTCATTGCGCTGACGCTTTGGATTGCGCTGTGCACCTATGTCGGCTCGCTTTGGCGCAACAACTACACCTACGGCTGCCTGATGGCCGCCGTGACCGCCATGCTGATCGTGGTGATCGCCGGCGGCAGTACCCCGGCGGGTATTTTCAACGTGGCGATGGCCAGGCTCACCGAGCTTGGCCTGGGTGCCATTTGCGCGACCCTGGTCAGCTCGCTTCTATGGCCCTCACGGGTGGGCGGCCACCTGGCGCAGCAGGCGGATACGGTCATCAACAGCGCGTTCTCTCACGCGGCCCTGCGCCTGGAAGCAAGCGACGACCGCGACGCGATGCTCAAGGCGATGCGCGAGAGCCTGGGGGCGCTGACCATGCTTGAAACCGACAGCCAGGCAGCGCGTTTCGAAGGCCCGGAAGGCCCCGGGCGCATTCGCGCCTCCCACGTGCTTACGCGGCGTACGCTGCGCTTTTTGGCAAGCCTTTACGCCTTGCATCAGCTACTTTTCGAACACACCCAACGGCTCGACCCCACGAGCGTGGCCATTGCCCGCGAACTCGCCCAGGGGTTTCGCGATGCCGAGGACGTCAATGGGGTGGCCAACGCCCGCAAGCACCTGCAAGGGCTGCGTGCCCGGGTACACGAAAACGACGAAACGCACGCCCACCCACTAAGCCCGTTGGACCGCCGCCTGCGTCTGGGCCTGCGCGAAGTACTGGGCCATGCGATGATCATGCTGGACGCCCGCGAGGCGATCGCCGCACCCGGCGCCTATACATTGAAGGCAGGCCCGCTTGCCTGGCACCGCGACCGTGCGGCCGCCGCCATCAATGGGTTGCGCTCCGGGCTTGTGTTCGCCGGGCTCGCCACGTTCTGGATCGTCACGGCCTGGGACAGCGCCATGGTCGCCATGATGCTGGGCACGCTCTTCTCGGCGTTTTTCGCCACCCGAGACAACCCGGTGACGGTCACCGTGATGTTCTATAAGGGCATGCTCGCCGCCATTCCCAGCGCATTCATTTTTGGCCACGTGCTGCTCGCCCAAGTGCACGACTTCCCGCTGATGGCCGTGGTCTTCGGCACGCCGCTATTTTTGGGGCTGCTGGGGGCGACCAACCCGGCCACCATGGGCTACTGTCTGTCGTTCACCATCTTCAATATCCTGCTCACCATGCCGGGCAACGGTATGGATTTTTCCTTCGATAGCTTTGCCAACCGCGCGGTGGCAGCCATCATCGGGCTTACCACGGTGGTCACCGCGTTTCGCCTGCTGCCGGGCCTTGGCACGCGGCTTCGCCGGCGACGCCTGATCCGCGCTATCTCCCGCGATATACACGGCCTGCAGCGGCGCTCGATCACCCAAAGCGAAACTCGCTTTATTGGCCATATGGCCGACCGCCTTTTACAGCTGGCCCAGCACGACGACATGCTCGCCCAGGAGCAGCGCCACCTTTTCATCCTGGGGCTTACCGGGCTCGATATCGGCACGGCCACACTGCGCCTGCGCCACCGTTTCGACAACACGCCTCACTTGGCCATTCAACATGCTCATCAAACGCTGCTGCGCGCCCTCGCCCAGGGGTTCGAACAAAGCGCCCGCGGCCACGCGCCGCAAGGCATCCTCGAGGCCGGCCAGCAGCTCGATAAGGCGCTAAAAAACCACGACAACGAAAGTGTTGCCCACCGCGAGCTTTTAACCGGGCTGGTCGAACGCCTGGCGCTGTCCCTCGACCGCCTGGCCGACACCATGGCGAGCCAGCCCGGCCATCGCCCAAACGCCAGCACAGCGGCGGCGGGTTAGGCCGCTGGCACCGGGCGTTATCAACGAACTTTTCGTCTGGCCGCCTATCGAAGCACCGTTGACTAAAAGGGTTAGACAACCCGGCTAGAAGCATAAAAACTGAACAGAACGCGCCCTGGGGTACGACGCCCTAAAGGCTAGCGTCAGGGAGATACCGATGCTGATCAAAATCGCCAAACCCGGTGACCTGCACGAATCCGACGTCACACCCGAATCCGTCTACCTTAACCGGCGCCGCTTTTTAGGCGGCGTGGTGGGCCTGGGCGCGGGTCTTGCGTTTTCGGGGAACGTCAAGGCAAGCGAAGACTACGCCGATGTGCCAAGCGGGGAGGCACCGGCCTGGCTCGATGAAAAAATCGCCCAGACCGAGTGGCGCGCCGTCACGCCCCAGGACCCGGACAAGGACGCGCTGGCCCCCTTTGACGACGCCAGCGGCTACAACAACTTTTACGAATTCGGCACCGGCAAGAGCGACCCGGCCAAGCGCGCGGGGAGCCTTCAAACCGAGCCCTGGGGCGTGGTGGTCGACGGCGAGGTCAACAACGGCGGGCGCTTTACGCTGGAAGATATTGCCAGCCCCTCCCAGTTCGAAGAGCGCATCTACCGGCTGCGCTGCGTCGAGGCGTGGTCGATGGTCATTCCCTGGTTGGGCATTCCGCTTGCCGGTGTGATCCGCCGGGCCGACCCCACCAGCAAGGCCAAATACGTGCGCTTCGAGACGCTGGTCGAACCGGAACAGATGCCCGGGCAGCGCTCCTCCTTTGCGCTGATCGACTGGCCCTACGTGGAAGGGCTACGCCTGGACGAAGCCATGCACCCGCTGGCGATGCTCGCACTCGGCATGTACGGCCGCGAGCTGCCCAACCAGAACGGCGCGCCGCTAAGGCTGGTGGTGCCCTGGAAATACGGCTTCAAGAGCATCAAGTCGATCGTGCGGATTTCGCTGGTCGAAGAGCAGCCGGTCAACTCCTGGCAGTTGCTGGCCCCCAACGAGTACGGCTTCTACGCCAACGTGAACCCCCAGGTCGACCACCCGCGCTGGAGTCAGGCCACCGAACGGCGTCTGCCCAACAGCCTGTTCAGCCCGAACAACATCGATACGCGCATGTTCAACGGCTACGAAGACGAAGTCGCCAAGCTCTACGCCGGGATGGATTTAAGGACCAACTATTAAGGGCGGGGCGCGATTCATGGCGGGACAAGGCAAATGGCGACTATGGCGCGGGGCGGTGTTTTTAGCCGCGTTGGCGCCGCTCGTTTACTGGGGCTGGCAGGTGTATCAAAACGCGGCCGGGCCGGAACCCGGGCGCTACCTGCTGCTCAATATCGGGATCGGCGGGCTTTGGCTAATGCTTTTAACGCTTAGCCTGACCCCACTTTCCAAACTCACCCGCTGGAAGGGCTTTGCGCTGATTCGCCGCCAACTGGGCCTTTGGACATTGGCCTACGCCAGCCTGCACCTTTGCTGCTACGCGCTTTTCATACTCGGGCTCAACTGGGCGCTTTTGGGCGCCGAGATCGTCAAACGCCCCTACATCATCGTAGGGATGCTGGCGCTCATTGGGCTTGCGCTGCTGGGGGCCACGTCCAATCGCGCCGCCATGCGCAAACTTGGCAAGCGCTGGAAAACGCTGCACAAACTCGCCTATCCGATTCTGGGTTTGATGCTCCTGCACTTTTTCTGGGTGGTGCGCGCGGACATGCAGGAATGGGCCGTGTACGCCGCTATCGGTACGCTGCTGCTGGCTACCCGCCTGCCGCCGATTGCCCGGGCGCTGCCCAGGCTGCGTCAGCACTTGAAGCGCACGTGAGTGGAATGCGATGTCTTCCTGCCGGAGGGAAATAGCGCTTATTTTTTCCTGAACGCTTCGCTAAACGCTGCGGCTAGAATGCCCGTGGGCATGGCGATAAGCCCGATACCCGCCACCGCCGTGAGCCCGGCAAAGGATTTACCCAGCGCGGTGACCGGCGTTACGTCACCATAGCCGACCGTGGTCAAGGTCGCGATGCTCCACCAAAGCGCCCGAGGAACGCTCCCAAAAGCCTCTGGCTGCACATCGGCCTCTACCACATAGAGGCAGCACGAAGAGAACAGCAGCAAAAGCCCGGCGACGCCTGCACTTAGCCACAGCTCGTAGGCACGCGTTTTCAACGCATCAGCAAGCGACGACCAAGCCTGACTAAAGCGTCCCAAACGTGCCAAGCGTAGCATGCGCACCAGTCGTAGAAGGCGCAGTAAAAACGCGTTGTCATGATGTATGAAGCCGATGAAAAAAGGCAAAATAGCCACAAGATCGAGCAGCGCCCAAAACGAAAAGATATAGCGAAGCCGCCCCCTCACTCCGCGATAGCGCGGATTTTCGCCTACCGCGTAAAGCCGGACCAGATACTCGACGGTGAATAGCGCGACAAACAGCGCCTCCAGCGCGGTAAAAAGCTGCGGCGCCGGGTCGCGTAACGTCGACTCGGTTTCCAAAATGGCCGTAAGCGAAGCGAGTAGAATGAGTAGGCAGATCACCCGGTTAACGCCGGAAAGCCCTAACTGCGGGCGCGCCTCCGGTGCTAACTGACGATAAAGCTCGGCTCTTTTCATGCGTCGTCTCTTTAGGCTATCGGGTTAGGCTATCGGGCGTTTTTCAGAATACTACGCCGAACATCCGCTTACACTACCTTCGCCGTTTGAGATGCGGACATGAAAAAGCCTCTGGGCGAACCAGAGGCTTTTAGGCACATCGTTTAGCCCGTTATTCAGGACTCGACGTGAAACGCCATGGTGGCGTTGACCGCCTGTTTCCAGCCGGCGTAGAGGGCATCGCGTTTTTCCGCCTTCATTTCCGGGGTAAAGCGGCGCTCGATGGCCCACTGCTCGGAGATCTCTTCGCGAGACGCCCAGAACCCAACGGCCAAACCGGCCAGGTACGCAGCGCCGAGCGCAGTAGTCTCGTTTACCTCGCAGCGCAGTACGTCCACGCCCAGCATGTCGGCCTGGAACTGGGCGAGGAAGTCGTTACCGATCGCCCCGCCGTCGGCGCGCAGTTCGCTCAGGTCGAGCCCGGCGTCGGCCTGCATGGCTTTGAGTACGTCGGTGCTCTGATAGGCCAGCGACTCGACCGCCGCACGGATGAAGTGCTCTTTTTGGGTCCCCCGTGAGAGCCCGAACATGGCGCCGCGCACGTTGGAGTTCCAATACGGTGCGCCCAGGCCGGTAAACGCAGGCACCATATAAACGCCGTCGTTATCCTTGGCGCGGGTTGCGTAGGCTTCCGAATCCGATGCCTTGCCCAGCATGCGCATACCATCGCGCAGCCACTGAATGACCGAGCCCGCCACGAACACACTGCCTTCCAGGGCGTACTCCAGAGTGCCGTCCACTTCCCAGGCGACCGTGGTCAGAAGGCCGTTCTTGGAGGGCGTGGCGGTGGTGCCGGTGTTCATCAGGGTAAAGCAACCGGTGCCGTAGGTGTTCTTGGCCATACCCGGCTCGAAACAGGCCTGGCCGAACAGCGCCGCGTTCTGGTCGCCGGCGATACCGGCAATGGGAATCTCCTGGCCTACCAGGTACTTCGGTTGAATCTGACCGTACACTTCGCTGGAGGATTTTACTTCCGGCATCATTGAGGCCGGCACGCCGAAGAGCTCCAGAAGCTCCGGGTCCCACTGGCGATCGCGAATATTGAATAGCATGGTGCGCGAGGCGTTGCTGACATCGGTGACGTGCACCTTGCCGCCGGTCAAATTCCACACAAGCCAGGAATCGATCGTGCCGAATAGCAGATCGCCCTTCTCGGCTTTCTCCTTGACGCCCGTTACGTTCTCGAAAATCCACTTGAGCTTGGTGGCTGAGAAATAGGCGTCGATCACCAGGCCCGTTTTCTCACGAATCATGTCGGCGTGGCCGGCCTCGCGAAGCTCGTCGCAGATTTCGGCGGAGTGGCGCGACTGCCAAACGATAGCGTTGTGCACCGGCTGGCCGGTATTTTTGTCCCACACCACCGTGGTTTCGCGCTGGTTGGTGATACCGATGGACGCGATTTCGGTTACGTCCACGCCGCTTTGGTTGATCACCTCGGTCAGCGTGGTGAGCACGCTGGTCATGATCTCCCGCGGGCAGTGCTCGACCCAGCCGGGTTTGGTAAAGATCTGCTCGAACTCGTGCTGGGCCATGCTGGCAACGTGGCCTTCATGATCAAATAGCATTGCCCGTGAGCTGGTGGTGCCTTGATCGATCGCGAGAACGTATTTTTTCTGGCTCATGAAATGCCTCTCAAGCGTTGGCGTTTAGTTAAGAAAGTAACGGTAAAGTGTAAACGAATTAGTAAACGTGAGCGGCCAGCCCGGCAAGCGAGGCGCCGATCAATGGCCCCAGGACCGGGACCCAGGCGTAGGCCCAATTGCTACCCTGCTTGTGTTTGATGGGAAGCAGCGCGTGGGCAATGCGCGGACCCAGATCCCGCGCCGGGTTGATCGCGTAGCCGGTGGGGCCCCCAAGCGAGGCGCCGATCGAGACCACCAGCAGCGCCACTGCAAGCGGCCCAAGCCCGGACGGGGTGTTACCGAACATGATAATGACAAAGATCAGCACGAAGGTACCGATAATCTCGGTGACCAGGTTCCACCCCAACGCGGGGATCGCCGGGCCCGTGGAGAACGTCGCCAAAATAGCCGGGGCCTGTTCGGTGGCATCATAATGCTTTTTGTAGGCCAAATAGCACACGAGCGCTCCCAAAAAGGCGCCGATCACTTCAGAGATCAGGTAGGCCAACGTCGTCATCGCGGTCACGGGAATGCCTGGCGCGTACTCGCTGGCCGGGCTCATCAATAAACCGATGGTTACCGCCGGGTTGATATGCGCCCCGGTATCGAAGGCAACGTATACCGCGCAAAACACCGCCAGCCCCCAGCCGAAAAAGATAACGATGCTATCGCTTCCGTTGCCATTGGTGCCCTTGAGCAGCACATTGGCCACGACCCCGCAGCCCAGAAGCGTCAGGATGGCCGTGCCGGCGATTTCGTGTAGAAAAATGGTTGCAAACATCGTTATCCAACTTTTGGGTTTATTACTTCTTTTGGGTTTATTGCTTCACCCGCCCTGCCCGCGCGGTGCAACCGGAAGCGACGGTATTTTCAATTCCGAAAATACCATGTTCTTTTTGGCATCCTATCGGGGGCATTGGAAAAAACAATACAAAAATCCGAAAAAGCCGGCTAATTTGGTTTATAAATTTGATTATAAACGATTTTCTTTTATGTTAGACATTAGTTCATTACGTTGTTTTACGGACAGAAAAAGAAGGCTAGGCGTTTTCATGAAAACGCATTTTTGTCAATTATCGAAAAAATAGACGTAGTCCCATGCTTTTACCAGGGCGCGGCTGGCTCGGTAAAAGAGCGTGACGACAAGGAAAGCTTTCTAAGCTCGCTAAACGTCTCCTATACTCAGCCTAACGGCTCATAGAGCGGCAAACCACGAGCCCGTCTGGAACGCGGTCTTCCCAAGCGGCAACCGCATCGGGTCATTCATCAAGGAGGAGCGCACCATGCAGGCATCTGCACACCCTACTTACCGTAGCGGGATCCACCCGCTTCACGCCGTACTGCTGGCCGGTATGCTACCGCTTTTTTTGGGGGCGGCGCTCACCGACTACGCCTACTCGTCGAGCTACCATATTCAGTGGGCAACCTTTGCCTCCTGGCTGATCGCAGGGGGACTGATCTTCAACGGCTTCGCGATTCTCGCCGCTTTAATCGGCTTGTTCCGCGCCGACCACCGCACGACGCGCTCCTTTCTTTACCTGGCGCTTTTGGTCGTGACCTGGGCGCTGGGCCTGGTTAACGCGCTCGTCCACGCCAGGGATGCCTGGGCGATGATGCCCACCGGGCTCGTGCTATCGGTGGTGATCACTCTGCTGAGCCTGGTAGCGATTTTTTTGGGTTTTACCCGTACGCGCGCTGTTGGAGTAGCTTCATGAATGTCTTTCGTCTCAAATATTTAACCCCGCTTTCCGCGCTTTTAGTGGCCACCGGCGTCAACGCCGCCGACGTCGAACAGCCCTATGGCCCCAACCCGACCCTGCCCGAGCCCGAGCGCGGCTTGCTGCCGGACATGACCGTTCCCGAGCCCGCCGAATGGGGCGATGCAAAGCCCACCGTGCCCGAGGGCTATACGATTACCGCCATCGGCACCGATCTGATGGTGCCGCGCCAAACCATCGTGCTGCCTAACGGGGATATCCTGGTGGCGGAAGGCAGCGGCGGTAACGCCCCGCAGCTCAAGCCCAAGGATGTCATCGCCGGCTACATCAAAAGCCAGGGCAACACCTCGGTCGAAAGCGGCGACCGCCTGACGATTTTGCGCCCCAACGGCGACGGCACCTACGAGCAGTCCATCTTTGCCGAAGACCTCAACGCGCCTTACGGGCTCGCGTTGATCGACGATGGTCTGTTCGTGGCCAACCAGGATGCGCTGGTACGTTTCGATTACGAAGAGGGCCAGCTCGAGGCCGAGGGCGCCCCGGAAGTGATTGCCCAACTGCCCGCCGAGATCAACCATCACTGGACCAAGGCGATGGTCGCAAGCGCCGATGGCGAGTATCTCTACGTGGGCATCGGCTCGAACAGCAACATCACCGAGCGCGGAATGGACGCCGAGGTGAACCGGGCCGAGGTGTGGGAAATCGACGCCGAGACCGGGGCTCACCGCCCCTACGCCACGGGCCTGCGAAACCCCACCGACTTCGCCATTCAACCGGAGACCGACCAGCTCTGGGCAGTGGTCAACGAGCGTGACGAGCTGGGCCCGGACCTGGTGCCGGACTACCTCACCTCGGTGCAGGAAGGCGGCTTTTACGGCTGGCCCTACAGCTACTGGGGCCAACACGTCGACCCGCGCGTGCAGCCGCAAAAGCCGGATTTGGTCGACGCCGCGATCGCCCCGGACTACAGCCTGAGCTCCCACGTCGCGCCCCTGGGGGTCGCCTTCTCGATCCCCGAGGTAGGCGATGACTACGCCGACGGCGTGTTCGTTGGTGAACACGGTAGCTGGAACCGCGCCGATCCGGTCGGTTACAAGGTGGTGTTCATCCCGTTCGAGAACGGCAGCCCCGCCGGTGACCCGGTCGATTTCGCCAGCGGCTTTTTGACCGAAGACGGCAACGCCCTGGGTCGCCCGGTCGGCGTTACCGTGGCCCCGGATGGCGCGGTCATCGTCGCCGATGACCTGACCAACGTGGTGTGGCGGATTACCCCGGACAACCCGCCGGTGACCGCCTCTGAGCAAAGCGCTGACGAGCCGTCGGCTTCTGAGGAAGATGAAGATACCTCGGAGCAAACGCTACAAGACGCCCCGGAAGCAGACACAGAAGCACCCGACGAGCAAGATCCCGACGCGGACACGTCCGAGTCATAAGCCCCTTGCCCGGCGAGCCACCCTCGCCGGGCATTCCTGCCTTTCCCCTCTGTTTTTCCCCTCTGCTTCCCTTCTCCCCTTTAGATATCGAGCTTCAGCGCCTTGAGCCGGTCTTCATCGATCGCGATGCCAAGCCCGGGTGATAACCCGGTGGTCGTTAGCAAAGGCGTCACCGGTGCGTATTATGGTGTAAGGCGTGCCCATATTGACTACGCTCTTATTCCCGGACGTTGAATAATACGTTCGTGCAAGGGCTTAATCCTGCAGCCCAAACGTTCATCCGAGCGCCTAAGCCAAGGGTAACGAGCCGCAAGGAAAGCAGCGATGCGCGTGCTTGCAATGCAGACTCAAGGAGAAACCTGCCATGATCGAAACAATCGAAGATCTCGAGGCCATTAAACGGGTCTGCCAGAAGAAGGTGAAACGCAGTTCGACCCTTTCCGCCGGGGCCGCCGTGATCCCCGTTCCGGGGCTGGATATCGGCTCCGACGTGGCGATCCTGCTGCGTCTGATTCCCCAAATCAACGAGCAGTTCGGCCTGACCCCCGAGCAGATCGACGAACTCGATACCGAATCCAAGGTAATGATGATGACCGCGATTTCGAATACGGGCAGCCAGATGGCCGGCAAGTACATCACCCGTAAGCTGGTCATCAACCTGCTGCAGAAAATGGGCTTCAAGGTGGCCACCAAGGGGGCCTCGAAGTTCGTACCGATCATCGGTAGCGCCGTAGCGGGCAGTATCAGCTATACCGCCATGAAGTATATGGGCAACAAACATATCGAGGACTGCTACCGCATCGCCCACGAGACGCTGGACCAGCGCCGCCTGAGCGAGCGCGAACCCATCGACATCACCCCGGCCCCGGTCGAGTCACGCAACGACGATTGAGGCCATCTCGATCACGGGGCAAATTTAGTTTAGAACCCCAGCGCTCGCCGGCGAAGCGGACGCAGCGCGAAAAACGCAAGCACCAGCAGCGCCGCCCACTCGAGCGCCGGGGGCAAAAGCGCCTGAACCTGCCCCGCTTGGCTAACCGGGTCGAACCCGGTCCACGCCAGCAAAATATCCACGCCCCAACCAATCAGCACCGTGACCACCAAAATGGCCGCCAGGTAAACTGCCAGCGCTTGGCTACCCAGCTCACGGCGGAAAACGCCCAGCGTTGCCAGGCTGGTAATCGGGCCGGCCAGCAAGAAGACCAGCGCCATGCCCGGGGTGATGCCTGCCATTAAAAGCCCGGCCGCGATAGGCGTGGCCGCCGCCGCGCATACGTAAAGCGGAATACCGATAATCGCCATCAAACCCAGTGCCAAGGGCCCGCCGGAAAACCGGGCGAGCGCCTCGGGCGAGACCCAGGTCATGAGCACGCCGGCCAGCAGGAGCCCTGCAAATATCCAGACACTGAAGTCATCCAGCAAATCGCTGAACGCGTAGCGAAGCCCGGCCCGTAAGCCACCGGGCGGGTTGGCTTCTTTAGGCGCCGAGCCACACCCACCCGAGGCGCAGCAGCTCGAAACCGGCGCAGCGGGCGCGGCCCGCTCACCGGTCAGGCTGACCAAAATGCCCGTCACGATCGCGGTGACTAGTGCCCCTAGCACGCGCAAAAGCGCCATTAAAGGCCCCAGTAGCGCGCTGGTGAGAAAAATCGAGTCCACGCCGACGCCGGGGGTGCTGATCAAAAACGACGTAGTGGGCCCGCGCCCGGCCCCGCCGCGGTGAAGTGCCATCGCCGTGGGAATGGCGCCGCAGGAGCAAAGCGGTAGCGGCATGCCGATGATCGAAGCACGCAGAATGCTGCCAAGGCCCGAACCGCCCAGCCAGCGCATCAGCAAGCGCTCGGAAAGCCAGGCTTTGACCAGCCCGGCCACGAACAGCCCCAGCAAAAGCCAAGGCGCCGCGCTTAGTGCAACGCTTAGCAAACTCGTCATCATCTCCATCGTCGTCTCCCGCTGGTGGACCGAGTAGATATGCACCAAGATAAACCCTGTAACCATTACAGGGTCAAGCCAATGAAACCGTCCTACCGTATCGGAGAAATCGCCAAACAGACCGGCTGCTCGCCAGAGAGTATCCGCCATTACGAAAAGCGTGGGCTCATCACGCCCCCTGCCCGGGGTGAGCAGGGCTATCGGCTTTACAGCCAGGCCTCGCTCGAGCGTATCAACTTTATTCGCCACGGCCGCCACCTGGGCCTCGACCTTTCTACCATTCAAGAATTGCTGGCGCTTTCCGACCAGCCCAACAACGACTGCGCCGCGGTGGATGCCATCGCCAGCCGCCACCTGGCGCAGTTGGAAGAGCGCATCAAGGCGCTCGAGTCCCTGGCAGGCGAGCTTCGCCAGGTGATCGGCCAGTGCCGTGGGGGCGACACCGCCCACTGCCAAATCATTCAAACGCTTTATCAGCAGTGATTAGAGGACGGGAGCTAAAAGAACTTCATAAAAATTAAATATAAATAATTCTCATGTAGATTTACATAAGATAACCGTTTTTATATGATCCAGCGTAGCCATAGATATAACGCCTGTTTATAAGGCATATAACGCTCGCTCAAGGGATCCTATGAAAACCGCACCTTTTGCCGTCTACACGGCGGTTTCGGCGCTAACCTGCGTAAGCCTGCTAGGCGCCGGTAACGCCATGGCGCAAACCGATAACGACGTTCAGGCACTCGAAACCGTGACGGTGATTGGCACCAACCTCTACGAAAACGTTGGCTACACACGTAGAAGCACCACCGCCGGCACGGGCCTGACGCTTAGCCAAAAAGAGCTGCCCCAGGCGATCAGTATCGTGACCGAGCAGCGCATTCGCGACCAAAACCTCGATTCCATCGAAGACGTGCTGGCCAATACCACCGGTATCGCCGCGCGCCCTATCGACAGCGAACGCGTCGGCTTTTACTCCCGCGGTTTTCGGATCAACAGCTACCAGTATGACGGGATCCCGACCCTCAACCGGGACAGCCGCTGGTATTTCGGCGAGGGCCGGCTCAATACGGCGATTTACGATCGCGTCGAAGTCATTCGCGGCGCCAACGGACTGGTGACCGGCTCGGGCAACCCGGGGGCCTCGGTCGACTTCGTACGCAAACGCGCCGATAGCCGCGAATTCGAAGGCTCGGTTTCCGGTACGCTGGGTAGTTGGGACAAGCGCGGTAGCACCGTGGATTTAACCACGCCGCTGAGCGCCTCGGGCGACGTGCGCGCCCGTTTTATCGGCGGCTATGAAGAGGGCGGCGCGCACCTGGACCGCCAGGACAAGCGCCGCACCTTCGGCTACGGGGTGGTCGACGCCGACGTCACCGACAACACGACACTTTCGCTGGGCTTCGATTATCAGGACAGTCACACTTCTTCGCCCACCTGGGGCGGGCTGCCGCTTTGGTACAGCGATGGCACCCGCACCGACTACTCGCGTTCGTTCAGCGTAGCGCCGGACTGGTCCTACTACGACTTCGAGTCGGAAAAAGTCTTCGCCGAGCTAAGCCACCGCTTCGACAACGACTGGCAGGTGCGCGTGGTGGGCACCCATGAAGAGACCGATATGGACGGTAAACTGGCCTACCCCTACGTGGAAGGCACCCTGCCCGACCGGCTGGATGGCAGTGGCGTGTCCTTCTATACCGGCTGGAACCGCGGCCAGCGCGAAGTCGACTCCGTCGATGCCCAGGCAAGCGGGCCCTTCACGCTGCTGGGCCGCGAGCACGAGCTGGTCGTCGGCGCCAACTACAGCGAGCAAACCAACGACTACGAGAACACCTTCATCGACGGCTTCGAGGCCGATGATTTCAACCGCTACAACGGGGCGGCGCCCAATGAAGGCTGGGCGCCCTTCACACCCTCCGAGGCGGCCAGCACGCGGCAAAAAGCCGTTTACACCGCCGCGCGCTTTTCACTGGCCGACCCGCTCACCCTGATAGCCGGGGCGCGCTACACCGAATGGAGCGGCATGACCCAAACCGCGCGCAGCAATGACAGCCAAAGCACCTACGAAGTCACTCCCTACGGCGGCCTGGTGTATGACTTCAACGACACCTACTCCGCGTTTGCAAGCTACACCGAAATCTTCGAGCCCCAGGATTTCCGCGACCCCGCCAGCACCTACCTGGACCCGGTAGTGGGCAAAAGTTACGAAACCGGTCTCAAGGCCGCCTGGTTCAACGGTTTGCTGAACGGCTCGGCCTCGATATTTCGCATCGAGCAGGACAACGTCGCCGCGGCCCTGCCCATGGCGCCGGGCCAAACCGAAACCTTCTACACCGGTGTGGACGGCGTGGTCAGCGAAGGCTTCGAAGTAGAGCTTAGCGGCGCGGTGACCGAGGACCTGGACATGACCCTGGGCTACTCCCACTTCACCGCCAAGGACGACGAAGACGTCCTCAACATCGACCAGCCGCGTTCGCTGTTCAACCTTTTCGCAAGCTACAGCGTACCCCAACACCGGGAGCTGACCCTGGGCGGGGGCGTGAACTGGCAAAGCAGCCTGGTCGCCAACGGCCTGACCACCCCGGCGGGTCTGCCCAGCGAGTTCGAGCAGGGAAGCTACACCCTGACCAACCTGTTCGGACGCTACCAGTTCACCTCGGACCTTAGCCTGCAGGTCAACCTGAAAAACCTCTTCGACGAGAAGTACTACAGCCACGTGGGCGGCTACGGCGTGTACGGCGAGCCGCGCAGCATCTCCTCCACGCTGCGCTACGACTTCTAGGCAAACCACGCTACCCCGCGGCTGCAGGGCATTAAATGCAAAACACCCTTCTCGACCGGCTCGAGAAGGGCGTTTATGGGTCACGAAGGGCGCTGCGTTACTCCGGCTGGTAGGCCATTTCGATGATCGTCTCGCCGGACTGTTCGTAAATGGACACGTGCTCATGGTACGGCACGAGGTTGGCCCAGCGCTCGAACTCCATCGGGCTCAAGTCCTCCGGCAACCCTTTCCCGAAGGTCACGCCTTCTGCCTCGTAGTCCAGCCGCGTAAAGCCGTCGAGCTGCTCTTCATAAAAGTCGGTGACCTCTGCAACGGAATCCTCGGACGCCATCATGATCGTCGGCAGCGCATCTTCACCCAGGGTCCCGCCATCCATGCTGGGGATAACGCTTGGGTCGGTGAAATGGACCCGAACCTCGGCATCCGGGTAAAGCGGTAAGGTGGCGCCGTCACTCGTGGTGGTAGCACCAGGCTGCATGAGCGCGATCTCGACCATCTGCTGCTGCATTTCGGCCATATCGTCAGGGTCGGATGGGTCCAGGGTCTGCGCGAAAGCAGGCACCGAGACAGCGACGCCCAGCATGACAAATGGCAGGCACTTTTTTAGCGGTTTAACGTTGTGCAGCACGGCTCAACACTCCTTATCGATAGTAAAACGACCACTTCGCAAGAGGCCCGTCAGACTCATTGCAGAGCCTGCATAATGCCCTTCGAGGTGTTCGCCAAGCGAAAAACCTCGAAGAATCTGGCCTTTGGATGGCTGCCACCACAGGAGGTTCAAATTAAATTTAAGATGCTTCGACCAACCACTTACTCACTCATCTTGAGCTCTTTCACCACCGCGTCCAGGTGGCTTTGGTTGATCTCGGCGGGGGAGTTGGCGCCGATCAGCGTCATGGTCACGCGCATGTCCGCGGCGATCAGTTCCAGAAGATGCGAAACGCCGGCCTCGCCCCGGGCGGCCAGCGCGTAGGCGTAGGCGCGGCCCAGCAGCACCCCCTTGGCGCCGAGGGCCAGCATGCGCACCACGTCGAGCCCTGAGCGCACGCCGGAGTCCGCCAGCACGGTCAGCTCGTCGCCCACTTCCTCGACGATGTGGGGCAGCGCCTGGGCGGTGGAGATCGCGCCGTCGAGCTGGCGGCCGCCGTGGTTGGAGACCACGATGCCATCAGCGCCCATGCGCTGGGCCTCGCGGGCGTCGTCTTTATCCAGCAGGCCCTTGATGATCAGCTTGCCCTTCCAGCTTTCGCGAATCCAGGCCAGTTCGTCCCAGCTGATCGAGGGGTCGAAGTTCTTGGCCAAAAAGCCCATGTAATCTTCCATGCCCATCTTGCGCCCGGTGTAGGCTTCGATGTTGCCAAACGACAGCGGCTTGCCCTTAAGCCCCACGTCATACGCCCACTGCGGGTGGGTAATCGCCTGGGCGTACTGGCGCAGTTTGGCGTTGGGCCCGGACATACCCGAGCGGCGGTCGCGGTAGCGCGAGCCGGGCAGCGGCATGTCCACGGTGAACACCAGCGTCTTCATGCCCGCCTCCCAGGAGCGCTCCAGGGCGTTTTTCATGAAGCCGCGGTCTTTCAAGACGTAAAGCTGCGACCACTGCTCGCCGTGGGCCTCCCGGGCGACCTCTTCGATTGAACAGACCGAGACCGTCGAGAGCGTGTAGGGAATGCCCGCCTTCTCGGCGGCGCGCGCCGCCTGTACTTCGCCGCGCCGGGCGTACAGGCCGGTGGCGCCCACCGGGGCGAGTGCGACCGGCATCTTCCACGTGCTCCCCAGAATATCGGTATCCAGCGTGGGCGTGCCGCCGCCTTTCAGCACGCGCTGGCGCAGCGGAATGCCCTGCAGCGCCTCGACGTTGCCGCGCAGCGTGCTCTCGGTGACCGAGCCGCCATCGAGGTAGTCGAAAAGAAAGCGAGGAACGCGCTGCTTGGCGGCTTGCCGGTAATCCGAAGGGCTGGAAATGATCATGAATTCGCCTTAACTCTCGATACGGGAAACAAGGAAGTGACTGCACATCTAACGCCTACGCTGCTACAGCTAGCGTACCAAGTAACGCCGCCCGGCGAGCGATCCCGCATCCTCAACTTTAGTCTATAGCACGACCCAAGGCCGACCACGCTTAGAGGTAGGCCATAGTCCCGCTCACAGCGTCTTTTCAGATCGCGTTTAAAACGCTTATGCACATTCACTGATTAGCCGCACAAGCGGTTTAGCACCAAAGACCTGGGCAATATTCAAACGAAGCAGTAGCGCCAACACACTGCTACGCTCCCTTTAGCTGCTTCTTTTTTAGCGACTGCCTCAGGAGGCGATGATGACTCCACCGCAACCCGAAAAACTCTACCTGGAGGGCGACGAAGCCACGGGGTTTCCCAACTCGCCGCTGCCGGTGCTGCTTTATCGCAATGTGGTGGATCATAGCGACAGCGAAGATTGCGCGCGTGAATTCGAGGCCATGTTCGAACAAAACGGCTGGCCGCCGTCCTGGCGTTACCACCTGTATGATTTTCAGCACTTCCACACCAATGCCCACGAGGCGTTGGGCGTTTTTCGCGGCCAAGCCCGGGCGCAACTGGGTGGGCCCAACGGGCCCGAGGTGACGCTCGAAGCCGGTGACGTGCTGGTGCTGCCCGCCGGTACCGGCCATGCCTGCCTGGAGGATAGCGACGGCTTTTGCATGGTCGGCGCCTACCCACCAAACCAGGCGTCGGACCTGGAACGGGGCGACCCGGCCAGGCTGGAGGCGGCCCAAAAGCGTATCGCCGCCGTGACCTTGCCCGCCGGTGACCCCATTGGCGGAACGCTGTCTACCCTTTGGAAGCCCACACGATAAGCCGCTTTTGTCGAGGCGGGTGTTGGCAAAAAACTCAGCCCCTCTAGACGACTGGTCTAATGAAGAGTAGTCTAACGCCATGACCATGACACCTATTACCGGCGATGTCCGGCAACGCATTCTTACCACCGGCCAGAGCATCATTGGCGGCAAGGGGTTTGCGGCGGTGGGCCTCAATGAAATTCTCAAAGCCGCCAGCGTACCCAAGGGCTCCTTTTACCACTACTTCTCCTCCAAGGAGGCGTTTGGCGAAGCGCTACTGGAAGAGTACTTCGTAGGCTACCTCGCGCAGCTCGAAGAGCGCTTGGCCCAGCCCGGTGCGTCCAACGCCCAGCGGCTTTTGAGCTACTGGCATCACTGGCGCGATACCCAACGCTTCGATGCGCCGAACAGCAAATGCCTGGCGGTCAAACTGGCCGCGGAAGTGAGTGATCTTTCCGAGAACATGCGCCACGTGCTCGAGCGTGGCACCGACGCTGTGATCGACCGTTTGGCACTGGCTATCGACGCGGCCACGGCGGATAGTTCACTTGGCTTGCCCGAAAGCGTTCAGGGCGATGCCCAGGCACTGGCCGCCACGCTTTACCACCTGTGGCTGGGTGCCAGCCTGCGCGCCAAGATCACGCGGGACGACGTACCGCTGGAGGCCGCCCTCAATGCCACCTACGCTTTATTAAATCAACGGCCTTATTCAACCGGCTAAACCAGCCCCAACCTTTAAAGGATTCAATGATGAATATTCTTTTGGTAGTTACTTCGCACGACCAGCTGGGCGATACCGGCAACAAAACCGGCTTCTGGTTGGAAGAACTGGCGGCGCCCTATTACACCTTTCTGGACGCCGGCGCGACGCTGACACTGGCCTCCCCGGCCGGCGGCCAACCGCCGCTCGACCCTAACAGCAACGTACCGGATGCCCAAACCGACGCCACCCACCGCTTCGAGGCCGACGACGAAGCGCAAAAGGCGCTGGCCAACACGCACAAACTGGCCGATGTCGACCTCTCCCAGTTCGACGGCGTGTTCTATCCCGGCGGCCACGGCCCGCTTTGGGATCTGGCCGAGAGCGCGGACTCGATCAAACTGATCGAAGACGCCATGGCCGCCCACAAGCCGGTGGCTACCGTATGCCACGCGCCGGGTGTCCTGCGCCACGTGAAGGGCAGCGACGGCAAGCCGCTCGTGACGGGCCGTAAGGTGACCGGTTTCAGCAACAGCGAAGAAGACGCCGTGGGCCTGACCAGCGTCGTGCCGTTTTTGGTCGAAGACATGCTCAAGCAGCACGGCGGTGAGTACAGCAAGGGCGACGACTGGGGCGTCTACGTGGTAGAAGACGGCCTGTTGATCACCGGCCAGAACCCGGGCTCTTCTGAGGCCACCGCTCAAGCGCTTTTGAAAAAGCTTTCCTAAGCGCCGGCCCACAACAGGAGAATCGAATGTCCGCTTATGTCGTACTGATCCGTGAACGCACCCACGACGCCGAAGAACTGGCCCGCTACGCAGAGAAAGCCCAGGCTGCCCGCGAAGGCCACGACCCGGAGCCGCTGGCGTTTTACGGCGATTTTGAAGTGATGGAAGGCAGCGACATGGAAGGCGCGGTGATTCTGCGCTTCCCGGATATGGACGCCGCCCGCGCCTGGTACCAAAGCCCCGCCTACCAGGCGGCGCGCAAGCACCGTTTCCAAGGCGCGGACTACCGGGTGTTGCTCGTCGACGGGCTCGAAGAGGCGTAAAAAGCCAAGCAAAAGGCCGTTCGCGCATCCGCGAACGGCCTTTTTACTTTCCGGCTTCTTAAGATACTTACATGGCCGCTTAACGCTCGCCGAGGGTGATCATGCCTTTCAAATATGGTGCTACGCGGCCCTTGATCACCACGCGTTCGCCTTGAACGGTGCAGCCAAGCTCGCCTTTTCTCGCGCCGCCCTGGCGGGCGGTCAGTAAGGGCTTACCCAGCCGTTCGGCCCAGTAAGGCGCAAGCGCGGTGTGCGCCGATCCCGTGACCGGGTCTTCTTCCACGCCGACGTTGGGGCCAAACCAGCGGGAGATGAAGTCCACCTCCTCCCCTTGACCGGTGACCGCCAGGCCCCGCCCGGGCAGTTTTTTCAGCAACTGCATATCCGGCTCGAGAGTTTCGGTCGCGGCCGCGTCTCGCACCACCGCCACGATATCATCGGCGATCAAAAGCGCTTCGAGTTCGATACCACCAAGCACGGCGGCTACCTCGTCATGGTGGTCGAAAGGCGCAAGCGTTTTGGCCGGAAAATCCATGGCCAGCGCCTGACCTTCCCGGCGCACGATCAGCACGCCGCTGCGCGTCTCAAAATGAAGAACGTCGCGCGTATCGCCCAACTCGTTGAAAATCACCCAGGCGGCGGCCAGGGTCGCATGGCCGCATAGATCCACCTCGACGGAGGGGGTAAACCAGCGCAGGTGGTAGCCCGCCTCCAGCGGTACAACAAAAGCGGTTTCGGACAGGTTGTTCTCTGCGGCGATCGCTTGAAGCTCGCTGTCGTCGAGCCACGTATCCAGCGGGCATACCGCCGCCGGGTTGCCTTCGAAGGGCTTTGTGGCGAAGGCGTCTACCTGATAAAGCGCAATCTGCATTCTTTCTCCGTTAGCGTGTGTCAGTGCGTGGGTAGGGCAAAAACTCGACCCGGTTACGGCCGTTGTCTTTCGCCCGATAAAGCGCCTTGTCGGCCATGTTCAAAAGCCCCTCCCCGGTATTGGTACGCTGAATCGGGCAATTGGCGGGATCAAGGCTGGCTATGCCGAGGCTGATCGTCACCCACCCCGAAGCCGTACCCGCGTTGGGGATATCGAGCGCACGTACCGCCTTGCACAGTTTTTCGCCTAGATGGCGAGCATGCTTTTCATTGATGCCCGGCAGGATAAACACGAACTCTTCACCGCCAAAGCGGGCGACTAAATCGGAGGAGCGCGACACGGCCCCCTCCAGGACGCGGGCAATGCGCCGCAAGCAGTCATCCCCGGCGTTATGGCCGTAGTGGTCGTTGAACTGCTTGAAGTGGTCCACATCGCACATGATGATAGAGAGCGCGTTGGGCTTTCGCGTCAGCCTTCGCCACTCCCGTTTGAGCGTTTCGTGCATTACTCGCCGATTGGCAAGCCCGGTCAGTGGATCGGTACTGCTAAGCGTTAGCAGCGCCTGATTGGTCAGCGTTAGCTCGTCTTCGGCTTGCTCGATCTGATGTCGAAAAAGATAAAGCAGTACGCCCAACATCACCAATACGCACGTCACGCTGACCCCATACATGATGTCGGTCCAGGGCGCGGGTATCGGCGTAAACGAGCGGCTTGCGAACACGAAATGCGCGATGACGTAAAGTGCGCCGCAGCCCCCCATCATCACGCCGTAGGTTTGCCAGGTAAAGTGAGGAAACAAAAATATCAGCACGCCCGCCAGTGCGAAATAATAGAGAGGCACCCCGGAGTCGGCTCCTAAAAAGGACGTTTTGAGCAGCAGATACACGGCAAGAACGGCGACCAACGTGTTTCTGGCGGCGTTATACCGTCGCCGGTGGTTAAGGAACATGATGACAAGGCAGATTACGACGAACAACGTGCTCATGAGCAAAATGGGACGATAAAAGGCGACATCGTAAAGCATGTAGAAGAGTTGGTACGGCAAAGTGGCCACGATGCAGAACAAACAGAGCTGGTTGCAAAGCTCTATCTGCCGGCGCAGCCGAGTCGAATTGCCCGCCACTCCCGGCGACCAACACTTCATTACTACATCCAGCATGGGCTTAAGCTCCGTTGCGGCGTTAAACGACCCTTTACGGTTTTTTGGTTGCGTTCGGCGCTTGCGCGGCTCGGTAAAACGCTTTCAAAAAACGGGGGGGATAAATACTTAAAATGAGAGGCAACGGTAACGGGGAAGCGACGACCGTCCGACACCGGCAATCGCTCCCCCAATCAGACTTTATCGGCCTGGCACGGGGGTTCTTGATACCAAGCCGAGCAAATGAACGATAATGAGGAGTACGTCGATAGGAAGGACGTCGATAGAAAGGACGCCGATAAAAATTACGTCGTGCTGCGTCTTTCACTCGGTGGCCTGGGCCGCTCGGGCGAGCGCTCGGCCGCCGAGCATGCCAAAAACGCGACCTGATCGCGGCCCTGGGCCTTGGCCTGGTAAAGCGCCTGGTCCGCGCATTTGAGCAGTTGTTTGTCGTTTTTTGAGCGGGCCTCGAGATACGCCGGGGCGACGCTAGAGACGCCTACGCTGATGGTCACCCGGCCAGCGTGCGTGTCGGCGTTTAAAATATTCAGGTCTCGAACCGCTTCGACGATCTTGTTGCCCAGATAACGAGCACCTTGCTCATCGGTAAAGGGCAGCACGCAGGCGAACTCTTCACCCCCATAGCGCGCCACCAGGTCCGTCGGCCGGGCGAACGTAAGCTCGAGTGTCGCGGCGATCCGCTCCAGGCACTCGTCTCCCTCTCCGTGGCCGTAACGATCGTTGAAGCTTTTGAAGTGATCGACATCGCACATGATCAGCGATAGCTCCCCCGCCTGAAACGCCAGCCTCGACCACTCCCGTTCGAGCGTTCGATCGAGCAGCCGCCGGTTCGCCAACCCGGTCAAAGGGTCGGTATTACTCTGCGCCTCGAGATGCTCGTTTTTGTGCGTCAGCTCATCTTCGGCACTGTCGATCTGCTGAAGCAGCAGATACAAAAGCCCAGCCTGCAAAGACAGCACACCCGCGACGCTAGCGGCGTACATGACATCGACCCAGGGCGATGGCACCGGCGTGAGCGCCACCGCCGGTGGAAACATGAAGTGAGCGGCAATGTAGAGCGCGCCGACCAGGGTCATCAGCACCAGGTAAGTACCTACCCGTAGCTGCTCGAACAGAAACACCAGAATCGACGCTAAACAAAAGTAAAAAAGGTGCACGCCGGCTTCAGCGCTAATGAAAAGCGTCACGACGAACAGCTGGATACACACATTCACGACCAGCAACTTTCTAGCGCTTCTATAGCGTCGGCAATGGTTAAGCGGCAACACCGACAGGTAGCCCACCATGAACAGCAGATTAGCCGCAAAAATGCCGCGATAGAAGTCGAGGTCGTAGCCAATATAGAACAGTTGATAGGGGATAGTGGCCAACGTGCCGAACAGGCCAAGCTGGTTACAAAGCTCTATTTGCCGGCGAACCCTGACGGGGTTTCCTTCCACGCCCAATGACCCCATCTTTTTTATCGCAATTAGCATTGGCCAGCCCTTATTGCAGCGTTTGAAGACAATAACCCGCCCGACGGGCCACGTCCACCGAATGCCTTAGCCGCAATCAGCGCCCTCGAAAACCCGCGATCCAATGCCCTTGGAGCGTGTCGCCGTCGCCTTCTCTGCCAACCGATACGTCGATTACAAAAGAGCAGACGACGGCTTTGCCGATCAAGAAAACACTCTGGCCCCCAACAAGGGGCCGATGGCCACTAGCGGCTTGATTTACCGCTCGGCCTCCAGAAAATCAAAATGCAGCGCTTGAGCAGAGCGCTCCGGGAACCCGGTCCAGTAGGTGTGCTCCGGGGTTGGTTCGCCCTCTTTCATGCGCCATACGCCGTCGTTGGAGGACGGTACGAGATCCAGATAGGCCGACATGGCCTCTTCGTCTTTCAGGTACTGACCAAGCCAGGCCGTCACGAAATGCGCCGACACGTTGTTCATCCGCACGCTATCCCAAACGAAATCGGTGTAGTGCATGGCCAGGTTGAAGCCCACCGCCTCGCTCTCTACCCAGGCCTCTTTGGGTGCGGGCATCGGCGCGCCGACATTGTGGTTGGCGCCTTCGAAGATCAACAGGCCCCGCTCGACGCCTTCTGCGTTTTGCCATGCCGGTAAAACGCCCTCTTCATAACCGACGGTGTCATCGTTCGAGCCGCCCACGAAGAGCGTGGGCACATTCAGCCCTTTCATCGTTTCTTCATCGAAAAAGCCCGAGGAGTACCCGGCCGGGGCAAACACGACGGCGGTCTTGATGCGCGGGTCGAAACGCTCCTGAAAAGCCGTGGTATCGAAGCGGTACTGCTCGAGGGTGCCGGCGGGCGCTTGCCACATGCCGTCGTCCGCCTCGACCGCCTGCGCCGTAAGCCCGACCCCGGCGGACACCAGCGTGCCGTAAGCCCCCATGGAGTAGCCGACCAGCGCGGTATGGTCGTCATCGACCAGGCCGTTCAGAAAGCTCTCCGGCGCTTGGCCGAGCCGGGCGACCTCATCGAGCACGAACGTCTGATCATTTGAGCGGTTCACCAGCGCCGACGCGAAGGAGCTCAAGGTGCTGTAGGTGGTGTCCGTATGGTCGATCGAGACGACCACATACCCCTTGGAGGCGAGGTTCTCGGCAAGGGGGGACAGCAAAAAGCGGTTGCCCGGATAGCCGTGGGATACGATCACCAGCGGGTACGGCGCATCCGTTTGAGCCGGCGGCGCGTCCCGCATCCCCTGGCCCTGGAGTTCGACCCGCGTCTTGCCATCGCGCAGGTACGCCTCGAGCGTGGTGCTCCCCTCGGCGTCATCGCTTGCCGGGTACCACACTTCGACCGGCAGCGGACGGTCGTAGCGCGGCATCTCATCCGTTGATGTCGCGTCCTCGGCCACGTTGGCGATATCGATCTGATCCTCGTGGGTCAGCGTCAGCTCGCGCACGCCCACCGGGTATTCACCGTAGGCCGCCAATTCCGGGGCATCCGGGCGCACCGTATCGATGCGGTTTTCTGCCATCGCCGGTGCCGCCATGACCGTCAGCAGTATAGAGCCTGCTACCCACCTGCCATTCGCCTTCATACACGCCTCCTCAACGCTGGTTTGGTTAATCGAGTGGCCCGAGCCACAAAGCCTCAAGCCCACTCAACCCTACCACCGCGGCCAAACGATTACCCTGCTACCGAAGTTGAAGGTGGCGCAGCTCCATGCCCGTCTCATGCATCGACTGGCTTTCTGAAGCTTGATGGAGCGGGTCAGGAGCAGGGCCATGAAGTCACCCGAGATCGACACAAAGATAAGAGAGAATGACCTCGACCGCGTGGGTGCGACGCTGAGAAAGCCACTGCACGTCAGCCAGGTCCTGCTCGAAGATGATCGATAGCGTGTCGCGCTGATTGATGTGAATGATCGACAGCGAAAGAATCGAGATGTAGAGCTGGGTGGGGTCGACGGCGCTACGAAACACCCCGGCCGCCTCGCCGCGTTCGAGAGTATCGCGGATCATGCCCACCAGCGGCGTGGTTTGCTGCACCACCGTGGCGGATTTTCGCAGCATGCGCCCACCCAGCAGGTTCTCGTTGCGCACCAGGCTTGTGAACTCCGGGTGCTCGGCCATGTGGTCAAACGTGAACTCGACCAGCGCCTGCATACCCGCCACCGGCTCCAGGCCGCCCAGGTTGAGCGCTTTCTCCTTGGCCCGCAGCTCCTCGTAGACGCGCTCCAGCACCGCCAGGTAAAGACCTTCCTTGTCGCCGAAGTAGTGGTACGCCATTCGCACGTTGCACGCCGCGGCGCGCACGATGCGCTGCATCCGGGCGCCGTCGAAACCACATTCGCAAAACTCCTGCGTGGCCGCCTGCATCAGGCGCTCGCGGGTCTCACCCGCGTTACGACGGGGTTTCTCGGGGCGGGCGGGCGGTGCCTCGCCCAGCGCCTCGCGGTCGTTCATGGGGACATCCTTGTTCTCTGTTGTTGTCTATTGCTGTCTCGAACCGTCTCGAACTATCTATAACGACAGGCCTAGCGCGATGCCGTCGCTGCGCGGGTCGTGGGCGGCGTAAAGGCCTTTGGCGGGGTCGATGACCACCGCCCCGGGGTGGCCGGCCAGCGCGCTCTGGGCGGGCAGCGGGCTCACCTGATGGCCGCCCCGGGTCAGCTCGGAAAAGACCGCCTCTCCCGCGTCCTCTTCCAGTTTCAACGTATCACGCCCGTCGGAGAAAGTGCGCCCTAATAGAAAGCGCGGTTTTTTCAGCGCGGTGAGCGGGTCCAGGCCGTAGTCGATCAGGCGGGTCAGCACCGCCGCCAGGGTTTGGGGCTGGCCGTCCGCCCCTTGGGTGCCGTACAGCAAGCGCGGCTTGCCACCGACGCGGTACATGCCCGGGTTCAGAGTATGAAAGGGGCGCTTGCCCGGCGCCAGCGCGTTGGGGTGCGTTGGGTCCGCGCTGAACGCCGCCCCCCGGTTGTGCCAAAGAATGCCCGTATCGCCCACGCTGACGCCGCTGCCCCAGTCGTAGTAGATCGTCTGCAGCATCGAGACGGCGTTACCGAAACGATCCGAAGCCGCCAGGTACACCGTATCGCCGTGCTGATATTCGTGCGGCCACGCCAATGCTTTATCCGTCTCAATATGGGCGGCCTGCGCTTCGAGGTGCGCTGACGAAAGCAGCTCATCGACGGGTACTGAGGCAAAGTCCGGGTCGGCCAGGTGAGCGTTGCGATCCAGAAAGGCGCGCTTCACCGCCTCGACCAGCAGGTGGTAGTAGTCCGCACTGCCCTCTTCGATGCCGGTAAAGTCGAAGCGCTCGAGAATACCCATGATCTCCAGCGTCGTCATACCCTGGGTGGGCGGGCGATGCGCCAGCAGCTCGCCACCCCGGTAAGGCATCGAAAGCGGCGCCTCGACCCGCGCCCGGGTGGCCGCCAGGTCCTTTGCCGTCAGTGGCGAACCCGCCGCCGCAAGCCCGGCAGCTATCTTCGCCCCCAACGCGCCTTCGTAGAAATCCCGGTAGCCGTTCGTGGCCATCGAGCGCAGCGACGCGGCCAGTTCCGGCTGGCGAAGAATATCGCCCTGCTCGGGCATTTTGCCCTTCGCCATGAACAGCGCCTGTACACCGGGCATCGTCGCCATCTCGTCACGGCGGAAATCGAGCCAGAAGCGCTGCGAAGGCGTGACCTCGAAGCCCGCCTCGGCCAGCCCAATGGCGGGTTCCAGCAAAGCCTGCCAGCTCATTTGGCCGCCACAGTGTTGGCGCGATATCGCCTGGGCCTGCCCCCAGGTATCCACCGTGGCCGCCGTGGTGAGCATCGAGCCTGGCCCCCGGGCGGGCAGCGCGCCAGCGTGTTCAAGCTTGGCCTTGGGCGCTTGGCCGATGCCAGAGAGCGTGCGCACCCCGCCCTGGGCGTCGGCGATGATCATGAAGGCATCGCCGCCCAGGCCGGTAAAGTGCGGGTAGGTGACCGCCAGGCAGGCGCCCATGGTAATCGCCGCCTCGACGGCGTTGCCGCCCTGGCGCAGTACCTCGCGACCGGCTCTAGTTGCCAGGGTGTGCGGGCTGGTCACCACGCCTTCCTGGGAGTGCGCCAGGGCCGAGGCCGTCTTCGTGGAAGTTGCCACTGTCATTATCCTTGTTCCAGGCGTTTAGCCGCCGTACACCATATTGGGGAGCCACATGCTAACCGCCGGAATGTAGGTCAGCAGCAGCAAGGCAACGAGCGCGATGCCGATGAAGGGCAGCGCCCCGCGCACCGTCTGCATGTAATCCACACCTTCCAACGTGCCCGCCACGAACAGATTGAGCCCGAAGGGCGGCGTGAACATGCCGATCGCTCCGTTCACGGTGAGCACCGCCCCCAGATGAACCGGGTCGATACCAATGCGCATACCCACCGTGTAGAACAGCGGCGCGAGAATCACCATGATCGAGGAGGCGTCCAGGAACATACCGGCGATCAACACCGTTACGTTGATCAGCAAGAAGATGTGGTAGGGGTTCTCGGAGAGCGACAGGATGGTATTGGCAAGCGTGGTCGCCAGGCCGTTACTGGTCAGAAACCAGGCCAGCACCGACGCCGCCGAGAGAATGATCATCACCTGGGCGGTCGTGGTCGCCGCGTCGATCATGCTCTGGAACAGTTCTTTGAAGCTTTTCTCGCGGTAGATTAGCGCCGAGACCAGCAATGCGTAGACCACCGACACGGCGGCGGCCTCGGTGGGCGTGAAGATCCCCAGGTAAATGCCGCCCAGCACCACGACGGGCACGCCCAGGCCCCAGGAGGCGTCTTTCAGCCCGGCCAGCACCTCGCGCCAGCTGGGCGGGTCCATCGGCGCGACGCCGTCTTTCTTGGCGCGATACCAGCAGTACGGCAGAAAGCACGCGGCGTATAAAAGCCCCGCCCCGACCCCCGCCATGAACAGCGCCCCGACCGACACCCCGGTGACCGCCGCGTAGACGATCATCACCACCGAGGGTGGAATGATGATGCCAAGCGAGCCAGACGACACCAGCACGCCGATCGAGAACGGCCCGGAGTAGCCCTCCTTGCGCATGGCCGGGTAGAGCAGCGAGCCCACCGCCACCACCGTGGCCGGGCTGGAGCCGGAAATGGCGCCGAAGAACATACTCGACGACACCGCCGTCATCCCCATGCCGCCGGTAAAGCGGCCCACCAGCAGGTTGGCGAAGCGGATGATGCGCTGCGAAAGCCCGCCGGCGCTCATCAAGCTGCCGGTGAGGATGAAAAACGGAATGGCCATGAGCGGAAACTTATCCAGCCCCGCGAACAGCCGCTCGACGACGATGGCCAGCGGAATGTGGCTGAAGCTGCCCATCGCCGCCATGACCGAGCCGGCCAGAGCGATGAAGATCGGCGCGCCCACCAGCATCAACACCGCCAACAGCACTAGAAACGTGATAACCATGGGTTCATCCAATCTGATCGAGGTGGGTGTCGGCTTGGCGGCGGCCGAGCAGGACGCGGAAAAAGTGCTGGGTAAAGCGAATACCCATCAGCAAAGCGCCCACGGGAATGGCCAGCTGTACGACCCACATGGGCGCCTGCAGCGCCGAGCTGACCTGGCCGAACCGATGGGTCTGTTCGGTGAGCTGAAAGCCGTAGAACACCAAAAAAGCGCAGAAGCCGATCGAGATCGCGTGGACCAGTAACTCAAGCCCCCGGGCGATGGGCGGCGGGCTGAAGCGGCGCAGAATATCGATACCGATGTGAATACCCTGGCGGGCGGCCACACTGGCGCCCAGCAGCACCATCCAGACGATCTGGTAGCGCACCAGCTCCTCCGCCCAGGAGAACCCGTCGTTGAACACGTAGCGGGCCACCACGTTGGCAAAGAGAATGAGCGCAGCTGAGAAAATCAGCAGGCCGATCACGACCTCCTCGCTGCGCGACAGCCAAGCATCAAGTTTGCGCATGGCGCACTCCCAATGAGGAACACTTCAAAGAAAAGAGGGCCAGCGGAATACCGACCCTCTTGCGGCGGGCGTATTACTCGGCGTTGGCGATCGCCTGCTGGAACTCGTCCATCAGATCCATGCCGATCTCGCTGGCGAAGGCCTCGTGAACCGATGCAGTCGCCTCGCGAAACGCCGCCAGCTGCTCGTCATCGAGGGAGCTGACGTTAGTGCCGCTTTCTTCGATGGTGGCGATGTAACCCTCTTCGCGGCGGGCGGTCTCTTCACGCTGGAAGGTCGTGGCTTCGCGAGCGACCTCGGTCAGCAGCGCCTGGTCGTCTTCACTTAGGCCATCGAACCAGCGCTGGCTGAACAGGAACGCGTAGCCCAGATACGCGTGGTTACTGATGACCACATCCGACTGCACTTCGAAAAACCGCATCTGGGTAATCGAGACCAGCGGGTTCTCTTGGCAGTCCACCACGCGCTGCTGCAGGGCGTTGTAGGTTTCACCGAAAGCGATAGGCACCGGGTTGGCGCCCATGGCGCTGAACTGCTCCATGATGATCGGGCTTTGCATGACGCGCACTTTCTGGCCTTCAAAGCTTTCCGGGCCCTCGATGGCGTGGTTACAGGTGAACTGCTTGAACCCGCTCTCCCAGAACGTGACGCCCTTCAGGCCCACCTGCTCGGTGGTGGCGAGCAGATAGTCACCGGCCTGGCCATCCAGCACGGTGTGGGCGACGTCCGGCGAAGGGAACAGAAACGGCAAGTCGACGATCTGCATGGCGGGCACGAAGCCCGAAAGCTTGGCCGTGGGGATGATGGCCGCCTCCACCGCGCCCATCTGCATCTGCTGGGTCACCTCGACATCGTCACCCAGCGTGTTGTTGGGAAAGAGCTGTACGGTGATCTCACCGTCGCTGCGCTCCTCCACGGCCTGCTTGAAGCGCTCCGCCGCCAAGTGCTGGGCGCTATCTTCCGGCAGGTCGTGGTGGAATTTCATGTGCGTATTGGCATTTGCCACGCCGGCGAAGGTCAAAGCGCCCAATGCCACGCTATAGGCGAGTGTTTTCAGCTTGGCGTTCTTGAGTTGCGTTTTCATGGTGTGATCCCTTGCCGAGGCGCCGATGGACGTCGCGCTCCAGGTTGATTGAGTTAAGTAACTGTTTACTTACCTCAGTACTTAGCAAGGACTGTGCCATATCCAAAATAACTGTATTTCGGGGGTCTGACCGCTTTCATAAGCCACTTCGTCGCACCACATAAGTGCCTGAAGCCCAAAGGTGGTGCGACATTGGGCAGGTGCTCGCTTGGACACCGCGCTGCTACATTGCCCGTGGTCGAGAAAGAAGCCTTCTCAGACGAAACGCGCTATAGGCTGCTCTTATCAGTACGACCTATTTAGAGATGAGCCAATTACAGCGCTTATTCGGCTCAAAAAACGAGCCGAATGAAGTCAGTATTTAGCTCACAGGGTAGTAGCCGTATGCTTTACACCTTTTTCTTTAGCTTTTTCTCTTTAGGTGTACTTCCGGTTCACTAGATGCAGTCGAACTCAAATAGCGCTCTTACCGGCAACCTTAAAATGACGGCGTAAAGCAAAGCTGAAAGAACGGTCTACCTTGAGTGAATACGTCTTGCGGGGGTGAGGAATGAAGCAACTAACCGGTGGCTGCTTGTGCGGCAAGGTGCGATTCAAAGCCAATGGCGAACCGCTGAGTGTAGGCATCTGCCACTGCATAGATTGCCGCAAACACCACGGGGCGCTTTTCTATGCGGCGGCGGATTACCCCAGGCAAGCCGTCACGATCGAAGGCGAACCGCACAGCTACAAAGGGCGCTACTTCTGCCCTGTGTGCGGCTCATCGGTTTGGTCAGTCAGCGAAGAGGAAATCGAAATTCACCTTGGCGCCCTTGATGAACCCAGCCAGCTACAGCCAATTTATGAGCTCTGGAACATTCGCCGCGAGGATTGGTTGCCCTGCTTTTCTGGGGTGGCGCGTTATGAGCGGGATCGGGAAGATTGAAAAGCGCTTTAACCAATAAAATATTGGATTTAAATAGCCTTTTACCACAGGCCATCACCCACCCGAAGCTGCGTGGATTGTAGTGCAAACGACGTCGAAGCAGCCTGGCACAGCCGATTCAAGGTATCAGGCTCTTGATGCCTGATACGCCCGTTGCGGCCTCCACTACGGCGAATGTGCCTTCTTGAAGGGAACGAGGTGAAACGTTCCCACTACCCCCGAGCCCACCAAAAAGCCAATGAGCGCAGAACACAGCGTATTGAAGCTCCAGCCCAGCAGGCCGCCCAGGGCACCGGTTGCTTCGCCAATGTCATGCTCGATATGGTGAACCCAATCGTAGGGCGCGTTGAACCACCCCGTGCCATCCGCCCCCAGGTTGGCCATCAGGATATGTCCACCCACCCAGAGCATGGCGATGGTGCCCACCACAGAGATGGTCGCTAGCACCTTGGGCATGGCTGTCACCAAACCACGGCCCAGTGCCTGAATTCCCGAATTATCCCGCTGGGCGAGCTTCAGGCCGATATCATCCATCCTGACCAGCAGCGCTACCACGCCATACACCAAAATGGTGATGACCAACGCGACCACGATCAGACTCACCAGCTGTGACCAGAACCCTTGATGAGAAACCGTGGAAAGTGCGATCACCATGATTTCCGCAGACAGAATCAGGTCAGTACGAACGGCACCACTCACGATCTTTTTCTCGGCCTCCGGCCCCTTTTCGACCGCTGGCTTGTCGTCGTCCTGCTGACCAGAGAGCTTGTGCCAGACCTTTTCCGCGCCCTCGAAGGCCAGGTAGGTGCCGCCCACCATCAGGATGATCGGCAATAGCATGGGCAAAAAGTGATTCAGGAGCAGCGCCACCGGCAGGATAATGATCAGCTTGTTGCGAATGGAGCCCAGCGCGATCTGCTTCACGATCGAAAGCTCACGCTCTGCCGTTACCCCGTGCAAATATTGCGGCGTTACCGCCGTATCATCGACCACCACCCCGGCCGCCTTCGCCGTTGCCCGCCCAGCGGCTGCACTTACATCGTCCAGTGACGCGGCAGCCAGCTTCGCCAGGGCGGCAATGTCATCCAGCAATCCAATCAAGCCGCCTATGGCCATGGATGTTTTCTCCGTGAATAACAGGTGTAGATAGTAAAGCACATAGCGACTTGGGCGGAGCGCGTCTTTTATCCCAGCTGCTCATCAAGGTCTCCCGGCAGGACAATGTGATACGTGGGATGCAGGCGGCCACCTGGAACCAGCGAACGCTTCCCACGGCCGAGATTCACCCCCTCTATCGATAGGTGCGAAAACCAGGCGTGCCCATGACGCTCGGCCAGCGCGAGAAACAGACGCTTAGCCTTGATGCTGTGGCAATGGCGCAACAGCATTTCAAGCCGCTGAGGGCGTAGGGTGGCCATGGCCTGCATTAATGCATCCACTTCGTAGACCCCACCCGCATCAGACACCTCATCACACATCTCCAGCATGGCTCGTTCCGGTGTCGAACACACCAGCACACCGCTCGGCATCGCTTCACGCCGTTCCAGCCCCAGGTTCAGCAACGCCTGATCCGTTGTCTTATCAGTAAGTGGAATATCAGGTAGATCAAAAGGTCCTTTGCCGCAGTAGTCGACCCGTTCCACCAACGGCAACTTGCATACCCACCCTGGCAAGCGATCCGGCCCGAAGAGTGTGATAACGGCGGCTTCGCCCAACCGTAGGTAGTGCTCATGCCCCAGCCAAGCCAACGCAAAGCGCCCACCTATATGCAGCGACAAACCCTCCGTCTCTTGCACCGTGCGCACCACCCCTTCCCATTTCAAAGAGCCTCCTTTACGCATGTACACACCACGCGCCGGGGAGACCAGCCAACCACTAGCGACATAGCGGGCCAACAAGCTACTGTAATAGCCATGCGCTCTTAGCCACCGGCTGGAAACCACGCCGGTATCGTTTAGTCCTGTAAGCAGGCGGTTTAATTTTCCATCATTTTGATCACTCATAATGACTAAAATACACTTTCTATAAACCGACACAATGGGCCGAGTTTAATAAACAACAAAAAAAGTCACTCAGAGTGACTTTATAAGGCATTTAATAAACAAATCCTTGAAGTGCCTTGTGGTCATAGTATGAGTTAGCTGCTTGCTTAATCCCCCCCTTTCAGTAACGATCACCCTTAAACAGCAAAGATCGCCACTACAAAGAGCCCTCCACAGTTCGCCCAAGTAACACCGCATAACGCGTACTACGCCCACCACCAGGCAGCTTGTAAAAGCAGCCCTTTTCCACCAACTCGGTCATATCTCGCGTGGCGGTCGCCTTACTCACCTTAGCCAGTGCCTGGTACTTGCGCGCATTGATACCTTGTACGAACTCTTCCCCCGCGTTATCCAGTAACCGATTGAGTATCTTGATCTGCCGCGCACTTAATACCGTGGTGGCATGGCGCTGCCAGAAATGCGTTTTCAGCAGCACCCGGTCAATACGCAATAGTGCCTGTTCGAGTGCCTCTTTGAGTGTATCCAGAAACCACGCAAGCCAGGGTGTGATATTCAGCCCGCCCTTCTGAGTACGTTCAAGATGATCGTAGTAGGCCTCGCGCCGGGCCATGATTGCCGCGCTGAGTGAATAAAAGCGCACGGACTGCCGCTCAGCCTGGGCCAGCGCTCGATCGGTCACTGCACGCGTAACGCGCCCGTTACCGTCATCAAACGGATGCAGTGTAATCAGCCAAAGGTGGGCGATACCGGCACGCACCAAAGGATCGAGCCCTTCCGGTGGATGATTGAACCACTCAAGGAACGCCTCGAGTTCCGCTTCCAACTGAGCACGCGGTGGCGCCTCAAAATGTACCTTCGGACGATCTATCCGACCCGAAACGACCTGCATGGGATGATCGCCGCGTAGCTCATTAACGCGTACCTCGCTTATCAGACCAGGACGCTGCACGAAGAGCAAAGACTGCCAGTGGCATAGCTGCTTCAGGGAGAGGGGATCATCGGGCTGATGGGTCGATTGAAGCAGCAGCTCGATCAGCGCTTCAGATTCCGGCGTGGTTCGGTGAGTAACGCCTGCCTGCTCTAACCCCAAATGGCGAGCCACCGATGAGCGCACGGACCCCACGTCCAACCGCTCCCCCTCGATCTCGCTAGTGCGAATAGCGTTCTGAATGAGCGCATCCATTTCCACGTTTAGATCCGTGTGTTCGGGTGTCGCATCCGTTCGACCGACCACACGGCCTTGCAACAGCCTTATGGCATTCAGCAGGGGGCGCAAAGTGGGCTCATCCCACTCGAATAAAGGCCAGTTGCGTTGCTCCCATATATGCATGAGCCGATTACCACGCTTATTCGAATCAAATTATGAGCCGATTATGGCGTTTATTCGGCTCAAACGCTAATCGACGGCAAAGCCAAAGTTGTCGGACGACCCACTGCATCGACTTTAAGTAAACCGCCATGAAGCTGACCAAAGCTACCCTGGAACCTTCATTCTCATAGAGCCGCTGAGTGTCTTCAGGTTCTCGAACGCCCTTGGTGACGACCAAACCCTCGCCAATCAATGAAATGGGCTGCGCAAAAAGTTATTATCCTGCTAAATAATTTCTCGGCCGAATTGATACACTTCCCTACCCTCTCACTGGACACGCTATGCACAACCTATGGATTCCCGTCGTCGCCATTTTCGTCGTGGCGGGCCTAATATTCGGAAGCCAAGCCTACTCCGAGGCCCAGCGCGATGCCCACATCGCCGCGACGATAGCCGAACGCCTTGAAAGCCAAGCACCGGCCGACATCTCTGACTTGGAGCGCGTCAACAAGGGCTATGGCGTGTGTGGCGACTACGCGCTTTCAGACGCCGAGTCCGGCCGCTTCTATTACAACAGCGCCACTAAGCGGCTAGCGCTTGGCACCGATGCCCCGCTGTATCAGGACAATTGTGTAAGCGTCGCTTACTGAACCCCTTGAAAGCTGTTTTTGATCTGTTAAGCAGTACAGTGGTTACGCTCCAGTATCTGATCCCGCCGCGCGTAATAATTACCGAACGGTAATTTAAAAGTAGCCGCTTTGCTTTATAAGCGTAAAAGTTACCGAACGGTAATTATGTGATTGCTACGTACCAAAACCGCGCCTATTATTACCGAACGGTAATCACAAGCAGGCGCCCTATGCCAATCGATAACGCCCCTTCCCCCACGACCATTCGCCAAAGCGAAGAGCTGGGCCAGTTGATCCGTAAACTCCGCACTGAACAAGGCTTGTTACAGATGGACCTGGCCGGCCTTGCAGGCACCGGCAACCGCTTTATCGTCGACCTTGAACGGGGCAAACCCACCCTGCAGCTGCAAAAGGTGCTGGATGTGTTGGACCTGATGGGGCTTGAGGTCGTCGTGAAGCGCAAAGGGGCTAATCGCCATGGCGAGTGACGCCACCCTAACGGTTTATCATGGCGAGAGACTCGTCGGGTGGCTTTACGATACCCAACCGCTGCGCTTCGAGTACACCCCAACATGGCGCGAGCATTCTGGTGCGGTCAGCCTCTCGCCGTCACTGCCGCTCTCGCAGCCGGTTCATGAAGGCGATGGCGTGTTGGCCTACTTCGAGAACCTGCTGCCGGAAGGTGATCTTCGCCATCACCTCGAGCTTCGTCATCACACCACGACCGTTTTCGGGCTGCTGAAAGCTATCGGTGGAGACACAGCCAGCGGCTTCACTCTGCTTTCACCCGATGAGTCCCCGGCTTTACCTAATTACCGGGTTACTCGCTGGGAAACTGTGGCGGAACACTTACAGAGGCACACACCCAGTTCTCTGTTTTCGCAGCAGGACGGCGAGCCGCGTATCTCGCTCGCAGGGGCGCAAAACAAGCTACTGTTGATGGTAACGTCGGATGGAAGCCCCGCCATACCAGAAGGGTCGGCGCCTTCCAGCCATATACTCAAGCCTGATATTCAAGGCTTTGAAGGTGTTTGGGCGAGCGCGCTCAATGAAACCTTCTGTATGCAGCTGGCCGCAGAGCTGGGGCTAAACGCCGCCGAAGCGAGCTACCAGCCCGACACCCGCGCCTGCCTGGTGCGCCGGTATGATCGTATTGCCGATGCAGATGGCAACTTGCAGCGCCTGCACCAACTCGATTTTTGCCAACTCGCCGGTACGCCTTCAACAATCAAATACGAAAGTGACGGCGGGCCCGGCTTGATACGCTGCCGTGACCTCTTGCAGCGACAGGGCGCACCGGCTAAAGACTTGCAGCGGCTGATCGGCTGGCTCTTCTTCAATCTATTGATCGGCAACAATGACAGCCACGCCAAGAACCTCGCCATCCTTTACACCCCTGATGGCCCACGGTTGGCGCCGTTCTACGACTTGATGAGCACCACGTTTTATAGCGGCCTTTCCAATCGCTTTGCGCTGAGCATCAACAATGAGGACCGCCCAGGCCACATCGAGCGTTCACACTTGGAAGCGTTGGCTCGCACGCTACGCTTTCAGCCACGCTATTTCCTACGCCAGGGCGTTGAACTCGCTGATTACATGCCAACAGCCATCGAAAAGACACTGGCTACGCTGAGCCCGATTGCCCGCCAAGGCACCGAACAGACGTTACTCGAGAGACTAACGAAGCGGTTATCCAGTAATCGCCGGAAACTCCTCCAGCGTTGGTCAGCGAAATAATGCACCGCCATTACGGTAATGTTAAGTGAAAGCAGGTGATTGACTTTAAAACCAAAAATTTACGATGGGCTGGCTTTCGAAGTGTCCATTAAGCCGGGGCATTCCAACCAGACAACCAGGCTGACAGAGGAGACATGTCTCGCCCGACACGAAAACCTCGCTCGGTTACACTAGCGTGAACGCCTCCCATCCCCTTCCCAACCTGTGATGCATTCATGTCCATTTCCCAACGCCCTTCGAAGCTGAGCCTGCCGCAGGTCAACCCCGGTGTGTCGACGGTGCTGGAGTATCTGCGGCTCAAGTTTCCGGCCATCGATGAGGCGACATGGCGTGAGCGCATGGCCACCGGCAAAGTGCATCGCGATGACGGCACCTGGATTACGCCGGCCTCATTCTTCAAGCCACAGCTTCGCGTGTTCTATTATCGCGAAGTAACGAGCGAGCCGAGCATTCCCTTCGCAGAGCATACTGTCTATCGCGATGAGCACATTCTGGTGGCCTACAAACCGCACTTTCTGCCCGTTACGCCCGGCGGGCGCTACGTAAACGAGTGCCTGCAACAGCGTCTGCGTAAAAGCACGGGGATCGAGGCGCTGCAGCCGGTGCATCGTCTGGATAGAGTGACGGCAGGACTGGTGCTTTGCTCGCTGAATCCCGAGACCCGCGCGCTGTATCACCAGCTGTTCAAGTCGCGACAAATTCACAAGACCTATCAGGCCATCGCCGAGGTAGACGGCAATACGTCATGGGTGGGTCGAGAGTGGGAGGTAAAGAATCGCATCGAGCCAAGCGAGAAGCGCTTTCGCATGCGGATTAGTGAGGGCGACGCCAACAGCCATTCGGTGATCCGCTGCGTGAAGCAAACCGACACCCAAGCGCTGTTCGAATTACACCCCGTGAGCGGGCGCCGCCACCAGCTGCGCCTGCACATGCAATCACTCGGCTGGCCGATTTTGAACGACCGCTACTACCCGGTGCTGCAGCCACTCTCGCCGGATGACGTTACGCGCCCTTTGCAGCTGCTCTCCAAGGGCTTCGCGTTCACTGATCCCGTGACCAATGAGCCCAGGTGCATTGAATACGATGGTGGCTTGACGCTTGAATAGCGCGGCGTTTTCACTCCCTTATCGTTTACTCCCCTAAGCGCGTCTCGAGCCGGACTGATCTTGCCCAGCAGCAGTGGGCACCCCGTTAAGGCAGTACATTAATACGAGGTGACCCATGGCAAGGCAAGCAGCTTCGATGAAGAAGACCCGTACCCGCTACTCCCAGGACTACAAGGCCGAGGCACTGGCACTCGCCGACCGTGTTGGCAGTAGTGCCGCCGCCCGAGAGCTTGGCCTTCAGCCCAGCCAACTCTACCAGTGGCGAGCCAAGGCCCAGCAGCAGCAAAGAGCTTCAGCACGTGAGCAAGCTCTGGCCGATGAGAACGCTCGACTCAAGCGACAACTGGCCGAGAAGTCGGAAGAGATTGAAATCACAAAAAAGGCGGCCGCGTACTTCGCCAAGCACCTCAAGTGAAGTACGCCTTCATCCACCAGCATCTTCAGACACTCAGCATCCAGCAGATGTGCGGCGATCTAGGGGTTGCTCGCAGTGGCTACTACGCTTGGCGGCAGCGTGACGGTGAACCGTCACCGAGGCGCGCCAGCAGGCGGTTCTCGATCAGCATCACCTGCTAGCCGCTAAGACTACTTCTTCGTATTCATAGCGAAGTGTTTCGTAACACTTGCTTTGCAATAATCGTTTATTATCCAGCTTAATAACATAAGCATCTTTTTTATACGAAGATAAAACATCACTATCCATAGCACAAAGAATCACTTGATACCCATTTGGAACGTTTTCCCTAATCACTTCAAGAACTTTTTTATATCTGTGTTCTGCTTGCTCCTGTTGATTAGGTGTATCAATAACGAACGGTGCCAACTCACAATGGGCGGCATATTCAATTTGGCGCAATATCGCCAACTGGTAAGCTAATGTTCCGCGAGTTCCTTCAGCCGCTCCTCCTCCTAGAATTTTCTTATAATCCACAGGAGAATTAACACCATTAAGATTCACGCCTTTAGCAGATATATTTTCGATATTTTTTATTAAATTACCCATAAATAGTTCATTTAAATCGTCTTTATCTTTCTTTTTCATAAGCTTTCGCTGATCTGCTTTGAGTTCTTTTTGTTGCTCTTGTGCTCGCTTAGATTTTAACTGGTAATTTTCTTTAGTTTTAGCGACGCTTTGATTCACTTTCTTTTGAGATACTGCGTAAAAAGCTTGCTCAAAACCAATCTCATTATCACTTTCCGCACTATCATATTGAGATAAATACTTATTATTTATTCTTTCAATTTCAAACGATACGGAATCAATCTCTCCAACCAGCACTTCTCTGGCTTTATACTTATCTTTTAAAATATCTTTAATATTATTTGCTTGTAACTCAAGAGCTTCTTTATCAGCTAAAAGTCCTGCTCGACTTAGAAGAGAATTATCATGCTCAGTACCGCACAAAGGACACTCTAACAAATCAGAAGCAATATTTTCCACCGCAAACATATAGTCTTTATTTAACTCTTTTGATGAAGCAACAGCGATAACATATTGTTGTTCTAAATCATGTATCTCATTAGCCAATATAGACTGTTGCTCGTATAGGCTAAACTGCTGGGCGGTGAATTCTTTAAGTTCACTTTCAATTTCAAGCTGAATTACTTCAAACTCAGAAGGAGTAATCGCGATAGTTTGCGTAGGTGCAACCTCTGCAAGCACTTCTATTGCAGCGCCAATACGATTAACCTTCTGGTTGGCAGCATGCTGTTGAGCCTTTTGTTCGTAGACCTCCTCTTCAATTTCAAAATATTTAGGAGTTAAGTAACCACAAAAGTATTTGATAAGATTTCTCCGAAAATTACTGTATTGAGAAAGATATTCAAATCCATTCCAAGGTTCATTCCAGCTTTTTTTCTGATCAATATAGAAAGGTAAAAAGTAAAAAGCAGGGGGAGGGCAGTCTAGGCTAGATTCTTTGTTCGCCAGAAGAAGGTCGAACCCTACAACCTTGGCAAAATCTTGAGAAAACTCACCAGTAATTTTAGAGTATTTTATTAATGGTTTACTTAGCTCTCCAAAAATTATAGTATTTTGATAGCGGCTAACAATATAGTTAACATTATTAACTTTAAAATAAAGAATAGCCTTCACATCATTTGATTTCCATTCATGATCAAAGTGTGGATCACAGCCGATGGCCCAAAACAAGCTCTTAACAAGAGTAGATTTACCTATACTATTATCGTTTCCGGTAACGAGATTGAATCTCTTCGGAAACTTGAACTGATTCGCAAGTTTTTTCGAATCGGATAATAGAACTAGTCGTTGAAATTGCAAGCCTTTCATTTTTTTGTCCCCTAAGATTTCTAATCAAGAGCTTATAATTTTTTTGCATCACTCATGCCTTTAATAAACAGTAGATAATTTCAACCAAAAGCTCATCTTGATCTTTAACTTTTCTCAATAAGCCATCTTTAACAGCCTGTTGTTCTAACGCCTCTACAAAATCCGCATCATTACTAAAGTTGTTTTCATTAATTTTGTTATAAGAATCTCTAAATAAATTAGTAATATCGATATCCAAGGCACTCATAAAACCTGCCCTTTGAAGAGCTAATAGTGACAACCGCCGTTTAAAACTGCGTTTTCTATTTGACCTCCAACCCATATCATTCACTAAGTCATCAAAGTCGTTTTTCATATCATCAACACAAGGGTGATTCGAATGCAACGTAATAACTTGATGCACATTTGTCGAAGTTAAAGATTTCTTTTCAATGAGCCTAGCCCAGTCTTTATAGTCGTACTCTAGACGGCCAATTCGGCCCATTTCGTCAACCACTGCCCGATAGATTGAAACTGCATTACACAGAGCTCCTGGAAAAAGCTTATCGACGAGTCGTGCAAAATTGGATAGCACGTAATCTTCTTGGTTTTTTAGTTGTATCTCAGGGATAATAAACTGCAAGTGCTCTGGCAATACAACTATACCTAACTCATTGTTAATATTCTGAGTCAGTGCCGCTAACTCATCTTCAGAAATATCTCCCATCTTAATAACATCGAGTTTCAATTCCTTATCTAGGGCCAAGCTAAAACCGCTAGATGAAACCAAGCCAATTTTTGTGATACGATTTTCATATTGATTATTAAGGCAAGAACCAAGCAACTTACCTAAAACTGAGCTCTTTAGTGTTTCCTTACTACCTTTTTTGCGTTTAGTTAATGAGTCTGCTGTAAACTTTGCAGATTGATTTTTCACTTGATAAAACTCAAATGTCGCTTTATCAGCTTCTAAGGCGTTTGAAATAACCACATCCTCATGATACTCTATGAGAATAGCGTACTCTTTCTGCTGCTCATGCTTTTTAATTACTTCGCATAAAGCCCAATGGAATTGAAAATTATATTTTCCAAAAGTGCTAGCGCCTGCGGACTCACGCTGAGCATCAGCAAGAGGATTATTTGCCATGTGCCTTATTCCATCTAAAGACGACTTTAATTGTCAACTTATGTCGTGTAACAGATTATTTGTATAATATAAGCTTATAAATACGTATTTCACTGACCTTTTCAATTTCCCAAGGGACAAGGGATATGCAATATAAGCCGATCTTTCAATCTTCAGCCAACAACGATTAGTATTTTTGCTATTCACTTTATCCATTTTATTCTATATAAAATATATATTTTAATATAAATCTTGATTATAGTGGCTTTCTATTTCTTGCGGTTCTTATATTAAAAGCTTATTATTTTTTTAGTATGCCTTATATTTCAGCCCAACCAGCCTAAAAACAAATAATTCTCGAAGATAACATGAAAGACTTTTTTACGCTAGCCTCAACCAATCATAAATCTAACGATCGTCTTTACCTCTAACTACTGTTGCTACTAAACATAAATTGAATGTCTAAATTTTAAATTATTATTTGATTTATCAAGCTTTTTTTACAAAGTAGTCATACACAAACCAAAAGTTTAATGATAAAAAAACCCGCCTTCCGGCGGGTTTTTACGAACAGAGCTAATGAGTAAAACTCACTCCCACTCAATCGTCGCCGGCGGCTTGCTGGAAACATCATAAGTCACCCGCGAAACTCCTTCCAGCTCATTGATCACCCGATTGGACACCTTCTCGAGCAGCTCGTAGGGCAGGTGCGCCCAACGAGCGGTCATGAAGTCGATGGTTTCGACCGCGCGTAGCGCGATGACCCATTCGTAGCGGCGGCCGTCGCCGACCACGCCGACGGATTTCACCGGCAGGAACACGGCAAAGGCTTGGCTGGTTTTTTCGTACCAGCCGGAGGCGCGCAGTTCTTCGATGAAGATGGCGTCGGCTTCCCGCAGAATGTCGGCGTACTCTTTTTTGACTTCGCCCAGAATACGCACACCCAGGCCCGGCCCCGGGAAGGGGTGGCGGTACACCATGTCGTAGGGCAAGCCGAGTTCGAGACCGAGTTTGCGTACTTCGTCCTTGAACAGCTCGCGCAGCGGCTCGACGAGCTTGAGCTTCATGGTTTCCGGAAGGCCACCCACGTTGTGGTGGGATTTGATCACATGCGACTTGCCGGTTTTGGAGGCGGCGGATTCGATCACGTCCGGGTAGATGGTGCCCTGGGCCAGGAAATCCACGCCATCGATCTTGCTGGCTTCTTCATCGAAGACGTCGATGAAGGTGTTGCCGATGATCTTGCGCTTGGCTTCCGGGTCGTTCTCGCCTTTCAGCTTGTCCAGGAACAGGTCTTCGGCGTCGACGCGAATCACCTTCACGCCCATGTGGTTGGCGAAGGTTTCCATGACCTGGTCGCCTTCTGCCTTGCGCAGCAGGCCGTTATCCACAAATACACAGGTGAGCTGGTCGCCAATCGCCTTGTGGAGAAGTGCCGCGACGACAGAAGAGTCCACGCCGCCGGAAAGACCCAGCAGCACGTGGCGGTCGCCCACTTGCTCGCGTACGCGCTCGACCTGGTCTTCGATGATCTGCGCCGGGGTCCAGCGCTTTTCGGATTTGCAGATATCCAGCACGAAGTGCTCGAGCATCCGCTGGCCTTGCAGCGTGTGGGTCACTTCCGGGTGGAACTGCACGCCGTAAAACTGCTTCTCTTCCCACACCATGGCGGCAATCGGGCAGCTGGGCGTAGACGCCGTCACGGTGAAATCAGAAGGCGCTTCGGCCACCTTGTCGCCGTGGCTCATCCATACGTCCAGCAGGCCTTTGCCGGTTTCGGTATCCACGTGGTCCTTGATGCCGTTGAACAGGGCATTGTCCGCGTCGATGCTGATCTGGGCGTAGCCAAACTCGCTCTTATTCGAACCCTGCACCTTGCCGCCGAGCTGCTCGGCCATGGTCTGCATGCCGTAGCAGATGCCAAATACCGGCAGGCCCATTTCGAATACGGATTGCGGCGCGCGGGGCGACTCCAGTTCGGTGACCGATTCCGGCCCACCGGCAAGGATGATGCCGTTGGGGTTGTACTCGCGAATCTCCTCTTCGGTGATATCGAAGGCGCGCACTTCCGAGTAAACGCCGATTTCGCGGACCCGGCGGGCGATCAACTGGGTGTACTGGGAGCCGAAGTCGAGAATCAGAATCTTGTGGGCGTGAATGTCTGTCATGGCGGTATCTCTCAAGCAGTGTAGGCGCGGCCGCTAAGGCTTTTACAGGGGCTCTAACAAGGGCTATAAAAAGCAAGCGACGGGCCAGAGCCCGCCGCCGTTTAACTCAGGTGCCGGTTAGCCCACCCGGTAGTTGGGGGCTTCCTTGGTAATCTGCACGTCGTGAACGTGGGATTCGTTGAAGCCGGCGCCGGTGATCTGTACGAACTCCGGCTTGGTGCGCATCTCTTCGATGTCGTGGCAGCCGGTGTAGCCCATGGAGGCGCGCAGCCCCCCCATCATCTGGTGAACGATGGCGCTCATCAGGCCCTTGTAGGGCACGCGGCCTTCGATGCCTTCCGGCACCAGCTTCTCGGCGCCCGCGCTCTTGTCCTGGAAGTAACGGTCCGCACTGCCCTGGCTTTGCGACATCGCCCCCATGGAGCCCATGCCGCGGTACGCCTTGTAGGTCCGGCCCTGGTAGAGTTCGACCTCGCCCGGCGCTTCTTCGGTACCGGCCAGCAGGCCACCGACCATCACCGCACTGGCACCGGCGGCAATCGCCTTGGCCAGGTCGCCGGAGAAGCGCACGCCGCCGTCGGCAATCAAGGGAATGTCGAACTCCTTGAGCGCAGCGGCCACGTTGGAAACCGCGGTAATCTGCGGCACGCCCACACCGGCGACGATACGCGTGGTGCAGATAGAACCGGGGCCAATGCCCACTTTAACGCCGTCCGCGCCCGCTTCGGCCAGCGCCTTGGCGGCTTCGGCGGTGGCGATGTTACCGCCCACCACTTGAATGTCCGGGAAGTGCTGCTTCACCCAGCGGATACGGTCGATCACGCCCTGGGAGTGGCCGTGGGCGGTATCGACGATCACTACGTCCACGCCGGCTTCGGCAAGTGCCGTGATGCGGTCGCCGGTTTCCGGGCCGGTGCCTACGGCAGCACCCACCAGCAGGCGGCCGTCGGTGTCTTTCGCGGCGTTCGGGTAGGTGCGGGCTTTTTCGATATCCTGGAAGGTTACCAGCCCGCGCAGGTGGAAGGCATCGTCGACGATCAGCATTTTCTCGATGCGGTGCTCGCGCATCTTGGCCTTGCTGGCTTCGAGATCAGTGCCTTCAGCGACAGTGACCAGGCGCTCGCGCGGGGTCATGATGTCGGCAACGCTGTCGCCCACGTTGGGCTGAAAGCGCATGTCCCGCTCGGTCACGATACCCACCAGGGTTTCGCCTTCGACCACCGGGAAGCCGGAGAAGCCGTATTCGCGGGCCATGGCCAGCAGATCTTCGAGCTTCGCCTTGGGGCTCACGGTGACCGGGTCTTTGACGATCACGCTTTCGTGCTTTTTGACCTTGCGCACTTCGGCGGCCTGCTGGCTCATGGTCATGTTCTTGTGAATGATGCCAATGCCGCCTTCCTGGGCCATCGCAATCGCCAAACGCGCTTCGGTCACCGTGTCCATGGCGGCGGAGACGAGCGGAATATTGAGCGTGATATTGCGGGTCAGGCGGGTTTTGAGGCTGACGTCGTTGGGAAGAACGTCGGAGAAGCCAGGAACGAGGAGTACGTCATCGAACGTAAGCGCTTCTTGGGCCATACGTAGCATAGCGGCAACACCCAATGGAAAGTGGGAAGATGGGGCGTGGTAAAGTTAATCGACCATTATAGCGTTTCGAGGGCCTCGCCATCAATGTGGAGGCTGTATCCGGGTGAATAGCGCTTGGCTATAGCGCCCCGGTTTTGCCACGGTGCCCTACTTTGAGGGCGCCTTCCCTGGGCGCTTTTCGACACCCGGCCTGGTCATTCCGGGCTTGGCAGCAGCGAACGGTTCGCTTCGACCAGCTCCATCAATACTTCGATAAAGCCTTGCGCGGCGGGGGTTAGTTCCTGGCGGCGAGAGGTCAGCACGCCAATGTCGCGGTAAAGCCTTTCGCGAATGGGTATGAGGCAAACGTCCTCCCGGCGAAACATCAGCTTGAGCGAAGACGGCAAAGCACTCACGCCGATATTGTTGGCGACCATGCCCAAAATGGTCGATTGATACCCCGCCACCTGCACCGGTTCCATCGGTTTACCGGTGATCGCAAAGCCCTGCTCGGTTAGCCGGCGCATACTGGTGCGCGCTTTCATGGCGATGAACGGCCACTCGACGATCTGATGCCAGCTCACCTCCTCCTCCCCCGCCAACGGGTGGTTCGGCGCGCAGACGAAATAAAGATAATCCTTGTAGATCGGATGGAAATTGACCTCCTCGGAATGGGTGGGCGCCACACTCACGCCGAAATCGACGTCGCCGGCCATCACCTGTTGATAAATCGGCTCGTCGCTCTCCTCCAGGTACTCCGTGCCTATTTGCGGGTAGCGCTTTTGAAACTCCGCCATGGCCGCCGGTACCAGGCTGCCTCCCACCGTCAAAAGTGCGGCGAAACTGATTTGGCCCTGCTGGCCTTTAGCGAAGGCGCGCATGCTTTGCAGGCCACGATCCAACCTTGAGAGCACCCGCTCGGCTACTGGCAAGAACTCTCGCCCGGCGGCGGACAAACTCACGTGTCGCGTGGTGCGCTCGAACAAGCGTACGCCCAGCATCTCCTCGAGCTGACGCACCAGCTGGCTAAGCGACGGCTGAGACATGTGAAGCTTTTCAGCGGCTTCGGTGAAGCTACCCAAGTCGGCCACGGCGATGATGGCTTCGAGTTGGCGGGCGGTCACGTTATTCATTGGCAATACCAATCAATCCATCTTTTATTCAAATTTATACAATCAATGCTTAAGCGTAATCTACTTACGTTCAATACTCTACCGAGGCAGCGCCCATGCTTAAGCAAGTGATCGATCTTCACGAAATTCTGGATACCCCCAGCGCCTGCGGGGAGCGGGTCAAAGAGCATCTAATCGCCTGCGGCGCGGCGCCGGAGAGTATTCGCGTCACCCGAGTAGAGTCCGAGAAAGGCGCGAGCGATTTTTTGCATATCACCGTGGCAGGCCACAGCGGTAAGCAGGCGGGCAAAGAGGCCCCTACGCTTGGGGTGATCGGCCGCCTGGGCGGCATCGGCGCCCGCCCGGACATTACCGGCTTCGTATCCGACGGCGACGGCGCGCTGGCGGCCCTGGCCGCCGCGGCCAAGCTGATCGGCATGGCAGCCAACGGTGACCAATTAGCCGGCGATGTGATCATCACCACGCATATCTGCCCGGATGCCCCCACCCGCGAGCACCACCCGGTCCCGTTCATGGATTCGCCGATCAGCTTCGAGGATACCTGGGAGCACGAGATCGACACCGCGATGGACGCCATCGTCTCGATCGATACCACCAAGGGCAATCGCGTGATCAACGTGCGCGGCGTGGCCATGTCGCCGACGGTCAAGCAGGGCTACATCCTGCGCACCAGCGAAGACCTGATGGATGTCTTCTCCCGGGTGACCGGCCGCTTGCCCGATATTTTCGCGCTGACTCAGCAAGACATCACGCCCTACGGCAACGGCCTGCATCATCTAAACAGCATCCTCCAGCCTGCGGTGGCCACCCAGGCGCCGGTGATCGGCCTGGCGCTGTCGGCCGAAACCGCCGTTGCCGGCTGCGCTACCGGCGCAAGCCATGAAGTCGATATCGAACAGGCCGCGCGCTTCGCCGTCGAGGTCGCCAAAGACTTCACCGCCGGTATCTGCCAGTTCTTCGATGCCGAGGAGTTCGACCGGCTCATCGCGCTTTACGGCGAGCAGACTCACTTTCAGCAAGGGGGCGCTCGATCATGAGCACGACCAACCCGCGGCTGGGCATCGTGACAATCGGCCAGGCGCCGCGCACGGATCTTCATGACGACCTCGCGGCGCTACTCGCCGCGAACGTCGAGGTGATCGAGCGGGGCGCTCTGGATGAGTGGTCTTTGGAAGAGATCGAACACCGCTACCCCGTTCCTGAAGAGGCGCAGGTACTCGTCTCGCGCATGCGCGATGGCCGCCAGGTCACCATCGCCGAACAGGACCTGGAGCCCTTGCTGGACACAGCGATCCGCGCGATGGCCGAGGACGAGCGGGTCGATGCCATCGTCGTGCTGTGCACCGGCGAGCTGCCCGACTACCGCGAACTCCCCGTGCCCGTTCTCTCACCCAAGCGGATGGTCCGCCACGGCCTTCAAGCGCTTTTTCCCAAGGGCAAACTGCTGGTGATGAGCCCGGAGCCGCGCCAGATGGCCTACGCCCAAGCGCGGTGGGAAGAAGCGGGCTTCAAGATCGAGATGCTCAGCGCGTCGCCCTACGGCGAAACACAGGAACTTGAGCGCGCTGCCCGGGAGGCCGCCTTGCTGAAAGGCGAGGCGCTCTACCTTGACTGCATGGGGTACACCCTGGCCCAGCGCGCGCGCATCGCAAAGCTCTCCGGCCACCGCACGCTGACACCGCGCCAGCTGGTCTTCAGCGCCGCCAATCTGCTCTTGAGCTAGCCGACACCTTCGCTACATAAAAAAACACGACATCGACACGGGAACAGCCATCATGAACGATACGACCTCGTCGGCGCAGGCCGATAGCGAACCACCACAGTTCGCGCGCCAACACCCCAAATTCTTCTCGCCCTGGCAGATGATCACCAACGTCATCGTCTGCGTATTAGGGGCGATCATCGGCCTCGAGTTGATCACCCGGGTCGGTATTACGCCCAACACCTCGATCATCGGGGCGTTGATCGCCATTTTGCTTTCGTATATTCCGCTGCGCCTTTTTCGCAGCTACCGCTCCCTCGAGCGCCAAACGCTGGTGCAAACCACGATTTCCGGGGCGACCTTCTCGGCGGCCAACGGTTTGCTCTTGCCCCTGGCGATCCCGTTTTTGATGGGCGAATCGCAAATGCTGGTGCCCATGCTCTTTGGCGCAGCGCTGGCCGTGATTACCGATGCCTCGATTCTTTACTTCTCTTTTGACAGCAAGATATTCACCGCCCGGGCGGCCTGGCCGCCGGGGCTGGCGACGGCAGAAGCGTTGAAAGCAGCGGCCAACAAGGGGCGTAACGCCCTTCTGCTGCTGGTGGGCATGGCCGGCGGTTTGACCGGCAAGGCGTTTGGCATTCCCGCGGAAATGTTCGGTATCGCCTGGATCGCCAACGTCTTCGCCATGTGCGCGCTGGGCCTTGGGCTCATCCTGCGCGGCTATTCGGAGCAGTTTTTCGGCTTCGATATCAGCACCGCGTATATCCCCCACGGCATCATGATCGGCGCCGGGTTGGTGGCGCTGGTTCAAATCCTTCTGTTGATGCGTCGAGACCGCCGGGAAAAGTCGAACGAGGGCGAGTCGACCCAGCGGCCCACGCGGTCAGCGCTTCAAATGCGCACCGCCATGCTGAACGGATTTGGCGTTTACTTGATTATCGCGCTGACACTGGCGCTCGGTACGGGCATCTATACCGACATGCCGCTGGGTATGCTGTTCGGCTGGATGGTGTTTGCAGCACTTGCCGCCATGGCCTCGGAGCTGATCGTCGGCATCGCCGCGATGCACTCCGGGTGGTTCCCCTCCTTCGCGACGGCGCTCATTTTTCTGGTCATCGGCATGTTGATCGGTTTTCCAAGCGAAGCGCTGGGCATACTGGTCGCCTTTACCGTGGCCACCGGCCCGGCGTTTGCGGATATGGCCTACGACCTGAAAGCCGGCTGGGTGATTCGTGGCGAAGGCACCGACCGGGAATACGAACTGGACGGCCGCCGTCAGCAGTACTTTGCGGAGCTTTTTAGCTTTGGCGTGGCCATCGTCATCGTGGCCCTGGTCTTCAACGCGTATTTCGCCGCCGACCTGGTGCCGCCGGTCGCCCGTGTTTATGTCGCCACCATCGATGCCGGCGCAAGCCTGGAAGTCGCCAAGCAGCTACTGATTTGGGGCGTGGTGGGTGCCATCATTCAGGCCGTGGGCGGTATGTCCCGCCAAATCGGGGTGCTGCTGGCCACGGGGCTGCTCATCACATCGCCGGTGGCGGGCATCGTGATCTATATTGCGCTGGTCATCCGCTGGCTGGTGGTCAAACGCTTTGGCACCGACGGCGGCCATAAGCTCTATATTCTGGGGGCGGGTTTCATTACCGGCTCGGCGCTTTACAGTTTCTTCTCCTCGACCCTTAAACTGGGTTCCCGGTAATCTGACGTTACGGGCGACGCGATTGCGCCGCCCGCACTGTTTAGGAGTCACACCATGTCGCGTTTACTTTTGTTGAGCAGCTCCCGCGCCGGTAGCACCGGCTATCTCGACCATGCAAAGCCCCTCATCGGTGATTTTTTGGGCGACAACCCCACCCCGGTCAAGCGGGTGTTGTTCGTGCCCTTCGCCGGTGTGGGCAAAACCTTCGATGACTATCTCGCGCAAGTACGCCCGGCCTTCGAGGCGTTGGGCCTCGAGGTCGAGGGCATTCACCAGCACTCGGATGCTCAGCAAGCGGTGCGCAACGCCGAAGCTATCGCCGTGGGCGGGGGTAACACGTTCGCGCTGGTCAAACGCCTTTATGAGGCGGATCTGCTCCCGGTCATTCAGGAACGCGTGGCCCAGGGGCTCCCCTACATGGGCTGGAGCGCGGGCTCGAATATCGCCGGGCCGACGCTTTGTACCACCAACGACATGCCGATCGTCGAGCCGCCCAGCTTCAAGACGCTGAACCTGGTGCCGTTTCAGCTCAACCCGCACTTTCTTGCCGGTAAACCCGCCGGGCATAACGGCGAAAGCCGCGAAGAGCGTTTGAGCGAGTACCTGGCGCTCAACCCCCAGGCGTTGGTGGTCGGCCTGCGTGAAGGCACGGCGCTTCGCCGGGAGGGCGAGTCGCTCCAACTGCTCGGCGAGCTCGATGGCGTCACGTTCTCGGCAAGCGGCCAGCAGGAACTCACCGCCAATAGCCAGCTGGACCATTTGCTAACGACCAATTAATGCTAGGCTAAGCGCTTTCTCGACCCGAAGCCTTCCATGACCTCACCTTCTTCCAAAGCGCTTTCCGTGAGCGCCCTCAACAAGCAGGCCCGCCAGGCGCTGGAGCGCGACATGGGTGAGGTCTGGGTCGAGGGCGAGCTCTCCAACGTCTCCAAACCCGCCTCGGGCCACATCTACTTCACCTTGAAGGACGACCGGGCCCAGGTGCGCTGCGCGCTGTTTCGCCAGCGCGCGCGCTTCGTGGCAGCCCCCATGCGCGACGGCGACCAGGTCAAGCTGCGCGGCAAGGTCTCGCTGTTCGAGCCCCGGGGCGACTACCAGCTGATTGCCGAGGCCGTGCAGGCGGCAGGCCTTGGCGAGCTACTGGCGGCCTTCGAGCGGCTGAAAGCGCAGCTGGATGGCGAGGGGGTATTCGCCAACGCCCGGGAACTCCCCTACCCGCCCCGCAAGCTGTTGATTCTAAGCTCCGCCTCCGGTGCGGCGATTCGCGATGTATTGGCGGTCCTCAAAGCGCGCTGGCCGCTGACGGACGTAACGCTGATCCCGGTGCCGGTTCAGGGGGTCGAGGCCGCGCCGGCGATGGTCTCGGCGCTGGCACTTTTGAACCGCCAAACGCGGCTGGACCCGAACCAGGACGCAATCCTGATCACCCGGGGCGGCGGCAGCCTGGAAGACCTGTGGGCGTTCAACAACGAACACCTGGCCCGGGCGATTTTCAACTCCCGCCTGCCGGTGATGTCCGCGGTGGGTCACGAGGTGGACACCACCCTTGCCGACTTCGCCGCCGACATACGCGCCCCCACGCCCTCGGCCGCGGCGGAGCGGCTGGTGCCGGACGGCCAAGCGCTTGCCCGAACGCTTGGCCAGAGCGAGGCGCGCCTGCGCCGGGCCATGCAGCAAAAGCTTCAACGCGAAAGCCAGCGGCTGGACACCCTGCGCGCCCGGCTCAAACACCCCGGCGAGCAGCTCGCCCAAAAGCGCCAGCAGGTCGAGCAGCTAGGCCAGCGCCTTCAACGCGCCATGCAACTGACCCTGACGCAACAGCAAGGCCGCGTCACTCAACTTGGCAAGCGCCTGGCAAGCCAGGACATGGCGCGGCTTCACCAGGCAGAGCAAACGCGCATCGACCAGCTCGAGCGGCGCCTAAAAGGCGCCATGCAGCGCACCCTTGAAGCGCGCCGGGCCAGGCTTACCAGCGCCGCGCGGGAACTGAACGCGGTAAGCCCCCTGGCCGTACTGGGCCGGGGCTACGCGATTGCTCAGGATGACCAGGGCCAGGTGATACACCGCGCCCAGGACACCGCACCGGGCCAGAAGCTTTCGTTGCGCCTGGGTGAGGGGCGTTTGAGCGTCGAGGTAAAACGCCGCCATAAAAAATAGCGCCCGGCGTGGGCCGGGCGCTATGGCGATACTCAAAGCATCGCTTTAAGTGGGGTGTTTCAGATCAACGTTTGGGCGGCTCCAGGGTGTCGTCGCCCTGGGTATTGCCGGAAGGCGTATCCGAGTCGGCCAGGCCATGCTCGTTTTTGCGGCGGTCCTTCTCGTGGGGCGTGGGCTCTTTGCCCGGGTTACCCGCCGGGCCAGAGGCCGCGTTGTGCCCGGGCATGGCTTCGTCGGTGTAGCGCATCGATTCGCCTTCGGTATCGCTTGGCGTACGCTTGGGGTCGTGTTCCTGATGGTCCTTATCGGTGTCGTTTTTCATCTTCTCGGTCCTCTCGTGAAGCGTGTGCTGCATCTTGTCCGCTTGCTCGTGGCCCCTATCCGCCGCCTCGCTCATGAAGCGGTCACGATACTCGCCCATGTACTCATCCTCTTTACGTGTAGAGGGTAGAATACCGCCCAGCGCCGCGCCAATGGCAAACCCCAACGCACCGGCTACCAGCGGGTGCTGCTGAATGAAATCAGACGTTTGGCGGCCGGCGTCCTGCGCCCACTGCGTGGCGTCCTGAACGCCGTGTTGGGATGATTCGTAAAAATGCGAAGTGCTGTCGCGCATGCTGCCTCCCATATCGTGTGCCCGGTCGCTCAAGTGGTGCGCTGCGTCGCTGGCGCCGTGGCCAAAATGACGCGCTCTTTCGGCCATGCGTTCTTTCATGCTCGGCCCTTCGTTGTGGCGGGAAGCAGCCGGGTCATCGCCATACGCCTCGTCAAACGCCGGCGGGTGGGAGAACGCGCTGGGCGCCGGGCGCCCAAAAGGCCGGGGCGGTGAGCCCGCCTCCAACCCGGCCGCATGGCCACCGCCAAAAGCGTCGCTTTCCTGCTCGCGCGGGTCACGGCCTAGACCTTGGCCGGCCGAAAAGCCCGTCGTCTGGCCTTCGCGGTAACCGGTGTTATCGAAGCGCCCGGTCGGGCCGCTATGCGGGTAGGCTTCGGAGTTGGCGAAGTGCGCTGCCCCGCTTTGGCGCTGCGTATTGGCGCTGAGCTGGGCGGTCACCAGCCAACCAAGCCCGGCCCCGGTGACCAGAAACGGCACCGGGTTTTCCTTGATGGTCGTGCTCAGGTTGGTGAAAAACTCGTTCGCGCCGCCGTGGCGCAGGTAGTCGTAGGAGGCGTTGAGCAGGCGCTGGGGCGAAAAACGCTCTTCGATTTCGCTAAGCGTGGAGTCGAGACGCTCACGGGAGCGGTGAATATCCTTTTCGATCTCCTCGGGGCTTCGTTGGTCCGGATGCTCGCTCATTTCAACTCCTCCTTGACGTTGTGCTGATGCTCCTTCGCAAGCGCCTTGTCCTGCTTAAAGCTTTGCATGGTGCGATGGGGCATCAGGCTGCGCGCCTTGATCTTGTTGAGCCCTACGCTGAGCATGATCATGCCCACCACGGCCACGACAACGCCCACGATGGCCGCGGAAAGCCAGGGCGTCATGTCCGGGGGAAGGATTTCATTGAGCAGGAAGACCGCCGCTGCCAACAGCACCAGAAAGCCGGCAAAAATGACCGCACCGGCAATGGCGATGGCGGCCAGGCCGGTCATGGCCTGGTGGGTTTTTTCCGATACCTCGGCCTTGGCAAGCTCGGCTTCGTTGCGAACCAAATCGGTGACTTCGCGGGTCAACGTCGTTAAGAGCGAGCCAACGGACGCTCCCTGCGTCGTACTATTATGCTGCGTTTCCATATAAGCCTCGTGCGTACTGGCAAGTCGATGAACGTTAAACCCCGTAATCCTTAGCGGGATGAACGGTTTGGGCCGTTATCACCGGCTAAAGGGTCATCGCCGGGCCTTGGCGTGGTAATCGGCCGGGAAGGCTCGCCGTAGCCGTAAGCGCTGGGCTCTGAGGGCTCGCGCTGGTGGGGCGCGCCGCCATTACCCGGTCGCATACTGTCGCTTTCGAACGACGAAGAATGGCCAGACGCCGGGTGTTGCGAGGCGTAGCGCGACCCCGAGGCATTCATGTCCGTGCGCCGCTCGCTATAGGCACCTTGCTGATGGTCGCTCGAGCTTCTCAAAAAGCGCGCGACCAAAAAGCCCACCGCGATGGCCCCGCCGATGAAAACCGCCGGTTCGCGGCGGCTATAGTCCTGAGCATCGTGGCAGATACGCCGCAGGTCCTTATCGCGCAGCTGGTGGGAGAAGCCGTCGGCCAGGTCGGCCACTTTACGCGCCTGCTGGGAAAAGAACGGCTGCTGCTGGCTATCGAACTCGTCCGCCGTTTTTTTCATCACGCCGGTAAACTTGCTGGCGTGTTCGGCAAACGTTTGGCGCTGACTGTCATAGAAGTGTTCGGCCTGGTGCTGGGCGGCGCCGCCGATATCATGAGCCGCTTCCCGGCCCTGCTCTTTGAGACGTTCCGTATCCAGGTGGTCATGCGCGCCAGACGTTTGGTGGGCGCTGCCGCCACTCGGGCCGGAGTGGGAGTACTTTCCTTGATCGCTCATTAATTGCATCCTCCATGCGTTGCAGCTGGTGGTACTAAACAAAATGAACTTCAAGCGCTAATTAAAGCGCCTTCCTTTTTAAAACAAAGACTAATTATTAGTGGGGATTAATAGTACGCCACTATTGAAATATAGCGAGACAACGAAAACTGTCAATTTATAAATACGACGCTCAAAAAGCGCTATAAAAACCAAAAGCATCAAATAAAAATATAAATTTTCGATTCAACTTCAAATATTTATACAACACAAAACCTCAAAAAAACGAAACTCGCAAAAGATGGTTAAATATAACTAACTTATTTAAAAAAGAACCTCATTGAAAAATAAACAGTTTATTTAAAGGGCCATTAAACCGGAATGATTAATTTAACAAAGGTTATTAATTAAAAGTGTGAGTGATACGTCGTAGGTTTGGCCCTTTTACGACTTTCAACTAGGGTGAACATAGGCGCCCAGAATGAACATCGGCATCTAGTATGAACATATGCCGCGGCCGAGGAAGCGGCCGCCGGTCGGCCTTTGAGCCAAGCGCCCGCCCTACGCCGTTAGCCAAGGAGTGAGACACCATGAGCGATCAACTGCAACCCCCGCAACATCAGAACAAGCAGCCAGGCGACGAGCACGCCATGCGCCCGGAGCCCGAGTACATTCGGGAGAGCTACCGGGGCTCCAATAAGCTGCTCGATAAAGTAGCGATCATTACCGGCGGCGATAGCGGCATCGGCCGCGCCGTGGCCGTGCATTATGCTCGGGAAGGCGCCGACAGCGTGATCGTTCATCTCAAAGAAGACGAAGACGCCGAAGAGACCAACCGGCTGGTACAAGCGGAAGGCAGGCGGTGCCTGGTACTCAAGGGTGATGTCGGTGAACCCGGTTTTTGTCGCGAGATCGTACAAAGCACTCTCGATGAATACGGCCAGATCAACATCCTGATCAACAACGCCGCCGAACAGTACGACTGGGATGACATCACCGACATTCCCGATGACCAGTTGCAGCGTACCTTCCAGACCAATATCTTCAGCCACTTCTACATGGTCAAGGCGGCCTTGGCCCACCTAAACGAAGGCGACACCATCATCGCGACCTCGTCGATCAACGCCTTCAAGGGCAACGACACACTGATCGACTACACCGCGACCAAGGGCGCGATTCAGGGGCTGGTACGTTCGCTTGCCATGTCGCTGATGGATCGCGGTATTCGTGTCAACGCCGTGGCCCCAGGGCCTGTGTGGACCCCGTTGATTCCCGCCAGCATGGATGACGATAAAGTCGCCGGTTTCGGCGCCCAGGTGCCCATGAAACGCGCGGGTCAGCCCAGCGAAATGGGCCCCGCCTACGTCTATCTGGCAAGCCAGGACTCTTCCTACATGAGCGGACAAACGCTGCACTTGAACGGCGGGGTCGTACTGAATACGTAAGAGGGCTTTCGAAACCCGGTACGCCAAAAGGCCTAATGCCGATCAGTTAAGGCTTTTGCCTACCCACAACGAGCGGTAAATCTATTGTAGCAGCGCGTTGCGCTGCGTCGCTGGCTAAAGCCTGCCCTTACGAGGGAGGGGGCACGAATCCATTGTAGGAGCCCAATTCCATTGGGCGATGGCGGCGATAGCCGCCCTTCGGTGGCGACGGCACTTTTGGTTGCCATCATCACCAACCCCGGCAGCGCGTTGCGCTGCATCGCTGGCTGAAGCCTGCTCCTACAAGGGATGGATGCAAGATTTCGTTGTTGTGGAGCCCGCTTCAGCGGTGGTCCGACCATTCGGCGAATAGCGCCGTCAGGCGCCCTGGCCAGGCCACCCGTCGCGAGCTAAAGCTCCATCCCACAGGTGCTAGCCAAGCTTAACTGATCGGCATTACGCCAAAAGGCCGGCTTTAAAGCCGGCCTTTTAAATGCTCGCGTCAGGTTTGAATCATGGTATCCGCTTCATCGTCGCTGACGCCCAGCATTTGCAAAATATAGCGCTGGGTGGCGATCAGCACCTGCTTGCGCTCCGCTTCGCCGGGCAGGCTTTTGGCAATGGCGACCGCGCCCACCAAAGCGGCCAGAATGACGCGGGATTTATCCGCAATCGCCTGACGGTCATCCGCTAGCGGCAGTTTATTGAGCCGGCCCAGCGCGCGCAGGCGCATCTCCAGCATCTTTTTCATACTCAGATACGAGGCTTCGAACAGGGTGCGAATTTCAGCTTGTTCGCTGCCGATTTCATTGAACAGCACCGCTTCCGGGCCCGGCTTTTGCCGGGTTTCGAGCTCTTGAAGATTGCAGTAGTTAGCGACCAGCTCGGTCAGGTGCTGAAGCGAAAGCGGCCCTTTCACCAAGCGGGCGGCGCGGCTCTCGTTCAAGGTCAAGCGAACGGACTCGTGGTACAAGGCTTCTTTCGAGGCAAAATGGGCATAAAAAGCGCCATGCGTCATTTTAGCGAGCTTCATGATCTGGCCAATCGATACCTTATGAAACCCGTTGCGGCTAAAAAGCTCGGTGGCCGAGGCTAAAATACGCTCTTTCGTTTTCGACTTACGACTCTTGGGGTAAGGCATAGTGACCTCGGACTGGGCACGCTTAATATTATCTTGATCATATAATGCGGATTGCTAGGGTGGCGGCATTAATCACTCAGGAACCGCTATGCAATCACCAATTGTTATTACCGGCATGGGTATGGTCAGCCCTCTGGGCAGTAGCGTCAATACGAGCTGGCAACGCTTGCTGGAGGGCCAGTCCGGTATTGGCGCCATCGAACGCTTTGATACCGGCGAGCTCCCGGTCAAGATATCGGGCGCCGTCAAGACGCTGGACCAAGACCCGGAGCACGGCCTGGACCTGGACGCGATTGCCAACCCCAAGGAGCGGCGCAAGCTCGATTTGTTCAGCCTCTATGCGTTGGCCGCCGCCCAGGAAGCCTTGGACCAGGCGAGTTGGCACCCGACCGAGGCGTTTCATAAACGCCGGACCGCCACCATCGTGGGCTCGGGGATTGGCGGCTTTCCGACGATCACCCAAGCGCAGCAAACCCTGAGCACGCGGGGTCATCGCAAGCTTTCCCCCTTTACCGTACCGGCCTTTTTGGCCAACCTGGCCGCCGGCAATATTTCCATTCGCTACGGCTTTCAAGGGCCGCTGGGGTGCCCGGTCACTGCCTGCGCGGCCGGCCTGCAGGCCATTGGCGATGGCATGCGCTTGATTCGCAGCGGCGAGGCGGATGTCGCGTTGGTGGGCGGCGCCGAGGCGTGTATCGACCCCTTGTCACTGGCAAGCTTTAACGCGTTGAAAGCGCTCTCCACCGAGTCCACGGCGCCGCAGCGCGCCTCGCGGCCGTTCGACCGGGCGCGTTCGGGCTTCGTCATGGGGGAAGGGGCCGGGCTTTTAGTGATCGAAACGCTGGATCACGCTCTTGCTCGGGGCGCCACGCCGCTTGCCGTCGTGAGCGGCTATGGTACCAGCGCGGATGCGCATCATATGACGGCGGGCCCGGAAGATGGTGCCGGCGCCGCCTTGGCGATTAATAGCGCGCTCGACATGGCGGGCTTGAGCGGGGCCGATATCGACCACGTCAACGCTCACGCTACCTCGACGCCGGTCGGCGATCGTGCGGAAATTGCATCACTTCGGGCGGCCTTCGGCGAGCGGCTGCCCTCTATTCCCATTTCAGCCACCAAGGCATCGACGGGGCATCTGCTGGGCGCCGCCGGAGGCATCGAAAGTATCTTTTCGGCCCTGACGGCCATTCATCAAACGCTCCCGCCTACGCTCAACATGGAGCAGTGCGATGACGACATGCAGGATTTAACCTTCGTCACCGCTGCCCGAGGCCACGCTACCCGGCACGTCTTGTGCAACGGATTTGGTTTCGGGGGTGTGAACGCTGCGTTGATCATCAGCCCGGTCCACTAACCCTCTAATCGAGGCCTGGGAAGCAGCGTAAAAAACGCTATCAGGCCGGTTGCGCAACCGGCGCATCGACCAGCACGCCCTCGAACAAAATGGCTTCGAACTGCTCCATCGGCGCCGTCGACTTGAGCGTTTTGGAGCGCAGAATGGCGCCTTCCCAGCCAGAGAGAATGAAACTGGCCAGGGCTTCGGCCGGCGCCTGAGACGCGATTTGGCCTTTGGTCTGGGCGGCTTCGATACACACCGCAAAACGCTGCTCCCAGCGCTTGAACACGTTGTTGAGCGCGTCGCGGAAGGTGTCGCTTTGGCCGGAGAGCTCCTGGCCCAGGTTACCGATCAAACAGCCGGTTTTATGGTTGCAGTCGCTCATGTAGGCGCGCCCCTGGGCAAAATAGAGGCGCAGCCGCTCACAAGGGTCGAGGGAGTCGTTTTCCAGCAGGGCAGCAAGGTCTTCGTCGTACTCTTCGCCAAAGCGCTCGATCACTGCCAGGCCGAAATCTTCCTTGCTCGAGAAGTAGTGATAAAACGACCCCTTGGGCACCCCGCAGGTGCTCAGAACGGCGTTAATCCCGGTGGCCGTATAGCCGTGCTGAGAGATCAGCTCGGCGCCGGTATTAATCAGTTTGTCGCGGGTTGCGGTGTTTTTCATAGCGTTGTTTGAGCCTGTCGTTCGGATACCGCTACCGATCTTGAAGCCGGTATATTTATTAAAAATGGCATGCCGTGGGGCTGGGCGCCAGCTTGCACGTTCTTTGCATATTACTTGCCCAGTCCCTGCTTAACTAGCGTAGATGCTAGCATATCAAGCTTCTCTTCAAGCATTTTAGTCTTTATTACGGATGACGCGCGGCAATGACTCTTTTTGATTCGACGGCTGCCAGCCAGTCTGGCCGGGTGCGCCTTGGCGCTGTTTTGGCTCTGTTCGTGTTGGTCGGTGGCTTGGCCCTGGCCTGGTGGATTATGACCCAACCCCCGCGTATCGAGCGACGCGCGCCACCCCCGGCGCCCGTGCCCGTGGTCGATACCACCATCGTCGACGAGCAAACCCAGGCCCCGGAGCTCACCGGGTTCGGCCGGGTAGAGGCGGAAAAATCGACCCAGCTTGCCAGCCGCGTAGCCGGCCAGCTCGATCGTTTCGCCCCCGGCGTGGTGCCAGGCCAGGTGGTGGAAGCGGGGGCTCCGCTTGTGTATATCGACCGCGCGGATTTGGAGCTAACCCTTGAAGACGCCGACGCTCAGGTCGCCACCGCCCAGGCCGGCCTGGCGCTAGAGGAGGCCGAGCAGGAGCGCGCCCGCGCCGATTACGCCCGTTTCGGGCGCGAACTAAGTGCCGAGCGCCGCGCGCTGGTACTGCGCGAGCCCCAACTGCGCCAGGCCGAAGCGGCGCTCAGCCAGGCCCGGGTGGTGCGTAACCAGGCGGCGCTGAACCTGGAGCGCGCCACGCTAAGCGCCCCCTGGCGCGCCATGGTGACCGAGCGCACGGTAGGCGCCGGTACACTTTTAAGCCAGGGCACCGAAGTGCTGAGCCTGGTGGGCGTGGAGGAGTTTTGGGTGCGCGCCTCGCTCCCCGGCGAGACCCTGACCTGGCTCTCCCCCGGCGACCGGGTCACCCTGACCAGCCAGAGCTGGCCGCCAGGAGAAAGCCGCGAAGGCCGGCTCACCTCGATTCTGCCGGGTTTGGAAGAGAACGGCCTACAGGCGCAGCTTTTGGTCTCAATCGATGACCCCTTGGCCCTGGACACCTCCGGCCCCGCCCTGCGCCTGAACGACGTCATGCGCCTGCGCTATCACACCACCGCCCGCCAGCCGCTGATTGCCCTGCCCTCGGCGGCGCTTCGCCCGGGGGATGTGGTGTGGTGGCTCGATGACGAGGACCGCCTGCAAAACACCACGGTGACACTCGCCTACCGCGGCGAAGAGCAAGCGCTTATCAGCGCCGGGCTCTCCCCCGGTCAGCGCGTGGTGACCGGCGGGCTGGCACAGCCCCGGGTCGGCCAGCAGGTTCGCCCGCGCGCGCCGGCGAACACCCCCGCCCAGCAGTCAGAGGAAGGCTCATGATGCGCAAAGGCCCGCTCGCGTGGATGGTCGATCACGGCGTCGCCCCCAACCTGATGATGGTGCTGTTCATCGTCGGGGGGTTGATGGCCTCGCTTGCGATCAAAAAAGAGGTGTTCCCCGACTTCGAGAGCGAAACCGTGCAGGTCACCATCAGCTACCCAGGGGCGACGCCCGAGGATATCGAGCAGAGCTTGCTGTTGCCCGTGGAGGCGGCGGTGTCCAACGTGGAGGGCATCGACGAGCTGACCGCCACCGCCAGCGAAGGTAGCGGCGTGGTGCGCGCCACGTTGATCGACGGCGTGGACACCATGCGCGTTTACCAGGAAATCCAGCAGGGCGTCAACGCGATCACCACCTTCCCGGGCGCCGCGGACCCGCCCCGTTTCACCCTGGCCGGCTACTCGCGCAGCGTGGTGAGTCTGCAGGTCTACGGCTCGGCCAGCCTGGCCGCCCTGCACGACGCCGCCGAGAACGTACGCGCCGAGCTTCAAGCCTCGAGCGGTATCTCCCGGGCGGAGCTTTCCGGTAACCGGGAGCGCGAAATTCAGGTACTGCTGGATGAAGAGGCGATCGAGCGGTTTGGCCTCGACCACCAGCAGCTCGCCGCGCGCATCAATGAGGAGGCGCTGGATTTGGCCAGCGGCCAGCTCACCACCGCCGAGGGCGAGTGGCTGATTCGCTACCAGGGCCGGCGCAACAGCGCCGCCGAGTTCGCGAACCTGCCGGTTCTGACCACCGCCCAGGGCGCGCCGGTGCTGCTGGGCCAAATCGCCGAGGTTCGTGAAGGTTTCGCCGAGGCCGACCGTGAGGAGTTCTATAACGGCCAGCGCGGGCTCTCGGTGGATGTCTACCAGGTCGGCGATCAAACGCCCACCAGTATCTCCAACGCGGTGAATAGCGAGCTCGAGCAGCTGCGCGCCAACCTGCCCGCTGATATTCACCTGGATGTCGCCCGGGATAGCTCCGAGGTGTACGAAGACCGCTTAGGGCTTTTGCTCAAAAACGCCTGGATGGGTCTGGCGCTGGTGATGGTGCTGATGGCGCTGTTTTTGGAAGCACGGCTCGCCTTTTGGGTCACGCTTGGCATTCCCACGGCCTTTTTGGGCGCCATGCTGTTTCTGCCCTGGGTGGGCGTGTCGCTGAACATGATGTCGATGTTTGCGTTCATCATTGCGCTGGGCATCGTGGTCGATGACGCCATCATGGTGGGCGAGAACATTTACAGCTACCGCGAAGAGGGCTATTCGCTGCGCGACGCCGCGGTCAAGGGCGCCGGCGAAATCGCCGTACCGCTCACCTTCGCGATTCTTTCCAACATCGTGGCGTTCATGCCGCTGCTGTTTCTGCCCGGCTTTTTGGGAATGATCTTCGCCACCGTGCCGGTGGTGGTCGTGACGGTCTTTTTGATCTCCTGGGTCGAGGCGCTGTTCATTTTGCCGGCACACCTGGCCCACAGCCATAAGCCCCGCCAAACCCCGGCCTGGCAGCGCCCGCTGGAGGGCCTTCGCCATCGCCTGCAGGGCGGGCTGCATCGCTTTACCTACCAGGGTTTCGAGCCGTTTTTGCAGCGCGCGCTCAACCAGCGCCTGCTAAGCGTGGCGCTGGGCGTGGCGCTGTTGCTGGTGGTGCTGGCCTGGGCCATGAGCGGGCGCCTCGGGTTCTCGCTGATGCCGCGGGTGGAATCCGACCAGGTACGGGCGACGGTCACGCTGCCCATCGGCAGCAACATAAGCGTGAGCCGCGAACTGGGCCAGCAGTTGATCGACGCCGCCGAAACCCTGAGCGAGCGCGAGCCGACCCTCGCTTTCGAGAGCACTCGTAGCCGCCTCGATGGCGAGTCCCTGGAAGTCACCCTGGATATCGCCCGGGAAAGCCTGGACGCCTGGCCGCCGTCGCGCATCGCCACCGACTGGCGGGAGCTAACCGGCGATTTGGTCGGCGCGCAGTCGGTGCGCTTCGCCTCGGACGTGGGCGGCCCGGGCAGCGGCGCCGCACTTAGCCTGCGCCTTTCCCACCCCAACACCCAGGTATTGGAAGCCGCCGCCACGCGCCTGGCCGAGCAGCTCGGCGAATACGGGCTCACCGACATCGACAGCGGCCTGGGCGACGGCAAACCCCAGCTCGAAATGCGCCTTTCCGCCGAAGGCCGGGCGCTGGGGCTCACCGGTAGCGACCTGGCCCAGGCCCTACGCGGCCCGCTTCAAGGCGCCACCGCCGTCGAGCAGTTCATCGGCCGTCAGGAAGTCAGTGTCGAGGTGCGCCTGCCCGAGCAGGACCGGGCGAGCTTGAACGAGCTCTACCGGCTGCCCGTGCGCACCTCCGAAGGCATGAGCATCCCGCTTTCGCGGGCGGCGGATATCACCTTGAGCCAGGCCTCCAGCAGCCTTCAACGTATCGACGGCCGGCGCATCATTACCGTCACCGCCGACTCCGACGACGGCCAGGTGATCAACCAGGTGCTGGCCACCCTCGAGGAGGAGGTTTTCCCCACGTTGACCAACACCTGGCCGGGGCTGGAAGTGGCCCTGGGCGGGCGCCAGCAGGATACCGCCGACAACCTCGCCACGCTGCGCACCGCGATGTGGATGATGCTGGCCGCCCTTTACGCCTTGCTGGCGATCCCGTTTAGAAGCTACCTGCAGCCGCTTTTAGTACTGGCCGCCATCCCGTTTGGTTTGGTGGGGGCGGTGGCCGGCCATATGGTGATGGGCTTTGGCCTTTCGATCATCAGCTTGCTGGGGATGCTGGCGCTCTCCGGGGTGGTCATCAACGACGCCCTGGTGCTGATCGACTACGCCAACCGCAAGCGCCGGGAAGGCATGGCCGCTCGGGAAGCGATCGTGGCCGCCGCTACCCGGCGCCTGCGCCCGATCATGATGACCACGCTGACCACCTTTTTGGGGCTGGCGCCGATGATTCTGGAAACCTCGCGCCAGGCGCGCTTCATGATCCCCATGGCGATCTCGCTGGGCTTTGGCATGATCTTCGCCACCGTCATCCTGCTGATTCTGGTGCCCTGCCTGTACCTTGGCCTCGAGAACCTGCGCGAGCGGCTAAGCGCCCCGGTCGCCCCCCAACCTGAAGGAGCCTCCTCATGAGCCGGCTCGGTGCGCTTTCTCGCTGGCGGCCTTCCACGCTTGGGCTGCGCCTTTTCGCGGTCATCCTGAGTGTGAACGTGGCGATTGCCGCGAGTATTTTTCTGGCCGTCTCTTACAGTATCGACCGGGGCTTTATCGAGTACCTGAACCAGGCCCAGCAGCGCCGCGCGGCGCTACTGGCCGACGGCCTGGTCAGCCGCTGGAACGCCCAGGGCAGCTGGGCGTGGCTCGAACGCGACCCGCAGCGCTGGCCCCGGGTCGTGCGCTTCGAGCTTGGCCAGGAGAACAACGAGCGCCCATCGCCTTTGGGCGAGGCGCAGGATTTCGCGCTGCGCGACGCCCAGGGCGACGACGTGGTTCGCCCCCTCCCCAGCGGCGCCGAAAGCGACTGGCGCTGGCTCACGCTTTACAGCGAAAGCGCCTCGGGGCCCGGCACCCAGGCGATTGGCAGCCTGGGCTTTCGCTCGCCCCAGCAGATGATGGAGCGTATGGAGAGCCGCTTTCTGGAGCGCCAAAAGCGTAACCTGTTCATCATCGTGATCTCGCTGGTCGTGGCCTCGTTGCTGCTGGCGGGCGGACTCTCCTGGTGGCTGGGTGGGCGCACCCGGGCGCTGGCCGGCGCCACGCGTCGTCTTACCGAAGGCAACTACGAGATGCGCCTGCGCGCCCGGGGCCGCGACGAACTCTCGCGGCTGGCCCAGGATTTCAACGTGCTGGCCGAAACCCTGGAAGCTAGCCGCAACGCCCGGGCGCGCTGGGTCTCGGACACCGCTCATGAGCTGCGTACGCCGCTTGCCGTGCTGCGCGGCGAGATCGAAGCGATGCAGGACGGCGTGCGAGCGCTCAATCAGGAGAACCTGGGCTCGCTTGCCCAGGAGGTCAGCCAGTTGGAGCGGCTGGTGGCGGATTTGCGTTTGCTTTCGCAAAGCGATGCCGGGGCGCTGGACATCCGGCTCGCCCCCATGGACTTGAGCGAGTGTTTGGAACGGCGCCTTTTGGACGCCGACCGCTGGCTAAGCGACAGCGGCCTGACGCTGACCTCCCGTATCGACCCGAACCTTACGGTACTGGGCGATACCCAGCGCCTGCGCCAGCTTTGGAGTAACCTGCTGGACAACAGCTGCGCCTACACCGCGCCCCCCGGAGAACTGCACGTGCGCCTTTATAAAGATGGCCAACACGCCGTTTTGATATGGGAAGATAGCGCCCCGGGCGTCCCCGAAAGCGAGCTTGCCCGGCTGACCGAGCGGCTCTACCGGGTGGAGGGCTCGCGCAGCCGGGCAAGCGGCGGCAGCGGCCTGGGGCTTTCGATTGCCAAGGCGTTGGCCGGCGCCCACAACGCCACGCTCACCGCCGACGCCGCGCCCTTGGGTGGGCTTCAATGGACACTGCGCTTTCCACTTTTGTCTTCACGCTAGACGAGCTTTCCTATGTCACCGACTGATTCACATCATGCCGACGCACGGCCGCCCGCCAACCCGACGCTTCTCATCGTCGAGGACGAGCCAAAAATTGCCCGGCTGATGGCCGACTACCTGGCAAGTCACCATTTCGCGCCTACACTGATCGAGCACGGCGACGAGGTACTCCCTTGGCTCGAGGCCAACACCCCGGCGCTGGTGCTGCTGGATTTGATGCTGCCGGGCAAGGACGGCATGACGCTTTGCCGCGAGATCCGCCAGCAGTGGCCGGCGCTGCCGATCATCATGGTGACGGCCAAGGTCGAAGAGGTGGACCGCCTGGTCGGGCTCGAAATGGGCGCGGACGACTACATCTGCAAACCCTTCAGCCCGCGGGAAGTGGTGGCGCGCGTCAAGGCGGTGCTGCGGCGCAGCACCGCCGCCGCCGAGCCCGCCCCGCAAGCGGCGCCGCCGTCACCGGTCACTTTGGACGACGATGGCTGGGTGGCGCTGGCCAAGGGCCAGGATTTAGGGCTCACCGCGGTGGAATTTCAGCTTCTTCGCGTCATGATGCACGCCCCCGGGCGCATCTTCAGCCGCGAACAGCTGATGGATCATATGTATCGCGACAACCGCATCGTGTCCGAGCGCACCGTGGACAGCCACATCAAGAAGCTGCGCAGGAAAATCACCGAAGCCCTGCCCGAGCAAGAGATCATCCGCTCGGTGTACGGGGTGGGCTACAAGTATCAGCCCGAAGGTTAGGCTCTGTCTGAAAAGTGCCTGCGCTCGACAATACGGCGTTAAAAATTGGCTCAAAATACTCATTTACACATGTAAACTCCGTTTTTTCGCCAATTTTTGCCTTGTCTTGTCTTCGCTCGTCGACTTTTCAGAGAGACCCTAGGCGTTTATCAAGGACATCGGCAGAGGCTTTGATGAAAGCGCTCATTGTAGAAGACAACGACAACCTGGCGCGCTCGATCGCCACGACGCTGACCGAGGCGGGCTTCAAGATCAGCCTGGCAAGCGATGGCGCCCAGGCCCAGCACATGCTGGCCCAGGGCGGCTTCGACCTACTGCTGCTGGACCTGGGCCTGCCCGAGCTCGACGGTATCACCCTATTGAGGCGCCTGCGTCACCAGCACGACAGAGTGCCCGTGCTGATCATCTCCGCTCGGGATACGCTCGACCAGCGTATTTCGGGCCTTGAAGAGGGCGCCGACGACTACCTGTGCAAGCCCTTTTCGCTGGATGAAGTGACCGCCCGGGCCCGGGCGCTGGTGCGCCGTGCCAAGCATTTCGGCGGCGAGTCGCTCACCTGCGGCCCGCTTGAGTTTCTGCCCGACGCTTGGGAGCTTCGCGTCAATGGCGCGCCCATCACCCTGCACCGTCGCGAACTCGAGGTGGTCGAATACCTGATGATCAACCAGAACCGCCTGGTGAGTAAGGACCAGATCATCGACCGGCTCTCGAGCCTGGACGAACCGGTCAGCGCCGCCGCCGTGGAAACCTATATCTCGCGTATTCGTAAAAAGATTGGCCAGGAGTTCGGCCTGAAAACGGTGCGCGGGCTGGGCTACTACCTGGCACCCCCGTCTTGATCTTGAGCGTCACCGGATGTTGAACGTCGCAGCCCGACTGAAAAAGCGCATGCCCACCTCGATTCGCGGGCGCCTGCTGCTCTGGATCGGCCTGCCCTTCATTGGCCTGGCACTGGTGATGCTGGCCTCGAGCCACGTGCTGCTTACCCGCCAGATCAACGAGACCTTCGATGCCATGCTGCTCAACGCGGCCAACCGTCTGGAGCGGCGCATTTACACCGTGGACGGTGAGCTTCAGATCAACATGCATTACTTCAGCGTGAGCACTCTGGGTAGTCGCGGCGAAGGCAAAATCTTCTACCGCATTCGCAACATCGACGGGGGTATCATTGCCGGCTTCCCGGGCCTTGGCGACCCACCCGGGCCGCTCGACGAGCCGCTTTTTTACGATGTCACCTACGCCGGCAACGAGCTGCGCGCCGTGGCGCTCACCTTCCCTTTCAACCGCAGCCGCACCCATACCGACATCGAGGTGATCGTCGCCGAGTCGAAAGAGGCGCGCTACACCCTGGCCAACGACTTCATGCTGACCTTGAGCAGCCTGATGGCCGTAACGGGGATTTTGGCCATGACGCTGGCGCTTTTCGCCATCTACCGGGGGCTTGCGCCGCTCAACGCGGTCAGCCAAGCGTTGCGCCATCGCTCGCCCAACGACCTGCACCCTATCGAGGACGACGCCCCCAAAGAGATTCACCCGCTGATCCATAGCCTCAATCAATTGATGCAGCGTATCCGCCGCAGCATCGAGAGCACCCAGCAGCTCAATGCCGACGTCTCCCATCAACTGCGAACGCCGATTTCCGAGCTGCGCGCGCTCACCGAGATTTCGCTCAAAACCACCCAGGAGCCCGACACCCGCGCCAACCTGATCGAAATGCAGCGCATCGCCGAGCACGCAAGCCACACCGTGCAGCAGCTTCTCAAATACGCCAAGACCCGCCACGAGCTTTTCGACGCGACCCACCTGGAAGAAGTCGACCTGGTCGCTATCTGCCGGCAGGCCTGCGCCCAAACGGCCACCAGCATCTACCAAAAGGGCCAAGAGCTCTCTTTCGAGCAGACCGGTACGCCGCTCGAGGTGCTGGGCGACCCGATCATGCTGCTTTGGATGGTCACCAACCTGATCGAGAACGCCAGCGTTCACGCCGGTGGCGGCCGGCCCTACCGGGGCAGTATCGACATCGTGCTCGAAGAAAAGCCGGGCAGCGCCGTACTCACCGTCAGCGACCACGGCACCGGTGTCGACCCGACAAGCCTTGGCCAACTGACCGAGCGGTTCTACCGCCATGACCGGCAAACCCCGGGTAGCGGGTTGGGGCTTGCGATCGTCGAGCAGGTGGCGACCGCCCACTCGGCCACGCTGACGCTTGGCAACCGAGCCGACGGCGAGCAAGCGCCGAACACCCAGGCAGGGCGTGGGTTGGTCGTGCGGGTCGCGTTTCCGGCTATTCCGGCTGGTTGACCGCGCTTGCCAAGCGCACCATTGCTGGCGTCATGAAGATCAGGATCAGTAGCCGTAGCACGTGGTGGGAAACCACGTAGACCGGGTCGATGCCCATGACCGTGGCGATGACCGCCATCTCCCCCACCCCGCCGGGAATCAGCGCGAGCAGCACCGCCAGGAAGGAAAGCGCGGTGATGGATGCCACCAACCAGGCCATGGCCGCCGCCGCGCCCAAAGCGAACAGTGCGTAGGCGATGCCGAAGCGCCCGACCTTGAGCACCTGAGAAAACGGCGTGTTGGAAAAGCGCGACCCCACTGAGGAGCCGAGTATCAAGAAAGCGCCGAACACCAGCCAGACCGGCACCGAGTAGTCGAGACCGGCGTTGGCCAGCACCGCCCCGGCGGCCATGGGCCCCAGAAATTCCGGTATCGGCACGTTGAGCTTTCGTGCCAGCCACCAAAAAAGCGGCGCCAGCATCAGTGCGGCGGCGTCCATCAGATTCGGGGCGTGGGAATCGCTTGAAAGCGTTGCCTCGCCCACCAAAAGGCTTGCCATTAGCGCCGCCCCGGAGACGACGGTGACCAGGCGCAGCGAGTGGGAAATGGCGATCCAGCGCAAATCGCCCTTGGCGTCCTCGGCCAGCACCAGCGCCGAATTCATGCTGCCCGGGTAGGCGCAGAACATCGCGCTTACCCGCCCCACCCCGGCGCGCGTGAAGATCCAGTAGCCGCCGGCCAGCATCATCGCCATATACACAAGCATGGCCAGAACGCTTGGGTACCAGTGAATCAGCCCGGCCAACTCATAGGCCTGAATACGGCTGCCGATAAAAAGCCCCAGCAGCCCGATGGCGACCAGGTGAACGCGCTTGTCGACGCCGGTTTTCACCCCGGCAAGCGAGACCCCCATCACCAGAAACAGCGCGCCCAGCATCCAGGCCAGCGGCAGTGAAAAAAGGGTGGCGACCACACCACCCACACCGCCCAGGCCCAGGGTTTTAAGCGTTCGCCAGACCATCCGCTACGCCTTTTGCGCGCGCCGCGTTTGAAAGCGCTGCATCAAGGGTTTGCCGATCAGTGAAATCAGCAGCAGCGCCAGAATGCCCAGCGCCACCGGGCGGGTGAACAGATAGCTAAAATCGCCGCCGCTGATCTGGTACGAATGCAGAAGCGACTTCTCGGCAAGCGAGCCCAACAAGAGCCCGATAACCGCGGCGGGCACCGAGTAGCCGTAGTGGCGGAAAATCCAGCCGATCACCGCGAACACCAGCACCGTGGCCGGGCCGGTCATGTTGCCGGTCAGCCCGAACGAGCCCATCACCGCCAGCACCAGCACCGAAGGAATAAGATAGCGCATCGGCACCTTGATGATGTTGGCCAACAGCGGAATGAACAAAAGCCCCACGATAACCAGCAAAAACACCTGGGCGAAGTTGGCAAAAATGATGGCGTAGACCACATCGGTTTGCTGGCGAATGAACTGCGGGCCGCCGGTGATGTTGTGCATGGCAAACGCCGCCAGCATGACCGCCGTGGCGCCACCGCCGGGAATACCCAGCGCCAAGAGCGTCGCCATCGAACCGGCTTCCGAGGTGCTGTTGGCGGATTCCGAGGCCACCACGCCCTTGGGGTTGCCCTTGCCAAACGACTCCGGGTCCTTGTCACGGCGCTTGGTCTCGACATAAGAGAGCAGATTCGACACCGACGAGCCCACGCCTGGCACCGCGCCGACGAACACGCCGATCAAGCCGCCGCGAATCATCACCCAGGGGTGGCTCAACGCCATCCGGCAGCCACCGAGAATCTGGCCGATGCTGACCTTGCGCGACGCCTCGGACTCGACGATGAAGTTTTTATTGGCCAGCTTGAAAAGCTCCGAGGCAGCGAACATGCCCATCATGGCGGGGATGACCGGGATACCGTCGAGCAGGTAGGTTTGCCCCATGGTGCCGCGCGCTAGGCCCACTTCGCTAAAACCGATCGTACCCGCCAGAAGGCCCACGAAGCCGGCCATCAAGCCCTTGAGTACCTGCTCGCCCTTGAGGCTTGCAATCAACGTCATGCCCCACAAAATGACGACGAACATCTCGGCGGGGCCGAGCTTCAACACCATCACCGATAACGGCTGGATCATGATGAACAGGATCACGTAGCCCATCAGCACGCCGATGACCGAGGAGGCGAGTGCTACGCCGAGCGCTTCGTTGTGCTGGCCGTTGCGCGCCATGGGGTAGCCATCGAAAGCGGTGGCGATCGCCGACGACGTACCGGGAATGTTCATCAAAATGGCCGGAATACCCGAGCCGAACGAGCCGCCGGTGAAGATGGCGGTCAAAAACAGCATGGCTTGGATGAAGTCCATGTACATGGTCATGGGCAAGAAGATCGCCATGGCCATGGAGATTTGAAGCCCGGGCGTAGCGCCGAAAATCAGCCCCAAAATGATGCCGGGGATGACCACCAGCCAGGGGCTGAAACTGGAAAAAAGCAGCGCCAGGCTCTGCTCTACTGCGGCAAAATCGATCATGGCGGCTCCTTAGCTGGGCAGCAGCAGTAGGGTCATGGGATAGGGCAACATCTGCGAGAAGAAAAACGCACAGCCCAGCCCGAAAACGGCGCTAAAGCCCGTGACCAGCCAGACATTGCGCTCGCCTTTGAGCACCAGAAAAAGCGCGATGAACGCCACGGTGGCGATATCGAATCCCAACGTTTCCAGCGAGATCACGTAGGCGGCGAAGAGCCCGACCACCGGCAACGTCTGGTGTAGCGGCTCCTCTTCCTCGTTGGGGCGGAAAAGCGTGCCGTGCTTGATGCGAAGCCCAAGCTCCAGGGCAATGACCGCCAGCACGACCAGCGAAAGCGGCAAGATCAGCAGCAGGTTCTGGGCACTGGCCGAGACGCTATAGGCATCCCACAGATACCAGAGGGTAAAGCACGCCAAGGCCATGAGGACCAAAAAGTCCCCATAGTCACGTTTGTTTGCGGACATGGTGATTCTCCAGGCCGGCCCCGGCGGGCCGGCCTTCAAGCGGATCAGTTAAGCAGGTGGGCGTACTGCTCGAAGACCTCGTAGTTTTCGCGCATCAGCTCGTTGGCGCGCTCCGGGCCGACCCAAACGCCGCCCATGTCGTTACGCTCGAGGTGATCCTGCACCTCTTTGCGGGCCAGCGCGCTCTGGATGGCGGATGAGAGCGTCTCGAAGCGCTCCGGATGCTCGCGCTCCATTTCACTGGTGACCGCGAAGCCGCGCATCGAGCCCTGGAGCACCGGTACTTCGATGTCCATCGGGGCGAGGGCTTCGTTGATCGGCGCCACGTCCCACTGCTCGATACGCTCATCGCTGACGATGGCAAGCGGCGTCAGGAACTCGCGAATGCCTTCGCTGCCTTGGGCACTGATCGAGACGAAATCGACCTGACCACCAGCGACCGCCGAACGCGCTTCACCGCCGCTGTTGTAGGTCACCAGATTCAGGTTGTCCTGGTCGATACCGGCCTGGTCGAGCAGCAAGCGCACCATCAGGTGGCCGGCGGAGCCCTGTACCACGGCGCCGCGTACCTGGGTGTCCTCGTCGCGAATGGCTTCGAGCAGCTCGGGCAGGTCGTCATAGCCGCTGTCTTCGTTGGCGGCGATCAGATCCAAGTCGAACCACTGGAAATTGATGTAGTTGAAGTCATCCACGCTGAAGTTGGCGCCGCCGGTCAAAATCGAGTTGGTCAGGTACGGGGCGAAGGTCGAGGCGTACACGGTGTAGCCATCGTCGGGCATGTTCAGCACGTAGTTGGAGGCGACCTGCGTGCCGGCGCCCGGGCGGTTGCTGACCTGAACCGGCACGCCGATTTCCTCCGAAATATAGCCGGACATGGCGCGGGCCAGGCGGTCGGCGCTGCCGCCGGTGCCAAAGCCTACGATCATGTTGATCGGGCGCTCGGGGTAGTTGTCCGCCGCGGCGGGCAGCGCCATGGCAAGGGAGGCAGCGGTGGCGGTAGCGCCGACCAGCAGCGATTTCACGGTCATACCAAGCGAAGCGACACTGTTTTTAGGCATAGCGTTCTCACTTTTTATAAATTTATAGATTTTGGGCAGGTCTGCGCCTGCAGTGCCCCTACGCTATGCCACGAAGCTTTCACCAACCTTGCACGCCCTCAAAAGCCAACTAAAGTCTAATCGCCCTGGCCCGCCTCAGAATTCACCCCTCTATCGAGAAAGGCGATGGCCGCTTTGATGGCGCCGCCGCGCAGCAGAAAGCTTCCGATATGCCCGCGGCCGTGCTGCACATAAAGTTCGGAGCGCGTGCCCTGATCCGCGAGCGCCTGGTAGAAATCCTCGGCGTGGTCCACTGGTACCAAGCGGTCCCGGTTACCGTGGAAGATGAAAAACGGCGGGGCTTGCGAGGTGATTTGGCGCGCGGGCGAGGCCAGTTGGTACGCCTCGGGCTCTTCATCCCGGGTGCCACCGATCAGGTTGATCACCAGTTCGCCGTCGTCGAATTTCAAAAGATCGCTTGGAAGGCCCCCTACCGCCGCCGCGCGCAGCCGGGTATGCGCGCCCCCAAAAGGCTCGGCCAACGGGCCGTGCTCGCTTGCCAGCGCCAGCAAACTCACCAGGTGCGCTCCGGAGGAGTAGCCCACGCCCACGATGCGGTCGGTATCGATGCGAAAGCGCTCGGCGTTTTGATGAATCCAGGCCATTGCCTGCTGCAAATCATGAAGCTGAGCGGGGAAGCGATACTCGGGGGCGAAGCGGTAGGCGACATTGACCGTTACATAGCCTTGGCCTGCCAGTTGTTTGGCGATTTTATCCATATCCTTCGGGTTTCGCCCACGCCAGCCGCCACCATGGACGATCAGCGCCGCCGGGCGCAGGCCTTCCCCCGGGGTATCCGGCAGGCGCACCCTGGCCGTGAGCGCCTCGGGCCACTCGGGCGGTGTGTAGCGCTGGGGGGCCAGCGCCGTGGAGCGCACGTCGGGCTTTTCCTGGGCCAGGGCCTGGGCGGGTTCGCCGTTCGAGGCGAGATGGGTGGCGCCGCAACCGCCGAGCAACAGTGCCAGACTGCCCGCGCCCAGAGTTTGGCGGATCCCGCGAAATGCCTGCATCGATAACTCCTTTTATCTTTCGCGCATTCATATCTTCGCATCGAGAAGCGAAGGTCACGTTGTTTGCACACTTCGTGCAACGACTTTACACCGAGGCGTTTGATACTGCAGGGGTCAAGACATTCAACTGCATCGACAAAAGAGGTACGCCATGACGCTATCCATTCGTAAAATCGCCGCTCCTGCCCTGCTCGCCGCCGCTTTGATTCCGGTGGCATTGACCGCTCAGGCCGGGCCGCACGATAGCAAGGACCGCGAGCAGATGCGCGAACACATGCAGGAGCAGCGCGATGAAGTATATCAGCGCGCCGAGATCAACGAAGAGAAACAGACAGAGCTCAATGAAGCCAACGCCGAGTTTTACGAGGCGATGAAGACGCTTCGCGACGAGCACAAGGAGCGCGTCAGTGAGATTCTCACCAGCGACGAAGAAGAGGCCCTGAAAGAAGCCATGCGCGAAATGCACGAAGAAAGCCGCGGCGAGCGCCACCACGGCGAAGACGATAGTGAAAGCGACGAGCCTATCACCACGCAGTAAGTCTCTCTGCGCGACCGTCTCGTTCTACCCTTCTTAGCATACCCTCTTGCCATGCCCGGCCCAGCCGGGCATGGCGCCGTTGTAGGCTTGGCTTTTTTCTCATACCCCACTTCGTATGCGCCTAATACCGGCGGCGCAGTTGTGCATCGAAGCACCGCGGAGTAAGTTAAAAGGCTAACGTTTCCAACCGGCTACGAGGTTCTTCATGTCCCGCGCCCGCCGCCCCTCGGGAGGGGGCTTTCCCGTGCCTGGCAGTGCACTTTTGAGTGCCTGGCGCGAAGGTTACACCCTTGGCAAACTCAAGCGCGACGTTTTGGCGGGCATCACCGTGGGCGTGGTGGCCGTACCGCTTTCGATGGCGCTGGCAATCGCCACCGGCGTAGCGCCGCAGCACGGCCTTTATACGGCGATCGTGGCGGGGGCGATCATCGCCCTGACCGGCGGTTCGCGCTTCAATATCTCTGGGCCCACGGCGGCCTTCGTGGTGATTTTATTCCCCATTGCGGCGGAGTTTGGCCTGGGCGGGTTGCTTTTGGCCACGCTCATGGCCGGGGCCATTTTGGTGGCGCTGGGGCTAGCAAGACTCGGCACGCTGATTCAGTACGTGCCCTACCCGGTCATTCTGGGCTTCACCGCGGGGATCGGCGTGGTCATCGCGCTGCTGCAAGTGCCGGATTTTCTGGGCCTAACCGATATTACATTGGGCAGTAGCACTCCGCACAACCTGCTCGTTATCGCCCAGGCACTGCCCGGACTTTCGCTTGCCGATCTTTGCGTGGGCGTGGCGACCTTGAGCGTTTTGATTGCATGGCCGCGTTTGAAAACGCCGATCCCCGCGCCCCTGGTGGGGCTGGCGGCGGGCACGTTGGTGGCGCTACTGCTGTCGCTTTTGGGTAGCGATGTCGCGACCATCGCCTCGCGCTTTAGCTGGGAATCCCAGGGCGTGACGGGCAGCGGTATCCCACCGTTTGCGCCGGGCTTTGCGCTGCCCTGGCAGCTGCCCGGGGCCAATAGCGAGCCGCTTAACGTTAACTTCGCACTGATCCAGGCGCTGCTCGGCCCGGCGCTTGCCATCGCGCTGCTGGCGGCGATCGAGTCGCTTTTGTGCGCCGTGGTCGCCGATGGTTTGACCCGCACCCGCCACAACCCCAACGTGGAGCTGATCGGCCAGGGGCTTGGCAACGTGGTCGCGCCCTTTTTTGGCGGCATTACCGCCACCGCGGCGCTTGCCCGTACCGCGACCAATATCAAAAGCGGCGGCTTCTCCCCCATCGCGGCGCTGGTCCACTCATTCGTCGTGCTGCTGGCGGTGATCGCCCTGGCGGGGGCGATGGGCTATGTGCCCATGGCAGCACTGGCGGCGCTTTTATTCATCATCGCCTGGAACATGAGCGAGGCGCGCCATTTCGTGCACACGCTGAAAAGCGCCCCGGCCAGCGACGTGGCGGTGCTGGTGATCTGTTTTCTGCTCACCGTGGTGTTTGATATGGTCATCGCGGTGGCCGTCGGTATGGGCCTGGCGGCGGCGCTGTTCATCCGGCGCATGGCGCAGTTGACCCGGACACAGCGCGTCGAAGCATCCGGCTCCGCCGGGACCTTCCCGTCGGGCGTGGCACGCTACAAAATCAGCGGCCCGCTGTTTTTCGGCGCCGCCGAGAAAGCCATGGCCACGCTGCGCGTGATCGACCACGACGTGCAGGTCGTGGTGCTGGATATGCACGCGGTACCGAGCCTGGACGCCTCGGCCATGGTCGCGCTGCAGACACTTCTAGGCGAGCTCGATGAGCAGGGGGTCGGGGTGATCATGGCAGGACTGGCACCGCGCATGGTGTTGAAACTCAAGCGTGCCGGTATGCGCCGCGCAACCGGAAAACTCGCAGTCACGGCCAGCCTCGATCAGGCAAGCCGCTTGGCCGAGCGGTGGCTTGCCGCTAGCCAAGCGGCAGACAAAAAAACGCCGGGGTAGCCCCGGCGTTTATAGCGCGTTCACTCGCCCGGCCAAGCCGGGCCTGGTGTCAGGCTTAGAAAAAACCCATCGGGTTGATGTCGTAGCTCACCAGCAGATTCTTGGTTTGCTGGTAGTGCTCGAGGGCCATCTTGTGGGTTTCGCGGCCCACGCCGGATTTTTTATAGCCACCGAAGGCCGCATGCGCCGGATACTGGTGGTAGCAGTTGGTCCACACGCGGCCGGCCTGAATGCCGCGGCCCATCCGAAACGCCACGTTGATATCGCGGCTCCATACCCCGGCACCCAAGCCAAACTCGGTGTCGTTGGCAATCGCCAGCGCTTCTTCTTCGTCCTTGAAGGTCGTCACCGACACGACCGGGCCGAAGATCTCCTCCTGGAAGATGCGCATCTTGTTGTTGCCCTTGAGAATCGTCGGCTCGATGTAATAGCCGCTGTCATAATCCCCCTCGATGCTCGCCTTGTTGCCACCGGTCAGAAACTCCGCGCCCTCTTCCCGGGCCACGTCCATGTAGGACATGATCTTGTCGAACTGCTCCTGGGAGGCCTGAGCGCCGACCTGCACGTCGGTATCCAAAGGGTTGCCGCGTTTGATGGCCTTGGTGCGCTCGAGCACTTTCGCCATGAAATCATCGAACATGCTCTCCTGGACCAGCGCCCGCGACGGGCAGGTGCACACTTCGCCCTGGTTCAAGAACGCCAGCACCAGCCCCTCGACCGCTTTATCCACGAAGGTGGGCTCGGCGTTCATGATGTCGGCGAAGTAGATGTTCGGTGACTTGCCGCCGAGCTCCACCGTGGAGGGAATGATGTTCTCGGCGGCGCACTTCAAGATATGCGAGCCCACTGGCGTTGAGCCAGTAAAGGCGATCTTGGCGATACGCTTGCTGGTGGCCAGGCTCTCGCCGACCTCTTCGCCGAAGCCGTTGACGATGTTGACCACCCCGGGCGGCAGCAAATCACCGATGACCTTCATCAGTTCGAGAATCGAGGCCGGGGTCTGCTCGGCGGGTTTGAGCACCACGCAGTTGCCCGCAGCCAGCGCAGGCGCCAGCTTCCATACCGCCATCAGAATGGGGAAGTTCCAGGGGATGATTTGCCCCACCACGCCCAGCGGCTCGTGGAAATGATACGACACGGTGTTGGCGTCGATATCTGCAGCACTCCCTTCCTGGGCGCGAATACAGCCGGCGAAGTAGCGAAAGTGATCCACCGCCAGGGGCAGGTCGGCATTCAGGGTTTCGCGCACCGCCTTGCCGTTGTCCCAGGTTTCCGCCACGGCCAGCATCTCAAGATTCTGCTCGATGCGATCCGCCATCTTGAGCAGGATGTTGCTGCGCTCGGCGGCGGAGGTCTTGCCCCAGGCGGGGGCGGCCTTGTGGGCAGCGTCCAGGGCCTTGTCGATATCCTCGGCGCTGGAGCGGGGAATCTCGCAGAACACCTGGCCGTTCACCGGGCTGATGTTGTCGAAATACTGCCCTTTCTCGGGTGCGACGAACTCGCCGCCGATGTAATTACCGTAGCGTTTTTCAAAGGTGACGAGGGCGCCGTTATCGCCTGGGTTTGCGTAGATCATGGTTAAGCTCCTCAGCGTTAAGATGATTGAACCACTTTCAGTGTTGGTCACCCAGCGCCCAAACGAAATCACCCAAAAGTCGCAGCCCATAAAAAAAGACGGCCGAAGCCGTCTTTTTTGACCAGGCGCCGGGTCAGCGCACGATCATCACCGAGACTTTCGCGTGGTGCACCACGTGCTCGGCGTTGGGGCCGAGCACGTAGTCGGCGAACTTACGCTTGGTGTGCGAGGCCATGACGATCAGGTCGGCGTCGATTTTCTTACCGATCTTGATGATCGCCTCCCAGGGCGAGCCATCGACGATCACGCTTTGGGTTTGGATATCCTCGGGCACGTGCTCCTGGATAAACGCGTTTTGCGCCTCGTGCATCGCCTCGTGGGCCTTTTTCGAAAAGTTTTTCGGAAAGTAGGCCCCGACCATCGGCATCGTGAACTCCGGCAGTACGCTCACCAAATGAAGCGACGCCCCAAAGGTATGGCAAAGCGTTACCGCTACCGGCAACGCCTTTTGCCAGGACGCCGCCTCGTTGAGATCCACAGGAAGCAGAATTTTCTGATACATCGCACGGCCTCCTTAGGCGCTGGCCGGGGTGTGGTCCTGCGTTTTGCGGCCACGGCGGCGACGCTGCATCAACACCACCAGGGCGAACACGCCAAGCGCCGGCAACCACATCCACTCCTTGGTCCAGCGGTCCACCGGGGCGAGCACTTCGATGATCTCCTGGTCGAAATCCAGGCCCAGATCCGCTGCGGGGCTACCGAACTCGACGAAATCGACCAGGGTCTGGTCGCCGTCGGTATAAAGCTCTAATCCCAGGTTCTCCAGGCGCTCCTCGCCGGTGTTACCCGCGGGTACCGGAATGAGCATATAGGTCGACATCGGCGCGCCGTAGTCGTCTTCGCCGGCAATCTGGATGCGCAGGTTGCTGCCTTCATCGACCTGGCCCAGCGCCTCGGCGAACTGCGCCGGCGGCACGGAGTTGTACGGGTCGTGAATGCGATCCATGAAGAAGCCCGGACGGAACAGCGTAAAGGCGACCAACAGCAGCAGAATCGACTCGTACCAGCGGTTGCGGGTGATGAAGTAACCCTGGGTGCCGGCGGCGAAGATCAGCATGGCGATGGTGGCCACGATGAACACCACGATCCCTTGGGTCACCGTCACATCTATCAAGAGCAAGTCGGTATTGAAGATGAACAGAAACGGCAGCGCCGCAGTGCGCAGGCTGTAGTAGAACGCCTGGAAACCGGTACGCAGCGGGTCCCCGCCGGAGACCGCCGCCGCCGCGAAGGAGGCAAGGCCCACCGGTGGGGTGACGTCCGCCATGATGCCGAAGTAGAACACGAACAGGTGCACCGCAATCAGCGGTACGATCAGCCCGTTCTGCTGGCCAAGCAGCACGATCACCGGCGCCATCAGCGCCGACACCACGATGTAGTTGGCAGTAGTGGGCAGGCCCATCCCCAGAATCAAGCTCAACACGGCGGTGAGCAGCAAAATCACCATCAGGTTGCCGCCGGAAAGGAGCTCGACTACGTCCGCCAACACCAGCCCGACCCCGGTTTGCGAGACCGCCCCCACCACGATACCCGCGGTGGCGGTGGCGATACCGATGCCGATCATGTTGCGCGCGCCGGTCACAAGCCCATCCCACAGATCGAAAAGGCCTTCTTTGATATCCGCCGCCAGCTGGCTGCGCCCCCGGAACAGCGCGATGATCGGGCGCTGGGTGAGCATGATGAAAATCATGAACATGGTGGCCCAAAACGCCGAAAGCCCGGGGGACAGACGCTCGACCATCAAACACCATACCAGCACGACCACCGGCAGAATGTAGTGAAGCCCGACCATGACCGTCGGCCGGGTTTGCGGCAGCGTCATTACCGCCGAGTTGGGGTCGTCGATTTCGAGCTCCGGGTAGCGGGCGCCGATTTTCAAAAGCCCGATATAGACGACGGCAAGGCCCACCGACACGACCCAAGGCGTTGCATCGCCCAGCACCGGCTTCAGCCAACCAAGGCCGTAGTAGACACCGATCGAAAGCCCCATCAGTAGTAAAAGACCGGTCAAAAAGCCGATGATCTTGTTCAAGAGCGGACGCGCCGGATTGCTCGAGGGCAGCCCTTTCATGTCTGCCTTGAGGGCTTCCAGGTGAACGATATAGATCAGCGCGATATAGGAGATCAGTGCGGGCAAAAAGGCGTGCTTGATGACCTCGACGTAGGAGATACCCACGTACTCGACCATCAAAAACGCCGCCGCGCCCATAACCGGCGGCATGATCTGGCCGTTCACCGAGGAAGACACCTCGACGGCACCGGCTTTTTCCGCGCTAAAGCCCACTCGCTTCATCATGGGAATGGTGAAGGTACCGGTGGTCACGGTATTGGCGATCGAGGAGCCGGAGATCAGCCCGGTCATGCCCGAGGCCACCACCGCGGCCTTGGCCGGGCCGCCCTTGAAGTGGCCCAGCATCGAAAAGGCCACTTTGATGAAATAGTTGCCGGCGCCGGCTTTATCGAGCAGCGCACCGAACAACACGAACAAAAACACGAAGCTGGTCGACACGCCCAGCGCAATGCCGAACACCCCTTGGGTACCCAGCCATTGGTGGTTGATCAACCCGCCCAGGCTTACGCCGCGGTGGGCGAGAATACCGGGCATATAGGGCCCGAACAGCGAATAGGCGATAAAGATCGCGGCCACGGCCATCAAGGGGGGCCCAAGCGCGCGCCGGGTCGCCTCCAACAGCATGACGATACCGATCACGCCGATCACGATATCCTGGGTGATCGGCCGCCCGGCCCGGCTGGCCAGGTCGTCGTAGAAAACGAACAGATAGGCGCCGCAAAACGCCGCCACGGCGGCAAACGCCCAGTCTTGAAGCGGCACCCGGTCCCGCGGCGAGCGCTTGAGCGCCGGGTAGGCCATAAAGGCTAGAAAGAGCGCAAAGGCCAAGTGGATCGAGCGCGCCTCGGTCGCGCTGAAGACGCCAAAGCCCACCATGTAAGCCAGCGGTGAGGCGATCCAAAGCTGAAACAGCGACCAGGCAGCGGCAATTCCCACCAGTAATTTGCCGGGAGCCCCGAGGGGTTTTCGCGCGCCGGTGTCGCTGGAGGCGACCATATCCTCCAGGTCGTGGTGCGCGTCCGCCGAGGATTTCTTTTCATCTTGCATACGCTTGCCCTTTGAAGTCCACGCCGATCATGAGCATTTGTCATCAGCGCATTCAACAAAAGCGCGGACACCCAGGGTGCCCGCGCTTTGCGTTTTACTCAACGGCGCTACCGGTACTCACCGTTTAGCGCCGGGTACGGCTTACTCGATCCAGCCACGCTCACGGTAGTAGCGCTCGGCGCCGGCGTGCAGCGGTGCGGTCAAGCCGTCAGAGATCATCTCTTCTTCGTCCAGGTTTTCGAACGCCGGATGCAGGCGCTTGAAGCGGTCGAAGTTTTCGAACACGGCTTTAACGGTTTCGTAGATCACTTCTTCGTCGACATTGGTCGAGGAAACGAAGGTTGCCGCCACGCCGAAGGTTTCGACGTCTTCGTCGTTACCCCGGTACAAGCCGCCCGGAATCACGGAACGGGTGTAGTACGGGTACTCTTCGATCAGGCCGTCGATCTCGTCACCGGTCACCGAAACCAGCTTGGCGTCGATGGTGGTGGTCGCTTCCTGGATCGAACCGTTGGGGTGACCGACCACATAGACCATGGCGTCGATGTTGTTATCGGAAAGCGCGGCAGCCTGTTCGGCGGCGTCGAGCTGCGAGGCCAGGGCGAAGGTGTCTTCATCCCAACCGAAGGCGTCCATCACCACGTCCATGGTGTTGCGCTGGCCCGAACCCGGGTTGCCGATGTTGACACGCTTGCCGGGGAAGTCGCTGATGTTGTCGATACCGGCATCGGCGCGGGCAACCACGGTCAGCGGCTCGCCGTGCATGGTGAACACGGAGCGCATCTCTTCCCAGGGGCCGTCGCCTTCGAAGTTGGCTTCACCGTTGTAGGCGCGATATTGAACGTCGGACTGCACCACGCCCATATCCAGGTCGCCGTTTTTCATGCCGTTGACGTTGGCAACGGAGCCACCGGTCGAGGGCGCGTTACAGCGGATGTTGTGGTCTTCGCTACCGCGGTTGACCATGCGGCAAACCGACTGGCCGACCACGTAGTAAACGCCGGTTTGGCCGCCGGTACCGATGGTAATGTAGCTTTCCTGGGCGACGGCCGGGCTTGCAAAACTGGCCGCGGCAATCAGCGCGCCTGAAAAGGCGGCGGTTGAAAATACATGGCGCTTCATGGACACACCTCTTTATCTTTTGTGAGCATTATTCGCTTTGAACACCCGTTACCGATCCCCTGGGCTATTTCGTCCAAAACGTTTTTAATACAGGCTGTTAACTCTGCCAATGGCAGCAGAGCCTTGTTCACTTTAGCGAAAAAACCGCCGCTTGGCGAAACCGCCGTGGGCGCGAACGCAGCAATCCTTGCACCCTACTCGCTTTCATCCGCGATTAATACGGCTTAACTCGACATAGCCCTTTAGGCTTATAGCGCTTCTTGTGCGCCGCTGTCCAACCTTTTTAAGGAGTATAGAAAACCGTTGGCTAAACATGCGTTTAGCGCTTCGCCTTTTTTAAACGTTAACGCGGATGCCTTCGCCGGCAATGCAGGCGCCCCGCTTTCACTTCACACGTTATAGCCCAGCACCCCGGGCAGCCACAGGGCGATGGCCGGAAAAGTCGCCACGACGGCCATGGCGCAGGCCATCGCGGCCACGAACAAAAGTGCCCACCCCAGGGTGTGCTCGAGGCGAATCTTTGCAACCTCGGTGGTGACCATCAGATTCACCGCCACCGGGGGCGTAAATTGGCCAATCGCGATATTCATGGCCAGCAAAATGCCGAACCAGACCGGGTTCCACTCGAAGTGCTGCATCACCGGGATCAAAATGGGCATCAGGATCAGATAGATCGAGATCGCATCGAGCAACATCCCGGCGAGCAGTACCGCCAGCATCACCAGTACCAGCAGCAGTGTGCCGTAGGCGACCGCGACGAGCGCGGCCTAGGTTGGTGTGAATAGACCCAGGCGGCCGCTTGAGCGGCCGCCTGCTTCTATTTTATGGGTTTGAAAAGCGAAAGATAGGTGGCCGGCCCGCTTTACGGGCTCGACTTTCGGCGTAGGCCGGGTGGGGAATTACTCGGGCCGGCAAAACCCGGCCAGCGCCGGTACCGAGACGCAGTCGCCCACCTGGACCCCGCGCTCTTTGAAATAACCGGCGTTAACCTCGAGGGCGGAGTAGTACGCCGCGCCCGCCGGGTAGGTGGGGCATTCCTGGGCGCTTTCCGCCTCGCAGGGGGGCATGGTCGTGATCGCAACGATTCGGCCTTCGTCGTCGATGAAGGCGATATCCAGCGCGATCAAGGTGTTGTACATCCAAAAAGCGTTATTGGCAGGCTGCTCGTTTTCAAAGCGAAACAGCATCCCGCGCTCTTCGGCCAGGTGCTCGCGGCCCATCAAACCCTGCTGGCGCTGAGAGAGTGTTTCGGCTACCTCCACGTCGAGGCGGTGCGGGCCCTGATCGGTATGAAGGGTCAGCGGCAGCGTAGACGCGGTGGGGTCCTCGGCTTTTGGTTCGGCAAAGGCGTTTAAAAGCGGTGAAGCGACGCTTGCCAGCAGCGAAGCGGCAACCGCGGTCTTGATGAGTTGGCGACGCGATACGTTCATGGCGGTTTCCTCGGTCAGGCGCTGGCGTGCTCGTCGGTAATCGACACTACTTTCATGGTGTTGGTGCCGCCGTGGGCATTCATGTGATCGCCCCGGGTCAGAATCACGTGATCTCCCGGCTTGGCCACGCCCTGCTTGACCAATACATCCATCGCCCGGTCGTTGAGCTCGGTGGGGCTCATCTCGCTGGTATCGAAGGGCAGCGAGACCACGCCCCGGTAAAGCGCCATGCGCCGCTGGGCGATGGGCGTGTGGGCAAGACCGACGATGGGCAGACCCGAGCTTATGCGCGAGGCGATCAAGGGCGTATAGCCCGATGAGGTCATACAGGCGATCGCGGCCACGCCTTCCATGTGGTTAGCGGCGTACATCGCCGAGAGCGCAATGGTTTCGTCCGGGCGGGCAAAGCCTTCGTGAATGCGGTGACCGGACTCCTGAATCAGCCGCTCGCGCTCGGCCCCCAGGCACACCCGGTTCATCGCCTCGACGGTTTCGACCGGGTAGTCGCCGGCGGCGGTTTCGGCGGAAAGCATCACCGCGTCACTGCCGTCGAGCACTGCGTTGGCCACGTCGAACACCTCGGCGCGGGTAGGTAGCGGCGCCGAAATCATGCTCTCCATCATTTGGGTGGCGGTAATCACCGCGCGGTTGAGCGTACGGGCGCGCTTGATCATGCGCTTTTGCACGCCGACGAGCTTGGCGTCGCCGATCTCCACGCCGAGATCACCCCGCGCGACCATTACCGCTTGTGAGGCTTCGATGATGCCGTCGAGGGTGGCCTCATCGGCCACCGCTTCGGCGCGTTCGACCTTGGCGACCAGGCCGATCTCGGCGCCCTCTTCACCCAGCAGGCGCCGGGCTTCCTGCATGTCCGCCGCCGAGCGGGGAAACGAGATCGCCAGGTAGTCCACGCCGATCTCGACGGCGGTCTTGAGATCTTCCTTGTCCTTGTCGGTCAGCGCCGGGGCCGAAAGCCCGCCGCCCTGCTTGTTGATGCCCTTGTGATTGGAGAGCTTGCCGCCGACCACCACCTGGGTGTGAACCTGCTGGCCTTCGACACGGGTGACATCGAGCACGACCCGGCCGTCGTCGAGCAGCAGCCGGTCACCGGCCACTACGTCCTGAGCAAGCGTTTTGTATTCGCAGCCGACCTTGTCGATGTCGCCGGCGTCGCTGTCCAGCGCCATATCGAGCACGAAGGGCTTACCTTCCTGGAGCACTACCGCGCCCTCTTTAAAGCGCGCTACGCGAATCTTGGGGCCCTGCAGGTCGCCCAAGGCGGCTACGCTGCGCCCGAGCTTGTCGGCGATCTCGCGCACTCGCGCCAAGCGCTGGCGGTGATCGTCCGCGGTGCCGTGGGAGAAGTTGAGGCGCACCACATCCACCCCCGCCTTCAACATGGCTTCCAGTACGCCTTCCCGGTCACTGGCGGGCCCTAGCGTGGCGACGATTTTGGTACGGCGAATCGGGGTAGCGGTGTGCTGGCTCATGACGTTCTCGATTGGTCGGGAAGTGGGTTATCAGCTTAGCAAAATAATGTGACGAACAAAGGGTTGCGTCGCTAGTCGTCGAGGGTGACCGTGATCGCGAGCGGATATTCGTCGCAGTTATTACCCTCGCCGCCGCGGTCGACCACCAAAAACTCCCCTTCACGCTCCAGGACCGAATTGATCGCATGCCAGGTGCCTGCGGCGTAGTTCACGCCCTGGCGGCCGTCGGTGACGAAGGCACGCACCGCGCCTTCGTCGATCGTCTCGCCGGCGGGCGCCACCACCACGATAAAGCGCTCACCGTGCAGCGGCATGAAGGCCTGGCTGCCCTGGGGGTGGCGCTCCAAAAAGGTAAGTTCCAGCGGAAGTGTGACCGGCTGGCTGACGAAGATGTTGATCAGCGTATGGGCGCTTTCGCCCAGGGTCTCGACCTTCGCCAGATCGTGGTGGCGCTGGGTGCGCCCGGCGTTGATGGGAAAGGATTTTGATGCGCGCGCGTCGATGACCTCCCCAAAGGGGCGAAAAGCCTCGGCGGTGAGGGGCGTCGCGGTCAGGGTTAGCATGGCGGCTCCTTTGTTTTGACAACAAGGTTTTGGCAGCAACGTTCTGGCAGCAAAAAACCCGTTAGCGGGAAAGTTTGAGCTTTGCGTGGCGGTTGACGTCCTTGTAGAGCAGGTAGCGAAACGGCCCCGGGCCGCCGGCGTAGCAGGCCTGGGGGCAGAAGGCGCGCAGCCACATGAAATCCCCCGCTTCGACCTCCACCCACTGCTGGTTGAGGTGATACACCGCCTTGCCTTCCAGCACGTACAGGCCATGCTCCATGACGTGGGTTTCATCGAAGGGAATGACGCCGCCGGGCTGGAAATTGACGATGGTGACGTGCATATCGTGGCGCACGTCACCGGGGTCGACGAAGCGCGTGGTCGACCAGCGCCCTTCGGTACCGGGCATCTCATTAGGCGTAATGGCCTGCTCGTTGGTGACGAAGGCTTCCGGCACCTCGAGCCCTTCGACGAATTCGAAGGCCTTGCGAATCCAGTGAAAGCGCACCGGCTCGCCGCTGTCGTTACCCGCCCGCCACTCACAGCCTGGCGGGATGAACGCATAGCCGCCCGGCGCCAGGGTGTGGCGCACCCCGTCGAGGGTCAGCGTCAACTCCCCTTCGACGACGAACAGCACGCCTTCGGCATCCGCTTCGGGCTCGGGTTTGTCGCTGCCACCGCCTGGCTGCACTTCCATAATGTACTGGGAAAACGTCTCGGCAAAACCCGACAGCGGCCGCGCCAGCACCCAGGCCCGGGTGCCCTGCCAAAACGGCAGGTTGCTGGTCACGATATCGCGCATCACGCCCTTGGGAATCAGCGCGTAAGCCTCGGTAAACACCGCGCGGTCGGCGGTTAGCTGGGTTTGCGGCGGATGGCCGCCTTTAGGGGCGTAGTAACGGGGTGTCGTCATGGCAGTCACCTTTTACAGAGTCGGCGCCGGGTGGTGTTCGGCCCAGTGGCGGGCGATGTCGATACGCCGGGCGACCCACACGCGATCAAAAGTTTCGATGTAATCCAAAAAGCGCTGCAGCGCACGAAAGCGCCCCGGGCGGCCAAGCAGGCGACAGTGCATGCCGATCGAGAGCATTTTGGGCGCCTCTTCGCCTTCGGCGTAGAGTACATCAAAGGCGTCGCGCAGGTAGTTGTAGAAGTGATCCGAGGTGTTGAAGCCTTGCGGCGAGGCGAAGCGCATGTCGTTGGTATCCAGCGTATAGGGCACGATCAAGTGGTTGTGATCGCAGCCCTGGCGGTCGGTGACGCGGGACCAGAAGGGCAAGTCGTCGCCGTAGTAGTCGCTGTCGTACAAAAAGCCGCCTTCCTCAAGAATCAGACGCCGGGTATTGGGGCTGTCGCGTCCGGTATACCAGCCTTCGGGCTTCTCGCCGTAAAGACGCTCGAAGATCGCCACGGCTTTTTGCAGGTGGTCGCGTTCGATGTGCTCGGGGACTTCCTGATAGTGAATCCAGCGGTAGCCGTGGCAGGCGATTTCATGGCCCAGCTCCTTGAACGCCTGGGCGACGTCCGGATTGCGCTCCAGGGCCATGGCCACACCAAATACGGTCAGCGGCAGGCCACGACGCTCGAACTCGCGCAGAATCCGCCAAACCCCGGTGCGGGAGCCGTACTCGTAGATCGACTCCATGCTCAGATGGCGGTCACTGTAGCTGGCGGCGCCAATGATCTCGGACAGAAACTGCTCCGAGCCGACGTCGCCGTGCAGCACGGAGTTCTCCCCGCCCTCTTCGTAATTGAGCACGAACTGAACGGCGATTTTCGCGTTGCCGGGCCAGTTGGCGTGGGGCGGCGTCCGGCCGTAGCCGATCAAATCCCGCGGATAAAAGCTTTCGGTTTGTTCATTGTCAGCCGCCATGGCGTTTCCCCGTCGTTTGTCGATTCATTCTCTTTGTATACAAGGTATACGATTTCAAAGCCGCACCGCAACGCGCGAAATCGCAAGCTTCGAAGCCGCCACTGCGCCTACCCACTTGGCTTTATGTTGCCAGTAAGCCCCGGTCATTGGCGCCTACGCGTTTCGCCAGGGTTCGACGCCAAAGGGGTTGCGCCGGGCTTTAAACCGCCCTATTTTCGTATACAAGACTCCCGTTAACGTTTACCTGCGAGCCGCTCAACGTGCATATACGCATTATCAACCCCAATACTACCGCCTCGATGACCCAGGCGATTCAACGGGCCGCGCAGGCGCTCAAAGGCTCGGACACGACGCTGAGCGCGACGCAGCCCGAGTCCGGCCCGGTCTCGATCGAAAGCCACTTCGACGAAGCCATTAGCGCGGTAGGCGTGGCCGAAGAGGTGCTCAAGGGCGAGCGCGAAGGCGGCATCGACGCCTACATCGTCGCCTGCTTTGGCGACCCGGGGCTTCTGGCCGCCCGGGAGCTGACCGCCAAGCCGGTCATCGGCATTGCCGAAGCTGGTTTTCACTTGGCCACGCTGATCAGCACGCGCTTTTCGATCGTCACCACCCTTGGCCGTACCGGCATCATCGCCGAGCACCTGCTGGAGCAGTACGGCTTTCGCCACCACTGTCGGCGTATTCGCGCGGCGGAAATTCCGGTGCTGGACCTGGAGCACGACCCGGATGCGGCCTTCAAGCGTATTGTCGAAGAGTGCTGCCGGGCCCGGGACGAAGACGGCATCGGCGCGATCGTACTAGGTTGCGGCGGTATGGCGAACTTGACCCAAGCGATTAGCCAGCAAGTCGGCCTGCCGGTGGTCGAAGGCGTCAGTGCCGCCTTGAAACTGGCCGAGTCGCTGGTGAGTTTGAACCTGACGACCAGCAAGCACGGCGACCTGGATTACCCGCGTCCGAAACCCTTCACCGGTAAATTCGCTGAGTTCTCCGAGCTTCGTTTGCCGCCCAAACCCTAATTTCGCTCGATTTATCCCATAACGATTACACGCTACACATAAACAATTAAAAACACCGTTAGTACGCCACGCCGCAAGCGTCGCCCGGCCACCGGGCAAAACTATAACGCCGATAAAATCTTGCGAGGACGGTACGATGAGCACGACTAAACCCAAATCAGCGGCCTCAGGGCCCACGACCGACCCTGCCCACAAGGCAATGGGCGCCGAAAGCCTGGCGCCCCAGCAGACCCGTATCATGGGGCGCGGCTCCTACTTTCTGGCCTGGTTCGGGGGGTGTGTGTCGATCGGCACCTTCGCCATGGGCTCGAGCGTGGTGGGCACCCTCAATCTTTTGCAGGCAACGCTTGCCATCGCCATCGGCTGTTTCGTGATCGGCGTGGCGCTGGCGATCAACGGCGCCGCCGGCTACAAGTACGGCATTCCCTTCATGGTACAGGCAAGATCCGCCTTCGGGTTTACCGGTACGCGCATTCCGGGACTCGTGCGCGCGGTGCCCGCCGTGGTGTGGTACGGCTTTCAAAGCTGGATCGGCGCCGGGGCGCTTAACATGGTGTCCGCTACGCTGTTCGGCTTCGACCACCTGGTGTTCTACTTCATCGCGTTCCAGCTTCTGCAGATCGCGCTGTCGGTGACCGGCTTTCAGGGCATCAAGTGGCTGGAGAACATCGGTAGTATCTTCATTTTGTGCTCGCTGACCTACATGTTCTACGCCACGGTGCAACGCTACGGCGACGAGCTTTCGGCCAGCCTTCTGACCATGGAGGGCTCCTGGGGCATGCCCTTCTGGGGCGCCACCATGCTCTTTTTGGGGATCTACAGCACCATGATGCTCAACGTTAGCGACTATTCCCGCGAGCATAAAAAGGGCACCGGCGGCGGGCTTTTGGCGACCATTTACGCCATGTCGATTTTGCCCTGTACGCTGTTCATGGGGTTGATCGGCTATATGGTGTCCGAGGCCACCGGCACCGCCGACCCCATTCAGGTATTCGCCAACGCCGTGGACAACACCCCGCTTTTGATGACCACCCTTTTGTTCATCGCCTTCGCCCAGGTGACCACCAACGTGCTCAATAACGTGGTGCCGCCTACCTATGTGCTGATGGACGTTTTCAAGATGCGCTTTCCCACGGCCACGATCATCGTTGGTTTCCTGGCCTTCGCCACTTTCCCCTGGAAGCTGGTGCAGCCTGAATCTGCGGCTGGCCTTCAACTGTTCGTGCAAACGTACTCCGCCTTTCTTGGCCCCATCTTTGCGATCCTGGTCGTGGACTACTACCTGATTCGCCGGCGTACGCTGGACATCGACAAACTCTACGATCCGGAGGGGCCGTATAAAGGCATCAACCTCGCGGCCCTGATCGCCATGGCGGTGGGTGTCGTCGCAGCGCTTTCGTTCTCGGCGGTCTCCTGGTATGCCAGTTTGATCCCCGCCGGGGTCGTCTATTATTTACTCATGACCTACTGGCCCACCTGCCAGCGATTTACCCAGTAAGCACTTGTTCACCTGCCGCCCCCCAAGGCGGCAGCTTCTCGACCCAAGGACGCGATAATGAATGAGAAGCCGCTCTCCCCTGAGCTCGATATAAAGCAGATCGACCCAAGCCTCTATAACGAGGATTTGGCCCCCCTCAAGCCTGAGGCACGCAGTTGGGGCGCGTTCGAAATCTTCAACGTCTGGTCCAACGATATTCAAAGTCTTTTTGGCTACACCCTGGCCGCCTCGCTGTTTCTTAGCTACGGCTTGAACGGCTGGGCGGTCATGGCGGCCATCATTCTGGCAAGCGTAATCGTGATGTTTCTGGTCAACTTGACCGGTAAACCCAGCGTCAAGTACGGCATCCCCTTCCCGGTCATGGTACGCGCCAGCATGGGCGTGCGCGGCGCCAACCTGCCCGCAATGCTGCGCGCCATCGTGGGGATTTTCTGGTACGGCGTGCAGACCTACTTCGCCTCGACGGCGGTGGCGTTACTGATCACTGCCTTCGTGGGCGATGTTGGCGGCGGCGAGTTCCTGGGGCTCTCGCCAGTGGCGTGGATCTCCTTCGTGATCGTTTGGCTTTTCCAGATCGCGATTTTTTGGCAGGGCATCGAGCGCATCAAGCACTTTCTCAACTGGGCAGGCCCGATGGTATACGTGGTCATGCTGGTGCTAATGGGCGTGGTCTGGTACCAGGCCAGTGGCGAACTGCTCCCCGCCGTCGATACCATCTTTAGCGGTAGCGGTGAGCCTAGCGGCGGCGCCATCTCGGCCTTTTTTGCCATCGTTGGCACCATGGTGGCCTACTTTGCCGCCGTGGTGATCAACTTTGGCGACTTCACCCGCTTTGTCAAAAGCGAGCGGCAAATGAAGCTGGGCAACCTGTTAGGGCTACCGCTCAACGTGGCGTTTTTCTCCTTCATCGCGTTGATCATTACCGCCGGCACCCTGGTACTGTTTGGCGAGGCGCTAACCAACCCGGCGGATATCGTCGAGCGCGTGGATTCCTTGCCGCTGACCATCGTGGCCGCCCTGACCTTCTTTGCCGCCACCGTAGGCATCAATTTGGTGGCCAACTTCATCCCGCCGGCCTACGACCTGGCCAACCTGTTCCCCAGCAAGATCAGCTTCAAAACCGGCGGGCTGATCACCGCGATCATCGCGTTCTTCGTGGGTGCGCTGTGGGTCTCGGTCATCAGCCAGATCGGCGTGGCGGGCTTCGTGAACGCGCTCGGTGCCATCGTTGCTCCCTTCTACGGCATCATCGTAGTGGATTATTACCTGATCAAACGCCAACACCTGAACATGCAGGAACTCTTCTCATCCAAACCCGGTGGCGCCTACTACTACGTAAAAGGCTGGAACAAACGCGCGTTGTTCGCCTTCCTGGGGGCAGCGGCTTTCTCGCTCTCCACCGTACTGGTGCCAGCGCTTGCCGAGATGGACGGCTACGGCTGGCTAATCGGTGCCGGTTTGGGAGGGTTGATCTACTTTATGCTGATGCGCAAGTTCAGGGTGGAGGAACCCGCTGCCGATCCTCAAAACGCCTAAGACAACGCGTTCAAGTCAAGAAAGACCAGCGGCTTGAAAACGCCACCACCCCCCCCCGGTGGCGTTTGCTATTGGGAGAAGGATGAGCAGAACACCCTAGGCCCGTCAGGCTTTTATTGGCGCTCACGCGCTGGCCCAAAGCGAGGCGCGATCACCAGGCAAACGCCGGTGATGGTCATCACGCTGCCGACGACTTGCGCCGAGGTGACCCCGTAACCAAACACCCCATACCCCAGCAGCATGGTCGCCACGGGAAGTAAATTGAGCGCCAGCGACGCACGACTAGGCCCTACCAGTGCCACCGCCCGGTTGTAGCAGACAAAGGCGACCAGAGAGGGCCCCAGACCGAGATACACCACCGCGCCGAGTGTCGCGCTATCCAGACTCAAGGTCGGCTCGATCATCCAATACTCTATCCACGCCAGGGGTAAAAGCACCAGCACACCGATCGCCGTCATGGGAGGAAGGCTTGCATAGATAGGTAGAGTTGCCCACCAGTGCCTGACCGCCAGGGAGTAGATGACCCAGCAGGCGATCGCCAACACCATAATGGCGCTGCCCGCGCTTGCGTTATCGAGCACCTGAGCGGGCTCCCCTTTCGTCACGACCCAGATAGCCCCCACTACGGAGAGCAACACGCCGGCCCACTGCGTGCCCCTCAACCGTTCCCTGAAGATGAGGGCCATGACGACGGCGGTGGCGACGGGAATGCCGGTTTCGAGTACGGCCACGCTATTGGCACTGGTGGTGGCAAGCGCGGCGTAAATGAGTGCCTGGAAAAGTGCCATCCCCATGACGGCCATGATCAAAAGCGCTCGCCACTGAGGGATCAACCGGTGTCGCCAGCGCCAACTGGCCCTACCAAAACAGCACGTGGCGGCTATCAACGCCACCCCCATGCGCGCGGTGGCCAGGGCGAAGGGAGGCAGTGCTTCGGTGGCCGTCTTGCCGATCAGCAGATTGCCGGAGAAGAACAGGACGACCGCTAGAAGATAGAGAGTGGCGCGCATTACACGGGGACCTTTTCATGGTGAGGGCAACATGCAACCCTATCGGGTCGATGCTCTAGAAAAGGTTAACGGGATCTCCAGGGCGTCTCTATGGAGTTTTATTCAAGGCGTCTTTAAACGAGCTAAAGCCATGAAATATCTTGTTCATTTACAAACCTTTTTGCTGGTCGCCAGGACCGGCAATATCACTCGTGCCGCCAAACGCCTGTGTATTACGACCGGCGCGGTTAGCCTACGGCTCAAGGCGCTCGAAGAAAAGGTGGGTACTGCGTTACTCAAACGACATAGCCAAGGGGTCTGGCTCACACCTCAAGGCGAAGCGCTTTATAGCCGCGTCGAACGGCATATGGTGGCGATCGAGGAAGCCCTTCATGAGATGAGTGACGACCACCGCCCGTTTACCATCAGCGTGATGCCCTGGCTTGCGTCGAGCTGGCTCATGCCCCGGCTTCACCGCTTTACCCAGGCCCACCCGGAAGCGGTGATCCGGGTCGAAACGAGTAGCGCGCTGGCCGACCTGAAAAGCGGCGAGGTCTCGGCGGCGCTGCGTTTTGGCCAGGGGGAGTGGCCGGATACGTACGCCGACCACCTGTTCGACGAGTGGGTCGCCCCGGTTGCCCACCCCGCCCTGATCGAGCGCCTCGAGCTGAAAGTCGACCGGCCGGACCAGTGGCCATTGCTCAACGACCCGGATGATTGGTGGCCGCTCTGGTTTTCTCAACATCGCCAAACGCACGGTTCGATGGCCGCCGCCAGGCCCAGCGCGCTGACAGGCGTCAATCTGCAGGACGCTAACACGCTGGCGGAAGCCGCCTGCACGGGCTGGGGCGTCATTCTCGGACGCTCCACTCAGGTCCATTCGCTTCTCGAAGAGAAGAAGCTACAGCTTTTAAGCGATCGATGGATAAAAGCGCCGCGCAGCCATTACCTGGTGCGCGCGAGCGAGCGCGAGGTATCCCCTCTTTTCAATGCGTTTCAACAGTGGCTCCACGCCGAGCTCCAAACCCACGGTACGCCGACCCATTGAGAAACCGACAAGACTCATCAGCGCGCCCAGAGGTGACGCTCATCTCTCTTTACATTTTTAAGTTTACATTTTTAAGCTTTAATCCTTTACGGTTAACGCGGGTCTGCGAATATCTTCTGTAAGTCCGGCGCGTTCTCCTGCTCCACCACCATGGAGAGCGACGCTTCGATCGCTTTCAGGTGGCGGCTCATGAAGGCCTGGGCGCGGGCGGCGTTGCCAGCTTCGAGATAGGTGATCAGGTCGTCGTGGTCGTGGGATTCACAGCCCAGGTGACCGCGGTGGCCGTAGACCGCGAGAATCAGCGAGGAGCGCGAGCAGAGCCGCTCGACGAACTCGGCAAGCGCGGCGTTGCCGGAAAGCTTTGCCAGGTGCACGTGGAAATCCGCCGAGAGGCGAATCGCTACGCTCTGCTGGCCGCTTCGCAGGGCCTGGCGCTCTTGATGGGCCAGGGTGCGCAGCTCGTCCACCTCCTTCGCCCCCATCCGCCGAGCGACGTCCGCCATCAGCCCACACTCCACGAGTTGGCGGGCGTCGAATACATCCTTGGCCTCGTCCGCGGTCGGGCGGGTGACGCTGGCGCCGCGCCTTGGGGTGAGCGTGACCAACTGCTCGAGCGCCAAACGCTGTAAAATCTTGCGGATACCGGTGCGGCTAATGCCGAATACGTCTGATAGCGCGTCTTCGCGCAGACGCGCGCCGGGAGGTAGCCGCTGCTCGACGATGGCGTCGCTCACCGCGCGATAAATCGCTTCATGGCGCGCGTCGCCCTCTTTCTCGAATGTGCGGCGTTTCGTTGTTGCCTCGTCGCGCATGCCCTCTCCTTGCAATGGTTGAACGTCCTGCGCTAGCCACGCTTTAGGGGGTTAGCTGCCGCGATACGTCGAATAGCCATAGGGGGAGAGCAGAAGCGGTACGTGGTAGTGCTGGCTGGCGTCGGCCACGCCAAAGCGCAGCGGAATCACGTCCAAAAAGCGCGGCTCGATGGCCTCGACGCCATGGGTGCGCAGGTAGTCGCCGGCGTGAAAAACGAGCTCGTACTCACCCGCCGGGAACGCTTCGCCTTCCAGAATCGGGCCGTCACAGCGGCCGTCGCTGTTGGTGACGACGCTACCCAGATGTTCACGAGAGCCAGCGGATAGCCGAAAAATTTCGATGGTAATGCCTTCTCCGGGCTGGCCTTTCGCCGTATCCAGCACGTGAGTGGTAAGCCGTCCCATAGCGTCTCCTTATTGGGGTTGTGTTTGACCTATTGGTCAAAGATTACGGGTGATACTATCGATTGTATACGCTAACGCCCTCGACGTACGCCCAGGAGAAGACGCCGTGTCTCACGCTAATCGCGATGCTAACCGCTCTCTTACGCCAGCACCTAGCCAGTGCGGGCGGGATGATTTTGTAGCCCATTATGGCGACATCTTCGAGCACTCCCCCTGGATTGCCGAGCGCGCCTGGCAGCAAGGACTGAACGCCACCCACGACGCGCCGACGGCGCTGGCCGACACGATGGGTAGTGTGCTGCTGGCGGCAAGCCCGGAGCGTCAAATCGAGGTGATTCGCGCCCACCCGGATTTAGCGGGCAAGGCGGCGCTTGCCGGGGAGCTTACGTCATCGTCGACAAGCGAGCAGGCCGGCGCCGGGCTCGATCAGTGCTCACCGGAGGAGCTTGCCCGTTTTGAGTCGCTCAATAGCGCCTATAAAGAGAAGTTCGGCTTTCCCTTCGTGGCCGCGGTGAAGGGCCTCGATCGCTACGCGATTCTCGAGGCGTTCGAAACGCGCCTGGAGAACGCCCCCGCCGTCGAGCGGCAAACCGCTATCGAGCAGATCATTCACATCGCGCGCTTTCGCTTGGTGGCGCGTAGCGAAGAGGCTTCTTGAGTTTCTTTCACCCACGAAAAAGCCGCGCTAAAAAGCGCGGCTTGAAAAGCGGCTAACGCCTGATTACTTGTTCAGGCTGTCGGCGGCTTTTTGAGTATTCTCTTCGGCCATTTTCTGGCTGTCCTGCATGAAGTCCTGACCGATCGAGGTGACTTTCTCGGAGTCGCCTTTTACGCGCTCCACGAAGTCAGAAGCGGTCTTCTGCTGGGTCTGCATCGCACGCTTGAAGCTGTCCGCGTCTTTTACATCAAGCCAGGTACGTGCCTGGGAAATACTCATGTCGGAGTAAGCACGCGCCGCGTCGATCTGGGCACTTACCAGACGCTCGTAGTAATCAAGCGCCGCCAGCGTGTATGAGCGCATCGGCGATACGAAAGCCGACTCGAACTGCTGCTTGGTATTTTCTGCGGTCCTATCCATCACGTAACCTCCTGCAAGTTAGCGATTCGACGCGCTTGTAGACTGGCGGTCGATAGCAAAGCAATTGCCTTGTTCTGCTAAAGCTAGCAGTGCTTTTTGTGCAGCGCAACATAAAATTTTAAAAGCCCCGCTTGTGGGCTTTAAACGTCGCGTACGGTCGGCGCCTTGCCCGCTATACCGTCATGAACCGCCAGCATTTTTTCAAACCAGGCCGCTATCGGCGCGTCTTTTTCAAAAAGCGCTTCCTTCGATGCCACGTGGGCCCACATCATGCTGCCAAACAGCAAATAGTCGGCGCCGCTGGGCGCTTCGCCATCGAGAAACGGGCTCTCTTCGAGCATTGCATTGACCGGCACCAGCGCTTTTTTAAGCTGCTCGCGACCCTGTTCGGGGTCATGTAGCTCTTCGAAACGCATGTTGAAGCTCGCTTCGCGTTTTTCGCGGAAGTAGTCGCGATCGTCCGGATGAATGGCCTCAAGCAGATCCATCACTACGATACGAAAAAGCGCGGGGGTGACGCTGCGCTCCACGAAAAGCTTGAAAAAGAGCGCGCGCTGGTAGTCCTGCCCTTCCCCCAGAATAGGCGATTCGGGGTAGGTCTTATCCAAATAGCGCATGATATCGAAGCTATCGGTTACTACGGTTTCGCCATCCACCAGCACCGGCACTTTGTCGTGATTGGCGAAGGCGATTTTCTCCTTTTCCTGAAAGCGCCAGGGTTCGGTGCGATACGCAAGGCCCTTATGGGCCATCGACATGTGCACCCGCCAGCAAAAGGGTGAAAAACGCAGGCGTTCGTCGCGGCCACAAAGGTCATAAACAATACGATCCATCGGTCACCTCTACTTATGGGAATACAAAATCAGCATGGGCGTGAGCCCCGCGCCCTGCAAGCCATCGAGTTTCAGCCTGCGGGGTTGCCCCTATCTATTAGTCTAATGAGAGGGAGTCATCGCTTAATCGTTCAACTCTCATAAAATATTTAAAATTCAAAACGTTAAAAAATTTGATTGGCTCTTTTAAAGCGACGATATCACCTGCCTATTGGTAAGACCAATTTTCCAATGTAGTCATGGCGTTAAGCTGTCCGTATCTTGCAGGTGAAAGCGTCGGGCGGTCAGAGCGCCGGGCGTCAATGATTAAAAAAGCGTAGCCGATTAACAACAAGGGGCCGTTTTTCATGAGTGATACGATACTTGCATTACTGGCATTCATGCCGCTACTGCTTGCGGGTATTTTGCTGGTGGGTTTTAAAATACCTGCCAAAATTGCCATGCCGATTGTCTTCCTGACGGCGGCCATTATCGGTCTGACCGCGTGGGACATGACCTTTAACCGCGTGGCGGCCTCCACCCTACAAGGCCTGATCCAAACCGCAGGGCTTTTGTGGATCATCTTCGGGGCGATCTTACTGCTCAACACGCTCAAACACTCCGGCGGCATCACCGCCATTCGTAACGGCTTCTCCGGCATCAGCCCGGACCGCCGCGTGCAGGCGCTGATCGTGGCGTGGCTGTTTGGCTGCTTTATCGAAGGCGCTTCGGGCTTTGGTACTCCCGCCGCCGTGGCGGCGCCACTGCTGGTCGCTCTGGGCTTTCCGGCGCTGGCCGCCGTGGTCGTGGGTATGATGCTGCAATCCACGCCGGTTTCCTTTGGCGCGGTAGGCACACCAATCATCGTGGGCGTGGGGACCGGCCTCGATCGCAACGGCATCACCGCCGACCTGGCCGCCAACGGCTCCTCCTGGGACGTGTTCTTTCAACTGATCACCAGTGAAGTCGTCATCACCCACGGCATCGTGGGTCTTCTGATGCCGCTGATTCTGGTGACCGTGATGGTGCGTTTCTTCGGCGCCAACAAGTCCTGGAAAGAGGGCCTGTCGATCACGCCCTTCGCGATTTTTACCGGTATCTCCTTCGTGGTCCCGTATATGCTGGTCGGTGTTTTCCTGGGCCCGGAATTCCCCTCCATGATCGGCGCGATGGTGGGTCTGGCCATCGTGGTGCCGGCAGCGCGTAAAGGCTTTTTGCTGCCCAAGGATACCTGGGACTTCCCCGAGGCGACGTCCTGGCCGGACGAGTGGATCGGCAAACTGCAGATCAAACTCGATGACGTGGCGGGCCAGGCGCCCATGTCCACCTTCCGCGGCTGGGTTCCCTACGTGCTGTTGGCGGTTTTCCTGGTCGCCTCGCGCACCGTGGAGCCGCTGCAGGCCGCGCTGACCTCCATCAACCTGAACTGGGCCAATATCCTGGGTGAAACCGGCGTCAGCGGCGGCGTGCAGCCCCTTTACCTGCCCGGCGGCATCATCATCGCCGTGGTGTTGATCACCTACTTCCTGCACAAGATGAATGGCAGTCAGTTGAAAGCAGCCATGTCGGAGTCCACCAAGACCATTTTCGGCGCGGGCTTCGTGCTGGTATTCACCGTGCCGATGGTGCGTATCCTGATCAACTCCGGTGTGAACGAGGCGGATCTGGTCTCCATGCCGGTGATGATGGCTCAGGCCGTCGCCAATGGCGTGGGCGATATCTATCCGCTCTTTGCCCCGGCCGTCGGTGCCCTGGGGGCGTTCATCGCCGGCTCCAACACCGTCTCGAACCTGATGCTTTCAGAGTTTCAGTTCAATGTGGCCCAAACCCTCGGGCTTTCCACGGCCATGATGGTAGCCCTCCAGGCCGTGGGTGCGGCGGCAGGTAACATGATCGCCATCCACAACGTGGTCGCGGCGTCCGCCACCGTGGGCCTGTTGGGCCGCGAGGGGGCGACGATCCGTATCACGATCCTGCCGACGATCTACTACATCACTTTCACGGGTATCATCGCGCTGATCGCGTTTTACGTCCTCGGCGTGACCGATATGTTGATGTAGTGACAGGCGCCTCCAAACGCGTCATTCACCGCGTAAAAAACCACCCCTCGGGGTGGTTTTTTTATGGGCGACCTTACAACCAGTACTTCTTCGCTAGTCGATTCGCTTGAGCTTTTTGGCGTGCTCTTGCCCCCGCTCGACATAGCTCTGGGCGTTGAGCTTGAGCCCTTCTACCGCGCCTTCGGGTAGCTCCTTCACCACCCGCGCGGGGGAGCCGACGATCATTGAGTTAGGTGGGAACACCGCGCCCTCTTTCACGAAAGCGCAGGCCCCCACCAGGCTGTTCTCCCCGATCACGGCGCCGTTCAAGATCACCGCCTGAATACCGATCAAGCAGCCATCCTCCACCGTGCAGCCGTGAAGCATCGCCTGATGGCCCACGGTGACCCCCTTGCCCACTTTCAGAGGAAAGCCGGGGTCGGCGTGGAGCACCGCGCCGTCCTGGATGTTGCTCTCCTCGCCTACTTCCAGGCGCTCGGTATCACCGCGCAGCACCGCCTGATACCACACGCTCGATCGCGCCTTGAGGGTCACCTTGCCTATCACGTCCGCGGTGTCGGCGATGTAGACATCGTCGGCGATCTCCGGACGCTCCTCGCCAAATTGATAAATGGCCACGTTGATCTCCTGTTGTTCGTTGTGTGCTGAGTTATTCGTTCTGTCGCGCAGGTTCAGGCTAACGCCTGGCTCGTTAAACCGCCAACGCCTGAGCCTTGAACTAACGCCACTCCTCCAGCCGCATCGAGGAGCGCTCGAGACGTTCGTTTTCCGCGTCGAGCTCACGTAAAAGCTCGGTGATACTGCTCAAATGCTCGAGGGCGATGCGCTTGGCCTGTTCGGCGTCGCCTTTCACCACCGCGTGAAAGAGCTGCTCGTGCTGGTGGTTGATCATCGCGCGTGGGCCCGGGCGGTGGTAAAGGTGCTTCACCGAGGCGAATACCGAGCTCAACAGCAGATCGGTCAACCCCTGAAGCGTATGCACCAGCACCGGATTGTGCGAGGCCTGAGAGACCGCGAGGTGAAAGGCGTGGTCGAAGCGTGCCAGCTTCTCGACATCCACTTCTTCAGCGTTGGCGACGTAATCGGCCATTGCCTCGAAACGGCGGGTAATCAGTACCCGGTCCATCGAGGTGCCCCGTCGAGCGGCCAGGTAGGCGGACTCGCCTTCCAGCAGCGCGCGCACCTCCAAAAGATCGAACAGTGTGCGCGGGTGATCGCGAAACAGATGCATGAGCGGGCCTTGCTGCGGCATGGGCAGCAGCGAGGCGACCACGGACCCGCGCCCCTGACGGGTTTCGATGATCATCTTGCTGCGCAGAATGCGCAGGCCTTCGCGCAGCGAGGCGCGGGAGACGTCAAGGCGCTCACAAAGGCGCCGCTCCGAGGGCAGCAGCTGGCCCGGGCGGAACACGCCCTCCAGAATCAGCGCCTCGATTTTCGCGGCTACCTGCTCCGGCATGCGCCGCCCAAGCGGCGTCTCAAAAGGTATCTGGCTCACGCGCGTCTCCTCCAGGGCGGGCTCGAATAACTGGTCAGACCACTGCACCACAGGCTAGACACCTGCACGAAAAAAGCCCAGATTATTCGATATCAGCGGCGCTACGCCGCGTTTAAAAATCGATATTACAAAAACAGGAGGGGATATGAACATCCTCTACGACGCCCGCTTGGACGGCGAGCTGGCTGACCGTGACAAGAGCGAGGTTCTGCGCGAGCTTCAAAACGCGGCCCCCACGCTAACCCTTCTGCACAGGGAAGAGGACCTGCGCCCCTTCGAATGCGACGGGCTGGCGGCGTACCGCGTGCTGCCCATGTTGGTGGCGCTACCCGAGAACCTCGAGCAGGTCGAACGCCTTTTGACGTGTTGTTTCGCGCTGGGTGTGCCCGTGGTCACCCGCGGTGCGGGCACCGGGCTCTCCGGTGGGGCGTTGCCGCTCGAGCAAGGCGTGCTGCTGGTGATGTCGCGCTTCAACAAAATCGTCGAGGTCGACCCGGACGCCCGTATCGCCCGGGTACAGCCCGGGGTACGCAACCTGGCGATTTCTGAAGCCGCCGCGCCCTATGGTCTCTACTACGCCCCGGACCCCTCCTCCCAGATCGCCTGCTCGATTGGTGGCAACGTGGCGGAAAACGCCGGCGGCGTTCACTGTTTGAAGTACGGCCTGACCGTGCACAACGTGCTGCGCGTGGACGTGCTGACCATCGAGGGTGAGCACATGACATTGGGCTCGGAGGCCTTCGATGCCCCCGGGTTTGATCTGCTCGCACTGATGAACGGCTCGGAAGGCATGCTTGGAGTGGTCACCGAGATCACCGTGAAGCTTCTGCCCAGGCCGGAAACCGCCAAGGTGTTGATGGCAAGCTTCGATGACGTGGAAAAAGCCGGCAAAGCGGTGGGTGACATCATCGCCGCGGGCATCATTCCCGGCGGGCTCGAGATGATGGACAAACTCGCCATCCAGGCCGCCGAGGACTTCGTCAAAGCAGGCTACCCGCTGGAGGCCGAGGCCATCCTCTTATGCGAGCTCGACGGTGTCGAGGCCGATGTGGACGATGACTGCGAGACCGTACGCCGGGTGCTTGAAAAGGCCGGCGCCACGGATATACAGCAAGCCCGGGACGATATCGAGCGCGCCAACTTCTGGGCCGGACGCAAGAATGCCTTCCCTGCCGTGGGGCGTATGTCGCCGGACTACTACTGCATGGACGGTACCATCCCCCGTCGTGAGCTGCCCCGGGTGCTCAAGGGTATTGCCGCACTTTCCGAAGAGAGCGGCCTTCGCGTGGCCAACGTGTTTCACGCCGGCGACGGCAATATGCACCCGTTGATCCTGTTCGACGCCAACAAGGAGGGCGAGCTCGAACTCGCCGAGGACGTGGGCGGCAAGATTTTGGAGCTTTGCGTGGCCGCCGGCGGGTCGATCACCGGCGAACACGGCGTGGGCCGTGAGAAGATCAACCAGATGTGCAGCCAGTTCCAGGCGGATGAGATCAGCGTTTTTCACGCCGTAAAGGCGGCCTTCGATGAAAAGCGCCTGCTCAACCCGGGCAAGAACATTCCCACGCTTGCGCGCTGTGCCGAATTCGGGGCGATGCACGTCCATAACAACGAGTTGCCCCACCCGGAGCTGCCGCGTTTTTAACGCCGGTCCGGTTTGCGACATAAAGGAATGACCATGACAGAACCAGCGGTACAGGCTTTTGATCGCGATATTAGCGAGGCGCTTTGCCAACAGGTCGCCAACGCTTACCAAACCAGGGCGCCATTGCGCATTAAAGCCGGCGACACCCGCGGCTTTTACGGGCGCCCGGTAGAGGGTATCGAACTCAGCCTCGCCGAGCATAGCGGCATCGTAAGCTACGACCCGGTGGAGCTTGTCGTCACCGTGCGCGCGGGCACGCGTATCGACGCCCTGGAAGCGGCGCTTGGCGAGCATCATCAGATGCTGCCCTTCGAGCCGCCGCGCTTTGGCCCGGCCAGCACCATCGGCGGGGCCGTGGCCACCGGGCTTTCCGGCCCGCGACGCCCCTGGGCGGGGGCGGTGCGCGATTTCGTACTGGGCAGCCACGTGATCACCCAGCAAGGCAAACAGCTGCGCTTTGGCGGTGAGGTGATGAAAAACGTGGCCGGCTACGACGTGTCACGGCTGATGACCGGCGCCCAGGGCACGCTAGGCGTACTGACCGATATCTCTTTCAAGGTGCTGCCCCAACCCAGCGCCTGCCACAGCCTGCGCCTTGACGATCTGGGCATCGAAAAAGCGCTGGAGATGCTTTCCACACTCGGCCGCGAGCCCTTGCCGATCACCGGCGCAGCGTGGCATCAAAATGCGCTCTATATTCGCCTCGAAGGGGGGGAAAGCTCGGTCAAGGCGACCCGCGAGCGCCTGGGCGGCGAAACCCTGGAGGGTGATTTCTGGACGGCCCTTCGCGACCACCGCCACGACTTCTTCACTCTCGAAGCAGGCCAGACGCTTTGGCGCGCCTCGCTCCCTGCGCATACCGCGGCGCTGGATACCGGCGAGGCCGAGGTTTTTTACGACTGGGCGGGCTGCCAGCGCTGGGTAAAAACCCGGGACGGCCAGGCGCTGCGCCAAGCGTGCCAGGCCAAAGGCGGACACGCCACCTGCTTTACGCCCCACGCCCAGGGGGGCGATGAATCGCCCTTTACACCGCTTGACCCGGTCGTCGAGAAGTATCACAAGAAGCTCAAGGCCGAGCTCGATACCTACGGCATTTTCAACCCGGGCCGGCTTTACGCGGGGCTTTGAGGAGAGCTTTCATGCAAACGCACTTTACCGATGCCGACCGCCAGAAACCGCACATTCAGGAAGCCGAGCGCATTCTGCGCACCTGCGTACACTGCGGCTTTTGCAACGCCACCTGCCCGACCTACCAGCTTTTAGGCGACGAGCGCGACGGCCCGCGTGGGCGTATCTACCTGATGAAGGAGCTTTTGGAGAGCCGCGACGACGATACCCAGGTGACCGAAGAAACGCGCCTTCACCTGGACCGCTGCCTGACGTGTCAAAACTGTGAAACCACCTGCCCGTCGGGGGTGGAGTATCACAAGCTTTTGAACATCGGCCGCGCGGAGATCGAGCGCCGGGTGCCGCGACCGGCAAGCCAACGCGCCACGCGCTTTGCGCTACGCAAGATGATGGTCGAGCCCAAACGCTTCAAGGCGCTTTTGAAACTCGGTCAAACCTTCAAGCCGCTGGTGCCGGCTACGCTCAGAGACAAAATGCCGCCGCCCCCGGTGGATGCGGGCACACGCCCGACCACTCAGCACGCCCGGCAGATGCTGATTTTGGAAGGCTGCGTGCAGCCGGGGCTTTCGCCCAACACCAACGCCGCCACCGCCCGGCTGCTGGATCGGCTGGGCATTGGCCTGACGCCGGTTAGCGAGGCGGGTTGCTGCGGGGCGATCGACTTTCACCTGAACGCCCAGGAGGCGGGACGCCAACGCATGCGCGCCAATATCGACGCCTGGTGGCCCCACGTGGAGCAAGGAGTCGAGGCGATCGTGCAAACCGCCAGCGGCTGCGGGGCGTTTGTGAAGGAGTATGGTGAAATGCTCAAACACGATCCGCAGTACGCCGCCAAAGCCGAGCGCGTAAGCGCTTTGGCCCGCGACATCGTCGAAGTGTTACGCGAGGAGCCGCTGGAGAAACTTGCCGTGAAAGAGCACAAACGCCTGGCGTTTCACTGCCCCTGTACGCTGCAGCACGCCCAAAAGCTCAACGGCGCGGTAGAAGGCGTGCTGACCAAGCTCGGCTTTACGCTGACACCGGTGCAGGATAGCCACCTGTGCTGCGGCTCCGCGGGTACCTACTCGATCACCCAGCCCGAAATTGCCACGCAGCTTCGCGACAACAAGCTCAACGCCCTGGAAGCCGGCGACCCGGAGATGATCGTCACCGCTAACATCGGCTGTCAAACGCACCTGGCCGGCGCCAACCGCACACCGGTTCGTCACTGGGTAGAAATCGTCGATGCCGCGCTGACCTGACCCGTTTTAACCCCCGCGCAATCCAAGCACTTTTACAACATCAAAAAGGAAACAGTATGCAAACCAAAGCCATTTTGAGCCAGACCGATGTACTCACCGCCCTCGACGCGGCGCAAAAGGAAGCCGAACGCCAGGGGTGGTCGGTGACCATTGCAGTCGCCGACGACGGCGGCTACTTATTGGGCCTTCGCCGTCTGGACGGCGCCGCGCCCTTCAGCGCCGAGGTCGCCACGCAAAAAGCGCGCAGCGCCGCCCTTGGCCGTAAAGAGACCCAGGTTTTCGAGGAGATGATCAACAATGGCCGCACGGCGTTTCTCTCCGCCCCGCTCGAGGGCATGCTGACCGGCGGCGTCCCGATCATCATCGACGGCCAGGTTGTAGGCTCGGTGGGCGTTTCCGGCGTGAAGCCGGACCAGGACGCGCAGGTCGCCAAGGCCGGTGTCGCCGCGATCGGCTAAACGTCAGGCACGCAAAAACGACCCTGGGCAATGGCTCGGGGTTTTTTTTATGTGTGAAGCGTAAACAGGCTGAGAGTGCGCGGTGGCGCGGAGAAGCAAAGAAAAGGATAAAGCAGGAAGGAAACTTGATGGCGGACCGGACGAGACTCGAACTCGCGACCTCCGGCGTGACAGGCCGGCATTCTAACCGACTGAACTACCGGTCCACTTTGAAACAACCATTTAATCGCGGTTCAGAGGCGCTTTTAAATGGTGGGTGGTACTGGGTTCGAACCAGTGACCCCCAGCTTGTAAGGCTGGTGCTCTTCCAACTGAGCTAACCACCCATGATCTAACGTCGAAAACGTTCAATCACTTTCTATCTACCGCGACTGTTATCGATGGCGGACCGGACGAGACTCGAACTCGCGACCTCCGGCGTGACAGGCCGGCATTCTAACCAACTGAACTACCGGTCCGAATAACGATAACATAGGGCAACAAAAGCGATGATGGCGGACCGGACGAGACTCGAACTCGCGACCTCCGGCGTGACAGGCCGGCATTCTAACCAACTGAACTACCGGTCCGCTGATACACCAACTTTTACTGCTAACGTGTCCAACCCATTAAAAAATGGTGGGTGGTACTGGGTTCGAACCAGTGACCCCCAGCTTGTAAGGCTGGTGCTCTTCCAACTGAGCTAACCACCCGCTGGTCACGTGGCGCTGCATTCTACAGGGTTCCGGTCTGGTGTCAATACGCTAATGAATTTTTGATTCAAATTAACGTGTTGCCGCTAGAGCCCGAACCACCTGCCTTGAGCGCCGAGGCAGAATGCCGCAACTGCCCCCGCTTCGTCAATCAAAAGTGTCACAATCGAGCAGCGGTTTTCACCACACGTGCTATTTAGCTTAACGCGCCGCCAGGCTAGACTCGCCCAGGGCTTCATGCCCTCCCCGTTTCATGGAAAGCCATTATGCAAAGCGCCCCACAAAGCGACGCCCATACAATGCCGCCACCGCCCTCGGCCCCGGTTTACAACTCGGTTTATAACTCTGTTTACAACTACACGGTCGTGCGTCAGTTCGCGATGATGGCCGTCGTTTGGGGGATCGTTGGCATGGCGGTGGGCCTTTTGCTGGCCGCCCAGCTGGTGTGGCCCGAGCTCAACCTGGGCCTGCCCTGGACGAGCTTTGGCCGCCTTCGCCCGCTGCACACCAACCTGGTGATCTTTGCTTTCGGCGGCTCGGCGCTATTCGCCACCTCGTACTATGTGGTCCAGCGCACCTGCCAGACCCGGCTTTATAGCGACCGACTGGCGGCGTTCACCTTCTGGGGCTGGCAGGCGGTGATCGTCGCTGCGCTCGTGTCGCTGCCGATGGGCTACACCACCACCAAGGAGTACGCCGAGCTCGAATGGCCGATCAATATCCTGCTGGCGGTGGTATGGGTGAGCTACGCGGTGGTCTTTTTGATGACCCTGAAGCGGCGCAACACCTCGCATATTTATGTCGCCAACTGGTTTTATGCGGCGTTCATTCTCACCATCGCCGTGCTGCATATCGTCAATAACGCAGCCCTTCCGGTCACGCCGATGTACTCCACCTCGCTTTACGCGGGGGCCGTGGATGCCATGGTGCAGTGGTGGTACGGCCACAACGCCGTGGGCTTTTTCCTGACGGCAGGCTTTCTGGGCATGATGTACTACTTCGTGCCCAAGCAGGCCGAGCGGCCGATTTACTCCTACCGGCTCTCGATCGTCCATTTCTGGGCGCTGATCATGATCTACATGTGGGCCGGGCCGCACCATCTTCACTACACCGCCCTGCCCAACTGGGCACAGTCGCTTGGCATGGTGATGTCGATCATCCTGCTGGTACCCTCCTGGGGGGGCATGATCAACGGCATCATGACGCTCTCCGGCGCCTGGCATAAGCTGCGTACCGACCCGATCCTGCGCTTTTTGGTGGTCGCGCTCACCTTCTACGGTATGGCGACCTTCGAGGGCCCGATGATGGCGATCAAGACCGTCAACGCCTTCTCCCACTACACCGACTGGACCATCGGCCACGTCCACGCAGGCGCTCTTGGCTGGGTGGCGATGATCACCTTCGGCTCGCTTTATCACATGATACCGCGCCTTTACGGCCGCACCCAGATGCACTCGGTGGGGCTGATCGCGCTGCACTTTTGGCTAGCGACCATCGGTACGGTGCTCTACATCACCGCCATGTGGGTCAACGGGGTGATCCAGGGGCTGATGTGGCGCGCGATCAACGCCGACGGCACATTGATGTATCGCTTTGTCGACGCCGTCGAGGCGAGCCACCCAGGCTATGTGGTGCGCATGCTGGGGGGGCTGTTCTTTTTGACGGGCATGCTGGTGATGGCGTTCAACGTCTACATGACGGTGAAGTACCGCCAAACCTCGGCGCCCGCACCGCGCACGGTAGCGCTGGAGGGCGGCCGCCATGAAGCATGAACTGGTCGAGAAAAACGCCGGGCTTTTGGGCGTATTGATACTCGTGGCGATCAGCTTCGGCGGGCTTGCCGAGATCGTGCCGCTGTTCTTTCAAAAAGATACCACTGAGCCCGTGGAGGGACTTCGCCCACTGACCGCTTTGGAGCTCGAGGGGCGCGATATTTACCGCCGCGAAGGTTGCGTGGGCTGCCACTCCCAGATGATTCGCCCGTTTCGCGCCGAAACCGAACGTTACGGTCACTACAACGTGGCCGGCGAAGGTCTGTACGAGCACAATTTTTTGTGGGGGTCCAAGCGCACCGGGCCGGACCTTGCCCGGGTCGGCGGGCGCTACACCGACGCCTGGCACCGTCGGCACATGTACGACCCGCGCGACGTCGTGCCAGAGTCGATCATGCCCGCCTACCCTTGGCTTTTCGAGCGCGAGCTCGACGGCCAGGCCACGCCCGCCAAGATGCGTGCCTTGCAGCGCCTGGGCGTGCCCTACTCGGATGAAGAGATCGAAAGCGCCCAGGAGCAGGTCGAGGGCACCCCGGAAATCACCGCGCTCATCGCCTACCTGCAGCAGCTCGGCACGGTACTCGAGGGGGCACGCTAAATGGATACCGGCACCTTTCGCGGGCTCATCACCCTGTTTCTCATCATCGCCTTTATCGGCATCGTGGTGTGGGCATACTCAAAACGCCGCCGCGACGATTTCAGCGAAGCCGCCCACCTTCCCTTCGCCGACGACGACGAAAGCGCAAGGCCCCGCGAAGACGAGCGCGAGGATCGCCCATGAGCGATTTGTGGGATAACGCCTTGCCCGGCTTCTGGAGCGCCTGGATCATCGCGCTCACGCTGATCACCCTGGCGCTGGTGGTCTGGATCGTGGCGGCCAATGTCGGCCACGGTGGCCCGCCGGGCGCTGACGGCGAGGCGCAGCGCAAGACCACCGGCCACGAGGTCGACGGCATCGAAGAGTACGACAACCCCACCCCCAAGTGGTGGTTCTACCTGTTCGCGGCCACGGTGGTGTTCGCGCTGGGGTATCTCGCGCTCTACCCGGGGCTTGGCAACTTTAGAGGGCTGCTCGGCTGGTCCCAGGAAGATCAGTGGGAAGAGGAAGTGGCCGCCGCCGAGGCGCGCTTCGGGCCTATTTTCGCCCAGTACCACGAAGTCCCGATCCCCGAGCTCGCCGAGGATTTTGAGGCCATGCAGATCGCCGAGCGCCTGTTCATGAACAACTGCGCCATGTGCCACGGCGTTAACGCCCAGGGCGGCGATGGCTTTCCCAACCTGACCAACGACGATTGGCTTTACGGCGGCGACCCACAGACGCTGGTAACGACGATTAGCGAAGGCCGGCGCGGGGTGATGCCGGCCTGGGCGCAGCTGGGCGACGAGACCCTCGAAGACCTTACCCAACACGTGCTCGCCCTGGCCGGCCGCGAACACGAAAGCCCCCAGGCCGAACGCGGCGAACAAAGCTATGCCCGTTTTTGCGTGGCCTGCCACGGTGCAGACGGCACCGGCAACCAGGCCCTGGGAGCGCCGAACTTGACCAACGACATCTGGCTGCACCAGGCGCCCGGCCAAAGCGTGGCCCAGGCGATCCGCCAGACCCTGAACGAAGGCCGAACCGGCCAAATGCCGCCCCAAGCGCCGTTCATTAACGAGGAGCGCATTCACCTGGTGGCCGCCTACGTCTACAGCCTGCGCTTTAGCGCCACTCAGCGCGAGTAGGCGCGCATTTGCCGCACCATCACTTGGCGCCCACCTAACCCAGGCCATCTAATCTGGCCGCGATTATTGCTATCATGGCCCTACGCTTTTGCGCCACCGCCGATAAGGCCGGAGTTCGATGCAGCCGATACCCGCCCAGGACATAACCCCTCGCGCCGAGAAACCACCGACGACCAAAGCGCCGCAAAGCCAGCACGGCCGCCTTTACGTGCGCGAAAGCAAAGGGTTTTTCCAGGCACTTCGCCGCGGGCTCAATACCCTGCTGATGCTGGTTTTTTTCCTGCTGCCCTGGGTCGAGGTGCAGGGGCGCCCGGCCATCTGGCTCGATATCCCGGGGCGGGAATTTCATCTGCTCTCTACGACGTTCTACCCCCAGGAATTCATCCTGCTGGCACTTTTGTTCATCGCCGCCGCTTTCGGGCTTTTCTTTATCACCGCGCTAGCCGGCAGAGTGTGGTGCGGCTACACCTGCCCGCAAAGCGTGTGGACCTTTGCGTTCATGTGGGTCGAACACCGCCTGGAGGGGTCGCGTCACCGGCGTATCCGCCGCGACCGCACCCGCCCAAAAGGCCATTTCGCGCGCAAGGCAGTCAAACACGTCCTTTGGGTGGCGATGGCGTTGGTCACCGCCGTCACGGTCGTCGGCTACTTTACGCCCGTCCAAGCGCTGGTCGCGGAACTTGCCACGCTCCAGGCCCACGGCTGGGCGCTGTTCTGGGTGGGCTTTTTTGGCTTTTTCACCTATCTCAACGCCGGCTGGCTACGCGAGCAGGTGTGTCTTTACATGTGCCCCTACGCGCGCTTTCAGTCGGTAATGTTCGACCGCGACACGCTCACCGTGGCTTACGACGCCCGCCGTGGCGAGCCCCGGGGGCGAAAGGCCTCGAACGCCCCAAGCACCGGCGGCGACTGCATCGACTGCTCGCTTTGCGTGCAGGTTTGTCCCACCGGTATCGATATTCGCGACGGGCTGCAGTACGCCTGTATCCAGTGCGCCGCCTGCGTGGACGCCTGTAACACGGTGATGGACCGTCTCGAAAAACCCCACGGTTTGATCCGCTACACCACCCAAAACCGCCTGGAAGGGCGCCCCTCTTCGCGCTACCGGTTAAGATTTTTAGGCTACCTGGCGGCGTTAACCGTGGCGCTGGCCGCACTTGGCTTTGCCCTTGGCCAGCGCGTGCCGGTAAGCTTCGAGGCCGAGCGCCCTCGGGCTTCGCTTTATACCACCACCGCCAGCGGCGACATCCAAAACGTCTACCGGCTGACCGTGCGCAACCGCGACCGCCAGGCCCATACCTACCGGCTAAGCGTCGAGGGTGTGGCCGACGCGCAGCTCGACACCCGAAGCTTAAGGGTGCCCGCTGGGGCCTCGCGCACCCAAGTGGTCAATGTGAGCGCCCCTGGCCCCGGGCTTACCCCCAGCCAGCCGCTCGCTTTCATCCTTGAAGCCGAGCACGCGCCGATACGTGCCGAGCGGCAAACCCGCTTTTTGAGCGGCGAGAGGAGATAGCCCCATGTTGGAACCTGCGCCGTCGCCCTGGTATCGCCAGTTCTGGCCCTGGTTTTTGATCACCCTGCTGCTCTCTTCGATGCTGGTGAGCGTTGGCTTTGCGGTGGTGGCGGTCAAGACCTTCGACGGTATGGTGGTCCAGGAGGATTACTTCGAGCACGGCAAAGCGATCAACGCGGTGCTCGCCAAAGCGGAGCGCGCCGAGGCGCTGAATCTTGAAGCCGGGCTGCGTATCGACTCGCTCACCCAGGAGGTGGTGCTCGACCTGAGAGGCCAGGCGCGCCCGGAGGTGTTGACGCTCAACCTGATATTTCCCACTCAGGATAACCGTGACCATACCGTAGCGCTGACGCACCGCCACGGCGGGCGCTACTTAGGCCAGGCCCCGGCAGGGCTCGAGCACCGCTGGTACGTAACGCTCACCCCGCAAGAGACCGACGAGTGGCGGCTAAGCGGCGAGATCACCCTGCCGTCCAACGCGGGCGTCACCCTGGCCCCCGCCAGGAGCGCACCGTGACGCCACCGTGCTATCACTGCGGCACGCAGGTGCCCGCCGGTGCGCCCTGGTCCATCACGCTGGACGGTGCCACGCACCCACTTTGTTGCCCCGGCTGCGAGGCGGTGGCGCACGCCATCGTCGAGGGCGGGCTCGAGAACTACTACCGCTACCGCACCGAGCTCTCCGCCCGCCCGGAAAGCAACCAGGCCGCGGCGCAAACCTGGTCGGCGTTCGACCACCCGGACCTGCAGGCGCAGTTCGTTCACCCGCGTGAAGCGGACGTTAGCGCGACCCTGGCCGTGGAAAATATTACCTGTGCGGCCTGCGCCTGGCTGATCGAGCACCACCTGAACGCGCTGGAAGGCATTACTCAAAGCGCGGTGAATCTGTCGGATCATCGCCTGCGGGTGAGCTGGGACCCGGACACGCTCAAACCGTCCCATATCTTTGCCGAACTAGCCGCCATCGGGTATGCGGCGATGCCCTTCGAGCCCGACCGGGCGCAAAAGCGCCTGAAGCGCGAAGAACGTATGACCGTGCGGCGGCTGATCGTCGCCGCGGTGGGCATGATGCAGGTGGTGATGTTCTCCGTGCCCATGTACGTGGCGGGCCCGGATGAGCTGGGCGCTGATTTCTTCGCGCTCTTTCATTGGCTGTCGCTTGCGCTGACGACGCCGGTGGTGTTTTTTTCGGCCTGGCCGTTTTTTCAGCAGGCGCTCGCGGGGCTTCAACACCGCCGACTCACCATGGAGGTACCGGTGGCGCTCGCCGTGGGTGGCGCCTACCTGGCCAGCGCCTTTGCCGTGGTGTTCCACCAGGGCGAGGTCTATTTCGACTCCATCGCCATGTTCACCTTCTTTTTGCTGTTTAGCCGCTACATCGAGGCGCGCACCCGGCGCCGTGGCGGGCAAAGCGGCAACGCCTTGAGCGGCGCGCTGCCCGCCTCGGCGGTGCGCCTGGAAGCCGATGGCGCCGAGCGCATCGTCCCCGCCAGCCATCTTGCCCCGGATGACCGCGTGCTGATAAAACCCGGCACCACCGTTCCCGCCGACGGCGTGATCGAACAGGGCGAGTCGAGCCTTGACGAGTCGATGCTCACCGGCGAGTTTCTGCCGGTCACCCGGCGGCTGAACGAGCGGGTCACCGGGGGCAGCCAGAACATGGAAAACGCGCTGGTGGTGCGCGTCACCCGGGCCGGCAGCTCGGCGGCGATCTCCCACGTGCTGGATTTGACCGACCGCGCGTTCGAGCGCCGCCCACGGCTTGCCCGGCTGGCGGAGACCATGGCCCAGCGCTTCGTGCTGCGCCTGCTGCTGGTCACGGTGTGCGTGGCCATCGTCTGGACGTTGATCGACCCCGGCCGGGCGTTCTGGGTGACGCTGTCGGTTTTGGTAGTCACCTGCCCCTGCGCGCTGGCGCTGGCCGCCCCTACGGCGCTTGCCGCCGGCCACGGCCATCTGGGTAAGCGCGGCGTGCTGATCACCCGGGCCGACGCGCTGGAAACACTTGCCACGGTGACCCGCGTGGTGTTCGATAAAACCGGCACGCTGACCCAAGGCGAGATGCGCCTAAGCGCTACCCAGCCAGTGGACGACACCCTGACCGGCCACCAGGCCCGGCGCATCGCCGCCGCCATCGAGGCCCACTCCGAGCACCCCATCGCCTCGGCGTTTCGCCCTTTCAGGGATGTAGAAACAAGCGCGGAAAATGTCGTCCGCGAGACGGGCCGTGGGCTAACCGCCACGCTCGGCGCCACCACTTGGCGCCTTGGCCAGGCGGCATTTGCCGCAGGACGCGAACTCGCCCCTCCCGGCCCCGGCCAGTGGCTGTTGCTCAGCGAAGAGCACGCTCCCAAGGCCTGGTTCCAACTCGAAGATACCCTGCGCGACGACGCCGCCCTGGCCATTGCCCGGCTAAAGGCGCTCGGGGTGGGGGTCGAGCTTTTGTCCGGCGACACGCCGGAGGCGGTGGAGCACCTGGCCACCGCGCTTGGCATCCCGATTTGGCAGGCCCAGGCCTCGCCCGAGGCCAAGCTTACGCGGCTGCGCGCTTTACAGGCCGGCGGCGAGCGGGTTTTGATGGTCGGTGACGGCATCAATGACGTGCCGGTACTGGCCGGTGCGGATGTCGCCCTGGCGATGAATGGCGCAACGGACCTGGCGCGCAGCCGCGCGGATGCGCTGCTATTGAGCCCACGCCTGACCCGCATTGGCGAGGCCCTGACCATTGCCCGCGCCACCCGGCGGGTGATGCGCCAAAACATGGCGTGGTCGGTGGGCTACAACGCCCTGGCGCTACCGCTGGCCGCCCTGGGCCTGGTGCCGCCCTGGCTTGCCGCGCTTGGCATGTCGCTGAGCTCGTTGGTGGTGGTTTGCAACGCGCTGCGCCTGAACGCTCGCGCGCGGGTCGACGCACACACGACGCCTTCCCAAGAGACGCCTCCCCAAGAGGTGCGCGCATGACGATTCTCTACCTGCTGATTCCGCTCTCGCTCACGCTGCTCGCCATGGCCGTATGGGCGTTTTTCTGGGCGGTCAAAAACGACCAGTTCGACGATCTGGACGGCCCCGCTCATCGCATTTTGTTCGATGACGACCCGCCCCCGCCGGCAAAGCGCCGCGCCGGTGACAAGCCCCCATCCTCCAAAGAGCCACCGCCATGAACCCCACCGGCATGGACTTACCGCCGCTTGCCGCCGCGCTGGTATTCGGCCTGCTTGGCGGGGCGCACTGCATCGGCATGTGCGGCGGCATCATGAGCGCGCTGGCCTTTGCGGTGCCGCCCAGCATGCGAAGCCCCGCGCGCATGACCGGGCTGTTGCTTGGCTACAACCTGGGGCGCGTATCGAGCTATATGCTGGCCGGCGCCTTGGTGGCAGGGCTTGGCACGCTAGTCTCCCTCGCACCTGCCGCCCGGCTGACGCTTCAGGTATTTGCCGCAGTGATGCTGATTTTGATGGCGCTCTATATCGCCAACTGGTGGAAGGGGCTGTTAGCGCTCGAGGCGCTGGGACGCAGGCTTTGGCGTCATATCGAGCCAGTGGGCCGGCGCCTGATGCCGGTGGTTCACTTGCCCCAGGCCTTTGCGCTGGGGGCGCTTTGGGGCTGGCTGCCCTGCGGGCTGGTCTATTCGATGCTTGCCTGGAGCATGGCCAGCGCCAGCCCCGCTCAGGGCGCGCTGCTCATGGGCGCGTTCGGCCTGGGCACGCTGCCCGCGCTTTTGGCCACCGGCTTTGCCGCCCGCACGCTTGCCGGGCTAATCCGCCACCCGGCCACCCGCGTCGTCGCGGCGCTTCTCATCATCGGCTTTGCGCTTTACCAGCTGTGGGCGCTTTTACCCCACGCGGGGCATTAAGCGGCGGGCTTTCTTGACTCAGCTCAACGTAGGCCCTGGCGGCAGACGTTAATCTGTACGTCGCCACCTACCCGTCCGGCCGCTCATTCACCTACCCGGGAGCTTTTATGTCGACCTGCGCCCACGCTGCCCCCTCGTCAACCGCTCCCGCCTGGGATGAAGCGCTCGTGCGCCGTTACGATAAAAGCGGGCCGCGCTACACCTCCTACCCCACGGCGCTCGCTTTTCACGAAGCGTTTGGCCCGGAGGATCTTACCGACGCTTTAGCGCGAAGCAACGATAGCCAAAGGGCGCTGTCGCTTTACGTGCATATTCCGTTTTGCGAGAAGATCTGCTTTTACTGCGCCTGCAACAAGATCGCGACCAAGAATCGCCAGTTGGCCGAGCCCTACCTTTCCCGCCTCGACCGGGAAATGGTGCTGGCCGCGCGCCACGTGGATACCGCGCGCCCGGTGCAGCAGCTTCACTGGGGCGGTGGCACGCCTACCTTTTTGACGCTTTCGCAGATGGGCGACCTGATCGACCGGATGGATGCCCGCTTCGGGCTCTCGAGTGACCCGGCGCGGGATTACGCCATCGAAATCGACCCGCGCGAGGCGGACGTCCTCACCCTGCGCCATCTTCAATCGCTTGGGTTCAATCGGCTGAGTCTGGGCGTGCAGGATCTGGACATCGAGGTCCAGAAAGCGATCAACCGCGTCCAGCCCCGCAGGCTCACCGAAACCCTGATGGACGAGGCGCACCGATTGGGCTTTAGCTCGCTCAACGTGGACCTGATCTATGGGCTTCCGCGCCAAACCGAGCAACGCTTCGCCGATACGCTTGCGCAGATCATCGAGCTCAACCCGGCCAGGTTATCGCTTTTCAATTATGCTCACCTGCCCACGCGCTTTGCGCCCCAGCGGCGTATTCTCGAAGCCGACTTGCCCGGCGCCGATGAAAAGCTCGCCATTTTGCGCATGAGTATCGAAATGTTAAGCCAAGCGGGCTATGTGCATATCGGCATGGACCACTTCGCCCGCGCCGATGATAGCCTGACGCTCGCCCAGCAAAACGGCACGCTCCAGCGTAACTTCCAGGGGTACTCAAGCCACGCGCAGTGCGATTTGATCGGTTTGGGGGTGTCGGCGATTTCCCGGGTCGACGACGTCTACGCGCAGAACCCGGTCACCCTGGATGACTACGCAAAGGCGCTGGATCAGGGTAAACTGGCCACCTGTAAAGGCGTGCGCCTGACCCCGGACGACCTCATTCGCCGCGAGGTGATCGAGCGGCTAATGTGCGATATGCACCTGGACCTGGCGGCCATTGGCACCCGTTTCGGGATCGATGCCGAAACGTACTTCGCCCAAGCGCTGGATAACCTGCGTCAGGCCGAACGTGACGGGCTGGTGACGCGCCAGGACCTGGTATTGAACGTTACGCCGATCGGTCGGCTACTGATCCGCCACTTGGCTATGGCCTTCGATACTTACTTGACAGAGCAGTTCGCCGCACGTTATTCAAGAATATTATAAGATGCTAAGTACCCGGCCATACGAGGAGAAGGTGATGTCCATCACTGCCAGCCAACGCCGCTCGATGCTACAGGCGCCGCGCTGCCAAACCTGCAGCTTGAGTTCGCTCTGTTTACCGCTAGCGCTGCAGCTCGAGGACGTCAGCCAGTTCGACGCCATCATCCGCCGCCGCGCGCCGCTCAAAAAGGGCGAGGCGCTGTTTCATCAAGGCGAGCGCTTCTCCAGCGTCTACGCGGTCCGTTCGGGAAGTCTCAAGCAGGTAACCAGCGAAGGCAATGGCGACGACCAGCTCACCAACTTCTATTTACCAAGCGAGCTGGTCGGCCTCGACGGTATCGATGAGGAATTCTACCCGGGCAGCGCCATTGCACTCGAAACCACCACGGTATGTGAGATTCCGTTCCAGCACCTGGACAAGCTCTCCGAAGAGCTGCCCGAGCTGCGCGGCCAACTCTATCGCAGCATGAGCAAAGAGCTTCGCGACGATCGCCGGATGATGCGCCTTTTATCGCGCAAGACCGCCGACCAGCGCCTGGCGACGTTTCTCACCACGCTCTCTGATCGTTTCCGCCGCCGCGGCTACTCGCCCTATAGCTTCCGCCTCTCCATGGCGCGGGCCGATATCGGCAACTACCTGGGGTTGGCCGTCGAGACGGTCAGCCGGATTTTAAGCCGGCTTCAGCAGCAGCAGGTGGTCGCCGTTTCCGGACGCGAGGTGAACATTCTCGATATGGCGCGCTTGACCACCCTGGCCGACGAAGAAGTGTCCGCCTAACCCGCCTTTAGCCCACATTGAGCGCCTGAATACGCCCCGCCTTCATTTCCGCCTGTTTGGCTTCCAGGCCCTGGAAGTCGAACAGCGCCTGGTCGGCCAACTGCGAAGGGGCGACGTTGGTCACCGCTTTGAACATGCTTTCGAGCCGGCCCGGGTACTTTTTATCCCACTCGGCAAGCATCGCCTTGACGTTCTGACGCTGCATGTTGGGCTGCGAGCCGCACAGGTTGCAGGGAATGATGGGAAATTCCATTAGCCGCGAGAACTCGGCGATATCCGCTTCCTTGCAGTAGGCCAGCGGCCTAATGACGATATTCCTGCCATCATCGGACAAAAGCTTGGGCGGCATGGCCTTGAGCGTGCCGCCGAAGAACATGTTCAAGAAAAGGGTTTCGAGAATGTCCTCGCGGTGGTGGCCAAGCGCCACCTTGTTGGCGCCGATCTCTTCGGCAAACCCGTAGAGCGAGCCACGGCGTAGCCGCGAGCAAAGCGCGCAGGTCGTCTTACCCTCCGGGGTTTTCTCCTTCACTACCGAGTAGGTATCACGCTCGAGAATATGGTACTCGACGCCCAGCTTGTCGAGGTAGCGAGGCAGCACGTGCTCGGGGAAGCCGGGCTGTTTCTGGTCGAGATTCACCGCCACCAGCGAAAAATTGACCGGGGCGTTGCGCTGCAGATTGCGCAGGATCTCGAGCATGGTATAGCTATCCTTGCCCCCGGAGAGGCACACCATCACCCGGTCGCCTTCTTCGATCATTTGGTAGTCGAGAATGGCGTTGCCGACCTCGCGGCGAAGTCTTTTCTGCAACTTGTTGAATTCGCGCTTTTGTTTCACATCGCCTGGCTCGATTGAACTTGCCGGGGCCGGGGCCTCGGCCACGACGGGCTCGAAATGATCGGGTTGTTGCATGGTGTAAGCACTGCCGGTGATGGGTGGTGAAGGCGCTATTCTATCAAGACTCCCGCTGCCACCCAACAAAGCCTTCGAGCGCCTTCAAACCTCGAGCGCGGCGTCGCGCTTGAGCCGCATGTACAAAAGCGCACAGGCGCTGGCCTCGCCCAGAAGCGACGGCCAGGGCAGCGCCAGCCGCGAGTGGCTGAGCGCCTGACTAAAGCTTGCCGCCTGCACCTCTACCGGCGAACGCCGAGCCTTGCGCTGATAAAGCCTGGCCACATCGACCTGGGCGTTGGGCAGCTCGAAACCGAGCCGTGCGTTGAAAAGCCGGTTGATCGGTGCCAGCGCCCTGCCAAGCCCCCACCCCACCACCGGTCGGTTGCCGATAAACTCGGCAAGCGTTGCGATGTTTTCCGCCGTCGGGGGGAGCGGCGCGGCGATTCGGTGCTGGGCGATGCAGTGTCGGTCAATGGAAGGACGCTGGCGGCTGCGCTTTATTGGAGCCTCGTCCGCCAGGGTGGCGACCCAGGCACTTCGGGTATACACCTGGCGCTGGTCAAACACCACCGCCGCGATGCTCAAACTCTCGCTCTCCTGAGAAAACCTGAACGCCAGCGCCACGAACTCTTCGCCCAGGTAGGGGTGAAAAAGCCACTCGAAGGCGGAGCCGGCGAAGCGGCGCCGGTCGCTTTCGCGCTTGACAAGCGTGCGCAGCGAGCCGCCCAAAAGCGGCGCGTATCGGTCCGTGAAGCGCATACGGCTACGCGTACTCCAGATGATAGCGATGGGTCAGCCGCGACTTGAACTCCTTGACGATATGCAGCGCCTCGCGCAGCAGGTCGCGCTCCAGCGAGGAAAGATGCTGCACCACCACGCGGTTGGTCGAGGTACTCGTCGACGCATTCGCCTCGGCCAGTTGCTGGCGAAGGCGAAGCTCGGTGAAAAGCGTCAGCGCCTCGCCCAGGTCCTCGGCAAAGCGCTTCTCCAGTCGGCCGTCATCTACCAGCGCCTCGAGGCGCTCGAGCGTGCCCACGGCTTCGATACGCCGCTCCAGCGCCATGGTGCGCACGCCGTGAACGATGGGAAAGATGCCGCCCTTTTTGATATCGATGCCGTGCTCGCGCTTTTTAAGCGAACCAAACAGCGTCAGGGGGGTGGAGAAACTCAGCGCAGCGCGGGCCAGGTAGCTCAACAGCAGCTCGTCGCCGGCGCAGCGATCAAACAATGCCTGCTGCACGCGCCGGGCAAGCGCGGGGTTGCCGGCCACGGCTTGGGCGTCGAGCAGGATGGCAAGTTTCATCAGGCTGTCACCGTCGCGCCGCTCGGCCCAGCGCGCGATACGCGCTTGCCAGACCGCCACGCTACCTACCCACTCCGGGTTGGAGACCATGATATGGCCGGGGCACGGCGGGTAGCCAAGCGTGATCAGCGTATCGCTCAGGCGCTGCATTTGGGCCGCGACATCTGGCCAACTCTGATCGTCTTCGAGAATCAGCGCGTTGTCCTGATCGGTTTTGAGGATCTGCTCACCCCGGCCTTCGCTGCCCATGACCACCAGGCAGCACCGCTGTTCTGGCGCCTTTGGCACGCTAAACGTCCAGGCCTTGTGGATGATACGCGCGTTAAGCGCCGCCAAAAGCTCCATGACAAAGCGAAGCTTCACACCCTGAACCATCAACGCCTCGACGAGTTCCGGCGTGCGTTGGCTCGCCTGAGCCAGCGCTTTTAGATCACTGGCCTTCTCGATTTGTAGCCCCACCACGTAACTTCGACTGGAGAAGTAGCTCAGCACGTCGGTGAGTTCGACGATGCCGCAAAGCGTGTTCTCCTTCATTACGACCACCCGGGCCACCTTGTGCCGCGTCATCAGCACCAGCACCTCGAACAAATACTGCTCCGGAGCGGCGGCGACCAGCGCAGTGCAGGCCAGGGCGTCGATGGGCGTGGTTTGGGGCTTCTGCTCGACGACCAGGGCGTTGAGCAGATCCGTTTTGGTGACCATACCGTAGGCGCCTTGGGTGCTGACCAGCAGGCTGTCGGCCTGATGCGCCAAGAGGGTATGGACCGCGCTTTGAATGTCCAGGCCTGCCTCGATGACGATCGGCGCGCGCATGCACTCGCGCACGCGGGCCAGCATGAACCCGGCCATGGTGACCCCGCCCACGGCACGCCGCTCGGTAAGAAGCCGCGCCTTGTTGGCAAGCGTTTGTTTGAAAAACGCCTCGAACGCCGGATAGTGCTGACAAAGCGCGCAGAACGCTGCTTTGGGAAGCACGTAGCAAAGCGCCTCCTGCTCCGCCTCGAAGCGGTAGCGGCTTTGGCCGTTTAAAATACTGATCGCCCCGAACAGGTCGCCCGGCGTGTAGTGGCCGATGCGTGCCTGCGCCTGGGGCATCGCCGGGTCGAGCTCGGCGACCTCGCCTTTATGGATGATGAACACGCCTTCGCCGGCTTGGCGGGCCTCTAAAATGATATCGCCGATGTCGAAGTAAGCCAGGTTTAGGTCACTGCGCACGCGCTCGAGCCCCGCTTCGTCGAGCAGGGAAAATGGCAGCCTGGTAAGATCGACCTCGATCATGGATCACCCCGATAAAAATGGCCCTTTAACATACGGCGTACTTAGACACCTCAATACTTATCGCGATTATTGTGGGCATTACTAAAGTCTATATAAAACGACCGAGAAGCCCTTTTCTGAAACGTTTAAAACTGCCTTCGAAGAGACTCAGGACGGCACTTTCAAAATAGCGGATAGCGCTTTATGACCACCTATAGACTATCGTCCCATCCGGACTAAAGTCGTACTCTTTTGGCGTAAAAACGTGAACACCTAGAGTAATTTACCTGTATAAAGCAGTCTGCCAAGGACGCCTTTAGTCCGTGATACCAAAGTCTGGATTTCTTTTTTTCATTTATTGGCCAGTATTACCTTGAGTTCACAAAGCCAATAAATCCCCGGGACAAACATTATCGAGACGCTTAACGCGACACAGGGGGTCGCGCAACAAAGCGTCACACTCATCGATTTGGCAAGGGCACTTTCGACCCGGTGGTTTTATCTGCGCGGTACAAGGCCGCAAACCGCTGTGAAGACACTTTCCAACCTTAAAAACCATAAACGGAGAGCATCATAATGGCAGATGACAAATCCAACGCTGCTGCATATTGGAAAGCCAACGTTCGCCTGATCACTGGCTGCCTGGTGGTCTGGGCATTCGTATCCTATGGCTGTGCGATACTGTTCCGCCCGCTGCTGGCCGCGATTCCCGTGGGTGGCACGGATCTCGGCTTCTGGTTCGCCCAGCAGGGCTCCATCCTTACCTTCATCGTACTGATCTTCTTCTACGCCTGGAGAATGAATCAGCTCGACAAGAAATTCGGCCTGGGAGAGTAAGCGATGAGCCAGTTTGCAATTAACCTACTGTTCGTAGGCGCCTCCTTCGCGCTCTATATCGGCATTGCGATATGGGCGCGGGCCGGCTCCACCAAGGACTTCTACGTCGCCGGCGGCGGCGTCCACCCGATCACCAACGGCATGGCGACCGCCGCGGACTGGATGTCGGCGGCGTCGTTCATTTCCATGGCGGGTCTTTTGGCCTCCGGCGGCTACGCCAACTCCACCTTCCTGATGGGCTGGACCGGCGGCTACGTGATCCTGGCCATGCTGTTGGCGCCTTACCTGCGCAAGTTCGGCAAGTTCACCGTGCCGGACTTCATCGGTGACCGCTTTTACAGCAACACCGCTCGCCTGGTCGCGATCGTGTGTCTGATCATCGCCTCGGTCACCTACGTTATCGGTCAAATGACCGGTGCGGGTGTGGCGTTCTCGCGCTTTTTGGAAGTCAGCAATACCTGGGGCATTTGGCTGGCAGCGCTGATCGTCTTCCTGTACGCCGTATTCGGGGGCATGAAAGGGATTACCTATACCCAGGTAGCGCAGTACGTGGTGCTGATCATCGCCTACACGATTCCTGCGGTCTTCATCGCCTTCCAACTGACCGGCAACCCGATCCCCATGTTCGGCATGTTCAGCACGCACACCGAGTCGGGCATTCCGCTGCTGCAAAAACTCGATGACGTGGTCAGTGCCCTGGGCTTCCAGGACTACACCGCCGATGTCGATAACAAGCTCAACATGGTGCTGTTCACGCTGTCCTTGATGGTGGGTACCGCCGGTCTTCCCCACGTTATCATTCGCTTTTTCACCGTGCCGAAAGTCGCCGATGCGCGCTGGTCCGCGGGGTGGGCGCTGGTGTTCATCGCGCTTTTGTACCTGACCGCCCCGGCGGTAGGCTCCATGGCGCGCCTGAACCTGATGACCACGGTCTACCCGGAGATGGCCGGCCAGGTGGAAAACTACGAAGAAGCCACACAAAATCCCATTCTTTACGAAGAGCGTCCGGAGTGGTTCCGTACCTGGGAAGATACCGGGCTGATCGTATACAACGATGTGAATAACGATGGTCGTATTCAGTTCTACAACGACGACGCCGACTACGCCGACCGCGGCTGGGAAGGCAACGAGCTTACCGTCAACAACGATATTCTCGTACTGGCCAACCCGGAAATTGCCAACCTGCCCGGCTGGGTCATCGGTTTGATCGCGGCGGGCGGTATTGCAGCGGCTCTTTCGACGGCGGCGGGCCTTTTGCTGGCGATCTCCTCGGCGATCAGTCACGATTTGATCAAGACCATGATCAACCCGAAAATCACCGAGAAAGGCGAAATGCTGGCAGCGCGCATCTCCATGGGCGGGGCGATCTTGCTGGCGACCTACCTGGGCTTGAACCCGCCAGGCTTTGCCGCGCAAACCGTCGCCTTGGCCTTTGGTATCGCCGGTGCGTCGCTGTTCCCGGCGCTCATGATGGGGATCTTCTCCACCCGCATGAACAACGTCGGCGCGATTGCCGGTATGCTGGCGGGCCTGCTCTGCACGCTGCTCTACATCTTCACCTACCTGGGTTGGTTCTTCATCCCCGGCACCAACATGCTGGCCAACACGCCGGATAACTGGTTCTTCGGTATCTCGCCGCTCTCCTTTGGCGCGGTCGGTGCAATGATCAACTTCGCCGTGGCGTTTGCGGTCTCCAGCGTCACCGCCGCACCGCCGAAAGAGATCCAGGAGCTGGTAGAAAGCGTGCGCTACCCGAAAGGAGCTGGTGTTGCCGTCGACCACTAAGCCATAATCGATCCTGACACCTCGTGCAGGAATCACCATTGACCATCGGGCCTCCTCAGGGAGGCCCGATGACTTTCAGAAAGGAAATTCTATGATATGGCACCTGATCGCCGCCGTGTTTGCCGGCCTTGCTGGCGCCGGGATCGGCCTGCTGCTGCGCGCATTAAGCGGCAAACGCCTTCCCAAATGGGTCGTGCCGGTATTGGGGGGGCTTGGCATGCTGGCCTATCAGATTCAGGTAGAATACTCCTGGTTCGAGCACAAAAAAGCGCAGCTGCCGGAGACGGCGCGCGTGATTTCAAGCGATACGTCGACTGCGGTATGGCGTCCCTGGACGTTTGCCTTTCCCATGACCACCAAATTCAGCGTAGTGGATAGCGACAATATCGTGGCCCGAGAGATCGAGGACGCTTGGGTGGCGGAGTTCCTGCTGTATCAGTTCGAGCGCCACCACACCGATATTCTGACCACCCAGCCTTACGTTCTAAACTGCGCTACTCGCGAGCTAATGGCGTTGAACAGCACAGCCGACGCGGCCTCCCCCGGCGAATTACGCCGCCTGCGCGAAACCTCGCCGCTACTCACAGCGGTCTGCGGACTCGCGGGCGCTCAAGAGCAGACGTAAGCGCCGCTTTTACCTAGAATGAAGAACCTTGCAAGCACCGCTTACTGGGCAAAATAATCGTTGGTAGAGGGAATAGGCATGTTTCACGGTGGGCTGCTGGTCGCGGTATCGCTTTTATATATCGCGGTGCTTTTTGGCATTGCCTGGTTTGGCGACCGCCGCGCGCGCACCCGCGGTGCCAGCCGCCGCCGGCCGATCATCTACAGCCTCGCGCTGGCGATTTACTGCACCTCCTGGACGTTTTACGGCGCGGTGGGCCAGGCCGCGACGGCGGGCTGGTCCTTTGCGAGTATTTTCGTCGGCCCGATTCTGACCTTTTTGCTCTTCTGGCCGGTGTTGGCCAAGATGATTCGCGTCGCCAAGCACCAAAACGTCACCTCGATTGCCGACTTCATCGCCTCGCGCTACGGCAAGAGCCAGTCGCTTGCCGCCTTCGCAAGCCTGGTGGCGCTGATCGGCACCCTGCCCTATATCGCGTTGCAGCTCAAAGCCGTCTCGACCACGTTTAGCGTGCTGACCGAAAACAACGCCCCCACCGGGGCGCTTTTCAACGATACCGCCTTTTACGTGGCGATCGTCATGGCGCTTTTCGCGGTGCTGTTCGGCACCCGCCACACCGACGCCACCGAGCATCACGAGGGGCTGATCCACGCCGTCGCCTTCGAGTCGCTGGTCAAGCTCTTCGCCTTTGTCGTGCTGGGGGCCTTCGTCACCTGGGGCATGTTCGACGGGCTAGGTGCGTTAATGCAGCACGCCGAAACCCAGCTGGGCCTACAGCGCCAGCTCGCCAACCAGGATTTCGGCCAGAGCTTCTGGGCGCAAACGCTTTTAGCGATGCTGGCCATTTTGTGCCTGCCGCGCCAGTTCCACGTTGCCGTGGTCGAAAACATCCACCCGGACGACGCCACCAAGGCGCGCTGGCTCTTCCCACTCTACCTGCTGGCGATCGCTTTTTTCGTGGTGCCGTTGGCCGCCGCGGGCCTTTATCTGTTCTCGGACAGCGGCGTGGAGCCCGACACCTACGTGTTGACGCTAGCCATGGCCTCCGGCCACGAGTGGCTGACGCTGTTGACCTTTATCGGCGGCTTCTCCGCGGCCACCGGCATGGTAATCGTCGCGGCGGTGGCAGTGTCGATCATGATCTCCAACGAGATCGTGATTCCAGCGCTTTTCCGGCTGCGCTGGTTCGACACCAAGGCGCGGGACTACGGCCGACTGGTGCTGCGCGCCCGGCGCCTGACGATCATCGCCGTGCTGGCGATGGCCTACGGCTTTTATCAGCTGCTTGCCGAGTTCACCTCGCTCGCCTCGATCGGCATGCTCTCGTTTGCCGCTGCCGCCCAGTTCGCCCCGGCGGTGATCGGCGGGCTCTACTGGAAGCGCGGTAACCGGCTGGGGGTCGTCATCGGCATGAACGCGGGCTTCGCGATCTGGACCTACAGCCTGCTGTTGCCCGCGATGATCAGCGCAGGCGTTTTGCCTCAGGCGTGGCTTGCTGGCGGGCCGCTGGGTATCGGCTGGCTCTCGCCCACGGCGCTTTTTGGTTTGAACCTGGGCGATAGCTTCACCCACGGCGTCATGCTCTCTTTAGGGGTGAATCTGTTTTGCTATATCTTCGTCTCCCAGGTGAGCTCGCAGCGGGTGGTCGAGCGCATCCAGGCGTCTCTGTTCGTTGACAGCGTCGAGACCCGCCAGACCTCGGTCAACCGCCCCTGGACCGGGGCCACCACCGTGGGCGATCTCAAGGTGCTCTGCGAGCGTTTTCTAAGTGCCGACCAGGTGGCGCGCGCCTTCGAGGACTACGCCGGGCGGGCCGGCAAGCCGCTGGATAACGCCACCCGCGCCTCGATCGACGTAATTCAGTTCACCGAACGCTTTCTAGCCTCGGTACTCGGCGCCTCCTCGGCGCGCATCGTGGTGAACTCGGCGCTTCAGGGCCGCGGTATCGGTATCTCGGATGTGATCTCGATCGTCGACGAAGCCTCCCAGGTGCTGGAGTTCAACCGGGCGCTGTTGCAGGCCACCATCGAGAACATCAACCAGGGCATCAGCGTGGTCGACCAGAATCTGCGTCTGGTGGTCTGGAACCAGCGCTATCTGGAGCTCTTCCGCTTTCCCGATCACTTGATTCGGGTGAGCGCGCCGATCGATCGCATCTTTCGCTACAACGCCCACAACGGCGAGTACGGCCCGGGGGACCCGGAAGAACACGTCGAGCTTTTGATGGATAACATTCGCAAGGGCCAGCCCCACCGCTACGTACGTTACCGCCAGGATGGCAGCGTCCTGGAGGTTCAGGGCACGCCGATGCCCGGCGGTGGCTTCGTGTACACCTATCAGGACATCACCCAGCAAAAGCACATCGAAGAGGCGCTGATTCGCTCGGAAAACAATATCCGGATTTACACCGACAACGTACCGGCACTGATCGCCTACTTCGATAAAGAGAGCCGCTACCTCTTTACCAACCGCGCCTACGAACAGGCCTTTGGCATCGACCGTAACGCGGTGATCGGCCGCCGTTTCGAAGACGTTTTGCCGGTGAAACAGGCCGAGGAGCGCCTGCCCTGGGTGAAGCGAGCCCAAAGCGGCGAGCGGGTGAGCTTCGAGGTGGCCATGCGCGTGGACACGCACATGCGCTACATGCTGGTGACCTACACGCCCCACTTCGGCGACAGCCAGTCGATTCTGGGCTTTTTCGCGCTGTATCAGGATATTACCGAACGCCGCCAGGCCGAGATCGCGCTCAAGGAGACCAACGAGACCCTCGAGGAGCGGGTGCGCGAGCGCACCCAGGCGCTCTCCAAGGCCAACGCTGCGCTGCGCCAGGAGAACCGCGTACGCGCCGAGGCGGAGCAGGCACTGCGCCAGGCCAAGCAGGTCGCCGAAGACGCCAACGCCTCCAAAACGCGCTTTCTGGCTGCGGCGAGCCACGACCTGCTCCAGCCCTTGAATGCGGCCCGGCTTTTCACCTCGGCGCTGATGCAAAACGAGCAGGAAAGCGGCACCCAGCGCACCATCGGCCATATTGACAACTCGCTGCAGGCCGCCGAGGAGCTCTTGAGCACGCTTCTGGATATCTCCAAGCTCGACGCCGGCGCCTTGACCCCGCGGCGCAGCCATTTTGCGCTTTCGGATATCACCCGCCCGCTGCGCGCCGAGTTCGATGTGATGGCCGACGAGCGCGGCCTGGATCTCAAGGTCGTGCCCACCGCGCTCTGGGTCGACTCCGACCCGCAGATGCTGAGACGCATCGTACAGAACTTTCTCTCCAACGCCCTGCGCTACACCCAACAGGGCCGCGTGCTGCTGGGCTGTCGCCGCCAAAACGGCCGCCTGAACATCGAGGTGTGGGACAGCGGCCCAGGAATTCCCGAGTCGAAGCTCACCGAAATCTTCCAGGAGTTTCGTCGTCTGGATCAGGTATCGCGCCACAAGGAGAGCGAAAAAGGGCTGGGACTGGGGCTCTCGATCGCTGACCGGATGAGCCGCGTGCTGGATCACCCGATCAAGGTGCGCTCCTGGCCGGGGGTGGCCACGGTCTTCTCGGTCAGCGTGCCGGTAGTGGCCGCCCAGGAGCGCAGCGCGGATGCGAGCGAGGCGCCCACCCGGCGCGGTGGCAACAAGCTGGCCGGCGCGCGGGTCGTATGCATCGATAACGAAACGCTGATACTCGAAGGCATGACGGCGATGCTCAGCGGCTGGGGCTGCGAGGTATTCACCGCCACCAGCATCGGCGGGGCAAAGTCGATTTTGCGTAACATGGACGGCGACCCGGACGCGATTCTGGCCGACTACCACCTGGATAACGAGGTCACCGGCCTGATGGCGCTGGAGGCGCTCAGCGAGCGTTTGAAAGGCGCGGTACCGGGTATCGTGATTACCGCCGACCGCACCGAGGAGGTCGCCGAAGAAGTGAAGCGTTCCGGCTACCAGCTCTTGCTAAAACCGGTCAAACCCGCCGCCCTGCGCGCGCTTTTGACCCGCACGCTACAGGCGAGCCGGGCCAGAAGCTGATGTGATGCGTATTGCAATTAAGGCAGAAGGGAGCGGGCTCGAGTAACCCGTCGCGGGGATTTTTCGCCAGGGATGGCGAAAGTAGCGTACAGGGAGGTATTCACAGCGACCCGCAAAGGGTTGCTCGAGCCCGCGGTGCCATCCCCCGCTCTCCCAAAAGAAAACCTCGCTTATGGATACCATAAGCGAGGTCTCTGGAACTCACATACCCGCGGTCAGGATTCGACTTTCGGCGGCTCGACCTCGAGTTTCTGGGCGGCGATCACGGCCTGGGTGCGCGAATGAACGCCCAGCTTGCGCAGAATCGCGGTGACGTGGGCCTTGATGGTCGCCTCGGAGACGTTGAGCTCAAAAGCGATCTGCTTGTTCAAAAGGCCTTCGGTCAGCATGTTGAGCACGCGAAACTGCTGCGGCGTGAGCGAGGCGATCGCCTCGGCAAAGCGCGATTCCTCTTCGCTGGTCTCTTCCAGAATGCCGGCCAGCGCCTCGGGCAGCCATACTTCGCCCTGAAGGATCTCACCAACCGCCTCGGCAATCAGTTGAAGCGACGACGACTTGGGAATAAAGCCCGAGGCACCGTAGTCGATGGCGCGGCGCACGACGTAGGGTTCGTCACTACCGGAGACCACCGCTACCGGCACGTCGGGCATCTGGCCGCGAAGCTGGATAAGTCCCGAGAAGCCGTGGGCGCCGGGCATGTGCAGATCGAGCAAAATCAGATCCGCGTCCGGGTGGCGGTTCACCACCTCGGTGGTAGCTTCCATGGTATCGGCTTCGACGATCTCCGCCTGGGGAGCCAATTGACGCAACGCCTGGGTAAGCGCTGCTCGAAACAGCGGATGATCGTCAGCGACGATAAACTTATGGGCTACTGCCATGATACTCCTCCGGTTCCTCGAGCGCGGGACATCTTTGCCGCAACGGCTAGCTCATACGGTTTAGCATGGTACCCCATGGGCTTTAAGTTACAAAAGCTCCGCCATGCACAATTTGTCATTCGTCATCCGGCGTAAAAAAACGGTGCCGGCTAAAAGCCGGCACCCGAACGGTTGTGACCTGCGTTCAACTTAACATAGCCTGCCATTCAACGTCTGATATTCCTTGGCGGGCTACTGCGTGGCGCGATGCTCGATCAGATCGTCGACCACCGAGGGATCCGCCAGCGTGCTGGTATCCCCAAGCCCCTCGCACTCGTTGGCGGCGATCTTGCGCAGAATCCGGCGCATGATTTTGCCCGAGCGGGTCTTGGGCAGCCCCGGCGCCCACTGGATCACGTCCGGCGAGGCGATCGGCCCGATGTCCTTGCGCACCCACTGGGTCAGCTCCTTCTTGAGCTCGTCAGAGGCCTCGATGCCATCATTCAAGGTGACGTAGATATAGATGCCTTGGCCTTTGATATCGTGCGGGAAGCCCACTACCGCCGCCTCGGCGACCGCTGAGTGCGCAACCAGCGACGACTCGATCTCGGCGGTGCCCATGCGGTGACCGGAAACGTTCAACACGTCATCTACTCGCCCGGTGATCCAGTAATAGCCGTCTTCATCGCGCCGGCAGCCGTCGCCGGTGAAGTACATGTTGTCGTAGGTCGAGAAGTAGGTCTGCACGAAGCGCTCGTGGTCGTCCCAGATAGAGCGCGCCTGCCCTGGCCAGGAGTCGAGTACCACCAGGTTGCCTTCGGTCGCGCCTTCGAGAAGAGTGCCTTCGTTGTCGACCAGCGCCGGCTGGACACCGAAGAAAGGCCTGGTGGCGGAACCGGGTTTGAGGTCGGTCGCGCCGGGTAGCGGGGCGATCATGATGCCGCCGGTTTCGGTTTGCCACCAGGTATCGACGATCGGGCATTTTTCGTTGCCGATCACCCGGTAGAACCACTCCCAGGCCTCCGGATTGATCGGCTCGCCGACCGAGCCCAAAAGGCGCAGCGAGTCGCGAGAGCTTGAGTCCATCACGCTATCGCCGTGGGCCATCAGCGCGCGCACCGCGGTCGGCGCGGTATAGAGGATATTCACCTGGTGCTTGTCGACGATCTCACCGATGCGGCCGTGGCTTGGGTAGCTGGGCACGCCTTCGAACATCAGCGTCGTCGCGCCGTTGGCCAGCGGCCCGTAAACGATGTAGCTGTGGCCGGTGACCCAGCCGACATCCGCCGTGCACCAGTAGATCTCGCCCTCCTGGTAGTCGAACACGTACTGGTGGGTCATGGCCGCGAACAGCAGGTAGCCGCCGGAGGTGTGCTTGAGCCCTTTGGGCGCACCGGTGGAACCGGAGGTATAGAGAATGAACAGCGGGTCTTCGGCGCCCATCGCTTCCGGCGCGCACTCGGTGGATTGCTGATCGACCAGATCACTGAACCAGATATCCCGCCCCTCGTGCCAGTCGATATCGCCGCCGGTGCGTTTGACCACCAGCACGTTCTTGCACACCTCGGTGCCATCGCGGGTCAGCGCCGCGTCGACGTTCTCCTTGAGCGGTACCTGTTTGCCACCGCGCACGGACTCGTCGGCGGTGATGACCAGTTTGGAGTCGGCGCCGATCACGCGCTGGGCAACGGCGTCCGGGGAGAAGCCGCCAAACACCACCGAGTGCACCGCGCCGATACGCGCACAGGCGAGCATCGCCATGGCGGCTTCGGGAATCATCGGCATGTAGAGCGTGACCGTATCGCCACGGCCGACGCCCAGGGACTTCATCGCGTTGGCAAGCTGGTTGGTGCGCTCGTAAAGCTCGCGGTAGCTTACGTGCTTGGTGTCATTCGGGTCGTCGCCTTCCCAGATGATCGCGGTCTGGTCGCCGCGCTTTTCCAGGTGGCGGTCCAGGCAGTTGGCGGCGACGTTGAGCGTGCCGTCCTCGAACCAGCGGATATCGACATTGTCACGTGAAAACGAGGTGTTCTTGATGGTGCCCGGCGCCTTGATCCAATCGAGTCGCTTGGCCTGCTCGGCCCAGAAACCTTCGGGGTCGTCGATGGAGCGCTGGTACAGGGCCTCATAACTGGCCTTGTCAGCCCATGCATTAGCAGCGATGTTATCGCGCACCGGATAAACGTTCTTATGCTCGCTCATGACACTGCCTCAGTCCGTGAAATTGCAATAGTTGGAAAACGGCGCCGCCCGTAGATCGTGCCGGGTCAGGCGGGCAAATATCAACCTAGCATAAACCTACTCAGAGCACCTTCCCCTTAGACATTGGTAGTAGCTAATTTGCCATAAAAAACAGGTGTTTAATGCCCTATTCTGGTTCAACTCGGGCGATGAAGCGAAGCGTGTGGGCGCAACGCCGGCACTTGTAGCGCCGCCCCTTGGCCGCCTGAGCATGGCGTTGGGCAGTGAAATGGTGGCTTTGGCAATCGCAGCGGTAGTGATAAGGCCGGCGCTGGGTTTGGGTGATATCCAAGCGGTGGGTCACGCGCGGGGCAAGGCCGTAAAGCTCGCGCATTACGGTTTGCCACTCGCGCCCGTGGGGCTTCAGGCGCGGGCCATTTTTGAGATGGAACACCAGCCAGTGGGCCATTTCGTGGGGAATGACCTCATCAAAATAGGCCTGGCGGTTGTCCGCCATCAGCGCCGGGTTGAAGCGCAAGCCCCCGCGCCCCAGGTGGGCCTGGCCGGCGCTGGCGCCCTTGAGGTCGAACCACACCCTGGGCGCGGGTAAATGTGGGTGCACCTCGCGGGCTCGCGCCAGCGCCTCGTCGGCGCGGGTGCGGGCAGCATCAAAAAGCGCCGGCTGGCTTAACGCATTTAGCCGCTCGAGCGGCCAGGCGGGCAGTGGAGAAATACGCATTGATGATAAACTAGCTCCCAGGTGACGCTTGCCAGTGTGAGCGATCGCGCCGGATTTCTCAAAATGATCGAACGAGGCCTTTTATGGCAGTTGAACCGCAAAGTGGTAGTGAAAATTCCGAGCAGCTCCCGCCGGAGCCGCTGCTGGACGACGAGCAGCTCGACCGGCTGGACGACTTTCTCGACTCCGATCGCGTCGGCGAAGACGCGCTGGATCTGATTTCTGCCCACGGCTTTTTGGTGGCGCTGGCCGTGGCCCCCAGCGAGCAGCCTCACGACACCTGGCTCAAAGAGCTTTTTCAGGGCGAGCCCGACTACCAGGACGCCGCCGAGCGCGATGAGATCACCGGGCTCTTGGCCACGCTTCGCAACAATGCGGTCAGCGTGCTAGAGCAAGGGGGGCTTCCGGAGCTGCCCTTCGAGCTGAGCCTGGACGGCATTGCGCCGGAAGAGACGCCCATCGGCGACTGGTGCGCGGGGTTCATGGAAGCGGTGTTTAGCGACGAAAGCGCCTGGTTCCAGGACGATGAGGAGGCCGCGGCTACGCTACTTTTGCCTTTCATGCTGCTCTCCGGGCTTTTCGACGACGAGCCGGACATGCAGGATTTAGCCGGCGACACCGCCCGCCAGGAGGAGCTCGTTGCGCAGTTGCCGGAGCTGGTGCTCGATTTATACCTGCACTACCGCGTACCGCCGGAAACCGCCAAGCCCAAGCCGCGCCCCAAAAAGCCCGCCGGTAAAAAACCGCCCAAAGGCAAAAAGCGTTAGAGCCAGCCTACTTAAGGCGCATCACCACCGCGTTCAGCAGCCCGTACATCCACTCGCGGGCACGCTGGCCCCAAGGGCGCTCACCCCAGGCGGTGGCATCGACCTCGTCGCTTGCGGCGAAGTTACGCTCGAAAAGCGCCTGAACCTGGCGGGCCATCTCCGGGGAATCGATCTCCTGGTTGGCCTCCAGGTTGTAGTGCAGGTTCCAGTGATCGAAGTTACACGACCCGATACTCACCCAGTTATCGGCGAGCACGAACTTGGCGTGGATGAAGGTCGGCTGGAACTCGTAAATCCGCACCCCTGCTTTCAATAGCGCCTGATAGTAACGCTGCCCGGCGTAGCGCACGCCCGGGTGGTCGTGCTTGCGACCGGGTAGCAGCAAACGCACATCGACCCCGCGCCGGGCCGCCCAGGCCAGCCGCCGGCGCAGTGAAAACGTCGGTACGAAGTACGGCGTGCAGAGCCAAAGCCGCGTGTCGGTGTGGCGCACCCGCTCAAAAAGCGAACGCCGGATCGCCTGGTAGCGATAGCCCCGGGCCGGCATCACCCGCCCCTTGGCACCGTCATCGAACGCCGGCGGCGCACGGCGCTCGACCAGCTCGCACTCGGGGCTGCCCTTGGCGCGGCGCGTCAGCTTCGAGCGCCACAGGCGGCGAAACAGTGACTCCCAGTCTTTCACCGAAGGGCCCTCGACGCGCACGGCAATTTCGTACCAGGCCTTCAAAAACTCATCCACCGCGCCGAAGCCGCCGGTAAAGGCCACGTTCCCATCCACCACGACGATCTTGCGGTGATCCCGGCTCAAGTTGCGTGCCAGCGAATGAAGCCCCAGCGGGTTGAAAAAGCGCAGCGCCACGCCGCCTTCCATCAGCCGCGCACGGTCTTTACGCGCAAGCCCCCGGGCGCCGTAACCGTCGAGCAGCAAATATACCTTCACTCCCCGAGCGCGGGCGTCGATCAGCGCCTGACTTAGCCGATCGGCAAGCTCGCCAGACTCCATCAGGTAGAGTTCGACGAAAATATAGTGTTCGGCGCTCGCCATCGCCTCGAGCATCTCGGGCAAAAATATGGATGCTTCGGGCAGCAGGGTAAAGCGATTACCGTCGCGCCACATGGGCGACATGGCGACTCCTCGACCGTTAACGGGGTTTAAGCGAGCGGTGCACGTAAAGGTCGTAGCGGCTGGTTTTGCCCAGCAGCGTATGATTGGGCGCGGGGCCTTCGATGGGCGGTGCCTTGCGCGGACGCTTGACCGCCACGCGGTGAGTGGCCACATCCAGCGCCTGCTCCAGAAGAAGCGGCGCATCGTCATCGCTGCCCGCCAAAAGCCGAAAAAGACGCATCTCCTTTTTTACCAGCGCGGACTTCTCCCGGTGAGGGAACATCGGGTCCAGATGAACGACTTCCGGGGTAAAACCGGCCTGCTCGACCAGCGCGGCGAGCGCGCGGGCAGCGTCGCCATGAAGCAGGCGCATACGCGCCACGATCATCTCGACCTGGCTTTCGCGGGCGGCGCGGGCCAGGCCGTCTTCGAGCAGCGCGGCGATCGCCGCTACCCGCTCGATCAACAGCACCGGCGCCCCCAGGCTTGCCAGCACGAAGGCGTCGCGGCCAAGCCCGGCGGTGGCATCCACCACACTTGGCGTCACGCCTTGGCTCAAGCCACACGCCTTGGCGATTAGCTGGCCGCGCCCGCCGCCGAACTGGCGCCGGTGCCCGGCCTTGCCGCCGACGAAATCCACGCTCAAGGGGTGGCCGAACTCCCCAGGCTCGCCCGCAAGCGCTAGCCGCCCGTCTATTTCGGCCAGGCTCAGCCCGGCGGGAAGGCCAAGGCCTGGGGCCTGCACGCTATTCATGCAGGCTTCTTCCAGGCCACGTCGTTGCGCAGATAAACCGGCTGCACCTCGATCGGGGCCTGGCCGCCGCCGCTTTCCAGAGTGCGCAGCGCAAGCCAGGCCATCTCCTCGGCACGAGGCTCGAGATCGCTCAGGTGCTGGGTCATGCTCGCCTTCAAGAGATCGTCGAACTGCTCCCAGAGGGTAAACCCCGAGCCGATACCGACCCAGTCGGTCTGCTGGTCGGGTAGCAGCACCTGCGAAGGTGCTACGACCACTTCTTCATCGATCAACGTGGGGGTGTCGTTCTGACAGTGCCAGGCAGCGGTGTAAACTTCCCCCATGCGCGCATCGAGGGCGGTCACGATATGGCGAACGTGATAGCGCCGATGGGCCTGAAGCGCCAGCGCCTCGAGGGTGGAGACGCCCACCAGCGGGCAGTCGAGGCCGAACGCCAACCCCTGGGCGGTGCCCGCGGCGATCCGCAGACCGGTAAACGAGCCTGGCCCCTGGCCATAGGCAATACCGTTTAGCGCCTTCGGGGCAATCCCGGCTTCACCGAGCACGTCGTCCACCATGGGCATTAGCCGTTTGGTATGGGCGCGCGGGGTATGCTCGAAGCGGGCCAGACACTCGCGGCGCTCGCCCTCGGCGCGGATGAGCGCCGCGGAACAGGCACTCGACGAGGCGTCCAGGGCGAGAAGGTATGACGGCATGACGACTTGATACTCCGATCCAGGGGCGCAGGTAACAGGGGCGCCTCGAGGCGATATGATAAAACCAGGCGTTGAACGCCGAAAGCCCGGCGATGTAAAAGGCCCGCATCAGCGGGCCCCGGTGCCTGAAAAGCCAGTAATTTAGCTCAGGGCGTCTTTCACTTGTTGCGTGATGTCGGCAACGCTGCCCACCCCTTCCACGCGGTGGTACTGGGGCGCCGCCTCGGGCTCTTGCGTGGCCCACTGCTGGTAGTAGTCGATCAGTGGTGCGGTCTGGTCGTGATAGACCGACAGACGATTGCGCACCGTGGACTCCTGATCGTCTTCGCGCTGAATCAGGGTTTCGCCGGTCACATCGTCCTTGCCAGGCTCTTTGGGCGGGTTGTGATCGATGTGATAGACGCGCCCGGAGCTTGGGTGTACGCGGCGCCCGGCCATACGGTCGACGATCTCTTCGTCGGGCACGGCGATTTCCAGCACGTGGTCGATCTTCACGCCGCCTTCGCGCATGGCGTCGGCCTGGGGAATGGTGCGCGGGAAGCCGTCGAAGAGAAAACCGTTTTCGCAGTCGGGTTGGCTAATGCGCTCTTTCACCAGGTCGATGATGATGTCATCGGACACAAGCCCGCCGGTTTGCATGATTTCCTGAACCTTCAGGCCAAGCTCGGTGCCGTCTTTGATGGCCGTGCGGAGCATGTCGCCGGTCGATATCTGCGGAATCTTGAACCGCTCGCAAATGAACCGGGCCTGGGTTCCCTTACCCGCGCCTGGGGCACCCAACAAGATTAAACGCATGGCACTGCTCCTCGAGTCATAAATCGTTCAAAGTAATAAAACGGTCAAAGTAAACGTGAATAGAAGGACAATAACCGGGCCACTCGGGCGGCACAACTCTCCAAAAGCCTCAAACGAGCGCTTTTTTTCGTTTGGCCCGGCGCCTTGCCTCAAAAGGGGGTCGATGAAACGCAAGCGGCGCCCATAAAAATGGGCGCCGCTTACTTTCCGCCAACGCTGCCTAGAGCAGCAGGCGACGGATATCGGTCAGCACATCGGCCAAAAACGCGGTGAAGCGCGCAGCGTCAGCGCCGTTGATCGCACGGTGGTCATAAGAGAGCGACAGCGGCATCATCAAACGCGGCTGGAAGGCAGCGCCGTCCCAGACCGGTTTCATCTGCGACTTCGACACGCCCAAAATCGCGACTTCCGGGGCGTTGACGATCGGCGTGAACGCCGTGCCGCCAATCGAGCCAAGGCTCGAAATGGTGAAACAGCCGCCAGTCATCTCGTCGCGCTTGAGCTTTTTGCTCTGCGCTTTTTTGCCAAGCTCGGCCATTTCCTTGGCGATGTCGATCAAGGATTTCTTGTCCGCATCGCGAAGCACCGGCACCATCAGGCCTTCGGGTGTGTCCACGGCGATACCGATATGGACGTACTTCTTCCATACCAGGGTTTCGCCGTCGCCCTTCAAGCTTACGTTGAACTGCGGGAACTTCCTAAGGGCAAAGGCGCAGGCCTTGACCAAAAACGGCAGCGGCGTGAGTTTCGCGCCCTGGGCTTCGGCCTCGGCTTTCATCGACTTGCGGAAGTTCTCGAGCTCGGTGATGTCCGCCTCGTCGAACTGGGTCACGTGGGGCACGTTCACCCAGCTTCTGTGCAGATTGGTCGCGCCCATCTTGAGCAGACGCCCCATCGGCTTCTCTTCCACTTCACCGAACTGGCTGAAGTCGACCTCCGGAATCGGCGGAATACCGCTGCCGCCGCCGGCAGGGGCCGCGCCAGCCTGGGCCTTGGCACCGCCCTCATTGGAGAGCGCCTGCTTGACGTAGGCCTGCACGTCCTCTTTCAGGATGCGCTCTTTCGGACCGCTGGGCTTGACGAGTTCCAGGTCGACGCCGAACTCACGGGCGAGCATGCGTACCGCGGGGCCGGCGTGGACCAGCTTGCCGTCGCGCGGTTTATGCGCCGCCATGGCCGCTTCCGGGCTTGGCGAGCCACCCGCGCTTTCGCCCTTGCCTTTTGAAGGTGTCTTGTCAGCGGATTTGCTCTCGGTTTTTTGGGACTCCGACTTCTTGCTCTCAGAGCCCTGGTTCGAGGTGCTGTTCTCACTGTCCTTCTGTTGATCCGACGGCTTGCCGGTGGGCTTTTTCGCCTTTTTGGCACCGCCCGAAGAGGCCACTTCGATAATCGCGATCACCGTGCCTTCCGAGACGGTATCGCCCTCCTTGACGCTGACCTCGACCAGCTTGCCCTTGTAAGGGCTCGGTACGTCCATCGAGGCCTTGTCGGACTCCAGCGTGATCAGCGCGTCTTCTTCGTTGACCTCGTCGCCCTTGGACACGGCGATTTCGATGACCGGCACTTCCGAGGCGCCGGAAAGATCCGGTACGCGAACTTCCTTGCGCTCGGTGCCGCCGCTCTCTTCCTCGTCATCGTCCTCGTCGTCATCGGACTCGGTATCGTCGGCATCGGAAGCCGTGTCTTGCTTTTGCTCCGGCGCGTCGTCCGCGCTATCGCTTTCGTCCTGGCCAGCCCCTTCGCCTTCGATTTCGATCTGGCCGATCACGTCGCCTTCCGAGACGGTGTCGCCCTCTTTCACGGTGAAAGAGACAATCTTACCGGTGTGCGGGCTCGGCACGTCCATCGAAGCCTTATCGGACTCGAGCGTGATCAGCGCGTCTTCGGCCTCGACGCTATCGCCTTCGCTGACGGCGACCTCGATGATCTCGACGTTCTCGGAGCCACCAAGGTCGGGCACGATAATATCGACGGTCTGCTTACCGCCGGAGGGTTTGGCACTGCCGGAGGAAGCGCTTTTCTGCTCGCTTTTTTGCTCCTGCTGGCCTTCGTCCTGGGCGGCGCTTTCTGACTGCTCGCTGCTTTGTTGGTCGTCGCTTTCGACCTGCTCGCCGTCGCCGTCATCATCACCCTCGACTTCGAGCTCGATGATGTCGTCGCCTTCGGAGACCTTGTCGCCTTCTTTTACCAGCACCTTGACGACCTTGCCGCCCTTGGGCGAGGGAACATCCATGCTGGCCTTGTCGGATTCCAGCGTTATCAGGGCGTCTTCCGCTTCGATGACGTCGCCTTCTGACACCGCAATCTCGATGATTTCGACATCGGTATCGCCACCGATATCGGGAACTTTGATGATTTCGCTACTCAAGGTCGCGCTCCTTCCAAATCGGATCGAGCCGGCGGGCACTGCCCGCCGGGCTGCGGTTTAGCTAGTCAGCGGGTTACGCTTGTTGGCGTCGATGTTGTACTTCTTCATCGCCTCGCCCACCAGCTTACGTTCGATATCGCCACGCTCGGCCAGCGCCCGCAGGGCGGCGACCACTACGAAGTAGCGGTCCACCTCGAAGAAGCTTCTCAGCTTCTCGCGGGTGTCCGAGCGGCCGAAGCCGTCGGTACCCAGCACGGTGTAATCAGTCGGCACCCAAGCGCGGACCTGATCGGCATAAAGCTTCATGTAGTCCGTCGAGGCGATGGCCGGGCCCTCGCGGCCTGCCAGGCACTTGGTGACGTGGGGCGTTTGCGCCTCACTCTCCGGGTTCAGGAAGGCTTCGCGATCAAGGGTTAGCGCTTCACGACGCAGCTCGTTGAAGCTGGTGACGCTCCAGATATCGGCGCCTACCTGCCAATCCTCGGCGAGAAGCTCCGCCGCGGCTTCGACCTCGCGCAAAATGGTGCCGGAACCAAGCAGCTGAACGCGGCCCTTGTCACCCTTGGTTTCGCGCAGCAGGTACATGCCCTTGACGATATCGTCGGCGGGCACGTCCTCGAGCTCCGGGTGCTCGTAGTTCTCGTTCATCACGGTCAGGTAGTAGAAGCAGTTCTCCTTATCGGTGAACATGCGCTTCAGACCGTCCTGAACGATCACCGCGATTTCGTGGCCATAGGTCGGATCGTAGCTTCTGCAGTTGGGGATGGTGGAGGCCTGGATCAGGCTGTGGCCATCCTGGTGCTGCAAGCCTTCGCCGTTGAGCGTGGTCCGCCCGGCGGTGCCGCCGACCATGAAGCCGCGCGCCTGCAAATCGCCTGCCGCCCAAGCCAAATCGCCAATGCGCTGGAAACCGAACATCGAGTAGTAGATGTAAAACGGCAACAGCGTGACGTGGTTGTTGCTGTAGGAGGTCGCGGCCGCCATCCAGGCCGACATCGCACCCGCCTCGGTAATGCCTTCCTCGAGAACCTGACCTTTCTGGTCCTCGCGGTAGTACATGATCTGGCCTTTATCCATCGGCTCGTACTTCTGCCCGGCCGCGGAGTAAATACCCAGCTGGCGGAACATGCCTTCCATGCCGAAGGTACGCGCCTCGTCCGGGATGATCGGCACGACGTACTTGCCAAGCTTCTTGTCCTTGACCAGGCCGTTGAGCACGCGCACGAAGGACATGGTGGTCGACACTTCACGCCCGCGCGAACCGCCGAGCTGCGAGGCGAAGGTCTTGTCTTCGAGGGTGGGGATTTCCAGCGCCTCGAAGTCGCTCTGGCGACTCGGCAGGTAGCCGTTCAGGCGCTCGCGCTGCAGGTGCATGTACTTGAGCTCCGGGGAGTCCTCCTCGGGCTTGTAGTACGGCACTTCCTGCAGCTGCTCGTCGGAAAGCGGAATGCCGAAGCGGTCGCGGAATTTCTTCAGCGCCTCGTGCTCCATGCTCTTGACCTGGTGGGCCTCGTTGGCCGCTTCGCCGTCGCCGGCACCCATGCCGTAGCCCTTGACGGTATGCGCCAGAATGACCGTTGGCTTGCCGTTTTGGGTATTCACCGCTTCATGGTAGGCCGAGTAGACCTTGAACGGGTCGTGACCGCCGCGGTTGAGCTTCCAGATGTCTTCGTCCGAGAGATCCTTGACCATCTCTTCGGTTTCCGGGTATTTGCCGAAGAAGTGCTCGCGGGTGTAGGCGCCACCGTTGGCCTTGTAGTTCTGGTACTCGCCATCGACTGCTTCGTCCATGCGCTTTTGCAGAACGCCCTTGCTGTCCTTCTCGAACAGCGAGTCCCAATGGCGACCCCAAACGACCTTGATGACGTTCCAGTCGGCACCGCGGAACACGCCTTCGAGCTCGTCCATGACGCGGGAATTACCGCGCACCGGGCCGTCGAGGCGCTGCAGGTTGCAGTTGATGACAAAGATCAGGTTGTCGAGGTTCTCACGGCCCGCCAGGGAAATCGCGCCCAGCGATTCCGGCTCGTCGCACTCACCGTCGCCCATGAAGCACCAGATCTTACGGTCGTGCATGTCCTTGAGCTCACGGTGATGCAGGTACTTCATCACGTGGGCCTGGTAGATGGCCTGGATCGGGCCAAGTCCCATGGAAACCGTGGGGAACTGCCAGTAGTCCGGCATTAGCCAGGGGTGCGGGTAGGACGAAAGACCGTCGCCGTCGACTTCCTGGCGGAAGCTGTCCATTTGATCCTCGGACAGCCGCCCTTCCAGATAGGAACGCGCGTAGATACCCGGCGCCACGTGGCCCTGGATGTAGACCAGGTCGCCGGCAAAGTCGTCCTTGGCCGCGCGGAAGAAGTGGTTGAAGCCCACATCATAAAGCGTGGCCGAGGACATGAAACTTGCGATGTGGCCGCCCAATCCCGGGTTGGCCCGGTTGTTACGAATGACCTGGGCGATCGCGTTGTAGCGAATCAGCGAGCGGATACGCCGCTCCATGAACAAATCGCCCGGCATCTGCGCTTCGCGGTGAACCGGAATCGTATTACGGTGCGGGGTCGTCACCGAGAAGGGCACCTTCATACCGTCCCGACGCATGCGATCCGCCAGGCGGGTCATCAGGTAGCGGGCGCGATCTTCGCCCTCACGATCCAGTACCGATTCCAGGGATTCCAGCCACTCCGTGGTTTCGACCGGATCGAGATCTTCTCTTGTCTCCAGACTCATAGAGGTCTCTCCGAATGACGATAAATGACAATACGCCCGCGACCCTTTTGGGGATGGGGCGGCTGCGACGTTGAGCCGCCAAGGCCGATAAAAGCCGAGCTTGCGTGTCTTGAACGTTTTTTTATTCTACATTCAACGAGCTACCCGATCAGGAAAACGCTCGAGAATGTAGGAAAGCTACATAGGGGCCGTAAAGGGTAGCCTTTTGTATATAGAAGATACCGCAAAGTCGCTATTCTGCCAATTCCAGCGCGATGGAAATTCCATCCAAAACAGCATATTGCACCGCAACATAGCGCTTTTGGAAGCTATTTCCATACCCTTGACTGGCGTGAACTGTAGTCAAACTACCGTTTTATTTCCCGACGAATGAATGCGTTGGGCTTGTCAGGCGCCCTGCTCGCCTAACGCAGGCGCGATGACGGTGAATTCAGACGTTGATGATAGTAAGCCCAATCAAAGCAGGGTCCCGGGTCCTCTTTACGAAGCGGGGCAATATGCGCATGGCCGGTAATGCGCGACGCATCGAGCGCCGGATAACGCGCTATCAGCCACCGGGTCGCCGCGACCAGGCTTTTGTACTGGGCGCGGGTAAACGGACTCACGCCGTCGCCTTCAAGCTCGATGCCCACGGAAAACTCGTTGAGCGCGTCGCGCGAGCGCCCAAGGCAAGGGTCGAACCAGCGTGAGCGCCCGGCATGCCAGGCGCGCCGGTCGGTATCGACAAACTGCACGCACTCGCCGTCGCGGCGGATCAACAGATGTGCAGAGACGCGAAGGTGGGCAATCGTTTCGAAAAACGGGTGGCGCTTCGCATCCAGGGTATTGGTAAACAGCGCCTCGATCGCCGGGCCGCCAAACTGGCCAGGCGGCAGGCTGATCGCGTGAATCACCAAAAGTGACACTTCGCCGCCCGCGCGCTCGTCTGCATTGGGCGATCTGGCCTGGCGTGCGCCAGGCCAGATGCCCGGGGAACCGGGTTGGACCACGTCACCACTCTCCTCTAGGTTCGGGTAGTAAATTCACTATACTCTGCGCTATACCTACGCCTTGAGACCATACCGCCATGCATTATCAAAACGCTCTTGCCGAAGAGATCCGCGAAAGCGCCGCCCGCCTGCTGGCGGAGGACGTGGGCGCGGGGGACATCACTGCGCAGCTGATTCCCGAGCACCAGTGGGCGACCGCCCGGATCAGTGCACACCAAAACGCGGTGCTTTGCGGCGTGGCCTGGGTCGACGAGATTTTTCGCCGTCTGGACAGCCGCGTTACGCTGCGCTGGGAAGCAGCGGATGGCGACACCATTACGCCCGAGCACCATTTTCTGGAACTGGAGGGCCCGGCGGCCAGCCTGTTAACCGGCGAGCGCGCCGCGCTAAACATTCTACAAACGTTGAGTGCGACGGCCACGACGACCCGTGCCTACGTTGACCTTCTAAAGGGCACCTCGACCCGGCTACTCGATACCCGCAAGACGCTGCCGGGACTGCGCATCGCCCAGAAGTACGCGGTGACCTGCGGCGGCGGGCATAATCATCGCTTGGGCCTTTGGGATGCTTTCCTGATCAAGGAGAGCCACATTACGGCCTGCGGCGGCATCCAGGCCGCCGTGTCCCAGGCGCGCAAGCTTGCAAGCGATGTGCTCGTCGAGGTCGAAGTCGCCACTTTTGAGGCGCTCGACCAGGCACTGGCCGCCGGCGCCGATATCGTCATGCTGAATAACTTCGAGATTGAGGATCTCTACGTGGCGGTGGAGATCAACGGCGGCCGGGCGGTATTGGAGGCCTCGAGCAACGTGGATGCCACCACGCTAAGAGCCATCGCCGAGACCGGGGTCGACACGATTTCGAGCGGCGCGCTGACCCAGGATATCGCCTCGATCGACCTTTCCATGCGCATCACCCAAACCTTTAGCGTTTAGCTCTCAAGCGTAAGGCGTTAGGTCTCGACGGCCTTGAGCGCCTTGCTCATGTGGTAGCGCTTGAGCCACTCGCCGCTGCGCTCCACCCACTGCTCGCCGTGGTTTTCAAAGCCGCGGCGCTCGAGGCGCTCATAAAGCACCAGGCTCGCCTCGATCTCGACCCGCGTAATGCCCTGCTCGAGCAGCAGGCGCTCGGCGTGGATCAGCAGGGTACTGCCGATCCCGCGCCCGGTAAGCGAGGGCCAAACGTAGAGGGTGACAATCCGCGCGTTTTGGCTGTCGAGCTCCAAAAAGCCCACGCAGCGCCCGTCGCATACCGCCACCAGGGTCGTATAAAAGGCGTGGCGCGCCGCCCAGGCGCTGGCCTCGCGGGGCAGCGCGTTGGCCCAAGCTTCGCGCTCACTCGTCGCGTAGTGGCTCGCCGCCCCCTGCATCACCGCGTGATAAAACACCTCCGCTTGATCCGAGGCGTCGCGCCCCAAGGCCTGGCGGTAGGTAATGCGCGCGGCCGGCTCTCGTGTTGTCGTCATGCACCACCTCTACGCAGGGTTCGGGGGTTAAAACATAAGGCCCCTCGGATTTTCCAGTCGCTCGGCCCAGGCGCCTTGCTGCTTTATACTGGGGCACCTATCTCAGCACAAGGCCACGCGATGCACAACGCCCCGCCCTTTTCACTCGCGACCGTTGGACTGATAGCGAGCGACTACCCGGACAAGTTCGGCATACCGCGCCAGCCAGGGCTTGCCCCGGCGGCCAGGGCGACCCTCGAACTGCAGGCGCCCTATAACGACCCACTGGCGGTGCGAGGGCTCGAAACCTTTAGCCATTTGTGGCTGAGTTTCATCTTTCACCAAAGCCCCATACGCTGGACACCGCTGGTACGCCCGCCAAGGCTTGGCGGCAATCAAAAGGTCGGGGTGTTCGCCAGCCGCAGCACCCATCGCCCCAACCGGCTAGGGCTTTCGCTGGTCAAACTGGTGGGCATCGAGCTCAAAAACGGCGTGCGCCTGCAACTGGAAGGGTGCGATCTGGTCAGCGGTACACCGGTCGTGGATATCAAGCCTTACCTGCCCTGGGCGGAATCGGTCCCCGAGGCACAAGCGGGCTTCGCACCGCAAGCGCCTACGCTCAAGGCGGTCGCGTTCAGCGCCAAAGCGCTGACCTTTTTGGAAAACCGTCCGGACCGAGCGTCGCTTTATGCGCTGATCGAGCAGGTACTCAGCCAGGACCCGCGCCCGGCCTACCACACCGGCGGCGAGCGCGTGTACGGCCTGCGCCTGCGCGATGTAGAAGTGAAATTTTGCGCGGCCCAAAACAACGCCACCACCCTGGAGGTGGTGGCTATCGAATCCGGCAGCGCCTAGTGCTTAAGATTAGTACTTAATCCCAGTACTCAAGATTAGCGCTTAGCCCGGAAAGGTAATGCCCAGGCGGCGGCCGACTTCTTCGTAGGCCTCGATCACGCCCCCGAGCCCTTGGCGGAAGCGGTCCTTGTCCATCTTCTCGCGGGTGCTGGCGTCCCACAAACGGCAGCCATCCGGGGAGAACTCGTCGCCGAGTACGATCTCACCCTTGAACACGCCGAACTCGAGCTTGTAGTCCACCAGCAGCATGCCGCCCTCATGAAAGAGCTGCTTGAGCACCTGGTTGACCTTGTAGGTCAGCTTCTTCATTTGTAAAAGCTGCTCGGGGGTGGCCCAGCCGAAGGTCTCCGCTAATGATTCGTTGATCATCGGGTCGCCTTTCTCGTCATTTTTCAAGAAAAGCTCGAAGGTGGGCGGCGTCAGCGCCTGCCCTTCCTCGATGCCCAGACGCTTGACCAGACCGCCGGCGGCGACGTTACGGATCACACACTCGACCGGAATCATCTCCATTTTCTTGACCAGGCTCTCGGTATCACAGAGCTGCTTTTCGAAATGGGTAGGAATCCCGGCCTCTTCCAAACGCTCCATGATGAAGGCGTTGAAGACGTTGTTGACCATCCCCTTGCGCGCCAGCGACTCCATCTTTTTGCCATCAAAAGCGCTGGTGTCGTCGCGAAACTTAAGGACCAGCAGGTCCGGGTCGTCGGTGGTGTAGACCGACTTGGCTTTGCCAGCGTAGAGTTCGTTACGCTTTTCCATGGGGGCTCCGAATAATGTAGTTAAACGTTAGCGCAAGTAGCCGGAAACGCGTTCGAGAAGCTCGCGCTGATCACTGGCACTGAATTCGCGATCGCTTGCATTGATGGCGCGAAGTACGCTTTCGTTGCCCTGGGGCTCAAGCACCAGGCGAATGTTCTGGGTCATACGGCGAACGTCATTACTAAAGACAACCTGAATCGGGTTGCGACCCTCTTCCGAGGCGGTCATGTAGTTGACCAGAAATTCGTAGTTCTCCGGCGACTTTTCGACCAGCTCACGGCGATTCTCGACGGTGAAATCCTGGGTCATGTAGTGGTCGAGCTCGGCCCATACGCGCTCGGCATCTTGCGGAATGACCGCTTCCCACTCGCCGTCTTGCTGGCGAATTTGCAAGCTGCGCTCGTTGGAAAGGCGCTGCGCGTTCCAGGAGGAGGCGCTGGCCGTGGCGCTGCGCGCGCCCAGATACTCTTCCAGGGCGTCGAGGCAGCTGCTTGCCGCCTGGCCGTTTTGCTCGCAGCGCACTTCGCTACTGCCCGCGCGCAGCGCGCTTTGCAGTTCAAGCCTGGCCTGGGAGGTGACGATCACGCCCTGATTGGCATCGCTTTGTTGGATACCCAGCCCACGGCTTTGCGCGAAGGCTTCAAGCTGAGGCCACACGGCGCCGGTATCGGCGGCGACGACCAGCCAAGCGCGGCTGCCTACCTGGCGGCGCTCGACGTATTCGGGCTCCAGGCCACTGCCGATCGAAAGCGACGGCGGCGGTGCAACGTCGGCGGCGCTTTCGACCCGGCTGCCCTGAAGCGATGCCTGGGGGACCGGCATGGCATCGTTGTAGCGCTGGGCGTTACGGCTTTCCGGCAGCACCAGCGGCGAGGCCGGGGTGACGTCGGCGTAGTCCAGATTGCGATCGTCATAGAAGCCATCGCGTGCGCAGCCAGAAAGCGCCACCCCCATAACCAGTGCCAGCGGCATACATTTCAGCGCGGGTCTTTTAAGCACAGAGCTCATCAAGCCACCTTAAGTCAACAGTTCACTCGCCCGGCGTGGCCGGGCATTGGGGTCGGACGCCGTTACTCTTCGACGACGCCAGCCAACTGCAGCGCTTCACTAACAGTGGCGTGGTATTTTTCCGAAAGCCAGGTCAAGGGCAGCCGAATGCCCGCGTCCATGTAGCCCATGCGGTTGAGCGACCACTTGACGGGGATCGGATTGGACTCGATCCCGAGATTCGTGTGAAGCGGCATCAAACGTGTATTGATCTGGTGCGCTTTCTCACTATCACCGGCAACCGCCGCGCTGCACAGCTCGTGCATGGCGCTGGGGACGACGTTGGCGGTCACCGAGATATCGCCGTGCCCCCCCATCAGCATGAAGTCACAGGCGGTTGCATCGTCACCAGAGTAGAGCATGAAACCGCTGCCTTTGAGCCGTGCAATTAGATCTTCCGCGCGCTCAAGGTTCCCGGTGGCGTCCTTCAAACCGATGATATTGTCCACTTCGGCCAAACGCACCACGGTTTCGTTGTAAAGATCCGAGCAGGTGCGCCCCGGCACGTTGTACATGATGACCGGCAGTTTGCTGCCCTCGGCCACCGCTTTGAAGTGCTGGTACAGGCCCTCCTGGGTGGGCTTGTTGTAGTACGGGCAGACCGACAGGCAGTAGTCCGCGCCTACCTCGCTTGCGTAACGGGCAAGCTCTACCGCCTCAGAAGTCGCGTTGGCGCCAGTACCGGCGATGACCGGAATGCGCCCGTTCACTTCCTCCACCACGCTTCGAATCACATCGAAATGCTCGGCAAAAGACATCGTGGTGGGCTCGCCGGTCGTGCCCGCGGCGACGATGGCGTCGGTGCCGTTCTCGAGATGGAAGTTCACCAGACGACGTAACGCCTCCCAGTCGATATCGCCATTGACTTTCATTGGCGTCGCCAGGGCGACTATGCTGCCTGTGATCATCCGCTTATTCCTCACCTGGTAAGTGTAAATACGTCATATTAAAACGATCGGCCCGCTCGAAGCGTTCTAAAACGCCCTCGTCTTGCCGCCGACAGGCACATTCAAGAGGCAAATGGTACTCAGCGCACTCGAACCTGTACAGCGTAAAGCGCGCCAAGTTTTCACCTGGCCGGGCAAGAGACGCTCCCGCCGACTTTGACACAGAGAGCCCAGTTGCGTGTAATCGAGCAACACCCCCCAGTAACAGGAGCTTTTCAATGGCCGTGGAAGTAGGCAAACCCGTTCCCGATTTCAGCGCCCCGGCGACCAGTGACACCACCGTAACGCTCTCGGATTACAAGGGCCAGCAGGTGGTCGTTTACTTCTACCCCAAGGCGAGCACCCCCGGCTGCACCACCGAAGGGGGCGATTTCCGTGACCACAAGGAGGCGTTCGCAGCGGCCAATACGGTGGTGATCGGCGTCTCCCGAGACGGCATTCGCGCCCAGGAGAACTTCAAGGCCAAGCAGGCGTTCAACTTCGAGCTGATCTCCGACAAGGACGAAACGGTGTGTTCGATTTTCGACGTCGTCAAGCTAAAAAAGATGTACGGCAAGGAGCACCTGGGGATCGAGCGCAGCACCTTCTTGATCGATAAAGACGGCGTACTGGCCAAGGAGTGGCGTGGTGTCAAGGTACCCGGCCACGTCGAAGAGGTGCTGGCCGAGGCCCAAGCCCTCGACCCGCAAAGCGCTTAACCCAAAGCGCCCGCCAGAGGCTCTGGCGGGCGCTTACTGTGGCGTTTTAGAGCGGCTTCTGGACTGGCTTATAGTCTGCTTTCGTCCGTCACCATGATGCCAGGCTCCTCGAGCGCTTGCCGGGTATTGACGCGCCTGGGCCAGGCGTAGACCAGCGCTTTTAAAAGCGTGGCCAAGGGGATCGCGAAGAAGATGCCCCAAAAGCCCCAGATACCGCCAAAGAACAGCACGGCGACGATGATCGACACCGGGTGGATGTTGTTGGTCTCCGAGAACAGAATCGGCGAAAGCACGTTGCCATCCAGCGCCTGAATGATGGCGTAGGCGAGCAGCACGTAGGCGAACTGCTCGCCGATACCGAACTGAAAGCCCGCCACTGCGGCTACCGGCAGCGTGACCACGGCGGCGCCGATAAACGGCACCAGCACCGAAAAGCCGACCAGCACCGATAAAAGCGCAGTATAAGGCAGGCCAAACAGCGTGAAGGTGAAAAACGCCACCGTGCCCACGATGATAATCTCGATGGATTTACCGCGGATATAGTTGGCGATCTGGACATCCATTTCCCGCCAGATGCGCGTCAAGAGCGTACGCTTTTGCGGCAATAACGAAAGAATGAAGCCCACCAGCTTGTCGCGATCCTTGAGCATGAAAAGCACCAGAATCGGCACCAGCACCAAGTAGATGATGATCGACATCACGTTACCCAATGAGGCCAGCGACAGCGTCAGCGCGCGCTGGCCAAGCTGGCTGATCTCGCGGCTGGCCACGCCCACCCAGCTCTGCATCTGGTCCGGGGTGATCAGGTTGGGGTAGCGAGCCTGAAGATCGTCGAGCCACGCTTGGCTGCTGGCGAACATGCGCGGCGACTCCTGCACGAGCCCCACCAACTGATTCCAGATCAACGGCATCAAAATGAAGGCCAGGGTCAGCAGCACGCCGATAAACGCCAAAAAGACGATGATGACGGCCAACAGGTGCGGCACGCCGCGGCGGGTGAAAACGTTCACCACGCCCTGCAGCAGAAAGGCCAGCACCAGCGCGGTGAAAAACGGCGCCAGCATACGGCCAAACCAGATAATGGCGGCAAACCCGGCGATCAGCACTAACAGAAGCACCAGGGCTTCTTCGTCCGAGAAGTAGCGTTCCACCCAGCTTTTCAGGATGTTGCGCATGGTCATATAGGCGAACTCTCTGCTTTGCGTATCCAAAAATGGTACTTATCGTCGCGCTGCTCGCGCTTGATAAGCCGGTGAGCGCTCTGCTCGGTGAACGAGGTGATATCCCGCCATGACCCCTGGTCGCTTGCGACGATTTCCAGAAGCTGACCGCTTTCGAGCGCCGCCAGCCCCTGCTTGGCTTTCAAAAGCGGCAGCGGGCAGGCCAGACCACAGGCGTCCACGAACGCGTCCGGCGCGGGTGCTTCGGGCGTGTTTTGATCCAACTCGTCATCACTGGCCATGGCGCCTCCCTTAAAATGCCTGGGCAAAGCTGGCATTGTGGCATAAACCTGGTTATCACTAAGCTTCGATTGCGTTTGATTTAACGGCACTTCCCCGCTCGAATCAATGTCACATCCACGTCCCCGCTTCCCCGAGCAGGTCTTACTAGAAGAGGATGCCATGCCGCACGTTCGTTTTCTGCCACGCTGGGCCCTGGCGTTTACGCTGGTACTGGCAAGCGTTCTTTTGCCCTCGCAAGGTCGAGCCTTCGACAACAGCCAACTGCCAAGTCTTGGCGGCGCCGCGCCCTCGGTCAGCCAGGAAGAGTTTCGCCTTGGCCGCGCCTGGCTCAGGCAGTTTCGCGCCCAGGCGCCGCAGTGGCAGGATCCGATCGTCAACGACTACCTGGAGAGTCTAGTGGCCCGGCTCACGCCTTACAGCCAACTGGGCGCTTTGAACACCACGACGGTGATGGTGGATCACCGCGCGCTCAACGCCTTTGCGGTACCCGGTGGCGTGGTGGGGATCAATTCGGGGCTATTTGCCTTTGCCGACGATGAAGGCGCTTTCGTCTCGGTACTCGCCCACGAGCTTGGCCACCTGTCTCAGCGCCACTACGCCCGCGGCTCCGAACGCGCGGGGCAAACCCAGCTACCCGCCATGGCGGGCATGCTGGCCGGCATTCTGATCGCCGCTAGCGGCGGCGGCGATGCGGGTATCGCCGCGGCCATGGGCTCCCAGGCCGCGGTGATCCAGGACCAGCTCTCCTACTCGCGGCGCTTCGAGCAAGAGGCGGACCGAATCGGCCTACAGGCCATGGCCGACGCCGGTTATGAGCCGCAAGCGATGGTGCGCATGTTCGCCTCCATGCAGCGCATGGCGCGCCTGCAGGGCGGCACGCCGCCGGAGTTTTTGCTGACCCACCCGGTATCGGACAGCCGCTTGAGCGACGCCCAGGCCCGGGTGGCCCAGCTCACCGTGGCCGACAGCTACCAAAGCGACACCCTCTACGACATGATGCGCGCCCGGGCGCTTTTGAGCATTTACGCCAATACCCCAAGCCAAGCGACCACGCGCCTTGAACAAGGCGGTGTCGAGGAGCCCGCGCAGCGCTACCTGGCGGCGTTGATCGACGCCCGCCGCGGCCAGGTGGACACCGCCCTGCAGCGCCTCGACCAGCTCGCCGCCGAGCATCCAGACTACGCCATGATCCCCGCTTCCGCCGCCGAGGTGGCCTTACAGGCCAACCGTATCGACGAAGCGATCACGCGTAGCGAGCGCTGGCTGCGCTTTATGCCCAACTACCTGCCCACCCAGTTGATGCTTGCCGAGGCGCAGCTTCAGCGCGACCCCCAGGCGGCGTTTTCGCTGCTTAGGCGCGTGACCGAGCGCTATCCGGAAAATCCGCAGGGCTTTAACCTTTTGAGCACCGCCGCCGGGCGTAGCGGCCATAATGGCTGGGGGCACTTGGCCCAGGCCGAGTATCTTCAACTGACCGGCCGGGTGGACCGCGGCATTCAGCAACTCGCGATTGCCAAAAACGTGGCCCAGCAGGAAAACGAGCCTTCCCTGGTGGCGTTGATCGACCAGCGTCGGGAAGCCTTCCTGGAGTACCGAGAGGCGCTCTCATCGTTTAACTGACCCACTGCCAGCCCGGCGAACGGGTACACAACAAAACGCCCCTGGCAGATAACTGCCAGGGGCGCTGAATTTGGTGGGTCGTGCAGGATTCGAACCTGCGACCAATTGATTAAAAGTCAACTGCTCTACCAACTGAGCTAACGACCCAAACTGCCAAGGGCACGATGTGCGCTATAGGGCAAGGCGTTCGATACTTCTATTGAGACTTTTAAAAGTACTGATACTTTCAAAAGGGCCAGCGCAGAATAAATGCCTTTGCGCCGGTGGTGGGTCGTGCAGGATTCGAACCTGCGACCAATTGATTAAAAGTCAACTGCTCTACCAACTGAGCTAACGACCCCCTCGAACGGATGCATATAGTACGGATACCCCAACGCTTTCGCAAGTACTTTTTATACTTTACCGATCATTAATCGCCACTTGCACTCTATTGTTCCAATATGACTGTCCCAATAGGAGTCAACAAGGATGAGCCTGCCTTAGCCACGCTTGGGTTTGGGCTTGCGCATCGCCTGCACCGGGCGGCGCTTGTGCTTGTCGCGGCTCCAGCGGTTTTTCTCGTCCGGGGTGAGCTCGGGCACCTTGCGCGCTTCGAGCTGGGCGAGCGTTGCCAAATCGTCGATTTCGTCCTGGTTGAGTTCGATCCACTCGCCGGCCTTGGCGCGCTTGTCCAAAAAGATATTGCCGTAGCGCACGCGCTTCAAACGGCTCACGGTCAGGCTCTGGGACTCCCAAAGACGACGCACCTCGCGGTTGCGGCCTTCCATGATCACCACGTGAAACCAGGTATTGATGCCTTCGCCGCCGAACTCCTGCACGTCGGTAAAGCGCGCCGGGCCGTCTTCAAGCATCACGCCGTCGACCATTGCCTTGATGTTCTCTTGCTTGACCTCGCCCATCACGCGCACCGCGTACTCGCGCTCGACCTGGGTCGAGGGGTGCATCAAGCGGTTGGCAAGCTCGCCGTCGGTGGTGAACAGCAAAAGTCCGCTGGTGTTGATATCCAGTCGGCCAATCGCGATCCAGCGCTCGCCCTTGAGCCGCGGCAGGCGCTCGAAGACCGTACGCCGGCCTTCCGGGTCCTTACGCGTGCAAAGCTCGCCTTCGGGCTTGTTGTACATCAAAACGCGCCGGGGCACTTCGGCTTCGGGGCGCAGCGAGACCGGGCGGTCGTCGAGGCTGACCTTATCGCGCTCTTCGACCCGGTCGCCAAGTTTGGCAACGTGGCCGTTGACCTTGACGCGGCCGTCACTGATGACGTTTTCCATTTCCCGGCGCGAGCCAAAGCCTGCGCGGGCCAGCACTTTTTGCAGCTTTTCGCTGCCGGGGGGTGGGGTTTGGTTATTCTGGCTCATGGTCGTCGGACCTCTTCTTCTCTGTCGTCGTGGGCTCGTCACGCTTTTTGGCCGCACGCGCCGCTAGCCGTGCCTCTAAATCGGCGAAGCTAAGCGGCGGGGTTAACGCCGTCTCGGCGTGGTGTGGGGTGAGAGCGCTCGTATCCTGAGCGCTCTCACCCGTACTGGGTGGCGCATCCTGCACGGTTTCCGGCGCCTCGTCCAGAGACTCGGACGTTTTTTCTGGCGCGGGCTTTTCGCTCCCCGGTGCGCTCGAATCCAGCGGTGCGTTTTCCTGCTCGGCCGGGGCGCTGGCGTCATCGCCGATGGCAAGCTCTTCCTGCTGGGCCTCCTCCTGCCGGGCTTCTTCCTGATGGACCAGGGCGTGCATCGGCGGCAGCGCGTCCAGGGTCTTCAGACCGAAGTCGTCGAGAAAGCTGCGGGTGGTGGCGTAGACCGCCGGGCGGCCCGGCACGTCGCGGTGGCCGACCACGCGAATCCAGCCGCGCTCCATCAGCGTGCGCATGATCGAGCTCGACACGCTCACCCCGCGCACCTCTTCGATATCGCCGCGGGTGACCGGCTGGCGGTAGGCGATCAGCGCCAGCGTCTCTAAAAGCGCTCGGGAGTAACGCTGGGGGCGTTCATCCCAAAGCCTGGACACCCACCGGGAAAGCCGCGGGCGAATGCGCAGCTGAAAGCCCGAGGCGGTTTCGACCAGCTCCAGGGCGCCTGCTTCGTGGCGCTCACCCAGGCGGCCGAGCGCCTCGCGTAGCGCCCGGGGGCCGGGGCTTTCACCTTCCATAAAGAGCGTTTCGAGGCGCTCGACGGACAGCGGCTCGCCGGCCGCCAAAAGCCCCGCTTCGATGATTTCGTCGAGGGTGGTGGTGGTCACGATGGATCCTCTTCAAAAGCGTCCTGGGCGTCATCGCCTGGCTCGAAGGCGGTATTTTCCTGCGCGTCGGTCAGCGCCGCCTGGCGGGCGCGAACGTGAATGGGCGAAAGTGGCGCGTTCTGCACGATATCGATCATGGCCTCCTTGGCAAGCTCCAGAATCGCCATGAAGGTGACCACCACGCCGCCGCGCCCCTCCTCCAGAGTGAACAACGCCTCGAAAGGCGTATAGCGCCCTTGAGCGGCGTCCTCTCCCAGAATTTCCATGATCTTCAGCATGCGCTCGCGGGTGGAGAGCACCTCGCGGCCGATCTGGTGACTCTGGGTCAGCTCCGCGCGTTTCAGAATATGAGTGAGCGCGCCCAACAGCTCGTCGAGCTCGACGTCCGGGTGGATGACCCGGGTTTCGATCGGCGGCAGCCCCGCCTGCACGCTGAACCAGTCGCGGCCCACCCGGGGCAGGGTATCGAGGGTTTCGGCGGCCTCCTTGAGCCGCTCGTACTCCTGCAGGCGGCGGATCAGCTCGGCACGCGGGTCCTCTTCTTCCTCGCCCTCCTCCTTGGGCGGGCGCGGCAGCAGCGTACGCGATTTGATCTCGGCAAGCATCGCGGCCATCAACAGATACTCTCCGGCAAGCTCGATCTGCATCGCCTTCATCAGCTCCACGTACTCGATGTACTGGTGGGTAATGGTCGCCACGTTGACGGTCAGAATATCCAGATTCTGGCGGCGGATAAGATAGAGCAGCAGATCAAGCGGCCCCTCGAAGGCCTCGAGAAACACCTTGAGCGCCTCGGGGGGAATATAGAGATCCTCGGGCATCTGGGTAATCGGCTCGTCGAAGAGCCGACCAAGCGCCTCGACCAAGGGCTCGTCGACACTCGACTGCTCGGCGTAATGCTCGTCGCTGGGCTCTTGCGTTTCGCTCACGCGGGGGGACCTGCCAGGTTAATGAACGGTTGGCTGGGCGGTCTTATCAACCGCTTTCTAAACGCCTGCACGGATAGTCGTATGGACGGTTGCATGGAGAGATTCATGGACATGCGCACAGTGTAACAGCGCGTGGGCTAAGGGGCATCGCCACCGGCGTCGGCGGCCTTACGAAAGCGCCCCTGGTAGTCGAACAGCTTTTCACGAATCTGCCAGTGGCGGCCCACCTTGCGCCCCACCACGAAATCCGGGCGACGCAGCCGGTGGGCATCAACCGCGACCTCCTCGGCGGTGGCAGGCTTCCACTCGATGCCCGGCGCGCGCAAATGCTCGCGCAGAAAGCGCTGGTAAAAAGCGTGGCGCTGACCGGCGGTTTCGAGTGCGAACCACTCGCTCAGACTCAAACCGTCCTCATCAAAGTAGGTGACCTTCAAACGCGGCAGGCCCCGCCCGTTGGTGGTCGCCTCGACCTGCATGCCGCTCACTCTTAACACCTTGGCATCCTTGAGCTTCAGCGCATCCTTGAGCTTGTCGTCGGCGTCGACCAGCAGCGTCTGGCAGCCATTGCAGCGCCTGGCGGCAATGTCGTTCTCAGCGCCGCACTGCTCACACACCTTGAAGCGAAAGCGAAAATCGCACTGTTGGCGTCGGCCCTGGTCGTCCTCGATTAGCCCCTGGCAGCGTCGCCCGAAGTGCTCGATGACCAGCTCGCCGTCGCGCTTGCCCCAAAAGAGATTGGCGTGCTCGCAGGCCGGGCAAATCACCTGCACCGGCTCGCTGTCGCTATCGGGTCTGGGCTCGCCGACCTCCGGGGCGTACAGGTTCCAGGGGTTGCCGGCGTAGTCGAGCACCAGACAATCCTCCTTACCTGGCGATAACCTGAGCCCGCGCCCGACGATCTGCTGATAAAGACTCACCGACTCGGTAGGCCGCAAAATCGCGATCACATCGACGTGCGGCGCGTCGAAACCGGTAGTCAGCACCGAGACATTGACCAGGTACTTGAGCGCGCGCGCCTTGAACGCCGCGATCAGCCGCTCCCGCTCCTGGGCCGGGGTATCGCCGGTGATCAGCGCGGCTTGTCCTTCGGGCAGATACCCCGTTACCTCCTCGGCGTGGGCGACGGTAGCGGCGAAGATCATCACGCCCTGGCGCGTCTCGGCGCGCTCGACGATCTGCTCGACGATGCCCGGCGTGGCGCGGCTCGCCGCCACCACTTCGTTGAGTGCGCGCTCGGGGAACTGGCCGCCCTGGGCTGGCACCAAACGCGAGAAGTCGTAGCCCTGAACAGCCATGTCGAGGCGTTCGGGCGGAGTCAGGTAACCCTTTTTGACCATTAGGCGAAGCGGCTGCTCGAACACGCAGTCGGTGAAAAAGCACGCCTCACTGCCGCGCACCATGCCATGGTAGTGGCGATGGTAGATAAACCCCTGACCCAGCCGATAGGGCGTGGCGGTCAAGCCTAAAATCTTGAGCTGGGGGTTCTGGCGCTGAAGATGGTCGATCACCTTGCGGTAGCTTGAATCCTTCTCGAGCGAGACCCGATGGCACTCATCGATCACCAGCAGCGTGAAGTTTTCATCAACGAAGGATTCGAGGTTGCGCACCACCGACTGCACCGAGCCAAACACCACCTGGCGGCTCGCCTCCTTGCGCGAAAGCCCCGCGCTGAAGATATCCGCCTCGAGCCCGTAGGCCTGGTACTTGGCGTAATTTTGTTCGACCAGCTCGCGCACGTGGGCCAGCACCAGCACCCGCCCCCGGGCAAGCCTTGCAAGCTCGGCAATCACCAGGGACTTACCACTGCCGGTGGGCAGCACCACCACGCCTGGAGCGCTTGTCGCGCGAAAATGTTCGATGACCCGCTCTACCGCCTGGCGCTGATAACCACGCAGTGTAGGAAGGGTCGATGCCGGGTTTTCAACCAATTAGTTAGCCTGCTATTGAACTTTTTGCCAGGATGTGAATCACACCATCAGGGAGACAGGGATAACATTTTTTAATTTCTTGCGGATGTAAGACGTCATGAAGGAGTATGCCATGTCTACCAACCACTTTAGCGCCGATTGTCCCTCCTGCGGTAGCCGGCTAAAGCGTTTACCCGCCACCCGCCGCAACACGGTCCACGTTTACTGTATGGACTGTGGTCACGACTTTGGTCGCTACGAAGCGATGGTCGAGCGCTATCAAAAGAGCTTGAGCCATCTCGAAGACGAGCTAGACATTGCAGGGGTTACCTGGCGCCAACACGCCCCACCCCAGCCCCTTGAATAGATGAGAGCAACAGGTTGACCGCTATTATGAACCGTCACGCCAAAGCGGTGACAGGAACGCATCCTGTCACCGCTTTTTTTACGCCTGAAACACCTTAACGCTCATTGATCAACGAGGGGCTAGCCAAGCCAGGTGCGCGCGTTGCGAAACAGGCGTAGCCAGGCGCCGTCCTCGGTCCACTCGCTGGGCCGCCAGGAGTTGGTGACCGCGCGGGTCACTCGTTCCGGGTGCGGCATCATGATCGTTACCCGGCCATCCGGCGTGGTGAGGCCGGTAATACCCGACGGCGAGCCGTTGGGGTTGGCCGGATAGCGCGTGGTGACCTGGCCGTAGTGGTCGATATAGCGCAGCGCGATCTGGCTCGACGACTGCATCTGGCGCAGGTGGGCGCTATCACGAAATTCCGCGCGGCCTTCACCGTGGGCCACGGCGATGGGCAGCGTCGAGCCTTCCATGCCTTTGAGTAGAATCGAGGGGCTTTTCTCGACCCGCACCATGGAGACCCGCGCCTCGAACTGCTCGGATTCGTTGCGCGCGAAGGACGGCCAGCTCTCGGCCCCCGGAATCAGCGGTTTGAGCTGCGAAAGCATCTGACAGCCGTTGCACACGCCAAGGGTAAAGGTGTCGTCGCGACCAAAGAAACCGGCGAACTGCTCCCGGGCGCGTTCGTTGAAGAGGATCGACTTCGCCCAGCCGCCGCCGGCACCGAGCACGTCACCAAACGAGAAGCCACCGCAGGCGACCAGACCCTTGAACTCGTCCAACGACACGCGGCCTTCGAGGATATCGCTCATGTGGACGTCGACGGCCTCAAACTTCGCCTTGTCGAACGCCCAGGCCATCTCGACCTGGCCGTTGACGCCCTGCTCGCGCAGCACCGCGATCGCGGGCCTAGCGGTGTTGACGAAAGGGGCACTGATGTCTTCGTTCACATCGAAGCTGGGCGCGGCGCTGAGACCAGGATCGCGCACGTCCATCAGGCTGTCGAACTCGTTCTTGGCGCACTCAGGGTTATCGCGCAGCGCCTGCATGCGGTAGCTGGTTTCCGACCAGGTGCGCTGGGTCAATTGCCGCGTGGTTTCCAGAAGCGGCTCTTCGAACAGCGTGACCCGCACCTGGTCGTCGTAGCGCGGCCTTGCGATCACACCGCAGGTTTCGATACCCGCTACGGCGAACTGGGTGAGCACTTCTTCGGTGTGCTGGCGGTTGACCTGAATCACCGCGCCCAGCTCCTCGGAAAACAGCGCGTTGAGCGCCTCTACCGGCTCGTCGACCATCCAATCGAGCTTGATCTCGAGCCCCGCGTGGGCGGCAAACGCCATCTCGAGCAGCGTGACGAGCAAACCACCGTCGCTTCTGTCGTGGTAGGCCAGCAGCTTGCCATCGCGATTGAGCCCCTGGATCACTTCAAAGAAGGCCTTGATGTCTTCCGGGTCGTCGACATCCGGGCAAGTGTCGCCCAGTTGGCCATACACCTGGGCCAGCGCCGAGCCGCCCAGGCGGTTCTGGCCGCCGCCCAGGTCAATCAGGATCAGATCCGACTCGTCCTGCTCCATGTTGATCTGCGGGGTCAGGGTTGCCAGCGCGTCGGTGACCGGCGCAAAGCCCGTGACGACCAGCGAAAGCGGCGAGGTAATGCTCTTCTCCTCCGCTTCACCGCGGGCGTTCTCGCCCTGCCAGGCGGTGTGCATGGACATCGAGTCCTTACCCACCGGCACGGCGATACCCAGCGCTGGGCAAAGCTCCATGCCGACCGCGTATACGGCATCGAACAGCGCCTGGTTTTCGCCGGGACGGTCCGCCGCGCTCATCCAGTTGGCGGAGAGCTTGATGTCCGAGAGTTTGCCGATGGGGGCAGCGGCCAGATTGGTGATCGACTCCGCCACCGCCAAACGGGCGCTGGCCGCCGCGTCGATCAGCGCCACCGGCGGGCGCTCGCCCATCGCCATGGCCTCACCGGCGTGGGTGTCAAAGCTTGCGGTGGTCACGGCGACATCCGCCACCGGCACCTGCCAGGGGCCGACCATCTGGTCACGGGCGACCTGGCCTGTGATCGAGCGATCGCCAATGGTGATCAGAAAGCTTTTCGAAGCCACCGCTGGCAGGCGCAGCACCCGGTCCAGCGCTTCGCGCAGGTCCAGGTTGTCGAGCATCACCCCGGAGAGCTCCGGGGTCTGCCGGGTGAATTCGCGCTGCATTTTCGGCGCCTTGCCGAACAGCACGCTCATGGGCAGATCGACGGGCTTGCTCTCGAAGTGGCCGTCGCGCACTTCCAGGTGGTGCTCTTCCAGCGCCTCGCCGACCACCGCATAAGGGCAGCGCTCGCGCTTACAGAACGCCTCGAAGGTATCGAGGTCTTCCGGCGCCACGGCCAGCACGTAGCGCTCTTGGGCTTCGTTGCACCAGATTTCCAGCGGGCTCATGCCCGGCTCCGCGTTGGGTACGGCGCGCAGGTCGAAAAGCCCGCCGCGGTTACCATCCTTGACCAGTTCCGGCAGGGCGTTGGAGAGCCCGCCGGCGCCGACATCGTGAATGAAGCGGATCGGGTTTTTATCCCCCATCGCCCAGCAGCGGTCGATCACTTCCTGAACGCGGCGCTCCATTTCCGGGTTTTCGCGCTGTACCGAGGCGAAATCAAGATCCGCGCTCGAGGTACCGGAGGTCACGCTCGACGCCGCCCCGCCGCCCAAACCGATCAACATGGAGGGCCCGCCCATGACGATCAGCTTGCCCCCGATGGGAATATCGCCTTTTTGAACGTGCTGAGCGCGAATGTTGCCGAAACCACCGGCGATCATGATCGGCTTGTGGAAACCGCGGCGCTTGATGGTGTCACCGCTGAGCGTGTCCTGCTCGTAGGTGCGAAAGTAGCCGGTCAAATTCGGACGGCCAAACTCGTTGTTGAACGCCGCCCCGCCGATCGGCCCGTCGAGCATGATCGAAAGCGCCGACTGCATGCGCTCGGGCTTGCCGTAATCGAAGGCCTCCCAGGGCTGGACGAATTCGGGAATACGCAGGTTGGACACGGTAAAACCGGCAAGCCCCGCCTTGGGTTTACCGCCGATGCCGGTGGCGCCCTCGTCGCGAATCTCGCCGCCGGAGCCGGTGGCCGCCCCTGGAAACGGCGCGATGGCCGTCGGGTGGTTATGGGTCTCCACCTTCATCAGAATGTGGATCGGCTCCTGATGGGCACCGTATTGAGCGCGCTCGCCCGCCGCCCCGGTCAAGGGCGTGGGGAAAAAGCGCCCGGCCTGGCTACCCTTGATCACCGCGGCGTTGTCGCTGTAAGCCGAGAGCACGTTGTCCGGCGAAGTAGCGAAGGTGTTCTTGATCATCTTGAAAAGCGACTGAGGCTGCTCTTCGCCGTCGATCAGCCAGTCGGCGTTGAAGATCTTGTGGCGGCAGTGCTCGGAGTTCGCCTGGGCGAACATCATCAGCTCGACGTCGCTTGGGTTGCGGTTGAGCTCACCGAAGGCATCGACCAGGTAGTCGATCTCGTCGTCGGTCAGCGCCAGGCCAAGTTCCTGATTGGCCACCGCCAGTGCCTCGCGCCCGCCGCCGAGGATGTCCACTGCGCCGAGCGGAGCCGGGTCCAGCCGCGTGAAGAGCTTTTGGGCCTCACTGGCCTCCCACAGCACGGTTTCGGTCATCCGGTCGTGAAGCGCCTCGGCGATCAACGCTTTGCTCTGCTCGTCGAGTCCCTCGCCCCCCACGTGATACTCGATACCCCGCTCGATACGACGCACGCTGGATAGCCCGCAGCTATGCGCGATATCCGTTGCCTTGGTGGACCAGGGAGACTGGGTACCCAGCCGCGGGACGACCCATAGTCGAAGCGCGTTTTGGACCTCCTCGCCGGCGCTGAAGCTTCCGTAGTCCAGAAGACTGGCCAGACGCGTTTGTGCAAAATCCGTCAACGGCTCGGCGCAATCGGCAAAGTGGACGTAGTGGGCGGCCAGGGCCGTTACCTCGGGAACGCGTTCACGCAGCGCTTTTAAAAGCCGGTCATGACGGAAGGCAGAAAGGGCGGACGCGCCTCGCAGTTCGAGCATATCTGGGGGCCTCTAAAGCTAAGAGAGTTCGAGCGGGAAATCACCAAGCCGCAGTGCGACAATCCCGCCATGATACTGGAAAGCGGCTTTGATACGAAATCGACAAGGTGACAGTGACTACCAGGCTGGGTATGGTGACTGCCTGTTTTACATCGACCACGCCCCATGCCGACACTCTATTGCCGACACTTTCTCACCTACTATCGCCTCTACTGGGCACTGCTCAGTATTGTATGGCTGGTAATGGTGCCCGTGACCGCCGGCAAAACGCCCCAGGAACACCTAAACCGCGTGCTGGAAAAGGATTTCATCACCGCGCATACCCGCACCACGCCGACCACCTACTACGAGGGCCGCCAGGGGCCCACCGGCTTCGAGTACGAGCTGGTGCACGCCTTTGCCGAGCACCTGGGCGTAAGCCTCAACCTTGACGCCCGCCACGCACCGGAAGAGGTGCTCGACGCCGTACGCGAGCGTGGCGACATCGGCACCTCGGCGCTGCCGCTCTCGCCATCGACCCCCGGCGTTCACTACACCCGGGCGATCATCGACATGCAGCCGCTGGTGGTCTACCGCCGCGGGCTGTACGCGATCAACACGCCCCAAGACCTGGTCGGGCTCGAAGTGGGTACGCTCAGAGCCACCGGCACCGAACGGACCCTGCAGGTGCTCGAAGACTCGGTGCCAGGCCTTGAATGGCAGGTGATGGACGAGAGCGAAATTGCCGAGCTGCTGGCAAGCGTCGAGTCCGGGAAACTCGACGCCGCGGTGATTTTCGACCATCAGTTTCGCGTCAACCGGCTGTTCTTTCCCAACGTCGAGCGCGGTTTCGCCATTGGCGAGCCGCTGTCCCTCGCCTGGGCGCTGCCCGCGGGCCAAGGGCTTGGCCTGCTCGACGCCGCCAACCGCTTTTTGGACGAGCAGCGCGAAAACGGCGTGCTGGATCGCTTGATCGATCGTTACTTCGGCCACGACGACTACCTCGAGTACGTCGGCACGCGCACGTTTCTGGGCCACCTGGACGAGCGTTTGCCCGAGTTCGCGCCGCTGTTCAAGCAAGCCGCCGAAACCACCGGTTTCGACTGGAAACTGCTGGCCGCAGTGGGCTACCAGGAGTCTCACTGGGACGCGGAGGCGGTCTCGCCCACCGGCGTGCGGGGCGTGATGATGCTGACCCACCCGACCGCCAGCGACATGGGCGTGCAAAACCGCCGCGATCCGGCGCAGAGTATCGACGGCGGGGCACGCTATTTGAGAAGCCTGGAAGAGCGCCTGCCCGACGACATCACCGGCGAAGACCGCCTTTACATGGCAATGGCCGCCTACAACGTGGGGCTTGGCCACTTGTACGACGCCCGCGACATTACCCGCCGACGCGGCGACGACCCGGACCTTTGGGCAGACGTGCGCAAGTCACTGCCGCTTTTGCAGCAGCGCCGATGGCACAGCCAGACCCGCTACGGGTACGCTCGGGGCGGCGAGCCGGTGATCTACGTGCGCAACATCCGGCGTTACTACGAAATGCTGAGCTACGTCGAGCGCAGCCGTCAGCAATTTTTCCGGCTGGACCAGACAGGCCTTGCCAGCACCGGCGCGCTGCCTTGACCATACCCCCCTCCCCGTCATCAGCCCGGAGAAGAGCATGATGCGACCCTTTTTGAATGTCACCGCCGGCCGCTGGGCCTTTGCCGCCGCGCTATGGATAGGCAGCACCCTGGCGCCCGCCGCCGCGTTTGAACAGGGCGAACCGGTCACCCCAGTACGCGTGGCGGACCGCGGCGAGCTGGTATTGTCAGATGGCGCCCTCAGGTACCAGGCCTGGGACAGCGCCGAGCTTTCCGGCCACGTGGGCGTGGTGCTTCACGTCGCGGGGCGGCTCTCGGCCAAGGATCTGAACACGCCGATCATCGAGGCGATCGAAGCCGCCGATTTTCCCAATGAGCGCTTTCAGACCACCACGATCATCAACACCGACGACGCGGTATTCGGCAGCGCCATGTTCGTACGCCGTAGCGTCGAAAGCAGCAAACGCGATGTCCCCACCGTTCAGTTCGTGGTGGACGAGTCGAGCGCGGTACAAAACGCCTGGAACCTGGAGCGCGGCGGCTCGGCAGTCGTGGTACACGACGATGCCGGGCGCGTACGCTTTGCCAAGGACGGCCCGCTGACGCTTTACGAAGTCAACCACGTCATGGAGCTTCTCCACGCCATGCTCGAGTAAAGCGGCATTGACTTTCCCGCCTCGCCCCTTGATGTTAAAACTCTTTTTACAATCGCAGTGGCGCTGGAAAGCCCCTTTGACCGGCGAACAGCGCGGGCTTCGCCTTTCACGCCCGCCACTGCCATGAACAATGAAATACCAGGGACCGCTTCCATGAACGCCGACGCCGACCAACTGTTACGCCATGAAGACGAGATCCAGGCGCTGCGCGAGTCGCTGGAGAAGCGCCTGGATCACTGGCTGCCCGAAGGCCCCGGCCAAGACCTGGTCGCCAACGCCATGCGCGAGGCCACGCTTACGCCGGGCAAACGGGTGCGTCCGCTGCTGTTACTTCTGACCGCGAAGGATCTGGGGGTGCAGACCGAGCTCGACGGCCTGCTGGATCTCGCCTGCGCGGTGGAGATGGTTCACGCCGCCTCACTGATTCTCGATGACATTCCCTGTATGGACAACGCCAACCTGCGCCGCGGAAGGCCCACCATTCACCGCCAGTTCGGTGAGAGCGTGGCCATTTTGGCCGCCGTGGCGCTTTTGAGCCGCGCCTACGCCATGGTGGCCGAAGCCCCGGGCCTTGGCGGCGAGCGCCGCGCCGCCGCGGTGGCGGCCCTGGCCCGCGCCGTGGGTCTGCAAGGCCTGGTGCAGGGTCAGTTTCTCGATTTGAGCGAAGGGGACAAGGCGCGGGATGTCGATTCGATCCTGACCGCCAACGAGCTCAAAACCGGCATGTTGTTCAACGCGACGCTGTCGCTTGCCACGCTAGCCGCGGATGCCGACGAAAGCGCCACCCACACCCTCGAGCTTTTCGCTCAGGAGCTCGGCCAGGCCTTTCAACTGATCGACGACCTGGCCGATGGGCTGAGCGGCACCGGCAAGGACGCCCACCAGGACGCCGGTAAATCGACACTGGTGGCAACGCTTGGCGAACGCGCGGTACGCGAGCGCCTGGACGACCACCTGACCCGCGCCGATACACATCTTCGCAGAGCCTGCCCAGCGGGCAGTCGCACCCGGCAGTTCGTCCACGCCTGGTTCACCCAGCAGCTCGCCGTACTCGGCTAGCGCGAGAGGGGGCACGCACCCATGAGCCATTATGCGGTCGTGGCACCACCGCTTTACAGCCACGTCAAAGCCCTCGAGGCGCTCAGCGTCCGGCTGATAGAGCGCGGCCACCAGATCACCTTCGTTCATCAAGCGGACGCCCGGCCGCTGATTGGCGACGAACGCATCGGCTTCGCCGTGGTGGGCCGTGAAAGCCACCCGGAAGGGCGTATGGCGCAAACGCTCTCGCGGCTCGCCAACCCCGGAGGTGTTGGCCTTTTTGCCATGATCCGTGACCTGGCCGCTACCACGGACATGCTTTGCCGCGAGCTTCCCGCCGCGCTCGAACGCCTTGGCGTGGACGGCGTGATGGCCGATCAGATGGAGCCGGCAGGCGCCATCGTGGCCGAAGGGCTCGGGCTGCCCTTCGTCTCGATCGCCTGCGCGCTGCCGGTCAACCGCGAGGCGCACCTGCCGCTTCCCGTCATGCCCTTTCGTTTTGCCGAGACCGATCAGGCCCGCGGCATGTACGCCACAAGCGAACGTATCTACGACCGGCTGATGGGCCGCCACGCAAGGGTAGTGGCGCGCCACGCCCAGGCGTTTGGCTTGACGCCGCGCCACGCGCTCCACGAGTGTTTGTCGCCGCTTGCCCAAATCAGCCAAACGCCGCTGGCTTTCGACTTCCCGCGTCATCGACTGCCCCAGACCTTTCACGCCGTCGGGCCGCTGCGCCTGCCCTTTGGGCCTTCGACGAACCGGCGGCTGGAGACGCTGGATTTACCCGAGCGCTTCGTGTTTGCCTCGCTGGGCACGCTGCAGGGCCACCGCATCCAGCTTTTTAAAAAAATCGCCCGGGCCTGTAAGATGCAAAAGGCCCCGCTTTTGATCGCCCACTGCGGCAAGCTAAGCGCCGCGCAAGAAACCGCGCTTAGCGCGGCGGGCGCCACGGCGGTGGTCGATTTCGTCGACCAGGGCGCCGCCCTTGCGCGCGCTGAGGCGGTGATCACCCACGGCGGGCTCAATACCGTGGTGGATGCCATCGAGCACGCCACCCCGATCCTTGCGGTGCCGCTGGCGTTCGACCAGCCGGGCGTGGCGGCGCGGGTGCTCTACCACGGCCTGGGCGAGCGCGCGTTCAGCGTCTCGCGCCCGGCCACCTTTGCCCAAAAGCTCGCGGCGCTGAAGACGGACCCGGCGTACAAGACGCACCTTGGCCGACTCCAGGCGCCGCTACGCGCCGCGGGCGGGGCCGAACGCGCCGCCGCCATCACCGAGCAGGCGCTGTCCACCGGGCAGCCGGTTTTCGCGGAGACGCCCCATGCAGCAGTATGACCTCATTCTCGTCGGCGCGGGCCTGGCCAACGCCCTGATCGCCTGGCGCCTGACCCAGCGCCAGCCAGGCATTAAGCTGCTGGTCATCGAAGCGGGGGATACCCCCGGGGGCAACCATACCTGGTCGTTTCACGCGGGGGATCTCTCGAGTGAGCAGCACGCCTGGCTTGCACCCTTGGTGACGTACCGCTGGCCGGATTACGAAGTGCGCTTTCCCGCCTTCGAGCGCACCCTCGAAAGCGGCTACCTGAGCATTACCTCCGAGCACTTTGCCCAGGTAGTGACCGAAGCCCTGGGCGAAAGGCTCTTAACCAACACCAACGTCGCAAGCCTGACCCCGCAAAGCGTAACGCTGGAAGACGCCACCGTGCTCGAGGCCCTAGCGGTGATCGATGGCCGCGGCCAGGCCAAAAGTGCGCACCTGAGCGTCGGCTTTCAGTCCTTCGTGGGCCAGCAGTGGCGCCTTTCAAAGCCCCACGGCCTGGCGCGCCCGCGCATGATGGATGCCGCGGTGGATCAGGGCAGCGGCTACCGCTTCGTGTACAGCCTGCCGCTTTCCGACGACACGCTTTTGATCGAAGACACCCACTACGTGGATGATAAAGGCCTCGACGCCCCCCGCGCCCGGGAGAACATCGCCCGCTACGCCAAGGCCCAGGGCTGGGCGCTCGAGACGCTGGAGCGCGAAGAGCTCGGTCATTTACCGATTACGCTCGACGGCGATATCGACGCGTTCTGGAAAGCGCTCGACGGCCAGCCCGTCAGCGGTTTGCGGGCCGGGCTTTTTCACGCCACCACCGGCTATTCGCTGCCCCACGCGGTGGCACTTGCCGACCTGATCGCCGCGCAGAAAGACCTGAGCGCCGAGGCACTTTCAGGGCTAATCGAGCGCTACGCCAGAAGGCGCTGGCGCGAGCAGCGGTTTTTCCGCATGCTCAACCGTATGCTGTTTCTGGCCGGCCGGCCGGAGCGGCGCTGGCAGGTCATGCAGCGTTTTTACGGGCTCAATGGCGCCCTGATCGACCGGTTTTACGCGGGCACGACCACCCTTTTCGACAAGGCGCGCATCGTCTCCGGAAAGCCGCCGGTGCCCATTCGAGAGGCCATCCCGGCCGTGCTTAAACAAACTCCTCGGCTGCGAGCCTTCAAAGATGACTAAAACGATCGTAATTGGCGCGGGCTTTGGTGGCCTGGCGCTGGCCATCCGGCTGCAGGCGGCGGGCATTCCGACGCTGTTGCTCGAGCAACGTGACAAGCCCGGCGGGCGGGCCTACGTCTACGAGGACGAAGGGTTCGTGTTCGACGCCGGCCCCACGGTGATCACCGACCCCAGCGCCATCGAGGAGCTTTTTAAGCTTGCGGGGAAATCCATCGGTGAGTACGTCGAGCTTTTGCCGGTCACGCCCTTCTACCGGCTCTGCTGGGAGTCCGGCGAGGTCTTCAACTACGACAACGACCAGCAAAGCCTCGAGACCCAGATCGAACACTTCAACCCCAGGGACGTCGAGGGTTACCGGCGCTTTCTGACTTACTCCCAAGCGGTGTTCGACGAAGGCTACGTCAAACTCGGCACAGTGCCGTTTCTCCACTTTCGCGACATGCTGCGCGCCGCCCCTCAACTGGCAAAGCTCGAGGCCTGGAAGAGCGTCTACGCCAAGGTGTCGACCTTCATCGAGGACGAACATCTGCGCCAAGCGTTTTCGTTTCACTCGCTGCTGGTCGGCGGCAACCCGTTTGCTACCTCGTCGATCTACACACTGATCCACGCGCTGGAGCGCAAGTGGGGCGTGTGGTTTCCCCGCGGGGGCACCGGCGCCTTGGTGCAGGGCATGGCCAAACTCTTCGAGGACCTGGGCGGTGAAATCGCGCTCAACGCGAAGGTCGAGCGCATCGAGGCGGACGGTAATCACATCAACGCCGTCAAACTTTCTGATGGCCGCGAGATACCCGCCCGCGCCGTGGCTTCCAACGCCGACGTAGTGCACACCTACGAAAAGCTATTGGGCCACCACCCGGTCGGCGCCTCCCGCGCTAAAAAACTCAAGCGCAAGCGCATGAGCAACTCGCTGTTCGTGCTCTATTTCGGTCTGAATCACAACCACACTCAGTTGGCCCACCATACGGTCTGCTTCGGGCCGCGCTACCGGGAGTTGATCGACGAAATATTCTCAAGCGACGGTCTGGCCGAGGACTTCTCGCTCTACCTGCACGCGCCGTGCGTGACCGACCCCTCGCTTGCCCCCCAGGGCTCGGGTAGCTACTACGTGCTGGCCCCGGTACCGCACCTGGGCACCGCAGATCTCGACTGGGACGTGGAAGGCCCAAAGCTTCGCGAGCGCATCTTCGATTATCTGGAAAAGCACTACATGCCGGGGCTCAAAAGCCAGCTGGTGACCCATCGCATGTTCACGCCGTTTGATTTTCGCGACACGCTCAGCGCCCATCAGGGCTCGGCGTTCTCGATCGAGCCGATTCTCACCCAAAGCGCCTGGTTTCGCCCCCACAACCTGGACAGCAAGATCGACAACCTGTACCTGGTCGGCGCGGGCACCCACCCGGGGGCGGGCATTCCCGGCGTGATCGGCTCGGCCAAGGCGACGGCAGGCTTGATGGTGGAGAGGCTATCAATAGAGAAACCAGGCAATGAGTGAAGCACTTCTGGATCACGCCACCGTCACCATGGCGGCAGGCTCGAAAAGCTTTGCCAGCGCATCCCGGCTGTTCGATCCGCAAACGCGCCGCAGTGCGCTGATGCTCTACGCCTGGTGTCGCCACTGTGATGACGTGATCGACGACCAGACCCTGGGATTCAACAACCCGGCAAACCGAGCCCAGGATAGCGAAGTCGAAAAGGCCGCAAGTGAAGCGCGCCTGACCGAGCTCAAGGCGCAAACCGAGCGCGCCTTTGCAGGCGAGCCCATGAGCGAGCCCGCTTTCGCTGCCTTTCAGGAGGTGGCGCTGGCCCACGAGATGCCTCCATCTCAGGCTTTCGATCACCTGGAAGGCTACGCCATGGACGTGCGCGACGAGCGCTACGAGACCCTAAACGACACCCTGCGCTACTGCTACCACGTGGCCGGGGTGGTGGGCCTGATGATGGCGCGGGTGATGGGCGTGCGCGACGACGCCGTGCTCGATCGCGCCTGCGATTTGGGTCTGGCGTTTCAGTTGACCAACATCGCTCGGGATATCGTCGAGGACGCCGAGGCCGGGCGCTGCTACGTGCCCGCCCAGTGGTTGCGCGATGAGGGCATGACCCAAGCGGATATTCTCGACCCGGCTTACCGGGAGGCGCTTGCCCGCGTGGCGACGCGACTGATTCAGGCCGCTGAGCCCTACTACGCTTCGGCGCGCATAGGCATCCAAGCGCTGCCACTGCGCTCGGCCTGGGCGATCGCCACCGCGCTCGGGGTGTATCGTAAAATCGGCGTGAAGGTGACCAGCGCCGGGGCGGGCGCCTGGGACCGGCGCATGAGCACCGGCCGAGGCGAGAAAGCGTCGCTTTTGCTATGGGGCGGGACTAGCGCGCTTGGTTCTCGCGCTCGGAAGGCGTCGCCTGAGCGCCCTTTGAAGCTTTGGCAGCGCCCGCGCTAGCTTTTTGGCCGTGGCGGCGTTTCAGCGTTCGTTCGAGCTTGTCGACCGGCGGGGCATAAATGAAGCCGAAGGAGACGCAGTCGTGGCGCCCTTTCACCGCGTGGTGCAGCCGGTGCGCCTTGTAAAGGCGCTTTAGATAGCCGCGCCGCGGGATGAGACTAAACGGCCAGCGCTTGTGTACCAATCCATCGTGAAGCACGAAGTAAATCATGCCGTAGGCGGTCATGCCCGCGCCAATCCACTGTAGCGGCCAGGCCCCGGCGGTGCCGAAGGCGATGAGCGCGATGGCCAACGCCGCCGCGACCACCGCGTACAGGTCGTTGAGCTCGAACCAGCCCGTGCGCGGTTCGTGGTGAGAGCGGTGCCACCCCCACCCCCAGCCGTGCATGATGTACTTGTGCGAAAGCGTGGCCACCACTTCCATGGCGGCGATGGTCGCGAGCACGATCAAAACGTTGAGTAGCACGTACATCTTGTCTCCCGGGAGAATCGCCTTTTACGCCTGGCGGCGGCGGGCGAAAAACGCTTTCAACAGCTTTTTGGAGGCGCCGGCCAATACACCGGCATCAACATCGACCTGATGGTTGAACCAGGGCTGGGCGAGCAGGTTCGCCTTCGATTCCACCATGCCGGTGCGCGGCTCGGCGGCGGCGTAAACCAGCCGCGTGATGCGCGCGTGGACCATGGCACCAGCACACATCATACAAGGCTCTAATGTGACATACAGGGTACAGCCGTCAAGGCGATAATTTTCCAAAGTGCGGCCTGCCTCGCGCAGCGCGCGAATTTCGGCGTGCCCGCTGGGGTCATGGCTTGCCACCGGGTAATTGTGCGCCGCGCCGATGATGTCACCGTTTGGGCCGACCACCACCGCGCCGACGGGCACCTCCCCCGCCGCCGCCGCCCGATGCGCCTGGTCCAACGCCCGGTGCATGTAAAATTCGTCGCTGCGCATGAAGGCGAACTCCGTTAAGGTAACCCGCAAATTGTTTAAGCGGCTAAATGTCACAGGATACCGAGAATGAACGATGCGCTGAAGACGCTGATCAACTTGCTGGAGCTCGAAACTCTGGAGGAGACGCTGTTTCGCGGCCAGAGCCAGGATCTGGGCTTTCCCCAGCTTTACGGCGGGCAGGTACTCGGCCAGGCGCTGGCCGCCGCGTCCCGTACCGTCGACGAAGGCCGTTTACCCCACTCCCAACACGGCTATTTTCTACGCCCCGGCGACCCACACCGCCCAGTGGTCTACCAAGTGGACAACGTGCGTGACGGTGGCAGTTTCACCACTCGCCGCGTCACTGCCATTCAAAAGGGGCGGCCGATCTTTTTCTGCAGCGCCTCGTTTCAAGCCCCGGAGCCGGGCTTTAGCCACCAGATCAGCATGCCCGAGGTACCCGGCCCCGAGGCGCTGATCGAAGAGGGCAACGTCAAGCACGAGCGCTTTCCCGGCCACCCGATCGAGTTCGTCCACCTGGACCATAACCCTACCCCCGCCACCCCGGCCGGGCGCGGCATGTGGTTTCGCATCAACGGCGAGCTACCCGATGACCCGGCGCTCCACCGCCATCTTCTCTCCTACTCATCGGACTTCAACCTGTTGAGCACCGGATTGATTCCCCACGGTGTCGAATTCGGTGACCCGAAGCTGCGTATCGCAAGCCTGGATCACGCGCTCTGGCTGCACCAGGATACCCGTCTCAACGAGTGGCTTTTCTACTCGATCGACGCGCCCTGGTCCGGCGGCGCCCGCGGTCTGGCCCGCGGACATATTTTCAACCAGCGCGGCCAGCTGGTCGCCTCCACCGCCCAGGAAGGGCTGACGCGCTATCCGCAGGAGTAGGCTACTAACCGGCTAACATCGGTAGGCTCACAAGCAATCCTACGCGGGGGCGCTGTGAATACCTCCCTGTACGCTACTTTCGCCACCTGACCGCCAAGGATGGCGGGAATGCCGGAAACGCAGGAGCTGGTTTTCGGCCCTGGCGAAAGACCCCCGCTACGGATTACTTCTGAGCGCGATCAATGTGGCCTGGTAACCACGAGGCTCTGACAAAAATGCCCGCTTTTTAGCGGGCATTTTTGCGATAACGCGTTTAAGGCAACTCAATCAGCCGCCGTAAACGTTGTTGATCGTTTTAAGCGGGTAGTGCGCCGGGTAGGGCTTGCGGGCCACCCCCGAGTCCACGGCGGCCTGGGCCACCGCGGAAGAGACACGCTCCAAAAGGCGCACATCGACCGGGGTGGGAATGATGTAGTCGCGGCCAAAGCTCATTTCGGTGAGCTCGTAAGCGTTCAACACCTCCTCCGGCACCGGCTCCCGGGCCAGATCTTTCAGCGCGTGCACCGCGGCAAGTTTCATCGCCTCGTTGATGCGCGTGGCGCGCACATCCAGAGCCCCGCGGAAGATGAACGGAAAACCCAGTACGTTATTGACCTGGTTGGGGAAGTCCGAGCGGCCTGTGGCCATGATCACGTCCGGGCGCGCCTCGCGAGCCACGTCCGGATGAATCTCCGGGTCCGGGTTGGTGCAGGCGAAAATGATCGGGTCCGCGGCCATCTTCTTCACGTGGTCGGCGCTCAAAAGCCCCGGACCAGACAGGCCGATGAACACGTCAGCGCCGTCGATAGCGTCATCGAGGGTGCGCATATCGGTGTCGCGGGCGAACTCCGCCTTGTACTCGTTGATGCCGTCGCGCTCGGTGTGAATGACCCCGCGCCGGTCGAGCATCACCAGGTTCTCCGCTTTGGCACCGCAGGAGATCAACAGACGCATGCAAGCAATCGCCGCCGCCCCCGCGCCCATGCACACGATCTTGACGTCTTCGATACGCTTTTCGGCGATATCCAGGGCGTTGAGCATGCCCGCCGCGGTCACGATCGCCGTGCCGTGCTGGTCATCGTGGAACACCGGAATCGAGCAGCGCTCGATCAGCGCTTTTTCGATCTCGAAACACTCCGGCGCCTTGATATCCTCGAGGTTAATGCCGCCCCAGGTATTGGCGATGCGCGCGACGGTATCGATGAACGCTTGCGGGCTTTCGGCCTCGACCTCGATATCCACCGAGTTGATACCGGCAAAGCACTTGAACAGCACGCCCTTGCCTTCCATGACCGGCTTGCTGGCAAGCGGCCCCAGGTTGCCAAGGCCTAAAATGGCGCTGCCATCGGAGATCACCGCAACCAGATTGCCTTTACCGGTGTAACGGTAAGCGTTTTCGGCGTCGCGAGCGATCTCGCGCACCGGCTCCGCCACCCCCGGGCTATAGGCCAGCGACAGATCGCGGGCAGTCGCAGTGGACTTGGTTAACTCGACCGAAAGCTTTCCAGGAATGGGTTTGGCATGATAATCAAGCGCTGCCTGCCGATTAGCGTCTGTCATGATGGGATTCCGTCATTCTAAAGTAGATATGTGACTTTAGAGTATAGAAAAACCCCTGGCGCCTCAAGGCGCGGTCAACTTTAAAAACGAAACAGCTTTTTAGCCCCACATTGGCTCATGATCGGGCTTTTTTACAGCCATTTGCTGCAACTTATACTCAACCCTTTTAACCATAACGCTTTACTTATAGATGCAGCGCAGCAATTCTGGAAATTAATTTCATTTTATCGCGCCCATAAAAAAACCCACGCGTGAGCGTGGGTTTTTAGCGCCCGGCACATATGTGCCGGTAAACGGGCATTTAGCCGCGTTTGACGGCAGCGCCGAAACGCTTGTTGAAGCGCTCTACGCGGCCACCGGTGGTCGCTTGCTTCTGCTTGCCCGTATAGAACGGGTGGCAGTTGGAGCACACATCCAAAGAGAAGTCCTGACCAGAGGTAGAACCCACCTGGAAGGCGTTGCCACAAGAACACGTCGCGGTGACCGTGTTGTAATTCGGGTGAATACCTTGTTTCATCGTGAACCTCGCACGCTTATGCCGCCACCTGATCCGTTGCCAGGCACCGCATATGGGGTTGAAATAACTGCTAACCGGATCGCCGCTTCACGCGTAAACCGAGTTGGTAAAACGTGTAGCGGGCACATATTCTAGCAACTTTTTAAGCCGGAGGCCAATTGCCCGAACCCTTTTCTTCTGCCCCCACTTCCCAGGCGCCCAAGGCCCCCGGCGCGCTTGCCGTGGCGCTGCCCTCCCCGCTCAGGCAGCTTTTCGATTACTTGCCAGCGCGCCAAACGCCGGCCGGCGGCTGGGTGCCCGGTCTTCGCGTGCGCGTGCCCTTTGGCCGACGCGACGTGGTGGGCGTGGTCATTCAGGCGATAGAGCAAAGCGCGTACCCAAGAGAGAAGCTAAAGCCGATTTCCGAGGTACTCGACGATGCGCCGCTACCCGCGGACTGGCTGTGGCTTTGCCACTTTACCGCGCGCTACTACCAGCACGGCCTTGGCGACACCATGCAACTGGCCATGCCGGCCAGGCTCCGTCAGGGCTACCCAATGGCCGGGCGCACCTACACCCAGTGGCAGGCAGCGGGCGAGTCAGATCCCCCAACGCTTAAAAACGCCCCTAAACAGGCCGCGCTCTACGCGCTTTTGCGCCAGCACGCCCAAGGCCTGCCCACCCAGGCGATCAGCGCCCACGGCTACGCCAAAGAGCAGCTAAACGCGCTGGAGCGCAAAGGGCTGGTAAGCTCCCGGGAAATCGCCCGCCAGGCCGGGGCCGGCGCCCCCCAGGGGCTTCTGGCAAGCCCGGCACTACCGCTCAACCGCGAGCAGGCCGTGGCCCTTTCCGCGCTGCACGAAAACCTGGCAGGCTATCACCCCTGCCTGCTCGAAGGCGTGACCGGCAGTGGCAAGACCGAGATCTACCTTCAACTGATCGAGGCGATAGCGGCGAAGGGCAAGCAGTCGCTGGTGCTGGTACCGGAGATCGGCCTGACGCCGCAGACGCTTGCGCGCTTTAAAAGCCGTTTCAAGGTGGCGGTGGTGGCGCTTCACTCCGGGCTCAACGACGCCGAGCGTATGGATGCCTGGGAGGCCGCCGCCGATGGCCGGGCGCTGATCGTGATCGGCACCCGCTCGGCGATTTTCACGCCGCTTGCCAAACCCGGCGCGATCATCGTCGACGAAGAGCACGACGGCTCCTACAAGCAGCACGACGGGCTTCGCTACCACGCCCGGGACCTGGCCGTGGCCCGCGCCCACCACCACCAGATACCGCTTTTGCTGGGCAGCGCCACGCCGTCGCTCGAGAGCCTTCAACAGGCACTCACCGGACACTACCGCCACCTGCGTCTGACCAAGCGACCCAGCCGCCACCCACCGGCCAAGCTCGAGCTTTGTGATCTGCGCCACCAGCGCCGCCAGGGCGGGCTCCTGCCCGGTGCGATCAAGTCGATCAAATCGACCCTCGAGGCGGGCAAGCAGGTGCTGATTTTCATCAACCGGCGCGGCTTCGCGCCCCGGCTTGCCTGCCACGCCTGCGGCTGGATGGCGGATTGCCAGCAGTGCGATGCGCGCATGACGCTACACCGCCAGCCGCCGCTTCTGGCCTGCCACCACTGCGACAGCCGCCGGGCACTGCCGGATGCCTGCCCGGATTGCGGCAGCGGCGACCTGCGCGCGCTAGGCGCCGGCACCGAACGCACCGAAGAGACCCTGCAGGGGCTTTTCCCGGACACCACGGTGTACCGGATCGATCGTGACAGCACCCGGCGCAAGGACAGCTTCGACCAGGTCCTCAAAGAGGTTCATCGCGGCGAGCCGTGTATTCTGGTCGGCACCCAGATGCTCGCCAAGGGGCACCACCTGCCCCACGTCACCCTGGTGGTAGTGATCAACGCCGATGGCGGGCTCTACAGCGCCGACTTCCGGGCGCTCGAGCATAGCGCCCAGCTTCTCGAGCAAGTCGCGGGCCGGGCCGGGCGCGCCGCACACCCAGGCCGGGTGCTGGTGCAAACCCTGCACCCGGACGACCCGCACCTGGGCCAACTGGCCGAACACGGCTACGGGGCGTTGGCGCGCAATTTGCTCGAGGAGCGAAGGCTTGCCAAACTGCCGCCCTTTGGTTTCATGGCGCTCTTGCGCCTGGAGAGCCCCAAAGAGCAGGCCGCTCTGGCGCTGGCCCAGCAAGCGGCCCAGGCGCTGCGCCAGTGGCTGAAGGAATCCGGCGTGCAGGCGAACTGCCTGGGCCCGGTGCCCGCGCCCATGGAGCGCCGCCAAAATCGCTACCACATTCACGTGCTGCTGGCCGCGGACAAGCGCAGCCAGCGCCACGCGGCGGCCAACTACCTGGTACAGTGGCTGGACGCCCATCGCGAGGCTCGCGGCGTACGCTGGTCGATCGATATCGACCCGCAAACGCTTTCGTAAGCGCCCACTTTTCAAGCATGGCGCCCCTCAAACGCAATACGGCTTTGAAACTGGGCGCCAATTGCCGATAATGGTCGCTTTTACTTTTTTGCCTGTTCACGTTTTAACGTCAAGCAACCGTTTCACGACGCACACGCCGCCACCAAAATCCCGGATATTCAAATGAAAGAGACGATCACTTCTTTGCTCCAGGGCGCGATCGACGCGCTTAAGCACCAAGGCGTGCTGCCCGAGGATCTTGCCCCGACCATCAAGATCGACCCGACGAAAGACAAGGCCCACGGCGACTACGCCACCAACCTGGCGCTGATGCTGGCCAAGCCCGCGGGCATGAAGCCGCGCGATCTAGCCGAGAAGCTGGTCGAGGCGCTGCCCGAAAGCGAGGCCATTGCCAAAACCGAGATCGCCGGCCCCGGCTTCATCAACTTCTTTGCCGCCGCCGATGCCGCCGCGCAAATCATCGCCCAGGTGCTGGACGCAGGCGACGCCTTTGGCCGCAGCCTTTTGGGCAAGGGCGAAAAGGTCCAGGTCGAGTTCGTCTCGGCCAACCCGACCGGCCCTTTACACGTAGGCCACGGCCGGGGTGCTGCGATCGGCGACTGCCTGTGCCGGCTTTTAGAAGCCACCGGGTATGACGTGACCCGCGAGTTCTACTACAACGACGCCGGCGCTCAGATCCAGAACCTGGCGCTTTCCGTGCAGGCGCGCGCCAAGGGGCTGGGGCCGGACGAGGAAAGCTGGCCCGCCGACGGCTATCGCGGCGACTACATTTTTGATGTCGCCAAGGATTATCTGGCGGGCAAGACCGTCAGCGCCGACGACCGCGAAGTCACCGGCCAGGCCGACCCGGAGGATCTCGCCGCCATTCAGGCATTTGCCGTGGCCTGGCTTCGCCGGGAGCAGGATCTCGATCTCAAGGCGTACGGCGTCGAGTTCGACATCTACTTTTTGGAGTCGTCGCTCTACGAAAAGGGCAACGTCGAGGCCACCGTCGAGCGACTGATCGCCAACGGCCACACCTATGAAGACGACGGCGCGATGTGGCTGCGCACCACCGACTTCGGTGACGACAAGGACCGCGTCATGCGTAAGACGGACGGCGGCTACACCTACTTCTTGCCGGACGTAGCGTATCACTACAACAAGTGGCAGCGCGGCTTCAAAACCGTGATCAACGAGCAAGGCGCAGACCACCACTCCACCGTGACCCGAGTGCGCGCAGGCCTACAGGCGCTGGAGCTGGGTATTCCCAAGGGCTACCCGGATTACGTGCTGCACCAGATGGTGTTGGTGACTCGAAGCGGTGTGGAGGTAAAACTCTCCAAGCGGGCGGGCAGCTACGTGACGCTTCGCGATTTGATCGACGAAGTGGGGCGCGACGCCACGCGCTTTTTCCTCGCCGCGCGTCGCGCGGACTCCCAGCTCACCTTCGATATCGACCTGGCCCGCTCCCAGTCCAACGATAACCCGGTCTACTACATTCAGTACGCCCACGCCCGGGTATGCAGCATGCTGCGCAAGGCACAAAACGAAGACAAGGCGTTCGACTACGACCAGGCGCTTACGCACCTGGCGAAGCTCGATAGCGACCAGGAAAAAGCCGTACTGAACCGGTTGGCGCGCTACCCGGAAGTCGTCGAACAGGCGGCGCGGGCACGCGAGCCCCAGCAGGTTTCTCAGTACCTTTTGGACCTGGCCGGCGATTTCCACACCTGCTACAACGCGGTCAAAGTCATGGTCGACGACGACGCGCTTAGAAACGCCCGGTTGGCCCTTGGCCTTGCCACCCGCCAGGTGCTGCGTAACGGACTCGATCTAATGGGGGTTAGCGCCCCAGAGGAGATGTAAATGGCAAGACCGCGCAAACGGCCTACCCGCCGCGGAGCGACCAGCCAGCGTAAGGCGTCCAAAACCGAAGGCTCGGGGTTTAGGCTACCGGGCTGGCTTTGGGCGCTTCTAGGTATCGTGGCGGGCTTCTTTCTGGCCCAGCACCAGCAAGGCACCGCGCCCTGGCAGGCTCAGGAGGACACCCCCCAGGCCACGGTACTGCCCAAGCCCTCGGGAAGCGAGGAGCGAAGCGCGGCGCGCCAAACCGAGGGCGAGGCCGAGCCTTCCATGCCGACCTTCGAGTTCTACACCCTGTTGCCGGAAACCGAGGTGATCGCGCCGGGCGTGACGCTGCCCTCGACGGTCAATCGCCCGGAGGCGCCGGACCCCGCCGAGGCAAGCAGCACGGAAAGCGACCAGGGGGGCGATCAGATCGCCCAGATCATCGCCGCCAACACCCGCCCCCAGGAACAGGCCAGCGCCGACGCCGCCCCCTCGACGCCGGCAACGAGCGCATCGCCCAACCGCTACATGCTCCAGGCGGCCTCCTTCAAGGAGCTCGGTGACGCCGAGCAGCTGCGCTCAAAGCTTCGCAATCTGAGCCTTCTGGCCCAGATTACCGAGGTCCAGGCAAGCGGCGACGTGTGGCATCGCGTCCAGGTAGGGCCCTACGAGGATACCCGGGAGCTCAGCCGCGCCCAGGACCTGATGGCGACCCAGGGGATCGAGCCACTTTTGATTCAGTTGCAAAACTAGCGCCGCTGCCCAGTACGTGTGAATCGGTACGCGTACACATAATCCCCGGCAGAACCTGACGCGGGCGGTTGATTTTTTATCAGCCGCCCGCATTTTGTTGTGAATCACTCGGGTTCTAACGTGCTTTAGTTGCGGCCGCCACGCGGCCGGTAAGTTATCGGGAGCCTTTGCTCTCTTAAGGAGTCATCTCCATGACCACGATCGTATCCGTACGCCGCGGAAATCATGTCGCCCTGGCGGGCGATGGCCAGGTATCGCTTGGCAACACCGTTATGAAAGGCAATGCCAGCAAGGTGCGCCGCCTCTATCGGGGCAAGGTGCTCGCGGGCTTCGCCGGCGGCACGGCCGACGCATTTACCCTCTTTGAGCGCTTCGAAGCGCAGCTCGAAAAATACCAGGGCCACCTGACCAAGGCCGCCGTCGAGCTTGCCAAGGACTGGCGCACCGACCGGGCGCTGCGCCGGTTAGAGGCGCTTTTGGCCGTGGCCGATCACAGCGCTTCATTGATCATTACCGGTAACGGTGACGTCGTCGAGCCCGAACGCGGCATCATCGCCATCGGCTCCGGCGGCAACTTCGCCCAGGCCAGCGCCCGCGCGCTTTTGGAAAACACCGAGCTCGGCGCCCGGGAGATCACCGAGAAATCGCTGCAAATCGCCGGTGACATCTGCGTGTTTACCAACCATCACATCACGCTCGAAGAGCTTGATTCCAACGAACGCTGAGGCACCCCATGACCCAGATGACACCCCGCGAAATCGTTCACGCGCTCGACCAGTACATCATCGGGCAGCAGGATGCCAAGCGCGCCGTGGCCATTGCCCTGCGCAACCGCTGGCGGCGCATGCAGCTCGACACCGACCTGCGCCCGGAAGTCACGCCGAAGAACATCCTGATGATCGGCCCCACCGGCGTAGGTAAAACCGAAATCGCCCGGCGGCTTGCCAAACTGGCCCGCGCACCGTTCATCAAGGTCGAAGCGACCAAATTCACCGAAGTCGGTTATGTGGGCCGCGACGTCGAGTCGATCATTCGCGATTTGATGGAAGCTGCGATCAAGATGGTGCGCGAGCACGCCAAGGAAGAGGTTGGCCACCGCGCCGAAGACGCCGCGGAAGATCGCGTACTCGACGCGCTGCTGCCGCCGCCCCGGGGTCAGGAAGACAAGCCGCGCGACGACAACGCCACGCGCCAGTCTTTCCGCAAGAAGCTTCGCGAAGGCCAGCTCGACGATAAAGAGGTCGACATCGAAGTCTCCGCCCAGGGCCAGGGCGTCGATATCATGACGCCGCCAGGCATGGAAGAGATGACCAACCAGCTGCAGAGCATGTTCTCCAACATGGGCCAGCAAAAGCGCGAACAGCGCCGGGTCACGGTCAAGGAAGCGCTGGTACTGCTGCGCGACGAAGAGGCCGGCAAGCTCGTCAACGAAGAAGAGATCAAGGCGCGGGCGGTCGAGTCCGTCGAGCAGCACGGCATCGTCTTTCTCGACGAGATCGATAAAGTCGCCAAGGGCAGCGGCCAATCAAGCGGCGGCGAAGTTTCCCGGGAAGGCGTGCAGCGCGATTTGCTCCCGCTGATCGAAGGCTCCACCGTCTCGACCAAGTACGGTATGGTCAAGACCGACCATATCCTGTTCATCGCCTCCGGCGCGTTCCATCTGTCGCGGCCCTCCGATCTGATTCCGGAGCTTCAAGGCCGCTTGCCGATTCGCGTCGAGCTCGATGCGCTGACGCCGAACGACTTCAAGCGCATCCTGACCGAGCCTTCGGCCTCACTCACTCGGCAATATCAAGCGCTGCTGGCCACCGAAGGGCTCGACGTCGAGTTCACCGAGGATGGTATCGCGCGCATCGCCGAGATCTCCTGGCAGGTCAACGAAGGCACCGAAAACATCGGCGCGCGTCGTCTGCACACCGTGATGGAGCGCCTGCTGGAAGAGGCCTCGTTCAAGGGCGGCGATATGGACAGCCCCTTGGTGGTCGATGCCGACTACGTCAACGCCCAGCTTGGCGAACTTGCCGTCGACGAAGACCTGTCGCGCTATATCTTGTAAGCAGTTGCGTTGAAGCGCGGTCCAGGCCGCGCGGTAACATGCTTTTCAGGCGGGCCACCACACCCGCCTGTTTGCTACTTCAAAGGGAGATTGCCAATGGATAGCCCGATTCCCACCCACGTTCACTACCACAAGAAAAACCGCCTGCTGGAGCTGACCTACCCGGGCGATCTGCACTACCGCGTGCCGATCGAGCTTCTACGCGTTTACTCGCCCTCCGCGGAGGTGCGCGGCCATAGCGCCGACAGCGCGGTGCTGCAAACCGGTAAGCGCGACGTGGGCTTGATGGATATCAGCCAGGTCGGCAACTACGCGCTCAAACTTCACTTCGACGACGGCCACGACAGCGGCCTGTATAGCTACAACTACCTTTACGAGATCGCCACCCAACAAGACGCCTATTGGGCCGAGTATCTACAGCAGTTGAGCGATGCGGGGGCCTCCCGCGAGCCGGCGAGCATTCAGTTCAAGGAACTATAGGGGTGACACCGGCCGATTTGGAAAGCCCGGCCGCTTCGAAAAGCGCGTCGAGACCTGGCTTTGAAGCGGCAGGCGCAGACAAAACGACAGAGAGAAGGCTACAATACAGCCAACCTATCAAGCGATGACAGACGCGTCATCGATGTCCGCCTCGAACTCGGGAGCCCGTCGCCTCATGAGCCCCACGGAAAAGCGCACCACCCATTTTGGCTACCAGGAAGTACCGCTCGACGAGAAAGCCTCGCGCGTGGCGGATGTCTTTCACTCGGTCGCCGCGCGTTACGATGTGATGAACGACCTGATGTCCTTCGGCATTCACCGGGTATGGAAACGCCTCACCATCGAGCGCGCAGGCGTGCGCCCTGGCCATAAGGTGCTCGATATCGCCGGCGGCACCGGTGATCTGACGCTTAAGTTTTCGCGTATGGTGGGACCCCGTGGCAAGGTCGTGTTGGCGGATATCAACGCCTCGATGCTTAACGTCGGCCGCGACAAGCTCATCGACAACGGTGTCGGCGGCAACGTCGAATACGTTCAAGCCAACGCCGAAACGCTGCCCTTTCCCGACAACCACTTCGACTGCATCACCATCGCTTTCGGGCTTCGCAACGTCACCGACAAGGACGCCGCACTGCGCTCCATGGCCCGCGTGCTCAAACCCGGCGGGCGCCTTTTGGTGCTGGAGTTCTCCAAGCCCGATAACGCGCTTTTGAGCAAAGCCTACGACGAATACTCGTTCCGCTTTTTGCCGCGCATCGGTGAGCTGGTGGCCAAGGATGGCGAGAGCTACCGCTACCTGGCGGAGTCGATCCGCATGCACCCGGACCAGAAAACCCTCAAGGCCATGATGGAAGACGCGGGACTCGAGCGGGTGGAGTACACCAACCTGACCGGTGGGATCGTCGCGCTACATCGCGGCATCAAGCTATGACCCTCAATACCGCGAAATGCCACGCTATAAAGCAACGTGCTCTGATTCGACGAGCACTCGTTCAAAGAACGCTGAGGTGAGCATGCGATTGACCCCGCCCCTGTTACTGGCCGGATGTGAACGCACGCTAAACGCTCTGCTCGCCCGCGACCCGGCAGCCCCTGGCCGTCTCGAGGCGCTGGCGGGCAGCCGTTTGCTGATCAGGCTCGAAAAACCACACCTGACGCTTTTGCTTGCCTACCACGCCACTGGGGTCGACCTGCTGCCCGGCGACGATGTGCTCGAGGCAAGCGTCGATGCCACCGTCGAGCTGACCCCGGAAACCTTCTCCGAGTGGCTGAGCGGCGCCTCGATCGAGCGACTGATGTTCGACGGCAAGCTTGCCGTCCGCGGGCGTCTGGGGCTTTTGGAAGCGACCCGGGATCTGTTTTTCGACCTGGATCTCGACTGGGAAGGTGAACTTGCCACCTGGATCGGCGCCACTCCCGCCCACTCATTTGCCGAAGGCATTCGCCGGCTGAGCCGTTTCGGACTGCGCGCCCGGGACGAGTTTTTGCAGGATCTTTCCGAGTACGTGTTCGAAGAAGCCCGGATGCTGCCCGGGCGCCATCAGCGCGATGTGCTGCGCGACGCGCTCACCGAGCTCGACATGGCCACCGACCGCCTGGAGGCGCGCCTTGACCGCCTTACACGGCGCCTGAACGCGAGCATCGTTCAGGAGCCCTGCTCATGAGCCTGCGGCTTTTCAAAATCCTCTGGGTCATTGCGCGCCACCGCTTGGATACGCTGGTGCCCAAGGAGCGCTTATCGCTTTGGCTGCGCGTTTTGATGTGGTTTTTGCCGCTACGCCTGGTGCCGGTCGGCAAGCGCTCCCGAGGCGAGCGCTTGCGCCTGGCGCTGGAATCTTTGGGGCCGATCTTCATCAAGTTCGGCCAGATGCTCTCGACCCGGCGCGATCTGCTGCCCGACGATATCTCTAACGAGCTCAGAAGGCTTCAAGACCAGGTGCCGCCCTTCCCCGGTGAACTGGCCGTGGCCCGAGTGGAAAAAGAGCTCGAGATGTCGCTTGTCGAGGCGTTCGCCGAATTCGACCGCGTCCCGCTTGCCTCGGCGTCCATTGCCCAGGTCCACGCCGCCACGCTTCACACCGGCGAAGAGGTGGTGGTCAAGATCATCCGCCCCAGCATCGATGCGGTGATGCGCCAGGACATGGCGCTGATGTATCAGGTGGCCAAGCTTGTGGCGCGAGTGCCCGAGGCCAAGCGCCTGCGTCCGGTCGAGGTGATCCGCGACTACGAATCGACCCTGTTCGACGAGCTCGACCTTTACAAGGAGGCCGCCAACACCTCCCAGCTCAAGCGTAACTTCAAGGACTCGGCGCTTTTATTCGTCCCCACCATCTACTGGCCCTTCACTCGGCGCAACGTCATGGTGCAGGAGCGCATTCGCGGCGTGCCGGTGGCGGATATGGACACGCTGATCAAAAACGGCGTCAATCTTAGAAAGCTCGCCGAGCGCGGCGTCGAGCTCTTTTTCACCCAGGTGTTTCGCGATAACTTCTTTCACGCCGACATGCACCCGGGCAATATTTTCGTCAACTGCGACAACCCGGAAGACCCGCAGTACATCGCCATCGACTGTGGGATCGTAGGAAGCCTGACCCGGGAAGACCAGGATTATCTCGCGCGCAACCTGCTGGCGTTTTTCCATCAGGATTATTACGAGGTAGCGGCGCTTCATATCGAGTCCGGCTGGGTCGGCGAGAATACCCGGGCCAACGAGTTCGCCGCCGCCATTCGTACCGTGTGCGAGCCGATTTTAGAAAAACCGCTCAAGGATATCTCCTTTGGCCAGGTGCTTTTGGGGCTTTTCCAGACCGCCCGGCGCTTCAACATGGAAGTCCAGCCGCAGCTGGTGCTGTTGCAGAAAACACTTTTGAACATCGAGGGCCTGGGCCGCCAGCTCTACCCGGAGCTCGATCTTTGGAGCACCGCCAAGCCCTATTTAGAGCAGTGGATGAAAGAGCGCGCCGGGATCGGCGGGCTTTGGGAGTCGCTCAAACGCCAGGCGCCGGAGCTTTCCCACCAGTTGCCGGAGCTTCCCGTGCTCGCCCACCAGGCGCTTAGCCGCATGGAGCAGGAGCACCGCCAGCGCCACCTTCAAGCCAGCGCCATTACCCAACTGGATGCCAAATTCACCCAGCAGAAAAAGCGCCACCACCGCCTGCGTATTGGCGTGGCGCTTCTCGCCATTGCACTTACCTGGCAGCCCTTGAGCGAATGGGCGCTGGCCCAACCCTGGCAGGTGCTGGCCGCCGCCGGTGCCGGGCTCTTACTGCTTTTATGGCAGTAAGCCAGGCGCGCCAGGCTACACTTGAATCATACCCAATTGATGCGAACGCAGCGCCCGCAGGATCTTTAATCAACGCCCAAGGATTTCGATGAGCACCGCCAACACCATGCCCGTTTTGGACCAGCTAGCAAAGGTGCTGGAGCAGCGACGCCACGCCGCCCCGGAGCACTCTTATGTCGCCGCCTTGCACGGCAAGGGGCTCAACAAGATACTCGAAAAAGTAGGCGAGGAAGCCTTCGAGACCGTGCTGGCCGCCAAGGACGTCGAGGCTGGCGGTGACGAAGAGCGCCAAGCGGTTATCGCTGAAACCGCCGATCTGTGGTTTCATACGCTGGTGATGCTCTCGCACCTCGAGCTCGACCATCAGCGCGTGCTCGACGAGCTCGCACGGCGCTTCGGGGTCTCCGGCCACGATGAAAAAGCGTCCCGATAGCGCTTAATCAGCGCCCTTTTCCCGCGTTTTACGCCCCGGCTTAATGAGGAAACGACTATGTTAGGTGGCATCAGTATCTGGCAGCTCTTGATTGTACTGGGCATTATCATCCTGATTTTTGGAACCAAAAAACTGCGCAACGTCGGCACCGACCTGGGCGGCGCGGTCAAGGGTTTTAAAAGCGCCATGAGCGAGGAAGAGAAAGAAAAATCCGCCGAGCGCGACGAAGCCGCCAAAGTGGCTCACGAAGAGCCGGGCAACACCTATGACGTGCAGGCCGAGGAGAAGCGCAAGGCCGAGGCCGAGAAGCGCTCTGAGGAGCGTCCCTAAGCCATGCTGGATATCGGCTTTCTCGAGCTCATGCTCATTGGCATCGTGGCCCTTTTGGTACTCGGCCCCGAGCGCCTGCCGAAGGCGGCGCGCACCACCGGTATGTGGATCGGCAAGATCAAGCGAACGGTATCCGGTATGCAGCGCGAAATCAGCGCGCAGCTCGAGGCCGAAGAGCTTCGCCAGAAGATCAGCGATCAGCAGAAAAAACTCGATAGCAGCCTGAAGCAGGCCAAGCGCGACGTCGAAAGCATCGCGAGTACCCCAGGGGCGCCGTCTTCTTCCGGCGCCCCGGGAGATGACACGGACAAGCGCGTTGCCAAGGCCGCCGCGCGCCTGGACGATGCGCTGGAGGAAGTCCACGAAAGCCCCGAGCCCTCCTCCCAGGCGAGTGCCGAGGAGTCCGCGCGTCCCGAATCCGATGAGCTGAAAAAGGATAGTAACCCGTCATGAGTAAGCCGGGCGATTCAAACCAGCCGCGCGAGGATCTAAGCCAGGCACCGCTAATCGAACACCTGATCGAGCTGCGCTCGCGGCTGGTCAAGGCGGTGGCGGTCGTGCTGGTGATGTTCCTGGCGCTTTACGCCTTTGCCAACGATATCTACACCTTCGTCGCTGACCCCTTGATCGCGCTGCTACCGGCGGGTTCACAAATGATCGCCACCGAAGTGGCCTCGCCCTTTCTGGCACCTTTCAAGCTAACGCTCGTGGTCGCGGTATTTCTGGCGATTCCGTTCGTGCTACACCAGGCTTGGGCCTTCGTTGCCCCCGGGCTTTACGACAACGAGAAGGCCCTGGCGATCCCCATTCTGGTGTCGAGCATTGCGCTCTTCTACGCCGGGGCGGCGTTTGCCTACTACGTCGTGTTTCCCTTGCTGTTCGAGTTTTTCACCCAGACCGGGCCTGCCAACGTGGCGGTGATGACCGACATCAATCAGTATCTTAACTTCGTACTGAAGCTCTTTTTCGCCTTTGGCGTGGCTTTCGAGATTCCCATTGCGACGTTTTTGCTGATTCTCTCCGGCGCCACGACAGTCCAGAGCCTTTCGCAAAAGCGCCCCTACATTTTGCTGGGCTGCTTCGTCATCGGCATGGTGCTCACGCCACCGGACATCATCTCGCAAAGCCTGCTGGCCATTCCGATGTACCTGCTTTACGAGGTGGGCTTGCTGTTTGGCCGACTGGTACGCAAACGTCAGCTCAAGGCCGAAGAGAACAGCGAAAGCGAATAACCCTTTCTTATAAACCTAAAAAAACCTCTGCACCCGTGCAGAGGTTTTTTGTTGGTCACTCGACCACGTCGACGACCCAAAAGGAGGCTATTGCTTGGCCTGATCGATCATTTCGTTGATGCGTTCGACCAGCTTGAAAATACCGGTGGCGGCTTCGCTGATGCGCCTCGCCTGCATGTAGGCGGGAGTGGTCACCACCTGATGCTCCAAATCGACGACGATATCATCGACGTCGCAGCTTTTGTGCAGCCCACCCATGGCGCTGATCGCTCCGGCAACGCTTGGATCGCGCCCGATGGTGACCGAAATACCGTCGCCCCAAAGCCTGGACACCAGCACCGGGGCGATGCACATAAGGCCGATCGGCTTGGCGTCCTCCTTGAACGCGCCAAGCGCCGTTTTCAGGCTCTCGAGCACGGCCATGGCGTCGCCCTGTTCGGCAAAGTCGGAAAGGTTTTTAGCCACGCCGAAACCGCCAGGCACGATCACCGCGTCGAAGTCATCGGCGTCGAGCTCGGTAATGGGCTGGATCTCGCCGCGCATCAGCCGCGCCGATTCCTCCAGGACGTTGCGCGTCTCGCCGTCCTGGGCCTTTTGGGTCAGGTGGTTGACGACGTGGTGCTGATCGATATCCGGTGCAAAGGCGCGGTACGCGATACCCAGCTGATCGAGACGCAACAGTGTCAGCGTGGTTTCATAAATCTCCGAGCCATCATAAGCGCCGCAGCCGGCCAGTATCACTGCTACTTTTTTGCTCATGCCCTAACTCTCCTGGTTGTTTTCGTAGTCTCGACAGCGAGCGACATAGTAAAGCCGACACTCTAGTCACTCTTCACCGGCTCCACAAGACGGCTTTCGCCGTAGAGTACGGCGCGGGTATTCGCGTCTGCCAAGCACCCCCTGAGTCCTGAGCAAAACCAGACCGCTTGAGCGTCGGCAATATTAATTTTAATTAACTCAAGACCAGAGCGACATCGAACTGTCATCTTTATCCTGCAAAATCGAGCCCAACACACTAAGATCCAGGTAGGCGCTTACAACGCGTGATGCCCAATCTGCGGGAGATGTATGGAGATGCAAACGTCGGACTCTACGCCGCTTCAAAGTATTGAAGCATCCAGCGGTGAAGGCGAGAGCTTGCCCCTTCGGATCAATCGTACCCCGACCGGCGTTCAAGCCAAAGGCGGAGACGGGCAAACCGACCTGGACGACCCGGAGCTCTATTTCAACCGCGAACTTTCGCACCTGCAGTTCAACATTCGCGTGTTGGAACAAGCGCTGGACGATGCCCACCCGCTATTGAACCGGCTGATGTTTTTGCTGATTTTCTCCTCCAACATGGACGAGTTTTTCGAGATTCGCGTGGCCGGGCTCAAACACCAGATTGCGCTGAACGATAACGCCACCTCCGCCGACGGCCGCTTGCCAAGGGCTGTGCTGAGCGAGATATCCGACACCGCCCACCGCCAGATTCGCCGCCAGTATCAGATCCTCAACAACACCTTACTGCCCGCGCTCGAAGCTCAGGGGCTACGCTTTCGCCGCCGCGACCAGTGGAACGAGGCGCAACAAGCCTGGGTGAGGGCGTATTTCGATCGTGAAATCATGCCGGTGATCAGTCCGATCGGCCTCGACCCCTCGCATCCGTTTCCCCGGCTAGTGAACAAGAGCCTCAACTTTATCGTCGCCCTCGAAGGCAAGGATGCGTTCGGCCGGGCCGGCGGCATGGCGATTCTGCCCGCCCCGCGTTCGCTGCCCAGACTGATCGCGCTGCCCAAGGAGCTCTGCGCCGAAGGCTTCTCCGAATACGTATTCCTCTCCTCGATGATTCACGCCCACGCCGAAGAGCTCTTTCCCGGCATGCGCGTGCTCGGCTGCTACCAGTTCCGGCTGACGCGCAACGCGGATTTGAGCGTCGACCCGGAAGAGGTGTCGGATTTGGCCTCGGCGCTGCGCGGCGAACTTTTGGCGCGCCGCTACGGCAGCGGCGTTCGCCTGGAGGTGGCCGACAACTGCCCCGACGACTTGACCGATTTTCTGCTGCGCCAGTTCGATCTAACGCCCGACGATCTCTACCGCGTAGAAGGCCCGGTCAACCTGACCCGCATGATGGCCGTGCTCGACGATGTCGACCGCCCGGAGCTGATGTACCGCCCCTTCATCCCAAGCGTACCCAAGGCGCTCAAGGAAGGGAGTTTGTTCAGCGCGATCAGCCAGCAGGATATTCTGCTGCACCACCCCTTCCAGGCGTTTTCGCCCATCGAGGATTGGCTACGCGAGGCGGCGCGGGACCCGGACGTACTGGCGATCAAGCAAACGCTTTACCGCACCGGTGCGGACTCGTCGATCGTCAGCGCCCTGGTGGACGCGGCAAGCCAGGGCAAGGAAGTCACCGTCGTCATCGAGCTGCGCGCGCGTTTCGACGAGGCCGATAACCTGCAGCTCGCCTCGCGCCTGCAGGAGGCCGGCGCCATCGTGATCTACGGCATCATGGCCTATAAAACTCACGCCAAGATGATCCATATCGTGCGCCGCGAGAAGGGCGAGCTCAAACACTACGCCCACCTGGGCACCGGCAACTATCACGCCAAAACCGCCAAGCTCTATACCGACTACAGCCTTTTGACCGCCAATCAGGCGTTGTGCGCCGATGTACACCGGGTGTTTCAGCAGCTCTCCGGCATGGGGCAGACGCGCAAGATCGATACCCTTCTCCACGCCCCCTTTACGTTACATCAGCGTCTGATCGAAATGATCGACCGCGAAGCGCAGTTTGCCGCCAAGGGCAAGCGCGGCCATATCATCATCAAGTGCAACTCGCTCACCGAACCCAAATTGATCAAGGCGCTCTACCGCGCCTCCCAGGCGGGCGTGGAGTGCGACTTGATCATTCGTGGCATGTGCTGTTTGAAGCCTGGCGTCAAGGGTGTCTCGGAGAACATTCGCGTGCGCTCAATCATCGGACGCTTTCTGGAGCATACCCGGGTCTTCTACTTTCACAACAACGACAAGCCCGAAACCTGGTGCTCGAGCGCCGATTTCATGCCGCGCAACATGTTCCACCGAGTGGAAACCTGCTTTCTCCTAAAGGACAAAAAGCTCGCTAACCGGGTACGCAAGGACATGGAAACCTACCTGGTGGATAACTGCCAGAGCTGGCTTTTGGAAAGCGACGGCAGCTACCGCCTCCAGGGCTCGGGCACCAGTGACGCCATCAGCGCCCAGGAAACGCTGTTGTACGCCTACGCCTCGAAAAGCTAGCCTTCGACCTCTCCTTCGACGCCGCGCGGCTCTTCCAGGCGCGGTGTCGGCGCAAATATGAGACACTGCGACGAGGGAATCCCGAACACCGGGGTTCTCGCTTTAAACATGTTCACTGTCTTTTATAACCGCGAACCGAATCGTCAATGCTTGAACTACGTCATCTGCGTACGCTGGCCGCCCTGCGCGAAACCGGCTCGCTGGTCGAGGCCGCCGAGCGCGTTCACCTTACCCAGTCGGCGCTTTCGCATCAGTTGAAAGATCTGGAAAGCCGCGTGGCGAGCCCGCTTTTCGTGCGTAAAACGCGTCCGGTGGAGTTCACCCGGGCCGGGCTTCGCCTGTTGGCGCTGGCCGACGAGCTCCTGCCGGCAGTGCGTCGTGCTGAGCGCGACCTGGCCAGGCTTTCAGGTGCCGAGCAGGGCCGCTTGCACATGGCCATCGAGTGCCACAGCTGTTTTCAGTGGCTGATGCCTACCGTGGATTACTTTCGCGATCACTGGCCGGAAGTCGAGATCGATATCCCGAGCGGTCATCACTTCGACCCGCTACCGGCCCTTGCCCGCGAGCAGCTCGATCTGGTGATCACCGCCGACCCACAGCCCATTGAGGGCATTCACTACGCGCCGCTATTTCGCTACGAGGGGCTTTTGGCCGTGGCCCGCCAGCACCCTTTCGCGCAGAAAGGCTTTGTCAGCCCCTTTGAGCTCGCCGAACAGACGCTGATTACCTACCCGGTGGAGCAGTCTCGGTTGGATGTGTTCACCCAGTTTTTGACCCCGGCCCAGGTACGCCCGAAGGAGATTCGCACCGCGGAGCTCACCATCATGATGATGCAGCTGGTGGCCAGCGGCCGTGGCGTTTGCGCGCTGCCCAACTGGGCGTTGACCGAATATCTGGAGCGCGACTACGTAAGCGCGGTGAAACTTGGCGAGGCGGGGATTTGGGGCACGCTCTATGCGGCGATTCGCGATGAGACGCGCCACACCCCCTGGATGCAGGATTTTCTGCGCACCGCGCGGGAAACGTCCTTCGCGGTGCTCAGCGGCGTCAAGCCGGCGGGGGGCGGCGAGGAATCAATAGCGTAAAGCGCGCCCCGCCAAGGCTCGGGCTTTCATCGATGGTGACGCTGCCGCCGTGGCCGGTCATGACCTTGTGCACGATGGAAAGCCCAAGACCGTAGCCGCCGGAGCTTCGCGCCCGGCTGTCGTCCAACCTGGCAAAGGGTTTGAAGATATCACTGCGCGCCTCCAGCGGCACCCCCGGGCCGTCGTCTTCGACATCGATACGTACCAGGTGTGGCTCGTCGCAAAGACGAATGTTGACCTGGGTGCGGCCATAGCGGCAGGCGTTACTGACCAGGTTTTGCAGCGCACGCTGCAGATAGCGCGGCTCGGCCAGAAGCTCGATCTCCTCGTGCTCTGTCTCGAGCTTGAGGCTAAGCGTTTTGTGTAGCGGGGTGAGCGCGTCGATGACGCGATTGGCCATGGCACAGCACTCCACCGGCACCATCTCCAGCGGGTCACCGTGGCTTGGCCCGCCGCCCAGACGCGCGTAGGTCAAAATCTCGTCGACCAGATCGTCGAGCTCGGCGATGTCGGCGTCGATCCCCTGCAGTTGACGGCGAATCGACGGCTCCTCGGTCATATCCTCGACCATCTGCACGGCAAAGCGTATACGCGCTACCGGCGTACGTAGCTCGTGAGACACCGCGCGAATCATCTCCTGCTGGCCTCTCAAGAGCGTTTGCACCTGGCTTGCCATGGCGTTGAAGGCCATGCCGAGCCGGCCCAGAAAATCGCCGCTTTCCACCTTCACCCGGGTTTCCAGCCGGCCGCTTGCGATACGCGTGGCGGCGAGTTCCAAACGCGCCATGCGCGCTTCGATACTGCGCATGATGAGATAGATGATGAGACTCAGCACCACCATGACGCCGATGAGAAGCGGTAAATGCAGGCTCAGCGGTAGCGTATCCCGCCGGGTAATGGGGCCGGCTTTCAACCACTGCTCGCTGCCGGGTATTTGATAAAGAAACGTAAGAGAGAGCTGCTCGGTGACCAGCCGCGTCACGACCTCGCCGCGGGCCAGTTGCTGGCGCTGGGCCGGGGTGAGGCCTTCGGGCAGTGTCGAGACGAGCGCCAGCGGCCATCCCGGCAGATTCACATCGGCAAGCACTGACTGGCGCTGGGGAGCGGGCGTTCGTGCCAGCCACTCGCCCAGGACCACCATGCTGCCCTGCCACTGGCGCTCGTTCCAGCCCAGGAAGGTAGCGCTCAAGAGACTATCCTGCGCCGAGCGCTCATCGGGAATGCGCTGGCGAAGCCGCCAGGGGTTGGTCTCGATCAAAATATTACCCCGCGCCAGGCGGGCTTTCTCGAAATAGCCGAGTTCGGCATCGTTGGCCGGTACCAGCGCCAGCTGCATACCGAACTGATGCGAGAAAGCGTTCAAACGCGCTTCTCGATTTTCCGGGGCAAGCTCGGCCAACTGCCGGGTCATTAGCGTCATCGGCAGGCTCACCATCTTTTCGCGAAACTCTTCGCGGCGTACCTGTTCGATGAAGGTACGCCCGCCGATCGTAATGACGAACACCACGCAAAGCGCCAGGGCCAGCAGCACGTAAAATCTAAAAAAAGAGCCGTGGCTAAGCACGCGCGGCATGGCATTCACCTCGCTGACGCTTTTGACCGGGTCCCGCGACGCTGCGATTAGCTATCCTTGACAAAGAGGTAGCCTTTGCTGCGCACGGTTTTAATACGGTGAGGCTGATGGGGGTCATCGCCGATCTTGGGGCGAATGCGTGACACGCGCACGTCGATAGAGCGGTCCTGGCCGTCGTACTTGATCCCCCGCAGGTCGCTGAATATCTCCTCCCGGGTCAGCACGGTGCCCGCATTGCTCGCTAAAAGCCAAAGCAGATCGAACTCCGCACTGGTCAGGTCGATACGCTCCCCCTCGAGCCACGCCTCGCGGGTGGCGCTATCGATATCCAGATTGGAAAACTGCAGGCGCACCTCGCCATTGGGGGCCACCGGCGCGTCGGCGCGGCGCAACAGGGCCCGCATGCGTGCCAGCAGCACCCGGGGCTTGACGGGTTTGGGCACGTAATCATCGGCGCCCATTTCGAGCCCCAGCACCTGGTCGAGGTCATCGGTGCGCGCGGTCAACATCATGATAGGCCCGGTGAAATTGGGGCGTACGCGCCGGCAAATCGAAAGACCGTCCTCGCCTGGCAGCATCAAGTCCAAAATGACAAGGTCCGGCTGAAGCTCCAGAATCCGCTCGACCCCTTTCGCACCATCGGCTTCGACCGTTACTTTAAAGCCGTTGTTGTCCAAGTATTCTCGGGTTAGCTCGGCCAGACGCTGGTCATCTTCGATAATCAGCACATGGTCTTGATCGGGATAGTCAGACATGAGCGGCTCCCGCTTCCTTTATAATGGTCAATAGCCTCGGTAACTTCATGGTATCTGATCAACGTGGCAAAGTGCTTAATGGTAACACTAGCTTACTCTTTATTAACGTTTGAAGGGCAAATTGCAAGAATAAATCGGCACCCCCGGAGAACCTGCCAGGCTGCTTTTCACTAGTTTTAAGCGGCGCACGCCGCTTGATTGTTGATGCGTAGCGCGCTAATGTTGAACTCGCGAGTTGTCAACCATCTTTTGGACATGACAGGAGAAGGCGATGGGCGATCAAAAAACCAAAAGCGTCATAAAACGCGTCTACGTACCCACTCAGGTGCGCGATTTACCCAACGGCGAAAAGCTGACGATCCCCGGGCATTACAAGGCGCCGCCCGCGAGTGACGAAAGCGGCGAAGACTAGCGAAGCGCTTTTAAGCGTTACAAGACGCGCTTTTAGAATACAAAAAAAGCAGGCCCAGGGCCTGCTTTTTTATTTCGCTTAAACCGGCTATCCCTTGGGCCCCAACACGAACCAGATAATCAAACCGATTAGCGGGAAGAAGAGTAACACCAGAATCCAGATCAGCTTGGCAAGGCCGCCAGCCGAACTTTTGGCGACTTTAACAATGGCCCAAATGACAATGACAAGCCAGATAAGGCCTAACAGGCCGCCTACTTCAATTCCCATAACAACGCTCCTTGGTGTGCCGATATCCTTACATTACGCGCTCAGCATAGCACTTCCTGGACAACATGCGAGCGTTACTGAGGCGGCAAGCGCAGCAGCATTTCGCCGTCCGCTATTTCGATACTAAGCAGATTCAAAAAGCTCATGCCCAACAGCACGGTATCGCGCTCCATACCGGGGCTGATCGAGCCCTGCACGTTACTGGCGCGTAGCCCGCCAAGGGACACTTCGTCGAGCTCGGTTAAGTTACCCTGTACCCGGCCGTTGGCCGTATTGAACCAGGCGCTGCGCCCGGGCTCTAGCGACAACCTATCGGCAAGCTCGTGGGGCACGGCCACATAGGTGGCGCCGGTATCGAGCAGGAAAGTCACCGGCTCGCCGTTGATCTGGCCGGGGGCCTCGAAATGGCCTGAGCGGTTGCGCTTGAGCCGCACCGGCGCCCCCTCTGTCGAGGTGTCCATGATATGAGCGTTGGGAGTGGTGAGGTTTTTGAAACCGCCGTCGATAAGCCAAGTGCCCGCCCCGATCAAGGCTATCCAAAATAGCAGCATCATCACGATGCCGCCGCGCTGTGTGCTTAGCGATGTCATACACCCTCTCCGCCCGTTAGGTGCTTTCCCATGCAGTCGCCGCCTCGCGGCCGCGGCGCTCGTTCACGCCTGCACAAATCAGCATCGCCATGATGAACAACCCTACACATAATAGAATAGAGGCCTGCAAACCAATCAACGTTTGCAACACGCCCAGCAGCACGATGCCCAGCACCCCGGCCAGCTTGTTCGCCAGGCCCCAGAAGCCGAAAAATTCCGCGGACTTGGCAAGCGGCGAGAAAACCCCGACCAGCGCGCGGCTGGCCGACTGGCTCGACCCCAGGCTCAGCCCCGCCAAACAGCCCACGTATAAAAAGACGTATTGCGCCTGCCACTGCCAGCCAAAACGCGCATTGGCCCATTGGGTAAGTTCTGGCGTCGCCCAAATCGCCAGAATGGCCAGGACCCAGAGCGCCAGGGTCATCTGGTAGGTGCGCTTGGCACCCAGCTTATCCTGAATAAAGCCGAACCCCAGCGCCCCCGCCGCCGCGGTGAGCTGCACGACGATGAACATGATGTTGCGTACCCCTTCGTCCCAGCCGATCACCTGGGCGCCATAGATGAACGCAAACGCGATGATGATGTAGACCCCGGCCATCGAGAAAAGCAGCGACACCAAAAAAATGGTCAGGTCCTTGAAGTAGCGAAGCTCCTTGAAGGTAGACGTCAAGCGCCCCCGCGCGATCCGCCAATACGATACGCCCTTCTCTCGGGGCTCCCCCCGCTCTTTTAACCACAGGAAGGTAGGAATGGCGGCGACCAGGAAGAATCCGGCAGCGAACGGGCCGACCCAGCGAATACGCTCGAAATTCTCAAGCGTGGCTTCGCCCAGCACCAAAAGCGTAAATCCCGCGGCGAATAGCCCGCCAATATAGCCAAGCGCCCAGCCAACCCCGGAAATTTTACCCAGCGCCGAGGGCGGGCCGAGTTCGGGTAAAAACGCAGCAATGAACGATTCGCCCATGGAGTAGGCGTAGTTGGAGAGTATGATCAGCAAAAGCCCCGCCACCACGTAGCCGGGTTCGACGAAATAGAGCATGGCGGTCGTGGCGATCGTCGCCAGATAACTTACCAGCAGAAAGCGCTTTTTTTCGGCCCGATAATCCATGATGGCCCCGCTAAGCGGCGCGGTAATCACCACCATCAGGTAGCTGGTGGCAAGCGCCAGGCTCCATAAAAAATTGGCCAGTCGGAAGTTGTCACCGCGATCACCAACGATCACGGTAGTAAAAAGCTCGCCGAAAACCACCGTGATAATCAGCAGCGTATAGGCCTGGTTGGCAAAATCGAACATTGCCCAACCAAATATCTCGCGCCGGGAGGCGTAGGCCGCTGCGCTTTTTACGGGTTCAGAGGACATAGAAGCTCTCGTGCAGATAGTGCATCAAAGGGGCCAGCTCGACTACATTAACGCCTAAGCCAGTAAAAGGGGGATGACAGGGGGTGAAAGTTACTCTAAATTTTCCTGGGAGTTACGTTGGGGTATCTGCGCATGACGCATGAATTCGCCGTCAAAAAGCATTCAATAGCCAAGGGCGCATTGCGGGTCGCGGTGCTTATGGGGGTAAGCGCATCCTTTGCCGATACGTCCCCCTCCCTCGCTGCCTTTAGCTATATTACCGAAGAGTATCCCCCCTATAACTATGTCGAACAAGGTGTTGCAAAGGGTCAAACGGTCGATCTTTTAAAGCGTCTGTTCAACTACTCTCAAACACCCTTCGAATACGCCGATATTCACAGTTACCCGTGGATAAGAGGCTACAACATGGCGCTGCAAACGCCCAACACAGTGCTTTTCTCGACCAATCGGACGCCCTCGCGCGAAGCGCTTTTTCACTGGGCCGGGCCCATCGCCATCGACCAGGTCACACTGATCGGTCATGCCAGCAAGCCACTACGCATCGAGGAACTGAGTGACGCCATCGCGCAAAGCCTCAGCGTCGTGGTAATCCGGGGCGATATCGGTGAATTGAGCCTGACGGAGGCGGGCTACCCGGAAACGCTCATTCACCATGCGCTGGATAACCAGAGTGCGCTCAATATGCTGATCAATGAACGGGTCGACCTGTGGGCCTATAGCGCAAACGTGGTCGACTGGATCGTCGATCACGAGGGCTACCGGCCTGCCACTTTGATCCCGGTTTATACCTTGAGTCGCTATCCGCTCTACTTCGCGATCAACAAGGAGAGCGACCCGGCGCTGACCGAATATTTTCAAACGATGCTTCTTGAGCTAAGTTCATTTGATATTCCGTCGCCGGTATATGAGGATGAGTAACCGCTGGCTCCCATCTTTTTCACCTGTACTCGTTATGATCATTGTGATGTTTTCAAGCATGAAGGTGACGGCGAGCCCGGCGCCCTCCTACCTCTTGACGATTAATACCGAAGAATATCCGCCCTTCAACCATGGCCTGGGTGGCGACATCCAGGGTTACGCGACCGAGCGCTTACAGCAGGCGCTCGAACAAACCGGGATCGAGGCCCGGTTTTATCTGCTTCCCTGGGCGCGCGCCTATACCGAAGCGCGGCTTCGCCGCGACCACTGCGTTTACTCGACCACGCGCACCCCACAGCGCGAGGCGCTTTTTCGCTGGGCGGGGCCGCTGGCGGCGAACGAGTGGGCGGCGTTCGCGCTCGAGGGCCATGCGGGCGAGTTAATCCGCCTCGAGGACCTGGCTGGCCTGCGCGTCGGCAGCTTTCGAGAAGATGCCGTGGGCGACTACGTCAAAAGCCAAGGTATCGACGTTATAAGAGCACCCAGCGAGCGGGTCAACATCGCACGGTTGGAAGCCGGTTTTTTGGATGTGATCGTTTCCGGCCGGACACCGGGGGAGTTCATCGCCCAGGATGAAGGCATCCCGCTCGTTTACCTGTTTAGCTTTGCCCATGTGCCGCTTTATCTGGCCTGCAACCCAAGCGTCCCCCGCCAGGTAATGGACAAAATCCAGCACGCAATAAGGGCGCTGCCATGAACACCCAAAACCGGCTCATCAAAGGACGCTTGACCTTGAAGCAAGCGCTTTTGACGCTTCTCATCGCCACGCTGATCAGCCTGGTCGCGGGCAGCCTCGAGCTTTGGAGCCACGCTAAAGGTATGCGGGCCAGCATCGAACAACGCACCCAGCAGCAGCTTGCCATCATCAATGGCGCGGCGGCGGAGGCGGCGTTTCAGCTCAACCCCCAGCTTGCCGAACAGATCGCACGGGGGCTTTTCAATGATAGCGATGTCGCTCGCGTGGTCATCGAGGATGATTTTGGCCGTAAGCTGGCCGAATTCGAATCGCCCACGCTGCCGTCCGGGCGCCTTGGGCAGGCGCTGTTTGGCGATATACTCAACTACCAGGAACCGCTTCGTTATCACATGGGCGAAACCGTGCCGGCCTCACAGGTCGGGGAAATCCGGCTATCGCTGGACCAGCATTATCTAACGGCCCAGTTTCTCGCCCGAGGCTATCGCGTGGTGGGTATCAGTATCGTCGAAGCCTTTTTACTCAGCTCGCTGTTTATCGCTTTTTTCCATATTTTCATCACCCGGCCGCTTTTAAAGGTTCACGCCGCCATCACCCTGACCGACCCGGCCTTTCCGGCCCAGTGGCCCAAGCCCACGCTGCGCGGCCATCGAAACGATGAGCTGGGCCACCTGGTCGAGAGCATGGATCACCTGCTGCGTGAGTTTCAGCGCGGTCTGGAGCAGCGCGACCACCTGCATCAGCTCTCCCGGCACGACGGCCTGACCGGTATCGCCAACCGACGCTACTTCGACACCTTTCTGGCCAGCCACTGGGAGAAATCCCTCAAGGCGGAAGAGCCTATTTCGGTGATATTTGTCGATATCGACCGTTTCAAGGCGTTCAACGACTACTACGGCCACACCATGGGCGACGATACACTCAAAAGCGTTGCCCGCGCGCTTAGCCGCTGCATCGATCAAGAAACCGACCTGCTGGCGCGCTACGGAGGCGAAGAGTTCGTTTGCGTACTGCCGGCCAAGGATATTTATCGCGCCCTGAGCATCGCCAACCACATGCGCCAAACGGTACTGACGCTGGCCATTCCCCACGCCCGTGGCCAGGATAGCGTGCTCACCGTGAGCATCGGGGTGGCCTGCGCCCTGCCCACCAATGACAAAACCGCTAGTCAGCTGCTAAGCGAAGCCGACGATCGGCTTTACCATGCCAAAAACCGTGGCCGAAATCGCATAGAAGCCTTCGACCCGGTTTAAACACGGCGTTTGAAAGGTCAAGCATGCACTGAGTGAACGAACCATCGAAATGCACGAGAAACTCACTGCGAGACATTAAAAAAGGGGCGCGTAATGCGCCCCTTTTGTTGGCTGAGTCTCGTCCTGGTCAGGTGAGCAGCCAGTGCGCCAAAACGGCGGACAAACCGATCACCAGCGCCGTCAGAACCGCCACGATGACGATCAAATCCAGCCAGCGGTCGAAGACAGCCCCACATCGACCAAGGCCAGCCCCTTTGGGCTGACGTCGCGTTGCGCCTTGGCGCGGTCGAGCCATTAGCGCTTACTCCCTCTTTAGACAGTTTATAAAATACCTGGATAAAGTCTAGTCCTTGATGCGCCGATTGACCACGAGCGGTGCACGCCGCAAGCGTTCCTGCTCGGCATCGCTTAGCTCGCCGGCCTCGAAAGCGTCCGCGCCGACCGGGGTATCGCCGTGACGACGATAAAGCTGGGTCAGCATCGAGCGACGATCCGCCTGCAGCTCACGAACCAGCACGAACACCATCAGGTAAAGAATGAACGTAAAGGGAAGCGCTGCCAACACCGCTGCCGACTGCAAACCGGTCAAGCCCCCCGCCGCGATCAGCGTAAGGCAAATGGCGGCAATCAATACGCCCCAGATCACGCGCTTGTAAAGCGGCGGATTGATCGAACCGTTGTCGGTCATCTGCGCCACAATATAAGAGGCCGAGTCCGCCGAGGTCACCAAAAAGATAAATATCAGCAAAATGGAAACGAGCGAGAGCACACTGGTAAAGGGCATCAGCTCGTACATCTCGAAAAGCGCCACGGTGATGTTATCCTGGGTCGCCGCGGCCAGACCGATATTGTCGCCATTGATCTCCATGGTGAGCGCGGCGCCGCCAAACACACCGATCCACAAACACGCCAGCAGCGGCGGCATGATCAGCACGCCGAACACGTACTCCTTGATGGTGCGCCCGCGGGAAACGCGCGCCACGAAGGTGCCCACGAAGGGCGACCAAGCGATTACCCAGGCCCAGTAGAAGATCGTCCACTCGCTGGCCCACTCGTTGCTACTATAAGGTGAAATGCGCAGGCTCATGCCGATGAAGTTCTGCAGGTAGTCGCCAATGCCCAGCGTAATGGTTTCGAGGATCGCCACCGTCGGCCCGGTAATCAGCACGTAGAGCATCAGGCCGATACAGATCGCCAGGTTCAAATTGGAAAGGCGCTTGATGCCTTTATCAAGCCCCGCCCAGGTCGAAAGCATGTAGGCGCAGAACATGACGGCAAGAATGATGAACTGCCAAAGCGTACCTTCGGGCACGCCAAACACTGCGTTCAATCCGCCGTTCATTTGCAGCACGCCAAGCCCCAGCGAGGTCGCCACGCCCATGACGGTCGCGACCACGGCGAACACATCGATCCAGGAAACGTAGGAGCGCAGCCGCGGCTTTTTGGCCACCACCGATGAAAGCACCGACGATACCAGCCCCGCCTGGCCCTTACGAAACTGGAAATAAGCAATGATCAGCCCGACGACCGAAAACGCCGCCCACTGATGAATGCCCCAGTTGAAGTAGCTGTACTGGATCGCGTAGCGCGCGGCGGCCTCGGTCTCGGACTCGAAATCGCCGTAGGGCACCTCGATGAAGTGACTCATGGGCTCGGCCATACCGTAAAACACCAGCCCAACGCCAAACCCCGCCGCCAGCAGCATGCTGATCCAGGAGAAAAAGGTATAGTCGGGGCGGCTGTCCTGGGGGCCCAGCCGCACCTTGCCATACTTGCTCAGCGCCAGCCCGAACAAAAAGATGACGAACCCGAACACCGAGATCAGATAGAACCAGCCCAGGTGCTCGGTCACCGCACCCAACGCGGCCTCGGCGCCGTTACCAAAATTTTCGGGAAACGCCGCGCCGATTATCACCAGTGCAAAGATGATAACGGCGGAAGCGATGAATACCGTTTTGCCTTCTTTACGCGCCATTTGATCTCCTTATTCTCCCGGATTTAAATCATCCCCATTCAGTGTTTTAACCCTTGCAGCTAACAGGGTCTAAAGCAAGCGCCGCGCCAGAAGTGAACTCGCCCTACGCGCTGTGTTCCAATGTTTGCAAAAGACGGGTTGCCAAAGACCGGTTGCCAAAGATCAAGGGAGTCCCTCATGCGCCACCCTCATCGTGATTCGCAAAACGCTGCCTGGCAGGCCGCCCATCAGTGGCGTGCCAAAGCGGCCAATACCCAACCCCACGGCCTTTTAGGCACCCTGAAGCTTGCCCTGGTATGGCTGGCCTTCGGCGCCTTGATGATCGTCGGCGTGGTGTTCGGGCTGGTCTTTTTACTGATCGGCTGGGCCTTGATGCCATTGATGCGCTACAAGATGAAAAAGCGTATGGATCAGATGCGCGCCGACCAGGCCCAGGATATTGGCGGCAGTGCCGGCGGTTCTTCTCACGCCCAGGACACGCGTCATGGCCAGCAGGACGCGCTCGAAGGCACCTTCGAGGTCAAGGAGAAACGCTAAACCGGCGCATGGATGAAGGCGAAGGTAACGCCCAACACCAGCGGCATCACGACCAGGCTCCCCAGGTTTCCGATCAGTACGATAGAGGCCACCTTTTGGGGTAACAGGTCGTACTGCTCGGCCACCAGGTAGTTCAGCACCGCCGGGGGGAGTGCAGCGAATACCAAAAGCGTTGCCAGTTGAAGGGGTTCCAGGGGCAGCAGCCACATCAGCGGCAGCGCGATCACAAGCCCCGATAGCGGGCACAAGACCGCCCCTAAAAGCCCGGTGCGCCAGTCGCCAAGATCCACCTCCAGCAACCGCACGCCCAGCGCGAAGAGCATCAATGGAATGCACACCCCGCCTAGCATGTGCATGGCGTCCAGCAGCCAGCCCGGCAGCGCGATATCGCCCACATTGATGAAAAGCCCCGCTACGCTGGCCGCCACGATCGGCATTTTGAGCATGCGCCAAAGTGACGTACGCGAATCGAGCATGTAGAGCCCCACCGAGAAGTGCAGCAGCATCTCGACGATGAACACCACCACCGCCGCCGGCAGCGCCGCCTCGCCAAAGGCGAACACCAGAAGCGGTACGCCCATGTTGCCCGAGTTATTGAACATCATCGACGGCAAGAACACCTTGCGGTCAAGATTTAGCCACCGGGCCAGCGGCCAGAGCACCACCCCCGAGCCAAGCACCACCAGCGCCGCCGCCCCGCCAAGCCAGGCGTACTCGGCCAGCGGCGCCTGGCGGTCCGCCAGCACGGCAAACACCAGAAGCGGCACGAACAGCTCCATATTGAGCGTGTTGAGCGTTGCGATATCCGGCGTGCGAAAGCGCCCGTAAAGCGCCCCCGCCGCGGCAATCAGGAAAACGGGTAACAGCGTGGCAAGGATATGGCCGGTCATGGATCGCTACTCAAGGTGCTAGCCCAAAAAGCGTTGCCAGAGCGCACAAACCGCCTCGCGGTGCTGGGTAAACGGGTCAGGGTCCGCCACGGGTTTGTCGCCGGTCAGCGCGGCGCGGTGGGTGCGGCTTCGGTAGGCAAGGTAAGCCTCTCGAAGCGCGCCCGCCTCGTCGTCGCTGATATAACCGTGCTCGGCCAGCGTCTCCAACAGCCGAATATTGTCGCGGTAGGTGGCAAGCTCAGGGGTCTTGTTCGAGAGCGCCAGCACCCCGTACTGGCAGAGAAACTCGATATCCACCATGCCGCCGGCGTCCTGCTTCAGATTGAAGGTCGTGGCGGCCTCCTTCGGCCCGGGCCTGGTCGCCAGGTGATCGCGCATTTTCTGGCGCATGCCCACCACATCGCTTTTGAGCGCCTCGCCTTCGCGGGGCTGGGTCAAAAGGCCTGCGCGCAGCTTCTCGAACTTCTCTGCAAGGGCGGCGTGGCCCGCCACGACCCGGGCGCGCACCAGCGCCTGGTGCTCCCAGGTCCAGGCGTTTTGGCGCTGATACTCGCCGAAGGCGTCGATGGAGGTGACCAAAAGCCCGGCGTTGCCCGACGGGCGCAGGCGCATGTCCACTTCATAAAGGCTGCCCGCCGGGGTGGTGGCGGTCAAAAGGTGAATGATGCGCTGACCAAGGCGCGTGTAGAACACCGGCGTATCCAGCGGGCGGGGCCCGTTGGTGGCGCCCTTGGTGTCGCTGTCGTGGAGAAACACCAGATCCAGGTCGGAGCCGTACCCCAGTTCGATGCCGCCGAGCTTGCCGTAACCGATAATCAAAAACGCCGGCTCATGCTCACTCAGCCCAGCGGGCACGCCGTGCTTGCGCGCCACGTGCTTCCAGGCCATGGCCAGCACCGCCTCCAGAATCACCTCGGCGATGTAGGTCAGGTAGTCGCTCACCTTCATCAGGTGGCGGGTACCGGCGATATCCGAGGCGGCGACGTGCAGCGTTTTGGCGTGCTTGAACACACGCAGCGCCTCGAGCTGGGCCTCTTCGTCGTCCTCGGGCAACCGGTTCAGCGTTTGGCGAAGCTCATCGCTTAGCGCCGCCTTATCCGCCGGGGTGTAAAGCGTCTCCGGCGTTAACAGCTCGTCGAGCAAAATCGGGTAGCGCGCCAGGTGCTGGGCGATCCAGGGACTGGGAGCGCAAAGATGCATCAGGTGCTCGAGGGCGTGGGGGTTCTCCCTTAAAAGCGCCAGGTACGCGGTGCGCCGCAGGACCGATTCGATCAACGGCTGGACCCGTTCAAGCGCCGTGTCCGGCGTGTCGTGTTCGGCGACGGCGTCGAGCAGCAGCGGCATCAGCGCGTTCAGGCGCTCGAAGCCGATACGCTGCATGCCCTGTACCTGGCGGGAGTGATAGAAGTTCTTCAAGCGTTTGAGCACCTGGGCCGGGTCGGCAAAGCCCGCCGCGTCCAACTGCGCCAGGGCCTCGTCCTCCTCCAGCTCCCCGCGCCATAAAAGCCGCCACTGCTCGAGCTCGACACTGGTGCTGCTTTCGTCGTCCACCTCGCCTTCCGGGTCGGCGATGACCGCATCGAAGTGGCGGCGCACTCGCTCCCGCGCCGCGTCCAGCGCCTCGACGAGTGCTGCCCAGTCTGGTTTCTTCAGGGCGTAGGCCACGCGGGTGCGCTCGTCGTCATCGTCGGGCAGCATCTGGGTCTGGCGGTCGTCGAGCGCCTGGATGGCATGCTCGACGTCGCGTAAAAACGCGTAGTCGTGTAAAAGCTCTTCGACGACCGCTTCGGGCAGCAGGCCAAGCGGGGGCAGCTCGCTCAACGCGCGGGCAAGCGAGGCGACCTGTAGTTCGGTATCGCGGCCACCGCGAATCAGTTGAAACGCCTGGACGACGAACTCCACCTCGCGAATGCCGCCAGGGCCGAGCTTGATATTGCTCTGCATGCCCTTGCGCTTCACTTCCCGGTTGATCATCGCTTTCAGCTCTCGAAGCGACTCGATCGCGCCGAAATCCAGGTAGCGCCGGTAAACGAAGGGACGCAGGCTTGCCAGCAGCGCCTTGCCGCCTTCGACATCCCCGGCGACCGGGCGCGCCTTGAGCATCGCGTAGCGCTCCCACTCGCGCCCCTGGTCCTGGTAGTAGCTCGACAGCATAGCGAAGCTCCCCACCAGCGGCCCGCCGTCACCAAGCGGGCGCAGGCGCATATCCACGCGAAAGGCGAAGCCGTCCCGGGTGAGTGCATCGAGCGCAGCGATCAGGCGCTGACCAAGCTTGGTGAAATACTCCTGGTGCTCCAGCGGCTTGCGCCCGCCCTGGGTCTCGCCCTTTTCCGGAAAAGCGAAAATCAGGTCGATATCCGAGGAGAGGTTGAGCTCGCCGGCCCCCAACTTGCCCATACCCAGCACTACCAGCCGCTGCGGGCGGCCATCGGCGCAGGGCGCGGGGGTTCCCCAGCGCGGGGCGTAGAAGGTTTCCAGCCAGCCAAGCGCCCCCTCCAGGCACACCTCGGCAAGCCAGGCAAGCGCCTGGGCGGTTTGCCACATGGCGTAATCCGCCGGCCGATTGAGATCGCGCCAGATAATCCCGAGCATGCGCGCCCGGCGAAAGCGGCGGATGACCCGGTGCATGGCTTCTTCGTCTTCGGCGCCGGCCAGCGCCTTTTCAAGCCAGGCCTGCTGGGTGGCTTTATCCGGCGTGGCGTCGAACTCGGCGTTGTCCATCAGCTCGCCCAACCATTCGGGGTAGCGGCCAAGGGTTTCACCGGCGAAATGGGAGACGGTGATCACGCGATAAAGCGCGGCCAAAAGCGGCTCATCGAGCGCCTCGAAGGCGCGCGACGGGAGCGGCTTGTCGGTCATCGAGGCGACGTTGTCCGCCTTATCGAGCGCCTCCGTCAAACTCGCAAACGCTTGCTCGGCAAGCGGGGTGAGCGCCTCGGGCGCCTGGGATAAAACCGCTGCGTTCCACTGCATAGCCACCTCGTTGCCTGTCCGGGTACACCCCGGCGCGTTGTTAAGTTTGCGCGTTAGCCGGCCAGTTTCACCCAGCCCAGCACCCCCCAGGTAAGCCCTGCCATGATCAGCGAGAGCATGACCGCCGCGGAGCCGATATCCTTGGCGCGGCCGGAGAGCTCATGATGCTCCGGGCCGATGCGGTCCACCACGTTCTCGACGGCGCTGTTCAAAAGCTCGACGATCAGCACCATGAAAAGGCTGCCCACCAACGTAAGCCAGGCCATGGCCGTATCCGCCAGCCACCAGGCAAGCGGTAGCAGGACAACGCAGATCACGACTTCCTGGCGAAAGGCCGCCTCGTTGGTAAAAGCCGCCCGCAGCCCCTTCCACGAATAGCGCGTGGAGTGGACCAAGTGAGTTATTCCGGTATGGCGTGGCTTCATGGCGTGAGTTTCACCTGCTAAGCGTTGTTAGTTTGCCATTATCATGGCATCCAAATCCTGGGAGAGCGGGTCGAGCACTGCCGACCAGCTTAAATAAGGCGTCGAGCCGGTGCCATTCACCAATACGCTAAACACGCCCCAGCGCCCCTGGGCGGTACGAAAGTAGCCTGCCGCCGCGCGTACCGCAAACGGCTCGTTCAGCGTGCCGGTCTTGAGCATCACGCTGTTCTGGAAGGCGGAAGAGCCCCGGCGTATAAAACGCATCACACCGTTTTCCGGCGACTGAAATGCCGCCACGAAGCTTGGAAAGAGCGCGTTTTGATTGAACATCGCCTCGAGCATGACGGTCGCGCCGTGGGCGGAGATGCGATTGCCGGTGGTCAGACCGCTGCCGCTGTCCATGGTCAGCGGGCCGTGGTCAGGAAGGCTTTGGGCAAAGACTTCGATCGCCTGCCCGGCCTGGCCAAGCTGCGCCTGGGGTGTTTCCACCAGGTTGAGCGCCAGCACATCGGCCATGTAGTTGTTGGAGTAGTTCATGGTGCGCAGCAAAAGCTCCTGCAACGGCTTGCTGTCCACCGCCGCCAGCCGGCTCGCCCCCGCCGGACGGCTAGAGGTCACCTGCCAGGGGTCGCGCACCGTCACGCCCGCCTGATTGAGCATACTCAAAAGTACCTGGGCGGTCTGCGCCGCCGGGTCGCCAGCGCCACGGTAGATGTCCTGGGGCGAGGCGTTAGTGGAGATCTGCCCGGTCAGACGCAGTACGTCGCCGCGCTCATCAGAAATACGCACGGCGCCAATTTCGGTGCCGCTATTGGCGGGCACGGTGCGTACCTGGTTGTCGATCGTGATCAGCGGTGCGGGGCTATCGCAAAGGCCGGTACGCGCCGGCGTATTGGCGCTTGCCCCGGGGGCCACGTTCACACACCAGGTGCCAAAATTGACCCCGGCCGAGGTGAGCGGCGCGCTGTAGGCGTTGGTCACGCGGGTTTGCGCATTGCAGCGGTCGGTCGTGGCGCAGGTCACCGGCCCGAAACGCCATTGGCTGACGACCAGCGCCCCATCGACCTCCTGAACCCCGGCCAGTTTCAAACGCTGCACCAGTCGCCACAGGTCTTCGCTGGTCAGCCCCGGGTCGCCGCCGCCTTCGAAAATCAGGTCGCCGCGCAGCACGCCGTTATCGATCACCCCGCTGCTGACCAGCGCCGAAGTAAAGCGGTGCTGGGGGCCAAAGCGACTAAGCAGTGCCGCGCTCATGTACGCCTTGGTGACCGAGGCCGGCGAGAGCTGGCGGTCCGGGTCGATACTGCCCAGCACCCGGTCGGCATCCGGCCCTAAAAGGCGTGCCTCGGCGCTGATCGAAAAGCCCTGCTCGCGAAGTTCGCTCAGGCGACTAAAGTCCGCCAGCAGCGGTTGACTGAACAAAAGGGCCGCAGCGGCAACGCCCGCGGCCCGCGTTAGGCACCGCCTCAATGGTTTGCAACGACTCACACTCACCTACCTTATTACTCGTTCGTTTGAAAAAGACCCGCTGTCACGCCCCGCCGCCGGTCGCGGCATCGATCGCCAAAGCGCCGTCATGCGCTTGCCTTCTGTCTTTCGAGTGCGCACTCGAGTCGCCAAAGCGGCTGGCCGCTCTGCGCGTACTTGGCTTCGAACGGCGTCAGGTACTCCTCGCCGGGTACGACCGGCTCGACCCGCGCCTGACGCCCGGTGGCCAACATCACACCACAAGCGAACTCCTCGATGTAAATCTGCCAGTTGGAGCGCACCTCCAGCCGTCCGCCCAGTGCAAGGGCGGTGGGAAACACCGGATGGCCGTGCCAGCGCATTTTCAAGTGCGCCGCCTTGGGGTAAGGGTTCGGGTAGAGCAGATAGTGACGTGCCGGCGCCCACCCCGCCGCCAGCGCCAGCCGCCAGAAATCGACCAGGTCCGCGCGCACCAGCAGGGCGTTGGCGGGCAGCGCCCCGTGCTCGCGCCCCAGCCGGCTTTCGCTGCGGTCCACACCGATCACGACGTGATCCGGGAACCGCGCCGCCAAACGCCGTGTCGAAAGCCCGACACCGCAGCCGGCATCGAGAATCAAGGGGGCATTGGCCTCCGCGTACCAGGCGTTGGCGGTCTCGAACGCCTGGCGGCTATGTTCGGCCACGGGCTTTTGAAGCGGATGCGCCAGGGCGCGCTCTACCCGGCGCTTTAGATCCTTGTGCGGTCCGGTCTGGTTGGATGTAACGACTCGAGACGCGTGCTGCATACCAGCCTCTGATGGAAAAGCCATGATTCTATCAGTCTCTGGCGCGCGCGGCATGACGCCATTGCACCCCCGGTGCTATGATCATGCCTTTAAATTGTATGGCGCTTGGCATGGGTGTGTTCGACTACCCCCGCTTACGCTAACGTTACCTAATTATCGCACCACGAGGAATCCGGCTTGTCACACTTACCGGTAATTGTCGGCATGGGCGGCATCAATCCTGCTGGCAGAACCTCGGGCCATCAGGCCTTTCGCCGCACCGTGCTTGATGCGCTACCCGCTGAACAAAAGCGTCACACGCTGGAAGGCCTGGCGGCGCTGATGCGCTTGGCGATTCACACCGAACAAGGCTGGCAGGACGCCCAAGGAGCCCCGCTCGAGGAGCCGGCCGAGGCGCTTGCCGAGCAGGTTCTGCGCCATACGCTGATTCGGCGTAACGAAGACCCGCGCTTTTTAGCCCCGGGCCTGCCCGCTGGCCGCCAGGCCGATATGGCCCTCGATGCCCCGCTACGTTTCACGCTGCGCCGCCGCCAGCTACCGGAGAACCTGCCCGCCGACTGGACACTCAGCCCCGCCGAAGATACCCGTCACGTCAAGGTGACCGTGCCCGGTGGCACACTGAGCGCCCTACTGCCCGATGCCCAGATACCTAAAGTCGTTGCCGCCGCGCAGCTACCGGCGGGGTTCGACCCGGCCAGCCTCTATCGTAGCGTGCACCACCCGCGCGGGCTCGCCATGGCCATTTTTGCCGCCAGCGACTGCTTGGGCGCAAGCGGGCTCGACTGGGAGAGCCTGCGCGCGCGCCTGGACCCGGATAACATCGCCGTTTACGCAGGCAACTCCATCGGCCAGCTGGACGACGAGGGCTGGGGCGGGCTAATGAAAAGCCTGGTGACCGGCAACCGTGCCACCTCCAAACAGATGCCTTTGGGTTACGGGCAGATGCCGGCGGACTTTTTGAACGCTTACGTGCTGGGCAGTGTCGGCAGTACCGGCGCCGCACTTGGCGCCTGCGCAAGCTTTTTGTACAACCTGCGATTGGGAATCCACGATATTCGCGCCGGGCGCGCCCGGGTGGTCATGGTCGGCACCTCGGATGCGCCGATCACCCCGGAAATCATCGAAGGGTTTCGCGCCATGGGGGCGCTGGCCGACGACGCCGGCCTCAAGGCGCTCGACGCGCTGACGCTTTTGACCGACGCCGACTACCAGCGCGCCTGCAGGCCCTTCGCGCAAAACTGCGGCTTCACCATGGCCGAGGCGAGCCAGTTCGTCATGTTGATGGACGATAGCCTCGCCCTCGAGGTCGGCGCCAATATTTTGGGCGCGGTGCCGGATGTATTCGTCAACGCCGACGGCTTCAAGCGCTCGATCTCCGCGCCGGGTATCGGCAACTACATTACCCTGGGCAAGGCGGCGGCGCTGGTGCGCGATATGCTGGGCGAAAAGTCGCTGGCGACGAGAAGTTTCATGCACGCCCACGGCACCAGCACGCCGAAAAACCGCACCACCGAGTCCCACGTGCTCCACGAGATCGCCCGGGCCCACGGTATAGAACAGTGGCCGGTGGTCGCGATCAAGGCGTTTATCGGCCACTCCCAGGGCTCGGCGGCCGGCGACCAGTTGGCAAGCGCGCTGGGCAGCTTCAGCCACGCCCTGCTGCCCGGCATCCCGACCCTTGACGCGGTGGCCGACGATGTCTTCGCCGAGCGGCTACGCTTTTTCAAGGAGCCGATCGCCTTCGAGGCGGACGCCAGCTTCATCAATGCCAAGGGCTTTGGCGGCAACAACGCCACCGGCGTGGTGCTTTCACCAGGCGTCACCGAGCGCCTGCTGACCCAACGCCACGGCGAAGCCGCGATCAGCGCCTGGAAAAAGCGCCGCGAGGCGGTCAACGCCACGGCCCAAAGCTATCTCGACCGGGCCAGCCGCGGGCAGTTCGCGCCGCGCTACCAGTTTGGCGAAGCGGTGCTCGAAGGCCCGGAACTGGACATCAGCGCCGAGCGCATCCATATTCCAGGCTACGCGCAGCCGGTCTCCTTGAAAGCCGACAACCCCTTCGGCCGGCTCGACGACCAGGAGAGCTTTTAACATGAGCGCCGAGCACCCGACCATCGCCGTTTATCCGGGCACCTTCGACCCCATCACCAACGGCCATTTCGACCTGATCGAGCGCGCCGCGCGGATGTTCGACCAGGTCATCATCGCCGTGGCGGCAAGCCCGGGCAAGACGCCGGCGCTTTCGCTTGAAAAGCGCATCGAACTCAGCGAGGCGGCCTGCGCCGAGCTTGGCAATGTCTCGACGGTCGGGTTTTCGTCGCTTTTGACCACCTTGATGGGGGAGCTGGATGCGCGCATCATGCTGCGCGGCATTCGCGCCGCCTCCGACTTTGAGTACGAGCTGCAGCTTGCTAACATGAACCGCGCGCAGAACCCGGAGCTCGAAAGCGTTTTTCTCACGCCGGCGGTGGAAAACTCCTATATTTCGTCGACCATCGTACGTGAAATCGCAAGGCTCGGCGGCGACGTCTCGGCTTTGGTGCCGTCGGCGGTCGTCGACGCACTACGCGAGCGCTACGCCAACGCGCGCTGAAGCCCTCTGCTTCACCCTGATGCGCGGCAAGCGCGCCAGGGAATTCGCCATTCAAGAGGTAATAGCCATGGCCCTGATGATTACCGACGAATGCATCAACTGCGACGTCTGCGAACCGGAGTGCCCCAACGATGCGATTTCACCAGGTGACGAGATCTACGTGATCGACCCTGGCCTTTGCACCGAGTGCGTGGGCCATTTCGACGAGCCCCAGTGCCAGCAGGTCTGCCCGGTGGATTGCATTCCGCTCGACCCCGAACGCCCGGAATCCAAAGAGCAGCTTTTGAAGAAGTATCACATCATCACCGCCGCCTAAGCCGCCCGTGCGCATCTGGGCGCTTGCCTGGCCCATCATCCTTTCCAACCTCACCGTCCCGCTTTTGGGGCTGGTGGATACCGCCGTGGTCGGCCATCTGCCGGACTCGCGCTATCTGGCCGCGGTGACCCTGGGCGCGACACTTTTTAGTTTCCTTTATTGGGGCTTTGGCTTTCTGCGCATGGGCACCACGGGGCTCGTCGCCCAAGCGGTCGGTCGCGAAAGCCCCTCTGAAGTCAAAACCCTGCTCGGCCAGTCGCTTTTACTGGCGTTTGTTATTGGCGCCCTCCTGCTGCTGCTGGGCGCGCCCTTGATCGATTTAGGGCTTTGGCTTTTGGATGGCAGCGAGGACGCTCAGGCGCTGGCCCGGGAGTACGCCGAGATCCGGCTTTGGTCGGCGCCGGCGGTGCTCGCCAACTACACGCTGCTGGGCTGGTTTTTGGGCCAGCAAAATGCGCGCGTCACGCTGATGATGCTGGTGCTGACCAACAGCGTGAACATTGTGCTCGATCTCTATTTCGTGGTCGGGCTGGGCATGACCAGCAACGGCGTGGCGCTCGCTAGCGTCATCGCCGACTACAGTGCGCTGGCCTTCGGTAGCTGGCTGGTACTGCGCCAACTACGCCTTTTAAAAGGCGCCTTCGATCGCGCGCGCCTTTTAACGCTTCACGCCTACAAGGCACTTTTTAGCGTTAACGCGCACCTGTTCGTGCGTACGCTTGGGCTTTTGTTCGCCACGGCGTTTTTTACCGCCCAGGGCGCCCGCCAGGGCGATACGGTACTGGCGGCCAACGCCGTGCTTTTGCAGTTCATCATGATGACGAGCTACGCCCTGGACGGCTTCGCCCACGCCGCCGAGTCGCTCGTGGGCCGGGCCTTCGGCAAGCGCGACTGGGCGCAGTTTAGCGCCACGGTGGGCGCTGCGGCGCGCTTTTCGTTCTACACTGCCGCATTGGCAGCACTTGCCTTTGCGCTGTTTGGTAACGCGATCATTGCGCTGTTGACCGGCCTTGGCGAAGTGCGCGCCGCCGCTGCCGTGTATCTGCCCTGGATGGTCGTCATGCCGTTGATTGCGGTGTGGAGCTACCTGCTCGACGGCGTGTTCATCGGCACCACGGCAGTGCGCGAGATGCGCAACAGTATCTTTATCGGCCTTTTGGTCTACCTGCCCGCCTGGTGGCTTTGCCAGGGGCTTGGCAACCACGGGCTATGGCTTGCCTTCACGCTGTTCATGCTCACCCGCTCGGCGGTGCTGATCGGCTACTACGTGCACTACCGCCAAACGCGCTGGCGAAGCGCCGACGCCTAACATTGATCCATTGGTGGGGATGAAAAAACCACCCCGGGCTCGTATATTGAGCACGCGTTCCCAATAACGAATAAAGCGAGCCTCCCATGCTAAGGTTTATCTCCAGACCCGCGGTCAAGCTGGTCGAGCGCTATTTGCCCGACCCCTATATCTTCGTTTTGCTGCTCACCTTGATCACCTGCGTCGCGGCCATCGCCGTAGAGCGCCAAACCCCGCTTGCCGTGCTGCGCATGTGGGGCGACGGCTTCTGGGGGCTTTTGACGTTCTCCATGCAGATGCTTTTGGTGCTGGTGACCGGCTTCATGCTGGCGAGCTCACCGCCGGTCAAACGCCTGCTTCAGCGTCTGGCGGGCACCGTCAAAAGCCCGGGCGGCGCCATCATCCTGGTCACGCTGGTATCGCTTGCGGCCAGCTGGATCAACTGGGGCTTCGGGCTGGTGGTCGGCGCTTTGTTCGCCAAGGAACTCGCCCGGCTGATCAAGGTCGATTACCGGCTGCTGGTGGCCAGCGCCTACTCGGGCTTCGTGGTATGGCACGGGGGCCTGGCGGGGTCGATTCCGCTCACCATCGCCACCGAAGGCCACTTCTCCTTTGAGCAGATCGGCGTGATCGGCACCGGTTCGACCATTTTTGCCTTCTTCAACCTGGCCATCGTCGTGTGTCTGTTCATCGCGATTCCGCTGATCAACCGGCTGATGCTGCCCGCCGACCAGGAGAGCGTGTACGTGGACCCGGCGCTTTTGGACGACGAGCCGGAAACGACCGCGCGCACCACCCGCCCCGCCGAGAAGCTCGAAAACAGCACCTGGCTTGCCCTGCTGGTGGGCGTGCCTGGCCTGCTGTTTTTGCTGGATCACTTTCTGCTACGCAGCGGCGGGCTCAACCTGAACGTGGTCAACTTTCTGTTTCTGTTTTTAGCCATCGTCTTGCACCGTACGCCACGTAACCTGCTCACCAGCCTGAACGAGGCGATCAAGGGCGGCGCGGGGATCGTCATCCAGTTTCCGTTCTACGCCGGCATCATGGCGATCATGGTGGAGTCGGGGCTGGCCCAGAGCCTGTCGGAGTGGCTGGTGTCGTTTGCCAGTGCCACCTCGCTGCCGTTCTGGTCGTTTATCAGCGCCGGTATCGTGAACATTTTCGTGCCCTCCGGAGGCGGGCAGTGGGCGGTGCAGGCGCCGGTCATGCTGCCCGCCGCCGAGGCACTGGGCGCGGACGTTGCCCGGGTCGCCATGGCGGTCGCCTGGGGCGATGCCTGGACGAACCTGCTGCAGCCGTTCTGGGCGCTGCCGGTACTCGCCATTGCCGGGCTCAAAGCCAAGGACATTATGGGCTTTTGCCTGGTTCAGCTATTTTTAACCGGCGCGATCATCTCCATTGGGCTGGTGTGGTTTTAACCCGCTCCGTTCGATGCGCGGCCCACAATCGAACGGGTACGCGCTTTTCAGATTTTAAAGAAGGCTTTTGTATGACGGATACCCAACGCGCCGACGCCACGGCCCTGCCCGGTCAGCGCGAGCTTTCCATGACGGTGCTGATGACCCCGGACATGGCCAATTTCAGCGGCAAGGTACACGGCGGTGCTATTCTCAAAAAGCTCGACGAGGTGGCCTACGCCTGCGCCAGCCGCTACTCCGGCCACTACGTCGTCACGCTCTCCGTCGACCAGGTGCTTTTCAAGCAGCCCATTTTGGTCGGCGAACTGGTGACGTTTTTGGCCACCGTCAACCACGTGGGCCGCTCCTCGATGGAGATCGGCGTGAAGGTGGTGGCGGAAGACATCCGCGAAAAGCTGATCCGCCACACCAATAGCTGCTACCTGACCATGGTGGCGGTCGACCCCCAGGGCCAGCCCGCCACAGTGCCCCCGCTTTCGCTCGATACGCCGCTTCAGAAGCTGCGCTTCGAGAAGGCGGCACTGCGTAAAAAGCTGCGAAAACAGGCCGAGCAGGAAGAAAGGCTCGCCCAGCAACACCTACGCGACGAGTCCTAGCCCGTTTTTGACCACTATTGAAAGGAGTCTTCATGCTGGCCAGAGAGCGCCACCCCCAACTACCCAAAGCCGTGGAGTACGCGCACATCGGCTGGGATTTTTTCATTCTGGCCGTGGTGATCGTCAACCTGGCGCTGCTGCTGTTCGACTCGCTTTTTTTGCTGGACTGGTTTCGCCAGGGCCTGGAAAGTACCGCCCCCGGCTTTCACGACGCTTACCAGCGCACCATCCATAGCCGGTTTTTCGCCATCGACCTGGTGTTCGTCACGATATTCGTGATCGACGTGCTGCTGAGTTGGATCGCCGCCGTCGTCGAGCGGCGCTACCACCGCTGGTTTTTCTACCCGTTCATCCACTGGTACGACGTGCTCGGCTGCATTCCGCTGGCGGGCTTTCGCTGGCTGCGCGCGCTCAGGCTTTTGTCGCTGATCAACCGCCTGCACCGGCTGGGTTTGATCAACGTGCGCAGCTGGTCGAGCTTTCAGTTCGTGGCCAAGTACTACGACATCCTGCTCGAAGAGCTTTCAGATCGTATCGCGCTGCGCCTGATGGGTAACGTACAGCAGCAGATTTTGGCGGCGGATTCGCTCACCGAGCGGCTGGTGGACCGGGTGATCATGCCCCGCAAGGCCGAGCTGATTCACGAGATCTCCCAGCGGCTGGAATCGACCGTGGGCAAGGCCTACGAGCAAAACCGCGCGTCGATCATGAGCTCCATCGATGGTTTGATCACCCGCACGCTCAACGAAAGCCCGGAGATTCAGCGGCTCAACCGCCTGCCGATGGGCGAAGCCGCCTCCAGCGTCATGCAGGCCTCGTTAAGCGGCGTGGCCCAGCGGCTGGTCGACGAGCTGGCCCTCGGCATTCACTCGTCGGATTTCCGTCAGCTCGTCGAGCGCACCGCCGAAAGCGGGTTTGAGAGCTGGCTTACCGTGGACGAAACCAGCGCCTACGTCACCGAGCAGGTGCTCTACGACATGCTGGAAATGCTCAAGGAGCAGGTGCGCCGTCAGCGCTGGAAAGACCGCTACGACTAAACGAGCACATTCGACCTACCCGCTAAGCGCTTCACAGGACAAGGCCCGAAGAGATGAACAGCGAACTACTTTTACTACTAGGGCCGGTGGCGGTTTTCATTGTGTCGATGACCCTGACGCCGGGGCCGAACAACTTGATGCTGACGGCCTCCGGGGCGAACTTCGGCGTTCGCCGAACCGTGCCCCATATGGGGGGGATTCTGGGAGGATGCTTCGCCCTTTATGTGGCCATTGCACTGGGTCTGGGCGTACTCTTCGAGCGTTTTCCGATTTTGCAGATCACACTGCGCTGGGTGGGGAGCGCCTACCTGCTCTACCTGGCTTTCAAGATTGCCACGGCGCCCCCGCCGGATTTAACGGACACGCGCACAAAAGGAGCGCCGCTGACGTTTTGGCAGGCGGCGCTGTTTCAACTGGCCAACCCCAAGGCCTGGGTGCTGGGGCTTGCGCTGATTGCCGGATTTCTGCCCGACAGCGGCTCCACGTTGGTTAATGCGGTAATACTGGTGGGCTTTGCCGAGTTCGTGGCCATGCCCTGTTTGCTGTTGTGGGCGGTCTTTGGCGTGGCCATCGGGCGCTTTATCAAAAGCGATGGCGCCTGGCGGGCGTTCAATATCACCATGGGGGTTCTAACCGCCGCCTGTGTAGTGCTGATTTTGCGCTAGGCGCTCATTAACCGCAGCGAAACGCGCTGATACGCCCGGCCTCATCGACTTCGATGTTGAGCCGGTCCGCACGATGATCCATCGTGGCCGAGCTGTCCGGCGTGAGCACGCGAACGTCGCTCGCGCCGCTTTCGGCCTGTAGTTCGCGGGTGCGCGCATCGGTTAACTGCTCGCCCGTTACCTGGTCGAGTCTGGCAATGTCGCACTCGCCCCTAGGGGCGGTTTCGCTTACCCGCGGCGGCGGCGGCGCGCTAACGTCCGGGCTGGTGGGCGCCTGGGCGACGCCGGTGCTGGTCGCGCAGCCACTGAGAAGTACCGCCAGCGCCAGCGCGGCGGAACCGGTTTTGCACAATCGATTAACGCTTAACATGCCACTTATCCTTGTGAGTGCGTGGTGAACGGGCCGCGGCGTTCGAGTTGCACAACGGCCTGACATAAAAAAGCAGGCGAGAGAGTATCTCGCCTGCTTTTCGAACCCCGCTCGATCTTATTCGGCGGCGTCTTGTACGGCCTGGCCGCCCGCTTGAACGTCCTGGCCTGCACCCGACATGGTGTTGCAGCCTGCCAGAGTGGCGGCGCTAACCAGTAGAATGAAGCTCATCGCGATTAGTTTTTTCATCGTGTTCTCCTTAACAATTATGGGCCGGGGAAGCCTTCGCTTTAATAGGTAACGCAGGCATTGTGTTAGCGTAACAGCGTTTGGGCCATCGTGCCCGTTTAACGCACCGCCGCTCACCCGAATTAGATAGCAGTTGCCATGCTAGTCGTCAACATTTGAACCTGGAGCCCGCCCATGAGCACCTTTACGCTAGACCCTCGCCTGGCCGCCGATACCCTGGCGCTGGCCGACCTGCCGCTTTGCCGCGCCCTGTTAATGAACGATGCCCGCTACCCCTGGGTGATTCTGGTGCCGCGCTACGAGAGCGCCTGTGAAGTCTTCGAGCTAAGCGCCGAGGACCAAACCCGGCTTTGGCAGGAAGCGACGGCGCTGGGCAAAGCGATGAATAGTGCGTTCAAGGGCGACAAGCTCAATATCGCCACGCTTGGCAACGTGGTCAGTCAACTGCACGTTCACCTGGTAGTGCGCTTTGAAAGCGATGAAAGCTGGCCAGCCCCGGTATGGGGCAGAGGTGAAGCCGTGCCCTACACCCCCACCCAGCAAAGCGAGCGCCGCGAGCTGATTTTGGCGCATATGGACAAGCTCACCTTCTAAATCAGGGGGAGGCGCCAAAGGGCGCGGCGCTGCGCGAGGCGGGTTCGCTAAAAAGCGGCGAACTCGCCGGCTGGTTAAACCCGGCAACCGAAAGCGACACCCCCAGCAGGATAATCACCGCGCCCCCTGCAAAGGCCGCCCAGGCCGCGGTTTTTTCCAGCACGCTTTGGCGCGACTGACGCTTGAGCCGCCGCGTGGCCCAGCCGCGAGCGAAAACGCTTGCCAAGGCCAACGCCGATACCGTCATCCCGGTGCCGACGGACATCGCAACGACCGCCGTCACGCCCACGTAAAACTGCCCTAAAAGCCCCGCAGCGCCCAGCAAAAGCACCGCTCCGGAACACGGGCGCATGCCGATCGCGCCCACGGTCATCAGCGCGGTGCGCCAATCGAGCGCCTGGTCGGGTTCGATATGATGCGCCCCGCCACAGCAGTGGTGGTCGTGGTGGTGGTGATGCGCCGGGCCAGGTGTCGAAGACGGCCTTAGGCTCAAGGGCGAGGCCGCGACCGGCGCAAACGTCGCGCGCGGTGGCGCTCGATAGGCGTGGCGCAGTTGGCGGAGTGCCCGAACGCACAGCCATAAGCCCAAAAGCGCCACCAGCGCAAAGCTTGCCTGCTCGACCCAAACCACGCTGCCCATCGCCTGACGGGTCACGAAGCCAAGCCCCAACACCAGCACCCCCACCATCGCGATGGCGGTGACGCCTTGCAAAAGCGATGCGGCGAAGGAGAGCCCTAGTGCCCGACGGGTCGCCCCGCCGTGGGAAGCGAGATAGGTGGCCAACACCGCCTTGCCGTGGCCCGGGCCCGCGGCGTGGAACACGCCATAGCCGAAGCTTACGCTCAAGAGCGTAAACCACGCCGAGGGCGAAGGCGTACGAGCAAGCTCGGTGACCGCCAGAGTGAGCGAGCGGTGCAGACCGCGCTGCCAGGCAAGCACCTGCAGGCTCGCGCCCTGAAACCAGCCGTACGCTGCGTAGGCTGCCAGCGCCAGGCAGACGGCCAACACCGCCGCGCCGAGGATTTTTTTCTTCGAAGAGGGCTTTTGTACGGCGGGGCTTTTGAAGGTGACATCACGCATGGCTACGACTCGGTGCAGTTAACGTGGCCGGTTTCAGCAAAAAAGCGCCCCAGATCGGGCTCGCCCTGCTCGCCCTTGTCCAGCAACGCGGCCTGTAGCACAAGCTCCGGGTCCGGGTCGGCGGGGGTTACGCTCAAATCGCAGGAAAGCTCACCGGCGAGCGCGAGCGCGCTTTCTGCGGGGGCGCCGTTTTGCTCCTCATGGACCACTTCGATGTAATAGGTCGGATCGAAAATCTGGTACTCGAGCAGCGCGCCGTCGAGCGCCACCGGCTCCGCCAGGGGCAGCGTGAACATGTACACCAGCCGCTCGTTGCGCTTGAGGGTGGTGTACTCGCTAACCTCGCCAAGCGCCTGAGGTTCGCCATCGACCCAAAGCTCGGTGAAATACCCCTGGGCTTCGAGATTCTCGCGTATGTCCTGGCCCAACTGATCCAGCCCCTCCTCGAAACTTGCATCCTCCACCCGAGAGAGCTCATCGAATACGATCAGGCTATAGAACGGGTCCATCCGCCAGGTCTGGCTGAGCGCCGTGGCCCGGCCCTGCTCGTCGGTCAAAACGTTCACGCTCAGGTCGATCCACCCGTGGGGGTGCGCCTGGGCGCCGGGGCTGGCAAGCACGCTCAGCGTAAAGGCCAGGGCGCCAAGCCTCGCCGGGCGTGTCGCCCAGCCGCCCAGTCGGTGCAAAATGCTCAAGGGGCTTCTCCCAGCCGCTGCTGCAGCTCGACAAGCCAGGGGTCGAGCAGGTACGGCGCCAGGGGCGTGGCGCCGCGCAGTGCAGAAACACGTACCTGGCTTGCCGACCCTAGCGGTTCGACCTGCAGCGTCAGGCGGTACTCCGGCCAGCGAGCCAACGCGCCTTCCGCCCGCCCCAGGGCCAAATCGGCGTGGCGAATCACGTAGCCCTGGGCCACCATCAAATCCACCGCCTCGCGGAAGGTGCGCTCCGGCGCGGCGTTAAAGCGAAGCTCGCGCGGGTCGACCGGCTGGGTAGTGGCGCACCCGGCAAGCGCCAGGGCGCAGAACATCAGGGCGGGCGCTGCGAAAGCACGGCGAAAAAGCATCATAAGCGGCTCCCGGAGTGCTCGAAGGCGGGCAGCGCCGACTGAAAGCGCCGGCAGAAGTCGTCGTTGCTGGCGGTGCGCGATTCACGCACATCGCGCACATGATCGAAGCGGCGAATATCACGGGATATACGCACGTGGTCGTTGTGGACCAGCACGCTCACCCGCTCGCTTTCGATGGGCTGCTGACCGATACCGATACCGATACCGGTGCCCACCCCAAGGCCGACCGAGGAGCCGCGGCCGATCCCCAGCCCGCCAAACAGACGCACGCCGGAGCCGTAACGGTAGCCATCGTAGGCGTCGTAATAGCCCACCAGCTCCCGCTCCTTGCTAGCGCTCACCAGGCCAAGGGTGGTATCCGTCGTATCGAGCTCGAAGTCCCAGTTTTCCAGAAGCGCCACGCTCTGGATCACGAGATCCTGCGCGTCGGCGCCCTGGGTTGGAAAGTAGCACGCCGGCGCCGGTGCCGGTTCGGCGCGGGGCAGCTGATCCGGCACGGTCTGACAGCCTGCCAGCGCCATTAAACAGACGACCCCGATCGGTAGTGACTTCATGGGTGCTCCCTCGGCGTTCAAACCGGCTCTTGTAGGGTTGATAACGCAAGCCCTGGTACCCAACCTGGTGCCACGTTAAGCTCAGGCCTTAATTTCTCTTCCAAGACAAACAATTCATCATAAGGTTTTATGGAGGCTGCGTCATGAAGGTTGTGCTCTGCCCCGATAGCTTCAAGGATGCGCTGAGTGCCGAAAAGGCCGCCCAGGCCATGGCAAAAGGCGTCCGCAAGGCGTGCCCCTCGGCGACCGTGCACGCTTGCCCGCTCGCCGACGGCGGTGAAGGAAGCCTCGACGCACTGATTGCCGCCACGAATGCCAGCCGCTGCCAAATCGAGGTACACGACGCCCTGGGCCGGCCCCGCCTGGCCAGCTGGGGCTGGCTCGCTAGCGAGCGTACCGCATTTATAGAACTGGCCGAAGCCAGCGGCTTGCAGCACTTGCCCCCCCAGGAGCGCCGCGCCCTGCACACCAGCACGTTTGGCGTGGGCGAGCTTTTTCGCGCCGCCCTGGACGCCGGCGCCGAAAAAGCTTTGCTACTGCTGGGCGGTAGCGCCACCAACGATGCAGGCGCAGGGATGCTCCAAGCGCTGGGGGCGGTCCTTAAAGATGCCAGCGGGAAAACGCTGGCGCCGGGCGGCGCCGCGCTCGCCTCGCTCGACACCCTGGATCTGTCCGGGCTCGACCCGCGCCTTGAAGCGCTCAGTGTCGAGGCGGCGGTAGACGTGGACAACCCGCTTTTAGGCAGCCGCGGGGCAAGCGCCGTTTTCGGCCCGCAAAAAGGCGCCACTGAGGCGGATGTGGCCACCCTGGATAAAGCGCTCGAGCGCTTCGCCGACGTTAGCGCGGCGGCGCTGGGGGACGACCATCGGGCGCTTCCCGGCGCCGGGGCCGCGGGCGGCATGGGCTTTGCCGCGGCGAGCTTTTTGAAGGCCAACCTGAAGCCGGGTATCGAGATCATCATGGCCCAGGCGAACCTATCCGCGCTGATCGAAGACGCGGATTGGGTGATCACCGGCGAAGGCCGCCTGGACGGCCAGAGCCTGGCGGGCAAAACGCCGATTGGCGTAGCCCGGGCCGCCCGGCCGTACGGCAAACCGGTGGTGGTGCTAGCGGGCAGCCTGGGTGAAGGCTGGCAGGCGTGCCTCGAGGAGGGCGTGACGGCGGCCTTCGCCCTGGCCGACGGCCCCATGACGTTAGAGGAGGCGCTGGCGCGCACCGCCGAGCTTTTGAGCGCGCGCTGCGAAAGTATCACCCGGCTCTACTGCGGCGCCCCGGCGGTTGAAAAATAGCCTGGCCGCCTGCACTTAACAGGGTAGAAGCGGCGGTGATATCGCCACGCTATGAACGCGATACACAAAACCCGTTTTATCGCGCCATTGCCCTTCGCTACTCTAAGCACCACGAAGGTAAGTGCCACGAAGGGCCGAACGCCCAGGAACGGTTTCACAGTACGGTTTTACAGGAAGGAGTCTTTATGTCCGAGTTCAACAGCATTGGTCTACACGAAGGTAGTGCAAGCCAACTGGCCGAGAAGCTCAATCACCTGCTCGCCAACTACCAGATCTTCTACATGAACGTGCGCGGCTACCACTGGAACGTCAAGGGCAGCGACTTTTTCCAGCTTCACGAGAAGTTCGAGGAGCTCTACACCGACCTGCTCACCAAAGTAGACGAAGTCGCCGAGCGTATTCTGACGCTGGGCCACAAGCCGGTTCACGCTTACAGCGACTACGCCAAGCTTTCGCGCCTGGAGGAAGACAAGGACGTACACGATGGCCAGGCCTGCGTTAAAGGCGTGCTCGACGGCTACCAGACGCTGATCGCCCTGCAGCGCGAAGTGCTGGCCCTGGCCTCCGATGCCGACGATGAAGGCACCGCCGCCCAGGCCGGCGACTACATCCGCGAGCAGGAAAAAACCGTGTGGATGTTAAACGCTTATTTGAGCAAGTAACCCGCACCGCATCACAAAAACGGCGCCTGTAGGCGCCGTTTTTGTGAGTACCACCAGCACTTCTGGAACACCGAAGTGGCTAGCGCTTTTGTGCCAGCGCCTCGGTAAAGGCGCGCAGCATTTTCCAGAACTCCTCGACGGAGGCGAGCTCGACCCGCTCGTCCGGCGAGTGGGCGCCGCGAATCAGCGGGCCAAACGAGATCATGTCCAAATGCGGGTACTTGCTGCCCAAGATGCCGCACTCGAGACCTGCGTGGATGACCTTCACCGCGGGCTCGACGCCCAACAGCGCCTGGTGGCGCTCCTTGAACGTGGCCAGCAGCTCACTCTGCGGGTTGGGCGCCCAGCCGGGGTAGCCGTTTTCCACCCGGACACGCGCGCCCATGAGCCCGAACAGCGCACTGAAGCGATCCGCCAGCGCCGTTGTAGCGCTGTCGTGCAGCGAGCGCACCAGCGCACAAAGATGCAGCCGCCCATCCTCCAGGCTGAGGACGCCCAGGTTGTTCGAGGTCTCGACCACGCCCTGAACGTCCGCGCTCATGCGTTCCACCCCACAGGGGGCGGCGTAAAGCGCGGCCACCAGCATGGCGCTGGCATCGCGGGTCAGCGGCTCTTGAGCGCTATCGCCTTCGACCTGTTTGGCCTTTAGCGAAAGGCCAGGGTCACCGCTACCGAGCTCCGCTTTCAGAATGTCTGCGAGCTTTTCCACCTTACCAAGTGCGGCGTCCAGCTCATCGGCGGGCAGCGCTACGGTGGCAAACGCCTCGCGGGGGATCGCGTTTCGCAGCGTGCCGCCGCGGTAGTCGATCAGCCGCGCATCGAGAATATCCAGCGCCCGCAGCGCGCGCACCAGCAAGCGGTTGGCGTTGCCCAGCGGCTTGTGAATGTCTATCCCCGAGTGGCCACCCTTGAGCCCGGTCAGCGAAAGCTCGATCACCGCTTCCTCTTCGCGCAGGGCGCTGCCGGGCAGCTTGGCATCCACCAGCACGTCCGCGCCGCCGGCGCAGCCGATATACGCTTCGCCGCGCTCTTCGCTGTCCAGGTTCAAAAGCAGCGAGCCTTCCAGCCAGTTCTCGTCCAGGTTCAGCGCGCCACCCATGGAGCTCTCTTCCTCCAGCGTGAACAGCGCCTCCAGCGGGCCGTGGGTCAGGGTGTCGTCTTCGAGCAGCGCCAGAATCGCCGCCACACCAAGCCCGTTATCCGCCCCCAGGGTGGTGCCATCGGCGTGTAGCCAGCCGCTTTCGACGTAGGTGCTGATCGGATCTTTAGTGAAATCGTGCGGGGTGTCGGCGTTGGCCTGGGCGACCATGTCCAGGTGGCCCTGAAGGATCACGCCGGGGGCGCTTTCAAAGCCCTGGCTTGCCGGCTTTTTGATACGCAGATTACCGAAGCTGTCGCGATCGGACGTCAAGCCAAGCCCCGCCGCCCAGGCTTCGAGCTTTTCGACCAGCGCGGCCTCGAAACCGGAGGGTCTGGGCGTATTACACAGCGTACGGAAGTGGCGCCATACCAGCGTAGGTTCAAGCGAGTCCAGATGTGCGTTCATGATAGCTCTTTGTGATTCATAACCGTCCTACTCTACCGCTCCCGCTCGTCGGGGAAAAGAGCCCACTCGGCCAGACACCGAACCGCCGCCCGAAGCGCCCGGTTCGCCTCCCGCGGCGCGGGGGCGGGCAGGCGGTTTTGAAACGCCCACGCGGTCAGGGTTTCGAGGGCGTGGGTTGCATCCGAAGGCGCGCCCGGCTTTTCTTGCTCGGCGCTTGCCAAACGCGCCAGCAACGCAAGTGCCGGCCGGGCCAGCGCCGGGTCGCGGTGGGCGTAGGCCACGTCCCGCACGTCCTGGCGCTGCTGCGCATTCAAAGACGCAGGCTTTAGCGCACCGAGCAGTAACACCACGACATCCGGGGCAAGCGTTGGTAGCTCAAACGCGAGCAGACTTTCAAGACCCGCGCTAAAGGAGGCGTCGAGCTCCTTTAGCACCGCTTCGCCTTCCGGGTTGAGCGCGCGCGCCACCATCACCGCGTACTCGCCGGTGGAGGCTTCGCGGGTAACGCCCAGCCGCACCGGTTTGAACCCCAGCGCCCGCCAAAAGCGTAAAAGCGAGGCCTCGGCACCGAAGGTCGCCCCATAAAGCGCCAGGCCGCTTTCCCGCGCGGCCGCGATATCCGCCTCGATCAGCGCCCGGCCCAACCCTTCACGGCGGCGCTGCGGGTGAGTGGCAATACGCGCGACCCGGCGCCAGCGGGCGATGAGTGCGCCGCGGCTGCCGCTGTGGGCGGCCAGCGACTGCGCGAGCAGGTGCCCGCGCGGGCGACGCTCGCCCCGGGCGACCTGGTCGGCGAGCTCGGCCTCGAAGCCCCCTTCTTCCCGGGTCACCAGTACGGCCTGGGGCGCGGCGCCCTCGCCCATCATGCGAAAGCCGGTGCCCGGGCCGTCCATTAGCTGACGCAAATCATTGGGCGTGGTGCGGTAGTGCGACTGAACCAGCAAACCGAAGAGGGTTTCCAGCAGCACCGGGTCGCGGGAAAGCATTGGCTGGGTGAGCGCCTGGGTCGCGCCAGGGGCGCCGCGTTGGAGCCTGGGAAGCGGCGCATCCAGCAGCAGCAGTTTTTTCAGCACCGCTTCCAGCGGGTCCTGGGCGGCCCAGCGCACCGGCGCATCCAGGCGTACTTCGCGCCAGAGCGGGGTTTGGCGCTCGAGTACCTCGCGAAAGCGCAGCGCAAAGCCGCGCCCGGAACCTTCGTAGCCGTGCACGGTGGTGGCAAACGCAATGCGCGGAAACGCCTCGAGCCACTGGGCCAGCAGCCCGGCGGGGATCGCCGCCGCTTCATCCACGAGCAGATAGCGGCCATCGCCGCCAAGCACACCGTCGCTTACCTGCTCGCCGAGTGCCTGGGGCGTCAAGTAGCGCACCGTTTGCCCGCCAGGTAGTTCGAAGTGCCCAGGTCCTTGCCAGCGCCCCGCGGGGCAGAGCGCGCCGAGCCGCTCGGTGAGGCTTACGATAGCATCAAGCGACGGCGCGGTGACGACGATGTCGTTTACGCCGCTTTGCAGCAGCCGCGCGCAGGCGATGCCCAGCGCCGCGCTCTTACCCCGGCCGCGGTCGGCGGTAATCACCAGCGGCCGGCGGCGCTTCAAGCGAGTAATAAGGGAAGCCACCCGCGCCTGGTCGGGGGTTTGGCAGGCCGGGTCTTCCACATAGTGCGGGGCGGGTGGTACCGGGCCAAGCCGGGGCAGCCAGGGCCGGAGCGCTACCGGCCAGCGGACGACATCAGCAGAGGCCGTCAAAATGCCCGCCAGTCGCTGAAGGTAGTAGGCGCTCAGCCCCTGCCAATGCCAGGGGTGGTCGGTAAAGCGAGCGTAGTCCGGGTCCGGCGCGCGGCCCCAGTCCGACGGGGTAATCAGCACGCAAAGCCCGCCTGCGGTTAACGTGCCCGCCAGTACGCCGAGCGCGTCCGGGTCGAAGCCCTGAGCTCCGCTTGCGTCAATCACCACCAACTGGTGCTCGCCCCCCAGCCGGCTGCGCGCTTTTTTGTTGGATAGCGCCGCGACCGGGGCGTCTTCCGGGCTTGCCACCCAAAGCGGCGCGTGCCAAGCCTGGGCTTGCCAGAGCGCCAGCGCCGTTTCTCGGCACGCGCTAGTCTCGCCGTGAAGCCACACCAGCTGGCGCCAGCGGCGCCGCTTCAGGCGTTTGGCGTGGGCGGCCACGACCTGGGCGCAGCGCTTGGAAAAGGGGGCCGATGCATTAGCGGGGCGCTCTATCATGGAAGTTCCTGAACAGGTGGGTCTGGGTCGTTAAGCGCCGGCGTAAGCGGTCCTGCAACGTAAGTCCTGCAACGCGACGCCTGCCCCGGGAATACACTTTCAACGCGGCAAGACCGGCTTTGAGCGTCTACCACCAACGGCTATGGCGCGCGGGCCCGGGGAGTATGCTAGCTTATCGCTGTAGCGCACCCAAGTTGACGTATACGTAAGGCTGCGTTGGTTTTCCTGACCGTTTACCAATACCAACAACATCACACGCTAAGGAAACTCATCATGACGACGATCTCCCGTTTCGCTCTAAGCGCGCTTGCCACCGGCGTGCTCTTCGCCTCCACCGCCCAGGCCCAGCAGCAGTGGACCATGACCTCCACCTGGCCGGACAACCTGGACCTGATTCAGATCGACCGCCATTGGGTGGAGCTGGTCAATAGGCTTGCCGGCGAGGAACTACAAATCAATTTTCGCGCCGGCGGCACCCTGATGCCCGGCACCGAGGTGTTCGATGCCACCGAAACCGGCAGCATCGAGGCCGCCGGCGACTGGCCGGGCTACTGGGCGGGGCTCAACCCGGCGTTCTCACCGCTTGCCACCACTACGAGCCTGTTCAACGGCGTCGATTACCTGAACTGGATTCAGCAGTGGGGCGGGCGTGAGCTCTACGAGGAGATCTACGGCCAGTTCAACATGATGTACCTGCCCTACGGCATCACCAACAACGAATCCGGTTTCATGGGCCGCACGCCGATCGCGAGCATCGCGGACCTTGAAGGCAAGCGCCTGCGCCTTTCCGGCCGCGACCAGGGGCGCGTGCTCGAACGCTTGGGCGGCTCCCAGGTGACCCTGGCCGGCGGCGAGGTGTACCAGGCCATCGAGCGCGGCGTGATCGACGCCGGCGAGTTCTCCACCCCCGGCGTGGACTACAAGGCGGGCTTTTCCGAGGTGGCGGACAACTGGGCAACGCCTGGCTGGCATCAGTCCGCGAGTGTGTTCGGCGTGATGATCAACATGGAGGCCTGGAACGCGCTCGATGAGACGACCCAGGAAAAGCTGCGCATCGCCGCCGACGCCACCATGGCCTGGTCGCTGGCCTGGTCCGAGCGCGCGTCCAACGAGGCGACCCGCCAGTTCATCGAAGACGGCGTGACCATCAACCAGTTCTCCGAGGAGGACCTGGCGCGCATTCAGGAGGTCACCAACGAGGTGATCGTTCAGGGCGCCTGCGAGAACCCGGACCACGCCAAAGTCTACCAGTCGATGGTGAGCTACTTGGAGGACTACGCCACCTGGCGCGATGTCTCCGCCCCCTTCAACATGAGCCGGACCATGGAGAGCCTGCCGTCGCTTTCAGAGATCGAAGCCTGCCTATAAGGCGCGTTGGCCGCTTCGCTAACCACGGGGCGGCTTTGCTGACTGCGGAGGGTTCTCCATGCACGCCATTGCCAAGGCGATCGATGCCGTGAACGAGCTTTTTGGGCGTCTCATCGCGCCCTTGATTGCCGTCATCACCCTGATCGTGCTGTTCGATATCGCCTCGCGCTTTTTCCTGGGCCGACCCAGCGACTGGGCGTTCGACGTCACCAAGATGCTGTTCGGCGCCCACTTCATGCTGATGGCCGCTTACGGCTTGAAACACCACGCCCACGTCGAAGTGGACGTACTCAAGCGCCTGCTCTCGCTAAAGCGCCAAGCGGTGCTGACCCTTCTGGGCTATGCGATCTTCTTCGTGCCGTTCATCTGGATGCTGTTGAAATACGGCTGGCTGTTTTTCGAGCGCTCCTTCAGTCGCGGTGAGACGACCTACGGCATGGTGGCCATTCCCGTCTACCCCATCAAGGGCGTGATCGTGGTGGCCGCCGTACTGATACTGCTGCAGGCCTTCGCCATCGTGCTGCGCGCTTTCATCGCCCTGCGTGAGGAGAGGCGCTATGAACCTGAGTCCTGAACTGTTGGCGCTTTCGATGTTCGGCGGGCTGTTGGTTGGGCTTTTCATGGGCCACCCGCTGGCCTTCGTGCTGGGCGGGGTCGCGGTGATCGGCGCCTTTCTCGGCCCCGGCGAGCGGGTGCTGGGTACATTGATCAACAATATCTTCGGCAACGCCATGGACAACTACGTGCTGGTGGCCATTCCGCTGTTCGTGCTCATGGCGCGGTTTCTCAACGACTCCGGCGTCACCGAGCGCATGTTCGACGCCATGCGGCTGCTTCTGGCCAACCTGCGCGGGGGGCTGGCACTGACCGTGGTGATCGTCTCGATATTGCTGGCGGCGACCACCGGTATCGTCGGCGCCTCGATTGCGGTGATGGGCATGATCGCACTGGTGCCGATGCTGAAATACGGCTACAACAAGGAGCTCAGCGCCGGGGTGATCATGGCCAGTGGCTGCCTGGGGATTTTGATACCGCCGAGCATCATGCTGATCCTGATGGCGAGCTACTCGCCGGTCTCGGTCGGGGCTCTGTTTGCCGGGGCCATGGTGCCGGGCGTGATGCTGGGCACCATGTACGCGCTCTACGTGTTGCTCGTTTGCCACTTCAAACCCTCTTACGGCCCGCCTGTGCCAAAGGAGGAGCGCGACGAGGTCAGCACGCACGAGCTTCTCAAGATGCTGGGCAAGTACGTGGTGCCGCCCATGGCGCTGATTCTGGGTGTGCTCGGGGCGCTGTTTACCGGTATTGCGACGGCCACCGAGGCCTCGGCGATCGGCGTTTTCATCGCCTTTCTGCTCTTTTTGATCTTCGGCGACCGTAAGCTCTCGACCTGTTACCGTACGCTGATCGACGCGGGCAAGACCACCACCATGGTGATGCTGGTGCTGGTGGGCGCCACCGCCTTTACCGGCGTATTCTCCCGGGGCGGCGGCATGCAGGTGATACAGGACTTGCTGCTGGCGATGCCCGGCGGCACGACCGGGGCGCTGATCATGATGTTTTTGTTGGTGTTCGTGCTGGGCATGTTTCTGGACTGGACCGGCATCGTGCTGCTGAGCTTTCCCATCATGCTGCCGATCATCCAACAAATGGGAATCGATCCGCTCTGGTTCGTGGTGATGGTGGCCGTGGTACTGCAAACGTCCTTCCTCACCCCGCCTTTCGGCTACGCGCTGTTTTATCTTAAAGGCGTCGCCCCGCCCGGGGTGGAAATCGTCGATCTCTACAAGGCGGTGATTCCCTTCTGCGCGCTGATTCTGCTCGCCTGCCTGCTGATGGCATTCTTCCCGGTGCTGGTGACGGGCCTGCCGAGCGTAATGATCGGTTATTGAGCTACGTACCGCCGCCCAGGATAGGCGGCGGTAATTCGGGGTCAGTGGCTAGTGCGCCTCGTCCCAGTTATCGCCGGTTTCGGCCTCGACGATCAGCGGTACTTTCAATTCCGCCGCGCCTTGCATGCGTTTTTGCACCTGTTGGATGAACGACTCTACCTGGGTCTCCTTCACCTCGAACACCAGCTCATCGTGTACTTGCATGACCATCAGCGCGTCGAATTCACCCTCGGCGAGCCAGGCGTCGACGTCGATCATCGCCTGCTTGATGATGTCCGCCGCGGTACCCTGCATGGGGGCGTTGATCGCGGTGCGCTCGGCGCCCTGACGGCGGTTGCGGTTTTGCGAGTGGATCTCCGGCAGGTACAGGCGCCGCCCCAGTACGGTCTCGACGAAGCCGTCTTCACCGGCCTGGGTGCGAATGCGCTCCATATAGCGGGCCACGCCCGGGTAGCGGTCGAAATAGCGGTCGATGTAGGTCTGCGCCTGATTGCGCTCGATGTGTAGCTGCTTACCCAGCCCCCAGGCACTCATGCCGTAGATCAGCCCGAAGTTGATCGCCTTGGCGCTGCGGCGCTGCTCATTGCTGACTTTATCAAGCGCCGTGCCGAAGACCTCGGCGGCGGTGGCGGTGTGGATATCCCGGTTTTCGGCGAACGCTTCCAGAAGGCCCTTGTCCTCGGACAGGTGCGCCATGATGCGCAGCTCGATCTGCGAGTAGTCGGCGGCGACGATCTTGTAGCCGGGCCGGGCGACGAACGCCTGGCGAATCTTGCGCCCCTCTTCTGTGCGAATGGGAATGTTCTGCAGGTTCGGGTCGGAGGACGATAGCCGCCCGGTGGCGGTCACCGCCTGGTGGTAGCTGGTATGCACCCGCTTGCTCTGCTTGTTGATCAAGCGTGGAAGCTTATCGGTGTAGGTGGATTTGAGCTTGGAAAGCCCGCGGTGCTCCATGATCACCTTGGGCAGCGGGTAGTCCAGCGCCAGCTCCTCGAGCACGGCTTCCGCCGTAGACGGGGCGCCCTTCGGGGTTTTCTTGAGCACCGGGATTTTTTGCTCATCGAACAGGATCTCGCCGAGCTGCTTGGGCGAGCCCAGGTTGAACTCCCGACCGGCAAGCTCGAACGCCTTTTGCTCGAGCTCGCGAATGCGCGTGTCGAGCTGCTGGCTTTGCGTGTGAAGGCGCTCGTCATCGATGGCCACGCCGTTGCGCTCGATGCGCGAAATCACCTTAATCAGCGGTAGCTCAAGCCGGTCGAGCACCTCGGCCAGGCGGCCCTCTTTTTCGACCAGCGGGCGCAGGGTGTCGTGCAGGCGCAGGGTGATGTCCACGTCTTCGCAGGCGTAGGGCGCGGCTTCTTCCAGCGCGATCTGATTGAAGGTGAGCTGCTTGGCGCCCTTGCCGGCGATCTCCTCGAACGAGATGGTTTTCTCGCCGAGGTACTTGAGCGCCAGGGAATCCATGTCGTGGCGGGTGGCGGTGGAGTTCAGTACATAAGAAGCCAACATGGTGTCCGCCAGGGGGCCGGCAACTGAAATGTCGTAGTTGGCGAGCACGGAGATATCGTACTTCAGGTTCTGGCCGATCTTGACGGTTTTCTCGCCTTCCAGAATCGGCTTGAGCGCTTCGAGCACCGCAGCCCGGTCGAGCTGGGCCGGGGCGTCGAGGTAGTCGTGGGCCAACGGTATATAGGCCGCCTCCCCCGCCTGCAGGCAAAGACCCACGCCGACGATCTCCGCCTCCATGTAGTTAAGGCTGGTGGTTTCCAGATCGAAACAGAACCGATCGGCCTTTGTAAGCCGCTCGAGCCACGCATCGAACTCTTTTTGGTCGGTGATGACGTGGTCTTCCCGCGTCGCGCTGGGGGTGGGTTCGGCCTCCCCGGCCTCACTCGGGGCCGGTTCGCCGCCTTTCACGTCGTCGACGCCTTCATCCTTGCCCTCGAGCAGCTCCACCAGCCACTGCTTGAACTCCAGCATCTGATAGAGCTCGGTGAGCTTTTCCCGGTCCGGGTGGGCGATGTCGAGATCATCGAGGCCCACCGGCAGCTCACAGTCGGTCTTGATAGTGGCGAGCTGGTAGGAAAGGTAGGCCTGGTCGCGGTGCTCCTCGAGCTTTTTGTGCAGCGTCTTGGCGCCGCGAAAGCTCAGCGTTTTGATCTTATCCAGATCACCATAAATGGTATCGAGCCCACCTTCCATGCCCTGCAAAAGGCCGATCGCGGTTTTCTCGCCCACCCCGGGCACGCCTGGGATGTTATCCACCTTGTCGCCCATCAGCGCGAGAAAATCGATGATCAAGGACGGCGGCAAGCCGAACTTGTCTTCCACGCCCGCCACATCCAGGGTCTCGTCCTTCATGGTGTTGACCAGGGTGATATGGGCGTTGACCAACTGCGCCATGTCCTTGTCGCCGGTGGAGATCACCGCGTCGCGCCCGGCTTGTGTTGCGTGAAAGGCGAGCGTGCCGATCACGTCGTCCGCTTCTACGCCTTCGATGCACAAAAGCGGCAGACCCAGCGCCTTGACGCAGTCGTGCAGCGGCTGGATTTGGCCGCGCAGGTCGTCCGGCATGGGCGGGCGGTGGGCCTTGTACTCGCTGTACATCTCGTCGCGAAAGGTCTTGCCGGGCGCGTCGAACACCACCGCCATGGGGCTTTGGGGGTAGTCCTTGATGAGCCGCTTGAGCATGTTCAAAACGCCCTTCACGGCGCCGGTGGGCTGGCCGTTGGAGGCATTGAGCGGAGGCAGCGCGTGAAAGGCGCGGTACAAATACGAAGAGCCATCGACGAGCACGATTGGAGCGCGGGCCATAACCAGTCCCTATTGCAGATCGGGTGAAATGAGCGGTATCGCTTGAGCGTTAATGGTGGTCACTATAGGCCAAAACGCAAGCTGTGGGCGGCCATGATACGCGTTCGTGGGCCAGGGTGCAGAATGGGTACGGCGAGGAAATCACCATAACGCTGCCAACTGGCGAGTCGAGTCGCTACAATGAGCCAACCAAACCCCGGGCGAGAAAACGATGGCTGTATTCACCCCGCTTAGCGACGCGCAGGTCGCCACTTTTCTGGAACGATTCGACGTGGGCCGGTTGGTCGCGCTGGAGGGCGTGGCCGGCGGCACGGAGAATTCGACGTTTTTCGTCACGACCGACCAGCGGGAGCTGGTATTGACCCTTTTCGAGCAAGGCGAGCACGAAGAGCTTCCGTTTTTCGTCGACCTGATGGATTACCTGGACGAGCACCGCATTCCGGTACCCGGCCCGGTGCACGACCATCACGGTACGGCGCTACAAAGCCTGGCGGGCAAGCCGGCGCTTTTGTTTCCCCGTATGCCGGGGCGCCACCCCGCCAGCCCCAATTTGGCGCAGTGCCGGGCGCTGGGCGAGGCGCTGGGCCAATTGCACGTGGTCTCCCAACATTTTCCGGGGCAGCGCCCCAACCCGCGGGATCTAAACTGGCTGGAGGCGGTACACCACAAGGTGCTGGCGTATTTGAGCCCCGCCGATCAAGCGCTGATGAAAGACGAGGTCGACGACTTTCAAAGCGCGTTTGGCCAGGCGGATGCGTTGCCCACCGGGGCGCTTCACGGCGACCTGTTTCGTGATAACACGCTGTTCGAGGGCGACCGGCTTGGCGGTATTATCGATCTTTACAACGGCTGCACCGGCGAGCTCTTATTCGACGTCGCCATCGTGATCAACGACTGGGCAACCGATGAAGACGGCACGCTCAACGCCGAGCGTTACGACACCCTTTTATCGGCGTACATGGCGCGGCGGCCCTTCACCGCGCAAGAGCGTGCGCTGTGGCCGACGATGCTGCGCATGACCGCGCTTCGTTACTGGCTCTCGCGCCTTCTGGTCGTTTATGTCGACCCGCCGGCCCACGATTTGACGCCCCACGACCCGGAGCGTTTTCGCACCATCTTGAAGGCACGCATCGCCCACGGGGCCTTGCCGCTGCCTGAGGCCATTGATGAATGAGTGACTCTTCAAGCTCCCAAAGCGCCGCCCAGCGCGCGCGCCGCACCTGGAACATCGACCAGTGGGGCAGCGGCTATTTCGACGTCAACGAGCAGGGCCAGGCGCTGGTGCGCCCGCTGGGCAGCGACGCCGAGGGCCCGGCACTTGCGCTCAGTACGCTGACCCGGGAGCTGCAAAACGCCGGGCTTCGTCTACCGGTACTGGTGCGCTTTAGCGATATTCTTCACGACCGGGTCGAGCAGCTTTGCAGCGCTTTTGACAGTGCCATGCAGGAAGCGGACTACGCCGGCGGCTATACCGCGGTGTATCCCATCAAGGTGAACCAGCAGCGCCGCGTGGTGGAGGAAATACTCGCCACCGCCGAGCGCGGCAGCGGCCGCGTGGGCCTGGAAGCGGGCAGCAAGCCCGAGCTTATCGCCGTGATGGCGCTCTCGGATGCCGGCTCTTCGCTGATCGTCTGCAACGGCTACAAAGACCGCGAGTACGTGCGCTTGGCGCTGCTGGGCGAAAAGCTCGGTCACAAGGTGTATCTCGTGGTCGAAAAGCTCTCCGAGCTTTCGATGATTCTCGAAGAGGCCCGCGCGCTCGAGGTGACCCCGCGTATCGGCCTGCGCGCCCGGCTCGCCTCGGTGGGCAAAGGCAAATGGCAAAACACCGGCGGCGAGAAATCCAAGTTCGGTCTCACCGCCAGCCAGATTCTGCAGGTGGTCGACACCCTGCGAAGCCAAAACGCTTTGGAAAGCCTGCAGCTGGTGCACTTCCACCTGGGCTCGCAGATCGCCAACATTCGCGATATTCAGCGCGGGCTGCGCGAGTGCGCCCGTTTCTACCAGAACCTGATCGCCCTGGGCGCGCCGGTGGATACGGTGGACGTGGGCGGCGGCCTGGGGATCGATTACGAGGGCACGCGCTCGAGAAGTGACTGCTCGGTGAACTACTCGATGCGCGAGTACGCCCGCAACGTGGTCAACGCCTTCGCTCAGCTTTGCCAGGAGGCGAACTTGCCCGCCCCGCACCTGATCAGTGAATCCGGCCGGGCGCTGACCGCCCACCACGCGGTACTAATCACCAACGTGATCGGCGAGGAGCGCATCGACGACACCCCACCGGTGCGCGAACAACAGGACGACCCCCAGGTGGAAGCGCTCTGGCGCGTTTTCGACCAGCTCGAGAGCGCTCAGGAGCCCCGCGTGCTGGTCGAAGCCTGGCACGACGTGCTACAGGCGGTCAGCGAGCTGCACGAACGCTTCGTAATGGGGCTTTCCAACATCGACGCCCGCGCCCAGGGCGAGCGCCTCTATATGGCGACCTGCGCGCGCCTGCGCGGCCAGCTGGATACCCGCAACCGCGCCCACCGCGAGATCATGGATGAGCTGGCCGAGAAACTCGCCGACAAGCTTTTCGTGAACTTCTCGCTGTTCCAGTCGGTGCCGGATGTCTGGGGGATCGAGCAGATCTTCCCGGTGCTGCCACTGACCGGGCTGAACGAGGCGCCCACCCGCCGCGCGGTGATTCAGGACATTACCTGCGACTCCGACGGGCGTATCGACAGCTACGTGGACGGCCAGGGCGTTGAAAGCACCCTGCCGCTACCCGAGTGGCCCGAAAACGAAGAGCGCTGGCTCGGCTTTTTCCTGGTGGGCGCCTATCAGGAGATTCTGGGCGACTTGCACAACCTGTTTGGCGACACCGACTCCGTCGACGCCGCCCTGGGCCAGAACGGCGAGTGGGTGCTCTCCAACCCGCAAGCCGGCGATACGGTGGCCAACGTGCTGGGCTACGTGAACTTTGACGCCGCGGCCCTCAAGCGCAAACTGTTCGACCAACTCACCAGAAGTGGTTTCTCCGAGGCCGAACAAGAGAGCTTCGCCGCGAGCCTCAACGAAGGGCTTGAAGGCTACACCTATCTTGAATGATGGGCCTCTAGCTTGAATGACGCTCGAACGGCAAACATGTAGCGCAGACGCAAAAACGCCGCCGGCCCCAAGGGTCGGCGGCGTTTTTAATGCCTGCTTTTATTCGACGACGGTGGTATTCACCTCGAGCCCGCCGGTCAGCGTCAGTTTGAGCGCCGCGCCACGAGGCAGCTCGCCGACACCCGCCGGCGTGCCGGTCAAGATCACATCCCCAGGCTCCAGGGTGAAATGGCGGCTCATTTCCGCCACCAGCGTCGGGATCGCAAACAGCATATCCGCGCCTTCGCCGTACTGGCGCTGCTCGCCGTTGATATCGAGCGTAAACGTCAGCGCGTTCCAGTTGGGCACCCGGCTAAGCGGCAAAAACGCCGAGAGCGGGCACGCCCCGTCAAAGGCCTTGGCGGTTTCCCAGGGGTGGCCCTTCTCTTTGAGCTGGGTTTGCACGTCGCGAAGGGTTAGATCCATCGCCAGGCCAATGCCGACAATAGCGCGCTCGGCCTGTTCGTGGGTCGCGTGGGTCAGCGTTTCGCCGATCAGCAGCGCAAGCTCGGCTTCATAGTGCACATCACCGCGGGAGAAGGGAGGATCCAACGGTTTGGTAATATCGACCACGCTGGTCGCCGGCTTGATAAACAGCAACGGCTCGCTCGGAACAGGATTTTGCAGCTCTTTGGCGTGGTCGGCGTAGTTACGGCCAACGCACACGACCTTACCCAGCGCGTGGGGAAATTCCTGGCCATCGGTAAACTGTGGAACAAAACGCATGGCGGGTACTCTCCTTCTCATTATACGTGCCGCATACTCAACGACAGGCGCATTAGTCTACCCCACCCGACTACCTGTACGACAACCCTCCCCCGCTTTTTTGCCAAGAACGTCAAGGCCACCCGCGCACCGCGCCGCCAGCGCTGCTTTTCCAAGCCAACCCGAACACCTTTACTGCTGGCGAATAAAAAAGTCAATATTAACAATCATTAATAATCAAAGTATACTTACAATTACAAATTGGCTAATTATACTTTGCAATCTCGATTGCCGTGGCTACCTTCGTTAATAGAGCCCGCCGGTGTCGGCAACGATGTAAATCTTATTGGGAGACGACGGCCCTCCTGATGAAGCGCTGAACAAGGTCGTCATACTTGAACAAGGGAACTAGAAAAAATGAAACTAATGACGCTTTCTGCCGCCACGCTGACCGGCTGCCTGATGGTAATGGGTACCAGCACCGCCGCTGCAGAAACGAGCCAGGATATTAACCCTTGGCAGCATTGCGGTATTGGCGCCGCGATTTTTGATAACAACACCACAGCAGCGGCACTCTCAAACGTTATCTGGGACTCGGGCTCTACCGCTGTGACATCTGCGACCATTTCGCCGGATACCTGCAGCAGCAAGGAAATCGAAGTGGCCCAGTTCATCGACACCACTTACGACCAGTTGGCCATGGAAACCGCCATGGGTGAAGGTGAGCATTTGACTGCCGCCCTTGGCCTGATGGACTGCTCGGCCAGCGCTCAGCAAGAGGTAGTGAGCCAGTTGCGCACCGATCTGCAAGCCAGCACCGCGTCTACCGGTTACGCCGACCAGGCCCACGCCGATAAAGCCTTTCAATTTTACACCAGCCTGAACCAAGCCACCGTTAGCTGTTTTGCTAGCTAAGTGACACTGCGGGGCCGATGAACGTTCGGTCTCGCTATTCCCACCCCGCTCGACCGATCAATGTGAGGATGAGTTTGCCATGCGACGCCTTCTGGTAGCGCTTTCAGCGTGCCTGTCTCTTTACGTGGGCGTTAGTCAAGGCGCACAACTCGCGCTTTCTAATCATCCACAGTGGCATTCGCTGCTGCACTTTGACCGAGCGGGCACGTTTAGCCAGCCGCGCAGCGCCGTACTGGATGACGCTTTCTTCCTGGCCGAGAATGGCCCGTTCGACCCGCAAGCAGAGCTTGCCGCAACGCTTGCGGCCCTGCGCCTGCCCGCTCGAGCACGTGAACCCCACGCGCGCTGTCGGTTTCCCGCTCGTGCGCGCTGGCTGACCCAAATGACCGGCGAGCAGTGGCCTGAAGCGTCCTGCCCCGAATGGGATGACTGGCAGAGCCGTTATGGTGGTTCAGAAGTCGGGCTGATGTTTGCCTCGGGTTATCTGGGTAACCCTGCCTCTTTCTTTGGTCACCTGATGCTACACCTGGAAAAAAGCGACGAAGATGGCGCGACCTCGGTCTCACGGCTTCTTGATACAAGCTTCAACTTCGGCGCCGATGTTCCAGCGGATGACGGTCTTGTAACCTATATGGCCAAGGGGATGCTGGGCGGCTACGAAGCCCGCTACTCTCACGCCTCTTTTTACCGTAATAACACGGTCTACAGTGAGCGCGAGATGCGCGATCTATGGCACTACCGACTCAATCTACCGCTAGAGAAGCGCGAGCTTCTGATAGCGCATCTTTATGAAATCCGCAGCCAGCATTTCGACTACCTGTTTCTTACCCAGAACTGCGCCTCACGCATTGCCCGTACCCTCGAGCTCGTCATTGACCGGGACCTGACGCCTGGCCGCGCGCTCTGGGTGGCACCGGAAACGCTGATACGCGCTATCGGCGAAACACAAGGGGACAATCAGCCACTACTCCAGGAGACACGGCACGTGCCCTCGCGGCGCCTGCAAACCGAACGCCACTACCAGGCACTCAACCGTCAGGAGCAGCAGGCTGTACCCAGTACCTGGCCGGACATAGAGAAACTCGAACTCAACAGCACGGTATTGCGGGCATTGCCCGCGGCAAGCCAGGCCCGCGTGCTGGATACTTTGCTAAGTCATGCCGCGTTTCTAAAGCAAGCCGGTGATGCGCCCAACCAGGCCGAAACCGAACGCCGATTGCTTCAAGCGCGCCTGGCCCTCCCCCAGGCAAGCACTTCACAAGCACCTGGAGCGTTAACACCGTTACACGAGGCCACGCCCTCTTCCCTGGTACGCGTTGAGGGGCTTTACAACGACGAACAGGGCGAGGCTTTGCGCCTGACATTAAGGCCCTTGCAATACGATTTGCTGGATAGCAATACCACCCGAATGCCCAACGCCGCGCTCGAGATTGGCCGCGTCGAGTTATCCCTTACCGATGAGACCGCCCGCCTGCGTCGGCTATCACTGTTTCATATCACCAACTTGCACGCCCAGAGCGTTCCACTACCCACCTTGCCCAGTGCCGCCTGGCACGCATCCGGCGGTATCGAACGCTCGAACCTTGCCTGCCATGGCTGCCTGGAGGCACATACAACACTTTTAGCGGGGAAGTCGTTTCGTGTTGGGCGCTACCTGCCCTTTGCCATGGTGGGCGGCCAGGCACGTACAGAGCGCTATCAATCGGGCGCGGTTGCCCCATCAGCCCAACTGGGCGTACTGACCGAGTGGAGCGCGGCCCAGCGTACCCTGCTACAGGCCACGCATACCGACTCGTTCAAGGGCGCGGCCGGGCGGCGTACCCACTGGCAACTGCAGCACCGTTTGGCGATCGACAAATCACTGGACGCCCGCATCGGTATAGAACACGACGAGCGTGCCGAAGAGGTCAGTATCGGTTTATCATGGTATTTCTAGGGTCTGTCTGAAAAGTCGACGAGCGAAGACAAGACAAGGCAAAAATTGGCGAAAAAACGGAGTTTACACGTGTAAATGAGTATTTTGAGCCAATTTTTAACGCCGTATTGTCGAGCGCAGGCACTTTTCAAACAGAGCCTAAGCCGCTTGCATGACCGGTACAAAGCAGAACATCTCAGTTCGAGTACACATGCCCATAAATCAGCCGCTCGTCAAAGCCCGTTGCCTCAATCAAACGCTCGGGTTCGAGCAGTTTTATGGCGGCACGATTTTTTCGGATCAGCTTTTTCTGCTCCAGCGTGGTCATACAGCGGCTAACGTGCACGCTGGTCATTCCTAAAAGCTCACCAATGACCTCTTGAGTAATGGGAAGCGTGAAAAAGTCTGTATCGCTCGCCTGCTTGAACCGGTAGCGGGCATATACTTCGAGCAGGTAGTGGGCGACTCGCTCTTCCGCCTTGTGGTGGGTGCAGCTTCTTAACCGTGCAATGGCGATATTGTCATTGACCATGACATAAGAAATAATCGCCTTTCTTATGTCATCGTGTATTTCAAACAGTGCGTGAACCTCTTCAGCGGACACACGCTCCAGCTCGCAGTTTTGTAGCGCCACTATGGCAACATCGTTAGTGTCGAAAAAACTTTCACGCAGACCTACAATATCGCCAGGCATATAAACGTTACATATATCCTGCCCGTGATTTTTAACTGATTGGCAAATACTGACCCATCCCTTTTTAACGATAAAAAGTTTGGGCTTCCCTTCCTGTAGAAAAAACAGCTTCTGGTGGCGCTTTAGCTCGACTTTTTTGACAGCAATTCGAGTCAACAGCTCATTGGATTTCTCGCTAACAACGCCATAAAGACTTAGCGCTTTCGCAAGCGAGATATTTTTCTCATGCTTTACAATAGTGTTTGGCGACGAAGTATAACTACTATCTTTCATCAAATCCTGTCCATCAGCGCCATACCTGCTACGCATTCTCAACACTCCATTACCGCTATACAAAAGTTATGATTTTAAAAGACAAAATACAGGGCGCGTACACATATATAACGGAACAGCCAAATGGACGAAAAATATAGCAACACTCATAACCAGGTCTAACCCTGACCAAAGAGAATATTATTAATAAATGTTAATAAAATGCACCGACTACTCAGCCTGTATTTCTAAAGTCCTTGTATCTTTCGATCGCGGCTAAATGATTAAACAAAAAGGCTTTTTTTGTCAAAGAATAAAGCACGCAAAAGTCATAACCTATGTTATTGAAAAGAAAGGCTTTAATAAAAGCTAAATAACTCGATTCAACCCCTAAAACATTATAAAAGGTTAATAAAAACCACATAATCGAATAATGAATTATAAAAAAACCCGGCGGCAAGCCGGGGTGATCGTTTCAATGCCACTAGCGTTATAGGCCAATTCCAAGGCTACGTTTTAGAGCGCAGGCTCTCGCTGTCCGAACGCTCTAAAAAGTCACGCGTCGTATCTTCGAGGTGCTTATTCAACCACTGCGCCATAGCGACTTCCTCTTCGAGGATCTCATGACAAATTTGTGATATCTCCGCTTCTCCTGCCATATCCGCCGCTGCGATGAGCGCCTTATAGCAGGCGATCTCGAAATGCTCGAAAGCGTAAGAAGCAATACTGCCTTTGATCACTTCGTCCTCAGCCGTCATTGCGCCAATGGCTTGGCCGAACGCCATCATCTGCGCGCCAATATCCTTGATGGTAGATGTGTTGGCATCCAAAAGCCCAATACAGTGCTCGAGTTTTCGGGCCTGACCTTGCGTTTCATCTATATGTTGCTCGATGTGCTTTTGAAGTTCAGGGTAGCTTTCAAGCCGCCGCGCCTGAGCGCTTAGCATTTGCTCGGCCTGTTTCTCCATCGCGTGGGCATCTCGAAGCCAGTCCAAAAGATGTCTGTTTTCCATGGTGCTTACTCCTCGATTTAAAAGCGTTATACGTATTAATGACTACGCATGTCTTAACAACATTCCAGTAAAAACGATTTCCGCTCAAGCGCCAGCTACTTCAGTATAAATAAAGACCTTCTCCATACCCATTGAGCGCTTATCCATCTCAAATGAGATCTTTCTATCGAATAACTTTAATAAAAATCGACAAGCGTTATCAGCTAACCATATTTAGAAAGCTATATTTATAAAAGTATCCTTAGAAAAACACGTCATGAAAAAATAAGCGCCAACTTAAAGCTAAGAGCTGGTAAACGACAGGATAGTTCAATAAATATCATTAGAACCTGTCAATGCTCAGCAATAAGATAACCTACATTAATATTTTTTTATTCTAGAACATTCGAAAACCCCTAAATAACGATTGATAAATAAAAAGAAGATACTACCTTTTAAATTGCTTCTCATCCGCAATGGAGTATTCCGATGAACGATCAACGCAGCGATCAAAAACGTGGTGACGTTAAAGAAGCCGAACGGCTAATGGAGAGAGACGTGCCCAATAGCGAGGAGGCACCGCAAGAAGGCTCGCACACCCAAAAGCCAAAGCCTTATCGGCCTGACGAAAACGTAGATGGCCAAAAGAACCATTCAACGTCGCCGGCACACAACACCTCCATGAAGAATGCGCCTTTTTCCGGTGCTCAGGTCGTCAAGGAGAAGAAAGCACACAAGAAAAATATTGATCAGGAGAATGACAAGGCAGATCCAAAAAGCAGTGAATAGTCACTCGTCATCCGCCCCATCCTGAGTCAACGACCTTTGTCTCAATAAAAAACCGCCCGAACCAGCCGTGAAGCCTGGTTCGGGCGGTGCTATTTAGACCCGAGCCTTTCTTTTAAATGCACGCCCTGGCAGTCAAGGCATTCAACCTTATTCCGGCGACCAGCCGCCGTCAGGACCATGGGCCAAAAAGCCGGGGCGCTGCTTGGGTGCCGCGAAGGGCTCGCCGCAACGGTTATCCGGGCGGTTGAAAACAAAGAACACGTTGCTGCGCGGGTCTGGCGACAGGTTCGCGTTGGAGGCGTGAAGGGTGTTGCAATCGAACAACAATAAGCCCCCTGCCTTGCCCTTGGGCGCCTCGATACCGTATTTGTCTACAAGCTCTGTCAGCGCCTCGGCGCTGGGAACGCCCACTTCCTGCGCTTTCAATGAGCTCTTGTGGTTATCCTCCGGGGTTTCACCCAAACACGGTACGAACTCATTGTGCGAACCGGGGATCAGCATCAGCGGTCCGTTGAACTCATGATTATCGGTCAGGATCAGCGAAGCACTCACGGCATGCATGTTCGGCATGCCGTCTTCCGCGTGCCAGGTTTCGAAATCCGAGTGCCAATCAAAACCTTTACCAGCAAAGCCCGGCTTGTAATTGATACGCGACTGATGCACGTAGGGGTCATCACCGATGATCTGGCGGGCGGCGCCTGCCACGCGCTCGTCATTTGCAAGCTGGCCCAGCCGCTCAGAGAGCTTATGCACCGCAAAGAGCGAGCGGATCTCGTTACTTTCCGGCTCGGTAATACTGAATTCCCGGTTGCGGAATTCGTCTGTGTTCATAAGCTCGGTGATGTCATCGCAAAGCTCGTCGAGCTCGTCGCCGCTAATCAGGTTAGGGATAAACAAAAACCCTTTACGCTCGAACTCATCGAGCTGCGCTTTGGATAGCGGTCCGCTTAGCTCACCGCCTTTCACCACTGCATCACGGCGCGGCTGGGTGAGTGAGGCGGGCTTTTTGGAAAGACGCGTAGGATATAAATCCTGCTCTTTCACGCTTTGGGTAGAGGCCATATCGCCCATCTCGCTATACTGTTTATGAGCGGTCACAACGTTAAGAGGTGTGTTGGTGACTGTCATCTAATCCACTCCTTGTATGATTAAACTTCAGATCTAGAAGCTTTTTAAAACGTTACTAACTGTGTAATAACAAAAGTAGCCAATACAGGCAGGCTTGCAACCCTTGAAACACTAATTACTAACGCACGTTATAATGACAGCCTCAACTTCCTCATTTTCCCCAGCTTATTGATTTTGACGTCTTTTTAAAATAAATTTATTATAAAAATCAATTGCTTATAAAATTAAAATAAAAATACAATATATTTACTCCACTAAACGACCTCCTCACATTACTAAACTATCAGGAGAAAATCGCTTAAAGTTAAACTTACTATTTGATATAAGTTAAAACAATAAATCAGCAAAACATATCAGGAGAGACGATCCTTTCGTATCAAAACGCCCGAGAGCCTCCCCGAATAGCGTTAAAGCCAAAAAATCAGCCGTAAATTTTAAAAAATATTGATCTATATCATGGATTTTTTTAACGGCTTTTTTCTCTCGTCAAGAGTGCGGACCTAAAGCCGATACCATTGAAAGGACTGTGCGCATCTTCCCTTGCCGCCCTCCTGTCAGCCTCGGTAGGCCACCTTTTTTCAGACGAGAAACCGCCATGCAAAAGGCACTACATCGTATATCCATGGGACGTAAATTTGCCATGACCCTAGCGTTACCCTTGCTCGCCATGGCTTGGCTGGCGGTAACGGGCATTTTAGAACGTGAGGACATAGCCTCCGAAATGGGCCATCTTCAAGAAATGACGGAGCTTAGTCAGCAGGCCGGCGTTCTGGTTCACGAGCTTCAACGCGAACGAGGAATGTCAGCGGCTTTTCTAGGCAGTGAGGGCCAAAACTTTCGTGCGGAGCTGCCAGAACAGCGGCGTCAAACCGACGCGAAGTTTGAGGACTTCAACCTCTATTCGAATACCCTGACTTTTACCAGCGATGATACAGCAGTGCGAGCGCAAGTAGATCAGGCGAGCGCCCTGCTGAGTGAGTTGGCGTCGTATCGCCAGCGTATCGATCAGCTGGCCATTGCGGGTGAACAATCGACTGCCTACTACACGAACATCAATACCCTGTTGATCGATATCGTTAGCGCATTGACCTTTAGTGTCGAGCGTGGCGAGATCGTCCGGCAGCTCAACGCCTATTACAGCCTCCTGAATATCAAGGAACTGGCCGGGATCGAGCGCGCGGTGCTGACCACCGCGTTCAGTGTCGACACCCTGCTGCCCGCCACGTACGCCAACCTGCTTTCGCTAACCGGCCGCTCTCAGGCATACGTAAGCACGTTCAACAAACTCTCCAACGCAGAGCTTCAAAGCGAACTCGATGAGATACTGACAAGCCCCCTGGCCCAAACCTTGAGCGACATGCGCGGTATCGCCATAGCGCAAGGAACCGCCGGTAACTTCAATGTGGATCACCAGCAGTGGTTCGAGCAGCAAACCCGTTTGATCGACCAGTTGGCCGGAGTCGGACAAAGCGCGGCCGAACAGCTGCTCGAGACCGCCAGTGGCCTTCGCGACGATGCGGTGAGCGAGCTGACGTCTTATCTGATTTTAACGCTGGCCGCCGCGGTGCTGGCCATCGTGCTTTCCATCCTGATCGTGCGCAGCATCGTAAGGCCTTTAAATGCTGCGCTTCACAACATTCAAACCCGAGGCGGCGATCTCACCCAGCGTTTGACCGTTCCCGGCAGCGATGAACTTTCAAGGCTTTACCTAGCGTTCAATGAGTCGACGGCCAAAACAGAAGAGCTGGTCGCCAGTATCAAACAGGGCGCACAGTCCGTCGAAGTGGCCAGCAAAGAGATCGCCAAGGGCAATGCGGATCTGGCGCAGCGCACCGAAGAACAGTCCTCCTCACTGGTGGAAACGGCGACCAGCATGGAGCAAATCACGGCAACCGTTAAGCAAAGCGCGAGCACCGCGCAACAGGCAAGCCACTCCACCCAGGACATGGCCGAGCAGGCCAACGCGGCCAACGATATCGCCGAGCGGGCCCGCCTGGCCATGGAGCAAATCCACCAAGCCAACCAGCAGGTCACCGCGATCATCGAAGCGATCGACGGCATCGCCTTCCAAACCAACATTTTGGCATTGAATGCTTCTGTGGAAGCGGCGCGGGCGGGTGAGCAGGGCCGCGGCTTCGCCGTGGTCGCAGCGGAAGTACGCAACCTGGCCAGCCGTAGCGCCGAAGAAGCCAAACGGATTCGCCAGCTCATCCACCATAACGTCGAAAGCATTCAGGAAGGCGAAAACCTGGTGACCTCGACCAGCGACACGCTCAAAACCATTGCCGAACGCGCCCAGCACACCGCCGCGCTGGTCGCGGAAATCTCCGCCGCCACGGCGGAACAGTCCTCCGGGATCGAGCAGATCAATCAGGCATTGACCCAGCTGGACGAAGTCACCCAGCAAAACGCGGCGTTGGTAGAACAGGTCGCCACGGCGAGCAGTGCACTGGATGACCAGGCCAGCGACATGGCCAGTATGGTCAGCCGCTTCAAGGTAACCGGTGAACACCAGCCGCTTACATTGGCGCACTAAGGGACTGCTTTATCGGGGGCGTTCATAGCGCCTCCCTATTGCACTCCCAAGGAAAAGCAGCAACGAAAAAGGCAGCCACAGGCTGCCTTTTTCGTTGCTGCCCAGATCCGCCTGCCTCAGCAAACCGGGGAGCGGCCAACAGCACGATTGAAGCGACGCGGCTACATTCTGGCCTTACCGGCAATCACGGCCTTGAAACCCGCTTTAGTAATCGGCGCTTTCTGGGCATCCACCACGGTCCCCCCCACTCGGGTCACCGCTTTGGCGATTTTGACCAAGCGCGCTAGCTGCAGCTTGCCGGGTTTCATCACCTCGCTATTCGCGCGGATCTGAACGCTTACGCCCTTTACTATATAGGGGCTATCGACATCGTCTGGCGCCGGTAGCGGCGCAGGGGCCGCGGCGTTTTCAACCACGATGGGCGTGCGCGACGTCTCTCCCGAGACTGTATAGACCTTAGTGGCACTCTCATACTCGGCCCCTAGAGAAGCCAGTACGTTGATCAGGCGCTGATTGGTAGCGGTCGATGGGTCTTCGAAGAGCACCTGCACTCCCCAGGCGACGCCGCTATCATTCACCAGCATAGGGGCGTTTTTATCGGGTTCGCTTCCCCTATTACTGTCTTCTCCCGCCGCATTGCCAGAAGAGGCCGCCCCGGCGGGCTGGCCGCTGAGAAGCAAATACACCACGACCAGTGCGCAGGTAAAGCTAAGCCACATCGCCAGAATGGCAAAAACGAGGGTTAGGGTAACGGTGTCCATTGAGTACGGCCTTGGCTTATAAACTGAACCAACTGCTTATTATCATAGGTTAAGCCAGTAAAGCATATCAGAATAGACTTATGAGATATAACAACAATGAACGAAGGGTCTTCGGCCTATATCACAGGCGGCGCTGCTTTCCATGAGCGGCCCCTAATGGACGTTGAACGTTTTCAAATGCGCGCATACCCACAGCCCTTTGAGGTGTCTCCCCTACCGCCCACTTATTGAATATCGGTTTCTGCTTAACGCTTTGAACTACTCCAACAGAGTGAGAATAGTTTGAGGCGTTTGATTGGCTTGGGCCAGCATGGCGGTACCCGCCTGCTGGAGTATTTGAGTTTTTACCATATTGGAGGCCTCGCTCGCGTAATCGGTATCTTCAATACGTGATCGAGCGGCCAAGAGGTTGATATTGGCATTCAGGTTATTCTCGATCACTGATCCCAGCCGGTTCTCGAAAGCCCCTAAATAGCTCCGCTTACTATCCACCATGGCAATGGCCTGATCCAACGCTGCCAGCGGGTTGGGCGGAGTGCGCAGCCGGATATCCCGATCCACCTCGGTCAAATTCACCGTGCTGTGAGGCACGCCATCGCCGGCGGCGCCGTTAGCATCCGTGACGACATTGACCGATAACGGCGCTACATTCAGAGGATGATAGATAATCACCTCCCCCGTACCGTTGATCGTTTTGATCAGCGTATCGTTACCATCGACATCGACCAGGCTTGCGACTTTAGAATTGCCGTAGCTTGAATGGCTATTAGGCAAATCGAAGTAGTAGTTCCCATCCTCACGCTGGCGAAGCACATCGCTAAAGGTGTCACCATTGGAATCCGTATAGTTAACTGTCACGTTACGCGGGTCGAGCGTAATCGTTGAGGTGCCGTCTACTTTTTCGACTCGCTCATTGAGATCAAACGTATTTACCGCCGTCGACTGCGCCTGGGCATCGACCTGTACATCTCCGTTAGGCCCCAGCGAAAAAGCTACGTTGGCTTCATGGTAGCTGTAGCGGCCCCCACCATCGCTGATTTCCACCATATACTCGCCGGTCGACACGTCCTGCATTAGCCGCGCATTATCGTTGCTAACGTTTCCATCAACATCGGTAATATTCATGTTGGGCGAAGCGGAAAAATCAATCGCGGGTAACGTCGTGACTTCATCGCTATCGGCGAAATCATCACTTAAAAAGGCGCGGGTAGTATCCGTTTGAAAAACCAACGTCGTTTCTTCGACGCCACTTTCCGTCGTGGTCGTAGCACTAACCTCATCCACGCGATAGTAAACGGTTTCTCCGTCCAACTGGCTGCGAATATAGTAGTTATCACCCTTTTCGAGGACATCCGCGTTGGATAAGGTTTCGCCGTCGCGGCTTTGAAATACGAGCTCTGCGTCGCCAAACGCGTAATTTGCCCCGTCGACTTCGATATCCGAAGCCATAAAATATGCTTGCTCAGCGGTACGCGCGTTGCTTACCGCACTGGCAGTAGCCACTTGTTCACCAGGCACATAATCGAGCTCGGCATCAAAGTAACTTACGCTACCGTTATCGGATGTTTGCTCGATCAAATAGCGTCCATTCGACTGCAGCAGGCGTGCCGAGCCTTCCAGGGTATTACCGTTGGCATCGTTGAAGGTAATGCTGGAAATTTCTTGCTCGGGCTCGTTGGATAGTGCGTCGGTATAAAGCAGCCCGGTACTCGCAACGCGTACCGTACTACTATCAGTGGCCGTCGTGTGGTTGGCCACTGGCGTGCGGGTATCGTAAAAACGCGGATTGCCGTCATTGTCTAGCGTACTGATATAGTAATTTAGCCCGCCATCGGTCGCATTTTGTTGACGCAAGGTCGGCTCAGTGCCCGTTACACCTGTATAAGTGACCCGGGTTTGATTTGAGTCCTGCGGATAGAGCTCGATATCAATGGCTTGCCCCTTCAGCGTATTCCTTGGGGCGACGTCTCCGTCTATCCCCCTCACCGTAAAGTCCTCGAGCCCTAACGCCTCCACACTAAACCCCGGTGGCAAAAGATCTAAATTCAGAGTATCGCTGGTATTGGCACCGACCTGTAAATTGACCAGGCCTTTCTGACCATCCAGTAGCGGTATGCCGTTGTACTGAGCGGATTCCGCCAGACGGTCGATCTCCTTGAGGTTCATATTGATTTCATTTTGAATCGAATCGCTATCGCTCCAACTGAGCGTGCCATTCAACCCCTGGACCGTCAGCTCGCGGATACGCTGGAGCTTGTCGTTGATTTGATCAAGCGCCCCTTCAGCGGTTTGCGATAGCGACACACCGTCATTCGCGTTACGCATGGCCATGGCCCGCCCGTTGATCTGACTGGTCATACGGTTGCTGATCGCCTGACCGGCAGCGTCATCTTTGGCGCTATTGATACGCAGCCCTGATGACAAGCGCTCGAGGCTGGTCGCAAGCGACGACTGCGAGCGTTGCAGGTTTTGCTGCGAGGTTATGGCCGTAATATTGGTATTGATGACGGGCATAGGCTCTTTACTCTAAAGGGTTAGTATGGTCATCCGCTGAAATGGAGAAAACCTTATAATCCTGAATTCAAACATTAAGCAGCCTCTGCAGTTTTCAGCGCCTCTGAATACTCTCCGAGAAACACTTGTGCCGGTATCCGATACCCCAGACGTTTTCTGGGGCGATCGTTCAGCTTGGCAACGACTCTCCTCTGTGCTGAGTCGCTCACCTTTCGGAAGTCCGTTCCTTTCGGGAAATACTGCCTAATCAGGCCGTTGGTATCCTCATTGGTACCACGCTGGCATGAGCGGTACGGGTCACAAAAATAAGTCCTGGCCGAGGCGGGCTTGGCAACCTGTGAGTGCTAGGCGAATTCCGAACCGTTATCCAAGGCGATAGTCTGCACTGCGCCTCAGCGTAGTTTTAATAAAAAGGTCATCGCTTTGGCCGTCCAATGGCCGTGATCGTCGACAGGCGCGCTGCCAAGAGATAAACGCTGCGTCTCTCGACCAGGGTCACCAGGCCAGATTCTTTATGACCCTTGAGTACCGTATCGCCTTCCCAATGGCCGATATAGCTTCGTCCTTCCACTTCTGCGGGGCGCTGTTCAATGCCCACCCGGTGTGGGATCTTGCCCAATCCCGCATACTTGGCCAACTGGCGCTGATAGCGCCGCTGGTGTGGTAGCCGGAGCCGCTTCCATAATTAGCCGCCGTGTTTCTTGTCATCTCGGATCAAAGCATAGATCCACTGGTGGCTTACACAACCCCCGTTGGCATTCGCCATGAAGCCGCTAATTTGCTGAGGGCTCCATTCATCCATCAGTTGATCAGTCACCCAACGAATCAGACTTGTCAGCCGCTTCGTTACTTTCCAAGCACTGCGTCGGCGATGATCACTTCTTGATTGCGCCTGCTCAGGCGCATAGCCAGCCGCAGGCCCATTGCGCTTTATCTCCCGGCTGATGGTGCTGCTGTGAACCCCAATCGTTCTGGCTATTTGTCGCTGGTTGATGCCGGTCTCAAAATAAGCAAAAATTTGGTACCGTTGTGCCCAGGACAGCTGTCGGTATCCCATGCTCTGCTTCACTTTGGTCGGTAAAGTCAAGAGGGTACTGGCACTGGCCCTCCTTTCTCTACTGTGTAATCCAAAGTTCTGCAGTTATTCTATGAATCCAAATTCATACCTACCTCACACTTTTAATATAAAAAAAGCTGTAGGCTTTACATAACGGTTAAACTCATATCCCTTATCCAGCAAAAACTCACAAACTTCGTTCTTCTCTATATCACTAACATCCAAATCATGGACCTCTATTGTTATCAGACTAGGCTTAAATTCAGACCAATCATTTGACAAAAGAACTCCCATTTCAGCATCTTCCACATCAATATTTAAATAATCTATTCTACGACCATTCAAACAGCTAAAAATCTCAACCAGTTTTTTGGACTTAACTCTAACCTCCTTATAAGGCTCCCCCCTTGACATCCATTTATCACGATGTTTTTTTGAAAGTGTACTTACAGTACCACGCTGAGACTCATAAAAAGTTAAATAGCCATACTGCTCTGAAACAACACAGCAAATATTTATATCCTCTGGCCTAGCTTTCTCAAACAAAGAAATAGAGGCCTCAGAAGCATCAACATTTATGCCGCACCATCCATAAGAGTGAAGAAGTGCTGTATTAGAATATTTTGTAGGATGAAAGGCACCAACATCTACATACACACCAGATCTATTTTCTGGCTTCAAAATTTCAGCTATAGCAAGATCTTCCCCATATTGAGAATAACTACTTACTTTTATATCCTTATCTAAATTTTCATTTTTTTTCAAAAAGCCAGACACCATCGGGGCTATTTTTTTATCTCTAGCGTATAAGATAAAAGCGGACTCAGCCTGCTTTCTCTTTTTACTGACTGCATGTTTTTCACCACGAAAATAATTGTGTCTCAATATACAGTTGGGTATATATACATGATTATGATTCTTACTGCCTTGTTCAATCATTCTTACGTAAAGCTCGGGTCCACCATGGCCGAATAAAATATAATCACCCCACCCTCCCATTTTCAGAAAAATATCTTTCCTGTATGAGCAATTGCCTTCCAATGAGTTAATTGCCACAACAGGTTTTTCACCCAAGTGGTAGTGGGGAGGCGGGGTCTCGTCCTTGTTTTTAGGAAGATAGCTCCCGCGCACAGAGTCCAACGTATAGTTAGAGTGCGCCTCGAGGTGTGCATTAATCATACCGGGTTCGGGTAATCCATCATCATCTATGAAGGCGATAACATTTCCGTTAGAAAATGCGGCTCCAATATTCCGAGCCAAATATGCCCCACTATTGCCTTTCAGCTCGATGAAGACATCAGCATAATCCTTGAGCCTTGCTATTTCTTGGCTCCTATCGCCATTATTAACAAAAACAACATCACCGATCCCTCTAGTTTGCCGACAGAGTTCTATCAGATTATCTCGTGTTTCCTGCTTGTATTTATTACATATAACCACTACTGATATAGAACTCTCTGCATACTCTTCACTTTTATATTCAACATTACTTACCCACCATGAATAAAGGCGGGATTTGGCGCTCCAACCAATACTTTCTAACCTCTTTTCGACAATCGTCGATAACTTTCCTTCTGCTACCGGCGCGTCCGCATTCATCAATGCATTGGTTAAAAGGTAAAAAAGAGGTATGCTATCCGGCTTTTCTTTAAACGAAACTTCTATTTTTTTAACAATTTCATTAATAACTCTTTGCCCCTCAACAACAACCAAATCGTCGGCCAACTTCACGACATCACTTGCCAAGTTCTCGTTGAAGTCGATTTTTTTGATCTTTTTCAAAACACGGTTTAAATCTCTCTCGACGGAACGTCCATTTGGCTTTACTCCGTCTTTTTGAGAGAGCGCAATAGCGTTATCATTTTCAGCCGAAGCTTCTTCGGTTTTAATTTCATTCTTTTCTAAAGACGCTTTTGCTTTCTGATCATCGTCGCTATTTTGCTTTGGCAAAAAGCCTAGCGACTCCAAGAAACCCATTGCATTATCTTGACCACTATCCGCCATCAACTCAAAGGCCATATCGTGCGCTGCAAAACCGGCACTCAAAATAAAGGCAAGCTTATTTTTTCGATCATCAGTCAGCGCTGCCATGCGCTGGTGATTAGGTATAAAAAGAACATCTGCACTTTCTTGCTCACTGGCGCATGGAGAACGCTCATTTAGTTTCTCGGGCAAGTGGCTATAATGGCGAATGTTATGAAAACGATAGAAGCGGAAGCCGTTGCGGATCGCCCAATGCTGGAGTTCGGCCAGGCTCGGCTGCTTTTCGTGTGTTAGCTGGAAGGGAATGCGTGCTTGGATGAGCAATGTATGTTCGAGCGCTTCTTTACCATTCTCGAGCACTGCCATGGCATCGCTAAGTTCATCCAGAATCAGCCAGTCAAGGCTTTCCAGACCGGTAATGCTGTCCAGAGCAACCGAATTGATGGGCAATTCCGCCAATAGCTGTGTCCCCAAGTGGTGGCGCTCGGGAAGCTGTTCGGCGGGCATTGGCTTTAGCGTGCTGGTCATTTCCGGGGCAACGCAGGCATTGAGCGTGGCTGCGTTGCCATCGCCCAATAAGGCATGCTGGAAAATCTGGATCGTATCGCTGCCTTCGTACTGCTTGGCATTCTTTACTTCGCTGGCAGGATCAAAGGCTACGATGCCAAAAGCGCTCGTTGCGGCCATCTGATCGGCCAGACCACTTTTGATCAAGCTGGCGCGGTTATCGAGTACGATAATTTTACCCTTGAACTGCCAGGTAAAGTCTTCCGTGAGGTGTAGGCGGGGAACCTTTGATACGCCCTCTTCGCCGCTACCCGCTTTGTTAGTAAGCAACTGCTCCAAAGAACGATCAACTTTCAGCTCAGGCTTGTTGGCTACACTGGGCAAGCGCTGACGATGGCGTTTTTTCTGGCTAATTGAAAAGTCTTTATTGCCTGCGCGATCACGCGCCAAGGGGGTTAAGGCATCGAGCAGCCGTTCGGTCGCGCGATTTATATGGTGCTTCTCTTCCCCTACACTGAACGCCCGCGCTACGTAGTCCTGGTAAAGTGCTTCATCATCGAAAAAGGCCACGGCCGCGTCGAAAAGCGGCTGAAGCTCCTCCTCGCTCAACAGCTGCTGGTAAGGCTCTTCGTAACACTGTGCTGGAAAATCAAAAGCAATACCTGCCTCACCCACCATTTCGGGCATGCCACCCCGGTTGGTAATAAGCGCCGGTATGCCATTGAGCATGGCCTCGGCCAGTACGCGCCCCGAGCTTTCCCACCAGAGGCTGGGGGCTGCCAGCACACGTGCCCGGCTGTAGGGCCCTCGCATATCGGCGGTATTGGCCGTCACGGTCACATTGCTTAAAGAGTTACGCTGCTGCCCCATTCGATGGGTTGTTTCGCGCAGAACGCTTGTCCAGTCAGCACGCGCTTCCACTACCTCTAGCTCGATATCGGGCCGCTCTCGCTCCAGCTTTTCGGCTAGCTGCACGAACACGCTAGCGCCTTTTTGCCAGCTAGGATTCACGAATAGCAGCCGCTTGCGCTCGTGCTCTTTGGCGATGAAGCGGTCCGCGGCAATGAACTTACCTACCGGCTTGGCGGCAAAGCCCACGTCCTTACGGTACATATCCGCCGTGGCCTGACTATCGGTGAGAATCAAGTCGATATCGCGACACCAGCGTGGCGACTTGTAGTGGCCGTTGGCCAGATAGAAAGCCACCGGGACACCGCGGTCCCGAGCCTCGTCGGCAATGAGCATGTCGACGGTTTGGCCGCCGTAGAACCAGACGATATCCGGCTTGAAAGAGTCGAGCAGGTACAGGTACTGGCTATACCAAAGCCCCTCTTCGTGGGTGGTAAAGTGATTGCGATTATGGCTGTAACTCACAACTAATTGATGCGTCAGTGGCCCATCTTCCGCTTCGATCAGTTGGTGCAGAGGTGTACTCAGATCGGGAAACTGCTCCTTGAGAAGCCCCATGCCCTTGGGGTTATCAAACACCGTTGCGCCTAGTATCTGCACTTCATAACCGCTGGCCACTAGCTGCAGCAACATTTGCCGTACGGTCATACTGGCACCGCTGGACGTATCCAACAGGCAGAAAGGGTTGGCCCAGAGAAGGCGAGGCTTGCGTTTTTCTGAAACAGGTGCAGTTTTTTGCTTGGCCATTAAACGACTCGCATAGCAGTAGTGATTATATAGCTAGTTTACGTTGCTAATAAGGAAGGCAAAGGCGCGAATGCGCCCATGTTTAAGCAGGTATTCTGGCAATCGCTACCTGGAGCATGGACCAACCGAGAAAGCCGTCACCCCCAGTGTTTTCAGTATTTAAAGCAAGTAAGAAGCTTACTTTCCAAAAAGCAAAACAAAAACGGGGCCTATTGGCCCCGTCATTGTTAAACGCTACTGATACTGCTTTATTAGCCCAGCAGAGACAGTACGGACTGCGGGGTCTGGTTGGCCTGGGCCAGCATGGACGTACCGGCCTGCTGCAGGATGTTGGCACGGGTCATGTTGGACACTTCCACCGCGTAGTCCGCATCTTCGATACGTGAACGCGCTTCGGACAGGTTGGTGGTGGTGGTCGCCAGGTTGTCGATCACCGAGTCGAAACGGTTCAGCGTGGCACCCAATGTTGCGCGGTTGGTATCCAGAGATTTGGTAGCCGCATCCACGGCATCGATCATTGTCTGGAACTCAGCGTGAGTAGCTCCACCAGAAGCATTGGCAACGTTAAATTCCCCACCAGCTACTGCAGCAGCACCAGATCCTGCCGCTGTTTCCAAACCAAGACCACTAACGGTAGCATCGATTCGTTGAACTGTAATAACGTCCTCTACGTTAGTATTAGAACCTACCTGGATACTTAGCGCGGCACCGGCACCGCTAGCTACGTTTAGCAGATTAGTACCGTTGAAGTTGTTGCTGCCCGCAACACGATCGATTTCTGCCAGGCGCTCGTTGATCTCGGTAGTGATGGCGGCGCGGTCATCAGCGGTGTTGGTGTCGTTGGCACCCTGTACTGCCAGTTCGCGAATACGCTGAAGGTTATCGTTAACCTGATCCAGACCGCCTTCCATGGTCTGTACCAGTGAGATACCATCACTGGCGTTACGGCTCGCCTGATCCATGCCCTTGATTTGGGCAGTCATTTTGTTGGCAATGGCCTGGCCAGCCGCATCGTCAGAAGCGCTGTTGATACGAAGGCCGGAAGAGAGACGCTCTTGCGCCTGAGCCAGCATGCCCTGGGACTTGCTCAGGTTGTTCTGGCCGATCATGGAAGTGATGTTGGTGTTGATAACGGACATGGGGTAATCCTCGGTGTTTAGTGGCCTGGGAGGGGCCGGGAAATCGGCGTTAGCATCGCCGTTACTATAATTAACGGCTGTATGCCCGGATTCTTTAGAAAATAATACCTCTTTTTAGAAATAAACCATCCTGTGCAAGCAGTTGAATCCCAGGACGGTACAAAGCTACGGCGACTCGTTTCCACACTTAAACCATTCAGCATCAGTATGGGTCTTAAACGTAAAACGGGGCCTATTGGCCCCGTCATTGTTAAACGCTACTGATACTGCTTTATTAGCCCAGCAGAGACAGTACGGACTGCGGAGTCTGGTTGGCCTGGGCCAGCATGGACGTACCGGCCTGCTGCAGGATGTTGGCACGGGTCATGTTGGACACTTCCACCGCGTAGTCCGCATCTTCGATACGTGAACGTGCTTCGGACAGGTTGGTGGTGGTGGTCGCCAGGTTGTCGATCACCGAGTCGAAACGGTTCAGCGTAGCACCCAATGTTGCGCGGTTGGTATCCAGAGATTTGGTAGCCGCATCCACGGCATCGATCATTGTCTGGAACTCAGCGTGAGTAGCTCCACCAGAAGCATTGGCAACGTTAAATTCCCCACCAGCTACTGCAGCAGCACCAGATCCTGCCGCTGTTTCCAAACCAAGACCACTAACGGTAGCATCGATTCGTTGAACTGTAATAACGTCCTCTACGTTAGTATTAGAACCTACCTGGATACTTAGCGCGGCACCGGCACCGCTAGCTACGTTTAGCAGATTAGTACCGTTGAAGTTGTTGCTGCCCGCAACACGATCGATTTCTGCCAGGCGCTCGTTGATCTCGGTAGTGATGGCGGCGCGGTCATCAGCGGTGTTGGTGTCGTTGGCACCCTGTACTGCCAGTTCGCGAATACGCTGAAGGTTATCGTTAACCTGATCCAGACCGCCTTCCATGGTCTGTACCAATGAGATACCATCACTGGCGTTACGGCTCGCCTGATCCATGCCCTTGATTTGGGCAGTCATTTTGTTGGCAATGGCCTGGCCAGCCGCATCGTCAGAAGCGCTGTTGATACGAAGGCCGGAAGAGAGACGCTCTTGCGCCTGAGCCAGCATGCCCTGGGACTTGCTCAGGTTGTTCTGGCCGATCATGGAAGTGATGTTGGTGTTGATAACGGACATGGGGTAATCCTCGGTGTTTAGTGGCCTGGGAGGGGCCGGGAAATCGGCGTTAGCATCGCCGTTACTATAATTAACGGCTGTATGCCCGGATTCTTTAGAAAATAATACCTCTTTTTAGAAATAAACCATCCTGTGCAAGCAGTTGAATCCCAGGACGGTACAAAGCTACGGCGACTCGTTTCCACACTTAAACCATTCAGCATCAGTATGGGGCTTAAACGTAAAACGGGGCCTATTGGCCCCGTCATTGTTAAACGCTACTGATACTGCTTTATTAGCCCAGCAGAGACAGTACGGACTGCGGGGTCTGGTTGGCCTGGGCCAGCATGGACGTACCGGCCTGCTGCAGGATGTTGGCACGGGTCATGTTGGACACTTCCACCGCGTAGTCCGCATCTTCGATACGTGAACGCGCTTCGGACAGGTTGGTGGTGGTGGTCGCCAGGTTGTCGATCACCGAGTCGAAACGGTTCAGCGTGGCACCCAATGTTGCGCGGTTGGTATCCAGAGATTTGGTAGCCGCATCCACGGCATCGATCATTGTCTGGAACTCAGCGTGAGTAGCTCCACCAGAAGCATTGGCAACGTTAAATTCCCCACCAGCTACTGCAGCAGCACCAGATCCTGCCGCTGTTTCCAAACCAAGACCACTAACGGTAGCATCGATTCGTTGAACTGTAATAACGTCCTCTGCGTTAGTATTAGAACCTACCTGGATACTTAGCGCGGAACCGGCACCGCTAGCTACGTTTAGCAGATTAGTACCGTTGAAGTTGTTGCTGCCCGCAACACGATCGATTTCTGCCAGGCGCTCGTTGATCTCGGTAGTGATGGCGGCGCGGTCATCAGCAGTGTTGGTGTCGTTGGCACCCTGTACTGCCAGTTCGCGAATACGCTGAAGGTTATCGTTAACCTGATCCAGACCGCCTTCCATGGTTTGTACCAGCGAGATACCATCGCTCGCGTTACGGCTCGCCTGATCCATGCCCTTGATTTGGGCGGTCATTTTGTTGGCGATGGCCTGACCCGCGGCATCGTCCTTGGCGCTGTTGATGCGCAGACCGGATGAAAGACGTTCCTGAGCCTGGGCCAGCATGCCCTGGGACTTGTTCAGGTTGTTCTGGCCGATCATGGAAGTGATGTTGGTATTGATAACGGACATGGAAGCAATCCTCGGTGTTTAGTGGCCTGGGAAGGGCCGGGAAATCGGCGCTTGCATCGCCGTTACTATAATTAACGGCCGTACGACCGAGTTCTTTAGCCGATAGCTCATTTTTTTGAAAAATCTTTCTCGAGAACGCGTGACGCTTAAAAGCAGGGAAAATAATAACAACAAGATATTGATAAAAAAGGTTTTACCTAACCTAAAATATAAAAAACGGGGCCTTGTGGCCCCGTCGTTATTAAGTGCTACAAATAGTGCACTATTAGCCCAGCAGAGACAGCACGGACTGCGGGGTCTGATTCGCCTGTGCAAGCATAGACGTACCCGCCTGTTGCAGAATGTTGGCGCGGGTCATATTGGAGACTTCTTTCGCGTAGTCGGCATCTTCGATGCGCGAGCGCGCTTCGGAAAGATTGGTTTCGGTAGTCGCCAGGTTGTCGATGACCGAGTCGAAGCGGTTGAGTGTTGCACCTAGCGTCGCACGTTGGGTATCAAGCGTCTCTACTGCATCATCAATATCGTCGATCAGGTCTTGGAAATTTTCGTTAGTGGCGCCGGAGCCACCCGAAGCAGCATTCGTGGAAATAGTAGCCGCCGACCCACTTACGCCCAGGTTTTCGCTGGTGGCGTCAAAAACGGAGACTTCAATAGTGTCGTTTCCGGAAGTGTTCGCGCCAACCTGGATATTCAGGTCAGCACCACCACCACTCGCCAGTAAGTTGGTGCCGTTAAAGTTTGTGCTACCCGCAACGCGATCAATTTCTTCGATACGTTCGTTAATTTCAGTGGCAATCGCCGCGCGGTCTTCTTGAGTATTGGTGTCATTGGCACCCTGTACTGCCAGCTCACGAATACGCTGCAGGTTGTCGTTCACCTGGTCGAGACCGCCTTCCATGGTCTGTACCAGCGAGATACCGTCGCTGGCGTTACGGCTTGCCTGGCTCATACCATCGATTTGCGCGGTCATTTTGTTGGCGATGGCCTGACCAGCGGCATCGTCAGAAGCGCTGTTGATGCGCAGACCAGAGGAGAGACGTTCTTGCGCCTGAGCCAGCATGCTCTGCGAAGAGCTCAGGTTGTTCTGGCCGATCATGGAGGTGATATTCGTATTGATTACAGACATGAGTATTTTCTCCTGGAAGTATAACTGGCCAGCGGGCCAACTTTGCGACGTTTGTCATGCCGCTACCCCTTGGTAACGGCTGCTCGTACAAAGTCTTTAGAAAACAATACGTTTTTTATGTAAGGGAAAGTAACATTAGCCACTCAACACCCAAGCCATCGCGCTTAAGCTCCCGCCATGCGGCGATTTTCAAAAAACTCAATTAACAAAAATTGCGGGTTAAAAAACCAAAAAACGGGGCCTATTGGCCCCGTCATGATTTAGCGCTAGCGTACTATTAGCCCAGCAGAGACAGTACGGACTGCGGAGTCTGGTTGGCCTGGGCCAGCATGGAGGTACCGGCCTGCTGCAGGATGTTGGCACGCGTCATGTTGGACACTTCCACCGCGTAGTCCGCATCTTCGATACGTGAACGCGCTTCGGACAGGTTGGTGGTGGTGGTCGCCAGGTTGTCAATCACCGAGTCGAAACGGTTCAGCGTGGCACCCAATGTTGCGCGGTTGGTATCCAGAGATTTGGTAGCCGCATCCACGGCATCGATCATTGTCTGGAACTCAGCGTGAGTAGCTCCACCAGAAGCATTGGCAACGTTAAATTCCCCACCAGCTACTGCAGCAGCACCAGATCCTGCCGCTGTTTCCAAACCAAGACCACTAACGGTAGCATCGATTCGTTGAACTGTAATAACGTCCTCTACGTTAGTATTAGAACCTACCTGGATACTTAGCGCGGCACCGGCACCGCTAGCTACGTTTAGCAGATTAGTACCGTTGAAGTTGTTGCTGCCCGCAACACGATCGATTTCTGCCAGGCGCTCGTTGATCTCGGTAGTGATGGCGGCGCGGTCATCAGCGGTGTTGGTGTCGTTGGCACCCTGTACTGCCAGTTCGCGAATACGCTGAAGGTTATCGTTAACCTGATCCAGACCGCCTTCCATGGTCTGTACCAATGAGATACCATCACTGGCGTTACGGCTCGCCTGATCCATGCCCTTGATTTGGGCAGTCATTTTGTTGGCAATGGCCTGGCCAGCCGCATCGTCGGAAGCGCTGTTGATACGAAGGCCGGAAGAGAGACGCTCTTGCGCCTGAGCCAGCATGCCCTGGGACTTGCTCAGGTTGTTCTGGCCGATCATGGAAGTGATGTTGGTGTTGATAACAGACATGAATTTAATCCTCGGTGTTTAGTGGCCCGGGAGAGGCCTATGAATCGGCACTTGCATCGCCGTTATTATAATTAACGGCCTGTCGCCCCACTTCTTTAACTCTTTTGCACTTTTTTATAAAAAAAGTCGTTGCATCCTCAAACGGCAAACGGGGCCTTTCGGCCCCGTCACTTGCGTTGATGGCTGTTACGTCAAAAGCGTTCTGACCCAGCCAGGAAAATACGACCTACTTCTTCTGCATGGCGCTCATCATATCGAACTGCTGAGAGAGGTAGCTGCTCATGGAGTTCATCTGGGCGAGCATGCCGTCCAACTGGCCGAACTGCTTACGGTAGCGCTCAGTGCTTCGCTCGATGCTGGCTTCCATACGCAGCTTGCGCTGGTCCAGGCTCTCTATTCGCAGCTCAGCACTGCCGATGGAGCTCTTGATGATGCCGTCATCCCCGGTTATGTCCTTGAGCGTCGAACTTATCTTCCCTGCAAAGCCGCCTTCTTTCGTGTCACCTGCAAAAAAGGCAGCCAAACCCTCGGAGTTATTGGCAATTGCTTCATCCAGTTTGGCTTCATCGACCTGGAGGCGGCCCTGCTTGTCGATGTCGATACCCATTTGAGCAAGCCGCGTTATATCGCCCGTTCCAAAGTTGCCCGTTACATCCTGACGCAGGCGGTTTTCGATAGTACGAACGGTACGGTCGCCCACTAAATCGCCCGATGTATTACCTACGCCCTTGAATTCGGTCATACGGCCAACGGTGGACTTCATTTCGTTATAGTTGCTAACGAAGGCATTGATGGCTTCTTTCAGTGACGCCTCATCACGCTCGATTACAAGCGTGGACGGGGTCGGGGAGGCAGCGGTCAGGTTGAGCGTTACTCCCTGGATAGCCTCTTCTACCCGATTGCTTTTACTCGTAATCGCGATGCCGTTGACATTCAACTCGGCATCCTGGCCAGCACGTAGCGTGGTGGGGTCCATCGAAAGGGAGGTCAGCCCTGAAAACCCTGTCAGCGAAGCCTCTTTGCCCGTTTCCTTGGAGCTCAGCGCCAGGCGATACCCTTTACCATCATTGATGAGCGAAGCCGTAACGCCAGACTCTTTATCCGCATTGATCTGATCACGCACCTCAGCCAGGGTACTGCCTGCTTTAATATCGACGCCGTAAGTTTTTTGCGTATCGCCAGCTCCGAAATTCAGCATCAATTTCGTATCGGTTGCCGTAAGCTCCTGGTCCAATGACACGCTATTGGACGCAGCGCTGCCGCCGCGCGCCAGCTGGGAAACCGTCACCTCATAGCGACCTGGATTGGCTTTTTCGTTCGCCGTCGCCAGTACGCCTTCTCCCGTTACCGTACTTTTTTGCTGATTGAAAGTAGCGGCATCGTTCAACGCCGTAATAGAGTTCTGCACCCTATCCATTGCGGATTCCAGGCGCCCATAAGCAGAAATCTTGGTTTGCTGAGCGCTTTTCTGCTCAAGGATGGGAACGAGCTTTTGGCGTTCGGCCGCCTTGAGCTGATCCACCAAGCCCGACAAATCCAACCCAGACCCCACACCCAATGCCGTAATAGACGCCATGAGGTTAGTCCTCTAGTAAGTAGTAGAGAAGTACAGTTAAATACTCTATCGGCTGATAAACGACGAACTTTAGCGGCTAAGATTCTTAAAGTCCTGTAAAAATGCCCGGCAAGTGCCGGGCATTTCCTGTCTCACGAGTATCGCTTGGCGATCACGACTGGTTGTTCTGGCCCAGCATTCCCAACTGCTCGCTCAGGTAACTGCTGGTCTGGTTCATCTGCGCCACCATGCTATCCATTGCCTGAAACTGGGCGCGAAAGCGCGCGATAGTCTGATCGATGCGCTCCTCGGTGCGGGCGAAACGATTTTCTAACGTTCCAACACGGCTTTCAGCGTTGCTTTCAGCCGTATCCAGGCGTCCTCCGTCGCCCACGATGCGCTCGAGAGAGGCATTGATTTGCCCGGCCATACCCGTGTCATCGCTGCTGCCGGCAAAAAAGTTGGCAAGCGTATCGGGCTCCGTCGCGATGACGTTGTCCAGCTTGTCATCATCGATTTTAAGCTTACCATCGGTTTGCAGTGAAATGCCGATGTCAGAAAGCACGCTAAAGCCATCGCCGCCCACTACGCTGCTAATAGCAGAACGCAGATCCCGTTCAACCGCCCGCGTAGTGGCGTCGGCGTTCAGACCTGCTGATTGACCGGTTTCGGCGTCGAAACTGGTCAAGCGCGTCAAGGTATCCTTGAGCGAGTTGAAGCCTTCAACGAAGGCATCAACGTTTTTCCGCAACGCTTCGTCATCCTGTTCGACGCTAATGGTACTCGAGGCGCCCGCTTCGGTGAGATTCAGGGTCATGCCCTGAATGGCTTCTTCGACCTGGTTGGAGCTGCTTACGATGTCGATGCCATTCACATTGAAGGCCGCATCCTGCCCTGCTTGAATCACCTGGGTGTCCGACGTCACGGCTGCTTCGGATAGAACGGAGGAGAAGTTGGAGCTTTCGATGCTGGCGTCGGCTCCCGTTTCACTCGCCATGACCGATAGCCGATACCCTTGGCCGTCATCGATGATGGAAGCCGTTACCTGACCACCGCCTTGTTCATTGATGGCGTCGCGAATGTCTTGCAGCGAACTGCCGTCGGCAATGGTTATGGGGGCCATATCGCCTTTAGCCACATCGAAAGTTAGTGTTTGCTCACCACTGACGATGCTTTCATCGGAGGAACCCAAACGCTCCGTGACGAAACTTCCAGCCGTTGCTAACTGATCGACCTCAACTTCGTACCTGCCGGCTTGTGCTTCGTTACTAACTACCGCCGTCACGGCATCGCCGTCGACGTTGGTAGTAAGGCTCTCGAACGTGGCTGTGTCGTTGAGCGCCTCAGTGGCATCCTGAAAAGTGGCCACCGCACTCTTGAGTGTCCCGTAAGCCGAAACCGTCGCTTGTTCAGATTGTACCTGTTGCGCGATGGGCGTGAGCTTGGCTCGCTCAGCAGTCTCAAGCTGGTCCAGCAGCCCGTTCAAATCGAGCCCGGAGCCGATGCCCAGTGATGTAATAGCAGCCATGAGTTAGTGCCTCTTGGAAGTAGTGTCGCTCATTCGACAGCGCGACCTGAAAATTTGCCTGCGTTGATGCATTGAATATCGGCATCCGGCGCTTTTTCTTTAGCTCTTGACCTGTTTTAACTCATTAAAAGGTTATTTTCTGTAATGTTTGGAAAGTTTTGGGCTACGCCGCTTCCCAACGAATCCGCTAAAAAGCGTTCGTTGAACCACCGTCTTATTTAGACCTTGGTCTAATACCCGGGAGTGACTTACACTGGCCAGCGTATTGTGCGTTCATTGCTGGAGAGCCTCATGTTTGCCCAGGGCAACACCCTTACTGCCAACCCTGCCCCGTTTAGCCGAGAGCAACTGCGTAGGTGCCTTTTTAACGTGGCGGAGCTTCTCTATGTGAACGGATACGTGCTGGAAACCATTACACTACCCGGCTGCGGACTGGCGAAGCGGGAGATGGCCGTACTGGAAGAGCAAAACGCTGGCTGGGCAAGGTGTCGCAAAACGCTCGAGGCAAGCGAGGCGGGCACCACCAACGCAGCGGGGCGCTTTGTGCTAACGGCGCTGGGCCGCGAGATCATGTTCGATATGTTTGGCCAAGGGGCGGCGGACTGCGCCTAGGGATAGCCCGAACCTCTTAAAATAAGCGCTCTAAACGCAAAAACGCCCGCGAATGCGGGCGTTTGTGTTTGGCACGGCGTTGTAATTAACGAAGGCCAAGCATCGAAAGAATAAACAGTACGACGACTATCAGACCCACGATGTAGATGATATTACGCATAACGGCGCTCCTTGCTTTTTTGCGTTTAGAAAAATCAACGGGTTGCTTTCCCCATCGGGGCAACACCCACATCCTAGCAGGCTTTTGGGTTCTTTGCGTAATTTACGTGCGCTAGCGTGTCGAAGACTCTACGCTTTTTAGCAGTCAAGCCGTCGTCGAAAGGGGTGCCAATGCGCGCAATGTTAATGGGATTAGGGGTGGTGATGGCCATGGGGCTACCTTTTACCGCTCAAGCCGAAGCGCCTTCGAGAGAGGCATTTAACGTGCTGGATGAGCAAGCCAGCGCGCTTGGCCGCCTGCATACGGTCGTGGTCGCGGTCGAGGGGGAGATCGTTCACGAATTTAAGCAGGGCGGGCCGGGGGTCGCCACCCCGGCGAACGTAAAGTCGCTCTCCAAAACCGTACTGGCAGCGATTACCGGCGCCGCTATCCAGGCCGGTGTGATCGACTCGATCGACCAACCACTGGTCGAGCTTTTAGGCAGCCGTGTGCCGCCAGGCGCAGACCCGAAGGTTAACGAGATTAGCATCGAGAACCTCCTCGCCATGCAGGCGGGGCTCGAGCGCACCTCGGGCGGCAACTACAGCGCCTGGGTGGCAAGCTCCAACTGGGTAGAGGATGCCCTGACCCGGCCCTTTGTGGATGAGCCCGGCGGGCGCATGCTCTACTCTACCGGCTCGAGCCATCTGGTATCCGCCGCGCTCACCTACGCAAGCGGCGAGTCGACCTACCAGCTTGCTCAGCGGCTTCTGGCCGAACCGCTGAACATTGCCATTCCCCGCTGGTTGCAGGACCCGCAGGGTATCTACTTTGGCGGCAACGACATGCAGCTCTCGCCCCGGGCGCTGGTGGAAATCGGCGAGCTTTACCGCAATGACGGCGTGGTAAACGGCGAACGCATTCTGCCCGAAGGCTGGGTAGAGGACTCCTGGACACCGCGGGGTAGTTCCCAGTGGACCGGGGATGGCTATGGGCTTGGCTGGTTCGTCACCACCCTTGGCACCACGCCGGTGTATTACGGGCGCGGCTACGGCGGCCAAGCGCTATTCGTCATTCCCGAGCGTGACATGACCGTGGTGATCACCTCCGACCCCACGCCTCCCTCACCGGGCGGGCAGTTTCAGCAGCAGTTGAACCGGCTGGTGATGAACCTGCTGACCTACCGCTAACGCTCCCTTCAACTCTCGAGCGCAGCGCGGGGGTTAAAGCAGATACATGAGGATAGCGGCGAAGGTGGCGCCGGTGATCAGAAAACCAAGCGAGAGTACCAATCCGTCCTTCGCCACCAACCCAAGGCCGAAGAGCGTTAGCGCAAGCCCTGCACCGTTGGCGGTGAAGGGAATGAACTCCATCGGTGGCATGGCCAGTGCCACCAACAAGCAGGCAAGCGCCGTGGCACGCATACCGATATAGCCGCTCATCCAGGCCAAGCGCACGCCCAAAAGCCCGTCGACCCACTTGGCAGGCTTGCGCATCAGCCCCAGTGATTTATCGAAGCCTTTGCGCGAGACCGACCGGTTCAAGAGTATGCCCGGCAGCCAGAAGGCCTTGCGCCCCAAAAGCAATTGGCTCGAGGTTAGAAGCACCAGCACCGCCATGAGCGTAGGCACGCCAGGAATATCCCCCACGACGGGCGCCAGGGTAATGATGCCGGCCACCAGCAGCAGCGGCCCAAAGGAGCGCCGCCCGACGGCATCGAGAATGTCCTCGACACTGACGCGGCGCTTTTCCTCTTCCATTTGCGCCATGGCGTCGAGCAGTTCGGTCAGGCTCGCGGCCGGGGATTCGTCACTCATGGGGGCGTTGGTGCTCCTCGGCGGCGAGTTTACTGCGAATGAAGTCGCTGTGGCTTACGTGCAGAAGATCCGCCAGGCGGCGAATGCGGTGCTCTTCCTGCGGGTCGATGCTGCCATCCGCCCACGCCAGTTGCCACATCAGCGCCACTAGGTCGCAGCGCTTTGCGTAGTCGTAGTGCTCCTTGATGAGGCTTACGAACTGGTAGTGGTCCACCGCCTCCTCCACTTCGGCATCCGCCAGCGCCATCAGCTCGGTGACTTCCGCATCTCCCAGCCGATAGCGGGCCATAAGTATCTGCTTGAGCGTTTGGCGCTCGGCATCGGTTTGCTCGAAGTCCGCGCGCATCACTTCGCAAAGTAGCGCCGCCGAGGCAAGTTCCAGTGTCAGGTGCTGGTTTTCGCGCCGCTCGGGCTCGGCGAGCGCGTCCTGAAAAAAATCACGAATCGCGTCGAGCATGGCTCACTCCTTACGCTTGGCAAGCTGTTCTTTGAGCTGTTTGGGCACTTGCTTGATGATCAGCCGATCCTGGCCCTCGTCGTACTCGATGCTGGAGCCTAGCAGGTGCGAATCGAAGCTGATGGAGACACCACCGGCGCGGCCGGTAAAGCGGCGAAACTGGCTCAGCGTTTTCTTGTCCGGCGGAATCTCCGGCGAAAGGCCGTAGTCGGCGTTGCGAATGTGCTCATAAAACGCCTTGGGCTGCTGCTCGTCGACGAGCCCGGAGAGTTCTTCCAGGGTCATCGGCTCGCCGCGGCGCATCTGCTCGTTGGCGTAGTCCACCAGCGTATCGGTCTTTTCGCGGCTGGCCTCTTCGTCGAATTCTTCCTGCTCGACGAAGTCACTAAAGGCCTTGAGCAGCGTGCGCGTCTCGGCGGGCGCGTCGATGCCCTCCTCCATGCCGAGCACCGCCGCCACGCCATCGGCCAGCTTCTTCGCGCCACGATCCTTTAGAAACGAGACGTACTGTTGGCTGGCGGTCTCATCGCCCTGCCACTGGGTAATGTTGACCCGCGCGGCCAGGGTGAGCTGCTGGGTATTGAGCTGGGCGGCGGGCACGGCCTGGTGGGATTCGCTAATACCGATGCCTTCGCGCTGATGCACGAGCGCAAAGAAAAGCGTTTCGGTATCGCCCTGGCGCTGGTGGGCGATCACCAGATACCCGCTCACCGAAAGCGCCTCCTGCAGCTCGCGCGCCAGGCGCTCGGTCAAGGCGGTGGAGAATGCCATGAAGTCCTGATCACCTTTAAGGTATGCGGCAAGCCAGGCCACCAGCGGCCCGGCCTGCTCGCCCTCGAGAGCGAAGCGCCCCCACCCCTTGGCCTTGGTGTTGTAGGTATCATTCAATTTACCCACCAGGTTTGCCATCACCGGGTCGTCACTTTCGCCAACGGCCGGCGCGGTGGTCACGGTCAGGCGCTCGCCGTCCAGGGTGGGTTCCAGGCGGTGCACGATGCTTTGCAAAAGCGGCATAGGGGAATCTTGCCTTTTAAATGATCAAAAATTGAGACGCTTAGGGTTTCAGCCGGTAGCCGGTATGGAAAATCCAGCCGATCATGGCCAGGCTTGCGGCGAGAAAGAGCGTAATCATACCCACGCTTGCCCCAAGACTTACGTCGCTGATGCCGTAAAAGCTCCAGCGAAAGCCGCTAACCAGATAGACCACCGGGTTTGCCAGCGTCACGCTTTGCCAAAACGGCGGCAGCATGTCGATAGAGTAAAAACTTCCGCCCAAAAAGGTCAGCGGGGTGATCACCAAAAGCGGCACCAGCTGGAGCTTGTCGAACCCATCGGCCCAGATGCCGATGATGAACCCCAGCAGGCTGAAGGTGACGGCGGTGAGCACCAAAAAGGTCAGCATCCAGAACGGGTGGGCGATCTGAAGCGGCACGAAAAAGCTCGAGGTGCCCAAAATGATCAGCCCCAGCAGTATCGACTTGGACGCCGCGGCCCCCACGTAGCCCACCACCACTTCCAGGTACGAAATGGGCGCGGAAAGAATCTCGTAAATACTGCCGGAGAACTTGGGAAAGAAGATGCCGAAGGACGCATTGGAAACGCTTTGCGTCAGCAGCATCAACATGATCAACCCGGGCACGATGAAGGCGCCGTAGCTGACCCCGTTGATTTCATTAATGCGCGAGCCGATCGCCGCGCCAAACACCACAAAGTAGAGCGAAGTGGAAATGACCGGTGAGACGATACTTTGCAAAAGCGTGCGCCGGGTGCGCGCCATCTCCGCCATGTAGATCGAACGGACGGGGTAGAGATTCATGAGCGCTCCTTGACCAAATCGACGAAAATATCTTCAAGCGAACTCTGCCGGGTGTGCAGGTCCTTCACACGAATACCCTCTTCGCTCAGGGCGGCCAACAAGCCGGACACGCCGCGGCCTTCTTCTTCCTGATGCCCATCGTAGGTATACACCAGCGTCTGGCCGGCGTCGGTCAAACTCAGCGTATCGCCCTCGAGTCTGGGCGGCAGCGTATCCAGTGGGGTGTGCAGCTCTAAAGTAAGCTGCTTGCTGCCGAGCTTTTTCATCAGTGCCGCTTTCTCTTCCACCAGCACCACTTCGCCATGATTAATCACGCCGATGCGATCGGCCATCTCTTCGGCTTCTTCGATGTAGTGGGTGGTGAGAATGATGGTCACGCCGTTATCGCGCAGCCCGCGCACCACCTCCCACATGTCGCGGCGAAGCTCGACATCCACACCGGCGGTGGGTTCATCGAGAAACAGAATGCGCGGCTCGTGAGAGAGCGCCTTGGCGATGAGTACGCGGCGCTTCATACCGCCGGAAAGGGTAATCAAGCGGTTGTTGCGCTTGTCCCATAGCGCTAGCGACTTGAGCACTTTTTCGATATGCGCCGGGCTTGGCGGCTTACCGAACAGGCCGCGGCTGAAACTGACCGTGTTCCACACCGTCTCGAAAGCCTCGTTGGTGAGTTCCTGAGGCACCAACCCGATGCGCTGACGCGCCTGGCGGTACTGCTTGACGTTATCGAAACCGTCGACGGTCACGTGGCCTTCACTTGGATTGACCAGCCCGCACACCAGGCTAATGAGCGTAGTCTTGCCCGCGCCATTGGGGCCGAGCAGAGCAAAAATTTCGCCACGTTGGATAGTGAGATCCACGTGCTTGAGCGCTTGAAAGCCACCGCTGTAGGTTTTGTTCAAGCCCTCGATAGAGATAATGGGGTCGTTCAAGGCGTGCTCCTCACACCGCGGCCGGGCCGCGGTGCTTGACTGCCAAGGGCGACTGGCAAGCACGAGGAAGAGAACCGCCAGCGCCCAAGGGCAGATTAACTGCGGCTGGTGACTTCGAGCAGATGGTAGCCAAACTGGGTTTGAACCGGACCATGGACTTGATTGAGCTCGCCGCTGAAAACGACCTTATCGAACTCCGGCACCATTTGACCCGGGCCGAACGTGCCCAGGTCGCCGCCCTGGCGACCGGACGGGCAGCTCGAATGCTCCTTGGCAACCTCAGCAAAATCGCGGCCGTTTTCGATCTCTTGTTTGAGGGCAAGGCACTGCTCTTCGCTATTTACCAGAATATGACGGGCGCTGGCACTGGCCATATAAGCCTCCTGAACATCGGTTTTAAGGGGTCACTAGTTTATCACGGCTGTGCTTGGGTGGGGGGCGTTAACCCGGTTGTTCGCGCTGGGCTCGACCCCCGCTTCGAGCACGTTACAGATCGCTAGGGTCTGTCTGAAAAGTCGACGAGCGAAGACAAGACAAGGCAAAAATTGGCGAAAAAACGGAGTTTACATGTGTAAATGAGTATTTTGAGCCAATTTTTAACGCCGTATTGTCGAGCGCAGGCACTTTTCAGACAGAGCCTAAGGCGTACCTAGCGCGCCGGTCACCGTCAGCGCCTCGCCCACGCCGGCCAGGGCCTGTTCGTGCTGGCTGCGCGAAAGCGGCCCACGGGCGCAGGCAACGACCACCCAGGGGCCCTGCTCGGCCGAGTCCAAAGAGCCCCGCGAGGCCAGCCCGGCATCGCAACTACGCCGGTGCTGGGTGCCGGTTTTATGGGCGAACGTGATGGCCTCCCCCATGCCTCGCTTCAAGCGCGCCTCGCCGGACTGGGTACGCGTCATCAGGGCGATCAGCGCCTGGCGCTGGTCGGTCGCCAGGTCGCTCACTCCCCCCTGGTGGAGCGCGGCGAGCAGGTCGCCGTAGGCTTTGAGCGTACCGGTGTTTTCACCGGTTTGCTCGTAGGCATCGAACGCACGATCGTAATCGGGCTCGCGTAAATCGCTACTGGCAACGCCTAAAAGGCGCGCAAGCGCCGCCGGACGCTGACCGATACCGTTTTGGCGAAGCGCCATGAAATCGCTGCCGCCCAGCGCTTTTGCTTGTGGATGCAGCGCGCCATACACCCCCTGGCGCACCCCCACCAGCCGGGTAATCGGGCCCAGCTCATTGGGGTCACCGCCACTGGCCGCCACCATTTGCCTGGCGCGCGCATTGACCGCCTCGAGCCCGACCCGGTCGATCAGCATGTCCGAGGCGGTGTTGTCGCTGACAGTGATCATCTGCTCCAGCAGATACGTAATCGAGATCGGCGTGCCGGGGTCGTGCCAATTCACCGGCCCGGCGCCATCCACGTAGTCGCTCTGGTTGAGCGTGATGCGCTCGTCGAGCGTCAGCCCACCGACCTGGCGCCGTGCGAAGACCTCAGCGGCTACCGGCACCTTGATCAGCGAGGCCAGATACCACGGGGTGTCGGCTTGCCAGGAGAAGGCTTCGCCGCTTTGCAGGTTTTGAACGTAAACGCCGAGCGCTCCGCCAAAGGCGTCCTCGATAGCGGCCAGACGAGTGCTCAGGCTCCCCTGCCAATAGCTCTGCTTGTCGGTCTCGTAGTACCAATCCGCCTGTACCGGCAGCGCTATACAAAGCGCCGCGACAATCAGCGTACATTTAAACCATCGCAAATCGTCACCTCGATCGTTTGTCCTGTGGTTATCGGTGCGCCGCTATCCAGCGTGTTACCCAAATCCACAGCGCGGCCCCGAGAATCAAAAGCCCACCGACGCCCAGCGCCTGCGTGTAGGTATAGGTGCCGTTAAGCTCCAGCAGAAAACGAAGCACTAAAAAAATCAGCACGATATGGAAAATGAACGCCTTGAGCGCGTCGCTTCCGACAATGGTCAGCGGCAAAAGTGCCTTGGCCGCCGCCGCGCCACCGGCCAACGCAAGCCCTAGAACAACCAGCGCCCCACCCACACTGAACAGCATGAAGGCAAGCTGTGGCGGGTGCTTACCGGCATTGTTCGCCACCGCCACCATGGCCGCATAGGGGCCATCCCCTAGGGCCGCCAGGCCATAAAAGGCGCCGATCATCGCGCCGCCCAGCGCGAGCAATATCGCGACCAGGCGAAGACGCGTGGCACGCTCGAAAACGCAGCGAAGCGTGGCCTCGCCCATCAAAAGCCCGGCAAGAATCAGCGGCGCGCGACTTAGCTGCCCCCAGGTGTAATACGCTTCGTGATCGACCAGCAGCGCTTTCAAAAGGGGGTTGCCGCCAAAATCGAACCCCTGCAGCCAGGCCGAAAGTGCGGTGAGCACTGCGATAGCCGCCAGGCGCGACCATAGCGGCGCCCGGGCCCAGAGCGGAAGTATCAGCGGCACCCACAAAAGCGCGATGGCGTAGAAGCCGAGGATTTCGACCCAGATGGCAAAGTTGCCATAGAGCAGCGTATCGACGATATCCGCTGGCGCGTTGAATGGGAGCATTTCGACGATGGTGAGCGCCTTGTACCAAAACCACACTTCAAGGGCGCGCAGCCACAGCTTCAAACGCCGCCTGGGCCAATCGTCACTTTGGGTACGCGGTAAAAATGCCACCGCCAGCGCCATGCCGAACACCATGATAAAAAGCGAGGAGGAGAACTTGGTAATGAGGTGCACGGGCACCATGCCCCACTCGGGCACGTTGGGAATACCCACCAGGCCACTGACGGTATGGCTTATGATCATCAAGCCGATGGCTATACCCCGAGCCAAATCGATTGCCTCGATCCGCCCTTGTGCCCTGGGGAGAACAGGTACTTCTTTTAAGCTCGGTTTTAAGCTCGTTTTTAAGCTCGGTTTTAAGCTCAGCACGTGGCGTACATCCCTGTAAACGGCGTCGATTCGATGTCGATCACCCAAGCTATAGTGAGAGTGCTTCAACCTTAGCTTATCGCCCGTAACAGGGGTAGCGGACGTTTAAACGCAAAAATGCCCCGCATTCGGCGGGGCATTTCGTGGCTCATCCTTGAGCCAGGGAAGCGGTTAGTCCTTTAGCAAGCGGGGTTTACCAATTGCTGTCGGAGTCGGTATCCGTGTCAGTATCGGTATCCCAATCTTCTTGCTCCTCCTCCTCTTCTTCGTAAGTGAATTCTTGCTCTTCCTCTTCGTACTCGGTGGTCGCACCTTGCTCTTGCTCGGTGTCAAACGAGTTGTACGTGCCCTGCTCATCCTGCATGGTGTCTTCCTGCGGTACCGGCTCTTGCGGCGCCGTGTCTTCTTCCATGCCAGCAAAGGCTAGCGGGCTGACCATTAGGCCGAAAGATACACCAAGGATGCCTAGTTTCTTGAGAGATTCCTTCTTCATGATCGTGCCTCCTGATTGGCTTTACTTTCCAGCTTTTCAACACGGGTATCAATAAAAGCGTACCCGGTAAAAAAATCGTACGTTGAGTTTAAACAAGAGCACCGTGCCATCCTGACGCTGCGCTCTTGGCTAAACCATTGCAGCGGGCGTACCAGGTTTTCAATTAAAAATAAAAAATAACATAAAATCAAAAACTTAAAAATATAAAAGCGTATGCCAACCCGTTATAAAACCTGCATTTAATACGTATTTTATTGTTTAAGGTTGGCACATGGGCCGCGTTGGTCATGTCAATTGCAGTTAATCGGCCCAGGGGATCCTCACAAGGCATTGGCTATCTTTCAATGCGAATGACGGGGCACCTCGGCGCCGCGACAGCCCACCAGAAAGTCGAAGTCGCACCCCTGGTCGGCTTGCAGCACCCGTTCGATATAGAGCTGGCGGTAGCCACCCTGGCTTGCAATCATCGTGGAGGCCGCCGTGGCATCGTCAGCGCTCAGCCGCTCGGCCAGTTCTTCATCGCTGATATCCAAGTGCAGTCGCCCGCTTTGGCAGTCGAGCTCGATCCAGTCGCCGTTGTGTACTGCGGCAAGCGGCCCACCCGCCGCGGCCTCCGGCGCTACGTGCAGCACCACCGTGCCGTAGGCGGTGCCGCTCATGCGTGCATCCGAAATGCGCACCATATCGGTCACGCCCTGGGCAAGAATCTTGGGCGGAAGCCCCATGTTGCCCACCTCCGCCATGCCGTGATATCCCCGGGGGCCGCAGTGCTTCATGACCAGAATATCGTCGGCGTTGACGTCCAGGTCCGGGTCGTTGATGCGCGCTTTGTAGTCGTCGAAATCTTCGAATACCACCGCCCGGCCGCGGTGGCGCATTAGCGCAGGCGTCGCCGCCGAGGGTTTGAGCACCGCGCCGTTGGGCGCCAGGTTGCCGCGCAGTATGCAGATCCCGCCGTCCGCGGTGAGCGGATTATCCAGCGAACGGATCACCTCGTCGTTATAGAGCGGCGCGTCCTGGACGTTCTCCCAAAGCGTTTTCCCGTTCACCGTCAGCGCGTCCTTGAACGGCAGCCGGTCCGCCTCGCCCAAGCGTTTGAGCACCGCAGGCAGCCCCCCGGCGTAGTAGAACTCCTCCATCAAAAAGCGCCCCGAGGGTTGCAGATCGACCAGCGTAGGCGTGCCCCGGCCGACGCGGCTCCAGTCATCCAGCGCCAGGTCGACACCGATACGCCCGGCAATCGCCTGAAGGTGAATCACCGCATTGGTGGAGCCGCCGATCGCGGCGTTGGTGCGAATAGCGTTATCGAAAGCTTGTTGGGTGAGGATTTTGGACAGCTTGAGATCCTCGTGGACCATCTCGACGATACGATTACCGGAGAGATGCGCCAGCACGTAACGCCGCGAATCCACCGCGGGAATGGCGGCGTTATGAGGTAGCGACACGCCCAATGATTCCGCCATGCAGGCCATGGTCGAGGCGGTGCCCATGGTGTTGCAGGTGCCCGCCGAGCGCGACATACCCGCCTCGGCGGCCATGAAATCGTGAAGCGAGATCTCGCCGGCCTTAACCTGCTCGGAGAGCTGCCAGACCACGGTGCCGGAACCAATATCCTTGCCTTTATGCTTGCCGTTGAGCATCGGCCCACCGGTCACCACGATGGCGGGTATATCACAGCTAGCCGCGCCCATCAGCAGTGCCGGGGTCGTCTTGTCACACCCCACCAGCAGCACCACCGCATCGATGGGGTTGCCGCGAATCGCCTCCTCGACATCCATACTCGCCAGGTTGCGGGTGAACATGGCGGTGGGCCGCAGGTTGGATTCGCCGCTGGAGAACACCGGGAACTCGACCGGATAGCCCCCCGCTTCCAGTACACCCTTTTTGACGTGCTCGGCGAGCTTGCGAAAGTGGGCGTTGCAAGGCGTCAGCTCCGACCAGGTATTGCAGATACCAATGATCGGCTTGCCTTGAAACTCGTGGTCGGGAATTCCCTGGTTTTTCATCCAACTGCGGTACATGAAGCCGTTCTTATCAGCGGTGCCGAACCACTGGGCGGAGCGTAGAGGCGTTTTTTGATCGGACATGGAAGTCTCTCCCTATCGATGCCGGTGACAAAATTGGGTGACTAAAAAGAGAGTGGGTAAGCGTTAAGCGCGCTGTCGGCGAGTCTGCTTCCAGCGGTCGAACATCACCGCCAGCAGAAGAATCGCCCCGCGTACCAGGTACTGGTAGAAGGTCGGCACGTTCAAAAGCCCCATGGCGTTTTGCACACAGCCCATGATCAACACCCCGACCACCACGCCGGTAATCGTGGCTACCCCGCCGGAAAGCGCGACCCCGCCCAGCACACACGCGGAGATGACGGCAAGCTCCAGCCCCATGGAGGTGTTAGGGTCGCCAAGCCCCATGCGCGAGGCGAGCAGCACCCCAACGACCCCGGCGACCACGCCCTGAAGACCGAACACGATGATTTTCAAACGCCGCACGTTCACCCCGGCAAGCGACGCCGCTTCCGAGTTTCCCCCGGTGGCGAGCACATTGCGGCCAAACGCCGTCATATTGAGCACCACGCCAAAAATCACGAAGCAGGCAAGCATCGTCCAGACCGGTAGCGTCAAACCCAGAAGCGCGGCGCTCCCCAGGTCGAAAAAGCCCGGTACGGTAATCATCACCGCATCGCCGCCAGAGGTGATGTAGGCAAGCCCGCGCACGAACTCCATGGCGGCCAGCGTGGCGATGAGCGAGTTGATACCGAACCGGGCAATCACCAGGCCGTTAAAGACCCCGACCGCGCCGCCGGCCACGATGCCGCCGAGCACACCGGTCAACACGCTGCCGGTGCTCGAGGTCACCACCGCCGCGACGACCCCGGCAAACGCCACCGTGGAGGCCACCGAAAGATCGACTTCCCCCAGCGCCAGCACCAGCATCATGGTGGTGGCGAGACTCCCGATCAGCGTGATCGACAAGAGCAGCCCGACCATGTTGCGCCCGGTGAGAAAGTCGGGAATGAAGACCGCCAATGCCACGAACAGCAGCAGAAAAATGGCGATGAGGCCCGAGGTATCGAGCAGTGTGCGCAGCGGCTTGATCAGCCCCTGGCGCCCGGCAGGCCGTTCCGGCGCTGCGCTATCCTGAGTCAATTTATTGGTTGTCATTGTGTTAATCCTAAAAGAAAGCCTGAGCCAAGAGACGGTTTACGCCGGCAGCGCCAGCCCCAGCAGGCGTTCGGGGGTAGCGGCGTCCCGCGGGACCACCTCCACCAGTTCGCCATCCCGCATTACGGCAATGCGGTCACAGATCGAGCTCACCTCGGCAAGGTCGCTCGAGATCACCAGCACGCTCTTGCCCTGCTCGGCCAAATCGTAAAGCAGGCTGTAAATATCGCGCCGAGCGCCCACGTCGATGCCCCGGGTGGGTTCGTCCATCACGAACAGATCGATCTCTTCAGAGAGCCAGCGGGCAAGAATCACCTTCTGCTGGTTGCCGCCGGAGAGCTTGCCGATCGGCGCCCGCGGGCCCGGCGTCTTGATGCTCAGCTTCCGGATGTAGTCTTCGGCATTACGCCGCTCGCGCCCGGGGTGGCGGAACACGCCCCAGCGCTTGAAAAAGCGCCGGCAGCTGATGTTCAGGTTGTCGGCGACGCTTGCCACGGGAAAAATGCCCTGGGACTTGCGGTCTTCCGGGCACATGGCGATCCCGGCGCGAATCGCCTCCCCGGGGCTTTTGAAGCGCCGTGTGGTGCCCTTGAAGGTGACGCTGCCCGCTTTGGGTGTCTCGACCCCGCACACCAGGCGCAAAAGTTCGCTGCGCCCGGCACCCACCAGGCCGAATAGCCCGAATACTTCCCCCTTTTTCACCGAGAAGCTCACCGGGCCTTTGATCCCCCGGCCTTCGATGTCGTCCACGCTGAGCACCGTCTCGCCGGCTTCACGAAAGCGGTAGCCGTACACATCGTTGATATCGCGGCCGACCATTTCACTGACCAGCAGGTCGTGGGTGAGCGTACTCATGTCCTCGTGGGTGCGAATGTGCTTCCCGTCGCGGAAGATGGTCACCGCATCGCACATCTCGAACACTTCTTCCATGCGGTGGGTCACGTAGAGCACTACCCGGCCTTCATCGCGCAGGCGCTGGACGATACGCTTGAGCTGGCGCGTCTCCTGTACCGAGAGGCTGCTGGTCGGCTCATCGAAGGCGATGACCCGCGCATCGCGCAGTAGCGCGCGGCCGATCTCGATCATCTGCTGCTGGCCGATCGATAGATCGCGCACTTTCGTGGAGGGGTGAATCGCGCCCTCGCCCAGATCTTTCAGAATCGCCAGCGCCCGCTCTTTCAACCGGCGGCGGTCCACGAACCCACTGCGAGTGGGTAGCTGCCCCAACAACAGGTTTTCCGCCACCGACATGTTCGGCGAGAGGGTGAGCTCTTGATAGATGATCGCGATGCCTTCGCGCAGCGCCTCCCGGGCATTGCCGAAGACGTGACGCTGCCCATCGATCCAAAGCGCGCCTTCGGCGGCCCGGTTCACGCCGCTAAGCAACTTTAGCAGCGTGGATTTGCCAGCGCCGTTTTCGCCCATCAGCGCATGCACCTGGCCGGTGTGGGCCGAGAAGCTCACATCGTCCAGCGCGCGCACACCAGGAAATACCACGCTAATGCCGTCGAAACGAAGATACGGTTCAGACATAACCACCCCCTCCCTCAACAGAGCGCATTAAAGTCCCAGTTCCTCACGCACTTCTTCCCAGTTATCCCGGGTCATCAGGGTGCCGGTGGTCTCCGTATTGGCCTCGGGCTCGCGGTCCTCGCTGACCCAGTAGTAGAGATCTTCGGCGGTCTGGCGGCCGTGCATGGTCGAACTGACGGCCACCGTGCCGTGAAAGCCGGTGGGGTTGTTACGCGAGAATTCGGCAAAGGCGGCGCCGGAGCCGTTGATGCCCACGCCAATCACGTCCTCGGCGGCCAGGCCGTACTGCTCGGTCGCGCGCACGCCGCCCAGCACGCTCTCCTCGTTGAGCGCGTAGATCACCCAGTGCTCGTAACCGCCGCGCTGAGAAAGTACCGGCGAGGCGGCGGAAAAGGCGCCGTTGGTATCGGTGCTTTGCTGGGGCGCGTCGAAAATGTTCTCTTCGGGGAAGCCGGCCTCGAGCAGCGCCTGGGTAGCGCCATCGGTGCGCTCCACCGCCGTGGGCAATTCGTTATTGGTGATGCGCAGCGCGGCCACCTGTTCGCTGTCCCAACCCCGCGCCTGCATCTCCGCGGCAATCGCCTCGCCCACCTGGCGGCCAATTTTGGTGCCCGACATGCCCAAATGAGGCACATCGGCCATGGGCTCGCCGCTGGAATTCACGAACTGATCATCCACGGTGATGACTTTCATGTCGTACTGGTTGGCGCGGTTCATGATGGCCGGGCCCAGGCGCACGTCCGGCGGGCAGATGACGAACCCCTGGGCTCCCTGGGCGTAGAGGTTATCGATGGCGCTAAGCACTTGCTGGCCATCCTCACCGCCGAGGCGCACGACTTCGAAACCGAGCTCTTCGCCCACCTCGGTCGCCGCGCGCTGCTCGTTGATGAACCACGCCTGCTCCGGCTTTTTCACGATAAAGCCGATTGTTACGTCTTCGTCGCTCTGGGCCTGAACGCTCAGTGGGGCGGTCATGATGGCGCTGCATAGTGCCAGGCGTGCAAAAGAGGTGGCTAGTCGCATGGTGAAGCTCCTTTTATCGTCATTGTTTTATTGGCTATTTTAATGGCGGCTGGTTGCTTGTCGTCGGACGGGCAATGTCGGCTCGACCGCGAGTATTACGGGGTATCACTGCTCTGCCGGGTGGAGAAACGCATCACGGTGCGCGAGTGATAATGCTCACCGGGCGCCAGGATAGTGCTGGGGAAGTCGGCCTGGTTGGGCGAGTCGGGAAAGTGCTGGGTTTCCAGCGCCAGCCCCGAGCGCTGCTGATACGCCTGGCCGCTTTTACCGGTGAGCTCGCCACCCAAAAAGTTACCCGAGTAAAACTGAATGCCCGGCTCGGTCGTCTCGATTTCAAGCAACCGGCCGCTTTCCGGCGCCCATACCCGCGCCGCCAGCACCAGCTCGCCTTCTTGGCTTTCATCGCGCTCGAGTACGAAGTTGTGATCGTACCCCTGGCCAAAACCGAGCTGCTCGTCGTCCTGCTCGATACGCTCGCCAATGGCCGTTGGCTCGGTAAAGTCGAACGGCGTGCCCGCCACGTCGCGAAGCTCCCCCGTTGGGATCAGCGACTCACTAACCGGCGTAAAGGCATCGGCGTTGAGCATTAGTTGGTGATCGAGGATGGTATCGCTGCCCTCGCCTTTGAGGTTGAAGTAGCTGTGCTGGGTCAAATTGACCGGGGTGGCCCTGTCGGTCTCGGCCTGGTAGTCGATGATCAATTCATTCTGGTCGGTGAGCGTATACGTCACTTCGACGCTCAGCTCGCCGGGGTAGCCCTCTTCCCCCTCCGCGCTGGTGTAGCGCAGCACCAGGCCCGCGCCACTTTCGTTCTCGAACGGCTCGGCTTGCCAAAGTACGCGGTCGAAGCCTTGCGCGCCGCCGTGCAAGTGGTTGTCGCCATCGTTGATGGAGAGCGTATAGGTCTCGCCTTCAAGCGAAAATTGGCCGTTGGCAATACGGTTACCATAACGCCCGATCAGCGCACCAAAGTAAGGATTGACCTGCTGGTAGGTGTCCGAGAGATAGCCGTCGATCGAGTCGAAGCCCAGCACGACATCGTCGAAATCACCGGCGCTGTCCGGCACTTTAAGCGACACGATGGTGCCACCGTAGGTAATGACCTTGAGTTCGACACCGTTGGCATTGGTGAGCAGGTAACTCGCCACCTCACGACCATCGGGCAGTTGGCCGAAGGTGGCTTTTTCGATGCTTTCAGCGGTGTGTGTCGGGCGCTGTTGCTCCATGGTAGACGTCTCATTCTGCGCATGGGCGGTGCTCATCACCAGCAGCGCGCTACCCACTGCGATGAATAAAGCAGGGACAAAACGGCCCGGCGTGGCGTGCGTTAGAGGCATGATACTCCCCCCTTTTATGGTTGTTGTTATCAAGGCGGTATGGACCCCGCCTGGTCATCGCTAACCCTAGACAATTCGGGCATAACCAACCAATACATAAGTAGGCTAAAATCCATATACATTTAGTTATCGATAACGACAAAAGGCTTATCCCATGGGTGTTCTGGAGGATGACTGGTTTCTCGACGCTCGACTAAAGTTGCGCCATTTTCAGTTATTTTTAGCGCTCGAAGAGCAGCGCAACCTGCACCGGGCGGCGCGTCAGCTCCATATCAGCCAACCCGCCGCTTCGAAGCTACTCAGCGATGTGGAGTCCAACCTGGGCGTGCGCCTGTTCGATCGCCACTCCCGCGGCTTGACGCCCAACTGGTATGGGGAGGTGATGGTTCGTCAGGCGCACAGCATACTGTCGACGCTTCGTCACACCGGCGAAGAGCTGAACGCTTTACAACGTGGCCATCTGGGAACCGTCGCGGTCGGCACCGTCATGGCCCCCGCCGTCACGCTGCTGACCAGCGCCATCGAGCGCGTCCACCGCGACCGCCCCGAGCTCAAAATTAGCGTCGAGGTCGATGTCAGTAAGGTGCTCGTGCCGCGCCTATTGGAGGGTGAGCTCGATTTTGCCATCACGCGTATTCCCGCGGGCTACAACATCGAGCACTTCGTATTCGAAGAGATTGGTGAGGAGGAGCTCTGTTTTGTTTGCCGAAAGGCGCACCCGCTGGCCGACGAACCCACCCTGGGCCTTGCCGACATGGCCGTTTACCCATGGTCGCTTCAGCCGCCCGGCGCGCTCATGCGCCAGCGGGTGGACAGCCTGTTTCTCCACCATCAGGTCGCGCCACCCCGCCAGGTCGTGGACACCACCGACCTGCTGGTCTCGCTTTCGCTGGTTTTGAAATCCGACACGATTACCGTGGCCACGCGCGAAACCGCCGACCTGCTCTGCCCGCCCGAGCGCTTTCATCGGCTGCCTTTCGTGGAAACCCTTAGCGTGCAGCCCTACGGGCTTGTCAGTTTGCGCCAACAGCGGCTCTCTCCGGGGGCGGCGGTGCTGATGAGCACGCTGCGCGAGCTGATCGAATAAGCTGACCGAAGATCGCGTTCGTCTGCCCGGTGCTTGTAGCCTGAAAGCAATACCTCGCCAGATCGTTTGAAACGTATCGAGGCACCAATATTATTGGCACAAAAATACTGTATATATTTACAGTAATGAGCTAAGCTTTTTTTGATGCTACTTCAGCATCCACCGTTTCACTGAAGGCCACCTACCTGTTGGTAAAGGAGCGCTTAATGAAATTTCTACTCAATTCCGGGGTCAAGCCTGTCTGGTTAAAGCCCGCACTCATCACTTTAGCAATCAGTGCAAGTACCTCTGCCGTCGCCGACGTCCCGCCGTTAAGCGTCGAAGGCAACCAGATTCTGAGCGGCGGAGAAGCCAAAAGCTTTGCCGGTAACAGCTTTTTCTGGAGCAATACGGGCTGGGACCAGGAAAAAATGTATAACGCCCAGGTGGTGCAGTGGTTAAAAGAGGATTGGAACACCACGATCGTCAGAGCGGCAATGGGCGCCGATGAAGGCGGCTCGTACCAGCAGGATCCTCAAGCCAACGTGGAACGGGTGGAAACGATCGTCGACGCGGCGATCGACAATGACATGTATGTCATCATCGATTTTCACACCCATCACGGTGAGGATAAAAAAGAGGATGCCATTCGCTTTTTCCAACAAATGGCGCAGCAGTATGGCGATTACAACAACGTCATCTACGAAATCTATAACGAGCCGTTACAGGTGAGCTGGAGCGATGTCGTCAAGCCTTACGCGGAAGATGTGATCGCGGCTATCCGTGACATCGACCCTGACAATTTGATCGTGGTGGGCACCCCCACCTGGTCGCAAGACGTCGATGCCGCCTCTGTCGACCCGATCGAGGGCGACAATATCGCCTATACCCTGCATTTCTACGCAGGCACCCACGGTCAATCCCTACGCGATAAGGCCGAAACCGCCTTGAATAACGGTGTCGCCTTGATGGTGACCGAGTGGGGCGCCGTCAACGCCGATGGCGGCGGGGCCGTGGCCGAGGAAAGTACTCGCGAATGGATGGACTTTCTCGCCGACAACGCTATCACGCACCTCAATTGGGCGGTGAGCGACAAGGATGAAGGTGCCTCCATTATCAGGCCGGGCGCTAGTCCTACGGGCCAGTGGGACGCATCCGAGCTGACCGATTCCGGCACCCTGGTCAAAGAGATCATCAGCAACTGGGGCACCGAGATCGGCTCAGTAGAGTGATAGAAGCGTCGCTTTTAAAGCGGCATCGACCCAACCAAAAGCCCGGCCAACGCCGGGCTTTTTTAATTCACGCCTGCATGAAAGCCGGTCGACGAAGTCCCTACTCGATGAACGCATCGACGGTTTCGCGGTGGCCATAAAGAAAAGCATCGGCAACCTGGCGAAGCGGTGCTACGTCGACATCGCTTTCATGACGACCGACCAGCTCGGCGAAGTGCTCATAAAGCCCCGCGTACTCGCGCTCCTCGGCATCGACGATAACCTCACCGTTAATCGTCAAACGACAGCCCCCCTGGGTCAGGCTTAGCGGCCCTTCGTCGGTTTCCACATGAATATCCCAGGTTTGCGGCCCGGTCTGGCGAAAGTCGAAATGCGCCTCGATGACGGCTTCACGCGCGTCGGTAAAACTCAGCTCAGCGGCAATGGGGGTCTGGCAGTTGCTGGGCACCTGTAGCGTGGCACCGCGCAGGAAAAACGGCTGTGCCAGGATGGCCGTCGCAATCGAAAGCGCGTTGATACCCGGATCGAACACGCCCATTCCGCCGGGCTGCCAGATCCACGCCTGACCGGGGTGCCAGACACGCACATCCTCTTTCCACTCGATCTCGACGCGGCGTACATCGCGTTGGCTAAGCCACTCACGAGCACGCGCCACCCCCGGGGCAAAGCGTGAGTGCCAGGCGGCAAACAGCGTAACGCCCTGCGCGTTGGCCAGGGTTATCAACTCCTCGACTTCGCTAAGCGTGGCGCCCGGCGGTTTTTCCAGCAGTACATGCTTGCCGCGTAAAAGCGCCGCTCGCGCCGTGGTATAGCGCAGGTGGGTCGGCGTGCAGATCGCCACGGCCTCAATATCCGGCTGGTTATCCAGCATCGCTTCAAGCGATTCAAAGCCTGGAACACCCTCCAAGGATGCGTGGGGATCTGCCGTCGCCGCCAGTTGGCAGGCTGACGTGGCCGCTATAGCAGGTAAATGCTGGTCGCGGGCAATTTTCCCGACGCCAACAAGCCCAATGTTCAGTTTCGACATACGTTCGCCTTGTTTTTGAAAAGAAATGAATCGTTGTGTCAGTGATGGTCGACGCTGCGCCCCAGGGAACTGGCCCCGTGTTCGAGCCCTAACGCTTCGGCGGTTCCTGCCAGCACCGCCAGGGCGGCGTTGAACGCCTCCCTGGGGCGGCGCATACGAATGCTCTCCATCAGTACGCGATGGCGCTCCAGCGCTTCATCGGGGCTGGAGGCGCTATCGTTGGACATGGAGATCAGCATGTAGATGGAGGGCCGGAGAATATGCGAAAGCTGCGCCCAAACGATATTGTGGGTGGCCTTGAAGATCGCTTCGTGAAAGGCCACGTCGTACTCGCTGTGCAGGCGGCGCTCTTCGGCGCAGGTCGCATTGCGCAGGTTTTGCCCCAGCCCCTCGAAAGCCTCTTCGATCGCGACCAAATCCCGTGCCTTGGCACATTTTGCGGCGGTCATGGCCACGTAGGGTTCTACATCCAAACGGAAAGCGAGAATCTGGCGCTGAATATCCGGGTTGGGCACCGCGTATCGGGTTAGCCAATCGGTCACCTGCGGGTCCAAAATGTGCCATTCCGAGTATTCGCGCACTTTCGATCCGTGGCCGGAAATGCGCTCGATAATGCCCACGTCGACCAGTTGGCGCAGGTCGCTACGAACCGCCGAGCGGTTAATCCCAAACCGCTCACAAAGATCCAGCTCGCGAGGCACGAAGTCACCCGGCTGGTACTGTCCGGTCAGAATCTCGCTGACCAAATGCTCCGCAATGCTGGGACGAGCCGTGGGCTTGTTCAGAGATGACGTCACTAAAATCGATCCTGTTTCAATTCATATCCATCATAACGTAATTACCCGGGCGCCATCACAGCGACTCGCCAACAGCGCCTCATCCACCCTGCTTCAACAACGATACTCCACGGTTGTGACACGCGTTTGAAAAACCGCGGCTTCGACGGCCGAGCGGTCACTCGGCGGTTAGCAGCCTTTTCGCTTTACCAGAAACATACAAAAGTCTATGTTGAACATAAAGAAATAAAGTAAGACATTTAAAAGAATGACTCAACGCCCCGCCGCACGCAGCAAGACGCAATAGCTCATACAAGGACAAATAACGATGCGACTTATTCAATACCTGGACGCCAACGACCTGCGGGTCGCCTGCGTCGAAAACCATGACCAGGTCAGGCCTATCGAGATCGAAGGCGGTACCTATGGCCTTGCCCAGGCGGCAATGGCAGAAGGGCGCTCCTTGCAAGCAGTGGCAACGGCCCACCAAAGCGACGAGCTGATCGACTACCAAACGTTGATCGATGAACGCCGCTTGCTCCCCCCGCTCACCCACCCGGACCCCGCTCACTGCCTGGTGACAGGAACGGGCCTGACCCATCTGGGCAGCGCCGACACCCGCTCGGCCATGCATGCCAAGACCCAAGTGAGCGACGATGAGCTGACCGATTCCATGCGCATGTTCAAGCTCGGCGTCGAGGGAGGCAAACCCGCGGCCGGCAGCGTCGGTGCCCAGCCCGAGTGGTTTTACAAGGGCGACGGCGACTGCATCGTGGCGCCCGAAGCGGACATGCCCTCGCCAGGCTTCGCCGAAGACGCAGGTGAAGAGCCAGAGCTTGCCGGACTCTATATCGTCAGCGGCGATGGCACCCCTTTCCGGCTGGGCTACGCCGTAGGCAACGAATTTTCGGATCACGTGACCGAGCGCTTCAACTACCTGTGGCTGGCCCACTCCAAGCTGCGCGCCTGCAGCATGGGGCCGGAGCTGCTGGTGGGCGAACTGCCCGCGCACCTGGAAGGCACCAGCCGTATCGTACGCGACGGCGAAACGCTGTGGGAAAAGCCCTTTCTCACCGGCGAAGCCAACATGGCGCATAGCCTTGCCAACCTCGAGCACCACCACTTCAAGTACCCAGGCTTTCGCCGCCCAGGCGATGTGCACGTGCATTTCTTCGGCACGGCAACGCTCAGCTTTGCCGATGGGATCCAAACCCGCGAAGGCGACCGTTTCGAGATAGCGCTCAACGACTTTGGCCGCCCGCTGCGCAATACGCTGCGCCCGACGCCAACCAGGGAGACCGGCGACATTCAGCCGCTTTGATCAAAAGTACACTCCCGCGACGACCAGTAATCAAGTAACGACATCGATTTATGCGTAAAGGAGGCACGATGAATCTGGAAGGTACCCTACTCATTGGCCAACAGGCCGTTACCGGCACGGCCGCCGGCATCAACGCCATCAACCCGGCCACCGGCGAACAGCTCGACCCCACGTACCCAGGCGGCACGCGCAGCGACGTTGAAAAGGCCTGCGCACTTGCCGAACAGGCTTTCGACCACTATCGCGACACCTCGCTGGAGGAGCGCGCACGCTTTTTGGAAGCCATTGCTGACGAGATCGAAGCCATTGGCGCGGACCTCACCCAGCGCGGCGTCGCGGAAACGGGCCTGCCCGAAGCGCGTCTTGAAGGCGAACGCGGCCGCACCTGCGGTCAGCTGCGCCTGTTCGCAAGCGTGGTACGCGCCGGCGAGTGGCTCGATATTCGCCACGATCCGGCCCTTCCGGATCGCCAGCCGATGCCGCGGGGTGACCTGCGCCAGCGTCACATTCCGCTCGGCCCGGTAGCCGTCTTCGGCGCCAGCAACTTTCCGCTCGCCTTCAGTGTGGCGGGGGGTGACACCGCCTCGGCCCTGGCCGCTGGCTGCCCGGTCGTCGTGAAAGGCCACTCGGCACACCCCGGTACCTCGGAGCTGGTGGGCCGCGCCATTCAGCGTGCGGTAGCGAAATGCAAGCTGCCGGAAGGCGTCTTTTCGCTTCTTTTCGGCTCGGGTAAAGAGATCGGCCAGGCACTGGTGGCTGACCCGCACATCAAAGCCGTTGGCTTCACCGGCTCGCGCAGCGGGGGTAAAGCCCTGATGGCGACCGCCCAGGCGCGCCCCGAGCCGATCCCGGTCTACGCCGAAATGAGCAGCGTCAATCCCGTCTTCCTGCTCCCGGAGGCGCTCAAAGCACGCGGCAAGCAAATCGCCGAAGCCTTTGTCGGCTCGCTCAACATGGGCGCCGGTCAGTTCTGTACCAATCCGGGGCTCGTGATCGGCCTTAAAGGCGCTGAGCTTGATACCTTCATCAACGCCGCCGGCGAGACGGTCAAGGAAACCACCGGCCTCACCATGCTGACACCGGGTATCCATGACGCTTACCAAAGCGGTGTGGCGGCACTCTCCAAACAAGCCAGTGTGAAGGAAGTCGCCCGCGGGAAAACCGGCGACGGCCCTCATACCAGCCAGCCAGGTCTCTATGTGGCAAGCGCCCAGGATTTCTTGACCGATGAGGCGCTGCAGGGAGAAATTTTCGGCGCCACGTCGCTGATCATTGAGTGTGCCGACGCCGATGAGATGCTACAGGTCGCCAAACAGGTGGAAGGCCAGCTGACCATCACCCTGCAAATGGAAGACGCTGACCTGCAGGCGGCCAAGCGCCTGCTGCCGACCCTTGAGCGGCGCGCCGGACGCATCCTGGTCAATGGCTGGCCCACCGGCGTAGAAGTCGGCCACGCCATGGTCCACGGCGGCCCCTACCCGGCCACGTCCGACAGCCGTACCACCTCGGTGGGCAGCGCCGCCATCTTCCGCTTCCTGCGCCCGGTCTGCTATCAGGACCTGCCCGGCGAGCTGCTGCCCGAAGCGCTACGCGATGACAACCCGCTCAACGTGACGCGCTTGGTCGACGGCAAACGCCACTAAGCGCTACCGCGGTTGAGGTAACACACGTCTGACATCTAGCCCGGCAGGGAGTTACCCTGCCGGGCTAGTTTCGTTTGTAGGGTGCCTGAGCTGCCACTTAGCTCGCTGCTGCCGATGATGACGCGGTCAGTTGATCTACCCAATGGCGGACGGTGGCGGGCAGCGTTGCGTAGCAGCGCTGCCGATGACCAGTTCATCCCCATAAAAAGGGCTGGCAACGCTACCAGCATACTCACCACTCCAGAGTAAGTAACAACAGTAGAAAAACTGACACCGTACAAAATAGATATTTAAGCGTTGAGGACGTAGAAAACACACTCGCCAAATGGCGAACAGTGGCGACAATCATCAAGCTTGCCGCCGTCCACTGCTCCAGCTAAATAAAGTGGGCCGAAATCGACGTGCCAGCAAAAAATAGACAAGCCAAAATCTTTTTCCGTTCTTTAAACTGGAATGACATCAGGTCAAATCCGATAGCTATAGCCACCAAGACTTGAGATAGCAAAAAAGGGTGTCACTATAACCTCCTGTAAAAATATCGCTTGCAGCAGATACGTGACGTCAGGAGCATTACTTGCCTGCATTTGTTATACATTCACGAGTTCGCTTCCCGTATCGTATTTTCAATACCACCGGACTGTAAATCATTATCTATAGCCTCTTGAGCCCGAGCTAGATCATAATTCGGAGCCTCCCTTACCCCGACCCTTCGTCGCTCCGAATCCACTTTCCAGAACTCAACGTGTTCTATATTCCTCAGTCGAGGCTCCATAAATAACGAAAAATCCAGCGTATATGCTTCAAACCTACCTTTTCGTCCGGAAGCCGCCGATGTATCTGGCTCAACCACATGGATAAGCTTAAAATCCATAAGCTGGAGGATTAGTTCGTGAACACTAAACATCTTCTGCGCTTGTTCCTGAGAGACCAAAAATGCCGTCTTCTTCTTTTCTTTTAAACAGAAAGAGATGATATCTTGATACACTTTTTCTAATGGAGAAGAATCTGAGCTCGCTTCTTCCTTCAGGTTATTTAACTTCGTCCTGTACGAGAGTCTACTTGCGCCCTTCCAAATATAGGTTGGTGTCAGCCATTTATCTTGGCCATCTGCGTTAGCAGCCGAAACTGCCTCAACAAATATATTTAGAAAATCTCTTGGAACCCCTCCAGACGCTAGTACCAACGAGTGAAAGGCTTCGGGATTGAAAAGAGTGTCCTTTGGGTTATCAACTTCAGCTGTGTACGATAGCGCGGCAAGCATCTCGCCGAGGTATTCGCTGGTGGACTCTAAATCTTCTAGCGTTCTATCAAGATTAATCTCCTCTACGTCCTGATGCAGTTCTACACCTACTGTTTGTTCACCGTTTCTTATTATAGATGTCCGGTGTCGAACCGTTCCTATTTTTAGGTAAAAGTTTGTCCCGCGAAGTAACCGATGAAGGTAGTCTATGACATCTGGCTGACGACTTCTTGGTATCAGATAAAAGTCGTCAAGTAATATAAACGCTGAGTCATACTTGGATCCATTTAAGGAATCCGAAAGTGATTTTTTGTAATCACTGAGATAACGCTCCAAATGATCAAGCTTCTGCTCTTTGTATTCACTTTGTTTCTCTTGACTATCTGAGTGTTTGCCATGGACTTTGGCGGGTCCTTTATCAATACCACCACCATGTTCATAATTACTTCCATTAGTTTGCCTGACTTGGGCTTCATCGGCTTGCGCAAGGACTTTTCGTAAATCGTCAATATTTTTCTGCACCGAATTCGGCTTTCTTAACAATCTTCTCCAAGACTTACTAGCCGTGGGCATATTCTCAAATATTCGAAGCAATAGCCTGACCAAGAGATCTGGATACGTAAGCCGCTTAAACTCATCACCCTCGATATAGATTGGCAGTATCCCATTGCTAGCGTTCTCGTCGTTTAAAAAATGAACAAAAAGACACGATTTCCCAGACCCCCTGCGGCCAAATACTATCTGGTGTTGATTAGACCGGAACCTATCCAGATGACCAGACACGTCGACGTAGTCTGGGTTGTGGTTTGGCCTAATACGAAAGGAATCTTTGACCAGATTGGTAAGTCTTGCAACTTCTTGGCTACGAAGCACAGGTATCTCCAGTTTTATAACAGTGATTATATCTCCAATTACATAACCTCAATAAACGCGCCAGCACATATATTGGTAGTTATGCAGCTCACCATAAAAAACAAAGCATTGTTTTTTATGGCCTTAGCCTTGCCTACAGCCATATTGGCAGCATTCGCGTGCCTGCGCGTTTTGCCTTTTCTCTTCATACTCTATTCACTAATGCGCCTTAGGTCACGTTGTAATTGGGGGTCCCTCCTCGGCAATACGTCGCAGGCTATCGGCATGGCCATTTGCGCGTGCCAGTAACGTTTTAGGCATTGAGGGTCGTGGCGCAGGGCGAGTTTCTTCGCTGAGCACGCCATCGTCCTTCGCCGGTGACGAACCTTTGGTTACCTATTGGCTAATTGTCGGGCTCTGGCGAGTAGCCCATGCTTTCGCGCAACAATGACACCCACCGGCACTGGAAAGGTAATCCCATGGCTGATCAAGCGCGCGAACTGCCGCTTCAAGGATTGAAAGTACTCGAATTAGGCCAACTGATCGCCGGTCCCTTTGCCACCAAGCTGCTGGTGGCTGCCCCTTTGCCCCGGGTGCCACGGGCAACGTCTGCACCGAAGACCTGGTGCACATGTTCGAGGCGATGGGCGTGGCCACCGGCGTCGACCTGGACGCCCTGCTCGAGATCGCCGCCACCCTGCCTGAACTCGTCGGCCACGACGTGCCCGGGCAGGTGGCCAAGGCGGGCAAGTGGGACCGGCGTTATCCAGTCCCGCACTGACAATCAATAACTTCGAGTCGCTGTTAGCTTTCTAACAAGTCGGCCCGTGATTTAAAACTATATGCTCAAATGAGCACTATTTCCTCATATCGCTCATCTGGCGTAAACTCTACAAACGCTAGGGGAGAGTATTATGGGAATACAGCAACGATCTGTGGCTAAACGCCAAGCGATGGCAGCCGCCGCGATGCGAACCTATCCCGGCATCTCACACGCTTGGAAAATGCGCGAAAGCGAGGCAGCCCTACTGTTAGGCGTACCGGGCTCCACTTATCGGCGATGGAAAAAAACGCCAGAAAGCGCAAACCTCGATGCCAACCATCTTGAGCGAATGTCGTTGATACTTGGGATCTACAAGGCACTGCATATTCTGCTGCCCAATCAGGAGGCCGCGGATGGGTGGCTTCGCAGACCCAACAGCAATCCACTTTTTTCAGGCCACACGCCCATGGAGCGTTTGCTCAACGGCCAAGTGTCGGACCTGTACGTCGTGCGCCAGCACCTTGATGCTGCACGTGGTGGTGGTCACGCATGAGGTTTCCTTCAAACAGCGTTGTATGGCGACCCAGCTATCGCGTTATTCCCTCACGCTTTCCGCCCATTCACCTGTTCGAAAACGTGAACGCCAGTGCCAGCGATTGGGATTTACTCAATGAGTTGGAAGGTGAAACCTCGGCGCGGCTACGCGAACAGGCAGGCGCTATCCATCTGGTTCGCGATGAAGACCGTCGTTACGGGCCGGGCTTTACACCAGTCATGGCCGCCTTTTGCCATTTCCCTGCCACCGGATCACGTTTTAGTGATGGCACGTTTGGGGTGTACTACTGCGCCCTTACAGAGGCCACGGCAATCGCTGAAACGGTCTATCACGCGGAGAGGTTTTTAGCAGAATCCCGCGAGCCGCCCATGATGCTCCAGCAACGCGTTTACCTGTCGAATTTGAGGGGACATCTAATCGACCTGCGCGAACAGCCTCATACCCAAACACTTCTTGCACCGGACAGCTGGACCGTGAGCCAAACCATGGGAAGAAGTGCCTGGGAAACACGCGCTGATGGAATCGTTTATCCCAGCGTTCGAGCCCCCGGCGGTGAGTGCGCCGCTGTATTGCGCCCACCGGTGCTGTCTGCCGCACACCAGGGACGCCACCTCGGCTACGACTGGGATGGCGAGCGCATTCGTCATATTTATGAGCTGACGCTACTGGAGTGATAGACCCAAGGCCAGGCGTCTAGTACTCCTCTATAACCACGTTAAAGATCAAGCCCCCGGCCCCACCACGTGCTTCACCTCCAGATAAGCACTCAACCCCCAGGGCCCCAGCTCGCGGCCGATGCCGCTTTGCTTGAAGCCGCCCCAGGCGGTTTCGGGCAGCACCAGTTGCTCGGTGTTGTACCAGATGCTGCCGGCCTTGAGCGCGCGGCCGATGCGTTTGGCGCGCTCGACGTCGCCGCTGATCACCGTGGCCGCGAGTCCAAAGGTGCTGTCGTTGGCCAGTTCGATGGCCTGGGCCTCGCTTGCCACGCTGCGCGCGCAGAGCACGGGGCCGAAGATTTCCTCCTTCCAGAGCCGGCTTGTGGGCGGCACGTCGCGATAGAGCGTAGGCGCGACGAAGTAGCCTTGCTCCGGCAGCGTGTAATGGGTTTTATCGCGCACTACCCTCAGGCCTTCCTGGGCGGCCACGTCCAGGTAGGCGTTGACGGCCTCCCGCTGTTGGGCGCTGGTGAGCGGCCCCAGGTCAGTATCTTCCACGCGCGGGTCGCCCAGGGTCAGCGCGTCCATGCGCGTGGCGAGTTCGCCGTAAAGCGCCTCGGCCACACGTTCGTGCACCAACAGGCGCGAGGTGGCCGAGCAGATCTGCCCGGCGTTGAAATAGATGCCCGCCATCACCCAGTCGGCGGCCTGAGCGGGGTCGGCGTCGTCCATCACCAGAATGGGCGATTTGCCGCCCAGCTCCAGCGAGACCCCGGCGGCGCGTGCGCTGGCCGCCTTCATCACCGCCTCGCCCACGCGGTTGCTGCCGGTGAACGAGACCTTGTCCACGTCCGGGTGGCTTGCAAGCGGCGCGCCGATGCCTTCGCCATCACCGTTCAACAAATTCAAGACGCCTTCGGGCAGGCCGATTTCCAGGGCGATCTCCGCCAGCGCCTGTTCGGGCAGCGGTACGATTTCCGAAGGTTTCAGCACGGCGGTGCAGCCGGCCGCCAGTGCCGGCGCCAGCTTCCAGGCACTGGTCACCAACGGAAAATTCCAGGGTGTGATCAGCCCGACCACGCCAGCCGGATCAAAATAGGTGCGCGCCTCGACGCCGTCCATTTCGACCGCCACCCGCTCGCCCTGGCGGGCGTCCAGCGCGCGGGCTTGCCCGGCGTAGTAGCGGTAACAAGCGATCGCGTCGTCCAGGTCGATGCCGGCTTCCATAAAGGGCTTGCCGTTGTTGGTGGCGCTGAGTTCGATGAGTTCCGCGCGCCGCGCTTGCAGTGCCTCGGCGAAGCCTTCGAGATACGGTGCCCGCCCGGCGCCGCCCAGCGCCTGCCAGGCGGGCTGGGCGTTTCGGGCCGCCACCACGGCGGCGTCCACATCCTCGGCTGCCCCTGCCGTTACCTGACCGATCACCTCTTCACGGTAGGGGTTGAATACCTCGAGTAGACGACTGCCAAGAGAAGTCACCCACTGGTTATTGATGAACTGCTGATCGAGCGTCTTCATAAGTATCCTTTACTGGGTGCAGGCGTGATGCCAGGCGGCAGCGTCGATTTCGATGAGTAGCGGGCCGGCAGGGTTGCGCTTAATCAGGGCGTGGGCGAGCGCCTCGGGCGACTCGACCCGGACGCTTGCACAGCCAAACCCGTCGGCCAATGTCAGAAAATCCGGCGCCTGAAGATCCACGCCGAGGCGCGCCACGCCGTGGGCGTCCATGTAGCGGCGAATTTCTTCATAACCGGCGTTGTGCCAGAGCACGATGACGACCGGCAGCTTCGCCTCCACAGCAGTGGCGATTTCCGAAAGTGTGAACATCACCCCGCCGTCGCCCACCAGCGCGACTACCGGCAAATCCGGCCGGGCAAGTTGAGCGCCCAGCGCTGCGGGCAGCCCATACCCCAGGGTGCCGTAGCCGGTCGAGGCGTTGAAGTAGCGCCGCGGCGCGGGCTGGCTCACCAGGTGATTGCCCGCGTACACCGGCGCGGTGGAATCCCCCACCAGCACCGCCTCGGGCAGGTGCTCGGCAAGGGTTTGATAAAGCGGCACGAAATCGCTGAACGCCGGGTCATTGGCAAGATCGAGCGCGGCCCATGCGGCGGCGGTTCGCGGGACGCCCCCGCGCTCGTGCGCCTCGGGGAAGTGTTCCAAAAGCAGCGCCAGGCTACGCCCGGCATCGCCCACCAGGCCCAGCGCGGTTGCCTGGTTGCGCACGAGCTGCTCCGGGTCCAGGTCGATACGAATCAGCGTGCCGTCAAGGTGAAAACCGTCGTCGAACACCACATCAAAATCGGTTTCGCCAAGCTCGGTGCCGACGGCCAGAATCACGTCCGCCTCGGCGGCAAGCGTGCGCACCGGCGGCAGCGCGGCGTTGGCGCCCAGGTCCAGCGGGTGGTCGCGCCCTAAAAGCCCCTTGGCGTTGATGGTGGTCACCGTCGGCGCGTCGAGCCGCTCGACCAAGACGCGGGCCGCATCCGGGGCGGCCGCACAGCCGCCCCCCAGCAGCACCAGCGGTTTTTTTGCCGCGTTTAGCAGGCGCGCCGCCTCACCCAACCCTTCCGGGTCCGGCGCGGCGCGGTAGAGCGTTGGCGCCCGGCCATGTTTTGGGACCGTCACCGGCGTATCGAACAAGTCGATGGGGATCTCGATATGCACCGGGCCCGGGCGGGCGCCGTTAAAGACGGCGAAAGCGCGGGCGAGTACCTCGGGCAGCGTCGAGGCGTCCATCAGCGTATGACTAAAGCGCGCCACGCCGCTGACCAACTGCTGTTGGCTTGGCAGCTCGTGAAGCCGCCCTTGCCCCATTCCCAGGGTATCGCGGCGGCTGACGCTCGAGATCACCAGCATGGGGATGGAGTCCGCCAGGGCTTGGCCCATGGCGGTGGCAATATTGGTCATACCGGGGCCGGTAATGATCAAGCACACGCCGGGCTTGCCGCTTGCCCTGGCGTAACCGTCGGCCATGAAGCCCGCGCCCTGCTCGTGGCGTGGCGTCACGTGCGCCACGCCTGCGCCTTCAAGGCCCCGGTAAAGCTCCACCGTGTGTACGCCGGGAATGCCGAAGAGCGACTCGACCCCGTAGGTATCGCGTAAAAGGCGAATCAAAAGCTCGGCGCAGGTCATCGTTTGAAAATCCTTCATGAGCTATGCCTCAAAAGAAAAACGTATGCGCCATGAAGGCGATAATGGGGAGCGTGATCGCGGTGCGCAGCAAAAACACCACCGCCAGTTCCCACAGCGCGATGGGGATTTTCGACTTCAGCAGCAACGCGCCGATCTCGGACATGTACACCAACTGCGTCATGGAAAGACACGCGATCACGAAGCGCGTGAGTTCGCTGTCGATATTGGTGGCCAGTACCGCAGGCAGGAACATATCCGCAAAGCCGACCAGCGTGGCCGGGGCCGCGGCCTGGGCTTCGGGAATGCGCAGCAGCTCGAGCACCGGCACCATCGGGTAGGAGAGCCAGGTAAAGAGCGGCGTGAACTCGGCAAGAATCAGCGCCACGGTCCCGATGGCGAACACCAGCGGCAACAGAGTGAGGAAGATATCGATCACGTTGATCAGCGCCAGCCTGGCAAGCGCGACAGGCCCCGGGGCACCGGCGGCGCGGCGGGTGGCCTGTAAAAGGCTATAGCGAAAAAGCCCCGCCTTGCCGGTATTCTCCTCACTGATTTGGCAGCCCACCGGCGCGTAGTAGTCGTTGGCTTTCAACGAAAGCGGCGGAATGCGCGAGACGATGATCGCGGCGACTAGCCCGGACACCACCACGGTGAAGTAGAACGGCACGAACAGGTGGTTGATACCCACGAAGTTGGCCACCAGCAGGCTGAACGCAATGGAGGCCACGGAGAAATTGGTGGCGATCACCGAGGCCTCGCGGCCGTTATAAAAGCCCTGCTCGTACTGCTGGGACGTAATCAGCACGCCCACGGTGCCGGAGCCCATCCAAGAGGCGGTGGCGTCGATGGCGCTGCGCCCGGGCAGGTTGAAGATGATCCGAAACGGCTTGCGCACCAGGCTTCCGATAAACTCCATGAAGCCGAACTCGACCAGAAACGGCAGCAAGATCGCGGCGAAGAAGAAAAACGTCAGCAGCACCGGCGCCAGATCGTCGAGCATCACCCCGCCGGTGAACGAGGCGGTGACGAACTCCGGGCCCACCTGAAAGTAGGTCATCACCACGAAAACGGCGCCCAGAATACGCAGCGCCACCCAGATCGGGCCGACGTTGAACATATCGCCGAAGTGGCCGCCACGCGCCCAGGCCGGGTTGGCCGTCTTCACGTACAGAGTCACCACCACCGATACGCACAACACCAGCATGGCTATCAAGGGAAGCGCCTGACCAAGCAGCGCCTGCAGGCCATCGGCCATCATGCCCATGCCGATATTGACCGACTCCCCGGTTTGAAACGGCACCAGAAACAGCAAGACGCCGATGACTGAGGGAATCAGAAACTTGAGCAAATGGCTTCGAGGGATGGGCCCGTTTGACGCAGCCTCGTCGCGTGTCGTTTGAGATTCAGACATAGAGTTCACCTGTTGAGAGTGCTTATTGGAGGTGGGCTGGCGGCGTGGGAGGCTTAGCCTCCCTTTGTTATCTATTGTTTTAATCGAGCGTCATCGGCGCCGGGAACTTACTCGCCCCGCTTGACCCCCGGCAGCACACAGAGCATCTCGTACAAGAGCGTGGCCCCCATCAGCGCGGTATTGCCGCTGGTGTCGTAGGGTGGTGAAACTTCCACCAGATCGCCGCCGACGATATTGAGCCCCGCCGCCCCGCGCACGATCTCCAGGCCCTGATGGGAGGTGAGCCCGCCCATCTCCACGGTGCCGGTGCCCGGTGCCACGGAGGGGTCGAGCCCGTCGATATCGAAGCTGATATACACCGGCGTATCGCCCATCTGCGCGCGTACTTCCTCCATCAAGGGTGCCAGCGACTGGTACCAGCACTCTTCGGCCTGCACGACGCGAAAGCCCTGATCCCGGCACCAGTCGAAGTCTTCGGCGGAGTAACCGGTGCCGCGCAGGCCGATCTGCACCACCTTCTCTTTCGCCAGAAGCCCCTCTTCCTGAGCGCGGCGAAAGGTCGTGCCGTGGGCGATCTCTTCGCCAAACATGTGCTCGTTGACGTCCGCGTGGGCGTCGATATGAATCAGCCCCACCGGGCCGTGCTTTTTGGCCATGGCGCGCAGAATCGGCAGCGTCATGGTGTGATCGCCACCGAGGGTCAGCGGCACGCAGTCGTGGCGCAACACGTCGTCGAAAAACGCCGTGATGATGTCGACGCTCTTGGGCAGGTGGAAGGTGTTGATCGGCACGTCGCCGATATCCGCCACCTGCAGGTACTCAAAAGGCGCGGCGCGGGTCGCCATGTTGTAGGGGCGCAGCATGCGTGATTCATCGCGGATCTGGCGCGGGCCCATGCGCGTGCCGGGGCGGTTGGAGGTCCCGATATCCATGGGAATACCGATGAAGGCCGCGTCGAGCCCCTGGGCACTTTCCTGGGTGGGCAGGCGCATCATGGTGGCCGGGGCGCCAAAGCGCGGCACGCTGTTACCGCCCAGCGGCTGGTTGAACTCGGACATTAAAACCTCCTGTCGTTATCGAGACGGGCTTTCAAAAGCCCTCTTTGGCTAAGCGTTACCTTGATACTGCATTTAACGTGCCAAACGCTGGAATCCCTTGAACGGGGCTTTTCGAGCTCAATCGATGCAAAAATGACTTATAAAGGCGTAGCATTGAGTCATATATGCATTGACCAAGTCATATTCGGTTCAAACAAGGAGGCCGGGTGGAAGATATCGATCGGCACGTGCTCAACACCATCGTGGAAACCGCCAACGACCACTTCTTCATCGTCAGCGCAAGCGGCCAGGTACTGGATATCAGCCCCGGGGTCGAGGCGGTGTACGGCATGTCGCGGGATGAACTGCTCGGCAGCAACGTCAAAACCCTCGAACAAAACGGCACCCTCAAGCCCTCGATCAGCCTGGAGGTCATGCGTACTCACCGCGCTGCTCAGCTGATGCAAACCACCGGCACCGGGCGGCGGGTGATCGCCGAGGCGCATCCGGTGCTGGTGAACGGCAAGCTCGAGCGCATCATCAGCCGCTCCCGGGATTTAACCGACCTACAGCTTCTTCAGGACGAGTACGCGCTGCTGCAAAAGCGCTTCAACGAACACATCAAGCGCGACCGCAACGGCGCGACCCCCGACGACCGCGCGCTGGATAGCGCCCTGGAGCACCTACAGGTGCGAAGCCCCGCGATGCGCGAGGTGGCGCGTCTGCTCAAACGCGTTGCGCCCTCTAGCGCCAACGTGCTGATGCTGGGCGAGTCCGGCGTGGGCAAGACCGCTTTCGCCAGGCAGCTCCACCGCTGGAGCGCACGGGGCGAAGGCGCGTTCATCGAGGTCAACTGCGCCGCCATTCCGGAAAACCTGTTCGAGTCCGAGATGTTTGGCTACCAGCCTGGGGCGTTCAGCGGCGCCGCCCGCCAGGGCAAGGCCGGGCTTTTGGAGCAGGCCGAGGGCGGCACGCTGTTTCTTGATGAGATCGGGGAGCTTCCGCTGTTGATGCAGACCAAGCTTTTGAAAGTAATTCAGGACGGTAAGCTCACCCGGCTGGGCGACACCCGCTCGCGCCGGGTGGATTTTCGCCTGGTGGTGGCCACTAATCAGGACCTGGCGCGCCGGGTGCAGGAAGGCGCTTTCCGGCTGGATCTTTACTACCGCCTCAACGTCATTCCCGTGACATTGCCCCCGCTTCGCGAACGCCGCGAGGATATCCCCGGCCTTGCCGAAGCGTGCCTGGCGCGGCTGAACGCCCACTACGGGCGGCAGAAATTTCTGGGCAATTACGTCTGGTCGACGCTGATGGGAAGCGACTGGCCGGGCAACGTGCGCGAGCTCGAAAATTGGCTGGAGCGTGCCTGGCTTTCGAGCGCCTCTGATCAGATCGATCGGGTCGGGCTTTCGCCTCAACCCACCGCCGCCCAGGACGCCCCCTCACCCTTGGCGGCGCAAAGCGCGCCGCTGGAGGTCGGTGAAACCCTGCCGGACTATCTGGCGCGCCTCGAAGGCGAGCTTCTCGAAGGACTTTGCAAAACCCACACCAGCACCTACGCCATCGCCAAACGTCTAGGCATCAGCCAATCGAGCGTGGTGCGCAAACTAAAGCGCTACGGCCTTGCGGCCAACGGCTGACCTACGGCCACCCCGGGAGTGTCACACAACCGCAACACCTTTGACGCAGAGTGATTGACCATCGTCATACCGTTTCGAACGAGTATCGAGTCATGAGCCAATCGCGTATCCGCTTGGAAGGTGTTACCAAACGTTGGGACGCGACCACCGCCGTCGACAACGTCTCCTTTGACGTCACCCCGGGCCAGTTCGTCATTCTGCTCGGCCCTTCCGGCTGCGGAAAATCCACCACGCTTCGCATGATCGCCGGGCTAGAGGACGCCTCCCAGGGCGAGATTCATATCGGCGAGCGCGACGTGACGCGATTGCCGCCGGGGGATCGCGGCCTGTCCATGGTGTTTCAGTCCTACGCACTGTTTCCCCACCTGAGCGTGGCGGAGAACATCGTCTTCGGCCTCAAGAGTCGCCGCGTCGCTAAAGCCGAGCGCCAGGCCCGGCTCGAGCAGGTCGCAGAGCTCGTCGATTTGACCGCTTATCTCGACCGCAAACCGGCAAAGCTCTCTGGTGGCCAGCGCCAACGGGTGGCGCTGGCCCGGGCGATCATCTCCGAGCACCCGATTTGTTTGATGGACGAGCCGCTCTCTAACCTGGACGCCCGCCTGCGTAGCGACATGCGCCGGGAGATCAAGGCGCTGCAGAGCCGCCTGAACATGACGGTGATCTACGTCACCCACGACCAGGTCGAGGCGATGAGCATGGGCGACCGGGTCATCCTGATGCAGCACGGGCGCATCGTTCAGGACGCCACGCCGGATGCGCTCTACAACCACCCGGCGAGCGCCTTCGCCGCCAGTTTCATAGGAAGCCCCGCGATGAATCTACTGCCTTTGGTGGCCGGTGACACCGGCGCCGTGATCGACGGCGACACGACCCTCGTCGCCCCGCTGCAAGCGGCGGGTGGCCAGCTGGGCATTCGCCCGGAAGATATCGAACTGCGCCCGGCGGATGCCCCCGGCATCCCGGCAAGAATAGTGAGCGAGGAGTACCTGGGCGCGGACACCATCGTCTACGTGGCGGTGGGCGAGCAGCGCCTGCGCGTGCGCGTCAACGGCAAACCCGCGCTGACGGGCGAGGCCTGCCGACTTTTCTGGACGCCGGAAAGCGCCCACCTTTTCGCCGAGGACGGCCTGCGCCAAACGCAGCTTTCGCCAAGCGCGTTACCCGGCACACTGCGCCGCGTGTCTCGCCCGCCCCAGGTGGGTTCGTTTCAACACTGAATCCCAGGAGTCTTCCATGCGTTTTCCCCTTCCCTTCGCCAAAACGGCCCTGGCCGTGGGCCTGTTGAGCGCTTCTTACGCCAATGCCGACGTCAACCTCACCCTGTACTACCCCGTCTCGGTGGGCGGCGCCCTGACCGGCGTGGTCGACAACCTGGTCGAGGAGTTCGAGAGCGAACACCCGGATATCTCCGTGGAGGCGATCTACGCGGGCAACTACGACGATACCCGGGTGCGCGCCACCTCTGCTCTGGAAGCCGGTGACGCCCCGGCGCTTTCGGTGATGTTCTCCATCGATCTGTTCGAGCTCGTCGAGCAGGACGCCATCGTCGCCTTCGATGAGCTGGTCGAGACCGACGAAGAGCGCGAGTGGCTGGATAGCTTCTACCCGGGGCTGATGGAGAACGGCCAGCTCGATGGCCAGACCTACGGCATTCCCTTCCAGCGCTCCACCATCGTGCTTTTCTGGAACAAGGACGCCTTCGAGGCCGCCGGGCTGGACCCACAAACGCCGCCGGAGAACTGGGACGAAATGGCCGAGATGGCCACCACCATTCGCGAAGCCTCCAATAATGATCAGTGGGGCATGATGGTGCCCTCCACCGGCTACGCCTACTGGATGTTCCAGGCGTTCGCCTATCAAAACGGCCACCGGCTGATGAACGAAGCGGGCACCGAGGTCTACTTCGACGACCCCGCCGCCATCGAGGCGCTGGAGTACTGGGTTTCGCTTTCAGAAGAGCACGACGCCATGCCCGAGGGCATCATCGAGTGGGGTACGCTTCGCCAGAACTTCATCGAGCAGACCACCGCCATGATGTGGCACACCACCGGCAACCTGACCGCCGCGCGTAACGAGGCGGATTTCGACTTCGGCGTGGCCATGCTGCCCATGAAGGAGCAGCGCGGTAGCCCCACCGGCGGCGGCAACTTCTACATCTTCAAGGACGCAAGCGAAGAAGAGCAGCGCGCCGCGATGACCTTCGTTCGCTGGATGACCTCGCCAGAGCGCGCCGCGGACTGGTCGATCGAGACCGGCTATATGGGCGTGAGCCCCGCCGCTTACGAAACCGAGGCACTCCAGGCCTACGTCGAGGAGTTCCCGCCGGCGGCGGTCGCCCGCGACCAGTTGGAGCACGGCACCGCCGAGCTCTCCACCTACCAGGGCGGGCGTATTCGCCGCACGCTGGATAACGCGGTTCAAGCGGCGCTCACCGGCCAGATGGAACCCGCCGAGGCGCTCGCGCAGGCCCAGCGCGAAGCCGACGGCATTCTGCGCCGCTACGCGCGTTAAATACCGCTTAATGAGTCGTTATCCATAAGCCGGGCCAATGCCCGGCTTTCACCCCTTGGCGGTCTTTCTCATGACGCTCACCGCTCACCGTAAAATGCAGCTCTATGGCGCGCTGTTGCTACTGCCCGCCGCCGTGTTGCTGGGCTTATTCGCCTACCTGCCCACGATCACCACGGTGATCCAGAGCCTGTTCATGCCCGGCTTTCGCAATGAGCCGGCCGCGTTCGTGGGGCTGGAGAACTACCAGTACCTGTTCGACGACCCCACCTTCTGGAAGGTGGCGCGCAACAACCTGATATATGCGCTGGGCACCATTCCCACCTCCATCGCGCTGGCCCTCGTCATGGCGCTGTTCGTCAACGGCCGGCTGCCCGGGCGCGGCCTGGTGCGCATGGCTTACTTTACGCCGACCATTTTGCCGATGATCGCCGCGGCGAATATCTGGATGTTCTTCTACGCCCCGCAGATTGGGCTTTTTAACAAGCTGCTGGGGGCGCTTGGGTTTTCCGGGGCGAACTGGCTGGGCGACCCGAGCCTGGCACTGGGCTCGATCATCGTCATGTCGGTTTGGAAAGAGGCGGGCTTTTTCATGATCTTCTATCTCGCCGCCCTTCAAGCGATCCCGCCGGAGCTGAAAGAAGCCGCGGACCTGGAAGGTACTAACCGCTTTAGCTACTTCTGGCGGGTGACGTTTCCGCTTTTGATGCCCACCACCTTGTTCGTGCTGATCAACGCGCTGATCAACGCGGTGCGCGTGATCGATCACCTGTTCATTTTGACCAAGGGCGGGCCCAACAACGCCACCAACCTGCTGCTCTACTACGTGTACGAGAACGCCTTCGCGTTTTTCGACCGCACCACGGCGGCCACGATCACGGTGGTGATTCTCGTCGTGCTCGCCCTGGTGGCCACGCTCAAGTTCACGCTTCTTGACCGCAGGACCCACTACCAATGAGCACTTTTTCCCCATGAGTACGTTGACCGCCGCCGCCCCTCGCCGCTTTGCAGCCGCCGTTTCCCTGGAAAACCTGGCCGCCTGGCTCTTGGCGCTGATCTGGATCTTTCCGCTGCTCTACGCGGTGTGGGCGGCGTTTCACCCGGCGGCGTTCGTGGTGCGTTTTGAGCTGCTCGCGCCGCTCACGCTTGAAAACTTCGCCACCGCCTGGGGCCAGGCGCCGTTCGGGCGCTACTACCTCAATACCTTTTTGCTGGTCACCGGCGTAGTAGCCGCGCAGTTCGTGGTGTGTACGCTGGCGGCGTTCGCCTTCGCGCGCTTTCCCGTGCCGGGCAAGAACGTGCTGTTCATGCTGGTACTGATTCAGCTATTCGTGTTTCCCGAGGTGCTGATCGTGGAGAACTACCGCCTGGTCAGCGGCCTGGGGCTTCTGGATACCATCACCGGCATTGGCCTGCCGTACGTGGCCAGCGCCTTCGGTATCTTCTTGCTGCGCCAGACCTTCAAGACCATCCCCCGCGAGCTCGAGGACGCCGCCCGTATCGAAGGCTGCAGCTGGCTGGCCGTGCTCTGGAAAGTCTACGTGCCGCTGGCCAAACCGACGTATCTCGCCTACGGGCTGGTATCGATCAGCCACCATTGGAACAACTTCCTGTGGCCACTGATCGTGACCAACTCGGTGGAGAGCCGCCCGCTCACCGTGGGCCTTGGGGTGTTCTCGGCGCCGGAAACCGGGGTCAACTGGGCCACGGTGAGCGCGGCCACGCTCCTGAGCATCGCCCCGCTTTTGATCGCGTTTTTGCTCTTCCAGCGCCAGTTCGTGCAGTCGTTTCTGCGCGCGGGGATTCGCTAGGCGGGCGCTGCCGCTGGTTTTCGTGCGACAATTCTCGGCAACGGTCAACGAGCGAGGAGAGAGCGAGGATGCACGGCGAATCCAACCCGGCGGCGCTGAAGGTGCTGCAGGAAGTCTTCGGCTTCGAGGAGTTTCGCGGCCCGCAGCAGGCCATCATCGACCAGGTAAGCGCCGGCGGCGATGCGCTGGTCCTGATGCCCACCGGCGGCGGCAAGTCGCTTTGCTACCAGATTCCGGCGCTGCTGCGCGAGGGCACGGCGATCGTGGTCTCGCCTTTGATCGCGCTGATGCAGGACCAGGTCGCCGCACTCGTTCAAAACGGCGTGCGCGCGGCGTACCTCAACTCGAGCCTCGATTTCCAGGACGCCATGGCGGTGGAGAACCAGCTGCGCGCAGGCGAGCTGGATCTTCTCTACGTCGCCCCGGAGCGCCTGGCGATGCCGCGCATGCAGGCGCTGCTGGACCAGGTGCCAATCGCGCTTTTCGCCATCGACGAGGCCCACTGTGTGTCCCAGTGGGGCCACGATTTTCGCCCGGAGTACCGCCAGCTCTCCCAGCTTCACGAGCGTTTCCCGAACGTTCCGCGCATTGCGCTGACCGCCACCGCGGACGTACCCACCCGCGGCGATATCATCGAGCATCTCAAGCTCCAGGACGCGGCGCTTTTCAATAACGGCTTCGACCGGCCCAACATTCGCTACCATATCGCCGAGAATCTGGGTAACGCCCGCGAGGCGCTCTTACGCTTCATTCGCGATACCCACGACAATGAGGCCGGCATCGTTTACTGTCTTTCCCGCAAAAAGGTGGAAGAGACCGCAGCCTGGCTCGAGCGTCAGGGGCTGACCGCCCTGCCCTACCACGCGGGGCTGCCCCCGGAGCAGCGCCAGGACCACCAGAGCCGCTTTCTACGCGAAGACGGCGTGGTCGTGGTGGCGACCATCGCCTTTGGTATGGGCATCGACAAGCCCGACGTGCGCTTCGTCGCGCACCTGAACCTGCCCAAGAGTATCGAAGCCTACTACCAGGAGACCGGCCGCGCCGGGCGCGACGGCCTGGCCGCGGATGCCTGGATGTCCTACGGGCTGCAGGATGTGATCACCCTGCGCCAGATGCAGCAGGACTCCAGCGCAGGGGACCAGCAAAAGCGCATCGAGCAACAGAAACTCGACGCCATGCTGGGGCTTTGCGAGATCATCACCTGCCGCCGCCAGGCGCTGCTGCGCTACTTCGGCGACCAGCTGGATCAACCTTGCGGCAACTGCGACAACTGCCTGACCCCGCCGGACACCTGGGAGGCCACCGTGGCCGCGCAAAAGGCGCTTTCGTGTGTATATCGCACCGAGCAACGCTTCGGCGTGACCTATCTGGTGGACGTGTTATTGGGTAAGTCAAACGAGCGTATCGCCCGCTTTGGCCACGACCGGGTCAGCACCTTCGGTATCGGCAATGAGCTTTCCGCCAACGAGTGGAAGGCGCTTTACCGCCAGCTGATCGCCAGCGGCTACCTGAGCGTGGATATCGAAGGCCACGGCGTTATTCACCTGACCGCCAAAGCCAAGCCGGTGCTGCGCGGTGAAGAGGCGCTGACGCTGAGAAAACCCGTGAAAACCAAAGCCACTCGCCGCGGCAGAAGCGGCGCCCCCGCCCAAGGCCACGGCCCGCTGTGGGAGGCGCTTCGCAGCCACCGTAAACAGCTTGCCGACGAACAAGGCGTGCCAGCCTATGTGATCTTCAATGACGCCACGCTTAATGAGCTGACCGAGCAGCAGCCCCAAGACCTGGCAGCCCTGGGCGGCGTCACGGGCATCGGCGCGCGCAAGCTCGAGGATTACGGCGAGGGGATACTCGCCGTCATCGAGCGTCATCGCGGCAGCACCCAGGCGGCAAGCGTCGGCGACAGCGCCCGGCAATCCGCCGAGATGCTTGGCCAAGGGATATCGGTCGACGAGATCGCCACAAGCCGTGGGATCACCGTCAACACCGTCTACCGTCACCTGGCGGAAGTGATCGAAAGCGGCGCGCTGGCGCTTAGTGACGTGGTGGCGCTGGATCCCGCCGATCGGGAACGCATTGAAAGCGCGTTTCGAGCGCACGCGGGCCAAGGGCTCCGGGCAGTATTCGACGCCCTCGAGGGTCGCTTCGACTACAACGTACTGGCCTGCGTGCGGGCGGCGATGGGCGCCTGATGCGGGTCAGTGCGCACTGATTGATCAAAGGAAGAAACGATGCGTCAACAACAAGACCCTGCCAACCAGGACTGGATACTCACCATCGGTCAACGAGAACTCGTGGTCCACCAGCGCTACGAAGTCCTCAGTATCGTCAACGATGTGTTGATCGGTATCTGGTTCGTGATCGGCAGTTTCTGCTTCTTTTACGAGGGCGCCGTGCAGACCGTCGGTGTCTGGCTTTTTCTGATCGGCAGCGTGCAGTTGCTCCTTCGCCCGCTCATTCGTCTGCACCGCTACATCTACTTCAAACGCCTGCCCGACACCGACCACGACGCCTGATCAAGGCTCGATCTCGTCGAACGCTTTGGGGTAGCGGCGCTTCGCCTTGATCAGACGCGCGATGGTGATGAAGTTGGTGATCACCACCAGCGCCTCCGCCAGCGTGCCGCCAATCGAGCCGATCAGCAGGTTGTTCATCATCCAGCTAAACGCCGCCAGCCCCAGAAAGACCCGCAGCATGACGCCCCGCAGCAGAAACATGCCAAGCGTGCCCAACAACATCGCCACCACGGCGAAAATATCCACGTAGCTTTGCCAGGTCAGCGCCGCTGCCACGGCGCTGGCAACGAGCACCCCGGCCATGACCGCAAGGCTTCCGGGGTAGCGCCGGGCCAGCGCAATACGCAGAATCACCATGGCCGTTAGCGCCGCTGCGGTCCAGCTGCCCAGAAAACCAAACTGCAGCATGAAGGCGACGTTGGCCGAGATGAGCAGCACCATCAGCTTGTCGTCGTCTTTATTGGCGAACGCCAGCACGCACAGTACGAGCGCCACCAAACCAAAAAACTGGCCCGCCAGGGCCAGTACGTTCACGTTTTCCAGCATGTCATTCCTCAAGGCCTGCAGGCGGGGTCAGCACTGTTGGCGGTTGATACCGTGGCGCAGGCGCAGGTAGGCCCGTAGGCGGCGCGCCAGCACGTCGACGCCGATGTTGATGAGTGCGGTGATCAAAATCAACACCATGGCGCGATCAAAACGGATTTCCTGGATGGCGGTGTCCACGTAAAAGCCGAGCGTGGCGATACCCAGAATCCCCAGAATCGCCGTTTCCCGCAGGATGATCTCCCAGCGGTAGAACAATAGCGCCAAAAAGGGGCCATAAAGGCGCGGTACCATCTCGAAGGCGTAGCGGTCCACGCCCCGCGGCGCGTCCTGTCTGAGCGTTATCTCGTTGCTGCGCCGCCCGATCAGGTGCGCGATGATCCCGCCATTATGCAGCGCCAGTGCGACCACCGCGGGCAGCATGGAAGGCCCCCAGAGCTGGAGCAATATGAACGCCAGCATGTACTCCGGCGTCGAGCGCATCACCACCAGTACCCCGTGGCCCACCGCGCCGCCCGGGCGGTTCGTGAAATGGCGCGAGATCACCGGATACAGCAAAAGCGCCAGCGCCCCGGTCGCCACCAGCGCGATCTGGGTGAGTAGTAGCGTATTCCAGATGCCCGGCAGCGCCTGATTCACAAAGAGCTGACTGAGCCACTCCCAAAGCGCCCCCAGGCCTTCGCCCCGCCTAAGCGGCGCGGGCACGATATCCTCGGTAAAAAACCGCGTAACGTTCGACCACATGATGGGTAGCCCCGTGCCCAGCAGAAACGGCGCGGCCAGCAGATAAACCGGCAACAGCCGGGGGCGCACCCACCATCTGAGCGTGCCGATCAGCACGTAAAACGTAAGCAAAAGCGCCCCGACCGTCGGGTAGTGGCCCTGGGCGAACGCCGCCATCAGGTGATAGCCGATGGTCGGCATACCAACGAACCCCAGCACCGCGCTGGAGCGAAGCCCGCACTCGAGCCGGTACGCCGTATAGCTCACCAGATGCGGCCAGGCCTGGCTTACCCGGGCGTAGACGAGTCTCGAGAGCCGCCCGGTTTGGCGCGGCAGCACCTCGCCCGGCAGCGGGTCGGTCTCGTCGAGTATTTCGGCGTACACCTTGGCAAATATGCCCGCGTAGGGGATGGCGATAGCCAGCACCCCGGTAATCGGGTGCAGGCCAAAGCTTTGTAGAAAGATCAGCGCCCAGAAGAGCTCGTGGATGGCGCGAATGAAGGCGCTGAAGGTGCGCACCCACCAGTGGTGGAACAAAAGCGCCAGCCCCATACCGGCAAGCGCGCCAACCCCCACGCCCACGAAGGCAAAGGCCACGGTGCGCAACAGCGCCTCGCCAAGCGAGTCGACGGCGGTGAAATCCGGCTGGATCAGCCCGAGAAAGAGCTGACCAAGCGAGCGCCAGGGGTCGTGGGCGCTGATCTCGAAATCACCCAGCAGAAGGCACGCAAGTGCCAGTAGAATAAAGCCCAGCGTGACGCGGGTCGTGGCGCGAAGCGGCATCAGTAGAGATCCTGAAGCGACGCGCTACTGAGCGTCTCGCTGGGCGCATCGATCACCACGGCGCCGTTTTTGAGCCCGACGATGCGCGTGCAAAAGCGCAGCGCCAGCTCCAGGTCGTGCATCGCCATTATTGAGCACGGGTAGCCCATGGTCAGCTTGCCCATGACCGAGCTTGCCTGGGGGCCATCCAGCGCCGAGACCGGCTCGTCGGCGAGCAAGAGCGCCCCTTGCTGATAAAGCACTCGCGCCGCCGCCACCCGCTGGCGCTGCCCGCCGGAGAGCTCGCCGCAGGGCGTCCAACGTTTCTCACTGATGCCGACCTCCTCGAGCAGCGCAACGATCTCGTCGATGTCGCGCTTGAAGGGGTTGGCCAGGGTGGCCAGGTTGCGCCACCACCGGTGGCGGTCGAGCCGGCCCATATAGACGTTGTGAAACACCGAGAGCGTATCGACGAGCCCCAGCGCCTGGGGCATCAGCGCGACGCGCTCGGCCTGCCAGCGGTCATACATCAACGACAAGAGCGTGGACTTGCCCGCCCCGCTCTTGCCCACCAGCGCCACGTGTTCGCCTTGCGCCACGCCGATCGACAGCGGCCCGAGCACCCGAGTGGCACCATAGTGCGCCTCGGCGTCCTGTAAAACGAAATCGCTCACCCTTACAGCAGGTCCAGCGAGACGGCCACGTCATGAATCGGCTGGAAATCCTCGTTCGAGGCGGGAATGAAGCCCGAGCGCGGGAAGCTCGCCAGCAGTTCCGGGTCGTCCATATCCAGAAGCGCTTGTTGGAGACGCTCGGTGAAGCCCTCGCCAAAGCGCTCGTCCACGTCGCCGCGCACGGTCCAGTGGTAATCCGGGTAGGTGGGGGATTCCCAAACGATCTGCACCTGCTCCGGGTCGACGTTGCCCTGCTCCACCTCGTTCTCCCAAGCGGTATAGCTCAAAACACCCGCCTGATACGCGCCGGACTGCACCAGCGACACCGTGCGGCTGTGGTTGCCGCTGTAACCCACGCGGGAGAAGAGCTCATCCGGCGACTCACCCAAATCCCGGGTCAAAAAGTACTCCGGCATCAGCCGCCCGGAGGTCGAGCTTTGCGAGCCAAAGGTAAAAGTCAGCCCCTCGAGCGCTTCCGGCGCGGTGTCGGATTCCACCGGCTCGATGCCGGTCGAGGCGTTGGCGATGAAATAGCTCTTGTACTCCGGGTCCTCGACGCCCTGGGCGATCGCCTGGGAGCCTGGCACCCGCTCGCGGGCCTGCACGCCGGTGAAGCCGCCGAACCATGCCAGCTGCACCTGGTTGTTACGAAACGCGGTGACCGAGGCGGCGTAAGAGGTCACCGGAATGAAGCGCACGTCGACATCGAGCGCCTCGGAAAGGTAGTCGGCGACCGACTGAAAGCGCTGCTGCAAGCGCGTTTCGTCCTCATCGGGAATGGCGGTGAAGACCAGGGTGTCGGCGGCGGCCAGCGGCGAGGCAAGCGCTAACAGTACGGCCGCACGGGCCAGCAACGGTTGGCGAGACATGAGAGCATTCCTTTTTATAGTGAAGTATTACGTTGATAAAAAACCGGCGCCCAATGCGCCGAAGAAAACCTCGTTGCAGCATAGCAGCTTTAAAAGCCCACAAGGGTCTGGGGTGTTTAAGAATGCGTACGCTATCGCTTAACTTTTACTTGCGATAGCCGCTGATGTTCACTGCTATACAGCTACCACCATCGAGAGGAGATAATCACCATGTCCGACGTACCCGCCGCCTACCGGGCGAGTCGAGGCTCGATTCTGGACGTCGATACGGCGTTTTATGATCGCCTCACCGAGCGTGCCGGCGCCCGCGAGCAAATCGCCGACCTGACGGTGCCGATCCGCGACGGCCTGGCCTGGAAAGTGCCCGCCGGCCACGTATTTCGCGTCAAGATCACCGACGGCCCCCAGGTGGGGGACTTCAACCTGTGGAACCTGCACAACCCGCGCGAGCGCATGTGGGCCTCGCGTACCCGTCAGCTCCAGCGCGCCCACGTCAGCACCTACGACCGCCTCTGGTCGACCCTGCCTTACCTTCGGCCGATGGCGACGATCATCGACGACACCCTGATTGAGTACGGTGTCGACGACGAAGGCGGGCGCGTCCACGACCTGCTGGGCACGCGCTGCGACCCCTACGTCAATCACCTACTCACCGGCGAAGACTTCGACTTTCACTGCCACTCGAACCTGGTGCGCGCCGTCGAACCCTGGGGGTTGACCGAATTCGACGTCCACGACGTGCTGAATATCTTTCAGTGCACCGGGCTCAACCGCGATGACAAGTACTTCATGAAAGCTTGCCCCGCCCGCCAGGGCGACTACCTGGAGTTCTTCGCCGAGACCGACCTGCTCTGCGCGCTGTCGTGCTGCCCCGGGGGTGATCTCTCCGTCGATCTATGGGGCGAAAACGCCCGGGATCCGCTGCAGACTTGTAACCCGCTGGGCGTGGAGATCTACCAACTCGACCCGGCACTGCTGAAAGACTGGCAGTCCCCCGAGCCGGCGCCTTACAAGGGTCGCCACGGCCGCCAGGCGCCCGGCGTGGATTGGGCGGCCATCAAGCAACAGGGCGAGTAAACCGTCACCTCCGGCCGCGTTTTTAGCGGCCGGAGAAGAAGACGTACTGGCTATCGTCCAATGTCACAAGGTTGTAAGGTAACGGTCCTACTCTGGACAGCGCCTACCCCCCTCTGGAGATGTTTCGATGCTCGAACGCTCACTCTGCACTGCCATTACGCTCTCTACGTTGGTTCTGTCGGCCGCGGCCCAGGCCAACGACACGCTGACGCTCTACACCAGCCAGCCCCAAAGCGACGCCCAGCAAACCGTCGACGCCTTCATGGAAGCGAATCCCGACATTGAGGTGGAGTGGGTGCGCGATGGCACCACGCGGTTGATGACGCGCCTTCGCTCGGAGCTTTCCGCCGGGGTGAGCAACCCGGACGTGCTCTTGATTGCCGACAGCATGACCATGGAGTCCTTGAAACGCGACGGCCACCTGCAGCCCTACGAGAGCCCCGAGCGCGACGCTTTTGATAGTGAGCTTTTTGATCCGGAAGGCTACTACTACGGCACCAAGCTGATCACCACCGGTATCGTCTACAACACCGGGGCCGAGGAGCAGCCGACCAGCTTTCAGGATTTGACCCGCCCGGAATACGAAGGTCTGGTGACCATGCCAAGCCCGCTTTACTCCGGGGCGGCGCTGATTCACATGGCAGCGGTAACCGACCACCCCGACCTGGGTGAGGCGTATTATGAAGCGCTGCGCGACAATCGTGCCGAGGCGCAAAGCGGCAACGGCGGCGTGTTCAACGCGGTCGCTGCGGGCACCAAGGCCTACGGTATCGTGGTGGACTTTCTGCCGATTCGCGAAGCCGCCAAGGGCTCGCCGGTCGAGTTCGTGTTCCCCGAAGAGGGTGTGAGCGCGGTAACCGAGCCGGTCGCCATCATGGAAGGCGCCGAGAACGTCGACGCCGCCCAAAAGTTCGTCGATTTCGTACTCTCGCAAGAGGGCCAGGAACTGGTCACCCGCCAGGGCTACCTGCCCGCCCGTACGGATATCGAGGCGCCGGAAGGCTTCCCGGCGCGCGATACCATCGAGCTGATGCCCGTGGACACCGCCCAGACCCTCGAACAGGAAGAAGCCTTGAAAGCGCGCTTTAGCGAGCTGTTCGGCGGCTGATGCGGGGAACATTCGCCCCCCGCGCCGGTGGCCAAGAGCGCGGGCTGCTAACGCTTTTAACGCTTACCGTGGTACTGCTAAGCTTGGTGCCGAGTGTGCGACTACTCATCGAGGCGCTGGGGGATCTGACGCAAGGCAGCGAGGCGCCGCTTTGGCGCGTCGTGCAAAGCGGCGCCACCTGGCGCGCGCTTTGGCATAGCGTCTACACCTCCGGGCTTGGCATGCTCATTGCGCTCACGCTCGGCAGTTTGTTCGCCTTCGTGATCACGCTCACCGATATTCGCGGCAAGGCGGCGCTGGTGTTCTGCTTCATGCTGCCCATGATGATCCCGCCTCAGGTCACGGCGCTCGCTTGGCTGCAGCTTTTTGGCCCGGCGAGTCCGCTGCTCAAGAGTATCGGCATGGCCCCGCCCCTGGGTAGCCCCCAGCCGCTCTACTCCGCCGAAGGCATTGCGCTGCTGCTCGGCATTCAAAGCGCGCCGCTGGTCTTTCTGGCGCTGCGTACCTCGCTTTTGTCGCTGCCCCGCGAGCTGGTCGAGGCCGCCCGCATCAGCGGCGCGCGCCAGTCCCAGGTGTGGGGGCATATCGTGCTACCGGTCACTCGCAGTGGGCTGGTCGCCGGGGCCGCCATGGCGTTCATCTCGAGCCTTGGTAACTTCGGTATCCCCGCCATGCTGGGGATTCCCGCGGGCTACTACGTGCTGCCCACGTTGATCTATCAGCGCATGGCGAGCTTCGGCACCGGCGTGCTTTCCGAGATGGCGGCGCTTTCGCTTTTGATCGGCATCGTGGCGTTGGCGGGGGTGGCGCTTCAACAGCACTTCATGGGCCGTAGCCGTTACGGGCTGACCGGCCATAGCGGCCGCGCCCACGATTTCGCGCTGGGCCGCTACCGCGCGCTCGTCACCACGCTCCTCGTCGCAGTCCTGCTGGTGATTCTCGTCGCCCCGCTGGCAGCGCTCGTGGTCAGCTCCCTGGTGCCCGCCCTGGGCGTTCCCCTCGACGCGACCACCTTGACTCTTGGCGCCTACGTGGAAATTCTCAGCCGCCAGGGGGTGACCTGGCGGGCGGTGAGCAACAGTTTGTGGCTCGCCGGCGGCGCCGCGCTGGTATTGATGGCGGTGAGCCTGCCGCTGGCCTACCGGCTGCAGCGCCTGCCGCCCAGGCTTCAAAACCTGACCCTAAGCGCGGTGGAGCTGCCCTACGCGCTGCCCGGCGTGGTACTCGCCATCGCCTGCATTCTGCTGTTCGTGCGCCCGATTCCCGTGGTGAACGTGGCGCTCTACGGCACGCTGGGGCTGATTTTCATCGCCTATCTCGCGCGCTTTCTGGTGGTGTGTTTGAAGCCGGTGGCGGCAAGCCTGGCCCAGCTCGACTCCTCGCTTGAAGAAGCCGCCCAACTGGCCGGCGCCGGCCCCTGGCGGCGGCTTAGTACGATCATTTTGCCGCTGGTGGCGCCGGCACTGTTTGCCGGGGGGCTGTTGGTATTTTTACTGGCGGTCAACGAACTCACCGTCTCGGCGCTTTTATGGAGCGCGGGTAACGAAACCCTGGGCGTGCTGATTTTCAACCTGGATGAAGGCGGCGAGAGCGTGCTGGCCTCGGCGGTATCGGTGCTGGTGGTGGGCATGGTCGCCACGCTGATGCTGTCGCTGAGCCTGCTGGCCCCCCGCTTACCCAAAGGAGTCATACCATGGCAGCGCTAACCATCGAAGGCGTCAGCAAGTATTTTGACGCGCACGCCGCCGTGGACGAACTTTCGCTGGCCGTCGAACCCGGCGAATTCGTGGCGCTGCTCGGCCCCAGCGGCTGCGGCAAGACCACCATGCTGCGGATGCTGGCCGGCTTCGAGCAGCTCACGCGCGGCGAAATCCGCCTGAACGATACGCTGCTGGCAAGCCCGAGCCACCACGTGCCGCCGGAGCAGCGCCAGATGGCGATGGTGTTTCAGTCTTATGCGCTATGGCCGCACATGAGCGTAGCGGACAACGTCGGCTACCCCTTGAAGCTCAAAAAAGTGCGCGGCGAGGCGTATAAACGCCAGGTCGAGCAGGCCCTGGCGTTGGTGTCGCTCGAGGATTACGCCACCCGCACGCCCCAGGAATTAAGCGGCGGCCAGCGCCAGCGCGTAGCCCTGGCGCGCTGCTTGGCCACCGACCCGGCGGTGGTACTGCTCGATGAACCCTTGGCCAACCTGGATCGCCACCTGCGCGCCGCCATGGAGCAGAGCTTTGCCGAATTTCACCGCCGCACCAGCGCCACCCTGGTCTACGTGACCCACGACCAGAGCGAGGCGATGGCCCTGGCGGATCGCATCGCGGTGATGCGCGACGGTAAGCTCGTGCAGTGGGCCACCCCGGAAACCCTCTACCGCGAGCCGCGAAGCCAGTGGGTGGCAAGCTTTATCGGCCAGGGGAGCCAACTGATGATGGCCGCCGGCGCCACGGGACAGCGCCTGCAAGCGGACGATATTACTCGGGGCATGAGCGCGGGTGAAACCGAACGTACCCAGCCCGTGCTGGTGCGCCCGGAGCATGTCCGCATCGAGTCGCACGCGCCTACCGCCAGCGATCTAACCGCCCGGGTCGAGCACCAGACCTTTCGCGGCGAGCGCTTCGAGCTGCACCTGCGTCTTGCGGATGACAGCACGCTCATGGCCTATCACCCGCACGCGCTCGCCCCGGGTCAGCAGGTGGCGCTCACGCTGACCCAGGGGTGGTGTCTGGAAAGGGATTAGCGCTCATCGCGCGGACGAGCAAGCTTCTTGCGCCGCTGCTCGGCGCGCTCGAGGGTGGCCATTTTTTCCGGGCGCTTCATGGCGGACCACGTACGGATCTCTTCCATACTGCGCCCGCAGCCGATGCAGAGCTCGCCCTGAAGCTTACACACGGCGATACAGGGGCTTTCGATCTTCTGAGCCATCAGTGACGCGGGCCTCAAACATAAAAAAGCGATCCTACCGGTATCGTTGCCACGCCAGCAAGGCGATAGGCAACAGCGCCACCGGCAGCAGTAGCGCGTTGAGCGCCGCCCAGCCGAGCGTACTCACCAACGGCCCCGCCAGCAGCGCCGAGAGCGCGACACAACCAAACACCAGAAACTCGTTGGCCGCTTGCACCCGCGCTTTCTCTGCCGGGCGGTGCGCCTGGCTCACCAGCCCCGTGGCCGGCAGAAAGGTAAAGTTCCAACCAAGACCCAGCAAAATCAACGCCAAGTTGAAGTCGCCGAACCCGAGGCCCCACTGCGCCGACAGAGAACTCGCGGCCAGCAGCACGCAGCCCGCCACGATCATCGCACGGGCGCCAAAACGCGCGGTCAGCGGCCCGGTAAAGAACGACGGTGCGAACATCGCCACCACGTGCCACTGAATCGTGCTCGAAACGTGATCGAAAGAGTGACCAGCGTGGGCCATCGCGATAGGCGTGGCGGTCATGGAAATATTCATCACCCCGTAACCCACCATGGCCGAGCCCACCGCCAGAATGAACAGCGGCTGGCGTAAAAGCGTTTTGAGCGGGCGCACTGCGCCCTCGGCGTGGCGCTTTTCGGCCTGCGGCAGGCGCGTCACGCAAAGCACCAGCAGCGCGATGGCGTAAAGCGTCCCCAAACCGATAAAGCTTCCCAAAAAGGGCACCTCGCCAAGCTCCCGGCTCACCCTGGCAAGCCAAGGGCCTACAAACGCCGCCAGCACACCGCCGCCCATGACCAGCCCGAGCGCCCGGTCGCGCTGGTGAGCGGGTGCGGCTTCGATTGCGGCAAAGCGGTAGAGCTGGCCAAAGCCGATGCCGATACCAATTAACCAGGTCGCCAACATAAACAGCGCAAAGTGTTGGTGCATCAGCGCCTGCACCGCCACGGCCGTGCCAGCAAGCCCAATAACATTGCCCAAAACGAAGCCGCGCTTGCGCCCTAGCTTGCCCATTATGAGCGAAGCAGGGATGGTCGCGCACATCAGCCCAAGCCACTGGCTTGCCACCGGCGCGGTGGCCCAATTAGCGCTCGGCGCCAAGGAGGCGCCAATCAAGGGTGAAACGGCAATAAGCAGAATATTACCGCTGACCAGCAGCGCCTGACACAGCGAAAGTAGTGACACCGTTAACGGCATAGTTGATTCCCTTAATGGTTAAGCGCGGGCGCTTTGAAACCGCTGACGGTAAACGGAGGGTGAAACGCCGTAGTAGGGCTGAAACTGGCGGCGCAATTGCTCAGCACTGCCCAGGCGCCAACGCGCGGCTAAGCGCTCGAGCGCCACAGGCTGGGCATCGTCAATCAGTGCTATGCGCGCCTGTTCGAGGCGAAGCTGGGTCAGGTAGGTGTGCGGCGTGGTGTCCAAATAGTGCTTGAACAGCCGAGTAAGGTGACGCGGCGATACCGCCATGTGTGCGGCCATGCTTTCCAGGCTGTGCGAGGCGCCGGGGTCGGCATGCAGGTGATCGAGCAAGCGTTTGAGCGGCCCGGCACGCTCCTGGTAGCGCTGGATTTCACTGAACTGCGACTGCCCGCCGGGGCGATGCAAAAACACGACCAGCTCGCGGGCCACGCGCCCAGCAAGTGCCGCACCGTGGTCCGCCTCGACCAACGAAAGCGCCAGGTCGAGCCCGGCCGTCACGCCCGCACTGGTATAGTGCCCGCCACTTTCCAGATAAAGCGCGTCGGGCTCAACGCAAAGCGCCGGGTACTCCTTCGCGAGCTGGCGTGCGTGGCGCCAGTGGGTGGTCACGCGCTGGCCATCCAAAAGCCCGGCGGCGGCGAGCAAAAACGCCCCCGAGCAGATCGAGCCCAACCGGGTGAGCTCGGGCGCCAGCTGACGCAATATGGCAAGCACTTGCGGGTCCTGGCGCGCCTGAAGCACGCCGCTGCCGCCAGCGACGAGCAGCGTATCCAGCGGTAAAAGTGCGGTCAGGGCGTGGTACGCGTACTGGGCGTTCAGCGCCAAACCGCCGTTGGTCATAACCGGGCCGGGCGCATCCGCCACCAGCGTCAGGCGGTAAAGCGGTGCAGGACTTAATTCATTGGCGCTGGCAAACACCTGCCACGGGCCGGTGACATCCAGCAGTTGGCAGTCCGGGTAGGCCAACAAGGCGATATGACGCATCGCGGGTTCTCTCCAGGTGATTAGTCTGAAGAGTGTCCGCCGCGCGCGTTATGTCGGCAAGGACCATTACCCCACCGATAAGGACATCACGGCGTGAGCGAGAGTGCCTGGCGCGCGTCAGCAAAACGGCTTTTTAACGCATCGACTTCCTGCTGCACACGGCGCTTCTCCTCCTCGCTCCCTAGCGCGTCAAGATTGGCATCGACGTTGAGCAGCACGCTTTGAACGGCCGCGCTGAGCAGGTGCGCCCCGGCGGTGGCGTCGCTTTCAAACTGCGCCTCGATTTGCGCCGTGATCTTTTGACCAAGCGCCAGCGCCTCGACGCAGCACCGGGCGGTTTCCAGCGGCACCTCGACGGCGCGGCTAGCGGCCTGGTGAATGGCCTTCTTCCGGGCGCGCTGCTCGTCGTCGGTGTTCTTGGGTTTTTGCAGCGCGGCCATCATCGCCTCGAACGCGGCAACATCCTTGTCGGCCAACGGCGCAAGCGCCTGCTTGAGCGCCTCGCCTTGTTCGATCAGCGCGGCGCGCGCAGGGCTTGGCTGGTGCTTTTGGCCCAGGTGCAGGCCCTTGAGCATCAGCGCCAGGCCAAAATCCGCCGTCACGCCGGCCGCCGCGCCACAGCCTGGCATGGGCGCGTGGGCCAGGCCGTCGCTAAAGTCCGTCAGGCGTTTTGACCAGAGCCCGGCGTGTTCTGCGTCATGGGTCATGAAAATTCCTCGAGGCGGCCCGCGCGGCGAACTCCCGCGAGGGTATCGGGTCTTATTGAGTGGACTTTTTTAAGGTTACTTCATTTGCCCAGCATGTGGAGAAGCGTTCAGGTAGTATCTTGAATGTTGACACCGTTTAATACGTTTCCATGGACGCTTTTTTACAAGGAGTCTCACTCTTGACGACGTTTAGCGATACCCCCGCCGCCACCGCAGCCGAGCTTTATGAGCGCGTAATAGCCACCGCCGATCAGGAAGGCGAGCTCGAGTGGCCCCGCGCCGACGTACAGCTCGATGATGCCAACCAGACGCTGATCTGGACGCTTTTCGACTACGGCAACCTGACGCTGACGCTTTCCAAAAACGACGACGAGTGGCTGGCGATGACGCCGATCACCCCCGTCACCAGCGTAAGCGATAACGCCGCCCTCAACGAAGAGCTGCTACGCCAGGGCTTGGCGCTGCCGCTGGCCTCCGTCGGTATCGTCGAGATCGACGGGCACGATTACTACGTGGCCTATGGCCAGCTGTTCGGTGACTCGAGGCTCGCCTCGATCTGCGCCGAGCTTCACGCCACGGCGAGCGCGGCGATGGAAGTGGCCAGGCTCATCCAGCTACATTTTTCCAACCCGGCACGTTAAACCCAAGGAGTTCCCATGCTGAACAAGATCATGACGGCCCTTCGCGGCAAGGCCCACGAAACCGGCCAGGCGGTGGTCGATTCCCAGGCGCTACGCATTCTGGACCAGGAAATTCGCGACTCCGAACAACACCTGAAAGACTCCAAAACCGAGCTTGCCAGGCTGATGGGCCAGCGCCAGATCAACAGTGACAAGGTCGCCACCCTCGAAAACAAGATCGGTGAGCTCGAGCAAAGCGCCGCGGCGGCGATGGACAAGGGCGAAGAGGAGCTCGCCACCGAAGTCGCCGAGCGTATCGTGGCGCTACAGGACGCACTGGACGCCGAGCAGCACATTGTGGGCGAGTTCGATACGAGCATCGAGAGCCTGCGCGGCACGATCCGTAACACCGAAAACCAACTGCGCCAGCTCAAGCAACAGGTCAGCGTGGTCAAGGCGACCGAGTCCGCCCAACGCGCCCAGTCCGCCGTGGCTGCGCGCCATTCCGGGCAGAATAGCGCCATGGGCAGCGCCATGGAGTCCCTGGAGCGAATTCGCGAGCGCCAGGCGCTTGATTCTGCGCAGATGAAAGCCGCCGAGCAGCTTTCCAACGAAGAGAGCGGCGCCTCCCTCGATACCCGCCTGAAAGCCGCCGGTATCGGCGCCAACGAGCGCAAGGCCGACGACGTGCTGGCTCGCATCAAGGCCAAGAAGAATACCCCACAAGCATAACCGGCAAAGCGCCCGCCTACGGGCGGGCCTGTCCTCAAGGAGCGAGCAGTGCCTATTCTTGTGCGCCTTTTGAAGGCGCTTCAAGCCTCGACCATCAGCGTGAGCTGGACCTTTCTCTTTCTGATGGTGGTCGGCCATTCGGCGCTTTCCTGGGCCGTCATGGACTATGCCGATGAAGCGGTGGCAAGCTCTTTCCGACTATGGATGTATTTCTATGTCACCACGACCACCACCGTGGGATATGGCGATTTCAGCCCGCAAACGCCTCTCGGCCAGTGGACCGCCACGCTTTGGGTCATTCCCGGCGGTATCATCTTGTTTGCGGCATTCATCGGCAAGGCCACGGCCAATATCAGCTCAACATGGAGAACGCTGGTGCAAGGTAAAGCGAACTATGCGGGCCTGACGGGTCATACACTCGTGATCGGCTGGCACGGCGAGCCCACAGCCAATATCATCCGCATCCTGCAAGCGGACCCTAACCTTCCGGACGATATCGTGCTTTGCGTCGCCACGGATATCGACAACCCCTTGCCCGGCAGCATCAAGTTCGTCAAGGGCGAGAGTTTTTCCGACCCTGAATTGCTGGACCGCGCGGGCATCAAGGGCGCCAGCCGTATCATCATCTACGACAAGGTGGATGAGCGCGTAGCGACCATCGCGCTTTCGGTGTTTGATCAAAAATCGCCGGAGTGCCATATGGTAGCCCACTGCGACAACCCTTCGACTGCCAACATGCTGCGCCGTACGTTGCCGGGTATCGAATGCACCCAAGGCCTTTCCATCGAAATGCTGGTACGTTCGGCGACCGATGCAGGCATCAGCCGGGTAGTCAACGAGCTGCTGGCCATCGGCCAGGGCGCCACCCAGTTCCAGGCCTGCCTGCCGATGACCTTGTCGAATGAGCAGAGCGTGCGCTACGGCGATCTGATGGCCCAGGCCAAGGCCCACAACAACGTGACGCTGCTGGGCGTCTGGCGCCCGGCCAGCGACGAACACCAGCTGCTGAATCCGCCCGCCGATTTTGCCGTAGCGGCGGGGGACACCCTTTACTACATGGGGGATAACCGCTTGAGCGACAGCGACCTTGTCGCCCTTTTCCAGGCGGCTCTAGGGAGAGATAACTGATGTTCAAGACCTTGAAGAACCTGTTGGGCAACACCGAAAACGCCAACGAATCCGAGAGCGGCTCCACCTTCAGCGCGGGCTTGCCGATCGGCATGTCCTCCGACGACTTCGCGGGGCTTCGCCTGGACGGCCGGGTGCGCCTGGATCTCAACGAGCTGGGCGCGTTCCCGGACACGCTCTTTAGCTGGGAAAGCGACCAGGACTATCATATCGCCGCCGTGGGCCACATAGAGCTTGGCCAGGGCGCGCATCTGGTGCGTTTTTATCTGGAAAACGATACCTGGCTTCAGGCCAACGTCGAGAATCAGCGCGTCGTCGAGTATAAGCTGTTCGACTTTTACCGCGTGAGCCACCTTTCCGATGTGGAGTTCGACGCGCTTTTGAACCCGGAGGACAAGGCAGCAAGCCCCCTGGGCGCCAAACAGTTGACGATCGAGTCGACCGGCGACCAGACCGAGCGCCGCTTCGAGCGCCTCTGGGGTGAGCCTTCAAGCGACTGGTCGCCGCCGGTGCAGTTCGAAGAGCAGGTGATGACCATCGAGAGCGTGATGACGCGCCAGGTCGTGCATCACGCCATGCTGTTCGAGCGCCCGATCGAGGGCTCCGAGCGTATGGAGTACGTGCTCATGAGCGCCGAAAACGACGAAGAAGGCAGCTTCATGCTGGTGGAAAACCTGGGCATTGACGTAGCCTCGATAGATATTGATGCTATTTGACCGCCAAGCCTTTACTCTAATCCAAAGGCCAGGATCCACTCGCTCACAAGGAAGACTCGACCATGAATTATTTGCAGGGCTTGCCCCACTTTTTAGGCTATTTGATCGGCGCGCTGATTTTGCTGGGCGCCTTCATGTACTGCTATAGCCGGATTACCCCGCACAAGGAGTGGCAGTTGATCCGCCAGGGCAACGCGGCGGCCTCTACGGCCTACGCTGGCTCCATTTTGGGTTTCACTCTGCCGCTTTACAGCGCCATGGCGAACTCGATCAGCTTTATCGATTTTCTGCTGTGGGGCGTAATCGCTTTTGGCGTGCAGCTGGCCACCTTCTTTGGGCTGAAAGTCGTGCTCAAAAATCAGGGGGAGAGCCTTTCGACGCATATCAGCGAAGGCCATATGGCCTACGGCATTCTCGTTGGCAGTATTTGCATTGCGGTCGGTTTACTCAACGCCGCCTCGATGACGTGGTAAGGAGCTTCTCATGACCCAGCATGATCAAACGTCCCACCTCCCTCAGCGCAAGCGCAGCCTGCGTCTTTCGCTTGCGCTGATGGGCGCCGGCGCCTTTACGCTCACCGGCTGCGGCCAGTCCGAGGAAGTCACCGACGTGAGCTTCGATAGCCCCCGCAGCTACCAAAGCGTCGACGAGTGCGTCGCGGCGAACGTCTATACCCAAAGTGCTTGCGAGGAGTCTTACGAGGCCTCGCTCGAGGAAGTGCCGCGCTTTGAATCCATCGAGGCCTGCGAAGCCGAACACGGCGAAGGCGCCTGCGTCGCGCCGACCGAGGAGCAGGCCCAGGCCGCCACCGGCGGTAGCGGTGGCGGCTGGTTCATGCCCGCCATGATGGGCTATATGGTCGGTAACATGATGTCGCGCACCAGCCGCGGCGCCACCAACCGGGGCCTTTACCAGGAGCCGGTTTATCGTAACCGGCAAAACCAGGGCAATTGGAACACGGCGACCAACCAGGCAAGCCAACGCGTCAATCAGCGCCAGCAAACCATGCGCACCAGCGCCACGCAGAACCGGCAGGCGACCCAGCGCAGCGGCTTTGGCTCGCGCTCCTCGGCGCGCGGCGGCTGGGGCTCTTAAAACCGTCATGTTGAGAGTCGATATTGCCGAACGCCCCCAATGGAAAACCCTGGCCGATGAGCTGGGGTTTCATTTTCATACCATCGACGGCGAGCCCTACTGGAAAGAGAGCGCCTACTACCAGTTCACCCTGGAGCAGGTGGAACGCGACATCGAAGCGCCCACCGAGGAGCTTCACGAAATGTGCATGGCGCTGGTGGACAAGGTCTGCCACTCCAATGCTTTAATGCAGCGCCTGGCGATTCCTGAGTTCATGTGGGACACCATTTTTGAGTCCTGGCGCGCCGGGCAGCCGCATCTCTACGGGCGTATGGATTTCGCCTACGACGGGGCAGGCCCGGCAAAGCTTTTGGAGCTCAATTACGATACGCCGACCTCGCTCTATGAGACTGGGCTTTTTCAGTGGGTGTGGCTCGAGCAGGCGATCCAGCAGGGGCTCATTCCCCGCCAGGCCGACCAGTTCAACTCGGTCCACGAGCGTTTGATGGGCGCCCTGGCCCATATCGGTCAGCGCCTCGACGACGCCACCCTCTACTTCTCGTGTATCAAGGACAACGTCGAGGAGCGCGCCACGGTTCACTATCTACAGGATATCGCCGTGCAGGCAGGGCTCAAGGCGCCGTTCATCCATACCGAGGATATCGGCTACCAGCCCGGCGGCGACTACTTCCTGGATATGGACGATGCGCCGATCGGCGCTCTGTTCAAGCTCTACCCCTGGGAAGAGCTGGCGCTTGAAGACTTCGGCAAGATGATCCCCAAACTTGCGACCCACTGGTTCGAACCGCCCTGGAAGGCGGTACTCTCCAACAAGGGGATTTTGCCGCTTTTATGGGAAGAGTACCGTAACCACCCCAACCTGTTGCCCGCCTACTTCGAAAAGCCGGGCGAGTCGCCGCTGGCGCCGGGCTGGGTGCGCAAGCCGTTTTTCTCCCGCGAGGGTAGCAACGTCGCGATGATGACCGATAAAGGCGAGTTTGAAGAGGTCAGCGGGCCCTACGTGGATAGCCCCTGGATTCGCCAGGCGTACCACCCAATGCCGCGCTTTGGGCAGTATCACGCCCTGGTGGGGAGCTGGGTCATCGGTGATCGTGCCTGCGGAATGGGCATTCGCGAGGATGTGGGGCGCATTACCAAGGATTCCTCTTGCTTTGTGCCCCACGCGATCATTTAAAAAGCGACAGCTTAAGCGGCCGTGGCGTCCTGTAACGGGCGCTGGGCGGATGAACGACCCGCCCAGCCCGGTAGACGTTTAGCTGCCGTTTCAGCTTCCGGCAGTACGAAGTCGCGCGCTCCTACCCAGCAAAGCGGCTCGCAGAGTTTGACCTCCTTCAACGCGTTTCCCCTTGAAAGGCGCAACAGGTAGTCGTCGCTTTCCGTAGGGTGCCAATGCGACAAGAGCTCGTAGGGCGCTTGTTGCGAACGTCGAGCGGCGATAACGCCCAGAGCAGGCTCGCTGTAAAGCTCCACGATATGGGCGACTCCCTTCTCCTTGAGCGCTTGATACGTAACCACATCAAGCGGCGTGGTCGCGATGGCCGTGATGTCGTCAGGAAGCGTGGGCAAACGCTGGACAAGCTGACACCAGCGCTGGCTGTCGGTGGCGATGACATCGCCGGCATTGAGCTCCCAAAGAGCCCCCGCGCTATTGAACAACGAGCGTGTCTGCCAGTTCGCCTCCTGGGGGAGCAGCGCGCCCAACATAAAGCCTGAAACGGTCTGCAAGGAAAGCCAACTGATCAGGGTGCGCTCGCTGGACTCGGGCAGATCCAAAAGCGCCTTTAACGCCTTGGCCTCCTGATGCAGGGCCGCCCCGGAATGGCGGAAAGGGCGCTGCAAGCGGTTGCAAAACGCGCCCGTGGTCGCATCAAACAGGTTCAAGTCGTCGATCTCGGTGTGTCCTGCCAGCGCTGTTGCCCACTCGCTCAACGTAATGGCGGTATCCGAAAGCGCTAACTGGCGCGAGCCGAACAGATGCTCGAGCGCATGGGCCAATCCGACGCGTTCCGGCGTACCCACACAGGGCAGCATGTCCGTATGCTTCGCCTTATGATGCTGGGCCGCGACTGCCCGAAGAACGCACAAGGTTGTCTCGTGGGAAAGTGACAACATGACTGCTTCCTCTGCAAGGATGTCTATCTGACCCTTTACAAGCTACCCAGTTGTATCACTTTTGTCAAAATAATTACACTTAGTGTACATTTGTTAAAATTCAGTAAATTCATGAACCTCTGTGATTTAACTCTCTTTCACAGCAGCCGCGGTCGCTTACCCAATTTTGAAAAGGTCACCTTGTACAAGTTTTATAACGCATGTTATGAAAAACCCTTGCTCCAGATCATCGCCTCTTCCGGCTCTCTCCCTGCGTCAGGGCGAAAGCCATAGACAGGTGACCTGCTCTCCAGGACTCACCGCCTGGTGTGGATCGATCACGGCGAGGGCGTCCGCCTCCACGCAGGAGGAGAGCACGGAGGAGTCCTGGTCGTGGAAGGCGCTCGCTTCGATACCTGCCTCCGTAAAGGCCAGCTTCACGCGCATGTAGTGCTGGCGCGGGCCGGTGGTGGTCGAAAAGGTGGCGGTGGCGCTTAGCCGGGGCAGCGCTTCAAGCGCCGGGCAGCCAAGTAGCGCCCCCATCAGCGGGCGCAAAAAAAGCCACGCGCCCACGAAGCCCGACACCGGGTTACCGGGAAGGCCGACAAAGCGCGCAAAGCTTGCATCTTCTCGCGGCAGGCGCCCCAGCGCTAGGGGCTTGCCGGGGCGAATCGCCAGCCGCCAGAGATCCAGCCGCCCCAGCATCTGCAGCGCGTTTTTGACGTGATCCTCTTCGCCCACGCTCACCCCGCCGGTGGTGATCACCACGTCACTCAGCGCGGCGGCCTCTTTCAAACACTGCTGCGTGCGTTCGGCGCTGTCCGGTACGCTTTCAAGCTGCACGACCTCGGCACCGAAGGTTTCCAGCAGGTGCTTGAGCATCGGGCGGTTGCTATTGTAAAGCTGGCCTGGCTTCAAGGGGGTACCGGGCTCGACGACCTCGTCGCCGGTCGATAGAAGCGCCACGCGGGGCCGGCGCCTCACTTCGACTTGCGCAATACCCTGCCCCGCCAGGTGGCCCAGTGCCGCGGCGTTCAGCCGCGTGCCGGCTTTGATCAACGTGGCGCCCTTGGCGACATCGCGGGCGCGGCGGCGCACGCTATTACCCGAGGCTATACCGGCGGGAATGCGCGCGCGCTCGTCGCCGCGCTCGCCGCCGCACTCCACCTCTTCCTGCATTACCACGCAGTCGGCGCCCTCGGGAAGCTCACCGCCGGTAAAGATGCGCGCGCAGGTGTTCGGCGCCAAAGGCGCGGCGGGGCTGCCCGCCGCAATACGCTGGGACACCGGCAGCCAGCCGCCGGCGTCCGCGGCGCGCAGGGCGTAGCCGTCCATGGCGCTGTTATCGAAGGCCGGCACATCCTGGGTGGCCACGGCGTCTACCGCCATTACCCGGCCGGCGGCGTTTGCAAGCGTGACGTGTTCGGCGCCAAGCGGGGTGACGTCGCTAAGCAGCGCCTTAAGGGCCTGCTCGATGGGGGCGAGTTCAGCCATGCTGGCCTCGCCCGGGGATCACCAGGTTGGCGAAATTGCAGGGTTTGTGGCGGCTGTCGAGCTGTTCGGCCAAGAGATGATCCCAGCCGGTACGGCACGCCCCGGTCGAACCCGGCAGGCAGAATATGACGGTGGCGTTGGCAAGCCCGCCCAAGCAGCGGCTTTGGATGGTGGAACTTCCGATCTCGTCACCGCTTAGCTGGCGAAAACGCTCGCCAAAGCCCTGGATTTCCTTGTCGAAGAGTACACAGACCGCTTCCGGCGTGGAGTCACGCCCGGTAAAGCCGGTGCCGCCGGTGGTAATCACCACTTGGACCTCGGGCTCGGCGATCCAGTGCGCCACCTGGGCACGAATGCGGTAGGTGTCATCCGCCACGATACGCTTTTCGACCAGCCGGTGGCCGGCCTCTTTCAGGCGCTCTACCAGAAGCGCCCCGGAGCGGTCGCTCGCCTCGTCACGGGTATCGGATACGGTCAGCACTGCGATATTCAACGCCACCATCGTTTCCAAAGCGCTACTCCTTGTGCTCTTTTGTCGCCTGGCGGGCCTCCAGGGCGGCCAGCTGTTCCGGCGTTGCCTTGGCTTGGTAGAGCTCTTTCCACTCGCTGTAGGGCATACCGTAGACGTGCTCCCGGGCGGCTTCATAATCGAGCGTCTCGCCGCGCGCCTCGGCGGCGCTCACCAGCCACTTGGAGAGACAGTTGCGACAAAAATCCGCCAGGATCATCAAGTCGATGTTCTGGACGTCCTTGTTGTCGTCCAGGTGGGTGAGGAGCCTGCGAAACGCGGCGGCTTCGAGCTCGGTCTGGGTCGTCTGGTCTAATTCGTTGAAGGCTTGCATGATATCTCCCGGGTGTCGGACGTTTCCCAGCATAGCAAAAGACACGCTTTAAAAACGCCTCCACCGCTGCGAATATGACAAACCCCGGGCACTCGCCGGCCCTGCTCGGGTCTATACTCAACGCTTGGCAGCGCCGCTTGCCGGGGGCGGGCTCACTCATCACGCGCAAGGCATTTCAATGATCGCCCAAGACGAACTGACCGGAATGATTTTAGCTGGCGGCGAAGGCCGGCGAATGGGCGGGCGCGACAAGGGCCTCGAGCCCTTCGAGGGCTTGCCGCTGTTTGCCCACGCCTTGACGCCGCTTCAGGGCCGTGTGGCAGAGATCCTCGTCAGCGCCAACCGCAATCTGGATGCCTATAAGCTATTCGGCCACCGCGTGATCGAGGACGTCGAGCCGGGCTTTCATGGGCCGCTCATGGGCATCTACAGCGGGCTTTTGGCGGCGAAAACGCCGTGGCTGCTCGTCGTTCCCTGCGATACGCCGCTGCTGCCGGCGACGCTGGCCGAGCGCCTGAGCGCCGCAATCGGTGACGGCCACATCGCCGTGGCCTTCGACGGCGAGCGCCGCCACCCGACCGTGGCGCTGATCGCCACGTCGCTGGCGGCGGATCTGGGCGCGTTTTTGGCCTCGGGTGAGCGCAAGCTGGGCCTTTGGTACGAGCGCCACGGCGCCCACAATGTCGATATGGCGGATATCAAGGACGCATTCGTCAATCTCAATAGCGAAGCGGAGAAGCAGCACCTGGCGTTTGCCCGCGCCGAGTCGAAGGGGCGCCCATGACGTTCTCCTGCTTCGAAAACGATGCGCTCCTCGGTGTCGACCAGGCGCGCGAGGCGCTGGCTGCGCTGATCCCCCGCCAGGTGGGGGTGGAAGAAATCCCCCTCGATGAAGCCTTTGGCCGCCGGCTGGCCACGCCGGCCATCGCCCCGCTCGACGTGCCCCGGTACACCAACGCCGCCCTCGACGGCGTGGCACTTGCCTGGCCTGGCGAAGGGCAAGGCCGCTGGCCGCTAGCGGGCAGCGCCTTCGCAGGCCAGGCGCTCGAAGGCGCGGTGGCGCCCGGCACCTGCGTACGCATCACCACCGGCGCGCCGCTGCCCACGGGCACCGACACCGTGATTGCCCAGGAGCAGCTCGATGAGCACGGCGCGGGGGTAACGCTCACCGCCGCCGAGCGCGTAACAAAAGGCCAGAACGTGCGCCTGGCCGGGGAAGAGATTGCCACGGGCTCCACCGTGCTAAGCGCGGGCACGCGTTTGGACGCCGCCGCGCTTGGGCTGATCGCCTCGCTCGGCTTTGCCAGGGTCAGCGTTTTCAAACGCCCGGTGGTCGCGCTTTTTTCGACCGGCAACGAGGTGACCGCCCCCGGCGAGGCGCTGGCCGAGGCGGGTATATATGACGCCAACCGCTTTGCGCTCATGGGTCTTGTGCGCGAACACGGCGCTACGCCGCTCGATCTGGGCATACTGCCCGACGACCCGGCGGCGCTTGCGAGCGCACTTGGTAACGCCGCCGGGCAGTGCGATTTAGTGTTGACCAGCGCCGGCGTGTCCGCCGGGCCGCGGGACTTCACCCGCACGGCGCTGGAAGAACTGGGCAAGCTGGTGTTCTGGCGCGTGGCGCTGCGCCCGGGCAAGCCGCTGGCCTGCGGCTATCTGGGCGATGATCAGACCCCTTTTGTCGGGCTTCCCGGCAATCCGGTGGCGGCCATGGTGACGTTTCATCAGTTCGTCGCGCCGCTGCTGTCACGCCTGGAGGGGCAAACGCCCGGCCCGGCCCGGCGCCTGACGGCGGTGCTGGACGCGCGGGTCGAAGGACGCCTGGCACGCACCGACCTGATTCGTGGGGTATACCGCTGCGATACCCAAGGCAGGCTTCGCGTTTGCGCGGTCAAAGCCCAGGGCTCGGGTATGTTAACCTCTATGGTAGCGGCCAACTGTTTGATCGAACTCAACGAGGCGCTCGAGGCCGCCGCTGAAGGCGAGATAGTCGTTATTCAGCCGCTTCGTTCGCCGCAATCGCCTACACTGCCCTAATTCACAGGCTTGAGAGATGGCAATGACCGAGCAACTGATTGACAGCGTTGGCCGCCGGGTCAACTACGTACGGATCTCAGTCACTGACCGCTGCGACTTTCGCTGTGTGTACTGCATGAGTGAGGAGATGACGTTTCTACCCCGGGCCAAGGTGCTGACCCTGGAAGAACTTTCCACCCTCGCCCGCGCATTTACCGAGCTTGGAGTCGAAAAGATCCGCCTGACCGGCGGCGAGCCGCTGGTGCGTAAAAACATCGAAGAGCTGGTCGACGAGATCGGCGCGCTGCCGGGGCTCGACGACTTCACCATGACCACCAACGGCGCCGGGCTCAGAAAGCAAGCAAAGCGTCTTTTCGACGGCGGGCTAAAAAGGCTCAACGTTAGCCTGGACTCCCTCGACCCCGAACGCTTCAAGGCACTGACGCGCACCGGCGATCTGGACAAGGTGATCGACGGCATTCGCGCCGCCAAGGAGGCGGGCTTCGAGCGCATCAAGCTCAACGCGGTGATTTTAAAAGGGCGTAACGACGACGAAGTGCTGGATCTGGTCGAATTCGCCCGCCGTGAGGGGCTCGATATCAGTTTTATCGAGGAGATGCCGCTGGGTGATGTGTCGGATCATTCCCGGGCGGAGACCTTCTACTCGAGCGACGACGTCAAGGCGCTAATCGAGGCGCGTTACCCGCTGACCCCGAGCACGGTGACGACCCCCGGGCCTTCGCGCTATTACCAAATGAGCGACAGCGACAGCCGTGTCGGGTTTATTTCGCCCCACACCCACAACTTCTGTGAAAGCTGCAATCGCGTGCGCGTCACCGTCGAGGGGCGGCTTTTACTCTGTTTGGGCAACGAGCACTCGGTGGACCTGCGCGCGGTCATGCGCCGCCACCCCGGCGACATGGACGCGCTCAAACGCGCCATCATCGATGCGCTGCCGCTAAAACCCGAGCGTCACCACTTCACCACCGACGGCGATGTCCAAGTGGTGCGCTTCATGAATATGACCGGCGGCTAGGCGGTGGCGACGGCGCGCATCCCCACCCACGTGGTGACCGGCTTTTTGGGCAGTGGCAAGACCACGCTTATCCACAGCCTGATCGAGCAAAAGCCTGTGGACGAGAAATGGGCGATTCTGGTCAACGAGTTCGGCCAGATCGGCATCGACCAGGCGATGTTCGAAGACCGGGACGATGTGGTGGTGAAAGGCCTGCCCGGGGGCTGTCTGTGCTGCCAGCTCGCGTTCGTGTTGCAGGCGGCGCTGGTGAGCTTGGTCACCCGCACCCAACCCGACCGGCTGATCATCGAACCCTCGGGGCTTGGCCACCCGGCGGGGCTTTTGGACCTGCTGCGCGGCGAGGCTTTTGCCTCGACCCTCGAGGTGCGCGATATCATCGCCACCCTCGACCCGCGCCGGCTGGACGAGGCCCGCGTGCGCGAGCACGAGACCTTCAACGACCAGCTCGCCGTGGCCGATGCGCTGGCGCTGACCATGACCGAGCAGGCAAGCGCTTTACAGATCGAACGTGGCGATGCGTTTATCGAAACGCTTTGGCCCGCCCCCAAATGGGTGCACCGGGCCGCTGGCGGCACGCTCCCGCTTTCGCTTCTTCTTCAAAGCGAGCCCACCGCGGCCGAAGAGCGCGCCCGGCCCGCCGCGCATCGAGCCCTCGAGGCGCCTCCTTCTGTCGAAGGTGTTTTTTTCGATGCGCCGCCCGAGCCCGGCGCCCCGCGCGTCGAAACCGCCAACGCCTTGGGCTACGCAAGTACCGGGCTTCGCTGGCACCCAAGCGAGCGCTTCGATCTTGACCAGCTCGCCCAGGTGCTTTCGACACTCCCCAAAAAGGCGCGGGCCAAGGGCGTCTTCAACACTGCCGATGGCTGGAAGCGGCTCAACCGAGGCCTGGGCACCTTGAGCATCGAGGCAAGCGCCTGGCGCCAGGACTCGCGCCTCGAGATCATCCTTCCCACGGAATGCCCGGCGCTGGACCCGCGCCAGTTGCTCGATCGCCTGCACGCTCTTACGTCCCGCTCGTACCCAGCGCTTGGCGCGTGAGCGCGGCCACCGGCATGGGCCGGCCGAAGAGATACCCCTGATACGAGAGGCAGCCGTGGGCAAGAAGCCAGGCGTACTGCTCGCGGGTTTCTACGCCTTCAGCGATCACATCCAGGTTCAAACTTTTCGCCAGGGCGATGGTACTTTCCACGATGGCGGCGTTGGCCGTGCTGCCCGGTATCTGCTGCACGAAAGACTGGTCGATCTTGAGCTGATCCAACGGCAACTGGGCCAGGTAGGCGAGCGACGAGTAGCCGGTGCCGAAATCGTCCAGCGAGAAACGTACACCCCGGGCTTTCAGGCGCAGCATGGTCTCGCGCACCTCGCTCGGCGCTTCGACGAACAGCGACTCGGTCACTTCGAGCTTCAACTGCTCCAGCGGCGCGCAGGTGCGGGCAAACACACTTTCGATGCGCTCGGCAAAGCCTGACTCGCGAAACTGTACCGGGCTGATATTCACCGAGATGGTCAACCGCCCTAACACCGGATGCCCGGCCCACTCGTTGAGCTGCCAGCAGGCCTGCTCGAGTATCCACTCGCCGACTTCGTTGATCAGGCCGGTGGTTTCCAAAAGCGGTATGAACTCGCCCGGCGAAATGATCCCCCGCTCCGCGTGGTGCCAGCGCAGCAGCACTTCCATACCACTCATGACGCCGCGCGGGTCGACCTGGGGCTGGTAGTAAAGCTGCCACTGCTTGAAGATCACCGCCTGGCGAAGATCGGACTCCAGCCGTACCCGGGCCAGCAGCTCGGCCTGCATGCCCGGGTTGAAAAAGCGTAGCGTTTGACGCCCGTTGCCTTTGGCCTGGGAGAGCGCCATATCCGCCTGCTGGAGATAGTCGTCCATGTTGTGCTGGTCGCTTGACATCATCGTGACCCCGGCGCTGACGGTGATCGTTGCCAGGCTATTATTGAGCTTGATAGGCTCGTTCAGCGACTCCATCAGCTTGTGGGCAATGCCCTGGGCAAGCTGGTGCGTCTGCGCCAGGTTGCTGTTGACGCCTTCGATCAGCACGGCAAATTCGTCGCCCCCGAGCCTTGCCAGGGTGTCGGTATCGCGCAGCATCCGCGAAAGCCGCTGCGCCACGCCCTGCAATAGCTGGTCGCCGGCGTGATACCCCTGGGTGTCGTTGACCTCCTTGAAATTATCGATATCGAAGAGCATGAGCGCACCGTAGCGCTGATGACGGTTGAGCTCTTTCAACGCCGTTTCCAAACGGTCCATGAACAGGCGCCGGTTGATCAGCCCGGTGAGCGGGTCGTAAAACGCCAGTTGATGTATCTCTTGCTCGGCCGCCTTGCGCTCGCTGATATCGCTGATGGTCGCAACGTAGTGGCTGAGCGCGCCGGCGTCATCGTAAATGGCGCTGATGGTGATCCACTGCGGGAAAAACTCGCCGTTTTTACGCTTGTTCCAGATCTCGCCTTCCCAGTTGCCCACTTGATTGACGCGCTGCCAAAGCTCGCGGTAGAACGCCGCGCCGTGCTGGCCCGAGCTGAACATCCGCGGGGTCTTGCCCACCATATCGGCGTCCTGGTAGCCGGTGATGCGCTTGAACGTGTCGTTGGTCTTTAGGATGTAGCCCTTTCGGTCGGTGATCAAAATACCCAGGTGGGTTTGAAAGGCAGCGGCGGCGATCTTGAGCTCCGCCTGGAGCCTTTTGTCCTCGGTCACATCGCGTACCACGGACAGCACACCGCTGAAGGTTCTGCTGACATCGACCAGCGGGCTCACCGTAGAATGGAAACAGTGGTGCTGACCGTTGATCACCAGCGAGTATTCGAAGGTTTTGACCTGATGAAAGCGCTTGACCCGGTCGAAGACATCGCTGAACGTTTCAGCGATGTCGGCGGGCAGGATGTTCGAAAAATGCTGGCCCAACGCCGCGTCCGGGTCGAGCAATAGAAGCCGCTGGTCGATGGCGTGAATATGGCGAAACCGCCCCTGCTCATCGAACACGAAGAGCAGGTCCTGCAGGGAATTGACCAGCGCGTCCAGGCGGACCTCGCGCTCGAGGGCATGGGCGCGGGCTGCCTCGCGCTCCTCGATACGCCTTTGCAAAAGGCGCGAAAGCGTTATCCGATTGAGGTAATGGCGAAGCCCCCAGCCCCCCAGCAGCGCGATGACCACCATGATGACGAGCAGCAATGCCGTGCGGTCGCGCCAATCGCTGAGCAGGCTTTGCAGGTCGACGCCGACCACGGCGTACACGGGATAGTCGCCGATACGCTCGAGACGAAACAGGCGCTCGCGCTGGTCGACCGGCGAGCGCATGCGAATGGCCTGGGCCGCCTCACCGCCGCCCACACGGCGCCACTGAGTCGGCGGTTCCAATCTTTGCCCTACCGTGACGTCCAGGGGCGGCTGTGAATGTCGGGCTATCAACTGGAAATCGGTATCGACCAGCGTGATGCTCTCGCCTTCATTCATGCTCAATTGCTGCAGCGCATCGGCAAAGATTTGCGGCTGGATGCGAGACACGGCGATACCGGCAAACTCGCCCAGCGCATTCTCCAACCGCTTGGCGTTGTACAGAAACACCTCGCCGCTTCCCGGGGAGCGCTGTAGGGTCGTCACCTCACGCGTGAGCTCGCTATCCCGGAACGCCTGAAAAAAGTCGGTGTTGCGGTAGGAGAACCCCAGGTAGTGCTCGTCGCTACTCAGTACGACGCGCCCCGAGGTATCGAGCACACCCATGGCGTCCACCGACGACACATACCGAGTGAGCTCGTCGATGGCCTGCTCGAGCGCCTGGCGGCTCTGTTCGTCGGAATCCTCGAACAGCTTAACCAACTCGTTGAGGCTAAAAAGCGCTTGCTCGCTCTGGCCCAAAACGCCCTGGGTCCACTGGGCCACGACGCCGACGCGGGCCTCCATGCGTACCGTGGCCGCTTCTATCTCCCGCTGGTACTGCTCGTAGACCAGCCAGCCGAACATGCTTGCCATGAAGAGCAGGGCCAGCACGTAGAGCAGTACGGCGCGCCGACTGGCGCTAGCGGTTACATCGGGCCCAATAGCGGCCGGGGGGGGAGTATCCGGTACAACGGACATTGCGCGTATGCCTTTTCTTAATAAACCCTGCAAACCGCTGTAATAACAGCCACCCGAGGAGCTATTTTCCTTTAAAAAACGTGGTCCTGTCTAATCGCAGCGTGCTACTTTCGATACAAACCGTTTTTATTGTAAATGATTTGTCAAGAAAGGCCGTTTCGTACAGCGCGAAGGAGGTGTCCATGGTATCGCTTGGGCAAATGAGTGACTACGAGATCCGCCTGGTCCGCGTGTTCAATACGGTGGTCGAGTGCGGCGGCTTTACCGCGGCGGAAACGACCCTGGGAATCAGCCGCTCGGCGATCAGCCAGCACATGAGTGACCTGGAAAAACGCGTGGGCTTGTCGCTTTGTCAGCGCGGGCGCGGCGGCTTTAGCCTCACCGAAGAGGGCAAGGAACTCTACCAGGCCGGGCTCACGCTGCTCGCCGCACTGGAAGCCTTTCGCAGCGACGTCAACGCCCTGCATCATACCATCAAGGGCGAGCTCAATATCGGCATTACCGATAATCTGGTCACGCTGCCCGCCATGAACGTCACCAATGCTCTCGCCGAGCTTACCGGACAAAGCAGTGAGGTAAGCGTCAATATCCATATGGAGCCCTCCGACGCGGTGATTCGCCAGGTGATGGACGGCCACTTGCACGTGGGCGTCGTCCCCAGCGTCAACCTGCCGGCAAGCCTGGAGACACGCTGGCTTTACGACGAGCCTTCTTATCTTTACTGCGGCGCCGGCCACCCGCTTTTCGAGACGACAAGCCAGCCCCCGGATGCGGCCGAAATCGCCCGGGCGTCGGGGGTGGCGCCGCGCTACCCGCTGCCCCCCAAAGCGCGCCAGGCCCACGACGCCTTGACGCTACGCGCCTCGGCTTCGGATCGCGAGGGCGCGGCCTTTCTCATTCTCACCGGGCACTACATCGGCTTTTTACCCGAACACGTGGCCGCGCAATGGGTCGCCGCTGACAAAATGCGCCCGCTATGCACCGACCAGTACAGCTACCGTATTCCGTTCGTGCTGGTTACCCGCCGCGACCGGCGCCCCAACCGGGTAGTGGATGCCTTCTTGAGTCTGGTGAGCACCGCGGCGGCCGATACCTAGCCGCTGCAGGCAAGGCCAGGCGCGAACATTTTACTACAATCGTTGAATATAAATTGACGCAAATGGCCTCGATTAGCTGCTAAAGTGTTTTTAAAACTTGCATAAAAAATCAGCATCACGACCGGATCGACTCGTGTGTGAGGGGAAGCGCTTTTCATGAAGCGCTTCTCGTCTATCCGTGTCGATCGATGCACGAGGTGAGACCATGACGATTCAAGTAACCCGACGCGGGTTTTTCAAACTGGGGGCGGCAGGGCTTGCCACCTCCAGTATGGCGATGATGGGGTTCTCCCCGGAAGCCGCCGCCTCCTCCATTCGCCCTTTCAAGCTGACGCACACGAAAGAGACGCGCAATATCTGCACCTACTGTTCGGTAGGCTGCGGTGTGCTGATCTACAGCCGCGGCGATGAAGCGAGAAACGTTCAACAACAGATCATCCACATCGAGGGCGACCCGGACCACCCGGTGAGCCGCGGCGCGCTATGCCCCAAGGGCGCGGGCCTGCTCGACTACGTGAAAAGCCCCTCGCGCCTGAAATTCCCCGAGGTGCGCGAGCCCGGCACCAACGAGTGGAAGCGCATCTCCTGGGAGGAAGCTAACGACCGTATCGCTCGCCACATAAAAGCCGATCGCGACGAGAACTTCGTCGCCACCGACGACGAAGGCCGTACGGTCAACCGTTGGACGACCACCGGCTTTCTGGCGGCCTCGGCCTCTTCCAACGAATCGGGCTATCTCACCCACAAGTTTGTCACCAGCCTTGGCATGCTGGCCTTCGACAACCAGGCGCGCGTTTGACACGGACCAACGGTGGCAGGTCTTGCCCCAACATTTGGTCGCGGTGCGATGACGAACCACTGGGTCGATATTCGCAATGCTGACGTCATTCTGGTCATGGGTGGCAACGCCGCCGAGGCGCATCCGGTCGGTTTTCGCTGGGTCACCGAAGCGAAAGAGCACAATAACGCCCAACTGATGGTGGTGGACCCGCGCTTTACGCGTACGGCTTCTGTGGCGGACTTCTACGCGCCGATTCGTACCGGCACGGATATCGCCTTTCTCGGGGGCTTGATTCGCTATCTGATCGACAACGACCAGATTCAGCGCGACTACGTGCTCAACTACACCGACGCCGCTCTGCTGGTGGACGAAGGTTTTGGCTTCGAAGAGGGGCTGTTCGACAGCTACGACGAAACCACCCGCTCCTACGATAAGGAGAACTGGGTCTATCAAACCGGTGAAGACGGTTTCGCGCTTAGAGACGATACGCTGACGCACCCGCGCTGCGTCTACCGACTGCTGCGCGAGCACTTCGACGCCTACACGCCGGAAATGGTCTCCTCGATCTGCGGCACGCCCGTGGACAAGATCATGCGCGTGTGGGAGACGCTTGCGAGCACCGCCACGCCAGATCGCACCACCACGCTTTTGTACGCGCTTGGCTGGACACAGCACTCGCTGGGTTCGCAGATCATTCGTACCGCGGGCATGGTGCAACTGCTGCTGGGCAACATAGGCCAGCTCGGCGGCGGCGTGAACGCGCTGCGCGGTCACTCCAACATTCAGGGGCTGACCGACCTTGGCCTGCTCTCGAACCAGCTGACCGGCTACATCGCCGCACCGACGGACGACGAGGAAGACCTCGACACCTTCCTCGAGGCCCGGCGGCGGGCTCCGCTGCAGCCCAATCAGGTCTCCTACTGGCAAAACGCCGACGCGTTCTTCGTAAGCCTGATGAAGGCCTGGTACGGCGACAACGCCCGCGCGGACACCCAGTGGTGCTTCGACTGGCTGCCCAAGCTCGACAAGCCGCTCTACGATATCCTCGACACCTTTAACCGGATGTCGAAAGGCGAGATCTACGGCTACTTCTGTCAGGGCTTCAACCCGCTGGCGGCGATTCCCAACAAGGCGAAGGTGTCCCGCTCGCTTTCGAAACTGCGCTATCTGGTCTCGATCGACCCGCTCAATACGGAAACCGCCGAATTCTGGCGCAATGCCGGCGAGTACAACGACGTCGACCCGAGCGAGATCCAGACCGAGGTCTTCCGCCTGCCGGCGCTGTCATTCGCCGAGGACGCGGGTTCCACGGTCAACAGCGCCCGCTGGCTGCAGTGGCACTACCCCGCCGCGGACGGCCCCGGTGAGGCGCGCGCGGACACCCATATTCTGGGGGCCCTGTTCACCCGCGTGCGCGAGCTTTACGAGCGCGACGGGGGCGCCTTCCCGGACCCAATCCTGGGCCTTGCCTGGAACTACAAAAAGCCCGAGGAGCCCGCACCGGAAGAGCTTGCGCGGGAATACAACGGCCGCGCGCTGAGCGATGTGTACGTCGACGGGCGCCTGGTGCGTCCCATGGGTGAGCAGCTGGCGGGCTTTGGCGAGCTGCGCGACGACGGCTCGACGGCCTGCGGCTGCTGGATTTTCGCGGGCTCCTGGACCGAGGCCGGAAACCAGATGGCCAACCGCGACAACGCCGACCCCTATGGCATCGGCCAGACCTTGGGTTGGGCCTGGTCCTGGCCTGCCAACCGGCGCATTCTTTACAACCGCGCCTCGGCCAAGCTCGATGGCAGCCCCTGGTCCGAGCGCAAGTCGCTGGTGTGGTGGGATAGCGTGACGCGGCGCTGGACCGGTGCGGACGTGCCGGACTTCCCGGTCGACTCCGCCCCCACCCGCGGGCAGATGCCTTTCATCATGAACCCGGAGGGCGTGGGCAAGCTGTTCGCAAGCCAGGGCATGGCGGAAGGCCCCTTCCCCACCCACTACGAGCCGCTGGAGAGCCCGGTGCCAGAGGGCAACCTGCTCTTCCCGCGCAACAACCGGGTGCGCTACAACCCGGCGGCCCGGGTCTTCGACGAGGACCTGGAGATGATGGGCACCTGGGAGGATTACCCTTACGCGGCGACCACGTACCGCCTGACCGAGCACTTCCACTACTGGACCAAGCACGTGCATCTGAACGCGATCGTGCAGCCGGAGCAGTTCGTGGAGATCGGCGAGGCGCTGGGTAACGAACTCGGCATCGTGGAAGGTGATTGGGTACGGGTTTCATCAAAACGCGGCTACATTCGCGCCGTGGCGGTGGTCACCAAGCGGATCAAGGCGATTACCGTGGGGGACCGCATCGTGCACCAAGTCGGTATTCCGATCCACTGGGGCTTTTTGGGGATCGCCAAGAAAGGCTTTTTGGCGAATACGCTGACGCCCTTCGTAGGCGATGCCAATACCCAGACCCCGGAGTTCAAATCCTTTCTGGTCAACGTTGAAAAAGACACCACAGGAGGCAGGGCATGAGCAATCCGCAAAATATCCTGCGCCGCTCGGCAACGACGACGACGCCCCCCCAGGGGCGTCACGAGGTCGAGCCCGTGGCCAAGCTGATCGATGTCAGCCGCTGTATCGGCTGCAAGGCGTGCCAGGTCGCCTGCATGGAGTGGAACGACGTGCGCGACGAGGTCGGCATCAATACCGGCACCTACAACAATCCCAATGATCTGACCGAAGACTCCTGGACGGTGATGCGCTTCACCGAGTTCGAGAACGCCCAAGGCGATCTCGAGTGGCTGATCCGCAAGGACGGCTGCATGCACTGCGCCGACCCGGGCTGTTTGACCGCTTGCCCGGCGCCGGGGGCCATCGTGCAGTACGCCAACGGCATCGTCGATTTCGACTCGGACAAGTGTATCGGCTGCGGCTACTGCGTGACCGGCTGCCCCTTCGACATTCCGCGGATCTCCGAGCGTGACAGCAAATCCTACAAGTGCACGCTCTGCTCGGATCGGGTCTCGGTGGGTCTCGAGCCCGCCTGCGTGAAAACCTGCCCAACCGGGTGTATCGAGTTTGGCTCCAAGGCGGACATGCTGACCCGCGCCGCCCAGCGCGTGGACGACCTGAAAGGGCGCGGCTTCAGTGAGGCGGGCATTTACGACCCGGCCGGCGTCGGCGGCACCCACGTCATGTACGTGCTGCACCACGCGGACACCCCGGACATCTACGCGGGCTTGCCTAATGACCCAAGCATTTCGCCCTTCGTCAGCGCCTGGAAAGGCCCGACCAAGCCGATCATGAGCGCGATCATCGGCATCACCGCGTTTGCCGGCTTCATGCACTACCTCACCAAGGGGCCGAAGGACGAGCCGCTGGATGAAGAGGTGTTCGGCCCGGAAGGCGAAGACGCCTACCTGCGCGATCATCCCTCTGATGCGCCGGACGCCGAGCAGGCCGATGCTCGGCAGGAGAAGTGACGATGAAGCGCGATTCTTACAAACGTAACCAGTTGGGCCAGCGCATGATGCTGCGCTACCCGCCCTCTACCCGGGTCAACCACTGGACGATGGCGCTGAGCTTCATTTTGCTGGCGCTGTCGGGGCTGGCGTTCTTTCATCCGGCGTTTTTCTTTCTCTCCCACACCCTGGGCGGGCCGGTGTGGGCGCGCATTCTGCACCCGTTCATCGGCGTGGTGTTCTTTCTGCTCTTTGCCCTCATGGCCGTGGGCCACGTTCGCTCCAACCTGCCGATCAAAAACGACGTGCGCTGGATGAAGCAGCTCGATGATGTGCTGAGCAACCGCGATGAGAAAGTCCCGCCGATCGGCAAGTACAACCCGGGCCAAAAACTGGTGTTCTGGCTGCTGGTGCTCTGCGTGCCGACACTTCTGATCACCGGTGTGCTGATGTGGCGGCCCTGGTTTGCCGGCTACTTTCCGGTCACGGTGGTGCGTATCGCAAGCCTTCTGCACGCGGTGGCCGCCTTCGGGGCGATCGTGACGATCGTGGTGCACATCTACGCGGCGATCTGGATCAAGGGCTCGTTCGGCGCCATGATTCGCGGCTGGGTGACCCATGCCTGGGCCAAACACCACCATCCGCTCTGGTACGATGAGCACGTTAAAGGCGAGCGCGAACGCCAATCCCGGGCGTCCCCTCCGGCGGCCGACGACCCGCACCAACTCAACACTCAGGACTAAACCGGGGCGCCAACGGCGCCCCGTGTGACAGGAGCAGGCATGAGCGAATGGATTTCCGATACGCTGCACGACCCCAAGCCGCCGCGCCACGGCGAGCCGCCATTGGTGGTGCTGCCGGAATCGCGCCTTTTCGCTACGCGGGCCACTCGCTTTAGCGAACTCGAAACGCGCTTCGATGAGATGGCGCCGTTTCTCGCCTTCAACGCCCACCTGGCCCGCGCTCAGCACCGTGTATTGAAGGATCGTAAGGCCGAACCCTTTGATTCACAAAGCTGGGATGTCGCACTTGATCACGAGTTTCCGCCGCTCGCACCCTCGGCACTGATCACTACCTTGGACTGGCAGGCGGATCTAAACGCCCTGCTCGCAGAGCTCGACCGGGCGCTCGAGGCCGAAAACGCCACGTTCGCCGCCCAGCGTGAGCTACTCGCCAGGCTGGGCGGCCTCAGCGAGCGCAAGGTGTCAGAGCTTGCCCGGGCGATTGTCGAGCAGCAAGGCATCGACGCCGAGCTTCGCGGCCTGGCGCCGCTGGTCGGCGCGGCGCTTCAGGTAGCCTGGACGCGGCTGGCGCAGTCGCTTGCCCGGCTTCCCCACCGCCCCAAGGACGCAGCCCAGGGGCTTTGCCCCTGCTGCGGTACGCCGCCGGTGGCCTCTACCGTACAGTTAGGGCGTCACCGCTCGCGGGTACGCTATCTGGTGTGCGGGCTTTGCGCCACCCAGTGGTACCTGGAGCGGACGCGCTGCAGCCACTGTTTCGACACCGAAAAGCTCGATTATATTGGTGTTGAGGGGCCGGACGGCAAGCGTGCCCTGCCCATTCGCGCCGAGATTTGCGGGGCCTGCCGGGCAAGCGTTAAGTTAATGGACCGCGAATGGGAAGCCGACACCGACCCCTTTGCCGACGATATCGCAACGCTTGGCCTGGACGTGCTACTGGAAGAGCAGGGCTACGCCCGCGCCGGCTTCAACCCGCTGCTCGCCTTTGGCGGCGAGGACGGCTAGCCTTCGCGCCTGCGATATCACTCCCGGACACCGCTCGACACGGATGCAAGCCTGATGACGGATATCGCCCCCTCTCACAAAACCGAAGACTGGCGCCGCACGCTGCCCTCGGTCGACCGGCTGCTCAACCACCCGCCCCTTTTGGCGCTTGCTGCCCAGTACGGCAAGCCGCTTTGCAAGCGCATGACCCGCGACACGTTAAACGCGCTGCGCCAGGCCCCTCTTCACGAGCCGCTGGATGACGAGGCGATTACCCGCCAGGTGCAGGCAAGGCTTCTGGAGGCTATCCGCCCCAACGCCCGCGCCGTGTTCAACCTGACCGGCACCGTGATTCACACCAACCTGGGCCGTGCGCTGCTCTCGGAGCCTGCCATCGACGCCATGGCAAGCGTTGCCCGCTCGCCGGTGGCGCTGGAGTACGACCTGGCCACCGGCGGGCGCGGCGACCGGGATGATCTCATCGAGGCGCTGATCTGCGAGCTGACCGGCGCCGAGGCCGCCACGGTAGTCAACAACAACGCCGCCGCGGTGGTGCTCACCCTGGGCGCTCTGGGCGCCGGGCGAGAAGGAATCGTCTCCCGCGGTGAGCTAATCGAGATCGGCGGCTCCTTTCGCATGCCGGATATCATGGCCGCCGCCGGTTGCCAGCTTCGCGAAGTCGGCACCACCAACCGCACGCATCCGCGCGATTACCGCGAGGCTATCAACGAAAACACCGGGCTTCTGGTCAAGGTGCACGCCTCCAACTACGCCATCGAAGGCTTTACCCAGTCAGTCGACGAGGCCGGCATGGCCGAGATCGCCCACGAAGCCGGGCTACCGCTGGTGGTGGACCTGGGCAGCGGCGCGTTGACCGACCTTTCCCGGTATGGCCTGCCCTACGAGACCCAGCCCCTGGATGCCATCACCGCCGGCGCCGATGTCGTCACCTTCAGCGGCGACAAGCTTTTGGGCGGCCCCCAGGCAGGTATCATCGCGGGCAGCCGCGCCTGTATCGAGCGCATCAAGCGCCACCCGCTCAAGCGCGCGCTGCGCCTGGACAAACTCGTGCTGGCCGCTTTAGAGGCCACGCTCAGGCACTACCGCGACGACGAACACCCGAATCAGACGCTGCCCACCCTGCGCCTTTTGACCCGGGATGCCGACGCCATTCACGCCGCCGGCGAGCGCGTCCTGGCTGCCCTTGGCACGCCGCCCGCCGGGCGCACCCTGCGCCTTGCCCCGTGCATGAGCCAGCTCGGCAGCGGCTCGCTGCCGGTGGACCGGCTGCCCAGTACCGCGCTGGTCATCGAATCGAGCGCGCCGCGTCGCGAAGCCCGGGAGCAGGCGCTGCGTCATCTGGAGCGCGCCTGCCGCGCGCAGTCGCGCCCCATCATCGGGCGTATCAAGGAAGGCGCGCTTTGGCTCGATTTGCGCTGCCTGCCCCCGGGTGAAGAAGAGTTCCTTGCCGAAGAGATTCTAAAGGCCTTGTTCGAGGCCGAGGCCGAGGCCCCGGCATGATTCTGGCCACCGCCGGCCATGTGGACCATGGCAAGACCACGCTGCTACAAGCCTTGACCGGCATCGACGCCGACACGCTAAAAGAAGAGAAAAGCCGTGGGCTCACCATCGAGCCCGGGTTCGTCTACCCCGACACCGGCGACGGCGCCGAGCTTGGCTTCATCGACGTGCCGGGACACGAGCGCTTCATTCACAACATGCTCTCCGGAGTGGCCGGCGTCGACGGGGCGCTTTTGATCATTGCCTGTGACGACGGCGTGATGCCGCAAACCCAAGAGCATCTGGCGATTCTCAGACTGCTTTCGATCCCCGTCATGGCCGTGGTGCTGACCAAAACCGACCTGGCAAGCCCGGAGCTACTCGAGGGGCGCCAGCGCGAGGCCGAAGCACTGGTCGAAGGCGTGCCGGTGTTTAGCGTCTGCGCGCGAAAGCAAACGGGGCTCGCCGCACTTGCCCACTGGTTGAACGAGCGCGCCAGCGCCTGGCAAAGCCGCCCGGCGCCCGGGCGCTTTCGTCACGCCATCGACCGGGTATTCAGTAAAAAAGGGGCCGGGGTGGTGGTGACCGGCACGGTAGTCGATGGCCGAGTCGAGCAGGATAGCCACTTGTGGCTGCTGCCCAGCGGCGTGCGCGTTCGCGTGCGCGGGCTTCGCCGGCAAAACCGCGAGGCCGAGGCCGCGCACCGGGGCGACCGCTGCGCGCTGAATCTGGCCGGGGCCGAGCGCGATGCCATTCAGCGCGGTGACTGGCTGATCGAGGCCCCCGAGCCGCCGGCCAGCAGCCAACGTATCGACGTGACGCTCAAGGTGCTGCCTTCACTCGGGCGCGACGCCACCCACTGGATGCCGGTTCACGTTCACCTGGGCGCGGCCCACTTGACCGGGCGGCTAGGGCTTTTGGAAGCGACGACGCTCGCCCCCGGCGGCCAGGCATTGGCGCAGCTAACCCTCGACGCCCCTCAGCACGCCTGCTGCGGCGACCGCTTCGTCATTCGCTCGCAAAGCGCCGATGAAACCCTGGGCGGCGGGCGCGTACTCGATGCCCACCCGCCCAGGCGCGGCGCGCGGCGCCCAGAGCGCCTGGCGTACCTGCGCACCCTGAAGGAGGCGCTAGATGCCGGCGCCGCCGAGCGCTCGGACGGCTTTGCCCCCACCTTGAAAGCGCTGGCCAGCCAAACGGCGGACGGCATCTCGCTCGTCACGCTCTCGAACACGCTCAATCGCGGCGTGACGTCCCTCGAAGCGCAAGCCACGGCGCAAGAGTTGACGCTGATCAGCGCCGGCGCCGAGCACCGCGCTTTCGCCCCGCATCATCTAGAGGCGCGGGCCAGCACGCTGACCGAGGCGCTGGAGGCGTTTCATGCCGATGCCCCTTCCGAGGTCGGCATGGAGCGCGACCGCCTGCGCCGCTGGGTCGCGCCGAAGTGGAACGTGGAGGTGTTTCGCCGCTGGCTAGATGGGCTCATCCAGGCCGGTCGCGTTAGCGCCCAAGGGCCTTTCATCAAAAGCCCTGGCCACCAGGCCCGGCTAAGCGAGGCGTACGAGGCGCTTTCGCAAACATTACTGCCGCTTCTCGACGAGCAATTCGACCCGCCCCGGGTGCGCGATATCGCCCAGCGCCAGCAGCTGGATGAACCCCAGGTGCGCGAGGTGTTATACGCCAACGCCCGGCTGGGCCGGCTTTTTCAGGTGCGCAAGGATCACTTCTACCCCCCGGCAACGCTTAGCCGGCTGGGCGAGATCGTCGAGGCGCTGAGCCACCAACAGGGCGCGATAACGGCCGCCGAGTACCGCGACCGTACAGGTGTAGGCCGTAAGCTTGCCATCGCCCAGCTGGAGTTTTTCGACCGCGTTGGCTACACCCGGCGCGTGCGCGATGAGCGCCAGCTTCGCCACCCTGGCATGTGGGATTAAAAAGCGTTAGGCTCATTTAGCCGATCAGGAGGAGGATCGTTCCCCGGTGGGGCGACCGGACTTCAACTCCGTGTAGGGGCTGCCATGCAGCCCCTGGTGAGTTCGACTCTCACCCTCCTCCGCCATTTTTTGGCCATGCCCCTCAACGCGATTGCGCCGCCGCAACGGCACCGGTCGCGCGTTCATGACCCAGCACGGTGCTGGCCACGTAGTAAACCACCGCCCCCAGCGCCGAGCCGGTAAACCAGCCGTAGTCATAGAACCAGGCCATCGTATCGGTCAAAAGCGCCATCAATGTCAGCGCGACGGGCACGCCGAAGGCGATAAAGCCTGTGATGTTCACCGCCGGGTAAGCGCGCCCATCCTGGTACAAGCTCGGCACATCCAACTGCTGCTTTTTAATTAAGAAGTAATCCACCGCCATGATGCCGGCGATCGGCCCCAGCAGGCTCGAGTACCCCAGCAGCCAGTTGGAGTACATCTGCTCGAGCGATACACCCTGAGCGATCACCCCCGCCTTTTGCAGCAGGTCGTAGCCCATCAATAGAACCCCGACGAGCCCGGTCAACAGCACCCCGCGGGTCTGATTGATCAACTTCGGCGCGATGTTCTGAAAGTCGTTGGTGGGCGAGACGATGTTGGAGGCGGTGTTGGTCGAAATGGTGGCCACGACGATCAGCAGCATCGCCAGAATCACCCAGAACGGGCTGTCGATGAAACCGATCAGGCGCACCGGGTCCGCCACCGTCTGCCCCACCAGGGACTCGGAGGCTGCCGTCATCACCACGCCAAGGGAGGCGAAGAAAAACATGGTCAGCGGCAGGCCGATGATCTGACCGACGATTTGATCCTTCTGGCTTTTGGCGAAACGGCTAAAGTCGGGAATATTCAGCGAAAGCGTGGCCCAAAAGCCGACCATCGCGGTCAAGCCCGCAAAGAAGTAGCCGTAGACCGAGGCGCCTTCGGGCCGCGACGGTGGCTGCGCCAAAAGCGCGGTCATCGACATGTTCGGCCATGCCCACACCATCAAGCCAATGCCCACCAGCAACAGCAAAGGCGCGGCAAGCGTCTCCATCCACTTGATCGACTCCGCCCCGCGAATCACCACGTAAAGATTCATTGCCCCGAATACGAAAAAGCCGATCACCTCGCCGACCCCGCCAAGCGCCGCCCAAGCGGGAAACAGCGCCGACAGCAGCAGGTGAATGGCCAGGCCCCCGAACATGGTCTGAATACCGAACCAGCCACACCCCACCAGCGCGCGCACCAGACACGGCACGTTGGAGCCCAAAATGCCGAAGGAAGAGCGCAGCACGATCGGAAACGGGATACCGAATTTGGTTCCGGGAAAGGCATTGAGCGTCAACGGCAGCAGCAAAATGACGTTGGCGAGAAAAATGGCAAACAGCGCCTCCCCCACACTCAGGCCAAAATACGCCGTCAACACACCGCCCAGGGTATAGGTGGGCACGCAAATCGCCATGCCCACCCAAAGCGCGGCTATGTTCCATTTACTCCAGGTGCGCTCGGCGGCGGTGGTGGGGGCGATATCCTCATTGAAGCGCGGGCTATCGCGCACGTCGTTATTCACTTCAAGCTCGATCAATCCTTCTCGATCCACCATCCGGGATGCTGAAACGGTCATGAGTTCCTCCTCGAAGAGCCACTGTCTATTATCGTTATTGAGTCAGCTAAAACCAGGTCATCTAAAACCAGGTCATCTGAAACCAGAGCAATAAGTGTGCCTAACCGTACGCAGCGGCGTATAACTTATTGATAAAAAGCTGACTTATTCGACAGTTAAAGCGCCTCTTTACAGTTGTTGTTATTTTATTCCGCGTTATTAAAAGCCACTCAATCAAGAGAGTACGCCTAAAAATAAAAAAGCACCATAAAAGCGCGGACTAACGTAAATAATTCTTAGAAAACACATTAAAGCCATGATTTTAATAAAGTAAAAAGATGACGGAAATAAGTGCATCGATTCACCAAGGTGACAACAAATGCCCTAAAACCAAGATTAATCATAAACTTACGGACACTTATAAAAACACTTGAAACAGCAGGGTTTATACAACTAATCTAAAAACTGTCTTCACGGACAGCTTTTAAAACAACAACGGCCTTTTGATTAAAAGAGGCTTAACAGCACGCCACTAACGCCAACAATACTTTCAACGGATAACCGCCTCATTGAGTGGGGCGGGGTGTGTGACGACGAGAGAGGGCTCTTGCATGCAAACAATGAAAATCGGCTTGATTCAAATGGGGCTAAAAGCGAGCACGGATGCCGACCCGGCAGAGATTCGCGACGCCATGAACGAGGCGCACCTGCCGATGATCGAGCAGGCCGCCGAGCAAGGCGTTCAGGTGCTCTGTTTTCAGGAGGTATTCAACCAACCGTACTTCTGCCCCAGCCAGGACGAAAAGTGGTACGCCGCTGCCGAAAAGGTGCCCGAGGGCCCCACCTGCCAGATGATGCAAAAGCTCGCCGCCGAGCACCACATGGTCATCATCGTGCCGGTCTATGAAGAGACCGAAACCGGCGTTTACTACAACACCGCGGCAGTGTTCGACGCCGACGGCAGCTACTTGGGCAAATACCACAAAACGCACATTCCCCAGGTCGCCGGCTTTTGGGAGAAGTACTTCTTCAAACCGGGCCAGTCCAACTGGCCGGTCTTCGATACCGCTTTCGGCAAGATTGGCGTGTACATCTGCTACGACCGCCACTTCCCCGAAGGTTGGCGGGCGCTGGCACTTAACGGCGCCGAGGTCATCTTCAACCCTTCCGCCACGGTCGCCGGGCTTTCCCAATACCTTTGGGAGCTCGAACAACCCGCCTCCGCCGCCGCCAACGGCTGCTTCATCGCCGCCATCAACCGGGTGGGTACCGAGGCGCCCTGGAACATCGGCGACTTCTACGGCTCGAGCTATATCGTCAACCCGCGCGGCAAGATCGAAGCTCAGGCCAGCGCCACCGAGGACGAGCTGCTCGTCCACGAGATCGACCTGGACGCGGTGCGCGAGGCGCGCAACAACTGGCAGTTCTTCCGCGACCGCCGCCCCGAGACCTACACGCGCCTGACCGACGGCGAGTAATCAAGCGACTGGATAAGCAGGAGTAACGCAATGAGCCTATTGATCAAGGGCGGCACGGTCGTCACCCATGCCGACACCTACCGCGCCGACGTCCTCTGTGTGGATGGCAAGATCGAAGCGATCGGGGTCGATCTGGATACGCCCCAGGGCTGCGAGGTCATCGATGCCACGGATCAGCTGGTCATGCCCGGCGGTATCGACCCGCACACCCACATGCAGATGCCCTTCATGGGCGCGGTGGCCAGCGAAGATTTCTACACCGGCACCGCGGCCGCCATGGCCGGCGGCACGACCACCATTATCGACTTCGTCATCCCTCAACCCGGCCAATCGCTTTTGGAGGCGTTCGACACCTGGCAGGGCTGGGCGGAGAAAGCCGCCACCGACTTCGCCTTTCACGTGGCGATCACCTGGTGGGATGAAAGCGTCAAGGAAGAGATGGGCACGCTGGTAAGCGAGCACGGCGTGAACAGCTTCAAGCACTTCATGGCCTACAAGGGCGCGATCATGGCCACCGACGACATCCTGGTGGAGAGCTTCTCGCGCTGCCTGGAGCTGGGTGCGGTGCCCACGGTGCACGCCGAAAACGGCGAACTGGTCTACCACATGCAGCAGAAACTGCTCGCCCAGGGTATTACCGGGCCCGAGGCGCACCCGCTTTCCCGCCCGCCGCAAGTGGAGGGCGAGGCAGCCAGCCGCGCCATTCGGATCGCCAGTACGCTGGGCGCGCCAGTGTACCTGGTTCACGTCTCGACCAAGGACGCGGTGGATGAAATCGCCTACGCCCGACGCCAGGGCCACGCGGTGTACGGAGAGGCGCTGGCCGGACACCTGATGATCGACGACAGCGTCTACCAGAACCCGGACTGGGCCACCGCCGCGGCCCACGTAATGAGCCCGCCCTTTCGCCCGAAAGGCCATCAAGAAGCCCTCTGGCACGGCCTGCAGTCCGGCAACCTACAAACCACCGCCACCGACCACTGCTGCTTTTGCGAAGAGCAGAAAGCTAACGGCCGCGAGGACTTCACCAAGATTCCCAATGGCACCGCCGGGGTCGAGGACCGCCTGGCCGTCCTCTGGGACGAAGGCGTGAACACCGGCAAGCTCTCGCCCCAGGAGTTCGTCGCGGTGACCTCCACCAATACCGCCAACATCTTCAATTTGTACCCGCGCAAGGGCGCCATCCAGGTAGGGTCGGATGCCGATATCGTCGTCTGGGACCCCAACGGCACGCGGACGATCTCCGCCAAAACCCACCACCAGAACGTCGATTTCAATATCTTCGAGGGCAAGACGGTGCGCGGTATCGCCCGCCATACCGTAAGCCAGGGCAAGTGGGTGTGGCGTAACGCCGAGGAGCTTCACGCCGAGCGTGGCGCCGGGCGCTATCTTGAGCGACCGGCCTACCCCGGCGTCTTCGAGCAGCTCAAAAAGCGCGCCGAGCGTGAAGCCCCCAAGGCCGTGAGCCGCTAATAACGCTAATAACAACCCGGGAGAAACGACCGTGACCCATTCCCTCGACCACCTGCCCAGCGCCAAAGAGGTCGGCACCTTCGACCCCGAGGCGCTTGCCCGCAATTTCAGCGATATTCACCCGCCGCTCACCGACCGCCAGGCGATCATCGAGAGCCAGCGCTGTCTCTACTGCTTCGATGCGCCCTGCGTCGAGGCGTGCCCCTCGGAGATCGACGTGCCGAGCTTCATTCGCCAGATCAGCGAGGGCAACGTCAACGGCGCAGCACAAACGATTCTCGAGGCCAATATTCTGGGCGGTAGCTGCGCCCGGGTCTGCCCGACGGAAATACTTTGCGAAAAAAGCTGCGTGCGTAACCACGACGCGGAGTGCCAGCCGGTGCTGATCGGCCTTTTACAGCGCCACGCCACGGATAACATGGACTTCGACGGCCACCCTTTCCAACGGGAAGCGCCGACCGGCAAGCATATCGCCGTGGTGGGTGCCGGCCCCGCTGGGCTCTCCTGCGCGCATCGCCTGGCGCTTTTGGGCCACCAGGTGACGATTTTCGAAGCCGAGCAAAAACCCGGCGGCTTGAACGAGTACGGCATCGCCCGCTACAAGATGACCGACGACTTCGCCCGCCGGGAGGTCGAGTTCCTGCTCGGCGTGGGCGGCATCACCATCGAGTACGGCCAGCGCCTGGGTGACAACCTGACGCTCGAGGCGCTGCGCGAGCGCCACGACAGCGTCTTTCTAGGTCTTGGGCTAGGCACCAGCCGGGCGCTTGGGCTGGTGGATGAAAACGCCCCGGGGCTGCTGCCCGCGGTGGAGTACATCAAACCGCTGCGTCAGGAAACGGATCTCGAGCGGTTGGCGGTGGCCAATCGCTGCATCGTCATCGGCGCGGGCAATACGGCGATCGACATGGCCACCCAGATGGCCAGGCTGGGCGCCAAAGAGGTATCGCTGGTCTACCGCCGCGGCAGCGAAGCGATGTCCGCCACCCACCACGAACAGGACATCGCCAAGGCGAACGGCGTGCGCATCGTGACCTGGGCCCAGCCCGACGAAGTGCTGCTCGACGAGCAGGGCCGGGTGGCCGGCATGCGTTTTGCGGCCACGAAGGACGAGGACGGGCGCCTGGTGAGCACTGGCGAGACCTTCGAGATCGCCGCCAACGCGATTTTCAAGGCGATCGGCCAAGGGTTCGACGGCCAAAGCCTGGCCGATGTCACCGACCTCGGTCGCGAGGGCGAGCGCATCGGTGTCGACGAGCGCTTTCAAACCTCGCTGGCGGGCGTCTACGCCGGCGGCGACTGCATCGCCCCGGGCCAGGATCTGACCGTCCAGGCGGTGCAGCACGGTAAGCTCGCCGCCCACGCCATCCACCAAGCCCTGACCGCCCAGCAGGAGGCCGCATGAACACATTCGCCTTTACCCCCAACGCCAGGCAGCAAAGCCGCGAAAACATCGTCAACGGTGTCGATCTTTCGGTGAACTTCGCCGGCATCAAGGCCCCCAACCCCTTCTGGCTCGCCTCCGCCCCGCCCACGGACAAGGCCTACAACGTGACCCGTGCGTTCGAGGCGGGCTGGGGCGGCGTAGTGTGGAAAACCCTTGGCGAAGAGCCGCCGGCGGTGAACGTCTCCTCGCGCTACTCCGCCCACTACGGCAAGAACCGCGAGGTGATCGGCTTCAACAACATCGAGCTGATCACCGACCGCTCGCTGGAGGTGAATCTGGCAGAGATCACCCAGGTGAAGAAAGAGTGGCCGGACCGGGCGCTGGTCGTCTCGATCATGGTGCCCTGCGTGGAGGAGTCCTGGGCGTACATCCTGCCGCGGGTCGAGGCCACCGGCGCCGACGGTATCGAGCTAAACCTAGGCTGCCCCCACGGCATGCCGGAGCGCGGCATGGGCGCAGCGGTGGGCCAGAACCCGGATCTGATCGAGCAGGTCACCGCCTGGTGCAAGAAGTACTACTCCAAACCGGTGATCGTGAAGCTCACCCCCAACATCACCGACATTCGCGTGGGTGCCCGGGCGGCGCTGCGCGGCGGGGCGGATGCGGTCGCGTTGATCAATACCATCAACTCGATCTCCAGCATTGATCTGGACAACATGGTCGCCAAGCCCACGGTGGGTCATCAAAGCACCCACGGCGGCTATTGCGGCAGCGCCGTCAAGCCCATCGCCATGAACATGGTGGCCGAGATCGCCCGGGACCCGGCAACGCCCACGCTGCCCATCTCCGGCATCGGCGGTATTGCCAGCTGGCGGGATGCGGCGGAGTTCATCGCCTTGGGGGCGGGCAGCGTGCAGGTCTGCACCGCGGCGATGCTCAACGGCTTTCGCATTGTCGAGGAGATGAAAGATGGCCTGTCGCGCTGGATGGCAGAGAAAGGCTATGACTCCATCGAGGCGTTCTCGCGCAAGGCGATCCCGCAGACCACCGACTGGAAGCACCTGGACATCAACTTCCAGACCATCGCCCATATCGACCAGGACCTGTGCATCGAGTGCGGGCGCTGTTATATCGCCTGTGAGGACACCTCGCACCAGTCGATCGCCAAGCTCGCCGAGCCCGACGGCTCGCGCCGTTACGAAATCATCGAGGAAGAGTGCGTGGGCTGTAATCTCTGCCAGATCACCTGCCCGGTAGAGAACTGCATCACCATGGTGCCCCAGGACACCGGCAAGCCCTTCCTGGCCTGGGACCACGACCCGCGCAACCCCTTCAAGGCCGCGGGCTAACTGCCTTCAGCGCCCTGCGGGGCGCTTTTTTTGGGCTCGGCCACCATCACGTAATCCGCCCCGTGGCTGAGCCCACCCTCGATCTCGATATGCTCAAGCGCCCGGCGCTCCAGGTCGTCGACGTGCTTGAGCATCGCCTGGGCCAGATTGCGATCAGCGATGGTCGCCATACGCTGGCGGCACATCTTCATCTGCCCCTCGACGAATTTCTTGCCGTAGCGAATCGGGAAGCGCTTGCTCTCGATCACCTCGAAATCCGCGCGCGCTAGCTGGCGCTCGACCCAGCTCGACGGATACTCACGGTAGGTGCGCTCGCCGGCCAGCAACAGGCAGGCGTCGCGCAGGCGGCCAATTTCCACCACCAGCTTGCCCGCGGCGGTGGTCGCATCGAAGGGCACGTAGGGTTCGAGGCCGACCAGGTAAAGACGTTTTTTGGTGAGCGCACAAAGCCGCGGGAAAAGCTCGTCCTGCCAGTAAGGGGCGAAGCCGTCGATGGCGCCGAGCAGGTAATCCGCCAGCACGGTGTCGAAGCGCTCCTCTTCCAGAAAGCGCGGGTCTTGCCAGTTGCCCAGTACCAAACGGTCCTGGTCGCGTTTTTGCCCTTCTACCGCGCGCTCGACGCTTTGCGCCATGCCGCCGGCACCGGTGACCGCCGTCCAGCTCTCGGTGTTCAAAGCGCTGACCCAGCCAATCGAGTTGACGCCGGTCCCGGCGTCCAGAAAGTGGCCCCAGGGGCGCTTGCCCTGCAGCGCCTCGATGTGTTCGAAAAGTAGTGAGGCCACGTGCCCCTCCCAAAACCGGTTGCCAATTGAATGGCCGAACGAGGCCATTTATTTAATTACATTATAACATATCAAATAAAACCATTAACCGCGAGCTTCCCGAGGCGCTCGTGAATTCAATGAATTAGCGTGACAGTCTCAGACTAATTTGCCATTATGATAATCGATCTCATATACAACATTTTCTCAAAAAGGAGACGTCATGAAAAAAATGCCCCTCAACAGCGCTGCCCTGAAGACACCGGTCATCACGGCGTCGCTGCTCGCGGCCGCCATGAGCGCGTCCGCCCACGCGGATGAGCGCTTCGCCGTTTTCGATCTGGGTAGCCTGGACACGCTGGACGCGCTGGGCGCAAGCGACCAGGTCGTGGGCCTGCCCAAGCAGGTGCTGCCGGACTACCTTGCTCACTTCGACGCCGACGAGTACACCGACCTGGGCGGGCTAAAAAGCCCGGATCTCGACGCGCTCGAACAGAGCGAACCGACGCTGATCGTCTACACCGGCCGCCAAAACGAGTCGAAAGCAGAGTTCGAAGAGCTCGCGCCGCTGTTCGATGCCGGTATTGCCGGTGACGACTACCTGCCCGCCTTCGACGACAACGTCCGTATCCTGGCCGAGCACGCCGGCGTCGAAGAGCAAGCCGAAACCTCGCTGGAAACGCTACACAGCGAAATCGAAAACCAGCGCGAGGCGCTCAGCGATGCCCCGCGCACCCTGGTCGTCACCCATAACGACGGCAGCTACTCGCTCAACGAGCACCCGGTGGTCCACGATGTGCTGGGGGTCGCGACCCAGAACATCCCCGAGAGCGCCGAACGACGCACGTTTGGCGAGCGCACCTTCGTCACGCTAACGCCCGAGACGATTGCCGAGATCGACCCCGAGCGCCTGCTGGTCGTCGACCGTAGCGCCGCCATCGGCCAGGAGCCGCTGGATGCCGACGAACTGCGCGAGCAGCTCGCGGACGCCGGTGCCGACAATGCCGAGGTGGCACTGCTCTCGCCGGAACTTTGGTATCTTTCCGGCGGCGGCCTGCAGAGCCTGTCGCTACAGATCAAAGAAGTGGTCAGCGCACTGGCGACCCAGCCGTAACGCCCCTTGGGTACGCAAGCCCCTCCCACCTGGTGGGCAGGGGCTTTTTTATGGAAGTAACCTGGGCGGCACTTGGCGCCAAACCATTAAGCCCCTGTTCTGGCACTATTATTGCTTATTGTTAGTACTACGTTGCGAACAATTACGTTGCTAACCATGAGGCCACGCCCGGGCAAACTTCCGACTATCCCCTAAAAGAGGTACCCCAAAGCGCTCGCAAGGGGCTTTTATCCACATCGGTGGTCCTGCTCGGGTTCACCTTCTTCACCGCCACCATGTGGGCCGGCGGCTCGCTGGGCCAGGCGTTTCCCATCGGCCAGCTTTTATGGATCATTCTGGCGGGTAATTTGCTACTCGGCGCCTACGCCGCGGCCCTTGGCTATATCGCCTGCAAAAGCGGCTTGAACGCCGTATTGATGGGACGCTTCTGCTTTGGCGAAAAAGGCAGCAAGCTGTCGGATTTCATCCTCGGCTTTACCCAGATCGGCTGGTACGCCTGGGGCACCGCGACCATCGCGGTAGTGCTGGTACGCACCACGGGGATGCCCGAATGGATGGAAAGCCCCTTAATGGTGCTTTTTGGCTTCGGCTTTTGCATCACGGCGATGATCGGCTACCGCGGTATGGACTGGCTTTCGCGTTTTGCCGTGCCGGCGATGATGCTGTTCATCGTGATCAGCCTGTTCACCGGCCTGGTGGACGTGGGCGGCCTGGCCGGACTTGGCCAACAAACGCCGACCGAGAGCATGAGCGTGGCCGCGGCGATCACGGTGATCATCGGCACCTTCATCAGCGGCGGCACCCAAGCCACCAACTGGAGCCGCTTCGCCAAAAGCCCGCGCACGGCGGTGGTGGCCACGCTGGCGGCTTTTCTGGTGGGTAACGGGCTCATGGTACTGACCGGCGCCCTGGGCGCCATGATCTATCAGCAGGCGGACATCGTGGACGTGCTCATCGCCCAGGGCTTCGTCTCCATGGCGGTGCTGATGCTGTTTCTCAACATCTGGACCACCCAGGACAACACCATCTATAACTTTGCCGTAGCTGGCTGTAACCTGCTACGCACTAAGCGCCGCCGGCTGGTCACGGTGGCCGGTGCAGGCATCGGTACCGTACTGGCGGTGGGCGGTATGTATAACCTGCTGATTCCCTTTCTGGTGTTGCTGGGTACGTTCATCCCGCCGATGGGCGGGGTCATCATGGCGGATTTTTGGCTGAAACATAAAGGCCGTTACCCGGCGCTGGACACCGCGCGACTTCCCGACTTCAACCGCCGAGGCCTGGCCGCCTACGCGCTCGGCGCGGGCGCGGCCTACTTTTCGCCGCTGCTGCCCCCATTGGTGGGGGTGCTGGCCGCTGCGCTAAGCTACGCCGTACTGCTTCGCCTGAACCAGGCTTCTTCAACCGCCCCCTCACCCGCTACCGCTAAACACTAAGTGAGCTCCCCATGGATATCGTCAATGCCCGCCTGCGCCACCGCTCCGAGCTTTTCCATCTTACGATCGAGGACGGCGTGTTTAGCGCCATTGCTGCCCAAAACGCGCACCGTCAGGCAACGCCAGAACAAACCGATGCCAAAGGCCAACTGGTCTGCGCGCCTTTCATCGAACCCCATATTCACCTGGACGCCGCGCTGACCGCCGGCGAGCCTGCATGGAACGAAAGCGGCACCCTGTTCGAGGGTATCGAGCGCTGGGGCGAGCGCAAGCCGCTGCTCTCGGAAAACGATATTCGCGAGCGCGTGTACAAGACGCTAAACCTTTTGATCGGCAACGGCGTGCAGTTCGTGCGCACCCACGCCGACACCAGCGACCCGAGCCTGGTGGGCCTGCGCACGCTGTGTGCGCTTCGCGACGAGCTCAAGGACAAGATCGAGATTCAGGTGGTGGCGTTTCCCCAGGACGGGCTGCTCTCCTACCCCGGCGGCGACAAGCTCATGGAAGAGGCGCTGAAGATCGGCGCCGACGTGGTCGGCGGCATACCCCACTTCGAGTACACCCGGGAGCTGGGGGTGGCCTCCATGAAGCGCGTCATCGAGTTGGCCCTGAAGTACGACCGGCTGGTCGACGTACACTGCGACGAGATCGACGACCCCAACTCGCGCTTTCTCGAAGTGCTGGCGGCCGAGGCGCTGTTTAACGACCTGGGCTCGCGGGTAACCGCCAGCCACACCGTGGCCATGCACTCCTACGATAACGCTTACTGCTCGAAGCTCTTCTTGCTGCTCAAGAAGTCAGGCATCAACTTCATCTCCTGCCCGACCGAGAGCATTCACCTGCAGGGGCGCTTCGACACCTACCCCAAACGCCGCGGCGTCACACGCGTTAAAGAGCTCAATGAGGCGGGTATCAACGTCTGCTTCGCCGAGGACTCGATTTTTGACCCCTGGTATTCGCTGGGTAACGGCAAGCTCTTGCGCACGCTGGATTTCGGCCTGCATATCTGTCAGATGATGGGCTATAAGGACTTCAGTCAGGCGCTCTCCTTGGTGACCGACAACAGCGCGCGCACGCTCAACATTCAAGCGCGCTACGGTATCGAAGTGGGCAAACCGGCAAGCTTCAACGTACTGGACGGCGAGGACGACTACAGCGTGCTGCGCAACCAGGGCGACGTGCTGCTCTCGGTGCGAAACGGCGAGACCATCATGCAGCGCGAGCCCTCACGTATCGTCACCCCAAACTGGATTGGCTGAGTCGAAAAAACCACGTTAATCTAAAACGGTTCCCAACAAGGAGGTGGATGTATGAGCGTTGAAACCGTGCGCAGTTTTCTGGCCGAGCACGCCCCGGACATCGAGATCATAGAATCCAACGAGAGCACGGCGACCGTGGCCGAAGCGGCCCAGACCCACGGCGTCGAGCCGGGCCAAATCGCCAAGACGCTCGCCTTCAAGGTGAACGAGATGCCGCTTTTGATCGTAGCCGCCGGGGATGCCCGCATCGACAACGCCAAAATTCGCGCGCGATTCGAAGGCAAAGCGACGATGCTCGACGCCGATACGGTGATGGAACTGACCAGCCACCCGGTCGGCGGTGTCTGCCCGTTCGGTCTCGCCGCCGACGTGCCCGTCTACTGCGATGAATCGCTCAAGCGCTTCGATGAAGTGCTGCCCGCCGCGGGTTCCGGCAACAGCGCCGTGCGCATCGCCCCAAAAAGGCTCGCCGAGCTGGTGCACGCCGAGTGGGTGGATGTCTGCTCGCTCAACGACACACGCTAAGCGCTTTAAATCGATCAGTACAAGGGCCCTGCGCCGCTGGCGGCGCAGGGCCCTTGTGCGTACACTAAGCGGGCTAACGGCTCGCGCCGATAAGGTGCGAGCGATCAGCGACGTTCTCAGGGCGGGGTGCAAGTCCCCACCGGCGGTGATGGCGTACTAAACGCTCAAGCCCGCGAGCGCTCCAGCCCTTTGTTGGAGGTCAGCAGATTCGGTGAGACTCCGAAGCCGACGGTGATAGTCCGGATGAAAGAGAACGGCGCCGCTACCCGCTTTTATACGTGCCCCTGGGCGCGTGCAAGGGCGTGGCGGGCGGCCGCCGCATGCCCTGATTCTGGCACTTTATTCAATGAGAATGACCATGAATCAGACCTTTCCGTTAGAACTTTCCTCGCACACCACGTCTCAGCGTATCGCCTTCATTCAGGGCCACTGGCATGGCGACATCGTCGGTCAGGCATACCAGGCGTTTATCGCAGAAATCGAGCAAAACGGCCTCAAAGCCGATCAGGTCGATGTCTTTACCGTTTCCGGCGCTTATGAAATTCCGCTTCAAGCGAAAGTGCTGGCCGAAAGCGGCCGTTATGGGGCGATCGTCGGCGCAGGCTTCGTGGTGGATGGCGGCATCTACCGCCACGACTTCGTCGCCCACGCGGTGATCGACGGCATGATGCGCGTCCAGCTCGACACCCAAGTCCCGGTGATCTCGGTGGTGCTCACCCCGCACCACTTCCACGAACACGCCACCCATCACGATTTCTACTTCCAGCACTTTTTGGCCAAAGGCAAGGAAGCGGCGAGTGCGTGCCTTAACACCATGGAAAACCTCTACCGCGCGCGCCAAACCAGATAATAGATGAGACGCCCCACGGTCCGGCAAACGCCGGACCCACTACCTTTCGAGGATAAAAGAAAACGCGGTACACGATGGTACATTTATGAATCTTCCTGTATCCATCGATACAACAATCTTCTTATTAGTCATTTGAAGTTATCATCAAACATCTGCAACTCGATACTAACAAAATCACAATCGTCAAAAATATAATATATATGTTTGAGTCGACTACTCTTGGTAGAAATGTACTATTTAAATTTCGCTAAAGAAAAATCCTAAGCCCCCTCCGACTTTGTAGAGCGCTCCAAAAGTACTAAAAGCTCTCTATATTGCATGGAAACATCGGCGCTTCTTCAGCCGAATTATTAACAATGTATATCTCGTAAGAATTAGTTTTTGCATGAGCGCCTTTTTCTAATTCACGAACGCATTCAACTTTCGGGCAAGGCCTGACCATCGTACCGAAGTGCATCAGTACGTTCGTATCGCTACGACACGTTAAATTTCACTTATTTAACAGTCGACCAGTCACAAAAGAAGCAAATATAACTTATTGATTAAATTGATATTAAAATAAAATTAGCCATAATTAAAATCAATGCAGTTAACTTATAAGGCAATGATTTTAATCATAAAATATCTTTATATCGAATATTTTTTAGACTTTAGTCTCTTTTGACAACAAAAATCATAGCGCTACGATTTTAAGTGTAATGACGCTCACTGACGATGTGTCGCGTTGTATAAGCACCTAACCAAACAAATACATAGAGGTGAAAAAATGAAGAAGGAAACCCTACTACTGCCGGGCCTGTTTGCTGCCACTACAGCGTTACTCAGCACTCAAACTGCTTTAGCTGACAATATCGAGATGATTGTGCCCTTTAGCGCTGGCGGAGGTACAGACCTGGTCGCTAGAGTTTTCGAGCCCGGCTTTTCGAATGCTTTAGGAAGCACTACTATTATTCGTAATATTGATGGAGCAAGTGGAACGATAGGAACGGCAGAAGCTGCTAAAGAGAGCAGCACAACTATTGGTTACTTGCCGATCGGTCCCGTAGCTATCCAACCTTCTTTACGTCAAACTCCTTATGGCCTGGATAGCTGGACGTATATTTGTCAAACGGTAAATAATCCTGTCTTCTTATTCAAAAGCTCTGACAACGACGAAGATATTTTAGAGCGCATCATCAACTCGCCGGAAGAAGGAAGAATCATGTATGGCTCTTCTGGTCCAGGCACCGTTCCACACTTGGCAATGGCTGCGTTGGCCAATGCCACTGGGGTGAGTTCAGTACATTTACCATTTCCGGGTACAGGACCAGCCATGAATGCAATGGCAGGAGGGGAAATCGAGCTATTTGCCGATACAGCCTCTGTTATCGAAGCCAATCATGTGACGCCTTTGACGATATTCGCCCAAGAGCGCTCAACACAATATCCAGACATACCGACAATGAAAGAACTCGGATATGATTTGGAGTTTTCCGTATGGCAAGGCGTTTTCGCTCCAAAGGAAATTTCGGAAGAAAGAAAAGAGGCACTTTCATCCGCTTGTCTAGAAGCTCTCGAATCAGACAGTATGATTTCGTTTTCCGAAAGCGCTAACATCAATATTTCTTACAAATCATCATCTGAATTCGAAAAATTTGTTAGAGACAACTTCCAACTTAACGCTGATATAATCCAGGAAATTGGCCTAAATCAATAATCTTTAAAAAACGAACGCTAAATTATTTCTGAGAGCGAGCTGATGTATAAAAAAGCAATAATCATAAATAACAAAAATACTATTAACTTAGCTTTTTTGGTGATTGGTTGCCTTCTGATCTGGAATGGTTTTTTCAACACTGGATCCGTTGGCTCGGAAAATATGATTGCGAATAGTTCATCAGGCTCGCTCACAAATCCACTTTCTCTTTTATGGGTGGCAATGGCCTCGATAATTTTCATCAAAGATATTTTTGGCAACATTTCCAGAAATCAAGAGGACAATAGCAAAAGCACTGTCTCTCTTAAACTAATAACCATTATGGCATTAATTAGCTTAATTGTCTGGATAACGCCTATTTTAGGGTTTTTTATCGTTATCACCACCTTCTTGCCACTACTGCTTTTTTTAATTGGCACGAAAGGTAAATGGCAGATAACCATAGCAACAATAATACTTGGGCCAGCCATCTGGTTTATATTTCACCACCTATTATCCCTCAGATTGCCAACAATATTGCCCGGGGGCATTTTTTAATGAACGACATTCTTGATCTTATTAATATATACGTTATTTCAGCCACTTTATTAGGTACTGCGCTAGGTATTATCATAGGTGCTCTACCGGGTTTAGGATCGGTTGTGGGCCTTTCTATCTGCCTTCCCTTCACATTTGGCATGTCGCTTTTGCCCAGCCTTGGTTTGTTACTTGGTGTTTATAGTGGCTCAGTGTTCGGAGGGTCTATTTCTGCCATTTTAATAAACTCACCTGGGACACCACAAGCCGCGGCAACGACGCTGGATGGATATCCCTTGGCTCTTCAAGGAAAAGCAGGTCTTGCTTTAGGGTGGGCGACAGCAGCTTCGGTTATTGGAGGCTTAATATCCTGCGCTGTTTTAATTTTTGCGGCACCACAGCTAGCAAGATTTGCCGTTAACTTTGGTTCGATAGAAATCTTTGCCCTCATCACCCTGGCATTGACTTGCATAGCAGCGGTTTCTCAAGGAGCCATGATTAAAGGAATTATGGCCGGCATTGTAGGCTTAATGCTATCTCTGATTGGCACAGACCCTATTACCGGGAGCAACCGCTTAACGTTTGGAACGACTTTTTTAACAGGTGGGCTGGACCTTATCAGTGTCGTGATCGGACTTTTTGCAATTTCCGAAGTGTTTACCAGAATTCAAAATCCGGATTCAGAAGGCAACGTAACTAAAGGAGCAAAGCTCTTCTATCCTCGCTTAAGGATGTGGAAAGGAAGATTAACAGGTCTTATAAGAAGCTCTTTTATCGGCTGCCTGGTAGGCACTCTACCGGGCACAGGCGCAGCTACATCGTCCTTCATTAGCTATGGAGTTGCCCAACAAGTATCTCGAAATCGAGAAAACTTTGGCAAGGGTGAGGCTGACGGAATTATAGCAGCTGAGTCTTCAAACAATGCAGTTACTGGAAGTGCGATGATACCCACGCTAGCACTGGGCATTCCTGGTGACGTAGTTACAGCGATACTATTGAGCGCATTGGTAATTCATGGAATCACTCCCGGCGTACAGTTAATGAGTCAGCATCCCGAGGTAATTTCCTCAATTTTTATACTCCTGATTGCCATCAATATCTTCATTATTTTCTTGGCTCCTCCTATTGTTCGCATATTTGGAAGTCTATTAAAAATCCCTGAACCTATAATCTTATCAGGGGTTGTAGTACTTTCACTAATTGGTGCATTAACAGTTCGCGGCAACCCTCTGGACGCTGTTGTCACCATCTTATTTGGCATTCTGGGTTACTTTTTAAGAAAAGCTGATTACCCTCTAGCTCCATTGGTAATTGGATTGGTTCTTGGTCCACAATTCGAACAAAGCCTTAGACGGGGACTCCTGATTTCTGATGGCAATTTTTTGTCTTTTTTCACACACTCACCGCTGGCGACAACTATCTTCTGTGCGACAGGCTTGTTCATTCTTATATTTCTTGGGAGAGAAATAATGTCTTCGAAAGCAGCGACTAATTAATTCATTAAAAGCACGTTCGAAACGCTGACAAAAGCTATCAATTCCAATTGCCTAGATGACGCCCACAGGCAGCCCACACTACTGGAGCTGCCTGTCTAATAAAGAGCGAAGAGTGGTTCGCCATCTTCCCTAACAGCCACACTCCGCAAGCGGCGCTTTCAAAAGACGCCCCCGCTCTTCCCCCTTCCTGCACCGGGTGCGCGTCCCGGCGCCAGAAATCCAGCCCGCCTAAAAGCTCCTTTACATGAAAGCCGGCACTTGCCAGCTTCCACGCGCCCTTGGTCGAGCCGTTACAACCAATGCCGTCGCAGTAGGTGACGTACACTTTCGAGGGGTCGAGCGCGGCAAGTCGCTCGGGCGTCATTTCCCGGTGGGGAAAACTCACCGCTCCGGGAATGTGCCCGGCGCAGTAGTGCTCGACACTTCGCGTGTCGAACACCACGACCTCCTCGACGTCGTTGGCGAGATCCTGGGCCAAGTCCCAGGCATCGGTGTGGTAGCAGAGCTTGTCGTACATCGCTTTGGCCATATCGGAAGGAGCCGCCGGCGGGAAGGCGAGCACCGCGGAAGAAGGTGTGTCGGTCACGAAAGGCTCCTTTATCAGGTATTCAACAGGTAGCTGTAGAAGGCCGTGTTGCGCTGCCAGCCCAGTATTTCGTAAAGGCGCTGGGCCGGTTCGTTTTCGACCTGGGTCATCAGCACTAGCCGTGCCACGCCGTGCTCGTGGGCAAGCGATGCCGCAGCCTCCATTAGCGCCCGGCCGGCCCCTCGCTGGCGGGCGTTTGGGGCGACGTAAAGGTCGTTCAGCGTCCAGCGGGCGTTCAGGCCGACGGTGGAGAGCCCGGGAAACATCTGCACGAACCCGTCGAGTTCACCGCGTGCGTCTTCGCTGACCAAAATGAACGAATCCCCCAGCCCGAAGCGCTGTTCCAGAAAATGGCGGGCGGCGCTTACATCGCCGGGCTGCTGGTAGAACTGACGGTACGCATCCAGCAGCACGGTCAACGCTTCGAGATCGTTCATTACGGCGGCTCTGATCGTCATGGGCTTTTCCTCTTGACTGGCTGTTGGCCGATTCAGTCTCGCGCTATAGTGGCCCCTTGGTAAGAGCCACTTTTTGCAATATCGGGGGAACCAGTGAGCCAGCGCGCTACCGCCAGTGATTGGATCATCGATGCCCTAGCACTGCGGGTCGCCCCGCACACCGCCACGCCGCTAAACCGCCAGCTCTACACCACGCTTCGCGACTGGATACAGCGCGGCGAGCTGGGCGCCGGCAGCCGTTTGCCTTCGTCGCGGCGGCTGGCAGGCGGACTAGCGCTTGGCCGCAATACGGTACTCGCCGCGTTGGAGCGGCTGGTGGCCGAGGGTCTGGTGGTCTCGAAAAAGGGCGCGGGGCTTTACGTTGCCGAGCTGCCCGCCTTCACTGCCCCTAATGCGCCGCCGCCGCCCGCCTCGTTCAGCCCGTCCCAACGGGGCCAGGCGCTGATGAAGCGCTGCGCCACGCTAAGCGAAGAGCACCTGGCGTTTGCCCCGGGCGTTCCGGGGCTCGATCTTTTCCCCCACGCCCAGTGGCAGCGCCTTTTACGCCGCCACTACCGCCAAGCCGATAGCCAGTGGCTTGGCTATCAAACGCAAGGTGGCCTGCCCGCTTTAAAAGAGGCGCTGTGCGAGTATCTGACGCTCTCCCGCGCGGTGCGCTGCCACCCGGCGCAGATCGTGATTACCCAGGGCGCCCAGCAGGCGTTCGAACTCATCACCCAGCTCTTGACCGACCCCGGCGACAGCGTATGGATGGAGGAGCCGGGCTACGGCGGCGCCCAAACCAGTTTTCTGGCCGCCGGGCTCGACCTGATCCCCGTGCCGGTGGATGACAACGGCCTAAACCCGGCGCGCTGCCCGCCAAGCTCCAAGCCGCCACGGCTTATTTACGTCACGCCTTCGCATCAGTACCCCACCGGGGTGACCATGCCGGTGCCCAGGCGCTTGGCGCTCTTGGAGCAGGCCGCCGCCCAGGATGCCTGGCTGGTCGAGGACGACTACGACAGCGAGTTTCGCTACGATATTGCGCCGGCGCCTTCGCTTCAGGGGTTGTCGGAGACGGCGCGGGTCATTTACATCGGCACGTTCAGCAAGGTGCTCTACCCCGGGCTTCGCCTGGGTTATATCGTGCTGCCCGAGGCGCTGGCGGACACCTTCCGGCTGGCCAACGCCCGCCTTCACCGAGAGGGGCACTACCCGCTGCAGGCGGCACTGGCCGAGTTCATCACGAAGGGGGATTTTTCCCGCCATATCGGACGAATGCGAAGCTGCTATCGTCAGCGCCGGGCGCTGGCACCGGCAGTCGAAGCCGGGCTGACCCTGTCGTCCGGCCATGCCGGTATGCACCTGGTCTCCGAGCTTGAAAACGTGCAGCAAGAGCGCGCGCTCGTCGATAGGGCGCGAAAGGCCGAGGTGACGCTGTCACCGCTTTCCCGCTACTATATGGGCCAGCCCCAGCGTGCCGGGTTGGTGCTGGGCTACGCCGGAGCGAGTGAGGACGAACTCTCCCGCGCCGGCCGCTGGCTCAGCCAGGCGTGGCTCGAAGTAACGCGCGACCCGTCAAACGGCGCCACCGGCTAATGCGGCAGGCATCTTAAACGCCCGCGGCTTCAATGTTTCAGCTATCTTCATTAAAGCAGCCTGGCGTCTTCAAAGCGCCCGCGACCAAAAGAACGCCATCGGGTCACGTATTCCCGATGTAGCGTCTTGTAGTAGGGTAGCGCTTTAAACGCACATCTATACACCCAACAGTCCGGGAACACGGCGTTCCCCATGAGGTTAACGTGGTTCAACCGCTCTCTTCACCCGCCCCCTCACACGCATCACGATACAAGGCGTGGAGCGTGCACGTGTTAACGGCCAGCGGTGTGCTGCTGGGCACCATGGCGCTTCTGGCGCTGGTCGATGACAACCCGGTGGCCTGCCTTTTGTGGCTAGGCGCGGCGATGATGATCGACGGTTTCGACGGCACGCTAGCGCGCAAGTACGAGGTCAAAACGATCCTCCCGCACTTCGACGGCTCCACCCTGGACATGGTCATCGATTACCTGACCTGGGCGTTCATTCCTGCGCTTTTCATCTACTACTTCATCGACCTGCCCGCCGGGTTCGAGCTGCTGGCGGTGTTCACCATCCTGCTCTCGTCGATGTTCTGCTTTTGCAACGTGGACATGAAAAGCCAGGATAACTACTTCGTCGGCTTTCCCGCTGCCTGGAATATCGCCGCGGTCTACTTCTATATTCTCGGCTTCCACGCTTGGGTCACCTTTGCCGGCATCATCTTTCTGGCCGTGCTCACCGTTACCAAGATGAAGTTTCTCCACCCCTTCCGGGTGCGCCGGTTCATGCCGGTCAATATCGCCATCACGCTTTTATGGTGCGTGTGCGCCACCGCACTGGTGCTTTCAAGCCCGCAACACGCAGGCTGGGCGCTGGTGGGGCTCGCGGTATCCTCGATCTACTTCGTGGGCATGTGCGTGTGGCGCACCGCCCAGGAGTGGTTCGAGTAAACGATGTCCCTCACGCCGCGCCAAATCGAGCACTTCGAAGCCCTGGCCGCCGAGACCGACGGGATCGATCTCGAGGTGTACGCGCGCTTCGAGCGCGACCCGCTTAAACCGATCATCGGCCTGGGCGAGCCCAATCTGCGGGTCGGCTTTTTCGGCCGCGACCCGGGCCGGGACGAGGTCCGCCATGGCGACCCCTTCATCGGCGCCGGCGGCCAACTGGTGAGAAAAGCGCTTTATCAGCGCCTTTACGGCGAAGAAATGCCGAATTTCGAGGCCTCCCGCGCGGTGGGCGAGCACTTTTTCTGGATCAACACCGTGCCCTATAAGCCTATCGGCAATAAGGCGTGGTCGATGAAGGTCAAGCGCCGCTTCCACCCCTTGATCAGCGAGGTAGTAGTTGCAGACTGGCAAGGCCAGGATTTGATCACCCTGGGGCGCGAGGCGTTTTTGTGGTTCGGGATTAATCGTTCTAAGGAAGAGCGCGCCCGGCTCGAGGCGTTCTGGAAACGTGACGACCGCTTCGAGAGCAGTATCGACGTCACCCTCGAAGACGGTAACGGCAAGGCGCGCAGCGTCACGCTTCATCCGCTGCCCCACCCCTCCCCGCTCAACCAGACCTGGTATACCCGCTTTCCCGGTTTATTGAAGCAGCGTCTGGCGCAGCTCGATGTGCGCCAGGATAACCTGCGGCTTTAAGCGGCGCGGCCGGCGCTTGGCGGCGCCAGCTCGGTAATCTCGATGATCTCGGTGAGCTTCGCTTCCAGCAGCGCTTGGGTGTGCGGCGCCTCGTAGTGGGCCTTTAGCCCCGCCTTGCCTTCCCAGCACTCCCAGAGCAAAAAATCCCCGGCCCGCGCGCTATCTTCCAGCACCTGAAACTGATGGCAGGCGGGCTCATTTTGGGTCGCCGCCTCCAGCTGCAGAAGTCGTTCCCGGGTTTCATCGAGGCGCTGGAAGTCGGTGGCGCGGATACGCGCGCATAGATAGTAAGCCGTCATGTCGTTCTCCTTTAGGGTCAGGAGACGTAGCGTACCCGGCCCGCCTGCCGGTCTGTAGCGCCAACCTTTCAAAGCCGTTTTTCAGAAGTGGAAAGCACGCCCCGGGCGGTGGCTACACCGAGAGCCCGATACCGCGCAGCACGATCGAGGTCACCGACTGCACCGCTTTCTCGAATTGCATGTCGCTAAGTGGCTGGTCGTCGTTGAGCAGTTCGACCTGGTAGTCGAAGTCGGCGTAGTGCTGGGTGGTGGCCCAAATCATATAGAGCAAGTGAGAAGGGTCGACCGGCGCGATTTGCTTGGAGGCCACCCATTCGGCGATCTTGGCCTCTTTGAGCTTGGCCCAATCGAACAGGTTCTCGCGCAGGCGCTCCTTGAGAATCGGCGCCCCCTGCATCACCTCCGCCGCCCATACTTTCGAGCCCTGGGGGCGATAGCGCGAGTGGTTCATCTTGGCGCGAATGTAGCTCGAAAGTACTACGCGGGGGTCATCGTAGAGCTCGAAGCAGAGCGCATCCTGTTTCCAAAGCGCTAACAGGGCCAGCAGCACCTCCTGATAGAGCGCCTCCTTGGTGGCAAAGTAGTAGTGCACATTGGACTTGGGCAGCCCCGCCCGGGCGGCGATCTCGGCCATGGAGGCTCCGGCGTAGCCCTTTTCCGCAAACAGCTGCTCCGCCGCCTCGAGAATGTTCTTGACGTTGGTTTGCCGAATTTCATCCTGGGTTCTCGCCACGCGATACACGTCCCTTTCCATTCAGTGACCTAAAAAAGCACGCCCCCACCGGGTGAAGACGCTGTGACGATTACCCGAATAGCCACTAACGTCAACTCCAAGCGGTGGATGATTAGCCAGACGCCTTCTCACACCCTGTACAGCAACAGCCTTGAGCCCTCTCGCGACCAAAGCTTTCTTTGCCGTTTTGTATATTAGAAGCCGTTGGAGTAGGCTAACCGGAGTGCCTGGGAGCCCGCCAAACATGGCCGGGCATCGTCCGTTGGTTCGACATGCATGTGTCGAACATTTATCTATTCAAGGAAGCGCTCCATGAAGTGTACAGCCTGCCAGGAAGGCAAACTCGTTCCCAGTTTTCTCGACTCGCTCTTTCGCTGTCATACCTGCGAAAATTGCGGCGGCAACTGGCTCTTGATCGAAGACTATATCAGCTGGAAAGAGCGCCACCCCGAGCACGTGTTCGACGATGACCACATCGAAAACATCGATGCCGAAGACACCGTGGGCGCGATGATCTGCCCGGTCACCGGCGGCATCATGAGCAAGTTTCGTATCAGCAAGGACCACAGCCACCGCTTGGACTACAGCGCGCGGGTCGGCGGGGTCTGGCTCAATCGGGGCGAGTGGGAAATGCTGGTAGCGGAAGGCCTGGCCGGCAACCTGAACGCCATTCTCACCGATCACTGGCAGCAGCGCATTCGCGAAGAGCGAACCAGCGACACCTTCGCCGACCTCTACCGCCAGAAGTTTGGCGATGAAGATTACGAGAAGGCGCTAGCGATTCGCCAGTGGCTTCACGAGCACCCGCAAAAGCCGGACCTGCGGGCGTTCCTGATGGCCGAGAACCCATTTTCCGCCGTCGAATAGCAAGAGAAGCGAGTTCCAGGGAGTCAGGACAGCACGACCCCGTAGCGCGGGTAAGCCGGCCGGCGTACCCGCGAAGCCGCGACAACGCGGCCCGACTTCAAACATCGCCAATAATGACCGTGCCCGAGCCTTCGATCACGGTATTGCCGTGGGCGCCGACGCTACTGAGAACGGCGGCGGGCTTGCCGTTGATGAATACCGTGGAGGAAACGGTCCCGGTGATGGGGCTTCCACAGGCCGACTTGTCGCCGAGCCGTGCCGCGGACAATCCGTCGTGAAACACGTCGGGGGAGCCCTCGACCAGCGGGTTGGTTCCGTGCCCGGGGATCGGGCACGCGGTGTCGTCGGTCACACGTGCTGCTGGCTTGCCACTCATGGTCGAACTCCTTAAAAAAGCGTGTTTTTGGCTGTCGCACTCGGTAGGTCATCGAAGGCCGACTCAGCCTTCGTCCTGGCGCGTCTTGCCCCACTGACCCACCCCTTCGGCGATCAAACTCAGTTGGCGCACCACCAACGCGCCGGTTTCTTCGTCGCCGCCGGTGAGCTGGCGGCGCTTGAACTCGCGCTTGATCTCGTCCCAGCGCGCTTTTTCGTCCTCGCTTAGCGTGCCGCGCAGCTCCTTGAGTTTGAGCAGGTTCTCTTCCGCGCCCTGGGTGAGAAGCTGCGCTTCGCCCACGTAGTGGTCGTCGATGATCGCCTCGAGCTCGGCGTCGCTGAGGATGGGCGATATCTTCTCCGCCAGGCGGTTCATGTTGCGGTAGCTGCCTTGGAGGCGAAACGGCGGCTCGGTGCGGTACTCATCGGCCTGGGCGCTGGAGGCAATGTACTGCTGATTGACCCGCAGAACCACCTCGCGCACCTTGAACATGTTCTTGAGCACGGCCAGGATCTCTTCGCGCTCTGCGCCGCTGTAGTCGTGCTCGAAGTCGGTGCTGGGCACCTCGCGCCCCTGGGCCTGGTCGACGAAGCGGTAGAAGTCGTCTAGCCCGCGGGTAGAAAGCGGCGCCAGCACCGTGTTGGCGCTCATCGAGTTTTCGATATAGGAGAGCGCGAACACCTCTTCCATGCCGCTCAATACGTCGCCCAGGTTGTAGACATCGGCGCGGTTGGCGAGCATGTCCGGCACCTTGAAGACGTCGCCGCTTTCGGTGTAGGGGTTACCCGCCATGGCGATGCAGAAACGCTTGCCGCGCATGTCGTAGGTTTGGGTGCGCCCGTTCCAGATGCCGTCGACTCGCCGGCTGCCGTCGCACAGCGAGATGAACTTCTGCAAAAACTCCGGGTGCGTGTGCTGAATGTCATCGAGATAGAGCATGACGTTGTTGCCCATCTCGAAGGCCAGGTTCAGCTTGATCAATTCGGCCCGCGCAGTGGAGTGGGTGGCGGACTCCGGGTCCAGCGACGTCACGTCGTGGCCAAGGCTTGGGCAGTTGATCTTCATAAAAATTAGCCCAAGCCGGTTGGCCACATACTCCATCAGCGTCGTTTTGCCGTAACCCGGCGGCGAGATCATCATTAACAGGCCGCTGTTATCGGTGCTGCGCGACTCACCGACGGTGCCCATCTGCTTGGCGAGGTTGTCGCCGATGATGGGCAGGTAGCTCTCTGTAATCAGCTTGTTGCGCACGAAAGAGTTCAGCGGCTTGGGCAGGTACTCTTCGAGTCTCAAGCGTTCGCGCTGCTCGCGCAGAATGATCTGGCGGCGCTCCTGAAGCTGTGTCCAGTCGCGAATCACCACGTGCTCGTGGTGACGCAGCCGCTGTTGGAAGTCGTCGAGCTGCAGCGCAAGGCTTTGCTGATCCAAACGTTCGTGCTGGCCAATCAGCCCCTCGACGGTGAAGGCGAGCTCGACGCTGTGGGCACTCGTCGTCAGCCGCTGGGCGGTGTTGAGCAGCGCAATGGCTTCGGGCAAATAGTGCAGCACGCCTTGCTGGCCGGCCTGGCGGGCGTGGGCCTGGAGCCAGTGGGACGTAATCGTCCAGCGCGCGCCGGGCTGGCCTTTGACCACCGCCAGCGCCTCCTGAAAATGGGCGTAGTGCCCCTGGCGCTGCATGGTCTCGATAAAGCCCTTGGTGAGGGCCGCGGCGTATTGCGTGGTCGAGAACGCTTCGCCTTCCTCGGCAAGCTGGCGCACCAGAAACTCCGCGGCGCTGTCGCGCTCGGCGGGCCCGCCCGGGAGCGCATGGTGCTCAACAAAGGCGCTTAGCTTTGGCGCGATCTCGTCGATCAGCGCGCGCAGCAGGTCTTCGCTTTGCATGATGCGGCTCAAAATCCCCGCGGACAGGCAGCGCGCGCGCAGGTTGCGCGCGGCCTCGTCGTCACTCAAGCGATCCGCCCAGAACAGCATGGCCAACCCCCGCGGCAGCGGCCCGAAGCCGAGCAGCCCGGCGCTCTGGCGGGCAGGCCACAGCGTGCGCACGATCAAGGCGGCGTCGTGGTCGTGGATGCCCTTCTCGTAGCCTTCCCGGTAACGCGGCGAGGCAAACGTGGCGATCTCGCGCTGCAGCGCCTCGGTGTCTTCCACGTTAATGGGCGCGGCGTCGGGCTTAGCCAGTTCCTCCATGAAGCGGTAGGCCAGGTACTCCGCCCGGTAGACCTGGCGGCTTTCGGAAGGCAGCGACATGGTCCAGTAGCCGCTAAGCGCACTCAGGCGCTCATCCGTCAGCGGCTCGTAATACTGGGTGCCGGTCAGGTGCAGCATGATGCGCTCGTCCCGCGGCACCAGGGTCAAATCCAGATGCTGCTGGTTGACGCTGAAGCGGTGGCGCGGGCCCAGGCGAATCACGTTGCCGCCGGATTCGAAGATATCGGCGCGGTCGCGCACGCTGCGCAGCGCCGCGTCCTGGGAGGCGCGCAGGCGCCCGCCGATGTCGTCGGCCTCCAGGTTGGCGCCAAAGCCGCGCAGCTCCTCCACCATGCTGCGCACCTTGCCCACCATGGCGTCAGCGGCGAAGAAGCTGTGCAGCTCCTCGAGGGTTTCGAAGCGCTCGGTGCGCTGGACGACGTTGTCGAGAATGCGCCGGCTGGCGTCGGTCAGGGTGGTAACGCGGCGCTGGCGCTCGTCCTGGAGCTGCTGGCGGCGGCTTTCGATGCTCTCGTGGGCGCTTTCACGCTGCTCGAGGATCGTGGTCAAAAATTCGTCATATTCGCCGAACTGGCTCTCAAGCTCCTGCAGCTGGTCGAGGATGCGCGTCATCAGCTGGTCGCAGTCGTCCGGCTCGCGAAGGGCGCCCACGCCGTTGGCCAGGCTCTGCTCGAACAGGCGAATCTGGGCGGCGAACTGGGCCTGGGCCTCGGCGCTGCCCTGCTCGCGCAGGCGGATTTCGGCCTTCGAGCGCTGTTGGTTGATGCTGGCGTAGATGCTCGAGATATTCTCGGTAATGCGCGTCTGCTCCTGGGCGTCGCCGCCGGGCATCGACGAGAGCAGCCCCTGGATCATGTCGAGCCCGGCGGTCAGCTCACGGTAGCGCTCGACACACTCCGCCAGCGCCTTGCGGTTTTCCGCTTCGCTGACCGCGGTTTTGATCTCGTCGAGGGTGGCGCGATACCCCTCGAGCGCCTCGGGCGTTGCGAGAAACGAAAACGTCTGCTCAGTCAGCGACGCTTCGGCTTTATCCAGCGCCTGTTCGAGCTCGGCCAGCCGCGCCGTGTCGAGATAGCGCCGCTCGCCCAGCGCCATCAGCCGCCCGCGGTGATCGCGCAGCTTTTTCAGGTAGGTGACGAACAGATCCGGCGTTTTCCAGCTACTCGGCTTGAGCTCGCGCAGAAGCGCCGACTGGGCCTTTTCGAGCTCATTCAGGGCCTCGGCGGTCTGCGCGCGGATCGCCTGTACTTTCTCGTACTCGTCGAGCATCAGCTCGGCGGTGTGCTTGAGCTGTTCGAGCACGGCGTGAATGGCGGAAAAGTCCTCCTCGCCCATCCAGTAGAACTGGTTCAGCGTGCGGTCCACCCGGCGGATGATGGCGTTGAAGTGGCGCTCGTTGGCCTGACCGTCGCCGGCCAGTTGCACGATGCTGTTGAGCTCGGCGATGCCGCGCACCAGCTCCGGGTTGCCGATCCGCCCCATGGGCGTGTCGTTGCGCACCGCCTCCTGGGCGTGAAAGCCTTCGGACATGAACGGCGTCGCCCACACTTGGATGGGGTGCACCAGGGTCGGCTCGTCCTCGGCGTAGAAAATCGCCAGGTGCCCGTTTTCGAGCACCGCGGCGCCGTGGCCGACCATGGGCGTGTCGACCTCTTTGCGAATCAGGTTGTAGCGGTACAGCACGACCTGCCCGGTACTCACGGCGTAGAACACGTAGAGCACGTCCTCGCCGTTGGGCGAGCGCACGACGCGCTTGAAGCGCAGATCCTCTTCGGGCACCTCGAACGTGGTCAGCTCGCCATTGTTGAGGTAGCACCCGGTGGGAAAGATGATGCCGTGGTTTTCCGGAAGCTCGACCACCGAGCCCGCCATGGCGTCGATGCGTTTGACGTGCTGCTCGCCGCGATTGAACAGGTAGTAACGCCATTCGGCTTCGTTGAAGGGCAGAATGCGCACCAGCAGCACCGCGCCCAGGTCGGCGTACTCGAAGGTGGCGTCGTCCAGCGACTGGGAGTCCGAATCGACCGGGTCACTGAAGATCCCTTCGCCGCTTTTGGTGTTGTTCTCGATCTTGAACGTGATGTTGCCGCCCAGGTTGTCGACGAACACCGTATCGAGAATATTCAGGTGCGGCGCACGGCCCTGCTCCTGCATGTCGCGCCCGGCGCTTTGCCAGGCGAAAGCGAAGCGCTCGGGAAAGACCAGGTCGCGCTCGCCGCGGTTGTCGATATAGCGGCTTACCTCGCCCTGGGCACTGAGTTCCCAACGGAAAACCCGCAGGTCGGTGAGCTTTTCGCCGATCTGAAACGCCACCAGCAGCTTGCCGCTTAACGTGGCCATCTGCGAAAGCGTGGCGTTGCTGTAATACTGCTGTAGCTCGCGAAAGTCACGGACGAACTGCTCGTCGGTTAGAAAGCTTTCGGCCAACGTGCTTTCGGTGAGTTCGAGCCCGTCGTCGTCATCCTTGAGATGATAAAGCGCGAAGACGTCGCTTGCCTCGAGCGCCTTGCGAAGCCCTAGCTGAACATTGAAGCCGAACAGAATCTGGCCGCCGATACGCACCATGTCGCGGGCGATGGCGTTGTTCTCGGTACGCACCCGGGCGCGGCCCAACAGCGCCATGTTGCTGGTGCCGAAAACCTCGGCGCGCGCGTCGTTCAAACGCGTCACCGACGCGCCCAGCTCGCTTGACTGGGTGGTCAGCCGGCGCTGAATGGTCTCGAAGGCCGAGCTCTCCCTGACGAGGTTCTCGACGGCGTCCTTCGACGTAGTATCGCTTGATCCAGTGTCCTTCGACATCGTGTCCATCCTGAATGAGTGCTCGCGAGACAAGGGCTCACGACAAAACAAAAAAGACCGCACGTGGCGAACACCTGCGGTCTTTCAAAGGCGCTACAAGGCGGCGGTTAAACCGTTTCGGACGACTTTTTCGCGCCCAGGGCGCGATCGGCCAAGCCTGCAAGGGTGGCCTGCAGCGCCGGCGATTTGTCGAGCACGCCCTGAATGGACTTGCCGTAACCGATACCGGTGGCGAACTTCTCGAAGATGTCGCCGTCGCCGCCGATCAGCTCGAACTTGGCGTTTTGCAGAGCAGCGGCCATGACCTTGCCGTTTTCCAGCATACCGACACGGTGCGCCTCGATCTGGGCCATCACTTCCTTCTCGTGAACCTCCAGGTTCATGCGGAACTCTTCGAAGTTGCGCGCTTCTTCGGACATGTTGTCGTAGGCGCGCAGCTTCTCGACCAGGCCGTTGGCCTCGGCCTTGGCCATCGCCTCGCGGGCCTGGGCCTTGGCGGTGCCCAGCTTCTCTTCGCCCATGGCTTCGGCTTCCAGGCGCTGTTCGAGCACGCGCACCTCGGCCATGCCGGCATCTTCGTCGGCCTTGGCATTGGCGGTTTTGACTTCCGCCTGGGCCAAGCCCTCGCTGCGCTGGGCGTGGGCCCGCGCTTCCAGCACCTGGGCTTCGGCCAGACCATCCGCCGCGGCCAGTGCCTGATGACCACGCGCCTGCTTCTCCTCGGCGGCGGCACGCTTCTCGGCGGAATCCAGCTCGGCCTGAGCGCGGATGACGGTTTCTTCGGCTTCGAGCTTGGAGCGCTCGAAGACCGCTTCGGCGGCGCGCACTTCCTTGAGTTTGCTTTCTTCGGCCTCGGCCTGGGCGGCGGTCAGGCGAGTGACTTTCTTACGCTCGGCTTCGGAGCGGTTGCGAACATCGTTGATGTTCTCTTCTTCTTCGGCCACGCTGCGCTCGACGGCGATGCGCTGGCTGGTAATCTCGGCAATGTCCTTGCGCTCTTCTTCCAGCGCTTTCTCCATTCCGATCCGTTCGATCTCGACCGCACGCTCGCGGTTGACGTCCTCGAGCTCCTTGGCCTGGCGAATACGCACTTCTTCGATCTGGACGGCGCGCTCGCGGGCCTTGGTCGCCATCTCGATCTGGCGCTGCATGTTCTCGTCAGCAATCGCCAGCTCTTCATCGGTCTTGATGCGAGCGGCTTCGCTCTTGGAGCGCTCCTGCTGGCTGACCTGCTCGGCTTCGGACTCTTCGCGCGAGCGTAGGCTTTCGATCTCGCGGCGCTGGCGCGCCTCGGCGTCGGCCTGGGTGCGCTCTAGCTCGAGCGCCGCTTCCCGCGCCGAGACGTTCTTGCGCTGCACCTCGAGATCCTGATCGCGCTCGAGCCGATTGGTCTCGACATTGTGCTTCGCGGTGATCTCAGTGATGCACTTGATACCTTCGGAATCAAGAATGTTGTTCGGGTCGAGCGAGCTCTTGGGCGTCTGCTCCAAGTAGTCGATCGCCACGTCTTCGAGCACGTAGCCGTTAAGATCCTGACCGATGGTTTCGACGATGGCGTCGCGGAACTGCTGGCGCTCGTCGAACAGCTGCATGAATTCCATCTTCTTACCGACGGTCTTCAGTGCCTCGCTGAACTTGGCGTTAAAAAGCTCGTTGACGGCGTCGCGGTCCGAGGCGCGGTTCACGCCCACGGACTTGGCCACCCGCAGCACGTCTTCGGCGGTCGCGTTAACGCGCAGGTAGAAGGCTACGCTGATGTCGGCGCGCAGGTTATCCCGGCAAATCAAGCCCTCTTTGCCCGTCCGGTTGAGCTCGAGGGTAATGACCGAGATCTGCATGGTTTCGGCGCGGTGAATCACCGGCAGTACCATCGCCCCCGTGAAATAGACCTTCGGCGTGGTCGCCAGGTCGTTGACGATCAGCGCCTGGCCCTGGTCGATCTTGCGATAGAACGCCTTGATGAGCGATAAAATCGCCAACAAAAGAACCACCACGATGCCAATAAAAAAAAGCGTTGGCATGAGCCACGAAAAGTCCATTCATTTTCTCCTGTTAACGAGGGTGTCAGTCGTTCGAGCCGGCGTTGAACTCGTCTTCCGGGATGACCCAGTAGGCGTCTTCATCGGCCAGGTAGTTAATCAAAATCGCACGGTCCCCCCGTACCAGCGGTTTGTCGCTGCGTACTTGAAGGATGAGATGGTCGCCGTCGATATAGGCGTCGGCGCGCCCGCGGGCTCTGTCGACGCTGCCGGAGCGGATCGTACAAAGCGTGCCGGCCAGGCGCTGCTCGGTAGGCAGATGCAGCGCGGGCTTGAAGAGCGGGCGCAGTGGCTTGATCAGCCAGGAGGTAATGAAGATACCCACGAAGAACCCGAGGACCAGCACGACCAGGCTAAAGAGCCCGTATAAAAGCCCGGCAGTGACGTACTCCCCCACCAAGAGCTCGGCGAAATAGCTAAACAGCCAGCCAAACAGCACGACCAGGGTAAAGGCCAGCGGAAGTGGTACGCCCTTGAGGCCCAGGGTCGCCAGCAGGCCGCCGGCGTCCACGGAGCCATCGGCGCCGTCCATATCGCCCAGGTCGTCACCGGTCATGCCAGACAGCGAGATCAGCCAGTAGATGACGGCCACGCTGAGCAGAATGGTGAAAATCACCGTCGGGAAGGTCGAAATGATCGAGATAAATAAAGGCATGCGCCTTCTATTCCTTGAAAGCCGGGTCAGGATGGCGCTCGCAGCGAACGCCCTGCGCGATAGTGAGAGTCAGCGAGAGCAGGCGCACCGCGCGATATTTTCCTGCTCTCAGGATTAGCAAAAACTACAGGAGCGATGCTTAAAAGCAAGATACAAAGAGTTTTTAAGCGATCGCTTACATAGCGCGTAGGCAATCGCTTACATTTCGAGTTAATTCGACTTTAGTTATTAAAAAATTGAATGAAACCCGCCTTCGGCCGAGGCGGGTATTGAGGTGCGACGTTCAACGCCTGCGCCAAGCGACAGGCGCCGGATAAACCGTTACTCGGCCTCAAAGATAACCGGGTACTCCTCGACGGGTTCGTCGCAGGCTTCGGCGGCGCGGTATTCGGTGAGGTGAAAATCGGCGCCCTGCCACTGCCAGGTGCGTGCACCGCCACAGCCGCCAGCGCCGCGGTCCTTGTACTGATCACTCAGCACCGCGGTATCGGCATCGAACGTTGGGTCGAAAAGTTGATCGGTGCCGGTCCAACTGCCGTTACGCCACTGGGCGAAGAGCAGCTTGCGCGGGTCGGCGTCCTCGGCCTGATAGATCGCCTCATAAGTGGTCTGGTAGGCACCGGCGTTGCACGGCACCAGCCACAGATCGCCACTGACCAGATCATCCTCGATTTCGTGATGCTGCGGCGCAATTCCCCGGGCGGGGTCGATCGGCCCACAGGCCTCACCCACCAGCGCGGCTACCTCTTCCGGCAATTCATGGCCCGCCGAAGAGGCCTCATTCATCTGCGCGGCGGCAAAGCCGGCGGAAACCGTCAGCGTCGCGGCGGTCAACCAGCTTAGTGTGCGTAACGTCATATCCACCTCCTGTTTGTGGTTAGTCTTGAATAACGTTTTTCGACAAGTGCTCAAACGTGCTGGCTACTTCATAACGCATTGCCTGGTCGCCTGTCACGTGGCTATCCCGGTTTGGCTGTTTGTTTCAGAGCGATTCGCCCCCGCTCCGGCGGGGAACGGTGATGCCGAGTCCATCTGCACGACGGCCGGTTCGGTTCATCCCCGCGCCTGCGGGGAACGGAAAGGACGAACGGACATGAACCCAGCCCGCGCCGGTTCATCCCCGCGCCTGCGGGGAACGGCTTGCAACGGGCCTCGCGCCAAATATTAGCATCGGTTCATCCCCGCGCCTGCGGGGAACGGAGGGCATCCGTGGGCGTGCCCCATGAATAGCCCGGTTCATCCCCGCGCCTGCGGGGAACGGGCTTCGCGACCAAGCGCAGACTGGTAGTGTTGCGGTTCATCCCCGCGCCTGCGGGGAACGGCACCGGGGATCAAGGGGTCTTCGTTACTCGAACGGTTCATCCCCGCGCCTGCGGGGAACGGAGCGTGTCGACGTATGCATCGCCGGTGAAAATCGGTTCATCCCCGCGCCTGCGGGGAACGGCAGTAGGCGGCCTGAGAACAGCAATGTCGTTCCGGTTCATCCCCGCGCCTGCGGGGAACGGTGCCGTCAGTGGTTCCAGCCGATTCAAGAGCACGGTTCATCCCCGCGCCTGCGGGGAACGGGTAAATGAAAGTTTCTTATGGATTTGCATTTTTCGGTTCATCCCCGCGCCTGCGGGGAACGGACGGTGAGCCATACAGCCGCGCCGAGCCGTGGCGGTTCATCCCCGCGCCTGCGGGGAACGGCGATATTACAGCCACCGGTACCGTTCGGATGGCGGTTCATCCCCGCGCCTGCGGGGAACGGTTTTTACAGTTTTAGGCCCGGGGATATAGGGGCGGTTCATCCCCGCGCCTGCGGGGAACGGTCCGCACTGACCACACGAAACTAGCTCTGCATCGGTTCATCCCCGCGCCTGCGGGGAACGGTCAAGGCCAATGGATGGCGATGAAATTGTATTCGGTTCATCCCCGCGCCTGTGGGGAACGGATGGCTGCCGCCTGGGCGTTGAGGCGCATGTCCGGTTCATCCCCGCGCCTGTGGGGAACGGGATGATGTTTTCACTGCAAACTCAATTTCTTCCGGTTCATCCCCGCGCCTGTGGGGAACGGCTCCCTCGCCCCAGGGTTCTCGGTGTGATCGCCGGTTCATCCCCGCGCCTGTGGGGAACGGGACGAAGTGACGAGCGTATATGACGGCGATACCGGTTCATCCCCGCGCCTGTGGGGAACGGCATTACAGCCATTATAATTTACTCCCGCGCGGCGGTTCATCCCCGCGCCTGTGGGGAACGGATATTCGCCAATTTTAAATTGTCCCACTCTATCGGTTCATCCCCGCGCCTGTGGGGAACGGTTTCAGCTCAACGTCGTGCTTTTCTTTCAGCTCGGTTCATCCCCGCGCCTGTGGGGAACGGAGTTGGCCCCGGACCAGCTCGAACACCTCTCGCGGTTCATCCCCGCGCCTGTGGGGAACGGCGGTATAGAAGAACCATGCAAAATGAATATATGCGGTTCATCCCCGCGCCTGTGGGGAACGGCGGTCATCGACCTCATGACCACAAGGCACGATCGGTTCATCCCCGCGCCTGCGGGGAACGGCAGCGGCGCCTAACTCCTCAATAGCAGTTCGACGGTTCATCCCCGCGCCTGCGGGGAACGGTCTTGTCACGACGAGATCGACAACGGCAAGGCCGGTTCATCCCCGCGCCTGCGGGGAACGGTCCAACTCACCGCGCACAAACTCGGCCATGGCCGGTTCATCCCCGCGCCTGCGGGGAACGGACCGGCAACGAAAGCATATCAGGGGTAAAAGACGGTTCATCCCCGCGCCTGCGGGGAACGGTGAATCTGGTTGCGGCGGTTCGTCTTCTCGGCCGGTTCATCCCCGCGCCTGCGGGGAACGGAAACACCCAGCTTGTGCCAGAGTAAAGCGATACGGTTCATCCCCGCGCCTGCGGGGAACGGAAGATAATGAAGGAGAAATCAAGGAGTTCGCACGGTTCATCCCCGCGCCTGCGGGGAACGGGTACCCTGGCGGTGCTGACGGGCTACCTTGCCCGGTTCATCCCCGCGCCTGCGGGGAACGGAACGATGGCGTAGCAGCACCAGAGGTAGTGGCCGGTTCATCCCCGCGCCTGCGGGGAACGGATTCTGGTCATTCAATGACGGCTCGCGCATGCCGGTTCATCCCCGCGCCTGCGGGGAACGGCAGGCGCATGCCGAGAAGCTGGACCGCATGTTCGGTTCATCCCCGCGCCTGCGGGGAACGGTTTCATAGGAAGAAATTTCCCTCCAGTCACCACGGTTCATCCCCGCGCCTGCGGGGAACGGTAGACCCGATGACCGGCAGCATTGCACAGATGCGGTTCATCCCCGCGCCTGCGGGGAACGGGAAAAAAGCGACGGCGACTGCGTAATGAGTTCCGGTTCATCCCCGCGCCTGCGGGGAACGGAACAGGAACCTCCTGCCCGACGTTTATACGCCCGGTTCATCCCCGCGCCTGCGGGGAACGGGATAAACCATCGGCTCTTAATGCTCTTAGACGCGGTTCATCCCCGCGCCTGCGGGGAACGGTTGTGAGCGCATTGTAACGTCTACGCGTGTGTCGGTTCATCCCCGCGCCTGCGGGGAACGGAAATGATCGACGGACAAATTACAGTAAATGAGCGGTTCATCCCCGCGCCTGCGGGGAACGGGATCGCTGCGCCCAACGGTCAGCGAAGAATGGCGGTTCATCCCCGCGCCTGCGGGGAACGGCCCAACCACTACCCACCCGCGCTATGGATACTCGGTTCATCCCCGCGCCTGCGGGGAACGGGAGCCGGCGTTGTACGCGTATCGAGCGTGCGCCGGTTCATCCCCGCGCCTGCGGGGAACGGTTGGCGTCTGCGGCAAGGGAGCGTTCTTTTGCCGGTTCATCCCCGCGCCTGCGGGGAACGGCAGTACCCGCTGAATGCTGGCCAAGTATTCATCGGTTCATCCCCGCGCCTGCGGGGAACGGCCGGTTTGATGAAAAAAGGAGACAATTATGATCGGTTCATCCCCGCGCCTGCGGGGAACGGGGTTCTCCAAACATCATGGCGTGGGATAATAACGGTTCATCCCCGCGCCTGCGGGGAACGGCGAAGTTCACGGAACATCGTAAAGTGTTTGAACGGTTCATCCCCGCGCCTGCGGGGAACGGTTGAAGTTCTTGTCCAGATAAGTGCCCAAGACCGGTTCATCCCCGCGCCTGCGGGGAACGGCTGCTCTACATCTGAAACCTGAGCCGCGATACCGGTTCATCCCCGCGCCTGCGGGGAACGGGGCGGCTAGCTCGCGCTCGCGGATCTTCTCGGCGGTTCATCCCCGCGCCTGCGGGGAACGGATTATTTGGCGGCAGCAACACGCCAAGCATTGCGGTTCATCCCCGCGCCTGCGGGGAACGGCTAGCTCAAGTAGGCCCGGCGTAGCCTCAAGCAGGTTCATCCCCGCGCCTGCGGGGAACGGTTCTTGTTCAGGAAAGCCCATCGCACGCGCTGCGGTTCATCCCCGCGCCTGCGGGGAACGGCGCTGCGAGCGCCGCTATTGTCGAACTGGTCCCGGTTCATCCCCGCGCCTGCGGGGAACGGGGTAGTCATTCAGCTTGTTATTTGGATAATGCCGGTTCATCCCCGCGCCTGCGGGGAACGGTACGCCAAGCGGGTAGGAACCTCGGCCGGTTACGGTTCATCCCCGCGCCTGCGGGGAACGGTCGCTGCCCCCGTGCCTACAACGGCTGCATACACGGTTCATCCCCGCGCCTGCGGGGAACGGACCGCGCTCCAGGAATCGATCCTCAGCCGCCGCGGTTCATCCCCGCGCCTGCGGGGAACGGGGCTCGGCGCTGGCGTTCGTACTCGGCGTCGACGGTTCATCCCCGCGCCTGCGGGGAACGGAACAGGAATAGCACTGGCGGTGTCGCTGGTATCGGTTCATCCCCGCGCCTGCGGGGAACGGATTTCATATTCGCTCAAATAGTCGATACCCGTCGGTTCATCCCCGCGCCTGCGGGGAACGGCATGTAATTGCCGACGTGGTCGATAATAATGGCGGTTCATCCCCGCGCCTGCGGGGAACGGGTCGTCCGTCACAGTGTTAATCGTCATGTTGTCGGTTCATCCCCGCGCCTGCGGGGAACGGGCTAACCACGATGTAGTAGGGCTGCATCGCGCTCGGTTCATCCCCGCGCCTGCGGGGAACGGCGTGTCCGATTGCGATTTTGTGGTTCGCTGATCGGTTCATCCCCGCGCCTGCGGGGAACGGCCGGGCGGTAGCACTGACTCTCGCATCGTTGGCGGTTCATCCCCGCGCCTGCGGGGAACGGTGGTATGTCACCAGTGCCTTCATGGCTTTCTCCGGTTCATCCCCGCGCCTGCGGGGAACGGACTGCCCGTTGGCACCTGGCTCATGAAGCCGCCGGTTCATCCCCGCGCCTGCGGGGAACGGGCAGTTATGTCGGTCGGCTTCCACCCGTACCTCGGTTCATCCCCGCGCCTGCGGGGAACGGGTCTGATGGTGTTGATTTGAATCGTGCCGTAGCGGTTCATCCCCGCGCCTGCGGGGAACGGCACTTAAAAGTCTAGAAATGCGATTCGTAAATCGGTTCATCCCCGCGCCTGCGGGGAACGGTTTTTTAGCTGTTAGCTCTTTTCCTGTACGTCCGGTTCATCCCCGCGCCTGCGGGGAACGGCTCTGAAGCCACTAGGTGGTCTTGCCAACGTTCGGTTCATCCCCGCGCCTGCGGGGAACGGGCGTGGGTCATCTTGTGCCCAAAGATCGCCCACGGTTCATCCCCGCGCCTGCGGGGAACGGACGCATGCGGTTAAGAACGTCATGAGCAGCTCCGGTTCATCCCCGCGCCTGCGGGGAACGGACAAACTCTATCATCGACTCGATACCAAATAACGGTTCATCCCCGCGCCTGCGGGGAACGGAATATCAAGGCGGCTACTGGTACTTTTACGAACGGTTCATCCCCGCGCCTGCGGGGAACGGGCGAGTCGATCAATTACGAGCTCGTGCCTAACGCGGTTCATCCCCGCGCCTGCGGGGAACGGATTATGCCTCAGTAGAGATACTTCAAACGTCGCGGTTCATCCCCGCGCCTGCGGGGAACGGTCTAATTGTAGTCAGTTGTTTTAAAAAAGAAAAATCGCCAGCGGAAAATCCACCAGCGATTTTGGTCATTTTTTGAACAGCTCTATATTATTAAAGAGCATCAAAAACAGCTACTTATCCATGGGCGGTAAAAACCGCACCAAGCGTAGTCCGTCATGGTCAATGGGGACGCGGCGGTTATCGCCGAAGGTCTGGAACTCGAAGCCGGATTCGTGGTTGCTGGCCCAGGCCATGGCGACGTTGCCGCCCTCCTCGGCCAACACCTCGATCTGCTCCCAAATCATTTCGCGGATGCGCTTGCTGACGTCTCCGACGTAAACACCGGCGCGAATCTCCAGCAGCCAGACGGCCAGCCGCCCACGCAGGCGGGGTGGCACGGCTTCGGTAACGACGACGAGCATGGCCATACTAATGACTCCTATGACCGCTATCGCCTATCGATGCCGGCTCGGGGATGGCCGGCGGTACGGCATCGGCCGGGGGTGGTGGCGGTTCGATCTCGCCCGCTGCCAGCACCTCTTCGATCATGGGAATGATGCGCTGGAGCAGCCGGGTCTGCTTGAAGGCATCGCGGCAGGCAATGCGTACCTCGCGCTCCGGCATCGGCGGATTCTTGGCAGCGACACGGAAGGCGGCCGGTACCACGGTTTCGAATTTGACGATATCGGCGATGTCGTAGACGAAGCTCAACGGCTTGCCGGTATGCAAAAAGCCGATGGCCGGGGCGTAGCCCGCGGCCAGAATAGCCGCTTCGGTAATCCCGTAGAGGCAGGCGGTGGCGGCCGAGAGGCACTGGTTGGCCACATCGGCAGAGTCCCACTGCTTCGGGTCGTAGCGCCGCCCCTGCCATTTCAGGCCGTGCTGTTTGGCCAGCACCTGGTAGGTCTTGCGTACCCGTGCGCCTTCGATGCCGCGTAGCTGTTCGACACTGCGCCGAGAAGGTGGCTCCTCGCCAAAGCGCAGCTCGAACATCTTGCGCACGACCTTGAGCCGCAGGCTTTCGTCCAGCGCCAGCTGCGCCTGGTAAAGCAGCTTATCCGAGCGCGCACCACCAGGCTGGCCGGCGCTGTAGAGCCTTACCCCCGCGTCGCCCACCCAGATCAGCAGCGTGCCCACCGTGGCAGCCAGCTTGACCGCTGCATGCGAGACGCGCGTGCCGGGTTCCAGCAGTAAACACGCCACCGAGCCCACCGGGATATGCATGCGCTCACCGTTGACCTCGTCGACCACGACGAACGCGCCGTCGCGCACGTCGATCTGGCCCATGCCGACGAAGATCATCGACATGCGATCCTTCAAGGGGATGGGTTTTAGGGGGATAAAGCTCATGACGCTTCCATCATCGCGGAGAGATACTTAGCAAGCCGAGCCCAAAAGCCTTGCCAGGCCCGACTCCCTGTTCAATGGCATTCTTGAAAGAGGCGGGATCAAGAGTAGTCAGCACACCTTCAAACCACGCCTGACGCAAACGAATATCACCTCGTCGGACATCAAGCATTTCTGTGGCCATCACTAGCGCTGTCTCCACATTAAAGCCCGAGCGGGCGGCTTGCCGCCCAAGCCACTGACACTGCTGCTCTTCACTGGCAAGCCCGACTCTTTTTCCCGCTTGCGTTACTGTGGGATTGGCAAACAGCCTGAATCGATATCTTCCTCCTTGTGTCAGAATTCGATCAATATCGACATTTTTAGACTCTACCTGTGCTTTCAGGTAGCCGGACGTCTCGAATCCTGACCAGTCGGGCTGAGCAAGCGACTGAACAACAACCGTGGGATCCCGTCGGCCCGAATCGGGCTCCAGTCGCCACAAAAAGCGCGGAGGTTTTGCATCAGGATCGTCTACGAAAGCTCGTACTAACGACCGATGCATATCATAAGCATCAGTCAAATCCCGCCTGACGCTCGCATTGCGCCGGTCAAGCGTGAGTCGAGTGAGATGCATCGCCACCCCCTGGAATCAGTTGCAACGTCTTGACGAAACGAGGGCCAAATTGGCGCTCGGAAAATGGCGCGATCGGTTGATCGACCCGAACGGTGCCTTCATCGGTATCTTCGATGACAACGCGGCACTGTTGCGTTTTCTGGCGCGTGTCATGCTCAGTGAGTAGCGCTGTCGATCCCAGCGCATCCAAAAGACCACCATTGAGCAAACCATCCGGCATGAATACCGGACGAGACGGCACAAAACTCTTGCGGCCCAGCGACAAAGGCCAGTACGGCGTACGCAGGGCTCCGTGGATATGAGCCAACAGCTCGCGATCACCTTCGAGCGCGACGAGAAAAACGGCGTCCGACAAGTAGTAGCGCTGGCTGACAACGGTTCGGCTGGCGTCAGCCTTGCCGGATGAGGCGATCACTCCCGTAGCGGTTTGATAGTCGCGCATCGGAATACCTTCGCGATCGACCCGGACTCCCATCCGCAAGGCCGCAAGATCAGCGACCGGCTCTGCCCGATCGCGGCCAAGTGCGGCGCACACCAGACCGAGCACACCTGACTTGGAGGGTTCGAGCTGCGTGTCACGCTCGTCGAATCGACTGGTCGTCCCCCATGATTGCATGGGACCAGCCAGGCACATAAGCAGTGTGGCCACGACTATGCCTCCAGCGCGTCATCTGTGAGTTCGCGCACGCGTCGGGCGAGCTGCCCCAAGTTCGGTAACGCTTCACTTTGATCGGTGTCCTGCCACTTCCCGGTCAAATCCAGATAGAGCCACTGGTCCTGGCCATCGCTGTAGACGGCAGACAGCTTCTTGTCGCTTTCCTGCAACCGCTGAACCGATTGCTCAGTAAGCGATTCTCGCAGATTTGCCGTCACCGGCTTTTCGAACGCGTTAGCGAGACTCATGGGCGCGACGTGGCGCAAACTCACACCGATGAAGTCCGGTGCGTTATGAGCCGCGAACGTGTTCTGCTTGCCGCTAGGTACGGCACGCACGAACGCGGTTGTGAACGCTTCTACGGCTGACAAGACAAGCTCCCGATCTCCTTGGAGGTTGCCGAGCAGCTTGTGAATGTCGAGCACGGCATAGCGATACAAGGTAGCCGAGTTGAATTCGATCTGACCGATCATGTCGGCGCCGGTATCGTCTTCCAGGCCGCGATCATCAACTGCCGTGTAATAGTCGAATTCGCGCTCAACGCGATGGGTGCTGATCGCGTGCGCCACTTGGCATGCCGCATCCTGATTCACGGCCGGTAAATCAGCGAGCATGCGTCCGAACAGCGCGATATCCACCGCCTTGCCACCGTCCAGCAGCGCCTTGGCCTTTTTTGTGACTTCAGGCGGAGCCGCGGCCTTGCGTTGTTTTTTGTTGGCCTTCGCATCAACGTCGGTCAGTTCGTCCCAGTGCTGGTCAACCAGCTCGGCGAATCCAGCAATCTCCTTTTCGCCGAGAAACAGCAGATATTCGGTCTTGTCATTATCCTTTTTGGATAAACTCAGACCGGCCGCAGCCAGCGCGCTTTCGATCTTGCCCGCCGCTTCTTCCGGATCGCGGTCGATCAGACGCTCCACCAGCAGTCGCTTGAGCCGCTTGGTGCGTATGCCGCGATGAGCTTCATCGATGAGATCGTATTCCGCTGCCGCCAACCGAGTAGCCCGCTTAAAGCATTGACTGCTCACCCGCGCACGGCGATGGCCGCCAAAAATCGCATCCTTGGGCGCGCCGGTATCGTCGCGGTTGAGATTGGACGGTGCGAAATTCTGGATGATGTGGAATTCGAGAAATGCACGCATGTTCAGGTCCCCTGTGCTTGTGCTGTTTCGGATTGGTTATCGTGTTCGTCATTACGCGAGACCCAGTAGAAATCCCTTGCCCAGCGCTGGCGGCATCGATCGAGGCGTGCCACGTTAGGCGTGCGTGCCAACCAGACTTCCATATCTTGGATAAGAAGTGCGGGGTCGTAACCAATCTGGGTGTCGCGAAGCAAAGCCATCGCCTGGCGTAGATGGTCAGCGATGGTATCGGGCGATGCGCCAAGCACCGCTATGAAACGACGCTCGACGCTTTCAGCGTCATTTTTCTCCTGCGCCGCCAACCGGCTGAGCGCAGAAGCCAGAGTACGGCCCGGCTCGTATTTCGAATGAGCTGCGAAAAGGCCTGACACGAGGTAGCGTGCTCGTCGTCGCGGATCGCCGCTTTTCCATGCGGGATCAATGAAAGGCTCAATACAGGGGAATACCGCAGGATCTTCACCGGGCGAGAGCGTCAGGCTTCGGCGCAGACGGGCAAGTACCGAGGATTCATTCTTCGCAAGCGTCAGCAGATGTTGTGTCAACGCATCGGGCGCATTTTGTATGATCTGCCCCGACAGCCCCGCTCGGTAAAACTCACGACCCCAGCGCTGGCGCATCGCCTGCCACCGGTACTCGTTTTTGAGAGGATCGAGCCACAGCGCGATATCCGCGATGAGCTGGACGTAATCAAAGCCGTAGCCGTCCGCCGCGAGAAGCGTCGTGGCCTGGCGCAGACGTGCCACGATCTGCTGTTCGTCCGCTTGCAGCAGGGCAATGAAGCGTTGCTCTATGCTTGGATTTTGCCGAGCACCCCATAGCGTGCCAAACGCCTGTGCAAGCGTGGCGCCTGCCTGTTCCGGGTGACTCGCGTACAGACCAGCGGTGAGATACAACGCCAGTCGATACGGATCGTCTGCGTCGCGCTCCATGCCTACAAAGCGCTCGACGATGGCCATCGCGTTTGGATCTTCGCCGACCGGTTGAGCCCGACTATGACGCAGGCGGGCAATGGCGCCGGGATTATTTGCATACAGTGTTTCGAGATAGCCAACAAACTTGCCTGCAGGGGAGGTCATGGTTTTTCTCCTGCGGCAAGGTCTGGCTTGGGCGCGTATTTGGTGAGCAGACCCAGCAGCCGCGGATAGTGCCGGGCTTCTGCGCGCAGTCCGCGCGGCGTGCTGCCCGTCCCCGCGACCACATCGCGCCAGGCGTGTTGGGCCGCGTCACGTAGCGCATCGTTCCAGTGGTCTGTTGCGAGTTCAAACTCATCGGCGGCGAGCTGCGCCATGAGCGTGGGCAAGGCGCGCTCTGCGGTTGCGAAATAGGTAGGCGTCAGTGGCCCGGCCGCTAAAAGGCTCTGAGCCCGGGCCTTCGTCTCCTTGTTATCTGGATCCGGCATGCTGTCGGCGAGCATCGCGCGCGCCAGCGTTCGCAGCGCGTAGTAGAGCGCTTCGGCATCCGCCACTTTCTCCTGGAGGGTCTCGGAGCGGTCGGGATCGACCAGCAGGTTGGCCGGCAGCACGATCTGCTCCATACGCCAGCGCAGCAGCTTGGCCTGATCACTCGCCAGCCCGGCCACCAACAATGGCTGATAACGGTTCGAGCCGGGCCCGAGCGCTCGATGCAGGCTTGCGGCGTACGCGATGACCGCCGCCGGACGCCGGTTCTCGGTTTCGGTTGCAGGCCCGGGGACGAGCGCGGGCAGGTCGCGCCATGTCGCACGAGCTTCAGTAAAGCTTATACGTACGGGGCCGTTCTGACCGGCCCGAAAACTGGCCATCGGATCGGGCTGGGTCTCGCTGTCACCCAGGGCAAACCCGGCGCCGAAACGCAACCAGCGGATATTGCCGCTGTCCTCCCGCTTGAACAGCACGGCACGGCTCTGACGCGTGTAGCGATCATTCGGCCCCGTGGCGAATACCGGCTCGCCGGTGAGCTGTTTCTCGGTGAGCGGGTCACGTTCCCAGCTGGGGAGATCCTGTTCCGCGTTCGAGCGGTGCTCATCAGGGTGAAGCCCCAGCGCGATCGTCTCTGCAAGCGTCTGCCCTAGGGGAATAGTTGCCGCCGTATTGGCCAGCGCCCCGGCCTTGTCCGAACCACGAAACACCTTGACCAGACCACCGGGCGTGAATTGCAGAAACCCGAGCAGCGTATTCAACGCCTGGGCCGGGGTGGATTCTGCCGGCTCGCTGTCATAGGCGTGGTCGAACACCACGGGCGTATTGCCGGTCGCGCTCGCCAGCGATATTTGCGCCACGCTCTTGAGTTTATCGCGGGTGGGCCCGGCCATATCCAGAACGGCCGCCTGCATGAACGGGTGGGTATCGTGAAACAGCCAGAAGCGCTCTTGCCAGTGCTGGAGATACGCGCGTATCGCACAGACGGGCAGGCCGTTTCGGTACCACTCGGCCCGCTCGGAATCTCGCCAACGCCCTTGCGCCATGGTGATCGCGCGGTGAGTGATCGCCAGCAGCAACCGGTATTGCGCTACAACGCTCGGCGGTGCCGTGTCCGCCAGTGCCACGATCTCTCGGCTCCGCTCGAACACCTCGACCAGCCCCATCGAGGTAACCGCGCCGTCTGTTAGGCGGACAGCCAACCAAGGTTCTCGGAGCAGATTATAGGCCGGAATAGAAAGTTCAACCTTCGCCCGGATGCTATCGCTCGTGTCTGTCATATATACCCCTGTACCGATAAGGCCCGAACGACCAAGCTTTAGTTAAGAATAGATCTTTGTAAATCTATAAGTAACCTCGACGATTGGCTTATAGTCGAGCGCTCTGCTTAAGCAGAAATAAACCGAATAGCTCTTTTTGCTCACGCACGAATTGCTCGACCTCCCCACACAAGTGAGGCCGACGAGGGGGAGCTTTCTCCCCTCACTTATCACTCGCTTCATAAACGAGCCCCAGATCCGGATCGAGATAAATCAGTTGCTTACCCAATTCGCAGCGGCCCTCGGCCATGGGCACGGGGTGGAGATGCCGTAGCAGCGGGTGATCCGCAAATGCCGCGGGCTTCTCGGTCTGCTGGCAATGCAGCACGACCGCCTTGCGCGATACGCGCAGCTGGCGGGCATATAGGCGGCGTGCGACATCGTCGGACGGTACCTGTGTCGGATCGATAATGATGCCGTCGACCGTCCAGGCGTCGTGGATCACATCGACTGGCACGAGACTCACCGACTCCGGCCCAAGTCGAGTTACATTTCTCACGCCCTCTTCATCGTCACCGCCGAACGGCTTGTTCTGGTAGGCGCGGGCCGGCTCGTCCTCCGGGTCGAGCGAGATATCGATTGCCAGTTGATGCTTACCTTTCTCGACCCCCAGATGCGCGCCGTAGGATTCGATTTCTAAAAAGTCACGAATCTGTTCGCTGATCGAGGTTGGCAAATCTGGGAAGCTGTAAACATGCTGCACGAGCGTATCGATATCAGTTGGTAACTCCAGCGTTTGCCGCTCGCGCAGGCAGGCCCAAGTATGACCCAGCACGAACGGATCATAGACATATTCCCAGGCGGTTTCCTTGAGCGACGGCAAACGATCGTAATGCAGCCCTGCAATCCAGAAGCGTGCTTGAACATGCGCGGCCGGTCGCTCCCGATCATGGCGATGCATGCGGCCGGCCCGCTGTAAAAGAAGATCAATGGGTGCGAGATCGCTCAGCATGAAGTCGAAGTCTAGGTCGAGCGATTGTTCGGCCACTTGCGTCGCGATCAACAGACCCGCGGCCGGTCGCGAGCTATCGCCGGAATCACTCGCATCGCCAAAAAGCTCAAGTACACGCTTTTCAATCTCAGCGCGTTGATCGGCAGGAAAGCGAGCATGGAACAACACCATTTCGATATTGCTTTCTTTAGCCTGCGAGTCCAACAAACGAAACAGCGTCTGCGCACGATCGACGGTATTGACGATCACCGCGCCGCAACCGCCCTCTTCGAGCAATGCGACCGCCTGATCCTTGATCACCTCCAACGACTCGTCGAGACCATGCACGACAATGGGGGCCTGCGGCCGGCTGTCGAACGTCTCGCTGCGAATCGAGTGTGCATCGATCTGCGTCAGACGCGGGTAATCAGCTTTCGGGACATGTTGTGGGTCAGCGCCCCAGGCTCTCACCAGTCGATCACGTTTGCCCTGCGGTAGGGTCGCACTCATGAGCACGACCGAGCTACCCATGGCCTTAAGCCAACGGACGAGCGCCTCGATCAACACGCTGGTATAGGTGTCGTAGGCGTGCACCTCGTCCAGCACGACCACTCGATTCGCTAGTCCCCATAACCGCACGAAGTGGTGCTTGGCATTGAGCACGCCGAGCAACGCCTGATCGACCGTGCCCACCCCGTACGGTGCCAACAATGGCCGACGGCGCTGGGAAAACCAGACCGAGGCCGAGACACTCTCTTGTTGATCGTTCGCGACACCGCGCAAATGGCGTAGCTGCTCGCTCATCGCCGCACCACCATGAACGAGTTTCACGTCTGTTGCTTCGTCGAAGGCCTTCAGGAACTCTTGGGTGCGGTCGAAAAGCGCATTACCGGTCGCCTGGGTGGGCAAGGCGACATAAAGTCCGCGATGCGCGTTCGCAGCCTGTAAACGAAGATAAGCCAAGTAGGCCAACTCGGTCTTGCCCTCGCCCATCGGTGCTTCAACAAGCAGCAAGGTAGGCCCACGCGCGTCTTGAAGCAGCGCCTCACCGACCTGCTGCAACGGGCGCGGCGCCGTCGGTTTGCCGCGGATACGACCAAGCAGGGTCTCCGCCGTGAAAGGTTCTGACAACAGCTGGTGAAATCGCGGCCAACCGGCACTCGCCAATGCATCCTTCGCAAGCGAGCGTGCGTACTGGTAGTACTCGTGCAAGTCGTCATGGCGCTCGCCGAGCGCGAACCACTCCTCATTGGACGCGATCCAGTCCGCAATACTGGTCAGACCGGCCAGCCAGTTCACCGCGACCAGATCCAGCTCCTCGTGGCTCGGACACCCTTGAGGATTCAGCGTCTGCCAGTACACGTCGAGTATTTCGCTACGCGCGGCCGCCCATTTAGCCGGCTCGCGCTTCGGCCGGCCATACGCTTGCTCGTCCGCGCGAAAATGACGGCCATGATGTGCGGCAATCGCCTGCACGACTGCGGTCACCCATCCCCAGGGTGCCTGCGTGAGCGCTTGTAATGGCTCGGCGAGCAGCGCCGCGGTCGCCAACGAGTGGTTGCCACGTCTCGTCGCCTCGTCTGGAAAATCCAGGCCGGCAGCCTGGGCGCACGCATAACCTACCGGCCACTTGAGCACAAAACCCGGTATGGCCTTACCAAAATCGTGCAATCCAGCAATAGCGGCAATCCAGCGAATACAGCCTTCCCGCGGCAAATCGAGCACCTGACTGGCCCAATTCAGGCTTGTTGGTGGCTCTTGCTCGAGCAGTGTTTCCACCACCGCAGCCACGTCCAGCATATGGGCAAGTAAATTATGACCTGAACCATCATCTACCGCACTTTTGGACCACATTGACCGCGCTGGATCACTCAGCGACGAAAAAGCGGTCAACTGGATCTGTGAAGTCTCTAGATGTCGAACCATGCATCTCACCCTCATTTTGCCTTGATGCATTGTGAGGCAGCGGGAGGTTATTTCGTGACTTACCGCCTCAAATATCCCTTAACGGGTGACTAAACTTTTAGGCTACACCGATTAGATCTTAGAGGATGAACAGCTGCGGCCCGGCCTGAAGCGGCAGCTCTTCCGCCTTCTGCTGCAGCGGGGTCGGCGTTACCTTGCCTGAAAACCACTGTGCCAGCCCGGCGTAGGACACGGGCTCCGGCGGGCGCGCAAAGCCGGTAGCGTCCAGCACCGCTTCGGCCTGCTCGAGCGCTCGCGGCCAGTAGTCGGCCAGCGCCATGGCCTGCTGGCAATAGGGGAAATAGTCCCGGTTCGAACCCTGCCAGTCGCTGAGCGTCGCCCACCCGGCGATCGTCCAGCTCAGCGCCTTGAAACGCGCCAGCCACTCTTGATCCAGCAGCTTTTCAACCGGCCAGTCAGGCCCAACCAACGCGGCCCAGTCGGCGAAGAAATCGCCAGCGGCGGCGGCATCGTCCAGCTCGCCATCATCGACGAAAAAGTCCGCAAACGTCAGTTGGCCGGTCGCTACGGGGTAACCATGATGGCCGAAAAAAGGCGCCATCAGGTGGTCCATCGGCGTCAACAGCTTTCGTTTGGTCGCCGTGCTTGCCTCCGGCCAGCGCAGCACGCCGTCCTTGCGCCAGGTGTTCCAGCAGGCGTCCCAGAGCAACACGCCCAAACGGTCGTGACGCTGCTTATAGGGTTTGCCTTGCGGCGGGGCCATATCATCGAGTGCGAGCTTCAACACTTCCTGAAAGGCGCGGGAGAACTTGCCAAGATCATGAAGGCCCAGCAGAAACACCAGCAGCCGCCTCATTGGCTCGGGCTGGATACCCAGCTGTGCGGCCAGCTGCTTCGTCAAGGGGCGCTCCGGCGCCAGCAGGTGCCAGCAGGTGCCAGCCAACGGCCGCCACGTCCAGGTTGTGCCAAGCCAGCAGATGGCAGGCATCGCCCGATTGGCCCGGTAGCGCCTTGCCGGCGTAGCGGTGATAGGACGGTCGTTGCGCTTGGGTCGGCATGGCCAAAGCGTTCCTTCTTAGCTGGATGAAAGCCACGTTCATCTCGGCGACCAAAGCCGGGCTTTGGCGGCCACCCCGGCTGTCACACTCACTCAGTAAAATTAGCGAAATGATTAAAGCCGACAATAGCGTGTCTGGAAGTCAAAAGGAAGGCTCAAAACGACCGTTAAGTAAACGCGTTACACCATTGTAAAGAACCGTATTCGGCTACCTTGATCAGTTCATCCCCACGCCTGTGGAGAACGGCATGTAAAAACCAATGAAGAAATCAACGCACAGATTGTAGCGTGTAACGTTACGCGCTACATTGCTATCGACATTTACAACATGGGAAGGGTTAGCAATGCGATGATTAAAAAGATTAAGCACCAAGGTTTGAGACGGCTCTATACGCATGGTGAAACACAGGGAGTCCAGCAAGATCATGCCGTCGATTTGAGAGAAATACTTTCAGCACTGGACGATGCCGTAAAACCCAAGGATATGGATTTGCCCGGGTTTGATTTTCACCCTTTGAAAGGCAAGAGAAAGGATTTTTTCTCGGTGCATGTAAACGGTAATTGGGTAGTCATATTTACGTTTGAAGGTGACCTGGCAACCCTTGTCGATTATTTGGATTACCACTAGTGGCGGCGCATCTTGATAACTGGCTCGGTACGGTTATCAAGGTGCACCGAACAGGTTGTTACCGGCGATGCCGGTAGCCGGGATGGCACCACCTTTAAATAGAGTAGAGAGACTCAAAAAAATGACGATGATAAACCCACCCCACCCAGGTAGCTTATTGCGCCGTCGGATCGTTCCGGCGCTAGGGCTGACGGTCACCGAATTTTCCGAAAAGCTGGGCATGTCACGCGCTGCTGTATCGCGCGTATTAAATGAGCGCGCCAGCATCTCCCCTGATTTTGCCGTTAGGCTCGAACATGGTGGCATCGGTAATGCCCGGCATTGGCTAGCAATGCAGTCGAGTTACGAGTTGTGGCAGGCTGAGCGCAAAGAGCAGAATCACATAGATAATTTTGCTACTGCTTGACTGGGTCTAATACCCAGCCAAAAAGCCCGGTGTACTGGGACGCCGGGCTTTTTGGGTATCAAGGAAGCTGTGTAAATCAAAACGACGATCTGATTAAACCGCAGAGACTATATGCGTTTTGATAGACGACTCACCCCCACGCCTACGCGGAATGCTTGAACCTCGACATTGTGCTGAAAACGGGCAACGGTTCATCCCCGCACTTGCCGGGAACGGAGCCCAGTGACCGCGGCGACAATGCAAATAATCGGTTCATCCCCACGCCTGTGGGTAACGGCGATCATCGATCTTCTTGCGCAGCGTTTCCGGCGGTTCATCCCCACGCCTGTGGGGAACGGACCTTGCCGATTGTCGGAATGCGCTGCAGCGCCGGTTCATCCCCACGCCTGTGGGGAACGGCGGCGTAGCAACTTCAGTCAAACGCACAACTACGGTTCATCCCCACGCCTGTGGGGAACGGCGCTACCTGGCGGGCGACGGCGTATTCGTCGGCGGTTCATCCCCACGCCTGTGGGGAACGGACCTAACGTGCGCATTTCCGACGTTAGCACCGCGGTTCATCCCCACGCCTGTGGGGAACGGCGCCGTAACCCTCAAGCTGAAAGGTCTCTGTACGGTTCATCCCCACGCCTGTGGGGAACGGACCCCAACGAGAAGGATTACCCGACCATTCGACGGTTCATCCCCACGCCTGTGGGGAACGGGCGTCTTCAATTCCTATGCCTGCGGCACGTAGCGGTTCATCCCCACGCCTGTGGGGAACGGCCTGGTTACGACGACAATATCTGCACTGTTTTCGGTTCATCCCCACGCCTGTGGGGAACGGGCAATCTATCGTAATACAGCGAACGAAGAAGCCGGTTCATCCCCACGCCTGTGGGGAACGGTGCAACGTGCCGCCACGGTATGACGTGCTGACCGGTTCATCCCCACGCCTGTGGGGAACGGGCCGACCCATCGCCTAATGGATTACCAAAGGGCGGTTCATCCCCACGCCTGTGGGGAACGGCTTGCTTGTGTACCAAAGAGCGTTCATGCAGGCGGTTCATCCCCACGCCTGTGGGGAACGGATTGGGCTCGCTGCAGGCGGTGCTGGTGTGTGCGGTTCATCCCCACGCCTGTGGGGAACGGCGCTGCCCCCGTGCCTACAACGGCTGCATACACGGTTCATCCCCACGCCTGTGGGGAACGGCGTCGCTTGATCGAGGCCGATCAATGACGTATCGGTTCATCCCCACGCCTGTGGGGAACGGCAGCTCCTCGGGACCGCTGATCTTTTGGATCTCGGTTCATCCCCACGCCTGTGGGGAACGGTCTTGGTGCGTTATGATGACAGAGAAGCAAAGCGGTTCATCCCCACGCCTGTGGGGAACGGACTAATTGTAGATGGCTGATCTATAAGATAAAAATAGACATCAGAAAATCCACCAGCCGTTTAGGTCAATTTTTGACCAGCAGAATATTGTTAAAGATCAATAAAATCAGGATGTTGCGGGAGCATATAAAAATCGTACCAGACCGGGTTCCTTAAGGTATGAGCATGCATCGTTTGAGGCCTACTTAATAACGCGCGGTGAGTCCAAGGGGCTTGTTACGCAAGCGACGCCCGCGACTCTTCCACCATCTCCCCCGCTAATTCCCCCACCGTACGCACCGCGGTTTCCATCGCCGGGGTCAGCGTGAACGCGTAGTTCAGCCGCAGGCACTGGCGAAACTTGCCCGAGGCAGAGAAGAGCGACCCTGGCGATATATGAAGCGCATGAGTGGCCAGGCGCTCGTTCAGGCGTACGCAGTCCACCGCGGCGGGCAGTTCTACCCAGAGTAGAAAGCCGCCCTGGGGGTAGCTGATCGCCGTGCCGTCGGGGAAGTAGCGCTGCACCCAGTTGATCATCACATCGCGCTGGCGCTGGTATTGGCGAACGACAAAGCGCAGGTGGCGATCGAAATAGCCCTTGGCGACGAACTCTGCCACGGCAAGCTGAGGCAGCGTGGCCGAGGCGCCGGTGGAGACGTACTTCATGTGCAGCGCCTGGTCGCGGTAGCGCCCCGGTGCCATCCACCCTACCCGAAGCCCCGGCCCCACGGTTTTGGAAAAGCCGCTGCACAGCAGTACCCGGCCATCGTCATCGAAGGATTTCACCGTGGGCGGTCGGGGTTGGCTGAATGACAGGTCGCCGTAGATGTCGTCTTCGATGATCGCCACATCAAAACGCTGGGCGAGCTGAAAGAGCGCCCGCTTACGCGCGGCGGGCATGGTGTAGCCCAACGGGTTATTAAAGGTGGGCGTGACCTGAATAGCGCGGATCGGCCACTGCTCCAGGGCCAGCTCTAGGGCTTCCAGGCTGATGCCGGTTTGCGGGTCGGTGGGAATCTCGAGCGCCTTTAACCCGCTGGCTTTGAGAATCTGCATGGTGCCGTAGAAGCTCGGGGAATCCACCGCGACCACGTCGCCGGGCTGGGTCAGGGTGCGTAGCGCGATGGACAGCGCCTCCTGGCAGCCGGTGGTGACCATGATGTCATCCGGGTGGAGCAAACAGCCCGAGGCGACCGCCAGGCGCGCCACCTGCTGGCGAAGCTCGGGGCTTCCGATGAGCTTATCGTAGTTGAAGCCGTGAAGATCGGTGCGGCGGTGCAGCCCCGAGAGGATTTTGGAAAGCGGGTTGAGCGTTTCGTACTCCAGGTTGGGTATGCCGCGCCCCAGCAGCAGGCGCTGGTCGTCACGCTGAGTGGCGACCATCTCGAGCACCTGGTCCCACTGGGAAACGTCCAGCGGGCGCTGGGCCGGGCGCGATACCGAAGGCAACGCCGCCGGCGCCCGGCGGGCCAAAACGAAGTAGCCCGACCGCGGCCTGGATTCGATCACCGCCGAATCCATCAGTTGGCGATACGCCTCCTGGGCGGTGGAAATACTTACATCCAGCTCCTGGCACACGGCGCGAATCGAGGGTAGCCGCTCGCCCACGGGGTAAATATTGTGCTCGATGCGCTCGCGCAGGATACCCGCCACTTGCTCGTAACGCGTCATACCAGTCTCCCGATGAACGCTTCAACGACCATACAGATTGAAGGATTTTTACCCTACAGAGCGCTAATATCGGCCCTCTGTATCTTAAAATCAATAAATCCTATATCTGTATCCTCATTCGCGCGCCGGTTACCTTGGAAAAGCCCTCCCAAGGAGACTCGCCATGCCCCGTTTCAGCCTAAACCTGCTTCGCGCTACCCTGCGCAAGTACCGCGAACGCCGCCGCAGCCGCCGCCAGCTGTTAACCCTCGACGACCGCCTGCTGCGCGATATCGGCATCAGCCGCGCCCAGGTCAATCGCGAGGCCAAGCGCCCGTGCTGGCGCAGCTCACTACCCAAAGGAGGCCCGTATGACACGCGCTGATTACTACCTGCTCGATGTATTTACCGATCGACCCTTTACCGGCAACCCGCTGGCGGTGTTTCTGGAAAGCGACGCGCTCGATACCCCCACCATGCAGGCGATCGCCCACGAACTGAACCTGGCGGAAACGGTGTTTCTGGGCACGGCCAAAGCGCCCGGGCACTATCCAATGCGCATTTTCACCCCAATCGAGGAGCTGGATTTTGCCGGCCACCCTACCGTGGGCACTGCACAACTGCTCGCCGAACTTGGCCTGGTCGAGCGCGAGCAACCGCTGGTATTGGCGCCGCCGGTAGGCGAGTTGGCCGTGCGCTTCTCGGGTACAAAGGCCACCTTCACGACCGCCCGCGCGGCCAGCATCGACGCGAGCCCGCTCAGCCGCGAAGGAGCCGCAGCTCTTTTAGGGCTTGAACCCGATCAGGTGATGAGTGAGCCGGTCGTCGCCTCTTGCGGGCTGGCGTTTCATCTTGTCGAGCTGAGTGATACCAAGGCCCTGGGCGCCGTGCAGCTATCCGCCGCCGAGTGGAGCGCGACGATTGCCCCGAGCGGCGCCGAGCAGATCTATCTTTACGTACGGGAGGAAGAAACGAGCCACGAGGGGTCAATTCGCAGCCGCATGTTCTCGATGAACGATAGTCTTTGCGAAGATCCGGCCACCGGCAGCGCCGCCGCTGCTCTGAGTGGCTATTTGGCTACCCAAGGTAATACGCGCCGCTGGACCATTCACCAGGGCACCGAGATGGGCCGGCCTAGCGTGATCGAAACGCACATGGAGAACGACCGGGTGCAGGTAAGCGGTCACGCCGTGCGGGTGGGTCGAGGAGAGTTCTACCTCGGCCGGGCCGACTAAACGGCGTCGGCCCGCTTGCGCCAAAGCAACACCAGGGAGATACAGCATAAAAGTGCCGCGATGAGGGCGAAAGTCAGCGCCGTGGCCTTAAGACCGGCGACCGAGGCCATCAGGCCGATACCCACCACCGGAATCGAGATCGCCACGTAGGCGATGACGAAAAAGGTGGAGACCACCGCCGACTTGTTCTCCGCCGAGCTGGCCGCTGCTACCGCGCCGAGCCCCGCGCGAAAGGCGATCCCCTGGCCGATACCCGCCACGATGGCGCCCAGAACGAACCCGGCCAACTGCTCGCCCGCGATCCCCCAGGCCACGATCAGCACGCCCAGCAATAGTACGGCGCAACCACCGGGCAGGCGGCTGGGCTCTGAAAGGCGGCCCTGGAGAATTTGCCCTACCGTGGAGGCAATGAACAAAAGCCCGGCCACGAAACCCAGCAGCGCCTGGTGGCTATAGCCAAGCTCCTGGCTTAGCACCGAGGGCGATGCCGCGGTGTAAAAGCCGCACACCATGAACCCTGCAAACGCCGCGATGGCGGCGGGCACGAACACGCTGCGTACTTCCTGGGGCACTTTAGGCGTTTGCAAGGTGAGACGAATGCGCGCGGGCCGCTCGACCATTTCCGGCGCGCGCCAGATGCAGGCCACGGCGATCAGCACCAGCACGAAATGCGCACCAAAGGGGACGAGCAAAGGGGCGGCGAACAGCGTGGCCAACACACCGGCGAACATGGGCCCGAGCCCCAGCCCGCCCATGTTGGCGGCGGTGGCGACCAGGGTGCTGGTGCGCCCCCAATTGGGCGGGGCGAGCTCCATGACCGCCACGGTGGCGGTCGCGGTAAAGATGCCTGCCGATAGCCCGGAGAGCACCCGGCCCAGCAGCAGGGCACCCACCCCATCGGCCTGCCAGAAAACCAGATCGCTAATCGCAGAGAGCGCCAGGCCTGCCAGGAGTAACGGCCGGCGCCCTAGTTGATCCGACCAGCGCCCGGTGACGAGCAGCGCACAGATCACCCCCGCCGCGTAAACGGCGAAAATCACCGTGACCATTAGCTGCGAAAACCCCATTTCGGCCTGATAAAGCGGATACAGCGGCGTGGGCAACGTCGTGCCCATCATGGTGGTCATGAAGGCCAGGGCGGCGCCTAAAAAGAGAGTGGCGCGACGCGGCGGAGACGCGTGTGACGAACTCATAAACCTCCTTGCGGATCGAGCGGCCAAGCGATGCCCGGCGGGTATGGGGTGGGCCAATAGTGTAGCTGATATTAGCGAGCTAACTAGGTGGATGGCAGCCTCCCGCTTCTCTCGACTCGAGATGGAGGAGTGACGTTTCGTGCATAAAAAAGCACCGCCTGGCGGCGGTGCAGCGACGAACGTTTAGCAGGGTTAACGCATCAGTTCTGGTTAGCGGGAAACGAGAACTCGGCGCGGGTGGCCTCACTAACCGACGGCCAACGCTGGGAAACCGCCTTGCGCCGGGTGTAAAAGCGCACCGCATCCGGCCCGTAGGCGTGCAGGTCGCCAAACAGCGAGCGCTTCCATCCGCCGAAGCTGTGGTAGGCCACCGGGACCGGCAGCGGTACGTTGACGCCGACCATGCCTACTTCGATGCCGTCGGTGAAGCGGCGCGCCGCCTCGCCGTCGCGGGTGAACAGGCACGTGCCGTTGCCGTACTCGTGGTCGTTGATCAGCTGCATGGCCTCATCCAGGCTGCCCACGCGCACCACACAAAGCACCGGGCCGAAGATCTCTTCCTGGTAGATGCGCATATCCGCGGTGACGTTATCGAACAGGCAGCCGCCGACGAAGTAGCCGTTTTCATGGCCCTTCACGGTAAGTTCGCGGCCGTCGGCGACCAGTTTTGCCCCGGCGTTCACGCCGTCTTCGATAAAGCTCAGCACCTTGTCGCGGTGCTCGGCAGTGACCAGCGGGCCCATGTCCAGGCCCTTGTCGGTACCCGGGCCAACCTTGAGATCGGCAATCTTGGGCAGCATGGCGTCCACCAGCCGGTCGGCGGTTTCATCGCCCACGCACACCGCGACCGAAATCGCCATGCAGCGCTCGCCGCAGCTACCGAACGCCGCGCCCATCAGCGTGTTGGCGGCGTTGTCGAGATCCGCATCCGGCAGCACCACGGCGTGGTTCTTCGCCCCGCCCAAGGCCTGGACGCGCTTGCCGTTGGCCGTGCCGCGGGTGTAGATCGCCTCGGCCACCGGCGTGGAGCCCACGAACGAGACCGCCTTCACCGCCTTGGCATCCAGCAGCGTTTCCACGGCTTCGCGGCTGCCGTGGACCACGTTCATCACGCCATCCGGCAGGCCCGCTTCTTTCAAAAGCTCGGCCACGGCCATGGTGGAGGACGGGTCTTTCTCCGAGGGCTTCAAAATGAAGCAGTTACCGCAGGCGATCGCCATGGGATACATCCAGAGCGGCACCATGGCGGGAAAGTTGAACGGCGTGATGCCGGCCACCACGCCCAGCGGCTGAAAGTTCGACCAGGCATCGATGCCTGGGCCCACGTTGTGGGAGTACTCGCCTTTCAAAAGCTCCGGCACGCCGCAGGCGTACTCGACGTTCTCGATGCCGCGCTTGAGCTCGCCCAGGGCGTCTTCCGGCGTCTTGCCGTGCTCTTCGCTAACCAGCTGCACCAAGCGCTCTTCGTTGTCTTCCAAAAGCTGCTTGAAGCGGTACATCACCTGGGCGCGCTTGGCCGGGGGCGTATCGCGCCAAGCCGGAAACGCGGCCTGGGCGGCCTCGATTGCACGCTCGACATCCTCGGCGCTTGCATCGCATACCTGGCGGATGACGTCGCCGGTCGAGGGGTTGGTAACGTCCAGCGTGCGCGGGCTTTCGACGCGCTCGCCGTTGATGAAATGAGAAACAACGCTCATCGCTTTACTCCAATCGGTTATGCCAACGAATCCAGGGTACTTGCCACCGCATCGAACAGCCGCTCGAGCTCGGCTTCCGTGGTACCAAACGGAGGGCCGAACTGCAGCGTATCGCCACCGAAGCGTACGTAAAAGCCGGCCTCCCAGAGTGCCATATGGGCATCCCGGGGGCGAATGGTCGGGTCACCGTCGCGCGGGGCGAGCTGGATGGCCCCGGCGAGCCCAAAATTGCGGATATCCACCACGTTCGCGCGGCCTTTTAGCGCGTGCAGCTTCGCCTCGAACGCCGGGGCGATGCCGCGCACCTGCCCGGGGAAGTCTTCGCGCTCGAACAGCTCGAGCGAGGCCAGCCCCGCCGCGCAAGCGACCGGGTGGGCGCTGTAGGTGTAGCCGTGGACGAACTCGATGGCGTGGTCCGGCCCGCCGCCGTGCATGAAGGTATCGAAGATTTCACTGTTGGCGATCACCGCGCCCATGGGCACCGCGCCGTTGGTGACCTGCTTGGCGACGTTCATGATGTCCGGCGTCACGCCAAAGGCCTCGGCGCCGGTGCGCGCGCCGCTGCGCCCGAAGGCGGTGATTACTTCATCGAAAATCAGCAGGATATCGTGCTCGGTACAGATCTGGCGCAGCCGGTCCAGGTAACCTTTCGGCGGCACGATGACGCCGGCGGAGCCGGACATCGGCTCGACGATCACCGCGGCGATGTTCGAGGCGTCGTGCAGGGCGATCTGGTCGAGCAGCGCATCGGCAAGCTCCGCGCCGGTCTCGGCCTGGCCTTTGGTGAAGGCGTGGCCAGCCTGGAGGGTGTGCGGCAAGTGCGTGACGTCCAGCAGCTGGCCGTAGTGCTTACGGTTGCCACCAATGCCGCCCATGCTCGTGCCGCCCACGTTCACGCCGTGATACCCCTTGGCGCGGCCGACCAGGCGCGTCTTTTCGGGCTTGCCCTTCAAGCGCCAGTAGGCCCTGGCCATCTTGAGCGAGGTGTCCGCCGCATCCGAGCCGGAGTTGGTGAAAAAGACATGGTCGAGCCCTTTAGGCGTAAGGCTTGCGATCTTCTCCGCCAGCTCGAACGCCAGGGGGTGGCCGATTTGAAAACCCGGCGCGAAATCCAGCGAACCGAGCTGCTTCGAGACGGCTTTTTGGATCTCTTCCCGGTTGTGCCCCGCGCCACACGTCCAGAGCCCGGAGAGCGAATCGAACAACTTACGACCCTGGTCGTCGATGTAGTAGCGCCCTTCGGCGCCGGTAATGACACGGGGGTGAGCGCGAAAATCGCGGTTGCCGGTGTAGGGCATCCAGTAGTGCTTGTTGAGCGTTTCGTTGGCGCCTTGCTGGGCGCCAGCGTGCGAGGTCGTGGAGAGATCCGTCACGGTGGCAAACTCCATAGCGATAAGGATATGAAGTCAGCATGCGTTACGAAATACGTTTATCAAACAAGATTTCTCTTTAGCTCACGTTAGTAAATTTATACGTAATACGTGGCCGTGACAGGCACGCACTCCTTGACGTTTTTTTGGAATAGCCCTAATTATTGTATTTATACGAATAAATATAAAAACCGATAAGCACGCCTACCCAAGTCAAATATCGCGGCGCCCTTGCGGCTCTCGACGGTGCTGACTGCCGCTCACAACTACGTATAAAGCGGATATCAACAAAGGGCTAATTCGTCATGAAGCACTTCCCTCCTGCCAAGCTGTGGCTGTATGGCGCCATCGCGTTTGGTTTTGTAATGCTGGAAAGCCCCCTCATCCTGGTGGCCAATCGTATCGAGCCCACGGTGCTCGGCATTCCCTTCTTCCTGGCCTGGAACCTGTTCTGGTGGCTGATGCTGACGCTGACGTTTTTGGTGGCGTATTTCACCAACTGGGGCAGCGCGACACCGGCTCGTCGAGGGCATCACCCCGCTGATCAGGGAGAAAAATAATGTCTGGTAGCCTCTTTATCATTGCGGCCTTCATGATCATCCCGTTGATCGTTGGGGTGCTATCGGCCCGCCAATCCCAGGCCACCAGCGAGGACTTCTTCGTTCAGGGCCGGGCAATGGGCAGTATTGCGGTATTTTTTACCGTGGCGGCGACCTGGTGGAGCGCCTTCGCGTTTCTGGGCTCCAACGCCACGTTCTACACCAACGGGCCGGTCTTTCTCACCGCCCTTGCCTGGAACCTGCTGTTTGGCTTCATGTATTACGCCGTGGGTAAACGGGTCTGGTTTCTGGGCAAGCGGTTCGACTATTTAACGCCTTCGGACCTGATGGGCGACTTTTATAACAGCGAGGCGCTGCGCATCACCGTGGCCGCCATCATTCTGTTTTTTACCGTCCCCTACCTGCAGATCCAGCTCACCGGCGGCGCCTACTTGATCGAAGTCGCCTCCAACGGCTTGATTCCCTTCTGGCTGGCGGCGCTGCTTTTCTACTTCATCATCATCGTTTACGTCTGGATCGGCGGTATCCGCGCCATCGCCTGGACCGATGTTATCTACGGCGCCCTGCTCTTTTTCGGCATGCTATACGCGGGCTACTACATCTCGACCCAGCTGGGCGGGCCCGTCGCGCTATTCAGCCAGCTACAGCAATCCTCGCCGGCGCACCTGACCCTGCCGGGGCCGAACGGCAACATGGGCTACCCCATGTGGTTCTCGCTGTTTGCGATTACGGCCATCGGCGCCTTCATGGGCCCGCAAATCTGGCTGCGCATGTACTCGGTCAAACACGGCAAGCTCTTCAACCTGATGCCCTTTTTGCTGGGCCTGGCGGCCTTTGCCTACGTGGGTTCGGTGCTGTCGGGCTATTCCGGCGTGCTGCTGGAGCCGGGCGTGGAAAACCCCGACCAGATCCTGCCCATCATGCTGATGGAGTACGCCCCTTATCTGCTTGCCTCGCTGATCATGGCGGCGGGCGCTTCGGCGGCGATGTCGACGGCCAACTCCCAGATCCACGCGGTGTCCACCGTGGTCACCATGGATATCTACAAGCGCTACGTGAACCGGGACGCGAGCCAGATACGCATCGTGACCATCGGGCGCTACTCGCTGGTCGGCTTCTCGCTGGCTGCTTACATCATGGCGCTCACCGTACCCGGCGTGCTGGTGACCATCGGCATTGCCGCGCTGGCGGGTACCGCGCAACTGATCGTGCCCACCGTTGGCGCTATCGCCTGGAAGCGAGCCCACCCTACCGCCGCCCTGGCCGGCCTGTGGGTGGGCGTGGCCTGCGTACTGCTGATGACCTTTGGCCCGCTGAGCGCACCCTTCGGTTTTCACGCCGGCATCTGGGGGCTTTTGCTCAACGTTTTACTGTTTATCGGGCTGAGCCGTGCGTTAGAGCGCCGCGACACCGAGGTGGTCGAGCGCTTCACCCAGGCGCGCAGGGAGTACGACGCCGAGTACCACCCGGAGCGTCTGACCGCCGATACCGCTTCCACCGCGACGCGTAACCGGTAAGGAGCGCCTTGATGGCTCACCCCGCCACGCCCGGCCGCCGCCCCAAGCTCGCCGAGCTGATCAGCGACGACATCAAGCGCTGGATCGCCGCTGAGTCGCTCGGTGAAGGCGACCGGCTGCCCAACGAAAAAGCCTTGATGGAACTCTACGGCAGCGCCAAAGCCACCGTGCGCGAGGCGCTGAAGATTCTCGAGGTCGAGGGGCTGATCACCTTGAAAACCGGCCCCAAAGGAGGCGCGGTGATCAATCAGCCGGGCATGGAACCCGCCAGCCGCATGCTGCGCAATTTTCTGCACTTTCAAAAGCTCGACGGCTGGCAGGTGTACCAGTTGCGCAAACTTCTGGAAGTGGAGCTGGCCGCCTCCGTGGTCGGTCGGCTGAGTGAGGAAGATTACCGCCAGCTCGAAGCCAATATGGCCGCTTGCGGCGGCTGTGGTGCCAGCGAGGACGATCACCGCCATCAGCGGTTTCTGGAGCTCGAGTTCCATCAGCTGCTGGCGGCCGCCTGCCCCAACCCGCTGCTGGCATTCATGTGCCGGTTTCTCAACGACATGCTGCGCGACCTGGTCGTCATCAAGAAAGCTTACGTGCCCGAACGCGGCCAGTTCGACCGGGCCAACCAGGACTACCACCGTCAATTGGTAGAGGCCTACCGCGCCGAGGACACGCCGCGCGTGCGCAAGATAATGGCCGAGCACATGGCGGATGCGGAATTTCACATGAGCGCCCTAGAAGCCGAGATGGCCGCCCAGATGCTGACCGGCAGCCTTCACTTCGATTCACATCAACGCTCCAAACTGCACGATTTGTTGACAGACAACGCTCGACCGGCGCCCTCAGCGCTTAACCCTGCGAGGAGAACAACATGACCGCGACGCAAACCACCCCAACCGACCTGACCACCGACAGCGACCGCCTTTGGGCCTCGATGATGGAGATGGCCAAGCTGGGCGAAACGCCTAAAGGCGGCGTCAACCGTCAAGCGCTCACCGACCTGGACCGCCAGGGGCGGGATTTATTCATCGAGTGGTGCAAGGCCGAAGGCTGCACGGTGCGTATCGATCGCATCGGTAACATCTTCGCTCGCCGGGAAGGCCGCGACCCGCAGGCCAAGACGGTCATGGCCGGCAGCCACCTGGACAGCCAGCCCACCGGCGGCAAGTACGACGGCGCCTTTGGCGTGCTGGCGAGCCTCGAGGTCGTTCGCACCTTGAACCAGCGCGACATCAAAACCCGCGCGCCCGTCGAGATCGCCGCCTGGACCAACGAAGAGGGCTGCCGTTTTGCGCCCTGCATGATGGGCTCCGGCGTGTTTACCGGCGAGCTCGGGTTCGACGAGATGATGGCGCGCACCGATGCCGAGGGCATGACGGCAAGCGACGCGCTGGATGAGACCGGCTATCGCGGCAGCGACGACGTCTCCCCCGAGGAAATCGCGGCCTACTTCGAACCCCACATCGAGCAGGGCCCCATCCTCGAAGACACCGACACCACCATCGGCGTGGTGATCGGCGCCCTCGGCCAGCAGTGGTTCGACCTGACGCTCACCGGGTTAGAAGCCCACGCCGGCCCCACGCCCATGGATTTACGCCGAGACGCCATGATGGGCGCGGCGGAAGTCACCCAGGCGCTCAACCGTATCGCCCATGCCTACGCCCCCCACGGCCGGGGCACGGTGGGCTACATGGCGCTTCACCCGGGCTCGCGCAATGTGATCCCCGGGCAAGTGAAGATGACTCTGGACATGCGCCACTGGGAGCCCGAGGCGCTGGAAGCGATGAGCCGCGAGGTAACCCAGGCCGTCGAGGAGATCAGCAAGCGCCACGGGCTCGAGTTTGAGCTCACGCCGACAGCGACCTTCGCGCCGGAGTTTTTCGATAAAACCTGCGTCGAGCGTGTTCGCCAGGGCGCCGAGACGCTGGGGCTTTCGCATCAGGAGATCATCAGCGGCGCAGGCCACGACGCTATTTTCATCAATCGCGTGGCGCCGGCGGCGATGATCTTCATCCCCTGCAAGGACGGCATCAGTCACAACGAGGCCGAGAGCGCCACACCCGAACACGTTCACGCCGGCGCCAACGTGCTGCTTCACGCGGTGCTGGACGCGGCGGGTACCGATGAAGGGGGTGCGTGATGACCAACCCTTCCCAGGAAACCTTCGAGACGCTGACCGCCTGTGAAGCGCTGGCGCGGTTTCGCGAAGGCACGCTCAGCCCGGAAACCCTCGTCGAAGACTGCCTGGCCCGCATCGCGCGCGACAACCCACGCATCAACGCCTTTAGCGTGGTCAATGAGCGCGAGGCGCGCGAGCTCGCCCAGGCATCGCACCAGCGCTGGCAACAGGGCGCGCCCTGCGGGCCGCTGGACGGCGTACCGGTAACCATCAAGGACCTGACCCTGACGAAGGGGCTGCCCACCCGCATGGGCTCGACCACCACCTCGACCGAAGGCCCCTGGCAGGTGGACGCGCCCATCAGCCGCCACCTGCGCGAGGCCGGGGCCATCGTGATCGGCAAGACCACCTCACCAGAATTTGGCTGGAAAGGCGTCACCGACAACCCGCTGCACGGCATTACCCGCAACCCCTGGGATACCCGGCTGACGCCCGGTGGTTCCTCCGGCGGCGCGGGCGCCGCGGCGGCGCTCAACCTCGGCCTTCTTCACCAGGGCAGTGACGCGGGCGGCTCCATTCGCATTCCGTGCAGCTTTACCGGCACCTTTGGCATCAAGCCGACGTTTGGCTGGGTGCCCCAATGGCCCGCCAGCGCCATGGGCACGCTTTCGCACCTGGGGCCGATTACCCGCACCGCCGCGGACAGCGCGCTGATGTTAAGCGTGATGGCCCAGCCGGACAGCCGCGACGGCTACGCGGGCAACCCACAAGGCCCCGACTGGCGAGCGCCACCGCCAGCCGACCTGAGCGGCTACCGCATCGCCTTTAGCGCGAACCTGGGTTACGTGGACGTGGCACCGGACATCGCCAGACGAGTGGAAGAAGCCATCGGCCATCTGGAAGCGCTGGGCGCCACGGTCGAGCGCATCGATCCGGGCTTTGACAACCCGCTGGAAACGTTCAATACGCTCTGGTTCGCGGGCGCCACCCAGGCGCTGGAGAAGCTGGATGAGGCACAGCAGGCGGCCTTGGACCCGGGCTTTTTGGACATTGCCCGGCGCGGTCAAAACGTATCGCTTTCGGCGTACCTGGCCGCCCGGCGCGCGCGCAGCGAGCTGACCGCCCACATGGCGGCGTTTCACGAGCGATATGACCTGCTGGTGACCCCCACCATGCCGATATCACCGTTCACGGCGGGCCATAACGTGCCGCCCGGTGGGCCTTATAAGGATTGGATGGACTGGACCCCGTTCAGCTACCCCTTCAACCTCACCCAGCAACCCGCCGCCTCCATGCCCTGCGGGCTGGATGACCAGGGGTTGCCGGTGGGGCTTCACTTGGTGGCAGGTAAGTACCAAGACATGAAGTTGCTGCATGTGGCGCGGTTGTTGGAGGGGGTGTTGCCGAGGCTAGTGCCATCCGCCGCCTAAATATCACCAACGGCGGCGAAATGCTTACCGGGAGGTTCAAAAAGACGGCGTTTGAGATGTTGGAGGATGGCGGTTCGTTTAGTCATAACGCCCGGCTCATTCGCCGACTTGGAGCCTCGAAGCGGCTTCAAATAGGTCGCTGTGCAGCCGTTTGTTAACTGTGCTACATCCAAACTGCCTGGTTAGTAGTACTTCTAATTCTTTTCAATGTTTTCTCGCCAATCCGTTCAATCTCAGTTATTTCCTCATCTGGTATTTCGAGCAGATTTTCAATAGTTCCTATACCCTTTTCCTCTAGCTTTTGGATCATTAACTCTGTCAATCCATACGGATAGGCATTCGATTTAGAAAGTATGCTTATCGGCTTTCTTAATATATCAAGGTCATGATCTTCGCCAACTTCAGGTAACTCTATCTCTAGCAACTCGCTGCCACGATGGAACTCTAGAGCTTTTTCATCACTACTCTTCCACTTTTCATAATCATCAGAACTAATTCTCCCATTTGGCATATACTCTGAAAGTATACATACATTAAGCATATATCGGGTTCCACGCCCTCGAGACTTCATAACCCTAGAAACCTCCCTACGTGAAATAAATCCGATATATTCTAATATTTCAATAGGCTTGCTATATTTATGGCAAATCTCTCTTAGTATAATAACTGCTCTTTCATTATTACCCCCGACCTTTTCAAACAACAACAAAGCAATATGTTCAGCTGGATCAACCATTGCTTCATACATTCCTAGCTTTGGCTTAATTTCTTCCAAGAGTGGCCAAAAATAATTACTTGACAACTGCTTAAATGACTCGGATATATGGGAATATGCAATGTTTTTTGATTCGGACGCAATGCTAATAATTTCATTGCACGCGAATATAAATGCCCTCATATTACCAAGCACGGACTGTCCAACGAGGTCACAAAAGTCCTGCTTGGACAAAGACTTTGAGAATTTATCTTGACTCAATGAGTTGCTAAACCTGCGCTCTACAACTTCTTCAAAAACCTTTGAAAAATCTGGCAATTTTTCAGATCGATTAACATCAATTACAGTTGCATCATTATAAATATCAAATCTAGTGCCAAAACGAGTTACACCAGGATAGATCGACGCTTTACATGAAATATAGCTATTTGAAAGAGTTCTAAAAGCGTCAAAAAAGTCATTAAGATTAGCTTCTCTACCAATGTGGGCAGCGTCATCAAAAAAGAGAACTAGCCGTTTATCTTCTTCGACAGATAGAGTAGTTAATTCATCTTGCAAATCGAATATAGATTCAATCGTAGTAGGCAAGACTTCTTTATCAAAGCTCCTATTAGCCTCTCTGGCTATTAGTTTGCAAAGAAGTTTTATGTAGGCATCACCTGTTGATCTCAATAATTCTAGGTGCCTGAGACTCACGTAAACCCCAATAACATTGCTATCTTCATTTTTTGGATATAATCCTAAATGTGCTTCGATCATTAACGCACTCTTACCCGAGCCTCTCGCTCCCTTGAGCAAAACTGGACCGTGCGCCCTCAACTTTGATATATTTTTGCGATCTTGGGCTGTAAAAAAATGGAACTCTTCAAAACTATTTAAATCAAAGTCTTCAGCAGCCAAGACAAGAGAGTTCTCTTCATGTGCATCATGTTCCATCAGTTAACCTCTAACTCTTTAGCTGACTTATATAATGAAAAATTAGTAGATACGTCATTTCTCGCATACGCATGAGGAACAAAAGAAACTATCAAACCAAGAGTTGCCACCACAAAAATAGTCTCATTGAGCCTGCTCACTACCGTGTCTCTGTCTAAAACTGAATCAATTGGAATTAGTAATTCGTGATGAATGCCTTTGGACAATGTGGAGTACAGACTACTAAGTTGAGTTATCATTTTCATAACAAGTGGCTTCGCTTCCAAGCTTGTGAGATCTTGATGCCATTCACCTACCGCGTCTTCAGTCACCTCATCTAATAGGTTTTGTGCACTTTTCGTCAGCACCAGTTCGACGCTATAGCGGCCCAGAATGGCGCGAGTTGGGTTATTAAGAGATTTATCATCCCATAAATTAGGTACTTGCTCTCCCATTACATCACCCTGCCACTTAAGTGACGCCTTCTGAGGCCGCTCTAGTTCATAGTCTGGCTGGGTTTGCCTACCTTTAGTTATCAATATTCTTAATGGGTCTAGTTTTGCCAACATTGCAGTTGTGGCTAACTCCATCAATGCTCGACCAAGGTAGGGGCCATAGAGTGTTAATTTTTCATCAGGTTGGCTTGGCAGCTCCTGGATTTCGTTTACTATTTTCTCTATTGATGACTCTAGATGCGACAATATTTGATCAATATCTGAATTTCTATCATCGTAATTACAAAGTAATTTGGCTATGCATTGAGCCATAAATACCCCATTTTTTGTGTAAAAAACTCATATCTTGATACCTTAGAGAGTCACATTAAACGCCCAATCAAGCGGTGAGTAAATGCGTGCTATGTTTGAGCGAAGCGGGTCCAGCACGCATTTTTGGAACCGTCTTAAATTCTCGTTAGTATTTATTTACCACAAGTTGGACAACGGCCTGGTGCCGGCGCAAAATTTACAGTGGTATCCATTGACTCTAAGCCGAATGATTTAATTATTCGACTTTCATTGAATGGGCCAGCATCATTTAGCGCTTTAGCTATTTCCATTACCTGACGCTTTTCATCAGTTGAAAGCGATTGAAACGCCTTAATAAACTTAGCTACATTTTGATTCATCACTTACTCCTTTGTTAAAAATTACCGCAACCATCACATTTAGAGGGTTTTGATGTTTTGGGTATCTCATTGCACACATGGCAAGGCTTGTTGTAATACTTTAATGACAAATAATTGGCATAACGTTTTTCTTTATCGGTAATGTGCTTAGTTATGTCAGCTGATTCACGTCTTTCATTTTCTTTCGTCAACTCAAAAAATTTTACATCAAGGTCGTTAGGTGGCCTCTCTGCCAAAGCTTTAAACTTATTGTATAGATATGTGTTATCCCTTACTGACTCAATAGCATAATCATACTTCTCATCCCACCGAGATACGATTGACCATGTAGATAAAATAAGTTGTATTGTACTAACTACACCTGCAAAAGTTAGTAGATATGGTAGCGCGGCAGTTAGTGTTCCAAACGCTAAAACTATAGAACCAACCACAAGTGGAATTACGATTCCAAGAAAGGTTATCCAAGTTCTACGAACTTGAAGATTTCTAGCTCGTTTTTCAAAAATCCTTATTGTTCCATAAGCATGGAATTCTTTTTCTCTGCAACTATCAATTATGTTTTTTTTTATCCATGACACTTCTCGATGAATGCTAACAGTGAATTATACGCCCAGCCACATGACACCAATAAACGCGCCAGCGCTTTTATTGATGTTATGCAGCCGACACACAAAACGTAACTCACTGATCAATATAGCGCCGATCAATTTGCAGCCTGCATATCCACTGTTCGCGTGCCCGCCCACGTTGCTCGATTAAATCATACTCTATCCACAAACTTACCTTCGGTCACGCGTAAATTTGATGACAGCCGTCAGCCATAGGTCGTAGGTCTTCACTCGCTGACCTTTTCGGCTGGTTCAAGCACTTCCCGCGCCTTCGCCGCAAACGCCTGCCGCGAAGGCTTGAAGCCCACGCCTTCGGGCCAGGCAAGCCAGGCGTCCGGCGCCATGAAACCGGGCAGCGCTTCACGTACCCAGGCATCGAGCGCGGCTTCGGCCACCGCCTCGGCGTGGTAGTCAATAAACGCCACCGGGCGTTCGCCCCATTCCGGGTGGGGTACGGGCACCACCAGCGCCTGGGCGATGCCGGGGTGGTTGACCAGGCGCTGTTCGATGGCTTCGGGCTGGATGTTTTCGCCGCCGGAGATAAAGGCGTTGTCTAGCCGTCCTTCGACGACCAGCTCGCCTTGTTCGGTGAAGTGGCCCTTGTCCTTGGTGGCAAACCAGCCCTCGCTATCCACCGCTGGGTCGAGCTGCCCTTCGCGCAAATAGCCGTCGAAGAGCGTTTCGCCGCGCACCTGAATCTCGCCGTCTTTGATGCGTACCTCGCGCCCGGGTAGCGGTACGCCGACCACGCCGGGGTCGCCGGGCAGGCCGGTGCATACCTGGCTTGCCATCTCCGAGAGCCCATAGCTCACTTTAGGGGTTAAACCCAGCGCGGTCATCTTGTCGACCAGCGGCGTGGGGATCGCCGCGCCGCCCAGCAGCAGCTCGCGCAGTTTGGTCTTTTGCGGGTCAAAGCCCGCGTGCAGCAGCCGCCATAGCTGGGTGGGCACCAGCGAAAGATGGGTGATCGGCCGCTGCTCGAGGCGCGCCAATAAGGGCGAGCCGTCGTCGATAATGACGCGCCCGCCGACCAGAAAGACCCGAAAGGCGATGGCGTAGCCGCCGATATGAAAAAGCGGAAGCGAGAGCAGCCAGCCGCTCGTTTGATCCACGGGAATAAACGACGCCGAGCCCCGCGCCGAGGCCAGGTGGTTGCCCAGCCGGTGCTGCACCGCTTTGGGCGTGCCGCTGGAGCCGGAGGTGAAAATCGTGTTGCTGGGCTGGCGTGGGTCGAGGGTGGGTTCGCCCGGTTCGGCCTCGGCGGTGAAGTCCAGCGCCAGCGGCGTCAGCGCCTTGGCGCTTGTAAGCTCCGCGCTGACGCCTTCGGGCTGGGCCACGAAACGCGCGGGCAGGCGCCCCGCCATGGCGAGCTGCTGGGCGGCGGGAAATGCCGGGTTGACCGGGCAGAACACCACGCGGGCGCGCAGGCAGGCCCAGGCCAGCAACAGCGCCTCGAGTGATCCTCGGGCGGGCACCAGCAGCCGCTCGCCGGGCGCCACGCCTTGGCGCGCCAACTGCTGGGCCAGCGCTGCCACGCGGCGGTCCAGGTCGCGGTAGCTTAGCCGCAGGTCGCCCGCTTCGATCGCAGTATGTTCGGGGGTCTGGGTGGCCCAGTAATGGATGGGGCATGGCTCGGTCACGCAACACTCCTGACGATGGCTGAATGAAGTGGATAACGGGGAACGTAATGGCGTCTCACTCGGCGCGGAAAAGGCACTGGCAGCGCTCACGCAGGACCGCGCCGCGCTCATCGGTGACGCGCTCCGCAAGCGAGTCCGCGGTATCGAGCCCCGGCGGCTGGCCCGGCGCCCACTCCCGGGCAAGGCGCGAAAGCACGCCTAGCCCCAGGTCGGATTCGAAGCTCGACGAGACCACCACGCCAAGCCCCAGCGCCCGGGCGCGTTCGACCAGCGCTTGGCATTTGGAGAGCGAGCCAACCAGCGTGGGCTTGATGACCAGCGCGGCGAGCTGCGGGTGGGGCTGCCAGGGGCGCTGCTGCGAGAGCGTTTCGTCCAGCGCGAAGGCCACCCCGGTCGCCTCGGCCACCGCCTGGGTGTCGGCAAGCGCGGCGCAGGGTTCTTCCAGATAATCGACCTGCCCCTCGGGCAGCCGGGCACAAAAGCGCAGCGCCTGCTCGCGGGTAAAGCCCCCGTTGGCATCGAGGATCAGCCGGGTGGTGGGCAGGCGCTCGCTTAGCCGCTTGATGAGCGCCAGCTCTTCATCGAGGGGGTAGCGGGCGACCTTGAGTTTGAGGTGCGCAGGCGGCGCCGCTCGCCAGGCCTTGAGGCGGACTTCGATAGCGACCATCAGATAGGCGGGCGTACCCTGGAGCAGCGGATAAGGAGCCGCCGCCTCGGGTAAGTGTTCGGGCCAGGCGCGCCGGGCGCAGTCGAGGCCAAACTGCACCGAGGCAAGCTGCGGGGCGATGGGTTCGCCGCGCTCGAGGGCGGCAAGGCAGTCAAGCGCCTCGGCTTCGGCCTGGGCCAGTGTCTCGCGGGAGAAGCCCGGCAGCGGGGCGATCTCGCCCCACTGGCCGTCAACCTCGACCAGCAGCCCTTCGCGGTGGGTCAGCCGCTGGCCGTTGAAGATCAGCGGCTTAGTCAGCGCCAGCGCGTAGCGGTAGAGCGCCCGCGCCATCAGGGGTTACGCGGGTAGCGGGAGAAGTCCGGGCGGCGCTTTTCATTGAACGCGTTGCGCCCCTCCTGGCCCTCTTCGGTCATGTAGTAGAGCATGGTGGCGTTGCCGGCCAGCTCCTGAAGCCCCGCCTGGCCGTCGCAGTCGGCGTTCAGCGAGGCCTTCAGGCAGCGCAGCGCCATGGGGCTGTGCTGGAGCATCTCGCGACACCAGCGCACGCTCTCGCGTTCGAGCTCTGCCAAAGGCACCACGTGGTTGACCAGACCCATGTCGAGCGCTTGTTCGGCGCTGTACTGGCGGCACAAAAACCAGATCTCCCGGGCCTTTTTCTGACCCACGATGCGCGCCAGATAGGAAGCGCCGTAGCCGCCGTCAAACGAGCCGACCTTGGGTCCGGTCTGGCCGAACACGGCGTTGTCGGCGGCGATGGTCAAATCGCACATCAGGTGCAGCACGTGGCCGCCGCCAATGGCGTAGCCGGCCACCATGGCCACCACCGGCTTCGGGCAGGTGCGAATATCGCGCTGAAAATCCAACACGTTGAGGTGATGGGTGCCCTCTTCGTCCTGGTAGCCGCCGTAGTCGCCGCGAATACGCTGGTCGCCGCCGGAGCAGAACGCTTTATCACCGGCGCCGGTCAGTAGAATGGCGCCAATGGCGCTGTCGTGGCGGGCGCGGTTGAGTGCCTGGGCCATTTCATTGACCGTTTGCGGGCGAAAGGCGTTGCGCACCTCGGGGCGGTTGATGGTAATGCGGGCCACGCCCTCGCTCGAGGTGTGATACAGAATATCCTGGTAGTCTGCGGAGTTGTCCTGCCACGCGATGGGGGCATAGAGTTCTGATTCAGTCAGTCCGTTAATCATGTCAGTCTCTTTTAATCGGTTAAGGCGTTCTGCGTCCCGTGCGCCGGTCAGCTCAGCATACCGGCCACCACCAGGCCTAATGCCAGCATACTCAGCAGCGCCGCCGCGCCGTACATCAGTTTCTTGTTGAAGCCGTCGCGGCCCACGCTTATATCGAACAGGCCATGGCGCAGCCGGTGAGCGGCATGAAAGAGCGGCAGGCACACCACTGCGCCGACAAACAAAAAGCCCGGTACGCTGAACAGTAGCGCCGTGGCCCGCCCGTAGCTTAGCGCGTCGGCGGGCAGCAGCCCAAGCGGCAACAAAACGCCAATAAACAGGATGACGGCAGGCAAAAGGACCGCAAAACAGACGCCGCCCGCGCTGAAAAGCCCCCACCAAAGCGGCTCATCGAAGGCTTGTTGGTGGGGGGCCGCCTGTGGGCTGCCGGGTTTACTCATGGCTTGCTTGCTCATATTCAGGCCCTCCCCAATAACCAGAAGAACAGTAGCGCGACGACCACCACACCTGCCCACTGCCCCGCCACGATCATATTGTCAGGCAGGCTACGGCCCGCGATGCGCAGCGGCATGACCCGTGGAAACAGCACAAAGAACGTGGCGGCGTGATAAAGGCTCGCGGCAAGCGCCAGAAGGTTCAGCGCCAACACCACCGGCGAGCCCATGAAGCCCACCCAGCCCTGCCAGCTATCCGCCCCCTGAACGAGCGCCACCATTCCCGCCATCAAACAAAGCAGGAAAAACACCAGCGGCAAGACCGTGGCTTCACGCAGCATATAAAGTTTGAAAAACCGATGCTTTAGCCACCAGTTGCGTTTCAGTGGCGGCAAGCGTTGCGATGATGTTTTATTCATGCGCCTTCCCCTCGCCGTTCATCTCATCGCCTTTGAACAAGGCGATCAAGGTATGCTTGGCCGCTTCGACCTTGCCCTGGTTCACCGCCGCGGCGGGGTCGACGTGCTTCGGGCACACCTTCGAGCAAAAGCCGACGAAGGTGCAGCTCCACACGCCCTCATGGCGGTTAAGCTCCGCCATACGCTGCTTTTTGCCGTGGTCGCGGCTGTCCTGGTTATAACGGTGGGCCAGCGCGATCGCCGCCGGGCCCCGAAACTCGGGGTTGAGCCCGAACTGCGGGCACGCCGAGTAGCAGAGCCCGCAGTTGATGCAGTTGGCGAACTGCTTGTAGCGGGCAAGCTGCGCCGGCGACTGCTTATAGGTTTCCGGCGCTTTAGGGTCGTAAGGTTTTACCGGATTGTCGTCAATCAGGTAGGGCTTCACCGCCGCCAGGTGCTCGAGAAAGATCTCCATGTCCACGACCAGGTCGCGCTGTACCGGAAAGTGGGCGAGCGGCTCGATACGGATCTCGCCGTCATAATCGCGCAAAAAGGTTTTGCAGCCGAGCTTGGGAATGCCGTTCACCATGACCCCACAGGAGCCGCAGATCGCCATGCGACACGACCAGCGGTAGCTCAGCGTGCTATCCAACTGCTCTTTTATATGGTTGAGGGCGTCCAGTAGCGACGTGCTGTCATCAACCGGCAGCTCGAAGGCCTGCCAGTAGGACTCCGCCGCGTTATCGGGTACGTAGCGCTTAACGCTGATGGTCTTGTTCATACCTTGCCCCCTTTACCGGCATCCCCATAGGCCCGTTCTGCCGGGGCGGAAAAGCGTACATCGACCTCCTGCCAGTGCAGCTCGGCAGGCGCCTCGCCTTGATAGAACACCTGGCTGTGCTTGAGGTAGTTAACGTCGTCCCGCGTTTGCATCCCTTCGTCCAGACGCTGGTGGGCACCGCGGGATTCACGCCGCTCCAGGGCACCAAGGCACGAGGCTTCGGCGATATCCAGGCCACACCCAAGTTCGAGGCACTCCAGAAGCTCGGTATTGAATATCTTGCTGGTATCGTTGACACGAATCTCGCGGTAGCGCGCGCGCAGTTTTCGAATTTGTGCCAACGCCTGGGCCATGCTCTCCTCGGTGCGGTAGATACCACAGCCGCTTTCCATGGCCTGCACCATGGCATGTTTGAGATCCACCCAGTTCTCGCCGCTGCCGCCGCCATCGCAAAGGCGCGCAAGCGTGGCCTGTTGGCGCTCGGCCTGGGCGTGTAGAAGAGCGCTATCGGCCCACTCGGTGTGTGCCGCACGCCGGCTTGCCTGTTCACCGGCCAGGCGGCCAAACACCAGCAGTTCGGTGAGTGAGTTGGAGCCCAAACGATTGGCGCCGTGCAAGCCCACCGAGGCACACTCCCCGGCGGCGTAGAGCCCAGTGATCGAGGTTTCGCACTGTGGGTTGGTCTCGATCCCGCCCATGGTGTAGTGAACGGCGGGGCGAATGGGGATAGGTTCCTTCACCGGGTCGACGTTGATATAGGATTTGGCCAGCTCGCAGATGAACGGCAGGCGCTCGAGGATGGTTTTCTCACCCAGGTGGCGAAGGTCGAGATACACCACGTCGCTGTCGCCGAATTTGCCGGTGCGCCCGGCCTGCTGCTCCTGCCAAAACGCCTGGGAGAGCTTGTCCCGCGGGCCCAGCTCCATGTACTTGTTTTCCGGTTGGCCCAGCGGCGTTTCCGGGCCCAGGCCGTAATCCTGCAAGTAACGGTAGCCGTCCTTATTGAGCAGAATTCCGCCTTCGCCGCGGCACGCTTCGGTAATCAGAATGCCGGAACCGGGCAACCCGGTAGGGTGATACTGCACGAACTCCATATCGCGCAGCGCTACGCCGTGGCGGTAGGCCATCGCCATGCCGTCGCCGGTGACGATGCCTGCATTGGTATTGAAGCGAAACAGGCGCCCGGCGCCGCCGGTGGCCAACACCACCGCCTTGGCGCGCAGCAGCGTCAGCTCGCCGGTCGCGATCTGCAGCGCAATGACGCCGATGACCGCGCCTTCGTGAACGGCCAGGTCGAGCACGAAATACTCATCGAAGCGCTCGATCTCCGGGTATTTGAGCGAGGTCTGAAAGAGCGTATGCAGCATGTGAAAGCCGGTTTTATCCGCGGCAAACCAGGTGCGGGCGGTTTTCATGCCGCCAAAACGGCGCACCTGCACCTGGCCGTCGTCTTTACGACTCCAGGGGCAGCCCCAGCGCTCCATCTGCACCAGCTCCTGATAGGCATGATGAACGAAGTAATCCACCACGCCCTGCTCGACCAGCCAGTCGCCGCCGGAGACGGTGTCATCGAAGTGAGCTTGGTGGGTGTCGTCGCTGCTGGTAACCGCCGCCGCGCCACCTTCGGCGGCTACGGTATGCGAGCGCATGGGATAGACCTTGGAGAGCATTGCAATACGCTGCGAGGTACCCTGCTCTTTGGCGGCCTCGGCCGCGCCTATCGCAGCGCGCAACCCCGCACCGCCTCCCCCTACGATGACAATATCGAAATCCTGCTGACGCATGGCACCCCCTTCCGCTGGCCAGGTTAAGAGCTTACCGATAAAGCGCTCTACGGCACTCTTTTCTGGTTTGAAATTACCATACCCCGGCACGTCAAAGTTATTGACCGCGCCTTAATCCAAAGAACTATTGACACACGTCAATCAAAGGCCTTGGGCGCACGTATTACAGTCATATCTCCACCCACCGTGACGTTGCGCCGGCGTCTTTCAGGCCGCGTACAAGGAGGCCACTGACCCCCACTTTTTCCTCCCGTAAGTGATTTACGGGTAATTTTCTGACCTGACCCGCTATAAGAGAGGGCAACATGACCAGTCGTGCTCAACCCGTGCCGTTATGGAAGTTGTTAGCACCCCTTTTTGTCGCCATCGTCGTTGCCTTGATACCCGCGCCATCGGGGCTGGCACCGCATGCGTGGTACTTTTTTGCCATTTTTCTGGGCTGTGTGGTCGGGCTGATACTCGAGCCCCTGCCCGGTGCAGTCGTTGGCCTACTCGGGGTGACGCTGGCCGCGCTGCTTTCGCAATGGGTACTGTTTTCGCCGGAGCAGTTGGCAGTGGAAGGCTTCAATGCTGCCAACCAGGCCTTCGCCTGGGCGGTCTCGGGCTTCACCAACTCGACCGTTTGGCTGATTTTTGGCGCCTTCATGTTTGCCCTTGGCTATGAGAAAACCGGCCTGGGGCGGCGCATCTCGCTTTGGCTGGTGAAATCCATGGGCAAGCGCACCCTAACGCTGGGTTACGCGGTCATGATCGCGGATGCGATTCTGGCGCCGTTCACGCCCTCCAACACCGCGCGCAGCGGCGGCACCATCTACCCGGTGATTCGCAACCTGCCGCCGCTTTACGATTCCCACCCCAACGACCCCAGCATGAAGCGCATGGGCAGCTTTTTGATGTGGACGGCCATCGTGTCCACCTGTGTCACAAGCTCGCTGTTTCTGACCGCACTGGCCCCCAACCTGCTGGCCATCGCACTGACCGAAAGTGCCACCGGCCTGCATATCAACTGGGGGCAGTGGTTCATGGCGGTCGCGCCGGTGGGTATTTTCCTGCTACTCCTGGTGCCCTTGTTGTGCTACTGGCTGTGCGCCCCAGAGGTAAAAGCGGGTAATGAAATTTCCGACTGGGCCGGCCAAGAACTGGTCAAGCTGGGCCGCTTGACTCGCCATGAAATCCTTTTGGTCGTTATGGTGGTCACGGCCTTACTGCTGTGGATCTTTGGCGGCGACATCATTTCGGCGTCCCTGGTGGGCCTGGTGGTCATTTGCGCCATGCTGCTGACCGGCATCATCGACTGGAACGATATTCTCGATAACCGCGCGGCCTGGAATACCTTTGTCTGGTTTGCCACCCTGGTGGCCCTGGCCGGCGGGCTGAGCCAGGTCGGGTTCGTCAACTGGTTCGGTGGCGTGGTCGGCGGGCAGATCAGCGGCTTCAACCCCGTGATGGCCATGGTCGCGCTCACCGTGATTTTCTATCTGCTCCACTACCTGTTTGCCAGCGTTACCGCCCACGTGACGGCTTTACTGCCGGTCATGCTGGCGGCGGCCTCGGGCATCGCGGGGCTGGATATGGAGCTGTTCGTTCTGCTGCTGCTCCCCACGCTTGGCTTCATGGGCATTTTGACGCCCTACGGCACCGGCCCAAGCCCTGTCTACTACGGCAGCGGCTACCTGCCGGGCGGCCTTTGGTGGCGGCTAGGGGCGGTCTTCGGCCTGCTGTTTCTGTTGGTCTGGTTGGCGGTCGGGCTTCCGTGGCTGCTGCTGATCCACTGAGCAAAGGGCCCTTAAAGGAGCGCGCGATACCAGCTTTCCAACTGCCGCGCGACCTGGCCGGGCTGCTCGGAATGCAGATTGTGCCCCCCTTCGAGGGGGGCATGCGCTATGTGGGGCGCCGCCGCTGCCAGGCGGGTCGCCAGGCCGTTGAATTTGGCGTCGTGAAGGCCGGACAGGTAGCCGACCGGCAACGAGGTGTCTGCCAGCCACTGCCACTGAGAGGGCTGATGCCCCAGCGACGTGGCCCGCAACATGCAAGCTACGGACTTACCGATATTGTGACCCCGGCGCTTGCACTGCTGGCTGCGCGCCGCGGTGGAGAGATCGGCAAATACGGGCTGCTGGTACCAGTTGGCGAGCACGCTTTGAAGCGGTTCCTGCTCGAAGCGTATTGCCCAGCGTTCATCATGCGCAAGACGCCCCGGCCGCTCGCTTTCGGGTAGCCCGGGGTGGGCACTCTCCAGCCATAACGCTTGAAGCCCCGGCGGTTGGCGGCTGGCGTGATAAAGCGCCAGCCGCCCGCCCAGGGAATACCCCAGCAAGCAGTAGCGGTCGATGCCCCGGGCGTTCAAGGTGTTGCCCAACCAGTGATGAAATGCGTCGAAAGAGCTTACCTGCACGCCGTGGTTCTCGCCGTGGCCGGGCAGGTCCAGTGCCAGCGTCGGAATACCCTTCCCCGCCAACTGGTCACGGACCTTTATCCAGTCGTGCCGGTCGCCTAACAGGCCATGCAGCATTATCAGGGGCGGGTTGGAAGAATGGCTGGAAGAATGCCTGGTAGAGTCGCTCATATCAGGCCTCTCGAATCGCTGTGCCCAGGGCCGCCAGCTCATCCGCTACCTGCTGATGAGGCAAGCTGATTTCGATCAGCGTAACGCCGGTCTCGAGGGCCTGCTGGTAGGCCGCGGTAAAGGCATCGAGCGAATCGGGCGCGGCGTACGCAAGCCCGAACATCGAAGCCGCATGCTCAAAGCTTAGCCCGTGGGGCTGGCGAAAGTAGCGCTCCAACTGCTCGCCTTCTTTGGGCACCGGCAGCATATGAAAAATGCTGCCGCCATCGTTATTGAGAATGACCACCACCAAGGGGTGCGCCGCCTGTTTCAGCAGCGCCAGGCTGTTGAGGTCGTGCAGGGCGCTGGTGTCCCCCAGCACGAGGGTGGTGGGCCCTGGATGGGTACAACTGAGGCCGTAGGCCGTGGCCGTTAGGCCATCGATGCCGGAAGCGCCGCGATTGGTGAATACCCGCAGGGGCATTTCACGGGAGGTGCCCAGCATATTCATCAGCCGCGCCACCAGGCTATTGCCGACCACCAGCTGCCCTTTCGCCTGTTGCGCCAGCTGGTGGCACACCCCCAGTTCGGAAAACGCAGCACATCGCGCGTCGACACACTCGCGGGTGCGCCGCTGAAGGCTGTCCAACCGGTGCCAGGGCGGCCGCTCGGCGAGTGTGGGCAACGCTTCAATGAACGCGTCGGGCGGGCTGACCCAGCGGCGCCTGATCACGTAATCGGGGTCGAGCCGTTGCGGCAGCGGATCGACCAGCCAGGTGTCCTGCCAGGGCTTTTGCGCGATAAAGCCGGTCAACCGCTTGGAAATCAGCCGCCCGCCGAACTGCAGCAGTACCTCGGCCCGGGCAAGCTCTTCGTAAAACTGCGGGTCATGAAGGGCCAGGTCGAAATACACCAGGTTCTGTGGATCGAAGCGAAGCTGGCTTTGCAGGTCGGCCAATAAAGGCCAGCCCAACTGTTTGGAGAGCTCGACGATTTTCGCTACCTGGTGGGGGGCATGGGCGCTTCCCTCGATATTGCCCACGACAATCATGCCCTGCTTTCGAGAAAACACCTCCCACTCGCTATCGCACGCGCTAGTGTGTGCAGGGGTTTCCACAGGCGCCTGCCAATCACTCCAGGGGGCGGTGCCTGCCTGCCAGCGGCCTAGCGGGGCAAGATAGTGGGTGGCATCCAGTAACTCGCGACCCGGGTAGAGCGGTTCGCGATACCGGCAGTTAATATGGATAGGCCCAGGCGTGCGGCGCTGTCGATCGACACAGTGGTCGATGGTACTCAGCAAAAAAGCCGCTTGCATCTCAGCGGCTGGCGGCGGCAAATCGCGGTGCTCGACCGTGTGGCGGGCGAAAATATCCCGCTGATCGATCGCCTGGTTGCTGCCGTTATCCAATAGCTCGATCGGCCGGTCGGCGGAGATCACCACCAGCGGCACGCCGGTCAATTTGGCTTCCACGACCGCCGGATAAAGATTGGCGACCGCCGTCCCCGAGGTCGTGATGATCACGACCGGCCGATGGCTGCCCCGGGCCATGCCAAGCGCGAGAAAGCCAAGCCCGCGTTCGTCGAAATGGCAGTGGCAGTTTAGCCCCGCATGTTCGCTGGCCGCCGCCGTCAACGGGGCCGAACGCGAGCCCGGCGCCAGCACGACATCGCGCACCCCCAGGCGATAAAGCTCCTCCAGCATCAGCGCGGCCCAGAGGTGATTGAAAGTGGCGTGATGCGTTGCAAAGCCAGGCATTGAAGCAGGCGTGGTCATGTGTGTTACCCCATACCCAAAAGCGCCATGATATCGGCAATTTTACTATCCAGCTCGCGCCATTCAGCCTCGGGTTCAGAGCCTTCCACGATACCGGCGCCGGCATAGAGGCGAATCGTATCGGCGCCTACATGGGCACAGCGGATCGCCACCGCCAGGTCGCTATTGGCATGACTAATGCGCCCGACCACCCCCGCGTACCAACCGCGCTGATGGCTTTCATGGCGCTGAATGAACGAAAGCGCCGCGGCGTGCGGCACGCCCCCCACCGCTGGCGTGGGCGGTAGGCGCATCAAAAGCTGCTGATCGGTCACCTCGGGGTGAAGCTCGGCATGAATGAGGCGGCGGATATGCTGCACCGAACGCAGCGTAACGATGTGCGCCTCACCCATGCCTACCTGGCGCGAAAGCGGTTTTAGCTGGGTCAGTATCTGATGATACACACACTGGTTTTCCAGACTGTTCTTGGTATCCCGAAGCAGTGCGTCCGCCAGTTCACTATCCTGCTTAGCATCGCGCCCGCGGCGTGTCGTGCCCGCCAGGGCTTCGCTCGCCACGTGGCGACCTTCACGCCCATAAAGCCGCTCCGGCGGGCAACCAATAAACGCCTCATCGGGGGTGAACTGAATACCAAACTGAAAACACCCGGTGGCTTTCGCCTGCCAACGCGCCAGCAGCGCCCAGGGGTCCGGCAGTTCACTGCTCGTCAGGCGTGTCTCGCGTGAAAGCACGACCTTGGGCGTTTCATTCAATTGCTCGGGCCGTGTCACGCGTTTGACCCGTTCACCCCACTCTGCCCGCGTGGGTATGTCGTCTCGCATAAGGGTAAGCGGCACGGGGGGCGGAAAGGGTCGTGGGGGCATTAGTGAATCGAGCGCTGCCCGGGCCTCGGCCAGCTCCTGCTCCCGCGGGCGCTCATCAAAGCGTAGATTCAGCGACAGGGTCGTAAGCGAGCCCTCGCGCTTTAGCTCTATACGGGGCAACACGAAATGACAGGCGCCGAACCCGGTCCACCCAGGTGCTCCGGGGTCGAAGGCCATTCCGCCAAAATAGCCGGGCTGCGCGCCTGGTTCGGCGGCCAGGGCCCACTGGTCGCCATGCAGCGCCGCCAGGGTATTAAACGCCCGGGCGGCGCCCACTATGGCGTATTCCGGCGCCTCGGCTTCCCGCGCTTTCCAGTAAAGCCTGGGTAACGCGCTCTGCCCGTTCAGCCAATCCATCAAAGGGCCACACGGGCAAGGCGTACTCAGACGTATAAATCCCCGCCGGTCGTCAGGGCAAAGCGCTTCCAACTGGCGCTTTAGCTCGACGACCGGGGTTGCTGATGGCTTCATTGAGCACCTATTTTCTTTACCTGCTGCACAATGCGACGGCCCGATGTAGAGGTGGTTAGACTCAAGAATGGCGGACACCCAGCCACCGGTGTTTGATATAGGGTAGCACCCAGCGGTCTCCGCCAAAGCGGCCTGCATTGGCGCCGGCAACCAGCAAGAAGAAAGTGAGCGCGATCATCCACGGGTTGGTCGAGACGGTGCCCGCCATCAAGAAGGACATGTTCATGACGATGGCGAAAAAAGCGGCAAACGACGTCAAAACGCCCGCGATCAGCCCAAGCCCGACCAGTATTTCGCCTATGGGAATGACCACATTGAACACTTCGGCATAAGGCAGTGCGAAGTGTTCCAGAAAGGCCACGTAGTTGGGGTACACCATGCTACCCTCGCGCATGACCGGGTTGGCGACGGCATTACTCAAAAAGCCCTGAGCATCGAAGCCCCCGGTGATCTTGCCGATACCCAGCATGAGCCAGGTCACGCCCAGGTAAAGGCGCAACACCAACCACACGAAGGCCATATATTTGTTTTTCCTAAATAAGTCGCCGATCATTTCGTAGACTCCTTTTCAAAAGGGAACACCCTTAGTGTGGTTGAAAGTGGGCTGGCGCTTTATGACATATGTCTATGTTTCATCACTTAACCGGCCATTCACCTACATTTTTGCCTGAGTTGCTTGCAGGATGAGCCAACTCGCCATTTCTTAACCCATGTTATTAAAAGAGATAGTAATCGATGGTCCATTTCAGACGATACCCTGACTTCAAAACCTGGCTTTTGGCGGCCCGGCCACGCACCTTACCGCTGGCCTGCGCCTCCATCCTGCTGGGTAGCGGGCTGGCCGCCCAGCAGGGAAGTTTCGAGACGGGTATTTTCGTGCTGACCCTGTTGACGGCCATGTCGCTACAGATACTTTCCAACCTGGCGAACGACTACGGCGACGCGGCCTCTGGCGCCGACGACGACGCGCGTATCGGCCCGGTGCGAGCGGTATCGTCGGGCCTTATGACGGCGGCGGCAATGCGCCGGGGCATGGTGGTCACCGCCGGGGCGGCCGCGGTGTTGGGAAGCGGGCTATTACTGGCCGCGTTCGGCGGGCAGTGGGGGCATATTCTGGCGTTTTTGCTGTTGGGGGCGGCGTCCCTGCTGGCGGCGGTTACCTATACCGTTGGGCTTGGCGGCAAGCCTTACGGCTACCGGGGGCTGGGCGATATCGCCGTGTTCCTGTTCTTCGGGCTACTGGGGGTACTGGGCACGTATTATCTTCATACGCAGCACATAAGCGGGCTTTCGATACTCCCCGCCGCGGCCTGTGGTCTGTTATGCACCGCCGTACTGAACGTGAACAACGTGCGCGATATCGAAAGCGACGCACGTAATGGCAAATTGACCCTGGCGGTCAAGCTCGGCCGCGAAAGCGCCCTTCGTTATCACTGGGCGCTGCTGGGCACGGCGCTACTGCTGACCCTGGCCTACCTGCTACTCCTACCGGTGCCCTGGCTGGGCTGGAGCTGCCTGCTGGTGGCAAAGCCCCTCTCTGATGCCGCTAGAACGCTTGGCCACACCCGCGACGGTGAAACCCTGACCGGAATGTTGAAGAAGACGGCGCTTTCCACGCTGGTGTATAGCGTACTGCTGGCAAGTGGGTTGGCGTTTTTTTAGGGGATGTCGGCAAGTGTTGAGAGCCCGTTATAAACGACGGGCACTTAACTGCGGCTAACCATCTTGATGTGAGGCACACGATACCGCTACCCACACATATCGCCTTAATCACTAAAGCCAATGCTTAGTAAAAATGCCATGCGTGCCGAATCTACTGAACAATTTTTAGATCGCAGCTACTACTCATCAATGTTCTTGGACATATTGAAACCAGTAATCGCAAAGCCGACTTCCTGGTATAGCTTGAGCGCACGCTCATTTTGGCAAACTACCCTTAGCTTTATTTGATTAATACCAGCTTCTTTTAGCTGCTGTTCAAAAGCGGCAATAGCCAAGGTGCCATAACCCAAACCCCGAAACTCATCCAATACGAAGAAATCACAAATATATGTCGACTTATCTTCAGCATTGATCGAATGCCACAAATAACCTACATGCTTTAGCTGCCCATCAATGTCAGCATCAATGCACAACAGTGAATGCTCACTCCCCTGTAAACCATTGGGAAAGCAACGTTGGAGATCCTTCTTAGCCAGCTCAACTCCCCACTCTATGGAGTGCCCATAGTTTTGGGCTATTTCCCGGCCGTAGTCGTCAATAAAATACTGACAATAAGTGGGATATTCTTCTTTTCGCATTTCCCGAAGCACAACCATTTATATTCCTTTTTATACGATGAAACTCATTTGCAATATAACGCCGCGTCAAGGGGTGAGCAACGCCGACCACCACACCTAAACCATCGTCCCTTACCCTTAAACACGAAATTCAACTTAAACCAAAATAGTCGAGCGTTGCGAACCCGTTTTAAACGCGTTTTAACTAGCTGTCTCGAAGTGGATAAAAAACATTAGAAGATCGACATCTTTAGCTTGTGACAAGCTGTAACCTTCACCCACGACATTGGAAACGGCAGATTCCCAGAAGCTCAGGGCGCCGGAGTTCTCCAGAAGAATACGAACTTGCCACTTACCAGGAAACGCCTTAACCACCTGCGAAAAAATATTTTTACCTATTCCTTGACCTTTAAACTTACGAAGTACGAAAAACTGGGCGACATCGTATATTGATAAATCGCCAGGATAACGACGAATCAACACAAAACCAGCCAGTTCGGAACCCACGTAAATAAAGTAAGGGATACAATCTTCCTGCTCCCAGTAAACGTCAAACTTTGAAACGTCGTAACTAAATTTACCCTCATGGTCAGGATTCCATTTCATATACTCGGTCATATCGTATATGTAATAGGAAAACAGGTTCTCAAGTACCTTGCGCTCTTGCTCTTTAATTTTGATTAGCTGAATTTCCATTTCTCTCCTGCCAGTTAACGTCCGGTTAAGGGGCTGACAACGCAAAACCAATAAACCTAAAATAACAACCGTAAGTACACATGCTAATTTAAAAAAATGCCACGCGTTGGCAGTCTATCTTGAACCGTTTTTTTATTTTATTTATAGACGACCTTGAAGCGTTCTAAAACCAACAGCATATCTTCTGTTGGCTCAACACCCAGTTCGCTGAACTCTAAGCTAAAAAATTCCCAATGGGCTTCTCGCCACCACTTTAATGACTTGTCGCCCTCGCCTTCTTCTGCTGCAAACGCCGCTGTCACATCGCTGTATTTACACTTACTAACGGAGGTGAGTTCGATGATACAGACAGGTGCCCCATCCCAATCCGTCACTACTTGAAGATGACCAACTTCTGGCATGGGTTCACCCTCGTGACTGTACCAATACTCCAGACTGCACGAGGCACGTTTTTCTCCGCGCAGTATTAAGTCGGCGCATACATTGGCGTTGTACTCATCTGCGCAGAAATAATCAGCACTGAAAGACGTATATTTTTCCGCAGTTTTGCCAGGTAATGAGCTTAGATATTCTTTCAAATAAGCTTGAATTCTTTCTTCCATAATCTCGAATCTCAATTAAAAATATAACGCTTTGCTAAGTGACTGCAAACGTCCCACTAGATCTAAAACTACCACCGTAAACACATAAATCCAATTTAAAATAAGACCGCCACGCTTTTGCAGTCCGCCTTAATCGACTTGTTATGTGCGTAGCCAACTCTTACACCACTTTTACCCACTTGGAACGCCATTGTTGCGCCTCCATTGGGTCAGGCCAGAATTCTTTTTGCTTACGAATAAGTCCATTTTCTACAGTATGGAACGTAATAGCACGCGCCTTTTGAACGCTATCAGTTATAAAAACATCAGTGACTACGGTTTCGCCATCACAGACGATTGAATGAACGACGAATTTCCAAGTGCCATTTGCTGGATAATAGGAGTTGATCGCGGTGAAATTGTCTCGTCCAACAATAAGCTCACCAGATTGAGGCCAAAAACCCTCAAAATCAGGACTAAGCCACTCACTTGCTTTCGCGAAATCATTAGTTTTCATTGCATCCCAAAATGCCAAGACAACTTCCTTTGAATCCATGATTTCCCTCCAAGCACATAACGCCCACAGCACGGGCAAATTTGAAGCGCAGCGGAAAATTTGTCCCTGTGCCTGCGCTTGTTAGGCACTGACACCTAAACTGATAAGAACAGATTGGCGTAACCTGAGTTTTCATTCAGAAACTCCCGCAAACCAGCTAAATACTGTCTAAGTGGCTCTTCAGGAGCACCATGAAATTCTTCAATTTTTGACCATCTGCCAATTACTTCGGATATTTCATCGTCATTCAGATTCTTAATCTTATCCTGGAGGGCTTGAGGAAATGACAAAATAAGGGCCTCCCCTTCCGGTGGATGAACGGGCTGAAACCCTTTCATCAGCTCCTTATATGAGGAGACACCGAGAATGTCACCAAGCTGGGATAGCGGGATCATGTCGATATTTTTCGCGTTAAACCATTTCCCGTATGAATACGGATCTTCGCTATTCACCACTTCCTCAGGATCATTTCCCTCGAGGAACACTACATCTGAAATTGGCACTAATCTCTCACTCTATTTACGCCTAACAGTGATTATACGCCCAACCACGTAACATCAATAAACGCGCCGGCGCGTTTATTGATGTTATGCAGCCCAAGCGCAGCCCGTAACTTAATGATCAATATAACGCCGACCCTTTGTCAGGCAGTATATCCATTATTCGCGTGCCCGCTTGATTTGCCCGATTCAATCATACCCTATCCACAAATTTACCTTCGGTCACGCGTAAATTCGATGACGGTCGTCAGCCATAGGTCGCAAACCTTCGCTCGCCAATTTTTCAGGCAGGCTCAACACAACATTGCCGCTCGTAAGCGGCAGCATTAAATGAGTGGTTGGACAGCGAAGTGTTAAAGCACCACTTCATACCCTTCGAACTTCGTCGGGCCAAGGTAAATACCTCCTGGCAACTTGGCGTTAGCGTGGGCCTTGCGGAAGGCCTCGGACTGGGTCCAAGCGCGGAAGGCGTCTTCACTCTCCCAGACGCTGTGCGAGATGAAGACGGTGTGGTCATCCTGGTTGTCGCCCTGGAGCATCTTGAACTTCTTGAAGCCGGGCACTTCATCGAGGTGGGAGTCGCAGTTGCGCCACACCTCCAGAAAATCCTCTTCCCGGCCGGGGGCAATCCGAAAACGGTTCATGGCGATGCTTCTATAGGGGCTGGTTACCATAACGCTCCCTGTAGCAGAATGACGTGCTGGCTATGCGCCGCGATCAGCACCTGGCTTGGCAGCACCGGCAGCGCTTCGGGTTAACGAATCCAGCGATACATTAGGTTTGATGGCTCCAGATAGCCGATGCAAGCAACAAGCTAAACGGTCCATTTGTACCTTCTTCTTAAACGGCCGCCACTTTTATACGCTGGGTCGGTTTTTGGAACGACTAGCGTCTCTAAATATTCTGCGCCAAGGAGCTCGATGACCCGGATAGACGCCTTATTATCATCTTCCACAGTCAAAATTAATTCGCCATGCATATCGACTGCCTGCTGCTTTAGTGCCATGCATGCGAAATAAGAATAACGGTTTCCTCTAAATTTCTCATGGACGCCATAGCCGATATGTCCAGCGTATTTCAAAATATGTTCTGTATTTCCGTCTTTCAAAGAAATATGACCCACTTGTTGTGAGCCTGCATGAATGCAGTAGCGATAGAAGGGCACCAGTTGGCCAACCTCTTGGGGCACAATTTTCTTGTCGAACCGAAGAACTATGGGGCCATATTCTATCACTTCGTCCCGCAACGTTTCTCTCCTTTAATACTTAACGTTTGATTTTAGCCTAAAGTGATTTTTTAGTTGCCATCCCGCATTTCCAACACCATGAATCTAGAATCTGAACTGCAGCTAGCACCATCGCTCCCACACCAGATACCCCAAATCGTGCTACCGATATTAATGAAGTAAATGACCAGGCTTCGATTAAGTGATCCAGTTACAGCTAACCGGTATGCTTTTTCTACAGGCTCTGCGTCTAGTCCTGATTGCAGCTCAGTTATAGCGGCCTGCGCCTCTGGATTGGTAGTAGGCATCTCTAAAAATTCAATCTTTGTAAAGTGAGACGCTCCGCCAATCGGTTCCGGCTGAGTCTGTACCATCTGGGATGGAATGAAAACCGGCGAGTACGCAGCAGGCTCTGACCAAATCCAACCCTCGCGATTAGAGATAATATGCCCGTATGGAGTACAGACTATTTCTCCCCATTCCGACAATGGCTCAGGTAGCTCTATAACGGCGGTGTCAGGTGTGCCAGTACAGTCACCCTGAGGTGTAGCGGCTTCGGCATTGAATGAAAAAATTAACGCTATTGTGACGAGCAATGACTTGTAATTCATTATTGTCCTTAAATTGGGCAGTTAACGCCGCGAACAGCGTAATTCAAAGTGGCTTGGAGCGAATCGGAAAGCCGCTTTGAATTATTCGGCTGATTCGCTTTATCGACTGCCACAGCTAAACGTATCATCTTTTCCTGCTGGCAAGAGTCGATGAGCGCTTTCGAAGCACCGGCCTTCGGGCCATCGAACATCAACCTGGTCATCTGCCATCTCGAAAGGAGGCTCTACAATTTGTCCTACTCCAACGCCACGCCCCCATGCGTCGAACTCATTAGGCTGCCATGTTTTTGGGTTCTTCTGGACGTATTCACCGACTCTGAATCCCATATATGGGGCCCTACGCTAGATTAAAGTTAACGACCAAGCCCAGTGGCGCGTACGAGGAGCCAAGGAAAGTGGCTTGCGTCTAATCCGAGCCCGCTGCAGCACCTTGTTAGGCACTTCCTTCATCCCCGTTCAACCATTATGCCGAATCCTAAAGATCCAGTGCAGCGATAGACTGAATACCGCAAGAAACGGGTCGGCTTGGAAGAAAATCTTGTCAACAATGGAGGTCCTACCCCTAACGAAAGTTCATTGATCGAGGTATGCCTAATGGTTCGTTTTGTAGCTCTTGATACTGCCTCCGTACGGAAGCTCCAGAATGGAGGGCTTGATGCCAACGGGCAACCGTGTGAGCAGGCGACTTCCACTGGTGGCGGAATACCGTGTCGCCACTGTCTTCGAGACATCGAGGAGGGTGACAAATATCTAATTCTATCGTTTCGCCCATTTTCTACCCTCCAGCCCTATTCCGAGCAAGGCCCCATATTTCTGCACGCGAAGGAATGCGAGAGGCATGAAAGCGGTAGCGACCTTCCCCCCATTCTGGATAGCGCTCAATACATTGTCAGAGGCTACGATTCCTCCGACAGAATAAGATATGGAACGGGAAAGGTTACCCAGAGAACTCTGATTTCGGACTACGCAGAAGCGCTTTTTGCGGACCCAGGCGTTGCTTATCTTCACGTGCGGTCGGCCGCAAACAACTGCTACCAGTGTCGAATCGAAAAAGAGTGAACCGATTCACGGTGCACTCTATCTCATCGGTATTCGTTGGGTTCGGTTGCAGTTCCTAACGCCTGGCGCTGGCGGTCGCTTTGCCGCTGTTTTTTAGGCTACTGATGCTTTGAAACCAGCAACAAACCACCAGCGCCAATTAAACTACCACCAAATATTTTACCCAAATTAAGCGGCAAACTTCCTACAACTTTATGCGACGCCTTGCGTACAAGTATTGAGCACACACATAAACAGCTAAATGATAAAGCTACAAACGTTCCTAACAATATTGAAAACTGAAAAAATACGCTTTGGCTCTGCTCGATAAACTGAGGAAAGAGCGCCGTTGTAAACGCAATAGCTTTAGGGTTTGAAAGTGAAACCGCGATACCTTGTAGGTACAAGAATCTACCACGTTCGTTTGAATCAGCCTCTTCGACATTAATAGGCGAGACGCCATTCCGCCAAATTTTGACTCCAAGATATATGAGGTAGAACGCTCCCACTATTTTAACGGTCAGAAAAGCGCCTGAAGAATACATGATTAGCGCACTTAAGCCCGTAACCGAGATGCTCGATAGAATGGCCAGACCCGTAATGTTACCCAGGATCGTTTTTAACGATTGAAGGATTCCGAATTTCAAACTATGTGTGGCGACCAGAAGCATCGCCGGCCCAGGCACGATAGTCGCTACGGATGCAATTGCAGTAAATGCCAGCCAAACTTCGATGTTCATTAATTTCTCTAAGTAGCCTAACGTTTTTGTCGCCGCGGCCAGAAGTGGCGCGCCAGCGACGCTTAGGTGTCTGGTCCCGCGAAGGGATGGAATCGACTAGCGTGATGATCATAATGATCGCGTAGCCGGTTGAGTGCTGAAGTGAAGGCTGCCTATGCCAATCAAAAGTGCCCGCCTAGCCTACTCCTCGGGTGGGGAAAGGTGGGCATCAATCAAGGTACGTGGCCGGTACTCATACGTGGTATCGGCCCAGCGCTTCCATGCACTCGCATCGACTGACATATTCACCGCAGGCAGCCCCTGCATACTCTGCGAATATGGCCGGTAAAAACGACCGTCCGTTGTCTTTCCAAGGCGTTTGGATCTGGCGTAGAGGTCCTTAGAACACAAATCCTTGGGTGCCATGTTCCAGCCGTGCCCAGCCGCATCGAAAGGTGCCACTTTTAGGCCTGCCTTTTGCGCTTTGGCTACCATTCAGCTCAGCGATAGGTCGGCCAGCGTGTCGTCGGTGCCATAGCCGCCGCCTACATTAGCGTGAGCACCGATGAACCAGCGCGGTTCTACGTCGCTGTTACCCGCTTTCTGCTGGCCGTCTTTGCTCGTCCAGAGCGAAAAGTAGCCACTGAGCCAACAGGTTCAGGAATTGAAGTGTTATTTAAACCACACTTTTCCACCGATAAATTTATACGCTGGCGTGCCGCGCACCAAGGTCTCGCGTGCGAACGCTTTTTCACATTGAGGGCATATACAAGCCAGGGTGGTGAAGTCTTCCACAATGCGTTCTTTGAAACATTTCACGAGCGCGCCCTTGCCCCCTTTGCGATATTTGAACAGCTGGGCACCGCAGTTCTTACAAAAGATATCGATCGTTTTAGTCGGGCCCTTTTTATTGGGTTTCGCCATTTTCTGTTACTCGTGACTTCATGTGAGACTTCAAGCGTGCATCGTGATGAGCCTTCTAATGCATGTCAATTTCGTGGATAGCGCGAGCTGGCTTCTACAGTCGGCGTAAGATTTTTACCTTCTTAGTGTGGCGCTAGAAAAGCTGATAGGTAAATGAAATGCCAAATAAAATGTCTCGTCGTCTGATTAGGCTGCGCCTGCAAGCAATGCGGGAGCATGGAATAAATTTTGATTTGGTTTCACGCCCGCAACACGAAAAGCTTTATAGTGAAGGCGAAGCTGCAACAGAAAAGCCGTCGTCGCGCCTGCCCTTTTTAGAAATTTTACTCACGATTTATAGCGCTTTTTTTGAAGTTTGGGCCTTTTGCAACAATTAAGACGCGCCAAAACTCAAAGGCTATATATAGCACTACCAAAACTATGAGCCACCAAACAACCGAAGCTGAAGATATACCGAATGCGTAAACTAAAAAGCAAACGGTGTACATAATAGTTGTGTTGCTTATACCATGAGTTACAAACCAATCTACATATGTTCCTAAATGTCCTTTCTCATGATACCCCATATGGGTCAGAACTATGTCAGCTACCCATGTAACAATGAAAAGTGCCAAAAAACTTGGACTTGTAACAGATATGGAAAGAACAAGTAGCTTTGTTGTATCTAACGCCAAGAACAAATCTGGATTGAGCCTATAAATAAGTAAGAATGCAGGAGCAATAAAAGATACAAAAAATATGGCCAATATTACAGCTGAGTTCGCATTCAATCCTTTAACTTCTTCGATGATACTCATTTTTCCTAGTCCTTTCTGACACCTGAGCTCAAGCGCGTTTGAGGCGACGCTGGCTTTTGCGACAGCAAAAGTAGATGGCGGATCGAACGTCGCCTGCAGCAAAATGTTAAGCAGATTCTTTCCTATACTAAGATTTTCTCGCTTTTTCAATAATTTGGCGGAGCTCTCCAAGAGTAAGCGCCCGCTTCGGCTTCCGGTGCACCATTCTATGACAATTACTGCACAGAACGGCCAAATCTGTTTCCGGATTCGTATCTACGCCAGAATCTGCGGCTTGGCTTAGCTCGAGAAGGTGATGAACCTCAGCAAACCCCTTACCCCATTCGCCGTACGTGTCGGCGAAGCTGAAATCGCAAATCTGACAGCGATAGCCATGAATCCGCAAAGCCGCAGCCCTCAAAGTAGGCGATCTCTCTCGGCGCCTCGAAACAACAGCTTTGATCGTTCCTTCGCGGCCAAGGGATACCCGTTCCTCTTCCTCGTTTGATTCCGCTTCCAGATCACTTAGTACGGCTTTCGGCACCGTTGGAAGGTCTAGATCGGCCCAACTGGAAACGGCAGACCAAAGTTCTAGATCGCTCCGGTGCTGCCACCTCTTGAGAATAGACGCATCAAGGTCGGGCAATGGCCTGGGAGCACCATCGATTAACCAGCCTTGCCGCCCTGAACCTACATGGCTATCGAATTGATCCCGGGTCGCTTTCAAACTGTTGCGGAACGACCGCAAAGACCTACCATCCGCCAGTTGATCAAAGAAGGCAGCATAAGCAACGGCCCAGCTATCCGTTCCCAACTTCTCAGGCGGAAACGGCATCTTGCCCTCAACATTACGGCCGCATCTCGACAGATACAGGGCCGCCAAGATGAAATCAGCGCTACGTTCTATCGACATGCTTCCAAATCCGTCTAACGCCCGCGTAATAGGCGCGAGCTTGCGAGCGTCCTAATTGACGCGCTTGTTAACTGCTGCATCACTCTGCCGTTGCCACCTTACGCCGAAAAGAAGGTACATTTTCATAATCAAAATCATCTCCAAAAACTTCGTCAATGCGCTTTTTTATCACCTCATAATCTTCTCTTGCTCTGCCGCGGGCGTAACATTGACCATTACTCTCGATTTCCTGCGCCAAATGAACAAGTGAGTCGCCATCGAATAGGTTTATGTATTTTGGGATTGAGATCTGAAACCTTGTATCAGCTTGGTCATAGCTATAACTGACTGTATAATAAGCAGTCACAACTCGACAAAATCTTTTCTGCCACTCTTCTGTATCTGCTATTTCAAGCAACGCGTCAAATTGGCCTGTAGTAAACGTAGGATGCTCGTCACTTCGAATCCATTCTTCAATATCATTTCCATGCGTATCTAAACCTTCTTTCTTAAACCATCCCATGGTTTTTCCCACATTGTCCGTCTCGATACAATGATCTACCTTCAAACGTGCGTCGTCGCTTAAAAGCGGATAGACCTGAGGGTTCTTTGAAAGATAAAAAACTAAATACGATAATAGATTAACGGTTGAGGAAATATTGCTGTAGTAGTCGATATCGCCTTCCACCTCATTGGGGATCGCAGCAGAGTTCCGGTCGGATAAAATCTCCAGAGCATGGAGGTTGATCATTCGGTTCTTTTCGCAATCCTCATTTTCTAGTTTAAAAACCAGCTTCCACAAAGATCTAAAAATATTTATCTCTACTGATGGTTTAGTTCTACTAAGATACCTGCTTTCAATATACTGCTTAACTTTCTTTCTACTATTTAGAACATCTGCTGACTCCGAAAGGTCCTCCAGTAGTTCTTTCATTATCCGCTGGGTATAAAACGGCGGCTTTACAAGCAATTCTTCCAAAGTGTTCCTTAGGAGAGAACGAACGGTTTCTTTGTTCGGCGAATGGAGTTCCCGCTCGGAATTGAGAACGGGATGCGCAGAGAGATGTCTTTGTTTTTGGAGGTAGCGAAGGTTTTCATATTCCGATGAATCCAGCAAAAAAGTCTTTTCGTGAACATCATCAAGAAGCTTTATCTCCCAAGCTGACGACTTGTAATCTTCATTCTGGATAACAGTTACTTCTCGAAGAATTTCCTTTGCTGCTGGGTCGTCGTACAAATCTATTAGGCTCTGGAGTTTGTAAACAATATCGCATATTGCCACCGACCATAGCATGACAACGGAAGAACGATAATTTCCATTGTTGTATGAGGACAAAACCTCTTGAAAGTACGCTTTTGTTTTCCCGTAGTGGATTTGCTCTGAAATCCTCTCAAGTGAGAACTCTTGCATCTACTTCATCCTAAATATAGTGAGCAGTTAACAGTGATTATACGCCCAGCTACATACCCTCAATAAACGTGCCGGCACGTTTATTGAGGGTATGTAGCCAAAGCAGAAACCATAACCCATTGATAAATAAAGTCGTTACAGTTATCAGGCAGCCTATCCCTTCCTCGCGTGCCTGCTCGTTTTACTCAATTAAATCACACCCTACTCACAAACTTACCTTAGGTCACGCGTAAATTCGATGACAGCCCTCAGCCATAGGTCGTAGGCCTGCACTCCCCAATTTTTAGGCGCCCCACAAAACACTGCCGCTCGTAAGCGGCAGTGTTTTGTGGTTGAAGCTCGAGCGTTAAAGCACCACTTCATACCCTTCAAACTTCGGCGGGCCAAGGTAAATGCCTTCCGGCGACTTGGCATTGGCGTGGGCCTTGCGGAAGGCTTCTGACTGGGTCCAGGCGCGGAAGGCGTCCTCGGATTCCCACACGCTGTGCGAAATAAACACGGTGTGGTCGCCCTGGCTTTCGCCCTGGAGCATCTTGAACTCCTTGAAGCCCGGCACATCATTAAGGTGGGAGTCGCGGTTGCGCCACACCTCCAGAAAATCCTCTTCCCGGCCCGGGGCAATACGAAAACGGTTCATGGCGATATACATGGGCTTGCTCCTTGGAAAATGGTGATGTGACGTCACTCGATGGTAACGTCACGGATCATGCGCGGATAGCCTTGGGAGGCAGTATGGCAAAGACCGGCGTACAGGTGGTTTGGTTCAAGCGCGATCTGCGTATTCACGATCACGCCCCGCTCAGCCTTGCCTGCGTGGCGGGCCCGGTGCTTCCCATGTTTGCCATTGAGCCCGGCCAGTGGCAGGCGCCGGACAGCGCCCTGCGCCACTGGCAGTTCGCTGCGGAATCGCTGGTGGATCTTTCAAGCGCTTTGGACGCGCGTGGCCTGCCGCTGTGTATCTGGCAGGGTGATATTATCGCGCTGCTGAATGCCTTGAAGGCGCGTTATGGCACTATCACGCTCCACTCCCACGAAGAAACCGGCAACGCCTGGAGCTATCAGCGCGACCGCGAGGTGAAAGCGTGGTGCAAAGCTCACGACACCGAATGGCTGGAAGCGCGCCAGGTGGGCGTGGTGCGCGGGTTGAAAAGCCGCGCTGACCAAACCGCCTGGGAGGCGCAGTGGGAAGCGCTGATGCAGGCGCCGCCCTTCAAGACCCCGCAGAATGCCCGCCCCGCTCCCGGCTGGGGGGCGTTTCATCATCTCTCAGTCGATGCGCTGGCGGGTCTTTCGCTTGGCAGGGATACAACGCCCTGCCCCGGCCGCCAGACCGGGGGTCGCCACGCCGGGCGCGGCCTCTGGTACAGCTTCATTACTCAGCGCGGCGAGCGCTACCGCGGTTCGATCTCCAAGCCTCTGCTGGCCTGGGAATTCGGCTCGCGGCTCTCGCCGCACCTGGCCTGGGGCACGCTTTCCATGCGTGAAGTCGTGCAGTCGCTTCGCCACCAGCGCGAAAAGCACGCGGAAGAAACCCGCTGGGCACGCTCGCTGAGAGCACTGGCCTCGCGCCTTCACTGGCACTGCCACTTCATTCAGAAGCTTGAAAGCGCGCCGAGTATCGAAGCCCAAACCCTGCACCCGGCGCTTAAGGGGCTACGCGAGCGCGACCCGGACCACCCGCGCCTGCACGCTTGGAAACAGGGCCAAACCGGCGTGCCGCTGGTGGATGCCTGCATGCGCTGCTTGATCCATACCGGCTGGATCAACTTTCGCATGCGCGCCATGCTGATCTCGTTCGCTACCTTCGGCTTGGGGCTTCACTGGTTAGAGCCGGGCCGCCACCTGGCCAGGCTCTTTACCGATTTCGAGCCCGGCATTCACTACCCGCAGATCCAGATGCAGTCCGGCGCGACCGGCTTCAATGCCCTGCGCATCTACAACCCCCTCAAGCAGGCCGAAGATAACGACCCCGGCGGTGAGTTCGTCGCCCGCTGGGTATCGGAGCTCGCCGTGTTACCCGTCGAGTGGCGCGCCAAACCCTGGGCGCTGCCGGAAAGTCTGCAAACGCGCTACGGGTTTATGCCCGGCGAGCACTACCCGCTGCCCCATGATTTCGAAACCGAGGCCCGCCACTGGAAAACGCTGATTTATGAGGCAAGCCACACTCCCGAGGCCAAGGCTATCAGCCAGGAACTGATGGCGCGCCTGGCCAGCCAGCGCCGCCCCAGCGCCCGGCGTAAAACGACAAAACCCGCCCACCGTCAGCAGCTTTCGCTGTTTGACGGCGGCGGGTCGGGTTCTGAGCGTGGCTAGCTCGCGGCTAACAAAGGCGCCATCGTACGCTTTCTAGAAGTGGTAGTTGATGAACGCGCCGGTGCGCCACTGCACGTCGTTGCCTACATCGTCGACGATCGGGCTGTCGCTGGCGTCGCCGGTGAGCTTCGACACGCCCAGAAGGCCAGTGACCGACCACTGCTCTGTCAGGTAGTAACTCAGCGATGCATTGGCGCCTAGCGCGAAGGCGCCATCGTCGGGTTCGAAAGCCGCGATGCCGGAGCGCGCACTATCGGCGGGCGAGACACTAAACAGGGCGTCGGTCCATTTGTCGCTGGTATAAGCCAGTTCCGGGCCAAAGGTCATCACGGTGCGTTCGCTCAAGCGCGTGACATGCCGGGCCTTGAAGGCGAGGCGGTAGCCGTCGATATCGCCGGTAAAGGGCGTTTCCGCCGACCCGGTGTAGCGCCAGCCAGCACCGCGGTAGCTAACGCGCAGCCCCGCCGTTGCGCCACCGTCGACCTCTTCGAAATGCCTCAGGTCGCCGGTATCGTCGCGGCCGAAGGTGTAGCCGATAAAAGGCGCCACCTTCAAGTTACCCTGATTGATGACGTTCCAGCCGATCCCGTCGCGAATGCTCAAGAACAGCGTGTCGTCGTAGGTCGCCTCCACCGCCGGGAAGGGGTTCCACTCGTAGTCGTCACTGCCCAGGTAGTCCGGGGTGTAGATCGCACCCGCCCCCAGCGTGCCCTCCCACTGCGCCGATGCCGATGAGCAAAGCGCCCAGCTTCCAATGGCCAGCACAAGCGTTAGCGGGCGGAGATAGTCGTTTGAATGCATCATGTCCTGGATCCTGAGCGGCTCGAAGTCAGCCTGCACTCTATGTCCAAATCAATGATCGGGCAAATCGTATAACGCCCCAGTGGTCGTTAAGGCATAGTCGACTTTTCAACGCTTGCGAGGCGGCTTCGTCTCAAGATGCGCGCCATAAAATACCTCTCTCGGCTGCGCTGCTGGCGCTGGCCATCGTGCTGGCGCTCTACTACCTGCTCACCCCGGCCAAAGCCAACGAGCCTGAAGCTCTGGATTGAGTCTCTGGCTTTTTAACTGACCGACGTGCATCCACGAACACCCGCCTCTCGGCGCCTTATAGAATCAAAACTCGCCCCCCTTTGGCCGCATTTTGACCCCAGAGCCAACCTGAACACGCGCATATAGTTTAGACACACCGCCTATTTCGGTTTAAAATTTTTACCATATTGTACTTTTTATAAACCAACGTATGCCGTTCGCATAGAGGTCGCCATGATTGGAGAGCGTGTTAAGCGTGCCCGCGCTGCAGCGGGTCTCTCGATGCAGGTATTGGCCCAGCATGTTGGCGTCAGCGCCAATATGATCAAAAAATATGAGCACGATGAAAGCATGCCAGGGTCAGGCGTGCTCATTAAGCTGGCGAAATCACTTGGCGTTCGCAGCGAATACTTCTTCCGCCCGATGAAAGTAGAGTTAACGGGCGTGGAATACCGCAAACGCGCCAAAACACCTAAAAAACTCCTCGATAAGATATCTGCCGATGTTTTAGACCAGGCCGAGCGATGGGCCGAACTCGAGAATTTATGGCCTAATTCTCCACTTGCTGATTTTGTTATTCCTGAGGCTTTCTCCGAGCATTTTGAGTCGCTGGATGAAGTTGAAAATGCGGCTAATGTACTGCGCGCTAACTGGGCGCTAGGTACCAACCCGATACATGACTTGATCGATACTTTCGAATCTCATGGCATCCTCGTCATTACCACCAACGTAGATGTAGAAACCAAATTCGATGGCCTACAGGCTAAGGTTGCCAATAAGCCCGTGATCGTTGTCTCTTCCAATTGGCCGGGGGATCGACAGCGCTTTACGCTGGCTCATGAACTAGGCCACTTGCTACTTCACGGGCGGCTGGGCGATCACCTTGATGAAGAAAAGGCCTGTAACCGTTTTGCCGGGGCATTCTTGCTACCCGACACCCGGGTTTACCAGCACTTGGGCGAGAAACGCCGCCATCTCGAGCCCAAAGAGCTCTATCTGCTCAAAATGGAGTACGGGATTAGCATGCGGGCATGCGTCTTTCGCGCGCTAGACCTTACGATTATCGACAGTCATTACTACCGCCAGCTTTCGATCACGTTTTCCAAGAATGGATGGCACAAAAAAGAGCCGGGCGCTGATTATCCTGGGGAAACGACGCTAACGTTCCAGCAGTTGGTTTATCGAGCGTTAGGCGAAAAAATCATCAGCGAATCAAAAGCAGCTGAGCTACTCGGCATCTCACTGATGCGCTTTCATAAGGAGCGCAAGCTGGAGCCATTGAATGCAACAGCTACTCATCAGTGATACCAATATCTTGATTGACCTGGAAGAAGGTGAGCTGATCGCTACGTTGTTCCTTCTTCCCTATGACTTTCAAGTACCCGATATTCTTTATGCAGAAGAACTTGAAGAGCAACATGGTTACTTGCTTTCGATGGGACTTTCACAACGAGAGCTATCACCTGAAACGCTGACTTATGCCCAGCGCATCATGCAAAATTCCCTCGGGCCCAGTCGCAATGATTGCTTTGCGCTCGCGCTTGCACGTCAAGAAAATTGCCCCCTCCTCACGGGTGACAAAGCGCTGAGAACTACTGCTCTGACTGAGGCCATCGATGTTCGTGGCACCATTTGGGTCGTTGAAGAACTTATCCGCTACCAGCTTATTACCCCTGAGCAGGCCCACCAAACCTATACATTAATGCAGGCGCGCGGCCGACGCCTGCCCTGGGCACACGCGTTTAAACGCTTGGAAACATTCGCAAGTAAAGGTCAATAACACACAAAACCCGCCCCCGCCGCAAGCGAACACTTGCAGCGGGGCGGGCTAGTCGTGCCTACCGCTTTGTTGGCTCGGCGAGCGAGGGGTGACAAAGCGCGGGGCCATGAAGGCACGGCCCAGGCGTCTTTCATCCATCGAACGGGGAGAGCGGATAAAAAAGGTAGTCGCCCCCGGCGGCCACATCGGTGTCCGGCTCGACCATCAGGTAGCCATCGGCCTGGCTGGCAGCGCTGAGCATGTGCGAGCCCTGCCCTCCCGCCAGGCGGGCCACCGGTGTGTCGTCCTGCCAGTTCAGCGCCACCCGTAAAAGCTCACAGCGGCCCCTGGGCCCGCGTTGGCCGAAGCCGGCTTTTACCCGGTAGCGCTGAAGTGGCGCCACGCGCCGGCCTTGTCGCGCGTGAATGAAGGCCAGCGCCAGCCAGTGCCAACCCACCAGCGAGGCGACCGGGTTACCCGGCAGCGCGATCAGCGGCGTGGCCTTGTCGCCGCTTCCAAGCGTGGCGAAAGCGAAGGGCTTACCGGGCTTGACGGCAACGCCGTGGAAGTCGATTCGTCCCAGTCGCTCGATCACCGAGCGTACGTGATCCTCTTCCCCCACCGAGGCCCCGCCGCTACAAAGCACTACATCCGCCGACGTTGTGGCCGTTTGCAAGGCGCGATATAGCGCCTCGGGCTCATCGGCGACGATTCCTAAATCGATCACCTCGCACTGCGCTTTTACCAGCAGCGCGCTGAGCATGGCGCGGTTGCTGTCGAAGACCTGCCCCGGCGCGCGCGCCGCCCAGGGTTCGATCAGCTCGTCGCCGGTAGAAAGCAGCGCAACGGTCAGGCGACGATACACGCTGACCGTGTTAACGCCGTGGCTTGCCAGCAGGGCGATGGCCGGCGCGTCCAGCGTATCGCCTGCCTCGAGCAGCGTGGCCCCGCTGCGCGTTTCTTCCCCTTGCCGGCGAATGTTGGCGCCCAGCGTCGGTTTCTCATCCAGATGAAGGCAGCCCCGTTCATCCAGCCTGGTGCGCTCCTGGGCCACGACGGTATCGGCGCCCAGCGGCACCGGCGCCCCGGTAAAGATGCGCGCGCAGCCGCCTTCTTGCAGGTGCAGGACACCCGCCCCGGCCGGCACGCGTAGCACCACGGGCAGCCCTTCGCCGGTGACGGCGTAGTCCGCCAGGCGCAGGGCAAAGCCGTCCATGGCGCTGTTGTCCACCCCGGGCAGATCCACCGGCGCGGTGACGGTCTGGGCCAGCACGCGGCCCTGGGCTTGGGCAAGCGCCACACGCTCGGTGGCGTTAATCGGCGGCGCGGCGTCGATCAGCCGCTGCCGGGCCTCGAAAAGCGGCACGAGGGGGCGGTGTTCGAGCTCGCCACAGGGGCAGCTCATAGGCCCTCCGGGTCGTTCGAGGCCACCGCGTGCCGGCGGCTGCCGCAAAGCGGCGCGGTAGGAAAGATCATGGTGGCGAAATTGCACGGCCGGGTGCGCGCATCGAGCTGCAGCGCGATGATCCTGTCCCAGGCCAGCGCACAGGCTTTGGGGGAGCCTGGCATGGTGAACAGCAGCGTCTGGTTGGCAAGCCCCGCCACGGCGCGGGACTGGATCGTGGCCGTGCCGATGGTCTGCAGCGAATAGTGGCGAAAAAGCTCGCCGTAGCCTTCGATGGCCTTGTCGAACAGCGGCGTCAGCGCCTCGGGCGTGGTGTCCCGCGCGGTAAAGCCGGTGCCGCCGTTGACCAACACGACGTGCACATCGGGCTTGGCGATCCAGGCCGAGACCGCGGCGCGAATCTGGTAGATATCGTCCACCAGGATACGCCGCTCCACCAGTACGTGACCCTGCTCGGTCAGGCGCTGGGCGAGCAGATCACCGCTGCCGTCCCGGTCCGGTCCGCGGGTATCGGACACGGTCAGAACCACGCAGTTGAGCGGAATGAACCGGGCATCGAACGGGGTGTGCGACATGAATGTCTCCTGCTTACTGCATCAGGGAGCCGCCGGCGTCGTCGTCCAGCACAAAACCTTCGACGCCGAACTCGCTTTCCAGGGCCAACAGATAGTGACGAAGCGCCCGCCGCGAGGTCTGCTCGCGCAGGTGGTGGCGGACTCTATCGGCCACGTGTTCGAACACGGATTCGCGCCCTTCTACCCGCTCGTCGATGCTGACCACGTGCCAACCGTAACGCGAGGCGAGCGGGCGTGAGTGAAGCCCTACGGGTAGATGCTGCAGCGCCCGGTCGAGCTCCGCCACGGTCTGGCCGGGCACCAGCCAGCCCAGGTCGCCACCGCTCTCCTTGGAGGGGCAGGCGGAGTAACGCGCGGCGAATTCGTCGAAGCGCTCGGGCATCGTCTCGAGTGTCTCGATCAGCGATTCGCCTTGCCGGTATGCCTCGTCGCGCCCGGCAGCGTCGTCCGGTGCCGCAGCCAGCAACACATGGCGAACGTGTATCTGCGCGGGTTCGTTGAAGCGCTGCTGGTGCATCTCGAAAAAGCGCCGAGTGTCCTCTTCAGAGGGCTCCGGTACCTGTAGTTCCTGCTCCAGCAGGGCCGTGATCGCCGATTCCTGCTCGGGGCTGGATCGCTCGTCGCTCGTTGATAAAAGCCCCAGCTCGCAGGCGCGCTGGCGTAAAAGCTCCTGGATCACCAGTGCCCGCGCCGCCTGGCCTTGCGCCTCTTCAGCGGTGGCCGCCGGGTGGTGCTGCATTTCCCGGGCGATGGTCTCCTCGTCGATCACGGCCTCACCTACGCGAATCAAAGGGGCCGCGGTACTGCCGGGGAGCTGCTCTATATCGATTTTGTTCATATCGGTCGCTTGCCTATTCGTTGCCTGCATCTCAATCACCGTTGTCTCGATGGCTCACTCAAAGGGTTAACCGCGGCGGCGAACCAGCTGATAACGCCGGGTAACGTAGCCAAAGGGGGCGCTCCAGACGTGCACCAGGCGAGTGAAGGGGAATAGCAAAATGATGGTCAGCCCCAGGAAGATGTGCATCCGGTAGATCCAGGGCACTTCCTGGATGTAATCCGCGGCGCCGCCACCAAAGAACACGATGGCCTGGGCCCAGCTGGAGAGCGTGAGCATCATTTCGCCATCCATATGGCCCAGTGAGAAAAAGATCGTGACCATCCCCAGGCCCGCCTGCACGACCAGAATCGCCAGCACCAAGGTATCCATCAGGCTGGAGGATTGGCGTACGCGCAGATTGAACAGGCGGCGATAAAGCAGTATGCCTCCGCCGACGAGGCACATCGCCCCGGCAATACCGCCCACTACGATGGCGAGCAGCTGCTTGTTATGGGCAGCGATGAAGGGCTCATAAATCCAGTGCGGGGTGAGCATGCCGAACAAATGGCCAAAGAAGATGACGATGATCCCAATGTGGAACAGATTACTCCCCAAGCGCATGGTGCCGGGAGAGAGCATCTGGCTGGAACCGGTTTTCCAGGTGTACTGGCCATGGTCGAAGCGAACCAGACTGCCGATCAGAAACACCGTGCCGGCCAGATACGGGTAGTAGCCGTAGATCAAGTGGGTGAAGTAGTGCTCAAGGGCATCAAACATGATCTTTCTCCTGTTAACGGCCCGCGGACGGGGAAGACGAGCCGGCATTGCCGGGCATGATCCGCACCGGCTGCGGCTGTACCGTATGCTTGCGCTCGGCCAGGCGGCGCCCTTCGGCAGATTGCAGGGCGCAGTCTTCGTCGGATTTGGCGGAGAAGCGAACGGCCTCCTCCTCCCACACCGCATCCAGCGCTTCGGGGGTATGGTCCGGCGCCTCCTTTTGCACCTGAGGGCGGTGGGCGGCGACGTCCTCCTGCGCCCCGATCAACGCCAGAAGCGTCAGCGGTACCAAAGCGTGGTCGGCCTCGCGCTCTTCGAGCCGCGCGGTCAGAAGCGCCAGAATATGGCGGATCTCGCCCAGCCAACGGCCGATATCCGCCGGGCTGCAAAACGACAGATACTCCAGAAAGACCGGCAGGTGGTCCGGAAGCTCCCGGGCGTCAAGCTCGAAGCCGGCAGCGCGATACTCGTCCAACAGGTCCACCATGGCCTGGCCGCGATCCCGGGACTCGCCGTGCACGTGCTCGAAGAGCAAAAGCGAGGTGGCGCGCCCTTTATCGAACAAGGCGACATACTCCGCCTGCAGTTCGAGCAGATCGTACACCTGTAGGCGCTGGCACCACCCCGCCAGGGACGCCTTCATGGCGTCGTCCAGGCGCGGCTCGGCCTCGATGATCTCGACCATTTCGCCACAGGCTTGCTGGAGCGCCGCACTGGGGTAGTCCAGCAAGCGGGCCAATACCCGCAGCGTGCGCATGCCGCTCTGTGTCGCTGGTACCGCCTCGATGTCGGGCGCTTGTGGGGCTACATTAGTCATGACGCACCTCCTCGGATTGCGGCTCGAAAACACCGACCGGCTCGACCAGCACACTGGTCTGCTTGCGGCCGTTGAACAGGTTGGGCTGGCTCTCGCCGTGGCAGCCATCGCCGAAGGTAAAGCCGCAGCCGCCCCGTTCGGGGAAGGCATCGGTGGCCATTTCCCGGTGGCTGGTGGGAATCACGAAACGGTCTTCGTAGTTGGCGATGGCCAGGTAGCGATACATCTCTTCCACCTGAACGCGGGTTAGCCCCACCGCCTCGAGCACGGCGTCGTTTTCCTCGCCTTCCACGTGCTTGCCGCGCATGTAAACGCGCATCGCCATCAGGCGCTTGAGCGCCAGCACCACCGGGGCCTCTTCGCCCGCGGTCAGCATGTTGGCGAGATACTGCACGGGAATACGCAGCGACTCGATTTTGGGCAGGATGCCGTCGAACTCGATATGGCCGGCCTCGGCAGCGGACTGAATCGGTGAAAGCGGCGGCACGTACCAAACCATGGGCAGCGTGCGGTACTCCGGGTGCAGCGGCAGCGCCAGCCCCCAGTCGATGGCCATCTTGTAGACCGGCGACGCCTGGGCTGCCTTGATGACGTTATCTTCCACGCCGTCGCGCTTGGCCTGGGCGATCACTTCCGGGTCGTGAGGGTCGAGAAATATCTCGCGTTGGCGGTGATAAAGATCGCGCTCGTCGGCGGAGGCGGCGACCTCCTGGATCCGGTCGGCGTCGTAAAGCAGCACGCCCAGATAGCGGATACGGCCCACACAGGTCTCGGAGCAGATCGTCGGCTGACCGGACTCGATGCGCGGGTAACAGAAGATGCACTTCTCGGACTTGCCGCTTTTCCAGTTGTAGTAGATCTTTTTGTACGGGCAGCCGGAAATACACATCCGCCAGCCGCGGCACTTGTCCTGGTCGATCAGCACGATGCCATCCTCTTCGCGCTTGTAGATCGCACCACTGGGGCAAGAGGCCACGCAGGTGGGGTTCAGGCAGTGCTCGCAAAGGCGCGGCAGGTACATCATGAAGGTGTTTTCGAACTGCCCGTAGATATCCGCCTGCACGTTATCGAAGTTGGCGTCCTTACGCCGCTTGGCAAACTCGGTGCCCAGGATCTCTTCCCAGTTGGGGCCCCACTCGATTTTCTTCATGCGCTTGCCGGAAATCAGCGAGCGCGGGCGCGCGACCGGCTGGTGCTTACCGATCTTGGCGGTATGCAGGTGCTGATAGTCGAAGGTGAACGGCTCGTAGTAGTCGTCGATGGCGGGCAGGTCCGGGTTGGCGAAGATGTTCGCCAGCACCCGCCACTTGCCGCCGATACGCGGCTCGATCTTGCCATTGGCACGACGCAGCCAGCCGCCCTTCCATTTGTTCTGGTTCTCCCACTCCTTGGGATAACCGATGCCGGGCTTGGTCTCGACGTTGTTGAACCAGGCATACTCCATGCCTTCACGGCTGGTCCAGACGTTTTTGCAGGTCACCGAGCAGGTGTGGCAGCCGATGCACTTGTCGAGGTTCAAGACCATACCGACCTGGGAGCGAATCTTCATTTCACGGCCTCCTGGGAACTGTTGTTTTGCGTATCGTTGTTGTGCGCATCGCTTTTGTGAGCTTCTTTGCTCTGACTACCAGGCTCTTGGACGCTGTCGTTGCCTTCCCCATCCAGCCAGTCGACGTGGTGCATCTTGCGCACCAGCACGAACTCGTCGCGGTTGGAGCCGACCGTGCCGTAGTAGTTGAAACTGTACGAGAGCTGCGCGTAGCCACCGATCATGTGGGTAGGTTTGGGGCAGACGCGGGTCACCGAGTTATGGATACCGCCGCGGGTACCGGAGACTTCGGAGCCGGGCACGTTCACCTGGCGCTCCTGGGCGTGATACATCATCACCGTGCCCTCCTTGACCCGCTGGCTCACCACGGCGCGGGCCGCGATGGAGCCGTTGGCGTTGTACACCTCGAGCCAGTCGTTATCCTCGATCCCGATATCCGCCGCGTCGCTCTCGCAGAGCCACACCACGGGCCCGCCGCGGTTGAGAGTCAGCATCAACAGGTTGTCGGAGTAGGTGGAGTGGATGCCCCACTTCTGGTGCGGCGTAATGAAGTTGAACGCCTTACTCTTGAAGCCGTTGTCCGCCGGCAGAATGAAGCCCTTGGCCGCCTTGGTATCGATGGGCGGACGGTAGACCAAAAGGCTCTCGCCGAAGGCGCGCATCCAGGCGTGATCCTGATAGAACTGCTGACGGCCGCTAACGGTGCGCCAGGGAATCAGCTCGTGGACGTTGGTATAGCCCGCGTTGTAGGAAACGTGCTCGTCCTCCAGGCCCGACCAGGTGGGGCTCGAGATGATCTTGCGCGGCTGAGCGACGATATCGCGAAAGCGAATCTTCTCTTCATGCTTGGAGGTGGCCAAATGGGTATGGTCACGCCCGGTGATGTTGGAGAGCGCCTGCCAGGCCTTCACGGACACCTCACCGTTGGTTTCCGGCGCCAGGGTCAGGATCATCTCGGCGGCGTCGATGGCGGTGTCGATACGTGGACGCCCGGCGTGAGGGCCTTCGGTTTTACGGTGGTTGAGCTTACCCAAAAGCTCGACCTCGGCTTCGGTCTTCCAGGCAATGCCCTTGCCGCCGTTGCCGATGCTTTCCAAAAGCGGCCCGACGGAGGTGAAGCGCTCATAGGTTTCCGGGTAGTTGCGTTTCACCTCGATGAGTGACGGCATGGTCTTGCCGGGAATCGCCTCGCACTCGCCCTTTTTCCAGTCCAATACCTCGGGCTGGGCGAGCTCGCCAGGGGAGTCGTGCTGCATGGGCAGCGTGACCAGATCGGTCTCCTCACCCAAGTGCCCTTTACAGACGCTGGAGAACGCCTTGGCGATACCCTTATAGATTTCCCAGTCGCTGCGCGACTCCCAGGCGGGGTCTGTCGCCGCGGTCAGCGGGTGGATGAAGGGGTGCATGTCCGAGGTATTGAGGTCGTCCTTCTCGTACCAGGTCGCCGTCGGCAGCACGATATCCGAATAAAGACAGGTGGTGGACATGCGGAAATCGAGGGTGACCAGCAGGTCCAGCTTGCCTTCCGGGGCGTCGTCGCGCCAAACCACCTCTTCGGGTTTCTGGCCGCCGAAATCCCCCAGGTCCTTGCCCTGAATGCCGTGGCGCGTGCCCAGCAGGTATTTGAGCATGTACTCGTGGCCCTTGCCGGAGCTACCCAGCAGGTTGGAGCGCCAGATGAACATGTTGCGCGGGAAGTTCTCCGGGGCGTCCGGGTCTTCTGCGGCGAAGCGCAGCTTGCCGCTTTTGAGTTGGTCGACGGCGAAGTCGGCGGTGGACATGCCGGCGGCCTCGGCCTGGGCTTTCAGGCGCAGTGGATTGGAACCCAGTTGCGGCGCCGAGGGGAGCCAGCCCATACGCTCCGAGCGTACGTTGAAGTCGATCAGGCTGCCCGGATACTCCTCGGCGTTGGCCAGCGGCGAGAGAATTTCTTTGATCTCCAGCTTCTCGTAGCGCCACTGGGAGGAGTGGTTGTAGAAAAACGAGGTGGAGTTCATGTGCCGCGGCGGGCGCTGCCAGTCCAGGCCGAAGGCAAGCGGCGTCCAGCCGGTCTGTGGGCGTAGCTTTTCCTGGCCCACGTAGTGCGCCCAGCCACCGCCGCTTTGGCCGATACAGCCGCACATGATCAGCATGTTGATCAGGCCGCGGTAGTTCATGTCCATGTGGTACCAGTGGTTCATACCGGCCCCCACGATGATCATGCTCCGCCCTTGGGTCTTGTGGGCGTTGTCGGCAAACTCCCGAGCGATACGGGTACACTGCGAAGCCGATACGCCGGTGATCTTCTCTTGCCAGGCCGGGGTGTACGGACGGATCTGCGCGTAATCGGTGGCGCCGTCGTCTTCGCCGCCATCGGCGGCCAGGCCGCGGTCGATACCGTAGTTGGCGCACATGAGATCGAACACCGTGACCGCCAGCATCTCGCTGCCGTCGGCGCGCTTCAAGCGTTTGGCGGGTAGATGGTGGAACAGAAGATCGTCCGCAGCGCCAGCGCCCTCGCCTTTCACGTGAGTAAAGTGCTCGTGCTCGATACCGCCGAAGTAGGGGAAAGCCACCCGCGCCACGCTGTCGTGATGACTCACCAGGCTCAGCAGAGGCTTGATCTCGACGCCTTCGGCGTCCAGCGGCTCGAGGTTCCACTTGCCGACGTTATCGCCGGTTTCACCCCAGCGAAAACCGATGGAGCCGCGGGGCACCACGAGCTGGTCCCGGGTCTCGTCCCAGGCCACGGTTTTCCACTCGGGGTTGTTCTCCTGACCCAGTGCGGCGTCGAAATCGCTGGCGCGCAGTTGGCGGCCCGGCGCGAAACTGCCGTCGGCGCGGGGCTCCAGCTCGACCAGAAACGGCATGTCGGTATAGCGGCGCACGTAGTCGGTGAAGTAGGCGCTGGGGTTCTCGAGGTGGAACTCTTTCAAGATGACGTGGCCCATGGCCATCGCCAGTGCGGCGTCGGTGCCCTGCTTGGCCGAGAGCCACTCATCGGTGAGCTTGGAGACTTCCGCGTAGTCCGGGGTGATCGAGACGGTCTTGGTGCCCTTGTAGCGCACCTCGGTGAAAAAGTGCGCGTCCGGCGTACGGGTCTGCGGCACGTTGGAGCCCCAGGCGATAATGTAGCTCGAGTTGTACCAGTCGGCGGACTCGGGGACGTCGGTCTGCTCGCCCCAGGTCATGGGGGAGGCCGGCGGTAGGTCGCAGTACCAGTCGTAGAAACTCATGCAAACACCGCCGATCAGCGACAGATAGCGGCTGCCCGCGGCGTAGCTCACCATCGACATGGCGGGGATCGGCGAGAAGCCGATGATGCGGTCGGGCCCGAAGGTTTTCGCGGTATAGACGTTGGAGGCCGCGACGATCTCGTTCATCTCCTCCCACTCGCCGCGCACGAAGCCGCCCATGCCGCGGGCGCTTTTGTACTGCTTCGTTTTCGTCGGGTCTTCGACGATCGAGGCCCAGGCATCCACCGGGTCGGCGTGCTGGCTGCGTGCCTCGCGCCAAAGCGCCAGCAGCGGTTTACGCACCAACGGGTACTTCAGCCGGTTGGCGCTGTATAAATACCAGGAGTAGCTGGCGCCGCGGGGGCAGCCGCGCGGCTCGTGGTTGGGCAGGTCCGGGCGGGTACGCGGGTAGTCGGTCTGCTGGGCCTCCCAGGTCACCAGGCCGTTCTTGACGTAGATTTTCCAGCTGCACGAACCGGTACAGTTGACGCCATGGGTGCTGCGCACCACCTTGTCGTGCTGCCACCGGGAACGGTAGCTGTCTTCCCACTGGCGGGATTCGCTGCGTAGTTCGCCATGCCCGTTGGCATAGGCGTCGCGGTCTTTGCGAAAGAAATTCAGCCGATCTATGAAGTGACTCATGGTCGCTCTCCAGGCTCTTTGAAAATGGGCGCTGCCCGCCAGGCGGGCTCCATGGCAACAAGTCTGAGCGATTGAAAAGCGAATTACTGCGTGGTTACCTCCATATACCGCCCGTCTACCTCCAAGGTGATAGAGCGCGTGTCAGCCGGGATTAGCCGCGCGGCCCCCAATCTTCTTATAATGGTCTGGATCCAACGGCGAACGGCCCACTCAGGAGCAACGCACCTTCCATGCAACTTACCCAATTCACCGACTACTCCATTCGCGTGTTGATTTATCTCGCCGTGAAAGGGGAAGAGCGCGCAACGATCAGTGAGATTGCCGAGACCTTCGAGATCTCGCGCAACCACCTGATGAAGGTCGTTCAGGAGTTGAGCCAGAAAAACTACGTGACGGCGACCCGGGGTAAACACGGCGGGTTATGGCTGGCGCGCGACCCGAAAACGATCAAAATGGGCGAGCTGGTGCGCGAAATGGAGCACGACATGGGCCTGGTCGAGTGCTTTCAGCGAGGCAACACCTGCGTCATTACCCCCTCATGTCAGCTCAAGTCCGTTTTGGGCGAGGCGCTGGCCGCCTTTTTCGCCGTGCTCGACCGCTACACGCTTTCGGACGTACTCGACAACCGCCACCCCGAGCTTGCCGGGCTGATGCGCATTCCCGCCGTCAACGCCTGAGACTGAACGACATAACCTTGACTGAGATCAATTTGCCTCGCCCTTTTCAGATTGTGTTTTCAAAACGCGCTTTATAAGATGCATATGAAATACATCTTATAAGGAAAAACGCCATGCTCAGCCACGAACAAGAAGCCCTGATCAGCGCCACCGCGCCCGTCGTTGCCGAACATCTCAACACCATCGCCCAGCAGTTCTATCAGCTGATGTTCAAGCGCTACCCCGAGGTCAAGACCTTCTTCAACCAGGTACACCAGGAAAACGGCAGCCAGCCGCGGGCGCTGGCCGCCTCGGTACTGGCCTACGTTCAGCTACGTAGCAACCCCGCCAAGGCGCGGGCGGCGCTGGACATCGTGGTCAGCAAGCACGTCTCGTTGGGTATCTTGCCCGAGCACTATCCGATCGTGGGCGAATGCTTGATGGAGACCATCGGTGAGGTGCTGGGCGACGCCGTGACCCCCGAGATCGCCGACGCCTGGACCGCGCTCTATAACGAGCTGGCCGCGCTTTTGATCGACCTCGAGGATCAGCGCTATCGCGAGTTCGAAAGCCGCCCCGGCGGCTGGCGGGGTACGCGTCGCTTCAAGCTCGCGCGCACCCAGCAGGAAAGCTCGGTCATCCGTTCGTTCGTGTTCGAACCCGAGGATGGCGGCCCGGTGGCGGCCCACGTGCCCGGCCAATACATCGGTGTACGCGTGATGATCGATGGTGAGCCGGTGTATCGCCACTACAGCCTTTCCGATTCGCCCAATGGCGAGAACTACCGCATCTCCATCAAGCGCGAAGAACAAGGCCGCGTCAGCCGCCATTTCCACGACGTGCTGAAACCCGGCGATACGCTGGAGCTTCTTCCCCCCGCCGGCGATCTCACCCTGGCCGAGGGCAACGAGCCGGTACTATTGGCAAGCGGAGGCGTGGGCCAAACGCCGATGCTACCCATCGCGCGCCACGCGCTCTCCCAGGGGCGCCAGGTGGTATACATGCACGCGGCCATCGACGGCGAGCATCAGGCCTTTCGCGACGACATCCAGGCGTTGGCCCAGGACTACCCCGATCAGCTCAAAGTGGTCAACGTCCACGAGCGGGGCGACCAGGCGGATCACCTGGGCCGCATCAACCGCGACCTGTTGGCGCGCTACTTGCCCAACCTGGACACGCGCTGCTACTTCGTGGGCCCGCAAGGCTTCATGGCGGCAATGAACGCCACCCTGGCGGAGCTGGGTATCGAGGAGAGCCGCCGTCATTTCGAACACTTCGGCCCGGCGCGCCCGCTCGAAGCCGCCTGACGAAAAACGGCCCCCGGGTGTGCAATACACCCGGGGGCCGAATTCTTTCTCAAGACCCTGGCTTGAAAAAACCTGGCTTGAAGGTCTTGTCTTTAAGGCCTTTTGGCAGACGTTTAGCGCCCGTCGGTGCCTTCATCCAGCTGGGCGACGATGGGGTGGCTAATACAGCGATCCACCAGATCCGTCGAGGCGCCGATACGATCAGCGACTTCCTTTCTCGACATGCCCTGATCGATGAAGGGTTTTATCGACATACCCAAGTCCGCCACCGGGTTGTTGGTGTGCTCATGCCCACCCGGATTGGCATCCGGCCCGGTGTCCGTGGCGGCCTCGGCATCCTGAACCATGGTCGGTGTGACGTCTTCGAGATTTTTAACGATCGGCATGACAGCTCCCTGTCTCTTGAATGTACTCAATACAGTAGAAGAGGGAGACAGAAGCTTCAAACGCCGGCCCGCATTCCTAGAGCAGATCGGCGATCCCCGGCAGGTCCAGCTTCTCGTTCAAGTGGCGAAGCTCCGGCTGGTGGCGCCGGGCAATCGCTTCGACGCGCTGCGCACCCTTGGGCAGAAGGTGGACCTCCATACGGCGACCGTCGCTTCGCCCGGGGCGGCGCTCGACGAGCTCGAGCTGTTCGCAGCGATCCACTAGCATCACCACGGCGTGGTGCTTGGACTGCAGCCGCTCGGCAAGCTCACCGATGCTCGCCCACTCGCGCCCCTCGAACCCCATCAGGTGTAGCAGGAGCTGATACTGCAGCGGCGTCAGTCCGTGTTCTCGGCAGATGTCCTCGCTCTGCCTGAGAAAGCAGCGCAGTTGATAGCGGAAGTCGGAGAGCTTGTGGAAGTCCTGCTTGGATAGCGGCGCGTCGGCCATTGCGTTCTCCTCTTGACAAATACCCATGATCGTCTTAAATCTAAATAATATCATACCGTGATATAAAGCATTCGCTCATTTCCGGTACGTGCGTTCCAAACGACAAGCGAGGCGATCATGACGCCACTCAATATCCTGCAACTCCCCTTCACTCACCAGACGGGCTGGCCAGCGCTCAAACGACACCGCCCCTCCATCGCCACACTGGCTTGGGGCGTGGTGCTGCCCATGTCGCTATTGCCGCCCATTCTGCTTTTCTATGCGGGGACTCACTACGGCGATACCTTCGCCGCCGGGTTTGCCGAACGCCAGTGGCGCTTCATTACGACCATCCTGTTTCTCGCCGAACTTTTAACCTTCTTCGTGATGGGCTGGCTGATTCAGGCGGTGGTCAACGGCCACGACGAGCTGTCGATCGATTATCACAGTGCCTACCTGCTCGCCGCCCTGGCGCCGCTGCCGCTCTGGGTCGCGTCGCTAGGGCTTTTAGTCCCCAGCCTGGTCGTCAATGCGGTACTGGTACTGGCAGCGCTAGCCCTCGCCTGTAGTCTGGTCTACCACGGTCTACAGGCGCTTTGCGAGCGCCACACCCGCGACGTCGCGTTGATGTCGGTCACTCACACCATCATGGCCGCCGGCGTGCTGGCCTGGGGGCTATTGATGGCGATCGTCTGGGCTTACTGAATCGAGGAGGGAATATGGCAATCGAACTGAAACGCGCCTTCGACACACCGCACAAGGAGGACGGCTACCGCGTGCTGGTAGACGGCATGTGGCCCCGCGGGGTTTCAAAGCAAGAGGCCAACATCGACGAGTGGCCCAAGGAGATCGCCCCGAGTAGCGCGCTGCGCAAGGCGTTTCACGACGGCTCCCTCGGGTGGGGCGATTTTCGCAAGCGTTACATGAAGGAGCTCACCGGCCACCGCGAGCGCCTGCGCGAGCTTGCCAGGCGCGCCCAAAAGGAGAAAGTCACCCTGGTGTTCGCCTCGAAGGAGGAGCGCTACAACAACGCCGCCGTGGTGCGCCAGTACCTCAACATGCTGAGGTAACGTTAACGCGCGACCGAAGGCGGCCAGGCTTCAAGCAAGCCAGGAGAGCGGGCTGTGCCGGATGGCAGCGCCCACCATGTAAACAAACACCGCCACCGCCAACAGCGCGGCCACGCCGCGCCGACGTGGCGTGGCGCCCCGCTTGATCGCCAGGGTGCCAACGGCGATGTAAACCAAAAGCGCCAGTAACTTGGCAGCCAGCCACGGCTGCTGCCAGGGCCAGAACCGCAGCGTCACCATGAGCGTGACCCCCAGGCCCAGCAGCACCGTATCGATGAGGTGCGGCAGGATTTTCACCCAGCGCGCCTGCAGGCGCGGGCTTTCGCGTACCGACCACCAGGCGCGCACCAAAAAAAGGCCGATACTCAGCGCCGCCGCGCCCATGTGAAGGTGCTTGATCAAAAAGTAGTGCTCTATCACGCAAGGCTCTCCTTTCGCCTACCCCTCACCGTCGCTCAGCGAGCACTGTGCCACCTGCGGCGCCTCGACGAACAGCCACAGCAGCAGCATGATCATCCCCAAAGGCACCAGCAGGCTCAACGGAGCCGCTCGCCAGCCATAAGCCTGCACCACCAGCGGCACCAGGCGCAGCGAAAATCCCACGCCCGCCAGGATGGCAACGCAAAGGGTTGCGGCCAGGCATGGCCAGCAGCCGGGCAGCCACCGCCGGGCATGGGCGGCACCGATGGCGATGATGCCACCCCCGAGCCCAAACCCGACACCCAGCAGCCCGAACTGCCAGGGCTTATGGGCAACGCCAAAGAGCAGCAGCGCCAGAGCCAGCCCCGCCAACAGCCCAAGCATCAAGTAGCAGGTGCTATAACGCCGCGCCCAGTATCCGCAAGGCAGAGCCAGCAGCAGGCCACTCGCCAGGGGCAGCAATACATAGGCCGGGCGGGCGGCGAGCATGGCGTAAAGCGTCCAGCCCGCCACCGCCACCGCGCTGGCCAGCGGCACCAACAGCATCGCGACCAGCCTTTGGTAGTCATTGACAGGGAGTGGCGGCGGCCTGGTTTCCGCGCCATGGGGCACACTAGTGGGCATCGTGAGGTTTCCGTTAGGCTAGGAAGGCGCCAGAAGACATGCCAGAATTGTCGGCACTCGTCTTATCCAGGTCAAAAATCATTGTGAGTAGCCCGTCTACTCCCAAAGGGATAGTACCTCACATGGCGACCACGATAACGCCCCACTCCTCTTTCCGTCCAAGGCGGCTGGAACCGTTATGAAACTGCTCCAACGCTCGCTGGTGGCCCGCATCATGGCCTCCCTGATCGCGATCAGCGCCATGGCCTTTATCAGCATCACGCTGACCATGACCATGTCGAACAGCACCCGCGGCGACGCCTCGGCGATCAACGTGGCCGGGTCACTGCGCATGAACGCCTTCCGGATTCTAAGTTCGCTTCAGTCCTTGCAGTACGCCCCGGATGAGTCCATCGGCGAGCCGCTAGGCACGATCGTAGCGCGCTTCGACCAGCGGCTGTTTGGCGATACCCTGCAGCAAAGCGTGCCCGAGGAGGCCCACCATGAGCGGCGCCAGCAGCTCACCCATATTCAAACCTACTGGCAGGAGACCGTGCAGCCTGCTCTGGCGCAGGCGAGCGCCGGTGGTGACATCGACCTCGACACCTTCGAGACCATGGTGGCCACGCTGGTCGGCGATATCGAGATACTGGTCGAGCAGTTAGAGCATAGTACCGAAGCCAAGGTAAGGTTATTGGGCATCATGCAGGTGCTCTTTTTGCTACTCATTAGCCTGGTCGTCGCCATTGCCCTTTTCGATGTGCGCCACAATCTGGTCGCCCCGTTGCACCAGCTCATGACGCTTACCCGGGAAGTGGCGAAGCGCAACTTCAACCAGCGCTCCAAGCTTACGGGCAGTGACGAGTTGGCGCGGCTGGGGCGAACGTTCAACACCATGGCCGCTGAGCTTGCAACGAGCTACGCCGCTCTCGAAGAGAGCGTCTCGCGCAAGGAGCAGGCACTCGAGCGCAGTAATCAGGCCATGCGGGTAATGCACGATGCCAGCCGCACGCTGTTCGGCGGCGGCAACGACCTTTGCGCCAGCGCCGCCCCCATGCTGCGCGAGCTGGAAAGCCTTCTGAATATCGGCCCCATCCGCCTGTCCCTCAACGACCCCTTCGATCAACGCATCATGCCGGTGCTGGAGACCCACTCGGTGAAACGCCCCGAGTACTGCCGCGACATGGCCTGCGATGCGTGCCTGATCGACCCGCTGCCCACGCCAGGTGAGCGCCTCCAATGCCTGACGCTCTCCATTCGCGCCGGCGATACGCTACTGGGTAACCTGGAGGTGTGGTATCCCGAAGGCGAGCTCAACGATAACACCCGCCGGCTTCTGAACATTCTGGCCGACCAGCTCGCCACTGCCATCTATCTGCAGCGGCGTATCGACGAACAGCAGCAGGTCACGCTGATCAACGAGCGCACGATCATCGCCCGCGAGCTGCACGACTCCCTGGCGCAGTCGCTCTCTTATCTTAAGATGCAGGTGACCCGGCTCGAGCGCATGCAGCAAAAAGAGGCCTCTCGCGAGGCCCAGGCGACCGTGATCGACGAGCTGCGTAGCGGCCTGAACAGCGCCTACCGCCAGCTTCGCGAGCTTTTGACCACTTTCCGACTCAAGCTGGAAGGCCCGGGGCTTCAGTTCGCGCTGCGCCAAACCACGGACGAGTTCACCCAGCGCCTGGGGTTTGCGGTCGCACTCGACTACGACGTACCGCCCTACCTGCTCAACCCCAATGAAGAGATCCACGTTCTGCAGATCATCCGCGAGGCGCTGGCCAACGCGCACAAGCACGCCCAGCCCACTTGGGTCGGCATCACCGTGCGCTTTAGAGATGCCCGCTTGCAGGTCCGCGTGGAAGATGACGGCATCGGCCTTCAAAGCGACGCCTCGCCACCGATGCATTACGGGCTGGTCATCATTCGCGACCGGGCCAACACCCTGAACGGCGAGCTCTCCATTCACAATCGCCCCGGGGGCGGGGCTTGCGTGGAGGTCATCTTCACCCCCTTGACCGCTCGCTTGACTCAACAGCCGCCAACAGCGGCCACCGACGATGCTCACTCAGGCACACGGAATCTTTAATGTCTCAGACTAGCCACGATACCCCTGCCACACTTTTGATCATCGACGACCACCCGCTCTTGCGCCGCGGCGTGGCGCAGCTTCTCGAACTCGAAGACGACCTGGAACTGGTCGGCGATACCGGCAGCCCCGAAGAAGGCATTCGGATGACGCTCTCGCTCGAGCCCGACCTGGTCCTGCTCGATTTGAACATGCCCGATATCGACGGCCTGGAGGCCCTTCGCCGCCTGCGGGAGAACGACTTTAGCGGCCGCATCGTCATGTTCACCGTTTCCGATCACGAGGAGGACGTGGTGGCGGCACTGCGCGCCGGCGCCGACGGCTACCTGCTCAAGGATATGGAGCCCGAGGACATGGTGCGCCAGCTGCGCCAGGCAGCGCTCGGGCGCATGGTGATCAGCGAAAGTCTTACAGCGCTTCTGGCCGAGGCGCTGCGCAACCAGCGTGCAACGCCCACCGCGCCGGACATTCGCAGCCTCACTCAGCGCGAGCGCGAGATCTTACGCCAGCTCGCCGGCGGCCTTTCCAACAAGCTGATCGCACGCAAGCTGGATATCACCGAAGGCACGGTGAAGGTGCACGTCAAACACCTGCTCAAGAAACTCAACCTGCGCTCGCGGGTGGAGGCGGCCGTTTGGGCGGTGCAGGCGGGCATTAACGACTAGCGAATCAATGTAGATACCTCCAAATAGCGCGCCGGTGCCTTCGCTTCTCGGCGCGCTTACCCCTTCGTTTTTTTCTTCAATGAAATCAGTCTTCTGGCTCTTCCAGGCACCTACCTATAAAGAGGTAGGCTGTTGATTTTGCTGATATTCAGGGCCATTCCCAGCCTCCCCTCGCGCGCGTATCTTTCCCTTATCGGTGAGCCGCTATTGGTTCGACGCCAGGTAATGGTTTACGCAAAGGGGAACCATCATGACCAAGAGAAATGCCGACATCGTCACTTGGGATGTCGAAGACGAGCGCTTCTGGGAGCAGCAGGGTAAACACGTTGCCAACCGCAACCTTTGGATCTCCATTCCAAGCCTGCTGGTCGGGTTTGCGGTGTGGATGATGTGGGGCATGATCACCACCCAAATGCAGAACCTGGGCTTTGCGTTTTCCGTCGAGCAGCTCTTTACGCTCACAGCACTAGCGGGGCTTTCCGGGGCGACGCTGCGCATTCCCGCCTCGTTCATGATTCGCATTGCCGGCGGGCGCAACACCATCTTTTTGACCACGGCGCTTTTGGCCATTCCCGCCGCCGGTACCGGCCTTGCGCTGATGAACCCGGATACGCCGTTCTGGATCTTCCAGGCGCTGGCGCTGCTTTCCGGCATCGGCGGCGGTAACTTCGCCTGCTCGATGAGCAACATTTCGACCTTCTACCCCAGCAAGCAGCAGGGCTACGCACTGGGCATGAACGCGGGGCTGGGTAACTTCGGCGTCACCACCATGCAGATTTTGATTCCGCTGGTGATGACCGTCGGGCTCTTCGGGGCGCTGGCCGGCGGCCCCATGGCACTGGAAAGCGCCAGCGGCACCTTGATCGGGCGTATCGAGGCCGGCACCGACACCTGGATTCAAAACGCCGGTTTCGTTTGGCTGGTGTTGCTGGTGCCGCTCGCCTTTTTAGGCTGGTTCGGCATGAACAATATCCGCACGATCACCCCCAACCCGGGCGCCCCCCTCACCGCCTTTGGCAAGATTCTCGGGCTTTACGGTGTGGGCCTTCTGACCTCGATCCTCGGCATGCTGGCGCTCGCCTGGCTCAACATGTGGGTGGCCCTGCCGCTCACCATCGTGTTGACCCTGGTCCTGCTACGCCTGATACCGGGCAACATCAAGCCCAATATCCAGAAGCAGTTCGCGATCTTTTCCAATCAGCACACCTGGGCGATGACCATTCTCTACATCCTCACCTTCGGCTCCTTCATCGGCTTTTCGGCGGCGCTGCCGCTGTCGATCAACGTGATCTTCGGCAACATGATGGAGAGCGCCGCCGACGGGAGCCTGGTGCGCGTGGTCAACCCTAACGCCCCGAGCGCCCTCACCTGGGCCTGGATAGGGCCATTCGTCGGCGCACTCATTCGCCCGGTCGGCGGCTGGATCTCCGACAAGGTGGGCGGCGCCATCGTCACCCAGATCATCTCCGCGGTCATGGTGGTGGCCTCCATTGCCACCGGCTATGTGATGATGCTGGCCTACAACGCCACCGACCCCAATGCATTCTTCTGGCTCTTCCTTTCGCTTTTCATTGTGATGTTCGCCGCCAGCGGTATCGGCAACGGCTCCACCTTTCGCAGTATCGGGGTGATCTTCGATGCGCAGCAGAAAGGCCCGGTGCTCGGCTGGACCTCGGCCATCGCCGCCTATGGCGCCTTCATCGCCCCCAGCATCATCGGCGCGCAGATCCAGGCGGGCACCCCGGAGCTTGCCATGTACGGCTTTGCCGTCTTCTACGCCGTTTGTCTGGGTATCAACTGGTGGTTCTACCTGCGCCAGGGCGCCAGCATCCGTAACCCTTAACCCTTAACCCTTAACCCCGGAGCCCGGCTCCGGGGCTTTCCCCTACCCCCCAGCGGGAGGACTCATGAAAATAATGCTCGCTTACGACGGTTCGCGAAACGCCAAGCTGGCGCTCGCTCAGGTGGTGAACATGTTTCGCTGCAACCAGCCCTTGATCACCCTGGTGGGGGTGGCCGAAAACCCGCTCGATGCCACCGACCATAACGAAACCCTGTTTCAGCAAGCCCACGCGCAATTAAAGCAGCACCTGGAAGAAGGCGTGGCGTTCGCCACCGGCGAAGGGTTTCAGGCAGTGCAGCTAATGGCCGAAGGCGATGCGCGCAAGATGCTGCTCGCCGCCACCCGCAAGCTCGCGCCGGACCTTTTGGTCATCGCGCGCCACAGCCATCAGCCCGACGGCGGCATCATCGCCAAATCGTTGACCTACTTCGTCGACGAACTCGACTACATGACCTTTGGCAGCGTCAGCTCGTTTTTGGCGCGCCGCGCCGAGTGTCCGTTGTTGATTCTGCCCAGTCCCTGACGGGCTCTCCCCTTCACCTGGCCAGCCCATACGCTAGCCAGCCCATGAGCCGCGGCGATCCCGCGCGTCGAATACAGGACGAAATGGCCATGAAAGTATCTGCCGTTTTCAAATTCAAAAGCCCCGAGATCCGGGCGCTACACCTCACCTGGATCGCGTTTTTCATTACCTTTTATGCCTGGTTCAACATGGCGCCGCTGGCCTCGAGCATGCTCAAGAGCGTCGATTGGCTGACCCAGGACGATCTCAAGCTGTTTGCGATCTGTAACGTCGCGCTCACCATCCCGGCGCGCATCATCGTCGGCATGATGCTCGACCGCTTCGGCCCCCGGCGCGTGTTTTCCGTGTTGATGGTCAGCATGTCGGTACCGGCACTGGCTTTCGCCTTCGGCAATACCATGACGCAATTGCTGGTCGCTCGGCTGGTGTTAAGTTCGATTGGCGCCAGCTTCGTGGTGGGTATTCACATGACCGCGCTGTGGTTCAAGCCGAAGGATATCGGCTTTGCCGAAGGGTTCTACGCCGGCTGGGGCAATTTTGGCTCGGCGGTGGCGGCCATGTCGCTACCGACGATTGCGCTCTCGATGTATGGCGGCCCGGACGGCTGGCGCTGGGCAATCGCCCAAAGCGCCATCGTAATGGCGGCCTATGGCGTCTACTACTGGTTCGCCATCACCGACGGCCCGGACGCCGCCGCCCACCGTAAACCGCGCAAAACCGCCGCCATGGAGGTCAGCTCCTGGGCGGACATGATCAAACTCATCGTCTGGACCATTCCGCTGGTCGGCGTGTTGGCCGTGCTCGTGTGGCGTATCCAGGACATGGGCTATCTGCCCATGAGCGGCGCGGTGGCGGCGTACCTTGTGATCGTCGCGATCATCATTTATCAGATCGTGCAGATTTTGCGGGTCAATCTACCCATTTTGCGCAAGGGCGTACCCGAGGATGACAAGTACCCCTTCAATAGCGTGGCCGCGCTCAACACCACCTACTTTGCCAACTTCGGCGCGGAGCTTGCGGTGGTGTCGATGCTGCCGCTCTTTTTCGAGCAAACCTGGGGGCTCAATGCGGCCACGGCCGGGTTGATCGCCGCTTCGTTCGCCTTCGTCAACCTGGTGGCCCGGCCCATGGGTGGCATGGTGTCGGATCGCTTGGGCAACCGCCGCTTCGTCATGCTCTGCTACATGTTCGGCATTAGCGTTGGGTTTGCGCTGATGGCGCTGCTCGATGCCAGTTGGCCACTGATCCTCGCGATCCTGGTGACCATCGCGACGTCGATTTTCGTGCAGGGGGCGGAGGGCGCCACTTTTGGCATCATCCCCTCGATCAAGCGGCGTATCACCGGGCAGATCTCCGGCATGGCCGGCGCCTATGGCAACGTGGGGGCGGTGGTGTACCTGACGATCTATACCTTCGTGACGCCCACGCAATTTTTCCTGATCATCGCGGCGGGTGCCTTCATTAGCTGGCTGGTGTGTCTGGTCTGGCTCAAGGAACCCGAGGGCGCGTTCGCCACCGAGTACTATGTGTCCTCGGTCGACCAGGCACTTGAGGAGCAGGGCCGCACGGCCACTTGATGCTTTACTGACCATGCCCCACGTTTCGGCCGAGCCTTGCGCTCGGCCGAAACGTTCGTGCTACCCGGCGTCGGTGATATCGGTAATCCAGGTGAGCGCGGCCACGGCGGCGGGAAAGCCGATGGTCGGCACCGCCAGCATGGCGGCCTGCTTAAGCTCTTCAGCGCTTAGCCCCTCTTCGAGCCCACGGCGCACGTGAGAATGCACCGCGCCTTCGGAGCGGTTGCCAATGGCAAGCGCGAGCTTGACCAAGCGTAGTTCGCGGCCCTCTAACGGCCCGGACTGCGAGCACGCCTTGCCCAGTGCCGCGTAGGCGTCCCATACCTCGGGGTATTCACCGGCGACATCGCCGGCGCCGGAGGGAAGCTTATTTGTTGCCATGAGGCACATCCTTTGCAGTGGGTATGCGCTCAGTATAGGAGTCCACACTGCCGACGCCAGCTAGCTCCGGCCAACCTGGGCCAGCGAGTGGAAGCCAGCGTAAAACGGCACAAGACTGCTAGCGCGAAGACAGAGTGCGGCCTTTCACATGGTGAGGAAACGCGAGCGCCGCCCTCAAAATAAGTAGGCACGAAACCGCGTGGGTAATCGTACCGTCCATTACGTAATCGACAGCGGTCGCGAGTGAAATTCTAAAGGGCTCGACCACATCATCGGCAGGCGGTCTCTCCCGCAATTCACGAAGCCCCGTTGCGATTACCAGATAGTCCCGCGTTCGGACCAGCGTGGTGAAAGGGTCTGCAACGCCAAGCCTTATCAACTCGTCTGCCTCGAGGCCGGCCTCTTCGGCCAGCTCGCGGGCGGCGGCGTTCTCCGGCGACTCGCCATCGTCGATCCCACCGCCGACGATCTCTATCATCTCTTTTTCCTGCGCGTACTTGTATTCCCGGGCAAGCAGGACGCTGCCATCGTCAAAGAGCGGCAGAATGGCGACGCCATCGCGCATATCGAGCGTACCAAATATTCCCTTCTCGCCACCGGGCCTAATGACGCTATCCTCCGTCACCTCGATCCAGGGGTTTTTATAAATCTGTCGGCTGGATGTAACGATGAACTGCCCTTTTCTTGTATGGTGCATGCGTTGCTCCTTATCCCGAGTTCGCTATCGAAGCGTACTACGTACGGCTGCTCAGGCGAATGACTTTGCCCATGGTCAGCCCTTGCACGGCAATCGAGAAAATCACCACGCAGTAGGTCAACGTCAACGCCAGGTCGCGAAACTCGCTTGCGGGTAGTGACAGCGCCATGGCCACCGAAATACCGCCGCGCAGCCCGCCCCAGGTCAGAATCGGAATCGCACCTTTCGACTGATCCTTAAGCTTGCCAAGCGGGCCCAGGATACTGGCGACACACAGCAAACGCGTTCCCAGCACGATGACGATCGCAAGCCCTCCGGCCACCAGCCAGTCACGCTCGATCGGCAGCACCAGAAGCTCCAAACCGATCAGTAAAAACAGCACCACGTTGAGGATTTCATCGATCAGTTCCCAGAAGGTGTCGACGTTGTCGCGCGTTTTATCCGACATGGCGAACAAGCGTCCGTGGTTACCAATGAACAGGCCCGCGACCACCACGGCAATGGGCGCCGACAAGTGCAGGCTATCCGCCAGGGCGAACAGGCCCATCGCCAAGGCGAGAGTGATTAGCACCTCGACCTGGTAGTTATCGACCCGCTTGAGCATCTGGTAAACCAGATAACCCACGACTGACGCCAACAGCACCGCCCCGCCAACCTCTTTAAGGAGCAGCAAACCGATGGCGGCGATGTCGATAGAGGACTCGACCGGTACCTCTTCTCCGGCCGTCGCGCCCAGCCCGGAAAGGCCCAAAAGCACCAGAAAGACCACCACGCTTAGGCCATCGTTAAACAGCGACTCGCCGGCGATTTGATTTTCGAGCTGCCTGGAAACGCCGACGGATTTCATGATACCCACCACCGCGATGGGGTCGGTCGGTGAGATCAAGGCGCCGAACACCAGGGCATACAAAAAGGGCACGGGCAGCTCCAGCCACCCCAGCACCAGCCAGGTCAACGCGCCGATGATAAAGGTCGACATCACGTTACCCACTACGGCAAGCAGCGCGATGGTTAGCCACTCTTCTCGTAGGTGGTCGAACTTGACGTGTATGGCCGCGGCAAACAACAAAAAGGCCAACATGCCGTGCAGCACCACCTGATCGAAATCGATCCGCTCCACCAGCGCCGCTGCTTGGCCGTGCAGCCCCGCCGTGTAGGGCGTGACGATAATCAGCAAAAGCGACGACACCAGCGCCAGCAGCATGACACCAATGGTGGTGGGCAGCTTGATATAGCGATAGTTTAAGTAGCTCGAGACGGCGGCGAGCGTAATCAGTACGCTCACCAGGGAAAATAGACTCATCGGGACTCCTGATAGATAAAGCGGCGGTATCGATAGGGCGCGGCGGGCGGGCCCGGCACCTTTTAGGGGCGTTACTGTAGCCCTAAAACGCGCAACCCGCCGCAAGCAAGCGCTTGCGGCGGGCAGGCCGTAGAACCTCGGGCGACGTATCAGCCAATGGCAGGTACTCAGGGGATGCGATTTAGAAGCCGCCCTCGCCCTGAACCGGCTCGATGACGCTGGCCACGTGCCGGTTTTTGAGCACGTTCAGCGCCTGACGGGGCATTGACGACGCCTCAAAGCCCACCAACGCAGACGTACTTCAACTCGGTGAATTCTTCGAGGCCGTGGTGGGAGCCTTCGCGGCCAAGGCCGGACTCCTTCACGCCGCCAAACGGCGCCAGCTCGGTGGAAATCAGGCCTTCGTTGACGCCGACCATGCCATACTCGAGCGCCTCGAGGGTGTGCCAGATGCGCCGGTAGTCGGTGGCGTAGAAGTAGGCCGCCAGCCCAAACGGCGTATCGTTGGCCATTCGGATCGCCTCTTCATCCTGGGTGAAGCGGAACACTGGCGCGACCGGGCCAAAGGTTTCTTCATCGGCCACCGCCATCTCGGTGGTGACATCCGCCAGCACCGTGGGCGTGAAGAAGCGCTCGCCGGCCGCGTGGGCCTGGCCGCCGCACAGCACCCGGGCGCCCTTTTGCTGAGCATCGTCTACGTGGCGCTGCACTTTATCCACCGCGGCCTGGTTGATCAGCGGGCCGATGACGCTGTCCTCCTCAAGACCATCCCCCACCTTCAGGGCTTTTACCCGCTCGGTGAGCTTACTGATGAACGCATCGTAAATGCCGTCCTGGACCAGAAAGCGGTTGGTGCACACGCAGGTTTGCCCGGCGTTGCGGAATTTCGAGGCGATCGCGCCGTCCACGGCGGCGTCCACGTCCGCATCATCAAACACGATGAACGGCGCGTTGCCGCCCAGCTCCATGGCGGTTTTCTTCACCGTGCTGGCGCACTGGGCGAGCAGGCGCTTGCCCACCGGCGTGGAGCCGGTGAACGACACCTTGCGCACGCGGGAATCCGTAGTAAGCACCTCGCCCACGTCTGCCGGTTTCGAGGCCGTGACCACGTTGATGGTGCCGGCGGGCAGGCCGGCTTCCAGGCCCAGGTAAGCCGCGGCGAGTGCGGTGAGCGGCGTGGCTTCGGCGGGTTTGATCACCACGGTGCAGCCAGCGGCCAGCGCCGGGGCGCACTTGCGGGTGATCATCGCCAGCGGGAAGTTCCAGGGTGTGATAGCGGCGACCACGCCGACCGGCTCGCGTAGCACTAAAAGGCGCTTGTCGGCGCCGTGGCCCGGTAGGGTTTCGCCGGCCATGCGCTTGGCTTCCTCGGCAAAGAACTCGATGAACGAAGCGCCGTAGCCCACCTCGCCTTTGGCCTCGGTAAGCGGCTTGCCCTGCTCCAGGGTCATCAAGCGGGCCAGGTCGTCGGCGTGTTCATTGATCAGTTCGAACCAGCGACGCAGCACTTTGGAACGTTCCTTGACCGGGGTGGCCCGCCAAGCGGCGCCGGCATTGTAAGCGGCGGCCACGGCATCCGTAGTGTCATCGGCGCTCAATTCGGCCACCCGGGCGATGGTCTCGCCGGTGGCCGGGTTGTCGACAGCAAAGGTCTCTTTGCCCTTGCGCCACTCGCCGCCAATCAGCGCCGGTACGCTGTCGTTCAACCACTGTTCGATAAAGCCCATGAAGTCTCCTAAACGCTTGAAAAATTAAAGATCGCCGAGCATGTGCTGGTCGCTGTAGGCGCGCCCGTAGGTGCGCAGCGAATGGATATAAAGCGCCACGCCAAGCAGCGACCAGCCGGCGAAGATGACCCACTCGGCGCCGCTTAGCGCGGAGGGGCTGCCCGGCATGTACAAAAACGCCATGCCGACGGAGAGCAAAATCGCCAGCACGCCGCAGGGCAGCCCGAAGCTCACGCGAAACGGGCGCGGCATGTCCGGCTCGCGCAGGCGCAGCACGACGAAAGAAATCGCCACGAACAGGTAGGCGATCACGATGCCAAGCCCGCCGGCGTTGACGATCCAGACCAGCGCCGGGCGGCCGAAAAACGGCGCCAGACACGAGAGAAAGCCCATCAGGAAGATGGCGTTGGTCGGGGTTTTATAGCGCGGGTGCAATTTGGCGAACGCCTTGGGCAGCATGCCCGCGGTGGCCAGCGCGTAGATGGCGCGGGAGCCGCCAATGTAGAAGGAGTTCCAGCTGGTGATGATGCCCGCGATACCGGCCAGTACCATCAGGTTGCTCGCCCAGGGGGCGTTGAACAGCGCGCCCATGGCATCCGGCACGCTCAAGCTCGATCCCTCCAGCGCCACGTTATCCAGCGAAAGACTGGTGGCCAGAATGATCAGCGAGTACCACGCCACGGCCAGCAGTACGGAGACCATCAATACCTTGCCGATCGCTTTATAAGGCAGGTTGATCTCTTCGGCGGCCTGGGGGATGACGTCGAAGCCGACGAACAAAAACGGCACCATGACCAGCACCGTCACGATGCCGGCCATCACACCGGTCTCATTCGAAGCGAACAGCGGCGACATGTTCGCGGTATTGCCCTCGAATAAAGCGCCGGTAATGAACATCACGCCCACCAACAAAATCAAGCCGGTGACGACCTTTTGCAAAAGTGCGGCGGTGGTCACACCGAAGTAGTTGATCATCATCATGGCAAGCGAGCCACCCACGCCGACCGCGACCCAGGTCGCCTTGACCTCCCAACCGCCGATAGTCCACAGATGGCCCACGGCGTAGTCGGGCGCAATATGCTCGACCACGGTGGGAAGCGCCACGGCCTCGAACGCCACCACGCTCAAATAGCCCAGGATGATCGCCCAGGTGCATAAAAACGAGGCGCCGTGGCCCAGCGCCCGGTAGCTATAAACGTGTTCGCCGCCCACCTTGGGCATGGCCGAGGCAAGCTCGGCGTAGGTCAGCCCGACCAACAGGATCGCGATGCCGCCCAGGATAAACGCCAAAATGGCGCCGACGCTGCCAGCGGACTCAATAGCGGTGCCGGTCAGAACAATCCAGCCCCACCCGATCATGGCCCCGAAGGCCAGCGCCAGCACGTCCCCCCGTGCCAACACGCGAACAAGCTTTGCCTGTTCAGGAGTCGATGTCGTCATGTGCAAATATCCCAGCTGTGGTTGGTTGTTGTATGAGCGTGGCAGGTTGTTATTGAGCGCCGCAATGCAGACCCTGGCCGTGGGGCCAAGCCCTGGCATGGGCTTTACTACACGCTAGCAGGGCCGGCCAGCTACGCGAATGGACCACTTTCGGGTTTCACTGGACCACTTTGCGCTAATATGCGATAACGCCTCGACTTTAGGGCCACTACGCTTTTTACTCGCAAGCGTTGAAGGAGCGTCAATGGACTACGAGAAGATGCTCGCACAGTTAACCGCGCTCTTTCAGTCCCAGCCGGAGCGGCTCAACAAGCAGGTTCGTATCGAGCAGGCGCTGCGCCAGGCGATTACCCAGCACTGGCGCCAGGGTAGCCGCTTGCCGCCCCACCGGGCGCTTGCCAAAGCCGTTGGCTGCGCGCGCCAAACCCTGGCGCAGGCGGTCAATACGCTGCTTGGCGAAGGGCTTCTCAAAACCGCTCACGGCCAAGGCACCTGGGTTCGCCGGCATCCTCCTGCCCCGGCGCCCTCGACGCTTTCCACGCCGCTTTCAAAACGCGCAAGCCAGGTATTGAGCGCGCCGGGGTCGAGCAGTATTCAAAACGGCTCTTTCATGCCCGGCATTCCGGATATCGCCCAGTTCCCCATGCGCCGCTGGCGAAAGCTTTATGAAAGCGTCACGGTATCGCAAAACGCGCTGCTGCTTTCCTACTCCACCGGCGGGTTTGGGCCTTTAAAGCGCGCCATTCGCGATTTTTTGGCGCGCTGGCGCAACATCGACTGCGACGTGGACCAGATCATCATCACCGATGGCACCCATAACGGCATCGAGCTTTGCGCCATGGCGCTCACCGACGTGGGCGATACGGTGGTCATGGAATCGCCCTGCTACTGGGGGGCGCGCAACGTTTTCACCGCCGCCGGGCTCGATATCGACCTGCGGCCCTGGTATCCGGAGCACGGCTACGACTTCGACGGCGCATCGAAGCCCGTTGCCCTTGCCTACCTGACCGGCTCCCACCACTACCCGCTGAGCATGCCCGCGAGCGCCGTGCACAAGGAGCGCTTGTGCGCGGCGCTCGACCCCGCCTACGTGTTGGAGGACGATTACGAGTTCACGCGAGACGATCACCCTGAGCTTTTGTTCGAACCCGGCTCTTCGCGGCATTTGCTGGTAGGCTCGTTTTCCAAGATGATGTTTCCCGGCCTGCGCTTGGGGTACCTGGTGGTGCCCCGCCATCTGGCCGCGCCGATGAACCGGCTGCGCAGCGAGCTCTTTCGCGAAGGCCGCATGCTCGACCAGGCGGTACTCGCCCAGTTCATGTTCGATGGCAGCCTGGACAGCTGGTGCCGGCGTATACAGCGCGACTACCTGGGCCGACAGCAAGTCTTGCACGACCAGCTTTGCACACTGCCTCGGGTCGAGCGGGTATCGCCGCCCAGCAGCACCCTTAGCCTGTGCATCGAATTCGAGCCCGGCGTCGACGACGTGGCCATTGCCCAGGCGCTTTTTAAGGAGCACCTGATCGCGCGCCCGCTAAGCCCGGTGTGTGCCAAAGGGGACACCCGCTCGGGGCTGGTGATGGGCGTCGGCATGCTCTCCGGCGAAACGCTGACCCGGGAAGTGCAGCGCCTGCGCCACCGGCTGGCGGCGCTCTTGCGCTAAAGGTAGCCCCCCAACAACCGATAACACCGCATACGGATCAAACAGGAGACTTCATGCGCCACCCTAGCGGCTTTACCGGACACGCCCGGCGTCTTTGGGCACTGTGTGCCCTGCTCATGCTCTCGGGCTGCGCCACCTTCGCGCCCAACCCGCCGCAAAATCAAAGCAACGTGTGCGAAATCTTTCGCGAACAGCCCAGCTGGTACGACTACGCCCGCGACTCCGAAAACCAGTGGGGCACCCCGATTGCGACGCAAATGTCGTTCATTCAGCAGGAGTCCTCGTTTCGAAGCCACGTTCGGCCAGACCGTAAATACTACCTGGGCTTCATACCAGGCCCCCGCCCTTCTTCCGCCAAGGGCTACGCCCAGGCCCAGGACCCAGTATGGGGCGAGTACCGCGACCAGGCCGGTAGCCTGTTTGCCCGGCGTACCCACATGAAGCACGCCACGGACTTCATCGGCTGGTACAACGCCCGCACCCGCGCGCAAACCGGTATTTCGCTGAATAACCCGGAGCACCTCTACTACGCCTACCACGAAGGCGCCGGCGGCTATAAGCGCGGCACCTACCGAGGTAAGCCCCACGTGCTCCGCGCCGGGCGCCAGATCGCGGAACGATCGAGTCGCTATCAGGCCCAGCTCAACGCCTGCGAGGCGGAGTTTCAGTGCCGCAAGTTCTATCAGGTGTGGCCTTTCTGCCGCTAGGGACGTCGCATGACATTATTGATGGGCGCCGTGTTCGCCGGCGTTGTGTTTTTGACGTCGCTTTTGTCGGGCATTTTCGGCATGGCCGGCGGGCTGGTGCTTTTATGGTTTCTGCTGCTGGTGTTTCCCGCCGCTTCGGCCATGGCGGTTCACGGGGTCATTCAGCTCACCGCCAACGCCTCCCGCGCCTGGCTTTCGCGGCGTTTCATCAATTGGCGGGTGGTCGCGCTGATGGCCGCGGGCGTGGCCGGCGCGGCGGGGCTTTTGCTGCTTTTCGACTACAGCCCCAACGCCGCCACGGTATCGCTTTTGATCGGCCTGCTGCCGGTGCTGGTGTGGATGCCCAAGCGCTGGTTCTCGCTCAACGCCAACCGCGCAAGCCACGCCCTGGCGTGCGGTCTCGCCTCCGGGGGCTTGACCATTGCAGCGGGGGTGTCCGGCCCATTGATCGATATCTTCTTCGTGCGCTCGAACATGGACCGCCGCGAAGTCGTCGCCACCAAGGCGATGATTCAAGTAATCGCGCACAGTATCAAGATTCTCTTTTACCTGGGCTCGGCGCTGGCGCTTGGCGCCGGAGAGTGGGCCGTGGTGCTGCTCGCCACGCCCTTTGCGCTTTTGGGCACCCAAACCGGCACGCGCATTCTGCACCGGCTGACCGATGCCAACTTTCGCGCCTGGACCCGCTGGATCGTCACCGCCATCGGAGTGTTTTATCTGATCCAGGGGCTTTACCTGCTGGCGAGCTAGCCCAAGCCGCGCGTTTGACACCGACACGGGCGCACGCTATCTTTTTATCCAAATACAAATGAGAAACATTTTATTTTAATGAACCGCAATGGAGCGTCAGCATGAAAAGGTGGAGTGCCCCCCAGCAGCCGCGCCAACTTCGCCACACCGTGCTCTTTTTGCGCACCTCGTTCGAAGCGATGCAGAACGCCATCGTAGTGCGCCTCGAAGACCCGCTGCCCTGCTGGCTGGATACCCATACGCTCTCGATGCTCGCCAGTGAGCTCAAACATGCAAGCCACGCGGCCAAATCGAGCCTGCCGCCGGATGCCTTCACCCAGCTCTGCGTGGCCTCTACCCAGTGCGAGCTGTTGCTGAAACAGTGCCCCGGCGTTTTAAGCAGCGCCGTGTGCCACCGCCAGCTAGGCGCGATCGTCACTGCCCTTACGACCGCCCTTGTGTATATGGCCGCCCCCGCGCCTAAAAGACACTGGTTCTGGCCGTCCTGATACCGCGTTAGCCAGACACGCACCGTGCCACCGGGTGGGTATTTAACGCCCATGCACTATTCATTTTTTTCAGACACGCTCGAAACGGTTTTTCAGACACGCTCGAAACCGCGTCAGGATTAGCCCATCCAATAAGTGCATCGACCCTCATATAAAATCGTAATTGGCGCTTAGTAGTAAACTGGTCTATTCTCACCTGACACTATTTGATCGCAAGAAGGAGTTTGCTCATGGCGTTCGAGACACTACTCGCCCCTACCCAGCTTGGCAGCCTGCCACTTCCCAACCGGGTCATCATGGCGCCGCTCACCCGGGCGCGTACCCCGGACAGCGTCCCCGGTGAAATGCAGCAGGCCTACTATGGCCAGCGCGCCGGTTCGGGTTTGATTATCTCTGAGGCGACCAATATCTCGCCCACTGCGCGGGGCTATGTGTATACCCCGGGTATCTGGACCGACGAGCAAGAAGCCGGTTGGAAAAACGTCGTCGACGCGGTGCACGCCAAGGGCGGACGCATTGCCATGCAGCTCTGGCACGTTGGGCGCGTTTCTCACGAAATGGTTCAGCCCGAAGGTCAAGCACCGGTCGCGCCCAGCGCCTTGAAAGGTGAAGGCGCCCAGGCCTTTGTCGAGTTCGAGGATGGCAGCGCCGGCCAGCACCCTGCGAGCACGCCGCGAGCGCTCGAGACCGACGAGATTCCCGGCATCGTCGAGGATTACCGCCAGGCGGCCGTTCGCGCCAAGCGCGCAGGCTTTGACATGATCGAAGTCCACGCGGCGAACGCCTACCTGCTCAACCAGTTTCTGGCCACCGGCACCAACAAGCGTGACGACCAGTATGGCGGCTCGGTTGAAAACCGTGCGCGCTTCCCGCTGGAAGTCGTCGATGCCGTCATCGAGGTGTATGGCGCCGACCGCGTGGGTATCCGCCTGACGCCGTTCATCGAGATCTTCGGTCTGACCGACGCCGAGCCCAAGGAGATGTCTTTTTATCTGGCCGACGAGCTCGCCAAGCGCGGCCTTGCGTATATTCACTTGAACGAGCCCAACTGGGCCGGCGGTGACAATGAGTTCCCGGACGGTTTCCGCGAGCAGATGCGCGAGCGCTTCAACGGCAGCATTATCTACTGCGGCCACTACGACGCCGAAAAAGGCGAGGCGCTGATCAAGGGTGGTAACGGCGACCTGGTGGCCTATGGTCGTCCCTATATCGCCAACCCGGACCTGGCCGAGCGCTTCCGGGCCAACGCGGCGCTCAACGAGCCAAACCACGACACGTTCTACGGCGGCGATGAAAAAGGCTACACCGACTATCCGTTTATGGATAACGGCCATGACCGCCTCAAATAAGCGTCGCTTTATGATAGGTTATTGACGTTTATAAAACGTACTTGATTGATCCAAAGCACCACTCACGTGGTGCTTTTTTTATATCCTCCCGCCTGTAAAGCCTGCTATTTTCACCTACCTTATCGATAAGGTTTTAGGACGCCCATCGTCAAGGGTTGATTAAGAGCGTCCCTAATGTTGGTACCAGGCTCAGGGTGATAAAATGGACACTGTTTCCCTTCCCGTAGGATTTGCGCTTTTTTCGCTGCTTCTCGGCGTGGTCGCTATCGCGATTTTCGCTTATTGGGCGCTGACGAAAAAACGCCGCATCAAAGCACCCAGGGTCGCGCCGCCGACCCACCCGCCCCGTGCGCAAGCGTCTCAAACCGCCGCGCCCACGGCGCCCACCCCGGCGGCGAATAGAAAAAAACAGCACTCGCTGTTCGTCATTTTCGCCCAGCCAGATGTAACCACCGACGAGCGCCTGACCGAGTGGCTACGCGGCAAAAACGCCCGGTTCGACCCACTCAAGAAGGTGTTTTTGATCGACGGGCAAAAGCGTACCAACCCGATCGTCATCGCCAACGCCTTTCCCCCGGGGGAGATGCCGGACCTTTTGAGGGGCGAAACCGGCGGCACCATTCGTGGGGTCAGCTTGCTGGTCAAGCCGCCCATTCATCGGCGACGCAACCAGCAGATGCACGTTTACGTGGCGCTGGCCAAGGAGATGAACGACACCTTCAAGGGCGATATTCTCGATAGCGAACAAAACCCTGTCTCGGAAGTGACCTACCAACAAATACTGGGCGAAACCCAGTAGGGTTAGACGACGCCCTGGCTTTTCAGGTAGTCGTCGTAGCTGCCGCTGAAGTCGATGATTCCCTCGGGCTGCATATCCAGAATGCGCGTGGCCAAACTCGACACGAACTCCCGGTCGTGGCTGACGAAAAAGAGCGTACCGGGGTAGTTCTCGAGGGCCAGGTTGAGCGCCTCGATGGACTCCATGTCCAGGTGATTGGTGGGCTCGTCCATCAGCAATACGTTGGGGTTGGTCAGGGTCAACTTGCCAAACAGCATCCGCCCCTGCTCGCCGCCGGAAATCACCTTCACCGACTTGCCGATATCGTCGCTCGAGAAGAGCATGCGGCCAAGCGCACCGCGCACCACCTGCTCGCCGCCTTGCGTCCACTGGCCCATCCACTCGAACAGGGTGGCATCCTCGGCGAAGTCCGCCGCGTGGTCCTGGGCGAACACGCCAAGCTCGGCGGCGTCGGTCCACTTTACCTCGCCGCTATCGGGTGCGAAATCGCCGGACAGGGTCTTCAAAAGTGTGGTCTTGCCGATGCCGTTGGGGCCGATGATGGCTACGCGCTCGCCGGCTTCGACCCCCATGGAGAAGCGCTCGAACAGCGGCTTGTTGCCATCATAGCCTTTGGTGATCGCCTCGACGTTCAGCGCATTACGGTGAATCTTTTTGTTCTGCTCGAAGCGAATGAACGGGCTGACCCGGCTGGAAGGCTTGATGTCCTCGAGCTTGATCTTGTCGATCTGGCGCGCCCGGGAGGTGGCCTGTTTGGCCTTGGAGGCGTTCGCCGAGAAGCGGCTGACGAACTGCTGAAGTTCGGCGATCTGGGCTTTTTTCTTGGCGTTGTCCGCGTGCTGGCGCTCGCGGGCGGCGGTGGCCGCGGTCATGTAGTCGTCGTAGTTGCCCGGGAACAGGGTAATCTCGCCGTAGTCCAGGTCCGCCATGTGAGTGCAGACGCTGTTCAGGAAGTGGCGATCGTGGGAGATGATCACCATGGTGCTGCTGCGCGCCTTGAGCATGTCTTCCAGCCAGCGGATGGTGTTGATATCCAGGTGGTTGGTCGGCTCGTCGAGAAGCAAAACGTCCGGATCGGAGAACAGCGCCTGGGCGAGCAGCACGCGCAGTTTCCAGCCCGGCGCTACCTCGCTCATGGGGCCGAAGTGCTGCTCGATGGGGATGCCCAGGCCCAGCAGCAGCTCGCCGGCGCGCGCCTCGGCGGTGTAGCCGTCGAGCTCGGCAAAGCGCACCTCGAGATCCGCCACGGCCATGCCGTCCTCTTCGCTCATTTCGGCCATCGAGTAGATGCGCTCGCGCTCTGCCGCGACTCTCCAGAGCTCAGCATTGCCCATGACGACGGTGTCGATCACGCGCTCGTTTTCGAACGCGAACTGATCCTGGCGCAGCTTACCCAAGCGCGTGCTGCTATCGAGCATCACCTGGCCGGCGGAAGGCTCGAGCTCGCCGCCGAGAATCTTCATGAAGGTCGACTTGCCGCAGCCGTTGGCACCGATCAACCCGTAACGGTTACCGTTGTTGAATTTGACCGAGACGTTTTCAAACAGGGGCTTGGCCCCGAACTGCATGGTGATATTGGCGGTGGCGATCAAGAGGAGCCCCTGGTTGATGATGAGTGCACACGTGCGCGCATTAAAGGCTCGCGATTCTACGCGCTCTCACCGCGTCTGGCACTACCGTAACGCGCCCAGCACGCTTTAGGGCAGCGTTAGCAAAACCCGGCCTTCATCCAGCGCCTGACGCAGCCGCGTGTGCAGGATCGCCACGATGCCTTCGTGCTCACCGGCCAACTGTGTGGTGACCACCTTGAGGTTTGGATGGCGCGCCTGGGCGGCGCGGCAGATCTCGGCGATATCGCCGTCTTCCCCGGCATGGCGCCCGGGGGAGAGGAATAAAAGCGCCACCACCACGGTGGCACTATTAAACCTATCGCTTTTTAAAAGATGCTCCAAAAGCGGCTCGTTGAAGCGGTATTCGTCGCCTTCGCGGCGCTCCATGGAGGCCGGCGCCACGCAGGCGGCACGCTCGCCCAGCACCGCGCCGAGCTGGCCCGCCAGGCGGTTACGCACCGCGGTGACCTCGAAGATCGGGCTGCCGTGATCCACCAGCACCACGCTGGGTGGGGCGCCTTCGGGCATTGTCTGGAGGACGTTATCGGCCAATAAATGCGCCAAGCGCAGGTCGTTGTCGCCCTGCTCGTCCACCAGCGGCAGCGCAACGCGCACCCGTACGTTTGGAAAGCGCGCTTGCAGCTCGCCCATGCGTTTGGGCAGGTAGTCGGTCAGCGCACGGCTTGCGCCGAAGAAAAACGGCAGCACGATGATCTCGCGGGCCCCCGCCTCGGCGCTTCGTTCGGCGGCCGGGCCCAGCGTCTGCGCCGCTACGCCGCCGAGCGCCTCGGCATCCACCTTGTTGGAGTGCAATAGCGAGGCGGGCTGGACCGTCTCGCCCAGCCGTTCGCTGAGTGCCCCCGCCACCCGGCGCAGGTTGAGCGTTGCCGCCGGGCGCAGCGAGCCGTTATCGACCAGGAAAATCGCGCGCATGAAAGCCTCCCAAAGAGCGTTTCAGGCCATGTTACCATGGCCGTTTACCGACTTTTTGTGGCGATTTCATGTTGATAGATACCACCGCCGTTAACCAAAGCCGCCGCCCCTTCGATGACAACGGTGACATCTGGCTATTCGGTTATGGCTCGCTGATCTGGAAGGCGGACTTCCCCTTTCTGGAGCGGCGAAGCGCCTTTATCGAAGGCTTCGAGCGCCGCTTCTGGCAGGGCTCCCACGACCACCGCGGAACACCTAGCGCGCCTGGCCGGGTAGCCACCCTGGTACCGGTAGAAGGCGCGGTCTGTCACGGTATGGCCTACCGAATTACCGAGGAGACCCTGGCACCGCTCGATCATCGGGAAAAAAACGGCTACCTGCGCGAAATCACCCCACTGCACTTTGCAGATGGCGGCGAGGTCCAGGGACTTGTCTATATGGCGACCGACGATAACCCGGCGTTTTTGGGCCCCGCGCCGCTTGACGCCATGGCGCGCCAAATTGCCGCCGCGGTGGGCCCCAGCGGCCCCAACCGCGACTACCTGGTCAATCTTGCCCAGGCACTGCGCGAGCTGAACGTAGAAGATGCGCATATCTTCGCGCTGGAGGAGCAGCTCAAACGATTTTGAGACTACCAGTAACGCGGGTAACGGCGGTGGCGAGCCAGGTTATTGACCAGTATCGCCACGACCAGCATGACCACGCAGCCCATGCCGATCGGCAACAGCGGATACCACCACCCCATCTGGTGCACACTGCTCCCGCCGCCGACCGCGATCAACGCCGCCGCAGCGCCAGGCGGATGCACCGTATGAGTCAGTTGCATGACCAGAATGGAGAGCGACACCGCCAGCGCCATGGAGACCGGCGTAGCACCCAGTACCTGGTAGCAGGCAACGCCCACCCCGGCTGAGAGAACGCTGCCAAACAGCACATGGCTTGGCTGGGCGAAGGGGCTTTCCGGGGCGGCGTAGATCAGCACCGAGGTCGCGCCGAACGACCCCACGATCAAAAGCTGCTGGCTAAGCCACTCGGCGCTGAGCCAGCAAATCAGGGCCATACCGCAGAAAGCCCCGATCCAGGACCAGAGTGCATCCTGCCAGCCTACCCGGGCACGTTTGAAAGGCTCCCCGCGCATTTTGCCTAAATACGTTTTCATCACACTCACGCACGCACTAAATGAGTGCGAATAATCGCAAAATGTACTCAATAAGCAAGTGGTGATTGATCAAGATCGAATGAATTTCATTCAACCAGACCCGACACTACATCATCAGCCACGAGAGGATGAAAAGCGCGATCAAGGTTTGCACGATACCGCCAATGATCGAACCGCGCAGAAACGACTTGATGCCGCCCCATAGAATCAGCAGACCAATGATCAGCACGGCAATGCTGAAAAAGGAGTCGTTGATACCAAGTGAACGGGTCAGGCCATCGATGAAGTCGCCAAACGCGCCGAAGAAGTTGCCAAAAATGCCCAGCAGGAACTCCACCACCACGCGAATTGCATCGCCGATGGCCTCGCCTACTCCGTCGAAAAATCCGTTTGCCTGCATGCGCGTCGTCTCACGTGGAAAGAAGTCCGGCATTGTCGGTTAAAACGTTTATCAGGGCAAAGCAAAGTGCCCGGCGGTCTATAAACGACCCGCGGCCCTGATTTCACGCTTGGCCGCAGCGGAAACCATTGGGCAGGTCTTTCCGAACGCGCTCACATCAGGCTACATTGGGGTAGCACGATCAACGTTAATAGCCACAAGGAGATTGGGACGATGCCTAGCGTTTTGATTACCGGCGCCACGTCGGGCTTTGGCCGGGCCGCCGCCTACCGCTTTGCCAAGGCGGGCTGGTCATTGATTTTGACCGGGCGCCGTGAAGAGCGTTTGAAAGCGCTCGAAAGCGAGCTTGGCGATCAGGTCAGCGTACTCACGCTGACGCTGGACGTGCGCGATAGCGACGCCGTTACCCGCGAGCTTGGCAATCTGCCGGAGGCGTTTTTACCGCTGACGTGCCTGGTCAATAACGCAGGGCTTGCGCTAGCACCGGGGCCGGCGCAGAACGCCGATTTAAAAGACTGGCATACCATGATCGACACCAATATTACCGGGTTGGTCAACGTCACCCATGCAGCGCTTCCGCTTTTGATCGGTCACGGCGAAGGGGCGAGCATTTTGAACCTGGGTTCGGTGGCCGGGCACTGGCCCTACCCGGGTGGGCACGTGTACGGGGCGTCGAAGGCATTCGTCGAGCAGTTTAGCTATAACCTGCGCTGCGACTTGCTGGGGACCGGCGTGCGCGTCACCGACTTGGCGCCGGGCATGGCGGAAACCGAGTTTACGCTGGTGCGCAACAAGGGCGATCAGGAAGCCTCGGATAAGCTCTATCGTGGCACGAACCCGTTGCAGGCCGAGGATATTGCCGAACAACTCTTTTATCTGGCCACGCTGCCCGCGCATATCAATATCAACCGTCTCGAGATCATGCCGGTACGTCAGGCGTGGTCCCCGTTTGCCGTGGACCGCGATAAGGACTGATTAGTAGCGGACCCGATTACGCCCTTGCTCCTTGGCCTGGTAAAGGGCGTTATCGGCGCGTTTCATCACGCTTTTTTGCGATTCGTTCAGGCGTGCCTCAATGACCCCCAGGCTGACCGTCACGCTGCCCACTTGGGGGAAGCGCGTCTGTTGTATACAGCAGCGGATCTTTTCCGCCAGCTGTACCGCCTGTTCGAGGGAGGTTTCCGGGGCCAGAATCATGAATTCTTCGCCGCCCCAACGGGCGCAGTGGTCCACTTTACGCAGGTTGTTTCTCAGTAACCTGCCAAGCCTTGCCAGCACCTGGTCGCCTACGTCATGGCCGTGGCTGTCGTTGATCGTCTTGAAAAAGTCGATATCGAGCATGATCAGTGAGAAAGAGCGCACGTAACGGTTGAGCCGGTTGATCTCTTTTTTAAGCAGCTGGTCGAAGCGGGCGCGGTTATAAAGCCCAGTCAACGTGTCGGTGGTGGCAAGGCGCTCGAGTTCGGCCTCTTTTTCGACACGTTTGGAAATATCGCGTTGGACCAGTACCAGCACACGCTCGGTGTAGCCGGGCATGGTAATCGCCGTAACGCGCCACTCGATCAGTACGCTCGGCTTGCCCGCACTTAGCGTGCTCTTATCGAGCCCGGAAAGCGAGTAACCATCGCCTACTTCCCCCTTGGCCAACGCACAACTTAGCTTACGCAGAAGCTTTCGGTTGTCGATATCGTGACTCACGATTTTAGGCGATGCACCCAGCCACTGCTTGCGCACCCCGCCCCAAAACCGCGTGTACTCATCGCTGGCATCCAGAATATGCAAGCCCATGCTATCCGGCCGGCCACCCAAAATGGCGATGGCCTGGCGGTTGGGCTCCATAACAAGAGGGGTTGGCGTTACCAGAGGTTCCAGCATGTATTCTCGTCCAATGAATCATGATTGAGCAGCGTCCTTCACTACCCTCTCAAGCCGTGAAGAAGCTGGCAGCCGCAGGAGGGCTCTTTTCAATTACACTATGATACACTTTTTAACCGATATCGCTGATATCCCACACTATTAAACAAATAAATTACACAATAAAAACAGTTCCTTCACTTTTTAGGGGGCGGCGGGGCAGCTGAATCCATCGCCCGCTTGCGGCGCATCTGGAGGCTATGACACCCGCAAACGCCGGCACGTTCTAAAAAAAAGCGCGCTTTTCTCTTGGTCGCTACCCAAAAAACGCCCCCAGGCGCTTGAGCGTCAGGGGGCGTTGGGGTGGTTTTGTCAGCACTGCTGTTTGGTTAGTGGGCGAGCATTTCCGATACGATTTCGTCGCTATCCATCGCGCTGGGGTAGTAGGTTGGCCAGTTCGTCACCTCTTCCAGCAGGGCTTCGCGGTCATCGCCCCAGTAGAGGTGGAAGTGATGTGCCTGGACCGGATAAATATCGTGGTCGCTGAACTGGATATAGCGCGGCATGCTATCGGTGTCCTCGTTTTCAAAGATAAACCGAACGCCGCGATTGCCCGCCTCGTATTCCAGAATCTCGTAACCGTCGTATTGATACTCGGCGCTGCGCTCTTCACCGTTTTCATAAAACGTGATGGTGTTGCCATCGATCACGATGCGCTCGACCTCGGTTTCATAACCGATGTCGTAGTAATCGGCATACTCCTCGGCGGTTTTGTCACCGTTTTCAGCCTTGTGCTCGAACACCGGCGCCAGCGAGCCATCCTGTAGATAGGGATAAACGGACTGCCAATCGCCTTCCCAGTCGGTCAGCGGGCGATCTTCTACCTGTTCATCATCGAAGTAGCCGGCGTAAATATCGCTGTCGTGATCGTGGGAATGCGAATGGTCATGGCCGTGATCGTGATCGTGATCGTGATCGTGATCGTGGCCATGGTCGTGCTCATGATCGTGAGAGTGCTCATGATCATGGGAGTGTGAGTGATCCTCTTGCTCGGCATGCGCGCCCTGCAAACCGGCCAGCAGCAGCGAACCCGCGGCGACCGCCCCTAGTGTCTTGCCTGAAAAACGTGACATATACGCTCCTGTTTTTAAACCAAATGTAACCCGAGGGTTTGTTTTGAGCCTGATGGAGACCCCTTAAAACAATGATATAACATATCAATAAAAAGCAGGATTCGCCAATGGTATTGGTCGCTTTTTTAATCCTGGTAGTGACCGTTTTATCGCGCTAATTTAAGCGGGTAGGCGCCTACATGGCCGGGGATAACAAGGATCGAACATGCTTTATATACTGAGTTTGCTGGGCGGCATCGCGCTTTTAACGCTGGGCGGTGAAGGGCTCGTTCGCGGTGCGGTCGCCGGCGCCGAGCGCCTCGGCGTCTCGGCACTTTTTACCGGTCTGGTGATCGTCGGCTTTGGCACGTCCATGCCGGAGCTCATGGTGTCGATCAACGCCGCGCTCGGGCAACAGCCCGATATCGCCATTGGTAACGTAGTGGGCAGTAATATCGGCAACGTGCTGCTGATTCTGGGTCTGTGTGCGCTTATATTCCCGCTTACCGCCAAGCGTGAAGTGCTCAAGCGCGATGGCCTGGTCATGCTGCTCGCCACGTTTTTATTCATCGCGCTGGGCTTGAGCGGCGAACTTGGCCGGTTGGATGCAATACTGCTGCTAGCTGGGCTTGCCGCCTACCTCGTTTGGGCGTACCTGGGCGAGCGTCAAGCGAGCGGTGGGGCCGAGCTCGCCCAGGCTCCGACACCCCCACCACCGGCCAAGCGACCTACCTCGACCCTGTGGATTCTCGCCAGCCTCGCCGGCGGGCTCGCGCTGTTGGTTGGCGGCTCTCAACTGCTGCTTTACGGCGCCGTGGGCATCGCCCAGGCGGCGGGGCTCTCCGAGGCGGTCATCGGGCTGACCGTGGTGGCAGTGGGCACTTCATTGCCCGAGCTTGCGGTGTCGCTGGTGGCCGCTCTTCGCCGCCACGCCGATGTAGCGGTGGGTAACATTCTGGGCAGTAACATCTTCAACCTGTTGGGTATTCTGGGTATATCGGCATTTTTACAGCCGCTTACGCTGGTCGAGCGCATGGCGGCGTTCGACCAGTGGGTCATGCTGGGCGCGGCGGTCGTGCTGGTGATATTTCTCTACACCGGGCGGCGCCTTTCCCGAACGGAAGGGGCACTGCTGCTGGCAGCCTATGTGGCCTACGTAGCGGCAAGCTTTACGCTTTTGGCATAATGATGCGCCCCCAGCCAACGAAAGGAGCCGCCCGTGCGTTTGGGCACATTAGGACCAGAGAGCAGCAACCACGCGCTGATCGCCCAGCGCTACCTGGCACACCACGCCCCAGCGGGCCAGAGCGTCTACTTTGACATCTTCGAGCGTGCCTTCACCGCACTTTTAAACGGTGAGATTACCCACCTGCTGCAATGCACCGCTCACGCAAGCCACGCCGAGTGCGTGAGCCGCACCATGCACCGCGCCTTTCCGGTGGACACATTCATTGCCGGCTCCCACCCGCTGGCGTTGGTGGTGCGCCGCGACGTCGAAAGCCCCGCGCGGGTGGCGCTTCAAGCGGCTACTCGTTACTACACCGATTTGAGCGCCTTTGCCGAGGTACGGGAATGGCCGACCACCGCCGCCGTTGCCCAGGCGCTGCTGGAAGGCGAAGAGGTGGCGGGCATTTGCGCCGAGGCAGTGGCGCTTAACGCGCCAGAGACGCTGCGCGTTGCGCGCTCACTAGGCCCGGCGCTGGATAGCTGGGTGGTCTACGCAACCACCCCGCTTGGAAAGGATTCGCCGCTGTGGCTACACGAGAAAGATCGCCGCGGCGCCTAACAGTACCAGCGGCACCCGCCACCAGGCCACGCGCCGGGCGATCACGCCAAACGAGATCAGCGCCAGGCCCACCGCCACCTTGAACGCGATGAGCACCGCCTGGGCGGGGTCGACGGCAAGGCCGATGATAGCTGGGTTGGCCACCATGGCCAGCGGAATGATGTAGAGGCCGATACCCAGCGCCATTGCCTTCAAGGCAACCTTGAGCCAGTTCTCCCCCACCATGCCCGCAGCGATGAACACCCCACCGCACACCGGCGGCGTAATCGTGGACAACAGCGCAAACCAGAACACGAACAGGTGGGCCAGCAGCGGCGAAAGGCCCAGTGAGGTCAGCGCCGGCCCCGCCACCGACACGCAAATGACGTAGGCGGCGGTGGTGGGCACTTCCATACCCAGAATCAAACAGGCCAAAGCGGTGAGCAAAAGCGCGGGCCAGAGCATATCGCCGGAAAGCGACAAAATGCCCGAGGTGATTTTCACCCCCAGCCCGGTCAGCGAAAGCACACCGATCACCAGCGAGGCGCAGACGATGATCGACCCGATCACGGCGATCTGGCGCCCGGCGGTGAGGGCCGCCTCGCTCAAACGCTGGCCAAACCCGGCCAGCGAGAAGCGCAAGCGAACGTTGAACAAAAGCAGCGCCATGCCCGCGAAAATCGCGATACTTGCCGCGTACTGTGGGGTATAGCCGCCGTTGAAAATACGCTCCAAAAGCAGCACGAAGGGCACCGCGAAAAACAGCGAGGTAATCAGCACCTCTTTCGCCGCCGGGCGCTCGCTGGCCGCCACGGGCTTGAGATCGTAACGGGTCGCATAGGCGTTGATGCCCACCCAAACGGTCAGAAAATAGAGCACCGCGGGCAGGGCCGCCGCCGCCATGATCAGGGTATAGGGTGTGCCGGTCAGCTCGACCATGACGAAGGCGCCGGCCCCCATCAAGGGCGGCATGATCTGCCCGCCGGAAGACGCCACCGCTTCGACCGCGCCGGCCAGCGAACGCGGGTAGCCCAGCCGCACCATCGAGGGAATGGTGATTGCGCCGGTCGAAGCCACGTTGGCCGAGGCGGACCCGGAAATCGAGCCCATCAGCGCCGAGGAGATCACCGAGACCTTCGCCCCGCCGCCGGTCAGCCGCCCGGCAAGGGCGCCCGCCAGGTTCATGAAGCCCCGGCCCGCCTCGCCTGCGTTGAGCACCGCACCGAAAATGACGAAGATCGCCACCACGCCGACGCTAACCCCGGTAAGCGATCCCCAAAGACCGCCTTCGGCGATGGTGAGCGTGCCCACCATGCTGGGTAAGGGAATCCCTGCGTGGCCGAACGTGCCAGGAATGTACTCACCGAAGACGCCGTACATCAGCGCCAGCAACGCTACCAGCGGCAGCGGCCAGCCAATCGCGCGGCGGGCGGCCTCCAGGGCGAGAAAGATCAAGAACACGCCGATGGCCATCTGAAGCGGCGTATCGATGAAGCCGTACTGGTAAGCCAACGCCTGCTCGTTGAGCGCGATATAGGCACACGCCGCCACACCCAGAAGCGTCAGCAACCCGCCGCTTAGCCGCTGAAAGCGGGTGCGTGCCATATATACCAGCACCCAGGGCAGCAAAAGCGCCATGTGCAGCGGCCGGCTGACCAGCGCCGGGGCCAAACCGTAAAAAATGAGTCCAAGGTGAAAAATAACGCTTGTCGCGCCCAGGGCCACCCACCCCTTCGCCCAAGGGCTTGTCTTGGGCGCGGGCGTTTCTGAAAGAGCCTGCATCGGATATGCCTATCAACACAAACGCACTACAGCGGCCAAGCCGCTGTAGTGCGTATCAGGAAAATAAAGGGGATTAACGCAGTGCGTCGGGCACGTCGATACCGGCTTCATCGTAATAGCGCAGCGCCCCGGGGTGCAGCGGCGTTGTTAGGTTTTCTAAAAGCGCCGGGGTGATGCTGCCCCACCAGGCGGCTTCTTCGGCCATGGCGTCGCGGCGCTCCCAGAAGGTTTTGGTCAGCGTGTAGGCGGTGTCGTCGTCCATTTGCTCGGTGGTAAAGGCCATGACCGGCAGCGACGTGGTGTTGACGTCTTCATCCACGCCGGGATAGGTACCGCCGGGAATCAATTGCGCCGTCGCGCCGGTTTGCTCGATCTGCTCGTCGGTAAGCGATACCAGCGTGATCGGCATGCTGGCGGCGATTTCGATCACGTTGGGCGTCGGGAAGGAGCTTGCGGTCACGAAGGCATCGATCTGGCCGTTTTTAAGCGCATCCGGACCGCTGCCCAGCGCCGCATCTGCCACGCGAATGTCGTTTTCAAGGCCGAACAGCTCGAAATAGCGCTGCGCTTCCCGGGCGCCAAAGGTGCCGCGGCCGATCAACACGTGCTTACCCGCCAGCTCGTCGAACGACGCCGTCCCCTGGTCGTCGGCCAGCACGAAGTGCATGGTAATGGAAGGGATCGGGAAAAGGCCGCGAATTTCCTGTAGGCGCGGGCCCTGGCGCTGAGCAAAAGGCCCCTCGCCCGCCATCGCCTGCTCGACGAGCGTCGGCGGCGTAGTGAACACATAATTGCCCTGGCGCGCCATCACTTCCATGACGTTTTGTACCGAGCCCTGGCTCTCCTCGAGCGTCAGGATGATGTCATCCTGGGTACCTTCGCGGATCGCTTCGGAAAGCTCGACGCCCATTTGATAATAAGCGGTTCCCGCCGAAGACGATTTATAGGTGATCCGGGTTTCCGCCTGAGCGGCAAAGGATAAAGCACTCAAGGCGAGCAACGTGGCCGATACACTCAGTGCGCGGCGAAGTGAGCAAGTAAAATGGCGCATGGGGTGTCCTCGTTGGGGTCAGCTCTCGATAGAGATCTCTTGATGGCCAGCCCGCGAGGCCGGCGCGGCTAACATACCATGACTTGACGCTCGAGACAGCTACAGCCCGCGCGTACCCCGCGCCAGCGCCTGAGCTGAGCCATGGTGTCATGACCATAGTGCCATACGGTCTTGTCGACTGGCGGCTTATCGAAACCCGTTTACAGTGCGTTTCGACTAACGGATAAGAGCATTAAGAGATATGCCACTTATGGGTGATATTGGCTATTAGCGAAACGGTTAATTTACTAAAAAAAGATGCATTAAACCAACTTAATACAAACTTCGTTCGTTTTAATTCCGTATTACGATAAAAGCTCAATTGTTAAACTTGGCAGGACTTTTTCGCTCTCTTTAAACTCACAGGAACTTGCTCTCATGCTAACGCTGCATCAAGCCCCACGCCAGCCGAGACCCTCTCGCCGCTGGCTTTTTTGGTTGTCACTAGTGCTTTTTTGTTTGGCTCCTTCCGCGTTTGCGGTGACCGGCGATCTCGACCTGACCACCTCGATAGTGGGTTTTTTTGCGCTGGGCGTGTTCGTACTGGCCTATGCACTGGTCATGGCCGAAGAAAAGATTCACATGCGCAAATCCAAGCCGGTGCTGGTCGCCGCGGGCATCATCTGGGGACTCATTGGCTGGGTATACGTTCAAAACGGGCTATCAGAGGCGTCGGAGTACGCGTTTCGGATGACCCTTTTGGAGTTTACCGAGCTAATGCTGTTTTTGCTGGTGGCCATGACCTACATCAACGCCATGGAAGAGCGCCGTATATTCGATGCACTACGCTGCTGGATGCTGCGTAAAGGGTTCAATTACCGCACGCTGTTTTGGTTGACCGGGGGGCTTGCCTTCGTGCTCTCGCCCATTGCCGACAACCTGACCACCGCGCTTTTGATGTGCGCGGTCATTACCAAGGTCGCCGAAGGCGACCGGCGTTTCATCAACCTGGCGTGTATCAATATCGTGGTGGCCGCCAACGCCGGTGGCGCGTTCAGCCCTTTTGGCGATATCACCACGCTCATGGTGTGGCAGGCCGGGCTCATCGAGTTCCAGGACTTCTTCATTCTCTTCGTGCCGGCGCTGGTCAACTTCCTGGTTCCCGCGCTGATCATGAGCGCCTTCATCAAGAACCAAAAGCCGGGCAGCGTTTACGAGGAGGTCGCCTTGAAACGCGGCGCGCGGCGTATCGTTGCGCTGTTTTTGCTCACCATTACCACCGCCGTGCTGTGTCATACGCTTTTACACCTGCCCCCGGTGCTGGGCATGATGACCGGTCTTGGCTACCTGCAGTTTTTCGGCTTTTACCTGCGCAAAAGCTTACCCAAGTCGCTTGCGCGCAAGCGCGAACGTTACAGCCGCCGGGGCGACAATAAAAAGCTCGAGCAGTTGGGTAGCGTGGTGCCTTTCGATGTTTTCAACCGCGTGGCAAGGGCCGAGTGGGACACGCTGCTGTTCTTCTACGGGGTGGTGATGTGCGTGGGGGGCCTTGGCTTCATGGGCTATCTGGGGCTTTTGTCCGAGGCGCTCTATACCGGCTGGAACCCGACCTGGGCCAACGTGGTGCTCGGCGTGGTCTCGGCGGTGGTGGACAACATTCCGGTGATGTTCGCCGTGCTGACCATGCAGCCGGAGATGGCGCACGGCCAGTGGCTATTGATTACGCTGACCGCCGGAGTCGGGGGCAGCCTGCTTTCGATTGGCTCGGCGGCGGGGGTCGCGGTGATGGGCCAGGCGCGCGGGTCGTATACCTTCATGGGGCACCTTCGCTGGACGCCGGTGATCCTGCTTGGCTACGTAGCGAGTATTCTGGTCCACCTGTGGCTCAACGCGGGTAGCTTCGGCCCGGCCAGCTAGCTCTACCCCCGGCGCCACTCCCAAGGCGCCGGGGCAATCGTCTAACGCTCGAGTATATCCAAAGGCCCGGCGCGTTCGATCACGCGCTGCCAGGTCGGGTCGCTTTCGATGCGTTGGGCGTAGGCGTCGATGCTCGGATACGCCTCCAGCGAGCGCGTGCCCTTCAGCGCCAGAATGGGAAAGCTCATCTGCACATCCGCGCCGCTTGGCCACTGGCCGCCGAAGTTGCCGTGCTTTGCCAGGTGCGCTTCCATGAACGCCACGTGCTGGTCGAGCTGCGGGTCGATAAAGCGCTCGCGCACCGTAGAGCTTATGCCCTTGGCCACGGGCCGCACCAGGGCCGGTGACTGTTTGGGAATCATGCTAAAGACCAGGCTCATCAGCAGAAGCGGCATCAAGGAGCCTTCGGCGTAGTGCAGCCAGTAACGATAATCGACCCAGTCATTGAGCGCGTCGGTATCCGGCTTGAAACGCCCGTTGCCGTAGCGCTCGATCAGGTAATCGATAATCGCGCCAGACTCGGCAATGACCAGCTCGCCGTCGGTAATCACCGGCGATTTGCCCAGCGGATGCACGTCCTTGAGCTCTTTGGGTGCCTGCTGGGTTTTGGGGTTGCGCTTATAAACGCGAATCTCGTACTCGAGTTCCAAAAGCTCTAAAAGCCAGATAACCCGGTGGGAGCGCGATTTCTCGAGATGGTGTACGTGGATCATGGCCCTTCCCTGTCGTCGATGGCGGTATTGCCTGCTGCTATCGTCTGGCCGGGCTTGCCAGCCAGACGTCATCCATTACAGCTTGGCCTGGGAGCGGTAGCTTTGCCACCAGCGCGAAAGCATCTCCCGCGGCGGCCACTTGCCCTGAAGCCAGGGCCGGAGCAGTCGGGTCGAGAGCGGAATAAAGATAAACACCATGACCGGAGTGAGCGCTAGCGTGCTGACCAGCACACGGGGCACCAGCGCCCAATCGGCCAAAAAAGCACCAAACAGCGCCTGAAACACCAGCGAAATGGGAAAGAACGCCAGCCACACGGCCACTGCTTGCTTCCAGCGCGGCGGCGGCTCGCCCCCATCCATTTGAAACCAGGCGCCAAGCCCTGTGGCGCGCTGTTCGATCGGGGCATCGTAAAGCCCCTTGCCCCGCTTGAGCCAGCCGCCCCGCGAGGCCGAATGCTGCCAGGCGTTGAGCGTTTGGTGGCTACTAAAGCGAAAAACGATTTGATACTCGTCGTCGCCCTTGGGCGGCGCCAATACGCCGGAGCCCAGGTAGCCGGGGAAATCCGCCGCCAGGTCACGGCCTTCGTTCAACCAGCGGTTAAAGTCCTGATAGCGGCCGTCGGCCACGCGGCGGGCCACCATCAAGGTAACGGGTGAGGCAGACATGGGTTATCTCCTGATCAATGAAGCAGCTTGCCGGGTAGGCCGCTGCCAGCCGCCGGGGCGGGTAAGCCCTGGGCGAGCGTCTCATTATAGAGGCAATATGCGTGCCAGTGGAGTCTAAACCCGGGATTTAATGGTGGATGGGCGTCGAGCGCTCACCGCGCTGAAAAGCCCGTACGCGCTGGTAGATGGCAATGGCCTCGGCAACGGCCAGCTCTTCGTCCTCCGAAAGCCAAAGTGCCTCCGTGGGGTGGTGTTCATCGGCAAGCAGCGCGTTCACATCGCGCCGGTGGCGCTCCAACAACACCTCCAGCGCCAGGCGCAAGCGATACACCTCCAGTGTAAAGTGCTCTTTTTGCTCTTTACGCCTTATCACCTCGAACGGGTCGCTGGCGCTTTCGATCAAACTTTCGAGCGTATTGAACACCAGTTTTTCCGCGAGGTTCAGGTTGGGAATAACGCCAAGCACCAACTCCCCGAGGGTTGTCGTTACTGCCTTTTGGGAGTGCATTTAAAATCACCTTCGAACAAAAACGATACGACTAAAACGACCTTCTTCGGTAAAGATCAGCCTAAAAACGCCGTGAACACCGTCCTGGTCCACTACGCGACGAAGCGCTTCAGCGGGAAACACGACCCAGCGGCCATCGAGACTGCGTGCCCGTACATTGTTATAGCGCCCTTCGTAGTGCGCCAGGCACTCACGCTGGGTCAGGTTAAGGATAACATCGATAGAGGGCATGATCGGGGCTTCAAAAATCACTCAAACTAACATCGTTCGACATTTATCGCAGGCCTTTCGATAACGGCTTGAGGGTTTGCCAATCGAGACGCTCGGGCCACTGCTCGATCCAGCCAGGCACCTGGCCGGCGGCCATGGGTTTTGCGATACCGTAGCCCTGGGCCAGGTGGCAGCCAAGTGCCATCAACGCGCTGGCGTGGGCCAGCGTTTCCACACCTTCGGCCAACATCGGTTTTTTAAACCGATTGGCCATATAGATCACGCTCTCGACGATCGCCATGTCGTCGTTGTCGATGAGCATATCCCGCACGAAGCTTTGATCGATTTTAATCAGGTTCACCGGCAGCTGGCGAAGGTGGGTCAGCGACGAGAAGCCGGTGCCGAAGTCGTCGATCGCAAACCCGACCCCCAGTGCCTGGCAGCAGGTCATGTTGACCAGGGCTGACTGAATATCGTGAATGGCAGCGCTTTCGAGCACCTCCAGCTTCAAAAAGCGGGGGCAAACGTTGGGATACGCCGCCAAACACGCCGACAAGCGCTGGCTGAAGTCCTTCGCCAGAAGATGAGCCGGGCTGATGTTGACGCTGACCGTCAGCGCCAGCCCTTGGTGTTGCCACACCGAGAGCTGGCGCAGCGCTTCGTTGATCACCCATTCGCCAAGCTCTACCTCGAGGCTTGTGGTTTCGATGGCCGGTAAAAAGGCCGCCGGCGCCAGCAGCCCATCTTCCGGGTGCTGCCATCGAATCAGCGCCTCCAGACCAATGACCTCGCCGCTTCGCATATCGATTTGAGGCTGGTAGTAAAGGCGCAGCTCCTGATGGCTGAGCGCGTCGACGAAGCGCTTGCGCTGTTCGTGACGCGCGCGCAGCAGCCGGTCCTGGAGAGGGTCGAAAAAGTGGTAGATATTGCGCCCGCGCTGCTTGGCACGGTACATCGCCTGATTGGCATGGCGCAGTAACACATCGCCCTGGGTATCATCTTCGGGGTAAAGGGTGACGCCCAGGCTCACCGTCAGGTAGATGCTTTGCCCATCGATCAACAGCGGCTGACGAATGGAGTCCAGCAGCGCCTCGAAATATGCCTTGTCCACGCCGTGGTGCAACAGCAGCACGAACTCGTCGCCGCCTACGCGGGCCAGCACGTCATCGCCAAACAGCAGGTGGCTGACGCGCTGGGAGAACGTGGCGAGAATCGTGTCGCCGCACTGCGGCCCCAAACGCTCGTTGATCGTTTGGAAGTAGTCGATGTCTAGCGAACACACCGCCAGCGGAAGCCCTCTGGCATCGGCGTGGGTAATGGATTCCTGGATCAGCTGGGTCAAAAGCTGCAGGTTAGGCAGGCCGGTCAGCGAATCGAAATAGACCTCACGGTTTAGATGCCGCGCATGGGCCGGGATGGCCGACAGGTCCGAGAGCACGATGACGTGGTAGACCACCGCGCCCTGCGCGTCGCGTACCCGGTTGGTCGACATCATCGCCGGATAGAATTTGCCATCGTGGCTTTTGTAGCTGACCTGGCTCTTGCCGCGATCACGAAACTGCGCTTCCTCGCGTACCAGCCGCGATTCGTGGCTATCTTCCAGCGCCAGAATACTGAACGACTGGGGCGACTTACCCATCGCCTGTTCCCGTGTAAGCCCGGTCAGCTCGCAAAACGCTGGATTGACGTCGAGCACCAGATTGTCGGCATCGGTAATGATAATGGCTTCGTTGGCGTAGCCGAACGCGGCCTCGCTGGGCGAGAAAGAGCCGCCGACGTCAATGACCGACAGCGGTGCACCGGGGCCTAAAGACGGCGCAATATCGGTTTTTTGTGGGGTCAATGAACTGCTCCTTAAGCAGATCGAGCAGCAGGCTTTATGGCGCCCGTCTTACTCTCTTATACAATCGACACACCGGTCACTGATACCGCTTGCTTGACCACCTTTGCTGACACGCGTGACTGACACGCGTAGCTCATACTGTTCGTCACTCGAACGAACCATCGAGTGGCCGGGCCACGGCTCCCTGAACCTCTAAACCTGGTCGCGCCCGGCGTTACGGTATTAAAACCCTCATACCCGCATCAGGGTAATTCTCATTTCGTCCAGGATAACACTATTAACACTTTCCCGACGTGCTTGCATTAAACGTACGAGGTTTACTTATCCGCTCAAGGCGCCAGGGCGGCGGCGCCTAAATAGCGCTGTTCCCAGTAGTCGATATCCAGCGGCACGCTCACCACGTGACGCCCGGAGCCCGGGGCGTGAATCATCTGACGGTTACCCCGGTAAATTCCGACGTGGGTCGCCTTGGAGCCGCTGCCAAAAAACAGCAGGTCCCCCGGGCGCGGCGTTTCCGTGTTGGGTAGCGCGCGGTACTGCGCGTCGGCGGTGCGGGGCACGCGCAAACCGGCGGCGCGATAGGTCATCTCGACCAGCCCCGAGCAGTCGAGCCCCTTGGGGGAGTTGCCGCCAAAGCGGTAGGGGGTACCGATCGCCTGCTGGGCGTGGGAGAGGATAAGCGCGCGCTCCATCGAGACACCCGCCATGGTGCCGGGGCCGGTTCCCGGCGCGGTGGCGATCTCTTTACTGGCGCACCCGGCCAGTAGAAAAAGGGCCAAAAGCGGCCCCAGACGGCGAAGACCAGGGACGTAGAACGAGGCAAACGAAAACAAAGTGGTCGACATGGAGCACTCAGCCAATTGAAGTGGGATGCCTTCATCATGGCCCAAGCCGCGGCCCCCCGCCACTGGATCCTGCGCCTGGCGCGTCAAATCATGGCGTGGCGCACCCGCGCCGAAACCCACTCGGACACCAGCACCGTGGCAAAAATCATGACAAAGATCACGCTGACTTGGCTCCAGGCGAGGCTGTTGATCGAGGCGTTCAACTGAAGGCCGATACCGCCCGCACCCACTAGTCCCAGCACCGTCGATTCGCGGATATTGATATCCCAGCGATACACGCTGATGCCTGCAAAAGCGGGCATGACCTGGGGCAACACGGCGTAGTTCATCACTTGCAGGCGGCTGGCGCCGGTGGCGCTGATCGCCTCCACCGGAGTCGGGTGGATCTCCTCGATCGCTTCATACAAAAGCTTGCCCACGAAGCCGATGGAGCGCAGCGCGATGGCGATGATGCCCGCCAGCACGCCGGGGCCGACGATGGTGACCAACAGCATCGCCCAGATCAACGAGTTGATCGAGCGCGACGAGACGATGACCGTCAGCGCCGCACTTCGCACCAGCGGGTGCGGCGTGGTATTACGCGCGGCCAGAAACGCCACGGGAAAAGCCATTAAAATGCCCAGCGCCGTGCCCAGGGTCGCGATGTTGATGGTGTCCCACATGGGCTGCCAGAGCCTTGCGGCGTATTCCCACTTGGGCGGCAGCATCCGGCTGATCAGATCGCTCCCCTGGCGCCCGGCGTCCAGGGCGAACACCCACATGGTGTTGTCGGAAATCACTTTCCAGCAGAGCAAAAAGAGACTTGCCCCAAAAAGCCAGCCACCGAAACGCAGCCACTGAGCGCGAGACGTGCGCCGCTGCCAAAGCGGCACGCCGGTAGCGGAGGTTGAAACGGGCATCGCGGGCTCCTATTGAGTAAAGCGGCGGACGTGGCTGGAGGCGTATTCGCTCAGCAGCACGATCGCGATGATGATCAGCAAGATAGCCGCGGACGTGCTGTACTCGTAGCGGCTCAGCGAGGTGTTTAGTGTCGCCCCGATACCGCCGGCGCCGACGATGCCGATCACCGCGGACTCGCGAAAGTTGATATCCAGCCGGTACATGGAGAGCCCGATCAGACGCGGCATCACCTGGGGCTGCACGGCGTGGTTCATCACCTGCCACCAGCCGGCGCCGGTGGCGCGCACCGCCTCGACCTGGCGCGCGTCGAGATCCTCGATATCTTCGGCGAGAAGCTTGGCCATGAAGCCGATGGTGGCAAACGCCAGGGTGATCATGCCCGCCAGCGGCCCGAAGCCGAACATCACCACGAACAGGATAGCGATGATGATTTCCTGAAAGGTGCGCGAGATGGCAATGATCGCGCGGCACAGCGCGTACACCGGCAGCGGTGCGATATTACGCGCCGCCCCGAGCCCTACGGGGATGGCCAGCAGCACACCGATCACCGTGGAGGTGAGCGTCATGGTCAAGCTTTCCAAAAGGCCCGCGATGATATCGTTTTGGCGGCTAACGAAATCCGGCTGCGTGAACGCCGCCAGGAAATTGACCGCCCGCCCGGCGCCTTCGGCGACCCGCGCCCAGTTCACCTCGACGGAGGCCAGCGCCAGCACCAGATAAACGCAGAGGCCGAGCAGAATGCCCCAACGAAGCCGCGGGCTCTCGATAAACGGCCGCCGCCGCCACTGGCCGGCGCGGGCTGCCCGCTGACGCGCCTGGGCGTTTCCGGCACTCATCGCCCGCCCTCGCCGGCGACCGCCGGAAACGGTTGGGACCTTCGAGCAGAATCGCCACGCCCCATGGGCCGCGTGCTCTCCTCAAGGGTTGGGCCGTCCGCCTCCTCGGCGGGTTCGGCGCGGGTGTCCCACTCCTCCTCCCCGTAGATGGTAGTCAGGATATCGCCGGTCAGCTCGCTCGGAGAGCCGTCGAAGACGGTCCGTCCCGCGTTGAGCCCCACGATGCGGTCGGCGAACTGCTGGGCCAGCGCCACATCGTGGATATTGATGATCGCGGCCAGGCCGCGCTCGGCGCAGAGCTCGCGAATCAAGCGCATGATCTGACGCGAGGTTTTCGGGTCGAGGCTCGCCGTGGGCTCATCCACCAGCAGAAGGCTTGGGCTTTGCAGTAGCGCCCGGGCAATGCCCACGCGCTGGCGCTGGCCGCCGGAGAGCGCGTCGGCGCGCTTGTCGATAGCGTGCTCGAGCCCCACCCGCTCCAGCAGGCGAAACGCCTCAGCCACGGCGTCCTCGGGGTAGCGGCGCAAAAAACTGCGCCAAAAACCGACGTAGCCCAACCGCCCAGAGAGCACGTTCTCCATCACCGTGAGCCGGTCGATCAGCGCGTACTCCTGAAAGATCATACCCATGGAGCGCCGCGCGCGGCGCAGCGCACGCCCGGAAAGCCCGGTCAGTTCGAGTTCGTCCAGCCGAATGCTGCCTTGGGTCGGCTCGACCAGGCGGTTCACACAGCGAATCAGGGTGCTTTTACCCGCCCCGGAGGGGCCGATCAACGCCATGACTTGCCCTTTGGGCAGCGAAAGCTCGATATCGGTCAGGGCATGATCCCCGGTGGGATAGCGTTTGCCAACGCCGGTTAGGGTAAGCATTGAAACACCTCCTCTGGATAGCAAGCCGGCCGAAAGGATGCCCTTTCGGCCGGCGTTCGTGGTGCGTCAGCGCTTAGTCGCAGTCGTAGGTCACATCGTTGGCGTCGGCGATGGTACGAATGACCGACCAGTCTTCTTCATAGGTGATGGGAATGAACTGCGCTTCACCGGAGTTGGCGAACTCTTCTTCCAGTGCCGTGCCTTCCCAATCATAGCTGAAAAACGCGTCCTGAATCTGCTCGGCGAGCTCCGGGTCCAAATTATGGGCGAGGCCGTAGCCGGTGGTGGGGAAGGTTTCCGAGGTATAAATCACCTCGTAATCGCCTTCGTTGACCACGCCCCGGGCCAGCATCCGCGTGGCGACGGAGTTGGCGATGGCGGCGGCGTCGTAATCTTCGTTGACCACGCCCAGAATGGAGTTGTCGTGGGAGCCGGAGAACGCGGTTTCGAAGTCTTCGCCGGCTTCCATGCCGTATTCCGAGCGCAAAAGCGCCGAAGGCGCGCGAAAGCCGGAGTTAGAGGTTTCCGAAGTGAACGCCATCTGGCGTCCTGCCAGATCCTCGACGGCTTCGATACCGCTGCCCGGATAGGTGATGATCTCCATCTCGTAGCCGAAGCTTCCGTCGTCCGCCGCCATCATGGCAAACGGCCTAAAGCCGCCACAGTTGACCGCTACCGGCACGCCGCCGGTATTGAAGCCCGCTACGTGCAGGCGTCCGGCGCGCAGCGCCTCCTGTTGGGCGGCGTTGGACTGTACCGGGAAAAACTGCACGTTCTTGCCGGTCGCCTCGCTCAGGTGATCCAGAAAATCCGCCCACACCTCGGCGTACACCGCCGGATCTTCTACCGGCGTGTAGGCAAATACCAGCGTATCCGGGTTGACCCACTCGGCGGCGTCTTCGGGTACGTCGGCTACCATGTCACCGTCGTTATCGGTATAGCGCGATGAAAGATCGGCGGTGGCGGTGAGCGCGGTCAGGGCGAATGCGCCCGTGACCGCAGCGCTTAACAAAGTACGAGAAAGAGAGAGCGTCGACATACATCACCCAAAATGTTGTTTGAAGTAGCGCTATGCTGACAAGCCCGGGTGACAACCCTGCGACACTTGCATGACGCCTTTATGACGCCGCGGTGTAAACAGCGGGGGCGGCCCCGTCGCCGCGGCGCTCGACGAAAAGGCTATTACCGGCGATTTTCTTGGCCTGATGCTTGAGTTCCGAAAGCTGCCCGGCGATCTCCAGCGCCCGGCAGCTCGTGGTATCGAGTATCGGCTTGACCGCGATCGACACGCTGACGAAGGCAAAAAAGTCCGCCTCTCCCCGGCGGTTTTCAATATGCACCCCGCCCTGCAGGCGGTCGCGCTCGTCGAAAAAGCCTGGCGCCATCACCTCGAAGGAATCGAGGATCTGGCGGCACACGCCCTCCCAGTGATCCAGCGGCAGCAGCATCATGAAATCGTCGCCGCCGATATGGCCGATAAAGCCGCCGGCGCTGTCTACCTGGGCCTGTAAAAGGCGCGAAAGCGCAATGATCACCTGATCGCCCCGGGCGTAGCCGTAGGCGTCGTTGAAGGCTTTGAAGTTGTCCAGATCCACGTAGGCCGCCGCAAAGGGCTCGCCCTTCTCCAGCGTGTGTCCCAGGGTTTCGTTGATCAAAATATTGCCTGGCAGCCCAGTCAGTGGGTTGGCGTGGCGCGCCTGACGCACCTGGATGGCAGTGATCTCGCGCAATAGATCGACGATGCTGCCCATCCCCAGGTAGCGTCCCGCCTCGACGATCACGAAATCCTCCTGTTCGATATCGCGGCTGTCCGTGAGCTGCTGGCTGAGCACTTCGAGTGGCGTATCCGCCTCGGCGATCAGCGGTTTGGTATCTGCCACCTCCAGCACTTTCCGCTTGGCGTAAAGCGCGTGGCTATAGGGGTTGGTGAACAGGGTCAAGAACGCGCTGCGCCGCACCACCGCCACGGGCATCTCCCCTTCGACCACCGCCACGCAGCGAAGCGAAGGGTGGTGGCGAAAGCGCTCGGCCAGCGTGATCACCGAATCCCTGGCCCCGACGGTGTCGATGGTCCGCGAAATGGCCCGGGCGGTGCGTCCGGACCCGCTCGCAGGCCCCGGCGCTGGCAGTTGCATGTTCAGGGTAAACGGCGGATCGATACTGGGGCGGGCAAAGTAAAACCCCTGCAGCAGCGCAAGCCCCCGGTCGAGCTCCCAAAGGCAGAGGTGCTCGGCGGCGGTCTCCACGCCTTCGGCAATGAGATGGCAGTCGAGGCTTCGCGCCACATCCAGAATCGAGCGCAGAAATTCGCGCTTGGCGGGCTCCTGGTCGATGCCGGCAATGAAGTGACGGTCGAGCTTGACGAAATCCGGGCGTAGCTCCGCCCAGTGGCGAAGACTCGAGTGCCCGGCGCCCAAATCATCGAGGGCGACCTGAAAGCCCATGTCGCGGTAGTGGTCCACCGCCTGGCGCATCAGGGCATAGTCGTGAATCGGCACGTGCTCGGTCAGCTCGATCACTACCCGCTTTGCGGGCAAGCCGCTTTCGCGTACGAAGCCCAGGGTCAGCCCCTCTTCGAAGTCACGCTCGACGATGGTCAGCGGCATCACGTTGAGAAACAAGAACCCGGGCAGTCCAAGCTCGGCAAAACGGCGAATAGCCAGGCGCCGGCACAAAAGATCCAGCTCGACCAAATGCCCCGCCTGCATCGCCACGTCGAAAAGGCGCAGCGGCGAGTAGAGCGGCGAGTTTTCGGGCCCGCGCGCTAACGCTTCGTAGCCGAATATCGCCTGCTGGCTGGCATCCACGATGGGCTGGAACACAATGGTCAAGTCCTCGTTTTCAAGAATGTGGTTAAGCCATTGAGTGTCTTGAGCAGTCATGTGTCGGGTGCCTTTGCAAACGCCGTCAGCCAAAAACTGACTACAGCGTCCTGAGTGCCGGGGGGAGGTTCGATCCAAAAAGATTGAGATATTTTGATGACGCTTTTATGACACCCGGTGTCGCGTGGCGTCATGCACCCGGGGCCACCACGGGGAGTTCGATGGCCACGTAGACCCCGCCGGCTTCGGCCCGCGTAAGGTGCAGCGTGCCGTGGTAAAGCGCCACCAGGTCCACGACGATGGCGAGCCCCAGGCCGCTGTTCGAGCGCTGTTCGTCCAGCCGCGTGCCCCGGGCAAGCGCGGCCTGACACTGCGCCTCGCTCATGCCGGGGCCGTTGTCGCTAACGCTCATCAATAGCGTCTCGTCTTGGGCGTCCACGTGGAGCGTAACCTCGCTTTGCGCCCAGCGCAGCGCGTTATCCAGGAGGTTACCGACGATTTCCTGAATATCCTGGCGGTCCATACGGACCTTCGGCCGCGCTTGCCAATCGGCGCTGAGCGCGACCTGGCGGCGGCGGGCCAGGCGGGAGAGGCCCTCGATCAGCCCGGAAAGGGCCTCGTCGAGGGCGATGGGCGCCAGGTGCAGGCCCTCGCCGGCCGCCGAGGCGCGGGCCAGGTGGTGGCGTACGGCGCTATCGATGCGCGAAAGCTCGGTATCCAGCCGCTCGCTGTGTTCGCCGGGCAAATGCTTTAGTTGCAGGCGCATCACGCTCAGCGGCGTTTTTAGCGCGTGGGCCAGGTTACCCGCCGTGTGGCGGCCACGCTCGATCAGCCGCTGATCGCGCACGAGCACCGCGTTCATCGACCCGGCAAGCGTTGCCAGCTCCTCGGGCAGTTGCGTATCCATACGCTCCGCGGTGCCCTTTTCCACTTCGCGAAGGTTGGCGTTCATGCGCCGAAGCGGCGCCAGGCCCCAGCGCACCTGTAACGCCAACACGCCCATCAAGAGCGCGCCGAGCGTCAAAAGCCCCAGCCATAAAAGCCGCTGGAACCGGGCAATGCTCGCTCCCAGCTCGGTCTCGTCCGCGGCCACGCTGACGTGCAGCGGCGTATCTAGCGGGGCCAGATAAATATCGCGCTCGAGCACGCGTAGCGGCTGGCCGCGGGGGCCTTTTAGGCTTCGCGCGCTTATCCGGCGGCTGTCGGTCACCGGCAGGCGCTGGTCCCAAAGCGAGCGCGAGGCAAGATGGTGCGTGTTTTGGTCGGTGATCTGCCAGTACCAGCCGGAAAACACCTGATCGAAGCGGGGATCGCCCAGCGCGCTTGGATAGCGCAGGGTATCGCTTGCGGCGTCGAACGCCACCCCGGCGATTACCACGTTCAGCGTCGCTTTTAGGCGCTCGTCAAAGGCGGTTATGGCGGCGGTACGGTAATAATGCGCAAGCCACGTCCCGGAAAGCGGCAGCGCCAGCGCAATGATGACGAGTGCGGCGAGCAGCAGCCGCGTGGCGATCGAGCGGTGGGACCAGCGCTTGCGCAGTTGGCTCCAGGCAAGCCGGCCACGGTTAGCCGACATCCGGCGCCTCGGCCAGCAGTCGATAGCCTTGGCCTCGAAGCGTGGCAAAGCGCCAGCCACCGAGCTTGCGGCGCAGCCGGCTGATCTGCACGTCGATCACGTTGGAGTCCGGCTCCTGGTCACGATCGTAGACGTGCTCGGCGAGCTCGCCCCGGCTGACCACCCGCGGGGCGGCGTGCATCAAATAGCTCAGCAGGCGCGTCTCCTGGGCGGTCAGGCTGACCGGGCGCCCGGCAAGCGTCACGTGCTGGGTGTGAGTATCCAGGTGGAGTTCGCCCACCTTGATCACCGGGTGCGCGTAGCCGTGGGTGCGGCGGACGATCGCGCGCAGGCGAAAGAGTACCTCGGCGGGTTCAAAAGGTTTCGTCACATAATCGTCGGCGCCGGCCGTAAACCCCGCGGCCTTGTCCGCCCAGCGCTCCCGGGCGGTGAGAATCAGCACGGGCAGGTCGATACCGTCGTCGCGCCAGGCGCTTAGCCAGCGCGTGCCGTCGCCGTCGGGCAGGCCGACGTCCAGAATCAGCGCGTCATACGCCTCGACGCGCACCAAAAAATCCGCTTTTTGGCCGGTGGCGGCATGCTCCACCAGCCAATCGCCCTCTTTTAGCGCCTGGCCGAGCTCAAAGGCCAGCGCCTGGTCATCTTCTACCAATAAACACTTCATGGCCCGCCACCCTCGACGCTTTCGCGCTGCATCTCGTTGATGCGCACGCCTTCGATTTTCATGAGCTTGCCGCTGCGCCCGTCGAACTCGAACTCGACGACCTGCCCCTGGGGGCCGAGCATCTTGATCTCGTACTCGATGTCGCCGTCGTCGCGCTCCATCTCGACCTCGATGACCTCGCCCAGGTAGCGCGCTTCCAGCCAGTCCAGAAGCGACTCCAGGCTCACCGCCTCGCCCGAGCGCACCTGGTCATGCAACCCCTCCCACTGCGGGTCCGCCCCCACGCTTTGAACACCAAGCCACGCCGCCAGCGCCACGGCCAAGGGCCAGCGGCGCTTGATGCGCGATGAATGAGGCGTTAAAAGCGTTTTCATGGTGTCAGCATGCCAAAGTCGATATGAACGTTGGATGAACGGCGCCTTCAGGTTAGCGACAGACGCGCGGTGCTATAAAAGGGGCGTCGCATCGGCAAGCGCCGGTGCGCGTTGATCATTCACCCCGTATCGCTCAAGAAGGAGTTTGACATGAATATTACGAAAAAAGTGCTGATGATGCCGGCCACTGCCCTGCTGCTAAGCGCAGCGGCGGGCGCAGCCCAAGCCGACGAGGGCCTGGCCCTCGAGCGCCTCGACGACGTGCTCGGCTATACCGCCGACTACGGCTTTACCCAGTACCAGGAAATCAGCGTCGAAGGCGGCGACCACGTCGAGGTCGAAGGGTGGCTCGATGACGAGTGGTTCGCCGATATCGAGTTCTCGCTGGACAGCGGCGAAACCCTGCAAGAAGAGCGCGAACGCTTGGTCAGCGGTGCCTGGGGCATGAGCGAAGACGATATTCGCCAGGCATTCGAAGTCGCTTCCGAGGAAGGCATGGTGACCTTCGAGGAGATCGACATGAACCAGAGCGGTATCATCGACATCGAAGGCCGCAACGCCGAGGGCCGCGAGGTCGAACTGAGCGTGCGCCAGGGCTCCTACGAGATTACCGCGATGGATCGCGACTAGCCTGGCCGCACCCCAACGTATTGCATCATGGGGTGTTGCATCATGTCGCAAAGCGGGCCCTGACGGGGGCCCGCTTTTTTCGATGCGCGCGTGTTTATCGACTTTCCTGGCAAGTGTTTATCGGCTTTCCTGACAGTTGCCCCGCGCCATGATCGCCTCGGCGATACGCTCGATTCCTTGGCGGTACGCCGCCTGACGATAGGTCACCTTCTCCTCTTTGGCGCGCTCGAGCACCCTACGCGCTTCGCGCTCCAGCTTTTCATCGAGACGCTGGTTGACCTCCTCTTCGCTCCAGGTTTGGCCGGCGCGGTTTTGTAGCCACTCGAAGTAGCTCACGATCACCCCACCGGTATTGGCCAGCACATCGGGCAGCACATCGATGCCGCGATTGGCGAGCTCGCGGTCGGCGTCGCTGGTGACCGGGCCGTTGGCAATTTCCAGAATCATGCCGGCCTGGATATCGCCGACGTTGTCGCCGTGCACCTGGTTTTCCAGCGCGGCCAGGGCCAGCACGTCGACCTCGAGCGCCAGGAGCTCGGCGCCCTCGATGGCCTTGCCCTGGCGGCACTTGGCGAGCGCGCCGTGTTTTTCCTTGGCCTTTTGGGCCGCGTCGATATCCAGCCCCGCCTTCTTGTAAATGCCGCCACTGGAGTCCGACACCGACACGACCTTGTAGCCCCGCGCGCTTGCCTGGCGGGCGAAATACGTCGCCGCATTGCCAAAGCCCTGCACTGCGACGGTGGTGTCTTCGGGCTTGCGGTTTTGTTGCTCGGCCCACAAATCCAGCACCTTGAGCGCGCCGTGGCCGGTGGCCGCCACCCGGCCGGGGGAGCCACCCAGCGGCAAAGGCTTACCGGTGATCGCCGCCGGTGCCCGGGCGCGCACGATGTTCTCGTACTCGTCGATCATCCAGCCCATCACCTCGGCGTCGGTGTTGACGTCCGGGGCGGGAATGTCACGATCCGGGCCCATCACGTCGGCAATGGTGCGAATGTAGCCCCGCGCCAGGCGTTCGCGCTCCAGCGATGAAAGCGCCTTGGCATCGACCTGGACCCCGCCCTTGCCGCCCCCAAAGGGGAGGCCGACGACTGCGCACTTGATCGCCATCCAGAAGCTGAGCGTGGTCACCTCGTGCTGGTTGACCTGCGGGTGAAAGCGCACGCCGCCCTTGGCCGGCCCCAGGCTGATATCGTACTGAACGCGCCAGGCCGGAAATGCCTGCAGGCGGCCATCGTCCATGCGCACCGGTATGCTGACCTGTAGCGAAAGCGCGGGCTGCATCAGTCGCGCCCGGGCATCGGGATGGATATCCAGCGCGTCGAATACCTCCTCCAGCCGCGAGTGGGCGTCCTCGAAAAGCGCCGCGCCGGTTTGCGGCGTAAGCGCCTGGGCCTCAACATGCGACGGGGCGGGGCCACTTTTTTTAGCTGCCCGTTTGTTCGATGAGCTGGCGGGGGCTTTCTGCTTTTTGGTTTTCGAATTAGCCATTAACACACTCCGTTGCATCGTTGGGTAAAGGCCGGGGCTTGCGTAAGCTCAAGCGTAGCATTCATTGTTTTACTTCGCCCTCGCCCACCCTCAAGCGCCCACGGGACACCACTATGCCGCCAATACCACCGGCCGACACGCCAAGCGCCTTGCTGGAAGACCCCATCGCCCGGGACCTGGCGTGGCTTCTGGATACGCCGGATTTGGTGGCGTTAAACGGCTACCCGGGCCGCCCCACCCGAGCCGAGCTTGGCCTTGAAAGCGACGTCCAGGCCTGGCTCGAGCGACTGTTACCGGCGTGCCGGGCGGTGGCGAAAAAACGCCTAACGCGCATGGGCCACTACCACGAAACCCTTTGGCATCTGCTGCTCGGCCACGCACCCAACACGCGGCTTTTGGCCCATAACGTTCAAATCAGAGAAAAACGCCTGACCCTGGGCGAGCTGGATATGCTCTACCGCACCTGCGCCGACCCGGCACCCATCCATTTGGAAGTCGCGATCAAGTTCTACCTGGGGCTCGACGAAGGCCCAAGCGGCGCCACCAGCCAGAACCGCTGGATCGGCCCGGGCGGGCTCGACAGCCTGGCGCGCAAGTGCGCCCATTTGCACGCCCACCAACTGCCGCTTTCCGCCACGCCCCTGGCCCAAAAAACGCTACGCCACTGGCTGGCACCGCGGGACTGCGCGCCCTTCGAGCCCGGCGCCGGCGCACTCACCCAGCGCCTCGCCATGCCCGGGGTGCTGTTTTATCCGTTTCACGCAACGCTGCCCCCACCGGAAGGCGCAAGCGCGCATCACCGCCGCGGGCAGTGGTGCTACTTAAAGGATTGGGAGACACTGTTGGCGCGCGAGGGGGAGGTGAAGATGGCCTGGCTGAAGAAGCCTTTCTGGCTGGCGCCGCCGCTAGAGACGGCGTTTGATTCGCCAAAAACGTTTGGGCCTGCGCTCACGGCGCATATCGCGCAGTACGGCCCCCAGCAGGTCATGCTGAAAGCCGAAGGCGGCGCGGCGCTTAAACGGGTATTCATCGTGCCCAACGACTGGCCGCGGCAGATACCGCTACCGCTTGGGCCGTCGAAAGCCCAGCCCGGGCGTTAAACGACCACCAGGTTATCCCGATGGATCAGCTCATGGGCCTCGACGAAGCCGAGGATCGCCTCGATCTGATGGCTGGGCTTGCCGGCCAGCAGGCGGGCGTCGTCGGCGCCGTAGTTGATCAGCCCCTTGGCGACCCGTTCGCCCTGCTCGTCCACGCACAGCACCATGTCGCCGCGCTTGAAGCTGCCCTGCACCTGGCGTACGCCCACCGGCAGAAGGCTCGAGCCCTTTTCACGCAGCACGTTGACCGCCCCGGTATCCAGGGTGAGCGTACCGCGTACCTGGAGCTGGCCGGCCAGCCAGCGCTTGCGCGCCGCCATGGGGGCCTGGTTGGGCGTCAGCAGCGTGCCCAGCGCCTCGCCGCCCATGATGCGACTGATCACATTGGGCTGGCGGCCGCTGGCAATCACGGTGAGCGCCCCGGAGCGCGCCGCGAGCGTGGCGGCGCGCACCTTGGTGCTCATACCGCCACGGCCAAGCGCCCCGCCGCTGCCCGCCACCGCCGCAAGCCTGGGGTCGTCGGCGCGGCCTTCGTCGATCAGCGCCGCGCCGGGGCTCTCCCGCGGGTCGGCGTCAAAAAGCCCTTCCTGGTCGGTCAACAGCACCAGGGCGTCGGCCTCGAGCAGATTGGCGACCAAAGCGCCCAGGGTGTCGTTGTCGCCAAAGCGGATCTCGTCGGTGACCACGGTGTCGTTTTCGTTGACCACCGGCACCACGCGCATCTCGACCAGGGTGCGCAGCGCCGAGAGCGCGTTGAGGTAACGCTTACGGTTGGAAAGATCGTCGTGGGTCAGAAGGATTTGCGCGGTCAGCATGCCGTGACGGGCGAAGTGCTGCTCGTAGCACTGGGTCAGGCCGTTTTGGCCGACGGCGGCGGCGGCCTGTAGCTCATGGACCGCGGTGGGCCGCGCCTGCCAGCCAAGACGCACCATGCCCGCGGCCACCGCCCCGGAGGAGACCAGCACGACCTCGACACCGCGGCTTTGCAGCTCGGCGATCTGGTCGACCCAGGCGCCGATGGCGGCGTCATCGAGCCCGCGCCCGTCGTCGGTAATCAGGGCGCTGCCGATCTTCACCACCACGCGGCGCGCGCCCCTTAGCGCCTCCCGACCCGGCAACTGTTCACGCTGTTCCATGCCGCCTCTCTTTTGCCCACACCTAAACGTTCGTCGTGATTTACCAGCCGCTGGCTCAGGGCGCGTACTCGACCTCGACATCGAAATCGTCGTCGAAGTCGTCGTCATCGTCCTGGTCGCGCCGCTTGCGGTTGTAGCCCAAACGCGCCTCGGTGCGGGCGACGGACTCTTCTTCCATGCGTTGGCGCATCTCGCGCTCGCGCTCGAAGGCCTCTTCGTCTTCGTTTTCCAGGCGCTGCTGCTCGGTCAGCCAGCGGTGGGCCGCCTGGACCAGCTTATCGGTGCCTTCGCTGCCGATCGCCGAGATGCGAAACACCGGGCCCTCCCAGTCAAGCGCATCGATGACCGCCTGGGCGCGGGCTTCGCGCTCCTCTTCCGGCACCAAATCGAACTTGTTGAGCACCAGCCAGCGCGGGCGCTCCGAGAGCGCCGGCGAGAACTCACCGAGCTCGTGGACGATCGCTTGGGCGGCCTGCACCGGGTCGGATTCATCGAACGGCGCGATATCCACCACGTGGAACAAAAGCCGCGTACGGGTCAGGTGCTTCAAAAAGCGCAGGCCCAGGCCCGCGCCGTCCGAGGCGCCTTCGATCAGCCCGGGCACGTCCGCCATCACGAAGTGCTCGTGCATGCCCAGCTTCACCACGCCCAGGTTGGGCACCAGGGTGGTGAACGGGTAGTTGGCGACCTTCGGCTTGGCGGCGGAAACCGAGCGAATCAGCGTCGATTTACCGGCGTTGGGCATGCCCAAAAGGCCCACGTCGGCCATGACCTTCATTTCGAAACGCAGATTGCGTCGGTCGCCTTCGGTGCCCGGCGTGGTCCGCCGGGGCGCGCGGTTGGTCGAGGACTTGAAGTGAATATTACCCAGCCCACGCCGGCCGCCTTCGGCGACCAGCACGACCTGGCCGATTTCGGTCACATCGGCGATCACTTCCAGGGTGTCCTCGTCGATCACCGTGGTGCCGACCGGCACTTTGACGTGCAGGTCAAGACCGGCCTTGCCGCTCATCTGACGCCCCATGCCGCCCTGGCCGTTTTCGGCCTTGTAGAAGCGCTGGAACTTGAAGTCGATCAGCGTATTGAGCGCATCGTCACCGATCAGGTAGACGCTGCCGCCATGGCCGCCGTCACCACCGTCGGGGCCGCCTTTAGGGACATATTTCTCGCGGCGAAAGCTCAGACAGCCGTTGCCGCCCTTGCCTGCCTCGACAATCACCGAGGCTTCATCGACGAACTGCATTGAATTCTCCCGGCCGCTTTCGCCGCCCTTGCATCCCCCGTCTTCACAAAGACCAAGGGGTTAAACAGACAAAAAAGCCCCGCCAATGCGGGGCTTTTCTTTCGTGCGATCGTCCAAGCGCTCAGCGCTTATTCAGAAACGATGCTCACGAATTTACGGTTTTTCGGGCCCTTGGTCTGGAACTGGACCTTACCGTCGTTCAGTGCGAACAACGTGTGGTCACGGCCGATACCGACGCCCTGGCCTGCGTGGAAACGCGTGCCGCGCTGGCGAACGATGATGTTACCCGCGGTTGCCGCTTGGCCACCGAAGAGTTTCACACCAAGGCGTTTGGATTCGGAATCGCGACCGTTACGCGTGGAGCCGGCTGCCTTTTTATGTGCCATCGAAATAGCCTCCTAATTAGGGGAATGGACCGTGTTAAACGGAGATTCCGGTAATTTTGACTTCAGTGAACCACTGACGGTGGCCCTGACGCTTCATGCTGTGCTTACGACGACGGAACTTGATGATGTTGATCTTATCACCACGGCCGTGAGACACGATTTCAGCGGATACTTTAGCGCCGCCGATCATCGGTGCGCCAATGTTGAAATCGTCGCCGTCTGCCACCATCAGCACTTCTTCGAAATCGATGGACTCGCCGGTGGCGACTTCGATTTTCTCGAGCTTGATGGTCTGACCTTCTTGAACGCGGTACTGCTTGCCACCGCTTTTGATAATTGCGTACATGTCGCTCTCCGGACTCGTCATTGAAGCTGGCACCTTATTAAGCCAGCGCTCATCATCTACCGCGCTTTCGCGTCGTGCTCTTAAGACCTGCTGCGAGTGGCGCCCCTTTTGGCAGCCATCTGACAGGGAGCATGATGAGTGGGTCGCGGATTATAGCGTCGTTCGACCTTTACCACAAGCCCCTGGGGAGGTGTCAATCCGGCCGATATCGGCCCCGGGGCGGGGCTCGAAGTAGAGTGCGCCTTGACGCCTTACAGGCGGCCCCATAGCATAATCCCCACTCAGGGCGGTAATTGCCGCTTTTCACCTGCCGCGATGAACAAACTCCATGACTAACGTCTCTCCTAAAACGTCTGCCAGCCCAACGCCTTCACCGCTTCACGCCGTGGTGGCGGGCGACTTCGAGGCCGTTAACCGTACCATTGTCGAGCAGCTCAACTCCAAAGTCCCGCTGGTGGAAACCATCGGCCAGTACATCATCGAAAGCGGCGGCAAGCGCATGCGCCCGCTTTTGGTTTTGCTGGCCGCGCGCTCGCTGGGCTACGAAGGCAACAAGCACATTACGCTTGCCACGCTGATCGAGTTCATGCACACCTCCACGCTTTTGCACGATGACGTGGTCGACGACTCGCACCTGCGCCGCGGCAAAAAAACCGCCAACGACGCCTGGGGCAACGCCCCCTCGGTACTGGTCGGTGATTTTCTCTACTCGCGCTCGTTTCAGCTGATGGTCAACGTCGGCTCGATGCGCATCATGGCGATTCTTTCGAGCGCGACCTGCATCATCGCCGAGGGCGAAGTGCTCCAGCTGACCAATATCGGCAACCCGAGCCTAACCGAGGACGCCTACTTCGAGACCATCCAGGGTAAAACCGCGATGCTGTTCGAGGCCGCCTCGCACAGCGGCGCGGTACTGGCCGAGGCCACCCCGGCGCAAGAACGCGCCCTTCAACATTACGGGCGCTACCTGGGGCTCGCCTTTCAGTTGATCGACGATTTGCTCGACTACCAGGGCGACGCTGATGCAATGGGCAAGAACGTCGGCGACGACCTGGCCGAAGGCAAGCCAACGCTGCCCTTGATCAACGCCATGGAGCGCGGCACCCCGGAAGAGGCCAAGCTGATCCGCCAGGCGATCCGCAAGGGCGGACTCGAGCAGCTCGACGAGGTGCTGGCGATCGTTCACCGCACCGGGGCGCTCGAATACACCCGCAGCCGCGCGGTGGAAATGGTCGATAAAGCCCTGGCGGAACTCGAGACGCTGCCCGAGAGCCCCTATCGCGACAGCATGGCGGATCTCGCCCGCATGGCGATCGAACGCCAGTCCTGAATCGCAGGTTTTATGGGGCGCGGTGAAATTTCTACTTGAAAAGTCCCGCGCTCACGAGTAAGATTCATCCCCGTTATTAAGCGCCGGAATATAGCTCAGCTTGGTAGAGCGCTGCCTTCGGGAGGCAGAGGTCGTAGGTTCGAATCCTGCTATTCCGACCACAGATTGTTAGAAAAATGGCCACTTAGCTCTTTGAGCAAGTGGCCATTTTTTTGTGCCCGGCATTTTGGCTGGCTTTTCGCACCGGCAGTTTTTCAGGCCACGTGAGTGAAAAGCCAGGATGTCGTTTTGCACGATAACCCGCTATTCTGTCTCGAATCGAAATTAAGGGGCGATGCCAGGCTTTACGCTTGGCAAGCTGCCACCTGATTTACTTCCAAGTGCATGACCGTCCTAACGCCGGGGCGACATTCATCATGCCGCCCCGCCACATTCGAGCACCCTCATGTTTTTAAAAGCTCTACTCTGGATCGTTCGGGTTCTGACGATTGTTTTGATAGCGGTCAGCCTACTGCCTGAGATTCCCAGCGGTCATTGGTCGATCCGCCTTTGGGAGTTTCCGCGCCTGCAGCTGAGCGTGGTATTGGCCGTCGTGCTGCTGCTTCTGACCTTGCATGCCTGGCTTGGAAGAGCGCGAAAAGAGCACGGCGTGTTGCTTGCGCTGCTGCTGGTAACCGGCGGGTGGCAGGTGTCCCATATCCTGCCCTTTACCCCGGTTTGGCCGAAGGAGGTGCAAGAGGCGGATGCGCGAACCCTCGATAACCAGTCCACGTTCAAAATCCTGACCGCCAACGTCGACTACACCAATGACCGCTACGCCGAGGCGCTGGATTTGATCGAGCGCGAAGACCCGGACGTCGTGTTGATCATCGAGATCGATCGCGAGTGGGAAGCGGGGTTGGCGCCGCTGGACGAAAGCTATGAGTACTACGTGGGCGAAGTGCGTGAGGAAGGATTAGGCATCGCGCTTTGGTCCCGCGTTCCTCTGCAGGCGCAAGAAGTGGCGCATTTGGTGTCCGAGCGCCGGCCGTCGGTCTTTGCGACCCTGGACGTCCCCGGCATCGGGGCGGTGCGCTATGTCGGCATTCACCCGGTGCCACCGGGGCTTAAAGAGCGCACGCCAGACGATGGCGGCGACGCGGAACGTCGGGACAGCCGGGAGCGCGACGCGGAACTGATGCTCGTGGCCGAGCGCGTCGAACAGGACCCGGACAGCCGCTGGATCGTGACCGGGGACTTCAACGATGCGGCCTGGTCCAATACGACCCAGCTATTTATGGGCTTGAGCGATCTCAAGGATCCGCGCCGCGGAAGAGGCTTATTGAGTACCTACCACGTCGATTATCCCTTTTGGCGCTACCCGATCGACCATCTGTTCGTCTCGGATGGCTTCGAGCTCGTCGCGCTGGACCGCGTAACGCTTGCGGGGTCGGATCATTTCGCCATCACGGCAACGTTGACGGCCGCCGAACAAGACCCGGACGCGCCCGAGGCCTCAGCCCAGGAGCAACAGGAAGCCGATGAGCTGATCGAGGAAGGCGAAGAAGACGCCCGCGAAGAAGGCGTCAGCAGTTAAAGAGCGATCGTACCAAAAAGCGCACTAGAAAAAGGCCACCCCCACCATGCGGGTGGCCTTTTTCGTTGCAAGCGCGGGTGTATCACGCCATCTCGAGTTCTCGAATCGACGCCACCAGGTCGTTGAAGCGCTCGCCTTGAACCGTGACGTGCTCGCGCAGAAGGCGTTCGGTCGTTTTGCCGTCGCCGGCCTCGATCGCTTCGACGATGGCTTCGTGCTCGGCCAGCGAGCTCTCGACGCGCATACGCACCTGAAGCTGCATCCGCCGGTAGGGCTGTAGCAGCGCATGGAGCCGCGCCGCCTCTTGGGCAAGAAACTGGTTATGGCTGGCCGCGTAGATGCAGTGGTGGAATACACTGTTTTCGTAGTAGTAGCCGTTGGTATCCCCCTGCTCGGCCATGGTGCGGCACGCCTTAAGCGCCTGGGTCAGCGCGACGTGCTCCTGGCCGGAAATACGCCGGGCGGCGAGGCGCCCACAAAGCCCTTCGAGCTCGGCCATGACTTCAAAACGCTCGACCAGCTCGGACACGCCCAACTGGGTCACGAAGGTGCCACGCTTGGGTACTACCTGCACCATGCCCGACACGGCAAGCTGCTGAATGGCTTCGCGAATCGGCGTGCGTGAGCAGGCGTACTCCAGCGCCAGCGCATCCGGGTCGAGGCGCTCGCCGGGGTTGAAGCGCCCGGCGACGATCGCATCTTCCAGCAGGTCGCGCAGCCGCTGCGCCTGGGACACCTTCGCCATAAGTCTACCCCCTCAAGCCTTGACTCATAAATTCTTTGGCTCTATTTGTTATATACAACATGCCGCACTGTTTAATGTTTACCACGCTAACTCACAATTATAAAGCGCTGGCGTCGTAACAAGCAGTACGCCCACCGATTCACAATAAGGCCGATGCGCATGAACATGAATATGACGTTTCTCCAGGGGCTGCTCACCAATATTAGTACGCGTACGCGTCAGCTAAGTAGCGTCCTGGGCAACGAGAAAGACAGCGACAGCCACTTCAAGGGGCTCGCCGCCGCTTGCAAGGGGTTGATGGGTCGTACCGGCGAGGCCTCCCAGATACTGCTGGCGCAGCAAGCGCTGGCGCACTATCAGGCGCTCACCGAGGAGGAGAAACAGGCATTCTTTCAGCTTCTAGCCAACGACTACGCCGCGGAACCTGCCGATATTCACAGCGCCTACCAGGCTTACTGCGAGCGCGAAGACAACGCTTCGCTGGAGCGGCTGTTCAACGCCTGCGAGCCGCGCCGACAAGACCTTCTGCGCCGTTTGAATCTCTGCCCCGGCGGCACCTATGAGCTCGTGAACATGCGCGCCGACCTGCTCAAGCATCTGCACCAATCCCCGGAGCTTTCGGCGCTGGATAGCGACTTTGCTCACCTGTTCGGCTCCTGGTTCAACCGCGGCTTTTTGATGCTCGAGAGCATCGACTGGAACACACCGGCGGCGGTGCTCGAAAAGATCATTCGCTACGAGGCGGTCCACGAAATCGGCGACTGGCACGACCTGCGCCGCCGTCTCGACCCAGACGACCGGCGCTGCTACGCCTTTTTCCACCCGGCCACCGGCGACGAGCCGCTGATTTTCGTGGAAGTGGCGCTTTGTGACGGCATTCCCGGCAACGTACAAAACATTCTGGAGCACGGCGAAGAATTGCCGCTCGAGGACGCGGACACCGCCGTGTTCTACAGCATCAGCAACTGTCAAAAGGGGCTCAAGGGTGTCTCTTTCGGTAACTTTTTGATCAAACAGGTCGTTCAGGAGCTAAGCCGCGAGCTTCCACAGATCAAGAACTTCGTCACCCTTTCACCGGTGCCCGGCTTTGCGGACTGGCTGGATGAGATACGCGGGACGGCCACACTATCCGAGGAGCTCACGACCTATCTGGAGTCCCACGAAAGCAAGGAGCTCTCCTCGCCCGCGCACAAGGAGTTCATGCGTCTGGCGGCCCACTACCTGACAGAGGTCAAACACAAAAGCGGCCAGCCCTTGAACCCGGTAGCGCGCTTTCACCTGGGCAACGGCGCGAGCCTGCACCGCTTGAACTGGCGCGCGGACACCTCTCGCAAGGGGCTGCAGCAGGCCCACGGCCTAATGGTGAACTATCTTTATCAGCTCAACCGTATCGAGCAGAACCACGAAGCGTACAGCATCGATCACACGGTGGTGTGCGCCAGCGACATTCGCCGCCAGGCGAATCAAGCAAGCCAGTACTTAGAGGCGAAGCCATCGGCGAAATCGCCGGCCAAGGCATAAGCCCCGGATACGTTTGACGACAATAACAAGGAGTCTTTTATGAACCATAACCTCTACCTGCACTTTTACCCGCACTTCGAGCGCACGCCGGACAAAGTGCTGATGGACACCCTCGACGGCCAGCGCTACCGCTACAGTGATGTGCTCGGCCAAAGCCGGCGGATCGCCACGACGCTGCTGACGCTTGGGGTAGAGCCTGGCGACCGGGTCGCCGTTCAGGTCGACAAGAGCCCTGAGATCGTCATGCTGTATCTTGCCTGCCTGCAGGTCGGCGCGGTGTATCTGCCGCTGAACACCGCCTACACCGATAGCGAAATCGCCTACTTTCTGGAAGACGCCGAGCCGCGCCTGTTCGTCTGCCGGCCGGAGGTGCATCGCGAGGCCCGCGCCATCGCCGAGAAAAGCGGCGGTGCCCAGGTCGAGAGCCTTGGCACTCGCGCCAACGGCAGCCTGATGGAAAAAGCCGCCAGTGCTGAAGAGACCGACGCCGTATGCGAAGTAGCCGCCGATGACCTGGCCGCCATTTTGTACACCTCGGGCACCACCGGGCGCTCCAAGGGCGCGATGCTGACCCACCAGAATCTGGCCTCCAACAGCCAGGCACTCACCGAGGCGTGGCAGTACAGTGAGAACGATCATCTGATCCACGCACTGCCCATTTTCCACACCCATGGGCTGTTCGTTGCGTGCAACGTCACGCTGATCAACGGCGCGTCGATGACCTTCCTACCCAAACTCGACGTCGAGGAACTGCTCGACCTGATGCCGGACTCCACGGTGCTGATGGGCGTACCGACGTTCTACACCCGCCTGCTGGCAAGCCCGCGCCTGAACCGCGAGGTCGTCGCCAACATGCGCCTGTTCATCTCGGGCTCGGCGCCGCTGTTGGCGGAAACCCACGCCGAGTTCAGCGAACGCACCGGTCACGCCATTCTGGAACGCTACGGCATGACCGAAACCAATATGAACACGTCCAACCCGTATGAGGGCGAGCGCCGCCCGGGCACCGTGGGCACGCCGCTGCCGGGGGTGACGGTGCGCATCACCGACCGGGAAACCGGCGCCGAGCTTGCCCAGGGCGAAACCGGCATGGTCGAACTGACCGGGCCCAACGTGTTCAAGGGCTACTGGCGCATGCCGGAAAAAACCGACGCCGAGTTTCGCGATGACGGCTACTTCATCACCGGCGATTTGGGCCTGATCGACGACAAGGGCTACCTGAACATCGTCGGCCGCGACAAGGACCTGGTGATTTCCGGCGGCTACAACGTCTACCCAAAGGAGATCGAGCAATTCATCGACGACCTGGACGATGTCGAGGAGTCCGCGGTCATTGGCGTACACCATGCCGATTTGGGCGAAGGCGTGGTTGCCGTCGTGGTACCCAAGGCGTCGGCCAACGTAAATGAAGCGCAGATTCTCGAGGCGATCAAGGATGACCTGGCGCGCTACAAGCAGCCCAAGCGCGTCTTCTTTACCGAGGCGCTGCCGCGTAACGTGATGGGCAAGGTACAAAAAAACCAGCTGCGCGATACCTACGCCGATACGTTCAGCGAGAAGCCGGCGGCCGCCAACGCCTAACCCACCCACTCAAGGCGCCGATGTAACCCCCTGACGACACGGCGCCGGTATCCCCTAAAAACAAAGACAACGATAGGAAAACGCCATGGTAATTTACGGAGTCGCTTTGCTGGCCGGCTGCATGCTGGTCGGCCTATGGGTAGGTGATGTGCTGGGCATGCTGCTCGGCGTGGAGTCCAACGTAGGCGGTGTCGGCATCGCCATGCTGCTGCTGATCTTTCTCGGCGGCTATCTCATCGACAAGAACAAGATGCCCGCCAGCACCGAAAGCGGTATTACGTTCTGGAACGGCATGTATATCCCCATCGTGGTCGCCATGGCGGCCAGCCAAAACGTGGCTGCGGCCATCGATGGCGGGATGATTGCGCTGTTGGCAAGCCTTCTGGCGGTGGCGGCAAGCTTCGCCCTGGTCCCCGCGTTGACCAAACTGGGCCGCCCCAAAGAGGCCGAAACACCGCCCCCCGCGCCGGATGAAACGCCGGTCGACAAGGTCGCCTCGCGCGCCCCGGCGTCGCGTTCGAAGAAAACCGCCCGCCCTGCCAAATCCGCGCGTCCCACGCGCCCCCACCACGCCCGCTAAGGAGCTGCCACCATGCTTGACTCACTATTGACGCAGCTCGAAACCCAGCACCTGATCGCCGCCTTCGCCCTGGTGGGCGCGGCCATGTACGTGTCGTATCTCGTCAGCGCCAAGCTCACCAACGGGCGCGTCCACGGCTCCGCCATCGCCATCATGGTGGGCCTAGCGCTGGCCTACTTTGGCGGTATTTATACCGGCGGCACCAAGGGGCTAGCGGATATCAGCCTGTTCGCCGGGCTGGGCCTGATGGGCGGCGGAATGTTGCGCGATCTAGCGATCATCGCCACCGCCTACGGGGTGCGTTTTCAGGAGATTCGCCAGGCTGGGCTGAGCGGGATTCTGGCGCTGTTTTTAGGCGTGATCGTCTCCTTCATTGCAGGTGTGGCCGTGGCCTACGCCTTTGGCTACCGCGACCCGGCCAACCTCACCACCATCGGCGCGGGCACGGTGACCTATATCGTCGGGCCGATCGCCGGCGCCTCCATCGGCGCCTCGTCGGAAGTGATTGCGCTCTCCATCGCCGCGGGCCTGTTCAAGTCGATTCTGGTGATGGTGCTCACGCCGATCGCCGCGCGCCGTATCGGCCTGGACAACCCACGCTCGGCAATGATCTTCGGCGGGCTGATGGGCACCACCAGCGGCGTGGCCGCCGGGCTCGCCGCCACCGACCCGAAGCTCGTGCCATATGGGGCCATGACGGCCACCTTCTACACCGGCCTGGGCGCGCTTCTGGCGCCGTCGCTTTTGTACTTCTGCGTGCGGGCCCTCTTCTAGCGCTCCCCCTCAACCGGCAATCGGTAGGCGCTTGCGGCTGAATACCGTAAGCGCCTTCGCCTGGGTCGATTCACACATCGATCAACGCCCCTTGAACGACTCTCACCACGCTTAACGCATGCCCGTAAACGCAGCCGGTATCCAGACAGCGGATATCGGCGCGCCCCGTGTCACCGCGAAGGCTGGACCAGTGACCGAACGCCCATATGCCGGACTGGGTGGGCCAGGCGTCGAACCAGGGCACCAGTGAGGCGCTCTTTTGAGCCGGCGATTTAGCAGTAAAGTCGATGGTCGGGTGGTTCGGGTCGGAGACGTCGCAGTAGCGCATCTCGGTGAAGGCGCAGATGATGTGCTGCCAGCTATCCATGCCGCCCTGGGTATGGCGGTAAGGCGAGAGCGCCAGCTGCGCGAGCCACGCATCGCTTGCCATGCGCAGCACCTGGCTTGCCTGGAACGCGTAGCGCTCGGCCAGCGCCAGACTCCAGCCGGGGAAGATACCCGCGTGGGAGAGCGTCAGCTCGAGCGAAGGCTCGCGCAGCAAAAGCGGCTGCTGGCGCAGCCAGTGCTTCCAGTCGACACTGCCTTTATCACTCAGAACGGGCGCGAGGGCGCCGTCCCCCGACCCATGAGCGCCGGCCAGCTGGCCCAGCAGCCGCGTTTCGTGGTTGCCCAGCACCATCTGGAAGCGATCGCCCAGCGAGGCCACCAGGCGTAGCACCTCCAGGGAGTGCGGTCCCTTGCCCACCAGATCCCCCACGCTCCAGAGCCGGTCTACGTTGGGGTCGAAGCCGATCCGCCCCAGCGCCTCTTCCAGATCATCGATGCAGCCGTGCACATCGCCTACCACATATAAAGCCACGGGCCTCCTTAGGTGAATGCCAGCGCGCTGTGGTACGGAAAGGCGACGTGTAGCGCAGCGCCGCGCTCATGGGGCTGCTCGCTGGTCAAGGAGAGCAGCGTGCCGCCCAGGTCCAGGCGCAGCCGCCACTGGTGGCCCTCGAAAAGGCACTGGCGCACGGTGCCCGAGAGGTAGTTGGTGTTCGGCTGCGCGGCTTCATCCTGCGAGCACAGGCGAATGGAGCCGCTGTGAAGCATCAGGCTCACCGGCTCGCCGGCCACACCCCGTGCCTCTTGCGCCAGGCAGCACGCCAGGCGCTGGCCGTTGACCGCCACCTGCCAGGTCTGTTCGTCGAGCGGGTGCTCCAGCCGCGCCGTCAACCGGCTATCGAAGCCGGCAAGCCCCGCCACCCAGGGCGAGGCCGGCTGGGCGAACAGCGTACGTACAGACCCCGCCTGCTCCAGGTAGCCCTCCTTGAGCACCAAAAGCTCATCGGCGAAGGCGCACGCCTCCAGCGGGTCGTGGGTGACGTAGAGCACGGTCTTGTTCAGCCGCTCGAAAAGATCGGCCAGCTCGAAGCGCATCTCCATACGCAGCTGCACGTCCAGGTTGGAGAGCGGCTCGTCGAAGAGCAGCACGTCCGGGTCGGTGGCCAGCGCCCGGGCGATGGCCACCCGCTGCTGCTGCCCGCCGGAGAGCTGCGACGGCAGCCGGTCGCCGTAATCCTCCAGATGTAAAAGCGCCAACAGCTCGTCCACACGCTGGCGCCGTTCAACTCGCGAAAGCGCGGTCAGCCCATAGCCGACGATGCGGCGCACGTTCATGTGCGGCCAAAGCGCATAGTCCTGAAAGACCATGTTGATCGGGCGTTTTTCCGGCGGCAGCGAAAAGCCAGGTTTGGCGATGAGCTGGCCGTTGATGCGCACCTCGCCGCTGTTCGGCTCCTCCAGCCCGGAAATCAGCTTGAGCAGGGTGGATTTTCCGCACCCGGACGGGCCGAGCACCGCCAGCACGCGCCCCGGCGCCAACGTCAGGCTGATATCGCTCAGCGCAACCGCGGGGCCATAGCGCCGGCCCAAGTGGGAGAGTTCAAGCATGGCGTACCTCGGCGTTGTCAGCCGGCACCGGCGTCTTTGGCGGGTGCGTATGCAATAGATGTTGAAACAGGCGCCGCGCGCTCATGTGAACGGCTTGAATCACGCCAAGCGTCAGCGCCGCGGCGACCAGCGTCGAGGCGGTGGACTCGCCGTAGAGCCCCTGCTGGAACATGCGGTTGATCACCACGGGCAGCACCTCGTAGCCGGGCGGATGAAGAATGGAGGTGATCGCCAGATCGAACACGCTGGAGCCGAAGCTCGCGAGCCCCGCGGAGAGAAACGCGGTCAGCGTCAGCGGCAGCAAGATGGTGAAAAGCCGCCGCCATACGCCCGCCCCCTGCAAGGCCGCAGCGGCCATGAAAGAGTGAGGGATCTGCCCCATCGCCCCCAGCAAGACGCGAATGGCGATGGGAATGGCACCGGCCATACCGGCCAGCACCAGCAAGGCGGGGTGGCCGTAGAGGCTAAGCCCCAGGGCGTCGAGCCAGGGGTGGTTCCACAGAAAAATGAACCCCACGCCCAGAATCACCCCGGGTACGGCCAGCGTGATGGTCGAGATCACGTTGATCAGCCCGTTCAAATAGAACTGGCTGAACGTGAGCAGATACGCCGCCAGAAAAGCGACCAGCAAACTGGCCACGGCGGCGATCGCCGCGATCTGAAACGAATTGACCAGTGCCGCCCGCAGCCCCGAGCCGCTTGCCAGCACCGTCTGGTAGTGGGCGAGCGTCATGTTGCTCGCCGTCACGCCGTCGCCGAGATTGTCCAACAGCGACACCACTAGGCTGCTGCCCATCGGAATGCCCACCGCGACGGCCACGAAGCCGAAGGCCGCCGCGGTGAGCAGCGGGTGCCCGCGCCTCGCCGGCCGGCCCGCCTCGGCCTTGGCGGTCAGAAAATCGAACCGGGAGCGGCGCAGAAGCCACAGATACAGCGCCACGGCCACCATCAGAATCGCCATCAGGTACACCGAGAGCACCCCGGCCAGATCGAAGCGAATCGGCGACTGGTTCATCGCGGTGAAGATGGTGTAGGGCAGCGTGGGAAACCGGTAGGTCGTTGCCAGGGCCGCCGGCAAGCCGAAGTCGCCCAGTGTGTCGATGAACACCAGCACCATGCCGGAGAGTATCGCGGGCGCCAGCAGCGGCAGGCGTATGGTCGCCAGGGTGCGCAGTGGCCCGGCGCCGCACAGGCGTGCGGCGTGCTGGTGCTCCTTGACGTGCCACTGCATGGCGGCGGTGATCGCCAGATACGCGAACGGGAAGTTCTTGAAGCACATGATCGCCACCAGCCCCGGCGGCGAGAAGACCGCGGCGTTCACCCAGTCAGCGCCCAGCCACTGGGCGGCGATACCGCTTTTGATGCTGAACAGTATCCACCCCTGGGCGACGATGAACGACGGCACGATCAGCATGGCCCAGGCGCACAGATCCAACGCCGCCGCGCCCCAGGCCGAACACTGCTGGCGCACCACGGCAAGCGCCCCGCCGATCAGCGTGCCGAACAGCGCCGTATAGCCCGCCAGGTAAAGCGAGTTAAAAAGCGACACGCGCCAAAGCCGGCGATGGAAAAGCTCGGCCAGGTTCGTTACGCCTGCAAAGCGGGTATCGCCTTGCAGGATGCCCGGCCAGAACGCCTGCGCCAGCACCAGCGCCATGGGCACGGCGACCAGCACCAGCAGTACCAGCGTGATCGCCGCACCGAGCAGCGTGTCGGGCTTGAAGCGCCCCAGACCGCGCCGGTTTCTCGTGGCCTGCATCCTAGTAAACGGCCTGATCGGCGAACCAGTTCTTGATCGCCGCCTCGTTCTCGGCGGCCCACTCGGCGGGCGCCACGTTGTAGACGGCGTTCGCCTCGGGGCCATAGGGAAGCGGCGTGACGCCCTCGACCGGCGACAGGAACATTCCGTCCTTGCCGCCGTTGTCGGTTAGAAACTGCTGTGTCTCGGGGTCGAGCATCCAGTTGGCGAACGCCTCGGCCGCCTCCGTCTGTTCGGTGTCGGCCTGGATGGCGACCCCGCGCGACGAGGACGGCGCGCCGCCTTCCGGCCACACCACCTCGACCGGCTCGCCGGACTCTTTCAAGGCGTAGGCGTTGGGCGAAGAGAGCATCGCCACGGAGATCTCGCCGGAGGCCAGTGCCCGCCCGGTCGGGCCATTGGTGCGAAACACCCGCAGGTCATTATTCAGTATGCCGGAGTAGAGCTCGCGCGCCTGCTCCATGCCCCGGTCGTAGTGCAGCCAGGCAACACATGGATACGCCGGTGCCGCCACCGCCGGGTCCGCCTGGCCCACCACGCCTTCGAATCGGCTGTCCGTCAGGTCATCGAAGGAGGTCGGCGCCTGGTCCACCAGGTCGGTGCGATACGCCAGGGCGCAGGAGGCGGTCGTGCCCGCCGGTACCCAGGCACGGCTCTCGGGCAGCAAGGCGCGGCCCTGCTCGGTGAGATGGCGCTGGTTATCGACCTCGAGGTCGCGTTTGAGAAGCCCCTGCTGGTCCAGGCTGTGCAGGCTGCCCACCCCGTCGAACAGCAGCGCATCCCAGTTGGGGTTGTTGCGCTCAGCGGCGATACGCGCAAGCAAATTGCCGCCGCTCATCTGAACGACCTCGATCTCGAAGCCGGTATCCGCGGTGAAGCGCTCGCCGATGATGTCTTCGAAGTCGTTGGTATAAAGCACTAAGGGCGACGCCAGGGCGGCGTTGCTCAGTAACCCAAGGCATAGGCCGGTAACTGCTTTCATGGTGAGGACTCCCCGTTGAGAATGCGTTGCCTGCTGAGACGGCGCTAATCTAACGCCAGCGCTCAACGTCTTGAATACGCCTTGTCGTCCCAGTATTGCGGACGTTCTTTGCGCTAATGTGTCACAAGACTGCAATCACACCTTGGTAAGTAACGGGAGCCCATCCAACGCGAGAGTGCTATGCCGGACACCAAGCAAACGAATGACTCCTTACCTCAGGTTGCCGCGTTCGTGCAGACCGTACGCCAGGGCGGCTTTGCCGCGGCGGGTAGAAAACTGGGGCTTTCGGCCTCGGCGGTGGGGAAAAGCGTGACGCGCATGGAGCAGCGTCTGGGGGTGAAACTGCTCAACCGAACGACGCGCAGCGTGGCACTGACCGAGATCGGCGAGGCCGTCTTCGGGCGCTACACCCACGTATTGGAGCTACTCAAGGAAGTGGATCTGCTCGCCGGCCAGGACGCGCAAACACTGAGCGGCACGTTGAAGCTCGACCTACCCAAGGTGTACGGCGCTCGGGTCATCGGCCCCATGCTTGCCCGGTTTGCAAGCCTGCACCCCGGCATCAGCCTGGACATTCGGCTCAACGACGAAGTGTGTCATCTCGTCGAAGAAGGGGTCGATCTCGCCGTTCGAATCGGCACCGTGGCGGATAGCGACCTGATTGCCCGGCCGCTGGACCGCCAGCGCCTGGTCGTCGTCGCCTCGAAGGAGTATCTCGCGCGTTACGGCACGCCGCAAAAGGCCCGGGCGCTTGGTGAACATCAGTGTCTGGGGTTTCGAAGCGCCTCGACCGGGCGTCTCAGGCCCTGGCTATTCAAAGATGAAAGCGGCGTAGATACGTCCCTGGCGCTCGATCATCGCTACCGTTTCGACGAAGGCATCGCCATCAAACGCGCCGCAGAGGCCGGGCTGGGCGTGGCCCAATTGCCCTCCTACATGGTGCGCCGCGCCGTAAAAGAGGGAACGCTGGTCAGGCTTTTGGATGAGTTCCGCCCGGGCCCTACGCCCATTCAGCTCATCTACACTCAAAAGAGCAAGCACAACATCCGGCTTCAGGCGCTGGTGAACTTTCTGCTCGACGAGGCGCGCCAGGGGCGGTTCGGGCCGAACTGAGAGCGCCGCACCAGCGCTTCAGCTGGCCTCGACGGCCGCCCGGCCCTTGATGATCGAGCGGGCCAGCATCAGATACGCGATGGCCCCGCAGGCCGCCATGGCCAGAATGATGGCCTCGAGGGTGTGCGGTAGCACCGTGGAAAGCCCGCTGACGATACCGGCGATGCCGAACTGGGCGGCGCCCAGCAGTGCCGCCGCCGTGCCGCCGCTGGTCGGGAAGAACTCCAGAAAGCAGGCCTGAATGTTCGGGGTGATCGCCCCCATCGCGCCGATGGTCAGCATCATGGCCGGCAGGAAAGCATAGAGCGGCCAGTCCATGAAGGCGGCGGTGATCAAAAGCACCATGCCCACGGCTTGGCACCCCGAGGCGAGCTGCAAAATGCGCAGCGACGGCAAGCGCGAGAGCAGCAGCCGGTTGAAGATATTAAATACCAGCATGGTGAAAATATTGGCGGCGAACAGCAGCGAGAACGTCGACGGCGACTGCTCGAAGTGCCCCTGATAGATAAAGGAGGCGTAGGTGATGAACATCATCATGGTGGAGAACGACGCCGCCTGCCAAACGATGAACGGCAGCGCCGGTTTGGTCGAAAGCACCAGTTTGTAGCGCGCCAGCAGGCTCATTTGCGGGCTTTTGGCCCGCGAAACCTTGCCCTTGCCGGAAAACACCGCCCGCATCAGCAGCGGCACCAGTACCAATGCATAGACCGCCAGCGCGAAGAAGATGTAGTGCCAGGAGCCAAAGGAGAGAATCGCGCTACCGACGCTGGGCGCCACCCCCGGCGCCAGCACCATGATGAACCCCATCATCGAGAAGAGCTTGGCGGCGTCACGCCCCGCCACGCGGTCGCGCACCAGTGCGGGGACCGAGACCAGCGTCCAGCCCGCGCCGAACGCCTGGATCGCCCGCCCGATCAAAAGCGCATTGAGCGACTCGGCCATACCGATGGCAATGCTTGCGACGGCGAAGACCCCGAGCCCGCCCATCAAAATACGCTGGCGCCCGAAACGGTCCGACAGCGCCCCGCCCACTAGCTGGCCCAGCGCCATCGCGAACACGTAGATCGACACGCTCAGCGAGACCGCCTGCTGCGAAACGCCAAGCGACTCGCCGATCACCGGAAAGGCCGGCAGGTAAGTGTCCATGGAAAAGGGGCCCAGCATCATCGTCAGTGCCAGGCTCAGCACGACGATAAAAGGCGTTTTGGGTTGACTCATGATAACTCGCGTTTGAATGGCTTAAGACGTATGGCGTCGCCGATATGATAAAGCGTGACGCCCGGCACGGCCAGCCAGGGCGGCGGGAGCCGCGTTCAAACGATCAGCCTTTGGCGCGTTTCGCACTGAAGATGGCGCGTCAAAAGCGCCGAGAGCTCGCCGCTTTTACGCCAGGCGTGCCAGTAAAGCGGCACATCGACCACGTGGCCCGGGCACAGTTCGACCAGCCGCCCTTGGGCAAGTGCCTGCTCGATCTGAAGTTCGGGAACCATCCCCCAGCCCAGCCCACTTTCGAGCAGCCGGACGAACCCTTCCGACGAAGGGCAGATATGGTGGGCAAAGCCCTCCACAACGCCAAGGCTTTGCGCGTAGCGGTGTTGCAGCCGGTCATCGGTGCCGAAAATGATCGCCGGCGCGTGATAGAGCCGATCGATGGTCACGCCCTCGGCAAAGTGGCGGGCGATGAATGCCGGGCTCGCCACGCCCAGGTAGCGCATCGCCCCCAGCGCTACGCTTTCGGCGCCCGCGACCGGCTGTGGCGTGGCGCAAACACAGCCCGCCACATCGCCGGCCCGCATCCGCTTCAAACCCACGTCCTGATCCTCGACAACCAGCTCGATCAGCACCCGATGCGCCTCACAAAACGCCGCGACCGCGTCCGCCCACCAGGTGGCCAGGCTATCGGCATTCAGCGCGATGCGTAACCGGTTCACGCCTCCTTCGTTGAGCGCCGGCACCAGCGCGCCCAAATCGCGCTCCAGAAGACGCACCTGCTGAACGTGGTTGAGCAGCCGCCGGCCCGCCTCGGTGGGCACGGGCGGCGTTACCCGGGTGAGCACCGGCTGACCCAGGCGCGCCTCTAAAAGCTTGATACGCTGGGAAACCGCGGACTGGCTGAGCCCCAGCGCCTGGGCGGCGCGCTCAAAACCGCCCTGTTCGATCACCTGCGCCAACGCGGCCAAGAGCTTGTAGTCGAGCAATCAGTTTTCCTAATGCAGCATGGGGAATATTCGTTTTATTTATAGCCTGGCACCCAACAAACTGCCCACCACTTTTCATAAAGGCGAACGGATCAAGGAGGTAAAGGCGATGGGCCAGAGTTATCTCAACGGGGTATTCATGGGGCTGGGGCTGATCGTGGCCATCGGCGCGCAAAACGCCTTCGTTTTATCGCAGAGCATCAAGCGCGAGCATTCGGTGCTCGTTGCCCTGGTGTGCATTGCCTGCGACGCGGTGCTGATCGGCGCGGGCGTGCTGGGCGTTGCCACCGTGCTTTCGCAAAGTGCGCTGCTGCTCGCTTTCGCCCGCTGGGGCGGGGCGGCATTTTTGATCGGCTACGCGTTCATGGCGCTCAAGCGCGCGGCGCGCAGTGAGGCGCTACGGGCGAAAGGCGGGGCGAAACGCTCGCGGACCGCGGTCCTCTCGGCCACTCTTGCCATCACGCTGTTAAACCCCCACGTGTATTTGGATACGGTGCTTTTGATCGGCTCGCTCGGCGCGCAGCAGCCAACCCCCGCGGCCTTTGCTTCCGGGGCGATCAGCGCCTCGACACTTTGGTTCAGCGCTCTGGCGTTGGCGGGCCACCGCCTTGCCCCCTGGCTTTCGAGGCCGGTTACCTGGCGGCTGATCGACCTGGGCGTGGCCGTGATGATGTTCGCCATTGCGCTGCAGTTGATCCTCGGCGCGGTGTAAAAAAGTAGCCTGCTAAGAGATATGCTAAGCTAGTCGATCCGCTCTCATAAATGACGAGGATTGTGCGCCATTCACCATAACGCCCACACCAAAGCAGTGCTGCTGTTCGCGAGTACCATGACCGTGATGTCCGGGGCGATCATCGCCCCGGCGCTACCCGGCATCGGCCGTTTTTTCGAGGACGAACCCCAGGTCCTGATCCAGCTGATTCTGACGCTGCCGGCGCTGATGATCACGCTTTTCAGCCCGCTGATGGGCTATCTGGCCGATAAGTTTGGCCGCAAGCCGCTCTTACTGATCATGCTTTCGATCTACGGCTTCGCCGGGGCGTCCGGGTTTTTGATCGACCGGGTGGAGGTATTGTTGGCCTCGCGGGCGCTAATGGGCGTGGCGGTGGCGGGTATTTTGAGTATTAGCACCACGCTGGTGGGCGACTATTTCAGCGGCGCCGAGCGGGCGCGCTTTTTGGGGCTGCAAAGTAGCTCGATGGCCCTCGGTGGGGTGATCTTCATCAACCTGGGCGGGGTGCTGTCGGACTGGAGCTGGCGCGGGCCTTTTCTTTTGTACCTTACCGGTGCGCTGCTGCTGCCCTACGCCTGGGCCATTCTGAAGGAGCCTCACCGGGAAACCGCGGGCACGACCCCGGATCAGGCCCCCCTGCCACGGGTGGATATCCCGCGTACCGGGCTTGCCTATCTGATCGCCATGATCAGCATGCTGATGTTTTATATGTTTCCCGCCCAGCTGCCGTTTCTGCTCACCGCCCAGGGCGATACCAGCGGGCTGGCCATCGGTATCGCCCTCTCCATGGCGGCGCTTTCTGCAAGCGTGGTGAGCTTTTATTATGGGCGCATCAAGATGTTTTTCTCGGTGATGACGATTTACGTGGTGGGGTTTTCGATCGCGGCACTCGGCCTTTTGATCGTGGGTCTGACCTACAGCTACCCCATGGCGATCATGGGAGCGGGGGTAGCTGGCCTGGGGCTTGGGCTTTTCATGCCCAACACCACCACCTGGCTAATGCGCATTACCCCGGAGCGGGTACGTGGGCGGGTGTTCGGCGGCTTCACCTCGACGTTTTTCTTCGGCCAGTTCATCTCGCCGGTGATCGTTGCCTGGATGTCGCTGTGGCTCGATTCGCTGCGCGACGTGTTTATCACCATGGCGCTGCTTTGCGTGGCGCTTGCGCTGGTCATTACGCTGCTGAGCAAAACGGTGCTGAAAGCCGACAGCGCGCTTTAGCGCGCTAACAGCGCGTGGTACACATCGAGGTAATCCCGCGCCATCCGTTCGGCGGTGAAACGCGCCAAAAAGCGTTCGCGCACGCGCTCGCGGCTCAGTTCGGGTAGCCGTTTCACCGCCGCCACCGCCTCCTCGACCGAGTCGACGATGAACCCGGTCACGCCGGGCTCGATGACCTCTTCGACGCTGCCGTTTCGCCAGGCGATGACCGGCGTGCCGCAGGCCATCGCCTCGATCATCACCAGCCCAAAGGGCTCCGGCCAGTCGATGGGAAACAAAAGCGCGGCGGCACCGCCCAGCAGCGTTTGCTTTTGAACGTCGTCGATCGTGCCCACATGACGAATCGCGTCGTCGAGCTCGGGGACGACGAAGCGGTCGAACCAGTCCGGGTTGCCGACATCCACCCCGCCGGCAAGCGTTAGCGGGTAGCCGGCGGCGCGCGCCACCTCGATGGCCCGGTCCGGGCGCTTTTGGTCGGTCATGCGGCCGATGAACGCCAGATACCCGCCATCCCCCGCTCCCAGAGTGAAGCGGCCAGCATCGAGGCCGTGATGCACCACCCCCGCCAGGTTCGTTTGAGGAATGCTGCGCGCTTGGGCGTGGGAGATCGCCGCCACCGGCAGGTCCGGAAAGCCTTCGAACAGTAGCTGACGGTCGAGCTCGTCGACCCGCCAGTGCACGGTGGTCAGGCTGTGGGCGCGGCGGCGCCCCAAAAGCGGCGCGTGGCAGAACTCGCCGTGGCAGTGAATCACATCGAATTCATCCAGATGCTCGCGCAGCTTTTCCAATACCCGCGCCTCCAAAACGCCGGGCACGCCGGGGGGAACAGCGCCGTGAAGCGCTTGCAGCTGGCTTAGGCTCGGCGCGCAAGCCAGGTGCCGAGCCGGGGTCTGGCAATCCGAAGGGCCGATCAGAGTGACATCGTGATTTAAGTTAAAGAGTGCCTCGGTCAAGTCCGCCACAATGCGCTCAGTACCTCCGCTGCCCAGAGGCGGTGTGGGAAAGATAACTGGAGCAACCTGGGCAATGCGTATACGCTTTTTAATGGGCATAGCGTGGCTGAGCCTTAAGTGAAAGGACTTCACAACATGCATATCGTACACATTGCGTTACAGGGATGCCTTCGAGGTCACGACGTCGAATACGGTATAACCGCCGACACCGGCGGCCATATCCGCTACCTGCTGGAGCTCGTCGAAGCCTCCGCTCTCGACCCTCTCGTTACGCGTATAACGTTAGTCACCCGCGCCTTCGAATGCCAGTTTAGCGATGTCGACTACGGCCAGGGCGTGGAGCAGATAAGCCCCAAAATCGAACTGGTCCGTCTGCCGAGCCAACGCCCCGACTACCTCGCCAAGGAAGCGCTTTGGCAGGAGCTACCCTCTTTCGTCGATGCCTTCACCGCCTGGCTCGACACCCTGCCCGCGCCGGCGAACCTCCTGCACGCCCACTACGCCGATGCCGGCGAAGTCGCCGCACAGATCAGTGCGCGCCGGGGTATTCCCTTCGTTTTCACGGCCCATTCCCTCGGGCGCAGTAAGCTGAAATGCCTGGCGCACGACGGCCACTCTCTGGACGAGCCGACCAAGGCAGCACTTTCCAGGCGCATCACGTTTGAAGAGCGCGCGATGCGTGAAGCGGCGTTGGTCATTGCAAGCTCCCGCGACGAAGCGGAGAGCCAGTACGCCGACTACGCCCACTACGCCCCGGGCAAGATTCGCGTGATCGCCCCGGGCAGCCACCTGAGCGAATTCGAAAACGCCTGTTCTACCCCGGCGGTGGATGCGCTGCTGGCACCCTTTTTGACCGATCCCGACAAGCCCGCGTTGATCGCCATCGCCCGGCCGGTGACGCGCAAGAACCTCGCCACGCTGGTGCGGGCCTTCGGCGAGAACGCCACGCTCAGAGAAACGGCCAACCTGATCATCATCGCCGGGGTTCGCGAGCATATCGATTGGCTGGAGCCCGAGCTTGCCGGCAACCTGCACGAACTTTTAACGCTGATCGACGATTTCGATCTTTACGGCCATGTCGCCTACCCCAAGCACCACGCCCCAAACGATATCAAGGCGCTCTACGCCTGGGCGCGAGAGCGGCGCGGTATTTTCATCAACCCGGCGCTCAACGAGCCCTTTGGGCTCACGCTTTTGGAAGCGGCGGCGGCGGGGCTGCCGCTCATAGCCACCGACAGCGGCGGACCCAACGATATCATCGAGCAGTGCGGCAACGGCATACTGATCGACCCGCGCCGCGCCGAGGACATCGGCCGCGAAGCGCTGGCGCTGTTCGGTGATACCAAACGCTGGCAGCGCATGGCCGACAACGGCCGCGAGGCAGTGAAAGCCTTCGACTGGCAGCGCCATACCGAGCGCTACCACGATTTGTTGGCGCGCCTTTGCACGCCCCCGCAAACGCAGGCGCTCGACGGTGTGTCGGCGCTATTGATTTGCGATATCGACAACACCCTGACCGGCTCACCGGTGGGCGTGCGCGCGTTCAACCAGTGGTTTTCCGGCCAGCGAAAGATGGGGTTTGGCGTGGCCACCGGGCGAAGCTTTCACAGCGCGCTGGCGATTCTCGCCCAGGCGGGCATTCCCCACCCGCAGTTGGTTATCGCCTCAGTGGGTTCGGAGATTTATTACCTGCAGCCCGACGGCGTCACTTACCGCCAGGACGACGGCTGGCGCGCGACGCTCGACCGCGGCTGGCAGCGCGGCGCCCTGGCCCGAGCGCTCGAAGCGTTTAGCGATATCGCCCCTCAAGGCCCGCTCGAGCAGCGCGCCCATAAACTAAGCTATTTGAGTGACAATGACGGCGAGCTGGCCCAGCGCATCACCACTCACCTGCAGCGTGCGAACCTGCGCGCCACGGTGATACACAGCCACGGCCGCTACCTGGACATCCTGCCCGAGGCGGCCTCCAAAGGCCGCGCGGTGGCGCACGTTCGTAAAGCGCTGGGGGTCGAGGAAACCGCGCTTTTCGTGGCCGGCGACTCGGGTAACGACCTGGATATGCTACGCGCCTCGACATGCTCGATTCTGGTGGCGAACTACAGCGACGACCTGGAAAGCGCCCCGGGCATGGGGCATGTCTACATCGCCCGAGCGCCCCACGCCCAAGGGGTGATCGAGGGCGTTCAGCACTTTCAGCGCCGCCGCCCGTCCACCAAAACCTACGACGACGTGGCCTCATGAAGCTAAGCGCGCTCACCCTGGTACGCGGGCGCCGCGCCCACCTGGTCAACCTGATGCTGAGCCTGAACGCTCAGACACGCCCGCCGGACGAGCTGGTCATTGCCTGGATGCAGGCAAGCCCGGAAGAGAACCTGCCGCTTACGCGTTTTCCGGTCCGCCACGTGATGGTCGAGGGTGAGGCGCTGCCGCTGGCCCGCGCCCGCAACGCCGCGGTCGAGGCGGCCTCCTTTGAGGCGCTGGTGTTTCTGGATGTGGACTGCATCGCCTCGCCCAGGCTGGTGGCGCGCTATCACCAGGCCCTAGGCTTGCAAGCGGCGCTCTATATCGGCGAAGTGCACTACCTGGCCGAAGGGGCGGTGCGCTACTCGGATAGCGGCGAGCTCGACCTTGAAGCGCTTTATCAAGAGGGTGAGCGACACCCCGCCCGCCCGGCAATCAAGGACGACGAGATACGCCCGGAGCCGGATCACGGTAACCTCTGGGGCTTGTCCTTTGCGTTGATGAAAGCAGACCACCGGCACGCCGGCGGCATGGACGAAGGCTACGTTGGCTACGGCGGCGAAGAAACCGACTACGCCTGGCGGCTGGCCCAGGCCGAGGTCGCGCTTTATTGGGTGGGCGGGGCGCTGGCCTGGCATCAGCACCACGCCATATACGCCCCGCCCTGGCCGCACTTCGAGGCGATCATCACCAACGCCCGGCGCTTTCACGCGCGTTGGGGGCGCTGGTGCATGGATTACTGGCTCGGCCAGTTCGATGACGCCGGGGCGATCAGCTGGACCCCGGACAGCCCACACATCGAGGTGCATCGCCAGCCAAGCAGTAATGAGATCGAAAACGCGCGCCTGCCGCCGAGCGCGCGCTTTGGATAACGCGCCTTAGGGCTCGAGGTAGGCGTTGATGGCTTTCGCGTTCACCGCGGACACCGTGGGCGCCCCTTGCCACAGCTCATCGACACACCGCTCGAGCCACTCGGCGGCGCGCGCGGCGGCGGCGCGATCGAACAGGGTGGCGAGCTTTTCGACATCCAGCCCCCGGGCTTTTTCCAGCACCGCCTGCCAGCCCGCGAAATCGCCAGGCCACACCGGCATGTTCACCGCCGCGCCAAGCGCCGCCAGGCGTTCGGCCTTGCGTGTCTGTTCACCAAAGTAGCGCCACTCCGGCGCCACGATGTAAGGGCGTTCGAGCATGGCGATCTCATGCACGGTATTGTCCCCCGCCGAGGCCAGCACGATATCGCTGGCGGCCAGGTAGTCCACCACGTTGTCGACCCAGCCGACGTTCACCAGATTAGCGAAATCGGTCTCGTGCCCCTCCAAATGCAGCGGGCCGATGGTGAGAAAAAGCGTTTGCGGCGCGGCGCGGGCGGCCACGGTGAGCGGCGCGTAGGGCGTGCCCGCCCCGCCGCCGCCGGTCAGCGCGACCACGATTTCGCGCTCCCTATCGAGCCCTAGACGACGGCGCGCTTCTTCACGGCTGGGCACCGCGGCGGTGGTAGTGCAAAGCCCGCCACTATAGAAAGTCTTCCCGCGCAGGTCGGCGGGGTAGTCGTCCTGCTCCAGGCGCTCGTCGAACGGCGCGAGCATCCCGACGCTTGCCTCGTAAGCGCCCAGGTGGCCCGGGTCGTTGCGATCGCCGTGCATGCGCACGCTCACCGCGGGGATGCTGGCGATACGCGACAAAAGCGCCATTTCCGCAGAGACATCGATCACGAACAGGCCCGCGTCGATATCGTCCAGGTGATCGAGAATGCGGCGCATGGTCTGGCGCATCTCGACCACCCCCATGGGCACGCAGTGCATCACCGACGGCGTGGGCTGCTCATAAAGCGCCTGGGTGGGCACCGCCGCGCCGATCATGTTGGGCAGGGTAATGATGTCGATCTCGCGCTCGAAGCCATCGAACAAGGACGGATCGGCGGTCATCACGCTCACCGGGCGCTCAGGTGAGAAGTGGCGAATGATCGCCATGGCACGCCGCGCGTGGCCGCGGCCCTGATGGTGGACGAAAAAGCTGATCGGTTTTTTCATGGGAACACGTTCCGTTGTGTTGGCAAGCCGAGCCGCCAAGTCCGCCCGTCGGCCTCTGTTTTGATACGTCTGGGCTAAGCATAGTCGTCCGCGGGGAAAAGTCGCCCTGGCGCTCTTTATAAGTCAGCTCTAAAGCGCCCACCAGGCGGGCAGCAGCGCGCGGATGGGCGGCTGGTTGAAGCGGTCGTCCATCAGCACCACCACGCCTTCGTCGTCGGGGCCCCGGATCACCCGCCCGGCGGCCTGTACGACCTTGATCATCCCGGGGATGCGGTAGGTGTACTCCTCGCCCTGACCGAACCGGGCGTGAAGGCGCGCCTTGAGCGCTTCGTTGAAGGCGTTGAACGGCGGAAAGCCGAGGGTGGCGATAAAGGCGCCGATCAAGCGGTCGCCGGGCAGGTCCACCCCTTCGCCGAAGGCCCCACCGAGTACCGCGAAACCGACGCCCCGCCCGCCGGGGGTGAAGCGCGCCAGAAACGCGTCGCGCTCGGCCTCGCCCATCCCCCGCGTCTGGGCGAAGCTGGGTATCTCGGGCCAGGCGCTTTGAAAGCGCGTGTAGACCGCCTCGAGATACGCGAAGCTGCTGAAAAACGCCAGATAGTGGCCGGGCATCTGCTGGTACTGAGCGGCGAGCGTTTCAACGATGGGCTCGACCGAGGCTGCGCGGTCGCGAAAGCGGGTCGAGATATGCGGGGTGACCTGCACACTGAGCTGGTGGGCGGCGAACGGCGAGCCCACCTCGCGCCAAACGGTGTCCGCCGGCAGACCCAATAGATCCCGGTAGTAGCGCCCCGGCGAGAGCGTGGCGGAAAACAGCACGGCGCAGTGGGCACGTTCAAAGCGCGGGGTGAGAAAATCCGCCGGAATGACGTTACGAATCCCCAGCACGGCCTGGCCGCGGCCCTGGCGGGTGAAATCACAAAGCGAGTGTTCGCCGAACTGCTCGGCCAGCCGGCAAAATCCGAGTGCTTCGAACAAAAGCTCCTGAAGTTCCAGCCCGGCAGCCTGGGGCTGCTCGCCGAGGTATTCGGTCATGGCGCTTACCACCTTGTAGAGCGCGCCGACCAGCTTGCCCGGCAGTGCCTCCAACAGCCGGTAGCTCGCCTCGCCGGTGGCCTGAGCATTACCGGCATCGACCAGGGTTTGCCACTGCTTGCCCAGCTGATCGAGTGGGCCCTTGAGCGCGGCCGGGGCACTTTTTTTGGCACGGTTGAAACGCTTTTGCGAGATCTCGGCGCTGTACATGCCGCGGGCGCGCTCGACCAGGTTGTGCGCCTCGTCCACCAGCAGACCCACCCGCGCCTCTGTCGCGACGGCCTGGCCGTGGAGCAGCGCGTGGGCGTCGAACCAGTGGTTCACATCCCCCACCGCGACATCCGCCCAGCGGGCCATTTCCTGGCCCAGATAATAAGGGCAAACGTCGTGTTCCAGGGCCACTTCTCTGAGCCCGGCGCGATCCAGAAAGCCGCGCTCGACACAGGCCTGGCGCGCCCCGGGCAGGCGGTCGTAAAACCCGGCAGCCAGCGGGCAGGCCTCCCCGTGGCAGGCGCGGTCCGGATACTCGCAGGCCTTGCTGCGCGCGGTGAGCTCCACCACACGAAGCGGCGCGGCGCTGGAGGCGGTCAGCGTGGTCAGCGCCTCCAGCGCCAGCCGCCGCCCCGGGGTTTTCATGGTCAAAAAGGCCACGCGGTCGAGTTGCTTGCGGGGCATGGCGGCCAGCATGGGAAACAGCGTCGCCAGGGTCTTGCCGATACCGGTGGGCGCCTGGGCGAGCAGGCAGCGCTCGGTACTGACCGCCTTGAAGACGTTCTCGGCCAACTCGCGCTGGCCGGGGCGAAAGCGCGCGTGGGGAAAGGTGAGCTTGCCAAGGGCGCTATCCCGCGCCGCGCGGTGCGTCGTTTCCTGCTTCGCCCAGCTCAAAAAGCGCCGGCACTGCGCGGCAAAAAACGCCTGGAGCTCATCAATACTCGCCTCGACCGTCAGGCGGGTTTCGCGCTGGCTGGCTATTTCGAAGTAGACCAGTGCCAGCGTCACGTTTTCAAAGCCGCGCTCGGCGCACAAAAGTGCGCCGTACACCTTCACCTGGGCCCAGTGGAGGGCACGCTGGTTGTACGCCATGCGGGAAAGATCGCCCCGGTGGGTCTTTACCTCTTCAAGGCAGTGGGTGTCCGGGTCATAGCCATCCGCCCGGCCAGATACCTTTAGGCCTTCGAAGGTGGCGGATAGCGGCAGCTCCGCAACGTAACTCTCGCCTCGGCGGCTGGCCACCAGGGTGTGCCCGGCTATGCCTTCCTGGGCGGTGGGCGCGGGGGTGAAGCGGTAGTCGAGATCGCCCTGTCGGGCGGTAAATTCGCATAGCGCGCGCACCGCGATCCGGTACTCGCTCACGCGCCGACCTGCCAACGCACGTAGCACACCTCGACGGGCATCTGGTGGCGCGCGAAGCAGTCGAGCCAGCGGCGCTGATTGTCCTGCAGCCGGTCGCCGGGGCCTTTTACTTCGATCATGCGATAGCGCGGGCCCGCCTCATCCTCGGGGAAGAACTGAATCAGGTCGGGAAAGCCCGCCCGGTTGTGTTTTAAATCCCCCAGCAGGCGCTCGAACAGCACGCGTAGATGCGCGGCGGGAATGCAGCGAAGCGCGGTGTCCAGTAGCGCCTCGCTCAAGACCGGCCAGTGCACGAAAGCGCAGGCAACGCCGTACCTGGCGGCGAAGGTCTCGCGGATAGTGTCGGCATAGCGCCCATCCTCGAGCTGGGCCAGGCAGGCGTGGATCTCCTGCGCGCGCTGCTCGGCGAAGTCCTCCCGGTAGAGATCCGCCGGCCCGCTTTGGAAGGGATGAAAAAACGCCCCCGGTCGCGGGGCGAAAATCGCCGGCCACAGCAACAGCCCGAAAAGCCCGGTGATCAGGCAATTTTCCACGTAGTAAACCGGCGCTTCGGGGGTGGCCAGGTGCTCGGCCACGGCGCGCTCGACCGGCTGCGGCCCCAAGAGCGTGAGTGCTCGTTCGGGCACGTTTGCCGCGCGGTTGCGCGGCGCCGGCGGCCCGCCCAGGCGCCGCTCAAGGCGCGGCACCAGCCGCTGAAGCGCCTGGCGTTCGCTTTCAATGGGGGCGTCCATTAGCGCCTCGCGGGCCATTTCCAGCGCACGGCGGTGGCGGCCAAGGCGCTCGAGCAGGCGCAGCGCGCGAATGCGGGCATCGCTACTCGTGGCCGCGTGGTATAGCGTCAGGGCAAGCTCACCGTCACCGCCGCGTTCGGCTTCGCGCCCCATGCTCACCAGCAGCCGGTCCCGCCGGCCGGCGAGCCAGCGGTTATCGCCGGAAGGCGGAAGCGCCTCATAAAGGGTCGCGGGCGGCTCGCCCTCGGCCAGCCGCTCGCGCAGGCGGTGAAGCGCCAGGTAGGTGGTGACCTCGCCTCGGTGGCCAAACGCCCGGGCGTTTGGGGAAAGCGCCACCGGCTCGAAGCGCTGCAGGCCAAGCTCGGTCAGCACGAACTCCGCCCAATCCTGGCGCAGGTTGCCAAAGAACATCAGCCGCAGCCGGTCGCAGGTGGCCATGACGTTGAGACGCACGATTCGATCCGGCGCCTGTGGCCACCAGGCCTTTAACGGCTGTACGGCCTCGAGCGACGGCACCAGGGTTTCCAACAGGGTTTTCTTGGAGGGCGAGGCGCCAAACCCTGCGGCGCGCAGGGCGCCGGCCAGGGCCTGTTTGAGCTCGCTCAACCGCAGGTGGTGGAAAAGCTCGGCGCTGGTGAGACGCGGCGCCGGCTCGACCAGGCCCGCCTCAAACAGCGGCATGAGCGCCTGGTCGGTGTCGCCGATCTCGGCGTAGGTGAGCTTTCCGGTTCTAAATAGCTCGCCCTTGCGCATCACCATGCGCGCCAGCAGCGCCTGGGAGGGCTTTGGCAGCGCGTCGAACGCCGCCAGAAAGGTGATTTCCTCTTCGCCCAGCAGATCACGGTGGCGCTCGGCCACCCAGGCGAGTACGTAACGAAAATTCGTCAGGTAGTAGAAGGGATCATCGAGGGAGGCCGTGGCCGGACCAGAGAGGGCACTGTTCATTCATCCATTGTAACAGCGCGACAGCGGCTGCGATAACCCGCCGCTCACCCGACCTTGTGCTGCAAAAGCGCCTCGAGGGATTCGGGTAGGGCTTCTTCCCCGCCGCTTTGTGCCGGCGCCGGCGCCTCGGCTTTCGGCGTTTTACCGCTGACCAGCACGTACCACTCGGTTTCGGTCAGGTAGTGCTGGCACCAGCGGCTCAGGCTGTCGGCGATCATGTCGCTTGCGCCCTGTTCGCCGCGAAAGGATTGGGCCAGGCAAAGCAGGTCCTGGCGGGCGGTACGCGCGCGCGCCGTGCCGCCGTGCACCCGGGAGAGCGGGCAGCGCCGGTCGAAAGCGGCGTTGACCAAGGCATTTAGCCAACGCTCCACTTCGTGTGCCTGAATACCGCCATACACTGCCACGCTTTTACTCCTTGCCCTTTGCGGGTTCGCCCACTCAAACGGGGTACACAACCCATTCTGGCTGCAAAGGGCGCTAGACTGCCCGAATTAGCGCGCGCTGTCACCTGCCGCGCGGCGGGGTTCTTCAAATCCCTGCAGTACGCTTACCACATTACGACCGATATCGTCCACCGCGTAGCCGCCTTCCATCAAAAAAACGCAGGGAATCCCCACCTGAGTCAGTCGGGCAGCTCGCAGGGCCAGCGTGCTGCCCAGCGGCGTTTATCGCCCGGCGTTTGCTGCTTTAGCCGGTACTCGGCGCGGCTGGCTTCGCTGCGGTCGGCGAAGGGCTGGGCGCCAAGCAGCGCCTGGGGCGGGTTGGCGCGGGTGTAGCGCGCGCCCTTGCCGGCACAGTGCGCCTGGTAGCGTTTGGCCAGGTCGTTGGTGATGCCGGCGTAGGTGCCGCGCCGACATTCGAGCAGGTAAAGGTACCAAGGCGCCCGAGAGGTCTCGTTATCGGCGGGGGGGCCGCTTGAAGTGCTAGCCACCGCAGCACGCCTTGAGCTTACGCCCGCTTCCACACGGGCAGCGCTCGTTGCGCCCGGGTTTTAATTTATCCAACCGCGGCTCGCCATCCAGGTACCACCAACGCCCGTCTTCCAACACGAAGCGCGAGACCTCCTCCAGCACGTGCCAGCCACCTTCCTGAAAAAAGGCCTTGAAATGGACGGTTGCGCGCCCGCCCTCGGGTGCGGGGGCGTGTTCGATCACCAGCCGCTTCCAGCGCGTGGCCGGGTCCGGAGCCAAGGACTCGGGCCGGGTACTGGGGTGCCAGGTGGCTTTCAGGTAATCGACCAGGTCGAGGGCAAAGGCGCTGTAGCGCGAGCGCATCAACGCTTCGGGCGTGGGGGCGATGGCGCCCTGATGATAAGCGCCGCAGCACGCCTTGTACGCCGCGGTGCTATCGCAGGGGCAACTTGTAAGCAGGCTCGAGGTCATAACGGTGGCCCTATTAACGCACGTGTGCTGGGCCATTTCCTGTATTAGTGGCGGTAACTATGTGTTTATAGTAGCAGAGTCACATTACCAAAAAAGACGGAGTACGAAACGCGACCAAACCATCTTTCCAGACGCAGCGGAGGTTCTCATGAAGGTATACAGACCGGAGTGGCAGTGCACGTTTAGCGTAAACGAAGGCGCAGTAGAATCAGCCCATTGGAAAGAGCGCATCGCCTGGCGATTGCGACGGTTTGCCGACCGCCTCGAAGGCGGTGGGCGTACGATCAAGATCGACTGCCATGTTTCGCCTTTTGTGAGCCGCGCCGAGGTCGACACCTGCCTGGCCAAGGGCTTTGAAGTCACCCAGGGCCTGATCACCCAGCTGGCTCACCAGCAAGCCTGTGAAGACGTCATGCGCGACGCCAAGGCCGAGCTTTATGAGGAGCACCCGCTCCCCGAAAAGTTGCCCGGCCTGTAAGCACGGCTCGGCTTGTCAAAAAACACCCGCTTAGGCGGGTGTTTTTGTTCGCTTACTCACCGAATGCCTGGCCCGCGAGCGCTACCTGCTCGACGATGCCGGTGTACAGTTCACGTTGCGATACCATCTGTGAATTAGCGTCGCGGAGCACGACGTTCAGGGTTTCCTGCTCGCCGGGCTCGCGCATGTCTTCGAGGGTCAGCAGATTGCCCGTGCCCATGAAGGTGCTGACGGGCAGGTCGAAGACCAGCAGCTCTGCGTGATGCTCGAGCGCAAACGCCGACGCGGTGGATGCCTCGGAGTGGGCGACATTTTCGACGATAGCGTTCGCTTCCAACGCAACATAGCGCTCCAACTGCTGCTGCACGTTGTTACGGTATTCGCGTAGCCGATTGCGCTCGAAGTTTTCCCGCGCTCGTTCGCTGTCCGCTCTGTCGAGCTGCTGCTGGATTCTGCCGATCCGGCGCTCGGTATTGCCAAGCTCGCTTGCCAGCTGACGGTGATCGCCGTTGCGGTTTTCAGCGCGAATCAGGTCTTCCGAGCGCTCTTCCTTTGCCTCGCGAAGCTGCTGATTAAGCGTATCGTCCTCGCTTTGCACGCCGTACGGGCGCCCGCGCAGCTCAGAAAGCTCGCGGTACTCGTCAAACAAGGCGGCATACTGCTCGTTGATGGGCGCGGGGTGCAGCGCTTCATCCGGCAGCCAGAGCCGATAGCAGGTATCTTCCTCTGCCAGGCGGTCCACCGTCACGTCGTCAGTGGAGGCGGGGCAGCTATCGGTGTTCGTTCTGCCGCCATAGGAAAATACTTGGCTGCGCTCGGGGTCGAGCGTTCTGACCGCCAGATCGTTTTCCAGAATATAGTCATTCCAGCCTTCGACCACGGCCCGCTCCATCTCGGCTTGGCGCTCGACCGTCTCCTCGATGCGCGCTTCCAATTCCGCTATTTTTTGATCCGCGGGCGCCAGCGCCTCGTCAAACGCTGCCTGGGTCTCTTCGAGCTTTGCAAGCTCGCTTTGCTCGGTTTCCAGTTCGGCTTCCAGCGGCGCCGTACTTTCTTCAAGATGTGCACGCCAAACCGCGTCCTGGTTTTCGCGCTGCTGCTGGAACGTTTGCGTCGCTTCCCAGAGCTCTTGCGCATCGTCAGGAAACTCAACGTCGGGTAGCTCGTCGCCGGGCGAGGCCAGCCATGCGGTCAAAGCGCTATTGAATTGCTGTAACTCGGTGGCGTCATCGATGGCTTGTTCATCGAAGTAGTACACCCGCGCCTGCCGAGTCTGATCGAACATGGAGGGGTCGAGCCCGCCCTCGGCGGAAATTTCTGCCTGATCCGGGTAGTCGCTTCCACAGCCCGCCAGTAGCAGCACCGCGGCGGTACCTGCCCATAGATTGAATTTCCCGCTCACCGCCATCTCCTCAATTAACCAAGCTTATCGGCAAAATAGTCTATCGCTATTTCATATTATCCTAATGATACTGGACATGACGCAACACCTTATCGCGACACTATCGCGACACCTTCTTCGCGACACCGGGAACCGATTAGCTATCCTGGCTGACGCCTAAGCGGGCGCTAGGAAAATGGCGACTCGAGCGCTTTGCCCATCCGGGTCATGAAATCCAGGCACGCCGTAAGCTCGCTTTTGTCGATGTACTCGTCGGGCTGGTGGGCCTGGGCGATGCTGCCAGGCCCCAGGATGATGGTTTGCAGGCCCTGGCCCTGGAACTGGCCGGCTTCCGTGGCGTAGGCCACGGCGTGGTTGCAGCACTGCCCCGGCAAGTGTTCCTTGGCCAAGCGCAGCACCGCGTCGTTGTCGCGATCGGCCAGGCCCGGCACCGTGACGTTGAGCGCCTCGGTGGCGATGTCGACGCTTTTCCCCCGCGCCTGCAGCTCGGCCTTGAGCGTTTCACCAAACGCTTCGAAACGAGCGAAGACGTCCTCGAAGGTGTCCGTGGGCAGGTGGCGGATCTCCCACTCGAAGGTGCACTCTCGGGCGGTGATGTTGATCGCCGTGCCGCCCTGGATGCGGCCTACGTGCAGGCTGGTGTGGGGCACGTTGAACGCCTCATCCACACGCCCTTCTTCCACCAGGGCGGCCATGGTGTCCTCGATGAAGGTGACCAAACGCGCGGCCACGTGAATGGCCGAGGTGCCCTGGTTGACCTGGCTGCTGTGCGCCTCGACCCCGGTGACCGTGGTGCGCAGGTTGGTCGCGCCCTTTTGCGCCACCACCGGCTGCATGCTGGTGGGCTCACCGACGATCACATGCGCGGTGGTCGAGTAGTGCTCGAAAAAGCGCTCGATCAGCGCCGGCGCGCCGACGCAGCCGATCTCCTCATCATAGGAAAAACCGAAGTAAATGGGCTGTTTGAGCGGCGCTTTCACCCATTCGGGCACCATGGAAAGCGCGCAGGCGATGAAGCCCTTCATGTCGCAGGTGCCACGCCCGTAAAGGCGGTCATCGTCGCCTTCCACCAGCGTAAAAGGGTCCGTCGACCAGGGCTGGCCTTCGACCGGCACCACGTCGGTGTGGCCAGAGAGCATCACCCCGCCCGGGGCGTCCGGGCCGATGCGCGCGATCAAATTCGCCTTGGTGCCGCAGGGGCTCATGACCCGCTCCGAGGTAACGCCGTATTCGGCGAGATACCCTTCGACGAATTCGATCAGCGCCAGGTTGGAGCCGCGGGAAGTGGTATCGAAAGCAATCAGTTGGCTGAGTAGCGCTTGTGCATCGGTCATGACGTGGCCCTTGATTGACGTCTTTTCATTACCCTATCACCGCCGGGGGCGCACCGCCTACGGCCAAAGTTGCATGAGCAAACCGGGCGCTGCGCGTAGCGTTCATCAAAATGTCATGTACACTCACTAATGTTCAGTGCAACCAAAAAAAACGCCATAAACGTACTGTGCCACCCGGCCGATCCCAGGCCCTAAAGGAGCTTTTATGTCTCGTTTCACGTTACGTGCCCTCTCTGTAGGCATCGCGGCGGCTACCTTGAGCGTTTCCGCCCAGGCCGCCACCGAGATCACCTGGTGGCACTCCATGGGCGGGGAGCTGGGCGAGCGCTTGAGCGCGCTGGCCGAGGACTTCAACGCCTCCCAGGACGAATACCGGGTGAACCCTTCGTATCGTGGCGAGTACGAAGAGACGATGGTCAACACCATCGCCGCCTTCCGCGCCGGCCAGCAGCCGCACATCGTCCAGATCTACGAAGTCGGCACCGGCACCATGATGGCCGCCCGGGGCGCGATCTACCCGGTCTTCGAGCTGATGGAAGAGCACGGCAGTGACTTCGATCCGGACGACTACCTGCCCGTAGTGACCGGCTACTACACCGACACCGACGGCAACATGCTCTCCATGCCGTTCAACTCCTCCACGCCGATTCTCTACTACAACAAGGACGCTTTCGAAGCGGCCGGCCTCGACCCGGAAACCCCGCCGACCACCTGGCAGGAAATGGGCGAGATGGGCCAACAGATCGTCGATGAAGGCGCGGCGTCCTGTGGTTTCACCATGGCCTACGCGGCCAACTGGGTGGGTTTGGAGAACTTCTCGGCGCTACACAATCTGCCGATCGGCACCCTGGAGAACGGCTTCGGCGGCCTTGAAACCGAGTTCACCTTCAACGGCGAAGAGCAGGCGCGCTTTTGGGATCAGATCAAGGAGTGGTCGGATAGCGGTGTGTATAGCTACGGCGGCCCGGCCAACGGCCCGGACGCCGCGCCCGCGTTCTACTCCGGCGACTGCGCGATGTACATGAACTCCTCCGCCTCGAGGGCGGACGTGCTGGCCAACTCGGACTTCGAAGTCGGCTTTGGCATGCTGCCTGTTTATGACGACGTGGACGGCGCGCCGCAGAACTCGATCATCGGTGGCGCCACGCTTTGGGTCCTTTCAGGCCATGAAGACGACGAGTACACCGGCGTCGCGGAGTTTCTGGAGTACCTGTCACTGCCCGAGGTACAGGCCGAGTGGCACCAGGGCACGGGGTATCTGCCGATCACTACCGAAGCGTTCGAGCTGACCCAAGAGCAGGGCTACTACGACGAGAACCCGGGCGCGGATATCGCCATCGAGCAGATCAACCTCAACGAACCCACCGAGAACTCCAAGGGCCTGCGCTTTGGCAACTACACCCAAGTACGCATGGTACTGGACGAGGAGTTCCAGGCGGTGCTGGCGGGTAACAAGAGCGGCCAGGAAGCGCTGGATGACGCGGTAGAGCGCGGCAACCAGATCCTGCGCGACTTCGAAGCCGCCAATAACTAATTTAGCGGCACCACTCGAACCCCGGCTTCTATAGCCGGGGTTTGTTGTGAGGGCCCACCCATACGCCCGACAACGCGGACCTATGGGTGGGTTTTCTCCGGGCCGGGTTCAACAGGACGCCTCATGCAGACCAAACGCTCCACCTATCAAAGCCGGTGGCTTCCCTTCTTTTTGTTAGCGCCGCAGTTGGCGATCACCCTGGTGTTCTTTATCTGGCCGGCGACCCAAGCGGTGAAGTCGAGCTTCGAGCGCACCGACGCCTTCGGCTTCAACACCACCTTCGTGGGCCTTGCCAACTACGCCCGGGTGCTGGCGGACCCCAGCTACCTGAACGCTTTAGGACGCACGGCGATTTTTGCCGTCTCGGTCACCGCGCTTTCCATGGGCACCGCGCTTTTACTGGCGGTGTGCGTCAACCGGGTGCTGAAAAGCGCCCGGTTCTACACCACGCTGCTGGTCTGGCCCTACGCCGTGGCCCCGGTGGTCGCCGGGGTGCTGTGGTGGTTTCTGTTCAACCCGACCATCGGCCTTCTGCCCCACTTGCTCGACTGGTTCGGTATCAACTGGAACCACCGGGTCTCGGGTAGCCAGGCGATGATCCTGATCACCATCGCCGCCGCCTGGAAGCAGATCTCCTACAACTTTCTGTTCTTTCTGGCCGGGCTTCAGTCGGTGCCCCATTCATTGATCGAGGCCGCGGCCATCGACGGCGCCACGCCGTTCAAACGCTTCTGGACCATCGTCTTCCCACTTTTATCACCGACCACCTTCTTCTTGCTGATCATCAACATCAACTACGTGATGTTCGAGACCTTCGGGGTGATCGACGCCACCACCGGCGGCGGGCCGGGCCAAGCGACGATGACGCTGGTCTACAAGGTCTACACCGACGGGGTGGCCGGGCTCAACATCGGTTCGTCCTCCGCCCAGTCGGTCATGCTGATGGGCATCGTGATCGTGCTGACGTTCATCCAGTTCCGCTACGTGGAACGTCGCGTCAACTACTAGGCACAGGGATCCATCATGGTCGAAAACAGACCCTATCTGAACATTCTGACCCACCTGGTATTGATTGCCGGCGTACTGGTGGTGGCGTTTCCGGTGTACGTGGCGTTCATCGCCTCGACCCACGAACCCGGCGCCTTCGTGCGCGGGGTGATGCCGCTGCTACCCGGCGACAACATGTGGGCCTCCTACAAGCAGATGCTGACCTCGGGCTGGCAGGTGGGCGGCGCGCCGCCGGTATGGCTGATGCTGGGCAACTCGCTGATCATGGCGCTGACGATTGCCATCGGCAAGATCGCGATTTCGATCATCTCGGCCTTCGCGATCGTCTACTTTCGCTTCCGGTTTCGTATGCTGGCGTTCTGGCTCATCTTCATCACGCTGATGCTGCCGGTCGAGGTGCGCATCATCCCGACCTACGCGGTGGTGGCGGATTTAGGGATGCTCAACTCCTACGCCGGGCTCACGCTTCCGCTGATCGCCTCGGCCACCGCGACCTTTCTGTTTCGCCAGTTCTTCATGACCGTGCCCGAGGAGCTGATGGAAGCGAGCCGGGTCGACGGCGCCGGACCCATGAAGTTCTTCAAGGACATCTTGCTTCCGGTGTCGATCACCAATATCGCCGCACTGTTCGTGATCATGTTCATCTACGGCTGGGTGCAGTACCTGTGGCCGCTTTTGGTCACCACCGACGAGGACTTTTACACCATCGTGCTGGGCATCAAGCGCCTGATGGCCTCCTCGGACCGGGTGCCCGCCTGGAATTTGATCATGGCGACGGTGACGCTTGCCATGCTGCCGCCGGTGCTGGTGGTGCTGTTGATGCAGAAACTGTTCGTGAAAGGCCTGACCGAGACGGAGAAATAGGATGGCCAGTATTACCCTGGAAGGACTCAAGAAAACCTACGCCGGCAACGTGCAGGCCGTCAAAGGTGTGGACCTGGCCATCGAGGACGGCGAATTCGTGGTGCTGGTGGGGCCGTCCGGCTGCGGGAAATCCACACTTTTACGCATGGTTGCCGGGCTCGAGACGATTTCCGAGGGCACGCTGAAAATCGGCGACCGGGTGGTCAATACGTTAGAGCCCGCCCAGCGCGATATCGCCATGGTGTTTCAGAACTACGCGCTCTACCCGCACATGACGGTGTATAACAATCTGGCCTACGGGCTCAAGAACCGCGGCTTCAAAAAGCCCGCCATCGAGGAGCGGGTGCGCAAAGCGGCCAAAATGCTCGAGATCGAAGAGTACCTACCGCGCAAGCCGCGCAATCTTTCCGGCGGCCAGCGCCAGCGCGTGGCCATGGGCCGGGCGCTGGTGCGCGAGCCCGCGGCGTTCTTGTTCGACGAGCCGCTCTCTAACTTGGACGCCAAGCTGCGCGTGCAGATGCGGGTCGAAATCAAACAGCTCCAGCGCCGGCTAAAAACCACCAGCCTTTATGTGACCCACGACCAGTTGGAGGCGATGACCCTGGGCGACCGCCTGGTGGTCTTGAACGCCGGACAAATCGAGCAGGTGGGTACGCCCATGGAGATCTACGCCCGCCCGGCGTCGATGTTCGTGGCCGGGTTCATCGGCTCGCCGGCGATGAACATGGTGCCTATCGAGTACCTGCAAACCCGCGGCGCCCGCGAGCTGCTGGCGGACCTGCCGGCGGACACCGACGTGGTCGGCATTCGCCCGGACGACATGCGCCTGACCCCACCCGATGCCCCGCACCTGGTGGTCGATTCCACCCTGGAGCTTTATGAGGCCGCGGGGGCGGAGAGCCACCTCTACGTGCGTTTGCTGGATAGCGACCAGCCCACGGTGATTCGCACCAGCGGCCAGCCGCCAGTGAAAGAGGGTGAAACGCTGCGCTTTTATGTCTCTCGCGAAGCGCTTCACCCCTTTGAGAGCGCAACCGGCAAGCGTACCGGTTAACGCCCTACTGGCGGGTTATGGGCGAGCGACATCCATAATGCGCCCTTCTACCTGGGGCGCGACCTCGCCTTCGGCCACCATGTAGTCACGCAGCATTTCCCAATCGGTGTTGCCGACGATATGGCTGCGGTCGTCATCATGTGCCGCTTCGAGCGCGGTGTGGCTGTCGCCCCCGGCGGCGGTGAAGTTGTTGGTAGCGATCACGTAGGTACGCGCCGGGTCGATATCCATAAGCTCGCCGTCTTGGGTCACTTTCAGGCTCACCACCCGCTCGCCGGCCGGTTCGCGGCTGTCATACACGACCTCGACCCCGCGGGAAACCTGCAGGAAGGCGCCGCTCTCCTCCGGGGCGTTGGCAAGCGCGATCTCGAAGGTCTCGAGAAGCTCGGCGCCGGTGACATCCATCAGCGTCAGCCGGTTACCGAAGGGCTGCACCGCGATCAGCTCGCCAACAGACACATCCCCCGCCGCTATCGGCTCGCGAACGCCGCCGCCGTTTTGCAGCGCCAGTACGGTGTCCGGGTTCACCTGGCGGGCAGCGGCCAGTTGGCCATCGGCAATCAGGTTGCCAAGCGCCGTTTCATCGGCGCGCACGCTCGCCTCGTCGCCATTGCCGTGGCGCGGGTTGGGAAGCGCTGTATCAAGGTGGGCGCCTACCTGGGTATCGCGCACTTCTTCGATACGCGCGGTGTAGGGTTCGAGCATCGCGGCCGCCTCGAGATCCGGCTCGAAATCTTCGGTGGCGAGCAGCTCGCCGCTGGCATCCGTCACCACGCCGTCATCGTCGAAGGTGACCTGCAGCACGCCCAGGTACTTGCCGTACTCGTTCGCCTGGCCGATCACTGTGGGCGTTTTGGGCTCGCCCCGGTCGTTTTCGCTGATCACCACGGGGGCGTCCAGGCGCGTGTGGCTGTGCCCGCCGATGATCACGTCAATACCGTCCACGTGCTGGGCGAGCAAGGTGTCGTTGCCAACGCTCGGGTCGCTGTCATAGCCCAGGTGCGTGAGCACGACGATCTTGTCGATGCCCTCGGCTTCAAACGCCGCCACCATCGCCTGTGCCGCTTCGCGGTAATCCCCGATGGTCACGTTGCCCGGGCTCGAGACGTCTTCGCTTGATTGCGTGCTGAGCCCGAAAATACCGATTTTCTCGCCGCCGTGCTCGACCACGATGCCATCGTACAAGTGACCCGCCTGAGGTTCGGCGCTGATCGAATCCCCCAGTAGATCAGCAAACTCCGGCGCGGCGGAGAAATCCAGGTTCGCGCCCACAATGGGAAACTCGGCCGCGGTGAAAAGATCCGCCAGCGCCTGGTGGCCCGCTTCCGGGTCGTTCAAATCGAACTCGTGGTTGCCGGGCACGAAGGCGTCATAGCCCATCCGGTTCATGAACGCGACGGCGTCCTGACCGCGAAACTCGTTGAAGTAGAGCGTGCCGGAGAAGATGTCGCCGGCGTCGAGCAACAGGCCCTCGCCGTACTGGCTGCGCGCCTCGTCGAGGGCGCTCACCAGTTGCGGGTACTGGTCAGTACGCCCGTGCAGGTCGTTGGTGTGAAAGATGGTGAGCGTGTAGGGGGCGGCGAGCACGCCGGGCGAGAACGCGAGTATCAATGCACCGGCCGATACGCCCATCCCCCAGGACCCGCTTTTCGATGACAACATGGCAATTCCTTTTAATCCTGTTTTATACGTTGCGCTGGCGAAACGATGGCGCCGCGCCCAAATCACATTCTCTATAATTATTAACAGCATTTGTGACGTTTATTAAGGCCCGCATCTTCTGTTGGCGCCGAAACACGCTTTTTTTTCGCGGCGAAGCGGCCCGGCCGGCGGGGGTAGCCGAGCCTTTGACAAATACAGACCATCACCTAGGCTTAAAACCCGCCATGCTCACGAGCAAATGCAATACTACTTTCGTTTAACAAGGATGCTATCGAGATGAAATATCGTCCGCTGGGAAACTCCGGCCTGCTGGTATCTGAAATCGTACTGGGCACCGTGCCGTTTGGCGGCAGCGGTGGCTTCGAGAAAGCCGCGAGCGTGGATGTGGCCGGCGCCAAGCGCCAGATCGACATGGCCCTGGATGCCGGGGTGAACCTGATCGACACCGCCGACCTTTACTCCATGGGCGAATCCGAGGAGATCGTCGGCAAGGCGCTGGGTGAGAAGCGTCACGACATCATTCTCGCCTCCAAGGCGCGAAGCCCGCTGGGCGACAACCCCAACCACAGCGGCTTTTCGCGCTACCACCTGATCAACGCGTGTGAAGCGAGCCTGAAGCGCTTGGGCACCGACCATATCGATCTGTACCAGATGCACAACTGGGACGGCGTCACCCCGGTCGAGGAGATGCTCTACGCCCTGGATCACCTGGTGCAAAGCGGCAAGATTCGCTACTACGGCACCTCCAACTTCACCGGCTGGCAGATGATGAAGACCATCGGTAAAGCCGAGCTTCACAACCTGGCCGGTCCGATCAGCCAGCAGATCTATTACACGCCGGAATCCCGCGAGGCGGAATACGAGCTGATGCCGCTGGCCATCGATCAGAACATCGGCACCCTGGTGTGGGGGCCGCTGGGCGAAGGGCTCTTCAACGGCAAGGTGCGCCGCGGCCAGAAAGCGCCGGAAGGCACCCGCCAGGGCAACGGCTGGCCCGAGCCCTACGTGCACGACATGGAACGCGCTTACGACATCATCGAGCTTCTGGCCGAGATCGGCGAAGCCCACGGCACCTCGATCCCGCGCACCTGCCTTGCCTGGCTCAAGGATCGCCCCGGCGTGACGTCGTTGATCGTGGGTGCACGAAGCGAAGAGCACTTGAAGGACGACCTGGCCGCCGCGGAGCTCACTTTGAGCGCCGAGGAGATCGAGCGCCTGGAAGCCGCTACCCGCCCGGCGCCGCAATACCCCTACTGGCACCGGGTCGTCGCCGGTATGGACCGCATCGACAAGGCGGAGAAGCCGTTCATCGATCAATACCGCAAGACCATCGATAACCGCAGCGACGAGCGCTGATTCGCGCGTAAGTGCTTACCCATGCAGCGCAAAAAGCCGGTACGGGGTTTCACCGTACCGGCTAAAGATCGATTCGAGTAGTGCCAGTTAGCCAGGCCCTTGTGCAAAGCAGGCGCCTGGCCGCAAGGGTCCCTTGTTAGAAGTAGTAGCGCGCACCCACTGCGTAGTAGAGGTCGTTGTCGTCGTAGCGGTCGAGGGAATCCAGGTCGGACTCGTAGAGCTCGGCAAAGACGTCGAAATCATCGGAAAGGTTATAAAGCGAGCCCAGCGCCCAGACGTTGCGCTTGTCGTCGTTGTCCGGGTCGATGTGGTAGTAGTCACCGTACACGGCCAGCGCGTCGTAGGTGTAGGTCGCGCCCAGGCCGACGCGGTCGAAACCGCCGCCGTACGTGCTGCTGTCGCCGCGAGTCTCGTAGCCTACGCGCACCTGGAAGGCGTCGCTTGCAGTGTAAGCGGCGGTGGTACCCACGCGGGTTTTGCCGTTACCGCCACCGCGTACGGTGTCTTCCGTATAACCCACCGCCAAACGCGCCGGGCCTGCCTCGTACACTACGCCGCCCTGAGTGGCGACTACGCTGCCCTCACTGGTTTGCTCGTCGACGGTCAAACCGCGCTCGGAGAAGTGCTTGGCTGCGAAAACCACCTGAAAGCCTTCGAGCTCCGGTGATTCGTAACCGATGGAGTCACCACGCGCCTGCAGGCCGCCGCCGGCGAACTCGTAACCTTCGCCCACGTAGACGTCGAAAACCGCCATGACGTAGTCGTCGTAGAAGCTGTCGAAGTTACCCGCGGTAAACGTACCAAAGCGGCTGCTCTCGACACCGATGTAGCTTTTACGTAGCTCCTTGAAGCCCGGGCGGCTGCGCTCGTCGCCGTTGAAGCGCCACTCCAGGCGGCCGAACGCGGCCAGGTCCGGCGCTATTTGCTGTTGTAGCTTGAAGCCCATGCGCGAGCTGAAATCGCGAAACTCGGCGCCGTTATTCACACCATCGTTAAGACCGCCCCCCTCGACCCCCATGGCGATCCGCCCGTAGACGTTGACGGCGGTGCCGTCTTCGTCATAAACGCTGGCCGCCTGTGCGCCCGCCGCTGTGAATACACTTGTGAGCGCCAGCGCCAGTACCGTTTTTTTAAACATGAACCATCCCATTGCAGTGAACAGCAGTCGTTGCTGCTTAATTTTTTAATAAGCGCGTGACATGAGCCCCCAGGCGGGTTCCCGGGCCACCACCAACCCCTTAGCGAAACAAACTCTAGAAGGTTTTTATTGCAGTAATCTTAAAGCCTGCCGCTGAAAGCGATAAAAATAAAATTCTTCTAATATACAATCTTTTTACATATAAATTAAATATTTAGATGTTATGTAAAAAGATCCAAGACAGCCGCGGTCAGTGCTGTCATTAGTTGTTCACTCGCGTGACCCGGATTTGTCATGACGTTTTGCCACGCTTGGTGAAACGTTAAGGTAAGGAGCGAGGCACATGCGGCTTTGTATAGTGAGTGAGACCTGGGCGCCGGATATCAACGGAGTCGCCCATACGCTCAGCCGCCTCGCTCACGAGCTCAAACGCCAAGGCGTACATATCGATATCGTGCGCCCCAAACCCCGCGCGGGCGGGCATATCACGGCGTTTGGCGAGGAGCTGCAGGTTCACCGCCTGCCACTTCCCGGCTACGCCGAGGTGCAAGTAGGGCTTGCAAGCCCGGGCAAGCTTGCCCGTTTTTGGCAAAAGCACCCGCCGGACGTCATCTATTTGGCCACCCAGGGCCCGCTTGGGCTTGCCGCGCGCCGGGCGGCGCGTAGATTGGGGGTGGTTTGCGTGGCCGGCTGGCACACCAACTTCGATCACTACTGCCACGACTACGGCATGTCCTGGCTCAGCGCCGCTACGCTTCGCTATCTACGCCACTTTCATAACGGCTGCGCGCTCACGCTGGTGCCCACCCACGCTCAGGCCAGCACCCTGCGAAGCCAGGGCATTCGCGGCGTCAACGTTCTTTCGCGGGGAATCGACGCCGAGCACTTCTCGCCCGCGCACCGTGACCATACGCTGCGGGCGCAGTGGGGCGTCAACGAACATCAGGGCGTTGCGCTGTACGCGGGGAGGCTGGCGGCGGAAAAGAACCTTACGCTGCTGGTGGAAACCTTCCAGGCGATGCACGAAGTACGCCCGGACATGGCCCAGGTGATCGTAGGCGACGGCCCGGCCCGGGAGCAGCTTCAAAAAGCGCTGCCCCAAGCGCACTTTACCGGCTTTCTGGACCAGCCGGCGCTTGCACGCCACTACGCCAGCGCCGATATCTTCGTATTTCCGTCGCTTTCCGAAACCTGGGGTAACGTGATTACCGAGGCCATGGCAAGCGGCCTGGCGGTGGTCGCCTTTAACCACGCCGCCAGCGCCGAACTGATCCGCAGTGGTGACAACGGCGTCAGCATCGCCCCGGATGACCCGGCCGGCTTTCACCACGCCGCCGCCGAGCTTTGCCAGCACCCCGCCGACTACGCTCGGCTCGGGCGCACGGCCAGGCTTGGCGTGCTCGAACACAGTTGGACCGGCATTGCCACGCAGTTCAAGCGTTACCTACAAAAAGCCCAGGAGGCCCACCATGCGCTCTCGCCCACTTGTCGTATTCGATCGTCTTGATGTGTGGGAGTGGCGCTTTTGCCAGCGCGTCACTCGCCTGTCACTGAACCCGGCCTGGCGGGTCGTGCTACAAACCGCCAGTAAACTGGGCGATTGGCCGGTTTGGGTACTGTTGATTGCCGCCCAGCCCTGGCTAACCCCGGACGGCAACCGGCGGGTGATGCAGTACAGCGCCATCGCCTTGATCGCCCTGTGTGTGTACCGGTTGATCAAAACCCGGCTTTGCCGGGAGCGGCCGTTTATCACCTACCTGGGCGGCGTGCACTGCGGCGAACCCGCCCGCGACCGCTACAGCTTTCCAAGCGGGCACACCATGCACGCGGTCATGTTCAGCGTGATGGTCGCCGCGCATACGCCCTGGCTTTTGGTGGTCGTGCTGCCGCTAAGCGCCTTGATCGCCCTTTCCCGGGTGGGCCTTGGCCTTCACTATGTAAGCGACGTACTGGCCGGCGCGGCGATTGGCTACGGCTTTGCACTGCTGAGCCTTTATGTCATGCCGTAGCGCATTGCGTAGCGCTTTTACCCAAAAACCACTACGGTTAAATCACTCCTAACGTTTATGTATCTTGCAAACGTTGCCCCTCCAATGCCGATCATCAGGGAGTGATGACATGACCATGACCGTAGGTGAACTTTTCATTGCGCTGGTATTGATAGGCCTGGCGCTATTGTTAAGCAACGCCATCCGCTTGCTACTGCCCTGGCTTCGCCGCCTCTTTCTACCCAGCTCCGTCATCGCGGGGCTTTTGCTTTTGCTGTTGGGCCCGGACGTGATCGGGCGCTTCATGCCGACCCTATTCGAGGAAAGCCCGGGGCTTTTCCCCGGCTACGTGCAGGAGAGCTGGTCCTCGCTACCCGGGCTTTTGATCAATGTGGTGTTCGCTGCACTGTTCATCGGTAAAACGATCCCAGGGCTTCGCACGATCTGGATGCGGGCAGGGCCTCAGGTGGTGGTGGGACAAACCATGGCCTGGGGGCAGTACGTGGTGGGGCTAACGCTTGCGCTGCTGGTTTTAGCGCCGGTATTTGGCATGAACCCCATGGCCGGGGCGCTGATCGAAATCGGCTTCGAGGGCGGCCATGGTACGGCCGCCGGCATGGCCGACACCTTCGCCGACCTGGGCTTTGCCGAAGGCGCCGATTTAGCGCTGGGACTTGCCACGGTGGGTATCGTCTCTGGCGTGCTGATCGGCACGGTGATGATCAACATTGCCGCCCGGCGCGGGGTGGTCACCCTGGGCCAGGATGAGCAAGAAGAGACGCCGGACGAAACCATGCGCGATGACGAGCGCCCCTCGACGGAAGAGTTCAGCGAGTTCAAAAAGGATCTTAACCAGGAGGCCGGCACCACCGACCCGCTGAGCCTGCATATTGGTCTGGTCGGCATTGCCATCGTGCTCGGCTGGCTAATTCTTTCCGGGCTTCAATGGATCGAGCAGGTCACCTGGGCAAGTGACGGTGGGCTCGAAATCCTTGCTCACGTGCCGCTGTTCCCGATTGCGATGATCGGTGGGGTGATCGTACAACTGATCATCATGCGCTTTGGCTGGGAGCGCCACGTGTCGACGCGCACCATGTCGCGCATTGCGGGCACCGCGCTGGACTTTACCATCGTGGCCGCACTCGCCACGCTTTCGCTCACCACGCTAAGCGAATACCTCGTGCCGTTTTTGCTGCTGGCGTTTGCGGGTATCGCCTGGGGGCTGTTCGTTTTGATCGTGCTGGCCCCGCGTATCATCCCCGAGCACTGGTTCGAGCGTGGCATCGGCGACTTTGGCCAGTCCATGGGCGTGACGGTCACCGGGCTTTTGCTCATGCGCATGGCCGACCCTAAAAACGAGTCCGGTGCGCTCGAAAGCTTTGGCTACAAGCAGCTGATGTTCGAGCCCATCGTAGGCGGCGGGCTCTTTACCGCCGCCGCCCTGCCCCTGATAGCCGAATTCGGCCCGCTCGCCATTCTCATCTTCACCGGGCTTTTGACCGCCGGTTGGCTGGCGTTCGGACTGCTTTATTTCGGCCGGATGGTGCCCGAGGGCGGCAAGGGCCGTTGGCAGGGTGAGTCCAAAGAATGAAACGCTGCTCTTAAAACGCCAACGCCCGCATAAGCGGGCGTTGGCGCTGGATGATGGATGTGAGAGTGAACGGTGTAATTAAAAAGGAGCCCCGGTACTGAATACGCTACCCGTCAGGGGCGCGGTCAAAGCCTTTACTTGAGATCCGGGGGAATATCGTCGAGCTCTTCCGGCGTCATGAAGGACGTCTTGAACATCACGTAGACCCCCACCGCAGAAAAACCTAAAAACAGTATAAACATGACGAACATCAATGCCATTGCCATGACGCGTATCCCTGAGTAGACGGCTGTTACGTTGACGTTTTATAGCCGCTGAATTGGTTTATCCCTGAGGATAGACCAAAAAGGATCCACCATCTGTATAAAATTTCATACAGACGTTCGTAGGCTGCCTTTGACGTGGCAAATTAGGTATAAATATCAGTCAATTAATAATTTTTTATAGACGCAAAAAAGCCACCTCGCTTAAACGAAATGGCCAGTTTGCATCGCCGCCGCTCCTTAGCCTTGATGCCGACGCGATCCTGCGTCGGTGCGAGTGAGCAGGCTAGTGTCCATTAAAATCCATCTTCTATTGGCTCCATGCCATCCTTACTACCCTGTAGCCTGCTCAAACCATTTTAAGGGTTTAACTAACTTAACGCGGTGACTACTACCTATAACGTTGCACGGCACGGGCCAACATGCCTAAAAAAACAATAAAAACCAATACTATCAATTAATTAAAAAACAAATAAAAGTCGGCCCTGAGGTTTTGTCAGCGTGTAAAAGAGGTCAAATTTTGTATAAAAATGGCACATGCGACATTAACCAACCCCCGGCTGGTCACGATGGCACAGGCGGGCCTTACCCAGACCGATAGCCCCTCGCTCTACACGCTAGCCCGCCAGCTATAAGGCGGTTAAATAGTGCTTACCAAAGTACGCATTGCTGGCTAAAGTAGTGTTGAGGCAGCCGATGCTAACGCGCTGCCAGGAAACGCCCCCGCTTCTATCCTTACGACAGGTATCCGCCAATGACACGCGCTCTTGCTATGGGTTTACTGCTGTTGATGACACTTTTATTGGTAAGCGGCTGCAACACGATTCGCGGCGCCGGGGAGGATATTGAACAGGGGGGCTCGGTCATTCAGGACGCAGCGGAGTAATTTTGAAAAAGGTGTACTTATCCCACGGTTTGGAAAGCGGCCCCGAGGCGCTGAAAGTGCAAGCGCTCAAGGGCGTGGTAGAACGTCATGAAGGTTATGAGCCGGTCGTGATGGATTACCGCAGCCAACCGAGCTTCAAGGCACGCCTCGAGCACCTGTTCGCCACTTTGCAAGCCCGAGGCGACGACCCCGCCCAGTGTATTCTGGCGGGGTCGAGCCTGGGCGGTTTTCTGAGCGCGGCGGTCAGCCAACGCTACCCGGTGCTGGGCTGTTTTTTACTGGCGCCGGCGCTTGGCATGGCAAAGTACCCGGAAACGACGGTTACGCTTCAGGCCCGGCACACGCATATCATTCACGGTTGGCAGGACGACGTGGTGCCTTTTGGCCCGGTCATCGAACACGCCCGCCGCCAGCGGCTTGGGCTTCGCATGGTGGATGACGACCACCGCCTGCACGCAAGCCTCGAACTCATTCTGCGTGACTTCGAGCAGTTTCTAGCCCTTTGCCAAAGCGCCTGATTCGGCACGGCTACTTCTGTGTAGTTAGGCTTCGTCCGCCAAGGCGGGCAGCAGCGTTTTTAGCTTGCGGGTCAGCGTATTGCGCCCCCAGCCCAAAAGCTCGGCGGCTTCGCCCTTACGCCCGCCGGTGTGTTTGAGCGCGGTTTCGATCAAAATGCGCTCGAAATCCGGCACCGCTTCTTCCAACAGGTGGGTGTGGCCTTCGGCCAGGGCGTGATCCGCCCAGCCGCGAAAGGCCGTGCGCCAATCGCTTTGGCCCCCGGCGGACGAAGCGCTGATGGTACGCAGCTCCGGGGGCAAGTCCTCGATCAATATCTCACGCCCGGACGCCATGACCGTTAGCCACCGGCAGATGTTTTCCAACTGGCGGACATTACCCGGCCAGGGGAGTTTGGTCAGGTGTGTCTCGGCGTCCGCTGTGAGCACCTTGATATCGGTCGAAAGCTCCTTGGCGGCCTCGGCCAGAAAGTGACGCGTAAGCCTCGGGATATCTTCCCGGCGCTCGGAGAGCCGTGGCAGGTGAACGCGGATCACGTTCAAGCGGTGGAACAAATCCTCGCGAAAGCGCCCTTCGTCCACCAATGACTCAAGGTTCTGGTGGGTGGCGGCGATGATACGTACATCGACCTTCACCGAGGTATGCCCGCCCACCCGGTAGAACTCGCCATCGGCCAGTACGCGCAGCAAGCGGGTCTGCGTTTCCGCCGGCATGTCGCCGATCTCATCCAAAAAAAGCGTGCCGCCGTTGGCCTGCTCGAAACGGCCCTGGCGCTGCGCACCGGCGCCGGTAAAGGCGCCTTTTTCATGGCCAAACAGTTCGGACTCGATGAGATCCTTCGGAATCGCCGCCATGTTCAGCGCGATAAACGGGTGGCCGGCGCGGGGGCTGTGCTGGTGAAGCGCCTGGGCAACGCGCTCCTTACCGGTACCGGACTCGCCGTTGATCAACACCGTAATGTGCGAGTGCGACAGCCGCCCGATGGCGCGAAACACCTCTTGCATGGCCGGCGCCTCGCCGATGATCTCGGCGTTGAGGCCTTCCGGCACGCTGACCGGGCGCTGACGCTCGCGAGCGTGGGCGACCGCACGACGCACCAGCGCCAGCGCTTCGTCCACGTCGAAAGGCTTGGGCAGGTACTCGAAGGCCCCGCCCTGATAGGAGGCCACGGCGCTGTCCAAATCCGAGTGGGCGGTCATGACGATGACCGGTAGATCCGGATGCGCCTCGCGCACGCGCGAGAGCAAATCCAGCCCGTCGATCCCCGGCATACGGATATCGGTGACCAGCACATCCGGCGGATCGCTCAAGAGCCGGTCAAGGGCGGTGTCGGCGCGTTCGATACACTCGACGTCAAGATCCGGCTGCGCCAGGGCGCGCTCCAGCACCCAACGGATAGCGCGGTCGTCATCGACGATGACCACCCGTGAAACATCGGTTTGTGTCGCCTCAGTCATGACGCGTCTCCGGTAATGTTATTGACCAACGGAATTAACAGACGAAATTCGGTACGTCCGGGGTGTGAGTCGCATTCGATCAATCCCTGATGTTGATGCAGAATCGACTGAGCAATGGAGAGCCCCAGGCCGCTGCCTTCGGCGCGCCCGGAGACCATGGGGTAAAAAAGCGTCGCGCGTAGGGCCTCGGGGATACCCGGGCCGTTATCGATCAGACCCACTTCGCTCACCAGCCGATGGCGCTCCGCGCCCAGGGTGAACTGGCGCTTGGCGCGGGTACGCAGAATCAGCTCCGGTGTGGGCGTCTCGGCTTCGTTCATGGCCTGGACGGCGTTGCGCGCCACGTTCAGCACCGCCTGTATCATTTGGGATTCATCGCCGGAAAGATCCGGCAAGCTGGGGTCGTAATCCCGCGAGATGACCACATCGGGATGCTCGGCGAGCAGCAGTGTGCGCACGCGCTCGAGCACCTTATGAATATTGACCGGCGCGTGCCGGGTAATGTGATGAGGGCCGAGCATGGAGTCGACCAGGTCTTTTAGCCGGTCGACCTCTTGAACGATGATATGGGTATATTCGCGAAGCGCCGGGTCGTCGAGGTCGCGCTCGAGAAGCTGGGCCGCGCCGCGAATACCGCCCAGCGGGTTTTTCACCTCGTGGGCGAGGCCCCGGGCCAGCACCTTGATGGTTTCCTGGCGGGTGGTCAGCGCCTCCTCCCGGGAGATCTGCATTAGCCGGTCCCGCGGCTCCACTTCGAGTAAAAGCTCGCCGGGCGAAAGCGGCGTGACGGTGTAGTCCACGGTGAGTGGCTCGCCGTTGAGCGGGGTAATGCGCGCCTCGCGCTGGGTATAAGGGTGAAAGGCGTCGCGCGCCTTGGCCAATACATTATCGATACTTTCGCCACAGCCCAGCAGCGTATCCAGACTCATGCCCTTGACGCGGCTAATGCTGACCGCCAGTAGCGCTTCGGCGGCCGGGTTCATCCAGCAGACGCGCAGTTCACCGTCCAGCAGCAGCACTGCGGTGGTGAGGTGTTCGAGTAAACGCTGATACATGGCGTGTCCTGAGGAGCCCCCTAAGAATTCGCGTGGCTTGATCATCGTGTGGTGCAATGTCTGTGTGATGTTTTAAGTGGAATTGCAAAAAGCGCGCCAATTGGGCGCTAGCGCTGTCATGCACGGCTTTAACGCATCAAGGCGGCGCAACGCGGCGTTTAATAGCGCAGCGCCGCCCGGTTAACGCCGCGCCTTCGCACCATTTTAGTGCATATTAGCGCGGTGCAACGGTAATACTCACCGCGTCAGTGCGGTGCTGAACGCGACCCTGGCTATCGAGCAGCTCGGCTTGAAGCCGGTGGTGCCCTTGCGGCAAGCCGGTCAACCAAAACGCGTCGCTGTGCAGCGCCGACTGGCTGACCTCGCCGTTCACCAGAAGCCTTATTTGATGGTCGTCGCGCAGCGCCGGCTCAACGTACACTTCGACCGGCGTCATGGCATCGCGAATCAGCGCCTCGGCCGACGGGTTGGCAATCACAAACCGGTCGTAGGGCATGAAGGGCTGGCCGGGCCGAGTCCTTGCCGGGCTCGAAGACGGTGGCGGCGACGTCCGCTCGACCCCGGGCAGCGGCGCCAGCGTGATCGCCTCGCCGCCGCGCTCCGGGTTGTCGGTATAAGTGACCCGGCCGCTTTCATCCACCACGCGGTACACCGTTTGCGCCTGGAGCTTTCCCGCCGTCAGCGAAAGCCCCAACAGCAACGCCGCCAGGCGCGCGCACTTCGCCATGTCAGTGACACCCATGCCCATGTTCTCCCCATAAAAAAACCCCGCCGAGGCGGGGTTTTGAGTCAGTAACACCTCAAGGGTGCCCCTAACGTTAGAGCTTAGCAGCTGTAGTACAGGTCGAACTCGACCGGGTGCGTCGCCATACGCATGCGCGTCACTTCTTCCATCTTGAGCTCGATGTAGGCGTCGATCATTTCGTCGGTGAACACACCGCCTTCGGTCAGGAAGGTGCGGTCAGCGTCGAGCGCTTCCAGCGCCTGATCGAGGCTCGAGGCAACGGTCGGTACGGCCTTGCCCTCTTCCGGCGGCAGGTCGTACAGGTTCTTGTCCATGGCGTCGCCAGGATGGATCTTGTTCTTGATGCCGTCGATACCCGCCATCAGCATGGCCGCGAACGCAAGGTACGGGTTGGCGGTCGGGTCGGGGAAGCGCGTTTCGACACGCTTGCCTTTCGGGCTAGCCGTGTACGGAATACGGATAGACGCACTGCGGTTACGGGCGCTGTAGGCCAGCATAACCGGCGCTTCGAAACCCGGTACCAGACGCTTGTAAGAGTTGGTCGAGGCGTTGGTGAAAGCGTTCAGCGCACGGGCGTGCTTGATGATGCCGCCAATGTAGTAAAGCGCCATTTCGGAAAGGCCCGCGTACTCGTCGCCGGCGAACTGGTTGGTGCCATCTTTCCAGAACGACTGGTGAACGTGCATGCCGGAGCCGTTATCGCCGACCAGGGGCTTGGGCATGAAGGTCGCGGTTTTGCCGTAGGCGTGGGCCACGTTGTGGATCACGTACTTCATTTCCTGAACTTCGTCGGCCTTCTTCACCAAGGTGTTGAACTTGACGCCGATTTCGTTCTGACCGGCGTTCGCCACTTCGTGATGATGCACTTCGACGCTCTGGCCGATCGCTTCAAGGGTGTTACACATTGCGCCACGAATGTCGTGGAAGCTGTCCACCGGCGGAACCGGGAAATAGCCGCCTTTCACACGCGGGCGGTGGCCCAGGTTGCCGCCTTCGATCTGGCTGTCGGTCGCCCAAGCGCCCTCTTCCGAGGAGATCTTGTACATGGAGCCCTGAATGTCGGTTTTCCAGTGTACTTCGTCGAAGATGAAGAACTCGGGTTCCGGGCCGAAAAACGCGGTGTCGCCAAGGCCGGTGGACTCAAGATAGGCTTCGGCACGCTTGGCGATGGAGCGCGGGTCACGATCGTAACCCTGCATGGTGGCCGGCTCGATGATGTCGCAACGCAAAATCAGCGTGGCATCTTCGGTGAAGGGGTCGAGAAAGCCGGTGCCGTCTTCCGGGCGCAGAATCATGTCGGATTCGTTGATGCCCTTCCAGCCTTCGATGGAGGAGCCATCGAACATCTGACCGTTTTCAAAAAACTCTTCGTCTACGTCCCGTGCCGGTACGGTGACGTGCTGCTCTTTACCGCGCGTATCGGTGAAACGCAGGTCTACCCATTTGACTTCATTTTCTTCGATTAGCGCGAGCGTCTTGGCTGACATACTGTTCTCCGTCTCCGGTATGAGCGTGGCTTAAAGCGTGTACTGTTAAGCGATCTATTAAACGTATTGTTGAACAAAACCGTTGATACGCCGCGAGCGTATAGCACGCCTTTGTTGTGTATTCGCGTTAGGGCGCGTTTCAAACCCGGCCCTGTGACCAGCGATTAAAATAAACTGACTATCGTTGTAGCACGCTGTGAGGCGTTTGCCTACGACGCCAGCCGTTGCCGTTTAATAAGCATGTAGCGTGCCAACTTTGCACCAATATGGCATGGCGAATTACCAAGCCTCTGTTTTAAAAATGATTTTCTCAACCCGAAAGCTGCCCTGATGTTGCGCGTTCAAATCAACGCACCCGGGACGGGGCTCAGAAGCCACTTTTAAGCGCACCAAAAAGGTTCATAAAAGCCTTTATTGAACCAAATGCGTGCGTAAGCATGGGTGATCGCCTATCCATTACACTTTTAAGCGCTTCCCAAAGAGCATCGTGGTCAACGTGGTGGTATTAGCGACCTTGTTGAGCCCGATAGAGCCCACGACGCCCACGACGATCAACAGCAGCGCGTAAAGGACAAGCGGCAGGGTTTCTACGCCGACCACCGTATCGACAATGGCAAAAAACATCGGGTGGGCGAGATAAATGCCGAAGGAGTAGCGGTTGACCGTGCGCATCCACGCAGGCGCGGGGCGCCCTTTCAGGTAGCGCATGGCGCAAAGCGTGGCCAGCACGAACAGCGGGATTACCCACACCTCCTTGGAGGTGAACACCAGCCAGCCGGGAAGCGTAGCCAGCACGATCAGCACCACCGCCCCGGCCAGCCAAACCGGGGAGGAGAGCGCTTGCATCCAGCGCGGCGGGCGGGGTTTTGTCGCGCCTTGCGCTACCGGCTGGTAGTAGCGCACCAGCACCAGCGCCAAAAAGAACAGATACACCCAGCCAAGCGGGGCGACCCACAGCAGATAGCCTGGCGGCGTCACCTCGAGCCAGTAGGCCGTGCCCCAATACGCCATACTGACCACGCAGCTCACCCAAAGCCCGGGCACCGGGTCGAACCGCCACAGCCGCCAGCGGGCAAACAGCCAGTACGCCACGTAGAACTGCATGGCGATAATCAGAAAGTAGCCATGCCAGCCCGCGTAGAGAAAGTACTCCCGGGCAACGCTTAAATACCCCACCGAGGTCTCGCCCATGTTCAGGCGCACCCACTCGGCGGTGGCGTAGATAAATCCATACGTTGCGTAGGGCAGCATCACGTACTTGACGCGTTGCCATAAAAACCCCGGCGGCACCTGGCGGGCATAGCGAAGCGCGAACACGAAAATGGAGATAAACAAAAAAACCGGCGTTCCCAACACCAGAGGGATACGCATCAAATCGGTGGTCAGAGTGTCCACGCGTTGATTGAGATGGTCCAGCCAATGAAACAGGAAAACCGCCGCGCATCCGTAGGCGCGCAGCCAATAAATCTCCTCGACCTTTTGCATCCAAGCCTCCTGCCTTGAGGCGCTGCTATGCTAATAGCGCAGCCAGCCCCGCTGGTCACATCCCTTTTGTCATGAACACTCGGAGGCAGTGTGCCCCTTCACCCTATTGCGGCTTGTCTTATGCGCTCAGCGCGTGCGCTCACTGTCGTTATGAGTACTTTTTTACTCAGTGCCCCGGCGCTGGCCGGCGAAGTCTCGCGCCACGCGTTCCCCTCCCCGGTGCTGGGTGATGACTACCCTTACACGCTCTACCTGCCCGACGGCTACCAAGTAGATGCCGCCGAACCCTACCCGGTGGTCTACATGCTGCATGGCTCGTTCGGCAACGAACACGACTGGGTCAGCCGGGGGCAGCTGGCTCGAACCGTCGACCGTTTGATCGACGCCGGGCACCTCCCCCCGGCGGTGTTCGTCATGCCGGGCAGCCGCAGTTGGTGGGTCGATGGCTATAACGAGCCTGCTCGCCGCGCCTTTTTCGACGACCTGATGCCGCATATCGAAACCACCTACCGCGTAGGCACCACCCGCGCCAAGCGCGGCGTGGCCGGGCTCTCGGCCGGCGGGTACGGCGCGCTGAATTTCGCCCTCGAGCGGCCGGACCTGTTCGCCGCGGTAGCGGCACTTAGCCCGGCAAGCTACGTCCCCGCACCGCCGCGCAACTCCTCGGCGCACCGCCACCCGGCCTTTCTCGACGCCCAGGGCGAGTTCGATCAAGCGCTTTGGCAGCGGCTCAACTATCCGGCTCACCTGGAAGATTACCGCCTGGCGGTCGCGCCGGGCGCCAACAACGAACCCAGCGCCACGCCCCCGGTGCCGCTTTATATCAGCGCGGGCCGCCGCGATGAGTTTGACGCCGAATATCACGCCCGCCAGCTGCGCCAGGCAATCGAGCGCATTCAACCAGGCCAGGTGCGCCTGGACCTTTACCCCGGCGGGCACACCTGGCGTGTATGGCGTGCCAGCCTACCCGCGGCGCTTACCTTCCTGTTTCAATACGTTGGCGCTGAAGAAACACCCGATCAGGGCGAATGGGACGGCCAGTAGGCGAGGCCCGTGACGACAAACTACACTAAGCTCATCACTCACTCGACAAAAGGATATTGAGGATGCATCAACATATCGAATGGGACGACCCCGGCAGCGCCAGCGTCGCGGCCTACTTCCAGGGCGACCCCAACCACACCCCGCCTTACCCCGGCGCCATTCTCTCCGCCCGCTACCAGCGCCGTATCGTACGCGTCAAAGTAGAAACCTACCGGGAAGAAGACGCCGTCAGCATCGGCACCGTGGCCGCCATCCTCGACGAACACGGCCACCGCCACAAAACCCAGGGCAAACTCAACATCGACGACATCGTACGCCTGCCAGATGACAAGCGCGCGATGGAACGCTGGGAGGAGGGGGCACAGGAATAAGCGAGAAAGATACGTAACCGCGTTTTTAGACAGACGGGAGGAACCTGCGCCAAGAGACTGAGCTACTGTCAAAGTAGCTCAGTTAAAAAGTATAAACTTAAGGATCAATTAACAGGTGTCAGCAGCGCACGCTCTTCGGCAAACGCCAGAAGATTGGCGAACTGTAAATCGCCCATCGCTTCTCGGGTTTGAGTGGTACCTGAGCCTTGATGTGGCTGGAGCACAACATTATCCAGCGCTACCAGCCTGGCGTCTACATTCGGCTCATTGTCGAAGACATCCAGACCAGCGCCACCCAAGCGCCCAGACACTAGTTGCTCAATGAGCGCGTTTTCATCGATAACGGAGCCACGCGAAACGTTTATAACCACTGCGCCTTCAGGAAGCGCGGTCAATACATCGGCAGACACCAAATGCTGTGTTTCTTCCCCACCCACGACTGTCACAAAAAGCACATCTACCGCTGCCGCCAGTTCTATGGGTGTAGCATAATAATGCCACGATGCGGGTGTCTCCTTGGGACTGCGGGACTGATAGTGTAGCTCCGACTTGAACGCGACCATCCGATTGGCGATTTCACGCCCAATACGCCCCATACCAAGCACGCCCACTCGTAGCCCATGAGTCTGAGTATTGAGTGGAAAGGTACCGTGACGAATCCAGTCGCCCTCTCGAACCCAACGATCTCCCGCCACAAGCTGTCGTTTAACCGCGATCAGCATTCCCACCGCAAGATCGGCGACATCATCATTTAGTACGTTTGGGGTATTAGTCACCGTGATACCCCGAATCGAGGCAGCGGCAATATCGATATCGTCATACCCCACGCCGAAGTTGGCAATTAGTGAAAGTGCCGGCAATTGATCCATCTCCGCCGCACCAAAAGGCGAGTGCCCGTGATAGGCAACGCTTCTACAGGATTGGCGTGAAGCACTCGATAGTTCATATAAATCGCTCGGTTGCGCGACCGAGCAAGTATCGAAACGTGTTTCCAACTGATGCCGCTGACGTGGCGAGTAATCACCGATCAAGATAACCGTCGAGGATGACATGAAGGCTCTCTTTATAAGAATGAATTAATTGCGGGGTAAAGAGGGTTACAGATGCAAAAGACCATCCCGCTCAATGGTTAACGCTTGCTCCCGAGTAAGATGATGAAGCTGGGTCAAGGACGCCATGGCACTCGATTCATCGCCAGATGCGATCGAGCGCATCATGTCGATGTGGGGCTGGACCGTAGTCTCGGGCTCGAAATGCGCCGCTTGAGCCAAAAAGAAGCCGATTCGGCGAGATACAGCGTGTAGGGGCATCACCGCCCGAGCGGCAACCTCATGCTGAGCAGCGTCGCAAACCCGTTCATTGAAGCGTTTGTCGACCCGAGAAAACAGGCGGTTATCACGAATTGCCAGCGAGTATTCAGCCTGTTTCGCCATATTCAAAAACTCTGCACGTCGGCTTTCATCCGCCAAGCGGGCGGCACGTTCGATCAGTAAGCTTTCTACGTGGTGGCGAACATCTAGCGCCTCCAGAGCCGTCTTTGTATCGATGGGCTTGATCAAAATGCCTTGGCGCGGCAGCACCGCAAGCAAATAGTCATGTTTGAGGCGCAGCAGGGCTTCGCGAACGGGCGTTCTTCCCATCTCTAATTTCGAACATAGGGCCTGCTCGGTAACGCTTTCGCCAGGTGCTAACTCAAGAGTCACGATCATCTCTTCGATCATGGTGTAAGCCACCTCGGCGCGAGACGTCATCAACGAGAGTTTGGGGGCGACCGAAGTCATACCGCCCTTCTGTTCATCTGCATAAGCTTTATCACTTTCGTTAATATCGGCACGATCCATATCGCGGCGACCACAATAGCCAAACCGATAGCGAGCGGACGACTGAAGAAAATCATCATATCGCCATTAGACTTGACCAGCGTATTAAGAAAGTTCTCCTCGATAATGGGAGCCAATACGACACCGAGAATGGCGGGCGCTAAAGGAAAGCCGTTTTCCTCCATGTAGAAGCCCAACAATCCAGCGACCAACATCGTCACGACCGCATAAACGGTATTTTCCACAGCAAAAGAGCCCACGATGCAGGCCGCCACGATGAGAGGCATCAACACCTTACGCGGTACAGCTAACACGTGGCGAAAGAGGCGAATCGACATGATTCCAAACGGCACGATCAACAAGTTAGCCAGCAAAAACGCCAAGAATACCGCTGTGATAAGCGTTTCCTGAGTCAAAAAGACTGTCGGACCTGGATTCAATCCCTTCATGTACAGAACACCGATAATCACTGCAGTCAAGCTATCACCTGGAATACCAAAAACCGTGGCCGGTACAAGCGCACCCCCGACAGAAGCGTTATTGGAAGCACTAGCCGACGCAACGCCATCGACGATACCCGTGCCGAAGCGTTCCGGGTGGCGCGACTGCTTTTTGGTAGCCGCATAAGCGATATAGGAGGCGATATCCGCTCCCGCACCAGGAATAGCTCCAACTAAAGTTCCAATACCGCAACCTTGGAGAATCTGGAACCAGAGGCGTTTGATTTCTCCCAAGACCCCCTGAAACAGCCCACCAAGCTTACCAACCGGTGGCTGATTGCCATCATCTGGAGCCAAGGCGAAACGAAAGACCTCAGACATTGCAAATAGGCCGATCAAGACTGGAATAAAACCCAAACCACCCGCTAGGTAGTTTGTACCGAAAGCAAACCGCACCTGACCAGAAACCGGATCCTGCCCAACAAAGGCAATCAGCAAGCCCAGGCATAGCGACACTATCCCCTTGGCGGCCGACCCCTTGGAAACACCGATGGCGGCGGTTAAGCCAAGACATGCCAGCCAGAAATACTCAACCGAGCTAAACTGCAACGCTAGATCCCCCAAGGAGGGCGCCGCGATAATCAGCGCGATGCTGCCGAATATTCCACCAATTGAGGAGCAGATAAGCCCTGTACCCAGCGCAAGCCCAGCATTGCCGCTGCGCGTCATTTTATAAGACTCGTCGACGTACGCCGCCGATGCCGGTGTACCGGGAATACGCAACAAGGCGCCTGGGATATCACCGGAAAAGATGGCCATGGCACAAAGCGTCATCACACCAGCCAAGGCGGGTACAGGATCCAGGAAATAACTAACCGGGACCATCAACGCCACGGCCATGGCAGCCGAAAAACCTGGAATGGCCCCCACTACCAAGCCATAGATGGCACAGGCAACCATGACACCAATGGTGGTTGGTGTCATCAGCATCATAAAAGCTTCGATCACCATGTAAGTACCCCCGCGAACGGTGTCAGTAAGCCCCACGGCAACTGAACCGACATCAACTGATAGAAAAAACTGTGGAGTAGAAAACTACCGACCACTGCAATTACAACATCACGCAAGATATGCCGATCGAAAAAGCCCAAGAGTATAAAAAGCGAGACCGGCATGCTAATCAGAAAGCCAAGTGCGTTGACCGTGGCGATATAAAACACGATGGCGCCCGCGACGACGCAGATAGCGCCCAGAGCCCGAGGCCAAGAGTGAGCGCGTGGCAAGGCGGCCCAATCACCACCCGTCTCACCTTGAAAGAAAGGCTTGAGTGCGATGACGCCTCCTGCCAACACCATGGCGCAACCGATAAGGGTAGGGAAAAACCCCGGCCCGTAGTCGATAAAGCTCAATGTAGGCAGTTGTTGAGCGAAGACGACGACCACACTTCCGAGTAAAATAAAGATAAGCCCGTTCAGGCGATCATCAAAATTCACCACCAACCTCCATTTCAGATAAACCGCTCTTAACCTAACGCCGGATAATTGGCAATCAGGAACCGTCACCTACGAGTCCAAGGGTTTCGATCAAGTCACGTACCGAGCTCTGCTGATCCAACATGAACTCATGAAAGCTTTCAGAATCACGCCATTGAATGCCAAAGCCGCGATCCAGCATTTGTTGTCGCCATTCTGCATCCTCAGTGATAGCACGCATCGCATCTTCGAGCTCTTCAGTGATGTCGGCAGGAAGATCCGCTGGCCCGATTAGACCCCGCCATGCCCCTAATTCGAGCTCCATGTCAGTGGCTTCTTGTACCGTTGGGACATCCGGGAAGGCTTCTAGCCGCTCGGTTCCCATGACGGCCAGTGCCTTGATGCGCCCGGAGTCGATTAGCGGGCCTGCCTCGGGCAAAGAGGAAGGCACAACATCCACGCCGCCCGCTGCTAAATCCTGCAATGCAGCGGCCGCGCCTTGACCAGAAATGAAGCGGACTTGAGATACATCAACGCCATACTCATCCATCATCGTGGCAACCGCCATCGGCCAAGAGCCCCCACAACCGCCACCACACGCAATGACGTATTCGCCAGGTGCCTGTTTGATGTCGTCCAGCGCCTCGCCGATGGTTTCCCAGTCGCTATCGTTGCGGACCTGAAAACCGGCTGGGTCGAAGTTGTATTGGGCAATCGAGGTGAAATCATCAGCATCGACATCGGCTTGCCCCATAGGAGCGTAATGAGCGAAATTGAAGATGACACCCAATGTATAGCCGTCCGGCTCAGCATTTTTGATGGAAGATATACCAACGACTCCCCCACCCTGCCCTTGGTTGACCACATTAAACGGCTGACCGAAATGTTCCTGAAGCCGTTCGGCAAGCATGCGACCCGTTTGATCCGTCCCACCACCAGCTCCAGAAGGAACGACGATCGTCACGGGCCTTTCAGGCCACTGCGCCATCGCACTGAGAGGGGCCATACCAACAATTGCCGTTATCAAGACTGTTTTAGTAATACGTTTCATTGTTTTCCTCCTCTGATATATCACAATGTATGAGAGCCTTTTTTGATCAGGCAAGTCAAAAAATCGGCGCTATACTTTAGTTTTTTAGACTTAGTGATTAGCCCTCAAGCCACCTTAATTAAACGCTCGTTTTTCTCGTTGCGTGCTACGCTTAGCGTGACTTTTTTACCACCCATAAACAGGTTCACGACCATGCGGCTACACCCTTGGCTCTGCGCGCTCGTATGCGCGTTCGCCCTTCCGGTTCACGCGCAATCCACGAATGACTGGGCGCAGTACGATGAGGTGTTCGAAAACGGTGCGCGCCAGGCCAACCTTTGGCAGTGGGGCTGGACGGGCGTCTACGCGACGAGCCTGGCGGTGAACGCCTACCAGTCGAGCGAGGCAAGCGACCGCGACGACCGGTATGACGCGCGCGTGGGCGCGGTGAAATCCGCCCTGGCGCTGGGTGGCATGTTGACGGACCGCCAGCCTCATCCAGCGGCCCTCGAGCGCTACGAGCGCTTGAAAGCCAGCGGTGAACTGAGCGGCGTGCAGGCGCTGGGCCTGGAGCTCGCTCAGGCCGAGCGGGCGCGGCGGGGCCTTGGCGCCCGGGTGAGTTCGCTGGTGGTCAACGGCTTGGCGGCAGGGGTGATTGCCGCCGACGGCCGCGGTGACGACGCGGCGATCAACTTCGCCTCGGGCATGCTGGTCAACGAGCTCCAAATTTGGACGCAACCGAATCAGGCTTCTTCGGCCATTAACCGCTTTCAACCTGCCCAGGTGTCGCTGGGCCCAATCACGCTCAAGGGTGAATACGCTTTGACGCTGGCCCCCCATCAGGTGGGCGCTACCTGGCGCTATTAAGTGTTAAGCTGAATTTGAATACGACGTGAAACAGGGGACAGCGCGGCCCATGGACACGGGCCGCGCCAAGCAAAAAGGGTCAAGAGAAACCCATGAGTACGGCTTTAAAACAAAGTGTTGATAGTATCGAATTGGTGGACGCGCGCCATATCGCCAAAGTGCTTGCGAGCCTGGACGATAGCCGCCATGCATTGACGGTGACCCTCGATGGCCAACCACCGGATTACCCGGCGCACCTGGAAAACCTAAGCCTGGAGACCGGCGAGCTGACCCTGGTCGTGACCGACGCGGGCAGCCTCGACCCCGCCACACTCGCACAGCGCGCGATAACGCTGAAAGCCGAAAACGATCAGATTCTGAGCTTTGATAACTTCAAGGTCCGCCAGGCTGAACGTTGTGGCGAGGCGCTGACGATTCACGCCGCGCTCCCCCAACGTCTGACTACTGCCGCCCGGCGGGGGCAAGCGCGCATCAAATTGCGAAAGGATATGCCGGTGAACGTGGCGCTGTCGCTTTTTGCCAGCCAGCCGCCTATTACATCGAAACTACGCGATATTTCCGGTGGCGGGTGCCTTGTACAGTTGCCGCTCGGGAAGTGCGTCCCGCTGACCGAAGAGGCGGTGGTCCCCAGTGTCGTACTGACCTTTCCCAACGGCGAGCGCTTCACCGCCAGCGCTTCGGTACGCCATATTACGCCCATCGCCTATACCAACGAGGCGGCGATCGGACTCGCCTTCGAAGGCCTGGACCGCCCGCATCAACAGGAGTTGACCCAGATTGTCTTCACCACCGAGCGGGAAATCGCCTGGCGAAGCGGGGAAGGTTCACGTCTGGTGTCGCCGACCGAGCTCTATACCTCGCCTGACGCCAAAAAGCGCGCGCGGCGCCGGTCGAGCACCCGGCCTCAGCGCTCCTCCCGCGCCGTCTCGGTCTTACGCGAAATCACGCGCGACTTGCACCTTTTTCTACTGGCCTTACAAAGCGGCCAGCCGCTGCCGTTCGAACGCCTGGAACGCAGCGCCAACAAGCTCATCAAGCTACACGGCAAAGGCCGCCAGGCATTTTTCTATAGCCTGACCTGCTTGCGGGACGAACCCGCCTGGATGCAGCACTCGGTGAACGTGGCCGGCAAGCTGGCCGACCTGATGCTGGCGGAGCCTACGCTGGCGGACGATACCCATCGGGCGGTCAGGGCGGCGCTGATCCACGATATGGGCAAGGCGATGCTGATCGACGAGGCGCTGCCGTCGCTTGAAAGCGATATGGACGAGCGACAGCGCCTACGCCTTCAGGCCCACGTCGATACGCTGTTAAACGCGCTCGAGCAGGCAGGCTACCCGTGCGGGCCGCTGGAGCGCGAGGTGATCGGGGCGATCAACGAGCGCCTGGATGGCTCGGGCTACCCGCGGGGCCTCAAAGGTGACGCGATCTCGACGCTGGCACGCATGGCGGCGGTCATCGATGTGATCGATGCCATGACCCGCGTGCGCGGCGATCGCCCGCCGCTGGATATCGTGCAGGCGTACCGCTTTCTTTACAATCGTCCGGAGCGCTTCGATCAGCACTGGGTCACGCGCTACGTACAGCGCCATGGCTTCTACCCTTTGGGCAGCCTGGTCGCGTTCTCCCACGGCTATCTTGCCTGGGTGCTGGATCTCGACGAGCGGGGCCAGCCGAACCGTGTCCACGTCGTGCGCAATACGCACCGCGAGAAGGTCTTTTACGACGACGAGCTCGGCCGGGTGGACTTTGACCAGCTGGGCCGGCTTACCGGGCCGGCCCTGCCCCACCTCCACGGCCTTTGAAGCGACTTTAAAGGCCGCTGTCCAGTGGTCGACCGCGCTCATCGAATGTCAAAAAACAGCGCGGCTGGCGGCGCGGGAGTAGAAGCGGCATATTGGCGCGGTCATTGTCAAAGGCGATGAAGCGGGTAAAATACTCGGCAATTTTTTGACACTCAAAAGTGTTATGTTATAACCTAATCGCTCTGCCGAGGAGAGAGACGTTGAGCCACCATCCACATCGCCATAATCGCGAAGGGCCTTGCCACTTTTCGCTGATGTCACTCTCGGCCACTCGCCGCCTGCTGTTGGTGGCAGTGCCTATCGCCGCCCTCTGGCTACTGGTGTTCTGGGCCGGCGGGTGGGGCCGATGAGCCATCGCGACCACACCAGGCTACAGCTGCACGACCTTCACCTGGCCCAGGGCCGGCGCATGGTGCTCGAACAGCTCAATGGTGATTTTCTACCCGGGGCGATTACCGCCCTGGTCGGCGCCAATGGCGCGGGCAAGAGCACGCTGATACAGGCCATGATGGGCGAGCTACGTCCGGTCTCGGGTAGCGTGAAGTGCACCGTGGCCCCGGAGCGCCGCGCCTGGCTGCCGCAACAGCTGGCGCTGGACTTGACCTTTCCCATGAGCGTGGAAGAGCTGGTCATGACCGGCACCTGGCCAAGCCACGGCGCGCTCAAAGGGTATTGTGCGGCGCACTACCGCAAGGGACGCGACATCATGGCAAGGCTGGGTATTTCCCACCTGGCCCACCGGCCGCTTGGCGAGCTTTCCGGGGGGCAACGCCAGCGCGCGCTGATCGGGCGCACGCTGATGCAGGAAGCCGAGCTCTTACTGCTCGACGAGCCCTTTGCCAACGTGGATCGCGAAACGGTGGACATTCTGGTGACGATTCTGCGTCAGATGGCCGAGAACGGCGTCACGCTGATTATCGTGCTGCACGACATGGACCACCTGAAGCGCTTGGCCGACGAAGTACTGATACTCAACCACGGCCACGGCCGCTGGATCGCCCCGGAAGCAATCGCCGAACCGCATATGCCCGCTCAAAGCGTGCCGTTTAACGCAGGGGGTCTCCATGCTGGAACTGCTTAATGCCTGGCTGATCGCCCCGTTCGACTACGGTTTCATGCGCCGCGCGGTGGTCGGGGGCCTGGCGCTCTCCATCGCCGCACCGCCCTTGGGCGTGTTTCTGGTGCTGCGCGGCATGAGTTTGATCGGCGACGCCATGGCCCACGCCATCCTGCCCGGCGTGGCGCTGGGCTTTCTGTTGGCCGGTTTTTCGCTGCCGATGATGAGCATCGGCGGCGTGCTGTTCGGGCTGATGGTGGCGCTGCTGGCCGGAGCGGTCTCGAAGATGGGCGGTCAGCGCGAAGACGCCGCCATGGCGAGCTTTTTCATCATCTCGTTGGCCGCCGGGGTCATGTTGATCTCGGTAGGCGGTAGCAGTGTGGACCTTACCCACGTGTTGTTCGGCTCGATTCTGGCGATCAACTCCACTGCGCTTTTACTCATTGCCGGTATCAGCACGCTGATCGTGCTCATCATGGCGTTCATCTTCCGCGCGCTGGTGGTCGAGTGCCTCGACCCGCTGTTTCTACGCGGCCAGAGCCGACGCAACGGCTGGGTGCATAGCGTCTTTTTGGCGCTTCTGGTGCTCAACCTCACCGCCGGCTTCCAGACACTGGGCACCTTGATGGCCGTGGGCCTGATGATGCTGCCCGCCACCGCCGCGCGGTTTTGGAGCAAACGCCTGGAGGGGCTGATGGGCATTGCCGTGGTGCTGGCCATGATCGCCAGTACCGGGGGACTTTTGCTCTCTTATCATTTGGATATCCCCTCGGGGCCGAGCATCATCTTGCTGGCGGGGGTGGCGTATTTCTTCTCGGCGCTGTTTGGCCGCTACCACAGCCTGGCCGCCCGGTTACGCCGTAAAACGGCGCCGCTGGATGCGCCGGTCGAGCATTCTCATACGCATTAGGAGTTTCGTCATGTCGCTACGTTTTGCCCCGCTATTGGTGGGCGTATCTACCCTGCTCGCCCTGCCTGCTGCCATGGCCGCTGAGCGCGTTCAGGTGGTCACCAGCTTCTCCATTCTGGCCGATATGGTCGAAAACGTAGGCGGCGAGCACGTCGAAGTGAACTCGCTGGTCGGCCCGGACGGCGACGCCCATGTCTACTCGCCGCGCCCGGGGGATGCGCGCGCGCTGGCCGAGGCGGACCTGGTGGTGTTCAACGGCTTGCTGTTCGAAGGCTGGATGGACCGGCTGCTGGACTCCAGCGACTACCAGGGCCCGCTGGTCACGGCGACCGACGGTATCGAGGCGCTGGATTACCACCCCCACGATCACGGGCATGAGCGTGGACACGAGCATGATCACGACCATAGTCACGACCATGACCACGGGCATGACCACGGGCATGAACACAGCCATGATCATGCGCACGAAAGCGAACAAGCTCATGATCAAGCCCAGGACCACGTGCACGGCGATTCTGACCCGCACGCCTGGCAGGATATGGTCCAGGCCGAGATGTATGTCGCCAACATTCGCGATGGGCTGATCAAGGTGGATGAAGAGAACGCCGACGATTACCGCGCCAACGCCGAGCGCTATTTGGAAGAGATGGCCGAACTCGACCGCGAGATTCGCGCCTTGATCGAGGAGGTGCCCGCCTCGGCCACCGTGATCACCGGCCATGATTCGTTTGGCTACTTTTCCAGCGCCTACGGCGTGCGCTTTCTCTCGCCCTCGGGCCTCTCCACCGAGGTGGAGCCCAGCGGCGCCGGTATGGCCGCGCTGGTCGACGTGATCAACGATGAAGGCGTCCAGGCGCTGTTTCACGAGAACATGACCAATCCGGCGGTGATCGAGCAGCTCGCCGAGGAGACGGGCCTCGAGGTGGCCGGCACGCTTTACGCCGACGCCCTGGCCGCCGAGGGCGAGGCAAGCACGTATCTTGGCATGATGCACCACAACGCAGAGCTTTTGCACGGCGCCCTGGCCGAGCCCGGCCATGATGATCACGATCATAGCCAAGAGCACGAGCACGAGCACGAGCACGAGCACAGCCATGATCACGAACATAGCCACTGATCGAATCGCTCTCGCGTCATTCAAAGCGCCCCTCGGGGCGCTTTTTTATGCACTCGACGCCCTGTCACGAGCCCTTCTCTCAACGCAGCCCAGGCGTTTATGCGTTGCATTTTTGCCGCGGGATGAGGAGACTTAGCCTCTTTTCCTGGTGAACAAGAGTCAGCCCATGCGTTTAAACGCCGATTTTTCCCGGTTTGCCTGTGTGATGCCTGCTGAGTACGAGTGGGTGGATTCCCCCAGTGCCGGGGTTGAGCGGATGATGCTGGACCGCATCGGCGATGAGGTCGCCCGGGCAACGAGCCTTGTGCGCTATGCCCCGCACAGCCAGTTCGAGCGCCACGTACACGGCGGGGGCGAAGAGATTTTCGTGCTGGAAGGCGTGTTTGGCGACGAACACGGCCGCTACCCGGCGGGCAGCTACCTGCGCAACCCTATCGGGACCGGCCACACCCCACAAATAGGCGAAGAGGGGGCGCTGATTCTGGTCAAGCTTCACCAGTTCGAGCACACCGACACGCTACGCGTTGCGATGCCCGCGCACCGCCTACCCTGGCAGCCCGACCAGCGCGAGGGCGTGCGCTATAAAATGCTGCACACCCACGGCCAGGAACGGGTAAGCCTCGAGCAGTGGGAAGCCGATGTGACCGTCAATTACCCGCAACTGAGCAAGGGGCTGGAGATATTCGTGCTGGAGGGTGTGCTTTGGGAAGGCGGCACCGAGTACCCGGCAGGCAGTTGGTGTCGCTATCCGTTTGGGTCACTGCCTACGCTCAAGGCGGGAAGCGACGGCGTGCGCCTGTACCTCAAGCGCGGGCATCTGTCCGCGGCGTAGCCCGCTAAAGGCCGCCAAGGCCCAGAAACGGCAACAGCGTCAGCAGCGCAATCAACGCCACCGCGACGAGGGTGAGCACTACCTGAATCGGGTGAGCCATAAAACGCCGCCATAGCGTCGGCGCCTCGCCCCGGGCCCTGGCCTGCTCGAAGGCGTGGCGCTCGCTTTGCTGGCGGCGCTGCTGGTACTCGGCAAGCGCCGTGTCGGCGGCCTCGAGCTGGCCCTCATCGCGCAGCCAGATCGCATCGACCCCCAACCGGAAAAAGCCCGCCTGGGTCTCGTAGACATCGAAGCCGCGCTCAAAGAGTAGCGCGCGCACCTCCGACGCCTCTTCATCGGTGACGTGGCGCAGCCGAAAAAGCAGATGCGCCACGCTAGTCGCCCTTCTCGGCCATCAAGTCCGCCTGGATGACCTCGATCCAGTAGCCGTCCGGGTCTTTCACGAAGATGACATCCTTCATTTTGCCCTGTTCGGCGCGCTTCACAAACGTTACCTCATTGACGTCGAACCAGGCCTGGGCGGCATTGAGATCCGGCACGCTAAAGCAGATATGACCAAAGCCCTGGGGCTCGGCGTTGCCGTCGTGATAGGCGAAATCTGCCTGCTCTTCGGTGCCCCAGTTGTGGGTCAGCTCCAAAAGGCCTTTTTGGCTGAACGTCCAGGCCGTACGCTCCCGGGTATCTTCGGGAATCTGCTCGCCGTTTTCGACATTGGCCAGAAAGTAGAGCGAGAACTGCATCTCGTCGAAATCGAGCCGGCGCAGTACCTGCATGCCAAACACGCGCGAATAAAACGCCAGTGCCGTTTGTGGGTCTTTCACCCGCAGCATGGTGTGGTTGAGACGAAAACCTTGCGTGTTGGCCGGCGCGGGTACGACGCCGGGATGCTGCTCGCCTTGGAAACTCATGAAACACTCCTTATTTAACGCGAAACTTTGACGAAACCGAGACTTTGTACAAGGCTGTAGTCTAATTGATACAGGTGCAACGCACATTCAACGCCCGCTCGACATACAAACTTAACCATGAGGGCAGACTTTGGCTAATTCCAGCCCTGCTTTCAGGAGGCATCATGTCTCGTGACCGTAACGTTTTCGGTGAGCCTTTAACACCCTGCTGCCATAGCCCAAAAGCAGGTTTCTACCGCGACGGTTTTTGTCGTGTAGGCCCAAATGACATCGGCGTACACTCGGTGTGCGCCATTGTGACAGAAGAGTTTTTGGCATTCTCCCAGGCGCAGGGCAATGACCTTGTCACACCGCGCCCGGAGTTCGGCTTTCCGGGCCTGGCGCCGGGCGACCGCTGGTGTCTTTGCGCCAAGCGCTGGCAGGAAGCCGCCGATGTCGGTTTGGCCCCGCCGGTCATCCTGTCCGGCACGCATGAGAAAACCCTCGACATCATCCCGCTGATCACCTTACAGCAGCACGCCATGGATGCCGTACACTAGATACACGCCATGGCTTTACAAGCCACCTTAGTATCCGGATAGTAGACCCACGACAGGGGCGCCCGGCAACGGGCTGAGACGTACCCTTTGAACCTGAACCGGATAGTACCGGCGTAGGGAGTCGTGGTGTTCTCACCACCTCCCTCCCGGGAGGACGCCATGACTCTACCCCCCCTTGGACGCTACCTGAGCGCGCTACATGACGCGACGCCGCTCGTACACTGCATGACCAATTTCGTGGCCATGAATTCGACCGCTAACCTCGTGCTGGCCATTGGCGCCTCGCCTGCCATGTTGCATGCCCAGGAAGAAGCGCCGGATTTCACGGCGATCGCGGATGCGCTTTCGATCAATATCGGCACCATCTCCCCGCATTGGGCAGCGTCGATGATGGCCTGTGCCGAGGTAGCCAGGCGCCAAACAACGCCTTGGGTGCTGGACCCGGTCGCGGTGGGCGCCACGGCGTATCGCCAAAGACTGTGCGAAGAGCTTTTGGCCCTCGAGCCCACGGTCATTCGCGCCAACGCCTCGGAAATATTGGCCCTTAGTGGGCTTGAAAGTCGCGGCCGCGGCGTGGACGCCGCCGCCAATGTCCAGCATACCGACGACGCTGCCATCGCACTTGCCCAAAGGCACGGCTGTGTCGTGGCCATGACCGGCGAGCAGGACTTCATCACCGATGGCACCCAACATGCCCGGGTCACCGGTGGCCACGCGCTGATGCCCCGCGTGACTACGCTGGGCTGCGGGCTTAGCGCCATCGTGGCCGGTTTCGTTGCCGCCACGCCCGAGGAACCCTTCAAAGCAAGCGTGGCCGCACTTGCCGGCTTTGCACTGGCGGGCAGCCGGGCGGGGAAAAAAGCCAGCGGTCCGGGTAGCTTTCAGGTCGAGCTGTTGGATGCGCTCTATCAACTGACGCCCGAGTCGCTATCGCGTCAGGGCCTTTGGGAGAACGTCGACCAGGCCAACAGCCAGGGAGCGCCCCGGTGAGCCTCGATCTTTCGCTTTATCTGGTGACCGACGCGACGCTCTGTAGTGCTTACGGGCTCGAAAAAACGGTCGAGGCTGCGGTGGCGGGTGGCGTCACCGTCGTGCAGCTTCGCGACAAGCACGCAAGCGATGCGACCATGATCGACCAGGCCAGACGCTTGAAGGCATTGCTGGCGGGTAGCGGCGTGCCGCTGATCATCAACGACCGCCTCCATGTGGCACTCGAAAGCGATGCCGACGGGCTACACGTGGGCCAAAGCGACGCCGCGGTGCTCAGCGCCCGCCAGGCGCTAGGGCGTCATGCGTTACTCGGGCTTTCCATCAACACCCTGGCGGAGCTTCAAAACGCCCCGCTGGATACGCTGGACTACCTGGGGTTCGGCCCGGTGTTCGCCACCATCAGCAAGCAGGACCACGCCAAGCCACTGGGCTTTGAAGGTCTTGCAACCCTCACCCAAGCGAGTCACCTGCCAAGCGTTGCCATCGGCGGGCTGAAGGCGGCGCACGCCCAGGCCGTGTTCGACGCGGGCGCCGACGGCCTGGCGGTGATCTCGGCCATTTGCGGCACGCCCGACCCCTACCAGGCCGCCCAGGCGTTCAAACGGTGAAGCACCAACTCGAGCATGTCTGCGCCTTCGTGAAGGTGGCCGAGCTTGGCAGTCCCCGAGGCGCGACGTCACCACCCCACGCCGGCACACTTTCTTTCGTTACTGGTGGCCACGGTGCCAAGGCCGATGCCCGACAGCTTCACCACAGCGTCGAGTACGTCGTGCTGGCCATGAACGTGTACGCTTTCGGGTAGAGCTCTAAACAAAAAGCCCCGCTAACGCGCTGTTAGCGGGGCTTTTTTAGGCGCGGCGCAAGCCTTTAACGTTAAAGGCTTGCGTTGACCACCATGCAGTCCATGCCCTGGGCGTGCAGCGTTTGGCAGGCGGCAATGGCGCGCGCTTCGTCGAGTGCGACGACGCGCGCGCGGAACACCGGCGTATGGCCCTCGACGGTATCGACCGCGGCACGGCCCCCCACGTCATTGGGCAGGCGCTGAGCGGCCTGGCGGGCGAGCTGTTCGGCGTGGCTCGCCTGGCTAAACGCGCCCACCTGAATCCCCCAACCACCGTTGGCGCTGGCCACGGAGAGCGGATCGGCCATGGTTTGCTGCTGCTCTTCGATCAGCGCTTGCAGCGGGTCGTGGTGCGTGACGGGTGCTGCGCGGGAGGGCTGGGGTGCAGGCGCCTGATTGGCGGCAGCGGCCGGTGCCCGCGCACTCGTATCCACATTGGCCAGAATAGGAGAAGGCGGCATGCTGGGCGGCGGCGTGGTGAGCGGCGCCGAGAGCCCAGGGAAGCTCATGAACTCGCGGGAGAAATTGGTATCGGCAAGCCAGGACGGGTTATCGCGAAGCCCGGCCCTGGCGAAGCTGCGATCGAGCAGGTCGGCCATGTGCTCATCCCGCGACGACGAGCTGAACCCGCCCATGACTACGGCGATCATGCGCCGGCCATCGTGCACCGCCGTGGTCGCCACGTTAAAGCCCGAGGCACGGATAAAACCGGTTTTCAGACCGTCGGCACCGGGGTAGTCGCGCACCAGGCGGTTGTGGCTGGTATGACGGGTCCCCTTATAGCTGAACTCCTGTAGACCGAAGTAGTGGTAGTACTGGGGAAAGTCCTGCATCACTCGAGTAGAGAGAATCAGCATGTCCCGGGCGGTGGTGATCTGGCCGTCGTCGGGCAGGCCCGAGGCGTTGCGGAATGTAGTACTGTGCATGCCAAGCTCACGCGCCTTGGCGGTCATCATATTTGCAAAGCGCTGTTCGCTGCCGCCCACCGCCTCGGCGACCACGACGGCCACGTCATTGGCCGAACGTACGGTTAGCGCGCGGATAGCGGTATCCAGCGGGATGGTGCTGCCCGCCGAGAGCCACAGCTTGGTGGCCGGCATGGCGGAGGCCTGGGCGGAGACCGCGAGCGGTTGGTCGAGGCGTAAATCGCCGTTTTCGACCGCCTCGAGGGCCATGTAAATGGTCATCATCTTGGTCAGCGAGGCGGGATAACGCGGCAAATCGGCATTTTCCGAGTAGAGCACTTCACCGTTTTCCAGATCGACCACGATGCCCGCATAGCGCGGGTTACCGTCGGCATGAGCAGTACTGCCCAGTACCAACACCGCCATGGCGACGGCGCACATTAGCCACCACCGCATGGCGGTGTTTGAAGTCACTCCCCTCGCTGCCATACCTGCCCCTTGCTACTCGCTTTAATTGATCTCAATGCCCGGGACTCACGGCCTTCGTCCCAAGCGCTCAGGTTAGCACGTACCCGATCACAGTAAACGTATTCTAAAGTGAGAAAAGGGTCTGTTTTAGTAGCACGCATAAAAAAACCGGCCCCCAAGGGGCCGGCTTTCACTCGACTTTTAAAAGCGTGCTTTCAAAAGCGGTGCGATCTTACTCTTCCGCAGCGGCTTCTTCGACGGCCGGGCGGTCGACCAGTTCGACGTACGCCATGGGCGCGTTGTCGCCTGGACGGAAACCGCACTTGAGAATGCGGATGTAGCCACCGGGACGTTCGGCGTAACGCGGGCCCAGCTCGTTGAACAATTTGCCGACGGCTTCTTTAGAGCGCGTGCGGGCAAATGCCAAACGGCGGTTCGCGACGCTGTCCTGCTTGGACAAGGTGATCAGCGGCTCGATAACGCGACGCAGTTCCTTGGCCTTGGGCAGGGTTGTCTTGATGACTTCGTGCTCGACCAGCGACACGGACATGTTTTTGAACATGGCCTGGCGGTGCGAGCTGTTACGGTTTAATTGACGACCACTCTTACGATGACGCATGGTTGTGATTCCTTACCAAACTGGGACTCAAGTCGACGCTTACGCGGAGGCCTTGTCGTCCTTCAAGCTCGCGGGTGGCCAGTTCTCCAGCCGCATGCCAAGGGAAAGACCGCGCGCTGCCAGGACATCCTTGATTTCGTTCAAGGACTTCTTGCCGAGGTTCGGGGTTTTCAACAGCTCCACTTCCGTGCGCTGAATCAAATCACCGATGTAGTAGATATTCTCGGCTTTCAAGCAGTTCGCGCTGCGAACGGTCAACTCAAGATCGTCTACGGGGCGCAACAGGATCGGATCGATATGATCCTCTTCCTCTTCGACTTCCTGCTCTTTATCAGCTTCCAGGTCGACGAAGGCGGCCAGCTGCTCTTGCAGAATGGTCGCACTGCGGCGGATAGCCTCTTCCGGATCCAGAGTACCGTCGGTTTCCAGGTCGATAATCAGCTTATCGAGGTCGGTGCGCTGCTCGACACGAGCGGCTTCGACCGAGTAGGAAACGCGGCGGACAGGGCTGAAGGTGGCATCCAACTGCAGGCGGCCAATAGCACGCGTCTCTTCATCAGAGCCGCGGGCGTCAGCCGGTTCGTAGCCACGACCCAGCGCCACCTTAAGCTGAATTTTCAGCTCGGCACCTTCATTGACGTGTGCAATGACGTGGTCCGGGTTGACGATTTCGACGCTATGATCAAGCGCAATGTCGCCAGCGGTGACGACGGCTGGGCCCTGCTTGTTCAGCGAGAGCACCGCCTCATCGCGGCTGTGCATCTTGATCGCAACATCTTTCAAGTTCAGGAGGATTTCGATTACATCTTCCTGCACCCCTTCGAGGGCACTGTATTCGTGCTCGACACCGGCAATTTCAGCCTCTACCACGGCAGCGCCGGGCATGGATGAAAGCAGAATGCGACGCAGTGCATTCCCCAGGGTGTGGCCAAAGCCGCGCTCGAACGGTTCGAGAACGATCCTGGCATGATGTGCGCTGATTTCTTCGACCTTGATATCGCGAGGACGAAGAAACTCTGTCACTGAACGCTGCATATGAACACCTTTCAGGCTGCCAAACGGATACTGAGTACTCTAGAGCGTGTACTCAAGAGCATCCGGGCGGTGCGTAGGACGAACCGCCCGGGCTTCAAGAAGCATATTTGCCAAGCAAACGGCTTACTTGGAGTACAGCTCGACGATCAGGTTTTCGTTGATGTCGGCAGTCAGGTCACCGCGTTCAGGCAGAGCCTTGAAAGTGCCTTCCATCTTCTTGGCGTCGATGTCGATCCAGGCGATATCGCCACGGTTGGCCGAGATGGTCAACGCGTTTTGAATACGCGCCTGGTTCTTCGCCTTTTCGCGAACGGTGATCACGTCACCCGGCTTCACTTTGTAGGAAGCCACGTTAACGCTACGACCGTTGACGGCAATCGCCTTGTGGCTGACCAGCTGACGCGCTTCAGAGCGAGTCGAGCCAAAGCCCATGCGGTAGACGACGTTATCCAGTCGGGATTCGAGCAACTGCAACAATACTTCACCGGTCGCGCCTTTCAGGCGAGCGGCTTCTTTGTAGTAGTTACGGAACTGCTTTTCGAGTACGCCGTACATACGACGTACTTTCTGCTTCTCACGAAGCTGCAAGCCGTAGTCTGAAAGACGCTGACGACGCTGGCCGTGTACACCCGGAATCTGCTCGGATTTACACTTTTTCTCGAACGGAGTCACGCCACTCTTCAAGAAGAGGTCGGTGCCTTCACGACGAGACAGTTTGCACTTCGGTCCAATATAACGAGCCATGAATCTCTCTCCTTAAACGCGGCGTTTCTTAGGCGGACGGCAGCCATTATGGGGAATGGGCGTCGCGTCTACGATGCTTTGCACGCGGAAGCCGGCGGCGTTCAGTGCGCGCACGGCGGATTCACGGCCGGGGCCGGGGCCCTTGACCAGCACGTCTACGTTTTTCACACCATACTCGGCTGCAGCAGTCGCTGCACGTTCACTCGCTACTTGAGCTGCGAACGGGGTACTCTTACGAGAACCTCGAAAACCCGAACCACCGGCAGTTGCCCAAGAAAGCGCATTGCCCTGGCGGTCTGTGATCGTCACGATCGTGTTGTTAAAAGAGGCATGGATGTGCGCAACGGCGTCCACTACCTGCTTTTTAACCTTTTTACGGTTACTACGCGGGTTAGCCATGTTGATGTCTATTCCTGTCTTAACGCCGGTTCTGCCTTAGTTACAGAACCTGCGTATTATTTGCGGATCGGCTTACGCGGGCCCTTACGGGTACGCGCATTAGTCTTGGTCCGCTGACCACGCAGCGGAAGACTACGACGATGACGCAGACCACGGTAGCAACCCAGGTCCATGAGACGCTTAATGTTAAGCGTGACATCACGGCGAAGGTCGCCTTCTACGGTGTACTTGCCAACTTCAGAACGCAGGGTATCGACTTCTTCAGCCGACAGGTCCTGGATCTTGGCAGTATGGACGATACCAGCGGCGTCACAGATGTGAGCGGCGCGGGTACGGCCAATCCCGAAGATATAGGTCAGCGAGATCGCCGCATGCTTGTTGTCCGGGATATTGACGCCTGCAATACGGGCCATCAGCTTACTCCGAAATTTGAGCGGCTTGCTCGTTTGTTCATCTTTAAAAGGCGCAACAGCATACCCCTTTTACTGCCCGAAGGCAAGGGGTATGCCACGCCCGCTTAAATACAGCGCGGGGTTTAGCCCTGACGCTGCTTGTGCCGCGGTTCGGTGCAAATGACGCGGACAGCGCCATTGCGACGAATGATTTTGCAGTTACGGCACATCTTCTTTACGGAAGCTCGAACTTTCATCGTTCTTTCTCCAAAAACGGCTCGCGGCACGTCCGGGGTGTTTGGCCAAGTGGTGTCGAAACACGCGCCTGGCCAAATGCCTGGGAGGCAGTGCTTAGCGCACTATGCCACCGCTACCGTAGCCTTTCAGGTTGGACTTCTTCATCACCGAGTCATATTGATGCGACATGAGATGCGACTGCACCTGAGCCATGAAGTCCATGATGACCACTACCACGATCAGAAGGGACGTGCCGCCAAAGAAGAACGGGACGTTCCAGGCAACGATCAGGAACTGGGGCATCAGGGAAACTGCAGTGATATACAGGGCACCGAACAGAGTGAGACGTGTCATCACCTTGTCGATATAGCGAGCGGTCTGCTCGCCGGGACGAATACCCGGCAGGAACGCACCTGACTTTTTCAGATTGTCAGCTACATCCTTGGGATTGAAGACCAGCGCTGTGTAAAAGAAGCAGAAGAATACCACTGCCGCCGCAAAAAGCAAGATGTAAAGCGGCTGGCCGGGGCCAAGCGCTTGCGATGCACGCTGCAGCCACTCCATTCCTTCACCGGCACCGACCCACTGCCCGATCGACGCCGGGAAGAGAAGGATGCTGGAGGCGAAAATAGCCGGAATGACACCGGCCATGTTCACTTTCAGGGGAAGGTAACTGCTTTGGCCCGCATACATCTTGTTGCCGACCTGGCGCCGTGGATAGTTCACCTTCAAGCGGCGTTGGCCACGTTCGATGAATACCACGAATGCCACGGTGGCGATCCCTAGCACTGACAGCGCTAACAGCGGAAGAACATTCCAGGCCCCTTCGTTGCGGGCAAGCTCGAAAGCCTGACCCACGGCGCTGGGTAGCCCGGCGACGATCCCGGCAAAGATCAACAACGAAATGCCGTTGCCGATACCCTTCTCGGTGATCTGCTCACCTAGCCACATCATAAACACCGCACCGGAGACGAACGTCACCACGGCAGTGAAGTAGAAGCTAAAGTCAGCGCTGTAAGCGATGCCTTGGCTAGCCAGGCCCACGGACATGCCGGTGGCCTGGATAAACGCCAGTATCACCGTGCCGTAGCGGGTGTACTGACTGATCTTTCGGCGGCCGGACTCGCCCTCTTTCTTGAGTTGCTCAAGCTGAGGGGAGACCGCAGTCATGAGCTGCATGATGATCGACGCCGATATGTAGGGCATGATGCCCAAGGCGAGAACACTCATACGCTCCAGCGCACCACCCGAGAACATGTTGAACATGCCCAGGATGGTGCCCTGCTGCTCCCTAAACAAGGCAGCAAGCTGGTCAGGATTGATACCGGGAACGGGAATATGGGCACCGATACGGTACACCACGATGGCGAGGAGCACGAAGCGCAAACGCGCCCATAGTTCACTCAGACCGCTGCCCGTCGCCGGCATGTTTCCTGACTTGGCCATTTAGTCCTCTACCTTGCCGCCAGCGGCTGCGATCGCGTCACGGGCACCTTTGGTGACCTTGAGACCGCGAACGGTAACCGCTTTATTCAATTCGCCAGAAAGAATGATCTTCGCAAACTGCGTAGCATTCTTCAGCACATTGGCTTGCTTTAAGGTTTCGAGAGTGACTTCGTCACCCGCGACCTTGGAAAGCTCGGCCAGGCGTACTTCTTCAGAGACCAGCGACTTCGCCGACGTAAAGCCAAACTTCGGCAGACGGCGCTGCAGCGGCATCTGACCGCCTTCGAAACCAGGCTTGACGCGACCGCCACTGCGAGATTTCTGACCTTTGTGGCCACGGCCACCGGTCTTACCAAGACCGGAACCGATACCACGACCAACGCGCTTTTCAGCGTGTTTTGAGCCCGGAGCCGGGCTTAAGGTATTAAGTTTCATGGATTACTCTCCCTCAACGCGCACAAGGTAAGTTACCTTGTGGATCATGCCGCGTACGGCAGGGGTGTCTTCCAGTTCAACCGTATGACCGATGCGACGCAGGCCCAGACCTTTCATGGTCGCCTTATGCTTGGGCAAAACGCCGATGGTGCTGCGGACCTGGGTAACCTTGATCAAAGCTGCCATGGTGCTTACCCCGTAATCGCTTCGACAGACAGACCGCGCTTGGCGGCCACGTCGTCCGGTGATTGCATGGAGGAGAGACCTTTAACAGTCGCTCGCACCACGTTAACCGGGTTGGTGGAACCGTAGCACTTGGCCAGTACGTCGTGGACACCGGCGAGCTCCAGTACGGAGCGCATGGCGCCACCGGCGATGATGCCGGTACCTTCAGACGCCGGCTGCATGAATACCTTGGAAGCGCCGTGACGCGCTTTCACCGGGTACTGCAGCGTTTGGCCTGCAAGGTTTACCTTGACCATGTTGCGACGCGCCTGATCCATCGCTTTCTGGATCGCGACCGGCACTTCACGCGCCTTGCCACGACCAAAACCGACACGACCATTACCATCACCAACGACGGTCAGCGCGGTGAAGCCGAAAATACGACCACCCTTGACCACCTTGGCGACGCGGTTGACCTGCACGAGTTTTTCTTGCAGATCACCGCCTTGCTGTTCGTTCTTCGCCATCGTAAAACCCTTTAGAATTCCAGGCCGCCTTCACGAGCGGCGTCGGCCAGAGCCTTGACGCGACCGTGATACTTAAAGCCAGCACGATCGAAGGCCACCTGGGTGATGCCTGCTTCTTTAGCGCGCTCGGCAATCAAAGCGCCAACTTTGGAAGCGGCTTCTGAGTTGCCCGTCGCACCTTCGCGCAGTGCCTTGTCCAGCGTAGACGCGCTGGCCAGCACTTGGCCACCATCCGGCGAGATAATCTGCGCATAGATGTGACGCGGCGTACGGTTGACGCACAGGCGATACACGCCCAGCTCGCGGATCTTGGCGCGAGCGCGGCGGGCACGACGGAGACGAGATTCTTTCTTCGCGTTCATAACCCTGCCTTACTTCTTCTTGGCTTCTTTGCGACGCACCTGCTCGTCGGCGTACCGGACACCCTTGCCTTTATACGGCTCGGGGGGACGGAAGGCGCGGATCTCCGCGGCGCACTGACCAAGTGCCTGTTTGTCCGCGCTTTTCAGCACGATCACGGTGTTCTTCGGCGTTTCCGCTGAGACACCTTCAGGCAGTTGATAGTCGACCGGGTGCGAGAAGCCCAGTGAAAGATTGAGCGTCTGGCCTTTCGCTTGAGCGCGATAACCGACGCCAACAATTTCGAGGGTCTTCGTAAAGCCCTCGGATACGCCCGTCACCAGGTTCTGAACCAGGGCGCGGGTTGTACCGGCCATTGCCCAGCTCTTGGCATTTTCACTCGGGGCGAAGGTCAGCTGGCCATCTTCTTGACCGATCACCACGTCGCGGTGAAGGGGCATTGACAGCGTGCCCTGGCCGCCCTTGGCGGTCAGCTGATCGTCGTTGATTTTGATGTCAACGCCGGCAGGCACTTTAACCGGATATTTCGCTATGCGGGACATTCCAGCCTCCTAGAATACGGTGCAGATGACTTCGCCACCGACGCCAGCCTGGCGCGCGGCACGATCGGTCATGACACCATTGGAGGTGGTGACAATCGCGATACCCAGACCATCGGCGACCTTGGGAAGATTGCTCTTGCCCTTGTATTGACGCAAAGACGGCTTGGAGACCCGCTGAATATGCTCAATAACCGGCTTGCCCTCAAAGTACTTGAGCGCCACGGTCAGCGTAGGCTTGACGCCTTCGGCAACCGAAAAGTCGGTAATATAGCCTTCTTCTTTTAGCACGCGGGCCACTTCCACTTTCAACCTGGAGGACGGCATGACTGCCGTCTCCTTGGTGGCCATCTGCGCATTGCGGATACGGGTAAACATATCCGCTAGAGTATCTTGCATGCTCATTTAATGTGCGCTCCTGATGATTCTACGTGGCGTTACCAGCTGGACTTCTTCAGACCAGGGACGTCGCCACGCATGGCGGCTTCACGCAGCTTGTTACGGCCGAGACCGAACTTGTTGTAAAAACCGTGCGGACGGCCAGTAATGCGGCAGCGGTTAGTCTGACGCACCGGGCTCGAGTCGCGCGGCAGTTGCTGCAGCTTCAGCGTTGCCTCGAAGCGCTCTTCCTCGGACGTGTTCACGTCCGAGATGATCTTCTTGAGCTCAGCGCGCTTGGCGGCATACTTCTCTACCAGCTGAGTGCGCTTAAGCTCACGTTCTACCATGCTCTTTTTAGCCATGATCCAACCCTTATTTCTTGAACGGGAAGTTCAGCGCCGCTAGTAGCGCGCGACCTTCCTCGTCGGTGTTGGCGGTAGTGGTGATGGTGACGTCCAACCCGCGGATACGATCGATTTTATCATACTCGATCTCCGGGAAGATGATCTGCTCACGCACACCCATGGAGTAGTTGCCACGACCGTCGAAGGACTTCGGGTTGAGACCACGGAAGTCACGCACGCGAGGAATCGCGATGTTCACCAAACGGTCCAGGAAGTCCCACATACGCTCGGCGCGCAGTGTCACTTTGATACCGATTGGCCAGCCTTCGCGCACCTTGAAGCCCGCGATGGACTTGCGTGCCTTGGTCACCAGCGGCTTTTGACCGGAGAGCTTCTCCAGATCACCGATGGCATTGTCGATCAACTTTTTATCGTTGACCGCGTCGCCGACACCCATGTTCAGCGTCACTTTCGTGATGCGTGGTATCTGCATTACGTTGGCGTAGCTAAACTGCTCTTTGAGCTGAGCCACTACCTCGTTTTGATAACGTTCTTTCAAGTTCGCCATTGTGCTACCCGACTCGCGTTAGGCGTCGATCTGCGTCTGCGTCGACTTGTAGATACGTACCTTGGTACCGTCTTCCTTAACCTGGAAGCCGACGCGATCCGCCTTACCGGTCTCCGAATTGAAGATGGCTACGTTGGACGCGTGAATCGGAGCCTCACGCTCGACGATACCGCCCTGATTTCCCGCCATGGGATTGGCTTTGGTGTGACGCTTGATCATATTCACACCGGACACCAGAAAGCGGTTTTCTAATACCCGCTTAACAGTGCCACGTTTGCCTTTATCCTTCCCGGCGATGACGATGACTTCATCGTCACGTTTGATCTTTTGCATATTCGCCTCGCTCCTTACAGCACTTCAGGCGCTAAGGAAATGATCTTCATAAACCGCTCATTACGCAGTTCACGAGTGACCGGACCGAAAATACGGGTGCCGATCGGCTGTTCGTTGGTGTTGTTCAACAAAACCGCCGCATTTCCATCGAAACGAATAAGCGACCCGTCGTTACGACGGACACCGCTGCGGGTGCGAACGACCACCGCCTTGAGGACCTGGCCTTTTTTGACCTTGCCCCGCGGGATAGCCTCTTTCACCGTTACCTTGATGACATCACCTACGCGAGCGTAGCGACGGTGTGAACCGCCTAGCACCTTGATGCATTGCACCCGGCGCGCTCCGCTGTTGTCGGCGACATCCAGCATTGTCTGAGTCTGAATCATCGGTTTTCTCCAAACCTAATCTGACTGCACTGGTTGGAAGACCAGGGGATCAACCCTTGGCCTGCTCGACCACCTCGACCAGCGTCCAGGCTTTCTTCTTGGAAAGCGGACGGCACTCCTGAATGGAAACCGTATCGCCTGCCTTTGCCTGGTTCGCCTCATCATGGGCGTGCAGCTTGGTGGAGCGCTTAACGTATTTTCCGTAGATCGGGTGGCGCTCACGACGCTCGATCATGACGACGATGGATTTCTCCATCTTGTCGCTCACCACCTTACCGGTGAGCGTACGTGCTTTTTTCTCTTCGGCCATCTCAATCACCTGCCTTCTCGTTGAGCAAAGTCTTCACACGGGCGATATCCCGACGGACCTGCTTGAGCAGATGAGTCTGGCTCAGTTGGCCAGTGGCCTTCTGCATGCGCAGGTTAAACTGCTCGCGGAGGAGCTCGAGGAGCTGCTCTTGGAGCTCTCCTGCGGACTTTTCACGAATTTCTTGAGCTTTCATCACATCACCGTCCGTTTTGCAAAGGTGGTGGATAAGGGCATCTTCTGTGCGGCCAGATCAAATGCTTCACGGGCCAGCTCTTCGGATACGCCTTCAATTTCGTACAGGACCCGACCCGGCTGGATCTGGGCTACCCAGTACTCAACAGACCCCTTACCTTTACCCATACGAACTTCGAGTGGCTTCTTGGAGATCGGCTTGTCCGGGAATACGCGGATCCAGATCTTACCGCCACGCTTGACGTGACGCGTGATCGCACGACGGCCGGCTTCGATCTGGCGCGCAGTGATGCGGCCGCGACCGGTAGCTTTCAGGCCATATTCCCCGAAGCTGATCTTGCTTCCGCGATGCGCGAGGCCACGGTTGCGGCCTTTCTGCATCTTACGGAATTTCATACGCTTGGGCTGTAACATCGACTCGCTCTCCCCTTATCTGGAACCTTTCTTCTTGGGCGCGTTGCCGGAAGGCTGTTGCTGCTTGGCCTTGGCACGTACTTCCTCGATACCGCCGAGGATTTCACCCTTGAAGATCCACACTTTGACGCCGATAACGCCATAGGTGGTGTGAGCCTCAAATGTGGCGTAATCGATATCAGCACGCAGGGTATGCAGCGGAACGCGACCTTCGCGGTACCATTCGGTACGTGCGATTTCGGCGCCGCCCAGACGACCTGACAGCTGAATCTTGATACCGCCAGCACCCAAACGCATGGCGTTCTGGACCGCGCGCTTCATCGCACGACGGAACATCACGCGACGCTCAAGCTGGCCGGCAACGTTCGCGGCGACGAGCTTGGCATCCAGTTCCGGCTTGCGAACTTCTTCGATGTTCACGTGAACCGGAACGCCCATCATCTCGGTAAGATCGCGACGCAGGCGGTCGACATCTTCACCTTTTTTACCAATCACGATACCCGGACGGGCAGTGTGAATGGTGATGCGGGCATTGTTCGCAGGGCGCTCGATATGGATATGGCTAACGGAGGCGTTTTTAAGACGCTCTTCCAGAAAGCTGCGCACTGCGAGATCGTTATTGAGCTTATCGGCGTAAGCGCCGCGCTCGGCATACCAGACAGAAGCATGGTCTTTGACAATGCCCAGTCGAATGCCTATTGGATTGACTTTCTGACCCATCTGGTCGACTCCTACTTCTCGGCTACCTTGACGGTGATGTGGCAGGTGCGCTTCAAGATACGATCCGCACGGCCTTTGGCGCGCGGCTTGATACGCTTGAGCGTCATGCCCTCATCGACGCAGATGGTCGAGACACGCAGCTCGTCGATGTCCATGCCGTTGTTTTCTTCCGCATTCGCGATGGCGGACTGAAGCACTTTCTTAACCAGCTTGGCAGCCTTCTTCGGGGAGAAGGTCAGCAGGTCAATAGCTTCGGCAACCGGTTTACCGCGCACTTGGTCAGCCACCAAACGGGCCTTCTGTGCGGATAAAGCAGCGCCACTCAGCTTAGCTGTGACTTCCATCTCTCAATCCTCTCTGGCTTACCGTTTGGCTTTCTTATCCGCCGCATGCCCGCGATATGTGCGAGTAGCAGCGAATTCGCCAAGTTTATGACCCACCATTTCCTCGGAGACGTGCACCGGGACATGCTGGCGTCCGTTATGGACCGCGATGGTGAGACCTACCATGTTGGGCAGAATCATCGAACGACGCGACCAGGTCTTGATCGGTTTGCGATCGTTCTTTTCTACTGCCGTCTCGACCTTCTTCAAAAGATGAAGGTCGATAAATGGACCTTTCTTCAGTGAACGTGGCACAGCCGTTACCTCTTAATGTCTTGGCAATTTAGATCAACGCGTCTTGTTACGACGACGTACGATCAGCTTGTCGGTGCGCTTGTTCTTACGCGTCTTGTGACCCTTGGTCGGAATACCCCAAGGGGAAACCGGGTGACGACCACCGCTGGTGCGGCCTTCACCACCACCGTGCGGGTGGTCTACCGGGTTCATCGCGACACCGCGAACAGTCGGACGCACGCCTCTCCAGCGCTTCGCACCGGCCTTGCCAAGTTGACGCAGGCTGTGCTCGGAGTTGCTCACTTCGCCCAGGGTCGCGCGGCACTCGGCCAGGATCTTACGCATTTCGCCAGAGCGAAGACGCAAGGTGGCGTAGTTGCCTTCACGCGCAACCAGCTGTGCGCTAGTACCGGCACTGCGAGCAATCTGCGCGCCTTTACCCGGTTTCAGCTCGATACCGTGAACGGTAGAACCGAGCGGGATATTGCGCAGCGGCAAGGCATTGCCTTTCTTGATGGGCGCGTTAACACCGGATTCCAGCACGTCACCCGCGCTGACACCTTTCGGTGCGATGATGTAACGACGCTCGCCATCGGCATACTTCAGCAGCGCAATGTGCGCACTACGGTTCGGATCGTGCTCAAGACGCTCAACGGTGGCGGGAACGCCATCCTTGGTGCGTTTGAAATCGATCAAACGGTAGTGGTTACGGTGACCACCGCCCACGTGGCGGGTGGTGATGCGACCGTAGTTGTTACGGCCACCGGACTTGGACTGTTTTTCCAAAAGCGGCGCATAAGCGCGGCCCTTGTACAGCTGCTCACCAACGATCTTGACGACGTGGCGGCGACCGGCGGATGTGGGTTTGGTCTTGACGATTGCCATTATCCGTACTCCTGCCCTTATTCGGCGCCAGAGAAGTCTTCGAGCGTTTCGCCCGCAGCCAGGGTCACATACGCTTTGCGGTAACCCTTACGCAGGCCAACACCATGAGCAGTACGCTTGGTTTTCCCCTTGACATTCAAAACCTGAACACTACCGACTTTCTTGTCGAACAGCGCTTCAACGGCTTTTTTGATCTCGGGCTTGGTAGCATCAGATGCCACCTTGAAAACGTACTGGTTGCGCTCGGCGGCCGACGCGGCCTTTTCGGTCACGTGCGGTCCAAGCAGAACCTTGAATACGCGTTCCTGGTTCATGCCAGCTTCTCCTCGAATTTACGCAGGGCGGAGACGGTGATCAGGACCTTATCGAAGGCAACCAGGCTCACCGGATCAGCTGCCGCGACATCCACCACGCTCACGTGGGGAAGGTTACGCGCGGCTAAATAGAGCGTTTCGTCGATTTCATCGGTGACGATCAACACTTTTTCAAGGTTGAGCTCTTTTAGCTTGGCAGCGACCTGCTTGGTCTTGGGCGCGTCTACGCTGAACTCTTCAACCGCAACCAGACGTTCCTGGCGTACCAGCTCAGACAGGATGGAGCGCATCGCCGCACGGTACATCTTGCGGTTAACCTTCTGGGAGTGATCCTGCGGGCGTGCCGCGAAGGTTACGCCGCCACTGCGCCATAGCGGAGAGCGGATGGTGCCGGCACGTGCGCGACCGGTACCTTTCTGACGCCACGGCTTTTTACCACCGCCACGGACGTCGGAACGATTCTTTTGAGCGCGGGTGCCCTGACGGCCACCTGCCAAATAGGCAGTAACGACCTGATGGACCAGCGCTTCGTTGAATTCTTTGCCAAAAGTGGCGTCGGCTACTTCAACGGTACCCGTGCCTGCAGCAAGATTCAGATTCATTGGTAATTATCCCCTTCAGCCAGCTTTCACGGCGCTGCGAACGATGACGTCGCTACCGGTTGCACCCGGAACAGCACCCTTGATTAGCAGCAGGTTACGCTCGGCATCGACACGGACGATCTCAAGGCTCTGCACGGTGCAGCGGGCGTTACCCATCTGACCGGCCATCTTTTTGCCTTTAAATACGCGACCCGGGGTCTGACACATGCCGATAGAACCCGGCGCGCGGTGCGACAGGGAGTTACCATGGCTGTTGTCTTGGGTACGGAAATTCCAGCGCTTAACAGCACCCTGGAAGCCTTTACCCTTAGAGGTGCCGGTCACATCGATCATTTGACCAGCTTCGAAGAGGGATACGGTGAGTTCGCCACCCACTTCCGGAACGTCCTCACCTTCTGCAAGGCGGAATTCCATCAGTGAACGACCAGCCTCAACACCCGCCTTGGCAAACTGTCCAGCTTGCGCTTTGGTGAGGTGCTTGGCCTTGCGAGAGCCGGTGGTAATCTGAACCGCTGCGTAGCCGTCGGACTCGACGGTTTTTACGCGTGTAACACGGTTAGGATCCACTTCAATAACGGTTACGGGCACGGATGCGCCGTCTTCGGTAAAGACACGGGTCATCCCGGCCTTTTTACCGACTAAACCGATAGTCATACTCAGTCTCCTATAGTGTACGGGGCTATCACCCGCTATGGCTGCCCTTTCCAGAGCATTCCACTAGCACATTGTATGGCGCCATCCCGGCGCGGCGGCTGCTGATCAGTTAATCGATGATCGCTGGGCCGCAAGTGTCTAGTGTGATTAGTCGAGCTTGATTTGCACGTCGACGCCAGCGGCGAGGTCGAGCTTCATCAGCGCATCAACGGTTTTCTCGGTCGGCTCAACGATGTCGAGCACGCGCTTGTGCGTACGAATCTCATACTGATCACGCGCGTCTTTGTTGACGTGCGGTGAAATCAGAATGGTGTAGCGCTCGCGGTTGGTCGGCAGCGGGATCGGCCCACGGACCTGAGCACCAGTACGCTTAGCGGTTTCTACGATTTCCGCTGTGGACTGATCGATCAGGCGATGGTCGAACGCTTTCAACCGAATGCGAATCTTTTGGTTCTGCATTTGCCCTAAACTCCAATGGATGTCGACGGCGCGAGCCGTCTACCCACGCATTCAAAGGATGCGCATTATATGCACCTCAAGAGACAGTGTCAAACATTTGCTCTTGATGCGCAGAAAAGGGGGCTCCTTAGAGCCCCCTTCGTCATTCAGCTAAAAACTTACTGAACGATCTTGGCTACGACGCCGGCACCAACGGTACGGCCGCCTTCGCGAATCGCGAAGCGCAGGCCTTCTTCCATGGCGATCGGCGCAATCAGGGTAACAACCATCTGGATGTTGTCGCCCGGCATAACCATTTCAACGCCTTCCGGCAGTTCACAAGTACCGGTTACGTCGGTGGTACGGAAGTAGAACTGCGGACGGTAGCCCTTGAAGAACGGCGTGTGGCGGCCGCCTTCGTCTTTGGACAGTACGTAGACTTCGGCTTCGAAGACAGTGTGCGGCTTGATGGAGCCCGGCTTGGCCAGAACCTGGCCACGCTCGACGTCATCACGCTTGGTACCACGCAGAAGCGCACCGACGTTCTCGCCTGCACGACCTTCGTCGAGCAGCTTACGGAACATCTCAACACCGGTAACGGTGGTTTTGGTGGTGTCTTTCATGCCGATGATTTCGACTTCTTCACCCGCTTTAACGAGACCACGCTCTACACGACCGGTAACAACGGTACCACGGCCAGAGATAGAGAATACGTCCTCGATCGGCATCAGGAACGGCTGATCGATCGCACGCTCCGGCTCCGGGATGTAGGCGTCAAGCGCTTTGATCAGCTCGGCAACAGCGGTCGTACCCATGCCGTTGTCGTCTTTACCTTCCAGCGCCATCAGCGCAGAACCGGTGATGATCGGCGTGTCGTCGCCCGGGAAGTCGTACTGGTCTAGAAGCTCGCGAACTTCCATTTCGACCAATTCGAGCAGCTCTGCGTCATCGACCATGTCCGCTTTGTTCAGGAACACGACGATGAACGGAACGCCAACCTGACGAGACAGCAGGATGTGCTCGCGGGTCTGCGGCATGGGGCCGTCAGCGGCGGAACATACCAGGATCGCGCCGTCCATCTGTGCCGCACCGGTGATCATGTTCTTGACGTAGTCGGCGTGTCCCGGGCAGTCGACGTGCGCGTAGTGGCGCACTTCGGACTGATACTCAACGTGAGACGTTGCGATGGTGATACCGCGCTCGCGCTCTTCAGGAGCGTTATCGATGGTATCGAACTCACGCCAGTCACCGCCGAAAACTTCAGCAGACACGCGCGTCAGGGCCGCTGTCAGAGTCGTTTTACCGTGGTCGACGTGACCGATGGTGCCGACGTTGATATGCGGTTTGGAACGTTCAAATTTTTCCTTAGCCACTGCTATAACCTCTTTACGTTAGCTAACGGTTAACCGTTTTGGTTGATGACGGCTTCAACGACGCTGTTGGGCGCCTCATCGTACTTCGCGAACTCCATGGAGTAGCTCGCACGGCCCTGGGTCTGAGAGCGTAGATCGGTTGCGTAACCGAACATCTCACCCAGCGGCACCGTTGCACGGATGATCTTACCGGAAGAGGAGTCATCCATGCCCTGCACCAAGCCGCGACGACGGTTCAGGTCGCCCATGACGTCACCCATAAAGTCTTCGGGGGTCACGACCTCGACCTTCATCACCGGCTCCAGCAGCACGGCCTTGGCCTTCCTGGCACCCTCTTTGATCGCCATGGAAGAAGCAATCTTGAACGCAGTCTCGTTAGAGTCCACGTCGTGGTAGGAGCCGTCGAACAGCGTAACCTTGACGTCGATCATCGGGTAGCCCGCGATGACACCATTTTTCAGCTGCTCGTAGGCACCCTTCTCAACCGCAGGGACGTACTCCTTCGGAACCACACCGCCCACGATTTCAGAGACGAATTTGAAGAAGATTTCATCATCGCCTTCGCCTTTCTCTTCAGCAGTCAGCGGCTCGATACGCAGGTAAACGTGACCGAACTGACCACGACCACCGGATTGGCGTACGAACTTGCCTTCCTGCTCGACGCTGCCGCGAATGGTTTCGCGGTAGGCGACCTGCGGCTTACCGATGTTGGCTTCTACCTTGAACTCGCGACGCATACGGTCAACGAGGATGTCCAGGTGAAGCTCGCCCATACCCGAAATGATGGTCTGGCCGGTTTCTTCGTCGGTCTGCACGCGGAAAGAGGGGTCTTCCTGGGCCAGCTTGCCCAGTGCCACACCCATTTTTTCCTGGTCCGGCTTGGATTTCGGCTCAACTGCTACCGAGATAACCGGTTCCGGGAATTCCATGCGCTCGAGCACGATCTTGTGGTCGATATCGCACAGAGTGTCACCCGTGGTGACGTCTTTCAGGCCGATACATGCCGCGATATCGCCGGCACGCACTTCCTTGATCTCTTCACGCGAGTTGGAGTGCATCTGTACGATACGGCCCACACGCTCTTTCTTCGACTTAACGGAGTTGAAGACACCGTCGCCAGAGTTCAGAACGCCCGAGTAAACGCGAATGAAGGTCAACGTACCAACGAAGGGGTCGGTGGCGATTTTGAACGCCAGCGCCGCGAACGGTTGATCATCGTCGGCTTCACGGGTCTCGATGGTGCCGTCTTTGTCGTCCAGCTCACCTTCGATCGGCTTGACTTCGGTGGGTGACGGCATGTATTCGATAACGCCGTCCAGCACCGCCTGTACGCCCTTGTTCTTGAACGCGGAACCACAGGTAACCAGCACGATCTCGTTGGCCAGTGTCCGCGCACGCAGACCCGCCTTGATCTCTTCGATGGACAGCTCGCCCTCTTCGAGGTACTTGTCCATCAGCTCTTCAGAGGCTTCAGCAGCAGACTCGACCATCTCTTCACGATACTTCTCGGCGGTCTCCTGGAGATCGGCCGGGATATCGACGAGGTCGTAGTTCATGCCCTTGTTTTCTTCGTCCCACAGAATCGCTTTCATCTGAATGAGATCGATGACGCCTTTGAAGTCTTCTTCCGTGCCCCAGTTGATCTGGATCGGCACGGCGTTGGCACCCAAACGCTCTTTGAGCTGATCGAGAACCATGAAGAAGTCAGCGCCGGTACGGTCCATCTTGTTGACGAAGACCATGCGCGGAACTTCATACTTGTTGGCTTGGCGCCATACGGTTTCCGTCTGCGGCTGAACGCCGGAGGAACCACACAGAACGACGACCGCACCATCGAGAACACGCAAGGAACGCTCGACTTCGATCGTGAAGTCAACGTGCCCGGGGGTGTCGATGATGTTGATGCGGTGCTCGTCGAACTGCTTGCTCATGCCCTGCCAGAAACAGGTCGTCGCAGCTGAGGTGATAGTGATACCACGCTCCTGCTCCTGCTCCATCCAGTCCATGGTCGCGGCACCGTCGTGCACTTCACCCACTTTGTGGGAGAGGCCGGTGTAGAACAGTACGCGCTCGGTTGTCGTGGTTTTACCCGCGTCAACGTGGGCCACGATACCGATATTGCGATAACGCTTTAGTGGAGTCTTGCGTGCCACGGTGAAACTCCCGTTAGTTGGCGATGCTCGTTAATAAAGCTGCGACTTTTTTTATGCCACCGCCGCCATCAGCGGATAGCGGCGGAGAGTTGCAGCGACGTCACACAGTGTGTGGCGCGCGCAACGGGGCATAAAAAACCCACACTTGGCAGCGCCGAGCTTAGAAACGATAGTGAGAGAAGGCTTTGTTGGCTTCAGCCATACGATGCACGTCTTCACGCTTCTTAACTGCAGAGCCTTTGCCTTCTGCGGCATCCAGCATTTCGCCTGCCAGGCGTTGAACCATCGTTTTCTCACCGCGGCGACGCGCAGCGTCTACCAGCCAGCGCATTGCGAGCGCCTGACGACGTGACGGGCGAACTTCGACCGGCACCTGATAGGTCGCACCACCTACGCGGCGCGACTTGACTTCGACCATCGGCTGAATAGCTTCCAGCGCCTTGTCGAAGATTTCCAGCGGCTCTTCATTACTACGCTCGGCAACCCTGTCCAACGCACCGTATACGATGCGCTCAGCTACGGACTTCTTGCCGCTGGTCATCAGGTGGTTCATGAACTTCGCCAGACGCTCACTTCCGAACTTCGGATCCGGCAGTATTTCGCGTTTGGCTACAACTCTTCTTCTAGGCATGATAAGCCCTCGTTTAAGGATCCTTCAGGTAAACCCGGGGCTTATAGTCGCCTTTCGGCGTCGCCCGACCTTACTCTTATCAGACCAGCAAATTCGTATTAAAGAGACCGCGAGTCTTAGGACTTCGGCTTCTTGGTACCGTACTTGGAACGACCCTGGCGACGATTCTGAACGCCAGAGGTATCAAGGGCGCCACGAACGGTGTGATAACGCACACCGGGCAAATCCTTAACACGACCGCCGCGGATCAGAACGACCGAGTGTTCCTGCAGGTTGTGACCTTCACCACCGATGTAGGAAGCGACTTCGTACCCGTTGGTCAGGCGCACACGGCAAACCTTACGCAGGGCCGAGTTCGGCTTCTTCGGGGTGGTGGTGTAAACGCGCGTACATACGCCGCGCTTTTGCGGACAAGCCTGAAGCGCGGGCACGTCACTTTTGGTGACGGGGCGCTTGCGCGGCTTGCGCACTAGCTGATTAATCGTTGCCATGGTGTTTAGCTGACTCCAATGGTTGCCTTGGCCTTTTTCGTGGTCGCGGGCGCACCCACCCCACTGTTAAAGGCTGCGCATTCTAATGGCTGGCCATGGGTTGCGTCAAGTCTTGCCGGCATTTTCGCCGGCAAGACCGCCGCCCAAAGGCCAGCCGCCTGGTACTTGGCTAACGCCATTCGATGCTGATCAAAGGCTTTCTTAAAGCTCGTCGTCAGTATCGAGAGCGGTTAGCTGTGCACCCAGCTCCTGTTCAACCTCGGTGGCCGAGGGATTGAACTGGCGCTCGACGTCTTCGCGCTTGCGACGACGCTCGGCGTGGTGGGTCAGTCCGGTACCTGCCGGAATCAGACGCCCAACCACCACGTTTTCTTTCAAGCCGCGCAGGTAGTCGCGCTTGCCCGTTACCGCGGCTTCGGTGAGTACCCGCGTGGTTTCCTGGAACGAGGCCGCCGAAATGAACGACTCGGTCGCCAGGCTCGCCTTGGTGATACCCAGCAGCAGGCGGTTGCACTTGGCCGGGAACTTGCCCTCTTTCTCGAGGCGCTCGTTCTGCTCGAGCACGCGTACGAGCTCAGCCTGGTCACCGGTGATGAAGTCGGAATCACCCGAATCGGTGATCTCGACCTTACGCAGCATCTGACGCACGATTACTTCGATGTGCTTGTCGTTGATGCCTACGCCCTGCAAGCGGTAAACATCCTGTACTTCGGCCGTGATGTACTTGGCGAGTTCCGCCACACCCAGAAGACGCAGGATGTCGTGCGGATTGCTCGGGCCATCGGAGATGACTTCGCCCTTCTCGACGGTCTCGCCTTCGAATACCGCGATCTGACGCCATTTCGGAATCAGCGCTTCGAACGCATCGCCGGTTTCCGGGGTAATCGTCAGACGACGCTTGCCCTTGGTCTCTTTACCGAAGCTCACCACACCGCTGATTTCGGCAAGGATCGCGGACTCTTTCGGCTTACGCGCCTCGAACAAGTCAGCAACCCGCGGCAGACCACCGGTGATGTCCTTGTTACCCGACGCTTCGACCGGAATACGGGCCACGACCTCACCGACACCGATGCTCGCGCCGTCGTCGGCGGAGATGATCGAGTTACCCGGCAGCAGGTATTGAACCGGCGTATTGGAGCCGGAAACCGACACGTACTCGCCGGCGGCGTCCTGCAGCATGACCATCGGGCGCTTGTCACGGCCGGCCATCGGGCGTGCCGCAGACTCGATCACCTCGATAGAGGAAAGACCGGTCATTTCGTCGACGGAGCGGTGCATGGTGACACCCTCGTCAAGATCGATGAACTGCGCCTTACCTTCTACTTCGGCCACGATCGGGTGGGTGTGCGGATCCCACTTGGCCACGGTAGCGCCGGCATCGACGACGTCGCCGTCGCGTACCGAAAGCTCGGCACCATAAGGCAGCTTGTAGTACTCGCGCTCACGGCCGTGGTCGTCGGCGACGGCCAGGGCACTGGAGCGTGATACCACGACCAGCTTGCCGTCAGCGCGCTCGACGTGCTTGATGTTGTGCAGGCGTACCTTACCGCCGTGCTTGACCTGAACGCTGTCCACCGCAGATGAACGCGAGGCCGCGCCACCGATGTGGAAGGTACGCATGGTCAGCTGGGTACCCGGCTCACCGATAGACTGCGCGGCGATGACGCCGACGGACTCACCGATGTTGACCTGGTGTCCACGGGCCAGATCGCGGCCGTAGCAGGACGAGCACACACCGTGCGCCGTGTCACAGGTAATCGTCGAACGCACCACGATCTCGTCGACACCCATGGTGTCGAGTGCGGCACACCAGGCTTCGTCGAGCAGGGTGTTGCGCGCAATCAACACTTCCTCGGTGCTCGGGTCGATGACGTCGAGCGCCACGACGCGGCCGAGTACGCGCTGGGAAAGCGGTACGATGATGTCGCCACCCTCGATGATCGGGTGCAGCGTCAGACCGTTCTCGGTGCCACAGTCGGTCTCGGTGATGACCAGATCCTGGGCCACGTCGACCAGGCGGCGCGTCAGGTAACCGGAGTTGGCCGTTTTCAGGGCCGTATCCGCCAGACCTTTACGCGCACCGTGGGTCGAGATGAAGTACTGAAGTACGTTCAGACCTTCACGGAAGTTGGCGACGATCGGCGTTTCGATGATCGAGCCATCCGGCTTGGCCATCAGGCCCCGCATACCGGCGAGCTGACGAATCTGAGCCGCACTACCCCGGGCACCGGAGTCGGCCATGATGAAGACGCTGTTGAACGAGTCCTGCTCGACTTCGTTGCCATCACGGTCGATCACGGTCTCTTTCGAGATACCCGTCATCATCGCCTTGGCCACCTTATCGTTGGCCTTGGACCAGATATCGATGACCTTGTTGTACTTCTCGCCCGCGGTCACAAGACCCGAGGAGAACTGGTCTTCGATCTCTTTGACTTCGGCTTCCGCCGCGTCGACGATCTCGGTCTTGGCGTCCGGGATGACGAAGTCGTTGACGCCGATGGACGCACCGGACCAGGTCGCCAAACGGAAACCGGTGTACATCAGCTGGTCGGCGAAGATGACCGTGGGCTTGAGCCCTGAGCGGCGGTACACCTCGTTGATCAACCCGGAGATCGCCTTCTTCTTCATCGGCTTGTCGATGAGCTCGAAAGGCACGCCTTCGGGCAGAATGCGGTACAGAAGCGCCCGGCCGACGGTAGTGTCGTAGATGGAGCGCTTGTCGCTACGCTCGCCGGTCTCTTCGTCGACGACGACCTCGTCGAGGCGAACCTTGACCCGGGCGTGTAGGGATACGGTTTGGGTACCGAAGGCGCGCTCGACCTCGTTGAGGCCGGAGAACACCATGCCCTCGCCTTTCGCGTTGATCTTCTCGCGGGTCATGTAGTAAAGACCCAGCACCACGTCCTGAGACGGCACGATGATCGGCTCGCCGTTGGCCGGCGACAGCACGTTATTGGTGGCCATCATCAGCGCACGGGCTTCGAGCTGGGCTTCCAGTGTCAGCGGTACGTGAACCGCCATCTGGTCACCGTCGAAGTCGGCGTTGTAGGCGGCACACACCAGCGGGTGCAGCTGGATCGCTTTACCTTCGATCAGAAGCGGCTCGAACGCCTGGATACCCAGACGGTGAAGCGTCGGGGCACGGTTCAAGAGTACCGGGTGTTCGCGGATGACATCGGCCAGGATGTCCCACACTTCCGGAAGCTCACGCTCGACCATCTTCTTCGCGGCCTTGATCGTTGAGGCAAAGCCCAGCGATTGAAGCTTGGAGTAGATGAACGGCTTGAACAGCTCGAGCGCCATTTTCTTCGGCAGACCACACTGGTGCAGGCGCAGCGTCGGACCCACGGTAATCACCGAACGGCCCGAGTAGTCGACGCGCTTACCCAGCAAGTTCTGACGAAAACGACCCTGCTTACCCTTGATCATGTCGGCCAGGGATTTTAGCGGGCGCTTGTTGGAGCCCGTGATCGCCCGACCGCGGCGGCCGTTGTCCAGCAGCGCATCGACCGCTTCTTGAAGCATACGCTTCTCGTTGCGCACGATGATGTCCGGCGCGTTCAGATCGAGCAGACGCTTCAGGCGGTTGTTACGGTTGATCACACGACGATAAAGGTCGTTGAGATCCGAGGTCGCGAAGCGGCCGCCGTCCAGCGGTACCAGCGGACGTAGATCCGGCGGTAGAACGGGCAGCACTTCCATGACCATCCACGCCGGCGCATTGCCGGAGTGGTAGAACGCTTCCAGCAGTTTCAAACGCTTGGAAAGCTTCTTGATCTTGGTTTCAGAGTTGGTCTGCGGAATCTCTTCGCGCAGCGTGTTGATCTCTTCTTCCAGATCGATGTCTTTCAAGAGTTCCTGCACCGCTTCGGCGCCCATACGGGCATCGAAGTCGTCGCCGAACTCTTCGAGCGCCTCGAAGTACTGCTCGTCGTTCAAGAGCTGACCACGCTCGAGGGTGGTCATACCCGGGTCGATGACGACGAAGGATTCGAAATACAGCACGCGCTCGATATCGCGCAGCGTCATGTCCAGGAACATGCCGATGCGTGACGGCAAGGATTTCAAAAACCAGATGTGCGCAACCGGGGATGCCAGCTCGATGTGGCCCATGCGCTCACGGCGCACGGCGGCCTTGGTCACTTCGACGCCGCACTTCTCACAGATGATGCCGCGGTGCTTCATGCGCTTGTACTTGCCGCACAGGCACTCGTAGTCCTTTACCGGGCCAAAGATCTTGGCACAGAACAGCCCGTCGCGCTCGGGCTTGAACGTCCGGTAGTTGATGGTCTCAGGCTTTTTCACCTCGCCAAACGACCAGGAGCGAATCATGTCCGGCGACGCAAGTGTTATCTTGATCGCGTCGAACTCTTCGGACTGAGACTGCGATTTGAGTACTTTCACCAAATCTTTCATTGGACAGCTCCTAGCTCTCTAACTCGATATCGATGCCCAGCGAGCGGATTTCCTTCACGAGTACGTTGAAGGACTCCGGCATGCCTGCCTGCATGGTGTGGTCGCCATCCACGATGTTCTTGTACATCTTGGTGCGGCCCTCGACGTCATCCGACTTGACGGTGAGCATCTCTTGTAGCGTGTACGCGGCGCCGTAAGCTTCCAGCGCCCACACTTCCATTTCACCAAAGCGCTGGCCACCGAACTGCGCTTTACCACCCAGCGGCTGCTGGGTCACCAGCGAGTACGAGCCGGTAGAACGTGCGTGCATCTTGTCGTCGACCAGGTGGTTCAGCTTCAGCATGTACATGTAGCCAACGGTCACCGGACGGTCAAACATGTCGCCGGTACGGCCGTCGTACAGCTTCATCTGGCCCGACTCCGGGATATCTGCAAGCTTCAGCAGATGCTTGATCTCGTGCTCCTTGGCACCGTCGAATACCGGCGTTGCCATCGGGACCCCGCCCTTGAGGTTCTTCGCCAGTGCAATGACTTCTTCGTCACTGAGCGAGTCGATGTCCTCGAGACGGGTACCCGGGGTGTTGTAGACCTGTCCCAGGAAGTCGCGAATCTCGGCAATCTGCTGGCCACGCGCGTCGCGCAGCATCGCGTCGATCTTCACACCCAGTCCGCGTGCGGCCATACCCAAGTGGGTTTCAAGAATCTGACCCACGTTCATACGCGACGGTACACCGAGGGGGTTCAGTACCACGTCGACCGGCTCGCCCTTCTCGTCGAACGGCATGTCTTCGACCGGCATGATCGCGGAGATAACACCCTTGTTACCGTGACGGCCGGCCATTTTGTCGCCCGGCTGAATGCGGCGCTTCACGGCCATGTAGACCTTGACGATTTTCAGAACGCCCGGCGCCAAGTCGTCGCCTTGAGTGAGCTTGCGCTTCTTGTCTTCGAAACGCTCGTCCATCTCCTTGCGGCGGTTCTCGAGCTGCTCGTCGGCCTGGGCCAGCAGTTCGTTGAACGACTCGTCCTGCATGCGCAGCTTGAACCACTGCTGACGCGGAAGCTCTTCCAGGTACGCTTCGTCGAGCACGTCGTCTTTTTTCAGGTTCGGGCCGCCGTTGACCGCCTGGCCGTCCAAGGTACGCTTGAGACGCTCGAAGGTGGCGTCTTCGGCGATACGGTAGGTCTCCTGAAGATCCTTACGCACTTCGTCGAGCTGCATCTGCTCGATGGAGAGTGCGCGCGAGTCTTTTTCGACGCCGTCGCGGGTGAAGACCTGCACGTCGATGACCGTACCCTTCATACCGGTCGGGGCGCGCAGCGAGGTGTCCTTAACGTCGGACGCCTTCTCGCCGAAGATGGCACGTAGCAGCTTTTCCTCCGGCGTCAGCTGGGTTTCCCCTTTGGGCGTAACCTTACCGCACAGAATGTCACCCGGGCCGACTTCGGCACCGATGTAGACCACGCCGGCCTCGTCCAGCTTGCCAAGCGCCGATTCGCCGACGTTGGGAATGTCCGAGGTGATCTCTTCCGGGCCGAGCTTGGTGTCGCGGGACACACAGGTCAGCTCTTGGATGTGGATCGTCGTGAAACGGTCTTCCTGGACGGCCCGCTCGGAGAGCAGGATGGAGTCCTCGAAGTTGTAGCCGTTCCAGGGCATGAACGCGATGCGCATGTTCTGACCCAAGGCCAGATCACCCATGTCCACGGACGGGCCGTCGGCGAGAATGTCGCCGCGCGCTACGTCGTCGCCGGGGCGAACGATCGGGCGCTGGTTCATGCAGGTGTTCTGGTTGGAGCGCGTGTACTTGGTCAGGTTGTAGATATCAACGCCGGCTTCACCGCCGATGATTTCATCTTCATTGACCCGTACCACGACGCGACGTGCGTCGACGGAATCGATCACGCCGCCACGACGCGCCACGGCGCAAACGCCGGAGTCCCGCGCCACGAAGCGCTCCATACCGGTACCGACGAGCGGCTTGTCGGCGCGCAGTGTCGGAACGGCCTGACGCTGCATGTTCGCACCCATCAAGGCGCGGTTGGCGTCATCGTGCTCCAAAAACGGAATCAGGGCCGCGGCCACCGATACGACCTGACGCGGAGAAACGTCCATCAAGGTCACCTGCTCGGGACGCATGAAGGTGGTTTCGCCACGGTGACGGACCTGTACCAGGTCATCACTAAGCTGACCGGCTTCATTGACCGCCGCCGACGCCTGGGCGATAACGAAGTCGCCCTCTTCGATGGCCGACAGGTGAACGATATCGTCGGTGACCTGACCTGAGTTGACCTTACGGTACGGTGTCTCGAGGAAGCCGTAGCTGTTGGTATGGCTGTAGGTCGCCAGCGAGTTGATCAAGCCGATGTTCGGGCCTTCCGGCGTTTCGATCGGGCATAGACGGCCGTAGTGCGTGGCGTGTACGTCACGTACTTCGAAACCGGCACGCTCACGGGTCAGACCACCCGGGCCGAGGGCGGATACACGACGCTTGTGCGTGACCTCGGAGAGCGGGTTGTTCTGGTCCATGAACTGGGAAAGCTGGCTCGAGCCAAAGAACTCTTTCACCGCCGCCGCGACCGGCTTGGCGTTGATCAGATCCTGAGGCATCAGGCCTTCGCTTTCCGCCATGGAAAGACGCTCTTTGACCGCGCGCTCGACGCGCACCAGACCGACACGGAACTGGTTCTCGGCCATTTCGCCTACGCAGCGAATACGGCGGTTACCCAAGTGGTCGATGTCGTCGACGTCGCCAAAGCCGTTACGAATGTTGATCAGCTCGCGCAGCACGTCGAGGATATCGGTACGGTCCAGTACGCCAGCACCGGTGTCGGCATCGCGACGCAGGCGGCGGTTGAACTTCATGCGGCCGACACCGGACAGATCGTAACGGTCTTCGGTGAAGAACAGGTTGTGGAACAGCGTCTCGGCAGCTTCCTTGGTAGGCGGCTCGCCGGGGCGCATCATGCGGTAGATCTCAACGAGGGCCTCGAGCTGCGAACCGGTGGTGTCGAGCTTCAAGGTATCGGAGATGAACGAACCGCAGTCCAGATCGTTGGTGTAGAGCGTTTCGACGTGCGTAATGCCGCCCTGCGCCATACGCTCGAGGACTTCTGGAGTGATTTCGCTGTTGCAGTTGACGATCAACTCGCCGGTCTTGGCATCGACCTGGTCTTTCGCCAGAGTCTTGCCATAGAGATACTCCATCGGCACTTCCAGACGCTCGAGGCCGGCTTTTTCAAGCTGACGAATATGCTTCTGGGTGATCCGACGGCCCTCTTCGACGATGATCTCGCCGTTACCGTCCTTGATGTCGAACGTAGCGGTGTCACCCCGCAGGCGCGACGGAACGAGCTCCACGGAGAAACCGGATTTCTCGATGTGGAACTTGCTGGTCTCGAAGAACTCGTCGAGGATCTCTTCGGTGCTCATGCCAAGCGCACGCATCAGTACCGAGGCCGGCAGCTTCCGACGACGGTCGATACGCACGAACACGTTGTCTTTCGGGTCGAACTCGAAGTCGAGCCAGGAGCCACGGTAAGGAATCACGCGCGCTGAATAGAGCAGCTTGCCCGACGAGTGGCTCTTGCCTTTATCGTGGTCGAAAAACACACCGGGTGAGCGGTGGAGCTGGGAGACGATTACCCGCTCGGTACCGTTGATGACGAAGGTACCGTTCTCGGTCATCAGGGGGATTTCCCCCATGTAGACTTCTTGCTCTTTGATATCTTTGATGGCTTTATTGGAAGAGTCGCGATCGTAAATGATCAAGCGAACCTTCACGCGCAGCGGCGCCGAGTAGGTAACACCGCGCAGCTGGCACTCTTTTACATCGAATGCCGGCGTGCCGAAACGGTAGCTGACATACTCGAGTGCGGCGTTGCCAGAAAAGCTCTCGATTGGAAACACGGACTTAAACGCCGCATTCAGACCGACCTCGTGACGCTCATCAGGCGAACGGTCCTGCTGGAGAAAGTCGTAGTAGGAATCAAGCTGGATCGCCAGCAAGTAAGGCACATCCATCACTTGGGGCAGTTTGCCGAAATCCTTGCGGATGCGTTTTTTCTCAGTATATGAGTAAGCCATCTGTATTCCCCAGCTTGTTCACCATGGGTGGCCGATGCGTGGTCATCTGCCCCGCGGGCGTTTCAGACGCAGACAGCAAGCTCCTAAATCGGTAGCTCGCCGTCAAAAATCTTGATAGATAACAGTGTTATCGGACGCTCATTAAGGTATAAAAACCTTGAATGCCGATACCAAACACCGGTCTTACTGTTGTTACTGCCCTCAGGCAGCCCTTCTGCATAACACGATGCATCCAATGATGCCAGTTACAACAGAAAAAGGCCGGCAGCGGGAGTTGCCCGCCGCCAGCCGTGGAAGCTTACGCTAAGCGTAAAGCCGCCGGCACAAGAATTACTTGAGCTCGACGGATGCGCCCGCTTCTTCCAGCTTGGTCTTCGCTGCTTCTGCGTCGTCCTTGGACATGCCTTCTTTCAGCGTGGCCGGCGCGCCGTCAACGGCACCCTTGGCTTCTTTCAGGCCAAGACCGGTGATTTCACGAACGGCTTTGATGACGTTAACTTTCTTGTCACCAGCAGAGGTCAGAACCAGGTCGAATTCAGTCTGCTCTTCTTCAGCAGCTGCTTCGCCGCCGCCCGGGCCCGCGACAACGGCTGCCGCTGCGGATACGCCGAACTTCTCTTCCATTGCTTCGATCAGCTCAGCGACTTCCATTACGGACATGTCGGCTACAGCATTGATGATATCGTCTTTGGACAGTGCCATTGTTTCATTCCTAACTTTGCGGGAGTCTGTAGACTCAGGTTTCATTGCTCGGTTCAGGCAGTCAGGCCACAAGGCCTGGGATGCCGGCAGAGAAGTGCCTTAAGCGGCTTCTTCCTGCTTCTGGTCGCGCAGCGCGGCCAGAGTACGAACCAGCTTGCCAGCAGAGGCTTCTTTCATGACCGACATCAACTTGGCAATCGCCTCGTCGTAGGTCGGGAGGGTTGCCAGACGGTCAATGTCGGCAGCCGGGATCAGCTCACCTTCGTAGGCCAGCGCCTTGACTTCGAAGTTCTGCTCGGTTTTGGAAAACTCCTTGAACAAACGAGCGGCAGCGCCCGGATGATCGGTGGAGAAAGCCAACAGAGTCGGACCAACAAAGCTCTCGTTCAGGCACTCCCACTGAGTGCCCTCGAGGGCGCGGCGTGCCAGCGTGTTGCGCACAACACGAATCTGGACGCCATTCTCGCGCGCTTGCTTGCGCAGGTCGGTCATTTTGCCAACCGTTACGCCGCGAGAATCGGCAACTACGACGGAGAGTGCGTCCTTGGCCGCTTCACTCACCTCGGCAACAATCGCTTTCTTGCCTTCAAGTGCTAGTGGCACAGTGATCACTCCTTCGTGCCGGACCTCAAAGGTCCGGTGGTTACCATCTCTTTTAGGGTCAAATGCACCCTAAAAGCCTTGGGGATGGTGCTCACCAGAAAAGCGTCGCTCAAAAAAGCATCAACCAACTGGCGGCCACACCATCTGCGCAGGCGCTCTTAAGCGATTAAGCCAGCCCGGAAAACCGGGGGTGGCACCTGCGGTCTTTGACGGTGCTCTGCCTGGCGTACCGGGCAGAGGACCGCAAAGTTCTTGCTTAACTCTTTCTTTACCGTTCTTGCTTCATCGGGCACTTGGCCCGCCATCCACCGAACCGCTTCGTTTATACGTAGCTGGAATGGTCGATGGTGACACCCGGGCCCATGGTGGTGGACAGTGTCATTTTCTTCAAGTAAACACCTTTGGAGGTGCTCGGCTTGAGGCGCTTAAGGTCGGCGACCAGCGCTTCCAGATTGCCCTGTACCGCGGAGGCGTCAAAATCGATTTTACCCAGCGTGGTGTGGATAATACCGTTTTTGTCGGTACGGAAACGTACCTGGCCGGCCTTGGCATTTTTAACGGCCGTGGCGACGTCCGGGGTCACGGTGCCGACTTTCGGGTTCGGCATCAGGCCACGCGGGCCAAGGATTTGACCGAGCTGACCGACAACGCGCATGGCGTCCGGCGAGGCGATGACGACGTCAAAGTCCATCACGCCTTTTTTGACCTGCTCGGCGAGCTCATCCATACCCACGATGTCGGCGCCGGCTTCTTTAGCGGCGTCGGCGTTGGCGCCCTGGGTGAAGACGGCTACGCGCACGTCTTTACCGGTACCGTTAGGCATAACGGTGGCACCACGAACGACCTGGTCGGATTTACGCGGATCAACACCCAGGTTGATCGCAACGTCGACGGACTCTTTGAACTTCACGGTAGAAAGCTCGGAGAGAAGCGCAACCGCTTCTTCCAGGGAGTACGCTTTTTTGGCGTCTACTTTTTCACGAATGATCTTCGCGCGCTTGGATAGTTTAGCCATGATCAGAGACCCTCCACGTTTAGGCCCATGCTACGAGCGCTACCAGCGATCGTGCGTACCGCGGCGTCAAGATCGGACGCGGTCATGTCCGGCTCTTTGGTTTTGGCGATCTCTTCAAGCTGCTCGCGCGTCACGGTGCCGACTTTTTGCTTGTTCGGCTCGCCGGAACCGGACTTGATGCCCGCTGCTTTTTTCAGCAGAACGGCGGCCGGCGGCGTTTTAGTGACGAACGTGAAACTACGGTCAGAGTAGACCGTGATCACGACCGGCGTCGGCAGACCCGGCTCGATGTCCTGGGTTTCTGCGTTGAACGCCTTACAGAATTCCATGATGTTCACGCCGTGCTGACCCAGCGCAGGGCCCACGGGGGGACTCGGATTGGCTTTACCTGCAGCGACCTGCAGTTTGATATAAGCCTGTACTTTCTTGGCCATGCTTATTACTCCAATTGGGTGATAACGCCTTGCGGCTCCCCGGGGTTAGCAGGGGCTTACCCTGCACGAAACAACTTGTCTGTCTTTACTCTTTCTTTACTTACTCTTTCTCGACCTGGGAGAACTCGAGCTCCACAGGCGTAGCACGCCCGAAGATCAGCACGCTGACCTGCAGGCGGCTCTTTTCGTAGTTCACTTCTTCAACGACACCGTTGAAGTCGGCAAACGGGCCATCGGTCACGCGGACCGACTGACCGGGCTCGAACATTGTCTTGGGGCGCGGCTTATCGGTGCCGTCTTTGACGCGGTGCAAAATAGCGTCGGCTTCACGCGTGGTGATCGGCGCAGGCTTCTCTTTGGTTCCACCGATAAAGCCCATCACGCGGGGCGTTTCGTTCACCAGGTGCCAGGTTTCGTCGACCATTTCCATTTCGACCAGCACGTAGCCCGGGTAGAACTTGCGCTCGCTCTTACGGCGCTTGCCGTCGCGCATCTCGACCACTTCTTCCGTCGGCACCAGAATTTCGCCAAAGCGGTCTTCCATGCCGTACATTTTCACCCGCTCAAGGAGCGAGCGCATCACGTGCTTTTCAAAGCCGGAATAGGCGTGGACGACGTACCAACGTTTGGACATGCAAACTCCTAACCAATGACGCCGGACATTGCCCAGCCAAGAAGAGTGTCAATCAACCAGAGCATCAGACCGACGACCAGTACGGCCACCAGCACGATGGCGGTGGTCTGAATGGTTTCGGGCCGAGTTGGCCATACAACGCGCTGAATCTCTTTCTTAGCGCTTACCGCAAGCTCTACCAATGCGCGCCCCTTGGTGGTGGTCAACGCAATCAAGCCGGCCGCGGCGCACAGAAGCACCACGCCCAGCACACGATAGAGCAACGCGATATCAGCAAAATAGACATTACCGACGACTGCAACGACAAGCAGCGCCACGACCGCCGCCCACTTGAGCCCGTCATGACGCGACTGTTGCACCTCTGCGCCATGTTTTACGGAACTAGGCTTCATAAAAACGAGACTCCTCAGGGTGCAGCGAGCGATCTGGAATTCTGGATAAAAGACGTACCAACCTGGGGAAGGTTGGCAGGCCAGGAGGGACTCGAACCCCCAACCTGCGGTTTTGGAGACCGCTGCTCTGCCAATTGAGCCACTGGCCTGTATCATGGTGTGCGTCGGCACACCTACGCTACAGCGGGCGCCATAATAGCCAAGAAACCACTATCTGACAACCCTTACACTTCGCCTACCGCATAAGCCGCGGTGACAAAGACAAAAAAAGCGAGCAATGCCCGCTTTTTTCATAATATGGAGCTCATGGACGGAATTGAACCGTCGACCTCACCCTTACCAAGGGTGTGCTCTACCCCTGAGCTACATGAGCACAATCACAGCAAACGCTAAACTGGAGCGGGTGGCGGGAATCGAACCCGCACCATCAGCTTGGAAGGCTGAGGTTCTACCATTGAACTACACCCGCTTGACTATCAAAGAATCAAAAACCGGCAAGCTCAACCGTATACATGCCTTGCGGCCTTTAACCCCAGACAACGCAAAAGCCGTTGCCGTAAAACTGGTGGAGAGGGAAGGATTCGAACCTTCGAAGCTTTCGCGGCAGATTTACAGTCTGCTCCCTTTGGCCACTCGGGAACCTCTCCATCTGTGGCGGCACATTATGCCAGCCTCCAAAACAGTGTCAAGCCAGATATTTACTTAATTTATCATGGCTTTTCAGGATAACCTGTCGCGCTTTCACGCTGACCTGCTGCCTTGGAACGCGCTGCATTCTGTCAAAGCAGCATGGAAAATGCAAGCGCCGCGCGAATTTTTTCAAGCGCAACGGGCTCGGGCACCCTCGGCGCACCGGCCATTTTACCGGCGCGCTCAGCGAAGGTCAGCGGAAAGCTCGCCTCCAGCCCGCCGTACACCATGTCTGGCCACACTGCGTGAGGGACCCGCACCCCGCGCGACACCACCCGAGCATCGCCGCCGGTGAGCAGCATCGGAAGCGCCACGCCCTGCTGGTCGCACACCTCGCTGTAAATACGATTGATCGCACTGACCGCTGCCATGTAGATACCGTGATTCACCGCATCCACCGTGCGCCGGCCAGGCTCCAGCAGCGCATCGGCTTCGCTATCCGGGTCGATGGCCACGTTGCGCGTGCCCAGTTTCAGGCTCTCTTTCATCAGGCGAAGACCCGGCACGATGAAGCCCCCTAAATGCACGCCGCCGGGCAGCACGAAGTCGATGGTGATGGCGCTGCCGCAATCCACCACGCAGCAGCCCCCGGCCAGCTGGTAGCCGGCCAGTGCGCCCATCCAACGATCTACCCCGAGCCTGCTCGGCTCCTCATAGCCGTTGACCACGCCCAGCGACTCCGGCAACGACCGGGCGACATGGACCTGGCGCACCTGGCGGCGCAGCAGTTTGACGGTATCGCCCAGCACCGCCGCTCGCGCCACGCTCGAAATACGTACCGCCTCGACGACGTCGAGATCCGGAATGTCCGCACCGGGGCGCCACTCTTCCCGAGTCCATACCGCCCCGCGGGAGCGTATTTCGCTGCTGGCCGCATCTTTTAGGCGCCACTTGGAGAGCGTATTGCCAATATCCAGATCTAAAATCATAAGCGCCTGCGTACGCTGATCTCACCGCCGGACAAACGCCGCGGCTGGCCGTCTTCGGTGACCCAAAGGTTGCCGCTCTCGTCTACATCCCCGGCCACCGCTTCGCTTTCGCCCGCGCCCTGGAGTACGCGAACGCTCAAGCCCGCGTAGGCGTGGCGCGCGTTCCATGCATCGCGCCACACCCCAAAGCCACTCTCCTCGAACTCGGCCAGCATGGCCAAAAGTCCGGCGATCACCTCGGCGGCCAGCTGGTTGCGCGAGAGGTCCGGCTTTTCGTCGAAAAGCGCCGCCACCGGCTGGCCGATGCTCTCGCGAAGGCTCTCGGGCAGCGACAGATTCATGCCCATGCCGATCACGGCCTCGCAGGGGCCAGCGGCGTCGCCGGTCACCTCGATCAAAATACCCGCCAGCTTGCCCAGTTCGCGGCCCTGCTCGGCCAACAGGATATCGTTGGGCCACTTGAGTTTAGGCGCCACGCCATGGCGCTCGAGCACCTGGCAGACGACCACCCCCACCGCCAGGCTCAGCCCTTCGAGCGAGGCCACCCCGGCTTCGAAGCGCCAGCCCAGCGACATCATCAAACTCTGCCCCCAGGGCGTGGTCCACACGCGACCGCGGCGACCGCGCCCGGCGGTTTGCAGCTCGACCAGGCACACCTCGCCGTGGCCGGCGCCCTGATCGAAGCGCGCGCGCAAGTACTCGTTACTCGAGGGGAGCTGGTCTTCGACGAACAGCCGCGCCAGCAGGTGGCGCGCCTCGGCGGGTAGCTTTGCCACCACTTGCTGGCCTTCCAGCGGCTCCAGCGGGTGGGCCAATCGATACCCGCGCCCTTTCACGGCGACGAGTTCCACCCCCATGGCCTCCAGCTTTTTAAGCTGTTTCCACACCGCGGCGCGGGAAACGCCCAGCGCCTCGCCGAGCGCTTCACCGGAATGGACCTCGCCATCGCTTAACAAACGCATCAGGTTACCGATGGTCATGTCCTTGCCCCAGTTGGGAAAACGCCTATCTTACCGGAAGCGCCATAGCGGCGAAAACTGCCGCCTTTGGGTTATTGACTTGACCCTTTATTTAAGACAGCGCTGGTAGTAAGGCCTACCCAGACCCTATAATGCCGCCCTATTTTTCCAGCAGGATCGCGTCGTGATCGAGAATCTTCGTAACATTGCCATTATCGCCCACGTTGACCACGGTAAGACTACCCTGGTCGATAAACTCCTGAGCCAGTCTGGCACCCTCGACCGCAAGGCCGAAGGCCAGGAACGTATCATGGACTCCAACGACCAGGAGAAGGAGCGCGGCATCACCATCCTGGCCAAGAACACCGCTATTCGGTGGCAGGATGGTGAGGGCAAGGACTACCACATCAACATCGTGGACACCCCCGGACACGCCGATTTCGGTGGCGAGGTCGAGCGCGTGATGTCGATGGTCGACTCGGTACTGCTGTTGGTCGACGCCGTCGACGGCCCGATGCCGCAAACCCGCTTCGTGACCCAGAAAGCCTTCGCCCAGGGTCTGAAGCCGATCGTCGTGGTCAACAAGATCGACCGCCCCGGCGCGCGTCCTGATTGGGTCATCGACCAGATTTTCGATCTGTTCGACAACCTGGGCGCTTCCGACGAGCAGCTCGACTTCCCGATCATCTACTGCTCCGCGCTCAACGGCATTGCGGGCATGGAGCCGGACGCCCTCGAAGAGAACATGGACCCCATGTTCAAATCGATCGTCAACATCGTCGAGCCGCCCAAGGTCGAACTCGACGGCCCCTTCCAGATGCAGATCTCGGCGCTGGACTACAACAGCTATGTTGGCGTTATCGGCCTTGGCCGCATCAAGCGCGGCAGCGTGAAGCCTGGCCAGCAGATCAGCGTCATCACCAAGGAAGGCAATACCCGTAAGGGTAAGATTGGCCAGGTAATGACCCACCTGGGCCTGGATCGCGTTCAGACCGACGAAGCCACCGCCGGCGACATCGTCTGCATCACCGGCATCGAAGACCTGGCGATCTCCGATACGCTTTGTGACTCGAGCGCCGTCGAGGCGCTGCCGGCGCTGACCGTCGACGAGCCGACCGTCTCCATGACCTTCCAGGTCAACGACTCGCCCTTCGCCGGTAAAGACGGCAAGTACGTCACCAGCCGTAACATTCGCGACCGCCTCGACCAGGAGCTGATCCACAACGTGGCGCTGCGGGTCGAGCAGGGCGAAACGCCGGAGAAGTTCAAGGTCTCCGGGCGCGGCGAGCTGCACTTGTCGGTACTCATCGAGTCCATGCGTCGTGAAGGTTTCGAGCTGGCCGTGGGCCGCCCGGAAGTCATCATCAAGGAGATCGACGGCGAGAAGCAGGAGCCCTACGAAGAAGTCATCATCGACTGCGAAGAGCAGCACCAGGGCGCGATCATGGAAGAGCTCGGCTACCGCAAGGGCGAGCTTTCCAACATGAACCCGGATGGCAAGGGCCGTGTACGCCTGGACTTCATCATTCCGGCGCGCGGCTTGATCGGCTTCCGTGGTCAGTTTTTGACGCTGACCTCCGGCACCGGCATTCTGACCAGCCGTTTCGATCACTACGGCCCGCTCAAGCCGGATGCGTCCATCGAGCGTCGCAACGGCGTGCTGGTCTCCATGGTCGGCGGTAAGGCGCTCTCCTACGCGCTTTACACCCTGCAGGAGCGCGGCAAGCTGATCATCGACCACGCCACCGAAGTGTACGAAGGCATGCTGATCGGCATCAACAACCGGGCCAACGACATGGTCGTCAACCCGACCAAGGGCAAGAAGCTCGATAACATGCGCTCCACCGGTAACGACGAGAACATCGTGCTGACGCCGCCGATCAAGTTCACCCTGGAGCAGGCGATCGAATTCCTCGACTCCGACGAGTTGGTAGAAGTGACGCCGTCGCACATCCGTCTGCGCAAGAAGCACCTGACCGAGAACGAGCGTAAGCGCGCCGGCAAGAAATAAGCCCGCCGCCCGCATCAAAAGCCCGCCATCGCGCGGGCTTTTTTGTGCGCGCAGGTTCGCGCACTAGCATGTCTGCCGGACGGCTTCGCTTGACCGGGTTAACGCAGCCTAAACGCAAAGGGGCTGGAAAGCGGGGCGAATCTATCGCAGAGTAGACCTCGAAGCGCGCCACGAGAACGCGTGCACACTACAATTCATACAGCCGTTTGGTTCGCGATGCGACGCGGCGCCCGGACAGGGACCCTCCTTCACATGAGCCGTTGCCAAAGTGTATCGGGGGCGCTTGCCTTGCCAGGCATGAGGACACCATGACCCCCATTATCGAAGTACAAAACGTCAATAAAGCCTTCGGTGGGCTCCACGTCATCAACGATTGCTCGATTCACGTCGAGAAAGGCTCGATTACCGGCATGATCGGCCCCAATGGGGCGGGTAAATCGACGCTTTTCAACCTGATCGCGGGCTCGCTGATCCCGGATAGCGGCCGCATTCTGCTCGAAGGCGAGGAGATCACCCGGCTTTCCGCCGACGCGCGCTTTCACAAGGGGCTTTTGCGTACCTTTCAGATCGCTCACGAATTCAGCCAGATGAGCGCGCTGGAAAACCTGATGATGGTGCCGCCGAATCAGGCCGGAGAAAGCCTTTTCAACACCTGGTTCAAGCCTTCGCTCGTGCGCGAGCAAGAGGCCGAGGTCCGCCGCCGGGCGCTGGAGGTGATCGATTTCGTTGGCCTGCATCACGTGCGCAACGAACTGGCGGGCAATCTTTCCGGCGGGCAGAAAAAGCTTTTGGAGCTGGGCCGCACCATGATGACCGACGCCAAAGTGGTGCTGCTCGACGAGATCGCCGCCGGCGTCAACCGCACGCTGCTGGGCGAGCTGATGGGCAACATCGAGCGATTGAACCGGGAAATGGGCTACACCTTTTTGGTCATCGAGCACGACATGGACATGATCGCAAGACTCTGCGACCCGGTCATCGTGCTCGCCCAGGGCAGCGTCATGGTGGAAGGCTCCATCGAAGAAATTCAGAACAACCCCGAGGTGATCGAGGCCTATTTCGGCACCGACGCCGCGTAAAAAAACACGCCTCGTACAACAACCACTACTACGTCGAGACACGTTGACCATGTCGATTGATGCGTCACCCAACGCTGCGCCGACGCCGCTACTGCGCGCCCGCGACGTGCACGGCGGCTACGGCAGCATGAACATTCTGAACGGGGTCGAAATGACCCTTTACGCCGATGAAATCGGCGTGATCGTCGGCCCCAACGGCGCCGGCAAGTCCACCATGCTCAAAGCAGTATTCGGCCTTTTGAACGTCAACCAGGGCGACATTTTGCTCAACGGCGAGCCGATCCAAAACCTGCCCCCCAACCAGCTGGTCAAGCGCGGCATGGGCTTCGTCCCCCAGGAGAACAACGTCTTCCCGAGTCTGTCGGTGAAAGAGAACCTGGAGATGGGCGCGTATTTGAAGCCACACAACGTCAAGCGCATGCTCGAACAGGTGTATGAGTTCTTTCCGCCGCTCAAGGACAAGCGCCGCCAGCCCGCCGGCGAGCTCTCCGGCGGGCAGCGCCAAATGGTCGCCATGGGCCGGGCGCTGATGGCCGAACCCACGCTCTTGTTGCTCGACGAGCCCACCGCCGGGCTCTCGCCGCTTTACATGAACGAGATCTTCGACCGGGTGAAAAAGATCAACGCCGCCGGCGTGGGTATTCTCATGGTCGAGCAGAACGCCAGGCAAGCGTTGGCGATTGCCGACAAGGGTTTCGTGCTGGCCGCCGGCCAGAACCGTTTTACCGATACGGGTGCGGCGCTGCTCGCTGACCCGGATGTCGCCAAAAGCTTTTTGGGCGGCTAGCCCGGGGGAGAACGCTGTGAACGAACTGGTCTTTTTTATCAACAACGTGGTGATCGCCGGCAGCGTCACCGGCTCGATCTACGCCATCGGTGCGATCGGCGTGACGCTGATTTTCAGCATCATGCGCTTTGCCCACTTCGCCCACGCGGACATGATGACCTTCGGCGCTTTCATGGTACTGCTGCTGACCACGGCCTTTCCGGCCCTCGGGCCGAGCATCGGCGTACCCACGGCGCTGATCATGCTGCCGCTGGCAATGATACTGACCGCCCTGCTCGCCGTGGGTATCGACAAGGCCTTCTACAAGCCGCTGCGCGCTCATGGCGTCAAGCCCATCGTCATGGTGATCGGCTCACTCGGCGTCACCCTGATGCTGCAGGGCCTGATTCGCCTGTTCGCCGGCACCAGCGGCCAGAGCCTTTACGTCGACGACCGCAAGGAAATCTTTCGTCTCGTCCTGCCCTTCGAGGGCGCCCGCGCGCCGATCGTGGTCACCGAGCCACAGCTCTATCTGTTCGTGATCACGATCGTGGCGGTGGTCGCGCTGGCGGTGTTTCTGAACCGCTCGCGCCTGGGCAAGGCGATGCGCGCCATGTCGGACAACCCGGAGCTCGCCCAGGCCTCGGGCATCAATACCAATACCATCGTGGCGGTCACTTGGGTGATTGCCGGGGGCCTGGCGGCGATTGCCGGTACGCTTTTATCGCTGGACGTCACCTTCAAGCCGGACTTGAGCTTCTTTTTGCTGCTGCCGATTTTCGCCGCGGCGATCGTCGGCGGGGTGGGTCACCCCTACGGGGCGATCGCCGGCGGCTTCGTGGTCGGCTTTGCCGAAACCCTGGCGGTGTTCAACTGGAACGTGCTGCTGCGCCCATTCCGGGACAGTTTGCCGGACTGGCTGGAGCTTCCCTCGAACCTGGCGTTCGTGGGCACCGAGTACAAGATCGTGGTGCCGTTTTTCATTCTGCTGGCCATTCTGGTATGGCGCCCGACGGGGCTGTTCAAGGGTAAGGTGATCTGATGAACGAACGAAACGCATCCTACACGCCCAAAGACGCCACCGTGACGCGCCGCTTCCCGGTGCGCGAGCTGGTACTCTTCGCCGGGCTGCTCGTTGCCGTGCTGGGCGTTTACGCCATGATGGGCGCCGCCTACAGCACGCGCATGCTGGTCGAGGCGGCCTGCTACGCCATTCTGGCGCTGGGCCTGACTATTCAGTGGGGCTACGCCGGGCAATTCAACGCCGGCGTCATGGGCTTCGTGGCCCTCGGCGGCTTCTGCGCGATGCTGTTCAGCGTGCCGGTCAACGACGCCTTCTGGGGCACGGAACTCCCCATCGAGCTCGGCCGCGTACTGCTTTACGCCCTGGCCGCCATTTTGGTGGTCGTTGGGGCGAGCAAGCTCGACCGCCTGGGCGTCCCCAAACGGCTGCGCACGATCATTGCGGTGGTGTTAGCGGTGGTGCTTTATATGGTGGTGATCAGCCTGTTGCGCGAGGTGACCGGTGAGATTCAAAACCGCGCGGGCTTCGTCGGCGGCTTTGGTCTCCCGCCCTGGGTCGGCTGGATCGTTGGCGGCTTACTTGCGGGCGGCGTAGGCTACTTCATCGGCCATATCTGCCTGGGGCTTCGAAGCGACTACCTGGCGATCGCCACCCTCGGCATCGCCGAGATCATCAAGGCGTTTTTGAAAAACTCCGACTGGCTGACCCGCGGCACCGCCACGGTGTCGCCGCTGCCCTGGCCCACCCCGGGCCCGGCAGAGCTCGGCTTTACATTATCGCGGGCGATCTATCTGTCGCTGACCGCGGTGATCATCGCGGCGATCTTCTTTTTGCTGCACCGCGCCTACCACGCCCCCTGGGGGCGAATGATCCGCGCGATTCGCGACAACGAAGTCTCCTCGGCGGCGATGGGCAAGGATATCAACAAGCGCCGGCTGGAGATTTTCGTACTGGGTTGCATCCTGATGGGCCTGGGCGGCGGCGTGCTGGGCACCTTCAACAGCCTCTTCGACCCCCAGGGGTATCTGCCGCTCAACCACACCTTTTTGGTGCTGGTGATGGTGATCCTCGGCGGGCCGGGCAACAACCTGGGCACGATCTTCGGCGCCGTGGCGGTGTACATCATCTGGATCATGTCCGAGCCATTGGCGCTTTTCATCATGCAGCTGGTGGTAAGCCTGGGCGAAGGCGCGGGTTGGGAGCTACCCAGCAATATGGATAGCCGCGCGCTGCAGGCCAGGGTGCTGGTGATCGGCATGCTGATCACCCTGGTGCTGCGCTTTGCCCCCAAGGGGCTGTTGCCGGAGAGCATCAAGACCCACGGCTAGCGCCTGCCCCGTTCATGGGCGCTCGCAAGTCTGGCTGACGCTTTCAAGCGATAATGCTACGCTCGCGCTTGAGGCCCCATGGCGGGTCGATAGACCGCGTGTCCGATAACGACAAAGGATTTGCGCGGCCGATCCATTCAACGTGGCAGGACGGGAGTGGCATGAAAATAGTGGCAACATGGGTTCTGGGCCTGGCGACGGCGTTGGTCGGTTTTTCCGCTGCCGCCGATGAGCGCTGGGTCGTGCTGGGGGGCGACGTTGCCGAAACCCTGGCGCAGCTAGCGCCCGCGCTTGAGGTGGTGGCCCGGGACGACACCGTCGTCTACCCGGCGTCGATGGCCGCCCTTCCCTCGGTGGGTTATCTGCGCAGACTCTCCGCCGAGAGCCTGCTTTCGGTCAAACCGACCCACGTGATCGCCAACGAGCATGCCGGGCCCCAACAGACGCTCGAGCAACTCACTCAGGCCGGGGTCGAGATCATGCTGATCGACGCCCCGGACACCCTGGCCTCGATCAAAAAAAAGGTGCGCGACATAGCCCGCCACACAGGCCAGGTGGAGGCCGGACAAGCGCTTGCCGACCAAATCGATGAAGAGCTTAACCGGCTGGCCGAGCAACCCACCCTGCCCGCTACCCGGGCGATGTTCATTTTGCACCACAGCGGCATGACGCCCCGGGCGGCAGGCAACGCCACCGCCGCGCATACCGCCCTTGAAGCCATTGGCGCCGACAACGCGTTTGCCGCCATGCAGGGCTATCAAAGTGTCGGGGCCGAGGCGCTGGTGCGTGAAGCGCCGGATATCGTCGTCATGTCCGCCCGCGGCCTCGAAGCGCTGGGCGGCGAAGCCGCGCTTTGGCAGCTTCCCGGCATGGCGCTGACCCCGGCAGGCCAGGCCGAGCGGCTGGTGGTGATCGACGACCAGGCGCTACTCGGCTTTGGCCCGCGCACGCCGGCCCATCTGTTGGCGCTTCATCAGGCCGTTGCCGAGGCCATGAACCGCGAGGCCGCGCAAGCAGCGCCATGACCCACCCTTTACGATTGTTTCACCGCCCGCTGCTCGAGCGCCGCGGGCGGGTACTGTTGGGCCTTGGCCTGGCGCTTTTAGTCGCGCTTGGCTGGGCGGGGGCCTCCGGGGCGCTGGGTATTTCGCCCTGGCGGCTTTTAACCGGCCAGGCGGACGCCTTCGATACCCACGTATGGTGGCAGCTTCGCTTGCCGCGCCTTTTGTTAGGCGTAGCGGTCGGGGCCATGCTCGCCGGCAGCGGCGCCGCCATGCAGGGGCTTTTTCGCAACCCTTTGGCCGACCCGACGCTTTTGGGGCTTGCCAGCGGCGCGGGGCTTTTCGTGGCGCTTTGGATCGTGCTGTTCCAGGGCAGCGCCAGCGCCAGCCTGTATGGCCAGTTTCTAGCCGGTTTCCTCGGGGCGCTCTGCGTCTGCCTGCTGGTCTTCGCGATCGCCAAACGCCAGGGCGGGGGCAGCGCCGCGGTCATGACGCTGCTGCTGGCGGGGCTTGCGATCAACACCCTGGCCGGCGCCGGCGGCGGCATTCTGGCGTTCATCGCAAGCGACGAGCAGCTTCGCCAGCTAAGCCTTTGGGGCATGGGGACGTTAACCAATGCGCTTTGGCGCACCACCGCGCTGGCCCTGGTCGTGGTGAGTCTTGCCCTTTTCATGCTACTGCGAAGCGCGCCGGCGCTGGATCTTCTTCAGCTCGGCGAAACCACCGCCCACGCCGCCGGCCTCGATGCGGCGCGCTTGAAACGCCACATTATCGTGGCTACCTCGCTCGGCGTCGGGCTCTGCGTGGCGCTAACCGGCGTGATCGGCTTTTTGGGGCTACTGGTGCCCCACTGCCTGCGCCTGGGGCTCGGCCCCAACCACCGCCTGCTGCTGCCCGCCTCGATGCTGGGCGGCGCGCTGCTGCTGGTCGTGGCCGATACGCTGGCGCGAACGCTGGCCCCGCCGGCGGAGATCCCCGTCGGGCTTTTAACGAGCCTGTTGGGCGGGCCCTACTTTCTCTTTCTGCTGCTGCGCCGAGGCCACTGATGCTCACGCTCCATCAGGCCGGGTTGACCACGACCCCGGCCCTTGCGCCGCTCACCGATACCCTCGTCCCCGGTGAACTGGTGGCCGTGGTCGGCCCGAACGGCGCGGGCAAGAGTACGCTTTTAAAGCTTTTGTCCGGGTTTCGCCTCTGCGAGCAGGGGTCGGTCACGCTGGACGGTATCGCGCTCGAGCGCTGGTCGATCACCCGGTTGGCCCGCCGACGCGCCATGGTGGCACAACAAGAACACCCGGCGTTCGACTGGCCCGTAGCGGAGCTCGTCGCCCTGGGCAGCGCCCCCTCTTCGGCGCTTTTGGCCACGCTGCTGGAGGATATGGATCTATCAACACTTGCCAAGCGTAGCGTGCTGTCGCTTTCCGGCGGCGAGCGCCAGCGGGTGATGATCGCCCGGGGCGCGTGCCAACTGCTATCAAAGCTCCCCACCGACGCCTCAACCGGGGCGGTTTTACTGCTGGACGAACCCACCAGCGCGCTGGATATCGGCCATCAACAGCGGCTGATGCGCAGGCTACGTAGCTGGGCGGCGGACTATCATTTGGCGGTGGTGTGCGTGCTGCACGATCTGAAGCTGGCCACGATCTTTGCCGATCGGGTATGGCTCATGCACGAAGGAGAGCGGATCGCCTCGGGAAGCCCGCAGGACGTGCTCGACCCCGAAACGGTCGCGAGGGTGTACGAAGCGGATTTAAACGTCGAGCGCCGCCCGGGGGCGGCGCCTTCCTGGACCCTGGCGCGCTAGTGAAAAAGCACGCCAGGCAGGTTTTGGGATACGCGGTTCAGCGGTTTACAAATCGAGCTGGCCTTTGGTGACGAAGCGGCCGTCTTCGACGGCCATTTCGACCACCACGCCGGGTACGTCGCCATTGTCATCGAACTCGTGGGAGCCGGAGGCGCCTTCGTAGTTGATCTCGGTACCGGCGGCGATCAGCTCGACCGCCTTCTCCCACTCGCCGGGCAGAATGACCTCGCCGGGTTCGCTTGCCACGCTGCGCAGTGCATCCGCCAGGCCTTCGCGCTCGGCGCTGCCGTTTTGCTCGATGGCCAGCGCCAGCAGGAAGGCGGCGTCATACGCCTGGGCTGCGAACACGGCGCTGGGGTCGAAACCGGCATCATCAGCGGCACTATTGAAAAGCTCGGTACCGGGCAGGTCCGGGCTACCCGGGCGGGTGGCGATCATGCCGTCGAGCACGTCGGCGCCAATCGCCTCGACCAGGCTATCGCCCACCATGCCGTCGGCGCCCACGTATTGGGTGAACATGCCGCTCTCATAAGCCTGGCGCAGTACGGTCTGGCCGGAGGTGTCGGCGTAGGCGAGTACCACCAGAGTGTCGGCGCCGCCGGCGGAGAGCGAACCCAGCTCCGAGCGGTAGTCGGCGCGGTTGTCTTCGTGGGCCAGGCTTTCGGCGATTTCGCCGCCGCCGTCTTCGAAGGCCGTAGTGAAGGCATCCGCCAGCCCCTGGCCGTAGTCGTTGTTCACGAAGGTGACGGCCACGTAATCGAGGCCCTTGTCCAAAAGCAGCTTGGCGAGCATTTCGCCCTGGAAGGCGTCCGAGGGCACGGTGCGAAACACCAGGCCATTGTCGTCGAGCTCGGTGACCGCCGGGGCGGTCGAGGCGGGAGAGACCATCACCACACCCCCGGGAATGGCGGCGTTGTTGGCCGCGGCGATGGTGGCGCCGGTACAAAGCGCGCCGACGATAGCGGTGACGTTTTCGGAGTTCACCATACGGTCGGCGGCGTTGGAGGCCGCCGAGGCGTCAGAACAGGTGGTGTCGCCGGACGGCATGGAAAGGGTTTCACCGCCCAGGATGCCGCCCTGCTCGTTGACCTGGGCCACGGCCAGCTGCGCGCCTTCGAAGATGGGCGGTGTCAGACTTTCGATGCCGCCGGTAAAGCCCCCCAGAAAGCCGATTTTGACCTCGGCCTGGGCCGTGGCGGTCAGGGCCAGAGAAGACGCCGCAATAGCGGCCACGAGTGTGCGTTTATTGATCATATTATTCGTCGCTCCCGGTGTGTGAGACGCCCCGGCTTACGCCAGTGCTTCTTTAATCTGAAACCGAAGCCGGGAAAACACAAGTGGCTTTATCCAACGCTCCTTAACGCAGCCGGGGCCGACTTACAGCAAAGGGGCCAGGTTGAAGGTCTGGCTAAACCAGGCGTTCAGGTGGCGCCAGTGGCTGCCAGGCTCTTCGTCCACGCGGCGCATCTCGCTTTCGTGCTCGTACTCCCAGCCCGGCGCGCCCTGGTCGTCGAGGGTGACGCGGTAGCTAATGGCGGGCTCGCGGCCCACCTCGATCAGCTCCTCGAAGGCCGTCAAAAGCCCCTCGCTCTGCGCCAAAACGCCCACTTCGGTATTCCAAAGCACCGAACGCGGGTCGACGTTGAACGAGCCGATAAACACCTGGTCGTCAAAACGCAGCGCCTTGATATGCAGCGCCGAGGCCGAGGCGCCGGGCACGCGCATGTCCTCGACCTCCTCGTCGGCGCTCGTCTCTTGCTCCGGGCGCAGCTCGTATAGGCGAATGCCGCTTTCCAGCAGTGCCGGACGCCAGGGCGTATAGGCGCCGTGGACCACCGCCGCATCGGTGGACTCCAGGGAATTGGTGATGATATCGACCTCCACGCCCTCGCCGGCCAGCGCCACGAGCCGCTCGACGCTCGCCTCGGTGGGGACGAAGTAGGCCGAGACCAGCACCAGCCGCTCGCGGGTTTGGGTGTGCTGTAAAAGCTCGCCCAAAAGCGTCTGGCGCCAGGGCGGCGCGCCGTCGTGTTCGACTTTGGCCGGTGCATCCCACATTGCCCGCCCCTCGCCCCAGTAGAGGGTCTGCCAGGGCGGCGATTCACTTGGCAGGGCGCGCAGGTCGGCGATGTAGTCGGCATCGGCGTTTTCATCGAGCCAAGCCCTGAGCTCTTGGGCCAGCGCCTGCCAGGCGCCCTCCTTTGCCGAGTGGTAGCGCGCGATCGGCTGGGCGAGTGCGTAATTCCAGTAATCGTCGAAACTTTGCGAGAGTGCCGGTACGACCTGGCCGATGGTGACCAGGTCCAGATCGGCGAAGTTGAGCGCATCGTTGGCATCGAAATACTCGTCGCCCAGGTTGCGCCCACCCGCGATCGCCACGCTGTTATCGGCAATCCAGAGCTTGTTGTGCATGCGCCGGTGCTGTTGGGTCGGGTTGGTGAACGAGGCCAACACCCGGGTGGCCAGGTGGCCGCGGCCAAACGCCACCGGGTTGAACACGCGCACCTCGATATTGGGGTGGCTTGAAAGCGCCGACAGCCGGTCGCCCTGGCCAATCGCCCCCATATCATCGAGGATCAAACGCACGCGGACACCGCGCTCGGCGGCGGCCAGCAGCTCATCCATCACCAGCCGCGTCGTCTGGCCATCGCCGAACAGATAGGTCTGTATATCGAGCGAGCGCTCGGCCTGGTGGATCAGTTCCACGCGCACTTCAAACGCCTCCTGGCCGTTGGCAAGCAGCGAAAAACCGTCCGGCTCGCCCTGGCCCGCCAGGGCCTCGGCGGCTTGCTCGCCAAGCCAGGTCCCACGCGCCTGGTCCAGCGGCAGGGCGGTGCGCGTCTCCCGCGGTACGTCGCTATCGACACAGCCGGCAAGCGCGACCAGGGCCACGAAAAAAAGCGCGGCGAGCCCCCGCCGAGGGCTATTCATCGTCGAATCCGGCCTCACTCAGCCGCGCCCGGCGCGCATCCGCCTGTTTACGCTGGCGATTGCCTCGGTAGAGCCTGGCCAGCGCAATCGACAAAGCCGCGGCCAGCATGACGCCCAGCACCACGCCCTGCCAGGGGCGGGCGGCGTTTCCCATCACGGTTTCCAGGCCAATGATCAGGGTAAGGCCCAGCGCCTGGGACCCAATCGCCAGCGCGCGAAGCACATCAACGCGGGACTGGTACATAGACATCTCCGTAAAAACCAACGTGCATGATATGGTGGACCAGTGTAACTGCTTAACGAGAAAACGATGAACGCGATTGCCCTTGGACCGCTACTAATTTCGCTGCCGCGGCTTTACGCGCTGGGCTGTGCGCTGGCCCTGCTACTGGCCAGCCGCTTTTTGCTGTCGCTGCCGGCCCGCGATAAAAGCCGCTGGTTCAACGGCCTGGTGCTTGCCTGGCTGGTGGGCGCGCGCCTGAGCTACGTGGCGCTCAACTTTTCGAGCTTCGCCGGAGAGCCGTTGGAAGCTCTCAAGGTCTGGCAGCCAGGCTATCATCCGCTGGGCGGCTTCATGGCCGGGCTTTTGTGGTGCGGCTGGTATCTGCGCGACAATCTCAAGGCGATGGCCAAAACCATGATTTTGTTCGCCCTGGCCTCGGCCATCTGGCTGGTGGTGATGATGATATCCGCACCGCAAGGTAGCTTCGCCGTCGCTGAACTGCCCGAGGTGACTCTCGAGGATATCGACGGCAACCCGCGCTACCTGCCCGACCTTATTGATAGCGGCGACCGGGTCATCGTCAACCTCTGGGCGACCTGGTGCCCGCCGTGCCTGCGTGAAATGCCGCTTTTACAACAAGCCGATGCGCGCGAGGGTATCAGCGTGGTGATCGTCAATCAGGGCGAAGACCTGCTGCCCGTGGTGCGCTACCTCGACGAGCAGGGCCTGACGTTTCGCCATGCGCTGCGAGACCCGAGCCAGACGCTGATGGCGCGCTTTGAAGCCCCAGGACTTCCGACCACCTTACTGTTCGACTCGAACGGGCGCACCGAGGATATCCACGTCGGTGAACTGACCCGCGCCCAGCTCGAGCAGTGGCTGGATAATTAAACGACGCACCGCTTAATCCTTCCCGACCTTTGCGTTAGAATCCCTCGCCCTGTCGCCGCCTGCCCGCCAGGCGGCACGCCCCGTTTTATGAACTTCTTGAGGCACCATGAGCGATTTTACACCCGGCCAGCGCTTTATTAGCGACGGAGAAGCCGAGCTTGGGCTAGGCACCGTACTAAACTGCGACGCCCGCAGCGTTACCATTTTGTTCAGTGCCAGTCAGGAAACCCGCACCTACAATACTCGCCAGGCACCCTTGACCCGCGTGGTGTTCGGTAGCGGCGACAGCGTAACCTCCGCCGACGGCTGGCAGATTACTGTCGACGAAAGCACCCTCGACCAGGGCCTGATCACCTACCACGGCCTGGACAAGGACGGTACGCCCCAGTCGCTTCCCGAGACCAAGCTTGCCGACACCATGCAGTTCAACCAGGCCCGGGATCGTCTGCTGACCGGCCAGGTGGACCGCAACGACTGGTTCGATCTGCGCTTTCGCACGCTGCACCACTACCAGCGTATCGAGCAGCACGAGGCCCTGGGCTTTAGCGGCCCGCGCATCGACCTGATCCCCCACCAGCTTTTTATTGCCGACGAAGTGGCGCGGCGTCACGCCCCGCGCGTCATGCTCGCCGACGAAGTGGGCCTGGGGAAAACCATCGAGGCCGGGCTGATTCTGCACCGCCTTTTGATGAACGGCCGGGTGGCGCGCGCGCTGATTCTGGTGCCCGACAGCCTCACCCACCAGTGGCTGGTCGAACTGCTGCGCCGCTTCTCGTTAAACGTTTCGCTGCTCGACGAGAGCCAAAGCCTGGCCCACGGCGACGAAAACCCCTTCGATAGCGCTCAGCTGATTCTGGCAAGCCAGGGGTGGCTGTTCGCCAACCGCGAGCGCCAGGCCCAGGCACTGGCGAGCCAGTTCGACCTGCTCATCGTCGACGAGGCCCACCACTTGGAGTGGCACGCCGACGGTGAAAGCGGCCCGGGCTACCAGTGCGTCGAGCAGCTCGCCGGTCAAATCGCCGGACTGTTGCTGCTGACCGCCACGCCGGAGCAGATGGGGCTGGAAAGCCACTTCGCCCGCCTGCGCCTTTTGGACCCGGAGCGCTACCAGGAGATCGAGCGCTTCAAGGAGGAAGAGGGCCACTACGCTGAGGTGGCAGGCGCCATCGAAGCCCTCGACAACCTGCCCGAAAGCCGCGAACAGGTGGCCCGCGTGGCAAGCGACTCGGACAGCCAGGCGCTGCTGGCAACCCTTTGTGAAGCGGGCGCAAGCGATGAAGCGAAGGCGAGCGCCAAAGCGCAGCTGACCAATGCCCTGCTCGATCGCCACGGCACCGGCCGGGTGATGTTTCGCAACAGCCGCCGCCACGTGGGGGGCTTCCCCGAGCGCCGCCTGCACCAGAGCACGCTGGAGCTTCCCTCGGCGTATCGGCGCACGCTGCGCCGCATCGAGCGCGACGAAGACTACTTCGACGAGCTGCTGATCGAAACCGGCATGGATCATCCGGACGTGGTGATCTATCCCGACGCCACGTACCGCGCGCTCTCCGAGGACCCGCTGAACAGCGAACCCTGGTGGCAGATCGATCCGCGGGTGAACTGGCTGCTGGAAAAGCTCGCCGATACCGACGAAGAAGGCCTGGCCGGCGACAAGGTACTGGTGATCGCCCACCACCGGGAAACCGCAGAAGGCCTTTCCGAGGCGCTGCGCGTGCTGGGCGGCTACCAGGCGCCGGTGTTCCACGAAGACCTTTCATTGATCGAGCGCGACCGCGCCGCGGCGGCGTTTGCCGACGAAGAGGAAGGCTGCCAGGTGCTGGTGTGCTCGGAGATCGGCTCGGAAGGGCGCAATTTCCAGTTCTGCCGTCATCTCGTCATGTTCGACATGCCCCAGCATCCGGACCAGCTGGAGCAGCGTATCGGCCGCCTCGACCGGATCGGCCAGCAGCACGCCATCGAACTGCACGTGCCGACCTTTAGCACCTCACCGGGTGAGCGGCTGGTACGCTGGTACCACGAGGGCATGAGCGCCTTTAGCGCGCCCCACGGGGTGGGCAGCGAGCTGTTCGACGCCTTTGGCGACGCCCTGGCGGATGCGCTACTCGACGACGAGGCGCTGACGGAGATCATCGACGAGACCCGCACGCTGTTTAACGAGAAACTGGCCGAGCGCGAAGCCGGGCGCAACCGGTTGCTGGAGCTCAACGCCTGCCGCCCCGCCCGGGCCGAGCAAGTCATCGAGGCGGTGCGCGAGCTGGATGACGACACCGCCCTGCCCCGCTACGTCGAGCGGGCGCTGGACGTGTTCGGCGTCGACAGCCAGGAAATCGGCAAGGGCCTGCTCTACTTGAAGCCCGGCTCGCACATGATCGACGGCCTGCCGGGGCTGGTGAAGGGCGAAGAGGGCTTTTCGGCCACCTACCGGCGCGATCTAGCGCTGGCCCGGGACGACGTGCATCGCCTCTCCTGGGAGCACCCGCTGGTGCGCGAGATGATGGGCCGGGTGCTGGATGGCACCATGGGCAACACGGCGCTGGCGCTTCTGCGCCACCCGGCGATTCCCAGCGGCCGGCTGATGGCGGAGCTGGTGTTCTGCACCCATTGCCCGGCGCCCAGGTCGCTGCACCTGAACCGCTTTTTACCCCCCACGGCCGTGCGCGTTTTGATGGACGAGTCCGGCGCCAACCTGACCGCCAGCATCTCGTTTACCGGCCTTTCCAAAAACGTTCAGAAAGTGAACAAATCGATGGCGCGGGATTTGATCAAAAGCCGTCACGACGAACTGCGCGTGCTGGTCACTCGAGGGGAAAGCGAAGCCGAGAAGTCGCTGCCAGCGCTTTTGGAGACAGCGCGGGAGCGCATGCGCGAACAGATCGACGGCGAGCTGAACCGCTTAAGCGCGCTGGCCAGCAATAACCCGGCGGTGCGCGATGAGGAACTCGAGGCTATCAAGGGCGAGCGTCAGGCGCTGGAAGAGGCGATCGACGCCACCCGCCTGCGCCTGGACGCCGTGCGGGTGGTGATCACCGTCGACCCTAACGCCTAACGCGTTTTGGCCAGGATATCGTCCAAAGCTTTATCGAGGGTCGGGTAGCCGAAATTGAATCCGGCCTCGTGCAGACGCTCGGGGCGCATATCCGCGCCGGTCAACAGTAGCCGCGACATCTCACCAAGCCCCGCTTTCAAGACGAAAGCGGGTACCGGGAACATCGCCGGACGATGGAGGTGGCGCGCCAGGGTTTTGGTAAAGGTTTCGTTGGTCACCGGGTGCGGCGCGCCACCATTGAACGGGCCTTCGAGGCCGGGCTTGTTGATCAGGTAGATGATCGCCTCGACCAGATCCTCGCGGTGCACCCAAGGCATGAACTGCTGGCCGTCGCCAAAGCGCCCGCCCAGGCCCATTTTAAAGGGGGGCAACATCTTGGCCAGGGTACCGCCGCCGGCTTCCAGCACCAGCCCGATGCGTACGATGGCCAAGCGCACGCCGAGCGCCTTGACCGGTTCGGCGGCGGCTTCCCACTGTACACAAAGCCGATGGGCGAACTCTTCGTGGGGCGGGGTTTGCTCGTCCACCTTCTTCTGGCCCTGGTCGCCGTAATAGCCCATGGCCGAGCCGCTGACCATGACCGCGGGCAGGGGCTTGCCCGCCTTCTCCAGTGCCTTGCAGAACTCGACCAGCGCCGTGGTGGTCTCGACCCGGGAGCTAATCAGGCGCTTTTTCTGGGCATCGCTCCAGCGCTTACCGGCAATGGATTCCCCGGCCAGGTTCACGATCGCCTCCGGCGGCGTATCGATGAACGCCATGGCGCTTTCGCCGGTCGTGCATTCCCGCGGCAGTACGCGAGCCGCCTTGGAGGGTGAGCGCGATACCACATCGACCTGATGACCGCCGCCGATCAGCTTTTCACAAAGCCGCTTGCCGACAAAGCCGGTACCGCCGGTAACAAGAATCCGCATCGAGAACCTCCTCTACGTTGTAAACGTGGCGTGGCACCGCGCTATAATTACACAAATGCTATACGATAGTGCTACGATAAGTATATTAACTTTAACGTATTCTCGCGAGGATTTATGCCTGAAAACCCTCTTGCGGGCTCACGCCCCGAGAGTGTCGCCGTTATCGGTGCCGGTATCGCCGGGCTTGCCTGTGCCCAGGCGCTGGCCGAGCAGGGTATTGGCGCCACCCTGTTCGATAAGGCCCGCGGCCCCGGCGGGCGCATGGCCAGCAAGCGCCGCCCCACCGCCACCCTCGACCTGGGCGCGCAAAGCTTTACCGTTCGCGACCCGCGATTTTCAAAGCTCATCGATCCCCTTCTCGAAAACGGCGCCGTTGCGCCGTGGTCAGGCGCCCACTACCGCGTGGATGAAAGCGGCTGGCAGGCGCTCGTCGATGACCAGCCGCGTTATATCGGCGCGCCGCGCATGAGCGCGATGACCCGCGAGCTTCACCACCGGCTGAGGGCTTTCGCTCACGTTCACACCCACTTCGAGACGCGCATTACCGCGCTGGAGAAGGGCCCGGGCGCCACTGCTGGCTGGCGGCTACGCGACCATAACGACAACCTGCTGGGCCCGTTCGACACGGTGGTCATCAGCGCTCCTCCTCCCCAGGCCGCAGCGCTGATCGGCGAGTGGGATGCAGCGCTTACCGGCGCTTGCCAGGCGCGCCCCCAGCGCGGCTGCTGGGCGGGTTACGTGGTGTTCGAAACCGCGCTGCCCGTCATGGAAGGCATCGACGACTGGGACAGCCTTCACGCCCGCCACCCAGTGCTGCGGCTGGCCTCGCGTCATCACACCAGGCCCGGCCGAGAAAGCCAGCCCGAAAGCCTTAGCCTGCTCGCCCAGCTCGACTGGAGCGATGACAACCTCGAGCTTCCCCCCAGACAAGCCGCCTGCGCGCTGTACGCCGCGTTTCGCTCGCTGCTGCCCAAAGACATGATGATGCCGCCGATTCGGGAGCTTTGCGCGCACCGCTGGCGCTACGCTCAGGCAGCAGCGCCCTCGAACGTTTCATACTTATACAGCCATCAGGGACTTGCCCTTTGCGGCGAAAGCTTTCGTGGCAGCCGCGTCGAGGATGCCTGGCTGTCCGGATTTGAGCTTGCAAATGCTTTGATAGCGCTACCAAATAGTTACCCAAATCAAACGACTGTGTAAGAAAAAGATCACCAAGGTTGTACCCGGCGCCAAAAAGTTGTACAAATTAGCCTACCTAAAAAGGCTTTAGAGTTTCATCAGACGGCCAACAGACGCTATTGCGCTGTGCGCCGCCGCCATTTATGACAGATCCCTGTGGCAAGCGCGGCAGGCAACCAAGAGGCAAGGCGCCCATGAACACCAAGGCGACCCATCCACCCGATACCCCGCTCTACCCCATTCGGGAGGTTTCCCGGTTAACGGGTGTCAACTCGGTCACCCTGCGCGCCTGGGAGCGTCGTTACGGTCTTATCTGCCCTCAGCGCACGCCCAAGGGTCATCGCCTGTATGCCCAGGACGACATTATCCGCATCGAGCGGATTTTACAGTGGCTCAACCGCGGCGTACCGGTTAGCCAAGTGGCAGATCTGCTCGATCAGCCGGAAACCATCGAAGCGCCGGTTCCGGACGCCGGCGACTGGGCCAGCCAGCGCCAGCAGCTTTTAGCGACCATCGAGGCGATCGACCTGCCCAAGCTCGAGTCGCTCTACCAGCAGAGCCTGGCGCTTTATCCTCTGAGCACGGCGGTCAACGAACTTTGGCAGCCGGCGATCTCCACCCTCGAGGCCAAGTGGGCGATCGAGCCCGACGACCTGGTGCGCCGCTCGCTGGAAGCCTTCTTGAGAAGCCAAGTGGGTATTCGCCTGCACTATGCCAACCAGGCGACCCGCGGCCCGCTGATCTTGCTCAACGCCATGCCTGACGATCCGGGCCCGCTCTGGGTACTGTTGACCGCGTTGATGGCAAGCGAGCAGGGCTACCGCGTACAGTTACTCGACCATTCACTGGCGCTGACCGATCTGCCCCAGGCGGTGTCGCGACTGCACTGCTCCATGGTGCTGCTGACCAGTGGCCAGCGCGAAAGCGACGACTTCATCCGCCGGGCGCTGCCCGAAGCTGCCACCTCGCTCAATGTACCCTTGGGCGTCTGCGGGGAGGTCGCCCGCCAGCGCGATGGCGACCTGCGCGACAGCGACGTCCACGTACTCGGTGATGATCTACCCCAGGCCATTGCCCGGCTGCGCCCGCTGCTGCGCGAATCCGGCATCCTTTAACACCTCACGTTTTCACGCCGTCATCCATAGCGTCGAGGGGTTGCTACTTCGGCGCTTTTGATACGCCAGGGAGGGCGTCATGGCGCTTCAGCTTGTCTGGTTTCGTACCGACCTTCGCACCTTCGATCACGCCGCTTTGGCCGCCGCCGCCGAGAAAGGCCCCGTGGTCGCGGTGTTTCTCCGCAGCGTCGAGCAGTGGCAATCCCATGGCCACGGCGCCAACAAGATCGATTTCTGGCACCGCACGGTTCGGGCGCTGAAAGCGTCGCTCAACGAGCTCAACATCCCCCTTCTGCACCGGGATATCGGCCATTATGAGGCCGCCGCCGACACGCTTTTGGAGATCGCCCGCGAGCACGATATAAAGCAGCTCCACTTCAACTATCAGTACCCGGTCAACGAGTACCAACGCGACGAACAGGTGCTCAAAGCGTTCAAGGACGCAGGCATTGTCGCTCACGGCTATCACGACGCCGTGGCCTACGCGCCGGGCACGCTTTTGACCGGCAAGCACGAGTACTACAGCGTATTCACGCCCTTCGCCAAGGCCTGGCACAAGAACCTCAAGGATTCGCAGCTTCACGTTCTCGACGCGCCCCCCAAGCAGCAGGCGCTCTCTATCGGCAATAGCGCCGTCTCGGCGCTGCCCGAATTCGCCCAGGCGCCGGTCAATCAAGACGCCTGGCCCGCTGGTGAAGACGCCGCCGGCGACCGTTTGGCCCACTTTCTGCAAAAGCGCGCCAAACGCTACAACGACCAGCGCGACTTCCCTGGCGTGGCGGGCACCAGCGAGCTCTCCCCCTACCTGGCCCTGGGCGTGCTGTCGTACCGCCAGTGTATGCAGGCGGTGATGAGCCACAACGGCGGCCACTTAAGCGATGGCGACAAGGGCTTGACGACCTGGGTCAACGAGCTGGTATGGCGCGAGTTTTATCAGCACGTGGTGGTGGGCTTTCCCTACGTTGCCCGCCGTGAGCCGTTCCAGCAGCACACCAAAAAGCTTGAGTGGCGCAACGACGACGATGGCTTCCAGGCGTGGTGTGAAGGACGCACCGGCTACCCGCTGGTGGACGCCGCCATGCACCAACTGGTGACGACCGGCTGGATGCACAACCGGCTGCGTATGGTCACCGCCATGTTTTTGAGCAAGCACCTGCTGATCGATTGGCGCCGCGGTGAGGACTTTTTTCTCACCCACCTGATCGACGGCGAGTTCTGCTCCAACAATGGCGGCTGGCAGTGGGCGGCCTCCACCGGCACCGACGCCGCGCCCTACTTTCGTATCTTCAACCCCACCACCCAGTCGGAGCGCTTCGACCCCCAGGGCGACTTCATCGCCCACTGGCTGCCAGCGCTTGCCGAACTGCCCGCCAAGGCGCGCCATGCCCCGCCCCGCGACATGCTGACGAAGCTCGATTATCCCGAACCCATCGTCGACCATAAGGCAGCCCGCCAACGAGCGCTCGAGGCGTTCAAGGCGCTTTAAAAGCACTTAAAAAAGCGCCGCTTGAGGTGAGCCAAATCAACGATAGATCGACGATGGCGTGCATTCAGCGGTTTCCGGAAGTAGACTAGGCGTGGCCTTGCCAGCCGTTTGTTGTACTTGACCCAAGCGTTAGTCGGGGGTCGAATGCCACAGGCGGCCAACGTCCACCTTGATATTCGGAACGATTCAGTGACCAAGCAACACTCCTTTGATCGCGAAGAACTGCTGGCCTGCTCCCGCGGCGAGCTTTTCGGCCCCGGTAACGCACAGCTTCCGGCGCCCAACATGCTGATGCTGGACCGCATCACGCACATCCACGAAGAAGGCGGTGAGCATGGTAAGGGCGAACTGATCGCCGAGCTCGATATCACGCCGGATTTGTGGTTTTTCGACTGCCACTTTCCGGGCGACCCGGTGATGCCGGGCTGTCTGGGGCTTGACGCCATGTGGCAGTTGGTGGGCTTTCACTTGGGTTGGCTTGGCCACCCCGGGCGCGGGCGCGCTTTGGGCTGCGGCGAAGTGAAATTCAGCGGCCAAATCCTGCCCGATGCCAAGACAGTCACCTACCGCATCAATATCAAGCGGGTCATCACGCGCCGGCTGATTCTCGGCATTGCCGATGGCACGGTGGCCGTCGACGGACGCGACATCTATCAGGCTAATGACTTACGCGTTGGCCTATTCACCTCCACTGCGAATTTTTAACAGGAGGCTTCCATGCGACGAGTGGTAGTCACCGGCCTTGGCATCGTATCTTGCCTGGGCAATGACCAGCACCAGGTCCTGGACGCGCTGAAAAACGGGCGTAGCGGCATTCGCTTTAAAGAGGAGTATGCCGAGCGCGGTTTTAGAAGCCACGTAGCCGGCAGCATCCATATCGATCTCGAAGCACTGGTCGATCGTAAGCTTCTACGCTTCATGGGCGATGCGGCGGCCTACGCCTACGTCTCCATGGCCCAGGCCATCGAGGATGCGGGGCTCGCGCCGGAGCAGGTGTCCAACGAGCGTACCGGCCTGATCGCCGGCTCCGGCGGTGCCTCCAGCGCCAACCAGGTCGAAGCCGCTGACGTCATGCGCGAAAAAGGCCTGCGCCGCGTGGGGCCCTACCGGGTTACGCGTACCATGGGCAGCACCGTCTCGGCCTGCCTGGCGACGCCCTTTCAAATCAAGGGCGTGAACTACTCGATCTCTTCGGCCTGTGCGACCTCGGCACACTGCATCGGCAGCGCCATGGAGCAGATCCAGCTAGGTAAGCAGGATGTGGTCTTTGCCGGCGGCGGTGAAGAGGAGCACTGGACGCTTTCGTGCCTGTTCGACGCGATGGGCGCGCTCTCGACCCACTACAACGATTCGCCGGAAACCGCCTCACGGCCTTATGATCAGACCCGCGACGGCTTCGTCATCGCCGGCGGCGGCGGTATGGTCGTGCTCGAAGAGCTCGAGCACGCCAAGGCCCGTGGCGCAAAAATCTACGGCGAAGTCGTGGGTTACGGCGCCACCTCCGATGGCCACGACATGGTCGCCCCCTCCGGCGAGGGTGCCACGCGCTGCATGCGTCAGGCCATGGCGACCGTGGATGGCGATATCGACTACATCAACACCCACGGCACCTCGACGCCAGTGGGCGATGTGGCGGAGCTGAAAGCGATCCGCGAAGTGTTCGGCGATACCACCCCGGCGATGAGCTCGACCAAGTCGCTGACCGGGCACTCCCTGGGCGCCACCGGCGTGCAGGAAGCGATCTACTCGCTGTTGATGATGCAGCACGGCTTCGTGGCCGCCTCGGCCAACGTCAGCCAGCTCGACGAAAAGGCCGACGGCTTCGACATCGTGACGAGCCGCCGCGACGACGTCGCCATAGAGCGGGCGCTCTCCAATAGCTTCGGCTTTGGCGGCACCAACGCCTGCCTGGTCTTCCAGCGCTACGCTGACTAGATAGGCCACGACAGGCAATCACAAAAACGGCGCCCAAGGGCGCCGTTTTTGTCTGTATAAAGCGTTACCGAGCCGGGGGCGCGGAACTCATGGCCACCGGCTCGTCCCCTCGGGGCACGTCGGAAATCTCGACGAGCGTGGTTTCGATCCAGCGTTCGACCTCGGCGAGTACTTCATCCGGCGTGCGCCCCTCGGTCGGGATCGGCGCGCCGATGCGTACCCGCAATACGCCGGGCTGCTTGACCCAATGGCGCCCGGGCCAGCGCTCGCCGGCGTTGTGCGCCACCGGCAGTACCGGCACACCGGCGCGGCACGCAACGACCGTACCGCTTTTGTTGTAGCGCTTGCGGTTTCCCGGGTCGACCCGGGTGCCTTCGGGAAAGATCAGCACCGAAAGCCCGGTTTGCAGCCGCGCCACGCCCTGGGTCAGCACTTGTTTCATCGCCCGGGCGGGCCGGGAGCGATCGAGGCCGATCGGGCGCAAAAGGCGAAGTCCCCAGCCGAAAATCGGAATGCGCAGAAGCTCCTGCTTGAGCACGGTGCAAACCGGCGGCTTCATCACCTGCAAAAAAACCGTCTCCCACTCGCACTGGTGGTTGGCCTGGATCACGCAGGGCCCGTCGGGGATCTGCTCGCGGCCCTGGATGTCGTAGCGCACGTTGCAGGCCAGCCGGAACCAGAAAATCAAAAAGTAGTTATACAGGTTCAACAACCGGTAGCGCCCAGCCAGCGGCAGAAAAGGCGCCAGCGGCAGAAACAGTACGCCGCACAGCAGCATGGCCGAAAAATAGCCCAGGTAGAACACCAGGCTACGCAGGGCATTGATCAAGCCGACTCTCCTTGTTCCGGGCGGTTCTGGTCGCGGGTCAAACACCATGCGTCCAGCATACGCCCTACTTCCAACCGCCAGGGCTTTTGATGAACGCCAAACACGTCCAGCACACGGCGGCAATTGAGCACCCGCCGGAGCTTGGCATCGTGGTGATGGTTCAACGCCTCGACCGCGCCAAGCGCAACCGTTTCGCCGCGCCCTTCCAGGTGGGTCGCCAACTGCGTGCGCACCGTGGAGATAAACGTAAAGGTGCTGACCGGCTCGATCCCCGCCAGGTGATAGGCGCCCCAGGCATTGGCGCCGCACTTCTGCTGGGCCAGCATGCCAATCAGCGCCATGGCGGCCGCGTCCGCCGAAGTCGGACAGCAAATCACATCCTCGGCGGCGCGCACGCTCTGGCCCGCTACCAGGCGCTCGATGATATCGCTCAGCCAGGCATCGCCCCCGTCGAGCGCGAAAAGAGGCCCCAGACGCACGATTAAATGACGATGATGCTCGCCGCGAATGCGGTCTCCCGTGGCCACCAGCCGGCGCAGGCTCTCATCCCGCGGGGCGGGCACCACGTGCTCGTCGATAGGGATCTCGAAGCCCTCTTCGTAGAGCTGGTCCGAGACGCACCACACGAGCGCGATATCGTTGGCCTTGCACGCCTCCATGCAGGCCTCGACCGCATCGGCGTGGGCCTTCACATCCGCTGGGGGCATAACCTGAGGGTGCGCCAGGGGCGGAATGATCACCGCGTGCGGCGCAATCGCTTCGAGCTCGGCCGCGTCGAGGCGCATTTCCTGCTCGATGACCAGCTCGGTGTCTGCACGACGGCTGGCCTCCCGGGCCAGCGCCAGGCTCAAACAGTGCCCGGCATCCAGTATCAAAAGCTTCAAGGCCGACGACCTCCTGTCTCGCGATGCCGGTCACACACCCCCGGCAAATGCGTGATTAAAACGGAATTTCGTCGTCGAAATCGTCGAAATTACCCGGGTCCGGAGCGCCGTAACGGCTGTTTTGGTCGTTATTGGGCGCGCCCTGGCCACCCTGGTTGGGCGGGTTGTTCTGGCCATTACCGTACTGGTTGCCCGGGGCCTGATTGTTCTGCGGCGGCGGGTTGTTTTGATAACCGGCATTTTGCGCCGGGGCGTTCTGGGGCGCGTTATTTTGCGGGGCGTTGTTTTGATAATTCTGCTGCGGGGCGCCGCCGCCCTGGAAGTCGCCGCCACGGCTATCCAGCATCTGCATGTCGTTGGCGACCACTTCGGTGCTGAAGCGATCCTGGCCGTTCTGATCCTGCCATTTGCGCGTCTGCAGGCGGCCTTCGACGTACACCTTGGAGCCCTTTTTCAAGTACTGCTGGGCGATCTCGGCGGTCTTGTTGAACAGCACGATACGGTGCCACTCGGTGCGCTCCTGGCGCTGGCCGCTCTGGCGGTCGGTCCAGGTGTCCGAGGTGGCCAGGTTCAGGTTCGCCACCGCCGTACCCGAGGGGGTAAAACGGACTTCCGGATCCTGACCCAGGTTGCCGATCAGGATAACTTTGTTAATACCGCGCGCCATAGCTCGCTCCTTTTAAATAAGATCCGTTCAAATAGAGGCCGTTCTCAAATAAGGGCCGCTCAATCGTACTGTCGAATCGGTCAGGGTAGTGTCGCCGCCAGCGGTTAGGGTATCACCGATTGCGCCGACACGAATTCACTGTTTGTAGCAGCCGGATCAGGGGTTGTCCGGCAAAATCAACTTCTCCAATGCGCTCCGGTCGAGCGCATTGCGGTTCACTTTCAAATACAACAACCGCTCTTCGGGCACCACCATGACGTCTTCCACACCGACCACTTCCGCCAGGCGCTGCATCAAAAGATCCAGCGTGTCCGGATGCGTGTCGTCGAGGGCGACGATTTCGCTCGAAAGCGGCGGCGGTGTCGGCAGGCCCCACATGACCAGCCACCAGCCAAGGCCAAGCAGCGCACAGCCGATGAACACCGCGTCCAGCCCCCAAGTGCTCGACAGCACCCCACCCAGGGTACCGCCCAAAAAAGCGCCCAAAAACTGGCTGGTGGAGTACACGCCCATGGCGGTGCCCTTGGCACCCGCCGGGGCCAGCTTGCTCAACATCGAGGGCAGCGTGGCCTCTAACAAATTGAAGCCGGTAAAGAAGACGAACAGCCCAACGAAAAGCCCCTTGCCGTGAGACGCCGGCAAGGCGAGCGCGGCCAGGCTCAGCGCGATGGCCGTGATCGCGAGCAGACACACCGTTTTGATCCGCTGGCGCTTCTCCGCCAGGATCATCAGCGGCACCATGGCAACGAAAGACAGCGCCATGATCGAAAGATACACCACCCCGTGGTACTCCATCGCCACTCCGGCACCGATCAGCCGAAAGGGGACCGCCACGAAAATCGCCATCAAAATCAGGTGCAGCGAGAAGATCGAGGCGTTCAAACGCCACAGGTCCGCCCGCGCCGCCACGCTTTTGAACTGCGCCCGGTCCATGCCCACATCCTTGTGGCGCACCCGGCGCGGAGCCGGCGGCACCCAGCGCCACAAAACGAATAGCCCGACGAAAGTGAGCAGCGCAGTGACCCAGAAAATGCCCGAAAGCCCCGCCCAGCCGGCAAGCCAGGGGCCGAGCACCATGGCGACGGCGAAAGAGACGCCAATGGAAAGCCCGATGGTGGCCATGGCGGCGGTACGTACCTGCTCGCGGGTTTGATCGGCCAGCAGCGCCATGATCGCGGCGGCCACCGCGCCGGCGCCCTGCAGAGCGCGACCGGCAATGATCCCACCGATGGAGTCGGCCATGGCCGCAACGACGCTGCCCAAGGCAAACATTAAAAGCCCCAGGGCGATGATACGCTTGCGCCCGAAGCGGTCCGAGAGCAAACCAAAAGGAATCTGCAGCGTGGCCTGGGTCAGCCCGTAAACGCCCAGCGCGACACCGATCAGTAGCGGCGTGGCGCCGCTTAGTGTGTCGGCGTAGAGCGCAAGCACCGGCAGCACCATGAAAAGTCCCAGCATACGGGACGCATAAAGCCCCGCCAGCCCACTGATTGCGCGGCGCTCAGAGGCCAGCAGCAGTGTGGAAAGGTTGCGCATAGTGCCCTTTTAAACGGTCGGAGGCGGGTGAAAGCCCAGAAAAGCCGTCCATTCTAGCGCTTTGTCCAGGCGCTGGAAACGCTCGCCTTGCGACAAAGCGTCTCTGCCGCTTTGCCGTAATGGGACCGGCAAACGTATAATCACGCTTTTGCCACGCGATTCGAGGTGTTGATGGACAGCATTCTGGTCAGAGGTGCACGCACTCACAACCTCAAGCAGATCGATGTGGAGCTGCCGCGCAATAAGCTGATTGTGATTACGGGCCTTTCGGGGTCGGGCAAATCGTCGCTGGCGTTCGACACGCTGTACGCCGAAGGGCAGCGGCGCTACGTAGAGTCGCTCTCTACCTACGCGCGTCAGTTTCTTTCCATGATGGAAAAGCCCGATGTGGATCATATCGAAGGGCTTTCGCCGGCGATCTCCATCGAGCAGAAATCGACCTCCCACAACCCTCGCTCGACGGTCGGCACGATTACCGAGATCTACGATTACCTGCGCCTGCTGTTCGCCCGCGCCGGTACGCCGCGTTGCCCGGAACACGGCGAAGACCTGGAAGCCCAGACCATCTCGCAGATGGTCGACCAGGCCATGAATCTGGAGGAAGGCACCCGGCTGATGCTGCTCGCCCCGGTAGTCAAGGGCCGCAAGGGCGAGCACCTGCAGCTTCTGGCCGAGCTTCGCGCCCAGGGCTTCGTGCGCGTGTTGATCGACGGCCAGGTGCTGGAGCTTGACGACATCGCCCCGCTCGACAAACGCAAGAAGCACGACATCAGCGTCGTGGTAGACCGCTTCAAGGTGCGCGACGATATCGCCCAGCGGCTGGCGGAGTCCTTCGAGACGGCGCTGAATTTGGCCGACGGTACGGCGATGATCCATTTCATGGATAGCGAGCGTGAGGACATGGCGTTCTCCTCGCGCTTTGCGTGTCCGGTGTGCGGCTACTCGCTCGCCGAGCTCGAGCCGCGGATGTTCTCGTTCAACAACCCCGCCGGCGCCTGCCCCACCTGCGACGGCCTGGGGATCCAGCAGTACTTCGACCCGGAAAAGCTGATTAGCCACGACGAGCTGTCCCTGGCCGAAGGGGTGATCAAGGGCTGGGACCGGCGCAACATCTACTACTTCACCCAGCTCCAGGCGCTGGCCAAGCACTATGATTTCGAGCTCGAAACGCCCTGGAACGCGCTCTCGAAGCACCAGCGTGATGTGATTCTCAACGGTAGCGGCAACGAGTCCGTGCCGTTTAGCTACGTCAGCGACCGCGGCCGCAAGGTGACCCGCGAACACGCCTTCGAGGGCGTGCTGCCCAACATGCAGCGCCGCTACCGCGAAACCGAGTCCAACATGGTGCGCGACGACCTGGCCAAGTACATCGCCATGAAGCCCTGTACCTCGTGCAACGGTACGCGCCTGCGCCGCGAGTCACGCCACGTCTTCGTCGACGATCACAATATCGCCGACATCGTACGCACGCCGATTGGCGAGGCCTGGGATTATTTTGCCAACCTGGCGCTGCCCGGGCGCAAGGGCGAAATCGCCGAGAAGATCGTCAACGAGATCCACTCGCGGCTCGAGTTTTTGGTCAACGTGGGCCTCGATTACCTGAATCTCGAGCGCAGCGCCGATACGCTCTCCGGCGGTGAAGCCCAGCGGATTCGCTTGGCGAGCCAAATCGGCGCGGGGCTTGTCGGCGTGATGTACATTCTCGATGAACCCTCCATCGGCCTTCATCAGCGCGACAACGACCGGCTGCTGAAAACCCTGGAACGGCTGCGCGATTTAGGCAACACGGTGATCGTGGTCGAGCACGACGAGGACGCCATTCGCGCCGCCGATCACGTGCTGGACATCGGCCCCGGCGCCGGGGTCCACGGCGGCGAAATCGTCGCCCAGGGCACGCCGCAAGACATCATGGACAACAAGGACTCGCTGACCGGCCAGTACCTGTGCGGCACCCGCGAAATCGCGATACCGCCCTACCGCATTCCCGGCAACCCGGAAAAGCAGCTGGTGCTACGCGGGGCAACCGGCAACAACCTGCAAAACGTGACGCTGACACTGCCGCTGGGGCTTTTCATCGCCATTACCGGGGTGTCCGGGTCGGGCAAGTCGACGTTGATCAACGGCACGCTGATGCCGATCGCCGCCCGGGATTTGAACCGTGCCTCGACGCTGACCCCAGCGCCTTATGCAGCCATCGAAGGGCTCGATCAGCTCGACAAGGTCATCGATATCGACCAGAGCCCGATCGGGCGCACGCCGCGCTCCAACCCGGCCACCTACACCGGGATCTTTACGCCGATTCGCGAATTGTTCGCCGGCACCCAGGAGGCGCGCTCGCGAGGCTACAAGCCCGGCCGATTCAGCTTCAACGTCAAGGGCGGGCGCTGCGAGGCGTGCCAGGGCGAGGGCATGATCAAGGTAGAAATGCACTTTCTGCCGGATATCTACGTACCCTGCGACGTGTGCAAGGGTAAGCGCTACAATCGCGAAACCCTGGATATTCACTACAAAGGCAAGAACATTCACGACGTGCTGGAGATGACCGTCGAAGAAGGGCTCGCGTTTTTCAGCCCCGTACCGGCCATTGCGCGGCGCCTGCAGACGCTGTTGGACGTCGGCCTCTCCTATATTCGCTTGGGGCAAAGCGCGACTACGCTCTCCGGCGGCGAGGCCCAGCGGGTCAAGCTCGCCCGCGAGCTTGCCAAGCGCGACACCGGCCAGACGCTCTATATTCTCGATGAGCCCACCACCGGGCTACACTTCGAGGATATTCGCCAGCTTCTGACGGTGCTTCATCGCCTGCGCGACCACGGCAATACCATCGTGGTCATCGAGCACAACCTGGATGTGATCAAAACCGCGGACTGGGTCGTCGATCTCGGCCCGGAAGGCGGCTCCGGCGGCGGGCGCATCATTGGCGAAGGCACGCCGGAACAGCTTGTGAAGAAAAAAGGCTCCCATACCGGCGAGTTTTTGGGACCGCTTTTAAAAAAGAAATAGTCAGAGTACTACTCGCACGTCAAAGGCCAGCGTTGCGCTGGCCTTTAAAGGTCGGTTAAACCCATGGCCACCAGCTTGTCGAGCGTATGCTACCCAAAAGAGGAGAAACCGATCATGGGGCAGGAAAAAAGCTGTATTGTCCGCCATTTCAATCACTTCTATTCGCTTTCAGAAGAGGAAGAGAAGCTGCTCGACTCGCTGGAGGAGAGCCCGATGGATCAAAAAGCGGGGTCGCTCCTATGGGAAATGAAAGACCCGGCGAACGAGTTCTGTACGCTGCGTAGCGGCTGGGCGTACTCCTATCGCCACCTGGAAAACGGCGACCGGCATATTCTGGAAGTGTTCCTGCCTGGCGATATCATCGGCCTGCGCGAGTTCGCCTTCTCGAAACGCCTGGAAAACGTGCGCTTTATCACCGACAGCGTGGTGTGCCGCTTTCCCCACAAGCGGATGATCGATATTTTCAATGATTCGCTGCCATTGACCTCGGTGATGTTCGCCATCAGCAGCCGCCAGCAGGCGCTTTTGACCGAGCGGCTGGTGAATTTGGCACGGCGCACCGCGCGTCAGAAAATGGCTCACTTTCTACATGAAATGTACGTTCGCCTGAGCCAGACCAACACAGGCCTTACCGGCCAGTTCCGTCTGCCGCTCTCCCAGGAGCAGTTGGCCGACGTACTCGGTCTTAGCCCGGTACACGTCAGCCGTACCTTCACGGCGCTCAGCGAGGATGGCCTGGTGTATCGTGACCGTCACCACGTCAATATTCCCGACATGGCGGCGCTGGCCGCGGAAGGCGAGTTCGACGATTGCTACTTAAACGACAGCGTAAGGCCCCTGCTCGGCCAGTCCGAGTGATTCGGTTACGCCTTTTTACCCTGCTCAACGTTTGGCCTTTTACATCATGACCACTCGCTTACTTGTTTCTTTCGCGCTGGGCGCGGCCGGGCTTTCGTTTTTCAGTGCGGCGCTGGCCGAGCGCTACCCGATAAGCCAGGAGGCCATTTTTGACGCCTGGCAAGCCATGACCCTCGAGGCCGAGGACAAGCGCCATTTCCGCGCCGTCGAGACGCAAAGCTACTCGGACGCTACACTGAGCGTGAACGCCACCGAAGGCATCTGCCACCTGCCCTGGCTCGAGATGCGCGTCACCCTGGAACAGACGCAAACCGAAAGCCGCGCGGTGAACCTGGTACCGGCCCGGCTGCGCGTCGACCAGGCGTCGCTGATCGACACCATGGCGGAGTTTATCGTCGAGGAGGGGGATGACGGCTTCTATAGCCACTTCTACCTGGGCGAGCTCGATGCGCTGCTCGGCCAAATGAGCGACGGCGAGCAGCTTTATATCGGTTTCGAGCAGGGCGACGAACCGCCCTGGACCATGACGTTCAGTTTGGCGGGCGCCGGCGAGGCGATTCGCGAGACGCAGCGCCGCTGCGCCAGCGCCTAACGCGAGGCCGGCGCCGCGGCGTTAGGCGGCCGGCGCAGTACGAACTCGACGCGCCGGTTGGCGGCGCGCCCGCTTACGGTGTCGTTCGCCTCGAGCGGGCGCGTATCGGCGTAGCCAACGGCGCGCAGGCGTTCCCGCGCCACGCCTTCCTCTTCCAGGTGGCGCACCACGGCAATCGCCCGCCCCGTCGAAAGCTCCCAGTTGGAGGCAAACGAGGCGGTGGCGATCGGCACGTTGTCGGTGTGCCCCTCCACTGATATCTCGCCATCGAAGGTGTCGATGACCTCGCCAAGGCTTTCCAGCACCTCTTCACCTTGAGCGGTTAGCCGCGCCGCGCCGCTGTCGAACAGCAAGCTATCGTCGATGCGCAGGGTAATGCCTTCGCGCCCCTCGGAGACGCTCACGCCTTGAATATCGAGGCTGTCCATCGCCGGGCTCAGCCCGCTGTGGAGCGGTTGAAGCCCCGAAGAGAGCGGCTGGATACCCGAGGTCGTGGGCGTGCCGGCGGCTTCGTCGCCGGTGCCCGCCGGGGTGAGCGCCAACAGCAGCACGAACAGCGTGATCAACAGCGTCAATACGTCCAGGTAGCTGGTCAGCCACCCATCTTCACTGTCGCCATCCCCGGTGAATGGCGATTCCAGTGCGTGGCGGGCTTCGCGGTTCATCGCCCTACCCCTTGGCAGGCGCGTCGTTCTCGGCGCGCGGCTTCACGTTGGCATCACGAATCTCGTCGTTGTAGTTGGCCACGAAGGAGTTCAACGTCTCTTCGATGAACGACGGCAAGCGGCGCTTGGTGATCAGCGAGATACCCTCGAGCACCATGTTCATGGTGATCAAGCGCTCTTCGGTGCGCCGCTCGAGCTTCACCGCCACCGGTTTGAAGACCAGGTTGGCAAGCAAGATACCGTAGAAGGTCGTGAGCAGCGCCACCGCCATGCGCGGGCCGATCACCTCCAAGTCACCGGCGTCCATGACCTCCAGCATATTAACCAGCCCCACGAGAGTGCCGATCATGCCAAAGGCCGGGGCGTAGGTCGCCATGGTGCGAAAGATCTGCGCCTCGGCGTGCTCGCGTGCCTTGAGCCGGGCGATACGCCAGCGCAGCATGTCGAAGATTTCATCTTCCTTGGTGTTGGCGATCACCAGCTGAATGCCGGTGCGCAGAAACGGGTTGCGCGTGTGTTCGAGCTCGCGCTCCACCGCCCGTACGTCGCCCTTGAACCAGAGCCGCGACATGGACACCAGCTCGTTGATATCGTCGCGCACGTAGGTGTTCTCGCGGCGAAATACCAGCCCCACCAAGCGTACCACCCGCAGTACCTCCTTGAGCGGGTAGCTGATGAAGGTCGCCGCCAGGGTGCCGGTCACCACGATGGCAAGCCCGGGCAAGTTGAGAAAGCTCTCCGGGGATTCCGCGGTGAAAAACAGCACGCTAACCAGTAGCAGAATACTGGCAAATATACCGATCAAGGTAGAGGGGTTCATCGACGGCTCCTCGCCGGTTGGGTTTAACGGTTAAAATGCGTCAATCTGGCTCGTGCAGCCGCGCGCGCAGACGGCTAATGGCCTGGCTGTGCAGCTGTGAAACACGCGATTCGGTCACCCCCAGTACTGCGCCCACCTCTTTCAGGTTGAGCTCCTCCTGGTAGTAAAGCGCCATCAGGAGCTTTTCCCGCTCGGGCAGCGCTTCGATCGCTGCGATCAGGGTTTCGCGCTGCTGGCCATCCAAAAGCTCCTCAAAAGGCGCATTCAGCGCCTCCTGAGCGGGTTCCCCGCCCTCTTCCAGAAGCTCCTCGAAGGGCAGCAGGTGGCCGCTGTTGGCGTCGTTGAGCAGTTGGTGATACTCGCCAAGCGGCATGTCCAGATGCCGGGCGATCTCGCCCTCCTCCGGTGCCCGGCCCAGGTTCTGTTCGAGATGGCGAACCGCCTCGTCCATGGCCCGGGCCGAGCGCCGCACGCTGCGCGGCAGCCAATCCCGGGTGCGCAGCTCATCGACCATCGCCCCGCGTATCCGCTGACTGGCAAAGGTGGCGAAGCTCGCCCCCTGGGAGGCGTCAAAGCGCCCAAGCGCCTCCAATAGGCCGACCATGCCGGCCTGAATCAGATCATCGAGTTCGATGCTCGCCGGCAGGCGGACCTGCAGCGCCAGCGCCTGGCGGCGCACCAGCGGCATGTGCTGAGTGACCATTTCGCTGTGTTGAATTCTGCCTTGTGCTGTATACATCCTCGTGCCTCGTGGCTATACACTCGTCACTGGTAGTTCACAATCACGTGAAGCCCTTTTACCCGCATCGGCCGCTGCCCGCGCCCCAACGCGAAGCGAAACGCCAGCGGCGCATCGGCGGAAAGCCCGGCCAACCCGGTTTCGCTTCCGCGCTGGCCGCTGAGCTCGACGCAGCGCTCGGGGTGGCAAAGCCAGGCCTGCAGCGCGGCGCCGAACGGTGCCTCATACCCCCAGTGAACGCGTTCGATGCGCCCCTGGGCGATCTCCGCTACCGGCGGCGGCGCCAAAACCTGGCTGCTGACCGCCCGGTCGCTCATGGCCACCATCATACCGGTGACCTCCTTACTCCAGCTGCCGGTGCCCGCCTGAGCGGTCAACGCCAAGCTCGACCCCATCGCCATCAGTAGCGCGACGCCTTGAAGACTCTTTTTCAGAAAACGCTTTTTCATTGTGGCCTACCGCGCTAGTAGCAGCAGTTCGATATTCAGATAATTCGCCGCCGCCTTCTGCAAATTGTCTAAAAGCCCTTCGCGGGGCAAGCCGGGCTCGTGCAGCGCCAGTAGCTGGCGGGGCCCCTGGTTGTCGTTGAGCTGGCGCAGCGTGCGATACATGCTCGCGAAGGCGTCCGCGTCGCTGCGCACCCAAAGCGCCCAGCGTGAATAGCGCTCGCAAAGCGCCTCCAACGGCTCGCTGGCATCCACCGGGATGACCTCCCAGCTTTCCGGGGTCGCCGCCCAGCGCCGGCCAAGCTCGGCCCACTCGCCAAGGCGCTCTTTGACCGGGGCGACGCTTTTCGTCGGCAGCCCCACCACCGCCAGCGGCGTCTTGACCACCGGCGGGGTGGCTTCGCTTGCCGGCGGGGTGGCCTGGGTGTCCACGTCGGGCTCGGCGTACTCGCTGCCAGCCTGCTTTGCTGGTGTCTCGTCGATGGCGGCCTGCTGCGCCCGCTCTTCGTTGCGCAGGCTCGCCCACTGGCGCAGCCCCGAGGCCTGGTCGCCGCCGCTCATGCCAAGGCCTCGCGGCTGACGCTACCCAGCTGACGGATGGCGTCCCGGGTCATCAACATATGCATCAGCGCGTCGAGTAGCGCGGTATCGCGGCGCTTGCGAGTCGTTTTGGAGAGGCGCATCACGTCCTGGCGCAGCGTTTGCGCGGCCTCGTCCTGGGCGTTGTCCAGGTGCGTGGCGGCCGCGGCGGCACCGCTGGCCATCAAAAGGCGCAGCTGGGCGCTAACCTCGCCGCCATCGGCTTCCTTGAGCGCGCGCCAGGCTCGCTTGGTCAATATAGCGGCGGCTTCGCTTTGCAGCTGAGTGACCAGCAGCGATAGCACCTCGGCCCCCAGCCGCGCCGGGGTGAGCCAGTAGCGCTTGGCCACGCGCTTGGCGCTTTCCGGGTCGCGCAGCTCGCCGTACCAGGCGAGAAAATGCCGCCCGGCCTGGTCGGTGACCTCGGCGTGGGCATTCCATAGCTGTAGCGGCTGACCGCGAAAGCGCACGTTGACCCGATGCGAGAGTTCGCTTTCGCCAAACAGGGCCGTCAACGCGTAGCGCTCGCCCTGCCAGTATATCCGCTGAGCGCCGGTCACCTGGCTGACCCAGGTCAAACGCTCGCTTTCCAGCGCGTCCAGGGTCTCGCCCTCGGCAAGGGTCGGCAGCAGATGGACCGCCGCCTGGCGCTGGGCGTCGATACGGGCCTGCCAGCCAGCGGGCTGGCGGTGCTGTAAAAGCGTTAGCGCACAAAGCTGGCCGTCGGCGTCGAGGCTCAGATCCGGCATCGACCACTCCATGCCACGCTCGTTGCGCCGCGGTGACCAGACGATGCCCAGCGCATTCTGCTCGCAAGCCTGGTCAGCAAGTGCCGCCAGGCGCTGGTCGTGCAGTACGCCAGGCAGCGCGCCGATATCCCATACCGCTTCGAGCAGCGCGAACCCGGCCACCCGCTCACGCAGCTGCGCGAGCAGCAGACTCAGCCGGCGCCCCTGGCCCAGCACGTCCTGGGACCAGCGCGGTGCCAGCGGCGCGTTCGGCCACGGCGGGCGGTCCGGCGCGGCGTCGGTATGGCCTGCCAGCGCCTGCTCGACCAGCGCGGCCGGGTCGGCCAGCGCCATATCCTCGGGCACCTGCTGGCCGTTGGAGGAGAACAGCACGCGCAGCCCAAAGCGCATGACGATATCCAGAAGCGGCGCCAAACGCCCCGCTTCGTCCTGTTTGGTAATAATACACTCGTCGAGCTCGGCGCCTGCCGCCCGCGCAGCCTGGCGGTAGCGAAGCACCACCTCTTCCAGGGTTTCGGGTTGGCTGGCGGCGTTGAGCACCAGCACCAGACGCACCCGGGATTCGCCGCCCTGGAGCTGGCCGATCTGCTCGATGACACGCTGATCACGCTGGCTCATGCCCACGGTGTCGATGATCACCCACTGCTTGCCGCCTAACCGCCCCAGCAGGTTGTCGATGGGCTGTTCGTGATCGAGGGCGTACATCGGCGTATCGAGCAGGCGCGCATAAATGCGTAGCTGTTCGTGGGCGCCGATCCGGAAGCTATCGGTGGTGACCAGCGCGACCGGCCGGGTGCCGTGGCGCATGACAAAGCGCGCGGCAAGCTTGGCGGTGGTGGTGGTCTTGCCAACGCCGGTGGGCCCCACCAGCGCCACGATACCGGTTTGGTCGAAAAAGTCCGCCTCGCTCTGAAGCACGGAAAGCCGCGCTATCAGTTGGCGGTGCAGCCAGTCGAGCAACCGCTCATCCTGAAGTTCCAGCGCGCTGAGGGAGTCGGGCAGTGCCGCGCCGATCTCTTCGGCAAGCTCGCTGCCAAAGCCCGCGCGGGTCAAAAGCGTGGTCACCGTGGCACCGCCGGTGGGCGGCGCACCCTTGGCGTCGCCGGTTTGCGATCGGGCCAACAGGGCACGCATGTCCTGCATTTCGCGCAGCAGGCGCTCGCTGACTTCCTCGAACGGGTGCGCGTGGCTCGCCTGGGCCGGCGCAGGCTGGGCGGCCAGGAGTGTTGGCGCGCTTTCATCCATGCCCACCGCTTCGAGCGGCGTGGCCTGCTCGAGCGCGGCCTCTTCGGCCATGGCCAAAATCTCGACGCCCGTGTCCGTGCGCCGATTGGCGACGATCAGCGCCTCGTCGCCCAGCGCCTGGCGCACCTGGCGCATGACATCCCGGCTGTTAGCGCCGACAAAGCGTTTTACGCTCATGGGTTAACCTCCAGGTTTTCCAAAGCGGGGTTCTGCAAAGCGCCCAACGCAGCACGCATCACCGGCCACCTACCAGCGTGGTGATTTTAAGCGTACGGTCGTCGGGAATTTCCGCTTGAGACATGACGACCAAATGGCGCAGCCGCCGGCGCAAGAAGCGCGCCACAATAGCGCGAAGTGAGTGCTGCACCACCAGTACCGGCGGCTCGCCGCTGGCCTCCTGGCGCTCCAGCGCCTGCTGCGCCTGGTTCATCAGCGTGTCGGCAAGCCCGGGCTCCATCGCACCGTTGCCGTTCATCGCTTGAATCAGGACCTGTTCGAGCTGGGCATCGAGGCCGATCACGTTCAGCGTCTCTTGGCCTGCAAACCACTGCTGAGTAATCGCCCGGCCAAGGCCGATACGCACCAGCGCCGTCAACTCACCCGGGTCCTTCTGCTGGCCGGCGTGCTCGGCCAGCGTATCCAAAATGGTACGTATATCGCGAATCGAGACGTCCTCTTCGAGCAGATTTTGTAAAATCCGCTGAAGCACGGTCAGCGTAATCGCCTTGGGCACGACCTCTTCTACCAGGGATTTCTGATCGTCGCCCAGCTTGTCGAGCAGCTTCTGCACTTCCTGGCGGCCCAGCATCTCCGGCGAGTGGCGGTGCAGCAGGTGGTTCAAGTGGGTGGCGATCACGGTACTGGCGTCTACTACCGTGTAGCCAAATACCTGGGCGTGCTCGCGCTGGTTGGCATCGATCCACACCGCTGGCAGACCGAATGCCGGGTCCTGGGTGGGCGTGCCGGAAAGCTCGCCGGTGACCTGGCCCGGGTCGATCGCCAGCCATTTGCCCGGCTGGGCGTCGGCCCGGCCGATCTCCGCGCCCTTTAGCGAGAGCACGTAGGTGTTCGAGGAGAGCTCCAGGTTGTCGCGGATATGCACCACCGGCGGCAGAAAGCCGACGTCCTGGGCAAACTTCTTGCGCACGCTTTTAATGCGCGCCAAAAGCTCGCCTTTCTGGCGCGAATCCACCAGCGGAATCAGCCGGTGGCCCACTTCGAGCCCCAGGGTATCCACCAGTTGCACGTCCTCCCAGCTCGCCTCCGGGGTTTCCTGCACCGCTGGTGGGGCCTCCTTGAGATCCTCGGTGACCAGCGCTTTCTCCTGCATACGCGTCAAAAGCCAGGCAAGCCCACCGAGCATCCCGGTAAAGATCAGAAAGACCAGGTTGGGCATACCCGGCACCATGCCTAAAAGCCCCATCACCGCCGCGGCCAGAATCATCACTTGGGGGTTGACGAAAAGCTGGCTGATCATCTGCTGGCCCACGTCCTGCTCGGTGTTGACGCGAGACACGGTGACACCGGCGGCGGTGGAGATTACCAACGCCGGAATCTGGGCGACCAGGCCGTCGCCGATGGTAAGCAGTGTGTAGGTGCGCGCGGCGTCGCCAAAGCCCATGCCATGCTGCATCATACCGATCAACAGCCCGCCGATGACGTTGACCACCATGATGACCAGACCCGCCATGGCATCGCCGCGCACGAACTTGCTGGCGCCGTCCATGGAGCCGTAGAAATCGGCTTCCTGGGCGACTTCCGAGCGGCGCTTTTTGGCATCCTCTTCGCCGATCAAACCAGCGTTCAAATCGGCATCGATCGCCATCTGTTTACCGGGCATGGCGTCCAGGGTGAAGCGCGCGCCGACCTCGGCGATACGCCCGGCGCCCTTGGTGATGACCATGAAGTTGATGATGACCAGAATCAAAAACACCACCATACCGACCGCGAAGTTGCCGCCGACCAAAAAGGTACCGAACGCTTCGATGACCTTTCCCGCCGAGGCACCGCCCTGATGACCCTCCATGAGGACCACCCGGGTCGAGGCGACGTTGAGGGACAGGCGCAGAAGCGTTGTGAACAGAAGCACCGCCGGGAAAGCGGCGAAGTCTAGCGGCTTCGAGGCAAACATGCTGACCAGAAGCACCATGATGGCCAGCGCAATGTTGAAGGTAAACAGCATATCCAGCGCGAACGGCGGCAGCGGCAGGATCATCATGCCAAGGATCATGAGGATCAGAAGCGGGCCGGCCAGCAGCTTCATGGGCACACTGCCAAACGGGTTGCGCTGACTGATTAATTGGCCAATGTTCATGAACGTGCCTCAAAAGCCCCGGGGCCACGGTTGGGATGCGTCATTTCGTCGGGAACCGGTAAATGTTCAGGGGTCGGGGGCGTTTCGCCCCCTTCTTGCGCCACGCTTTTCAAACGGTACGCCCAGGCCATGACCTCGGCCACGGCGGTGTAGAGTTCTGCCGGTACTTCGCCATCCAGATCCACGTGGTGATAAAGCGCCCGGGCCAGCGGCGCGGCTTCAAGACGTGGTACCTTCGCTTCAAGCGCCAGCTCGCGAATGCGCGCGGCCACCGCGTCGGCGCCTTTCGCCACGACGCGCGGCGCGCCCATCTTGCCTTCCTGGTAGGAAAGCGCCACCGCGTAGTGCGTGGGGTTGGTGATGATCACGTCTGCCTCGGGCACTTTACTCATCATGCGCCCCCGGGCCATGGCCTGCTGCTGCTGACGGATACGCCCTTTGACATGCGGGTCGCCCTCGGACTCCTTGTGCTCGCGCTTGATCTCTTCCTGGCTCATGCGCAGCTTCTTGGCGTTACTCCAGAGCTGAAAGGGCACGTCGATCAAAATCACCACGACCAGCGATAAGATCGCCAGCGCCGCCGCCAATGCCGCCATGTTCAGGGCATCCGCCAGCGCCTGTTGAATCGGCTGGTCGGGCAGGCCCAAAAATCGGTCGATATTGACGTAGATGAACGCGCCGGAGATGCTGCCGACCAGGACCGATTTGGCGATCGCCTTGGCAAGTTCGATGAGCGCCTGACTCGAGAAGATGCGCTTGACGCCGCTGATCGGATTGAGTTTCGAGAATTTCGGCTTCATGGCTTTGGCGGATACCAGCCAGCCGCCCAGCAGCGCCGGCGCGACCATCGCGACGACGCCGAGCAGCACGAAAAGCGGTATCAGCGAAATCAGCGTCCGCCGGCCCAGATCGAGCGCGGTGGTCAGCATGGGCATGGTATCGAAAGCCTGTCGGCGGTCGAATAAAAATGCCCGCTCCATGACCATGCCGAGCTGATCGTAAAGCATCTGCCCCATGCTCCAGAGCCCTATGACACCGGCCAGGAGCAACAGGAAGGTCGTGAGCTCGCGCGAGCGGGGGACCTGGCCCTCCTCCCGAGCTTTCTCTTTTCGTCGAGGCGTAGCCTCTTCGGTCTTTTCCTGATCGCTATCGTTGTCTGCCATCGACCATCCGGCTCATCAAAAACCGCGCACCAAAAGTCAGCCGCCCCGAAGGGCGGCTGAACAAGATACCTAGTGTGCCAGATGAGACGCGGGACAATGTCTTAATAACGCGGCATTAAAAGCCTAATTCGTCCAATAAGTCGTCCACCTGATCCTGGCCGGTGACGATATCCGGCGCGGATTCGTTGATCTGCGGGCCGTTGAGCAGCTCTTCCTTGCGCCGGGCAGTGTCGTTTTCCCACTGATCCTGAGCCTTGCGCTGCATGGTTTCCCGCGCCTCGGCGCCGGGCACGCTATCGATCAACACCTGCACCAATTGGTGTTCGATTTCGCGGATCACGTCCATCATCTTCTTGATGACCTGGCCGGTGAGATCCTGGAAATCCTGCGCCATCATGATGTCCATCAGCTCTTTATTGGTCGCGGCGGTGATCTCGGGCACGTTGTGAAGATAGGCGCGCGTCTCTTTGACCAGGTCTTTCGCCTCATCCAGCTCCTGGGGCGCTTCGAACCAGGCGTCCCAGCGCTTGTCGAGCGCGGTAGCGCGGTCGGCCAGATCATCCTGCAGCGGCTGCGCACGGTCGATCGCGTTAAGCGCCTTATCCGCGGCCTGCTCGGTCATGGTGGCAACGTAGTGCAGCCGGTCGCGCGCATCGGGAATCGCTTCCGCCGCTTTTTCGATCTCCTTGTCGAGACCCAGCTCGCGCATGTTGTCGCGCAGCATGCGGGTTAGCTTGCCGATCCGGTGTATCAACTCTTCTGCGGCTTCGTCGGGCAATTGGTTAGTGCCTGACTCCTCATTCTGACTCATGGTGCTCTCCTCGCGAGCCAGGCGCGGGCCTGGCTCACTTTATTTACCCATTTTTTCAAAGATTTTATTGAGTTTTTCTTCGAGGGTGGCGGCGGTAAACGGCTTGACCACGTAGCCATTAGCACCGGCTTGAGCCGCGGCGATGATATTTTCCTTTTTCGCCTCGGCGGTCACCATCAGGACCGGCAGCTCTTTCAGAGCATCGTCCTGGCGAATCTCCTTGAGCATCTCGAGACCGTCCAGGTTGGGCATGTTCCAGTCGGACACGACAAACTCGAAATTGCCTGCCCGCAGCTTGTTAAGCGCGTCCTGGCCGTCCTCGGCCTCATCGACGTTGGTAAAGCCAAGCTCTTTTAACAGGCTGCGTACGATGCGGCGCATGGTCGGAAAATCATCCACGACCAAAAAGCTCATGTTTTTATCGGCCATTGCTCTTTCTCCACGTATATGGCGTTAAGTGCCCCTGCGCTGTGTCAGGGGCGTTGAATTAAAAGGATTCCCACTCTTCGACCGCGCTTTCACGCTTGCCGGTTTTTTCCGCCCGCGGCGCACTTTGCTTCGCCGGGGACGCCAAAGCGGGTTTACGAGCGGCCTGCTGGCCCGCAGCGTTAGAGCCGGGAGCCGACGCGCGACTTTGCTGGCCTTCCAGCACTTTAAAGACCGCGACCGCCTGCTCGAGCCGACTTGCCTGGTCCTCGAGCGATGCCGCTGCCGCTGCCGCCTGCTGGACCAGGGCCGCGTTTTGCTGGGTGACTTCGTCCATCTGCCCTACGGCGTGGCTGACCTGTTCGATGCCGTCGCTCTGCTCCTGGGAAGCCGCGGAGATCTCGTCCATGATGTCGGCGACCCGACGAACGGCGCTGACCACGTCGGTCATGGTGGCACCAGCCTGCTCGACCAGGGTCGAGCCGCTGGCGATCTGTTTGACCGAGTCATCGATCAGCGTTTTGATCTCTTTGGCCGCGTCGGCGCTGCGGCTGGCGAGATTGCGCACCTCGCCGGCCACGACGGCGAAACCGCGGCCCTGCTCACCGGCTCTTGCGGCCTCGACCGAGGCGTTCAGCGCCAGTATGTTGGTTTGAAAGGCGATCGAGTCGATGACGCTGGTGATATCCGCCACTTTTTGCGAGCTTTGCGAAATCCCATGCATGGTCTGCACGACCTGCTCGACGACCTGGCCGCCCTGCTCGGCGGTGGACGATGCCTCACCGGCGAGCCCGCTTGCCTGACGGGCGTTATCCGCGTTCTGTTTTACGGTCGCGGTCATCTGCTCCATGCTGGCCGCCGTCTCCTCTATGGACGCGGCCTGCTGCTCGGTCCGCGAGGAGAGCTCGGTATTGCCCTGGGCGATTTCCCGCGTGCCGTGGTGAATCGAGCCGCTGCCTTCGCGTACCCGGCCAACCAGTCGGATGAGACTCTCCTGCATGGTTCCCATTGCCGCGAACAGCTGGCCAATTTCGTTATTGCTCGCCTTGGGCAGCGGTTCGGTCAAATCGGCGTCGGCAATCTTGTTGAGACGGCGCACGGCGTCGTTGAGCGGCGTCGTCACGGTACGGCGCAAACCTATATAGATCGCGGCGACGATCAGCAGCGTCACGAGTACCGCAACAATATAGAGTATGTTGAACAGATGGCGCTGGTTCTGGATATCCTCATGGATTTTGTCCACCCGCGCGAACCCGCCATCGGAAAATTCGTTAATACCTTCCACGAGCGCAAGAAGCGGCCCCCTTAGCTCCAGACGCAGCTCGTTGAATCGTTCGACATTACCCGCTTGAAGACTTGCGTACTGCTCCTTGACCAAGGGCATGAGCCGCTGATAGTTCTCGATCACGGGGCGTGCGAGCTCTTCGCCGAGAAGCGTTTTGGGAGAGGCGATGAAATTGTTGAAACGCATCTCCGTACCTTCGATGTGCCTCGCCGCTGCCGCCATCGCCGAATCGACTCTTTCGTCCTGGCCGGCCACGGAGTAACTCAAGGTCATCTCCAGTACCCGCATCGACTGGTTGAGCAGCGAATCCCCCCTATTGAGCTCGTTGAGCTGGTCGCGGCTGATCATCGTCAATACATTGACGTTTCTCTCGGTGGAGCGATCCGTCATTATGTTGAGCGCGATCAGCGCCAAGATCAGTACGCTGAAAAAGCCTAATGCCGCAATGACCGCCGTGTGAATACTCAGGTTTCGTGTGAACCGCGCCATTTAAATGATCCTTGGTATGTAACGTTTTTTCTGGTTTATACCCGCTGCGCGCGGCCCGATGCGGCGACGAGCGCCATCAAGCGCGCAGGAATATCGTCCAGCGCCAGGGTCTCCCCGGCGCCACCTACCGCAATGGCTTCCCGCGGCATACCGAAGACCACGCACGTCTGTTCGTTTTGGGCAATCGTCGGTGCGCCGGCCTGGCGCATCTCCAAAAGCCCGGCGGCGCCGTCCTTGCCCATGCCCGTCAGGATGACGCCAATAGCGTTTTTCCCGGCGTGTTTGGACGCGGAGTGAAACAGTACGTCCACCGACGGACGGTGGCGGTTGACCGGGTCGCCATCGTGCAGGCGCACCACGTAGTTGGCGCCGCTTCGCGCAAGTTCCAGGTGCTGACCGCCAGGCGCGATATAAGCATGACCGGGCAGTACTCGCTCGCCTTCCGACGCCTCCTTGACGGTGATTCGGCAAAGCCGGTCGAGGCGCTCGGCGAAGGAGTGGGTAAAGCCGCCGGGCATATGCTGGGTAATCAAAATAGCGGGGGCATTGGCCGGTAGCGGCTCGAGCACGCTGCGAATCGCTTCGGTACCGCCGGTCGAGGCGCCGATGATGATCAGCTTTTCGCTGGTGACCAGTGGCGCTTTCAGCGCCGTGGGCGCCGCGGCCGGTTTACGCGCCTGGCGGGGGCGTGAGCGGGCCGCGGCGCGAATTTTCTCGGCGATTTCGTTGGCGTACTCCATCATGCCGCTGCGTACCCCAAGGCTTGGCTTGGCGACGAAATCCAGCGCCCCGAGTTCCAGCGCGCGCAGCGTGATCTCCGAGCCGCTTTGGGTCAACGACGACACCATCAGCACCGGCATCGGACGCAGGCGCATGAGCCGGTCCAGGAAATCCAGACCGTCCATACGCGGCATCTCGACGTCCAGCGTCAGCACATCCGGGTTATGCTGCTTGATCAAATCCCGGGCGACCAGCGGGTCGGGCGCGGTGGCGACCACTTCCATATCCGGTTGCTCGTTGATGATCGTGGTTAGCAAATCGCGAATCAGCGCCGAGTCATCCACGCATAGCACTTTGATTTTGGCAGTACTCAAAGCCCGCCTCCTGTTATTGAACTCACCGGTAGAAACCTCCTGAAGGGTACGCCGCTGTCACTTTGCACGGGTGTAGACCGTCTGCCCACGCAGCTTGAAGGCGTCGCTGATATAGGAAAAATTCTCCGAATGCCCGGCAAACAGCAGCCCGTCTTCTTTAAGCAAGGGGGCAAAGCGTTGCAAAATGGTTGCCTGGGTCTCTTTGTTGAAATAGATCATGACGTTGCGACAGAAAATGGCGTCAAAAGGGCCCTGAACAGGCCACTTGGGCGCCAGCAAGTTCAGGGGCAAAAACTCCACCAGCGCCGATACTTCAGGCCGCACGCGAGCAAGTCCGATATGGTTGCCCGTGCCCTTTTGGAAGAAACGTTTGACCCGCGCCTCGTCGAGCTTGCGCACCTGCTCCTGGGGGTAGATCCCCGCCCGGGCCCGGGCCAAGGCGTCGGTATCGATATCCGTGGCGACGATCTTGGCGTTGGAGGCCTTGGCGCCCAGCACTTCCAAAAGCGTCATCGCAAGCGAGTAAGGCTCCTCGCCCGTCGAGGCGGCGGAACACCAGATCGTGATCGGCCCGGCCTTGTCCTTGATATGCTCGGCGAGCAGGGGGAAGTGGTGTGCTTCGCGGAAAAAGGCGGTCAGGTTAGTGGTCAGCGCATTGGTAAACGCCTCCCACTCTTTGGCGTCGGGCTGGCGCTCTAGTCGCGAAAGGTAGTCGGTAAAGCGGGTCATGCCGTGATGACGTAGCCGCCTTGCCAGACGGCTATAGACCATCTCTCGCTTGTGTTCGGCCAGCACGATCCCGGCGCGCTGATAAATCAGCTCGCGGATACGCAAGAAGTCAGCGTCGGTCAGTACAAGATCGCGCTCGATCTGACCTCCCGTCGTCCATTGACCGGTATCTGCCGACCCATCACGTGGTTCGTTCAAAATGCTTGCCACTCCTCTGCAACCGCGGATTGCCGTTTGATAGGCACAGAAGCCGACGGGGTAGTTGTTGATGTATCGCTGGAAGACATCGCGGATGCATCTTTTAGGGCATTATGGGGTGTTCTGGGTGGCGAAAACCCGCTGGCGGTGGCCGCCCTCGGCGCCTCACTCTCCAGCCTGAACGCCTCGACCGACAGCGCCAGCAGCGTCGTTTGACGCTCGAGCGATACCGCGGCCTGGGCCGTTTCCTGCACACGCGCGGCGTTTTGCTGTGTCGCCTGATCCATTTCAGCCACCGACTGATTCACTTCGCTAATACCGGCACTCTGCTCTTCGGACGCCGAAGAGATTTCGTGCATGATGTTCGTGACGCTGCGCGCCGTTTCCGCTACGTCGCCGATCGCCGTCTCCGCGCGCTCGACAAGCCCGGCACCGGCGGCGACATCCTGACGCGAGCCATCGATCAGCGTGCGAATTTCCTGGGCGGCGGAGGCCGAGCGTCCGGCCAGGTTGCGCACCTCTTCGGCGACGACGGCAAAGCCGCGGCCATGCTCGCCGGCCCGGGCCGCCTCGACCGATGCATTCAGCGCCAGTATGTTGGTCTGAAACGCAATCGAGTCGATGGCGTTGATGATATCGGCCATTTGCTGGGAACTTTGCGTAATCCGCTGCATGTTGCTGACCAGTTGGTTCATCAAATCACCGGTTTCACTCACCCGCTCAGCATTGTTATCGGCCAAACGGCGCGCCTGTTGAGCGTTTTCACTATTTTGGCGAACGGTCGTGGTCATCTCTTCCATGCTGGAGGCGGTTTGCTGAAGCGATGCCGCCTGTTGTTCGGTACGCGCAGAGAGCTCTTCGTTGCCGCTGGCAATATTTTGAGCCGCCGGTGTCACGACACCGATCCCCTCTTTGACATCGCCAATGATACTGCCAAGGCTTTTACGCATGGTATTGAGCGAGCCCATTAGGTGCCCGATCTCGTCCTGGCGGCGCTGGGGAACACGCGCCGCCAGGTTGCCGCCGGCAATTTGAAGCGTAAACCGCGAGGCGTCTTTTAGCGGTCTCAAGATGGAGCGCAGAAGCACCGTGCCGAGCAGAATCAGTGCCAGCAGACCAACCCCGAGCACGCCCGCCTGGGTGGCCAGCATGGCCGTTTGCGCCTGCTCCGCGTCAGCGGCCATCGCCTCGGCTGCACGCTGTTCCTGGGCAATTAGCTCGTTGACCATCAGCGATAGCGCGCGACCTTCGCTATTCATGGCGCTGGTGACATCGTCGATTCCGGTCAGCACGTCCAGCGCATCTTCGGCCTGAAGCATCCGGGCAGCGCCGCCCATGTTATCGGCAAAAAACCCTTGAAGGCGTTCGTCAAAGGCGTCGGCAAGCTCGGTGGCATTGGTGTCGCTTGCGTAAAACACCTGCCAGGTGGCGCCGATTTCTTCGATGTCCTGCTCGATCTCCGCGCCGATCTCGAAGCGCTGATCGATGAGCTCCATACGCCCGCGTTCGACCAACTGTTGACGGGCCTGGGCAATACCCTGATCGATCTGCTGAAGGCGAATGACATCGCGCAAGCCATCCTGATGCAAACGCTGAAGGCGCTCGCCGGAGGCGTCGATGCCGTAAAGCCCGATACCGCCGCTGGCGAGCAGGAGCACTCCGCCGACCACGATCATTCCCACCAGTTTGGCGCGAATGGTGTCCGGGCGCAGCCGCTTGATACGTGCCACCACACCTCGGCGGCGGATACGCCCTTTATCGAGATACACGCCCCTGGCCCGCCCTTCGCGTATAGCCGCGTAAATGCGTTCCGCGTAGGCAATGGCCTCGCGGCTTGCCTGCACCCGTACCGAGGTATAGCCCACCACCTCGTCGTTTTCGATGATCGGTGTAACGCTCGCCTCTACCCAGTAGTGATCGCCGCTTTTGCAGCGGTTTTTAACCAGTCCACGCCAGGTCTCGGAGGATCGTGCGGTCTGCCACAGGTTCTCGAAGGCCGCCGGCGGCATATCCGGGTGGCGAATGATATTGTGCGCCGCGCCAATCAGCTCTTCGCGGTTGAAGCCGCTAATCTCGATGAAGGCCGGATTGGCGTACGTAATACGCCCGTCGAGATCCGTCCGCGAGACAAGGAAGTCGTCCCCATTAAGCTCCACTTCCCGCTGGGTAACTGGCTGATTATTGCGCATGGCATTGCCTTGTTTTTTTGGTATTAGTAACGTCGATGCTCTTTCAAGCCCTGATGAGGAGCCTGCTTATGCGGGACAAGTGCCCTAAAAGGCTTCCCACTCTTCAACGGCCTGACCGCGCGGGGCGGGCGCCGGGCTTGCAAGGCTTGCTGGGGCCGGGGCCGGGCGCGCCAGCGGTGCGGGCGCCGGGGCCGGGGCTTTTTGCGCGCGCTCGACGACCTTGAAACGCTCGACTGCCTCCCTCAGGCGCGCTGCATCACTTTCAAGCTCATTGGCACGGCCGGCTGCCTGCTGCACCAGCCTGGCGTTCTGCTGTACGACGTCGTCCATCTGGGTAACGGCCTGATTCACCTGGCTGATACCGTTGCTCTGTTCTTCCGAAGCCGAGGCGATTTCATCCATGATGTCGCTGACCCGCTGAACCGCGCTGACCAGGCCTTGCATGGTCTCGCCGGCCTGATTTACCCGGTCGGTGCCGCTGTCCACCTTGGTGAGCGAGGCATCGATGAGCGCGCGGATCTCTTTAGAGGCGTTGGCGCTGCGGCTGGCCAGATTACGCACCTCTTGCGCCACCACCGCAAAGCCGCGGCCGTGCTCGCCGGCCCGCGCGGCTTCCACCGAGGCGTTGAGCGCCAAAATATTGGTTTGAAAGGCGATGGTGTCGATCACCGTGATGATGTCGGCCACCTTGTGTGAGCTGGAGCTGATCTCCTGCATGGTCTCGACGATACGACTGACTTCGTCACCGCTTTGGCGCGCGGTGAGCGTGGCGTCGCCGGCCAGGGTGCTTGCCTGACGCGCGTTGTCCGCATTGTGGTTCACCGTCGAGGCGAGCTCCTCCATGCTGGAGGCGGTCTCTTCGAGCGACGAGGCCTGCTGCTCGGTACGCGATGACAAGTCGTTATTGCTGCTGGCGATACTCTGGGCGCGCTCGAAGATGGACGTGCCGCTTTGGCGAACCACCCCAACGGTTTCCGATAGCGAGGTTTGCATGTCCGCCATGGCGATATAGAGCCGGCCGATTTCGTTATTCCCCGGCGCGCTGATCTGCTGGTTCAAGTCACCTTCGGCCATACGTTCGAAATACCCCACCAGGCGGCTGAGCGGGCGCAGTACGTTGACGGTGACGCCCCATACCACGACCGCCACGGTAAGCGCGGTCACGACCAGCACCGCGATCAGTGTCCAGCGGACAATACCGGCAAAGTCAGCGAAGAGCTGCTGTTGGACCGCGATATCGCTCGTTGACCGTAGGATGGCACCGCTCTCCTGAAGTGCGTAAAGCCCCGTCGCGCAGGCGGCGATGACAAGCAAGGAGAAGGTAACCAAAACCAGTGCCCAGCTAAGCCGGACGGTCATGTTGTTCATCAACTGATGCATTAGCGATATCCCTTTTCAACGCCTGCGGCTCTGGTCCTGCCAGCGCTCTTTATGCCAAAGTCTTTTAAGTCGATCTTTTAAAAGGGCTCTTCGCGCCCGGCTTCTTAAAAGCGGGATTACGCTTGCTGGGTACTGTCGACAAGCGCCATCTCTTCGCTGGTTAAAAGCTTGTCGATATCCACCAGCACCAGCATGCGGTCTTCGAGGCTGCCCAGTCCGCTCAAGAAATCCGAAGAGAGCGTGACGCCGAACTCCGGTGCAGGTTTGATCTGGTCCGGCGTTAGGGTCATGACGTCCGATACGCCGTCCACCACGATACCGACGACGCGCTCGGCGACGTTGACCACGATCACCACGGTCTGGCCACCGTACTCGACGTTTTCGAGATGGAACTTGATGCGCAGATCGACGATCGGCACGATCACGCCGCGCAGGTTGGTGACTCCTTTGATGAACTCAGGGGCGTTGGCAATACGGGTTACGTTTTCGTAGCCGCGAATTTCCTGAACCTTGAGTATATCGATGGCGTACTCTTCTTCGCCCAGTGAGAACACCAGAAATTCGCTGTTGTCCGCTTCCGCGGCGGCCAGCACCGCGTCACTATTTGAATGACTCATGACAGCTCGGTCTCCTTGTCATACGAGAATTGGGGGTGGTGGTGAACGTTTTTGCCCGCTTCTTTTTTATGGCGGCTTAAGCGGTGTAGGCCGGTAATATCCAGAATCAGCGCCACGCTGCCATCGCCCAGGATCGTAGCGGCGGAGACACCGGGCACCTTGCGGTAGTTGTCTTCCAGATTCTTTACGACCACCTGCTGCTGTCCCACCAGCTCGTCGACCAGCAGCGCATAGCGCCGGCCTTCGCCCTGTACGATCACAGCGATACTCTTGGTCGGGTCGGTGATGGCGTCCGTCACGTCCAGCGCTTCATGAATCGCGATCACCGGCAGATACTCGTCGCGTACCTTGAGCACTACGTCGTCGCCGGCCATGGCGTACATGTCGTCGCTGGAAGGCTGAAGCGACTCGAGCACTGTGGATAGCGGTAGAATGAAGGTTTCGCTACCCACCTTGATAGACATACCGTCCAGAATGGCCAGCGTCAGCGGCAGCACGATACGCGTGTTGGTACCCTCGCCGAGTTTGGATTGAATCTCGACGCGCCCACCCATTTTCTGGATGTTCCGCTTGACCACGTCCATGCCGACGCCGCGCCCGGAGACGTCGGTGACCTCGGCGGCGGTGGAGAAGCCGGGGGCAAAAATGAGCTGAAAGACCTCTTCGTCGGTCATGGTGTCCGAGACGTTCAGCCCGTTCTCGCGAGCCTTGGCGAGCAAGCGGTCACGGTCCATGCCGGCGCCGTCGTCCTTGACCTCGATGAGAATATTGCCGCCCTGATGGCGGGCAGCCAGGGTCAGCTTGCCTTGGCGGGGCTTGCCCAGCGCCTCGCGCACCTCGGGCATTTCGATGCCGTGGTCGAGACTGTTACGCACCAGGTGGGTCAGCGGGTCGGTGATCCGCTCCACCAGACTCTTGTCGAGCTCGGTGGACTTGCCTTCGGTAATCAGCTCGATCTCTTTACCCAGCTTGCCGGCGGTATCGCGCACCACGCGGGGGAAGCGGCTGAACACGAACTCCATGGGAATCATGCGGATCGACATGACCGATTCCTGCAGATCCCGGGCGTTACGCTGGAGAAGGCTCATGCCGTTTTGTAGCGACCCGTTGCCTATCGACTGATCGTTTAAATCGCTCACCGTCTGATCGAGCATCGACTGGGTGATGATCAGCTCGCCCACCAGGTTGATGATTTGGTCGACCTTGTCCACGGACACGCGAATCGAGCTCGATTCGGGCGCGGCTTTCTTGGCCGCTGCCTTGTCGGCTTTTGGGGCCGCGGCCGGGGCGTTCGCACTTTTTTGCGGCGGCGCGGCGGGTTTTTCTGCCTGAGGCGCTGGCGCAGCAGGCTCGGGGGTCGAGGCCTTTGCGGGCGCGCTGGGCGCCGCCACGGCGCTTATTTCGATCTGGTCGGGCTCGATGATAAAACACATCACCGCTTCGATATCGTCGGCACTCGTGCTTGCGCTCATCACGACTTCAAAGCGCTTTTCGTCGCCGGACTGCTGCACGATGTCGCCCAGCTGTCCAAGCTCCTCTACCAGCAGCGCACGGTCTTTATCGCTTACGTTCAAAAGGGCCACGACCAGCTGACTTTCTTGCGCTGGCGCCGCTTCGCTTTCGCCGGTTGCCGGCGCCGGAGCGGGCTCCTTGGGCGAGGCTTCGCTGGGCGTTATGGCCACTTCCAGTGGCTCGCCCATCTCTTCCAGGGCGATTTGCTGAAGCACATGGCAGATGCGCTCAAACGCCTGCTGGTCGGGTTCTTCCTCGCTGCGATAGGCATCGAGCTGTTCGTGCATGATGTCTTTGGCCTCTAAAAACGTATCAACGAGGTCGGGGCGTAGAACGAGTTCTCCCTTTCGCGCGTGATCCAACAGGTTTTCCAGGATATGCGTGGTTTTTTGCAACACGCTAAACCCAAATGTTCCCGCGCCGCCTTTGATGGAGTGAGCGGCGCGAAAAATGGCATTCAGCTGCTCGCTATCCGGATTATCGACATCCAGCTCCAGCAAGTGCTGCTCCATATCCGCAAGCAGTTCTTCGGCTTCTTCAAAAAAGGTGTCAAAAAAATCCGCTATATCCATGCACTGCTCCACATTAGTGTCATAGTTGTTATGACAAGCCTCGCTTACTGCGCTATATCGGCTTGCGGAAGGTTTTCTAAAGCCTCTTCCATACTATTTTCATCCGAAACCGAATCCCCTGGGCCCAAAACACCGGGGTTGCGGATGGCTTCGGCGATCTCCGGAAGCAGTACGACAAGTTCGATACGCCGGTTGCGCGGATCTATTGCCGTCGTCTCGGGTAGCAGCACCCGGTCGGCAAAGCCCGACACGCGAAGCAGCTGGTCGGGGTCGAGGCCGCCGGCCACCAGCTCGCGGCGCGAGGCGTTGGCGCGGTCGTTGGAAAGCTCCCAATTGCTGTAGCCCCGGTAGCCGCCGGCATAGGGCACGCTATCGGTATGCCCACTAATGCTCAGGTCGTTGGGCAGCTCGTTTAAAAGCGGCGCCATCGTGCGTAACAGGCTGCGCATGTAGGAGGCGACCTGGTCACTACCCAGCTCGAACATCGGGCGCTGATCGGTATCCAGAAGCTGAATGCGTAGGCCTTCCCGGGTCAGGTCAAAGCGCATCTGGGAGCGCAACTGACGAAGCTCCGGGTCCTGATTGATCGCGCGCTCGATACGCTCCTGAAGATCGTTGAAAAAGCGCCGCTCCTCAAGACTTGGCCGGGTATGCTGCATGACGTCGATACGCGCACGCTCGCCGTCGGTATGCGTCGGGTCGGGGCCACCGCCGGGGATCACCCGAGTGCTGCCCGAGCGGTCACCACCGGTCACCGCGGTGACCAGCGGGGCACTGAAGTACTCGGCCACGCCCTGGCGCTGCTCGTCACTTGCCACGCTCAAGATCCAGAGCACGAGAAAAAGTGCCATCAGCGCGGTCATGAAGTCTGCCAACGCGATTTTCCACGCGCCGCCGTGATGGGCGTGGACCACTTTTTTGCGCCGGATGACGATCGGGCGCTTGTCGCCCCCCTTACTCATGCATTACCGCCCTTTTTCGCATCGCGCACATACTCCTCGAGTTCGCTAAACGTTGGCCGCTCCTCGGTGTGCAGCGCTTTACGGCCAAACTCGACCGCCAGCTGCGGGGCATACCCATGCAGGCTTGCCAAAAGCGTCACGCGAATGCACTGAAGCATTTTCTCGGCCTCTTTCGCCTGACGGTCGGCATAGCTGGCTATCGGGCTGATAAAGCCGTAGCCCATCAAAATACCCAGGAAGGTGCCGACCAGGGCGTGGGCGATCATTTCCCCCATCTCGTCGGGGCTGGCATCGGCATAGGTCAGCGCTTTCACCACTCCCATGACCGCCGCCACGATGCCGAACGCCGGCATCGCATCCCCCACCTTGCTGATCGCATCGATCGGTATATGAAGCTCCTGCTCGAAGGCCTCGATTTCGTGGAGCATCAGCTCATCGATTTCCATGGGCTCCATGCCGCCGCTGACCATCAGGCGCAGGTAGTCGGTCAAGAAGTTCATGATGTGCGGGTCGGAAAGCACCGTAGGGTGTTCCTGGAAAAGCTCGCTTTCCTGGGGGTTGTCGATATCACGCTCTATACCCAGCATGCCTTCGCGGCGCACCTTGGAAAGGATTTTGAACTGCAGTGCCATCAGCTCCATATAGAGCGCTTTATTGTACTTTTTGGAACGCTTGAGCTTAGGCAGTACCTTGAAAGTCGCCTTGATGGCCTTGCCGTTATTGGCCGCAATAAACGCGCCCACGCCAGCACCCCCGATAATTAATAACTCGAGGGGCTGATAAATCGGTCCAAGGCTTCCCCCCGCCAAGACATACCCGCCAAACACCGACAGCAGTACTACCAAATAACCTAAGAGAATCAGCACACGTACGTTCCTTGCGATGACAGTGAGACATCAGAGGAGTCTGCTTCATCGGTTGTGGTGATGAACGTGGACACTCCCCGCCTATTTGACGCTTAGGCCTATCATACCAGGGCAGTTGCAATTCTTAATGATAAAGTACCGCTACCTTTCCCCCCTATCTCAGGATTAAACACGAACTTAATGTGAGTTAGGAGGTAATAAAAGGCGTAGAAGGGAGGCTATTTTATGCCTGGGGCTTGCGGGTCTTGCCCGCGCGGGAAGGTGGCTGGCAGATGCCGCATACGTAGTCGCGGGTAGGGCTGTGCGCGTGCGCGACGAAGCGACCCAGGCAGCGGGTGCAGGAGGTAAGCTGTAAAAGATCGCTCTCGAAAAAACGCACCAGCGTCCAGGCGCGGGTCAAGCCCAGCACCGGGTCGACGTTTTCAAGGGTGACCTGCTCTTCATAGAGCCGGTACGCCTTGACGAAGGCATCGATACGCTCACACGGCGTGTTTTTTCTGAGACTGCCATAGATATTATAAAAAAGTGACGAGTGAACGTTGGGTAACCAGGTCACGAACCAGTCCGTTGAAAAGGGCAACATTCCCTTGGGCGGAGAAACCCCACGGACCTCTTTATAGAGCTTGATAAGCCGGGTACGGCTAAGCTCGGTTTCCGTCTCCAATACCTGCAACCGTGCACCCAGCTCGATAAGCTCAATGGCTAGCTGAACCTGGCGCATTTCGTCGACCAAGCTTTTTTGAGTCACTCGGCCTCCCCTTTGGGCAGCGAATCAAACGGCTCGCCGGCCATCAAGAGTGAGGCGTGCAGGCCTGAAAGCCCTTGATCTCTCGGGTTCTCCATCACCTGACGTAGTTGCTTGGCGCTTATGTCGCTAAACCGGCACACCAACTGATTGGTGCGTGCCAGCCTGGAAAGCTGACGGGCGTTCAGGGACACGAGCAGGTCAGCGAGCTCGCCATCCACTTTTAAGCGCAGCATTGCCGCATGGCGGTCTTCGTTTAAAAGACGCTGGGCCAGCAGCAAATACGCGAGATTAATTTCCTGGATTTCATCGAAGAAGCTTGTTTGACTCATAATGTTCCATCGAACGTCGAGGCGTTAATCAACCACTGCACTGACGCCAAAATGATTGTTGTTCCCTACCATCATGGTTGCACACAACGTCAGTATTGGCTACTTGCGCCTTTCAACATGAGTTTCTTCTTCTCCAGAGAGCTCGAATACCCATACGAGCAACTCCGCTACCACCTGATATAGGCTAGCAGGAATTTCCGTGTCCAGGTTGAGCTGCATCAAAAGTGCTACGAGTTCCGGCGCATCGTGAACATAGATACCCTGGCGCTCCGCCTCCGCCATGATGCGCTCGGCAAGCTCGCCATAGCCCTTGGCCACGACCCGGGGAGCCTGCTCCCCTTCGTGGTAGGCCAGTGCCACGGCCTGGCGGCGGCGCTCGGTCGAGGAATCCATCAGGTCTCACCCTGGGGTTGCTTTAGACTGACGCGCACTTTTTGAAAGTCCAGCGCGCCAAGGCGCTCCTCCAGCCGACCAATCGAGGGTTCGAGATGCGCGTAAGTCTCCTCATCGAAGGTATCCATCGACACCTCGAGCACGGAGCGGAAAAGCGAAAGCGTCACGTTGAATGCGCCCACGTTGGGTACTTCAAGCTGCATCTGCGAGCGCCACTCCTGTTCGGCCTCGGCGCTTTCGCCTCCTTCATCACCCTGCTGCCGACCCGTGGGTAGATTGATGACAAGCGCCATAAAGATACCCGCCCAGACATCACCTTCCCAACGCAGCACCGGGGTAGCCAGCATTTCAAGCTGCTGGCGCACTAACCCCTGTAGGCTTTCGTGAACGACCTCGCGCTTGGTAGACGACAAAGCTTCAAAATCACGAAGCGCGGCGCTTTCCCGCGCGGCGAGCGCGCGCTCCTCCGGCTTTTCGGTCAGCGGGGAGGGCGTTGTGGCCAGGTTACCTACGGAGCGCTCGATCCCAGCGCGCTCGCTTGCCAGACCCGACGTAACGCCTGCGCCGGTGTTCGCGCCACCCGCCCCTGCGCTGGCGCCGGGCAGATTAGCCGTCGCCTGGGCCGCCGGACCGGTGCTCGGTCCCGGCACGCCCACACCGCCCCCCGCGCCTTGTACGAATATCAGCGCCGTGTTGGGCAAAATGGGGCCAGGCGTGCTTGAACCTGGAAACGCCCCCCAGCCCGGCGCTTGGCCGGCGACCAGGGGCCTGACAAACGACGTTTGGGAGTCTGCAGACGTTTGACCCGATGACGGATACGCCCCCGGCTGGGCCTGTGATCCAGCGGACAACTGACCTGTCGACTGATACACGTTAGGCTGTAGTTGCGGGCCAGCCGGCAGGGGACCGGATGGCTGAAGCACGCCAGGCTGTATGGGTGGGCCAGCGGGCAGGGGGCCGGGCGACTGGAGGGCGCCGGGTTGGAGTGGCTGACCAGTCGACAAGGGGCCGGACGGCTGAAGTGCACCGGGTTGGGTTTGCGGGCCAGCCGGCATTGGGCCGGCTACCTGAGACCGGGCAAGCTGCATCTGCGGCTCGCGCATCAGCTGCTGGCGGGGCACCTCTCCTTGAAACCAGCGCTTCAAGTGGGCTTCGTAAAACAGGCCGCTATCGCGAATACTGGCGTTGAGCCGGTTGGAGAGCGTCTCGGCACTGGCGGGCTCGTCGGGGCCCATCAGCGGGGCGTCGAGTCGCACTGCCGTGGGGGGCGCGGGAAAGCGCAGCAGAACATCGGCGATACTACGCGCCGCAGGGCTAAAGTGGGTTTGCGTCGAGCCCGGCGCCCCCTCGCCTTTGGATGCGGGCAAGCCTCGCCCGCCCTGGTCCGGCGAAGCAGGGAGGCGGCGCAAGTCGTCAAGAGGGAGATTGGTTGTTGGGCGACCATCGAGGCTTGAGTCGCGGGATAGTGCGCGAGGACCGTCGCCGGGCGTAACCGGCTGGACGGGGGCGTTGATCGAGCGCTGTAGCGAATCCGACTGACGCCCCAGCACCTGGTGCATCAACGTATCGATCAACGGCGTGATGCCGCTCACGGCGTGGTGCCATCCTGGTCAGTGACGCCCTGCTGAGGCGCGTAGGCGCGGTGCAGGTCGCGCTGCTTTTGAGAAGCGCCGATCAGCTTGCCCAATTCATCGCGACGAGTGACCAAACGGCGGCGAATATCGACATCGTGCTCCAGAATGCGCTCTAAAAGCTCGGCTTTGAGCGTCCGACCAGCGGCATCGAGCTCGACACGCTCATCAAGCTCGCGAAGCTTATCGACTAACAAAACGTAGTGGGTACGCTGTTCGATAAGCTCCGCCCACTGCTCGTTGCTCGCAAGCGACTGCATATGCGCTGCGCGCGATAACAGCTCGCTGTAGGTATCGAGCAGGGCTTGCTGGGTATCGGCAGGTGCCGTGTCAAAAGCAGACATGATGAGCCTCACGCACTTTGTGGATGGCCTATTTCACGCCAGGCCGAGGCAATATCCTCTAAAAGGCGTTCTGCCTGGTCGAGGCTTTCTTCGTCGTTGCGCAGGTTCGCGGCCAATAAAAGCCGTGCGATGTAGTCGTAAAGTGAACCAAGCCGCTCGGCAACCGCGCCCCCCTTTTCCTGATCGAGTGCGGCGTTTAGGCCATTATTCACGATATCCAGCGCCTTGGAGATAGCGCGACCCTTTTCGCTAACATTACCCGCCTGCATGTGGATGCGTGCCGCGCGAATCGACGCCTTGGCACCGTCGAACAGCATAACGATCAGTTGATGCGGGTCTGCGGACATGACGCCACTCTCCACGCCGACGCGGGCGTAGGCATTAGCCCCCCGTCCATAGGCGCCGCCGCTGCGAGAATAAGTCATAAGGGTACTCCTTAAATGAATAAAATAGCCGCCGATGTCGCAATGCCTGATGGGCTGCTCGAACGACCTCGTTCAAACGGACCGGCCTGTATTGTTTATCGGCGTAGCCCAGGGCGACTTTAACGAGTCGCGGGCTTTTTGATCGGTCATTGCGGCGGTTTAGGTGGAGACCGCCACCTCGCGTTTCGGCGTGCCCAACCGCTCGGCGACATCGCCCGCAACGCTATATTTCAGCGTACTGCGTAACGGCGCCGCGGCTTCCTCGGTCAAAATGACCTCTGTCGGCGTCCCTTGCTCATCGACACGCACCACCCAGGCCAGCTGTTCGCTCGAAAAAAGCGCCAGCGCCCCCACCGGTAACGACTTGAAATGGTCGATATAACGCTTCACCCAGCGCGGATCGAACTGCTGCGGATGACTCAGCAGGTAGCGGTAGATTTCCTGAGTCGTCTTGGCCGGGCGGTCGGGACGGTCGCGGCGCATGGCCTCGACCACATCGATAATTGCGCAGGCCTTGGAGAGCTCGCTTAGCTCATCACCGCCGAGCTGGTCGGGATAGCCGCTGCCATCCATACGCTCGTTAATCCCCTTTATGACCGCTTGAGCGACGTTTTTCGAAAGCCACTGACAGCTCTTCAACCGGTCGAGCAAAAGCCCCGGGTGCTCGCCGATCGCTTTTAGTTGGGTAGCGTCCAGGTGGGGCGCGGTGAATACGACCTGGGGGATCAATGCTTTGCCCAAATCGTGGACGAGCGAGCTTGCCACCATGGCCTTGCGGACATCGTCTGGCGTGTCGCGGCCAAGCCAGTCCAGAAGGTGAATCGCCACCGCGATGCCGTGGCGTACCAGCAGCGGCTCCAATGACAGGCAGCGGGAAGCGAAGAGCAGCGCCTGGCGATCCTCCTCATGCAAGCTGATGATGCGGTCGGCGTTGAGCGAGAGCTGGCGCGAGTCGATATCGCTGCCCTCTTGCAACAAGAGAAGCTGGGCGTCCAGGTAGGCGGCCACTTTCACCAAGCGCCGCGCGGCCGGAGTGGCGTAGTACTGGAGATCGCGGCGACCTACCTGGTACTGCTCGCCTTTTTCGGCTCCTTGAGCGGCGAATAACGGCGACGACTGGCGCGCCCCTTGGCTTGCTTCCTTGTCGTAGCGCGTCGCTTCGCGTTCGATTTCACATACGAAGTACCAGATCTTGCGCGACTGCTCGGCAGTATGATCCACCAGCTCGAACCCAACGCGCAGCAGGTGGTGTTCGGCATCGGTCAATTGATGCCGCGCTTCACCATCAACCGCGAACTGCGTGCCGTCGGGAAAGGTAAAACCAAGCCTTAGCGGCGAACCGGCGTTGGCAAGCAAACCGCTGGCCTTGAGAGGAAGCTCCACCTGGCAGCCACTTTGAGACAAGTCGCGCAACTCGCCCTGCACACTCTGGCCCTGCTCGTCGGTTACCGATACCGCCACCGCCATGCCCATGCGCAGCTGAGCGCGAAACGTTTCGCGCCGTTGGAGCACATAAAGCGCTTCGGGGTAATCGCTGCGGCATAAAAGCCGCCCGCCGGAGTGGCTTGCGTCGATCAGCGAAAGCGGAGCCGTGCGAATGACCTTGCCCTGGGACTGGCCACGCAGAAAGAATGGCTCTGCCGCTTGCAGCCGAGGAAGCAGATAGCTCACCGATGACAAATCCATTACCAGTGCCTCACCTTCCTGCCGCTCCATGAGAACGATGGGCTCGGGGCTTGCATCTGGCGTCATCAGACAAATCGATACCCCGCCCGTTTCGATCATCGTATCGAGCAAAGAGCCGATTATTGAAGGGTTATTAACGCTTTCAAACCCGTCCTGCTCCACTTCCATCAACGTCTTCTCCGCGATTGACACTAGTCGTTAGCGTCCTTGTTACTAAAGTGAGCATACCAAAGCGCGAGGCAAGCTATTGTCCTATATGGCGCTACGTAGACAGCTATTTTAGGCATTTAAGAAATACCAACGATTAATTTTCCATCACCGTAAAGTTCACTCGATAGCAGCCGATGATTCTTCGTGAGGCCCATACGTTTTTTGCCGGGGCTTCGAAGGCACGATGAGTGATTTCCGCCGCTTGGCAAATTTCAAAAGGAATACACGTATGGACTCTTTACCGCTGGATAGTTCCGTCATTTCATCTTCCACGGGCACCTCCTCCCCACCCGCCTGGCAGATGCAGCCCCTGCGCCAGGAAAGCCTGCTTCAAGCACCAACGCAAAGTGAGCCCGCGGCGACCGAGGTCTCCCGGGAGGAGCTTGAGGAGCCCATTGCCCGCCTCAACGAAGCGCTTCGTGATCGTGGCGTAGAGTTCGAGGTCAGCGAAGAGGCCTCCAGGATCATCGCCCGCGTGATCGACCGTGAGACAGGGGACGTCATTCGGCAAATCCCAAGCGAAGAAGTACTCGAGGTAGCCAAGCGGATAGAGGAGATGAAGGGGGGTATTATTTCACTCGAGGCTTGAAAACCGCGCAGCCTGCCGCCGAGCAACCGGGTAAGGACACGCTGCGGCTGCGCCACGCCTTGAGCGTAGCGCAGGTTTTAAACCTGCATGTTCATCACGTCACGGTAGGCGCTGACCAAACGGTTACGCACCTGCAGCCCCATTTGAAAGGCCACACTGGCCTTTTGCATGTCGACCATGACGTCGCCGAGCTCCACGTTAGGCGCGCCGGCCTGGAACTCCATCGCCTTGGTGTCAGCGCTTTTTTGTAGCTGGTTGATACGCCGGATGGAGGCCTGCAGCTCGCCGCCAAACCCACTTTGCCCCAGGGCGGCCGGCTCGCTTTTCAGGGGCGCTCCGGCTTGAGAAGCCATGCCCTGCATCTGCTGTAACGCGGACTGAATGGCGGGTGAACTCATACGTATGCCTCATCGTCGATACGGTTGAAGTAATGCCGCTACCCTACCACTGGCAGCACTCCCCTCATACGAACAAATAAGTCATAAAAGCTGAGCTTTTCCTTCGTTCACGCTCGACACGCCTAAGCATAATGGCGCACATCAAAGTTCCGCATCAGTTTATCTATTTTAACGTCTGTGTTCACGACTTACCGGGATTGACGAGTATAGCCTATGCTTTCATTGATGATGCGCTTGGGCCGTGACCAGCTTTGCTCAACCTCCAGGAGGAATACATGAGCGAGACTGGTGCTACGGCAGGCCGTCAAACCAGCTCGACCCCTAACGCTTCCAGAGGCGACACGGCAGAGAGTTTAAAAAACAACGCCACGCTTACGCGCTTGAAACAGCAAATGCGCGCGAGCCCGTTGGTGGTCTTAATCGTGGCAGCCGCGGCGTCTATCGCGTTGGTGGCTGCGCTTTTCATGTGGGCGGGCAGTCCTGAATACCGGGTGCTTTACAGCAACCTGGACGAAGCGGACGGCGGCCGGATCATCTCCGAGCTCGATAGCCGCGCTATTCCCTATCGTTTCAGCGATAGCGGGCAAGCGCTTATGGTGCCCAGCGATCAGGTCCACATGCTAAGACTCCAGCTTGCCGAACAGGGGCTTCCCCGGGGCGGCAATCAAGGGCTCGAGCTAATGGACAACCAAGCGTTCGGGATCAGCCAGTTTGCCGAGCAGGTCAACTTTCAGCGCGGGCTCGAAGGTGAGCTTGCCCGCTCGATCGAGTCCCTGGGTCCGGTGGAGCGGGTGCGCGTTCACCTCTCTTTGGCCAAACCTTCGGTCTTTATTCGCGACCGTGAGCCGGCCAAGGCGTCTGTCGTACTCACGCTTTTGTCCGGGCGCGTACTCGGTGAAGGCCAGGTCAGCGCGATTGTGCATATGGTATCGAGCAGCGTACCCGAGCTTGCCGCCGAAGACGTGACCGTCGTGGATCAAAACGGCCGCCTGCTTTCGGCAAAAGCCTCCCAGGGTAACGACCTGGACGGTACTCAGCTCGCCTATATCTCCGAGGTGGAGCGCTCCTATCAGCAGCGTATCGAAAACATCCTGACGCCGATTTTGGGAAGCGATAACGTGCGCGCTCAGGTCGCCGCTCAGATCGACTTCTCGCGGCGCGAACAAACCTCCGAGCGCTACGGGCCCAACCAGCCGCCGAACGAAGCGGCGGTGAGAAGCCGTCAGTTAAGCCTCTCTTTCGATGGCGAAGATCCGCTGGCGACCGGTATTCCTGGCGCGCTGAGCAATACGCCGCCAGGTACGGCGCCTTCGTTCATCAACCAGGAGGGCGAAGGTGAGGATGGCGAAGAGCCCCCGGAAAACGCGCTTTCGAACCTGCGCCAGGACGATGTCGTCAATTACGAAGTGGATCGTAGCATCGAGCACGTTCAGCAGCGCCTCGGCCAGGTTCAACGCTTGTCCGCCGCGGTGGTCGTCAATTTCAGAACCGTGATCAACGACGAAGGTGAAGCCGAGCAGGTCGCCCTGACGCCGGAAGAGGTAGGGCAGCTGGAACGGCTAGTGCAGCAGGCGATGGGCTTCTCCGAGGTCCGCGGCGATCAAATCGAAGTGGTCAATACGCCCTTCGTCCGCGCCAGCGACATCGAAGACGACACCGTCTGGTGGCAGCGCCCGGCAACGCTTTCGCTTGCCACGACTCTTGGACGCTACCTGATGGTCGCCCTTGTCGCGCTGCTGCTTTATCTGCTCATTTTGCGCCCGCTGATCAAGCGCTATACCCAGACGCCTCCCGCTGCAGCACCGGCGGCGCCCGGTAGCACTTTCCGCGCAAGCGTTGGCGATGAAGAAGAGGGTGAAGGCGGGCTTGGCGAAGAGGGTGAGCGCTCGGAGTCGGAAGAAGACGACACCTACGCGGAGCGTCCCAAGCGCCGGCGTAAAACGTCTCTTTACGAGCACAACCTTAAAGACCTGCAGGATATGGCCAAGGATGACCCACGTATGGTCGCCATGATTATTCGCAGCTGGATGAATGCCAATGAGTAGCGCCATCGAACAAATGGGCGGCGCCCGTAAAAGCGCCATTCTCCTGCTCACGCTGGACGAAGACAGCGCGGCAGAGGTGTTCAAGTATTTAAACGCCTCTGAGGTACAGGCGATCAGCCTCGAGATGGCCAGACTCGACCAGATTTCCCACGAGGACATGAAGGCCGTGCTGGAGGCTTTCCAGCGCGAGACCGACGAGTTCGTGGCGCTGAACCTCAACTCGAGCGACCATATTCGCTCGGTATTGACCAAGGCGCTGGGCAGCGAACGCGCCTCGAGCCTGATCGAGGACATTCTCGAGAGCACCGGCAACAATTCGGGTATCGATGCGCTCAACTTGATGGAAGCCTCGATGGTGTCCGAGCTGATCCGCGATGAGCATCCGCAGATCATCGCCACGATCTTGATTCATCTGGAGCGCAATCAAGCCGCCGACATTCTCGAGCTCTTCGAAGAGAAGCTGCGTAACGACGTCGTGCTGCGGATTGCTACCTTCAGCGGCGTTCAGCCCGCCGCCCTCCAGGAGTTGACCGAAGTGCTGACCAGCATGCTGGATGGTCAGAACCTCAAGCGCAGCAAGATGGGCGGCGTAAGAACCGCAGCGGAAATTCTCAACCTGATGAACTCGTCCCAGGAAGAGGGCGCGATCGATACCGTGCGTGCCCACAACGAAGACCTGGCGCAGAAAATCATCGACGAGATGTTCCTGTTCGAAAATCTTCTCGACCTGGACAGCCGGGCGGTTCAGATGGTACTCCAGGAAGTCGAAACCAACTCGCTGGTTATCGCCCTCAAGGGCGCTCAGGAGGCTTTGGTGGACAAGTTTTTGCGCAACATGTCGCAACGCGCCGCGGATTTGGTGCGCGAAGACATGGAGGCCCGTGGCCCCATTCGTGTCTCTCAGGTCGAAACCGAGCAGAAAGCCATTTTGCAGGTGGTCCGCCGCCTGGCCGACTCCGGCGAGATAGTGCTGGCCGGCGGAGACGACGAGTATGTGTAGCGGCCGCACGAGCGAGTTCGACCGCCACGGCCAGTGGCAACGCTGGCAGATGGACGAGCTCCAGAGCCACGCTTTCGAGGCAGGTGATGACCATGCCGCCTCGCCAAGCGCTTATCAGCGCCGAGTCGCCGCCGCGCAAAAAGCCGCCGAACAGGCACGTCTTCGCGAGGAGCAAGAGCGTGAAGCCGTTTACGAACGGGTACGCCGCGAAGCCGAACAACAGGGTTATCAGGACGGTCTCGCCCAGGGCCATCAGGAGGGTTTCGAGCAAGGCCTGAGCGAGGGTCGCGCAGAGGCGCAAAAAACCCTCGACGAGCAGATCCATCAGGCCATCAAGCCGCTTGAAAACCTGGCCAAACAGTTCGCTGACGCCCTGGAGCGCATCGACGATACCATCGCCGACGATTTGGTCGAGCTTGCCATGATGACCGGGCGCCAGCTCGCCCTCGACGCGCTGGCCGAACAGCCCGAACAGATTCTTCAACTGGTGCGCGAGCTTTTACATACCGAGCCGCCGCTCACCGGCCAGCAGCGCCTGTGGCTCAACCCCGATGACCACGCGCTTGTAGAAGAGCGGCTAGGCGTCGAGCTAAGCGCGGCCGGGTGGGCGCTGCAGCCCGACGACCAGCTTGCCCGCGGCGGATGCCGGGTGACCAGTGCCCAAGGGGAGCTCGATGCAACCTTCGAGAGTCGCTGGCAGGCCATCACCTCCCAGATGCGCAGGCGCAATAAACCCGCGGATACCGCCGGGGACAGCGCATGAACAGCGCCGCCACCCATACTCACTCGCAGCACTGGCGCAAGGCGCTCACGCGGACCTCGCGCCGGGTAAGCCAGCTCCCCCACTACCGGCGTAGCGGCCGGGTAGTGCGCGCGACCGGCATGGTGATCGAGGTCGTGGGGCTGCGCGTGGCGGTAGGCAGCGCGTGCCGCATCGAACTGCCCAGCATGGACGGACGAGTCAACGACAGCGAGGCGCATGCGGAAGCCGAAGTGGTAGGGTTTTCCGGCGAAAAGCTCTTTTTGATGCCGCTCGAACAGATTTCAGGCCTCATGCCCGGTGCGCGTGTTTCGCCGCTGGTCGATGGTAGCGGCCATAGCGCGCGGCGCTTTCCCATTGGCGATGAGCTTCTGGGCCGGGTGCTCGACGGTAACGGCAACCCCCTGGATGACCGCGAAGGCATCGACGAGGTCGCCCGGGCGACGCTGCATACCGCGCCGCTCAACCCGCTGTCGCGCGCGCCGATCGACACCCCGATCGATGTCGGTATTCGCGCCATCAACGCGCTGTTAAGCGTTGGCAAGGGCCAGCGCATGGGGCTTTTCGCAGGCTCCGGTGTGGGCAAATCGGTGCTGCTGGGCATGATGGCGCGCTACACCCAGGCCGATGTTATCGTGGTCGGGCTGATCGGCGAGCGCGGCCGCGAAGTACAGGATTTCATCGACAATATTTTAGGCCCGGAGGGGCGCCGCCGCGCAGTGGTCGTGGCCGCCCCGGCGGACACCTCGCCGCTTCAACGTCTGCAGGGCGCCTCCTACGCCACACGCCTGGCCGAAGGATTTCGCGACAGCGGGCGCAACGTGTTGCTGATTATGGACTCATTGACCCGTTACGCCATGGCCCAGCGTGAAATCGCGCTGGCCATCGGCGAGCCGCCGGCGACCAAGGGTTATCCACCCTCGGTGTTCGCCAAGCTCCCGGGGCTGGTCGAGCGCGCGGGTAACGCCGAACGCGGCGGCGGTTCGATCACGGCGTTTTACACCGTTTTGACCGAAGGCGATGACCAGCAGGATCCCATCGCCGACTCGGCCCGGGCGATTTTGGATGGCCATATCGTGCTGTCGCGCAGCCTGGCAGAGGCGGGACACTACCCAGCCATCGATATCGAGGCGTCGATCAGCCGGGCCATGAACGCCGTCGCGACGGACGAACAGATCAAACGGGCACGGACCTTTAAGCAGATTTTTTCACGCTATCAGCGCAATCGCGATTTGATCAGCGTAGGGGCGTATAGCCCCGGGCACGACCCTCGGCTGGACGAGGCGGTCAACCTGTTTCCAGAGCTCGAGCGCTTTTTGCAGCAAAGTATCGAAGAGCGCGCCACACTTGAAGAGTCAAGACAGGCACTAGCGCAGTTGGTGGGAGGCTAATATGCAGCATTCACAGCTCGACATTTTAACCAATCTGGCCCGGGACGCTCGCGACCAAGCGGGTAAGCTATTGGCCGAAGAGCGCCAGAGCCAGCACCAAACCCAGGCGCAGCTCGAGTCGCTCAGCCGCTACCGTGCCGAGTACGCCGAGCGCCTACAAATGGCCATGCGCGACGGTATCGACCCGGCGACCATGTTCAACTATCAGCAGTTCTTGGCCTCGCTCGACGCCGCGCTCAGCCGCGCCCGTCAAGCGCTTACCGCCCAGCAAAAACGCGTTCAACAAAGTCAGCAGCACTGGCAGCAGGAACAGCGTAAGCTCTCCTCCTACGACACCCTGGCATCGCGGCGGCTTCTCGAAGAGCACCGCCGCCAGGAGCGGGCCGACCAGAAAGCCAACGACGAGTTCGTAACGTCCCAGACCGCCCGCCGTTCACCGGACAGTTCGCAGTAATGCGCGCGAGGATTTCAACACCATGACTATGTCGCTACTGCTACACACCAGCCAGGACCTCTCTAGCTCGGGCCTCTCAAGCCAGGGTCTGCGCGGTGCGCTCACCACCACGTCCGGCACCAAGCCGTCGTCCGGTGCTTCCGAAGGCTTTCAAACGGCGCTGCGCCAAGCATTCGATACCCGCGCGGATACGTCTCGCACCAGCGGTCAGTCGCAAGCGCCAGCCCAGGAGCACTTTCGCGCCGCGTTGGCCGCGTTGGGCGTCGAACCCGATACGCTGGATGAAACCGCTATCAGCACGCTGTCCGGTCAGCAGAAAACGTTGCCACAGGGCATGCTCGCGGACTTGCGCGATGCGATGAGCGCGCTAGGCGTGGACGGAGATGCACTCGATGAAACCGCGCTACGCCAGGCGCTGGACACCCGCGCAGCTGCGCCTTTAGCCGGCCAGTCTCAGCCCCAGGATGCGGTGGCACTCGACGTCTTTCGTGATGCGCTGAGCGCGCTGGGCGTGGACGCAGAGGCCCTCGATGAAACGGCGCTACGTCAGGCGCTTGATACGCTCGCAGCCACGCCTTCAGCCGGCCAGTCTCAGCCGCAGGACGCGGCGGCGCTCGACACCTTTCGCGAAGCCCTGACAGCACTGGGTATCGAGGCCGGCACGCTCGATGACGCCTCCTTGAGCGCGCTTTTTAACGCCACCGGCCAAGCATTGGCGGCCGATGTACCCAGCGGTCAGCGTCTCGAGACCCTGGAAAACATGTTCGCCAGACTTAACGCTTCCGCGTCCGCTGACGAAAACCCGATGATGGCACCGCTTACCTTCACCGATACAGCGCCCCTGTCCGGGCCAGCTGACGGTGTGGAAAAGCAGGAGTGGGCCGATGCCCCGTTGGACGAAGTGCAGGCGCGCCTGGCGCTGATGGCGGCGTTTGCCGAAACGCCAGCGCAAGCCGCTGAGCCAGGCGTAGCCGATACGGCGCAGCTCAATAGCGCAACACCGGCGACCTTTGCACTGAGTGAGGCGGCAAGCCAAGTGTTGAACGCCGCTAACGCTTTGCGCGCCGAGGCCAATCCGACCGCCAGATGGGCAACCTCGGCCTCGGGTGAAGCACGGCCGACCTGGAGCGCTCAGGGGCCGGCTTCGCTCTACACAGCCGCAACGACCCTGACCGACGCCCCTGATGGCGGTCTTACCCCGGCACCATTGGTAGCCCGCAGCGATGCGATGCCAGCAGCCACGGCGAGCCTGTTACAAAACGCTTCGGCACCGGCCGCTTCGACGGGCGCCGAGCAGGCAGGCCTGGGAGCTGCCCCTGGCGGCGCACCAGTCGCAACGCCTGGCAGTGCCATCACGGCCATCAACGCACCGGTCACAAGTGCCGCGTTTCCTGAAAAACTGGGCCAACAGCTGATTCAGCTGACCCAGCGCGGCGGCGAGCAGCACGTCAAGCTCGAGCTACACCCGTCAGAATTGGGGCCGCTTTCGATCTCGCTGAAAGTGAGCGAACACGGCACCCAGGCACAGTTTTTCTCGGCGCACGCCCAGGTTCGTCAGGTCGTCGAGCAGGCGATCCCTCAACTGCGCGAAGCGCTGGCCGCCCAGGGAATCTCGCTGGGCGAGACCTCGGTCGGTGAACACGGTCAACCTAACGAGCAAGCCTTCGCCCAGGCGAATGGCGCTTCGACTCGAGGCGGCGGCGACGCCGCCGAGGGTGGACTGGAGGGCATCGACGCAGGCCTGGCCACACCGGTGCGCCTGACGCTGGATGGGCGAGTCGACCTCTACGCGTGATGGTGGGCCCCGCGGGGCAGTCACCATCTCAACGCCTTAAAAAGCTAAGCCAAAAGATAGGCTCTCCTGGAGAGTCTGTTCATTTACTAAGCGGCTGGCTCATTAGGCATAATGCATGGCATTCGTCATACGCAAGGATCATGGGAACAGTCAATGGCAGAAGCAAGCGGTGGATCCAAGAAACTGCTTTATATAATGATCGTGCTGGTCGTCCTGTCGGCGCTCGGTGCCGCGGCCGCTGTTTACATGGTGCTGGGCGGCTCAAGCGACGATGAGGCGGGCCAGACCGAAGTGGTCGCCGAACCAGAGCCGCCGGTTTTCACACGTATCGAGCCCTTTACGGTGAACCTGGCGGACGACAACTACGGTTCACGCCTGCTGTATACCGGCATTACGCTGCGCGTCGGCGGTGAGCAGAGCAAAGCCATCATCGAAGAGCACATGCCCCAGGTACGCAGCCGCTTGCTGATTTTGTTGTCCGGCAAGCAGGCCAGTGAATTAACGTCTATCGAAGGTAAGGAGGCGCTTGCCCAAGCGATTATCAGCCGGCTCACCGTTCCACTAACGGAAAACCAGCCGCCGCTTGATCTGCAGGAAGTGCTGTTTACCGATTTTATCGTGCAATAACCTCGGGCGCGGGAGCCGTTCATGTCACAGGACGATCTACTGTCCCAGGAAGAAATCGATGCCTTGTTGAAAGGCGTCAGTGGAGATGAGGAGCCAGCAAGCACCTCCTCCTCTCCTTCAAAAGATGATCAGCGCATTCGTCCTTACGACCCGGCGACCCAGCACCGGGTCATCCGGGAGCGTCTGCACGCGCTGGATTTCATCAACGAACGTTTTGCCCGCTACTTTAGAAACGGGCTGTTCAACCTGATTCGTAGAAGCGCCGATATCACGGTGGAATCGGTTCGCTATCAAAGTTTTAGCGATTTTTCGCGCAACGTACCGGTGCCCACCAACCTCAATATCGTCTCCATGAAACCGCTACGCGGCTCGGCGCTGGTCGTCTTTCCGCCTAACCTGGTGTTCATGGTGGTGGATAACCTGTTTGGTGGTGACGGCCGCTTCGTGACCAAATCCGACGGCCGCGAATTCACTAATACCGAGCAGCGCATTATTCAGCGCCTGCTCAATCTGGCCATCGACGCCTACCAGGAGGCCTGGAAGGTCGTCCACCCGCTGGAGGTCAACTTCCTACGCTCCGAGGTACAGGCCAAGTTCGCCAACATCACCAACTCGCCTAACGAGATCGTGGTGAATACCAAGTTCAATATCGAAGTAGGCAACCTCTCCAGCAGTTTTCAGATCTGTATGCCCTACGCCATGATCGAACCGCTGCGGGATCTTCTTGCCAACCCGATCAACGACAGCAACCACGACCACGACGGCACCTGGTCGCGGCGCATGGCCAGCGAGCTGCGCCAGACAGAAATCGAGCTGATTGCCGAGTTTGCCCGGATCCCAAGCCGCATCGCCCAGGTAATGGGGCTGAAAAAAGGCGATGTACTGCCCATGGACATTCCCAGCACCATTACCGCCAGCGTCGATGGCGTGCCTGTCATGGAGTGCGAGTACGGAAGCCAGCAGCAGCACCGCGCTCTGCGCGTGCTCAGCGTGACCGACCACGGTGCCATGAATAACGCCGCGTCCCTGGACTTCATTAAAAGCCCGCGACGCCAATCCAAGGAACAAACGCATGACTGATCCTAACAAACCCGATCAACCTGTTTCCGACGATGATTGGGCGAACGCCATGTCTGAGCAAGTCCCCGAGTCGGACGCCGCCGGCGAAGAAGACCCCTGGGCGGCCGCCATGGCCGAACAGGAGTCCGCCGAGCAAGAAAGCGCTGAACAAGCCCCGGAAGACGAGCCGCAGCCCGCCGCCAGGGCGGCAAGCGAAGACATTTTCCGCCCGCTAAGCGGCGAAGGCGCCACCAGTGTCTCCCGGGACCTGGAAATGATCATGGATATTCCGGTCAAGCTCACCGTTGAGCTCGGCCGGACAAAACTGACCATCAAGCAGCTTTTGGAGCTTGCCCAGGGCTCGGTCATCGAGCTCGAGGGGTTGGCCGGCGAGCCGATGGATATTCTGATCAATGGCTATCTAATCGCCCAGGGGGAGGTCGTGGTAGTGGAGGACAAGTACGGTATCCGCATCACCGAAATCATTACCCCCTCCGAGCGTATTCACAAACTCAACCGATGAGCGTCGCGACGTCCACAAGCCAGCCAGGCTCGGTCGATGCGCTGGGCTCGGATGCGTTGGTCGGTATGGCAGCGCTGGGGAAAACCGCCGCAGCGTTGGCGCTGGTGGTGGTCATCATTTTGCTGTGTACGGCACTTTTGAAGCGTATACAGCAAAAGCGTTTCGATAGCGGTGCGCGGCTGCGCGTGGTCGGCACGACAGCGGTAGGCGGACGCGAGCGCATCGTGGTGGTCGAGGTGGAGGATACCTGGCTGGTCGTGGGCGTTGGCGGTGGGCAAATCACCAAGTTGCACGAGCGCCCTGCCCCCACCGACCGCCAGGTGCCCGAAACGGAGGTGTCCGCCGGGTTCTCCCAGCGTCTGGCGAAGGCGATTTCGGGCCGCCGTTCTGATCCCGCCTCCTCCGAGTCAAGCCCCCCTCCATCGCCATGAGAGACGTCATGCCCCGTTATCGGTACCCTCTTCGCGAGCGGCTCGCTTATGCACTGTTCGGCGCGCTGCCGTTTTTGCTGTTGATTTTGCTGCTCCCCAGCCTGGTCTCGCCCGCCGAGGCCCAGCAGCTCCCGCCCGGGCTGATCTCACAGCCGCTGGAGAATGGCGGCCAGCAGTGGTCACTTTCGTTACAAACGCTGCTACTTTTGAGTTCGCTGGCGTTTTTACCCGCCATGCTGTTAATGATGACCAGCTTTACGCGCATCATTATCGTTTTGAGTTTGTTGCGAACGGCGATGGGCACTCAGTCTACGCCGCCCAACCAGGTGCTATTGGGTATCGCGCTATTTTTGACCTTTTTCATCATGTCGCCGGTGATCTCCGAGGTGTACGATACGGCCTGGCAGCCGCTCAGCAACGAGACGATCAATTTCGAAGAGTTTTTGGTGCGCGCTCAGGTGCCCTTTCGCGAATTCATGTTGGCGCAGACCCGGGAACCGGACCTGGCGCTGTTCGCGCGTTTGGCAGATGTCGGCCCCATGCAGGGTCCCGAGGATCTGCCCATACGGGTACTGCTGCCTGCCTTTGTCACCAGCGAATTGAAAACCGCCTTTCAAATCGGCTTTACGATTTTCATCCCGTTTTTGATCATCGACCTGGTCGTGGCCAGCACGCTGATGGCACTCGGGATGATGATGGTACCGCCGGTGACGATTTCGCTGCCGTTCAAACTGATGTTGTTCGTGCTGGTGGACGGCTGGCAGCTGTTGATTGGCTCACTGGCGCAAAGCTTTTACATGCTATAGCGCCTCGATGACCCCCGAGCGAGAGGAGCGATCATGACCCCCGAAATCGTAATGAGCATGGCCTACCAGGGAATGCGTCTTACCCTGTTCATGGGCGCACCGGTACTGCTGGCGGCGCTGTTTACGGGCCTCATCATCAGCCTTTTTCAGGCCGCCACCCAGATCAACGAGATGACTCTGACGTTCATCCCCAAAATTCTGGCGGTCTTTACCGTGCTGGTACTGGCGGGCCCCTGGCTGATTGGCCTGATTACCGACTACACCCACCGGCTATTTACCAATATTCCCAATATGGTGATGTAGGGTGGTCGACATCACCTTTACCCAGCTTCAAGCCTGGCTTGTGGCTTTTTTTTGGCCCTTCGTGCGGATTACCGGCTTTATGGCCATCGCCCCGCTCTGGGGGCATTCGAGTATTCCCAATCAGGTCAAGGTAGGCCTGGCCGCGCTGGTCTCCATCGTGATCGCCCCCGTCCTTCCGCCCATGCCCGAGGTAGCGATCTTTTCCTGGGCAAGCCTTGGGATCATGATCGAACAGCTTCTGGTGGGCCTGGCCATGGGGCTGGTCATGCACATCATCTTTGCCGTGGTACAGGCCTCGGGAGAGTTCATCGGTTTGCAGATGGGTCTGGCGTTCGCCAGCTTTTTCGACCCGTCCAGCGGCACCAACATCATGGTGCTTTCGCGCATTCTCTATATGATCACGCTGCTCATGTTTCTAGCGCTGAACGCCCATCTCATGGTGCTGGAAACCCTGATCATGAGCTTTCAAACCCTGCCCGTCGGGCTGGGTGGCCTAAACCCCAACGCTTTTGAGCTGCTGGCCCGCTACGCCGGGACGATTTTCGCCTCGGGTATGTTGCTGGCGCTGCCATTGGTGGCGTCTCTGCTCATCATCAGCTTGTCGCTGGGCATCCTCAACCGCTCGGCCCCTCAGCTCACCGTCTTCAATATCGGCTTTCCTACCTCGCTAACGGTAGGGTTGGTGCTATTGATGGTGCTAATGACCGATATCGGGCGCTTTTTGCAGCCGCTATTTAGCCAGGGCATCAACTTCATGCAGAGCCTGATCGAGACCATGGCGGGCCTGTAAAAAAGCCGCCCTAAAGGGCGGCTAAAAACCTGCATCAAAAAAGCGGTTTACAGCTTACAGGTAGTCGAATAGCGACATGCTGCTCATATCCACGAAGGTACGCTGGGCGGCCTGCATACCGACCTGACGCATGCTGTACTCGGAAATCGCCTCGACCATATCCAGATCAACCAAATCAGACATCGTTTGCGTGTAGTTCAACATGCGGTTACTGGCAACCGAGTCGACCACGTCCAGCTCGTTTAGCCGAGCGCCGGCCGAGGCGATTTTCATTGATACGTTATCAAAGGCATTATCGAGTTCATTCATCGAGGCCTTGAGCGTGCTGTGCAGCTCCTCGCTCGGAGTCGGGCTCTCGAGTACGCTCAGCGCATTTTCGATCGTGCGAAAAAGGTCAGGGGCGGCTCCCGTCTCCTTTGCGCCGTTAGTTACCTGTTTGAAAATCTCGTCGCCGGTCATGGTGACCGACATACGGCGCGAGGAATCGATGCGCTGTTCACGGTTCTCAGTGCCGCCAACGTAGGATACGCCGCCATTTTCATTTTTCTCGAAGGGGGGCTTATCGTCCGCGTAGCCACCGAAAAGATAGCGGCCGTTGCCGTCGGCCGAGTTGGCCTGACCGATCAAGGTTTCGTAGACGCCACGCAGCTCGCTTGCAATCGACTCGCGGTTGGTATCAGTGAGCGTATCGTTGGAAGCTTGAATCATCAGCCCTTTGGCGCTGGTGATCGCTTCGACCACGCTATTAAGGACGCTCTCGGATTGCGACAGCGAGTTGCGCGCCGATACGCGGGAGTCCGTGAACTGCTCGGTCATCGCCATGGACTGGGCAACGCCGACCGAACGTGAGGCGGCCTGCGGGTCGTCGGAGGGGTTGACCACCCGGCGGCCGCTGGCAAGCTGCTGGCTCACCTTCAAAAAATCGCTTTGCTGGCGGTTGATGGAGGCCGAGCTTTGTTCGTACATGGTAACGGTGCTTATACGCATAGTAGGTATCTCCCCTAGCTCCGCAGATTCAGAATGGTATCCAACAGGGTGCCAGCGGTATCGATCACTCGTGCGTTAGCCGCGTAGAACTGCTGGTAGCGAATCAAGTTGGCCGCCTCTTCATTCAGGTTGACGCCGGATTCGGACTGCTGCACCGCGCGCAGCTGGTCGGTCAGCCCCTGGCGGGCATCCAGATTCACCTGGGTAATGTTGGTGCGATTACCCACATCGGACACCATCGCTCCGTAGGCGCCACTGAGCGACGCGCTACCGCCTACCACGCTCCTGTCACTTTGCAGATCCTGCAGCGCCAGCGCATTGCGGTTATCGCCAGCGGAGCCTTCGGTGCCTGCCGCAATTTTGCTCGGGTCATCAAACGCTGTTTCCATGCCCGCCCCCGCCCGGCGTACGGGCTGGATTTCGAAGCGATCACCCGTTCGTGGAGCGCCATCGAACTCTATGCTGAGACCACCAAACTTTAGCCCTTGTCCCGCATCCCAGGCCGCCTGATCGAACTCTACGGCACTGCCGCTACCCTTACGCGTAACGCTTGGCTGGCCATCGTCGAAACGCACGGTATAGTCCGTTGCCCTAAGCTGATCGATATTGCTAACGTCGAACGTTATCGACGCCACCTCAGCATCACCCTTGTTTTTCAGGTTCGCATAGGCTTGTGGTTCGCGCAGGGAGAAAAAGTCGCCTCCCTGTTCACCCTTTAGATCCACGCCCTCCTTGTGCTGCTCATTGAATGCTACCGAGAGCGATACGGCCAGCTGGCCAATCTGATTTTGGGTTTTGTCCAGGGTTTCGCCGCGGAAACTCATCAGCCCACCAAGCGAGCCCCCCTTGATGGAGGATTCACTTAGTTGAATGGTGCTACCCGCGCCGTCACGGTAGCCCACTACCGTACGTTCTGGATCATTGTCGGCCTGAACGGCTTCGAGCCTAAAGCTCGACGTGCCGGTCACCAGCGGCTGTCCATTGGGCAGGCTGACGTTATAGGTTTTACCGTCTTGAACATCCAGGCGCAGATCCATACGCTCATTGAGCTCGGATATTAGTTGGTCACGCTGGTTGAGCAAACTATTGGGAGCCTCACCGGAGCGCGCCCGCGCCAAGGAAATCTCCCTATTGAAGCTGGCAATTTGCTCGACGGTGTTGTTGATCTGGGTAACTTCATCCTTTATTTGGCTATTGATGTTGTCCTGCATATCCTGCAAATAGCCATCGAAGGAGCGGAACTGGGCGCTCAACGTATCCGCCGTCCCCATCACGCCTTGACGAGAAGCGGGGTCTGACGGCGCACTGGCCAGATCTTCAAGGGAAGAGAAAAAATCCTGTATCAGCGGCGAAAGGCCCGCTTCGCGGTCAGCCAGCAGGTTATCGATCTGCGATATTTGCCCCGCATAGGTCTCCAACGCGCTGGACTGGGTCTTGGCGTTATTGAGCTGGTTAGCCACGTACGTGTTGAACTGGCGCTCGATGGCGTCCACGCGGACGCCGCCGCCCACGTTGCCTTCACTGAGCTTGGGCAACTCGCGATTATAGCCGGGCGTAAACAGGTTGCTGATATTGTTACTGGTCGCGCCGAGCGCTCTCTGCGCTGTATTCAGGCCACTTAAGCCCGTTGAAAACATGCTCATGGTTCAAATCCTCAAGCTGATACTCATTTATCGGCAGCGCGGTGCACAACTTGAATGACGTTAACGTGCGTCGGCCAAAAACGCCGGCCCGGTGGGCAGCGGCCCCATGGTGTTCATGATGGCGACGAGCTTATCGGCGTAGCGCGGGTCGGTGGCGTAGCCGCCACGCTGTAGCTCACGGGCGGCCTGCTCGGCATTTTGCGCCTCGACGACACCAGCGTAGCGCGGGTTTTTACCAATCAAGTTGGCATAGTCGGTAAAGGCGTGCTCGAAGGAGTCATAGACTCTAAACGTGTCCACCATCTGGGTGCGCTGACCGTTGAGATATTCGTGGGTCGTGATATCGGTGGTATTGCCCTTCCAATGGCTACCTGCCTTGATGCCGAACAGGTTATGGCTGTTGCGCCCTTCGTGGGTTGCGATTTCGTGTCGGCCCCAGCCAGTCTCAAGCGCGGCCTGAGCCAGAATCAGCTCGGCGGGAACGCCACTCGCCCGGCTGGCGGCCTGGGCAGGCTCAGAAAGCGTGGCCATGAACCGCTTCACGTGATCCGGCGCGTTGGGGTTGATCACCGGCGCCGTCATGGGCGCGTTGGCCGCGGCGGCGGGCGCGTTACCACGCGACTCGGCGCTCGCTTGTGGCGCAACCTGGCCCTGGCGGATCGCTTCGAGTTCGCTCAAGAAGCGCCCGCTCGCTTGGCCGTCCGGGCCTGGGGGCTGTAGCGGGTCATCCAGCACGCGCGGCGTACCCCGCGGGATACCGGCAATCAGCGCCTGAGTCTCATCGTCGCCTTGAGCAGTGCCCTTGATAGCGCCCTGGCGCTGGAGCTGCTCGTACAGTACGTCGGCCAGGCCCATACCTTTATCGGCAATGACCTGGGACCACTGTTGATCGAGCATTTGCTGATAGGTGTCGGTCGTACTGCTGCTCATCAATCCAGAGGAGGGAATCGCTTCGCGCATGCTTTTCATCATCATCTGCACGAACAGCGCTTCGAACTGCTGGGCAGCGCTGTAGGCGCCCTCTTCCGGGTCGACCCGGGCGTTGTGCTGCATGCGCTGAAAGCCGTTCATATCGAAGGCGAGCTGGTTGGCCATGCTGTTGACACTCATCAGATCACCTCGAGCTCGGCGCGCAGCGACCCGGAGGCTTTTAGCGCCTCCAGAATCGACATCAAGTCCTGGGGCGTGGCGCCCAGTGCGTTCAAGGCGTTGACCACGTCGTTGAGCTGAGCACCTTCGACGATCTGCAGGTAGGCCTCTTGCTGCTCGATATCGATATCCGCATTGGGTACCACCACGGTCTCACCCTGGCCAAAAGGCGCTGGCTGGCTAACACCGAACTGCGAATCGATCATGATGGAGAGATTACCGTGGGCAACCGCCGCCTGGCGCAGCGTGACGGCGCTGTTCATGACCAGCGAGCCGGTACGCGAGTTAAGCACCACCCGCGCCGGGGCGTCCATGGGTGTGAGCTCGACGTTTTCCACCCGGGCCATGAAATTTACCCGCAGGTTGGCGTCCATGGGGCCATCCAGAGCAATGACGCGCCCATTACGCGCGTAGGCCACCGACTGGCCGAATTCGTTGTTGATCGCCGTCACCATGCGCTGCACGGTGCCAAAGTCGGAATCATTGAGCTGGAGCTCCAAAAGCCCGCCATTGCCGCCTAGGTTGAGCGCTACTTCGCGCTCGACCAGGGCACCATTAGGAATGCGCCCGGCGGCCTGCTGGTTGATCTGCACGCTGCTGCCGCCCGCCTGAGCGCCCGCCCCGCCGACCAGCATATTGCCCTGGGCAATCGCGTAGGTATCGCCGTCGGCGCCTTTCAGGGGCGTCATCAACAGCGTGCCGCCGCGCAGGCTACGGGCGTTGGCAATCGACGAGACGACGATGTCCAGACGCTGACCCGGGCGAGCAAACGGCGGCAGATCGGCGGTGACCATGACCGCCGCTACGTTACGCAGCTGCAAATTGGTGCCCGGCGGCACGCTAACGCCAAGCTGCGAGAGCATATTGGTCAAACTCTGGCTGGTAAACGGCGCCTGGGTGGTCTGGTCACCGGTGTTATCGAGACCCACGACCAGGCCATAGCCGACGAGCTGGTTGTCTCGCACACCGGCGAAATTGGCAAGCTCGCGTACGCGTTCGGCAAAGGCGTTGCTTGCAACCAGACAGAGCGCTATCAGAGCCATCGCCTGAATCCAGCGCTTGACGTGTAACCTTGAAGTCATCACAACTCTCTTCTCGAGCGCCTAGAACGGCGAGACGTTAAGGAAGAAGCGCTGCAACCAACCCATGTGCTGCGCCTCGTTGATATAGCCATCGCCCACGTACTCGATGCGCGCATCGGCTACCTGGTTGGAAGGCACCGTGTTGGCCGCCGTCACCGTTTGTGGGTTAACGACCCCGGAGAAGCGGATGAACTCGGTCCCCTGGTTGATCGCGATCTGCTTTTCCCCGCGTACCCGCAGGTTGCCGTTATTAAGCACTTCCAGTACCGAAACCGTGATCGTACCGGTCATGGTGTTGTTCGCTTGGGTAGCGCCGCTGCCAGAGAAAATATTGTCACTGGCGACATCGAAACCATAATCTTCCAGAAAGTCGATGATATCGGGAATCTGAGCCAAATCGAGCGAAGCCGAGCCGCTGCGGTTAGCGCTCGACTGCGAGGTCTGGCTCGCGCTGACCTGCTCGTTGAGCACGATGGTCAGGATATCGCCGATCGCCCGAGGGCGGCGATCCTCGAAGAGCGGCTGATAGCCACGGCGCGACTGGTAGATCGAACCGTTGGCCACCGCCGGCGGCCGGTCCACAATATTGATCTGTTCCTGCTCGCCGACGACCGAAGCACGAGGAATCTGTGCACACCCAGCGGCGGTTACAATCAATAGCATGAGAGCCAACTGCGCTAAACGGCGAAAAGCGGTGTTTTTAAGCATCTTACGACCTCGGAAGCCTCTATCAAGCGCTCCTTGATACAGGATTAGAGCTGGCTCAGGCGGGCCAGCATCTCATCGCTGGTAGACACCGCTCGGCTGTTGATTTCATAGGCGCGCTGGGTCTGGATCATGTTGACCATCTCTTCCACCACGTTGACGTTGGAGGTCTCTACGTAGCCCTGGAACAGACGCCCGGCACCATTATTCCCCGGAACATCCTGATTGGGCGCCCCGGATGCGCCTGTCTCCAGGTAGAGGTTGCCGCCCACGCTCTCAAGACCGGCCGGGTTGATGAACGAGGCAACATTGATCTGGCCGATATCCGCATCCTGGGCAATGCCGGGCTGGCGAACGCTGACCGTACCATCCTCGCCAATAGCGACTGACAGCGCATTGGGTGGCACGAAGATAGCGGGCTCGAGGGGGTAACCGTTAGCGGTCACCATTTGACCGTTTTCATTGAGCTGAAAACCACCATCCCGGGTATAGCCCACCGTGCCATCCGGCAGCAGTACCTGGAAAAAGCCATCGCCGTCGATCGCGAGATCCCGGGAGTTGCCGGTTTGCTCCAGACCGCCCTGAGTATGCAGACGTTCGGTGGCCACGGCACGCACACCGGTACCCACTTGCATGCCCGAAGGCAGGCGATCCTGAATGTTGTTCTGGGCGCCTGGCTGGCGCATGTTTTGATACAAAAGGTCTTCAAAGACCGGGCGCGAGCGTTTGAAACCGTTGGTGCTCACGTTGGCCAGGTTGTTGGAGATCACGTCGAGCTTGGTCTGCTGCGACTCGAGCCCCGTTTTTGCCGTCCACAACGACTTAATCATGGTGTCTTCCCTCTAAACCAGGCGGCTGGGATCAGCCTTGAAGTGATAGCATGCTGTTGGCGCGCTGGGCGTTCTCGTCGGCGTTGCTGAGCATGCGCATCTGCATGTCATAGCGGCGTGCAACGTCGATCATCGACACCATGGCGTCGACTGCACTGACGTTGCTGCCTTCGAGCGCTCCGCTCACCAAACGCGCATCTTCGTTGGCTGCCAGCACACCGGGCTCGCCTTCTTCATTGAGCGGCGCGCGAAACAAGCCATCTTCGCCGCGGGTAAGCGCGAGCTCATCCGGCGTTACCAGCTTGATACGACCGACGTCCACAAGCGCTTCGGGCCCTTCGCCCTGGGGGATAGCGCTAATGGTGCCGTCGGCACCGATCGAAATTTGCGCGCCCTGCGGAAGCGCAATCGGCCCACCATCGCCCATCACCGGACGACCGACGCTAAGCAACACGCCGTCGCTATCGATTTGCAAATCGCCGCGGCGGGTATAGGTTTCGCTGCCGTCGTCGGCCTGTACCGCCATCCAGGCGTTGTCCTGCATGGCGACATCCAGACCGCGTCCGGTACGCTCGATCGCCCCTTGCGAAAAGTCGGTTCCCGGCGTCGTGGTCACCGCCGAGACGCGCGTGTGCAGCGCACCCGCGCCCTCGACGGGCACCGAGCGCGCCGCCTGCAACTGTGCACGAAACCCCGCCGTGGAGACGTTGGAGAGGTTCTGGCTCACCACCGACTGCTGATCCATGGCGTTCTTGGCTCCGCTCATGGCGGTATACAGCATTCTATCCACGTGCTTGCTCCTTACACAGGTGACCGGCTATTAAAGGTTAATAATGGTCTGCAGGAGTTCGTCCTGCGTGCTGATGGTATTGGAGTTCGCCTGGTAGGCGCGTTGAGCGACGATCATATCGACCAGCTCACGGGCGAGTTCCACGTTAGAGGCTTCAACAGCGCCTGCCTGAATTTGGCCATACTGACCGGAACCGGGAGCTCCCGTATTAGCGACACCCGAACTATTAGTAGCGGCCCATAGGTTATTGCCTAACGGGCGCAACCCTTCTTCATTTCGGAAAGAGTCCAATGCAATCTGGCCTGCGGGGCGAGACTGTTCATTAGAGAAGTTACGCATTACGGTACCATCACCAAGCACTTCGATACCGACCAACGCACCCGATGTATAGCCATCCTGACTAAATTCGCGGCGTGCTGACGTGCTGGCAAACTGCGTGCTCCCATCAAAACTCAAATCAAAAGAAACCTCTTCGGCATCGGTTCCACCGGGGAAATTAATCGTCGTGCTTGCTCCCCCACCTACTCCGGTTACGGTACCGTTAGCATCTGTTGTCAAACGTCCGCTAGGCGTAAAGTTAAGTGTGAAAGTATTTCTTTGCACACCATCGGTAACCGCTGTCGCAGTCCACTGGTTTCCTTCACCCCTCTCAAAATAAGTCGATACGTTTATCGCATTACCCAAGGAGTCATAAGCAGTGAAATTATTCGAGAAGTGGTAATCGAGTTCATCGCCATTGGCTAATTCGACCGTATTTAAACCACTCCCTTGAACGGTTGAAGCGTCCAGGTTAAGCAGAATATCGGCGCCCGTAGTAGCCCTTGCGGGTATATCATTCGCAGACACATTGAGCGGAATCGGATCGCTTCCCGCCAGCACGTTAGAAAAAGGAAACGCTGATTGCTCGGCCGTATCCTCTGTCACCGAGGGGTCCAAACCATACCCCATCAGTCGGGCGCCCTGGGCATTAACGATATCGCCATTAGCTGCCAGGCTAAACTCACCATTTCTTGAAAAGCCCACTTCACCGGATGACTGTTGTAGGCGGTAAAAGCCGTTTCCGGATATAGCCAAGTCAAGATTACGGTTCGTGCTTTCGATACTACCTTGTGAAAAGTTCTGGCGTGTATCAGATACCCTGACACCTATTCCTTGAGAGTTAGCGAACACATCGGCAAAACGCACGCTCGAGCTTTTGTAGCCCACGGTTTGTGAGTTGGCGATGTTGTTACCAGCAGAATTCAGCCTTTCTGATTGGGCGTTGATACCCGAGACAGCTGTCGTGAATGACATGGTCAATCCTCAAAATATTTGATTAAAGAATCTGTTTAACTTGCCCAAGCGTTACTTGGCCATAAACGGCGCCAAGGTCCAGTCGAACGTCACCACTATCAGAGTTCGGTGTAACACGATTGACGAGCGCATAATTAAGTGTACTGGAGTCGATTGGCTCACCTTGTGAGTCAAGCGCCTCTAACTGCACGGTATAACGTCCACTCGCTGCCGCGACCCCTTGATCATTCAGACCATTCCAATCAAATGATTGAACACCGGCCTTGAGCGCACCCAGATCATATTGGCGGATGACCTGGCCACCTTCGCCAACGATCGTCGCTTTTACACTCGACGCCGGGCGGTCCAGCTCGATACCAAAGGGCGTTGCATGGGTGCTGCCATCGCTAGCCTGCTCTAACAAAACCTGCCGCCCAGGTACCATGACACCCTTACCAATCAGGCCACTTGCTTGTAGCGCCTGATTGGCATCCATCTGGGCGGTAATGCCCTTGAGCGTTGAGTTCAGCTCTTCGATACCGCTGACGGTGTTGATTTGGGCCAGCTGCGAGGTCATCTCCGCGTTTTCCATCGGATTGAGCGGGTCCTGGTTTTGCAGCTGAGTGACCAGCAGCGTCATGAAACTGTCGCGCATTTCCTGGGACTGGCTGGCGGACAGGTTAGCCGCCCGGCCACCGCCGTTGACGCTATTGATAATGCTTGAATCGATATTCATGTTTAGCCCTCACCGAGCGAGAGTGTCTGAACCATCATCTGTTTGGTGGTATTGAAGACTTCCACGTTGGCCTGGTACGAGCGCGAGGCGGAAATCATGTTGACCATTTCGTGCACCGGCTCGACGTTGGGTTTGGAAACGTAGCCTTCTTCGTCGGCGGCCGGGTGACTGGGCATGTACTGAAGACGCAGCGGCGAATCGTCTTCCACGACCTCGGTCACCCGAACGCCGCCTACGCCATAGCGGTTGTTCTGCGCCTGGGTTTCGAACATCACTTGTTTCGCCCGGTAGGTCTCGCCGTCGGGGCCGGCGATACTATCGGCGTTGGCCATATTGCTGGCGGTCACGTTCATGCGCTGCGCCTGGGCGCTCAAGGCAGAGCCTGCAATATCAAAAGCTGAAAACATCGACATGGCTTATTCGCTTCTCCTGAGAATCGGTTATTCCGGCTGCATCGCGTTTTTCAGCCCTTGAATGCGGCGATTCATGATCGTAAGGCCCGCCTGGTAACGAAGGGCGTTATCGGTAAACTGCGACCGTTCCCGGTCCATATCCACGGTGTTGCCGTCCAGGCTTGGCTGGTCGGGCACCCGGTAAAGCAGATCGGTGCTGGCCGCCCCGCGCCAGGTAGCGCCCTGGGCTTCGATATGACGCTCCGAGGTGCGGGCCAGCGCCACGCCGCCGTTTTGCTGAACACTCTGGCCGGCTTTGACTGCCTTGTTCAGCTCGCTGGCAAAGTCGATATCGCGCGCCTTGTAGTTCGGCGTATCGGCATTGGCGATGTTGCCTGCCAGCACTTCGTGACGCGACTGGCGAAGGCTCAGGGCGCGCTGGTGAAAATTGAATGCGGATTCGAGTTGGTCGATCATGCCGTCCCTCGTTTGCTGAGAGGCAAAGGTAATTCGGTCGTTTCTGAGGGTGCATAATAGGGAAGCGCACTCAAACTAAAGCATGGAACAAATGCCTTTTACCCCAGTATTTCGCATGATGTAGGGCCGACGTTTGCATTAAACTTCTGCCTACCAGCTAGCGCTCGCTGGCTTAGCCTCCTTTTATCAAGCGATGACTCTCATGCCCCATTCGCCTTTTCAGGCGCTACGCGACCTATCACTTGTAATCAAACTATTGGCGGCGATCACACTAGGGCTGATGACCACCCTGCCGGCCTACGCCGATGATCAGCCGCTCATCGAGACCGTACAAAACTTTCTTTACCAGCAAACCCAGTCTCTGGGCGAGGAGGTAGTGATCGATGTCTCACCGCCATCGGCCCATTTGCCTGCCTGCATTGCGCCGGAACCTTTTTTTCCTAACGCCAACCAAACACCTTTAGGGCGCGTGTCGGTGGGGGTGCGCTGCGGCGAGGGCCGCCGCCAGGTGCGCTACATTCAGGCACAGGTGGATGTAATGGGAAGCTACCTGGTTGCCGCCCAGGACATCGCACGGGGCACGCTCGTCACAGCGTCGATGGTGACACAGCGCCAGGGCAACCTGGGCGAGCTTGCAAACAATGCCTTGACCGATGAAGATGCTATTATAGGGTTGGTTGCGCAGCGCCCCATTCGCAGCGGCGATGTATTTCAAGCGCATGCGCTCCAGGCGCCGGATCTGGTGGAACGCGGGCAGCGCGTGACGGTCATAGCACAAGGCTCGGGCTTTCGTGTTGCCCGGGAAGGTGAAGCACTCGAAAGCGGTGCCTTGGGTGCGCGGATTCGCGTACGTTTTGACACTCGCGAGCTGGTGACCGCCCGCGTTTCCGGCCAAGGTGTTTTAACAGTAGATTTTTAAGTTAACGTCTAAAGTCCTCTGTATCGGTGCCGATACTCTGTATAACGGCACAGAGCCATCGCGTTTAGAACGCTTTAACGTTGACGATGAGGCCCACAACGTGAAAATTGATAATTTGAATCCGCTGTTACGCACCAATCAGCCACAGCAGCGTGATGACACTCAAAAGGTCGGCGGCGCTCAGTCATCGCCCGAAGGCAGTACCACTCGCGAATCCACGCGTCTTAGTCAGATGCATATGGACGATTCGCAGGATATCGATATGGCCAAAGTGGAAGAGCTTCGCGAGGCCATTCGTGACGGAAGCCTTGAAGTTCGCGCCGACCGTATCGCAGACAGCTTGATTGCCCAGCTAGGGGAGTAACCTGTTATGAGCCTTTCCCGGTTGCTGTTGGATCAGCATCAGCGCCTTGACGAACTCCTCGAGCTGCTTACCCAAGAGCAGGCTCAACTGATGCAGGGTGCGATCGACGGTGAAGTACTGGCCTCGCTGGCCGAAACCAAGCAGACCCTCTTGAGTTCGCTCGAGCGGATGGAAACGCTGCGCCGTTCGACGCAGCTGCGGCTAGGTTACGACGATGATGCCAGCGGTGCCTTTAAAGCCGCCGTCGATGCAGGCTGTCAATCCAGCTGGGAAAGCTTTTTGAATAAGAGCGAGCGCGCCGCACGCATGAACGCGCTGACCGGCGAAATGCTGTCGGTACGCATGAAGCACAATCAGGATATGCTGGGCTACATTCAGCAGATCGCCGAAAAAACGCTCTATCAGCCCAACGGGCGCAATCAGGCGCAATCCAGCCGTCTCAATACTTCTGCTTGACCCGCCAACTCTGCTATTAAATAGCCGAATCTCATAGCAAAACGCTTCAATAAGAACACGTATGTTCTAAGCTTGTTTTTATAAACAAGGAGCGTTGAATGCTTGATTACCTACCCGACGGGTTTACCGCGATCGTCACCGGCGCCAATGGCGGTATTGGCCATGCCGTCATCGAGTCGCTACTCGCCTCTACCCAAGTCGGCACCATTATTGCCGTTAGCCGTCGCAAAACGACGTTAGCAGACGCTCGCATCATTTCCATCGCTGCCGATATCACCAACCAGGAAGGCCTCGACGCCCTGGTGGAGACGCTCGATGGCCGCCCTCTTCACCTGCTGTTCAATGCCATCGGCACGCTACACGACGACCAACACAACGTGCAGCCGGAAAAACGTCTCGAGCAGTTCGACGCCGACGCCTTCGCCCATGTGATGCATGTAAACGCGGCGACGCCGATGCGACTGTTGTCCGCTCTCAACGCCTCGCTAAAAGGCCATCACCCGAGCATTATTGCCAGCCTATCCGCTCGGGTCGGCTCGATCGGTGATAACGGTTTTGGCGGCTGGTACACCTACCGAGCCAGCAAAGCGGCCCACAACATGTTAATGAAAACTGCCTCTATCGAGCTTGCGCGGCTCAATAAACAGGCTATCGTACTTTGCCTGCACCCGGGGACTACCGACACCTCGCTGTCCGAGCCATTTCAAGCGCGCGTACCGGAGGACAAACTGTTCTCGCCGGCGTTTGTGGCCAAGCGCCTTTTAGAGGTCATCGATCAGCGCACTCCCGAGGACACCGGCAGTTTTTGGGATTGGGCGGGCGAACCGATCGAATGGTGAATGGTGAATGGTGAATGGTAGGAGCAGGCTTTAGCCAGCGATGCGGCGCAACGCGCCGCCGGGGTAGCGGCCGGCACGATGGGCACGGTGGCAAATCCAACCCCGGGCGGCGGGCGCCGCCATCGCCGAGGTATCGGACCCCCAATGAATCGGGCTCCTGCAGGGGCAGTGGCACCGAGGCCTTGTTGTGCCCCTGTTTTTGTAGGAGCAGGCTTCAGCCAGCGATGCGGCGCACCGCGCCGCCGGCGGGCACTATTCGGGCCGTTTGGCTTTTCCTGCGCGCATAAAAAAAGCCCCGAACACAAAGTGCTCGGGGCTTTTTCGAAGAGGTGCCTGACGATAACCTACTCTCGCATGGGGAGACCCCACACTACCATCGGCGCGTTGCGGTTTCACTTCCGAGTTCGGCAAGGGATCGGGTGGTTCACGCAAGCCATGGTCGTCAGGCGTAACTTTCAATGTATATTGGCTGACTGTCTTGTGATCGTCTCAATGTATCCGGTGCTCTTTCGAGCGTCGTTGTCACTGCAGGACCAGACCCCTTGGGTGTTATAGGGTCAAGCCTCACGGGCCATTAGTACACGTTAGCTCAACGCCTTGCAGCGCGTCCACACCGTGCCTATCAACCAGCTGGTCTCGCTGGGCCCTTCAGGAGGCTCAAGGCCTCGGGGATGTCTCATCTTGAAGGGGGCTTCCCGCTTAGATGCTTTCAGCGGTTATCCCGTCCGCACATAGCTACCCGGCAATGCCACTGGCGTGACAACCGGAACACCAGAGGTGCGTCCACTCCGGTCCTCTCGTACTAGGAGCAGCCCTTCTCAAACATCCAACGCCCACGGCAGATAGGGACCGAACTGTCTCACGACGTTCTAAACCCAGCTCGCGTACCACTTTAAATGGCGAACAGCCATACCCTTGGGACCGACTTCAGCCCCAGGATGTGATGAGCCGACATCGAGGTGCCAAACACCGCCGTCGATGTGAACTCTTGGGCGGTATCAGCCTGTTATCCCCGGAGTACCTTTTATCCGTTGAGCGATGGCCCTTCCATACAGAACCACCGGATCACTAGAACCTGCTTTCGCACCTGCTCGACGTGTCTGTCTCGCAGTCAAGCACCCTTATGCTCTTGCACTCATTGCACGATGTCCGACCGTGCTGAGGGTACCTTCGTGCTCCTCCGTTACTCTTTGGGAGGAGACCGCCCCAGTCAAACTACCCACCACACACTGTCCTCGATCCGGATAACGGACCCGAGTGAGAACACCAATGATGCCAGGCTGGTATTTCAAGGTTGGCTCCCTCCGAACTGGCGTCCGGAGTTCAAAGCCTCCCAGCTATCCTACACAGGCAACATCAGTATCCAGTGTGAAGCTATAGTAAAGGTTCACGGGGTCTTTCCGTCTAGCCGCGGGTACACCGCATCTTCACGGCGATTTCAATTTCACTGAGTCTCGGGTGGAGACAGCGTGGCCATCATTACGCCATTCGTGCAGGTCGGAACTTACCCGACAAGGAATTTCGCTACCTTAGGACCGTTATAGTTACGGCCGCCGTTTACCGGGGCTTCGATCAAGAGCTTCGCCCAGAGGGCTAACACCATCACTTAACCTTCCGGCACCGGGCAGGCGTCACACCCTATACGTCCGCTTGCGCGTTAGCAGAGTGCTGTGTTTTTACTAAACAGTTGCAGCCACCTGGTATCTTCGACCGGTTCGGGCTGAAGGAGCAAGTCCTCTCACCCTAATCCGGCGTGCCTTCTCCCGAAGTTACGGCACCATTTTGCCTAGTTCCTTCACCCGAGTTCTCTCAAGCGCCTTGGGATTCTCACCCTGACCACCTGTGTCGGTTTGGGGTACGGTCGCATGTCATCTGAAGCTTAGAGGCTTTTCCTGGAAGCGTGGCATCAGTGACTTCCGGATCGTAATCCGTTCGTCTCGCGTCTCGGCTTTAAAGGGTCCCGGATTTACCTGAGACCCAGGCCTACTCGCTTTCACCAGGACAACCAACGCCTGGCTCACCTAGCCTTCTTCGTCCCCCCATCGCAATGACATCCGGTACGGGAATATTGACCCGTTTCCCATCGACTACGCCTTTCGGCCTCGCCTTAGGGGCCGACTCACTCTGCTCTGATTAGCATCGAACAGAAAACCTTGGTCTTCCGGCGGGGGAGTTTTTCACTCCCCTTATCGTTACTCATGTCAGCATTCGCACTCGTGATACCTCCAGCAGACCTCTCGATCCACCTTCATCGGCTTACACGACGCTCCTCTACCGCTCATCCCTAAGGATGAACCCGTAGCTTCGGTACCTGGTTTGAGCCCCGTTACATCTTCCGCGCAGGCCGACTCGACTAGTGAGCTATTACGCTTTCTTTAAAGGATGGCTGCTTCTAAGCCAACCTCCTAGCTGTCTGAGCCTTCCCACATCGTTTCCCACTTAACCAGGATTTGGGGACCTTAGCTGACGGTCCGGGTTGTTGCCCTTTTCACGACGGACGTTAGCACCCGCCGTGTGTCTCCCACGCTGCACTCACCGGTATTCGGAGTTTGCCTCGGGTTGGTAAGCCGGGATGGCCCCCTAGCCGAAACAGTGCTCTACCCCCGGTGGTGATACGTGAGGCGCTACCTAAATAGCTTTCGAGGAGAACCAGCTATCTCCGGGCTTGATTAGCCTTTCACTCCGATCCACAAGTCATCCAAATCTTTTTCAACAGATCCTGGTTCGGGCCTCCAGTTGATGTTACTCAACCTTCACCCTGCTCATGGATAGATCGCCCGGTTTCGGGTCTATATCCAGCGACTGGTCGCCCAGTTAAGACTCGCTTTCGCTACGCCTCCCCTATCGGTTAAGCTCGCCACTGAATATAAGTCGCTGACCCATTATACAAAAGGTACGCAGTCACCCAACAAGTGGGCTCCTACTGCTTGTACGCACACGGTTTCAGGATCTATTTCACTCCCCTCGCCGGGGTTCTTTTCGCCTTTCCCTCACGGTACTGGTTCACTATCGGTCAGTCAGGAGTATTTAGCCTTGGAGGATGGTCCCCCCGTCTTCAATCAGGGTTTCTCGTGCCCCGACCTACTCGATTTCACATGATCAGACTTTCGACTACGGGGCTATCACCCGCTACGGCCGGACTTCCCAATCCGTTCGTCTAGTCATTCACATGCTTAAGGGCTGGTCCCCGTTCGCTCGCCGCTACTGGGGGAATCTCGGTTGATTTCTTTTCCTCGGGGTACTTAGATGTTTCAGTTCCCCCGGTTCGCCTCGTATCCCTATGTATTCAGGATACGATACTGACCTTGTGGTCAGTGGGTTTCCCCATTCAGAGATGTCCGGGTCACAGGTTGTTTGCCACCTCACCGAACCTTATCGCAGGCTACAACGTCTTTCATCGCCTCTGACTGCCTAGGCATCCACCGTGTGCGCTTCATTGCTTGACCCTATAACCCGAAGGAGTCTGGATCCCGCAATGACAACGATTGCCGGATACGCTTGAAACGTATCACAAAACAATTGCGTATCGAGATCACGCTATAAACACAGCCACCCTAAAGGTACTTGTCTTCATATCGTCATTCGATACTGTCAGCATGATATACATTGTTAAAGAGCGACTGTTCAATGAACAGTGATAAGGCGACGTACAACGTGCGACTTATCAATGGTCACGAAACAAACAAACGGTAGTGGAGATAATGGTGGAGCCAAGCGGGATCGAACCGCTGACCTCCTGCGTGCAAGGCAGGCGCTCTCCCAGCTGAGCTATGGCCCCATCGTTTTCACAACCTCACCTCTTGTTATAAATTTCTGTGAGACAAGGCAAAATGCGACGACGTATAGCCTGCTATACGAGGAGCATTTTAACGCAGTATCACGGGAATTTGGTGGGTCTGGGCAGACTCGAACTGCCGACCTCACCCTTATCAGGGGTGCGCTCTAACCAACTGAGCTACAGACCCAAGAGGGGATCGTGCATCAACCGTTTGCTCTATCACTTGATCAGGTAATTCATTGTGAGCGCTTGCCGGGAGGGTGACGCATCGTTTAAGGAGGTGATCCAGCCGCAGGTTCCCCTACGGCTACCTTGTTACGACTTCACCCCAGTCATGAACCACACCGTGGTGATCGCCCTCCAAAGTTAGGCTAACCACTTCTGGTGCAGTCCACTCCCATGGTGTGACGGGCGGTGTGTACAAGGCCCGGGAACGTATTCACCGTGGCATTCTGATCCACGATTACTAGCGATTCCGACTTCACGGAGTCGAGTTGCAGACTCCGATCCGGACTGAGACCGGCTTTCTGGGATTCGCTTACTCTCGCGAGTTCGCAGCCCTTTGTACCGGCCATTGTAGCACGTGTGTAGCCCTACCCGTAAGGGCCATGATGACTTGACGTCGTCCCCACCTTCCTCCGGTTTGTCACCGGCAGTCTCCCTAGAGTTCCCACCATTACGTGCTGGCAAATAGGGACAAGGGTTGCGCTCGTTACGGGACTTAACCCAACATTTCACAACACGAGCTGACGACAGCCATGCAGCACCTGTCTCTGCGTTTCCGAAGACACCCCGGGATCTCTCCCGGGTTCGCAGGATGTCAAGGGTAGGTAAGGTTCTTCGCGTTGCATCGAATTAAACCACATGCTCCACCGCTTGTGCGGGCCCCCGTCAATTCATTTGAGTTTTAACCTTGCGGCCGTACTCCCCAGGCGGTCGACTTATCGCGTTAACTTCGCCACAAAGTGCACAAGGCACCCAACGGCTGGTCGACATCGTTTACGGCGTGGACTACCAGGGTATCTAATCCTGTTTGCTACCCACGCTTTCGCACCTCAGTGTCAGTGTCAGTCCAGAAGGCCGCCTTCGCCACTGGTATTCCTCCCGATCTCTACGCATTTCACCGCTACACCGGGAATTCCACCTTCCTCTCCTGCACTCTAGCGTGACAGTTCCGGATGCCGTTCCCAGGTTGAGCCCGGGGCTTTCACAACCGGCTTGTCATGCCACCTACGCGCGCTTTACGCCCAGTAATTCCGATTAACGCTTGCACCCTCCGTATTACCGCGGCTGCTGGCACGGAGTTAGCCGGTGCTTCTTCTGCGAGTGATGTCTTTCCTGGCGGGTATTAACCGCCAGGCGTTCTTCCTCGCTGAAAGTGCTTTACAACCCGAAAGCCTTCTTCACACACGCGGCATGGCTGGATCAGGCTTGCGCCCATTGTCCAATATTCCCCACTGCTGCCTCCCGTAGGAGTTCGGGCCGTGTCTCAGTCCCGATGTGGCTGATCATCCTCTCAGACCAGCTACGGATCGTTGCCTTGGTGAGCCGTTACCTCACCAACCAGCTAATCCGACATAGGCTCATCCGATAGCGGGAGCCAGAGGCCCCCTTTCTCCCGTAGGACGTATGCGGTATTAGCCTGGGTTTCCCCAGGTTATCCCCCACTACCGGGTAGATTCCTATGCATTACTCACCCGTCCGCCGCTCGTCAGCGTCCAGCAAGCTGGACCTGTTACCGCTCGACTTGCATGTGTTAAGCCTGCCGCCAGCGTTCAATCTGAGCCATGATCAAACTCTTCAGTTTAAAATCATTGTGATTCTTGCCTGTCGCTCGAAAGCAACAGAGGCGAATCAATCCTGGCTCAAGGTTCAAACGAATTTGAAGAATTCGAAAATTCTTCTTGTGCGCTTGCCTTGATATTTGGTGACTTGTCACCCTCATCGGCAAACGCCCACATGAATTACCTGATCAAATTGTTAAAGAGCGGTTTCGCTTCGACTTAACGTCTGACTCGATGACCTGAGCCGGTTGCCGTAGCGAGGAAGGCGTATTCTACGCTCATCCTTGAATTTGTCAACCGCCGATTTTGGCGAGTGAAGCGAGCGAACAAAAACCGCTAACCTCCTGACAAACCGAGAGTTTTCACTCTCATTCACCGCTGGCAACGCCTTGCGTCCCCGGCAGCGGATGCGTACTTTACGGATTCGCTGGCCCGAGTGCAAGCGCTTTTTAAAATGGTATCAAAAACGCGCTCATGACCGCGTTGGGCAGCCTTCACCCCCTTTAGCCGTAGACGGGGTTAAACTGTTGAGCGTCACCGGCAAACTCCATACCCTTGGCCTATCGATACCCCAGGCGAGCCCGATGACCTACCCGTCCCTTTATGACCCGCGCTTAGCCGGTGCGACCGCGGCCCTTGAAGTCATGATGGCTCAAGGGGGCGCCCAGCCGGTTGGGCACCGCGCCCCGAGCAGTGCGCTATATATAAGCAGCGTTTCGCTATGAGTGCGCCACGGCCGCGCTACTGGCGCCTGCTATGGGGGCTCGCGCTTACGCTGGGGCTTGCCTTCAGCATGTGGCAAGCCGCCAGTTTTGCCCGGGAGCGCGCGCTTGGCGAGCTAGCGGAGGATGCCGAAAACGAGCTACGCCTGTCGGCGGCGAACCTCAACGGCTATTTACTGCGCTTTGACTACCTGCCGCCGATGCTTGCCACCCGCGAAGCCGTGCGGCGATTTTTGGCATCGCCGCAGAGCCAGAACGCCATGGCGCTCAATATTTTGCTGGACCGGTTTCGCTTCACCACCGGGGTATCGGATGTCTACCTGCTGGACCGGGAAGGCACGACCATCGCGGCCAGCAACTGGCACCGCCCCAATACGTTCATTGGCCATAACTACGCATTTAGAAGCTACTACAGCCAGGCCATTGTCGGCCAGCAGGGGCGCTTTTACGGTTTGGGCACTCAGTCCCAGGAGCGTGGCTACTTCTTCTCGGCTCCAGTATGGCTGGACGAGACCGACCCAAACGCCACGCCGGACGGGGTGATGGTCGTCAAGGTACTGCTCGATGAAGTCGAGCAGAGCTGGGCCGAGCAGGACGCCGAACTACTGGTAACCGACAGCGACGACATCATCTTCATGGCCAGTCGTCCCGAGCTTCGCATGAGCGCGCTGCATCCGCTAAGCGCAGAACAGCGTGAAACCTTGAGGCGCACCCGCCGTTACGCCATGGAGCCCTTGCGTTATTCCGGCATCGTGGTGGAGACCGGCGATGGCGTCGAGAGCCGTTTGGTTAGCTTCGAGTCTGGGCCGCTTGCCGACGGGCGCTACCTGAGTCTGACCCGCTCGGTGGTGGAGTTTGGCTGGCAGATGCATATTCTCAAACCGCTGACGCCGGTGGTGAGTGCCCAATGGATCGCCGCTTTGATGGCCGGCGGGCTTTATGGCCTGCTGGTACTGGGGGGCGGGATCGGCTGGCAGCGCCGCCGACTGCGCCGGGAGCGGGAAGCGTTTGCCGAGCGCGAGCGCCAGACCCTGGCCCGAGTGCGTGACGAGCTGGAAGTCAGCGTTGCCCGGCGAACCCGTGACCTGGTCGCCAGCAACCAGCGTTTGTCGAAGGAGATCGACGAGCGCCTGCGCGCCGAAGCCAACCTGCGCCAAACTCAGGACGAGCTGGTGCAGGCCGCCAAGCTTGCCGTGCTGGGCCAGCTGGCGGCAGGCATCAATCACGAGCTCAACCAGCCGCTAGCGGCGATTCGCGCCTACGCCGAGAACGCCCGTCGCTTTATCGAGCTGGCCCGTACCGAGCAGGCCGACGCCAACCTGGCCCAAATCGTCGAACTGACCGAACGCATGGCCGATATCAGCGCTCAGCTTCGCCAGTTTTCACGCAAGAGCAGCGAGCATCACGAAAGCATTGCCGTACAGGCGTGTATTCACTACGCACTGCGCCTGTTTCAAAGCCGCCTGCGCGAAGGCAACGTCGAAGTGATCGAGCGAATGCCCCAGGACACGCTCTGGGTAACCGGCGACCTGGTGCGTTTGGAGCAGGTGTTGGTCAATCTGATCGGTAACGCCTTGCAAGCCATGAAGACCCACACCTCACGAAGCGATGCGGCGCCCACGTTAACGCTGAGTGCTGAAAGAGAAGAGGATCGCGTGCATATCCACGTTGAAGATAACGGCCCCGGCATCGAAGAGGAGTATCTGGCTCAGATCTTCGAGCCCTTTTTCACCACCAAGGCGCCGGGCAACGGCCTGGGCCTGGGGCTTTCGATTTCATCGCGCATCATGGTGGATCTTGGCGGCACGCTTGGCGTAGCCAACACGCCCCACGGCGCGCGATTTACCGTGACACTTGCCGTTGGCGGGCCGCCCGCCTCCAAAGACGCCCTGCCGCTGGAGAGCCATCATGCATGAGCCGACAACGCTGCCCGTCATGGTGATCGACGACGAGCCGCACCTGCGCATTACCGCCAGCCAAACGCTGGAGCTGGCGGGCTACACGCCGCACTGCTTCGAATCCGCCGAACAGGCACTAGCCGCCCTGCCCGACCATTTTCCCGGGGTCATCGTCAGCGACATTCGTATGCCGGGCATGGACGGCATGACGCTTTTGCATGAGCTCAAACGGCGCGACCCGACGCTACCGATCATTCTGATTACCGGCCACGGGGATATTTCGACCGCCGTGGAAGCGATGCGCGCCGGGGCCTGGGACTTTCTGGAAAAGCCCTTTGCCGGCGAGCAACTACTCGACGTGGTGCGCCGCGGGACCGAAAAGCGCCAGCTCAGCCTCGAGAACACCCGCCTCAAGGCGGAGCTCGAGGCGCAGCAGGCCGCGCTCGGCCCGCGACTTGTCGGCCGCACTCCAGTGATTTCGCGCCTGGCCGCCATGATTCAGCGCATAAGCCAGGTAGAAGCCGACGTACTGCTGTTCGGAGAAACCGGCACGGGCAAGGACCTGGTCGCCCGTGCGATCCACGAGCGCAGCGCCCGGCGCAATAGCCCCTTCATGGCGATCAACTGCGGCGCGGTGCCCGAGCACACCATCGAATCCGAACTGTTCGGTCACGAGAAAGGCGCCTTTACCGGCGCGGTGGAGCGGCGCATCGGCAAGTTCGAGCACGCCAACGGCGGCACGGTATTTTTGGATGAGATCGAATCCATGCCGCCGGCGCTCCAGGTGAAGCTTTTACGCGTGCTGCAGGAGCGCAGCGTCGAGCGCCTGGGCGCCAACGAGACGGTCGGGCTGGATATTCGCGTGATCACCGCGACCAAGGTGGATCTCAAGGCCGCCGCCGACGAAGGCCGCTTTCGCGAAGACCTCTACTACCGGCTCAATGTCGTGACCCTGCCGCTGCCCGCCCTGCGCGAGCGCCGCGAGGACATTCCTCTCCTTTTTCAGCACTTTGCCGTCGTGGCCGCCAACCGCAGCGGGCTGGAAGCGCCGACACTGGACAATCACGCCGTGGCCACGCTACTGGCCCACGACTGGCCGGGCAACGTGCGCGAGCTCAGAAACCTGGCCGAGCGCTACGTGCTGCTGGGGGCGGCCTTCGACTACCGGTTGGACGTACTGCTTGCCGGTGAAGCGGCCAGCCCCCAGGAGCCCACGCTCTCCCGCCAGGTCGAGCTTTTCGAAAAAAGCCTGATCAGCCAGTCGCTGGCCCGCCACCACGGCCGGGTGACCGACGTATGCAGCCACCTGGGCCTGCCGCGCAAGACCTTCTACGACAAGCTGAAAAAGCACGGCTTGAGCGCCGAAGACTATCGCCACAGCAGCGACCCCTGATGCAAAAGCTGGCCCAGCACGTTCCAGGGTGGCACCCAGGGAATCAGCGTCATGAGCGCAATCAGCATCAGCAGATTCGACACCGGGCGGCGGCTGTCGCCCAGCTTCAACGCCGTACCAAAGGAGCGCTTTAGCCGCGCGCCTTCCAGGTCGACGCTGAAAAGCTCGTCGAGCCCCAGGTGAATCAGAAAGCCGAGCAGCACCGCCGCACCGTGGGACCAGGCATTCCAGGGCGGCTGAAGCAGTACGTGGTAACTCAGCGCCGCGGTCGCTGACGAGCAAAGCGCCGCCGCCATCAGCGAATGCCAAATACCGCGATGCACCGTCAGTCTGGAGAACAGCAAACTCGCCAGGTAGCGCACGCCGAAGTAGATCCCGCCGCAGGCAACGAGCAGCGCCCCGGGGCTCAGATAGGGTTGCAGCAGCAGCACGCCAAGCACCAGCGAGGGCACCGACAGCAGGTTGAAGATCAAACGGATGGAGTGCGAGCGGTCGGCGTCGATATCCGGCAAGATACCGCCGAAGGCCACCAGCACGACCATTAAAAGCGCCTGAGAGGGCGACCACCACTGGGCGTGATAGCCCGCATACGCCAACAGCGTGCCGCCCGCTGCTGCCACGGTGATGTGCGTACGAAAATTAGCCATGACGCGGCACCCTATAAAACTGTATAAATTAACAGATTATAGACTGCCGCGACACGATCAGGATAGAAAAAAGAGTGTCAGGCCAACCGTTTAGCGTTAATCAGGGTCCGGTTCGGCCAAAAACTGATCCTTGAGCTTCACGTAGTTGCCCGCGGTATAGGTAAAGAACTCGCGCTCTTTCTCCTTGAGTGGACGCAGCGCACTCGCCGGGCTGCCCGCGTAGACGTAGCCGCTTTTCAGCACCTTGCCCGGGGTGACCACGGCACCCGCGGCGATGATCACCTCATCTTCGACCACCACGCCGTCCATGACGATTGCGCCCATACCGACCAGAATGCGATTGCCAAGCGTTGCGCCGTGGAGCAGCGCCTTGTGGCCAATAGTGACGTCGTCGCCCACGGTGAGCGGAAAACCCTCGGGGTTGAAGTCGCTTGAGTGGGTGATATGCAAGACGCTTCCGTCCTGAACGCTGACCCGGGCGCCAAGGCGAATCTGGTGCATGTCACCGCGAATCACCGTCATCGGCCATACCGAACAGTCGTCCCCCAGGACGACATCACCGATCACCACACTCGCCGGGTCGATGAACACCCGCTCGCCAAGCTTTGGGAAATACTCCTTGAACGCTCTCAACGCCTTGCTCATGTTGTCTCCTTTGCATGTCCTGCGGGCTCAAGCCAACGACAGCACGCCGCCGATCAAAACCACCAGCGTTAACGGAATCGATACGAAGCGAAGCGTAGCACGCCACAGCCGGTAGCCACGACTGCCCGCGCCCAGCGCCTGGCTACCCAGCGATTCGGGCATCACCCAGGCGGCAAACGCCGCGATCAAAAGACCGCCCAGCGGTAGAAAGATATCCGGTGGAATCGAGCTTAGAAGCTCGAACACGTTGCGCCCCCAGAGCGGGCGGAATTCGCCAAGCGTCGAGAAAGAAAGCGCCGCCAGTACACCCAAAAGCCACACGCTTGCCGCGACCAAGGCGGTACTTATGCTTCGCCGCCAGCCAAAGCCGGTGAGCGTGGCGATCATGGGCTCGGCCAGGTTGATCGCCGAGGTCCAGGTCGCCAGTAGCAGCAGCAGGAAAAAGCCGCTGAGCCAAATGCTGCCAAAGGGCAGCTCGGAGAACGCGATGGGCAGTGTGACGAACATCAGCCCCGGGCCCTGGGCCGGGTCGAGCCCCTGGGCGAAGACGACGGAGAAGATCGCGATACCGGACAAAAGCGCCACGCTGATATCGAGCACGGCCACCGCAAAGGCCGCCTTCGTTAGGCTCTGCTTCTCGGGCATGTAGGCCCCATAGGCCATCAGCGCGCAGGCGCCCACCGCCAGGGTAAAGAAGGCGTGGCCCATGGCGTGAAACACCACCGTCCAGTTGAGCGCCTCGAAAGAAGGCAAAAAGAGCCACGTCAGTGCCTCATTGAAGCCATCGGTGGTCGCGCCGTAGCCCGCCAGCACCAGCAGCAGCACGTAGAGAATCGGCATCAAGAGGTTATTGAGCCGCTCCAGCCCCTTGGCCACCCCGGCGGCGGCAACCGTCATGGTCATGAACAAAAAAAGCGAATGGTTGAACACCAAAAGCCCGGGATTGGCCAAAAAGGCGTCGAATCTCTCACCGATCGCCTGGGGGCTTTGCTGATAAAAGCTGCCGTTGATCGAGGCGACCAGAAACTCGATGGACCACCCCGACACCACCGAATAGAACGACAAAATGCAGAACACGGTCAGCGCGCCGAAAAGCCCCAAAAAGCGCCAGCGCGTGCTGGCTCCGGCGGCGGCGGCCAGCGCCCCCAGCGAGCGCATGGGGCTTTGCCGCCCGGCGCGGCCAATCAGAATTTCCGCCATCATCACCGGAATGCCCAAAAGCAGCACGAAGGCGATATAGAGCAGTAAAAACGCCGCCCCGCCGTTTTCACCGGCGATATACGGAAAGCGCCATATGTTGCCAAGCCCGACGGCCGCCCCGGTCATCGCGAGGATAAAGGCGCGCCTGGACCCCCAGCGCTCTAACGTCTCGTTCATTCCCTTTCCCTACTCATGGCGGTATTGAAAGCCGGCAAGCCTAGCAGGCGCCCACCCAAAGACCAATTATCCCGGCGTTGGCTCGACCGTGGCATGCATTGGCGGCCTGGCCAAATATCACCGCTGTCATTGAAAGCGCGGGGCTTCGCCCGCACTCTGTCTTTATTACTGAGTCTTTATTACTGCGTCTTTAATGCTGCGCGTTTTTTTATTGCTGCGCTCACGCGTTATCTAATCTTCAACGAGGTGTCTATGTCCCGCAATCCCCTGCTTGAGACACACGAGCTTCCCCCTTTCGCCGATATCCGTGCCGAGCACGTCGTTCCGGCCCTCGACGCGCTATTGAGCGAAAGCCGCGAAGCCATTGACCGCCTCGTCGCCCAGGCCGGTACTCAAGCGCCCACCTGGGACAACTTTGCCGCACCGCTCGAAGAGGTCAACGACCGTCTCTCCAAAGCGTGGTCCCCGGTGAGCCAGCTCAACGCCACCATGAACTCGCCGGAACTGCGCGAAGCCTATGAAGCCTGTATCGAGAAGCTCTCTGCCTTCGGTACCTGGGTCGGCCAGCATGAAGGGCTTTTTCACGCCTGGCAGGCATTAAAGCAGGAGCCGGTCTGGTCGAACCTCGATAGCGGGCAACAGCGCACCGTGGATAACGCCCTGCGCGATTTCCGCTTGGCAGGCGTCGACCTGCCCGCGGATCAAAAAGCCCGCTACGGCGAGATTCAGGCGCGCCTGTCGAGCCTTTCCAATCAGTACTCCAACAACGTACTGGACGCCACCCAGGCCTGGCACAAGGACATCGAAAGCATTGAGGCGCTCGCCGGTGTGCCCGAAAGCGCTCGGGAAACGCTAAAAGCCGCCGCCGAGGCGAAAGGTGTCGAGGGTTACCGGATTACGCTCGACTTTCCAAGCTTCTTCCCCGTGATCAGCTACGCCGACAGCCGCGCGCTCAGAGAGGAGGTCTACACCGCCTTCGTGACCCGCGCCTCCGACCAGGGCCCCAACGCGGGCACCTTCGACAACGCCGCGCTGATCGAAGAGATTCTGGCTCTTCGCCAGGAACTTGCCCACCTGCTGGGCTTCGATACCTACGCCGACTTATCGCTGGCCACTAAAATGGCCGACTCGCCCAACCAGGTGCAAGCGTTTTTGAACGACCTGGCAAGCCGCGCCAAGCCCCAGGCCGACGAAGAGTTCGACGAGCTGAGCCGCTACGCCCGCGACGAGCTGGGTATCGATACGCTCAAGCCCTGGGATGTGGCCTACGCAAGCGAGAAGCTTCGCGAGGCGCGCTACGCGATCAATCAGGAGCAGTTGCGCCCCTATTTTCCCGCGCCCCACGTGGTCAACGGGCTGTTTCAAGTGCTGGAGCGTCTGTATAACCTTCAGGTAGAAGAGGACGTGGATGCGCCCCGCTACCACCCGGACGTGCGGTTTTATCGTCTCATGGAAAACGGCGCGCCGATTGCCGGCTTCTATCTTGACCTGTACGCCCGGGAAGGCAAGCGGGGCGGTGCCTGGATGGCCGACTGCAGCGTTCGTCGCGAAACCGTCAACGGCCTGCAGCTGCCGGTGGCGTTTTTGACCTGCAACTTCACAGCGCCGGTCGGGGATAAGCCCGCGCTTTTGACCCACGACGAAGTCACCACGCTGTTTCACGAGTTCGGCCACGGCCTTCACCACATGCTCACGCGCCAATCGATTGCCGATATCTCCGGCATCAACGGGGTAGCCTGGGACGCGGTGGAACTACCCAGCCAGTTCATGGAGAACTACTGCTGGGAGCGCGAAGGCCTCGATCTGCTCGCACGCCACGTGGACACCGGCGAGCCCCTGCCCCAAGCGCTGTTCGAGCGCCTGCTGGCGGCCAAAAATTTCCAGTCCGCGATGGGCATGATGCGCCAGATCGAGTTCTCGCTTTTTGATCTGCGCCTGCACTTTGAGCTTGAAGCGCCCGGGGCCGGCGACGTTCAGGCGCTGCTAAACGAGGTGCGTCGGCAAACCTCGGTGGTGCCCACGGTGGACTTCAACCGTTTCCAGAATAGCTTTAGCCATATATTCGCCGGCGGCTACGCGGCGGGCTACTACAGCTACAAGTGGGCGGAAGTACTCTCGGCGGATGCCTGGAGCGCGTTCGAGGAAGCGGGCATTTTCGACCCGACCACCGGCGCCCGCTTTCGCGAGGAGATTCTCGAGAAGGGCGGCGCGGTGGATGCCGCCGAGCTGTTCCAGGCGTTTCGCGGTCGCGAGCCAAGCGTCGAGCCGCTTTTGCGCCATAGCGGCATCCGCGCCGCCTAAGCCTTTTTGTTTAGCGCCGCCCGCGCCACCAGGCGGCGCCACCTATTAACGAACAGAGCGCGGCGGCCGCTGCGCTCGGGAGCCTTAATGTGAGTGTAAAACGCTTTATTGCCGGCGTGATATGCCCGCGCTGCGCGGCCATGGATCGCATCCGCGCCTGGGAGCAGAACGGCATTCGCTATCGGGAGTGCGTCAGCTGCGATTTTTTCGAACAGTTACCCATCGAGGATGAAAATGGCGCGGAGCTCACCACCCGGGTCAACCAGGTGCGCGACGATCAGAAAAACCAGGACATACAGCCAGTAAGGATTCTCGACCCCAAAGGCAAACCCTGACCGGCCCGCGCCTCTATGGCGTGCGCTTTCGACGGCTCGACGCTGAAATCTGTGCGGTTTTTCACACACCCAAACCGCACCCGTGTGCGGACTTCCAGCCACATAAGGCCTGCCGGTTTTCTACCAAAGTGGCAGGCCTTTTTCATAACTAATTGATAGTTATACGACAAAGCAGGATTGGCACGGCAATCGCTCTAAATAAGCTGTCTGACCTGATGCGCGACCCCGCTGTCCGCTCCTCATTTCAATAACAGCTTAGGAAACATCGCCATGCGCCAACTCATGCCTAAAACCGTCCTGTTTCTCGCCAGCGGCGCCCTCGTCGCGGCCGCCGGTAGCGCCCACGCTGACCGCAGCGAATGGCCGGAGAACTTTACCGTCGGCACCGCAAGCCAGGGCGGCACCTACTTCGTCTACGGCTCCGGCTGGGCCAACTTCATTGCCGACGAGCTCGGGCTTTCCGGCGGGGGCGAAGTGACCGGCGGCCCGACCCAGAACCTGGCGCTGGTACACAGCGGCGACATGGCGTTTGGCCTAACCACCATGGGTCCGGCGTCTGACGCAGTGAACGGCGAAAGCCCGCTGGCGCCTGGCCTTCAGATGGACAACGTCTGCGCGATGTTCCCCATGTATGAAACACCGTTCTCCATTGCCGCGCTTTCAAGCTCCGGTATCGAGTCGATTTCGGACATTCCCGACGGCGCGCGCATCGGCTTTGGCCCCGCCGCCTCGACCTCGGACACCTACTTTCCGGCGATGCTCGAAACCCTGGGCGTGAATTTTGATCGCCGTAACGGCGGTTGGTCGGACTTGGGTGGCCAGCTGCAGGACGGCCTTTTGGACGTCATCGCCTTCGCCGCGGGTATTCCGATTCCCGCCGTGAGCCAGCTCGAGGTGCAGACCGACGTCAACATCATCTCGTTTAACGACGAAGAGCGCGCCACCGTGCTCGAAAACTACCCGGTCGCGGAGTTCGATATTCCCGCCAGCACCTACTCCACCCTGGACGAGGACTCCCAGGTAGTGTCGATGTGGAACTTCGCCATGGCGGCCTGCGACCTGCCGGAAGACTTCATTTTTGAGGTCACCAAGGTCACCATGGAGAACAATGACCGCATGCGCTCGATCCACAGAAGCGCCGAAACCACCATTCCGGAAAACATCGTGCACAACACCGTCCTGCCCTTCCACCCGGGTGCCGCGCGCTGGTTCGAAGAGAATGGTTATGAGATCGACGAAGACATGATCAAGTAAGCCAGTACGGCTCCACGGCCCCGCCCGGTTGCGCCGGGCGGGGCCGTTTTTCTTTCCCCTTTTCCTGTCTTGCTGTGAGGGTGACCTCTAATGAGTCACAAGTCCGACCCCACTTCCCTAAACGACCCGGATGAAGGTCGTGCGACGTCTGCCTCTACCGCCACGATCGCCGACGGCGTGGATGAAGAGGCCGTTGAGGCCAATCGGCGCATATTCACCGGCTGGCAGTTTTTGTTGTTTGCCGGCCTCGCCATCGCCTACTCGGGCTTTCATCTGTTTTCGCTCAATGTGTACCCGATCGAAACCTGGTCTTTTCGAATCATTCACATCGCCGGTGCCTTGATTTTGGGCTATGCCCTGTTTGCCGGCGCCCGCTTTGCCGAGACCGACGCCGAGGCCTCACCCGCCTGGCTCAAGGCGGTCAGCGTCGCGCTATTGATCCCGGCGGCCTATAGTCTGGTGCAGGTCTTTTTAATGCAGCAGACCCTGGCCGGCGGCGCGATGCGCATCGACCCAGCCGTGGAGAACTGGCACTTCGGCTACCCGCTCATGGCGACCACCGCCGCGGCCATCGTGCTCTCCTGGTTTTTCCGTCAGGCCCGCCACCGCTTCAGCCCTGCCGATTTGGTGCTGATGGTGTGTGCACTGGCAAGCGCTGGCTATCTGCTGTTGATGTACAACACGCCCATGCGCGCCTCCACCGGCACCTCTTTCGCGCCCATCGGTATTTCCTGGGCGGCGATTGCCGGCTCGCTGTTGATTTTGGAGCTGACCCGTCGCGTGGCGGGCCTGGCACTCGTGGTGATCTCGGTGATCTTTTTGGGGTACGTGTTCGCCGGGCCTTACCTGCCGGGCTTTCTGGGCTACCCCGGGCTCTCGGTGCAACGCTTTTTTAGCCAGGTGTATACCGACGCGGGTATTCTTGGCCCGACCACCGCGGTGTCGTCGACCTACATCATTTTGTTCATCATTTTCGCGGCGTTTTTGCAGGCTTCCAAGGTGGGCGACTACTTCGTGAACTTCGCCTTCGCCGCCGCCGGGCGCGCCCGGGGTGGCCCCGCCAAGGTGTCGATCTTCGCCTCGGGCTTGATGGGCATGATCAACGGTACGTCGGCGGGTAACGTGGTCTCGACGGGCTCGCTGACCATTCCGCTAATGAAGAAGGTCGGCTACCCGGCGCGCAGTGCCGGCGCCATCGAGGCGGCGGCGTCCACTGGCGGGCAGATCATGCCGCCGATCATGGGCGCGGGTGCCTTCATCATGGCGGAAGTCACCGGTATTCCCTATACCGAAATCGCCATCGCCGCGATCATTCCGGCGGTGCTCTACTTCGCCTCGATCTACTTCATGGTCGACTTCGAGGCGGCGCGCAAGGGCATGCGCGGTATGCGCAAGGACGAGATTCCGCTGTTCTCGCGACTGGTCAAGCAGGTGTATCTGTTTGCGCCGATCATCATCCTGATCGTGGCACTCTTCATGGGCTACTCGGTGATTCGCGCGGGCACGCTGGCCACCGCCTCGGCGGCGGTGGTGAGCTGGATTTCGCCGAACAAGATGGGCCCCCGGGCCATTCTGAAAGCGCTTCAACTGGCCGGCACCATGTCGATTCAGATCATCGCCGTTTGCGCCTGCGCCGGCTTAATCGTCGGGGTCATTTCGTTGACCGGTGTCGGCGCACGCTTCTCCTCACTTTTATTGGGCCTGGCCGGTGTGAGCCAGCTACTGGCGCTGGTGTTCGCCATGCTGATCAGCATTTTGCTGGGTATGGGTATGCCGACCACCGCCGCCTACGCGGTCGCGGCCTCGGTGGTCGCCCCGGGGTTGATCAACATCGGCATCCAGCCGCTGGTGGCGCACTTTTTCGTGTTCTACTTCGCGGTGGTCTCGGCGATCACTCCGCCGGTGGCGCTGGCTTCTTATGCGGCGGCGGGGATCTCCGGGGATAACCCGATGGGCACCTCCGTGGCCTCGTTCAAGATAGGTCTTGCAGCGTTCATCGTGCCGTTCATGTTCTTCTACAGCCCGGCGATGCTGATGGAAGGCTCCGCGATGCAGATTCTGCGCGTGGGCGTGACCGCGACGCTGGGCATCGTGCTGCTTTCGGGTATGGTGCAGAAGTGGTTCTTCGGGCCGGTGAACACCCTCCAACGCGTGGTGATGCTGGTGGGGGCGATCTTCATGATCTACGGCGGTATCTACACCGACGTGGCGGGCCTGGCCATCGGCGCGGCGCTGTTTGTGATGCAGCGCAAGCAGTACGCCAACACGCCCTCGCCCAGCACTTCCTAGCGATTGGCTAGAAACCAAAACGCCCGCTCAAGGCCACTTGAGTGGGCGTTTTTTTAGCTTTGAAAAGCAGCCTCGAAACCCTACGCGGGGGCGCCATGAATACCTCCCTGTAGGCTACTTTCGCCATCTGACCGCCAGGGATGGCGGGAATGCCGAAAATGCAGGAGCTATTTTCGGCCCTGGCGAAAGACCCCCGCTACGGGTTACGCGAGACTGCGTCGAGTGAAAGCGCCAGCCGCCATCATCAGCCCACCAGGTTATCCACGACTTTCAATACCGGCGCGGACTGATTCAGCGTGTAGAAGTGCAGGCCTGGGGCGCCGCCTTCGAGCAGGCGCTGGCAAAGCCGGCTGATTACCTCGGTACCGAATTCGCCAATCGCGTCACTGTCGTCGCCGTAAGACTCGAGCTGTTTGCGCATCCAGCGGGGGATCTCTGCGCCACAGGCATCGGAAAAGCGCGCAAGCTTGGTGTAATTGGTGATCGGCATGATGCCAGGAATGATCGGCGCCTTGATGCCGCGAGCCCGGACGCGCTCGACGAAGTGGAAGTAAGCGTCGGCGGTGAAGAAGTACTGGGTGATCGCCATGTTGGCGCCGGCCTGCATCTTGCGCGCAAAGTTATCCACATCCCGCTCCAAATTGACGGCCTGTGGATGAGATTCCGGATAGGCGGCCACGGCGATTTCGAAATGATCGCCGGTCTCCGCGCGGATGAACTCGACCAGCTCGTTGGCGTAGCGCAGCTCACCGATGCTCGCCATGCCCGAGGGCAGATCGCCGCGCAGCGCCACCAGACTATTCACGCCCTCTTCCCGGTACTGGGCGAGAAGATCGCGCAGCTGCGCCTTTTCGCTACCGATACACGACAGGTGCGGCGCGGTGGTGATGCCGGTTTCGCTCACCCGGCGCACGATATCCTGGGTGCGGGCCTGGGTGGAGCCGCCGGCGCCGTAGGTCACCGAGAAAAAGCGTGGGTTGATGGCGGCCAGCTCATCGCGCACATGAATCAGCTTCTCACGCCCGGCATCGGTGCTGGGCGGAAAGAACTCGAAACTGATACCTAACGGATGTTCCTGGCGGCTCATGGCGGGCCTCGCGGTGGGCTTAAAAGGTGATAGTGTAGCCATTGTCGCCGCTTGGCCGGGCCGCGGCTAATGAAAGATTCCACGGTTTTACTTTAATCTGATTCATACTCACCGCTGATTTTCATTGGGACGACACCATGGACTTATCCTCGGCCACGCTGATGGACCCCTTGCTCACACTGTTGGGATTTATCGCGCTGGGCTTTATCGCCGCGCGGCGCTTGCAAGTAAACCCGCAGCCCATTGCCACGCTGCTGGTCTATGTGATCGCGCCGCTGACCATTTTTAGAGCGCTCATGAACGGCGAGCCCACCATCGATTACCTGGGGCTGACGCTTGCGCTTTTTATCCTGACCAGCACTATTGCGCTACTGGTCAACCGCGTCGGCCGGCGCTACCTCGGCCCGCACGAAGGCGCGCTTTTGGCGTTCTCCTCGGGCACTGGCAACACCGGCTACTTCGGCCTGCCCATCGCCCTGGTGCTGCTCCCACCGGAAGGCGTCACGCTTTATCTTTTCTGCATGCTGGGAATCAATCTCTACGAGTTCACCGTGGGCTTTTATCTAAGCGCCCGGGGGCAGTTTACGGTGCGCCAGAGTCTTACCAAGATCAGCCGGCTGCCGCTGCTCTACGCGTTTGCCTCGGCGCTTTTGCTGAGCGCGCTGTCGGTGGCGCTCCCCGCGCCGGTCATGGAGTCCCTGGCGGTGTTTCCCGCCACGTTTACGCTATTGGGGATGATGATCATCGGCATGACGCTAAGCCAGGTAAAGCTTGCCGCCTGGGATACGCGCTTCATCCTGGCCTGTTTGGGGCTTCGCTATGTGCTTTGGCCGGTATTGATGCTCGTCATCGTGCTGGCGCTTGGCGCGCTCACCCCGATTTCTTTGGAGCTTGGCTTGGCGCTTTTGCTCTTGAGCGTAGTGCCCATGGCTTCCAACGTCGTGGTGGTTGCCATGGAGCTCGGTATTCAGCCCCAGAAAGGGGCATTGGCGGTACTGGTAAGTACGCTGCTGGCACCGCTTTTGATCCCGCTTTACCTGGGAGCGATGCTCTCGATCACCGGCCTGGGTTAGGGTCTGGCTAAAAGCCCGCTACCCGGTAGGCTCTTAGCTGCGTGGCCATGCGGGTGACCTCCGGGTGGCTGAAAAACGCGGCCAGCGCCTCGCCGCGTACCGGGCCCACCCCGGGCCGTGCTTGCCACTCATCCGCGCTTAGCGCGCGCAGCGCCTCCCAGTCACCCAGGCGCGCATCGCCGCCGGGCGGCATGCCCAGCGCGGTCAGCCAGGCTTCGAAGGAGGCGCGCCGGGCCTGACCGAACGCCCCCATCAGCGCCTCGGCGCGGGCCGTGCCAATGCCGGAAACGCGGGTTAACTCCTCGTGGCTTAGCCGCTGCCAGGCTAAAAGGCCGTCCACCTGGCCCGCATCCAGCAGCGCGCGCCAGGTACCTTCGCCGACGCCACTCATACCCAGTTGCTCGCCCAAATAGGTCAGCCGCGCCAGCAACTGATCATGACAATCCGGCGTCAACGTAAAGCAGCTTAGAAGGTGATACTGCTCGGGTGCGGGCGGGGTGAGCTCGCCGCGTTCGCGGGTGTGCCAGACCACCTCGCTCACCTGGGGGATGGTCAGCCCGGCAAGCTCGACGGCGACCTGATCGCCGGGGCGCACGTCCCATTGTTCCCAGCGATCCAGCGAGCCAAGCGACACCCGGCTGATGCGTCGGCCATCGAGCATGACCGGGTCGAGCCATAAAAGCGGCGTGACCCGCCCGGTGCGGCCCACACGAAACTCTACCCCGCGCACCATGGCCAACGCCTGGGACGGCGGATATTTCCAGGCGATGGCCCACTCAGGAGGCGATGAGGACCAGCTCTGCACCCCGGGCCGCTCGGCCTGCTTGATGACCACGCCGTCGGTGGCAAAGGGCAGCGGCGCATTGAACCAGACATCGCGCCAGTAGGCGGCGTCCTGTTCGGCGTCGAGATGATGGGTGTAGGCACCGGTATCGAAACCAAGCGATGCAAGCGCTTCCAGCCGCGCGGCCATGTCGGTGGGCCCATCCGGCCAATCCCAGACGAACAGGCCAATGCGCTTAAGCGTCTCTACGCTTGGGCTGCGCTGGGCCATGGCGCCGGCCGCCAGGCCTCGCGCGCCGCTGTCCGGCTCTTGGGACTGAACGTGGTCCTCCAGCCGCCAGTAGAGCTCGCCCTGGAAGATGGCATCGATGGCTTGAGGGAGTTCGTTGGGTACGGTGTCGATTCTTTGCGCCCGTGCGATCCAGTCCTGGCCGCGTTCGCCGTCTCCGCGGCTCACTGCCTCGACCAGCGTGCCCTGCGCGTAGCGCAGCGTCACCGCCACGCCGTCCACCTTGGGCTGAATCCAAAGGTTTTCCCGCCGAGTGGTAAAACGGCGCACGCCGTCTTCGTCGGCTTTTTCAAGCCCGGTCTGGGCCGCCGGGTGATGCCGGGTCGAGGTGGTGCGCACTACGCCTTCGAGCGGGCGATGCGTCGGCGTTTGCCCCAAACACCGCTGCCACTCGCTCAACCGCGCGACGGCCTGGTCGTAAAGCGTGTCGCTCACCAGGCCAACGCCCTCGGCGTGGTAGCTCAAATCCCACAGTGCGATTTGCTCGGCGAGCGCCTGGGTTTCCAGCGCCAGCTGCACCTCGGGCCAGGGAGGGCAGCCATCGGCTTTTGCCGCTAGCGGCAACAGCAGCGTCCAGAGCGCCATCCCGAGGGCGGCGATCAGAGAATACGCGGTTCGCGCGTGGCCGTGTCTGGGTCGTTTGACGTTCATTACTCTGCCCCGAGCCTAACTATTCATAGCCAAGCCTAGGCTAAAACGACGCTTTCGCCCACAAAAAAACGCCCCCGGGTCACCGGGGGCGTTTTTTACCCAGCGTTCGACTTAAAGCCCGGCGGCGCGGCGTAGCGCGTCGGCCTTGTCGATCTTCTCCCAAGGGAACGCCGTGAAGGTTTCAGTGCGCGTCTCGCCCTTGTCGTCGACCCACTGGTAGCTATGCTCGAAGGGCTCGCGGCCGAAGTGGCCGTAGGCCGCGGTGAGCTGATACATCGGGTGCAGCAGATCGAGCATTTTGGTGATCGCGTAGGGACGCAGGTCGAAGTGCTCGCGCACCAGCTCGACGATGCGCGCGTCGTCGAGTTTGCCAGTGCCGAAAGTGTCGATGGCGACCGAGGTCGGCTCGGCCACGCCGATGGCGTAGGACACCTGGATTTCACACTTGTCGGCCAGGCCCGCGGCGACCACGTTTTTGGCCACGTAGCGCCCGGCGTAGGCGGCACTGCGGTCCACTTTCGACGGGTCCTTGCCCGAGAACGCGCCGCCGCCGTGGCGGGCCATACCGCCGTAGGTGTCGACGATGATCTTGCGCCCGGTCAAGCCGCAGTCGCCCACCGGGCCGCCGATGACGAACTTGCCCGTCGGGTTGATGTGGTACTGAGTATTCTCATCCAGCCATTCGGCGGGCAGCACTTCTTCGATGATTTCGCGCTGAACCATGCGGCGCAGGTCTTCCTGGGCGATATCCGGGTCGTGCTGGGTCGAGAGCACTACGGCATCCACGCCGCAGGGCTGGCCTTTGGCGTCGTAGCGGAAGGTCACCTGGCTTTTGGCGTCCGGGCGAAGCCAAGGCAGCATGCCGTTTTTACGAAGTTCGGCCTGGCGCTCTACAAGGCGGTGCGAATAGTGAATCGGCGCCGGCATGTAAGAGTTGGTTTCGTTAGTGGCGTAGCCAAACATCAGGCCCTGGTCGCCAGCGCCCTGATCTTCGGGCTTGGTGCGATCCACGCCCTGGGCGATCTCCACACTCTGCTTACCGATCAGGTTCACCACGCCGCAGGTGGCACCGTCGAAGCCCACTTGTGAAGAGGTATAGCCGATCTCGGTGATCACATCGCGCACCAGGGTTTCGAGATCGACCCAAGCGGAGGTCGTGATCTCGCCGGCGATGATCGCCACGCCGGTTTTCACCAGGGTTTCGCAGGCCACGCGCGCCTGCTTGTCCCGGGCGATGATCGCATCCAGCACCGCATCGGAAATCTGGTCGGCAATTTTATCGGGGTGCCCCTCGGAAACGGATTCGGAGGTAAACAGGGAATATTCGCTCATTACGCGCTCGGCCCTCGTACGACGGCTGCCAGCTGACAGCATCAGGAAAATCATGGCAGGAGGCACCCTGCCAGAGTCATAAAGCGGCGGTGCCACCTTAAACGGTAAAGTTTACACGCAAGGGCCCCGTCTTCCCACAACGCGCGCCTATAATTTGCCGGGGCCGGGGAAGTCAGCGACAATAGCGCCTTTACCGTTTTCGTTTAGGCGAGGAGCACCCCATGCCGTCCCGTTTTGAGCTGGCCAACGCCATTCGCGCCCTTTCCATGGATGCCGTCCAAAAGGCCAAATCCGGCCATCCTGGCGCCCCCATGGGAATGGCGGATATCGCCGAGGTGCTGTGGAATGACTACCTCAAGCACAACCCCGAAGACCCGAAATGGGCCGACCGCGACCGGTTCGTGCTCTCCAACGGTCACGGCTCGATGCTGCTCTACTCGCTTTTACACCTCACCGGCTACGACGTGAGCCTCGAGCACCTGCAGGCGTTTCGTCAGCTCCACTCGCCCACCGCGGGCCACCCGGAGTTCGGCTACGCGCCGGGTATCGAAACCACCACCGGGCCGCTTGGTCAGGGCTTTGCCAACGCGGTGGGCTTTGCAATTGCCGAAAAGACCCTGGCGGCGCAGTTCAACCGCCCCGGCCACACCGTGGTCGATCACCACACCTGGTGCTTTTTGGGTGATGGCTGCCTGATGGAAGGCATTTCCCACGAGGCGGCATCGCTTGCCGGCACCCAGCAGCTGGGCAAGCTGATCGCGCTTTATGACGACAATGGCATTTCCATCGATGGCGAGGTCGAGGGCTGGTTCACCGACGACACCGCCAAGCGCTTCGAGGCCTACGGCTGGCACGTGGTGCCCAACGTCGACGGCCACAAGTCCGAAGAGATCAAGGCGGCCATCGAGCTTGCCAAGCAAAGCGACCGGCCGAGTCTGATCATCTGCAAGACCATTATCGGCTTCGGCGCGCCCAACAAGCAGGGTAAAGAAGACGCCCACGGCGCCCCGCTGGGGGATGAAGAAATCGCCGCAGCGCGCAAACAGCTTGACTGGGCGCACGCGCCGTTTCATGTGCCCGAGCCGATCTACTCGGCCTGGGATGCCCGTCAAGCGGGCAAGAAGAACCAGGAAGCCTGGAACGAGCGTTTTGCCCGCTACGCTGAGGCCCACCCGGAGCTCGCCCGCGAGTTCAAACGCCGCATGAAAGGTGAACTGCCCGCGGAACTGGGTACCGAGGCGCTGATCGAAAAAGCCCAGGAGAAAGGCGAAAGCATTCCTTCGCGTAAGGCATCGCTGGCCGCGCTCAATGCCATCGGCCCGCAAATGCCCGAGCTTCTGGGCGGCAGCGCCGACCTGGCGCCTTCTAACCTGACCTTCTGGGAAGGCACCAAGGCGATCACCGCGGAAGACCCGAACGGCAGCTACCTGCACTATGGTGTGCGCGAGTTCGGTATGGGCGCGGTGATGAACGGCATTGCCCTGCACGGCGGCTTCGTGCCTTACGGCGCGACCTTTTTGATCTTTATGGAGTACATGCGTAACGCCGTGCGGATGGCCTCGCTCATCGGTAATCACGCGATCTACGTGTTCACCCACGACTCCATCGGCCTGGGCGAAGATGGCCCGACCCACCAGCCGGTCGAGCAGCTCACCAGCCTTCGCACCACGCCGAACCTTTCGACCTGGCGCCCGTGTGACGCCGTCGAGACCATGGCGTCCTGGGATGCGGCGCTCAAACGCCGCTCCGGGCCCACGGCGCTGGTATTCTCACGCCAGAACCTGCCCCACCAGCCGCGTACCAAGGCGCAGTTGGCGGCCATTCAGCGCGGTGGCTACGTGTTGAAGGACTCAGAGGCCACCCCGGAGCTGATTTTGATCGCCACCGGCTCGGAAGTGGGTCTGGCCATGGACGCCGCCGCCGAGCTCGAAGGCCAAGGGCGCGCCGTTCGCGTGGTCTCCATGCCTTCGACCTACCGTTTCGACGGTCAGGACGCCGAGTACAAGGAGAGCGTGCTACCCAAGGCGGTGACCAAGCGTATCGCCATCGAGGCGGCCCACGCCGATTACTGGTACAAGTACGTGGGTCTGGATGGCCGGGTAATCGGCATGACCACCTTCGGTGAGTCCGCGCCGGCAGGCGATCTGTTCAAGCACTTCGGCTTCACCGTCGAAAACGTCGTTACCCAAGCCCATGAGCTGTTGGGTTAAATCGAAACGGATAGGTCATAGGCCACAATGCCTGCGTTAACCGGTTTCTTGTGGCTGATTGGCTACTACCTGATCGGGGAGGCGGTGATTCATGTCACCGGCCTCCCCGTCTCTTCCGGCGTGGTGGGAATGCTAGCGCTGACCGCCACGCTGATCGTTCTGCGCCGCGTGCCCGCACCGCTTGCCGCCGCGGCCCAGCCGCTCATCGCGATGTTGGCCATGTTGATCATGCCCGGCGTCGTCGGGGTGTTTTTTATTCTCGACGAGCTGGGCGGTCAGTGGCTGGCCATTTTGCTTGCGTTAGTGGTGGGCACGCTTTTAAGCGTCGTCACCACGCTTTGGCTTCTCAAACGCCTGATGGACGCCCCCCGTGCCCGCTAACGGCTTGCTCGAAACGCTGTCCACCACGCCGCTTTTTGCTGTTGCGTTGACGCTGGCGGCGTACCTTTTGGCCAACGCCCTGTTTATCCGCTTGAAGCGACCCGCTTGGCTACCGGCGGTGCTGATTGCCGCGCTTTTACTGGCGGCCACCCTCGCCTTGATCGGCCTGCCCTACGAGGTTTACCGGGAAGGGGCGACATGGCTAACGCTTTTGCTCGGCCCCGCCACCGTGGCGCTGGGCTTGCCGCTTCACCAGCAGCTCCCCCACATTCGCGCGCTCTGGCGCCCGCTTCTGGTCTGTTTACCCCTGGCCGCCAGTCTGGCCGCCTGCTACGCCCTGGGGATCGCCTGGCTACTGGGCGTGCCGCCGGCGCTTTTGTCGTCGTTGGCAGCCAAATCGGTGACCGCGCCCATCGCAATCGGTATTACCGAGGAGATCGGCGGGTCGGTCGCCCTGATGCTAGGGGCGCTGCTGGTCACCGGCGTAACCACGGCGGGCTGTACCGCCGCCGCCGCAAGGCTTTTGAAGATCGACGACGACCGGCTGATCGGCTTTGCGTTAGGGCTCAACGGTCACGCCATCGGCACCGTACGGGCCTTCGACATCAGCCCGGCAGCCGGCGCCTTCGCCTCGCTAGGCATGAGCCTGACAGGCATTTTTACCGCGCTTTTACTGCCGTTTGCTTGGCAGCTGGTAGGAGCCGGGGCTTAAAATACGCTATTATCCCAAGCATTTACGGCCGCTACGGCCCCACCGTTTTTTGAAGAGCCGCCACGCCATGGCCGATTCCAGGACATACCGCATCGCCATCAACGGGTACGGCCGTATCGGCCAGTGCGTTTTGCGTGCGCTGATCGAGCGCGGCCCCACGGAGCTCGAGGTCGTGGCGATCAACGAGCGCTCGGACCTGGCGACGATCACCTACCTCACCCAGTTCGACACCACTCATGGGCGCTTTCCAGGCGAGGTGGAAAACGACGGCGAAGCGCTCATCGTGGGTGGCCAGCGCATCCAGATACTCAACGAGCCCGACCCGACGAAGCTGCCCTGGCATTCGCTTGGCATCGACCTGGTGCTGGAGTGCTCGGGCAGTTTCAAGGACCGCGTCACCGCCGAAAAACATATCGAAGCCGGCGCGAAGCGACTGCTGTTTTCTCAGCCGGCGGAATCGGACGTGGATGCCACCATCGTATGGGGCATCAACGAGGATTCGCTTTCGCTCGAGCAGCGCATTCTGTCGGCGGCTTCGTGTACGACCAACTGTCTGGTGCCGCTTTTGACCGTGCTGGACGAGGCGCTGGGCCTGGAGCACGGCGTCACCACGACCATCCACTCGGCCATGAACGACCAGCCGGTGATCGATGCCTACCACCAGACCGATCTTCGCCTGACCCGCTCGGCGATGCACTCCATCGTGCCCGTGGACACGGGCCTGGCCGTGGGTATCAGTCGATTGATGCCGCGCTTTGCCGGACGCTTCGAGTGCTTGCACGTGCGCGTGCCGACGATTAACGTTTCGGCCATGGACGCCTCGCTCACCGTGCGCCGCGATACCGACGCTTGCGAGGTCAACGCGCTGCTGGGCCAGGCTGCCGAAACGCGCTTGGCCGGGGTACTGGGTTATACCGAGGCACCGATGGCGTCGATAGACTTCAATCACGACCCGCACTCGGGCATTCTGGATGCTACCCAGACCCGCGTAGCCGGCAAGCGCCTGGTCAAGCTGCTCTGCTGGTTCGATAACGAATGGGGCTTTGCCAACCGTATGCTGGATATCAGCCAACGCCTGGCCACTTTGACCGCCACCGCGCGCTCGAAACCATGACGCGTCACTGCCCAACCACAAGGAAGTCGCTTAGATGAACGTGCAAAAAATGTCCGAATTATCACTTCAAGGACAACGTGTACTGATCCGTGAGGACCTGAACGTACCGATCAAGCATGGCCGTGTGTCGAGTGATGCGCGCCTGCGCGCCGTTTTGCCGACCGTTCAAGCGGCGGTAAGCGCAGGGGCCAAGGTCATGCTGATGAGTCATTTGGGCCGGCCTACCGAAGGCGAGTCGGCACAGGAGTTCTCGCTGGCACCGGTCGCCGAACGCTTGAGTGAGCTTCTGAACCAGCCGGTCACGCTCTCGACCGACTATCTGGACCAGCCGCCGACCCTCGATGACGGCCAGGTGGTGCTGCTCGAAAACGTACGCTTCAACCGCGGCGAGAAAGGCGATGACGAGGCGCTTGCCAAGCGCTACGCCGCGCTTTGCGATATTTTCGTAATGGACGCCTTCGGCACCGCTCACCGCGCCCAGGCCTCGACCCACGGCGTTGCACGCTTTGCGCCAAAAGCCTGCGCCGGCCCGCTGCTGGCCCAAGAGCTCGAGGCGCTGGAGAAGGCGCTGGCCAATCCGAAGCGCCCGATGACGGCGATCGTCGGCGGCTCGAAAGTCTCCACCAAGCTCGACGTGCTCAACGCGCTTTCCGAAAAATGCGACCAGCTGATCGTCGGCGGCGGCATCGCCAATACGTTCATCGCCGCGGCGGGCTATAATGTGGGCAAATCGCTCTTTGAGGCCGATCTGATCGACAAGGCCAAAACGCTGATGGCCACGGTCAACATCCCGCTGCCGACGGACGTGGTCGTGGCGACCGAGTTTTCCGAATCCGCGCACGCCACGGTCAGACCGGTTGACCAGGTCAATGATGATGAGATGATTCTGGATATCGGCCCGGAGACCGCCGAGCGCCTGGCGGGGCTTTTGAAAGAGGCGGGCACCATTTTATGGAACGGTCCGGTCGGCGTCTTTGAAATCGACCAGTTCGGGAAAGGCACCGAAGCGCTGTCTCGCGCGATTGCCGATAGCCCGGCGTTCTCGATCGCCGGCGGCGGCGACACCCTGGCGGCCATCGATAAATACGCCATCAGCGATCGCGTCTCGTATATCTCGACCGGGGGAGGCGCGTTTTTAGAGTACGTCGAGGGTAAGGAGCTCCCCGCCGTGACCGCCCTTGAAGCCGCCGCCCGCGGCACCCGATAATTGCATCCACCTCATCCATCAAGACAGACAAACTTAAGGTGACTTCATGGCTTTAATCAGCATGCGCCAAATGCTCGACCACGCCGCCGAGCAGGGCTACGGCATCCCGGCCTTCAACGTCAACAACCTCGAGCAGATGCGCGCCATCATGGAGGCCGCAGACAAAACCGACTCGCCGGTCATCATTCAGGCCTCGGCGGGGGCGCGCAAGTACGCTGGTTCGCCGTTTTTGCGCCACCTGATTCTCGCCGCGGTCGAAGAGTTTCCGCATATCCCCGTGGCCATGCATCAGGATCACGGCACCAGCCCTGCGGTATGCCAGCGCTCGATTCAGCTCGGCTTCTCCTCGGTGATGATGGATGGATCACTCGGTGAAGATGGCAAGACGCCCATGGATTACGACTACAACGTCGACGTGACCCGTCGCACGGTGGAAATGGCCCACGCCTGCGGCGTTTCCGTCGAGGGCGAGCTTGGCTGTCTGGGCAGTCTGGAAACCGGCATGGCCGGTGAAGAGGACGGCATCGGCGCGGAAGGCAAGCTCGATATGGAACAGCTTCTCACCGACCCGGAAGAGGCCGCCGAGTTCGTCAAGGCGACCCACGTGGACGCGCTGGCCATCGCCATCGGTACCAGTCACGGCGCCTATAAGTTCACCCAGCCGCCCACCGGCGATACGCTCTCGATCAAGCGCATCAAGGAGATCCACGCCCGCATTCCCGACACCCACCTGGTGATGCACGGCTCCTCCTCGGTGCCCCAAGAGTGGCTGGATGTCATCAACCAGTACGGCGGCGAGATTCCGGAAACCTACGGCGTGCCCGTCGACGAGATCGTCGAAGGTATCAAGCACGGCGTGCGCAAGGTCAACATCGACACCGACCTGCGCCTGGCCTCCACCGGCGCGGTACGCCGTTTTCTGGCGCAGAACCCGGCCGAATTCGACCCGCGTAAATTCCTGAAAGAGACCGTCACGGCCATGCGCGATCTGTGTATCGCCCGTTATGAGGCCTTCGGCACCGCCGGTAATGCCAGCAAGATCAAGCCGATCAACCTGGAAGCGATGTTCGAGCGCTACGCGCGCGGCGAGCTGGATCCCAAGGTAAAATAACCCCGGGTTCCACACGTAAAGAAAAGGCGGCCTTGGCCGCCTTTTTTATTTGCCCGTACCAGGCGCTAAAACGGTTGTTGCAGCGCAGCATCGGTGTAGTATGGCGCTTAGGGGCGCTTGCGCGCCTATCCCGCATCGTTACAGGTAGCTCTTATGAAACAAACGCCGTTTAGCGCTCCCTTTCTGCCCATCATGGGCATCTACAAAGCGGGCTTCATGGCTTTCGAGCTTTGGAGCACCTCGCTTTCGACGATTACCGAGCGACAAAAGTTATGGCAGACGCAGCCGTTTTTCAGCCCCTCGATGATGCTGGAGAATCAGCGCATGGTCACCGAGAAAATCGAGGCGAGCCTGGAAGCCGGAATGGTGATGCAAAAGACCTTTCTTAACGCGCTAAGCGGCCATTACGCGCCCTGGTGGGTCACCAGCCAAAACACGCTTTCGCCCTACCATCGCCGCAGCCGGGCCAACTCCCGCCGACTCACACGCTAAGGTGTAGCTTTTGCATCGGCGCGGTTTGCGCCGGATTAGCTTTCGTCGTTGTAGCTTGAGTCGTTAGGTGAAGGTTTTAACACGCTTTTTGCCATTCCCTGCCATTACCCGCAGCCCCAAAAGGGCCGCAGCGGCGCTATATAACTGTAAAAAAATTATAAAACAGTGTTCACAAAACCCTAAAAATCTCGTTCAATAGGCCAACGGTCGGCTTTTATCACTACACGCAGCGAAACGCTGCAAGGATCAACGATGCCGCTTCCACTTTTGTTGTTCGATTGTGATGGCACTTTGGTTGATAGCGAACCCCTTCTTGCCGAAGAGATGGCCACGGCGCTGAGCAGTGTCGGGCTGCCCTTCGAACGTAGCGATTACATGGGTGAATTCCGCGGCGCGCGCTTTCGCAATATCGTCGCCGAGCTTCAGGCCCGTTTCGGCGCCGTCGATGTCGAAACCCTCGATCAGGCCGAGCGCACCATGCGCGAAAATTTGGCTTTTCGCCTCGCCCAAGAACTTACGACGCTAACCGGGGTGTACGATGCGCTCGAAAATCTGAGCCATTTTCCCAGCGCCGTGGTCTCCAACGGTCCGGAAACCAAGATTCAGACCGCCCTCAAGGCTACTCGGTTAGACACCTACTTCGGTAAGCGCTTTTTCAGTGGCTATACGGCCAACTGCTGGAAGCCCGAACCCTGTCTACATTTACACGCAGCCAGTATCATGGGGTATAGCGCCGGTGAGTGCATCGCCATCGATGATGCCCTGGTCGGCGTGCGCGCCGCCTTGAAAGCGGGGATGACGGTCATCCACCTTAACCGCTTTCCCGAGACAGAAACCACGCCCGAGGGCGCGCTCGAGATTCGCAGCATGCGCGATTTGACCGGGTTGGTGGAGCGTCTGGCCTTCGAACGAGAGCCCGCGGCAATACCCGAATCGTTAGTAGAGAAACAGTATGGCGTCATTACGTGACCAGTTGGGTGGTCTTGTATACTCAACCGAACAGGGTAAAACCTGCCCCGATTGCCGCGAACCGGTCGAGCAGTGTCGCTGCGAAGAGGCCAGCGAACAGGCGCGGATCGAAGCCCTCGATGGCATCGTGCGCATCCGCCGCGAAACCAGCGGACGTAAGGGCAAAGGGGTCACCACGCTAAGTGGTATTCCGCTTGGCGGTGAAGAACTCAAAACGCTTGCCAAGACGCTCAAGAAGCGCTGCGGTACCGGCGGCGCGGTTAAAGACGGTATCGTCGAGATTCAAGGGGACCATCGCGAAACGCTAAAAGCGGCGCTTGAAGCGATGGGCTACAAGGTCAAGCTGGCGGGTGGCTAGACGACCCGCCAGGCAAACACCGCAGAGTGACTCTGCTTACCGGTAAGGCACTGCAATGGTTTGGCTGGATTACCTGCTACCGCTCATTTTCCTGTTCCCGATGGCCGCCATGGCCAGCGTCGTTCTGGCGCTGCGCAGCCTGCACGATGCGCGGGTCCAATCGCCCTTCGATGCACCGCTACGCGAACCGGGTCAAGCCCTTCGCCACCGCCTTGATCAGGCCTATTCCAGTTTGTTTTTGAACGGTGCACTAGGCCCGATCATAAGCCTTGCGCCGCTGGTCTACGGCATGGGGCGCATGCTGTTCGTGGTCCGTCAGGAGTGGATCGAATGGGCGCTCTACGGCCTGCTGAGTACGCTATTGGTGGTGGCGTTTTCGCTGCTTTTGATTCGCGACTACCAGCGCATTCGTCGGCTCAAGCTGGGGCTCGCTTGCGAGCTGGCCGTCGGCCAGGAACTCGAGCGGATGATTCGCCCCGAAGCGCATCCCTATTACGTGTTTCACGACGTGCCTACCGATAGCTTCACCCTCGACCATGTCGTGGTCACGCCGCAAGGCGTCTTCGTCGTGGAAACCCGGGCGCGCACGCTAGCGATCAATACCCAGGGTAAAGAGGACAACCAGGTCGCGGTCGAGCGCGAACGGTTGCGCTTCCCCCACTGGCAGGAGCGCCGCCCGTTGCATAAAACCCGCCAAGGGGTGGCCTGGCTTTCTCAGTGGCTGGAGCAGCGCTGCGGCGTACCCGTCAAGGTGAAAGGCGTACTGGTGTTACCCGGCTGGGAGATCGACACGAGTGAAGCCGCGCCGGATGTGATGGTGGTCAGCGGCGAGCAGCTCTCGCGTCAGCTAAACCACATCACGACGGGGCCGCTTAGCGATATCATGCATGACAAGGTCATTCATGTGCTCATGGAGCGCTCACGGATCATGGAACCCCGCCATCTGCGTCAGCCGTCGGTATAACGTTTTTAGTCGCCGCGCAGCCGGCCGCCCATCTCCTGGGCCAAATCCACGGCGTAGTGATCGGTCATACCGCCGATGAAATCGAGCATCCGCCGGTAGCTGTCGTAAAGTGTCCAGGAGGGCAGCGGCGTGTTCTCACCAATCAGCGCCAATACGCGCTGATGCTTGAACGAGCTCTGCCCGGTGTGATGCAGCTCGTGGGCCGCACCGATGAACGCCTCCAACAGAATCCCTAGCGTCGTATAGGCGCCGATCTCGAGCTTCGCCTTGCGCTCGTTTTGAAAGATCCGCTTTCTTGCCAACTGTTTAGCAGCCTGTACCCCCCACCCCAAGTCCGGATGGCAAAGTTCCAGCAAATCGTCGCCCAGTGTGCCGGTCAACAATGCCTGCTCGTTTTGCACGAATACCGAGGCTACTTCGTTGACCGCGCGTTCCATGGCGGCCCCGCGCAATAGCGCAATACGCCGGCGTTGAGAGACGTTACGGCTGAGCATCTCGTCGTACTCCGGCGGAAATTCGCCGGCGACCTGGCGCAGAATCTCGACGACCTCTTCATAGCGCAGAATGCCCATCTCCAGGCCATCTTCCAGGTCGAGCAGCGCGTAGCAGATGTCGTCCGCGGCTTCGACCAGCCACGCCAATGGATGCCGACACCAGCGCTGCTCGCCCTGGGGTAAAAGGCCCACCGCCTCGGCCACCTCTTTGAGTAACGCCTGCTCGGACTGATAGCAACCAAATTTGCCCGCCCGGCCGCCGTAGCGCGCCGTCCAGGGGTATTTCAGCAGCGTCCCCAGCGTCGCTGCCGAGAGACGCATCCCGCCGTTGAACTGGTTGTACTCGATCTGGGTAATGACCCGAAAGCCTTGGGCGTTGCCTTCGAAGGTAAGCAAGTCTTCACACTCGGCCTCGGACAACCCCTCCAGCAGCCCGCTGCCCTGGGCGCGGCGGAACCAGTCGCGAATGGCGTACTCGCCGGCGTGGCCAAAGGGGGGATTGCCGATATCGTGGCCCAGGCAGGCGGTCTGCACGATCACGCCCAGATCCGCCGGCGTAATCCATTCCGGGAGCTGGTCCTGAAGCAGCTCGCCTACGATCATGCCCAGCGAGCGCCCAACGCAGCCTACTTCCAGGGAGTGGGTCAAGCGGGTATGGATATGGTCGTTTTCGGTAAGCGGATGAACCTGGGTCTTGCGGCCCAACCGACGAAACGAGCCCGAGAACACGATGCGGTCGTGGTCCTTGTGAAACGGAGTACGCCCCATTTCACGGCCAGTGGTCGAGCGCTTGTCGTGCAAACGGCGGGGCGAGAGCAGCTGCTCCCAGCGCATCTGTGTCATGGCAATCCTCCTTGAGACGTGCATTTTGACACAAACGGCGATCCGGCGTGAGTGGGCAGCGTGCTATACCGGCGCAGGACATTGCAGGAGCAGGCTTCAGCCCGCGATGCGGCGCACCGCGCTGCTTGGGTGGCCGGCAGGCACGGTGTCCGCTTCAACCCCGGGCGGCGGGCGCCGCCATCGAGGTGTCGGACCACCCATGAATCGGGCTCCTGCAGGGGTGCGGAAGTACCGAGGCAGGCCCTGTGCGGGCCGTTTGGCTTTTCCTGCGCGCATAAAAAAAGCCCCGAACACAAAGTGCTCGGGGCTTTTTCGAAGAGGTGCCTGACGATAACCTACTCTCGCATGGGGAGACCCCACACTACCATCGGCGCGTTGCGGTTTCACTTCCGAGTTCGGCAAGGGATCGGGTGGTTCACGCAAGCCATGGTCGTCAGGCGTAACTTTCAATGTATATTGGCTGACTGTCTTGTGATCGTTTCTTTTTTGCGTATCCGGTGCTCTGTCGAGCGTCGTTGTCACTACAGGACCAGACCCCTTGGGTGTTATAGGGTCAAGCCTCACGGGCCATTAGTACACGTTAGCTCAACGCCTTGCAGCGCGTCCACACCGTGCCTATCAACCAGCTGGTCTCGCTGGGCCCTTCAGGAGGCTCGAGGCCTCGGGGATGTCTCATCTTGAAGGGGGCTTCCCGCTTAGATGCTTTCAGCGGTTATCCCGTCCGCACATAGCTACCCGGCAATGCCACTGGCGTGACAACCGGAACACCAGAGGTGCGTCCACTCCGGTCCTCTCGTACTAGGAGCAGCCCTTCTCAAACATCCAACGCCCACGGCAGATAGGGACCGAACTGTCTCACGACGTTCTAAACCCAGCTCGCGTACCACTTTAAATGGCGAACAGCCATACCCTTGGGACCGACTTCAGCCCCAGGATGTGATGAGCCGACATCGAGGTGCCAAACACCGCCGTCGATGTGAACTCTTGGGCGGTATCAGCCTGTTATCCCCGGAGTACCTTTTATCCGTTGAGCGATGGCCCTTCCATACAGAACCACCGGATCACTAGAACCTGCTTTCGCACCTGCTCGACGTGTCTGTCTCGCAGTCAAGCACCCTTATGCTCTTGCACTCATTGCACGATGTCCGACCGTGCTGAGGGTACCTTCGTGCTCCTCCGTTACTCTTTGGGAGGAGACCGCCCCAGTCAAACTACCCACCACACACTGTCCTCGATCCGGATAACGGACCCGAGTGAGAACACCAATGATGCCAGGCTGGTATTTCAAGGTTGGCTCCCTCCGAACTGGCGTCCGGAGTTCAAAGCCTCCCAGCTATCCTACACAGGCAACATCAGTATCCAGTGTGAAGCTATAGTAAAGGTTCACGGGGTCTTTCCGTCTAGCCGCGGGTACACCGCATCTTCACGGCGATTTCAATTTCACTGAGTCTCGGGTGGAGACAGCGTGGCCATCATTACGCCATTCGTGCAGGTCGGAACTTACCCGACAAGGAATTTCGCTACCTTAGGACCGTTATAGTTACGGCCGCCGTTTACCGGGGCTTCGATCAAGAGCTTCGCCCAGAGGGCTAACACCATCACTTAACCTTCCGGCACCGGGCAGGCGTCACACCCTATACGTCCGCTTGCGCGTTAGCAGAGTGCTGTGTTTTTACTAAACAGTTGCAGCCACCTGGTATCTTCGACCGGTTCGGGCTGAAGGAGCAAGTCCTCTCACCCTAATCCGGCGTGCCTTCTCCCGAAGTTACGGCACCATTTTGCCTAGTTCCTTCACCCGAGTTCTCTCAAGCGCCTTGGGATTCTCACCCTGACCACCTGTGTCGGTTTGGGGTACGGTCGCATGTCATCTGAAGCTTAGAGGCTTTTCCTGGAAGCGTGGCATCAGTGACTTCCGGATCGTAATCCGTTCGTCTCGCGTCTCGGCTTTAAAGGGTCCCGGATTTACCTGAGACCCAGGCCTACTCGCTTTCACCAGGACAACCAACGCCTGGCTCACCTAGCCTTCTTCGTCCCCCCATCGCAATGACATCCGGTACGGGAATATTGACCCGTTTCCCATCGACTACGCCTTTCGGCCTCGCCTTAGGGGCCGACTCACTCTGCTCTGATTAGCATCGAACAGAAAACCTTGGTCTTCCGGCGGGGGAGTTTTTCACTCCCCTTATCGTTACTCATGTCAGCATTCGCACTCGTGATACCTCCAGCAGACCTCTCGATCCACCTTCATCGGCTTACACGACGCTCCTCTACCGCTCATCCCTAAGGATGAACCCGTAGCTTCGGTACCTGGTTTGAGCCCCGTTACATCTTCCGCGCAGGCCGACTCGACTAGTGAGCTATTACGCTTTCTTTAAAGGATGGCTGCTTCTAAGCCAACCTCCTAGCTGTCTGAGCCTTCCCACATCGTTTCCCACTTAACCAGGATTTGGGGACCTTAGCTGACGGTCCGGGTTGTTGCCCTTTTCACGACGGACGTTAGCACCCGCCGTGTGTCTCCCACGCTGCACTCACCGGTATTCGGAGTTTGCCTCGGGTTGGTAAGCCGGGATGGCCCCCTAGCCGAAACAGTGCTCTACCCCCGGTGGTGATACGTGAGGCGCTACCTAAATAGCTTTCGAGGAGAACCAGCTATCTCCGGGCTTGATTAGCCTTTCACTCCGATCCACAAGTCATCCAAATCTTTTTCAACAGATCCTGGTTCGGGCCTCCAGTTGATGTTACTCAACCTTCACCCTGCTCATGGATAGATCGCCCGGTTTCGGGTCTATATCCAGCGACTGGTCGCCCAGTTAAGACTCGCTTTCGCTACGCCTCCCCTATCGGTTAAGCTCGCCACTGAATATAAGTCGCTGACCCATTATACAAAAGGTACGCAGTCACCCAACAAGTGGGCTCCTACTGCTTGTACGCACACGGTTTCAGGATCTATTTCACTCCCCTCGCCGGGGTTCTTTTCGCCTTTCCCTCACGGTACTGGTTCACTATCGGTCAGTCAGGAGTATTTAGCCTTGGAGGATGGTCCCCCCGTCTTCAATCAGGGTTTCTCGTGCCCCGACCTACTCGATTTCACATGATCAGACTTTCGACTACGGGGCTATCACCCGCTACGGCCGGACTTCCCAATCCGTTCGTCTAGTCATTCACATGCTTAAGGGCTGGTCCCCGTTCGCTCGCCGCTACTGGGGGAATCTCGGTTGATTTCTTTTCCTCGGGGTACTTAGATGTTTCAGTTCCCCCGGTTCGCCTCGTATCCCTATGTATTCAGGATACGATACTGACCTTGTGGTCAGTGGGTTTCCCCATTCAGAGATGTCCGGGTCACAGGTTGTTTGCCACCTCACCGAACCTTATCGCAGGCTACAACGTCTTTCATCGCCTCTGACTGCCTAGGCATCCACCGTGTGCGCTTCATTGCTTGACCCTATAACCCGAAGGAGTCTGGATCCCGCAATGACAACGATTGCCGGATACGCTTGAAACGTATCACAAAACAATTGCGTATCGAGATCACGCTATAAACACAGCCACCCTAAAGGCACTTGTCTTCATATCGTCATTCGATACTGTCAGCATGATATACATTGTTAAAGAGCGACTGCTATAAGCAGTGATAAGACATCGCCGAAGGCGATAAGCTTATCACTGCTCATTTAACAGCTACTTGATCAGGTAATTCATTGTGAGCGCTTGCCGGGAGAGTGACGCATCGTTTAAGGAGGTGATCCAGCCGCAGGTTCCCCTACGGCTACCTTGTTACGACTTCACCCCAGTCATGAACCACACCGTGGTGATCGCCCTCCAAAGTTAGGCTAACCACTTCTGGTGCAGTCCACTCCCATGGTGTGACGGGCGGTGTGTACAAGGCCCGGGAACGTATTCACCGTGGCATTCTGATCCACGATTACTAGCGATTCCGACTTCACGGAGTCGAGTTGCAGACTCCGATCCGGACTGAGACCGGCTTTCTGGGATTCGCTTACTCTCGCGAGTTCGCAGCCCTTTGTACCGGCCATTGTAGCACGTGTGTAGCCCTACCCGTAAGGGCCATGATGACTTGACGTCGTCCCCACCTTCCTCCGGTTTGTCACCGGCAGTCTCCCTAGAGTTCCCACCATTACGTGCTGGCAAATAGGGACAAGGGTTGCGCTCGTTACGGGACTTAACCCAACATTTCACAACACGAGCTGACGACAGCCATGCAGCACCTGTCTCTGCGTTTCCGAAGACACCCCGGGATCTCTCCCGGGTTCGCAGGATGTCAAGGGTAGGTAAGGTTCTTCGCGTTGCATCGAATTAAACCACATGCTCCACCGCTTGTGCGGGCCCCCGTCAATTCATTTGAGTTTTAACCTTGCGGCCGTACTCCCCAGGCGGTCGACTTATCGCGTTAACTTCGCCACAAAGTGCACAAGGCACCCAACGGCTGGTCGACATCGTTTACGGCGTGGACTACCAGGGTATCTAATCCTGTTTGCTACCCACGCTTTCGCACCTCAGTGTCAGTGTCAGTCCAGAAGGCCGCCTTCGCCACTGGTATTCCTCCCGATCTCTACGCATTTCACCGCTACACCGGGAATTCCACCTTCCTCTCCTGCACTCTAGCGTGACAGTTCCGGATGCCGTTCCCAGGTTGAGCCCGGGGCTTTCACAACCGGCTTGTCATGCCACCTACGCGCGCTTTACGCCCAGTAATTCCGATTAACGCTTGCACCCTCCGTATTACCGCGGCTGCTGGCACGGAGTTAGCCGGTGCTTCTTCTGCGAGTGATGTCTTTCCTGGCGGGTATTAACCGCCAGGCGTTCTTCCTCGCTGAAAGTGCTTTACAACCCGAAAGCCTTCTTCACACACGCGGCATGGCTGGATCAGGCTTGCGCCCATTGTCCAATATTCCCCACTGCTGCCTCCCGTAGGAGTTCGGGCCGTGTCTCAGTCCCGATGTGGCTGATCATCCTCTCAGACCAGCTACGGATCGTTGCCTTGGTGAGCCGTTACCTCACCAACCAGCTAATCCGACATAGGCTCATCCGATAGCGGGAGCCAGAGGCCCCCTTTCTCCCGTAGGACGTATGCGGTATTAGCCTGGGTTTCCCCAGGTTATCCCCCACTACCGGGTAGATTCCTATGCATTACTCACCCGTCCGCCGCTCGTCAGCGTCCAGCAAGCTGGACCTGTTACCGCTCGACTTGCATGTGTTAAGCCTGCCGCCAGCGTTCAATCTGAGCCATGATCAAACTCTTCAGTTTAAAATCATTGTGATTCTTGCCTGTCGCTCGAAAGCAACAGAGGCGAATCAATCCTGGCTCAAGGTTCAAACGAATTTGAAGAATTCGAAAATTCTTCTTGTGCGCTTGCCTTGATATTTGGTGACTTGTCACCCTCATCGGCAAACGCCCACATGAATTACCTGATCAAATTGTTAAAGAGCGGTTTCGCTTCGGCTTAACGTCTGACTCGATGACCTGAGCCGGTTGCCGTAGCGAGGAAGGCGTATTCTACGCTCATCCTTGAATTTGTCAACCGCCGATTTTGGCGAGTGAAGCGAGCGAACAAAAACCGCTAACCTCCTGACAAACCGAGAGTTTTCACTCTCATTCACCGCTGGCAACGCCTTGCGTCCCCGGCAGCGGATGCGTACTTTACGGATTCACCGGCTTGAGTGCAAGGCCTTTTTGAACAAAATGCTTCGATGGATACAGGAAGCTTATTAAAGCGTTTCGGCAAGGTGCGGGTTGGCGGTTACACTAGCGCTCTCGCCCACCATTTCACCGAGGTCCGTGATGAGCCCCCATCTGCTATCCGTCGACTCATTAAACCGCGAAAGCGTTAACCACCTTTTACGCGTTGCCGCGCAAATGGAGCCCATCGCCAGCCGCCAGCAGGTTACTCGCGTGTTGGAAGGCGCGGTGTTGGGTAATCTGTTTTTCGAAGCCAGTACGCGTACCCGCGTTAGTTTCAACGCCGCGTTTTGTCGTCTGGGGGGCAGCGTGTGCGATACCACCGGCTTTACCTTCTCCTCGATGGCGAAAGGCGAGTCGCTTTACGATACCAGCCGGGTCATGAGCGGCTACTGCGATGCCATCGTGATGCGCCACCCCGACCAGGGGTCGGTTGCCGAGTTTGCCGAGGCGACCAACGTGCCGGTCATCAACGGGGGCGACGGCCCCGGCGAGCACCCAAGCCAGGCGCTTTTAGACCTTTATACGATCGACAAGGAGTTTCAGCGCCTCGGCAAGGCGTTAAGCGGTGCGCACATTCTATTGACCGGGGATTTGAAGTACGGCCGTACCGTACACTCGCTGATCAAGCTGCTCTCTTTATATGACCCGCTGCGAATTACGCTGGTCTCGCCGCCGGGCCTGGAGATGCCGACCTCGCTTATCGACCTGGTGACATCCCGCGGCCACCGGGTAGAGACACGCGAACATCTGGGCATGGACTTCAGCGACCTGGACGTGGTGTACACCACGCGGATTCAAAAAGAGCGCTTCACCGAAGAAATGAACGAGGGCTTCAAGGGGCTTTCCAGCGACTTCGTGGTGAACAAGGCGTTTCTGGACCAGTACTGCGGCAAATCCACCATCGTGATGCATCCGCTGCCGCGGGACAGCCGGGCCCAGGCCAACGACCTGGACGTGGATCTAAACGGCGACCCGCGGCTGGCGATTTTCCGCCAGACCGATAACGGCATCCCCATGCGTATGGCCATTTTTGCCACACTTTTGAAAGTGGATGGGCTGATCGCCGAGGATCTGCGCCCGGTACGCTGGTTCGTGCCCGGCCAAACCGGCACACTGGATATCTGACGCCCTGGCCATTTGGGTCGTGTAGAAACGACGAGCATTAAAAAGCGCTCTTTAAAGAGCGCTTTTTAGAGCGAAAGCCGCCCGCCGGGTAAGCCTTCCTGGTGGGCGAACCAGCCTTCGAGTATCAGCACCGCGGCAATGCCGTCGACACTCTCTTCGCGGTAGTTACCACGATGACCTGCCTCCCGGGCAATCGCCTTGGCTTCCCGCGTGGAGCCGCGCTCATCGACCATTTCGACCGGATGACCAAAGCGCCCGTGCAGGCGGTTGCCGAATTTGCGCGCACGGGTGCTCATGGCCGATTCGCTACCGTCCATATTGAGCGGCAGGCCCACGACCAAAAGACCAGGCTGCCACTCCTTTAACAGCGCCTCGACGCGCTGCCAGTCGGGAATGCCGTCGCGCGCGGTCAATGGCTCGAGCTCGCGCGCGCTTCTTAGAAGCTCATTACCCACCGACAAACCGATGCGCCGGGTGCCGTAATCAAAGGCAAGTATCAGGCGCTGCCCTTTTAAAGCCACTAGGCGTGCCCTGCGTCGCGCGTCATCAGATTAAGATCGACACCGAGAATGCCGGCGGCGGCGGCTAGTCGTTCAGCTGGCGGCGTTTCGAAAATAACGCCTCCATCGCCTTCTACGGTTAGCCAACTGTTCTCCTTGAGTTCATCTTCAAGCTGGCCGACTTCCCAGCCCGAACATCCCAGGCAGACCAGAAACTGCTCGGGGCCTTCGCCATCGGCCAGCGCTTTGAGAATATCCATCGAGGTGGTCAGCGCGATATTGTCATCGACCTGAACGCTTGAGTCCCACGCCTGGCTGTCGCCCACATGCAGAATAAAGCCGCGGTCCTTGTGCATCGGCCCGCCGTAGTAAACCGGCGCATTGCGATGGGGGCTGTCGTCTCCGCCCAGCGAGAGCTGCTCGAACAGCGTATCGAGGGTGATATCCATCGGGCTATTGAGAATCACGCCCATGCAGCCGTTGTGATCGTGGTCGCACAGATAGATCAGGCTACCGGCGAAGTTGGCATCATCCTGGTGCGGCATGGCCATTAAAAAGTGGTGCTTTAAGCTTTGCATGCGTCTCCTACGGCGCGCGGAAATCCGACGCGCCTCGCTTGATGTGCAGTAAATCGCGGGTTATTGGGCCTTACGAGGCGAGCCGACGCTCGACGGCGTCCAGTAGCAAGCCCGCGATATCGGTGCCGCGCTGGTCGTCGATTTCGCGCACACAGGTAGGGCTTGTGACGTTGATCTCGGTAATGTAATCGCCAATGACGTCGAGGCCTACGAACATCAGGCCCTTTGCCTTGATGGCCGGCTTGACCTGGTCGATCAGCCAGTGGTCGCGCTCGGTGAGCTCGCGGGCTACGCCACGGCCGCCAGCGGCCAGGTTGCCCCGGGTTTCACCGGCAGAGGGAATGCGCGCCAGCCCAAAAGGCACGGGCTCACCATCCACCAGCAGAATGCGCGTGTCGCCATCCTTGATTTCGGGCAGGTAGCGCTGCGCCATGATCTGGCGCTGACCGCGCAGGGTGAGCTGCTCGATCACCGCACCGATGTTGCGCCCGTCCGGGCCGATATGAAAAATGCCGGTACCGCCCATGCCATCCAGCGGCTTGAAGATCACATCGCCGTGCTCGGCGTGGAACGCGCGCAGTACGTCATCGCGGCTGGCCACGATCGTCGGCGTGCAGCACTCGGGGAACTGTTGGGCGAAGAGCTTCTCGTTGCACTGCAAAAGCGCTTGGGTCGGATTGACGATCAACACGCCTTCACGCTCGGCAAACCCGAGCAGATGCACCGCGTTGATGAACTCGGCGTCCACTGGTGGGTCCTTGCGCATCAAGACCGCATCGAGATCCGACAGCGGGCGCGACTCGGTCTCGCCCAGATCAAACCAGTGCGCCGGGTCGTGGTGCACGGTGAGTGCGCGCATGCGTGCGTAAGCTTTGCCCGCCTGCATGAAAAGATCGCCCTGCTCCATGTAGTAGAGGGTGTAGCCACGCGCCTGGGCAGCCCACAGCATGGCCAGGGTCGTGTCTTTTTTGTAGGCGATGTCGCTGATGGGATCCATCACGACGCCAAGCTGCAGATTCGATTGACTCATCGGGGCACTATCCATTCATAAACGTAGGGAAGCAGTATGCCGCACTGGCGATACGGCTCCAACTTCAGGGCTCAAGTGCCGGGCACCAGGCGTATTGCATCCGGCGCAAGCGTGATCAGTTGCTGCTTGTAAAGCCGACCGATCGCCTGCTTGAAGGCGCTTTTACTCACCCCCAAGCGCGCCTTGATCGTGTGGGCATCGCTTTTATCACCCAGCGGCAGATAACCGCCGCTTTCGCGAAGCGCGGCGAGAATTTTCTCGCCCACCACGTCCAGGCGCGCCGCCCCAGGCGGCAGCAGCGAAATATTCACGCGGCCATCCTCACGGCGCTGCTTGACGTAGCCGGTGACCGATTGGCCACGGCGCAGAGGCTTGGTGATGTCGTCCTGATAGATCAGGCCCCAGTAGCGGTGATTGACCACCACTTTCAAGCCAAGATCGGTACGGTCGGCAACGATAATGGCGACTTCCTCGCCGTTTTCAAGGGGGGTGGCGTCGTCGCTCAAAAAGCGGTCCAGCCGCATCGTCGCCACCGGGCGACCCTGGTCGTCCTCGTAAAGCATCACCAGGACGCGCTTGCCGGGGTCGGGGCGAAAGCGCTGTTCGCTATAGGGCAACAGCACGTCCTTGGGCGGGCCCCAGCGCAGAAACGCACCGGTATTATTGACAGCCGTTACCGTCAGGTAAGCCACTTCCCCTATTTGGGCGCTTGCATCGCTTGCCGACCTGGGGGTTGAGCGCGCGTCGTCAGCCATGAACAGCATCCTCGAAAAATGAGCCCTCATTATGGCGCCTGCCCCGCCCCCGGGCAAAGCCGCCGGGGTGTTTTTACCCAGGCGTGCTTGATTCAATGGCCTTAAGACAACCTGCTATGCTCAAAAAAGACACAACAAAAGGCAGGAGAGGTGTATGCAAGGGTTCACGTTGTTGGATACGGTCGTATTGATCGGTTATATCGCGCTGATCGCCTGGATCGGCTCGCGCTTTGGCAAGGACCAGCACAGTCCCGAGGATTACTTTCTGGGTGGGCGCAAAATACCCAGCTGGGCCATCGGGCTTTCGGTCATGGCGACCCAGGCAAGCGCGATTACCTTTATCGGCGCGCCGGGCTGGGGGTTCGAAGGCGGTCTCGAACGGCTGGTCACCTTCATCAATGTGCCGCTTGCGATGATCGTACTGATTCTGGTGTTCGTCCCGATTTTTCACCGCGCGGGGATTTACAGCATCTACGAGCTTCTGGAGCGCCGCTTCGGCCCGGGTACGCGTACGCTGACCGCGCTTTTGTTTTTGATCGCCCGCGGCCTTGCCACCGGCGTCGTGCTCTATGCCCCGGCGCTGGTGTTGGCGGTCGTCACCGGCTGGAGTGTCAACCTCACCATCATCATCATGGCGGTGCTGGCCATCAGCTACACGGTGCTGGGCGGCATTAGCGCGGTGATCTGGACCGACGTCATCCAGATGTTCGTGCTGTGGCTCGGCGCGCTATTGAGCGTGATTTTTTTGGTCACGAGCCTCCCCGGCGGATGGAGTGATGTGTTTGCCTTCGGCGCGGACTCTGGCATGTTCAACGCCATCGACCTGTCGCTTGACCCAAGCGTCACCTACTCCCTCTGGGCGGGCCTTTTTGGCGGCTTCTTTCTCCACGTGGCGTACTTTGGTACCGACCAGAGTCAGATTCAGCGCGTGCTCTCGAGCCCCTCGGTGCCGGATGCCCAGCGTTCGCTGCTGATCGGCGGTTACCTGCTCATTCCGCAGATGCTGCTGTTTTTGTTCGTCGGCATCATCCTGGCCGCCTACTACCAGCAAAACGGCCTGACCGCGCCGGAGAACCTCAACGAATTGCTGCCCCGCTACGTGGTCGAGACCTTCCCCTCCGGCATGGCGGGGCTGGTGATCGCCGGAGTGTTCGCCGCAGCGATGTCGAGTCTTGATTCGGCGCTCAACTCGCTTTCGGCGGTCACCGTGCGGGATTTCTATAGCCGCTATATAAAGCCCGATGCAAGCGACACCCACTACCTGAAAGCTTCCCGCTGGGCGACGGTCTTCTGGGGCTTTTACGCCACGCTCTTTGCGTTTTTCGCGGGTAATCTGGGGCCGGTCATCGAGGTGGTCAATCAGGTGGGCTCCTGGTTTTACGGGGCGCTTTTGGGCACGTTCCTGTTGGCGATTTTCAGCCACCGCAGCAACGGCCGGGGCGCCCTGGCAGGGCTCTGCACCGGCATGCTGGCGGTCTGGGCGACCACCGCCTTCATGGATATCTCCTGGCTTTACAACAACACCATCGGCGTGGCGGTGTCGGTCGGCGTGGGCTATTTGGTGAGCCTGACGAGCCCCGCGCCGCAAAGCGAGCAGCTCAGCGATGTCCTCATCGACGAGACCGCCCCGGACATGCAGGCAATCCTTGCCGCCCGGGCCAACAGCGCCCCGGAAGTGGGCTTCGAGGCACGCCTGACCCGGCGGCGCTGCCTGGGGCTCGCGGCGTGGTTTGTGCTGATGCTTGCCCTGCTCGCCCTGCTCCAAGGATGGGCGAATGGATAAGCCTTTAACGCTTGCGCGGCGTATCGACTTCGACGCCGCCCAAAAACGCTTCAAACGCTTGGGCGCCCAGCGCTTCGAGCCCGTTTGGGTGCCGCTCTGGGCGTTTGCCCTGGGCACAGCGCCCCACACGCCCTGCGCGTGGCTGCTGGCAAGTCTCAGCCTGCGCCGACCGATACTTTTAACCAGTGCCGTGCTTGCCAACCAACAAGAGCGCCCCGCCAGGGAACTGGCGCTCGAGGGCTGTGAAGCACCCAACACCGACGTCGTCACCAGGCAGTGGTTTTGGGAGCGAATGGCCAACCCCAAGCGCTGGAAGGTGCAGCTACTAAAAGGCCCACCAACACCGCTCTGGCTGCCCTGTTGGCTTGGCTACTTGAAAGGGCGCCAGCACCGCGTGATAGTGCTGAGCGGACTTTCCGGCGAAACCCTGCCGGTACTCAAACCCGTGATACTCGACGGGCTCGAACGGGCGGCACGGCAAAACGCGCGCGGTGAGCCGCTTTTGGAGAAAGGAAGGATGAAAAGCGAAAGTTGATTCAGAAGGGGCGCATCATGTAAGTAAGCGCTTACATATCGCCAAAGTGGTGCTGAAGAAGGGTCAGCGCAACCACCGGGGCGGTTTCGGTGCGCAGTACCCGCGGCCCCAGGGTCAACGGTGTGAAGCCCATGGCCTGGGCTGCGCTAATATCCTGCTCGGTCAACCCCCCCTCCGGGCCGATCAATAGCGCCGCCCTTTCGGGGCGCTTGATCGAATCGAAGCGGTTGCCGGTGGCCAGGTGCAGCATCAGCCTGAGCGGCTCATCCCGCGCGCCAAGCCAGGCCTCGAGCGCCATGGGCGGATGCACCACCGGCACCGTCGCCCGCCCGCTTTGCTCGCAGGCGCTTTCAGCCACCGCTTGCCAATGGGCGTGCTTTTTGGCTTCGCGCTCGTCTTTCAAGCGCACATCGCCCCGCTGGGTATAAAGCGGGGTGATCGCCGCTACGCCCAGTTCCACGGCCTTCTGGATGGCGTAATCCATCCGGTCGCCCTTGGAGATCGCCTGGCCCAGGTGAACCGCCAGCGGCGACTCGCCTTCGCCTAACCACACGGTTTCGACCTGGGCGATGGTACGCTTGCGCCCGGCCTCGACAAGGCGCACGCCGGCCTCCTGCCCGTTACCGTCGAACAGCACCAGCGGCGCGCCTTCCCCCATGCGCAAAACCCGAGTGACGTGACGCGCCGGCCCTTCCGGTAGCTCCACCCGGGCACCGACGCTGAGCGCAGCGCTCACGTAGAGGCGCGGCATTTTACCGTGCTGAGCGTACCAGTCGGCTTTCATGGCGTGGTCCTGGGCGTGCGACTTAGTGGGTATTTTCGGTAGCGGCCGGATCCTGCTGCGCTTCGCGCTTTTTGCGCTGGGCGTACATGGCCTCGAAGTTGACCGGTGCCAGCATCAGCGGCGGGAAGCCGCCCCGGTTGACCAGGTTATCCACGCACTCGCGGGCGTAGGGGAACAGCAGGTTCGGGCAGAACGCACCGAGGGTCTGGTCGAGCTGCGCGCCTTCGATGCCGGAGATGCGAAAAAGCCCTGCCTGCTCTACTTCAGCCAAAAACGAGGTCGTGCCGGTTTCGCTGTCGTTGACCTGGGCGGTCACCTTCACCACGACTTCATACTGGTCTTCGTCGATTTTGGTGCTGGTGGTGTTCAAATCCAGATTGACCTTGGGCTTGAACGACTGTTTGAAGACCGACGGCGAATTCGGCGCCTCGAAAGAGATGTCTTTAACGTAAATACGCTGCAGCGAGAATTTCAGCTGGGGCTTTTCGCCTTCGGCTGCGCCAGCGTCGGCTTGAGGGGCATTGTTGTCTTCCGCCATGGGAGTTCTCCTGATGATTTATACGTTTGAATGAGCTGCGCCGCAGCGCAAAAGGCTTACTTTTTCACCACCGGCAGGCCGTCGGCTTGCCACTGCGCCATGCCGCCTTTGAGCTTGTTGGCACGCTCGAAGCCCGCCTTGGCGAGCTTGGCTTGAACGGTGCCCGCGCTCTGGCCATGCTTGCACACCACGATGATGGGCTGGTCTTTCACTTTCTCCAGCTCATTCATGCGGCTGTCCAGGCTGCTTTGGGGAATGTTGCGCGCACCGGCGATATGGCCGGCCTTGAACTCTTTACTCTCGCGCACATCCACCACTACCGCGTCTTCGCGGTTGATGAGCTGGGTGGCCTGCGAGGAGGTCACGGCATGCGTCGACGCATTGCGGGTTTCGTAGACGAGCCACGCCAGCAGCACCAGCAAAAATGCGCCCACCAGCAGGGGGTGGTTCATTACGAATTCGAACAGCTGATCGATCATCGCGAACACAATCTCTTGGTATATGCAAAAAAAGCGGCCAGGCCACTGTCAAACCCGACAAGTATACACGTCACGGACCGGTAAGCGCAGGTCATGACGCCTAACGACTGGCTGCGTTATGATGCCCCAAGCGGGCACGCGCCGCGACCCCCACCAAAAGTGCATGCTGGAAAAGCCACGCAAGCGCACCGCTTTTCCAGCACGTCTTTATTATCGCAGGATGTTTTACACCACGATCCGACATAACGAGGCTTCAATGGCTACATCAACCCCGCGCCCGGTAGCGCTGATCATTCTGGACGGCTACGGCCACAACCCCGATGCGGCGCACAACGCCGTGGCCGCCGCCAACACGCCGAACATGGACGCGCTCTGGTCATCGCGCCCCCACGCCTTCCTTCACACCGACGGCGAACACGTGGGCTTGCCCGAAGGGCAAATGGGCAACTCCGAGGTCGGCCACATGAACCTGGGCGCGGGGCGCGTGGTGTATCAGGACTTCACGCGAATCACCAAGGCGGTCAAGGAGGGCGAGCTCGAACACATCGCACCGCTTACCCGGCCCATCGACGAAGCGGTGGCCAATAACCGTGCGGTGCATCTTTTAGGGCTTTTATCGCCTGGCGGCGTTCATAGCCACGAGGATCATTTTCTCGCCATGGCGGAGCTTGCCGCCAGCCGCGGTGCCAAGCGCATCTACCTGCACGCCTTTCTCGATGGCCGGGACACCGCGCCGAAAAGCGCGCTGGCCTCGATCGAGCGCGCCAATGCCAAGCTTGCCGAGCTGGTCGGGGCGGACAACGGCTTCGTCGCCTCATTGATTGGGCGCTTTTACGCCATGGATCGCGACAATCGTTGGGAGCGCGTGGAAAAAGCCTATCGCCTGCTCACCGACGGTGAGGCCGAGCACACTGCGAAAAGCGCCGAGGCCCTGGTGGACGCCGCCTACGCGCGGGGTGAAACCGATGAGTTCGTCACGCCAAGCCAGGTACGTCCTGCTGATCACGGCGTGACCCTGGAAGACGGCGACGCGGCGATTTTTCTCAATTTCCGCTCCGATCGCGCCCGGGAGCTGACCCGCGCCTTCGTCGACGACGACTTCGACGGTTTCACCCGCCAGCGCCGCCCGGCACTGGCCGGCGAGGGCCTGGTGATGATGACCCAGTACGCCGCCGACATTCCGGCCCCGGCCGCCTTTCCGCCCACGGATTTGACCGATACCCTGGGGGAAGTGGTCGCCAAGCGGGGTTTGAGCCAGCTGCGCATCGCCGAAACCGAGAAGTACCCCCACGTGACGTTTTTCTTCTCCGGCGGCGAGGAGAACGAGTACGAGGGTGAAGAACGCATTCTGGTGCCCTCGCCGCGGGATGTGAAAACCTACGACGAAAAGCCCGAGATGAGCGCTTTCGAGATCACTGACAAGCTGGTCGAGGCGATCGACAGCCACCGCTTCGATTTGATCGTGTGCAACTACGCCAACGGCGACATGGTCGGCCATACCGGCGACTTCGACGCAGCGATGAAAGCCATCGAAACCGTGGATACCTGCGTGGGCCGGGTGGTCGAGGCGATCGAGCGGGCCGGCGGGGCGTGTCTGATCACCGCCGATCACGGCAACGCCGAGCAGATGGTCCACCCGGAAACCGGCGCGCCGCAAACCGCCCATACCACCTTCCTGGTACCTTTGATCTACGTGGGCGAGCGCCAGGCCGCGCTTGAAGAGGGCCGTCTTTGTGATCTAGCGCCGACGCTTTTGACCATGATGGAACAAAACGTGCCCGACGCCATGACCGGCAAGCCGCTGCTTACTTTTTCATCATGATGAAACGCCCCGCCTGCGCCCTGCGCCGCACGCTGCTGAGCACCGGCGTTGTCCTGGCGCTCAGCGCCGGGAGCGCGGCGGGCCAGGACGAGCGCGCCGCTCGGGAGGAGCTCGACGCCCTGGGCCAACAGATCGATTCGCTGGCCACGCGGCTAAGCGAGACAGACCAGGCCCGAGACAGCGCGACCCAGGCGTTGGCGGAGGCGGAAACCGAGCTTTCCAGGACCCACCAGCGCCTGGATACCCTGCAGGCCGAGCGGCGTACCCTGGGCGATGAAACCCAGGCCCTGCGCCGCCACCGGGACCGCCTTCAGAGTGAGCGCACCGGCCAGGTGGCGGCGCTCGCCGAGCAGTTCGCCGCGCTATACCGGCTGGGGCCGACGCCGCAGTTGAAGCTTCTGCTCAATCAGAGCGACCCGGCCCAGCTCGATCGCATGCAGGCCTACCTGAACCGCCTGACCCGGGCGCGCCAGCAAAAGCTCGACGATATTGCCCAGCTGGATAGCGCCCTGGCCGAGACCGAAACCGAGCTCGATGCGCGCCAGACACGGCTTGCGGCGCTGACCGATGAGCTCGAGACGCAAAGCGAAAAGCTGGCCGAAACCAGCGCCGAACGCCAAAGTGTGGTGGCTACCCTGGACGACCGCTACGCCAGCGAAGCCGACCGCCTGGCGGATCTCAACCAGACCCGCGAAGAGGCCGAGGCACAGCTTCGCCGCATTCAGGCGGAAATGGCGCGGCTGGCCGAGGCGTCGCCGACCACCCACATCGGCCGTACCCAAGGCGATCTCCCCTGGCCGGTCCAGGGGGCGATCAGCGCGGGCTTTCGCGGCCAGGACGGCGTTCACTACAACGGCATCGTCATAGAGGCCAGCGCCAATACGCCGGTCACCTCGGTTCATGCCGGGCGGGTCGTGTTCGCTGACTGGATGCGCGGCTTTGGCAACCTGTTGATCATCGACCACGGCGACCAGGTCATGACCCTCTATGCCCATATGCAGCAGTTCAGCGCTCGGCCGGGCCAACAGGTGAGCCGCGGCGACGAAATCGGCCGGGTGGGAAATAGTGGCGGCCAGAGTCGCGCCGCGCTTTACTTCGAAGTAAGAAACCGTGGCGAGCCAATTAATCCACAGCGTTGGATTGCGCGCCGCTGACGGGATAAGCTGACACGACTATACACGCGGCGTCCTTCGCGCCGCCCACTGCCTTGCGGAGTCTGCATGACGCGAACTGTTAACGAGGTAATGGCCCCCGCCAGGCGGCTGATGGTGACGCTGCTACCGCTGGCGCTGCTGGCCGCCCCGCTGCCGCTAACGGCCCAAGGCGTAGACGCGGCCGATCAAGACGAGCTGCCGCTGGAGGAGATCCAAACCTTCGCCGAGGTGTTCGAGCGTATCAAGCGCGGCTACGTCGAAGAGGTGGACGACGCCACGCTTTTGCGTAACGCCATGCGCGGGCTTTTGAGCGAGCTCGACCCCCACTCCGCTTACCTGGACGTGGACGAGTTCCAGAGCCTACGTGAATCCACCCAGGGCGAGTTCGGCGGGATCGGCATCGAGGTGGGCACCGAAGGCGGCCAGCTGATGGTGATTACGCCGATCGACGATACCCCCGCCTCCCGGGCGGGGCTGCTCGCCCGGGATATCATTTTGACCATCGACGGTACGCCCACCGAGAGCCTGTCGCTGCAGGAAGCCGTCACGCTGATGCGCGGCGAGCCCGGAAGCGAGCTCAACCTGACGATTCTGCGCGCCGGCGAAGAGAGCCCCCGGGACATCACCCTGGCCCGCGAGGTGATACGCAGCGAAAGCGTCAAGCACGAGCTGCTGGAGTCCGGCTACGGTTATCTGCGCATTAGCCAGTTTCAATCGCGCACGCCAGAACAGGCCAGCCAGGCACTCGAGCGCATGGCCCAAAACCAGCCGCTGGAGGGTTTGGTGCTCGACTTACGCAACAACCCCGGCGGCGTGCTGCAGGCCGCGGTGGGCGTGGCGGACCTTTTCCTGGATAACGGGCTGATCGTCTACACCGAAGGGCGTCTCGACAATACCGAGATGTCTTTTTCCGCCAACCCGCAGACCCCGGCTCGGGACATTCCGCTGGTGGTACTGATCAACGGCGGCAGCGCCTCCGCCGCCGAAATCGTGGCCGGTGCGCTGCAAGATCAGCGCCGGGCGGTCATCATGGGCACCGAAAGCTTTGGTAAAGGCTCGGTACAGCAGATCATGCCGCTGGGTAACGGCGAGGGCTTGAAGCTTACGACCGCGCTCTACTACACCCCCAACGGGCGCTCCATTCAGGCCCAGGGGATCACGCCGGACGTAGACGTGGTACGCGGGCGCCTCGAGGTTGCCGAAGGGCGCCGCGAAATTCGCGAAATCGACCTGGAGGGCCATCTGAATAACCAGGCCGGCGCCGCGCGCGAGCGCAGCGGGCTTTCCGAGCGGCTGCGCGACGACTACCAGCTCAGCGAAGCGCTCAATCTGCTCAAGGCCCTCAACGTGGTGGACCGTCGCCGCTAGGCATCGGGCCCCAGCCTAGCGGCACGTTTGCGGCAGGCGACCCCGCTCCCCGGTCGCCTGGCGCATGATCAACCGTTTGAGGGGCACCGCCTGGTTCATACCACTCAGCCCCAGGTTGCGTGCCAGCGTCAGCACCGGCAGGCGGCTGCCAAAAAGTCCCTTGAACCCCTTCATGAGCGCAAGCATAGCAGCGTTGTCCAAACGGCGGCGGCGCTCGAAACGCGAAAGCGTCGAAAGCTCGCCCCAGGGGGCGCCGCGCCGCCAGGCGTACACCACTTCTTCGGCGAGTACCGCGGCATCCATCAACCCCAGATTCACCCCCTGGCCCGCCAGCGGGTGAATCGTGTGGGCGGCGTCGCCCACCAGCGCGAAATGTGGCTGTACGTAGGTGTTGGCGTGGCGCTGAATGAGCGGGAAGCGATAGGTTTGATCCAGCACCTCGACACCCCCCAGCCGATGACCAAACGATTCGCCAAGCGCCGCCCCCAGCGCCTCCCGAGAAAGCCCTTCCAGGGTGTCCGCGTGCTCGGCCGTGGTCGACCAGACGATCGAGCAGTAGCGTTCGTCGCCGTCGACCGTGAGCGGCAAAAAGGCCAGCGGCCGGCCATCGCTGAACACCTGGCGGGCGCAGCCGCCGTGAGGCTTTTCACAGCGCACGGTGGTCACGACCGCGTCCTGGGCCATGGATTCTTCGGTGGTCTCGATCCCGGCCAGTTCACGCACCGCCGAGCGGGCGCCGTCGGCGGCGATCAAAAGCGATGTTTGCAGCGTACGGCCATCCTCGAGCACCAAGTAGCGCCCCTGGGGCGTGGTTTGCAACGCCGTGACCTTAACGCCGTAAAAAAGGCTCAGCGCGGGTAGGCCCAACACCTGCTCGTTGAGCGCGGCCAGCGTGACGCTGTTCTCGACGATGTGGCCAAGCACCGGCGTGCCGGCCTCGTCGGCGGAAAAATCGATGCTGCCGCTGCCCTCGCCGTCCCATACGTGCATATAGCGGTACGGGGTGACCCGTTTGGCGGCCATGGCGGGCCAGGCGCCCAGCTGGGTTAAAAGCCGCTGGGACACCGGGGTCAGCGCGCTTACCCTGGGCGTCGGCGTTGTCACGTCGAGGGTTTTCAAATCGAGCGGCGCGGCGTTGGCCTCGACCAGTGCGGTGCGCATGCCGGCGCTGGCCAAAAGCCCCGCCAGGGCGGTGCCCACCATGCCCGCGCCGACGATGACCGCATCGAACGGCTCGCGGGTGTTGCGCGATGACGCCTGTTGGGTATGCATAACCTTCCTTGTCGTGAGTGGTAGAGGGTGGGCCGTGGATGACCGGCCGATTTAGCGCTCGAGGCCCATGGCGCGACGCGCCAGGCTTCGCCTCAGCGGGCCGATGAGATTGAGGCCGATCAACCCCGCAGCGCGGGCGTGGGGCAGCAGCGGAAACGAGGCGCCAAAAAGGCGCACGAGACTGTCGCTAAAGCGGATCACGTTGGTGCGATCCCGGGCCCGGCTCTGCTCGAAGGCGAGCAGGGTGTGCATATCACCGAGCCCCCGGCCCTGCTGCGTGCCCTGCTCGAGCGCTTCTACCAAATCCATCACCGAGCGCAGCGCCAGGTTAAACCCCTGGCCCGCCACCGGGTGCAGCGCGTGGGCGGCGTTGCCCAGCACCGCAAGCCCCGGGCGAACCGGCTCCCTGGCGGTGACCAGAGACAGCGGGTAGCTAAAGCGCTTGCCCACTTTGGTAAAGCGGCCCACCCGGTCGCCAAAGGCGCGCTGTAGCTGATCCAAAAAGGCGCCGTCATCGAGTGCCATGCGCGCGTGCTCGGCACCGTTTTCATGGGTCCAGATCAGCTCCATGGCCTGGTTGGGCAGCGGCAACAGCGCAATCGGGCCTTCGTCCGTGAAGCGCTCGAACGCCACACCGTGATGGGGCTCGCTAATGCCTACGTGGGTGATCAGCGCGGTCTGCTCGTAGGAGCGCCGCTGGCTTTCGATGCCCAGCTGCTCCTTGAGCCCGGACCGCCCGCCATCCGCCAGCACGGTCAACGCGGCGTGAAGCGTGTCGCCGGTCGACAGCGTCAGCCGATGGCCACCGCCATCGGCGGCCATGGTGTCGACCTTCGCCGGGCAGTACCACTCGATGGGCAGCTCGCCCAGCTTTTGATGCAGCACCTGGCCCATCCAGGCATTGGGGATGACGTAGCCCAGGGCGTCGACGCCCAGTTCACCAGCATTGAGGCGCGTGGCGCCCAAACGGCCGCGCTCGCTGATATGAATACGTGAGATCGGTGAGGCCTCCTGCTGCATCGCCGCCCACACCCCGAGCTCGCGAAAGCGCTGCGCCGAGCCGGCGGCGATGGCACTGGCCCGGGCGTCGAAACTCGGCTGCCAGGTGGGCGCCTGGTCCGGGGACGAAAGCGCAGTGGCCTCCACGATCGCCACGCTCAAACCATGACGCTCGATCAGCGGTGCCAGCGCGCAGCCAAGGCTTGCCCCCACCAGCCCGCCACCCACGATCACGATATCGTAAGCAGCCGTTTTTAAAGCTTTTTCAGACGCCTTCGTGGGCATTAAGCGGCCTCCCTAAGCCATTCGTAATTTCATAACGTAACTTACATAAAGGTATTTTCTGACGTTTTAATCTGGTTACTTATTCGCCATTAACGCTTCGATATCAGCCACCTGCTTGGGCACGTCTGTGGTGAGCACCTCGCCGCCGGTTTCGCTCACCGCGACGTTATCCTCGATACGAATACCAATACCGCGATAGGCCGCCGGGATATCGTCGTCGTCGGGCACGTAAAGGCCAGGCTCGACGGTAACGACCATGCCCTGATCGAGCGGGCGCGGCGTTTTTTCATCCAACCGGTAGGTGCCGACATCGTGAACGTCCAGGCCCAGCCAGTGCGAGGTGGAGTGCAGATAGAAGCGCCGATAGCTTTCATCCTCGATACGCGCCTGCACATCGCCTTCGAGAAGCCCGAGTTCGACCAGGCCGCGGGTCAAATCCTCGACCACGTTGGCATGGATAGCGGCCAGGGTGGCGCCAGGGAGCACGGCGGCCACGGCGCGCTCCTGGGCCTTGAGCACGACCTCGTAAAGTGCGCGCTGCGCCTCGTTGAAGCGCCCGCTGACCGGGAAGGTACGGGTAATGTCACCGGCGTACAGGTCGAACTCGGCGCCGGCGTCGATCAGCACCAGCGAATCGCGCGTAAGCTCGGCGCTGTTTTCAATATAGTGCAACACGCAAGCGTTAGCGCCGCCGCCAACGATGGTGCTATAGGCCGGGCCGCTGCCACCCTGCCAGACGAACTCGTGCTCGAGCTCGGCCTGAAGCTGGTATTCGAAAAGCCCGGGCGTACAGGTGCGCATGGCCCGGCAATGGGCGCGGGCGGAAATCGCGCAGGCATGGCGCAATAGCGCAAGCTCCGCCGGGCTTTTGACCAGCCGCTGGGCGTGGATCAATTCGCGGCTATCGAGCCAGCCCTTGAGCGCGGGCAAACCCCGGCGTTTGCCCGCTTGCGCGAACGCCAGCGCCTCTTCGGCGATGGCGAGCGCTTCGGGCTGATCCAGCGGCGCGTAGAGCAGCGTGCGCCCTTCGAGCAGGCCGGCCAAACGCTCTTCGCGCTCGGCGTTCTCGAAGGCTTGATCGATATCGTGGTGCGCCACTACGCCGCTGGCGCCCAACCGGCGGCCGGTCCAGGCCTCCAGGGTAGCGTCGCGGTCCTGGCAGAACACCACGCTTTGCCCCGCCTCCCGGCCGGGCAGCAGCAACAACAGCGCGTCGGGCTCGGTGATGCCGGTCAGATAATAAAAGTCGCTTTGCTGGCGAAAGGCGTACTCGCTGTCGTTGGAGCGGGTCGCAAGCGAAGCGCCGGGGACGATCACGGCGGCATCGTCGGGGATCCGCGCCATCAGCGCCGCGCGGCGGGCGCGGTATTCGTCGTTGGCGATCGCGGCGGGGCGCGCAAGCATCTCGGGTAACATCAAAACTCCTTGATCAGTGAACCGGGGCGTCGGTCTGCTCTACCTGGGGCTGGCCCGGGTGCTGCTCGGTGTAGAGCATCATCGCGGCCATGCGCGCATGCTCGCTCAGCGCGAACAGATCGTTCTCGTTTTCCGGCGAGTCGTCGATGTCCGAATCGATCTGGCCAAAGTTCGATAGATCGTCGATCGCCTCGGCGAGCGGCTGCGACCAGCGCTTTTTGAGCGCCTCATCGGCCACCTCGTCGATGACCTCCATAAAGCCTAGCGCCCACTCCTTGAGCGCCTGGGCCTGCTCGCCGAGGGAGAAAAGCTCGTCGGGCAAAAGCGGCGCGTAGTTCAAGTCGCTGGCGCTTAATGCCTCCAGAGTTTGCCGGCGCCAGCCAAGCAACCGCTCGGCGCTTGGCTCGTCTTTGGGCTGCTCGACCCCCAGGCTCATACAAACTTCATCGAGCCAGGCCTCGGCGCTGACATCGCGAAGCGCCAGAAGCGCGCAAAGCCGCCCGTCGAGAAACGCGGGTGACTGCATGCTGCCGTGAAGAAGAAAGACGTCGGCCACGTCAGAAAAGTCCTGGCGCTGTTCAATGAGGGACATGATGTTCTCGCTTTTACGCTTTAAAAAATGGGCAAGGGGCCGACATGAAACACCCGAGCGGGCGAGTGCGCGTTGACCCCGCGCAAGTGGCTCTCTTATAGTGAACGCCGACCTGCCTTCCTATACCGTGATGTTAACGCATTCGGGCCCTGACGTGCCCGTGCCGGAGCCTTCGATGAGTAACGCCAAGCGGCCAACCAAAGAAATCACCCTGCTGGGTCGCGGCTACATGATCGCCTGCGACACCGGCGAACAAGCCAAGCTTGAACGCGCCGCTCGCTACCTGGACCGCGCCATGCAGGGCATCCACAAGCAAAGCAGCGTGCTGGGCAGCGAGCGCATCGCCATCATGGCGGCGCTGAATATTACGCACGAGCTTCTCGAGGCGCTTGACGAACACAAAGCGGGCGAGGCGAGCCTGAACCGGCTGCACGACCGGCTGGAGCGTGCCTTACAAGGTACCCGCCCGGCGGAGCAGCCCTAGGGCAAACCGTTAAGCCCGGGTCTATGGCATCGGGCCTGGCTCTGTTAAGATAAGCGGGTTCTCTGGAGTGTGCGCCAGTCGTTATAGTCCCTCGAGCCTATGCGATGTACCCAGGGGGCCAAATGCTAGCCAGACCCGTGTGCATGTCCGTGCGTCGGAAAGCCTGACGGTCTGGCTGCGGCCACCCACTCTGAACCAGTAGGTTCAGGGCCAGAATGACAGCGGCACTCTGGGGAACCCTATTTTGAACGACCACACCGTGATCGACGCCCAACGTTTTGATAAAAACGCCCTGCGCCGCGAACTTCGCCGCAGACGGCGTGGGTTGAGCGAAGCGCAGCAGCAAAAAGCGGCCACCGCGCTTTGTCAGCGTCTCAAACACCTTCCCGAACTTCAGCGCGCCAGCCGCGTAAGCCTCTACCTGCCCGTGGGCGGCGAAATCGACCCGACCCCGCTACTTGGCTGGTTGGCCAAGCGCCGCGTGCAGGTCTACCTGCCGGTGCTACGCCCGCTAAGCCACAATGCGCTCTGGTTCGTTCGCTTCGACGACGATACCCCCATGGTCGAGAACCGCTTCGGCATCCGCGAGCCCTGCACCCGTTTTGGCGCCAGGCGCCACAACCGGCTGCCCGCCTGGGCGCTGGATACGCTCATCGTGCCTTTGGTGGGCTTCGACGCCCAGGCCAACCGCATGGGCATGGGCGGCGGCTTCTACGACCGAACCCTTGCCTTCATGCGCCGCAAAGGCCCAAAGCCCAACCTGATCGGCGTGGCTCACGCCTGTCAGCAGGTGAACGAACTAGCCGTCGAGGCCTGGGATATCCCGTTGAACGCGGTGGTAAGCGATCGAGGGATCGCGCGGCGTAGCTAATGAACGAAAAAACGAACGAAAAAAAGGGCTGATAGAAATCAGCCCTTTTTTTAAGCGTGTGTGTCAGCGGTTGGTTGCATCATACCCGGCGCTGACCTTGCCAGTGGCGATCAGCTCCCTGCCAATGCCTGGGCGTATCCGGTGGCCAGTACGCCTAGAAGAAAAACCACCGTTAACGCCATCACCACATCGGGCTTTTTACGCCGCATGCCTTGTCTCCAACGTCTTTATTCGTTGCCAATGCTTTAAAGCGCGCCATCTGGCTGTCGTATCAAGAGATGGCCCACTTGACTAATTTTCAAAGCCGACTATAGAGCCAAGAGCGGGCAGCTGACAATAGCTCAAAGAGCCCTTTTTAGGGCTTATTTAAACGTTTTAACACATTCCAGACGCTTGTGTGCTCTGATACGCAAAGTTAGTGAATACTTACACCGCTACGCCATGAAGAGCTTGTAGGCCGGGTTGTCACTCTCCTGCCAGTAGCGATAGCCAATGGCGTCCAGATACTCGGCCACGTGGGTGCGGTCGATGCTGGGCACCTGCATACCGACCAGCACGCGCCCGTAGGCGGCGCCGTGGTTGCGGTAGTGAAACAGCGAAATGTTCCAATCGTGGGGCAGTTGGGTGAGAAAGTTCATCAGCGCGCCGGGCCGCTCGGGGAACTCGAAACGGTAAAGCTCTTCCTCGAAACGCTCGCTGGGCCGCCCGCCGCTTAGGTGGCGAATGTGCAGCTTGGCAAGCTCGTTATCGGTGAGATCCTCGACCTGGTAGCCGCCCTCCGTCAGCCGGTCGATCACGGCCTGGCGGTCCTCCCCGCCGGGTTTGACCTGAACGCCGACGAAAATATGGGCGTCACTGTCATCGGCGTAGCGATAGCTGAACTCGGTGACCATGCGCCGACCAAGCGTACGGCAGAACTTCTTGAAACTGCCGGGCTTCTCTTCGATGGTGACCGCCAAAATCGCCTCGCGCTGCTCGCCGAGTTCGGTACGCTCGGCGATATGCTGCAATCGATCGAAGTTGGTGTTGGCACCGGAGTTGATGCACAAAAGCGTTTCGCCCTCGGCGCCGGTTTGTTGCACGTACTTCTTGAGCCCGGCTAAAGACAGCGCCCCGGAGGTTTCCGACACCGCCCGGGTGTCCTCGAAAATATCCTTCACCGCCGCGCAGATCTCGTCGGTATTGACCGTGATCACACCATCGATCAGGGTTTTGGCCAGGCTAAACGGCACCTCGCCGATCTGCGCCACCGCCACGCCTTCGGCGAAGGTGCCGACCTGGTCGAGCACCACGCGCTCGCCGGCCTCGAGCGCGGCCTTCAGGCACGCGCTGTCCTCGGCCTCGACGCCGATCACCTTGATGTCCGGACGCAGATATTTCACGTAGGCGGCCACGCCGGCGATCAAACCGCCGCCGCCTACCGGCACGAAAATCGCGTCCAGCCGTCCGCTATGCTGGCGCAGTATCTCGACGCCGATGGTGCCCTGGCCTGCCACCACGTCGATGTCGTCAAAAGGCGGGATATAGGTGTAGCCGTGCTCCTCGATTAGCATTTGGGCGTGGGCGGCGGCATCGGCGAAAGCGTCGCCCTTGAGCACCACGCGGGCGCCGCGGGAGCGCACCCCCTGGACCTTGATCTCCGGGGTACTGCGCGGCATCACGATGGTCGCCTTCACGTTCATCAGCTTCGCCGCCATGGCCAAGCCCTGGGCGTGGTTGCCGGCGGAGGCGGCGACTACGCCTTTCGCCTTCTGCTCATCGGATAGCTGGGCCATCTTGTTGTAGGCGCCGCGAATCTTGAACGAGTACACCGGCTGCAGGTCTTCACGCTTGATCAAAATCTGGTTGTTGAAGCGGCGCGACAAAAAGGGAGCGGCAGAGATAGGCGTTTCGCAGGCGGCCTCGTAGACGCGGGCCTGCAGAATCTTTTTGACGGTAGCTTCGAGCATGCGGATATCCAGATTGTGAAACGGCCCGGTCGGGCAGGAAAAGCCCTTATTGGTAGCAGATCGCGCCTAATGGCGTCCAGCGTTATACGCGCGCATCAACACGCAAGACCAGAGGCGTTATACTGACGCCGCCCTTACACTGCCCCGGAGCCCCCTTATGACGCAGGACGAGCTAAAAGCCGCCGTTGCCGACGCCGCCATCGCCGAGATTACCCCGCACCTGGAGAAAGAGACCGTGCTGGGCATTGGCACCGGCTCGACGGCGAACCTGTTTATCGACCGCTTAAAGCCGCTTCGCGACCGTTTCAAAGGCGCCGTGGCAAGCTCGGATGCCTCCAAAGCGCGCCTCGAGGCGCTGGGCATCGAGGTGTTCGAACTCAACGATGTCGGTGACGTACCTTTTTACATCGATGGTGCTGACGAAGTGAACGCTCACTTTCATATGATCAAGGGCGGCGGCGCGGCGCTCACGCGTGAAAAGATCGTGGCCGCCTGCGCCAAGCGCTTTATCTGCATCGCCGATGGCTCCAAGCGCGTGGACACCCTCGGCGAGTTTCCGCTGCCGGTCGAAGTGATTCCCATGGCGCGCTCGTTCGTCGCGCGAGAGCTTACCAAACTCGGTTTCGAGCCGGTCTACCGCCAGGGCGTGGTGACGGATAACGGCAACCAGCTCATCGATTGCTACGAGGTCCAAATCACGGACCCGGTCGAGATGGAAACACGCATCAACGCCATCGTCGGCGTGGTCACCAACGGCCTGTTCGCCGCCCGCGGCGCCGACGTGCTGCTACTCGGCACTAAAGAAGGCGTAAAGCGTAGTGAGCGCTAACTCAAAAGCTCATCGAGGCCGTCCAGGGTGCGTTTAAGCGCGCCCTGATTCGCCCGGATGACGGCTTTGCCCGCTTCGCCGCGCGCCTTGGCAGCGCCGGGGTCGGCGAATAGGGTTTCGAGCGCCTCTGCCAGCGCCTCGAAGGTGGCGACCTGGGAGAGCGCGCCCGCCTCGAGTAGCGGCGCCGCCACGTCGTCGAAGTTCTCGAGCGACGGCCCACAAAGCACCGGCAGGCCGAGTGCGGCGGGTTCGAGCACATTGTGCCCGCCCAGCGCCACCAACGAGCCGCCCACAAACGCTATATCCCCCGCCGCGTACAGGGTGGCAAGTTCGCCCAGGGTATCGCCCAGGTAAACCTGCACGTCGTCGGTCACGCCCGCCTGCGCACTTCGCCTGGCCGTTGTGAAACCCTGGCGCTTGCAAAGCGTCGCGACCTCGTCAAAGCGCTGCGGGTGGCGGGGTACGAGGATTAAAAGCGCTTCTGGATAACGCTTTTGCAGCGCCTGATGGGCGCTTAGCAACAGCGCCTCTTCCCCGTCCCGGGTCGAGCCCGCCACCCACACCGGGCGCTGGCGCTCACCCAAAAGTAAGCGCTTACTCTCTTCTAACGCCCTACCATCAATAGAAATATCAAACTTGAGCGAGCCCACCACGCTAGTGCGCCCGGGCATGCCCAGGGCGTGGAAACGCTCGGCATCGCTTGTGGATTTGGCGGCAAGCCAGGTGACGTTTGAAAGCGCGGCGGCCATCAAAGGTTGAATACGTTGGTAGCGCGCCAGTGCCTTTGCAGAGAGCCGCCCGTTGACCACGGCCACCGGCACGCCACGCTTTTGGCAAGCATGGAGCAAGTTGGGCCAGAGCTCGGTTTCGAACATCAAGGCAAGCGCCGGGCGTAGGCGGACGACGAACCGGCGGGCGGCGCCGGGAAAGTCCAGCGGTAGAAAGCGGTGAGCCAGGCGCGCCTTGAGCGGCTCGGGCTGGGCGTCGATCAGCGTTTGGGCTTGCTTTGCGCCGGTGGCGGTCATGGTGGTGATCAAAAGCGTATGACGCGGGTAACGCGCCAGCAGCGCCTCGATCAGCGCGCGCGCGGCGCGCACTTCCCCCACGGAGGCGCAGTGCAGCCAAATGCGCGGCGCCGGGGGGAGCGCGCCAAGACCCAGGCCAAGACGCTGGCGGCGCGGGTAAGTGGGCACTTGCTCACGCCAGACCCGCTTTAATATCAGCGGCGAGAGCGCGTAGAGCGCCGCACAGTAGAGCCCCTTGGCAAGCCCGGGGCGCTTCATCAGCGCTCGCGCTCGAGGATGGTGTCGATCATGGCCGAGGTCGACACGCCGTCCTCGAAGCCGAGCACCTTCACTTCGCCGCCGTTTTCGAGCACGGCCGTGCTTCCGGCGATCTCCTCCGGGCGGTAATCGCCGCCCTTGACCAGAATATTGGGGAGCACGGTTTCGATCAGCGCCGCCGGGGTGTCCTCGCTAAAGGGCACGACCCAGTCCACCGCGCCGAGCCCCGCGAGCACCTGCATGCGCCGCTCGAGCGGGTTGATGGGCCGCTTGGCACCTTTCAGCCGGCGGATCGAAGCGTCGTCGTTGACCGCCACGATCAACCGGTCGCCGAGGCGCTTGGCCTGCTCCAGGTAGCTTACGTGGCCCGCATGGAGGATATCGAAGCAGCCATTGGTCATCACCACCCGCTCGCCGCGCTGGTTGGCGGCGCGCACCGCTTTGACCAACGCCTCGCACTCGGTCACGCCGAACTCGGCAGGCTTGTCGCCGTACTGGGCGCTGGAAAGCTCCTCCACGCTGAGCGTGGCGGTGCCGGGCTTGGCCACCACCAGCCCGGCCCCCAGGTTGGCGAGCATCATGGCATCCGGCAGCTCGCTGCCGGCGGCCAGCGCCAGCCCCATCAAAGCGATCACGGTGTCGCCGGCGCCGGTGACGTCGAACACTTCCTGGGCGCGGGTGGGCAGGTGAAGCGCGGGGTGATCCTTGCGAATCAGCGTCATGCCTTTTTCGCTGCGGGTAATCAAAAGCGCATCGAGTTCGAGCTCGGCGCGCAGTGCCTCACCGCGGCGCTCCAGGGCTTCGTCGCTTTCGCATACGCCCACCACCGCCTCGAACTCGGCCAGGTTGGGGGTAATCAAACTCGCCCCGCGGTAGCGGGTAAAGTCGGTGCCCTTGGGGTCGATCAAAACGCGCTTGCCACGGGCCCTGGCCACGGCAATGAGTCGCTCGACCTGATTGAGCGTGCCTTTGCCGTAGTCCGAAAGAATCATCACCTCGACATCGTCAAGGGCACCATCCACCTGGCCGAGCAGGTCGTCGGTCTCCACGCCGGCAAGCGACTGCTCGAAATCGAGCCGGATCAGCTGCTGGTTACGGCTCATCACCCTTAACTTGGTAATCGTGGGAAGCCGCGGGCTCACCTGGAAGTGAGTGCTTACATTGGCGCTCGCCAACTGCTCTCTTAAAAGCGCGGCGTGTTCGTCGTCGCCCACTACGCCGGCAAGCGCGGTTTGCGCGCCGAGCGCGGCCACGTTGAGCGCCACGTTCGCCGCCCCGCCCGGCCGGTCGTCGGCCCCTTCCACGCGGACCACCGGGACCGGCGCTTCCGGGGAAATACGCGAGGTATTGCCGTGCCAGTAGCGGTCGAGCATCACATCGCCCACCACCAGAACGCGGGCGTGCTGCAAAGTGGTTAAATCGACTTTCATCCAATGACCCCATTGTGGTGGGTAGCAGTGTGCTCGAGCAGCGCGTCGAGCTTTTTGATCACCTCGTCGGTGCTGATCAGATCCATGGCGTCGGCGTGGCGTACCCGCTGCCCCCAGTTGACCTCGTCCACCGATTTGTTCAGATAGGTACGCACCGCTTGCGGGTAGGCATTGACGGCGAACTCTTGCCATAGATACGGCGCGGCGCGCTGGGGGTTGGTGGTGGCGTAAAGCCCAAGCGTCGGCGTGCCCAGGGCATTGCCCATGTGGGCCGGACCGGTATCCGGGGCGATCACCGCGCGGGCCTGGTCGATCAGCGCCAGTACGCCCTTGAGCGATGTACCGCCAATGGCGTTGACGACGCTGCCCTTCTTGCAAAGCGCTTCGATCGCATCGCCCATTTCACGCTCGGCGGCGCTGCCCCCACCGGTTAGCACGCTTATAAGGCCGTGGTACTGGTAGGCGTGATCGATCACGCTGGCGTAGCCCTTGACCGACCAGTTGCGAAAGTTTCGAAGCCTTGCGTTGCTGCACGGGTTGATCACCAGGTACGGCGCCTGGCCGGCCAGCGCCTGGGCCTCCTCGTAAGCGGTCGAGGGAATCGCCAGATCCCACTCCAGCCGGTCGTCCTCCACGCCCAGCGCTCGTGCAAAGTCCATGAACGACTCGAGCACGTGGGGGTGGCGGCGCGGGGTAAGCTGGTGTTGGGTGAACCAGTGCTGGCAATCCTTGGCGCGGGCCTTGTCATAGCCCAGCCGCACGTCGGCCTTGAGCCCGAGCGACAGCACGCTTGCGCGGATCGCCTGCTGCATGTGCAAGAGCACGTCGAAGCGGGTATCCGCGAGGGTGCGCCAAATCTTGCGCATGCCCGCCAGGCCGGTCGCCTTGTCGAACACGATAAATTCGACCCCGGAAAGACCCGACAGTAAACTGTGCTCGCCCTTGCCGATGATCCAGGTGATGCGCGCCTCGGGCCACTGGCGCTGCAAGGCGCGCACCGTGGGTACGAGATTGCACACATCTCCCAGCGCCGAAAGGCGTAAAATGGCAATATGGCGAGGATTCTTGGGCAAAGAGGGCTTCATGCGCTTAGCGGCACTCCAGCAGAAAAATTGGCTGATTCTACACGATGTAGACAGTTTAAGTGACGACACCTCGCCACACCAACCTGGGCCCGCGCTCTTCGACGGCGATCAGTGGCGCCGCCAGGGCCGTGTCGTGGGCGAGGCGCCGGGGCGCGGCAGTAGCCTGTTCCTTCGCGCCGGCGATGAGCAATGGGTGCTGCGCCCGTACCGGCGCGGCGGGCTGATCGCCCGACTCAGTGAAAAACGCTACCTGTGGCTCGGCGCCGAGCGCACCCGCGCCTTTCGCGAACTGCGCCTCACCGCCGCGCTTTATGACCAGGGCCTGCCGGTACCCCGCCCCATCGCCGCTGGCGTCACCCGCAAGGGCGCAAGCTACGAAGCTGCGCTGATCACCCGGCGCATTCCCGGCGCCCGGGCGCTTGCTTCGCTTCTTGCCGAGAACGCCGCCAGTGAGGCGCTACTGGAAAGCGTGGGCGCGATGATCAAGCGCTTTCACCTGGCCGGGCTCGACCACGTGGATCTCAACGCGCGCAATATACTGATCGACGCGCAGCATACGCCCTGGCTGATCGACCTGGACCGCTGTCGGCTACGCCCGCCGGGGCGCTGGCAGGCGAGTAACCTCGAGCGCCTTGCACGCTCGATGGCCAAATTCATGGCCTCTCCCGATACCGCCATGATGGCCATCGCCGCGGGCTATGACCACGATCAAGCCAGCGCGTCGTAGTAGCCCATGAGCTTTGTGACGTGGCGCTTGTTGCTGTAGTGCTGCTCGACGCGCTGCCTGGCCGCCGCCCCCATGGCCTTGCGGCGCGCCTCGTCGTCGATCAGCGCCGCCATGCCGTCGCGCCAGCCATCGACATCGAAAGGATCGATCAGCACGCCCGAAGACGGGTCGACCAGCTCGGGCAGCGAGCCGGTATTGGCGCCGATGATCGGCATGCCGCAGGCCATGGATTCGATGATCGTTAGACCAAACGCCTCGTTTTCCGAGGGGATACACACCAGATCGAGCACCGGCAGAATCTCGGTCAAATCGCTGCGGTGGCCCAAAAAGCGGATTTTTTCGGCAAGCGGGGTGTTCTCGATCATCGCCTGGAGTTCTGCATAGAAATGCTCGGTGCCGCCGGAGGCGTAGTCGGTGCCGCCAATCGAAACGGCGAAAAACGCGCGTTCCGGGGGAAGCTTCAAAAGCGCCTGAACCCATACGTCCTGGCCCTTGCCCGGCGTTACTCGCCCGGGCAGGCCAATGGCCACCGCGCCTTCTGGAATGCCGAGCTCGGCACGCTTGGCGCTGACCACGGCGGGGGTTCGAGCCGGATGATACTTGTCGATATCCACGCCGTGAGGCAGGCAGATGATTCGCTCCCGCGCCAGCGGCAGGTTCTTGACGTTACGCGCGTGGGTGGCCTGGCTAATCGAGAGCACGCGGTCCACGCTTGCGTAGGCAAAGCGGTGGTAGGGGCTTTTCTTGGCCCGCTGGCCGCCCACGTGGTCGGTGTACAAAACGCGAATGCTCGGCAGTAAAAGCTTCAAAAGCGAGGTCAGGCGCAAGTCGCTCGATTTATGGCAGTGAATCACCCGGACGTTTTCGTCGATCAGCCAACGGCGAATGCGCAGCACGCTTTTGAGCGCCTGCACGTTGCTCTCAAACGCCAAAAAGGTGACGCCATTGCGCTCGAAGTAGGTCTCGATTCGAGTCTCGCGCAGGCACAGTCCGATGACCTCGACCCCGGCCTCGAGAAGGTCCTCGATCACCCGGTCGACATAAAGCTCCATTCCTCCTTTGCCGTCGGACATGCAAAGTTGTAGCACTTTCTTCGCCATCATCGCCCCGCTAAACGCGCCGTTAAACAAGTTCGTCGTTGTCTTGTAGTATACAGGCTGCAATTAACCGGGTATTCATCATGGCGCAGAAAGTGCTGGTCGTGCGTAACGACAAAATTGGCGATTTTATGCTGGCCTGGCCGGCCCTTGCCTGTCTCAAAAGCGCCACTCCCCAACCCCACGTCACCGTGCTGGTGCCTGCCTACACCCAGGCGTTGGCCCAGGCTTGCCCCTGGGTGGACGAGGTCATCATCGACCCGGGGCCACAGGGCGACAAGAGCGCCCAAAAGGCGCTGCTCGAGGCCATCAAGGCCGCAGGTTTCGACGCCCTGCTGACACTTTTTTCCACTCCTCGCGTTGGCATGCTGGGCTGGCGGGCGGGTATACCGCGGCGCCTGGCGCCGGCGACCAAGTGGGCGCAAATCTTCTACACCGACCGCATCACCCAGCGCCGCTCGCAATCGAACAAACCCGAGTACCAGTACAACGTGGACCTGGCCTGCGCGCTTTTGGAAAAGCTCTCGCTCAAGCTGCCCCGCCTGCCCGCCCCGCCCTTCTGGCCACTGGACGACGCCCTGCGCGCCCGCGAGCGCCAGGCGCTGGTCGGCCAGGAAAACGCTTTCGCGATCGTGGTGCATCCGGGCAGCGGCGGCTCGGCGGTGAACCTCACCACCGCGCAGTACGCCGCGCTGGTGCGCCAGGTGGATGAACAAGTAGACGCCGCGCTTTGCTGGCGAGTGAGCGCAGGCCCCGGTGAAGAACCCCAGGCCCAGGCGCTGGTCGAAATGCTCGCCCTGGAAGACATTAGCGCCGCGCGCTTGGCGCCCAGCGAGAGCGTCAAGGCGTTTGCGCTACAGCTGGCCGGGGCCGACATGCTGATTGCCGGTTCCACCGGGCCGCTGCATATCGCCGGCTGTTTGAATATCGCCACCGCCGGGTTTTACCCGGCCAAACGCTCGGCCACGCCGCTTCGCTGGCAAACCTGCAACGCCGCCGATAAGCGCCTGGCCTTTAGCCCGCCGGAAAACGCCGATAGCCAGGACATGGCCGCCATCGATATCGACGCGGCGGCTGCCGATATTTCAGCGCTTGTCCGCACCCGGCTGATAGCGCACCCATAGCGCGGCGTACTTGTTGAAGGTGGAGTGCGCGGAGAGAATAGCGAGTAGCAACCCCTGGCGGCCGTCCAAAAAGCCTGCCTTGAGCAGGTACATCTTGATGAAGCAGCCCAGCCCATGCGCCACGCCCTGGCCAATAGAGGCTTTTTTGCCCTGGGCCGCGCGCTGCTCGGCCCAAGCATCGGCGTAGTGGGCGGATTTCTCCAGGTAGTGGCGCACGTCGCGGTAGGTGTAGTGCAGTAAATCGCCGCTTAGCGGCTCGACGCTGAGCACCTCGGGCACGACGAGTTTTTCGTGTACGAGTGCCGCGTTATAAGAGGCGCCGCCCTTGGGGTAAAGGCGCAGGACCCGGTCCGGGTACCAGCCACTGTGGCGGATGAAACGGCCAAAGCACCAGGAGAGCCGGCTCAGGGCGTACACCGCCGGCGGCGCCTTGACGGCGTTTTCGATGCTTTCGCGAAGCTCATCGGTGACGCGCTCGTCGGCGTCTATCATCAGGATCCAGTCGCCTTGCGCCAGCGCCTCGGCGCGCTGACGTTGGACGCCAAAGCCTTGCCAGTCGGCGTTCACGTTGACATTGTCGGTGAACTCCCGGGCAATGGCGCACGTCTCATCAAGGCTTCCGGCGTCGAGAACGACGATCTCATCGGCCCAGGCCAGGGTTTCGAGGCAAGCGCGAAGGTGATGCGCTTCGTTTTTGACGATCAGTACAGCGGAAATGGCCACAGGTCACCTTTGCCAGGTACGGGGTGTTAATCGTTGCCGGCCGGGAATCTGCCACCCGCACACAACACATTTGCTAAGCTAGCATACTCATTTGATTCACGATGGAAAGGGATATGGCATGGCGTGGATAAGGACCTATCGACTCACCCCTTGGCTGCCGCTTATGGTTCTAGGGCTAAGCCTTGGCTACGCCGTGACGGTTGTAACGCGCCTGCCCTGGTGGACGCTTTTCATCATCGCCGCCGTCTGGATCGGCGCGGGGCTCAAACTTCGTTGGGGCAAGCCCCGGCGGGCACGCTATCGCGCCGTATGGCCCTGGTCGCTGGTTCCCTTGAGCCTTCTGGGCATTTACGTCTACCTGGCCGACAGCTTTGGCAACGTGGACCTGGGGGCGGTGTTTTTCCACCTGCAGGCGGGCATCACCAATCACGGCGGCGGCGGCAAGGTCGTCATCGCCGTGCTCTATACGCTGACGATGGTCGCGGTGCTCGCCTCGGTGACCTGGATGGCCCGTCACGACCAGCGCTGGCGGCTTGCCGAACGTTTTTTCGCGCTGGCGATCCTTGCCATCAACCCGCTGCTTTATGGTTTGGGCCAGCGCAGCGCGGCCATCGTCACCGACGATGGCGAGTGGCTCGACCGGCGCTACACGCCGCCGCCGCAGGTTAGCCAGACCGACCCACCCAACCTGGTGCTGATGTACCTGGAGAGCCTGGAGCGTACCTACGGCGACGAACGCTTTGGCGATGCCTACGCCGATTTGGAGGCGCTGGGCGAGCGCGGGATGGTCTTCGAAGGGGTGCGCCAAATGGAGAACACCGGCTGGACCATGGCCGGCATGATCGCAAGCCAGTGCGGTGTGCCCTTGATGCCGGCGGGGCTTTTGCACGACACCCAGTTCGAGCCGCTACAGCAGGTAGTGCCCGGGGTGGAGTGTTTGGGCGACGTGCTGGCCGGGCAAGGCTACCGGCTCAGTTATCTGGGTGGGGCCAGCTCGCAGTTTGCCGGCAAAGGGCTTTTTTATCGCGGCCACCAATTCCAGACCGTCAAAGGCAAGGAGGAGTGGGTCGAGGAGCTCGATAACCCGGAGTACCTCAATAGCTGGGGTGTTTATGACGATACGCTTTACGATCAGACCGAGCAGGAGATACGCCGTTTGAACAGCGAGGATGACGGCCCCTGGGCGGTGGTCAATCTAAGCCTGGCCGGCCACGCCCCCCACGGCTTTCCCTCGCAAACCTGCATCGACCGCCAGGGCGAGTTCGACGGCCAGGATATTCTCTACTCGGTGGAGTGCTCGGCCTGGCAGGCGCGGGAGCTAATCGAGCGCCTGGACGATGAGGGCCTTTTGGACAATACCCTGGTCGTGGTGTTGAGCGATCACTTGACCATGCGCGTCTCGGTGTGGGACCAGCTCACCGCCCTCGACCGGGACAATACCCTGATCATGCTGGGCGATCACATCGAGCCTCAACGCATTCGGCGAAACGCCACCATGCTCGACGTATTCCCCACCCTGCTGGAAGCGATGGGCCTGCCTTTAAATGAGCACCGGGCGGGACTTGGCGTGTCGCTATTGGGCGATAGCTCGACGCTTTCCGAGGCCCACGGGCTAGAGGTACTCAACGAACGCCTGCGCGAAGAGACCGCGCTTCAACACAGGCTCTGGGAGGGCTTGACCCCGCAACGCCGCGCCGCACCGACGCCGTCCGAACAGGCCCTTGAAAGGCCGGACGCCGTTACCAGCGACGTGGACCTCAACCGCTGACGATAACGTTGGACGCGCCTTCGTGAGCGGTGTGCAGAGCGTTATAAACCTGCTGCTCGGTCAAATGGTTCAAGCAGTTGGTGTGGCCCAACGGGCAGACGCGCTTGAAGCAGGGCGAGCACTCGAGCCCCAGGTAGTGGATCGTCGCGCTGTCGGTGAGCGGCGGCGTATAGCGCGGCGACGACGAGCCGTAGAGCGCATGAATCGGCACGCCCACCGCGGCAGCTACGTGCATAAGCCCGGAATCGTTGGTCACCACCTGGCGGCAGTCGGCGAGCAAATCCACCGCATCCGCCAGCGCCGTCTGCCCGCACAGGTTGTAAACGTGGGGAAGGTCGCGTTTGATTTCTTCGCCCACCACATGATCCTTCGGCCCGCCGAAAATGCGCACCTCGAACCCGTCATCGATCAAGCGCTTGGCCAGGGCGTGAAAATACGCCGGCGGCCACTGCTTGGCCGGGCCATACTCCGCGCCCGGCATCATTCCCACCGCCGGGCGCGACGAAAGCGCAAGCTTCAAACGCAGGTTCACCAGGTTGTCTAAATCCACGTCAAGGCGCGGCGGGGTAATCGCGAAATCGCCGTTTAGGGTCTGCTCCTGGGGAAAGCCCAGCGAGACGAAGCGCTTCACGGTCTGGTCGAGCACCGTCTTATCGAGCTTACGCGCCTCGGTCAAAAGCCCGTAACGGTACTCCCCCAAAAAGCCTACTCGCTCGGGGATACGGGCCAAAAACGGCACCAGCGCGGCCTTCCAGGAACGGGGCAGCACGATGGCCGTATCGAATCTTCCGCGAAGCCGCGCCGCCAGTTCGCGGCGGCTTTTCAAACCGAACTCGCCGTGGCCCGCCGACAGCGCCAACACTTCATCGACCTGGGGCATACGCGCAAGAATCGGCTGGGACCAGCCAGGGGCGACCACGCCGAGCGTGGCGCCCGGGTAGCGCGCCTTGAGTTCGATAAAAAGGCTCTGGGCCATCACCATGTCCCCCACCCAGGAGGGACCCACGACCAAAAGCCGCTTGGCGGTGTTAGCCATTGAGCCACTCCAGATAGGCTTTCACGCCCTGGGCGACGGTCTTGAACTCCACGTCACACCCGGCTTCACGAAGGCGCCCGATATCCGCCCGGGTGTAGCTCTGGTAGCGGCCCTTGAGCTCTTCGGGAAAGTCGATATAGTCGATCTGGCCCTTGCCGTAGTAGTCGATCACCGCCTCGCCGATCGCCTTGAACGGCTCCGCCCGGCCGGTGCCCAGGTTGAAAATACCCGAGACGCTCGGGTGATCCAAAAACCACAGGTTTACATCGACCACGTCGCCGACATAGACGAAATCGCGGCTCTGCATGCCGGCCTCGAACCCGTCGTGGGCGCCAAAAAGCTTGAGCGTCTCGCCCGCGCTCACCTGGCGGTGGTTATGAAACGCCACGCTCGCCATCTTGCCCTTGTGTTGCTCCCGCGGGCCGTACACGTTGAAGTAGCGAAACCCGACGACCTGGGTGGAAAGCGTCGGCATACGCGCCCGTACGTGCTGATCGAACAGCAGCTTCGAGTAGCCATACACGTTGAGCGGCTTCTCGAACGACGGGTCCTCCTTGAAGACCTCACTGCCACCGTAGGTGGCCGCGGAGGAGGCGTACAACAGCGCCGCACCGTGCTGCTCGCAGTACTCCAGCAACACCTTCGAGTACTCGAAGTTGTTGTCCATCATGTACTGACCATCCCACTCGGTGGTGTCCGAGCAGGCGCCTTCGTGGAAAACCGCCTCGATGGCGGGCAGGTCGTTGGGCTCGCCGCGTAGTGACGCCTTGATCTCGGCGATGAAGTCGTCCTTGTCGCGGTAGTCGAACAGCGTGCAGTCGACCAGATTGACGAACTTAGTGCCGTCCGACAGATCGTCGACCACTAAAATGTCGGTGCGTCCGCGCGCATTGAGCGCTTTTACGATATTGGCGCCGATAAATCCGGCCCCGCCGGTCACTACGATCATAAGATCTCCTTCAAAAGCGCTCTGGTTGGCTTTGGTGCCTATAACCCATCTGCTTGGGATTGTATACTTGACGGCTTCTGAATTCATGGCCAATGGTGCTTTTTGCGATGAGTGTCTCGACGAACCAATCGACACCGGATGTGTCGACCTTTCAAGGCTTGATCCTTGCGCTGCAGCAGTACTGGGCGGAACAGGGCTGTGTGATCCTCCAGCCGCTGGATATGGAAGTGGGCGCGGGAACCTTCCACCCCGCCACCTTCCTGCGCTCAATTGGTCCGGAGACCTGGAACGCCGCCTACGTGCAGCCGTCAAGGCGCCCCACCGACGGGCGCTATGGTGAAAACCCCAACCGCCTGCAGCACTACTACCAGTTTCAGGTGGTGATGAAGCCTTCGCCGAGCAACTTCCAGGAGCTTTACCTTGGCTCGCTCAAACGCCTGGGGCTCGACCCGCTGGTCCACGACGTTCGCTTCGTCGAAGACAACTGGGAATCCCCTACCCTCGGTGCCTGGGGGCTTGGCTGGGAAATGTGGCTCAACGGTATGGAAGTGACCCAGTTCACCTACTTCCAACAAGCCGGAGGGATCGAGTGTTACCCGGTCACCGGCGAGTTGACCTACGGGCTCGAGCGTATCGCCATGTACCTGCAGGACGTGGACAGCGTGTACGACCTGGTATGGGCCATCGCCCCGGACGGCAGCCGCGTCACCTACGGCGATGTCTACCTGCAAAACGAGCGCGAGCAGTCGACCTATAACTTCGAGCACGCCGACGTCGATCACCTGTTCGCCAACTTCGACCACCAGGAGCAGGAGTGCCAGAAGCTGTTGGCGGCTTCACTGCCGCTGCCCGCTTACGAGCAGGTGCTCAAGGCCTCGCACACCTTCAACCTGCTGGATGCGCGCCACGCGATCTCGGTCACCGAGCGTCAGCGCTTCATTTTGCGCGTGCGCACGCTGGCCCGCGACGTGGCCCACGCTTATTTCGAATCGCGCAAGGCAGCAGGCTTCCCGATGGCCTCCGAGGCCCTTCGCCGTGAACTACTAGACGACCAGGGAGACGCATAAATGGCCGCTGATACGCTACTACTCGAGCTTGGCGCTGAAGAACTGCCGCCGAGCGCCCTGGATGCGCTGTCAGACGCGTTCGCCTCGGGCATCGAAAAAGGGCTTACGGATGCCGAGATCGGCTTCGAGAAAGTGATCGCCTACGCCACGCCCAGGCGTTTGGCCGTGCGCGTCGAGGCGCTGGCCGACAAGCAGCCCGACCGCGAAGTCGAAAAGCGCGGCCCGGCATTGGCCGCCGCCTTCAAGGACGGTGTGCCTACCAAGGCCGCCGAAGGCTTCGCACGCTCCTGTGGTGTCAGCGTGGACGAGTTGATTCACCTGGAAACCGACAAAGGCACTTGGCTTGGCTTTCGCGAGCACCAGCCCGGCGAAAGCGTCCAGGACCTGCTGCCGGCGCTTCTTCGCAAGACGCTGACCACCCTACCGGTGCCCAAGAACATGCGCTGGGGCGCTTCCCGCGTCGAGTTCTCGCGCCCGGTTCACTGGCTGTTAGCGCTTTACGGCAGTGACGTGATCGCCGCCCAGGCGCTGGGGTTGGAGGCAAGCCGTACCACCTACGGCCACCGCTTCCATGCCCCGGATGCCCTTCAGCTCGCGCACGCTGACGACTACCTGGCCACCCTGGAGAACGCCTATGTGCTGGCGGATCGCACCAAACGGCGCGAGCGCATCCGCGAGCAGGTGCTGGCCGAGGCGGAGGTTCACCATGCCAACGCCGTTATCGACGAAGACCTGCTGGTAGAAGTAAGCGGTTTGGTCGAGTGGCCCGTCGCGCTAACCGGCACCTTCGACGAGCGCTTTTTGAAAGTCCCCGGCGAGTGTCTGATCTCGTCGATGAAGGCGAACCAGAAGTACTTCCACCTGCTGGACGACGACGGCGCGTTGAAGCCGCTGTTCATCACGGTGTCCAATATCGAAAGCCAGGACCCGCAGCAGGTGATCGCGGGTAACGAGAAGGTGATTCGCCCGCGCCTGGCGGATGCGGTGTTCTTCTATGATACCGACCGCAAACAAAGCCTGGCCTCGCGCATTCCCCAGCTCGAACATGTGGTGTTCCAGCAGCAGCTCGGTACGCTTGCTGACAAGGTACGCCGCAGCACCGCGATCGCCACGTTCATTGCCCAGCAGATCGGCGGCGATACCGGCCATGCCCAGCGCGCCGTAGCATTGGCCAAGTGCGACCTGGTGACCGAAATGGTGCTCGAGTTCCCCGAGCTTCAGGGCATCATGGGCCGCTACTACGCCGAGCAGGACGGTGAGCCTGCCGAGGTCGCCCAGGCGCTGGAGGAGCAGTACCTGCCCCGCTTCGCTGCGGACGATATACCGCAAAGCCAGGCGGGCAAGGCGCTGGCGCTGGCCGACCGCCTCGACACGTTAGTGGGTATCTTCGCCATCGGTCAGCGCCCCACCGGCGCAAAGGACCCCTTCGCCCTGCGCCGCGCCTCCATCGGCGTGCTCAACATTCTGGTCAAAGGTGAGCTCGACCTGGACTTGGGCGAGCTTTTGAACGTGGCCGCCGAACAGCACCGCGAGCTCGCCTCGGCGGAACTCGTCGACGACGTCCTGACCTACATGCTCGACCGCTTCCGCGCCTGGGGCCAAGAGGAAGGCATCACCGCGGAAATGTACCTGGCCGTACGCGCCCGCCCGGTGACCAAGCCGCTGGATTTTGCTCGCCGCTTGCACGCGGTGAAGGCATTTACCCAGCGCGAAGAAGCCCAGGCGCTGGCCGCCGCCAACAAGCGCGTCTCCAATATCCTCAGCAAACAAGACTTCGACGGCAGCACCGCCGTGGAAGAGACGCTGTTGCAGGAAGACGCCGAGCGCGCGCTATTTGACGCCGTTTCCCAAAGCCAGACCCAGGTCACGCCGCTGTTTGCCGCCGGCGACTATCAGCAGGCGCTAGATACGCTGGCCGGGCTTAGAGCGCCGGTCGACACCTTCTTCGATGAAGTGATGGTCATGGCCGATGACCCGGCGATCCGCCAAAACCGTTTGGCGCTTTTGGCAAGCCTTCAGGCGCTCTTCCTCGAGGTGGCGGATATCTCGCTTCTGCCTCAGTAAAATACTGGCGCTCGTATTCAAGGGGACCCTCGGTCCCCTTTTTTATGATACTTGTTAGCGCAATACCGACTTGCGAAACACGCTGTTTCACGTGAAACACTCAGCGTATCTTGCTAGGTTAATAGAGTTCGCGAGCCGTGAAGGCGCCGCCCACGCTCGAAAAAGAGACCCCGATGTACGAAAAGTTTTTAAAGCAGACCTACCCGGAGCAGCAGGCATCCATGGCCGCGCACACGGTCGAGGGCGAAAAGGTATGGTTAAAGCGGGCGGCGAAACGCAATTCGCGACTCGCCTATGCGCCGCTCAGACTTTTAGCCAGACTCACCAGGATCGAAGCGCTCAAGCCCGTTCCCAACCTGGGCGGTGAGCAGAGTATTCAAACCGAAGTGGCCAGGCTACAAGCGCTAGACGCAGCGGGCTTCAACGTTCCCACCGTGCTGGCCGCGGATGACAACGCGCTGCTTCTCGCCGATGCCGGAACCCCGCAGGCCCCCGCCACCACCCTGCTCGATGCGCTCAAGCGCGCCTCGACACAAGCCGAGGTCGATACGCTACTTACACTCGGCATCGATTCATTGGTTGATCTGCATCGCCATGACGCCTACCTAAGCGAGGCCTTCGCGCGCAACATTCTCATCACGCAAGGCAAGGTGGTCTTCATCGATTTTGAAACCGACCCGGGCCAGGTACATACGCGGGTCAACTGCATGGTCCGCGACTGGTACTGCCTGATTTTCTCGCTTTACGGCAAACTGCATAAATCGCCGCTTGCGCGTGAGCGGTTGACGCCGGCGTTCATTGCCGGGCTCGAAAGCGAGCGCGAGGACGTCGTCAGCCAGTTCAATGCAATGCTGCCTGCGCTTCTGCGCCTACGTAAAATTCCCTTCAAACACCTGGGCGGCGACGGGCGTAAAATCGATGTAACGTTGCGCTCGCTTACGGCCTTGCACGAGCACCTCTCATGAGCCCCAACCTGCCCGCATCAGCAAGCAAACTGGTGATCCTCGATCGCGACGGCGTGATCAATCACGACTCGGATCACTACGTTAAATCCCTCGATGAGTGGGTCCCCTACCCCGCCTCGATTGCCGCGATTGGCGAGCTTACCCGCGCAGGCTTCACCGTAGCAGTGGCGACGAACCAGTCTGGCCTGGCCCGGGGCTATTTTAGTGAGGCGACGCTTACAGCCATGCACGACAAGCTTACCCACCTGGTCGAAAACGTAGGCGGCACTATCGCCCATATTGCTTACTGCCCTCACGAACCGGCCGATGATTGCACCTGCCGCAAGCCGCTGCCTGGCCTTTTGCAACAAATTCAGCACGCGCTGAATCTTGAAAGCCTTAAAGGCAGCTGGATGGTGGGCGATAGCTTGCGCGATCTTCAAGCCGGTATTGCAGTAGACAGCCAGCCGGTGCTCGTGAAAACCGGCAAGGGAGCGCGAACGCTCGAGAAGGGTGAGGGACTCGAGAACGCCCTGGTATTCGATGACCTGGCGGCGTTTACCCGGTGGCTACTCGCCGCTTAAGGCGTGACAAAGGTTGGAAGCCGCAGAATCGCAGGTTGAAAACATAAAAAACGCCGCGCTTAGCGCGGCGTTTTTTTGCTCATGTTTCACGTGAAACAAAGCGCTAAATATCGAGGTTGGCGACCAGCGCGTTAGTTTCGATGAAATCACGACGAGGCTCGACTTCGTCGCCCATCAGCGTATTGAACATCAAATCCGCGGCCACGGCGTCTTCGATGGTCACGCGCAGCATGCGGCGGCTGTCCGGGTCCATGGTGGTTTCCCATAGCTGGTCCGGGTTCATCTCGCCCAGGCCCTTGTAGCGCTGTACCGAGAGCCCTCGTTGGCCTTCGTTCATCAGCCACACCAGCACCTCGGAGAAGTCTACAACGGGCTTCTTACGCTCACCTCGGGCGATAAAGGCACCCTCTTCCAGTAGATTGTTCAGTGTCTCGCCAAGCGCCGACATTGCGCGGTAATCGGCGCTCTCGAAGAAGTCGAGACCCCATACGTACTCGGTGGTGACACCATGGGCGATGAGCGACACCGTGGGCAGCAGTAAGCCACGTTCGCTGTCTTCCTTGAGCGCGAAATGGTAGCGCGGCCCCCCTTCATAGGCCACCCGTTCGTCCATGGCGGTTTGCAGCTCGGCAATCCAGTTCTCCATGGTGACCCGATCCTTCAGGCTGGTTTCGCCTTGCAAGGCGCTTGCGTAAACCGCCTGACGCAGCACCTCGATCGGAAATACTCGGCCCAGGCGATCGATACGCTTCATCACATTGCGGTACTGATTCACCAGTGCTTCGAGCTGAGAACCGGTAATCGCCGGCGCATCCGCATTGACGTGAAGCCCTGCACCGTCGAGCGCCGTGGTGGTCAGGTAGTCGATCATCGCCTGCTCGTCTTTCAGGTAGAGCTCTTGCTTGCCGCGCTTGATCTTATAAAGCGGCGGCTGGGCGATAAACACGTGGCCGCGCTCGATAAGCTCGGGCATCTGGCGGAAGAAGAACGTCAACAGCAGCGTGCGAATGTGCGAACCGTCGACGTCGGCATCGGTCATGATGATGATCGAGTGATAGCGAAGTTTGTCCGGGTTGAACTCTTCGCGGCCAATACCACAGCCAAGCGCGGTGATCAGCGTACCGACTTCCGCCGAGGAGAGCATCTTGTCAAAGCGCGCTTTCTCGACGTTGAGGATTTTACCCTTGAGCGGCAAAATGGCCTGGGTGCGACGGTCACGGCCCTGCTTGGCGCTACCGCCGGCAGAGTCACCCTCCACTAGGTAAAGCTCGGACTGGCTGGGATCTTTCTCCTGACAGTCGGCGAGCTTGCCGGGTAGACCCGCGATATCAAGCGCCCCTTTACGGCGGGTCATGTCACGCGCTTTGCGCGCCGCTTCCCGGGCCCGGGCAGCATCGAGCATCTTGTTGACGATCGCCTTCGCCTCGTTTGGCTTTTCAACCAAATACTCACCCAGCAAACGGCCCATCTCCTGCTCGACGGCGGTTTTCACCTCGGATGAGACCAGCTTATCCTTGGTCTGCGAGGAGAATTTGGGATCCGGCACCTTCACCGAAATGATCGCCGTCAGGCCTTCCCGCGCATCGTCACCGGCCGTGCTGACCTTGGCTTTTTTCAGCAGGCCTTCGGTTTCAATATAGTGGTTCAAGGTCCGCGTCAGCGCCGCACGGAAGCCGGCAAGGTGCGTACCACCGTCGCGCTGAGGAATATTATTGGTATAGCAGTAAATGCTTTCCGTGAAGGTATCGCTCCACTGCATCGCTACTTCCACCTCGACACCATCATCACGGATCGCGTTGAAGTGGAACACTGGGTTCAGCGTCGACTTGTTCTGATTAAGATGATCGACAAAGGCTTTCAAACCGCCTTCGTAATGAAACAGCTCTTCCTTCCCGCTGCGCTCATCCATTAAACGAATGGCAACGCCAGAGTTTAGAAACGATAGTTCACGTAAGCGCTTGGCAAGAATGTCGTAATGAAACTCGATATTGGCGAAGGTATCGGTCGAGGGGCGAAAGTGAACACGGGTGCCGCTTTTCTCGGTTTTACCTACAACGCCCAGCGGTGCCTGGGGCACGCCATGCCTGTAGAGCTGCTCGAATACTTCACCTTGGCGCCAAATGGTCAGTTTGAGCTCTGCCGAGAGCGCGTTGACCACCGACACACCGACACCGTGCAGTCCGCCGGACACTTTGTAGGAGTTGTCGTCGAACTTGCCACCGGCGTGGAGCACGGTCATGATGACTTCCGCCGCCGATACGCCCTCTTCTTCATGAAGCTCGGTAGGAACGCCTCGTCCGTTATCGCTAACGGTAATGGACTCGTCCGGGTGAATTACCACGCGAATCTCGCTACAGTGGCCCGCCAGAGCTTCATCGATGGAGTTATCCACCAGCTCGAAGACCATGTGATGCAGCCCGGTGCCGTCGTCGGTATCACCGATGTACATACCGGGGCGCTTGCGTACCGCATCGAGCCCTTTGAGCACCTTGATGCTTGATGAATCGTAAGCCTGCTCGCTCATTGACCACTCCGTCGTGAAGTCTGTCTCTTTCCGTGTCATCTACCCGGCTGAGGCCAGCCGGCCGATCCCGTTATCGTCATGTTTCACGTGAAACATCTTGATGTGGGTCGCCGGCTGCCAAAGCTCGCTTAGCGCTTGTGGGTCGACGCTGGTAATAAATACCTGGCACTCCATCTCTTCCAAGAGTTCGCAAAAAAGTCTGCGGTGCTGATGGTCGAGCTCTGCCGGTAAATCATCTATCAGATAAATACATTGCCGTTTGGCGCTGCTTTCCAGAAGCCGCCCCTGGGCCAGTTTTAGCGCACTGACCACCAGCTTCTGCTGGCCTCTGGAAAGCACCTCGATAGCGGGCTGTTTATTAAGTCTTATACGCAGGTCCGCGCGCTGCGGGCCCTGCTGGGTAAATCCCATTTGCTGATCGGTCTCGCGGCTGGCCTTCAATACCTCGCCCAAAGAGCGCTTGGCATCCCACCCACGGGCGTAGCGCAGTGACAGCCCCTTGGTCGGCAGCAGCCGTTTTAGCGTCTCTTCGAACACCGGCAAAAAAGCGTTAAACCAGGTTTGCCTCAGTGCGTCCATCCTTTCGCCGGACTCACAAAGCTCCTGCTCCCACACGGCGATTTCAGCATCGGTTATTCTACCACGCCTTAGCAGTGCATTCCGATGTTTCACCGCGCGCCGGGCACGCTTCCATGCGGTCAAAAAGTCGTGTTTCACGTGAAACACGCCCCAATCCATGAATTCGCGCCGTCCGGCGGGGGATCCTTCGAGTAGACGAAACGCATCCGGGTTAATGAGCTGCAGTGGCATGGCGTCGACCAGCTCTGCCAGGCGCACGTCCTTTTGCCCGCGCAGGCGCAGCTCAAGCTCGCGCTCGGCCCGCAAGCGGCGCACCCCAAGGGCTACCTCCGGGTCACCGGCCAAACGCCCGTAGAGCGTCATGGCGGCGGCCTCGAACTGAATGGCGTGCTTGAGCTGGTGGGTGCGAAAGGAACGCCCCATACCCAGAATATGAATACCTTCCAAAAGGCTCGTCTTACCGCTGCCATTCTGCCCGTAAATCAGGTTGACGTGCGGCGACGGCGCCATATCCACTGGCGCAAGATTACGAATGCCTTGCAAGTTGAGCTGGGTCAGGCTCATTAACGGGGTTCGCCTTTACTGCCGGGGGTCATGGAAAAGCGGCGCCTTCTTCAAAGGCGCCGCATCGTGAACTAAAGCGAGGCTTCACTCGTTCAGGAAAAATCAAAGCCGCATGGGCATGACCACGTACAGCGCGTCGCCGCCACCGGGCTCTTCCAACAGGGCGCTGCTGTTGGGGTCGGCCAGGGTCATCTGCACGCGCTCTTCATCGAGTACAGAAAGCACGTCGACCAGATAGCCGACGTTGAAGCCGACCTCCATGGCGGGTCCGGTGTACTCGATGGCCACGTTTTCCTCGGCCTCTTCCTGTTCCGGGTTATTGGCCATGACCTTGAGGTTGCCCTCTTCCAGGTAAAGGCGCACGCCACGGTACTTCTCGTTGGAAAGAATCGCGGTACGCGAGAGGACCTTTTTGAGTTCGGCGCGCTCGGCAATCAACACCTTGTCGCCGTTTTTCGGCACCACTCGCTCGTAGTCCGGGAACTTGCCGTCGATCAGCTTCGAGGTAAAGGTAAAATCACCGGTGTGGGCACGCAGATGCGTGGCGCCCAAGGTGAGGCTGACCGGCTCGTCGCTGTCGTCGAGCAGCCGCGAAAGCTCCAGGATACCTTTTCTGGGCACGATCATTTTCTGACCTTGCTCGATGTTGACGTCGGTTTCCCGCGAGCACATGGCCAGGCGGTGTCCGTCGGTTGCGACGGCGCGCAGCAGTTGGCTCTGAATATCCAGTAGCATGCCGTTCAAGTAGTAGCGTACGTCCTGCTGGGCCATGGCGAAGGACGTCGATTCGATCAAGTGCTTGAGCGTGCCACGCGGTACGCTGAGTTCCTGGCTGCCTTCGCCATCTTCGATATTGGGGAACTCGGCCACGGGAAGCGTCGAGAGCGTAAAACGCGAGCGGCCGCTGCGCAGTACCGCGCGCCCCTCCTCCACCGCTAACTGAATTTCGGACTGATCCGGCAGAGATTTGCAGATATCCATCAGCTTGCGTGCGGGGACGGTCGCGCCGCCTTCCTGGTCCACCTGACTTGCCACCGTGCGGCCGACCAGCTCGACCTCGAGGTCGGTACCGGTCAGCGCGACCTGGTCCCCTTCGACCTGGATCAGCACGTTGGAGAGCACCGGCAGCGTTTGACGGCGCTCGACCACGCCCGCAACCAGCGTCAGGGGACGTAGTAACGCCTCTCGGGAAATTGAAAACTTCATCACTACTCCAGGTTAAATGGTCGTCAGCCGCATCTGGCTTTTTAAGTGGATTTTTACAAAGCCTTAACTGGTGAGCAGGCGCATGAGGTTTTTGTAATCCTCGCGGATATCCGCACTCTCTTCCTGCAGGGTCTTTACCTTACGACAGGCGTGCAGCACCGTCGTGTGATCACGCCCGCCAAAGGCGTCGCCTATTTCCGGCAGGCTGTGGTTGGTCAGCTCCTTGGCCAGCGCCATCGCCACCTGCCGGGGCCTGGCCACCGAGCGCGAGCGCCGCTTGGAGAGCAGATCCGCCACCTTGATCTTGTAGTACTCCGCCACCGTGCGTTGAATGTTGTCCACGCCAACCTGCTTGTCCTGCAGCGCGAGCAGATCCTTCAGCGATTCGCGAATGAAGTCCTGGGTGATGGGCTTGCCCATGAAGTGCGAGTCGGCGATGACTTTCTTAAGCGCGCCTTCGAGCTCGCGCACGTTGGAGCGAATTTTTTGCGCGATGAAAAAGGCAGCGTCATGCGGCAAATCGACGCTTGCCTGATCGGCCTTTTTCATCAAGATGGCAACTCGGGTTTCGAGCTCCGGCGGCTCGATGGCAACGGTTAGCCCCCAGCCAAAGCGGGACTTCAAACGCTCTTCGACCCCGTTGATCTCTTTGGGGTAGCGGTCCGAGGTCAAAATCATTTGCTGGCCGCCCTCCAAAAGCGCATTGAAGGTGTGGAAAAACTCCTCCTGGGAGCGCTCCTTACCGGCAAAAAACTGGATGTCATCGATCAATAGCGCATCGACGCTGCGATAGAAGCGCTTGAAATCGTTGATGGCGTTGAGCTGTAGCGCCTTGACCATATCGGCGACGAAGCGCTCGGAGTGCAGATACACCACGCGAGCGTTTTCGCGCCGCCCGGCCAGGGCGTTACCCACCGCGTGCATCAAGTGAGTTTTACCCAGGCCCACACCACCGTACAAAAACAGCGGGTTATAAGCACCGCCGGGGTTTTCCGAGACCTGGCGTGAGGCCGCCCGGGCCAGCTGGTTCGACTTACCCTCGACGAACTTGTCGAAGGTGAAATTGGGGTTGAGTCCGCTGCCGTGCTTGAGGCTGCCCTCTACCTGCACCTGGCGCTCGCTGCTGCGCTTGTTTTGAGGCTCTTCACGCAGCGTTTCGATTTCGCGTTCGTCGGCGATATCACCGCGCGGTGGCGTATGTACCGCCGGTGCGGAAGGGCGCTCAGGAGCGGCGGAGACCGGGTTACCCAGATCCCGGGGCTGGGGGGCCGCAGCGGCGCGACGGCTGCCGACGGTCAAACTCACTTTAGGCGGCTTGGCCGGGGCGAGCTCGCGGATCAGCTCGCTAATGCGTTTGGCGTACTTATCGCTCACCCAGTCACGCACGAAGCGGTTAGGCGCCAACAGACACAACTCGTTGGCGCCCCCTTCTTCGGCCTGCAAGGGGCGAATCCATGTATTGAACTGCTGGGAGCTTAGTTCGTCCTGCAGATAATCCAGGCACTGCTGCCAAAGCGCGAGTGACAC